>OY969791.1:0-3391405 GCA_963703135.1 uncultured Solirubrobacterales bacterium | reverse complement strand
GTCCAGGCTTTGCTGAATCAAGAGGCCGATGGCGCGGTCCAGAGTCGTCCATCGGCCGGCCGAGTTCATCCTGCCGTGCTGGAACCTCCATGGCGGCCCGCGACCCCAGGGTGACCGGATCAAAACCGGAGGGCTGGATCTCCTGACGATTGGCCTGGATCTCGTTACGCAGGCTCTTCCGCACCGAGTCGAAGCTGAGCGGGTCTGCTCCACGGCCAGAGCGGGCCAGCAGTCCCGATGAACCCACGCTCGCACCGGTGCGCTTCGTTCTCGGCTTGACAGCCGGTGTTTGACGCGTGCCGCCCCGGGGCACCCAGCGGCGGTCCAATCGTCGATTCGTCGGGATCCGGTGAGCCAGGGTCGCCTGGCAGCCGTGGCAAGAGCGGCGTCCCCAGCGCCTCGCCTCCGCGTGCCCGTCCGCCCGACATGCCGCCGAAGTCGTCCATCTGGGTGGACGCCTGCCCGGATACGCCTGAAGGTCGCGAGGATCCGCGTGGGACGGCCGCTGGTACCCGGGCCGCCTCCGCCCTGACTGACGGGCGGGCCGCCAGCGCCAAGATTCAGCCCCTGAGCGCTGCCGTGCCGGGACAATGGCCAGTCATCAGCATCGCCAGCCACGAGGTTAGGGTCAGGATCCGGCAGAACGGCACTCTCGACATTGCACAGTTCCCCGGTCCCGCAAGAGTTTGCCGCGCAAACGAGATAACAATCGCTCGCCATCAGCAGATCAGGGATCCTCGGTGGGTCCTCGAAGACAAATATGGCACCTGCCTCGATATCGCGGTCGCTTATGCAGCGATGTGTGAGGAAGCACACGTCCGCTGCCTGCTGGCGGTTACTGACACGCACGCGTTCGTCGTCGTGGCTCCCGGCTGGCTACACCCACCTCATGGTCCTCACCGGCCACTCGATTTGTCCAGCCTGGGAGGAGAGGCAAGACCCGGTCAAGAGGGTGTCGCATGGTTTAGGCCAGACTCACAGTTGGTTGACGAGATCGACACAGGCAAACTGATAGCGGTCGATTGCTTCAGGGTCACCGACGCAAACTTCGACTTTGGGGGGGCGGTCGGGTTAGGCCGCGATTGGATCGTGCGGCACGGTCTGCGACTGGTCGACGTGGCCTGGCTGCACCAGTCATTGCAGCCGCCGCTCGACCCTCCGACATCTCGACCCGCAATCAGCTTCTACGTCCCCGGACCGGAGGGCAAATTCGACGAGTACGCCAGCCACAAGGCCCTGCTCGCCGAGCTGGAAGCGCAATCGGGCACGGTCGTGCTGATCGGACGCTCGGGCGCGGGCAAGAGCACGCTCGCCCGTCAGGTGGCCCTTAAAGCTAAGGCTGGGGCTGGATGGTTCCTCAACGCGTCCGATCGCGAGGCGCTCGTAAACAGCCTTGCCGAGGCTGAGCTGCGTGAGCGCAACCGGCAAGAGCCCGTCTGCCCTCCGCCGATCGCGCCGGGTATGCCAGCGCGGCTCTCGGCCGGCTCGCCGATTCAAGCGCGCGCTACGTCGTCGTGCTCGATAACGCCGACGGCGATCCAGCCAAGCTAGGGACATATTTGCCTGAGCCTTAGAGAGGACCAGCTTGTGCTGATCACGACCACCAATCCCGCGTGGGAGCGCATGCACGGCGTGAAGCCGTGCCGCCTGCCGACCGTGAGCGACGACGAGCTCGACCACGAGATCCAAGGCGAGCTGACCGATCTCATCGGAGGACGGCTGCTGCTGTTGTATGCCTTCAAGGACTTGATGAAGGCCAGCGGGCTCGACGCGGCAAGGATCGCCGCCCACAAGCCGGCAGAGCTGTCATCTCGCGACGAGCGCGCCGGACCCGCCACATTCTGGGCGAACGCGCGAGAGCTGCGCGGCTTTGACGAGTATCTGCTTCTCGCCCGCCATTGCGCATACCTGCCGGCTGACAGCCAACCGGTTGAGAAGCTGACGCGGATCGCGCCTGCCGCCGAGGCGATCGTCGAGAAGCTGGCCGCGATAGGGCTGCTACGCCGCGAGGAGACCTCACCCTTGGTGAGTATGCACCGTCTGTTTGGTGCGGCGGTGCGATCAGACCTGGAGGCATCGGAGCCCGAGGCGTGCGATCAAATCGTCTTGCATCTGGCGTCCGATCCACAGATGCAGGAGATCTACGACATGTATGGGGATCTTGAGAGCATCGAGCGTCTAAGTGAGAGGCTCCGGCGCATAGACGCGACGCGTGGGGAGATCGACCACGAGCTGGGCGTCGCGATGTATTCGGTAGCCGAGCTGTGCGAGTTGCATGGGCATACCTGGCCGTCGGCCGAACTTTACGCTCATGCCGAATCTCACCTCCATGCCGACAAGTCGCGCCTGGCGGATTGCATGCTTGGACAGGCGCGTGCCGTCAATCAGCATCCCGACCGTAACGCGAGAGACATCGACGATCCGGGCGAGCGACGCGCGATCATGGAGCGAGATCTGCGCCAGGCGCGCGAGCGCGCCAAGCTGGCGGCCAGCATTGGAGAAGAGCGGCAGGTCGGCAAGGCAATGGCGATGCAAGGCCTTCTGATGCAGAAGCTCGCCGACTATCCCCGGACGCACGAGACCAAGCTCGAACTGTTGCGGGCCGCTTTAGCAGTGCTAATCGAGGCAGATGACAGACGAACGCAACCGGTTAACGGGATCGAGATCTCGGCGACCGAGCTGGCGCGCAGCCGCTTTAACCTCGCTGGTATTCGGGTCGCCCTGGCAAAGGAGGATTCGCGCAACGCAGACAAGCTCCTAGGCGAAGCGCAAGCCATCTACGAAGAAGTGCTGAGGATCCGAACACGTCTCTACGAGAGAGGCAGCCATCCGCACATAGCCGCTTGCGTGATCGGGCTCGGCTATGTCGGCTACTACCGAGCCGTCCTGATCCCGGCGTTGCCATGGCAGCGCAGCGGGTGGCTGCGGGAGGCGACCGAGCATGCCGTCGAAGCCTTGGGAATGCGCGCAAGCCTCGACGGAGAACTCGATCTGGCCGAGAGCGGCAAGGTCGCCAGGTTCCTGGCCAAGGTCGCGATGGCGCGCCACGCTGTGCCTCCACGCTCGAAAGCCCTGCTCGATGGACTGTCCAAGGAGACGGTCGGCGAGCTGGAGCGCAGTCCGGTCCAGCCGCTCCCCTCCGATGGTCGCGGGCTGGAGAGCGCCGTCTCCGCCTGGGCGCGTTCGCCTCACCTGCATGGGCTTGTGCGGGAGTTCGACGGAGACCCTCCCGGTGCGGCAATGAGCCTTGCGGACCTGTTGGCCTGGCTCGACGAGTTCTCCACACGGTGGGACTTCCGCGGCGGCGTCGAGCGCAACCTGGTCACGGCGCCCGTGCTCGGAGAACAGCAGGGTGACCTGGTGGTAGAGGCGGCGCACCGGCTCGGCCTGATCGGCACTTCCAGGCCGCCCTATGACCGCTACGACCATATGCTGATCCTTGGCGGACTCGTGCGCGCATGCTTTGCTCGTCCGCTGCACGCCGCTCGACTGCTCGCCGAGAAGGACGCGAGAACAAACGAGCCGCTGAAGGTGGGGCGCGTCACGGCCCTTGGCGGTCACCGACCGCTTGGCGGCGACGAGCTGGATTTGGTCGCGCGGATCGAAGAAGGTGAGCTCAGCGACGAGCTTGAGGCGATGGACTCTGGCGTGCGAAGAGCCTTCTGCTTGGGAGAGCCGTCCGAGGTTCGGGGCGTGCCTTCGACCGTCGTCGGGGAGTCTTGGACGGTGCACGAGTATCGGACGGGTGCGGTGCCGGTCAGCGTGATCGCTGCACCCTCGACGGAACCTGGCGTGAGGCGTGCGAATACAGCCGACACCTATGAGTGGTTCGCCAGCGAGTACGCCCAGCTGCGCCCGGGCGAGCGGGTGCTAGTGGTCACGTCGGACATCTATGCCCCCTATCAGCACGCCGATGCGCTGCGGATGCTCGCAGTGAAGCACGAGGTGGAGGTGGACGTGGTGGGCATCCAGCCAGGTGACCTCGACGCGCGGTTGATGCAGACATTCGAGCCGCACAACTACCTGCAGGAGATCCGCTCCACGATCAGGGCGCTTCGGGCGCTATACCAAGCGGACCTGGCCAGGTAGCTCGCCGTGGCGCCCACAATGCCCTCCTCATGGTCCTGAGCCTGGGATCAGGCTGCGGAAGTGCGCTCCACGCTCTTCGAAGTTGCGGTAGGCGTTGTAGCTGGGGGCCGCGGGTGAGAGCAGCACCACCGAACGCCCTCGAGTGGAGCGCTCATGTGCCAGCGAATGTGCAAGGGTAACGGCGTCGGCCATATCCTTTGCCGAGAGCATGGACGAAGAAGGCGCACCCGCCCCGCGCACATGCTCGAGCAGGCGTTCGCCCGTGTTCGGCAGGCCGATCACGGTCGCATTGCGCACGCGAGCTCTTGGGCGAGAGGCTCATAGTCTTGGCCGCGATCTTCGCCGCCGGCCAGCAGCACGATGTGATGGTCGGGAAAGCTCGCAAGGGCGGCCAAGGTCGACTCGGGAGTGGTCGAGATGCTGTCGTCGACCCACAGCAGGTCATCCGTCTCGCAGACGGTCTCCAACCTGTGCGCAAGCGGGCTGAAATCGCTCAGGGCTTCCGGTAGCGCCGGACGCGGCGCGCCGTATATCTCCAGGGCGCTCAGCGCGGCGCATAGGTTCAGAGCGTTGTGCTGGCCTCGCAATGGCAGATTGTCGATCGCGACCACCGGCCGTCCTTCGTATGCGATCGCGCCATCGAGCACGTCCCATCCCTGTGGGCGTCCATACAGCAGCGGCGCCGGGGCGTGATCGCGTCGGCGAGCTCAGGATCGCGGCCGTTGAGAACACTTGCCCGCACTCCAGGCAGGCTGAGCAGGCGCAGCTTCTCTGCGCGATAAGTCTCGTAGGAGCCGTGCCAGTCGGTGTGCTCGCGGTACAGGTTCGTCACCATCGCGATCTCCGGACCGACCTCGAGGTCGGCTATCTGGTAGCTGGAGAGCTCAACCACCGCAAGCTCCGTGCCGGGCCGATCGAGCAGGTTGAGCGCCGGCTCGCCGATGTTGCCCACGACATGGACTTCGCCTCCCGTTGCTCGAGCCAAGTGGGCTATGAGCATCGCCGTGGTGCTCTTGCCCTTCGTGCCCGTCACCCCGATCACGGCTCGGCCTTCCCGCTCGCCCATCCAAAGAGACGTGGCGGTGGTGACGCTGACGCCACGCTCGCGCAACTCGCCCAGCTCTGGACGGTGGATAGATACCCCGGGAGATCGCACGACAAGATCGCATTCGGCCAAGGCGCCTGGCGCCTGCGCGGCACCTACCAGTTGCGCTCCGTGGGTCTGCGCCAGTTCGCGCGCCCCGGCTCGGGGGCGCGTCGAGTGCGATCGTCGCGATCTGGGCTTGCGGCGCACGCTTGGCCAACTGTGTGGCGAACGAGCGGGTCTCGCGACCCACTCCCCACAGGCCCACCCGCTTACCGTCAAGCTCCGAGAATCGCATCGACGTACGGCATCAAATGGGCTGGCACGTGGTGGCGCTCGCTGAGCGCGAGCGCCGCGGTGAGCCGGCGGGTAGGGGATGCAACGGCAGCACCTCGTCGATCAGACGCCGCAGCACGCGGTGCTCGCGCCAGCGCGGATCCTCGGCCAAGAGGCGGATCGCCGCGAGGCTCTCCTGCTCCTCGCCGACGCACTCGAAAGGCTTCTCGCCGCCGGTTGCCGTCAGCAGCGCAAAGCCCTCGAACTGATCCTCCTGCTCGAGCAGATCGCGCCCGAACACCTCGCGCAGATGGGCCGGGTCGCTGAAGGGAGCCAGCACGAGAAAGACGAAGCGGCACTTCGGACAGTCACAGCACCACGAGCCGGCGCGCCTGGCCGGGTCCAGCCGGAAGATCGCGTTGCAGCTTGTGAACGACCCGTGGTACTCGCCCAGGCGCGCGAAGGCGCGCGCGATCGAAAGCTCCGAAGCGGGCCGCAAGATCGAGAACAGCTCCAGTCCCGCAGCGCTCTCTGCCAAAGCGGCCCGCAACAGATCTTCGGCGCGCAGGCTCTTGCTGAACTGATGGTTGACCTCGATCCCGTCCCAGTCCAAGTTGCCGCTGGAAGCCGAGCGCTCGTTGGCCATCGCCACCCCGTCGAACCCGTTCAAAGCCGCGGTCAACAGCGCCACGCAAGCGACGATCGCCGTGATCGGCACGTGCCCGTTCAAGGCGCCGGCAAGGTTGAGTTCCTGGACGCGAGGGTCGAGGCGACGATTGACGATCAGCCTGGGGAGGCCGGCAACCCGCTCGGTGCGGATCATGGGCGGCGCATTGCCGACCGAGAACAGAACCGTCTCATGCTCGGAGCGGCGCATCGTCTCCAGGGCCACGATCGAATCCTTGCCCCCTCCTATCGGGACGAGCACACGCGCGTCGCGCGCCAGCGCGACAGGGCTCGGGCCGGGAGCATCCGCCGGCACGCTCGGAAAGCTCGGACGAGGCAGCGCCGCGAGCTTGTTGACAAAGGCGAACTCTCCGAGCCCCTCCGAGTAAAGGCTCTCCAACAGCCTTGCGACCGCCGGCGTGGGCTGCTCGCCCTCGCAGCCGACCGTCGGCGGTGCGGCCATCTTGTAGTAGCTGACCCCCGCGACCCAATGCAGCAGCGACAGCAGCCCGTCGACACGTTCGCGCAGCTGCGAGGAGACGGGCGCGCGCAGCGGGATATCGAATTCCTCGACGAAATCGTGCTCGTCATCGAGGGCGTAGCGCAGCGCGACGCGCCCCTCGGCGGCGAGATCGCGCCCCAAGAAGCGGAAGCTCTCAAACGCATCCGGGTCGAAGCGACGGGACTGCTCGGCAGGCTGGGTGGCCACATCGCCAGCCTAGAGACATCCGCGGCGCCTGCCGGCTTGCCCGCGCCCGCGCCAAGCCGCGGGAGGTATGGGCGCGGCCGTGTCGAAGTGAGCCCTGATGGCCACAGCCGCAGGGCGCTCAATCGCTACCGCAACCCGCAAAGCGCGGGGCTCCAGATCCTCCTCGCGTGCGAGCGCGGCCTCCCAGACGATCGAGCAGCGCATCCTCTTGACCGCCACGCTGTGCCTGCTCGCCTTCGGTGCGGTGATGGTCTATAGCTCCTCCTCGGCCAGCACTTTGCTCGAAGGCCACGGCACCGGCACCGGTTACCTGATCAAGTTCGTGATCTACGGCGCCCTCGGCCTGGTCGTGATGCAACTGCTCGCCCGCGACGGCGTCGCGCGCGTGCAGAGCCTGGTCGGTCCGATGCTCGCGGTCTCCTTCGCGCTGGTCGTGGCGGTCCACATCCCACACGTCGGGGTCAGCGTCAACGGCGCTCGCCGCTGGATCGGCAGCGGGCCGCTCCAGTTCCAGCCCTCCGAGCTCTTGAAGCTGGCGCTCGTGCTCTATTCGGCCGCCCTGCTCGCGCGCCGCCCCCAGCGCGTGCTCGACCTGCGCGAGCTGTTCAAACCACTGCTCTCAGTCGTGGCTGCCGCCTGTGTCTTGGTCGCCACCCAACCGGACCTCGGGACCGCGATGGTGATCGCCTTCACAAGCTGCGCCCTGCTGGTAGCGGCCGGAATCCCGATGCGCAATCTTGCGATCATCGGCGGCTCGACGCTTGCGATCGTGGCGCTGTATGCGATCGCGCGCCCGTATGAGCGCGCGCGGCTGACCTCGTTCGTGAATCCCTGGGCGCACGCTTCTGGCAGCGGATTTCAAGCCGTTCAGGGACAGATCGCGATCGGCTCCGGCGGCCTGTTCGGCGTGGGCCCGGGCCAGTCGGTGCAAAAGATCTTCTATCTGCCCGAGGCCCACACCGACTTCATCCTGGCGGTCATCGGCGAGGAGCTCGGTGTGATCGGCATGTTCGCAGTGCTGTTCCTCTACGGCCTGATCGCCTACGCCGGCCTGCGCGTGGCCAAGGCCGCTCGCAGCCTGCACAGCGCCCTGATCGCTGTCGGCATGACCTGCCTGATCGTCTCCCAGGCACTGCTCAACGTGTTCGCCGTGCTGGGGCTGGCCCCGCTCACGGGCGTGCCGCTGCCCTTGGTCTCCTATGGCTCGAGCAGCCTGATCGTGACACTCGCGGCGATGGGCCTATTGATGAACGTAGCGGCCGGTGGTAGCGCCCACATGCGGGTCGTGGAGCCGGCACGAGGCAAGTCCACCCGAGCCAAGGCGCCCAGCGGCGCGAGCGCCGAGCAGTCGCGTGGGCGGGCGGTTGCCGACGCCCAAGCGCGCGAACAGGCACGATGGGGCCGTGAGCGAAGCCGCCAAGAGAGTCGCGATAGCCGCCGGAGGGACGGCCGGGCACGTGATCCCGGCCTTGATGGTGGCCGACGCGCTGCGCGCTGAGGGCGCCCAGGTGACGTTCATCGGCGGCGAGCGCGCCGAGGCGCAGCTCGTGCCGCAGGCCGGCTACGAGTTTCACACGATCGCCGTGGAAGGCCTCTCGCGCGCCAATCCGCTGAAGGCGGCGCGTGGACTGGCCCGAGCCGCGCGCGCCACGTTCGCGGCGCGCGCGCTGCTCGGCGAGCTCTCGCCCGACGTGGCGATGGGCGGTGGCGGCTACGTCGCCGGACCGGTTGGCGTGGCCGCGCTGAGTAGGCGCGTGCCTCTGGTGCTGAGCGAGGCCGACAGTCACCTGGGCCTGACCAACCGAGCGCTCGCCCCGCTCGCGCGGGCGGTCTGTCTGTCCTTCCCGATCGCCGGGCGCGAGGGGCCTCGCTACCGGCTCACCGGGCGGCCGGTGCCGCCGCTAAAGGCTGACCGCGCCGAGGCGCGCGCGCGCTTCGGTGTGGCTCCCGAGGAGCTATGCGTGCTGGTGTTCGGGGGCTCGCTCGGCTCGCGCACGGTCAACCAAGCGGCGCTCAGCGCTTTCTCCTCCGGCGCCTTTCATGTCTTGCATGTGTGCGGTCGTCGCGACTACCCCGAACTCTCCCAGCGACCGCTGCCCACGGGCTATGACCTGCGCGAGTACCTGGACGTGCCGGATTTCGGGGCGGCGCTGGCAGCCAGCGACCTGGTGCTCGCGCGCGCCGGAGGCTCTGTCTTTGAGATCGCCGCGCACGGCTTGCCCGCGATCCTCGTTCCCTATCCGCACGCCTCGGCCGATCACCAGAGCGCCAACGCGCGTTGGATGGCCCAGGCGGGCGCGGCCATCGTGATCGCCGACTCCGAGCTGAGCCCCGCGCGCCTGGCGCGCGAAGTCGCCGCCCTGCTTGCCAATCCTTCCCGCCTGGCCGCGATGGCCGCCGCCTCAGCCCGCCTTGCGCGCCCCGAAGCCGCGCGGAGATCGCCGAGATCGTATTGGCCGCGGCGCGATGAGCGACCGACCCTGGGCCGGGCGCCACCTTCACTTCGTCGGCGTCGGCGGAGCCGGCATGAGCGGCTATGCGCGCGCCGCCCACGCTCTGGGTGCGAGCGTGTCGGGCTCAGACCGCTCCTGCACGCCCTACCTGGAGCGGTTGCGCGCCGAGGGCGTGCTCGACGCCCACATCGGCCACGCCGCGCAGAACGTTCCCGCCGGCGCCGAGGTGGAGCTCGTTCACTCGAGCGCCATCCCCGTCGAGAACCCCGAGCGTCGCCTCGCCGCCGAGCGCGGGCTGCCCGACCGTCCCCGCGCTGAGCTGCTCGGCGAACTGAGCGCCATGCGCCGTACGATCGCGGTCGCCGGCGCGCATGGAAAGACGAGCACCTCGGCGATGCTCGTACACATCCTCGCCGCGGCGGGCCTTGACCCCGGATGGCTGGTGGGCAGCTCCGTCGGTCGGGGCATGGAGAACTCACACTGGAGCGAGGGCGAATGGTTGATCGTGGAGGCCGACGAGTCTGACCGCTCGATGCTCAGCCTGCAGGTGGAGATCGCGCTGCTGACCAACGTCGAGCTCGACCATCACGCCACCTTCGCCACGCTCGAGCAGTTGCGCGAGGCTTTCCGCGAGTTCCTGGCGGGAGCCCCGCAGGCGGTGATCTGGAACCCACCCGAGCTGCGCGAGCTGCGCCAAGGGCCGGCCGTCTTCTACGAGCTCGACGGTTGGCGCCCGTCGGGGAAAGGCTCGGTCTTTGCCTGGCGTGGTCATGAGGTGAGCCTGTCCGTGCCGGGCGCCCACAACGCGCTCAATGCGACAGGCGCGCTCGAGGCCGCAAGGCTCGCCGGCGCGCAGACAGCTCTGGCGATCGCGGGCCTGGCGGGCTTTTCTGGCGCAGGCAGGCGCTTTCAGCTCTTGGGCAGGAGCGGGGGAGGGGCGCTCCTGTATGAGGATTACGCCCACCATCCAACCGAGATCGCGGCCACCCTCAGCGCCGCGCGCACCCTGGGCCCCGGACGTCTGGTCGCCGTGTTCCAGCCGCATCTGTACTCGCGCACCGAGCTCCTGGCCGAGGAGTTCGGCGCGGCCCTGGCCCAGGCCGACGTGGTCGTCGTGCTCGACGTCTATCCGGCCCGCGAGCGCGCCGAGGACCATCCCGGTGTGAGTGGGCTCACGCTCGTAGGAGCCGCCGAGGCCCACGCGGACGGACGCCCGGTGCTCTGGACACCCGGCTTCGCGCAGGCGCGGGCGGCTTTGGAGGAGCTCCTGGGGCGCGAGGATCTGTGTGTGGTGATGGGCGCGGGTGACGTCGATCGACTCGGCCGCGACCTGGTGTGCGCCGATGTCTAGGTCCTCGCCCAAGACGCTGCCCTCGACGGTCCAGCGCGACTTCCCCTTGCAGCGGATGGCCACGATCCGAACGGGCGGGGATGCCGAGTACTTTGCGCGGGCCGGTACACAGGCCCAGTTGCGCGAGCTGTTGGCATGGGCCGCGGCGATCGAAGCTCCGGTCGCGGTCGTCGGGTCGGGCTCGAATCTGCTCATCGCCGACGAGGGCGTACCTGGACTGGTCCTCAAGCTGGACCGCAAGCTCGCCTTGATCCAGCATCAGGGACAGCGCATGGTCTGTGGCGGCGGCGCGCGCCTGCCCTCGGTCAGCGCGCGCGCCGCCCAGGCCGGACTGTCTGGGATCGAGTTCGGCGTGAACATTCCCGGCAGCGTCGGGGGCGCGGTGAGAATGAACGCCAACGCATACGGCGGGCGGCTCGCCGACACCCTGGAGTGGGTGGAGATCCTCAGCGCGCACGGCAGCGAGCGCCGCACGCCCGAGCAACTGGGATTCTCCTACCGCCACTCCAACCTGGCCGCCGCGGAGATCGTGGCCCGCGCCTCTTTTCTGCTGGCCCCCGCGCCGGTGGAGCAGGTCAAGGCGACGCTCGCGCAAATGCGCGCCGCCCGCCACGAAGCCCAACCGCAGGGCATCAAGACGTTCGGCTCGACCTTCAAGAACCCCGACGATCCGAGGGCCGAGGGGCGCAGCGCCGGTCTGCTGCTCAGCGAGGCCGGTTGCAACGGTCTCAGCGTGGGGGGCGCTCGTTTCGCCCCAAAGCACGCCAACTTCATCGAGAACATGGGCGACGCCACGACCGCGGACGTGATCGCCCTGATGGCCGAGGGCAGACGCCTGGTGGCCGAGCGTTTCGAAATCGAGCTACAGCCCGAGGTTCAAACGCTCGGGGCGGTGCGCTTTCCCTGGAGCTCGTAGCGCTCGGCGGCGTCTTTGAGGATCGAGAGCATCGCCGGGGTGGCGGGGCTCAGGCGCGCCTCGGTCGCGGCGGCGGCGATCACCTGGCGCACGGGCGGGCTGGGGGCGAGCTCGCGGATCGCTATGTCCGCACGGGTCGACGTGCGATCCATGAACGCAAGCTCCGGGATCAGCGCGACGCCTACGCCCGCCGCAACCAGACCCTGAACCGTCTGGTAGTCGTCGCTTTCAAACGACACATTCGGCTCAAAACCCGCGGCGTGGCAACAGCGCACCACATGACGCGCGCAGGGACTCTCGCGCGAGGTCTGGATCCAAGCCTCGCCGCGCAGGTCGGCCAAGCGCAGGCCGCTCTTGCGCGCCAGCGGATGGGCTGCCGGCAGCGCCAGATACATCGGGTCGGCCAACAGCTCGACCCGCTCCAATCCCTCCAGATCTTCGGGCTCGTCGAACTCGAACAGCAGCGCCAGGTCGAACTCGCCGGCTCGCAGGCGCGGGACGATCTCCTCGGGCTCGCCCTCTGCCAAGGTCAGCTCAACCTCCGGATAGGCCGCGCGAAAGGTTGCGATCGCAAGCGGCATCAGCGTCGCGCCGGCAGTCGGGAAGGAAGCCATCCGCAGGCGACCCGCGCGCAGGCCGGCGATGGCCGAGAGCTCAGCCTCGGCGGCCTCCAGGCGAGCGAGGATCCCTTCGCCGTGCTCGACCAAAGCGTGGCCTGCGGGCGTCACGCGCACGCCTCTGGCATGTCGCTCGAGCAGCGTCATGCCCGTTTCTGCCTCCAATGTCGCGACCTGCTGGGAGACCGCCGACTGGGTGTAGGAGAGCGCCTCCGCCGCGGCCGAGAACGACCCGCGTCGCGCCACCTCGACCAGCGCTCTGAGTCGTCCCACATTGAGCATTAGCTGTCCTTATAGCTCAGATAATGAATTTCATTGGTACTGATGGCAGGTGCGTGGAACTCTGTAGGAGAAGTTCAAGCTTGGATCGTGCCACACAGGACGATCGCCACCAACTCCCAACAGGCGCCGGACACAACGGTCAGGCGAAAGGCACAAGAAAGAAAAGAGTCGAAATGTCCGCCAACATCATCATCTCCTACGACGGAACCAACAACGAGGACGACGCCGTAGCGCTCGGCCGAGTGTTCGCGGCAGCCGGCGCCGAGGTGGCGCTCGCCTACGTGCGTCACGCCCCCGAGGATGAGGCAAGCCGCGAGATCCTCGCCCAACACGAGGCCGAAGAGCTGCTGAAGCGCGGCACCGAGCTGCTCGGCCAAGACGCTCCCCGCCACGTGATCACCGACCGCTCAACGCCGGAGGGTCTCAGCAAGCTCGCCGCCCAGAACGGCGCCGAGGTGATCGTCTTCTGCTCTGACTCCCACACCGCTCGCGGTCGCATCGGGATCGGCAACTCCGCTCAGCGCCTGCTCAACGGAGGCACAGTGGCCGTCGCCGTGGCGCCCGCCGGATTTGCCCACAGCGCCGCGCAACAGATCGCTCGCGTCGGCGTCGTCGGCGACGGCAGCGCAGTCCAGACCGCCGAGGCGCTCGCTCGCGCGCTAGACGCTGAGGTGAGCACCGTCAGCGAGCAGCCCGAGGGCCAGAAGCAGACCGCCGACCTGCTGGTCGTCGGCTCGCGCCCGGAGGCCGAGCAGGGACGCGTGTCGATCAGCGCCGCGAGCGAGAACCTGATCGAGAACGCACCCGCGCCGGTGCTGGTCGTGCCGCGCGGCGTGGCTCTCTCCTTCGACGGCGCCAGCCTCGCCGTCTAGCAATCCTCACGCCAGCCACCTCGCGCGCGCATAGCGCGCGAGGGCTTGCGCGAAGTCAAGCGACCCGCCGAGCAGGTGTCCGACCGGCCCGGTCCACAGCCATCTCTCCAGTCGCTCGGTGGGGCGTGCGGGGGCTGGCATTCCCGCGCACGGTATCGTGGCAGCCGTGTCAGCGGCTTTGAAGACAACCGTCACCGAACTGCCCGAGTCCCGCGTGCGCGTGCTCGTGGAAGTGCCCCCCAACGAGGTCGAGGTGCGCCTGGAGCGCAAGGCGCGCCAGCTCGGGCGCGAAATGAGGATCCCCGGCTTTCGTCGCGGCAAGGTTCCAGCGCCGCTGGTGATCCAGAAGGTGGGCCGCGAGGTCGTCCTGGAGGAAGCGGTGCGCGACACGCTCGGCAACTGGTATTCCGACGCGATCGACACAGCCGGGATCGTCCCCGTCGGCGACCCCCAGCTGGACCTCTCCGACCTGCCGCCCGAGGGGGCTGCCCTTGAGTTCTCGATCGAAATCGGCGTGTTGCCCACCGCCAAGCTCGGCGACTACAAGGGCCTCGAGGTCGGTCGGCGCGAGGCGCTCGTCGAGGAGGAGGCAATCGACACCGAGATCGACGGTCTACGTGAGCGCCTGGCGCGCCTGGAGACGATCGAGCGCGCCGCGGAGCTGAACGACTTCGTCGTCGTCGACTACCTCGGCTCGATCGAGGGCGAGCCGTTTCAAGGCGGTGAGGGACGCGACCAGCTCGTGGAACTCGGATCGGGCAATCTCATCCCCGGCTTCGAGGAGGGACTCGCGGGAGCCGCGGCAGGCGAGACCCGTAAGATCGACCTGTCCTTCCCTGTCGATTATCCCAACCAAGAGCTCGCCGGCAAAGACGCGTCCTTCGAGGTGACCGTCAAGGAGGTCAAGCACAAGCGGCTGCCCGAGGTCGACGAGGACTTCGCCGTCGACATGGGCTTCGACTCCGTGGCGGAGCTGCGCGAGGACATACGCACCCGCCTGAGAGAGACCGAGCAGGGACGCGTGGACGCCGAGTTTCGCGAGGCGGCGCTCGACGCCGCCGTGGCCGCCGCAGAGGTCCAGACCCCCGAGACGCTCGTGCAAGCCAAGGCACAAGAGATGTGGGATCGGATGCTGCACACGCTCTCCCATCGCGGCATCTCGCGCGAGGCCTACCTGAAGATCACCGGGCGCGAGGAGCAGGACCTGATCGCCGAGCTGGCCCCCGAGGCGGCACAATCGCTGCGCCGCGAAGCCGTGATCGCCGCCGTCGTCCTCGCCGATGGGATCGAGGCCAGCGAGGAGGACGTACTAGAGGCGCTCGCACCGACCGCCACGCGCGAGGGAACCGAGCCCGGCGAGCTGCTCGCCGAGCTTCAGAAGTCCGGCCGGCTGGAGGACGTGCGCGAGGACATCGCCGCGCGCAAGGCGGTCGAGATGATCGCCGCCGAAGCCAAGCCGATCCCGCTCGAGCAGGCCCAGGCGCGCGAGAAGCTTTGGACGCCCGACTCCGAGGCCGAGCAGGACTCAGCCACCGGCGAGCAGGCCGCGGCACGACTGTGGACACCGGAGCGCTAGCCTATGAGTGCGCTCCCACAGACGCTCCGCGGCTCTGGCCAAAGGACGTCTTGTGAAGGAATCCAGCCCGTAAAGCGAAACTGAAGCGAGGACCATGAGCCCACTTGTACCAATGGTGGTTGAGCAGACCTCGCGAGGCGAGCGCGCGTTCGACATCTACAGCCGCCTGCTCAACGAGCGAATCATCTTCCTTGGCACCCCGGTCGACGACCAGATCGCCAACCTGATAGTCGCCCAGCTGTTGCACTTGGAGTCCGAGGATCCCAACAAGGACGTCTCGCTGTACATCAACTCGCCCGGCGGCTCGGTCTATGCGGGCCTTGCGATCTACGACACGATGCAGTTCATCAAGCCCGACGTGCAAACGATCTGCGTCGGCATCGCGATGTCGATGGGCGCGCTTTTGCTCGCCGGCGGCGCGCAGGGCAAGCGCATGGCGCTGCCCAACGCCAAGATCCTGATCCACCAGGTCTCATCCAGCTTCCAAGGACAGGCGACGGACATCGAGATCCACGCCAAGGAGATCATCGACGTGCGCAAACGCCTCGATGAGATCATCGCCAAGCACACCGGAAAGAAGCTCGAGCAGGTCTCCAAGGACACCGAGCGCGACTACTTCATGAGCTCGGAAGAGGCCAAGGAGTACGGCATCATCGATCGAGTCATCTCGGAACATTAGTTCCGGTATGCGGGTCGTTTAAGGGGAGACACACACGATGGCCAGACCGACAGATTCCAACGAGCAGCTCCTGTGTAGCTTCTGCGGCAAGTCCCAGCGGCAGGTCAAGAAGCTGATCGCCGGCCCCGGCGTCTACATCTGCGACGAGTGCATCGACCTCTGCAACGAGATCATCGACGAGGAGCTCGCCGCCCCGCCCGCGTTTGACCTGGAGAACCTGCCCAAGCCGCGCGCGATCTACGACGTGCTCGACGAGTACGTGGTCGGCCAAGAGGCCTCCAAGCGAACCCTCTCGGTGGCCGTCTACAACCACTACAAGCGCGTGCAGATGATGCAGTCCGAGGACTCCGACATCGAGCTGCAGAAGTCCAACATCCTGCTGCTCGGCCCCACCGGCTGCGGCAAGACCCTGCTCGCGCAGACCCTCGCGCGGATCCTCAACGTGCCCTTCGCGATCGCCGACGCCACCGCCTTGACCGAGGCCGGCTACGTCGGCGAGGACGTCGAGAACATCCTTCTCAAGCTGATCCAAGCCGCCGACTACGACGTCAAGAAGGCCGAGACCGGGATCATCTACATCGACGAGGTCGACAAGATCGCGCGCAAGGCCGACAACCCCTCGATCACCCGCGACGTCTCCGGCGAGGGCGTCCAGCAGGCGCTCCTGAAGATCCTCGAGGGCACCCAGGCCTCCGTGCCGCCCCAGGGCGGGCGCAAGCATCCCCACCAAGAGTTCCTGACGATCGACACCACCAACATCCTGTTCATCTGCGGCGGCGCCTTCGCCCATCTCGACAAGGTGATCGAGCGACGCATCGGCCACAACGGACTCGGCTTCGCCGCCTCGATGCAGACCAAACAGGAACGCGACACCGGCGAGATCTTCGAGAGCTGCCTGCCCGAGGATCTGATCGAGTACGGGCTGATCCCCGAGTTCATCGGCCGCCTGCCCGTCATGTCCGCGGTGCACCAGCTCACGCGCGAGGATCTCGTCTCGATCCTGACCGAGCCCCGCAACGCCTTGGTCAAGCAGTTCCAGCGCTTCTTCTCCTTCGACGGGATCGAGCTCGTGTTCGCCGACGATTCGCTGCACGCGGTCGCCGAGAAGGGCCTGGAGCGCGAAACGGGAGCGCGCGGGCTGCGCTCGATCATCGAGGAGATCCTGCTCGAGGTCCAGTTCGAGCTGCCCTCCCGCCGCGACGTCAAGAAGTGCGTCGTCACCCGCGACACCGTCGAGAAAGGCACCACCCCCACGCTCGTCACCGAAGCCGTGGCCGAGGAGCCCGGCGAGCACTCGCTGCGCGAGGAGTCGGCCTAGATGGTTGATTCCACGACCGAGCACCGCCGCCGGCACGCCTGGCCTTCGCCTGCCTTTGTCCCCGGTCTTGCCCTTCACATGGTCAAGCCGGGGAAGCGCTGAAATGCACGACGACTATCGCATTCGCGTAGAGATCTCACACGAGCAGGCCCAAGAGCTACTGCACGCCCTGAAGGCGCGCGAGCGCGGTACGGGCGCCGGTCCCTCGGGGCCTGAGCACATCGCCGTAAGCCACGAGGGTGAACACGTGTTTCTGTATGCCGACTCTGAGGCCGAGGCGGCGCGCGCACGCGCGGCCGTGGAGGATGTGCTCGCCGAAAAGCAGCTCGCGGGCCAGCTCAGCTCCTGGCGCTGGCACCCCGAGGAGGACCGCTGGGAGGACGCCTCGCTGCCGCTGCCCGCCACCGCCGCCGAGCACGCCGCCGAGCACGAACAGCTCGAGCGCGAGGAGACCGAAGAATCCGAGCAAGCCGGTTTCCCCGAGTGGGAAGTGCGCGTGAGCGTGCCCACCCACCACGACGCGCGCGAATTCGCGTCGCGCCTGGCCGACGAGGGGATCCCCGTCAAGCGCCACTGGCGCCATCTCACACTTGGAGCACAAGACGAGGACGACGCCAACGCGCTGGCCGAGCGCCTGCGCGGGGAGGCCCCGCAAGGGTCGACCGTCGAGGTGGAGGGCTCCGCGTGGCCGATGTGGCAGGCCGTCAACGCCCCCGGACGTCCATTTGCCATCTTCGGTGGCCTGGGCCAGTAGCGCCGCCCCAAACCGGCTGACGCCACCCGCCCCGCGTACACTCACGCTCCCATGAGTGAGCGCATCGCCGAGCTACAGCAGCGAACCCGCTTCGAGCCCGAGGAGGTCGAGTCGCGGATCACCGAGCGCTGGCTCAGCTCCGGTCTGTTTCATCCCAAGCCCAACGGCGAGGCCGCCCAGAACTACTCGATTGCGATCCCGCCACCCAACGTGACGGGCTCTTTGCACATGGGCCACGCTCTCAACGGCTCGGTGCAGGACACGCTCGTGCGCTACCACCGCATGAAGGCGCGCACGCAATCGCCTACCTCCCAAACGAAGTGGATCCTCGGCACCGACCACGCCGGCATCGCGACCCAAGCCCAGGTCGAGAAGGCCTTGCGCGCCGAAGGGCGCTCACGCCAAGAGCTCGGGCGCGAGGAGTTCGTCAAGCGCGTGTGGGAGTGGCGCGAGCACTACGGCCACACGATCGTCGAGCAGTTCAAGCGCCTCGGCGCCTCCTGCGACTACTCCGAAGAGCGCTTCACCTTGGACGAGGACTACGCGCGCGCGGTCATCGAGGTGTTCGTGCGTCTGTATGAGAAGGGCTGGATCTACCGCGACCGCTACATCGTCAACTGGGACCCCGGCAGCCGCTCGGCGATCTCAGACCTCGAGGTCGAGGAGCGGCGCGAGACCGACACGCTCTACTCGATTCGCTACGACCTCGACGGTGGGGGAGAGGTGACGATCGCAACCGTGCGCCCCGAGACGATGCTCGGGGATACCGCCATCGCCGTGCACCCTGAGGACGAGCGCTATCGCGAGCTCGTCGGACGCTCGGCGATCCTGCCTCTTGTCGGGCGCCACTTGCCCATCATCGCCGACGACTATGTGAAGATGGACTTCGGCACCGGCCAGCTGAAGGTCACCCCGGCGCACGACCCCAACGACTTCGAGATCGGCGTGCGACACGAACTCGATCAGGTCTCGGTGATCGGCGAGGACGGGCGCATGCGCAGCGAGGCAGGCGAGCGTTTTGCCGGACTTACCGTGATGGAGGCGCGCGCCGCGATCGTCGAGGCCCTCGAGCGCGAAGACAGGATCGTGGCGCGTGAGGATTACGAGCACGAGGTCCCCTACTCGCACCGCTCGGGCAAGCGGATCGAGCCATTGATCTCCTTGCAGTGGTTCATGAGCATGGAGCATCTGGCCGAGCCGGCGATCGCCGCCGTGCGCGACGGTCGCGTGCGGATCGTGCCCGAGAATCACCGGCGCGTCTACCTGGACTGGATGGAGAACATTCGCCCCTGGTGCATTTCGCGTCAGCTGTGGTGGGGCCATCGGCTGCCCGTCTACTACTGCCAGACGTGCGCTCACGTCAACGTGGCCCGGCGCGCGCCCGAGCGCTGCGAGGCCTGCGGAGGGGAAGTGCGCCAGGAGGAGGACGTGCTCGACACCTGGTTCTCCTCGGCGCTATGGCCGTTTGCGACGCTCGGATGGCCCCAGGACACCCCGCAGCTGAAAGCCTTCTACCCGACCAACGTGCTCTCCACCGCCCGAGACATCCTGTTCCTGTGGGTGGCCCGCATGATCATGATGGGCCTCGAGTTGACCGGTCAGGCGCCCTTCTCAGACGTCTACATCCACTCGGTGATCCAAGCCCCCGACGGACGACGCATGTCAAAGTCCTTGGGCACCGGGATCGACCCGCTGGAGGAGATCGATCGCCACGGCGCCGACGCCGTGCGCTTCGGTCTGCTGGCGATGTCCTCCACCCAAGATGTGCGCTACTCCGCCGAGAAGGTCCAGCAGGGCCAGGCGCTCGCCAACAAGCTGTTCAACGCCACCCGATTCGCCTTGCTTCGCATCCACGCGAGCCTCGGGCCCGAGGCCGTCGTCGAGCTGGAGCCCGAGCCTCTGCCGCGCAGCGTCGAGGACCGCTGGATCCTCTCGCGCCTGGCGTGTGTCGAGGCCGACACGGCGGCGCGAATCGAAGACTACGACTTCTCCCACGCCGCCCTCGGACTGTATGACTTCGTCTACGGCGAGCTGTGCGACTGGTATCTGGAGCTCGTCAAGCACCGCTTGCCCGACTTCGATCCACAGGCGGGCGAGGACGCGCAGGCCGAGGGACGCGAAGCCTTGGCTGCGACCTTGCTCCACGTTCTGCGCCAAACGGTGGCCTTGGCGCATCCGATCATCCCGTTCGTGACCGAGGAGCTGTGGGGCTATCTGGAGGACTCGGGGGAGATGCTGGCCGCCGGCGCCTACCCGTGCGCGGAGGAGTCGCTCACCGACCTGCAGGCGGAGGTCGAGCTCGAGCGAGCGATCGAGGCGACGGTCGCCGCCCGCGGCTGGCGCGACTCGGTGGGAGCGCGCGCCGGCGCCACGATCCCCGCGCGGCTGAACGCTCAAGGCTATGACGAGGTCGGGCCGCTGGTCCAGCGCATGGCACGGCTCGACTTCCAAGAGCGATCGGTCGCCGAGCCGGTCGCCTCGATTCCGATTCCCGGCGGCACAATCGAAGTTCTCTCGGCGCAGGGCCTCGATCTACAGGCCGCCGAGCGGCGCCGGTCGGCCGCGCGTCAGAAGCTGACAGAGGAGATCGAACGCGTCCAAGCAAAGCTCGCCAAGCCCGCCTTCGTGGAGAAGGCGCCGGCGAACGTCGTCGCCGGCGAGCGCGAGCGCTTGGAGCGCCTGCGCGCGGAGCTTGAGTCGCTATGAGCGGCGCTTGGAGCCCCGAGCGCGCCGAGCGTCACCTGCGCTCGCTCGAGCTGTTCGGCATGCGCTTCGGCTTGGACCGAATGCGTCGCCTGATGACAGAGCTCGGTTCGCCCGAACGGAGCTTTCAAACGATCCACGTGGTCGGCACCAACGGCAAGACTTCGACCACGCGCATGATCGCCGCGATCCTCGGGCGCCACGGGCTGCGAACCGGCTGCTTTCTCTCGCCTCACCTGCTCTCCCATACCGAGCGCCTCCAGATCGAGGAGCGAGACATCGACGCCGACGCTTTCGCCGCCGCGATCGGCAGGGCGGCTGCAGCCGCCGAGCGTGTCAACCGCACGCTCGCCGAGGACGACCACGTGACCCAGTTCGAGCTGCTCACCGCCGCGGCCCTGTCGGAGCTCGCCCGCCGGGAGGTGCAGGTCGGCGTCGTCGAGGCCGGCCTCGGAGGGCGCTATGACGCAACCAACACGATCCACTCCACGGTCGCGGTGCTCACCAATGTCGGCCTCGAGCACACGCGCTGGCTCGGCCCCACCATCGCCGACATCGCCACCGAAAAGCTGGCGGTGCTCGAAGCCGGCTCCACGCTGGTCTTGGGCGCAAACCTACAGCCCGAAGTGCTCGCCTTGGCGCACAAGCTAGCCGAGGAACTGGGCGCGGAGATCGCCGTCGCCGAGGACGCTCCGCAGGGGCTGCGACTGCGCGCGCGCGGGTCCTTTCAGCGCGCCAACTTCACGCTTGCGAGCCTGGCCGCCGAGTCATACCTGCGAGCGGTGGGCCTCCCTTTCAGCGAACAAGCCGTGCGCGACGCCGCGGGCGCGACAGTCGTCCCCGGACGCATGCAGGTGGTGGCGCGCGACCCGCTGAGTGTGCTCGACGGCGCCCACAACCCCGCCGCCGCCCGCGCTTTGGCCGAGTCCTTGCCCGATCTGCTGCAAGGCAGAGCTCTGGGCCTGGTGTTTGGGGTGCTCGAGGACAAGGACGCCGAGGCGATGCTGGCACGGCTCCTGCCCCTGTGCGAGCGGGCTTGGTTTACGAGTCCGCCAAACCGGCGTGCCTCACCGCCCCCGAACTTGCTTGCCATCGCGCGCGCGCAGGGCTTCGAACACGCGCTCACCGAGCCCGCTCCGGCCCGTGCACTCGTGAGCGCCCAGACCTGGGCGCGCGCTCGCGAGGGCGGCGCGGCGGTGCTCGCGACAGGCTCGGTGTATCTGGTCGGCGACCTGCTCGTCCGCCGGCGCGAGTTGGGTCTGGACGCCTGCCTCGAGCTGCCCGAGGAGCGCTCCGCCCAGTACGCATCGGCGGCGACTGGGGGAGCAGGGTGAACGACGAGGGCCCGTCGGTGCTGACGATGATCGGCGCGGTCGCCCTGATCGTCGCGCTCGTTATCCTCGTGTTCTTCGCCGCCGGTTACGGGTTCGGGAGGCTGTTCCTGTGAGAGTTGGAACTTCCTGCCGGATCAGGCTCTAAACTCGGCCGCCTAAATGCTCGCTCTAGTATCAATTCGCACAGGTATGCCCGCTCGTGCGCGACACCGCCGCGACGGCACCTCCTGAAGAGCTGACCGATGCAACCACCAATCGCCTACTTCGGAATCGAAAGCAGCGGCCTCAGCCTGGCCATCGACCTGCTGATCCTGTTCGTGGTGGTCCTCTATCTCTCGCTGATCTACTGGACCTACGCCGACGCGCGCCGGCGGATCGCCGATCCGATGCTCGTGGGCTGTGCCACGCTGGCCTCGCTGTTCCCCTTCGTGGGGACGATCGTCTACATGATCCTGCGCCCGCCGGAGTACCTGGAGGACGTGCGCGAGCGAGAACTGGACCTGCAGGCCGCCGAAGCGCGGCTGCACGATCTCGACCACGGCCTCTGCCCGCACTGCGACTACCGCATCGAGCGCGATTTCGTGCGCTGCCCGAGCTGTTTGCGAAAGCTCAAGGAGCGCTGCACCAACTGCTCGCGCCCGCTCGATCGCGCCTGGACGATCTGTCCCTACTGCGAGACCGAGGTGCCGGCCGCAGCCAAGCCGGCGCGCACGTCGCGACGCGCCCGAGCCTCGAGTGCCCCCCGTGTGAGTGGCGAGGCAGAGAGCGAGGGCGACTCGCCCGAGCTGGAGGGGACCGCCGCGGCCCGCTCGCGAGCGGCTGAGCGTGCCGCCGAACGCGCCGCCGAACGCGCCGCCGAACGAGCCGCGGTGAGGGCTCCCGAAGCTGCGAGCTTGATCGGCGAGACGGCCTCTCTGTCCTCCGAGCCCGACCCGATATCGGAAATACCCGAGGAAGGCTCGCCAGAGCCCAAGCAGCCCAGTGGCCGCGCGCGCGGTGTACGGCGTCCTCGAACCTCCTGAACTCCCAACCCAAAGGACACCATGGACCGTACCTTGATCCTTGTAAAGCCCGACGCCTTCGCGCGCTCGCTCACCGGCGAGATCATCGCCCGCTTCGAGCGCAAGGGACTGCGCATAGTCGCCTTGCGTCACATGACCGTGAGCCGCGACCTGGCCGAGCGCCACTACGCCGAGCATGCCGATAAGCCGTTTTTCGGCGAGCTGGTCGACTTCATCACCTCCGGGCCGATAGTGGCGATGGTCCTCGAAGGCGTCGAGGCCGTCAAGGCGGCGCGCCAAGCGATCGGCGCCACCAACCCGCTGGAGGCGGCGCCCGGCTCGATTCGCGGCGACTTTGCGATCGAGATGGGCCAAAACATGGTCCACGGCTCGGATTCCGCCGAGTCCGCCGCGCGCGAGGCCGCTCTGTTCTTCCCCGAGACCGCCTGATTGGAGCACGAGTGGTGGAGCTCGATCCACCGCTCGTACTGGCCTCGGCCTCGCCGCAGCGGCGCAAGCTGCTCGAGCGTCTCGGTGTCGCATTCACCGTGCGTCCCACCGGCGTGGCCGAGCTCGAGCAGGGCGATCCGGCCGAGGTGGCCGTGGAGAACGCCCTGCGCAAGGCGCGCGCGGCCCGCACAAGCGAGCGTGCCGAGACGATTTTGGGGGTCGACACCCTGGTGGCGCTCGGGTCGCGCATCTACGGAAAGCCGGCCGACGAGACCCAGGCGAGCGCGACGATAGCCGCGCTTGCCGGCGCCACCCACGAGGTCATCAGCGGCGTCGCGCTGCTACGCGGCGGACGCGAGCAGCTGGCCGTGGCACGCACCGAGGTCCGCTTCCGCGAGTGCGACAGTGCCGCGATCGAGCGCTACGTCGCCAGCGGCGAGTGGCGTGAGAAATCGGGCGGATACGCAATCCAAGGGCTCGGCGCGACGCTCGTACGCGAGATCCACGGCGACTACGAGAACGTCGTGGGCCTACCGCTGGCGAGGTTGCTGGACATGCTTCCCGAGCTGCTCGCGCCGCCCGCCTGAGGGGCGCTTTCGCCTGCAAATACGCTGTCATGCTTGCAGGTGGGGCGATGGTGTCCGCTAGACTCCCCGCCGGGTACGCCCCGGCTGCCCGCCGGGGCTGGACGACCGGCGAGGCGAAGTCGAATCCGAGCGTGTTCCCACTCTCCCGATGAGCATTCTCACGTACTTGACCGGATTCGGCGGCCGCGACATGGCGGTCGATCTTGGCACGGCCAACACGCTCGTTTACGTGCGCGGGCGCGGCATCGTGCTGTCCGAGCCGAGCGTCGTCGCGATCGACTCCCGCACCGGTGAGGTACACGCGGTGGGCATCGAGGCCAAGCGGATGCTCGGGCGCACCCCCGGAACGATTCAGGCAATTCGTCCGCTGAAGGATGGGGTGATCGCCGATTTCGACGTTACCGAGGAGATGCTGCGCCATTTCATCCAGAAGGTCCATCAGAATCGTTGGGCGCACCCGCGCGTGGTCGTATGTGTGCCCTCGGGTGTCACCGGCGTCGAGAAGCGTGCCGTCGAGGAGGCATGTCTCTCGGCCGGCGCGCGCACCGCTTACTTGATCGAGGAGCCGATGGCGGCCGCGATCGGAGCGGGCCTGCCCGTGGGCGAGCCGACTGGATCGATGGTCGTGGACATCGGCGGCGGCACCTCCGAGGTCGCGGTCATCTCGCTCGGCGGGATCGTCGTCTCGCAATCGATCAGGGTCGGTGGCGACGAGATGGACGAGGCGATCATCAACTACGCAAAGAAGGAGTACAAGCTCCTGATCGGCCAGCAGACCGCCGAGGAGCTCAAGCTCGAGATCGGCTCTGCCTGCGCGATGGAGGAGGAGCTACAGGCCGAGATTCGCGGACGCGACATGGTCGCCGGGCTACCCAAGACCGTCGTCTTGACCAGCGAGGAGATCCGCCAAGCCCTGGAGGAGCCTCTCTCGCAGATCATCGAGGCTGTCAAGGAGACACTCGACCGCACCCCGCCCGAGCTCGCCTCGGACATCATGGATCGCGGGATCATGCTCGCCGGCGGCGGGGCTCTCTTGCAGGGCCTCGATCAGCGCCTGCGCGAGGAGACCCAGATGCCCGCGCACTTGGCCGAGTCGCCGCTGACGTGCGTGGCGGTGGGCTCGGGACGCTCGCTTGAGGAGTTCGAGGCGATCCACCGCTCCAACCGCAACTCGCGGGGTCGCCGGCGCCGATGACCTGCCGTCGGTCGCGGCCTACGCGGGTACTCTGTCGATGAACGCCTCGGAAGGTTCCGCTTCGGAAGGTCCCCATTCGTGTATGACAAGACGGTCCGGCGCAGGCGCGCGGTGCTCGCACTGCTCGTCGTGCTCTCCCTGATACTGCTGAGCGCCTATTTCGGCGAGGCACCGAGCGGTGGCCTGCATTCGGTTCAACGCGGCTTCTTGACCGTCGTCGCGCCGATCCAAGACGGAGCCAACAAGGCGCTGAAGCCTGTGCGAGATCTGTTCGGCTGGTTCGGGAGCACCTTGAAAGCCAAGGAACAGAACGCCGAATTGCGCAAGCAGCTGGCCACGGTGCGCCAACAGCTGACGACCAAGCAGTCCGAGGAAACCGGCTACCGGGAACTGATCAAGCTCTACCACCTCGACACGGCGCTCAGTCTCTCCGACTATCGCCCGCTGAGCGCCACCGTCATCTACCAGTCGCCGAATGTCTGGTATTCGACGATCGTGATCGACCATGGTTCATCGGCCGGAGTACGGGTCAACGACCCGGTGATCGCCGACGGCGCGCTGATCGGCAAGGTCACAAGGGTCGCATCCGACGGGGCGCTGGTGAGCCTGATCACCGACAGCGAAGTCGAAGTGAGCGCAAAGATCAGCGCCACCGGCGAGCCAGGCATGGTCCAGCCCGAGGTCGGCGAACCGGGCCGCTTGCTGATGCAGTACCTGCCATCGACGAGCTCGGTCGCCCCAGGCGACTACGTGGTCACCTCGGGCACCATCTCCAGCAAGGGCGAATCGTTGTTCCCCAAAGGAATCCCGATCGGTCAGGTCACCTCGACCAGCGAACAGAACGGCTTCAAGTCGGTCGAGGTCAGCCCCTTGGTGGACCTGCACGGGCTGGATGTCGTACAGGTCTTGACCTATCGCTCAGGCTCGCGTCCGGAAACGCTGAACGGCGCCGCGGCCACTCTCGCGCCCGCTCATCAGTTGGGCCCCGAAGAAGAAGCGCAAGGTGGACAGGTGGCGCAGACGGGGGGCGGCGGATGAGGTCGGACTCGGCCTGGCTTCCCGGCTCGCTGCTGTGGCGCGTGGCGCTGCTCTCGGTGGTTGTCGTGTTCTTGCAGATCAGCGTCGTCTCGGAGGTGCCCGTGTTCGGCGTGAGCGTCGACCTATCGCCGCTGCTGGTCGCCTTCACGGGTCTTTTGTGCGGATCGATGATCGGCGCGGTGGCCGGATTCTGCGTGGGGCTACTCATCGATCTGGCCTTGATGCAGATGCTCGGCGTGACCTCTTTGACCTTCACGATCATCGGCTACTGGGCCGGGCGCCTGCGCGAGCTGCGCGACCCCCAGGCGGCGCTGACGCCGCTGTTCGTGGGAGCCGCCGCTGCCGCCACCGCGATGGTGGGCTATTCGGTGATCGAGTTCCTGCTCGGAGTCGACGCTCCCGTCAGCTTCGAGTTGCTGCGCGAGATCGTCGTGGGGGTGCTCGTGGACACGGTGGTCGCCTTGCCGATGTGGGCGCTGGTGCGGCGTTGCTTGGTGGGGGGCCTGCCCGACGATCCGCGCCGGCGCCGCAGGCGCGCCTATACGACCGGCGGGCTCAGCCCGCTCTCCCAGAGCAGGGGAGCCCGGTGAGCAGCATCGAAAGGCTGCAGCCCAACGAGCCGCGCGGCGGCGCGGTCGCGCCTCAGCTGGCCTTGAGGGTCGCGATCCTCGGCAGCTTCGCGCTCGTGATGTTCGGGATCATCTTCTTCCGACTCTGGTACCTGCAGGTGCTGACCGGAGAACAGTACGTCAAGCAGGCCCAAGCCAACGATCAGCGCACACTGCCGATCGCGGCTCCGCGCGGGGAGATCGTCGATCGCTCGGGCACCCCGATCGTGACGAGCACGGTCACCAACGCCGTGCAGATCCTGCCGAGCGCCCTGCCGGCCTCGGTCAAGCTCCAGGCCGCCGCTTATCAGAAGGCGGTGGCCACCGCCGCAAGCGAATACGCCCAGGACAAGGAACGCTTGAAAGCTTTCGAGGAGGACCTGCGCGACGCCAAACATCACACCACCCCCGGCGAGCGCTCCGAGCTGCACCTGTTGCGCGTCCAAGCGCACCTCAGGCACGTGCCGATCCCGCGCCTGCCGGCCTCAGCAGTCGGTCTGCGCCACCTCTATGACCGTTTGGCGCCTGTGATCGGCCTCAGCCCGAAGTTGATCGACGAACGCGTGATCGCGGGCATCGTGGCATTGCCCTACGCGCCTGTCACGATCAAGACCGACGCAGGCAGGGCGGCCTTGACAGTGCTTGGCGAGCGCCACAACGACTTTCCCGGCGTGCGCCAGGAACCGGTCTCGATCAGGCACTACCCGTATGGCGAAATGGCCGCTCAGGTGCTCGGCTACGTCGGCTCTGTCGGCAAAGAACAGCTCAAGCAAGCCTCGTTCCGCGGCGTCCAGCCGGGCACGATCGTCGGTCAAGAAGGCCTCGAGTTCTACTACGACCGCTATCTGCGGGGGCGACCGGGAGCCAGAAAGGTGCAGGTCAACGCGTTCGGCGAACCGGAACCGATCGCCCTGCCTGTGGCGCCTCCGGCGGCCGGGCACAACCTCAGGCTCTCGCTCGACCTCGGCCTCGAGCAGGAGGGCGAAAAGGCTCTGCGCGAAGGCATCGAAATCGCCCGTGCCGCCGGCAAGCCGGCCAACGGCGGCGCCTATGTGGCGATGGATCCCCGCAACGGACAGATTCTCGCGACCGGCTCAAACCCGAGCTTCAACCCCAACGTGTTCGCCAAACCGTTGACCTCATCCCAGTACGAAGCCTTGATCGGCGGCAACGAAGCAGGCGGCGGTCCTCTGTTCGACAGGGCTACCGAAGGGGCCTATCCGACCGGATCGACCTTCAAGCCGATCACGGCGATGGCGGCGCTTGAAGGCGGCGTGATCACGCCCGGCGAAGCGCTCGGGGGCGGCTCGTGCATCGAAGCGGGCAAAGAGAAGTTCTGCAACTCCGGGAAAGCCGACTACGGCGCGCTGCCCTTGGTCGAAGCGCTGAAGGTCTCCTCGGACACCTACTTCTTCGAAACCGGCGAGCGGGCCAACACTCACGGCAACGTGATCCAAGACATGGCCCATCGGCTGGGCGTCGGTCAGGAAACCGGCATCGATTTGCCCAAAGAGTTCCAGGGCGTCGTCCCCGATCGCAAATGGAGGGCCAAGCGGGACCGCGAAGAGCTCGAATGCGAGCACGCCCGGCACATCCCCTCGTGCGGCTTGGTCGCCGAAGTAAGGCCTTGGAGCGTGGGCGACAACATGCAATTGGCCGTGGGTCAGGGAGACCTGCTGACCGATCCGCTGCAAATGGCGGTCGTCTATTCCACGCTTGCCAACGCCTACATGCACGAAGGCCACGGGACCGTCGTGCGCCCCCACCTCGGCGTGGAGATCGACGAATCCAAAGGCGGCCTGGTCCAGGAACTGACCTCCCCGCCCGTCCGCCACGTCCGCCTCAACTACAGCGATCTCAGCCTCGTGATGCAGGGCATCCACGAGGCCGCCAGCGCGCCCGGCGGGACCTCGGCGGCGGTGTGGGCCGGCTGGAACCAGGCCGCACACCCGGTCTACGGCAAGACCGGCACCGCCCAGCACACCGGCAAGGAAGACCAGTCGTGGTACATGTGCTACATCGCCGACCCGACGCGGCCGATCGTGATCGCCGTGACCGTCGAACAGGGCGGTTTCGGCGCCGAAACGGCGGCTCCGATCGCCCGTCTGATCGCCTCCAAGTGGTTCAACCAGCCCGAGAAGTTCGTCGCCGGCTCCTCAAAGACCTACTGAGCGGATGACGCCCACAAGCACGACCAGTCCGATCGAGGTGCCCGACGAGGGCCACGCCCACGGCGCCGGCGCCCCCCGCCAACTGCGCCTGCCGCTCGATCCGCTCCTTACGCTCGCGACGATCGGCCTGGGGATCTGCTCGATCCTCACCCTGGGGGCGGCCACGCGCGAATTCGTGCCCGGCA
Source organism: uncultured Solirubrobacterales bacterium (assembly GCA_963703135.1). Lineage (GTDB taxonomy): Bacteria > Actinomycetota > Thermoleophilia > Solirubrobacterales > Solirubrobacteraceae > Palsa-744. Next base: position 3,362,491 of record OY969791.1, on the reverse strand, counting down.
GCCCCCACTACTACGTGGACCGTCAGGCGATCTACCTGATCGTCGGCTTCGTCTTGATGCTCGTGCTTTCGCGCCTTGACTACTCGCGTTTGCGCCAGCTCATGTATCCGATCTATGGGGCTCTGATCCTGAGCATCCTGGCGGTGCTTGCGCTCGGCCACAAGACGGCCCTGGGAGCCCAGCGCGCGATCGAATTCCCGCTCTTCTCCTTCCAAGCGTCAGAGATCGGCAAGGTGTTCTTGATCCTCGCGTTGTCGGCCTTCGTCGTCAGTCGCTCCAGGCATCTGCGCGAGCTCGAGACGACCGCCAAGGTCATGCTCGCTGCGCTCGTGCCGACGATGTTCGTCGTCATCCAACCAGACCTCGGCTCAGGCCTCGTCTACATGGCGATCGCCTTCATGTTGCTGTTCGTCGCCGGCACCACTTGGCGTCAGATGGCCGGCCTGGTCGCCCTGGTCGCGCTTGCGGGCGCATTCATGCTGGTTGTCGCGCCCGCGGCGGGAGTGCACGTGATCAAGACCTACCAGGTGGAACGCTTGACGGCCTTCCTGCATCCCTCGACCGATTCCAAAAAGCAGGGCTATCAGCAGGAGGAGTCGAAGGTGGCCATAGGAGCCGGGCAGAAGACCGGGCGCGGCGTGAACTCAACGCAGATCAAGGGCAGCTATGTACCCGAGGACGACACCGACTTCATCTTCGCCGCGGTCGGCGAGCAGTACGGTTTCGTCGGGGCGGCCTTGGTTCTGTCCCTATACGCGCTGCTGATATGGCGCACCCTGCGCATACTGGTGATGTCCAAGGACTTGTTCGGTTCGCTGATCGCGGCCGGGGTTGTGGCTATGCTGATGTTTCAGGTGTTTGTGAACGTGGGGATGGCGGTTGGGATAATGCCCATTACCGGCGTCACGCTACCGCTCATGAGCTACGGCGGATCGTCGGTCATAACGACCTTGCTGGCCATAGGTCTATTGCAGTCGATCTACGTTCAGGCAAGCGCCTCGCAGGCGATGAAGGGCCGCGTTTACCGCTACTAGAAGATGCACACCGATCCCCCACAACCAGCCCGGACAGTGCCGCCGCTCACATCGCCGCGGCGCTCGCCCGCACGGGACTCGGTCACCACGCGGGTCGCGAGGACTCCGTCCTCGCCCACTACAGCTATCGAAAGACTGGATCAAATTGAGAAAGCAAGTACTTGTCAGCGTCGATCGCGCCGAGACGCGCGTCGCGCTTTTGGAGGCGGCCGGCACCCCCGGCGCCTCACGCTCCGCCGGGCGCTCGCGCAAGCGCTCGACCGCTCGCCCGGGAGCCGGCTATCGCATAGCTGAGCTCTATATCGAGCGCCGTGGAGGGCGCTCGATCGTGGGCAACATCTACAAGGGCAAGGTCGACAACGTCCTGCCCGGCTTGGAGGCCGCCTTCGTCGACATAGGCCTTGAGAAGAACGGCTTCTTGCACGTCGATGAGATCGTGCTCCCCGGCGTGGAGGCACCCAAGCGCGGGCGCGGCGGAGGACGCAAGATCGCCGAGCTGCTGCAGCCCGGCCAGGAGATCGTCGTCCAGGTCGTCAAGGATCCCTTGAAAACCAAGGGTGCGCGCCTGTCGATGGAGCTGACGATCGCCGGTCGCTACATGGTCTATGCCCCCACCGGGGAGGGCATCGGCGTCTCTAGGCGCCTGGAGGACAAAGAGCGCGAGCGGCTGCGCCGCCAGACGGCAAAGCTCGAGATAGGCCAGGGCGGGGCGATCATCAGGACCGCCGCCCACGGCGCCCAGCGCGAGGATTTCGAAAGGGAGCTGCTCTACCTGCACAAGCTGCACGAGGTCCTGATGAAGCGCGTGCAGGAAACCCAAGCCCCGGCAATGGTCTTCCAGGAGGCAGACCTCTCCGTTCGGGTCGTCAGGGACATCTTCTCCGAGCACTTCGAGCGGGCGATCGTCGACGACGAGCAGCAACACCGCCGCCTGGTCTCCTTCTTCGCCCGCACCGCACCCGAGCTGGTCGAGCGCGTCGAGCTGTGGGAGGGCCCCGAGCCGCTGCTGGACGCCTACAAGGTGACCGAGGCGATCGACGGCGTCATGTCGCGCCGTGTGGACCTGCCAAGCGGCGGCTATCTGATGATCGACTATGCCGAGGCGCTCACCGTGATCGACGTCAACTCGGGCAGCTTCATCGGCCGCGGCAAGGGCGCGGGCCTTGAGGAAACGATCACCAAGACCAACCTGGAGGCGGCCGAGGAGGTCGTCAACCAGTTGCGCCTGCGCGATATCGGCGGGATCATCGTGATCGACTTCATCGACATGGCGCGCGCACGCAACCGCGACGCCGTGATGAAGACCTTGCGCAAGGCCCTAGACGAGGATCGCACGAAGACCTTCACCGCCGAGATCTCGCGCCTGGGGCTGGTCGAGATGACCCGTCAGAACGTGACCGAGGGCGTGCGCGAGATCATGAGCCGGCCGTGTCCCACCTGCGAGGGGGAGGGCGTGATCCGCTCCGAGGAGACGATCGCGATCGAATTCGAGCGCAAGCTGCGCGACCTGGCCGTCGAGCACCCCGAGGCCGAGGCGTTCCTGGTCCAGGTCAACCCGCGCGTCAGCACCCAGTTCACCGGGCAGGGCTCACGGGTCCTGCATGCTTTGGAGGCCCAGACGGGACGCTCATTTCATTTCGAGGGCTCCGAAGGGCTTGCGCTGGACCACTTCGCGCTGAGCTTCCAAGGCACCCGCGAGGAGGTCGAAGAACGCGCGCTGCCCTTCCGCGAGGGCGACGAGGTCCTGGTGGACATCGTCGAGCCGCACATGTATGACGTGGACGACGCGGTTGCCAAGCTCGACGGCTACATCATCTCGATCGCGGGCGCCGCCCCGCACGTGGGCGAGAAGCGCATGGTGCGCATCGAGAACGTCGGGCGAACCGCCTCGAGCGCGTTTTTGCTCGACGAGGACGGCGAGATCGTCCGTCCAGCTCCCCGTCCCGCCACACGGCCCGCCGCAAAACGCACCCGCCGGCGCAAGCCGGCCGAGCGACCCCTCGCGTCCGCGGCCAGTTCCGAGGAGGAGCCCCGGGCCGAGTCCGACTCGGCGGGGGACTCCCAGGAGAGCGCGAGCGAGCCCGAGGGTGAGCTTGCGGATGGGCCCGCGGGCAGCGAGGTCGAGGAGGCAGGGGACGAGCCCGAGCAGGATGACCTACAATCAAAGCCTCGGCGCCGCGGCCGCAGAGGCGGACGGCGCCGTTCGGCTGCAAAGGCCCAGGCAACCTCGGAGTAGACATGTACGCGATCGTCAAGACAGGCGGCAAGCAATACCGCGTCGAGCGGGGTCAGACCCTGCTCGTGGAGCGCCTGCCCGCAGATGAGGGATCAAGCGTGGCGCTCGAACCCATCCTCTATCGCTCCGAGGATGCCGTGTTCGACGCCGCCGGCCTGAAGAAGGTCAAGGTCACGGCCAAGGTCGTGGCTCATGAGCGTGGCGAGAAGCTTCGTGTGTTCAAGTTCAAGCCCAAGCGCGGCTACAAGCGTCGCACCGGCCACCGCCAGGAGCTGACCCGCATCGAGGTCACCGACATCTCGATGGGCGCCGCGACCAAGGCAGCGACTACCAAGAGCGCCGCCAAGCCGGTGGCCGCCAAGCCGGCTGCGGCACAGACCTCGGCAAAGACGGCCGACAAGCTTGCCGACAAGCCCAAGGAGAGTTCAGATGGCGCATAAGAAGGGACTCGGTTCTAGCCGCAACGGCCGCGACTCAAACGCCCAGCGCCTCGGCGTTAAGACGTTCGCCGGTCAAACCGTCACGGGCGGGGAGATCATCGTGCGCCAGCGCGGCACCCGCTTCAAGCCCGGCACCGGGGTTGGCATCGGCAAGGACGACACGCTGTACGCGCGTGCCGCCGGCACCGTCCAGTTCACCGTCGGTCGTCGCGGGCGCGTCGTGAACGTGCTCGCTGACGCCGAGTAAGCCTGAAACCAGAGCGCGTCATGACTTTGCGGCGAGGTGCTTTGCTGCTCGCCGCCGGCCGGACAGGTTTGGGTTTGGCAGTACTGGCCGCACCAGAGAAGGTCACAGGCGGCTGGCTTGGACGTGAGAACGCCGCCCAGCCGGTAGTTCGATACCTCGCGCGATCGCTAGGCGCCCGTGACTTTGCGCTTGGTGTCGCAGTGTTGTACTCGCTCGACGACGCGGTGCTGGGACCGCGCATACAAGCTTTGTGCGCGTTCGCCGACGGAGTGGACGCGCTGGCCACGATCTGGGCGCGCAAACAACTCCCCAGGCAGGGCGTACTGGGCACGGTTGCGATCGCGGGCGCATCGGCCGGCGCCGGCCTCTACTTCTCGCACAAGCTGGCTCACGCCGACGCTTGAGATCTCGAGTCGGTGTCACATAGGCTGGGCAGCTGATTTGAGCTGTGTCCGTCGGTTCGGCTTTTGCCTGTCAGGATGCTCGGGTGCTCCACGACCGCGCAAGAATCGAAGTCAGGGCCGGCGCCGGCGGCGAGGGATCGGCCGGCTTTCGTCGCGAAGCGCATGTGCCCCGCGGAGGACCCGACGGCGGCGACGGCGGTCGTGGGGGCGATGTCGTGCTCGTGTGCGACGACTCCTTGCGCGATCTGCAGAGCTTCAGGCGCACTGCCCACTACCGAGCGGGTGGCGGTGGAAGGGGCGAAGGGTCACTGCGCCACGGCGCCGATGGCGAGACCTTGATCGTGAGAGTGCCGCCGGGCACCCAGATCGAAGGTGTCGAAGGGGATGTCGAGGGACGGCGCTGGGATCTGCTTGCAGCGGGTCAGCGGGCCTTGGTCGCCAAGGGCGGCTCCGGCGGCAGGGGAAACAAGCGCTTTGCCACCCCCACTCGTCAGGCGCCCCGTTTTGCCGAGCGGGGACTGACCGGGGAGGAAGGTTGGCTTCAGCTGCAGCTCAAGCTACTTGCCGACGTCGGTCTGGTGGGTCTGCCCAACGCCGGCAAGTCCTCGTTGCTGGCTCGCCTGACCCGCGCCGCGCCAAAGGTCGCGAGCTACCCGTTCACAACGCTCTCACCGATCCTGGGCGTGCTCGAAGGCGACGAGCGTCAGCTCGTGATCGCCGATATCCCAGGCTTGATCGAAGGCGCAAGCGAAGGGGCGGGGCTCGGTCATGACTTCCTTGCGCATGTCGAGCGGACCAGGCTGCTCGTGCACGTGCTCGATCTCGCGCCTGAGCTGAGCTCTGACGCGCAAGCCGACGCGAGCGCCAACCACCACACGATCGAGCGTGAGCTGCTGGCTCACGACGAGCGTCTGGCACGACTGCCGCGCGTGCTGGCGCTGTCGAAGGCCGACCTCGTCCCAGCGGAGCGCGTCACCGAGGCGATCGCCTTCTGGTCGGACAAGCTCGGCGAGGAGGTGCCTGTGATCGCCACCTCCAGCGCCACCGGCACGGGCGTGCGAGAGCTGGGGGCAGAGCTCTTGCGTCGGGTACCGGAGCTTGCCCTCGACGTAGGCAAGGAGACCGAGCCGGCCGCCCCCAGCAGAGCGGATGTTGATGCGGAGGAGCAGGAGCTGGCCGAGCACATGGTCTTCCGTCCAGCCGCCACCAGCGGCTTTGTCGTAGAGCTTGTGGGGCCGGGCTCTTTTGCAGTCAAGGGCAGGGGCATAGAGCGTCTGCTCGCGCGCTATGACGTTGACAACGAGGACGCGATGGCTTATCTGGAGGGACGCCTGCGCAAGATCGGCGTGCTGCGTGCATTGGAGGCCGAGGGCTTTCAGGCGGGCGACGATTTGGAGATCGCGGGCGTGGCGTTCGAGCTTGACCCCGACGAGCCCGCTTAGCGACGCGCTTGACAGCGCTGCCTCCACGGAGGAACCTCCGCGCCAGTCCAGATCGCGCGAACCGCGGTGCGACGCATAAGCTCCAAGCATGAAGCGCGTGGTCATCAAGCTTGGCTCGAGCATCGTCGCCGAGGACAGCGGAGAGCTGCGCAAGGACGTGTTGCGCCGCATCTGCGACGTCGTCGCTTCTTTGCACGCAGAGAACAAGGAGGTCGTGATCGTCTCCTCCGGGGCGATCGCGCACGGCGTGCGGATCATGGGCCTGCCCTCGCGTCCGGGCGCGGTCGAGGAGTTGCAGGCCGCAAGCGCCGTCGGTCAGGGCAAGCTCTACCGCGTCTATGACGAGCTGTTGCGCGATCGCGAGCTGATCTCCGCACAACTGTTGCTCACGTTCATGGACATGAGCGCCCGCACCAATTACCTCAACGCGCGCCAAACCTTGCGCAAGCTCTTGGACTGGAGAGTGGTGCCGGTCATCAACGAGAACGACACGACCGCGACCGATGAGATCTCCTTCGGCGACAACGACTTCCTGGCCGCGCAGGTGGCAATCCTCGTGGCCGCCGATCTACTTGTCCTGTTGACCGACATCGACGGGTTGCACACCGCCGATCCTCGCCGCGACCCCGAGGCGCGCTTGGTCCACGAGGTCAGCGACTTCGAGGCGCTCGACGGCGTCGAGGTCGGCCACGGCACCTCGCCCCTGGGCTCGGGCGGGATGCGCTCGAAGGTCGTCGCCGCCGACATGGCCACCGCCGCCGGGATTCGTGCGGTGATCTGTAACGGCGTGCGCGCCGGGGCCTTGGAGGCGGTCCTCGCCGGCCACATGGAGGGCACCAACTTCCCCCCGCGAGCGGCGCGCCACTCCTCCTTCAAGCTGTGGCTGCGCTACGCCAAGCCCAGTCACGGCACCCTGCTCGTGGACAGCGGCGCCGCGCGGGCACTGCGCGAGGAAGGCACGAGCCTGTTGCCCGTCGGCATCGTCGAGGTGCTCGGCTCCTTCGACGCCGGGGACGCGGTGGAGATCGTCGAGCGCGTCCCCGCCGAGCAGGGCTCGGGCGGCGCGGGAGCGCCACTGGGCAAGGGCATCTGCAACTACTCCGCCGAGGAGTTGAGGCGGGTCATGGGCCTGAAGTCAAAGGCCGTCCAAGAGATCTTGCCGCGAGCCACCGAGGAGGCGGTGCACCGCGACTACCTCGTGCTCGCATGATAGGAGGCGGTGTCCCGGTCGATCGAAGGGGACTGGCCGATCTGCGATGCCGGCCCGGACCGATGGGTTGCGCCGGGCCGATCGGTAGGCGGCCCTGTCGTACCCTGTAGGGCGATGGCCGTGACGCTCTCATCTGTGGCGGACGTTTGCGCGCTCGCGCGCCGGGCGTCGAGGACGCTTGCCCAAACCGACACGGCGACCAAGAACGCTGCCCTCCAGGCGATCGCCGTGGCGCTGCGGGCACGCACCGAGGAGATCCTCGCCGCCAACGAGCTCGACCTGATCGCCGGACGCGAAGCCGACATCGGCGCGGCGCTGCTGGATCGTTTGGCGCTCGACGAGGGGCGCATCGAGTCGATCGCGCGCGCAGTGGAGGCGATAGCCGCGCTCGGCGACCCGGTCGGCGAGACGATCGATGGGTATCGTCTGCCAAACGGGATGGACGTTCGCAAGGTGCGTGTGCCCTTGGGCGTGATCGCCGTGGTCTATGAGGCGCGGCCCAACGTCACGATCGACGCGGCCGCGCTGTGCTTGAAGTCCGGTAACGCGATCGTCCTGCGCGGCTCCTCGAGCGCAGCCAACTCAAACGCGGTGCTCTGCTCGATAGCCGCCCGGGCGGCAACCGGCGCCGGCCTGCCCGACGGGTCGATCGGCCTTGTGGCCGGCGGCGGCCGCGGGGAGCTGGCCGAACTGGCCACCCAGGACGACACGATCGATCTTTTGATCCCCCGCGGTGGCGAGGGCCTGAAGGCCGCGCTCAAGGACGTGGCCAGCGTGCCCGTCATCTACGCCGCTTCGGGCAACTGTCACGTCTATGTCGACGCGTCGGCCGAGATCGAGCAGGCGCTGGCGATCGTCTTGAACGCCAAGACCCAGCGGCCCGGGGTGTGCAACGCCGCCGAGACCCTGCTCGTGCACGAGTCGCTCGTCTCCAGCTTCTTGCCCGAGGCGCTCAAGCGGCTCAGCGCGGCCGGCGTGCAACTGCGGGTGGACGAGCGCACCGCCCGCCTCGCCGATGAGGTGGGCGTGCAGGTCCAGGCGGCGCTCCCCGAGGACTGGGACACCGAGTATCTGGCCTTGACCTTGGCGGTCGCGGTGGTCGATGGCACGGAGCGGGCGATCGAGCACATCGCCCGCCACGGCTCCGGTCATTCGGAGGCGATCCTGACCAAAGACACCGGCAGCGCAAGGGCGTTCCAGCTCGGAGTGGACGCCGCCTGCGTGTATGTGAACGCCTCGACCCGCTTCACCGACGGAGGCGAGTTCGGGATGGGCGCGGAGATTGGCAACTCCACCCAGAAGCTACACGCGCGCGGCCCGATCGGGCTGCGCGAGCTGTGCACCTTCAAGTACCTCATCGAAGGCGACGGCCACGTCCGCCTCTGAACCCGGCGAGGGCGTAGGCATCCTTGGCGGGATGTTCAACCCGCCTCACCTCGGCCATGTCGCCTTGGCAAAAGCCGCGGTCGGCCAGCTCGGGTTGGAGCGCGTACTGCTCACCCCGGTGCTGGTTCCTCCGCACAAGCCCGCCAAGTGGGATCCCGGAGCCGAGCACCGCCTGGCGATGTGTCGCCTGGCGGTCGATGGGGACCCGCAGCTAGGGGTCTGCACACTCGAGCTGGAGCGGCCCGGCCCGTCCTACACGGTCGATACGCTGAGAAGCATCCATGCAAGCAATCCTGAAACAGAGCTGACGCTGATCGTCGGCGCCGACATGGCTCGCACGCTGGGCTCTTGGCGCGAGCCCCGCGAAATCCTTTCTCTGGCGCGACTGGCGGTGGCCGAGCGCGAAGATTCCACGCGCCAAGAGGTCAGCGGCGCCTTGGCCCAGCTCGACGGCTCGGCGAAAGTAGCCTTCCTCGATATGGCGCCGCTTGACATTTCCTCCTCACTGGTACGCAGGCAGCTGACGGCCGGCGAGCCGATCAAGGAGTTCGTGGGCGCGCCGGTGGCCGGCTATATCGCCGAGCACGAGCTCTACGGTCGCCGCCCGGCGCGGTCTGGAGGTGGGGCATGACCTCTGAGGAGTTGCTCGCAGAGATCTGCCGCTATGCCGAGGACAAGAAGGCCGGCGACTTGCTGCAGCTGGATCTGCACGAGGTGCTCGGCTACACCGATTGGTTTGTGATCTGCTCGGGCAACACCGAGCGTCAAACCAAGGCGATCCACGACGGGATCTTGGAGGGCCTCAAGCACGAGCACGACCTCTTGCCGCGCCGGGTCGAGGGTCTCGCCAGCGCAGACTGGATCTTGATGGACTACCTCGACGTGGTCGTCCACATCTTTACGCCCGCCACCCGCGAGTTCTATCGCTTGGAGCAGCTTTGGGGCGAGGTTCCCACGCGCAGAGCCGAGGGTGCCGGCAGCGCTTGACCGAGCGCCACGGGGTTGGAGCCTAAGAGCCGTCCATCCGTCTAGTTCTATTGCATTGACTTTCGCACGGCGCTAGTGTCGGCGCATAGCGCGACGCACTCGGTGCCGCGCGGGTCATTGAAAGGGAGTTCGGATGCACGCCTCAACCACCCTCATCTCCGGCCGGCGAGGGGCTCACGTGCTGCTCGCGGCGGCCCTCGCGACATTCCTGATCGCGCTGCTGGCGCTCGTGGGGAGCCCGCCGGCGCGCGCCGACGGTCCCGGCGAAGGCACGCCCTGGGTCGTCACGCTCGGAGACTCCTACATCTCCGGCGAGGCCGGACGCTGGGCCGGCAACACCAACGAAAGCTCCTCCAAGACCGACGCGCTCGGCGAAACCGCCTACTACGACAACTCCGGACACACAGCCGAGGAGATTGCGGGCTGTCATCGCTCGCAGTCGGCCGAGGCCTACATCGGCGGCGGCGTGAACGGCGAGAACCTGGCCTGCTCGGGCGCCAAGACCTCCTCCTTTACCGAGGAAGGCGACTTCAAGCCAGGCCTTGACTTCTACAACTCCGGTGGCCACGAAGGCCAGGCCCTGATGCTCGAAAAATTCGCCAAAACACACAACGTGAAACTGGTGCCGATCTCGATCGGCGGCAACAACTTCAACTTCGCGAGCATCGTGCAGACCTGCATCGAGGACTTCCTGCTCACGCCCGAATGGTGGCCGTCCTACTGCAGCGAAGAAAAATCGGTGACCGAAAACTTCACCGAAAGCAACGTCGCCAAACAACGCACCGCCATCAAGGAAGCCGTCCTGAACGTCGCCAAAGCGATGACCAATGCCGGCTACTCAAGCACCCAGTACACGATCCTGATGCAGAACTATCCCTCGCCGATACCCAACGGCGAAGGCTTCCGCTACTCCCAGAAAGGCTATACCCGCCAAGAAGTGGGGGGTTGCGGCTTCTGGAACCACGACGCCAACGAAGCCAACGCGACGATGCTGCCCACGATCGACAGCGCCGTCTTCAAAGGCGCCGAAGAAGCAAAATTGTCAAACGTGAAGACGATGAACATATCCTCGGCCTTCAACGGGCGACGCCTTTGCGAAAAAGGAGTTGGGCTGCTCGAGGAAGAGGGTCTCGCCTCCTGGAAATCGAGCGGCGCGGTCAACAAGACCGAGTGGATCAACCAGGTTCGAACAGTCACGGGCCTGTTCCCCCCGTATGAAATCCAGGAAGACCTGCACCCCAACTACTGGGCCCAGCTGGCCTTGCGCAACTGCTTGACCCAGGCCTACAACGCGGGTACGCCCAAGAGCGGCACCTGCACGATCTCAGGCGAAGGGCTCAACGGCGCCGGCGAGCCCAACATGACGCTCAAATAGCGGTTGCGACAAACGGGCAACCTCACGCCCGAGAATTGCGCCAACCGTCGAAGGCGCCGGCGCCCGCCCGTGAGGAGAATTGCAGTGGTGGGCGCCATAGCAGACACGCTCAACGCTGGCTACCGGCCCCGCGCGCCGTTTCGCGACGAGCTGTTTGAGCTTGACGGCACGCCCCGCCCGGCGGCTCGGGCGCTCGTGGACGAGCTCGGTCGGCTCGGCCCGCAGGGCTTGGTCGATGCGGGGCGCCGTCGCGATGCGATCTTCATGCAGCAGGGCATCACTTTCGAGACCAGCGGCGAGAGTGGAGCTTCGCACGAACGTCCCTTCCCCCTCGATCTCATCCCCAGGGTGCTCAGCGGAGAGGAATGGCGAGCGATCAAGCGCGGCTTGGCCCAGCGCATCCGGGCACTCAACCACTTCGTCGATGACATTTACCACGCGCGCGAGATCGTGCGCGAGGGGCTAGTGCCGTGGCGCCTGGTCGCCGGCTGCCCGCACTTCGCGCGCGCGGTACACGGCATCAGGCCGCCCGGCGGCGTCTACTGTCACGTCGCCGGCTGCGACTTGGTGCGCGACAGCGACGGTTCGTGGCGCGTTATCGAGGACAACGTGCGCATCCCCTCGGGGATCTCCTATGTGCTTGAGAACCGAGCAGCGATGGCGCGCCTGGTGCCCGAGTTGTTCGCCTCCTACCGCGTGCGCCCGGTCGACCACTACCCGCAACTGCTGCTGGGGGCATTGCGTTCGGTGGCGCCGTCTGCCGAGAGCGAGGCGACCGTCGTCGTGTGGACGCCCGGCCCGCTCAACTCGGCCTACTTCGAGCACGCGTTCCTGGCCAGACAGATGGGCGTCGAGTTGGTCGAGGCCTCCGACCTGGTGGTGCGCGACGACGTGCTCTACATGCGAACCACGCGCGGCCTTGAGCGCGTGCACGCGGTCTACCGGCGCATCGACGACGACTTCGTCGACCCCTTGGAGTTCATGCCCGATTCCCTGTTGGGCGTACCCGGCTTGGTGCGCGCCTACAGGGCCGGCAGCGTCGCGATCGCCAACGCCTTCGGCACGGGCGTGGCAGACGACAAGGCGATCTACTGCTTCGTGCCCGAGATGATCCGCTTCTACTTGGGCGAGGAGCCGATCCTCGAGAACGTCCGCACGTACCTGCTCTCAGACCGCGAAGTGCGCGAGCACGTGCTCGGGCGCCTGGGCGAGCTGGTCGTCAAGCCGACCGGCGAGTCCGGCGGCAAAGGAGTGATGATCGGACCGCACGCGGGGGAGGCCGAGATCGAGCGCATGGACGCCCTGATCAGGGCTCACCCCGAGCGCTGGATCGCCCAGGACGTGGTGCGCCTCTCGACCGTGCCCACAGTCGCCGCTGATGGACGCCTTCACCCGCGCCATGTCGACCTGCGGCCATTCGCAGTGTTCGGCGAGCGCATCGACATCGTTCCCGGAGGCCTCACGCGCGTCGCCTTGGAGGAGGGCTCGATGATCGTCAACTCCTCGCGCGGAGGAGGCTCGAAGGACACCTGGGTCTTGGAGGACGGCGACGACGCCGATCGTGCCGGGCCGCCGATCGCCGATACCCTGCCGCCCGCGCTACCGGATTTGCGCTACGGCGCCTGGATGGGTCAGCAACAACAACAGCAGCAGGAACAACCCCAGCAGCAGGCGGCCGGCGTGCGCGTGGCCGCCGGCGGGGCCGATGCGAACCTCGACGCGTGCGAGCGAGACTGATGCTCGCGCGGATCGCCCACGACCTGTACTGGCTGGGACGCAACCTGGCGCGCGCCGAGTTCACAGCCCGCGCCGTGGAGGCCGTCTTTCAGGCCGAGGTTCAAGGCGCCTCGGACGTGGGTTCGAGCGTCAGTTTCGGCTCGCATGGCCTCTTGGCGATGCTTGGCGACGAAGCGGAGCGCGAACGCGCCGGCAGCGCCGCCGCACTTGCCCGCCTCACGCTCGACGCCGAGCGTCCCGGCTCGATGCTCGCAAGCGTCGAGCGCGCGCGCGAGGGGGCTCGCACCGTGCGCGACGTGATCAGCGCCGAGATGTGGGAGGCGATCAACACGACCACGCTCAGCCTGCGCGGTGGCGGCCAGGGCGGTTGGGCACCCGAACCGAGCGCGCCCACCGGGCCATACATGGCCGCCCAATACGTCAAGCAGCGCACAGCCCTGATCTGGGGGGTGGCCTCGCGCACGATGTTGCGAGACGAAGCCAAGTGCTTTCTCGACGCGGGCGGCACGATCGAGGTCTCCGACATGGTCTTGCGGATGCTGCGCATTGCCCTGCCCCCCGAAGACCAAGCGCCCGTGGACGGGCACGCCCTCATCCTGCTGCAGGCGGTCGGCGGCTTTCACGCCTACCTTCGAGCCGTCACCGCTCCTCCCAACGCACAGCCGGTCGCACGCTTTCTGCTCTTCGAGCGCGCTTATCCCGACAGCGTGGCGGCCTGCGCGGATTCCCTGCACGACGCCTTCACCACCGCCGACGCCGGTCCTCGCAACTCAAAGCCGGTCTTGCGCGTCAGCCGCCTGGTGGCCGACCTCGACTTCCAGCGACGCGCCCTGCCCGACGGGGCCGAGCTGTCGGGCATCTGCGAGCACACCCAACAGGAGCTCGCGCGCATCGACGCCGACGTGGCTGAGCGCTATTTTGCGGGCGCCACCGCGGGACAGGAGGGGCGATAGTGCATTTCGCGATCCGCTACATGACCGAATACAGCTACGAAGGGCCGGTCTCGGACAACCTCAACGCGCTGCGTGTGCGCCCCGCGACCACCAGCTCTCAACGCTGCGACGAGTTTCATACCCGCATCGAGCCGGAGGCTCGGGTGAGCAGACACCTCGACTATTTCGGCACCGAGGTGCTCGAGTTCGGCGTGCCCACCGCCCACGAAGAGCTGACGATCGACGTGCGCGCCCGGGTCGTCACCTCCGATCCGCCCGAGCCTCCGCGCGGCTCATGGGAGAGCGTGGACAGCGAGTCCTACATCGACGCGGCCGGCGAGTTCGCGCTGCCATGGCAGGACCAGCCGATGATCGCGGGCTTGGAGGAGATGCAGGCCGAGCTGGCCGGAGTCAGCCCGCTGGTGATGCTCGAACAGCTCTGCGAGCGAATCCCCGATCGCTTCGAATACCGCCCGGGAGTCACCTACGTCGGCTCTAGTGTCGAAGATCTGCTCGAGACCAAAGCGGGGGTATGTCAAGACTTCGTGCACCTCTCCTTGGTGCTCCTGCGCCGCTTCGGAATCGCCGCCCGCTACGTGTCCGGCTACCTGTGGGCGGCGCCTGAGGACGGCGGTGCGGATTCCTTGGAGCTCGACACCCACGCTTGGCTTGAGGCTCTGCTGCCCGGCACCGACGGGCACGGAGAGCCGATCTGGGTGGGCGCCGACCCCACCAACCGCCGTCTCGCTGGGGAGACCCACGTCAAGATCGGCCACGGCCGCTTCTATGCCGACGTGGCCCCTGTCAAGGGCCTCTACATGGGTGGCGCCGGCGCCGAGCTGAAAGCGGCCGTCACGATGTCGCGCCTGGATCCCCAGGCCGGCGCCCGCGCCTAGCTTCGCGCGGCCCGAGTTCTGCTGACGGTCTCAGTGGGATGCGTCCCCGTGGTGCCCAGGTTGGCCTCGCTCGTGCGCCCACGCCGTTGCTAGTGTTGCTCGGCAGGTGCCCAACTTCGACGAGTGGCAGATCGAATTGCACGGACGCCGCGCGGTCTACCGGATCGCCGGCGAGGGACCGCCCGTGGTGCTGGTGCACGGGATGCTCAACTCCTCCAGCCACTGGCAGGCGGTCGCGATGGATCTGGCCGCCGAACACACGGTCATAGCGCCCGACTTGATCGGCCACGGCGACTCCGCCGCGCCGCGCGGGGACTATTCGCTCGGCGCCCACGCCGCCAGCATCCGCGACCTGCTGACCGCCTTGGGGATCGAGCGGGCCACGATCGTCGGTCACTCCCTGGGTGGCGGGGTGGCGATGCAGTTCTTCTACCAGTTCCCCGCACGCGTGCAGCGTCTGGTGCTCGTCTCAAGCGGCGGCCTCGGGCACGAGGTCAGCCCGATGTTGCGCACGGCCGCCTTGCCGGGCATGTCGGCCGCTCTGTCCTTGGCCGCCCATCCCCGCCTGCTTGGCACTCTTTGGGGGACCGGTGCCCGCTTGCGAAGCGTCGGGGTGCGCCACGGCGCCTACGTGCAGGCTGTGGCGCGGGCCCTGCGGCCGCTGGAGCGCCCCCAAGCGCGCGAGGCTTTCCTACAGACCTTGCGCGCGGTCATCGATGTGCGCGGACAGCGGGTCAGCGCCACCGATCGGTTGTATCTACTGGAGTCGATGCCCACCATGATCGTGTGGGGTGAGCGCGACAACACGATCCCGCTCGAGCACGGGCGGCGCGCGCACGAAGCGATCCCCCACAGCCATTTCCGTACGCTGCCCCGGAGCGCCCACTTTCCCCATCTGGAAGACCCCGTGGCCCTCGCCGGCGTGCTGCGCGATTTCATCGAGCAGACCGAGCCGTGTGAGATGGACGACGCCGAGTGGGGTGCCTTGCTCTCCAAACACTCCACGCTGGAGCGCCGCCTCAGCGGCGTGGCCGCCTAGTCATGGCCAGCGTCGAGACCCTGGCGCCGCACAATGAGAACAGGCCGACGCCACGTCTGCGACCAAGCAGCGAGCTGCCGGTCATGCGCGGCTCTGTGTTGCTGCGCACCCTCAGTTTCACCTTTGACCCAGACGGCTTCTTCTGGTCGGCGCACCGTCGCTACGGCGACATCTTCAAGCTGAAGATCCTGGGACAGGAGTGGGTCGCGATCGCGCATCCCGATGCGGTCAAGGAAATCTTCTCCCACGGTCCGGAGGAGCTGAATTCGGGCGAGCCAAACGCGGCGCTCAGCCCTGTGCTCGGCGCCCGCAACCTGCTGCTGCTCGACGGTGAGGAGCACCTCCATCGCCGGCGCATCGTCCTGCCGCCGTTCCATGGGGAGCGTATGCGCGCGTACGAGGAGACGATCCGTGCGGCCGCCGCCAAGCAGATCGAAGACTGGCCACTGGGGGAGTCGGTGGCGGCGCTGCCCCGTATGCAGGAGCTCACCTTCGAGGTGATCATGCGCTGTGTGTTCGGCGTGCGCGAGGGGGACCGCGTGGGGGAGTTGGGTGAGGCCCTGAGGGGAATGGTCTCCTGGGTCACCGACATGAGGCGGGTCCTGTTCTTCTTCATCGTGGGACCCGAGCGGCTTAACAGTGTCCCCGCCTTCCGCCGCCAGCAGGCGCGCGTGGACCGCGAGATCCTCGCCGAGATCGCCCGCAGGCGAGCCTTGCCGGATCTGGAGGAGCGAGAGGACATCCTCTCAATGCTCGTCCAGGCCACCGACGAGCAGGGAGAACATCTCACAGACGCGGAGTTGCGCGACGAACTGCTCACGCTCCTGATCGCCGGGCACGAGACCACGGCCACGCTGCTCTCCTGGGCGATCCACGACCTGGCACGCGACCCGGCAGCCCAGCGGCGCCTGGCCGAGGAGGGCGGAGCGTTCTGCGAGGCGGTCGTGGCCGAGGAGTTGCGCCTGCACCCGCCCACGGGCGGCTTGGCGCGGCGGTTGCGCGAGCCTCTGTCGATCGGCGGATATGAACTGCCTACGGGGACCGATCTGGTGCCGGTCACCTTGCTGGTGCATCGTCGCGCCGACATATACGAGAAGCCATGGACGTTCAAGCCCGAGCGCTTTCTCGACACCAGGCCGCCGGCCGGCGCTTGGTTTCCGTTCGGGGGCTCGGTGCGTCGTTGCATCGGCGCTTCGTTTGCCCAGTTCGAGGCAAAAATAGTGCTCGAAGAGCTGACCAAAGCGCTTGAGCTGAGCCCGGCGAAGGCCCGCCCGGAGCGCACCAGCCGCCGGGCGATCGTGCTGGTGCCCTCCAAGGGCGCGCGGGTCGTGGCGCGGCGACGCTGACGAGGGCGCCGACGGGACGCATATAGCGGCTCGGCCTGCCGCGAGGCTCCCCTAAACCGAGTCCGGAGACACGAACTCGTTCTGTCTACGTGCATGACGAGGCGCGGTGGTGTAAAGTGGCCGCACTTCAGCGTAAGTCCAACTTCTGGCATCGCTGTAGTTCAAACTCAAAAGACGGGTCGGGAACGCCGCACGGCGGTCCTTGGTCACTCGTCAGTTACGACTGGGGGAGCGACGTGGCGGTTCATCGTGGGCTGGGCAGGTTCGGGCGTCGCGGGGCGCATCGCAGCGCGCAAATCGCTCGTGCGCTGGTGGTGCTAGCGGTTGGCAGTCTCTCGCCAGCGCTTGTCTCCGTGCCCTCGGCAAGCGCTTCATCCTTCACGTGGACAGGCGGATCTCCCGGTCGCACTGAAAGTGCCGCCCACTGGTCTAGCGGACTGAACTGGGAAGGAAACACCGCGCCGAGCGCATCGCAGTCGATCGAAACCCTGACCTTTCCCCACCTGACAAACGGCGAATGCACTTCCAAACCGGAGACGGACACCTGCTATCTGACTCTCAACGATCTCAGCGGGTTGAGCGTCGGTTCGCTTCATCTCGACGATTCTGACGACTACCTCCTGGCCGGAGAAAAGATTGCGCTCGGAAGCGGCGGCCTTGTGGCGACGCCCGCGAGTGGCACGGGCCCTGCGGGAGCGTTTATGGAGATGCCACTTGAACTCAGTTCGTCGCAGAAGTGGAGCATTGCCAATCGCAATGGTGGTGGAATTGAGGAAAATGCCCTGCTGTTGGGGAATGAAGTCACTGGAGAGGGCAGTGAACTGGCCGTTGAACTGACCGATGGGCCGGCGCTCGTGCTTGAAAACAACACCGAGGTTGGGCCCGTCACTATCGAAGGGCCGAGTACTACGGGCCAGCTCATCGAAAAAAACGGCTCGGTGCTCCTCGAAGAAGGCGAACTCAACGCCGCCGACAACCAGTCGGTCGACTTGCGCAACATCTACTTCACGGGCGCAGGAGCGGTTGGTGCGTTGAAAACGAATAACGCGACGCTCGCCGTGGGGGATTCGACCGATCCGGCTGGGGCTCTCAAAGCCTCGAGCGTGACGCTCGACTCGGCGAGTGCCTCCATCTTCAGCATTGAGGGAAGCGGAGCCAAAGCTCAAATCGACTACTCACAGCTGGTTTCCCCCGGTCCCGTGGACTTGGCGGGGTTGATTCTCGTGCTGGTTGGCAAACCTTCCGCACAAGCGCCCTGTCCCGTGCTCAGTCCTGGACAGAAATACACGTTTGTCTCCACAACAGGAGCGTTGTCGGGTACGTTCTCCAACGCCCCCGAAGGAGGTCCGGAAATCCAGATCGCCTTCACGAAAAGCTGTAGTCACGCTCCTCAGACAATGAGGCTGAGCTACAACCGCAGTGGCGGAACCGAGACGGTCACCGGCACGGTCGAAGCGCAGGTCGTGGAAAGGCAAGAACACGAAGGTCAAGAACGAGAAACTCACGAACGAGAAACGAAACAAAAAGAAGAAACGAAACAAAAAGAAGAAGCGATCAAAAAACTAAGCGAAGAAAGCGCCAAAAAAGCAGCCGAAGAAGCGATGATCGCGGAAGCTGTCGCTATCAAGAAGCACGAAGAAGAAGCGGCCGCGTCGATCGCTAGAAAACACCAGGAAGAAGAAACATTCGCTTTAGCAACCAAGAATTTGCTGGAAGGCGAAGGATCGGTTGCAGCGGACATCACCCTCGGTGACTCTAGCATCACCGTCGCCAACGGTGCCGCGGAAGTCAAACTGACGTGCGTCGCCCAGGGCGGGTGTCGCGGCAAGCTGACACTGAGTGCGAAAGGTGCGCCCAAGAAAGGCAAGAAAGCCAAGACAGATACGATCGGGACCGCCAGCTTCTCAATCGCACACGGCGCCGCCGCGTCCGTAAAGCTCGCGCTCAACGCGTCGGGCAAGGCGCTGTTGAGTGCCGACCACGGACGGCTCGGCGCTTCGCTTGCGATCTTTAGGTCCTCACCGGCTCCGTCGCAGACGCAGACCTATGGTGTGCACCTCGTGCAGAGGCGGCGACAT
This sequence comes from uncultured Solirubrobacterales bacterium, assembly GCA_963703135.1. Classification (GTDB taxonomy): domain Bacteria; phylum Actinomycetota; class Thermoleophilia; order Solirubrobacterales; family Solirubrobacteraceae; genus Palsa-744. The sequence continues at coordinate 3,343,702 of OY969791.1, read as the reverse complement.
ACGAGCCCTGGGAAATGAGACGTCGTCCAGTCCGCGTCCCCTATGAGGCCTTCCACTTGATCGAGCATCCCACCGGCGTGGTTTCCGAGGGCTCGGGCTCGCGTCCGGCGAGGACCGCGTCGAGCGCGGCGCGCAGATGGGCAGCGTTCTGAGAGGAGTCTTCGTAGTCGCCGTCGGGGGCACCGCGGTAGCGCAGGGTGCCTGAGGCGTCGAGCACGAACACGTCGGGGGTCGTCTTGGCGTCATAGGCGAGGGCGACCTCTTGGGTCTCGTCGCGCAGGTAGGGAACGCCCTCGAACTCGCCGGCCTGCACGCGCGCGAGCATCGCCTCGGCAGAGTCGCGCGGATAGCGCTCGGCGTCGTTGGGGTTGATTGCGAGCATCTCGACTCCTTGGGCGGCGTAGTCTCGGGCGACCGCCCCGAGGCGCTCGTGCCAAGCAAGGGCATAAGGACAGTGGTTGCATGTGAAAACGACGACGGTGGCGGGGGCTTGGCCGGGGCCGTGAAGGGCGCCTGAGGTGTCGGGCAGGCTGAAGTTAGGGGCGGGCTCGCCGGTCTGGGGCATGTTCGTCCTTATCTGTTCGCGGACCCGGCCTGTGCGGCCGAGCCCTAGGTCGATGGGTTCCCCTGCGCGGCGCGGGCCGCGAGCAGGGCCTTGCGTATGTCGTCCGGATCGGGCGTCGCGGAGATGCGCCCGTCGCGACGATGGTAAATGCGACAGCTCAGGCTGTAAGGCTCCCCCTCGGCCGGCACGACATCGTCGCCGTCGACGCGGATCGTGGGCGAGCCGACGAAACGCTCGCGCTCTGCCTCGGCGTGGTCGCGGATCTCGCGTACCAGCACGGTGCACGGGTCAAGGCCTGCCTCGACCATCGCCTCTCGCAGATCGGCGAGCGCCTTGGGGTGTGACGGGCAGCCCTCCCAGAACAGCAACTCGATCGTCATGGCCCCACCTTAGGACGCAAACGGTGATGTCGCAATACCGCCAGACTTTCGCCTCGCCATGAGTCACACTGGGTGGCGTGATCGAGGACTTCGAGCTTTGCTACCAGGCCGCCGGCTCGCGTGACCCCCGTTTCGATGGATGGTTCTTCACGGCGGTCACCTCAACTGGCATCTATTGCCGTCCGAGCTGCCCGGCGATGACCCCCCAGCGCGAACACGTGCGCTTCTTCCCGTCGGCGGCCGCGGCGCAGCAGGCCGGCTTCAGGGCGTGCAAGCGCTGCCGTCCGGACGCCGCTCCCGGCTCGCCGGAGTGGGACGGGCGCGCCGACGTGGTTGCCAGAGCAATGCGCTTGATCGGCGACGGCGTGGTCGATCGCGACGGCGTGCCGGGCCTGGCCGCGCGAGTGGGCTACAGCGTGCGTCAGTTGCAGCGCATGTTGCTGGCCGAGGTGGGCGCCGGACCGATCGCAATCGCCCGTGCCCAGAGAGCCCAGACGGCGCGAGTCCTGATCGAGACGACGGCGCTGAGCATGACCGAAGTCGCGTTCGCGGCCGGTTTCTCAAGCGTGCGGCAATTCAACGAAACGATCAAAGCCGTGTTTGCGACAGCGCCCTCGGAGTTGCGCAAGCGCGCTCGCCCGCACGGTCCCGCCGGCGTCGAATCGCGCTCGCGCGGGGCTCGTGGGCGAAAGGACCTCTCGCTCGATTCGCCCCGGGGCGCTCACGGCGACGTGGGCGTGTCGGGCTCGATTCTGTTGCGCCTGCCGTTCCGTAGGCCGTTGTGCCCCGACAACCTGTTCGGCCACCTTGCGGCCACCGCGGTGCCGGGGGTCGAGGAGGTTCTCGGCGACACCTACAGGCGCACTCTGCGCCTGGCGCACGGGCCCGGCATCGTGGAGTTGACGCCCGCGATCGACCATGTTGCCTGTCGCATGGCGCTATCCGACCTGCGCGACCTCACGACGGCGATCGCACGTTGTCGGTGGCTGCTCGACCTCGATGCCGATCCGCAGGCGATCGACGAGTTGCTACGTGCCGACACCGCGCTCGCGGTCGCGGTCGCCGCAGCCCCGGGCCGGCGCGTGCCGCGCTGCGTCGATGGACCTGAGATGGCGGTACGGGCGGTCCTCGGCCAGCAGGTCTCCACAGCGGCGGCCCGTACCCATGCTGCTCGCGTCGTGGCCCAGTGTGGGGAGCCGCTTGAGGATGCCCGCGGTGGGCTGACCCACCTGTTCCCCGAGCCCCGGGCGCTCGGCGAGGTGCGCTTGGCGATGCCGGCCGCGCGCACACGCACCCTGCGTGCACTCGTCGGCGCTCTGTCTGAGGGGAAGCTGTCGCTCGATCCCGGTTGTGACCGTGCCGAGGCGCTCTCGGTTCTCTCGCGGTTGCCGGGCTTCGGGCCCTGGACGACCCAGGTGATCGCGATGCGCGCGCTCGGCGACCCCGACGCCTTCCCGGCGGCCGACCTCGGCGTGCGCCGAGCCGCCGAAGCTCTGGGTCTGGCCGATTCTCCGGTATCGCTCACGGCGCACGCCGAGCGCTGGCGGCCCTGGCGCGCCTACGCCGTCCAGTATCTGTGGTCGCTCACGCCGCATCCGATCAACCGCTGGCCCTCGTCCATCGACACCACCCAACCACTAAAGGAGGCAGCATGACCGCTACCCTCGCGTCGTCCTCGACCGTCTTTGCCACGATCGACAGCCCGATCGGCATCTTGACACTCACCTCCGAGGACGGTTCGCTCACGGGCATCCAGATGCACGAGCAGCGACACCTCAAAGTCCTCCCGGTAGGATGCCGGCGTGACGAGGCGGGACTCTCGCGTGCGATCGAGCAGTTGAATGCCTACTTCGCCGGAGAACTACGCGATTTCGATCTAGCGACGACGATGCGCGGAACCGAGTTCCAGCAGCGTGTGTGGGCGGCCCTGTGCGAGATTCCCTACGGCGAGACGATCAGCTACGGCGAGCTGGCGCGCTGGGTTGGCAATCCCAATGCTTCGCGTGCCGTGGGTCTGGCCAATGGACGCAACCCGGTCGCGATCGTGGTGCCTTGTCACCGCGTGATCGGCGCCGACGGCTCGCTCACGGGTTACGGGGGAGGGCTCGAGCGCAAGGTGTGGCTACTCGAGCACGAGGCATCCAGTCGTTCCGGCGCACAGGGCCGCTTGGACGTGGGATGAGTCAGGCCAGGCCGTTGTCCGGCCTTTGCCTCGAACGACACCACGACCGGGCGCCCAAGATTCGGTGCAGAGCTCAGCAATGCTGAGCACAGGTCGAAGTACCTATGTCCGCCGGCACGCCCGGTGAGCGCGCCCGAAAACCCGGGCAAGGTCAGGAGCCGTGATGTTCGTACGAGCCGCAGCGCTTTATCTCGCCATGTCCTTCGGGCTGCTCGCGTGCTCGGCGCCGGCCGGCGCGGAGTCTGTGCCCGTCGTCCAGCTGCCACTGGCTGAATCCAAAGGCGGGGAGCGAGCAACTGGTGTGACGAGGATGTTCGCTTCCAGCCCGTCTCGCCTGGACCGAAGCAGGCCCAGCTCATCGTCAAGAGCGACGCGTCAGGGACCACGACGGTCGTTCCGCTGGAAGGCGAAGGCCTGGTCGGTGCCGGTGTGGGTCTCAGTTCCAGCGAATCGCAGCTGGGCGAAGTGCCGCTTGGGACGGCGGCTTCGCATACATTCACAGTCACCGACAGCGGCGACTACCCCTTGTTCATCCAGCAGTCTTTTCTCGTATCTGGTACGCCCAAGACGTTTCCGCAGCTGTCCAATACCTGCGCGTCCAAGATTGTCATGCCCGGCGCCTCGTGCGAGTTCACGATTGGGTTCGAACCTGCAACGGCAGGCGAGAAGGATGCGTCGCTCATCTTCATCACGAACGCCACACCGCAGATCAACGTGCTCGGTGTCAACGGTGTCGGAGTTGCTCCCGCCAGCGTCCCACCCGAAGCACTCCGAACGGGGGCGGCCTCGAACTTCTCCTCGCCGCTGCCCAAAGGTGTCGGAGGGCCAAGCAAACACCTGTTGGCGTTCACACAGCAGTCGCGTCTCGACATCCAGACCGGGAGAGCGACGGTTGACACGGGCACCGATGCGCAATGCCCGGCCGGCACCGGGAGCTGTCAAACCGAGACGGTCATCACCGCTCGCGGTGGGCGCGACCGGTTCAAGGCGACCGCGCGGGACGTTGGTCGCATCGCAGTCCTGCTCGGGTCACGTGTGGCGAGCTTGAGGGCAGGCGAACACGTTGAGCTCAGCATTCTCCTGACTCGCGACGCGGTAGGGCTGATCGAGCGAGACGGACACCTGAGAGCGACGATTGCGATGGTAATGCGTTCGGGTGGGCGGATCATCGCCGAGCGGGCGCGCACGATCACGCTAACTGCCTGATACGCAACCTCTAGCATCGTGCTGACAGCAGCAGATGAGTCTCAACTTCGCGATCTCCCAGCACTTCCTCGACGACCGCGGTCAGCGGGCGGGATTCGTCCTGCTCGGTGCGTTCCTGGCCTCGTTCCTTTTCATCCGCACGAGCGCACGCCTGATCCGCAACCCCAAAATCACGTGGTGGCCCGGCAGCGTGACCACGAAAGGTGGGCTGCATCTGCACCATCTGGTGTGGGGAATAGTGCTCATCTTGGTCTCCGGTTTTCTGAACTTCGTGCTACGACCCGGCAGTCCGGGGGTGGAGATCCTGGCGGCGATGTTCGGGATCGGCGCCGGCTTGACTTTGGACGAGTTCGCGCTGTGGATTCACCTGGAAGATGTGTATTGGTCTCAGGAGGGGCGCTCCTCGATCGATGCGGTCGTCGTGGCCACGCTGCTTGGCGGCCTGATCGTGCTCGGCATCGCGCCGTTTGACCTGTCCAATCGCGCGACCCCGATCGAGTCCTTGGTTTTGGTGATCCTGATCGATCTCTTCTTCTCGGCACTTGCGATTCTCAAGGGCAAGCCGATGTTGGGCCTGTTGGGAGTGTTCGTGCCCCTCTTCTCGATCGTGGGCTCGATCCGTTTGGCTGCGCCGTCCTCACCCTGGGCGCGGCGACGCTATCCGCCTGACGGGCGCCGCATGAGTCGCTCGCGAGCTCGCTACAAGCGTGTGAGCGAGCGCCGGCGCCGGCTCATGAACGCGATCGGCGGAGCTCCAAGTCAGCCGACGAATTGAGCTGAGCAACCGGCTAGAGGCCGACGCAGGGCCGCCGGGCGCCTCGTCTCAGGCCAGCTGATCGTAGCGAGCCTGCGCGCTGGGACGCTCGAACGCGACCCGCAGGCACCAGTTGACGAAGCTGATGATGATCGACGCCAGCACAGCCCACCAGAAGGTCGCGATCGTGAACTGGGGGACGATCCAACTGGTCAAGTAGAGCATGAGCACGTTGAGCAAGAAGTAGAAGATCCCGAGCGTCACGATGATGAACGGGATCGAGAGGATCGCCAAGATCGGCTTGAGAAAAAAATTGACCGTGGTGAATACAAAGCCGGCAATCAACAGAGCCCACCACTCGCTCCCGTAGCTGAGGCCCGAAAGAAGCCAGGTCGCCACGAACAGCGACACGGTGTTGAACGCCCAGGTGATCGCAAACCGACGAGTCATGCAATCAAGCCTAGTCGGTTCCCGTTTGGAAGGCCGGGCGGCCTCCGCGCTCAGCTCAAAGGCTGCAAGCGTGTCTGTTCAACCCTCGCGAGCTTGCGGCGCAGCCGCTTGTATTCGCGCTCTTGCGTGGGGGTGCGCTTGTGATGCTTGTAGGCCAGGTTTGTCCGCTCGAGCGGGTCGGCCTTTAGGTCGTACATCTCCCACTGGTCGGGCACTTTGCCGTCGGCATCGTAGTAGCGGGCGAGCTTGTAGCGCTGTTCGCGAATACTCACTACGTGATTGGGCGGTTGGGGGTAGGGGCCTTTCGCCTGTCCGGACTGCCAGTCGTCGTAGGTGAAGACGGTGTAGTCCTGTGGCGAGGCGGGGGAGGCGCTGAGGATCTGCTCGGAATAGTCGATCCCCTGCCATGCGGCGCGGGCCGATGCGGGAGCTTCGACGAGGCTCGCGAGGGTGGGCAGGAAATCGACGTGTGAGACGAGCGCTTCGCTCGTGCGTGGGCGCTTGAACAGGCGCGGGTTGGAGTACACCAAAGGGACGCGTGTGGACTCCTCATAGAAGTTGAAGTTCTTCTGGCGCAGGCCGCCATGGGCGGTGCCCATCTCGCCATGATCGGCGGTGGCGATCACGAGCGTGTTCTCGAGCAGGCCGGTGCCGGCGAGTGTGTCGAGGATCTTCACCAAGTAGGCATCCGAGGACTTCATCAGGTTGCCATAGAAGTTCAGGTAGTTGCGCTTCATCTGGTGCGTCGGGATAGGCCCGGAGGCGTTGAACAGGCGCAGGAACTGCTCCTGGACGGTGGGCTTGGTGGACAGGTCTTCGTTCGCGGTCGCCGGCGGCTCGATCTCGCCCGTCAACCAGGAGTTGTCATAGCCACCTTCGGCATAGCTTTTGGGGTAGAACAGCACGTCGTGGGGATTCACCAGTGAGACGACCATGAAGAACGGTTGGTTCTGCGCGGCGGTGGAACTCAGATACTGCACAGCGCCTTCGGTGCCCGCTTCGGGGGTGCCCTGAGAGTTCATGAAGCGCCCGTCGTTGTCGTAGATCCCGCCGCCCTCCTCGGGGACGTCCTGGTTGGCGCCGGCGTCTGGTGGATCCCAGCGGGTGAAGCCGTACTTGTTGACGTCGTTTGGGACCCACGTCGTGCCATTGGCCGGCTTGTTGCAGTGGAACTTTCCCTTGTAGACAGGTGTGTAGCCGGCTGCTGCGACCACCGTCGCGGGATTCTTGAAGCTGGTCGCGAGTTCGACCTGCGGGTATTCGGGAGAGGGCATGTCGGTCTCCAGCGTGTACTTCACGCCGTGCTGAGCGGGGAAGTAGCCGGACATCAAGGTCGAGCGCGCCGGAGAGCACATGCACGCGTTGGTGAATGCGCTCTCGAAGGTCAATCCGTGTTCCTGCAGCCGCGTCACGCCGGGCATGTTGCGGGCTGACCAGCCAGGCGGGAAATGTTGGATCGCGCGTTGTTGATCGGTCAGGAAGAGCAAAATGTTCATGCCTGCAACCTTCCCCGGCGGTGCTATGCGGCGCGCGCGCGGGCGTGTCGCAGCGGCAGCCGCGGCGGCGTGTCCGCCGAGCAGGATGCCCGGGGCGGCGACGGCCGCGGTCTTCAGCAGATCGCCGCGGGTGATCCCCTCCTGCTCGCTCTCTTGCCCCTGGGACGCTCTCTCCCGCACGCCCTCGCAGTCTTTTAGGGGCCCGTCGCTCTGCTTCGAATCACTGTCCGATCTGGCCATTGTCTGCTCCTTTGATCTCAGCGGTGTGTGCCCGCGGCCGCTTTGGTGACTCGCTTGAAGACGCCGACGGAGTTGCTCGCAAACGCCGCCGAGTAGGCATACCTCCCGTCGGAACTGACCGCGATCGAGCTGGCGCCGAGCAGTCCGCGCCCGAGCGAGCAGATCTGCGGAGGGCCCGCGGCCAAACATCCTGGGCGGCGCGGCTTCTGTGTCAGCGCGCCCGATTCGGCGCCGCGGTCGAGCACGTCGATGGCTCCCGAGGCGAACGCCGTCACGTATACGTTTGCGCTATCCGGCGAGATCGCGAGCCCCTCGGGGGCGCTGAGCGCTTGGCCGAGCGAGCAGCCGACGGCCAGCACGTAGACCACGCAAGCTGAGGTGCCGCTCTGCTGGGCGAGCTGGCCCGTGCTTGGCGCACGCGTGAAAGACGTCACGCTGTTGCTCAACACCGAGGTTACGTAGACGCCTTTGTCGTCGGGGCTGACCGCCACGGCATCGGCGCCGCCGAGCTGCGTGCCAGTCGTGCAGCCCGGGAGCGGGATCTCCACGATGCAGCCGGTCCCGCTGCCCGCCTGCGTCAGCGCGCCGGTGGACGGGTTGCGCGTAAATACGTCGAGTGCGCTCGAAAGCGCCGCCGCGACGTAGACATTCTCGCCGTCGGGGCTGATAGCCATGCCCTCTGGAGCGGCGAGCGCGACGCCCGGGGCGCATTCGGCGAGCGGGGCGTAGGAGATACAGCCGCTCGTACCGGACGGCTGGATCAGTGCGCCTGTTAAGGGCTCGCGCGTGAAGACAGCGATCGAGCTCCCCTTGAACGCGCCCACGTAGACGTTTCGGCCGTTGGGGCTCACCACCACCACGTCCGGCCCGTCGAGCGCGCGGCCGGTGGCACAGCCGGTGGTCGGGACGTTGGCGATGCAGCCAGCTCCTGTGCCGGCGCTCGACTGGGTCAATGCCCCGGTGGATGGGTTGCGAATGAAGACGTCGATTGCGTTGCTGTTCAGGGAGGTGGCATAGACGTTGCGTCCATCCGGGCTGACCGCCACCGAATTGGGACCTTCCAGGCCAATCCCACTCGCGCAACCGTCCGCGCCCTGGGCGGCAACGCATCCTGCGGAACCTCGACCTTGGGTCAGCTCGCCGGTGCTTTTGTTGCGCTTGAAGACCGTGATCGCGTCGCTTCTCGATGAGGCGACATACACGTTCTTCCCATCCGGGCTGATCGCGATCGCCTCGGACCCGAGGAACGGGGCGGGGCCACGGAGCGCGCGAACCGGCTTGCATCCGGCGTGGTGTGAGGAGCTGTCGACCAAGCACCCGCTCGAGCCCGACAGTTGCATGAGCGTACCCAGCGGGGCGACCGGTGCACGGCTGCGCTGTGGCGCAGGTGCCCCAAACACGACAGACGGAACGGCCAGAGCAACCACCGCGATCGAAGCACGGAAGACCCATAAGGCACGTTTTGGGGGCAGATGAAGGTACATACACCCCAACCGGTAGCCGGGGCGAATTTCATACTAGCACATATATTGAATAGTCGGACTATTAGGAGGGCGCGATTAGTCAGTCCGATCACGAGGACTCCACGGCTCCGCGGACCAGCGCTCCAGGTTCACGTACCGGTGCGCCAACACGGCACGCTGCACGTCAGACGCCAGAGCGCGCGGGTGGGGAAGCGGCTCGCCGACCGTGCTCGTATTGCACTCTGCATCGGAGCGAGGAGCGATACGAAGTAATCGCGCTACGAAACGCCGTCTACGACTTATCGCGGACAATCGTCCGATGGAGCTAGTCGGGCTCGAACCGACGACCTCGTCGCTGCCAGCGACGCGCTCTTCCAGCTGAGCTATAGCCCCAAGTGGGCCTATCCTAGCGTCTTCAGCGCCGGTGGCGCCTGCTCAATAGGCTCGCCTGAGGCGAGTTCGAAATCTCGGCGCAGGGCGGTCTCGAACTCGTAGTCGCGAGCCCATCGGACTCCCTGGGCTTGGTTGTTTCTTGTGGGTGAGGTCCGCAGGTGGACGCCACTGCGGTTGGTCGCGTCGCGCAATGGGATGAGGTAGCAGCGCCCCGATGTTCGGGAGTAGGCCGCGATCGCGTCCACTTCATCGCTCGTGTAATAGGTCGTGACGTATCCCTGCGGCGTGTAGCGATTCGTATGCATGGGGACCAGCAGGGCTCCGTCGAGCTGTCGCGCCAGCTTGCATTGGATCCTCAGGAGCCTTGGTTCGAGATCGACGACGAGGTCATATCGCCGGCCCTCGCACAGAGGGCGCAGTACCGTCAACCCGAGTTCGATCGCCGCCGCTGTGATGGCAGCCTCGGCGACCGCCCCCTTCTGGCTCGGCGTCAGGTTCCGCATCTGCCCAACATAGCTACGAAAATGTGCCAAAACACGCCAATTTGCGCCGAATCTGCGCCGATTCTCGCATGGGTCTCGCCCAAGAGCACACGGTCTCCCATCACCTCGTCAATCCCGGGGTATGAACTCCGGCACGTCCAGGTCGTCTCCAGGCTCCCCGCGGCCCGAGCGACGCGGGCGGGGGAGAGAGGAGTCTCTGCGCTGGGCTCCGGCCGAACCGCCCGGCACGGCCTGATCCAAGCGGGCCGTCATGCTGCCATGGGTCAAGCGCACGTCGCGTAGCAGGCGCTCGGCGTTGGTCCGCATCGAGGCCGACAGGTCGCGCAGGTTCTGGGAGACCTCGGTGCCGTCGCGCATCACTTCGCGTGCCGCGTCGTGTGCGTCGCCCACGATCGCCCTCGCCTCCTCGCGCGCGCGAGCGCGAAGCTCGTTCGCCTTCTCCTGGGCCTCGGCGTGCTGGACCGCCAGCTTTCTCTCGCCGTCGGCCAGCTTCTCCGACACTTCCCTTTGGGCGTCGGCGAGCAGGCCCGCACGCTGCTCGCGGGCCTGCAGCGTCAGCGAATCGGCTTCCAGCTGAGCTTCCTCGAGCACCCGTCCGGCCTCGTCCCGAGCGGCGGTCAGCTCGGTCTGTGCCTGCGTTCGAGCGTCCGCCAGCGCGGTCTCGGCCTGAGCGCGGGCTCCCACGAGGACCCGGTCGGCCTCTTGTCGGCCTTGCGCGAGTGCCGTCTGCGCCTCTTCGCGCGCCTTCGCCCCGAGCTCCTCGGCCTGTGCATGTGCCTCGGAGCGCACGCGCTCGGCCTCGCGTACCCGCTCGTCCGCCTCCGCATGGATCGCGCCGACCGCCGCGACCGCCTCGTTGCGGGCCTCTTCGGCCTGCGCGCGGGCCTGCGCCAAGATCTCGGCCGCCTCCTCCTCGGCAGCCTGCACCCTGTTCTCCGCGGCCCGGTCGGCCTCCGCGATCCGCTCCGCCGCCCTCTCCTCCGCGCGCTCGCGCAACTGGCGCGCCGCGCGCTCGGCGGCGTCCACTATCCCCTTGACCCGCTCGCTTGTCTCGCCCACCTCCACCAGCCCAATGGTACGGGCTCGCCCTGGCGCCGTCCGCTCTGCGTCCGCGTATCCTCACCGGCTTGCCGACCTCTTCTCAAGGCTGTAATGCCCGACCGCCGCTCGCCGCCACTCAGATCTTGGTGCTGCTCGCGCTTCTATGCACGATCGCTTTGGTGCTGCCGGCGAACGGCATCGCCGCGACGGCGCCCACCTGTGTGCCTGCCAAGCTGAACGCCTCGGCCGCCTTGGACGGCACCGCGCTCACCGTTTCACCCGCACCCGACACCTTCGACGCGTCCTACCTCACCCAGATCAGCCTGCTCGGCGCGCCCGCCTCGGAGATCCTCAACCTCACCGTCTCAGGCTCACGCTCCGGTAGCCACACCGGCCACCTGACCGCCTACTCCCAAGGCGATGGCGCCAGTTTCCTGCCTAGCCACCCCTTCGACCAAGGCGAGACCGTCACCATCCACGGGGCCTTGCGTCGAGGCTCGGCCACCACGCCCTTCGCCTGGCGCTTCACGGTCGCCCAAGTCGACTCGGTCAGTCGTTCGCTCGAGACACCCCCGCCGCCCCCGCCACCCGCCAAATCAAGCGAACTCCAGCACTTCGTCTCCCGACCGGATCTGCGCCCGCCCACCGTCTCGGTGACCACCGACACCGGAGCCCAAGCCCCCGGAGACATCTTCCTGGCTCCCTACGCTGGGCCCGGCCAATACGGCCCGATGATCCTCGACGGCTCCGGCAACCTCCTCTGGTTCAAGCCGATCCCCGCCGGCGAGCGCGCCGCTGACCTGCGCGTACAGCAATACGAAGGCAAGCCGGTGCTCACCTGGTGGCAAGACCCGCTTCTCGACGGCGGTCGCGGCGACGCCGCCGTCGTGATTGCCGACGAGACCTATAAAGACATCGCGATCGTCCGTGCCGGCAACGGCTATCAGCCGGACCTTCACGCCTTCGAAATCACACCCCAAGGCACCGCCCTGTTCACCGTCTACGACGCGATCCGCTGCAACCTCTCCGCCTACGGCGGTCCCGCCGACGGGGCGATCGCCGACACCCTGATCCAAGAGATCGACCTGAAAACCGGCTTGGTTCGCTTCGAGTGGCACTCCCTCGACCATGTGGCTCTGGCCAACTCCTACATGCCGATCGGCCACGGCGGCACCCCCGTCTCGCCATGGGACTGGTTTCACATCAACGCCGTCTCCGAACACCCCGGGATGCTCCTGATCGACTCCCGCAACACCTGGGCCGCCTACAACGTCAACCCTGTCGGCGGCCAGGTCGTGTGGACCTTGGGCGGCAAGCATTCGAGCTTCAAGATGGGCTCCGGCGCGAGCCCCGCTTATCAACACGACGTCCGCGAGGACCCCTCCGGCACGTTCTCCTTCTTCGACAACGGTGGCACGCCCGACATCCATTCCCAGTCGCGGGTGATCGTGCTCGCCTTGAACACCGGCCAGATGACAGCCACCTTGCTCTCGAGCTTCACCCACGCCAAGCCTCTGCTCGCCCCAAGCCAAGGCGACTTCCAGCCGCTGGTGGGCGGCAACTGGTTCGTCGGCTGGGGCCAAGAGCCTTACTTCTCCGAATTCGCCCCCGAAGGAAGCCTCCTGTTCGACGCGCACCTGCCGCCCCTCTACCAGTCCTACACCGTGCTCAAGTTCCCCTGGAGCGGCAATCCCCCGCAACCGCCCCGGCTCGCGGTCTCAACCGGCGCGCACGGCGGCTTGGTCGCCCACGCGAGTTGGAATGGGGCGAGCGCGGTGGTCCAGTGGCGTCTGCTCGGAGGTGCCACTTCGCGCTCACTCGCGCCCGTGGCCACAGTCGCGCGGGACGGCTTTGAGACCGCCATCTCCAGTTCCGTCTCATCCCGCTACCTGGCGGTGCAGGCCCTGGGGGCGCACCGCGAAGTGCTCGGCACCTCGGCCACCGTCACCGCCTGAACGCCTCACCACACCGGTGGGCGCCAGGTGCCGAACTTCGGCTCACCTGGGACCTGCCGAGCGTTCCGGTCCCGACGTGTCAAGCCCAAAGTGGTGGCAGGAATCGTTGGAAACCCGTCCTTGCGGACAGGCGCCGCGTGGGGCATGATCGAGCGGTGGCCCCCGTTTCTCCCCGACAGATCGCGATTCTCGCTTTTCCCGGCGTCCAAAGCCTGGACGTAACCTGTCCTGCACCGCCCGGCAACCAGTCGCGTCGCCGCCGCTTCCAACCGGCCGGCCCGCCGCACGAGAAGGCATCGGCGGCCTGAGCAAGACCGCAGCGACAACCGACAGACCCGTAGGCCCGACCCTCCCAACCCCCACCAGGAGACCCCAACATGGACGTCGCGATACTCATCTACCCCCGTTTCACCGCGCTCGACGCCGTCGGTCCCTACGAGGTGCTCAGTCGCCTGCCCGACGCCCGCGTCACGTTCGTCGCCGAGCAGCCCGGCCAGCAACGCACCGACACCGGACAGCTCGGCCTCTTCGCCGATGGCGGCTTGGAGGACATGCCCCGACCCGACGTGGTGGTCGTACCCGGCGGTCCCGGACAATCGGCCTTGATGCAAGACGGCCCAGTTCACGCCTGGCTGCGCGCGGCGGACGCCACCTCGACCTGGACAGCTTCTGTCTGCACCGGCTCCTTGATCCTCGGCGCCGCCGGCTTGTTGACCGGCAAGCGCGCCACCTCCAACTGGCAAGCGCTCGACGAGCTTGGCGGTCTCGGCGTCGAGGTCGTGCCCGAGCGCGTCGTCTTCGACGGCAAGTACGCCACCTCCGCGGGCGTCACCGCCGGCCTTGACATGGCGCTCTCCCTGGCCGCCAAGATCGCCGGCGACCAGGTCGCCCAAGCCATCCAGCTCGGCCTCGAGTACGACCCCGAGCCTCCCTTCGACGCCGGCTCGCCCGAGAAGGCGCCCGCCGAGATCGTCGAGGCGGTGCGGGCCTACTCTCGTTTCGTGCAGGCCGGCTGACCGGCCGGGTGCCCGGCCGGGTTGTGGGTCGGGTTCGGCGTGCTCGGTCGGGTTGTGTGTCCGGTGGGGGTGCCCGGTCGGGTTGTGTGTGTTCCCGTTCGGGGTGACTCGCGTGCGCGTGGGCCTCGTTCTCAGAGAACCGTCCGGGGTCGACCGCTAACCTGCGCTGTCCCATGGCAGAGCGACGATATGACCCGTCCGAGATAGAGCCCCGCTGGCAGGAGGTGTGGGCGCGCGAGCACACCTGGGAGGTTTCCAACGATCCCGTTCCGGGAGAGGCGGCTGACGCCAGCTCCTATGTCCTCGAGATGCTGCCCTATCCCTCCGGCGAGCCCCACATCGGCCACCTCAAGAAATACGCCGTCGGCGACGCCATCGCCCACTTTCACCGCCGCACCGGCCACCGGGTCCTTCACCCGATGGGCTACGACGCCTTCGGTCTGCCCGCCGAGAACCACGCGATCAAGACGGGCGTGCACCCGCGCGAGTCCACCGCCGCCTCGATCGCCTCATTCCAGCGCCAGTTCCGCTCCTGGGGGATATCGATCGACTGGTCGCGCGAGCTCGGAACCCACGAACCCTCTTACTACCGCTGGACTCAATGGATCTTCCTGCAACTGTTCGAGGCGGGCCTCGCTTACCGTCGCGAGGCCGCCGTCAAGTGGTGCCCCAACGACCAGACGGTGCTCGCCAACGAGCAGGTGATCGACGGCTGCTGCGAGCGCTGCGGCGCCGTCGTCGAAGTCAAGCAACTGGAGCAATGGTTCTTCAGAATCACCGACTACGCCGAGCGCCTGCTTTCAGACCTCGACGGGATCGCCTGGCCCGAGCACGTAAAGACGATGCAGCGCAACTGGATCGGCCGCTCCGAGGGGGCCGAGGTCACCTTCCGCTGCGAGGAACTCTCGATCGACTACCCCGTCTTCACGACGCGGCCCGACACCCTGTTCGGCGCCACCTTCTTCGTCATGGCGCCCGAGCACCCCGACGTGTTGCGCCTGGTCGAAGGCACCCCCCAAGAGCAGGCGGTTCGCGACTACATAAACCAAGCCCTCACCGAGTCCGGCGAGGAACGCGGGTCTTTGGAGAAGCCGAAGACCGGAGTTGCCTTGGGTCGCTCTGTCGTCAACCCGGTCAACGGCGAGGCGATCCCCATGTATGTCGCCGACTATGTCCTGATGGAGTACGGCACCGGCGCGATCATGGCCGTGCCCGGCCACGACGAGCGCGACCACGCCTTCGCGCGCGCCTACGAGTTGCCGATACGCCGCGTGATCGAACAGGTTCCCGACGACGGCGGAGACACTCACGCCTGGGAGGGCGAGCGCGTGGATGGACCGGCGGGTGGGCCGGCGGACCGCCAGGTGGGCGGGCTGCCTTACACGGGCGACGGTCCACTGGTCGGCTCCCATCCCGACTTCGACGGCATGCACAACCGCGAGGCGCTCACCGCGATCGTCGCCTGGCTGGACCGCGAAGGCAAGGGTCACGCTTCGGTCAACTATCGCCTGCGTGACTGGCTCGTCTCGCGCCAGCGCTACTGGGGCTGTCCGATCCCGATCGTCTATTGCAAGCACTGCGGGATGCAACCCGTGCCCTCCGACCAACTCCCAGTCGTCTTGCCCGACATAGAGGACTATGCGCCTCAGGGCCGCTCGCCCCTGGCCGCAGCCGAGGATTGGGTCGCCACCGAGTGCCCTGCCTGCGGTGGGCCCGCTCGTCGCGAGACCGACACGATGGACACCTTCGTCGACTCCTCCTGGTACTTCCTACGCTACTGCGACGCTCGCAACGACCACGCCGCCTGGGACCCGGCCGCCCTGCGCCAATGGATGCCCGTCGACCAGTACATCGGCGGTGTCGAGCACGCGATCCTGCACCTCATGTACGCCCGCTTCTTCTGCAAGGCCTTGGCGGATCTCGGACAACTCGACTTCCAGGAGCCCTTCAAGGCGCTGTTCACCCAAGGCATGGTCACCAAGGACGGCGCCAAGATGTCCAAGTCCAAGGGCAACGTCGTCTCGCCCGCCTCGATCGTCGAGCGCTACGGCGCCGACACCGCCCGCTGCTACATCCTGTTCGTCGGCCCCCCCGACCAAGACGCCGACTGGTCGGACGAGGGCGTCGAGGGCGTCCACCGCTTCCTCACGCGCCTGTGGCGTCTAGCGGCCGAAACGGCCGAGCGGGGCGGGGGAGGGGCGCTGCCCTCACTCGACGCGTTCGGCGAAAACGGCGCGCTCGACGGCGATGACCTGGAGCTGGTGCGCAAGGCCCACTGGGCGATCGAGAAGGTCTCAGAAGACATGCGCCGCTTCGCTTTCAACACCTGTATAGCGGCAGTCATGGAGCTGCTCAACGACTGCTCTCGGATGCGGGAGTCCCTGCACCTCGACAGTATGCGCTTCGGCCTGGCCACGGCCGCTTCCCTGTTGTTCCCGTTCGCCCCCCACCTCTCCTCGGACGTCTACGACATGCTCTGCGGCGAGCGCGTCTGGGAGCAGCCCTGGCCCCACGCCGATCCCGAAATGCTCGAACGCGAGGCCTACGAGCTCGTCTGTCAAGTCAACGGCAAGCTGCGCGACCGCGTCCAGGCTCCGTCGGATGCGAGCGCCGAGGAGCTCAAGGCTCTGTGCTTGGCCGCGCCCAACGTCCTCGCCCACATCGAGGGGCAGGAGATCGTCAAGGAGATTGTGGTGCCGGGGCGCCTTGTGAATTTGGTCGTCCGCTGACGGCCGCCACGGCGTGCTGGCCGAGCGCCTCGATCGAGGTGTCCGGCAATCGCTCGGCGAGGCCGCGGGGCAGCCACCAATTCCACTTGCCAAGCAGCTCCATCGCGGTGGGCACGAGCACCAAACGCACGATCGTCGCGTCGATCGCGATCGCAAGCGCACAGCCCAAGCCCAGCTGTTTGATCGAGGGCACGCCCGTCAACGCGAACACGCTGAACACGCACACCATGATCAAAGCGGCGCTCGTGATCGTCGAAGCGCTCGAAGACAGACCCTCGGCGACCGCCCTGCGCGTGTCGCCATGGGCGGCATAGCGCTCCCTGATGCGGCTCAGCAAGAACACCTCATAGTCCATCGACAAGCCGAACACGACCGCCAAGACAAGCGGCGGGATCAAGGTTTCGACCGTCCCAAACACCATCGTGAGCACGCCATAAGCGGCGCTCACGCTCAGCAAGTTCATCACGACCGCCTTCAAAGGCAGCACGATCGAGCGCAACAACAACATCAACACCAAGAAGGTCACCCCCATCACGAACAAGGCCACCTTCCACAGCGAGCCGATCACCTCGGCGTGGTAGTCGTACAGGTAGGCGCCGGTTCCCCCGACCAAAGAACCTGGGGGCAGCTCCGCGCGCAGACGCTTGACCGCCACCTGCCCTTGCGCCGACTCGCCGTCGTGGCGCGGGACCCCACGAATCAGGACTTCGCGGCCATTGCGGGAGACCGTCGTCGAGGCCACCTCGCGGATCTCCGGGTCGGCCGCGAACACCGCCTTCGCCCGCGCGGCGGCGGCCACCGGCACAATCGCTTCGATCGGGCTGCTCGCTCCTGGACCCTCGACGGCCGCCGCCGCTTGAAAGCCGCGCAGCGTCTCGTTGCCCTTCGGGAACTGGCGCAAGGCTCCGTCGGCGGTGTGCAATTTCAAAGCCGGCCACGCAAGCGCGAGCATCGCGATCGCCGCCGCCGCAGCAGTCGGTCCCGGGCGGCGCGTCACGAATGCCGTCCAGCGCTCCCAAAAGTTCTTGGGGGTCGGGATCGCGGCCGAGACCCGCGCGAAGAAGCGCCCGCGGCGGTGCGTGCGCGCGCCAAGCAACGAAATGATCGTGGGCAGCAGCGTCGCGGCCGCAAGCACCGAGACCGCGACGACCACGATCGCACCGAGCGCCATCGAACGGATCGCCCCCGCGTGCACGATGTACAGCCCGAGCAGCGCTGTCACGACCGTGGCTCCCGAGAAGATCACCGCCACGCCCGAGGTCGCAAGCGCCGTCGCGCGCGCCTGCTCGGGCTCGGCGCCGGCCGCGATCTCCTGGCGGTAGCGCGCGAGCACGAACAGCGAATAGTCGACCGCCACACCGATGCCGATCATCGAGGCCATGTTCGTCACGAAGACCGACATTTCCATCGTCAGCGACAGGAAGTAGATGATCGCGCCCGTGATCAACACCGACACCGCTCCCAGCGCGAGTGGCAACGTCGCCGCGACCAGCGAGCCGAACACCGCCACGAGGATCAAAGCCACGATCGGGAAACCGATCTCCTCGGCCTTCGCCAGATCCTTCTTCGAGAGGTCTTGGAGCCCGGCCCACAGCGCGTTCTGGCCGACCAGGTGCAGCTCCACCGGACCGCTGTCTTGGCCGTTCAGGTTCAGCAGGCGGCGCAGTTCGCTGGCCACGTTGCCGGCGCCTTCTTCGTTGACGCTCAAGGTGAGTGGAAGCACCAATGTGCGCTGGTGTGTGCCGGCCGCCTCGATCGCTCGCTGTGCCCGCGCGCGCACGGCGGGGGACACGCTCACGTTGTGCGCGGTGCCCGCGGCGGCGTCGAGCTTGTCGAGTGCATTCGTCATTTCAGCCGCGCTTGCATGCGTTTTCGCCATGAGGACGCCCGCGAGCACCCCGTGCTGGGCGCCGGGCGCGATCTTCGGCAGCTGAGCCACGAAGCGCTGCGACTGCGAGCCGGGAATCGAGTAGCCGCCGCTTGAGAGGTGGTCGCTCTGTTTGGCGGCGAACGGCAGCGCCGCGACCAGGAGCAAGAGCCAAGCCCCGATCACGAGACGGCGTCGACGGTTCAGGACGCGGTCGAGCTTCAGCATCAAGTTCTGCATGTTGCCTCCCGAGAGCGGTTTGGCTGCCTGGCCAGTCTTTCGCTTCGGGAGTTTACGGAGTGTGACGGGGGGCACACTGATCTGTTCGCGCTAGGTACGTGGCTCGGTAGGCTTTGGTGGTGGAAACGATCCTTGCGCTAATCGTGGGTGCGCTGTTGTGGCTGTTCGTGCGAGAGCGGATCGTGTCGAAGGGCGGCGAATGGATGCTGCGCAACGATGAGGGGCGCGAACGCGCTGCCCGTAAGTAGGGACCAGCCGCCTCGACTCAGGCGGCCATCGCCGGCGCCAACGCGTCGGCCGAGAGCCGATTCGGGATCGTCACCCGCACTTCGCCGTCGCGCTCAAGGATCCACTTGGCGTTGACGAGCGTCAGTCCGATGACCTGGCCGTCGTCGTCGTAGCGCACGTTGTGCCCCTCGACCGTGCCGAAGGACTCGGCTGCCTCGCGGGGCTCCCCGACGTTCAGGTAAAGCACGTCGCCATCCGCGTCGTAGTCGACGTGGTCGAACTTGAGGTTCCCGATGGTGATCGTCATATAGGTCGGCCGTCCGGCTCGTTGTCCTGCCCGAAAGCGGTGATGAAGCGGTCGGTGTCTCCCTCGAACTGTACTACCGCTCTCACGCAGGCAAACGGGAAGGGAGGCTGAGTGCGAAGCCAGTAGCGCTCGCGTCCCGGTCGAGGGTCCGGCTCTTGGAAGTCAGGGGCACGGATGGCCGCCAGCAGCAGCTCGAGCTCGCCACGCATCTCGGCATGACGTTGTATGTAGGCCCACTTGGACGCGGTCAGCACGACCGTGCGCCCTTGAGGCGATTCGACACTTGCGATTGTTGGGCTGTCATCCACGCGAGATAGCTTGAAGCGGGCACCCGAGACTTTTTCTGTGAGGCCACGCAAACCGGTCCTCGGGAGCTGTCCGCCGCGAGGGTAGACTCGCCTGAATGCCAGCCCTCAAGCCCGCCTACCTGATCCACGGCGACGATCACGGCGCGGTCGGCGAGCGACGCTCACGGCTGAAGTCCCTGGCCGAATCGAGCGGCGACGCCGCCAGCGTGGAGGTCCTGGCCGGTGACTCGGGCACGCCGGAAGACGTGGCGCTGGTGCTCTCGACGATGACGTTCGCGATCGGCCAACGTGTGATCGTGGTGGACGGAACGGAGCGCTTCAAGGAGGCCGAGGTGACCGAGCACATCGCGCCGGCGATGGCGGAGATGCCGCCGGACACGACGATCGCCTTCTTCGCGCGCGAGGAGGGCCGCACGAAGGCTCCCGCGGCTCTGCACGAGGCGGTCAAGAAGGCCAAAGGACAGATCGTCAACGAGGCCACGATCAAGCCTTGGGAGCTGGCGGGCTGGGTGCGCGAGCAGGCCAAGCGGATGGGCATCTCGCTCGACGCGTTCGCGGCGAAGACTTTGGTGGCGCAGGTGGGAGAACGCCAGCAACGTCTTCTGCGGGAGCTCGAGAAGCTTGCGCTGGCTGCCGATTCGAGCGAGGGCCCGATCCAGGTGAGCGCCGAGGAGATCGAAGCGCAGGCCGCCTACTCGACGGCATGGCGAGCTTTCTCGCTGGCCGACTCGCTCGTGGGCGCCGATGCCGGCGAAGCAATCCGCTCCTATCTACGTTTGCGCGCCCAGGGGGAGCGGCTGTCGGGCCTCGTCTACCTGATGGCCCAGCGCTTGCGCGACGCCGAGGCGGTGTCTGTGCGCCTGCAAGAGGGAGCACCGCCGGCGGAGATCAAGCGCGGCTTGCGGATGCCGCCAAGGGCTGCGGATCGCTTCATCGCCGATGTGGCCCGTACCGAGCCCGAGCGTCTGAGAGTAGCGGTGGCTCGCATCGCCGACTTGGAGCTGGACACGCGTGGGGGAGCGCCTTTGAGCGGCTCGCGCACGCCGCTCTCGTCCTTGGAAGAAGACACGCTGGCGATGCGAGCGATCTTGGCTGTAGCCAGCTGAGATTGCAGACGAAGCGTGCGCTCGGGCGCGGCGGGCGTGAAGACCGGGAAGGGGGGGACGCTCAGGAACTCTTGCCGGCAGCCACGCGCGCCGCGCGGGACTTCTTGCGGGCGCCCGTATTCCGGTGCAAGGCGCCACGCTTGACGGCCTTGTCGATCGTGCGCACCAGGCGACGGTGCTCGGCCTCGGTGGCCTCGCCGTCGCTCTCCTTGGCCAGCGTTTCCAGGCGACGGAAGTAGGTCTTGATCGCCGAGGTGTACTGGCGGTTCTCGATGCGCTCGCGCTCGGAGCGGAGGATGCGCTTCTTTTGGGATGCGATGTTGGCCATGTCTAGGGGGCGCGTGCGACCAGGCAGCCTGCCGAAGCGCGCCGCGCAGCGCCGTACTATAGCGCCCCGTGAGTGTGAGCGCCGGAGAACAGGAGGAGCCGCCGGAGCCGCCGCGCTCAGGCAACGTGGCCCGCAACACAGCGATCTTCTCGATCGCGACCGGGATCTCCCGTGTCGTGGGGTTGGTGCGCGAAGTGGTCGCGGCCAGCTTCTTCGGCACGACGGGAGCCGCGTCGGCGTTCACGCTCGCCTTCCAGGTACCGAATCTAGTCAGCAATCTGTTCGCCAACGCGGCCCTGTCGGCTGCGTTCGTGCCGGTCTTCACCGACCTGCTGCAGCAGGGCAGGAAGCGCGAGGCGTTTCGCTTGGCCTCAACCTTGTTCTGGATCATTTTGATCGTGTTGGGGGCGCTCACGGCGTTCTTCGTTTTGGCAGCCGGGGTGATCATGCCCTTGTTCACGGGCCCCAAGTTCGGGCCCGAGCTGGATGCCTTGACGGTGGGTCTCTCCCAGGTTCTGTTTCCGGTGGTCCTGCTGCTCGGTCTGAATGGGCTACTCGTAGGGATCTTGCAGTCCTACGACCACTTCACGATCCCGGCCATCTCTCCGGCCGTGTGGAACGTGGTGATCATCGTGTTGCTCGTGATCTTGCGCCCCCACTTTCCGGGGGGCTATGAGAACGGCAACCAGCTCTACGCATACGCAATAGCGATTCTGGTGGCCACGTTCGTGCAGATGCTGATGGCTTTCGGTGCCCTCGGACGGATCGATTTTCGCTTGCAGATGTCGATCGATTGGCACGATCCGCGCATCAGACAGGTGTTCACGCTGATGTTGCCTGTGACGATCGGACTGGGGATCGTCAACCTCGACCAGCTGATCAACTCGGTGTTCGGGACGCTCGTCTCCGAAGAAGCCCCGCGCGCGATCGACAACGCGTTTCGCATCTACATGCTTCCTCAGGGGCTGTTCAGCGTGGCTGTGGCGACTGTCTTGTTTCCGACGCTCAGCCGGATGGCTTCCAGGCGCGACGTGTCTTCGATGCGCAGCACTCTCGGCAACGGGATGCGCCAGATCAACCTGTTGCTGATCCCGGCGGCGTCGTTCATCGTCGTGTTGACGACCCCGATCGTCCAGCTCGTTTTCGAACGCGGGAAATTCGGGCCCCAGTCCACCCACCTCGTCTCGATTGCCCTGTTCTGGTTTGCCTTCAGCCTGCCTTTCGGGGGCGTGAACCTGCTGTTGACACGCACGTTCTTTGCGGTGCAGCGCCCATGGATACCGACGCGGCTGGCGGGCTTGAACATCGTCGTGGACATCATCGTGAGCGTCGGTCTGTACAAGCCGCTTGGGATCGCCGGCCTGATCATCGGCACGGTGGCGGCCAACGCGGTCATGATGGCTTTGCAATTGCACCGCTTGAGGATCGGCTTCAACGGGCGCATCGAAGGCAGGCAGACCACGATGATCACGGCCCGCATAGCCGTCGCGTCGGCTTTGCTCGCGGGGGTCTCGTGGGTCGTGTGGTACCCGTTGCACAAGCTGCTCGGCGAGTCGTTCCCGGCCCAGCTCGTCAGCCTCGGCGCAGCCGGCGTCGCGGGAGTGTCCGTGTACGTTAGGGCTGTCTTCGCGATGAAGGTCCCCGAGGCCCACCAGGTGCACCGCCTGATCATGGCTCAGTTGGGCCGAGCCTGACGCCTTCGGTCCAGCCGGACGGGGCGGCGTAGAAACGAAGGGCCGAGAAGACTTTCGCCCTCCCGGCCCTGGTCCGGACAAAGATCACCGGGTTACTACTACGTCCCAGGACTTAAATGCGTGTCTATGCCTGGGCGGCTATGACACTCCCAATCACCGGGACTGGCCACCAACACAAGGCTGGTGCGTGGCCCGGCTGAGCCCGCCTGTTCCCCGAAAGGGTGGGAAGGCTCCGACTGAGTAGGCGATCCGCCGGACCTATAAGGCTATCGCGCCTGGGACAGGCCCCCTGCGCGCGCGCGTAGGCACCCCGAAAAGACATCCACAACACACGGCGGCGGGCCTCGCCTTCTACAGTTTGGACGCCATGGAACAAGACAAGATCAGGAACTTCTCGATCATCGCCCACATCGACCACGGCAAGTCGACCTTGGCGGACCGCATCCTGGAGCTGACGCACGCCGTCGACGAGCGCGCGATGCGGGCGCAGGTGCTCGATTCGATGGACCTGGAGCGCGAGCGGGGGATCACGATCAAGGCCCAGGCGGTGAAGGTGGCATATACGGCCTCCGATGGGGAGACCTACCAACTCCACCTCATCGACACCCCCGGCCACGTGGACTTCACGTATGAGGTCTCGCGCTCGCTGGCGGCGTGCGAGGGGGCCTTGCTGGTCGTGGACGCCTCCCAAGGCGTGGAGGCCCAGACGGTGGCCAACACCTATTTGGCCGTCGAGGCTGGTCTGGAGCTGATTCCTTGCCTGAACAAGATCGATTTGCCGGGCGCCGAGCCGGAGCGGGTGGCGGGCGAAGTGGCGGAGCTGATCGGCGAGCCGGAGGAGGCGATCCTTGAGATCAGCGGCAAGACGGGGGCGGGCGTCAGGGAGGTGCTGGACGAGCTGGTCAAGCGCGTGCCGCCGCCCTCCGGCGATCCGCAGGCCCCGCCGAGGGCGCTGATCTTCGACTCGGAGTTCGACCAGTACCGGGGCGTGATCGCCTACATCAGGGTCGTGGACGGTGTCTTCAAGAAGGGCGAGGCGATCAGGGCGATGGCGGCGGGCACGCACGCGGAGATCGACGACATCGGCTTCTTCTCACCGACGATGACGCCGGTCAAGGAGCTGGGCGCGGGCGAGGTGGGCTATCTGATCACGGGAATCAAGGACGTGACGCACCTGAGGGTCGGCGACACGCTGACCACGGCGGTTCGCGGCGGACAGAGCGCATCGGAGCCCCTGCCCGGCTACAGGGAGGTCAAGCCGATGGTCTTCTGCGGCCTGTTCCCGATCGACTCCGACCGCTATCCCGACCTCAGGGACGCTTTGGAGAAGCTGACGCTCAACGACGCGGCGCTCTCCTGGGAGCCGGAGACCTCTGACGCGCTTGGTTTCGGCTTCAGGTGCGGCTTTCTGGGTCTGTTGCACATGGACATCGTGAGGGAGCGGTTGGAGCGCGAGTATGACCTGGAGCTGCTTGCGACGATGCCATCGGTGGAGTTCGACGTGACGCTCACCAACGGCGAGGAGATGGACGTCCACAATCCCTCGGACATGCCCGACCCGGGCACGATCGCGGAGATCAGGGAGCCGTTCATCAAGGCCCAGGTGATCGCCCCGCGAGAGTTCGTGGGCGCGGTGATGGAGCTCTGCCAGGAACGGAGGGGCGAGCCGGCGGGCATCCATTACCTCTCGCCCGAGCGAGTCCAGATGAGCTATGACCTGCCGCTCGCGGAAATCGTGCTCGACTTCTTCGACCAGCTCAAGTCGCGCACGCGCGGCTATGCGTCGCTTGACTACGAGCTGAGCGACATGAAGCCGGCCAACCTGGTCAAGCTCGACGTGCTGCTCGCGGGCGACACGGTCGATGCGCTGTCGATGGTCGTGCACAGGGACAAGGCCTATGACATGGGCCGCACGCTCACCGAAAAGCTGCGCAAGAGGATCCCCCGCCAGCAGTACGACGTGCCGATCCAGGCGGCGATCGGCTCGCACATCATTGCCCGGGAGACGGTCAAGGCTTTCCGCAAGGACGTGATCGCCAAGTGCTACGGCGGCGACATTTCGCGCAAGAAGAAGCTCCTGGGCAAGCAGAAGGAGGGCAAGAAGCGCATGAAGCAGGTCGGCCGAGTGGAGGTGCCCCAGGAGGCATTCCTGGCGGTGCTGGAGATCGGGGAGGAGTAGGCCCGACGGCCGAGTGTCCTGTTTGGGAGGACCCGTCGGATGAGGGGGTATGCGACCCTCGACCCTCGAACGGCGCCGCCGTCTGTATTTGCAGGCACGGGTGGTCATAACCCGCCACTACCGGGGCCCGCTCACGCTCGAGACGGTCGCCCGGGCGCTCGCCAGCTCACCGCGCCAGCTCACACGGGCCTTCGCCCAGTGCGGCGAGTTTGGGTTTCACGAGGAGCTGCAAACGCGCCGTCTGAATGTGGCCGCCCAGTTGCTGATCGAGCAGCCGGGCATCCCGGTGCGCGACGTGGCGCGACTTGTCGGCTTTCGCCAAGCTTCCCATTTCGCGCGAGCCTTCAGGGATCGCTACGGGCTCACGCCCGCTGCGTTTCGCGCCGAGGGCAGGGCCTACGCGAGGGGTACTCGACGCCGCTCGGTCGGGCAGCGGCCGGCGGTTGGGGAGCGGCCCGCGGTGGGGCAGCGGGGTGGGGGCGGGGATCGGGCTTCGCGCCCGGCGGGAGTGCCTTCGCCTAAGGAGTTGCGTGAAGGGGCGCCTCGAGCGCGCTCAGCGACTCCACCGGCCCCGCGCCGGGTAGACGCAGGCGCATCAAGGTGCCGCCACCCGGCGCCGCTTGGGCGATGACCGAGCCGCCGTGCTGTTCGGCGACCTGGCGCACGATCGCCAAGCCGAGGCCTGAGCCGGGGCGTCCTCGCGCCTCGGCGCCGCGATAGAAGCGGTCGAACACGTGCGGGAGGTCGTCCTTTGAGATGCCGGGGCCGTGGTCGCGTACGGTCAGATCGGCGCCGTGCAGCGCGATCTCCACGGTACTTCCGGGCGGGCTGTAGTTGACGGCGTTGTCGAGGAGGTTGTTGATCGCGCGCCCTAGACGCACGGGCTCGCCGGTCAGCACGACGGGGTCGAGCTCGACTTGGATAGGGGTGTCGGCGGAATGGCGCCGGGCCCGCTCGACGGCCTCCTCCACGATTTGATCGAGGCGCACGTCCTCAGAACCGGCGCGCGGCTGCTCGCCGCGGCCCAACTCGATCAGGTCGTTCATAAGGAGTGTGAGCTCCTCGATCTGCTCGACCACGTCGTCGAGCATGCGTTGGCGCTCGGGCACAGGCATATCCTGCTGTTGCTTGAGGATTTCGATGTTGGTGCGCAGGCTGGTGACTGGCGTACGCAGCTCGTGCGAGGCGTCGGCGACGAGTTGGCGCTGGGCGTGCACGGAAGCGTCGAGCGCGTTCATGGAGCGCTCCAAGGCGTCGAGCATTGCGTTGAAGCTGACGGCCAGGCGCCCGATCTCGTCTTCGCCGGCGGGCTCTATCCGGTTGGAGAGGTCCTGGGTGCGGGTGACGTGCTCGGTCGCCTCGGTCAGTCGCTTTATCGGCGCCACCGCGGCGCCGGCTACGAGCCGGCCGAGCAGGGCGGCAAGGGCGATGCCGCCGATGTCGAGCAGGATCAGGATCGCCCGCAGGCGTGCTAGCGCGCTGTCGACGTAGGTGAGCGGTTGGGCGAGCTGAACCGCGTAGCCGGACGGCACAGCCTCGGTGAGCATCCGCAGGTGAATGCCGTTTGAGTGGGCGTCGCCGAAGAACGATTTTCCGCCTCCGGCGGCGAGCTTGCGAGCGGCTGCGCTGACGGGCAGTTGCACGTGGGGGGATGAGTCGAACCAGATGTGGCCCTTGGAGTCGATCACCTGCTGGTATCCGCGTACCTGGTTGGGGTCGGGCGGGATTCCGGGGAAGGCGCGATGTCTCTCTTGCACGCGGTTGGTGGGGCTCGGCACGCTATCCAGGCGAGCGACCAGGGGATGCGCGCGGCCGCGTAGCTGGCTGTCCACCTGGCCGTAGAGCTCGCGTGCGGAGAGCAGATAGGTGAGCACGGAGGCGAGCACGACCGCGATAGCCACCGCAGCGGCCGAGGCGAGCGTGATGCGCCGGCGAAAGCTCACGTTGGTTCTTCTCCCGCTCCGCGGGCGTAAGCGGTGGAAATCGTTGCGGTCGCAGGGCCGGGCCGGCGCATCAGCGCTCTCGCAGGACGTAGCCGACACCGCGCACGGTGTGCAGCAGGCGGGGCTCGCCGCCGGCCTCGGTCTTGCGACGCAGATAGCCCATGTAGACGCCGAGGGAGTTCGAGCTCGAGCCGAAGTCATAGCCCCAAACGTGCTCGAAGATGATCGAGCGGGTGAGGACCTGTTTGGGGTGGGCCAAGAACAGCTCGAGCAGCAGGAACTCGGTGCGCGTAAGGTCGAGGGACCGCTCGCCGCGCCAGGCCTCGTGCGCGAGGCGGTCCAGGTGGAGGTCCTCGAAGGCGAGCGTCTCCTCTTGATCGATCTCGTCGGCCCTTCTGAGCAAGGCTCGCACTCTGGCCATCAGCTCGCGCAACGCGAAGGGCTTGACCAAGTAGTCGTCGGCGCCGGCGTCCAGGCCGGCTACGCGATCGTCGATCTGCTCGCGTGCGGTGAGCATCAGGACAGGTGTGCGATCGCCGCTCTCACGCACTCGTCGGCACACTTCCAGGCCGTCGAGCACGGGCATGGAGATGTCCAGGATGACCGCATCATAGGAGCCGTCGAGCATCCGCTCCAGTGCGTCCCCGCCGTCGCCGCAGAGCGCCACTTCGTAGCGTTCCAGGCTCAGTGCGCGCGAGAGCGCGTGCTGCACCGCGGGCTCGTCGTCGACAACCAATATGCGGGCGGGCTCTGCCATGGGTTGCGCCGCTCCTCAGCCGGGCAATGGTGGGGGAGGGGTGAGGCTAAGGTGACGGTAGCGCCAAAGAACCTAATAACGAGGCCGAAGAGGATGCGAAGAATCGTCGATCACGACACGCAAGCGGCGATTCGCGAGGATCGCAGCCGGGAGGACGGCGCCGACGAGGAGTCGAGCGAGCGCGATGGGCGTATGAGCGAACCGGTCGACGTCGACCGCACGCAGGGGATGGGGGCGCAGTCGCGCAACCTGCGAAACGGTTTGATCAGCCTTGCGATCTTCTTCGTGTTGGTCGCGGCGCTGCTGTTGGCGGTGCCGGGGTTGCGCTCCGCGGGGGAGAAGATCACCGACGCGAAGCTCGGCTGGGTCGCGGTGGGCGTTGGCTTTGAGCTGCTCTCGTGCCTGGGTTACGTGGTCTTGTTCGAGTTGGTCTTCAAGATGGAGCGGCGTTTCAGCAGGCGCTTGGCATTGTCGGAGCTTGCGGTCAACTCGGTCGTCTCGGTGAGCGGGATCGGGGGGATCGCCTTGGGGGCTTGGGTGCTGCGCACCAAGGGCGTGTCGGTCGAGCGGATCGCCAGGCGCTCGGTGTTGCTGTTCGTCTTGACGAGCGCGGTGAATGTGGGTGCCGTGGCGCTGATCGGCATACCGATGTGGCTGGGGTTGTTGCCAGGCTCCCAGGATGCGCTGCTGACGCTCCTGCCTGCGGCTTTGGCCCTCGCGACGATTGCTGCGACGCTCGCCGTCGCGGCCTTGGCGGGACGACTCGCTTCTCGTAAGCGTTTGAGCGAAGGGCGCATGCATGTCGCGCTGGTGGCGATCAGCGACGGCGTGAGGGGGGCTCTGCGCTTGATCGGCCGACGCGAGCCGAGGCTGTTGGGGGCGGTCGGCTATTGGCTGTTCGACACGATGGTGCTGTACGTGTGTTTGCTTGCGTATGGGCCCACGCCGTCGTTTTGGGTGGTCGCGATGGCCTATCTGGTGGGTTTGATGGCCAACTCGATCCCGATTCCGGCCGGTCTGGTGGCGGTCGAAGGGGGGTTGATCGGGATGCTGTTGTTGTTCCATGTGCGTCCTGGCGCCGCGGTCCTCGCAGCGGTCGTCACCTACAGGGCGATCTCGCTTTGGTTGCCGGCCTTGATCGGCTCGGCGGCCTTTTTGAGCTTGCGGCGTGAGATCGGCGAGCCGGTGGTGGGCGCCTCGCCCGAGCCGGCTCCAGGCGCCTAGCCGGCGAGTCGTTCGGCGGCCGCGAGAGCGGCTTGGGCCTTCTGGCAGGGATGTCCGGGGAGCGTGTCCATGACGGTTTGCACGCGGGGCGCCACCGGCCCGGAGAGGCCGGGGCAGTAAGCGGGTGGGGGAAGCTTTTCGGTTGCGCTGCCCGGGGCGTTGATGGGCCGCAGTTGTGAGGTCGCGGCCAAAGCATCGGCGGGCGTGTCGGAGAACACGTCGATCGCAAGGCGTCCGGAGTAGAGCTCGATCGAGTGTTCTTCGTCGTAGATCGTGGCCGGCACGCCTCGGATCAGGGCGTTGCGCTGCGGACCTAGCGCGCTGTTTGAGTGCAGGCCGTAGATGACGGTGCTCACCTGGAGGGGTAGCAGGCAGCTTCCCCCGCCGCCGAGCAGGCCCTTGCCGTTGACGCAGTCGCCGTAGTAGACGCTGTCGCCGATCCCGGCGCTGTAGCTCTTGAGGCCGTCCGCGGCGGCCAAGGGCTTGCCAAGGAAAGTGGGACCGGCCCAGTAGAGGCGGTAGTAGGGGAAGGTTTGGGCTTCGGTGAGCGCTTTGGCTTCGACGGGCGGAGGGTGGGCGGTGCCACAGCCGCCGAGTAGCAGGGCCGCGATCGCCGAGGCGAGCGCGAGCAGGCGGCGGGCGCTCGTGGGGGGCGTTCTCATCGGCGCTGATTATCGGCGACGGGAGATGTCTGTGCGCAGCGCACGTGGGCGGGCCATTCAGCTCGCCCCAAGCCTCGGTTGCAAGCGGCGGGCCGTTGGTTGGCGCACAGCGCGACTTCGGGGGGTGCCGTCTGTTCGTAAGGACATAGGCGCGACTCGTCCAATTGAGTTCGACTCGCGCGAGTGCTGAGGCTCGGCGGGGTAGCACGCCGAGCCTCAGCCAACTTATACGCTCGGGGCGTGGAGAGCCAGGCACTCAGCGAGTGTGCGCCCACGCTCGGGCGTGTACGCGGGCGGCTCGCCGACGGCTATTTCTCGCTGGCGCTGCCGTTGGCGACTGTGCTGGTCGTGGCGTGGCTGGTGGTGGCTCCGCGCTCGCCGGATTTGGCCGCGCAGACATATCGAGCTTGGCTGTTTGAAAACTCGGGCTTCAGCGTGTGGGACAACAACTGGTATGGCGGCCATCACCTGCCCGGCTATAGCCTCGTGTTCCCTTGGCTGGCATTGGTCTTGGGGATCAAGCTGGTTGGGGCCCTGGCGGTGCTCGTGTCCACGTTCGCTTTTGAACGGATCGCGCTCGAGGTGTACGGGCCGCGTGCACGTTGGGGGGCTGTCTGCTTCGCCCTGGCGGCCGCGGGTGACCTTTGGATCGGTCGGATCACGTTCGCTCTAGGGGTCACGTGCGCGACGCTCGCGGTGTGGGCGCTGGTGCGCGAACGGCCTTGGCTTGCCGGCGCCTTGGCGGCTGTGTGCGCGGCGACGAGTCCGGTCGCGGGACTGTTGCTGGCGCTGGCGGGAGCCACGCACGTGCTCGCCACGCGTAAGGTCCGCACCGGCTTTGTTTTGGTCCTCCCGGTACTGCTGGTCGTGGTGCCTTTGGAGCTGCTGTTCCCGGAGGGGGGATGGGAGCCGTTCGCCGCCAGTTCGGTGACGGCCACTTTGGCGGTGATCTTGGCGTTCTTGTATGTGGTGCCGCGTTCGGAGCGGCTGTTGCGGATCGGGGGCTGGGTCTATCTGGGTGTGACGATCGTCTCGATCGCGCCGACTCCGATGGGCAGCAACATCGACCGCTACGCGGTGCTGTTGGCGGGGCCGCTGGCGTTGTGTGTGCTGGGCCGCGACGGCTTCAAAGAGCCCGGTAGGCCTTTGGCGGCGGTCGTGGCGGCGGTGGGCCTGATCGTGGTGTGGACGGCGTGGGGTCCGGTCAGGGAGAGCGCGGGGATCGCCGGCGATCCCTCCACGCGCGCCGCCTACTACGTGCCGCTGGAACGCTTTTTGGATGCGCACGGAGGCGGACTGGTGCGGGTGGAGGTCCCGTTCACCCATTCCCACTGGGAGGCCGCGCTGCTGGCCCCGAAGTTCTTGTTGGCTCGCGGTTGGGAGCGCCAGTTGGACACCAAGTACGACCCGATCTTCTTCAAAGAAGGGCTGACGGCCATCGCCTACCACGCTTGGCTTGCCAACAACGCGGTCAGCTATGTGGCGCTGCCGGACGTGCGCTTGGATGGTTCGAGCGACGAAGAGGCGGCCCTTATCCGGGCGGGTCAGCCTTATCTGCGCGAAGTGTTCAGGAGCGCACATTGGCGCGTGTTTGAGGTGCTCGGCCCGAAGCGTTTGGTCTCGGCGCCGGCGACGCTGAGGAGCTTGGGCCATGACTCGTTCAGCTTGCGCTTCTGGCGGGCGGGCGAGTCGGTTGTGCGGTTGCACTACACGCGCTACTGGACGGTCGTGGAGGGCCATGCTTGCTTGTCGGTGCGCGGCGGCTGGACTGGGGTGAGCGCTAGGTCCCCCGGTGTGGTGCGCGTCGCGGCGCGCTTTTCGCCGGCGCGGGCTTTGGGGCTGGCGGGCGCTTGTGGCTGACCGCCGCGGTTGTTTGAGCGTCGAGCGGCGCGAGCGCGTAGAGGCCGGTGATGCCCGAGAGGTAGAGGTAGTGGTTGTCGCTGATGACCGGGTCGAAGGAGCCGGTGCTCTTGGTGAAGAGGACTTTGCCGGTGGATACGCCGAGGCCGATCGTGCGGTGGGTGCCGAGGTCGGCGAAGTAGACGATGTTGCCGACGATCGTGGCCGAGCCTGAGATCTTGCCGCCGGCGTGGTACTGCCACTCGATGTGGCCTGAGCGGGCGTTCAAGGCATAGAAGGTGCCGTCGTAGGAGCCCAGGTAGATCGTGGGGCCGAGGCCGGGGGCGTTGGTGACGGCGGGCGAAGCGTAGACGTAGGCGCCGGTCTGGACCGCCCAGTCGATCGTGCCGGAGGAGGCGTCGTAGGCGTAGACACGCCCGTCGGTGTTGCCGAGGAACACGCGGCCATACATGACTGCGGGGGTGGAGTAGAAGGTGCCGCTGCCGAGCAGGGCGCCGCCGGAGCCGGAGCGCCACAGGAGGTGGCCGTGCTCCTCGCCCACGGCCTGTAGGTCCCCGGCATAGTCTCCGAAGTAGAGGATTCCCCCGGAGAGGCTGGGGCTGGCCTTGACCGCGCCGGGGGCTCGATAGGTCCACAGGACGCTGCCGTCTTGGGCGTTGAGCGCGTAGACGGTCCCGTTTTGGGAGCCGAAGAAGAGCTTGCCTTTGTCGAGCAGGGGCGAGGACTCGGCGCGACTGGGCAGGTCTCGCTGCCAGCGGTAGTGGCCGTTGAGGATGTCGAGGGCTACCACGCGTCCGGCTTGGGCGCCGGGCGAGCGCGAGAGGATGGTCGCGTAGACGGTGTCGCCCGAGACGGCTGGGGTGGAGGCGGAGAGGGCTCCGAGACGTCGACTCCAGAGGGTCTGCCCGGTGTACTTGTCGATCGCGCTCAAGGTGGCGTCGTCGGCGAGTTGGAAGATGCGGTTGCCCCACATGACGGGCGGGAACTCGAGCAGGGCGCCGCCGCCGCGCGCCCATACGGTCCGGTAGGGGGGGCGCATCGTGGGGGAGGCGGGGAAGAAGCGGGTGTGGTTCTTGGTGTAGCCGTATAGGGGCCAGGCGAAGTGGTCTTGGCCTTTGACCTTGGGCAAGGTCGGCGTCGGTTGGGGCACGAACACGGCGTGGGGGTGGTAGATGTTGCCGGTGCGGTGCTTCTCGTAGAGGTAGCCGGCGAGGATGACCACGGCTACGGCGAGCACGATGCCGCCGGCCAGGGCGACGCGGCCACGGGTGGAGGTCGGCAACAGCCGGCGAGGGCGCTCGCTCATGGCGCGGTCCTCACGTCGCCGCCGCTCTCAGGCGGCGAGCTTGCGCGATGAGGATTCTTGGTGCTCGGCCGGCGTGGTCGTTGTGTGCTGCGAAATGGGTGTCCTACGTGCGGGGGCGCGTGAGCGCGGCGTGTATCGCCCGAGCAGGACTCGACCGAGGCGGCCCGTGGCGAGCACGACCCCACCGAGACTGAGTGCTGCGAGCGGCAGCAGGGTGAGGCCCGCCACGAGCGAGACGATGTCGTGGCCGCTTGCAATCGACCAGTCCCACAGGGCATAGTCGACGCCCGTCAGCACGAGCAGGGGCACCAGGGCTCGGAGGCGCACGGGGCGTAGGTTATAGGGGGGGTGGGACGGTACGATGGGCCTGGGCTCCTGACGCAGCCTCGGGCAGTTCCCGGGCGAAGCAGGCGGCATAGCCGGGGCGGGGCCGGCTCGTTGGCCCGCTCGGCCGCTCGCCGCGAGGGGCGAGGACCGAATGTGCAATTGAAGCGGCGGACGGGACTTGAACCCGCGTCATCGCCTTGGAAGGGCGAGGCTCTACCGTTGAGCTACCGCCGCGCGTGCGAACCCGCCACGATGGGCGGTCCGTCGACGATGACAGTTGGCACAGACTACCTCGCACTTGGCGATCTCGTCGAGTACGGCCTGCCAACTGTGGCTGCGTAGGCCCTTAGCGATGTTGAAGCTCTTTTCGCCGAGGTGGTCGAACTCGAGCACCAGCGGATCGCTCTCGCCGCAGTCCACGCATGGACGCTTGCGGAAGAACTCGACGAGTAGCCCGGCGCGTTCGAGCGCGATTGCCTGCTTGCGACGGTGTGCCTTGGCTATGTAGACGTGCTTGTTGGCGGCGTAGTGTTCGCGTTTGTAGGCGGCTCGGCAAGGACGACAGTAAGTGTCTCGCTGGCCTCGGGTCTTGCGGTGCCAGGCGAAATGGGTCGCCGGCTTACGCTCGCGGCAGCGGGTGCAGACTTTGATTTCGGAGGCCTCTGGCACGAACATATGTTCCCATAAGGATCGGACGAAATGTTTACTTCGCCATAGGCCTTATGCTGAGGCGATGGCTGACGGAGCACGGGAGTCCCAGAACATGGAAGCGCACCCGGGAGGGGTCGATTCGTCGCCGGTGCGCGTCGTGGAGCGTTTCATGGAGTTCCTGCGCCGTGGTGATCTCGATGAGGCGGTGGCGCTCTTGGCGGAGGATCTGCGCTACGAGAACGTGGGTTTGCCGACCGTCCACGGTCGCGAGCGCGTAAGGCGCATGTTTGGCAAGGCATACGACGGTGGGGCCGGCTTCGATGTCGTGATCCACACGATCTGTGCGGACGGCGTGTCGGTCTTGACCGAGCGCACGGACTTCTTGACCTTCCGCAAGCTCCACATCAAGCTCTGGGTCTGTGGGCGCTTCGACGTTCGCGACGGACAGATCGTGCTTTGGCGGGACTACTTCGACTTCGTCGACTTCAACAAGGGGCTGGTGCTGGGGCTGCTGGGCGTGCGGATTCCCGAGCTGCGCGCCAAGCTGCCCTCAAGGGCCTGATCCCGACGGGCGAGGTGCCGGGCGGCCATTGTCCGTAGAATCGAGGAGCACCACGGGGAGTGGCGCAGTCTGGTAGCGCACCCGGCTGGGGGCCGGGCGGTCGCAGGTTCAAATCCTGTCTCCCCGATCGCAGCAAACGTTTGGCCAGGAGCGGACACGCTAGGCCAGTACTGAGGATTCCCCCTGTACGAGCAGTGGCCAGGAGTGGCCAAGAGCGGCCAGTGTTTGCAACGGTTCTCCGACCTCGACCTGTCGAAACGGGGGATTTTCGGGGGACACCCATCCCCCCAATAGGGCGATTTCGGGCCCTAATCACGGCGAGATCCTCCGGCTCGTCCTAGACGCGAAGCGAGAAGTCCGTCTCTCCGGCTGCTTCCTGTACGGGCATAGACGGACGGGCCGGACATGACGGGTCAGCGTTGCGTCACGTTCGACTGCGAGCAGATGGCGACCCGGCGCGTGACGTGGGATGGTGGCCACGGCGACTATTGCGATGGGTGTGCTCGGCGCCTCTGGCTCTCGGGCGATGAATGCGATCCCCGTTCGATCTCGCTGAGGTCGTTGCTCTCAGGCATAGACGGAGGAGCGCATGATCCCTGCGCGCGATGGTCTACCGGCTCGCGGCGAGGCTGGTGCATTCGCTGAGCGTCAGTGCATGCGCCAGGTGGGCGATCAATCGGAGGGCACGCGTATCTGTGGCGAGAAGCCCGCGATCCACATCATGTGGGAGGACGCGTCGGACGGGATGGAGCCCGGCTGGGCGTGCGCGGAACACGCGAGCGAGGCCGTGACGCGGTGGAAACCCCTCGCGGTGCATCCGGTTGGGGCTGACTGCGGAATGCCGGGCAGCATGTTCTTCCTCGCCGAGAACGTGTGCCGGGTCGAGGACATCCCGGTAGCTGAGCCGGTGCGTGCAATCGCCGAGAAGGTTCCTGCATGACCTGGGTGTACGGGCATAGGAGGAGAGGACGGTGAGGAACTGGCTCAAGCAGGGCTTTGGCTGGGATGTCGAACGCACGAGCGAAATCCCGTGGTGGATCGGTCGCAAGTTGAGGCTGCCGTTGTCGCGGTGGCTCAGGATCGGCCAGTGGTTTGATGGTGGGGAGCAGTGTCGGAAGTGCGGGATCGATGCTGTTGATGCTGAGTATGCCTTTCGTCGGCGACCCGTCTCGCGGCTTCGGGGCAGCCGCTGCGCACGATCCAAGAGTTCCTCGGCCACGCCGACAGCAAGACGACGCAGATCTACGCCCACTATGCGCCATCAGAGCGCGAGGTGCAGATGGTGAACGAAGCGTTCGCGATCACAAACAAGGATCAGGACAATGGGGAGGCCACATCGCCAGACGGGACGCTGCACCAAGATCAAACCTAGAAATCAATATCTGCATCAGCATGGTGCTTCACGCTTTGTTGATGCAGTATCATACAAAGAAGCATGTATATAGCTGCATGTAAACATCAATATACGCTATATTGATACATATGCAGACCATAGATAGTATCTCGATTCATGACCTACCGGACCTTTTGATCTCGCGTGGACGCTACAGCGCGTCGCTTGAGGAAATCGGGGAGCTGACGGGCCTGAGCTACGCGGCGGTCACGAGCGGCCTGCAGCGCCTGCGCAGACAGCGGCGGGCCTTCTCGCCGACGCGAGGCCTGTATGTGGTGGTTCCGCCCGAGTATCGCTCCTGGGGCGTGGTCCCGGCCGAGTGGTTCATCGACGATCTAATGCGCCATCTCGGACACAGCTACTACGTTGCGCTGCTCTCGGCTGCGGCGTATCACGGGGCTTCCCACCAGGCGCCGCAGGTCTTCCAGGCGATGTCCGACGCGAGGGTGCTTGACCGGGCGATCGGGCGCGTGCGCCTGTCCTTCTACACGAGCACCCATACGATCGATACGCCGACGGAGATGGTTAGCGTGCACACGGGCTCGATCCCTGTGTCCTCGCGTGAGGCGACCGTCGCCGACCTCATCCGCGAGCCTCGGGCGAGTGGCGGGATCAGCAACGTTGCGACGATCCTCGCTGAGATCGGCGAGCTTGACGGCTCAGCGCTCGCGACTCTGGCCGCACGCCACGGTCGTGCGCTTGCGCGGCGCACCGGATGGCTGGTGGAGCGCTACGGCACCTGTCAGGATCTCGGCCCGCTGCGTCTGGCGGCGCGGCTGGATCAAGGGGAGCCCGACCTGCTCGTGGCATCGGGTCGGAGGCGGGGACGCGCCGATCCCGCGTGGAGGGTCCGTATGAACGACGCGGTGGAGCCCGACCTGTGATCGCGCAGGCGTACCTGAATGAGTGGATGTCCCGCGCGCCGTGGCCAACGCAATTCCAGATCGAGCAGGACCTTGTGCTCTCGCGGCTTATCGTCGAGATCGCCGGTCACGAGCTGCTCGGTGGCGAGCTTGCGCTTCGGGGCGGGACCTGCCTGAACAAGCTGCATCTTCCCGAGCCGCTGCGCTACTCCGAAGACCTCGACTATGTCCGGCGTACACGCTCGGGCATCAAGCCCTACCTCACGGCCCTGCGAGAGGTTGCGCTCGGCGTTGGGCTCGTGGAGCACGGCACCACCCAAAGCGGCCAGATGGTTCACATCGTCTTCGATGCGCAGGCAACCGGTGGGCCCGGACTCATAAGGGTCAAGATCGAGACGAACATCGTGGAGACCGACTCGTTCCTGCCGCGTATCGCGCTGCCGTACGCGGTGGACTCTCGTTGGTGGTCAGGCGAAGCGAGCGTGTGCACCTTCAAGATCGAGGAGCTGATGGCCACAAAGCTCCGCGCGCTCTACCAGCGTCGCAAGGGCCGCGACCTATTCGATCTATGGCATGTGCTCAACGACCTGAACATCAACGAGCAGCTGGTGGTAGACGGTCTCGCGCACTACATGGGGGATGGCCTGTTCAACTACCGCGAGCTCTGCGCGAATCTCGCCGCCAAGCTCGAGAACCCCGACTTCGCCGCCGACCTGGACCAGTTGACCGCCGAACCGCCCCACCAATACAGCGTTCCCGCCGCTGCCGACCTCGTGATGGAGCGTCTTGGCAGCAGGCTCTACGGTGCGCCCGATATCAGCGAGATTGAGGGCGGACGTTGGCGACCGGATCGAGAGTGACGACCCTACACGCTCCGATCGAGATATTCGCGACTGGAGTGCCGCTCGCCGGCTCGGATCCCCTAACCTCAACGCCGTGTCATCCTTCGGCCAACTGATCGCGGACATCGAACAAGAGGCTCACGACGAAGGCTCGAAGGCCGGTCGTGAGCTGGAACAGTTTCGTGAGGAGTTTGGGCGCGCCAGCGCACAACTCGAGAT
Organism: uncultured Solirubrobacterales bacterium; assembly: GCA_963703135.1. Lineage (GTDB taxonomy): Bacteria > Actinomycetota > Thermoleophilia > Solirubrobacterales > Solirubrobacteraceae > Palsa-744. The sequence goes on along the minus strand of OY969791.1, from coordinate 3,306,463 downwards.
CCTGAACGGTCTGCCCGAGGGTCGAGAGGTCGCTGGTTCTTTCTCTCAAGCACAACGGGTTATCGCGGACGGTGACCTCGCGGATCTTGCCGCGGTTGCATCGCGCGCATCTCGGCGCCGTGCTCGGGCAGCTGTGGACCGCCACGACGACCGCTGACGGCCGCACGGCTCACGGAGCTTGCTTGAAGGGGAGGTGGGGCTTGTGGGCGCGAGAATGCGAGCGCGGACGGCTTCAAGCCCATACGAACATATGTTTGGGGAACAATTTGGGGAACAAATTGAGCGAAACCCAGGAGAACTCAGAAGCAAAAAACCCAGTAAACACGGGCTCTATCACCTGAGCGATACCCCATCCCTCAGGCTGGGGGCCGGGCGGTCGCAGGTTCAAATCCTGTCTCCCCGATACGTTCGTACTCCGAGCACAGCCGGGAACACGCGGGAAACCCCGCGTAAATGCTGAGGGTTCCCGACGGCTGTTCTCGCCTGTTCCCGGCTGTTCCGGGCACGCGGGACCGCAAAGGGTCCGCAGCGGAGGCTGTTGCGGTCCCTTCGGCTCCTCGATCAGAGCCTTGGACGTTGACCCAACCAGCGTCATTACGATCGGGCTTGCAGGTCTATAGCGGATACAGCTCGCCCGATACCGTCGGCGTGTTCCAGATCGAGAGTCGTGCGCAGATGGGCTCGCTTCGGCGCAACCGTCCTGCGAGCCTCGCCGACAGTGCGGATCGTCTCGCCCTCGTCCTCTTGACATGCTGTAAGTTCGCTGAATGATCCGACGTGTTTTGTTCTCCGTTCTCGTGGTTGGGACGGTTACGACTAGCGGCTGCGGGAGTTCCGCTCCGGTTGAACATTCCTCGGCTGCACAACAGGTGCCCACGACCCCGACGACGGAAACCACCGAGACGCCTAGTAGCGCTAGTCACCCCCCGCCGGCCACGGCAGCAACGTGGCACTTCACGTGGACTCACGAAGGTGGGTATCGCTACTCAGCGAGCCTCTCGCTTTCGAGGCCAGAACACGTTGAAGCCAGTGCGATAGCCCCGTGCACCGCAGAAGCGCAAACTGCGGCGCAAGTTCTAGGGTCGCTAACACTGACGAACGACACGCCGAATTTCTCGGGGAAGCCATATCTCAATTTCTCGCCTTCCCAGCCGATCCTCTTTGGAGGAAGCGAGACCTGCTATGGCGAAGGCTCGGAAGGCGACAACATCGGATACGAACCTAATAATAACCTCGCTCCGGGGGCATCGTCCATTAGTAAAGTCGCTCTCGTGATTCCGAACTACTACTCTCCTGAACACCCCGACGGAAACGTCGAAATGCTCGACGAGACTGGGCTCACCGCCCAAACCGAGGTCGAAATCAATGGTTCAGAGGGCGCAGTTCCTGTCAAGATTGCTGGCCCTTCAGTGAGGTCCCCTGGGGCAACCGCACCAGACGAGCCTTCCTCGCTCAGCCTGGGGCCGCTCGCACATTAGATGATTGATTCCACGGCTAATCTGGGCTGTCTCCGAGTGCTCCCGACAGTTGGGGGTTCTATAGGTCTTTCTGGTTGAGGTCGGACGGGTCCCTGTTACAGGGACCCGTCCGTGCGTCGGCTCAGGCTGCCTCCTTCACCGGCAAGTGAAGAGGAGGTTTGGGCCTGATGACCAAGGATGACGTGCTGTTCGGCTACCGCCAACAGTTGTTCGCGGAGGCAGCGAGAACGAGTCTCGGCGGCGTGCCGGACGTTTGGGGTGCATCGCTCCACCTATTACGCCTGGAAGCGTCAGGTCGACCGGCACGGACTTGAGATGCTCCGGCCCAGAGAGCGCCGCCGACCGCAAATGCCCAACCAGTTGCCGAAGATGGTCGAGGAGCGGATCGTGTCTTTCTCGATCGCCCATCCGGGGCTGGGGCCGCGGCGTGTCTCCTCGGAGTTGGCTCGGGAGAAGTGGGGTGGGATCGTGGTCTCCCCGAACGGTGTGTGGAAGGTTCTCTGCCGTCACGGGCTGAACACCCGCGCGAAGCGTCTCGGGCTGATCGCCGGTTACGCCGCTCCCTACGAGCCACCCAGCCCCCAGAGCCAGAGCGACATATCGACGTGCAGAGGCCTGGAGAGTTGGTCGGGATCGACTGCTTCTACGTCGGCAGGGTGAGAGGAACAGAGGGCGCGATATGGCAGCTCACCGCGATCGACATCTCATCCTCCTACGCCTGGGCGGAGCTTGTGATCTGCAAGAACGGCAATCCGTCACCCCAACAAACCAGCAAGCTCGCGCGCAGGGTCGCGCACGAGCTGAAGTCCGCAGGTTGGTGTCTGGAGCGTCCGCTCTCGGACAACGGCAAAGAGTTCAAGGGTCTCTTCAACAAGACCACGGTCGCCCTGAAAGCCCGGCACACCCGAATCCACGCGCCGGTAGGCCGCAGACCAACGGGCACGTCGAGGCGCTGCACAAGACGATCCTCGACGAGTGCTGGCGACCAGCGTTCGCTCGCTACCTCTACCCCCGCTACACCGGCCTGCGGCGCGAGCTGGACACCTACCTACGCTTCTACAACAAACGACCGTATCCACCACGGCCGCCTCACCCAAGGACGCATCCCCACAGACATCGTCTACCGTGCCAAAAAGACGGAGGCAAAATGAGCCACACCTGTCGGCACAACTCGGAGGCCGCCCAGGTTAGTACATGGTCAACGTCCTCGACGTGCCCTCAGAGGACGTAGCGATCGCGCTCGGCCACACCGACGGCGGCGAGCTGGTCCGTCGCCTCTACGGCCACCGCGACCACGAGCGCGCCTTGGATCGCGTTACGGCTGCCTACGTGCGGACGGCGAGCTTCACTCAGGCGAGCTTGTGGTAGGCCCGATGAGACGCTCGGGGGTCCCGATACGGCGCAGAAAGTCCGCCTCGGCTGGATGGCGGGGCTTCTGCCTGCGAGCAGGCCTGAATCGCTCGAGCACCTTTTCGCCCTTGGCACACCACGCAGGTGCTTCGCGTCGCCACTGCTCGATACTGAGTCTTTCTGTAGTCATGACGCTTCCAGGATACCCCGACAGCCAGCAGGAATAGACTCGCCGCATTCGTGTCCAGAAAGCGCGACATCAAGCAATTCAGGCAGGCCTGCCGCGAGGTCGGCTTGACCGCCAGTGAGCGTTACGAAGCTAGTGACGCCCTGCACAGCGAGAAGGCGTCTGGCGATATCCAAGCTGACATGACCTATGGCGAATTGGTGGCTTGGCTGCGACAATGGAAGGACCGATGGCAACCGTCGTAGCCCTAGATGCCTCACCCGCGAACGTGCTGCGCTCCTTGCGCGGGTCGATCATCGACGCGCGTATCGCCTATCCGGATGTGCTCCACGTTGAGGTGCGCGACTCGCGCGGAGGCCTCTGGCGTTTGGCTACGCAAGATGCCGAGTGGTCGCCAGCCGACCCAGGTCAGCTGGTCGGGCGCTCTATCGACGATGTCGCCATTGACGGGGAGACAGGAGAGCTGCGTTGCATGCTTTCTGACGGTTCGGTCCTGGACGTAAGGCCTGCCGCCTTTGAAGCGGAGGACGATCCGCCGAACTGGGAGCTGGTCAGTCCGACGGGGATCGTCCTTGAGTTCGGTCCTGGACTCCGCTGGCAGATCAGCGGTGCTGACGGGCCAGCCTCGCCGCGTCGCTGAGCCCCGACGCGGTTCTCGGCCTGCGTGGAGTCCGACCGCCCACGAAACCGCCCCACGCCCGGTCGAATCCCGCTCAACCGCGCGGTCGAGAATCTATCTCCCCGATGGATGGATGGTCTCGCCGCGCGCGAGCATCGCCACGAAGCGCTCGATGCGCCGGGCTCGGGTGTCGCTGCGCTTGGCCTCATGAATCCTGTAGAGGACCGCGTATCGGTTTTGACCGCTGAGACGATCGAACATCGCCTTCGCTCGAGGCTCGAGGTCGAGCGCCGCGGTGAGGTCCGCCGGCACCTCGATCGTTGCCTGACCTGCGTAGGCAGCATCCCAGCGTCCATCGTCCTTCGCAAGCGCGACCGCCGCGAGCCCCGCCGGGTGCATCAAGCCCTCGGCCTGTAGCCGCTCGACGAGACCGACGTTGCGCTGTGACCACGAACTGCGCGCCCGTCTGGGGGTGAAGCGCTGGCGAAACGTACGCTCGTCGCGGCGCCTCACCTGCCCGTCGATCCAGCCGTGACAAAGAGCCTCTTCGAGCGCCTCGTCATAGCTGAGCCTGGTCGGCTCGATCGCGTGCTTCTTGGCGAGCACGAGCCACACGCCACTTCCATCCTGATGGTGTGCGCCGAGCCAGGATCGCCAGCGGGCTCGGTCGGCGACGAGTAGCTCAGGAAGCTCATCAGGCATCCTCCGCACCGGGCCCTAGCCAGTCCACCAGTCGCGCTGGCCGGTCACGTCCTCGCGTGGATTCTCGCCGAGGCCGGGCGCGCCGAAGACGAGGATCTCAAGGCCTTCCGGGCCGCTCTCATATCCGCGCCAAGTGCCAGGTGGGACACGAACCACGTCCCACTCCTCGACCTCGACGATCTCGTCGTCGAGCTTCATCCGTCCGCTCCCGCCTATGACCACATAGATCTCTTCCTGCTCCTTGTGCGTGTGCCCGTATGGGAAGCGAAGGTCCGCCGGGATGCGCTGGTAGCAAAGCCCGCAATGCTCGGGGCCGAGTGCCTTGCTTGCGTGGCGAAACTCCAGGTTCGGAGCAGCATCGAAGTTGGAGCCAAGATCCTCCAGATCCACCTTCAGGTTCTTGAGCGTGAACGGCACCGGCGCGATCCTACTATCCGGCACCGTCATGCTCGACCCCGCGCGAGCTACTCGGCGTCGCTCGCTCGCCTCGGCAACTCAAGTTCGCCCGACCGATTGCCGATCCAGGGCCTACCATGGTCGAAGATCGCGTACGGCTGGGGTCTTTCGTGTCCGTCGTCGGCGCGGCGGTACTCGCGGTGTCGGTCTTCCTGCCTTGGTACGGCGTGACCCTCACAGCAGGCGGCGTGGCCTCCGCACAACAGGCCCTCAACAACGTGGCCCAACAGTATGGAAACACCACGTTTCAGACCCAGGCGAAAGCGATCGGTCTCGGTTTCAGCGCATTCAGCGGCCATCAGCTCACCACGCTGAGCGCACACCAAGCGTTGAAATACATCAACGTGATCCTGCTCATCCTCGCCGCGATCGCCTTTCTGGTGGCGCTGTTGCGGCTCGCCGGAGCCTCGGACTCCGCTCAGACAAGCGGCGGTCAGGTCGCCTTGGTCGGGCTCGTGGCGGGCGTGTGTGTCCTGTTTCGGATGGTAGACCGCCCAGCGCCCTTGGAGCCGGTCTTCTCGCTATCGCTCGGCTGGGGCATTTGGCTGGCGCTGGCGGGATCTGCTGCGATCGTGGTCGGGGGCCTCTGGTCCTCTCTAAAAAGAGACCACAGTCCCTCCACCGGCTCGCTCGTGGCGGCGTGGGATGGACTCTCCGGCTGGACCCCCGACGCCTGAGTCGCCGGCGACCTACCGCGGCGCGCTCAATCCCAACCGTGAAACGGCGCGTGATCGCCCGCCTGCCAAGCCTCGCGCAATCCCGGGGCGCCCAGATCCCAATCGGGTCGGATCTCGCGCGTGATGGCTCGCAGGTCCTGGCGGAGCTCCTCGACCGAGGGCCTTCCCCAGAACCAGTAGCCGTTGTAGATGCTGTGAATGACCAAGCCCGGCTTCAGGACGAGTGTGTGAGGGATCATCGGGTCGTGCTCAGGATCGGTGTACTCCTGAATGTCGAGGTCCTTCTGCACCGTGCGATCGGGGTCGGACAGGAAAGGCCATTGCGCGCCGACCGCCGCGCGCAGCTCCTGGGAGGCGTGATGGGTGTCGGTGGAGATCGTGACCACCTGCGTGTAGGCGACCGCGACCTTCGGATAGAACGCTGCCAGTTCACGGTGCTGCTGATGCTCCTTAGGGCAATAGTGCCCGCGCGCCAACGTGAGGATCATCGGATCCTCGCCCTGCAGCTCGCTCAGCTTGCGAGCGGTGTTGGTGTGATCGGGTAGCTCGTAGTCGGGGAAAGTGCTGCCGGGTGCGATGTCGGAGCGCATGGGTCAAACCGCCTTTCACTCTGATGGTCGGCGAGCCGCTTTGGACCCGCTTCTCAGCCCAGACTAGAACCGTGAACGTCCAGGCCCAGCGGTTTGGCCGCGCCGGAGCCTCGCCTACCGAGTTCCCGCAAGCGGCGCCACGTAGCGCAAAAACGCCTCGATCCCAAGCGGCTTGCCGGTCGCGCGCTCCACGAGCTCCATCGTGTCCAGGCGGCGGCCGTAGCGGTGGACCTGCTCGCCGAGCCAGTCCTTGATCGGCTCTACAAGCCCCACCGTCAGATTCTCATCCTGGGGACCGAGCGCGGCGACGAGCGTCTCCCACATTTGCGCGGCGATCAGGCAGCCGAGCGCGTAGCTCGGGAAATAACCGAAAGCCCCCGCGCTCCAATGCACATCCTGAAGGCAGCCTTCGGCGTCCGAGTCAATCTCGATACCGAGCAGCTTTCGCATCGCCTCCCGCCACGCCCCCGGCAGGTCGGCGACCGCGAGGTCGCCCTCGATCAAGGCCAGCTCCAGCTCAAAGCGGGCGACGATGTGCAGCGGATAGGTCAGCGGGTCGGCCGACACGCGGATCGGCGAACGCTTCACGCCCACGAGGCTCGCGTGCAACTCCTCGGCGCTCACCCGAAAGCCGCCCCGGCTCAGCTCCTCGGCCATCGCGTGCGCGAACGCAGCGCTGCGAGCAAGATGGTTCTCCCAAAACTTGCTCTGGGACTCGTGGATCGACATCGATGTCCCAGTCCCGAGGTTGGTGCGCGCCAAAGCAGGATCGATCTGGCGCTCATAAAGGGCGTGCCCGTACTCGTGCAGCGAACTCAGCAGCGACTCCACGTCGCCGTCGATGTAGCGCGTGGTTATGCGCGAGTCGCCGCGCCCGATCCAGGTCGTGAACGGATGTGTGGACACGTCGATTCGCCAGCTGGAGTCCTCCACTCCCAGCCGCCGCATGATGCCCGCGACCGCAGCGCGCTGGCAGTCCTCGGGAATAGCGAGCGGGCGTACCGGGGAGTGGCTTTCGGCATCGTCGATCAGGGCGGGAATCTGTCCCGCGAGCCCGCCTAGTATCCGTCGCAGATCCGCCACCTTCAGCCCGTAGTCGAAGTCGCCGAGCAGCGCCTCATACGCGCTCTGTCCGTTCTCGGCAAGGCAAGCGCCCCGCTCGCGCGCGAGCGCCACATTGCGCTCCAGCGCCGGCGCGAACATCGCGAAGTCATCCCGCGCCCGTGCCTGTTGCCAGATCTCCTGGCCCTCGGCATTGGCCCGGGCGATCTCCGCGGCGAGCTCGCTCGGAATCCTCCGCGCGCGCTCCCAGTCGCGACGCGCCACACGCACCAGATCGTGCTCGATCTCCCCGAGAGCCGACCCATCGATTCGCTCCAGGCACTCTCCGATCTCCGTGGCGGTCGCGCGCTCGTGGGCGATCCGCGCGAGCGAGGCCATCTGATGTCCCCTCGCCTCGGCGCCTTGCGCGGGCATCATCACCAGCTGGTCCCACTCGAGCAGCATCCCGATCGCCTCCAGGTCGGCGAGCTCCGCGAGCCTGCTTCGCAGCGTCTCCAAGGGGCTCGGCGTCTCGGGCGATGCGCTCATCTCGCGAGAGTATCGCGAGCCTGCGACTTGCTCGACGATCGCCTACCCTCGCTCTTCGACCCCCATGAACGACTACCCCCGCCCAATGCTCACCGTCGACACAGTCGTCTTGACGGGTGAGCCGACACCGAGTGTCCTACTCATCCAGCGTGGCAATCCCCCGTTTGCGGGTGCTTGGGCGCTGCCGGGCGGCTTCATCGAGGAGGGGGAGACGGTGGCCGAGGCGGCCCCGCGAGAGCTCGAGGAGGAGACCGGCTTGCGGGTCGGACCGCTTGAGATGCTCGGCGTCTATGACACGCCCGGGCGCGACCCGCGCGGCTGGACCGTTTCCGTGGTTTACCTTGCGAGGATCCCGGGTCGCACCGAGGTCAGAGGCGGCGACGACGCAAGCGAGGCGTCCTGGTTTGCCGGCGACGCTCTCCCTGACTTGGCGTTCGACCATGCGTTGATAGTCGCCGACGCGCTTCGTCGAAACTGAAAGTCCCGTCACTCCTGTTTGCGGTGTCGTGGCGAGTTGACGCTCGGCTTGGCCGGCGGGCTCGACGGACTACAGAAGCTCGGCGATGCGCCCGGCCGCCCTCGCGGCGCCGTCGCTCTCCACGTCGCGGTAGTCCACCTCGCGCCCGATCTCTTGGGCGATTGCCGCCGCGATCAGCTCGGGCGGAGAGTCCTCGTAGTCCATGCGTCTGCCCGCACCGTAGCGTTCGAGTCGGTGGCGGACATGGAAGTTCTGCTCGAAGTGGTGGCATAGCGGGAAGTACAAGAAGGGTCGCTTCTGCGCGGTCAACTCCATCGAGGTGGTCAAGCCGCCCTGCACGACCGCCAGGTCACAGGCTGCGAGATGGCGATAGAGGTTGTGTACGTAAGGCACCACCTCGAGCCCCTCGTGGGAGGGCAGCGACCGTGGATCGATGCGGGGCCCGGCGACGACGATCATACGCAGATCCGGCGCTCCTTCCTTGGCTTCGGGGAAGGACGCGATCACCCTCCGCAACAAGTCCGCCCCGACGCCTGAGCCACCGACGGTGACGATGCACACCTGCTCGTCGTCGCCGTAGCCAAGCTCCGAGCGCAGCTTCGTGCGCTCGCCGAGGTCTGCCGGATCGAAGCCGGTGACATAGCCGGTGAAATCGAAGTGCCGCTCGGTCCAGTCTCTGATCATCGGCAGTTCCGGGCCCAGCCGCTCGACGACGATGTCCTGCGGGTTGCCCACGAACAGGGCCATGTCGCGCACCTCGGGATGCTCGGCGATGTGGTCGACCATGTCGGCGTTGTAGTCGGCGGTCACGTATCGCGCATGCGCATCGTCGTCAGGCATCGGCAGGAAGCCCACGAAGTCGGTCAGCCAAACGAATGGGACCTTCTTCTCGCGCGGGTTCTCGTGCAGGTAGTAGTCGAGCTCCCAAGCCTCGTCGCCGATCCACAGGTCATAGCGTTGCTCGCGCACGATGTCGTGGAACAGCATGAAGTTGGCCGCCAAGATCTCGTCCATGCGCCGCAATGCGTGGAAGCAGTGAAGGTCGTGCTCGGCGGACTCCGACTCGATGTGTTTGGACTCGTTGGCCAGGTGGCGGCTGGCTGGATGGATGCGCTCGCCCTCGGCTTCCAACATTCTCGTGACCGGATCCTGGGCAAGCCAGTCGATCTGCAGATCGGGGTGCAGGGCGCGCAGCTCGCGCGCGATCGCCACGTCGCGCTGGGCGTGCCCAAGGCCGATCGGTGAGCAGATGAGGAGCGCGCGCGGGCGACCGTCCGGGCGGAACACGGTGGGGTCGCGTGGCGTGCGTGGACGCTTGAAGGCGTCCTCGGCGAACTCCCGCAACATCAGGTTGAAGCCGACCGGCTTGCGGCCATGTTGGAAGTGTCCTGCGCCTTTGACCGTCTCGAGCTTGCCCGCGCTGAGACGCGCGAGCGCGCGGGCGTCGCGGGGTGGTGTGATCATGTCGCGATCGCCGGAGACAACCAGTACCGGGCAGTCCAGGTTTTGGGCCAGCCCGCGTAGCTCCCGCGGCGCGCTCGAGCGGTGGGCGGATTGCTCATCGAGGACCGTCGCCGCGAGCGTCTTGGGGTCGGTTTCCAGGGCCCAGCCCACGCCGTCCTCGATCGCCTTGGTGGAATGAGGCTCCGGCAGGGCTCTGGAGACGAACCACTCGGCGAACCCCGGGTAGTCCCGGCGCCAATAAACGGCGCTGAAGCGGCCCCACCAGCGGTAGAGCCGGGGACTGAGCGCAGGTCGCGCGAAGGCCCACCAGACGAGCCTGCTGCGCATGGCCCACAAATGCGAGGGTGTGTAGGCGAACATTGGGCCGGTGAAGATCGCGCCGAGCATCCGCTCGGGGGCGAGGCGACCGAGCTCGAGCTGGTAGCGGGTGCCCGCCGACAGACTCACCGTCACTGCCCGCTCTGTGCCGGTCGCATCCATCACGGCCAGGCAGTCGCGCGCGAACTCGACGGCCCGGTAGCGACGGGGATCGGCAGGACGATCGGAGTGCCCGTTGCCGACGCCGTCCATCGTCAATACCCGGAAGTGGCGTGCCAGATAGGGAATCTGCATCTTCCAGTGGCGCGAATGGAACATCGACCAGGTTGGCAGCAGGAAGATCGTGTCCTCGCCCTCGCCGTAGACCTCGTAGAACAGTCGCTGCCCGTTCCGCTCGACGAAACCTTCTGAGTCCGGATAGCGCGCCCGGCTCTGCTCGCCCTCGCGCCCGACGATGCGACCGGCGCTCTGCTCGAGGACCGCCGCAACGGCTCCGGTCACTTCAGTCGCGGCGTCCATGCTCGTCTTGTCGGTGCTTGGCTGCCCGATCGTTGTGCTCATGGTCGCGCCTCCAGCACCAGGTTGAAGGGCGTCTCTGCGACTCGGCTCACGCGACTGAATCCACCTTCGCCGAGCACCTCGGTAAGGCGCTGCTCGCCGGCCTGGGCACCAAGCGCCAAGCCGACCTCCTGGCTCAGCGATGCGGGTGTGCAGAGCATCGTCGAGCCGCCGTAGAAAATGCGCCCGACCGGGTTGAGATTCTCCTCGATCGCGTCGCCCGCAAGGGGCTCTACAACCATCCAGGTGCCGTCGGGGGCGAGCTGCTCGCGCACGTGGCGCGAGGCGCCCGCCGGGTCGCCCATGTCGTGTAGCGCATCGAACACGCACACCAGGTCGAACGGGCCGCCGCCGAAGTCTTTGGCCGAAGCCACCTCGAAGCTCACCCGGTCTGAGACCCCCGCGCGCTCGGCGGCCGCACGGGCGGCTTGTATGGAGCCCTCGTGGTAGTCCGACCCAATGAAGCGCGAAGCCGGAAACGCCTTGGCCATCAGGATCGTCGACGCTCCGTGGCCGCAGCCGATGTCCGCGACCTTGGCGCCCGCTGTGAGCTTGTCGAGCACGCCGTCGAGCGCGGGCAGCCAGGCGTCCACCAGGTTTGCCAGATAGCCAGGCCTGAAGAATCGCTCGGTGCCGGCGAACAGGTCGTCGTGGTGCTCGTGCCAACCGAAGCCCTCGCCAGAGCGGAAGCGCTCGGCGATCTGTGCCTCGTCCTTGACGGTGGCCGCCACCAATTGAAAGGCACCGGGGATGAACGCCGGGCTGTTTTCGTCGGCCAAAGCCATCGCTTGCTCCGGCGGGAGCCTGAAGGTATGAGTGGCCGCGTCGTACTCGACGTAGCCGCTGGCCGCCTGCTGGCAGAGCCACTCCCTGATGTAGCGCTCGTGACAGTCGGTGCGCTCGGCCAGCTCCTGCGGAGTGACCGGCTCACTGTCGGCCATCGCCTTATACAGGCCCAGCTTGTCGCCGATCAAGACCAGGGGCGTGGTGATCGCCGCTCCCAGGTCGCCCACGAACTGGCCCATGAACTCTTCGAGCTTCGCTTCGTCGATTTCCACTGTGCTCATTGCGCTTTCCTCCGATGGTTGGTGGGGGTGGTTGTGGTGTCTGTTTGGGCCTTGCGCTTCTCAAGAGAGCTGAGCCACGCGTCGATCGCCGCGAGCAGCTCCGAGTGGCCGCGGTCGATGCCGAGCAGGCGCTCGAACAGGAGTCCTTGGTTGAACTGCCCGACCAGCGCAGCCCAGCCCTCGGCTGAGAACGGGCTGTCGTGGAGGTCGTACTCCTCAATCGCGCCGGCGAGCGCGTCGCCAAGCACGCCGCGCCAACGCTCGTTGACTCCTTGCAGGCGCTCGCGCATCTCCGGCTTGTTCCACGCAAGCGCTTGCAACTCCGCCCAGATCTTGGGGTAGCCCGAAGCGAGGTCCTCGTCGATGAAATTCATCGCGGTTCGCCACTTCTCGATAAACGGCCGCTCCGTTTCGTACATCGCCCGTTGGCGCTCCAGGATGCGTGCCGTGAACCGCTCCAGCGTCTGTAGCAACAGCTCGTCGACGGAACCGAAGTAGTAGTGCACGAGCCCGTGGTTCTGCCCAGACTCGCGTGCAAGCTGGCGTGTGGAGATGCCTGCCGCACCCTCCCTGATCAGCAGTCGCTCGGCGGCGTCCAGGAACGCGGTCACGTTCGCCTCTCTGATCGAGGGAGGCGTCTCCTCGGTGGCTTCGTCGGTGGGGGAAGGCGACTTAGTCATCTGACTTAGGCAACCATCTAAGCAATGTTTCGGATGGCTGTCAAGCCGGCATTCGGCGATTCGCCCTCACGGGCACGTTCGCCCGACGCTTGTCCCAGCGACTCCCTCTACCCCTACGACATGCGCGGACTGCCGAACGTGATACGCACAACGGTGAGCAGGGGCACGTACCAGGCGCGGCAAATCGCCTATGGTCCACACACTCGAACGAAGGCAACAGTTGCGCGAGGGCAGCTCTGCTTGAGTGCACGATTAGGTCTGGGGAAGCGATGGCACGAGCCAAATGGTGTGGGGATGCGGTGTACGAAGCGGCGGTGCTGTTCAAGGATCGTTGCCTGGTGGAGGACGATTCGCTGTTTTCACCAGGTTCCGGAGCGTGGACGGCATCCCACGTCGACGGGGTTGCCACCAGAATCGGCTCGCCCGGTTCGAGCGCTGGGTCCTTCATCGCCAAGCTGGAAGACCAGCTGACGGGCATGGGTGGCGAGGAGGTCTTGATTGCGGCTGAGATCCTTTTCATGCTCTTGGTGCCGGAAGCCGACACGGGGGGCGTCAAGCGGCGCGAGCACCTATCCCGCATCTTGGCGCTGATGCCGACGCCGGTCCAATTGCCCCAGCTTGTCGAGGTCGCCGTTGAGGACAGGGGTGTGGCCAATTTCGCGGCCGGCAAGGCGTTTCGCTACGCGGGCCTTCAGTTCTTCGGCCGGTTTGCCAGTCGCGTGAAGGGAATTGCGGGCGCCGAGCGCGTCGCGTTGTTCGATTCACCGCGCGATGTCGCCGACTTGGTGGGGGAGGTTCGCGGGTCCTCTGCCGCGATGTACTCCAACGCCTTCCTGCACATGCTCTACCCCGAGCAGTTCGAGTACATGATCTCAACCGCTCATCGGTTGAAGCTGGTCCGAGCATTCCAGCGAGCGCCGGGCGTCGCCGGCGCGGGCGACGCCGATCAGCAGATCGGTCGGATCCGCGCACTCGCCGACGACGGCGCTCGCGATTCCGTCGACCTCTATGGCGGTCCGCTCATGCGGATCTGGAAGGAGTCGGCACCCCGGCGTTGGCAGGAAACTGTCGAATGGGCCGCCTGTCTGCAAGACACCCTGGATCTCTACGAGCAGGAGCGCGCCTACAAGCTGCGCATAGCGGCAAAGTTGCGGGTGGCTCGCGAGGGCTTGCTGGCCGGAGAGTCAGAGTGGTTGGAGCGTCTGCGCGCTGCCTGTACGGACAGTGAGAACAATCTGGTGTCCTGGCGCGTATTGGACCGCTTCCTGGGCTGGTGCGACGGCCACGAGCGCCAGGCGGTGGACCTCGTCGGCGGATTGTGGCACGCGACGGCTGTGAGCGCCGCCATTCGCGACTTTCTGGCTGCGCTGCCCCAGGAGGCGTTGGCCGGAGCCGGCACCCGGTTGTCAATGGCGTCCTTCCTGCTGCTCGCGGTCGATGCCACGCGGACGCCGTTCTTCAAGCCGACCGTGTATGGGCAGTTCAAGAAGCTGCTAGGTCTGCCCACCGGACCCGAGGCGGTAGAGATCGATCCGGAGGGCATGTACCGTCCGGAGGAACTCGGGGCATGGCTTGGGGTCGACGGTAAGCGGGTTCGGCAGTACCTACGCGACACATACTCGCGTGGCGAAGACGAGCACGGCAAGGACTGGTATCTATCCCCCGAGCAGGCTCAAGCGGTGCTCGACCGCTTCGGGGAGGAAAGCGATCCCCACGCGGCGGAGGCGACATACGCCGAGTGGACGGAACTGCTCGAAGAGCTGCGCCTAAGGATGATCGGAGCCGGCACGCCGTTGCGCGATCTGCTCGATGCCCAAGGTCTTGCATGGTGGTTGACGCAGGGCCCGGCGCCCGAGCAATGGGATGCGGCCGAGCGCGCTGCGTTCGAGTCCTTTAGGGACGGGTCGCCGGTGGCGGTCGAGGTCGAGGCCGTCGACGACGCGACGGTTACTGTCGAGCCAGATGCCGCCGCCCTCGCCATCCCCACGGCCGATGCGGCTCTCGCGGATCGGCTCTACTTGACACGAAGCTGGTTGCAGCATGTGCTCGACTTGCTCGCGGAGAAGCGTCAACTGATCTTCTACGGACCCCCCGGTACGGGCAAGACTTTCATCGCTCAACGGCTCGGCGAGTATCTCGCCACGCATGGAGGCTCCTACCGGCTTGTGCAGTTCCACCCTTCCTACACATACGAGGACTTCTTCGAGGGCTACCGGCCGCGCGCGGACGGTGACGGCGCCCTCAAGTTCGACCTCGCGCGAGGCGCATTGAGGCAGATCGCCGAAGAAGCCCGGATGACACCCACCGTGCCGTATCTGCTGATCGTGGATGAGATCAATCGCGGCAACATCGCCAAGATATTTGGTGAGCTCTATTTCCTGCTGGAGTACCGCAGCGAGGCGATACGCCTACAGTACTCGCCCGAGGAGGAATTCCGCCTGCCGGAGAACCTCTTGTTGATCGGGACTATGAACACTGCCGATCGCTCGATTGCACTAGTGGACAGTGCGCTCAGGCGGCGCTTCTATTTTGTCGAGCTCCACCCGAGCAGGGAGCCGGTGAACGGGGTGCTGGCGAGATGGCTCTCAGCTCGCGACCATCCGCCTGAGTCGGCAGCGATCCTGGCCGAGTTGAACCGCCTGATCGAAAACGAGGATTTTGCGATAGGGCCGTCTTATATGATGGGGGGAAAGACCGCTCCGGACCTCGAGCGGATCTGGGCGCATTCGATCATGCCGCTGCTCCAGGAGCATTTTTACGGCACGGAGAAGGACGTTGTCGCGGAGTTCGGTCTGGCCACAATCAGACGCCGGCTCGCGCGGGCCGCAGATGCCAGCTGGGGGCTGTCGGATGACGATTCAGCTGCAAGCGTGGTCTGAACGGCCCTGCGCGATCACCGCCTCGCAGGCGAAACGTCTCGGCCAAAGCGGACTGGTGAAAGTGCTACCCGACGAGGTGCCCGACCGCTGGCGGCTTGTCGCCGACTCACACGTCGGGGTCGTGCGCCTAAAGGACGGTCTCGAGCTGCGGGTTGTCCCGCGTCTTGCGATTCCGCGGTTGATGTTTCTGCTTAGCTACGCGCTAGACGCCAGCGGCTGGCGCGACATCGGCCCAGCTTTTGGCCTGGAGCGGGATCTGTGGACAGCAATCGCGGCGGCGTTCTCGTGGCACGCTGAACACGCCCTCACGCCCGCACCGCTGTGTGGCTACGTTGCGGTCGAAGAACAGGCGATGACCATGCGTGGACGGCTTCGCATCGGCGACCAGCTCGCTCGCTGGACAGGCCGCTATCTACCGCTTGAGCTCTCCTACGACGACTACACGATCGACATCCCGGAGAACCGCCTGATTCGCGGCGCGACCGAGCTGCTGTTGCGCCTGCCGATTCGCTCAGCCCTTGCGCGGCGGCGATTGCTGCGCATCCGTTCCGCGCTTGACGACGTTTCGATAGCCAAGCCCACAAAATCGATCTCTCGGCCCCCGATCACGCGCCTGAATGTTCGCTACCGCGCCGCGTTGTCGCTCGCCGCGCTGATCTTGAGATCCTGTTCGATCTCGGCGCGAGGCGGCGATCTCAGCGGTGTCTCGTTCGTGTTCGACATGAACACTGTCTTCGAGGATTTCCTATCTGCGGCGCTCACGACTGCCCTCGAGCGCCATGGAGGCCGGCTGATCGCGCAACCGCGAGCCGGATACCTCGACGCAGAGCAAACGATTCGGCTCATACCCGACCTCCTATGGTCTGAAGGCGGCGTCTCTCGAGCGGTAATCGACGCGAAGTACAAGCGGCTCTCCGATGAGCGCTTCCCGAACGCGGACGCCTACCAGATGCTCGCCTACTGCACGGCGCTCGGGCTGGACCGTGGCTACCTCGTATACGCAAAGAACGAAGGTGAGCGAATTCGCGACCATACGGTCGCAAATGCTGGCAAGACCATCCACGTTCGAGGGGTCGATGTCGAGGCTGAGCCGAAGGATCTTCTCGCCCACGTCGCCGAGCTTGCCGACTCGATAGCGCGAGCCTCTCAATCGGCATCGACGAAGCCGATCTCTCAGCATTAGCCGGTAGACCAGTGTTCCGGCCGCCCGTCGTCCCGCACGTAGAAGACGATGCCATCGGTGCGTTGTGGCGGACCGACATGGGTTTCGGGTTAGAACGTGTCTCAAGACGACGACTGGAGCGGACAGTTAGTACTGAGTGTTCGTTCGCCGCGCGACATCCAGGTCTCAAGGTCGCGCGCGCCGTGATCGCACAACTGTTGGCAGAGCGCTTGGCCTGCCTGGGTTCGCGTTCGACGTCGACGGTCGCGTGCGCCGACTGCTGTGGTGGTGTACCTCGGCGTACTGCTTGACGATCCAGGGCTTGGGATACTTCGAGATCGATGAGTGCGATCCCGTCCTATAGGACTCTTGCCCGCGCCGCTGCGGGCGAAGGGCGCCGGCGACGCGCGCGAGGCGCGCTGGTTTGCGGTGGACGATCTCCCCGAGCTGGCGTTCGGTCACGCCACGATCCTCGCCGACGCCCTCGCGCGTGCGTAGTCACGTGTAGGGCCGTTGCCCCTGCGGAGAACCGATCAGCGGGGTCAGGGATGAAGTTGTCAACACCCTGGCCGTAGTCATTTGCCCTATTGGCAGCGGGCACGTACGGATTCGGCTGCGACGCGAAAAACTATGTCCATGCGATCGAAATGGTTGGCCGGGCTTGAGCCAAGCAGAGCGAATGCGGTCGAGTATCTAACAAAGAAGTAGTCCACGTGCTCCAGTTCGGGGCCCCTGAATATCCACATCCAAGACGCAATGCCGCGTAGGTCACCGCTTCCGTAGTAGAGCTCACGGTAGTCAGCTTGGTGGATCAGGCCATCGTGCACTGGAGCGGCATCCTGCTCCAAGCTGAGATCGCTCGCGGGACTAAAATCTATCAGCAGTTCGGTGTTTGGTTCGGTGTTGTCAGTCCAGGTGCTCTCGATTTCGCCCACCTCGTCTTGTTCGCGCTTGCCGGCGATCCAGCCCTTTGGCAGAGCGATAGTGAAATGCCTGCCGACGTAAAGCGTCTGGTCTGATGTATCTCTTGTCCTGACGGTCGCCGAACTGGTGGCCTGCCTTTTCGAGCTGTGACTACCGTGTTGGGCGGATGCGTGGGAAACCGGGGCGTGATGAAGCAGTCCGGTCAGAGCCACGATCCCGCCTATCACTGCAAAGCAGAGCGAGGGCGCTGTTCGGTGTCCCCATGGTCTCCAACTGAGGAGCGGCGCAAGCGCCATGTAGAGACCGAGAATGGCAAGCATGCCGCTGGGCATACATCAAGACTGGTGGCTCGCGTACGTTGGACGAGCTCTGCACGAGGAGCGCGACAATTGCGCCGGTTCCGGCCATGAACAGAGTACATCCCACTGCGCTCCACGCGTTGGTGTTCGTGGGGTCTGCTCGCGACCTCATGGGTGATGACAGCCGGGGTCAAGCGCACGCGTTGAGTGCCCGATCATTTGGCTGCGGATAGCCGGATTTGTGGAATACGTTCGCTGATCGGTCATCGAACGCGGTAGGATGCCACATTGAAGGCTCTATGGGTTGTAGCCGAGCCATTGAAGTGATCGGTCCATGTTCGCCATGACCAAGACTGTCCTTCCATTCGACGCGAACGGGTCCATTCGGGTTCGCGGCGAGTCCACGCTGCTTTGATCAGCTAAAGATCAGGAGCCCGGGTGAGACTCGGCCCAGCGCACTATCTCGCCCGAGCCGGAGATCGTCTGGCCGTCGTCGAGCACCAGGATCGGAACCGCGCGCTGGCCGCTCAGACGCTCGATCTCGGCGCGGTCCTCGGCGCGTTTGGGCAGTGTCCAAACCTTCAACATGCCGCCTTTGACCTGCTTCTGCTCGTAGGCGTAGCCCGCCTTCTCAAGCGCTTTGGCCGCCCGGCCGCACGGGTGTGCCAGAGGTGCGGGCAAGTCGCCCATCGCCGTGCCGACCTCACACGTGTAGAGGACCATGCCCAAACCCTACCTGCGTCGCGCGCCCGGGTCCAGAGCCGGGTTGCTCCAACCGGCGTCGGTCGGATTGATCGTCTGCCCAGGCGCCACGATCTCATCGATGCGGTCGAGCACGGCCTCCTCCAGTTCGATCTCGGCGCCGCCCAGTTGGGACTCCAGGTGCTCCAGCGTGCGCGGCCCGATGATCGCCGCGGTGACCGCCGGGTGTCTGATCACAAACGCCAAAGCCATGTGGATCAAGCTGATGCCCGTCTCATCGGCGAGCTTTCCGAGCGCGTCCGCCGCCTCGAGCTTTGCCTGGTTGGCCGGGATCGATAGGTCATAGCGCTGGGGGATCATCGCCGAGCGGCGAGACTCGAGATCCTCGGCGCCCTTGCGCCAGCGCCCCGACAGCCAGCCGCCGGCAAGCGGACTCCACGGGATCACGCCCATCCCGTATTCGCGACAAGTCGGCAGCACGTCCGCCTCGATCCCCCTCGCCAAGATCGAATAGGGAGGCTGCTCGCACACGAAGCGCGCGTGGCCCCGGTCGCGCGCGACCCACTGCGCCTTGACTATCTGCGCCGCCGGGTAGGTGGAGGAGCCGACGTAGCGCACCTTGCCTTGCGCCACCAGGTCGCTGAGCGCGCCCAGCGTCTCGTCATGATCGGTCCAAGGGTCCCAGCGGTGGACTTGATACAGGTCGATCCAATCGGTCTGCAGTCGCTTCAAGGAAGCCTCGACCTCGCGGAAAATCCAGCGCCTGGAGTTGCCGGCCTGGTTTGAATCGTCGCCCATCGTGCCGTGGAACTTGGTCGCCAAGACCACGTTCTCGCGCTTGCCGCCCGCCAGCGCCTTGCCCACGATCTGCTCGGACTCCCCGCGCGAGTACACGTCCGCCGTGTCGATGAAGTTGATGCCCGCGTCGAGCGCCCTGTGGATGATTTTGATCGAGGCGTCATGGTCGGTCTCGCCCCAAGCGCCGAACATCATCGCGCCAAGACAAAGGGGGCTGACGTGCACGCCGGTACGGCCTAGTGTCCGCTGCTGCATGCCCACACCGTAGCGACACCCGTTTGCGCAGGACCCGACCGTGCGGGACCAGACCGCGCTTGGGTCGGTCCCGACCGGTCCTCGACGGTCCCGCCTGGGCCTCATTCCACCGTGAGCGTCCCTTTCATGCCCTTGGCCGCGTGCCCCGGCAACGAGCAGAACAGGGTGTAGCTGCCCGGCTTCAGATCAACCGTCAAGCTGAGGTGGGCGTTGGCGGGCGTGTTCGGAAGCGAGCCCACCACTTCGCCTTCGCTTCCTTCGGCGGCATTCAGGTTGTGTTCGTCCTGGCCGTGGTTGACGAATTCGAGGATCGTCTTGCCGGCCGGCACCTTCGAGCGCGACAGCACGAAGCGGAAGCCTTCCTCGTCTTCGGCCGTGATCTCCACGTGAGTGGGCGCCGGGGGTGGGGGGGAGTCGAGCGAACCCGATTGCGTTGGGATGCCACCACCGGAGGAGCCGGCGCCGCTCGGCGCTCCCGGGCTGGATGTCTCGGGAAGGCTCCCATTCGGCGTGGCCCCCTGTCCCTGGTTGCCCGCGCCGGCGGTGAGAGGCTGCGAATGCGGGTGCGCGGAGCGCCTGTGCGCCTTGGGCTTGTGCCGGGAGGCTCGCGAGCCGCTCTTGTGGCAACGGCGGTGCTCGGCGCGATGGCAGTGCCTCGCGACGGTCGCAGAGCGATGGGAGTCGCCCGCCGTGGCGGTCGAGCCCCCGCGCGCCCGCGAAGGCGCAGCGATGGCGATCGCGACCCACGCGGCACAAACCGCGCAAAGGGCGCCCGCCAATAGGATCGGTCGCCAAGCGCCGCGCATCCTCAGCGCACCAAGACCGGGCGTGCGAAGGATTTCGCTTCGGGGATGATCGGTTCCGCTTCGGTCTGAAACCACTGCTCCAACAGCGAGCAGTACATCGACCTGAAATCAGAGGTGTTGACCACGTTTTCGTTTTCGTCCAGTTTGGTCAGACCCGGGAATTCGCCCACCATCTTTCCGGCCGCCCTGCTGCCGATCAAGAAGGCCAAGCCGCCCGCCCCGTGATCGGTGCCAGACCCGTTTTCCTGGGGGCGGCGGCCGAACTCCGACCACAACTGGATCAAGACCCTCTGGTCGAGTTTGCGCGCTTCCAAGTCGCGCTGGAAGGCCACCAGCGCGCCCACCGTCTGTTCCAGGTTGGCGTTAAGCGTGTTGGCCTCATCCGAATGGGTGTCATAAGAGCCGACCGCGTTCAGCGAAGCGCACCTGATCGGCATCCCGGTGTGAAGCATCGCCGCAAGCACAGCCAACCTTTCGGCGAAATCTCCATTTGGATAGGGGACAGCCGATTTGTCGCCCGACTGCTTCTCCGACTGCACGAAGCCCGCCATCTTTTCTAGCACGAGGCCCGTGTCATAAGAGGCGGCTCGCGCCTGGGCGTAGGCGGCGGAGGGCGCCGCCAGGGCACCCAGCGCGCCGAAGGCTTCGAGCGCCGGTCCGCTCACCGGTTCGCTCAGGCCGTAGGCGTTCATCGTGTAGTCCGCGGGCGAGGAGACCGCGGCCACCGGCATCGTCGCGGTCGCAAGCGCCGGGGCCAGCGAATAGTCGAGCGAGAGTCCTTGCAGAGGATTGTCCGGTTCGCCCACCCTGTCCAGGTAGCGCCCCATCCAGCCCGTACGAGTCTGCGCGTCGAGCTGGCCCACCTCCCAGTAGTGGCGGCTCGTGAAGTGGCTCTCGTCCGCCGGCTGGTAGCCGATTGCCGGGAAGGTGCTCACCTTGCCTTCTTCGTGCAGTTCGGCAAGCCCGCCGGCAGCCGGATGCCACATCAGGCTCGGATCCTCGCCAAAAGGCTTGCCGCTGCCTTCGGTCAGCCCCAGTTGCGGTCTCAGTTCCCGGTACTTGGTTTCGCCCACCGGCGCCAGCACCGACAGCGCGTCCCAACCGCCTTCCAAAAAGATCGACACGAGCACCGGCTGTTCGCCGGCGCCGGCCGCGATCGCCTGAGCGATACCGGCCTCGAAATGGCGCGGCCCGAGCATC
Organism: uncultured Solirubrobacterales bacterium; assembly: GCA_963703135.1. Classification (GTDB taxonomy): domain Bacteria; phylum Actinomycetota; class Thermoleophilia; order Solirubrobacterales; family Solirubrobacteraceae; genus Palsa-744. Next base: position 3,285,224 of record OY969791.1, on the reverse strand, counting down.
GAGGCGCCATACACCGAAAGTGCCGCCCCGGCGGAGCGCAGCAGGAACGTGCGACGGTCAAGCCCCGTCCCCGCAGGCAAAGGCATCCCCGGCTCGATCCCCGGCAATCCCTTGCCCGCGGCCGCGACGCCGCGACGCAAGAACTGCGAACGGGTGAAGTCATTGCATGAGCAGCTCTTGGCCACGGTCAACTCTCCTTCGTCGGTCTGGCTCGAGCGGACATCTCAGCTCACCTGCATGTCGGGCGAGGTGGCGATCAGCATCCGCAGCGCGTTCTGGCGCATCGCTCGATAAGGACTGTTCTCCCACTTGGCGAGCGGTTCCTTCAAACAGGAGGAGGCAAACGCGGCGATGCACTGCTCCGATTCCGCCGAGAGCTGCGGGTTCGCCCAATACGCAAGCGCGTTGGCCATCGCTTCGGACGGCGTCTCTGTGGCGCTGTATTGCGGCTCGTCTTCGGCCGGCCACGGATTGGGGTAGGTCTTCGAGGTCACATAGGTGGCCATTTCCCAACGCGCTTTGGCCGTCGAAGTATCGAGCCAGCGAGTGAAGTCCCAGCCAGAGACGTTCGGTGGATAGAACAGCTGCTGGCCGGCGCTGGCCGAAAGCCACGTCCAAGAGGTCGTGTCGATCGGACGGCCGATCGAGCGCAACAGCCCCGCGTTGTAGACGACCGGCGGAGTCAACAGCTCGGGCCCTTCATAGAAATCGGGGTGCTGCAAGATCGCCTCGACGACTGCCCCGATGCTGTAGCCGGAGCCGACATACAGCCCTTGCAGGCTGGCGAGCGTGGCTTCGTCGGGGGGGCTCGGGATGAAGTAGCCCCACAGCTTGGTCACGAAGAACGACGGGTGCAGCGGGTGTTCCACACACAGGCGTACCGCGTCTTCCCAGCTCCAGTTGCCGGTCTTGCCGAACACGGTCTTTTCGTGTTTGTCGTGACGGGCGCTATCGAATTCGAATTCGTGCAACCCTTCCTGGGAGGACCATTCAGCCGTCCAACCGGTCAGCGCACGAGCCATTTCGCGCACGTCGTCCTCGCTGTAGGCGTCGCGGTCGGCTCCGAGCGAGAACAGCTCCATCATCTCGCGCGCATAGTTCTCGTTCGGGTCGCTCTTCTCGTTGTAGATCCCGTCCAAGAACACCAACATCGCCGGGTTGGAAGTGACCGCCAAGAACAGGTCGTGAAAGCTGCCGAGCGCCATGCTGCGAAACAGTTCGTTCTGTTCGAGCATCATCCGCTGGCTGCCCACCTTTTCGTTGGAGTTGGCAAACCAGTCGTGCCAGATGAAGGTCATGCGCTCCACCAGTTGCTGGTCTGAGCGCACCATCCGATCCAGCCACCAACAGTGGTCTTGGCCCCAAGCATTGTCCGGGTCCAACGGATTGCCTTCGTCGTCCACCGGCGCCGGGCCGCTCAGCGTCGCCGAACCCGACGGACGCGTCAGGCCATAGACGACTTCCTGTAGCGGTTTGCCGGCCAGAGCCTCGGCCTGTCCGGCTGTCGGGCCGAAGCCCGCTCGCCAAAGCAGGCGCTGGGCTTGTTTGAGCGTGATCGGGGGCGAGCCGATCGACGGGGGCGGGGTGGAGGAGGGAGCCGGTGGAGCGGCCGGCGCGAGTGGCAGCGCGACCCCGGCGCTCCCGTGCAGCGTCGGACGAGGGCCGGCCTTGCGGTGCTTGTGCCTCTTCTTGTGCTTGCGCCCGTGGTGCTTGGCGTGTTTGCCCGCTTGCTTCTCGTGCTGCTTGGCCCGCTTGCGCAGATCCTCACGACCGGCCTTCGAGCCGGCAGCCTTTCCTGCCCGTTTCTTGGTCTGGAAGATCGTCGTCATCGAGCCGCCGGCGCCCCGCGGGTCGGGCTTTGGCTGTGCTTCGACCGGCAGGGCTCGATGACGTTGTGTTTCGGCGGGTGCTCGACATATGTCTTAGACGACCGCGCGCTTCTTAGAACCGGCCGATCGTTGTGGTCGACCTCTCCGACGTAAGGCCATCTGAACCGCCCCGGAGGACAGCCTCGTCCCGATCGGGCGTCAGCAGGTCTGCGGCGCCCACTTCGCTCAACGCGCGCTTGATGACCGGCGATCCCGCGATCACCGCAAGCTCACGACCTCGTCTCCTGCAAATGGCGCCGCAGAACGCGATCGTGGTCGCTCCGGTCGGATCGATCTCCTGGAGCTGGCGAAGGTCGAGCGTGATGATCGTGACGCCTTCCTGGCACAGGCACTCGATCTCGTCCTCGAGCTCGACAGCCGAACGAGAGTCCAACGTCCCGGTCAAGATCAGTCGGTGTCTCCATACGGGCGTACGCACGAGCGTCAGGCTCGGTCGGGAACTTGGGGCCACCGACAGGGTGGCGTCTGCGCCGCCGGTGCCGGATAGATCCGAGGCCACGTGCGCGTGGTCGCTTCGGGTTTGTGCGATTTGGTTTGCCGCGGATGTCCCTTGGCTCGCCGTCGAGAGTGTCAAATGACGGGTCATTCGGTACAGCTCCTTTCAACAGAACTTCGCTCTGATGTCAATAGGCCCGGGTCGGGCGACCCAGCACCGAGGTGGAGAGACCGGAAGGAGCTAGTCCGGTCGCTCTGGGATCAGAACGAAGAACGACGTCCGCCATGAGGGCTGCGCAAGGCGCAAACGGCGCATGGCGCGCGGGGCCGCTTGGCGAAGAACGTCCACGAGCGTGGAGGATGCCGAAGAGGCTGAGCCCGAGCTGCTGCCGCCGCCGGATCCGCCTCCCGAGCCGCCGGAGCCCGAGCCGGTTCCCGAGGGGCGATTCACCGTCGCGGAACCGCCGCCGAGGCTACCGGTGGGTGCGTTCGCGGCGATCGCCCTCGACGAGGCGTCGGGGTTGGCCAAGAAAGGGTTCGATGCCCGCGAAGCGAGCGAGACGGACAGCCAGCTACCGACGGATTCGGCTGTCATCGACACGCTGGCACAGCTCATCTGCGCGGCCCGCCGCGCCGAGTTCGTTTGCCGCGTCAGTGCAAGGCGTGTCTGGCCCGACACGGACGAGGCTGAGATTTCCGGGGCGACGGTGGGGACGACGGAAGTCGTCACCGCGATCGATGCTTCCGGAGCCGCTTGGCCCGTCGCTTCTTTGTGAACTGTTCCCGGCGCGTCGGCGGTTCCCTGCGAATCTTCCCCGGGTCCGCGGGGCGTTTCGGGGCTCGCTGTAGCGCTTGTTTCACCGGCGCTAGGTTCGGGGGTCTTCTTTTCGACCACGGAGGGGGCTTCTTCGGTCACGGGTGGCGCCTGTTCCACGACTGGGGGAGGCGCTTCGACTACGGGAGGCGCCTGTTCTGCCGGCTGTTCGGCCGGGGGAGGGGCTTCCACGGCCGGCGATTCGGCCGGCGCGGGGGCTTCTTCGACCGCCGGGGGCGCTGGTTCGGCGGGTGGCGCTGGTTCGGCGGGTGGCGCTTGTTCGGCCGGGGGTGCTGGTTCGGCGGGTGGCGCTTGTTCGGCCGGGGGAGGGGCTTCCACGGCCGGCGATTCGGCCGGCGCGGGGGCTTCTTCGACCGCTGGTGGCGCTTGTTCGGCTGGTGGCGCTTGTTCGGCTGGTGGCGCTTGTTCGGCGGGTGGCGCTTGTTCGGCGGGTGGCGCTTGTTCGGCTAGGGGCGCTTCGGGCGCCGTGGGAGGCACTTCGGGAGCGCCACTCGTGCTCGGCGCTTCGACTGTCGAGGTCGCCGCGGCGCTTTCGGGAGCTTCCGGTTCCTGCGCTTGGGCGCACGTGGCGAAGAGCAACGCGGCGAACACCAGCGACAGAGCCAGCCCAAGACGGAGGCGACCCCTGGAGAGCACCTGCATCGACGGACTCTTTACCAGTTCGAGCATGTTCGCGCTCCTAACGATAACGAGCTTTTGGCATGAGATCGTCATTGTTGGCACCGAATCGCGATTCCGGCGCTAAGCTTGTAAGAGATGGCATCGTCGAAGTACGTCGATGCGTCCAGGGTCTGACACTGAGAGCAGGCCTAAAACTTGAAGTCCGGCTGAGCAGCGTGCAGTCGGGGAAGTGAGGCTCATGCTCGTTCTGACTCGCAAGGACAAACAGAGCATCATGATCGGCGACGAGATCCAGGTCACGGTTCTCTCGAGCGACGGCGCAAAAGTGCGCCTCGGCATTCAGGCGCCCTCGAACGTAGCGGTGCACCGAACAGAGGTTTATCTCGAGATCCAGGCACAACGTCCGGATACCGCCCGATCCGAGCGGCGCGATCTGCCACGAGCGAGTTGACGACGAGCAGACGCGGCCGACGGACCAGAGTCGGCGATCAGCGGCGGCACGTTGGGGCAGATAGTCGAAGAGCTTTGACCCCTCGGGGCGGCCGAGACGCCTCTCAGCGATCGATCGTGGACATGTTGGCGTAGCGCTCGCCGGCCGTGACGCCGACTGGAGCGGCCTCCTCGATGCGCGCCAAATCCTGCTCGGAGAGCTGGATCTCGGCAGCGGCGACGTTCTCCTCCAGATAGGGGCGGCGCTTGGTGCCGGGGATCGGCACGATGTCCTCGCCACGACTGAGCACCCATGCGAGGGCCAGTTGGCCGGCCGTGACCTGCTTCTCGCCGGCGATCTGCTCGATGCGCTCGACCAGCTCAAGGTTCTTCTGGAAGTTCTCACCCTGAAAGCGGGGATGGTGGCGGCGGAAATCGTCCTCGGGCAGGTCCTCGGGTTTCTTGTACTTGCCCGACAAGAATCCGCGCCCGAGCGGCGAGTAGGCGACAAAGCCGACTCCCAGCTCGCGCACCGTCGGCAGGATTTGATCCTCGGGGTCGCGGGTCCACAGGGAGTACTCGGTTTGCAAAGCCGAGATCGGATGCACCTCGTGCGCACGGCGGATCGTCTGGGGCGAGGCCTCGGAGAGTCCGAGGTAGCGCACCTTGCCCTCGGCCACCAGTTCGGCCATCGCGCCGACGGTGTCCTCGATCGGGACGGTCTGGTCGACGCGGTGTTGGTAGTAGAGGTCTATGTGCTCGACGCCCAAGCGCTTCAGGGAGGCTTCGCAAGCCGAGCGCACATACTCGGGCTTGCCGTTTATGCCGACCCAGCTACCGTCCTCGCGGCGCTCGTTGCCGAACTTGGTGGCCAGCACGACCTGCTCGCGCCGGTCGGAGATTGCGCGGCCGACGAGCTTCTCGTTGGTGAACGGCCCGTACATGTCGGCGGTGTCGATGAAGTTCACGCCCAGCTCCAAGGCTCGGTGGATCGTGGCGATCGCCTCGTCCTCGTCGGAGCGCCCGTAGAACTCGGACATGCCCATGCAGCCGAGCCCCTCCTCAGAGACCTGTAGTCCTTGACTCCCGAGCGTGCGTATCTTCATCTCGTGGTTCCTTTTGTCCGTTGGGCTAAGTAGCGAGCACTCGAATGAACACCGTAGCCGCAGGTTCCCCCGTTCCCCGCTCCGCGAATCGCCGGCTGGGGGTGACCTTCGGCGGGCTGATGCTCGTGATGTTGCTGGCGGCGCTCGATTCGACGATCGTCGCGACGGCTTTGCCCACGATCGTGGGGGACTTGGGTGGGCTCGAGCGCCTGTCCTGGGTGACGAGCGCCTACCTGTTGGCCCAAACGGCGGTCACCCCGCTGTACGGCAAGCTGGGCGATCAGCTTGGCCGCAAGCGGGTCTTGCAGAGCGCGGTCGTCCTGTTCCTGGTGGGCTCGGCTTTGTGCGGCCTGTCCCAATCGATGACGGAGCTGATCGCGTTCCGGGCAGTACAGGGCCTTGGTGCGGGCGGGCTGATCGTGCTGGTCCAGGCGACGGTCGGGGATATCGTCTCTCCACGCGAGCGCGGTCGCTACCAGGGCCTGTTCGGCGCGGTGTTCGGTTTGGCGAGCGTCGCAGGACCCCTGCTTGGGGGTGTGATCGTCGAGCACCTGTCCTGGCGCTGGATCTTTTATGTCAACCTGCCGATCGGCTTGCTGGCGCTCGGGGTGATCGCCGCCACGCTGCCGGCGACGAGCGTGCGCAGCCGGCCCACGATCGACTATCTCGGCGCCGGGGTGCTCGCTGCGGCACTCAGCGCGATCGTGTTGGTCGCCAGCCTCGGCGGCACCACGTGGGCATGGGGCTCGGGGGAGACGATCCTGGTGGCGCTCGCCGGGGTCGCGTTGATCGGCGTGTTCCTGGCCGTCGAGCGCCGCGCACCCGAGCCGGTCTTGCCGATCGCGGTGCTGCGCGACGAGGTGTTTCGTATCGCCGGCCTGCTCTCTTTGATCGTCGGCTTCGCCCTGTTCGGGTCGGTCACGTTCCTGCCTCTGTTCTTTCAAACGGTGTTCCACTCGAGCCCGACGGGGGCTGGTCTACGCTTGATCCCGTTGATGGGTGGCCTGGTGCTCACCTCGGTCGTCTCCGGTCGAGTCATCTCTCGTACGGGCCATTACCGGGCGTTCCCGATCGCCGGTACGGCGACGATGACGGTCGGGCTGTTGCTGCTCTCGCGCTTGGACGTCGGCACCAGCTCGATCGTCGCCGACGCCTATCTGCTGGTGCTGGGATTGGGCCTGGGGATGGTCATGCAGGTGCTCGTTTTGGCCGTGCAAAACGCGGTCGACTACTCGGTTCTCGGCGCCGCCACCTCCGGTGTGACGCTGGCGCGAGGGATCGGGGGCTCGATCGGCGCGGCGGTGTTCGGGACGATCTTCTCCAGTCGCCTGCGCAGCGAGTTGCACGACGTCTTGAGCGGTGCCCTCGGAGCCCAGGTCTCTGGTGGCGGGCGTCTCACCGGCGCCCAGGTGGCGAGTTTGCCCGGAGCCGCGAGGCTTGCGTATGAGAATGCCTATGTGCACGCTTTGCGCCCCGTGTTCCTGGTGGCCGCCGGGGTGGGGGCGGTCGGTTTCGTGCTGGCCCTGCGTCTGCGCGAGCGGCCACTGCGCGCGACGGCCTCCACCAGTCAAGGGATCGATGACGCGCTTGCGGCGCCCAAGAGTCCAAGCTCGCTCGCCGAGCTTGATCGCGCGCTCGGGGTGCTGGTGAGCCGCGAGGACAGGCGAGCCTTCAACGAGCGGGTGGGCGCCCGCGCGGCCGTGGACCTCTCCTCGGGCGCCGTCTGGGCGCTCGCTCGCTTCGACAGCTACGGCATCGACGGCACGCGCCAAATGGCCCAGGAGCAGGCGGTCGAGGACGAGCGGGTGGCCGCCGTGGAAGTGGAGTTGCGCGAGCGCGGTTTGGTGGAGGAGGACGATGGCGAGACACGGCTGACGCCGGCGGGTCGCGCAATGGCCGATCAGCTGCTGAGCGCGCGTCGCGAGGAGCTGCACGCGATGCTCGCCGACCACACCGCCCAGCGAGTGCCTGAGGTCCAGCAGCTGTTGGAGCAACTGTGCGTGGAGCTGTCCGGTCAGCGACCTTGAGTCCCTACATAGGCGCCGAAGCTCGCGGCGCCCACGCCCGCCGCGACAGCGAGCGGTAGTCCGAGGTTGTGCTTCTCGAGCAGTGCGCCAAGGAACGCGCCGAGCAACATCGCAGCCACTGCATAGAGGCGCCGCGCCGATTGACGCGCCTTGACAAGGCCACCGGCCGCCGTGTCAGCCGCGATTCCGGTAAGCGTGAGTGTGAGGACGGTCGTCGTCAGATCGGGCACCGCCAGCTTGCGCACGACCGCATTGCGCATACCCATGGCGAGGGCGACCAGCGCGATGATCAGATAGGCGCTGGTGGACCCAACCTGTACCTGTAGCGCCCAAGCGGCGACCGCGGCAAGCGCCAGCAGGATCACCTCGCCGGCCACTCCAATCAAGACCACCCGCTCGTGCCTCTCGACGATCCCGATGCCGAGTCGGCCTCCGGCGCTTGCGCCCAACAGGAACGCGCCAAGCGAAATCAAGGGAGCGACGACCGGCAGTCCGCCGGCGCGTGCCAGGCCGAAACCGAGCAGCACGATGTTGCCGGTCATGTTCGCCGTGAATACGTGGCCAAGGCCGAGATAGCTCGCTGCGTCGATCAGCCCGGTGGTGAGTGTGAGCGCCAGCAGGACCGGGGGCAGACCGCGATCGTCCTTGGGCGAAGCTTTTCCGCGGGGCCCGGCGTCGCCGTCCATTTCGCTGACTTCGACGCCGGCGGCGAGAAATCCTCGCACTCGCGACGATAGGCCACGTGAGCCGGCGGCGAGCGGGCGCGCGGAATGGGAAGCCGCTACGTCTAGGCTTATCGGCCGATGGAGCTCGATCAGGCGATCAGGACCAGGCGTACCCACAAGGCGTTTGCCCCCGAGCCGGTCGAGCTGGAGACGCTTGAGCGACTGTTCGAGCTGGCCCGTTGGGCTCCCAACCATCGTCTGACCAACCCCTGGCGCTTTCGGGTGCTCGGGCCGCAAACGGTCGTCCGCCTCAAGCAGATCGCCGAGGCTGAGAAGCCGGGTTCGGGTGGCAAGCTCGACCGCGCTCCCACTCTCATCGTCGCCTCGGTGCGCAGGCAGGGTGACGCGGACGAACGACAGGAGGATCTGCTGGCAGGGGCGGTCGCGGCTTACCTGGTCCTGCTGGCGGCACACGGGGCGGGACTCGCCGGCTACTGGCGTACGGTGACGTTCCTGGACTCGTCCGCCGCTCGCAAGGCGCTTGAGCTCGATTCAGATGAGCTTCCGATTGGCCTGCTGCATCTCGGTCGTCCTCGCCAAGCCCAACGCGTGCCCGAGCGAGCACCGGTCTCAAGTTTCGTGCGTCACCTGTCCTGAGCGTCCTCGATCCATGCGGTCGGTCTCCAGCTCTCGCCACCCTAACGGCGGTCAGGCTGACTTGGCGAGAGTCGAAAAAGGTCGCCGCTCAAACGTCCTCGAAGCGGTGCGATTTGCCGGTCATCTCGCGGCGCAGACGCTGTACGCGGCGCAGCTCGCGTACGTCGTCGTCGAGGACAGCGCCGAAGCTGGACGGTGCGCCGCCGAGCAGGTCGGGCTCCAGGCGGTGGCGGACGAGCTCGCCCGCGATCGCGTCCACGCGCTGGGCGCCCGCGCCGGGACGGGAGCTCACCACACGCTCGAGCGTGCCCTCGTTGAACAGGAGACCCACGCCGTCGTCGGCGGCCCAACCGCCGGGCAGCTCACCGGAGCGAAGGCTTGAGAGCCAGACGGGCAGGCGCTCGGGCTCGCCGTCGGCGTGCACCGTGAACGAGCCTTCGAGGAGGCCGAGGCCCTCCAATGGTTCGGGAGCTCCGCTCGAGCAGGTGACGCCTCCTTCAAACCAGCACATCGCACCGGCGCTGATCCCCGCCAAGACCGTGCCTTTGCGCCAGGCCTCGAGGAGGATCTCATCCAGTTTGTGGGCGCGCCAGATCGCCAAGAGGTTGCGCATCGACCCGCCGCCCACGTAGACGATGTCCTGTTCGAGCACGATCTCCTCCAGGGGACGCTCCTCATCGCCCAGGCGAAACAGGGATACGTAGCGCGGTATGCACGCACGTCCACCGAAGCGGGCATAGAAGGCGTTGATCTGGGTGGTCGTGTCACCCGAGGCGGTCGGCAAGAACAGGATGCGCGGCTCCTTGGCCGCGGCGAGCGTGAGCACATAATCGTCAAGCAGCGGATTTGTGGGCTCCATCGTGAATCCGCCTCCGCCCATCGCGAAGATCAGGCGCCGCTTCTGCCGGTCGGAGGCGCTCACGCAAGCACGACCGCTCGCGCGGCGCTGCGCCCCGGTTGCTTGGCGGTGGCGCTGGTCCTGGCGGCGTGCTTGCTCTGAGCGGCGCGCGCGCCCAGGTAGGAGACCTCGAGCGCCGTCTCTCTGACCTGGCCCGCGCTGCGTCTTACGTGGAAAGCTCCGCCGCGCTCGCGGGAGCTGACGACACGATCGAGCTTGGTCCCCTTGAAGTGCAGGGCGACCCCGTCGTCGGCGGCATACCCGGCTCGCATGCCCTCGCGCACGAGCGTGTGGTACTCGGCGCGGCGTGCCGGCTCGGCGTCGTAGTGCACGCAGTTGGAATACGGCAACAGGCCCAGCCCGCCGACGCGCCGGGGCGGTCCGTGGAAGGCCGAGAGCGCCTCGGAGAACCAGCACAGCGAGCCCGCCGACGGCCCACACAAGACGATCCCGCGCTGCCAAGCCTCGCGCAGCACGCGATCCAAGCCGTGCGCGCGCCACACGCCGAGCATCGAGACGACGTTGCCGCCGCCCACATAGATGAGGTCCTGGCCCAGCAGGTGGGATGCGAGGTCGTCCTCCACGCCTCGTCCGCCCTGGTCGCGGCGGAACATCGAGATGTGGCTGGCCTCGCACCCGGCCGAAAAGCGCCTGTAGAAGCGCACCACGTAATGGTCCGCGTCGCCCGAGGCGGTCGGCAGAAAGCAAACGCGTGGCCTGCGGGCTTTGGTCAGCGCGAGGATGTAGTCGTCGAGCAGCGTGCTGTCTTTCTCCATCGAGAAGCCGCCGCCGCCTAGGGCCACGATCTGGGGTGTCCTGGTTCGCATCGCTGGCTCCGCTTCTGCACAAACTGCGGGATCGGAAAACCCAGTTTCCCTGCGAGCGGGGTTTGTTCGTATGGACTCGCGCCCAAGATCCGAAGGTCGGTTCTCGACAATCATCCAACCCGGGGAGCCAATGCCGCATGCGGCATTGGCCCGGTCGCGCATGCGCGACCGGCCTACCGGCACATGTGCCGGTAGGAACAGAAGATCCAGGCTGTAAGCTCGACTGATGAATTCTCCCTCAGACGCTCCAGAGCATGTCGATGTCCTGATCGTCGGAGCCGGCCTCTCGGGCATCGGCGCCGCGTGTCATCTGAAAGCCAACTGTCCCAACAAGACTTACGCGATCCTCGAGGCGCGGGAGCGCAGCGGTGGCACTTGGGACCTCTTCAAATACCCGGGTATCCGCTCGGACTCGGATATGTACACGCTCGGCTACTCCTTCCGCCCTTGGGACGAACCCAAGTCGATCGCCGACGGCCCTTCGATCCTCCAGTACGTGCGCCAAGTCGCGACCGAGCACGGCGTGGACGAGCGGATTCGCTTCAACCACCGGGTCCTACGGGCCGAGTGGTCAAGCTCCGAGGCGCGCTGGAGCGTCGAGGCGATGCGCGGCGTTGAGGGCGAAGCGGGGGAGAGCGTGCGGATGAGCTGCAATTTCTTGTTCTTGTGTAGCGGCTACTACCGCTACGACGAAGGCTACACGCCGGAGTTTCGCGGCAGCGAGCGTTTCGCCGGCCAGCTGGTGCACCCCCAGCATTGGGATGACGAGCTCGACTATTCGGGCAAGCGCGTGGTCGTGATCGGCAGCGGCGCGACGGCGGTGACCTTGGTGCCCTCGATGGCCGAGACCGCCGCTCACGTGACGATGCTGCAACGCTCGCCCACCTACATCGTCTCCTTGCCGGCCGAAGACCCGATCGCCAAGCCCCTGCGCCGTTTCTTGCCGTCGAAGCTCTCAGCGCCGATCCTGCGCTGGAAGAACGTGCTGATGACGATGGCGAGCTTCCAGCTCTCCCGGCGGCGCCCGAAATTGATGAAGCGCCTGATCCACAAGGGCCTTGAGCGTCAACTGCCACCCGGCTATGACATCGACCGGCATTTCAAACCCAACTACAACCCTTGGGACCAGCGCCTTTGCCTTGTGCCCAACGGCGACCTGTTCGAGGCGATCAGCGCAGGCAGCGCCTCGGTCGTGACCGACCGCATCGAGACCTTCACCGAGACGGGCATCAGGCTCGTCTCAGGCGCCGAGCTGCAAGCCGACGTGATCGTCACCGCAACCGGCTTGAACCTGCTCGCTTTGGGCGGCCTTCAGTTCTCGGTCGACGGCCGCGACGTGGTCTTGTCAGACACGATGAGCTACAAGGGCATGATGCTCTCGGGCGTTCCCAACATGGCCTTCGCCGTCGGCTACACCAACGCGTCTTGGACGCTCAAGGCCGATCTCGTGTGCGAGTACGTTTGCCGTCTCGTCAACCACATGGAGGCCGGCGGCTTCGATGTCTGCACGCCGGTGAAGCGCGATCCAAGCGTCCAGGAGCGGCCCTTCATCGATTTCTCCTCCGGGTATGTGCAGCGCTCGATCGAGCACTTCCCCAAGCAGGGCTCCAAGGCGCCTTGGAAGCTGCACCAGAACTATCCGATGGACATCCTCAACCTGCGCTTCGGCTCGCTCGAGGATGACGCGATGGACTTCGCCCGCGCCGCGGCGCCGCGGGTCGAGCGCGAGCCGATTCCCGTCTGAGACGGTCCGCCGCCGGGCGAGACCGATGAGAACGCCGTCCTGGTCCGGTCATAGGTTGGGAAGCTCCGTGACCCTCGATAACCTGCGACCGATGCGAGGAGAAACGATGCAACGAGACGACGACCGCGCCCGCTGGCTAACCCTCTATGTCCTGTGCGTAGGGATGCTGATGATCGTGCTGGACGTGACGGTGGTCAACGTCGCGCTGCCCACGATTCAAGAAGACCTGCACTTCTCCGCGTCCAGCCTCGCTTGGGTCGTCAACGCTTACCTGATCGCCTTCGGCGGCCTGTTGCTCTTGGCCGGCCGTTTCGGGGACCTGTTCGGGCGCAGCCGCATCTTCCTGCTCGGCGTCGCCCTGTTCACGCTCGCCTCGGCGATGTGCGGCCTGGCCTGGAGTCAGACGGCGCTCGTCCTCGCCCGTTTCGTTCAAGGGATCGGCGGAGCGATGACCTCGGCGGTGATCCTGGGCATGATCGTGACGATGTTTCCCCAGCCGCGCGAGCAAGCCAAGGCGCTCGGCGTCTACGCTTTCGTCGCTTCGGCCGGCGGCTCTGTCGGGCTGCTCGCCGGCGGCGTGCTCACCCAAGCGCTCGACTGGCACTGGATCTTCTTCGTCAACATCCCGATCGGGATCGCCACGATCGTCTTCGCCCGGCGCCTGCTGGAGCGCGACCCCGGTATCGGCTTCGAGCAAGGCGCCGACATTCCCGGCGCGGTGCTGATCACGAGCGCCCTGATGCTCGGCGTCTACACGATCGTCAAGCCGGCCGCGGAAAAGGGCTGGGGCGCCTCTGAGACGCTGCTGCTCGGTGGCGGATCCTTGGTGCTGCTCGCCGCTTTCGTGGCGCGCGAGGCAACGGCCCGTCAGCCGCTCGTGCCGCTTCGCATCTTTCGCTCGCGCAGCCTGACCGGCGCCAACCTGATCCAGATCGTCTCGATCGCGGGCATGTTCGGAGTGTTCTTCCTCGGTGCGCTCTACCTGCGCTTGGTGCTCGGCTACGACGCGCTCCAGATCGGCTTGGCTTTCCTGCCGACGACGATCGCGATGGGAACGATGTCGATCCGCTTCGCCGAGCCGCTCATGAGCCGCTTCGGCGCCCGCGCGACGCTGCCGCCCGGTCTCGGGCTGGCCGCCGCGGGATTGGCGCTGTTCGCCAACGCCGGCGTGCACGCCGACTACTTGACCGAAGTGATGCCCGCTCTGATCCTGATCGGGATCGGGATGGGGGGTTGCTTCCCCGCGCTGATGACGATCGCGATGGCCGGCTCCACCCCCGAGGACGCAGGGCTTGCCTCGGGGCTCGTCAACACCTCGGCACAGGTCGGCGGTGCGCTCGGCCTGGCCGTATTGGCCACGCTGGCGGCATCCCGCACCAAAACCCTGCTGGCAAGCGGTCACTCGACCGCGGCGGCCTTGACGGGCGGCTATCAGCTTGCTTTCTGGATCGCGGTCGGCCTCGTCCTGTGTGGGATCGTGCTCGCGGTGACGGTCGTGCCGAAGTTGCCGGCCATGGCCTCCCACCCGGCAATGGAATCCCAGCCCGAAGCGGATGAGAGCGAGCAGGCCGCCGTCGAGCCTGTCTACTCCGAGGTGTGAACGCCGCGGGCGCTCTGGTGAGACCGGCGGCGGTTGGCGGGGGCGGACGATAGTCGCTACAGTTGTTTGATCCACTCGGGGCAATCGCCCCGACACACCGCAGTGTCAGCGCTCGTAGTCTTTGCCAAAAGCGATTCCGCGTTCGCAGCACGCGAACAACGAAAGGCAGCAAAATGGCTACAGGAACCGTCAAGTGGTTCAGCGACGACAAGGGCTTCGGCTTCATCACGCCCGACGACCAGTCCAAGGATCTGTTCGTTCATCACTCGGGCATCGCCGGCGACGGCTACCGCTCGCTCAGCGAAGGCGCCAAGGTCACCTATGACGCCGAGGCCGGCGACAAGGGGCCCAAGGCAGTAAACGTGCAGCTCGCCTAACGCGGCCACTCGCCGCGAGGCAGTGAAGCGTGTGCCCGGCCTCGGTCGGGCACACTGCTTTAAGGGGAGGTCGGGGCCGGGCGGTTTGACGCCGGGCGCGGGCCTACCCGGAAGCAGCTCTGCGGCTGTGGCGCGTCAGCTCGCGAACCAGCCGCTCGACCGTGCGTTCGAGCTGGCCGATGCTCGCCGACTCCACGCGGCCCACGCCGACCTCGCGGTTGATCCAGGCGTTGATCTCACGGTGGCTGCCCCCGCCGCGCTTGACCAAGTCGGCCACCAGTCGGCGGCGCTCCTCGCGTAGGTGCGCGCGCCGCTCGAAGGCCGCCATCGGCGCGGGCTCGGGCGCCGGCCGCACCGGTCGCTTGGCTTGCGCGGGCGTCGAGGCGGGGGCGGGCCCGAACAAGGTCATCTGGGGCGCCACGTCGGCGCTGAGCGGCACGAACTCCATCGCGGGCGTCGGCTCGCTTGCGCGTCGCTCGCGCGGCTCCTCCAAGCCGTCCTCTTCGGGACGCTCGCGCAGCGCGTGGCGCAACTCGCTCTCGACCTGCGCGGCGTGTCCGCGCAAGACGGGATCGGCCGGCAGGTAGACCCAGCTCGGGGCGGGAGCCGCGCCCGGGATGGTCCGCACGAAGCGTCCCACGATCTGCCTGAAGATCATCGGCGTCTTGGCGGCCGTCGCATACACGCCGACTCGCAGGCGGGGGATGTCCACGCCCTCGGAGACCATGTTCACAGCCACGATCCAAGGCTCGCGCGAAGCCCTGAACGCGGCCAGCTTCTGAGCGGCGCGGGACTCGGTGTGCAAGACGACCACCGGGGCCTTGCCGGTCAGCTCGCCCAGGAGCTTTGCGATCCGCCTCGCGTGGGTGGCGTCCGCGGCGACCGCCAAGGCGCCGGCGTCGCGGTGGCCCAGGTCGCGGACCGCCCGTAGCTTCTCGTTGGCCTCGGTGAGGATTCGCGGCAGGCCGTCGGGCAGCTCGGTCGAGATCGCGGTGCGGTAGCGCCGGCTCGCCTCGCGCGAGCTGAGCACCGTCTCAAAGGAGGACTCGATCACGTCCTCCCCGCTGCGCCACGAAAGCGTGCCGTCGAAGGTCACGAATGCGACCGGACGGCAGATCCCGTCGGCCACCGCCTGGGCGTAGGTGTAGGAGACGTCCGGTTCCGCCACGCCTTCTGCGTCGTAGCTGACGCCAGGGATCGGGGTGGCATCCGAGCGAAACGGGGTGCCCGACAGCAACAGCCAGCGCGGCGCCCTCGAAAAAGCCTGCTGGAAAGCGACCCCCCAGGCCAGCTCCTCGCCGAGATGGTGAGCCTCGTCCACGATCACAAGTGTCTGTGGAGAGACCTGGGCAGCCCACGCGCGCGGGTCGCTCGCCACACGCGCGTAGGTGACCGCCACGCCGTGGAAGTCTCGCGGCGGCGCGGGACCCGTCGCGTCGGGTTGCAACTGCACCCCCAACTGGGCCGCCGCGCCGGCCCACTGGCGCGTGAGCGGCGTCGTCGGGCAGAGAACCGCCACGCGAGCGATCTCACCGCTGCCGAGCATCCCTCGCGCCAACTCCAGCGCCGGACGTGTCTTGCCGGCCCCGGGCGCCGCCGATACCAGGAAAGGACCGTCCCGCCAGCCTGCCAGACGTTTGAGCGCATCGCGCTGCCAGGCGCGCAGGGATGTTCCGGAGGCCTCAGACAAGAGTCCGGCATCCTGCGCCATGGCCCGGACGGATCGCCCGGTTTGGCTCAGTCACTGGCCGAACGGGCTCCCACAGCACGCATGTGTGGGCGCCCTGGCTTCGGCTGCGCTCCCACCAGCGGCGCCCCACGGCTTCGGTTGCGGGCGCGAAGTCTCGGCGGGTCTTCAGGACTTCGGTGGGTGCGGCGCGTAACGGTTGTGCAAGATCAACAGGTTGCCGTCGGGGTCCTCGAACACCGCCATGTGGCAGACGCCCGTGTCGAAGGTGTCCTGAGCGAAGCTCACACCGCGCTCTTCCAAGGTCGCTCGCGTGCTCGCCACGTCCTCCACGTGAAGCGCGATTCCGCTGCGCATCGGCACGTGCTCGAGACCCATCTTCTCGGCGTCGATCACGCTGATCGTCAGGTTGGAGGTCTCGAACTCCGCATAGTTTCGCTCTTGCAAGTAGACCGAGCGCTCCAGGCCGAGCGTCTGGCCGTAGAACTCGACCGCTTTGGCCAGATCCTTGGTGGGCAGCGCCACGAAGTCCACGCGTGTGACGATCTCGCTCATCTTCTCTCTCCTTGCCGTTGGCTGTGGCGGGTCTCGGCTCAGGCGCTCTCGGCCTGTATGCGCCCCGACTTTACCGCCTGCACGAGGGCGTCGTAATCGCGCTCGTTCTGGTCGGCATAGGCCTCGGAGAAGTCCGCGATCGCTTGATCGAAGACGCCGCCCGCGCCCAGGTATGAGGCGATCGCGACGCGGTCTCCGGTGCGCGCGTGGGCGCGTGCGAGCGTCCACGCGCACAGGGCCCCATAGGCGCGCAGCATCGGATGGTCCATCGCCTCGATTTCGATGCTCAGCTTGCCGTCCCACAGCTGGCGCACATAGAAGTCGCGCGTCACGCCGTCGATGCCGGTGGCGGGCAGCCAGCCCAACAGGATGTCCCCGGCGGCCTGCATCAGGCGCTGGCCCTCGACCACGCGCTGGCCGTGGTTGGAATATTCGGAGGGGCCCGCGTAGGGCTCGAGCACCGAGGCTTGGGCTTCCTTGGCCTGCAGCACGAGCGGGTCCTGCTCGTCGCGACCCATGAACAGGAGCACCCAGGCGCGCGTGCCGACGCTGCCGACGCCCACCACCTTGCGCGCGATGCCTTGGAAGGTGTAGTCGCCCAAGAGCACCCCGTACTCGTCGCCGAGACTTGCGCGGTAGTCATCGAGCATCGCCTTCAGGCGCGTGCGCAGCTCCGCGCTCTCCGCCTCCCCGAGCAGCTCGTGCAGCGGCACGATCAGGGGCGGATCGCTGATGAAGCGCAATTCCCCGTCGACCGCTTCGGTCAGCTTGAGAACAGCACGGGTGCTGTTCTTGGCGCGCGCCTTGCCCAAGCGCTTTTCCATCTGCTCCAGGCGCTTGCCCTTGACCAGCTGCTGGGCACGAATGACGTCCATGATGTCCTTGGCGTTCAGGCGGGCATACCAAACGTCGAGGTTGCTCATCTGGGCAAAGCCGCGCATCGACTGCCGGTAGGACTGGGCGGTCCATACCAGCACGTCGGCGATCTCCTGCTTGCTCAGGTTGCGGTCGCGCCCGGCCACACACAGGCTCACCGCCAAACGCTTCACATCCCACTCCCACGGTCCCGGCAAGGTCTCGTCGAAGTCGTTGATGTCGAACAGCATCTCGCGCTCGGGCGAAGCGAATATGCCGAAGTTCGAAAGGTGCGCGTCCCCACACAGCTGCACGCGCAGCCCGGAGACGGGCGTCTGGGCCAAGTCGGCCGCCATGATCGCCGCCGCGCCGCGGTAGAAGGTGAACGGAGAGACGAGCATCCGCCCGTAGCGGATCGGCACCAGTTCGGCGACCCGGCTCTCGGCCTGGGCTTCGAGGATCGCGACCGGGTCCTCGCGGTCCTTCGGGGCCTGCCACTCGGCGTGACTGGAGCGCGGGGTGTGCGCCCGCGCGTCCTTGCCTTCGGCTTCGCGCCGCTTGACTGTCTCGGCGTCGCTCACGAGCCCGGCCCCGGGTCATCGTGCTTCGGTTGCTCGGGAGCCACGGGCTTGGCAGGTGAGATTGGTTGGGTGTCCCGCGTGGAGGCATCGGCTGGCGAGGGCGCACCCGGGCCAGTGCTCGCCAGGAAGCCTTTCGTATGCGAATCGGGGAACTCCTTGGCTGTCTCGCGTCGAAGCACCTGGGTGCCGAACACGGCCAGCACGATGATGATCAGGATCCCGGTGAACGTTTTCGTGGCCACGATCGGGCCCCACGCGAACAGCAGCAAGAGCAGCGCGGCGAGCACGCCGAAGGTGATGTCCGGACGGTCGCGCAGGTAGGGGGCCAGCAGCTCGCGCACGCGGGTCGCCACGCGCGAGGGTCCGCCGAGCAAGCCGGCGAGGATCAGGGGGATTCCCAGCAGCACCGTCGACCAGGCGATATCCGAGAGCACGCTCGTGCCAATCGACCACGCCGCCTGCGCGGCGGGTCGGATCGCTTCGGTTGTGGCCAGTGAGTCGACCACCTTGGAGCCGATCACCCCGCGCAACACGACAACCACGAGACCTGCCCCGATGAAGGCTGCGCCGACCGCGATCAGGGTTTGGCGGCGTCGTCCACGCGCCAGGTAGACGGCCAGCGCGAACAGCGCGAACACGAGCAGGGGCAACACCAAGGCGAGGCTGCGCAAAAGGTTGACGGCCTTCTGCATCGTGTCGAGCTGTTTGGAGGTGACGATCCTCAGCTGGGCCACTTTCGGCGGGATCTTGTTCACGATGCTCGTCGGCGCGCCGACCTTTTGCGCCACTTCACCGAGCATCGGGCGCAGATCGAGCACCACCGCGCCACCGCCGGGCAGCTTGATGACGCTGCCTTTGTTCTCGATCAGGCGCACGAACTGCGCGTGCGTGATTTGATTGGCCTTGCTCCACAGTTCCTGTACCCGGGGGCGTTCCAGCAGCAGGTTGATGCCCTTCTGGACGACGTCTTTGAGCGCGCCCGCGACGGGGGCGGCGAGCGGCTGCAGTTCGCTGGGCAGCTCTTTGCCCAGTTCGCCGGACACATCCACGTTGGCGTAGAGCTGTTCGGTGAGGTAGACCGACACCGCTTCGCGTATCGGCGGACTCTCGATCAGCTTCGTGTTGGTCGTGGTCCAGTATTTCGTGTCCAGAAGCTGTCGATTGGCCCAGACCGCGAAGATCGCGACGATCCCGAGTACGGTCGCGACTCCGATCAGCGAGCGAACGAGCCAGCGGTGCGGGTGGGGGAGGGTCGCATTCATCCGCGCCGCGCCCCCGGTCGCTGTGCAGGTCGGCTCGAGGCTTGCGGGCCAATGCGGACGGGGAAGCTCACGCCGCTTAGACTAAGCGTTCTTGGCGCGAGGCAATAACCGTGTAACGCCGACGCGGGTCTACGGGTTTTCACTTAGGTCCGCTCCTGTGGTGGTTGTCATGACTTGGGCGGCTCCACCGCCGATCGCTCGCCGCACAAAGCCGGGCGCGAGAATCCGCAGCATCGCGGCGAGCGCATAGGGTCGTGGCACGTACCGCTCGGCTCGTCGCTCCACGCCCGCCTGGTAGATCGCCTCGGCCGCCTTCTCGGGGGTCGAGACGATCCAGCGGGTCAAGGCCCTTCCGGTCAGCTCCGCTTGGGGGAAGCCTTCGGTGGAAATGAAGCCGGGCAACACGAGGCCCACGTGGACGCCATGCGGCTGCTCCTCAGCGCGCAGCGAATCCGACCAGCCGGCGAACGCGAACTTGGAGGCGCTGTAGGCGCCGGTGCCCCCGCGTGCGACGCGCGCGGCGGTGCTCGCCACGTTGACGATCGCGCTGGGTGCGCTCTCGCGCAACATCGGCAAGAGCGCCTCGGTCAGGCGAAGCTGCGCGTCGAAGTTGATCGCCATCGTTCGCCTCACGTTCTCATAGCCGCCGTCGGCGAACGTCGCGCGCCAGGCGGCGCCCGCGTTGTTGACGAGCAGGTCAAGGCGCCCGTAGCGCTCGGCCACATGCGCACGAATGCGCTCGGGTGCGTCCTCGTCGAGCAGATCGACGGCCACGAAGCCGGCGCGCTCCCCCAGCGAGGCGGCAAGGGCGCGCAGGCGATCCTCGCGTCGCGCCACCACCACCACGGCGGCGTTCGGCACGAGCGCAAGTCGCCGAGCGGCGGCCTCGCCGATGCCGCTGGAGGCGCCGGTCACGACCACCACATATGGCCGCGCTCCATGTCCGTTCAGGTAGGGCTCGGTCACCGATCGTCCTTTTGGCCGAGGGCGCCCTGTCCGACGCCGTCATCCTCGACATCCTCGTGCTCGACATCCTCGTGCTCGACGCCCTCATGCTCGACGACGCGGTGCTCGACCCCCCCGGGTCCTGCGATCAGGATGTCATCGACCATCGCGGGAGCGAACAGGCCATGCTCGACCACGCCCGGCGTTGCCGACAAGCGCTCGGCCACTTCGCGCGGATCCTGGACAGGACCGAAGTAGTCGGCGATCAGGTTGCCCTCCGGGCTGGGAGGCGCATCGCGCAGCTCGGCTTGGCCCAGCGCCGCCAAGGTGGTGCGGGCACCGAAGCGCAACAGCTCAAGCGGCACAGGGGGTCCGAGCGCGGGAACCGCCTTCTCGGCGGAGGCGATCACCACGAAGCGGCTCGCCGCGGCGGCGACGATCTTCTCGCGCGTGTGGGCACCCCCGCCGCCCTTGACCAACCAGCCTTGCGGGTCGATCTGGTCGGCGCCGTCGATTGCGATGTCAAGCGGCGCGAGGTCGTCCAGCTCGTCGATCTGCAGACCAAGCTCGCGCGCGGCTCGCTCGGTCGCGGGGGAGGTCGCCGCGCAGCGGATCTTCAGGTTGCGCGCCGCAAGCGCGGGCAGCAGATGAGCCACCGTGCTGCCGGTGCCCAAACCCACCTTCTGTCCGTCGCGCACCAGCTCGGCGGCGGCTTGCGCGGCCGCTTGCTTGAGGGCTTGGACGCCGCTCAGGGACGCTGGTGCAGGCGCGCGCGTGGACCCCATCGTGGTTGCGAGCCTACAGCGCGCGGGGCTGCGAACGTCACGCGCTCCGCCGACGTGGGCGCCTGCAGTAGAAAGCCTTGGGCAAAAGAGCATCCCAGCTCGCGTACCAGAGCCAGCTGCGCCTGGCTCTCGACTCCCACCGCGACGGTCTGCAAGCCGGCCCTGTGCGCGAACGCTAGCGACGCCTCAACGATCGCGCGCTTGTGACGATCCTCGGGCAGGGCCGCGATCAGCGCCCGGTCGAGCTTGAGCATGTCCACGGGTAGGCTCAGGGGAAGCGTCAGGCGCGACTGGCCGGAGCCGAACCCGTCGAGCGCGAGGCGCACGCCGAGGCTGCGGAGGTCGCGCAGATTTGCCTTCGCGCGTCCGGGGTCGCGCAGGATCGCGCCCTCGCGAACCTCGATCCAGAGGCCTTGCGGCTTCAGGTCGTGACGTTCGAGCGCCCGTTCGGCTCGGTCGGCTAGATCCAGCTCGGTCAAGCCGCGCGGCGAAACGTTGATCGAAATCGAGACCTCCATGCCGGCGCAGCGCCATGCCGCTGCTTGGGCGCAGGCGGTGTCGAGCACCCAGTCGCCGATCTGCACGATCAAGCCACTCTCCTGGGCACGCGCCAAGAACAGGGCGGGCGCGACCGGCTCGCCCTCGGTGGGGGCCCAGCGCACGAGCGCCTCGCAGGCCACGGCTCGCTCGCCGGCGAGCGGGAACAGGGGTTGGTACGCGAGCGAGAGCTCGTTGCGGGGAAGCGCCTCGCGCAGGCGCCGCTCGATGTCCAGATGCGAGTTCATCTCGCGGCGCAGGCTCTCGTCGAACAGTTCGAGGCGATGGCCACCGGAGCTCTTGGCCCGGTACATCGCGGCGTCGGCCTCTCCCAACAGCGCCTCCGGGTCGGCGTTGGGATCGTGGGAGACCGATACGCCGATGCTTGCGAGCATCGATATCTCAGCCGCACCCACAACGAAAGGCTCCTGCAGAGCGTGCACCACGCGCTCTGCGACCGCCAGCGCCTCGGCGTCGCTTTGGAGGTCCTCGGCCAGCACCACGAACTCGTCGCCGCCGAGGCGAGCGACGGTGTCGCTGTCGCGCATCATCCGCTCCAAGCGCTCGGCCACCGCAACGAGCAGGTGGTCGCCGAGGGCGTGTCCCAAGTTGTCGTTGATCGCCTTGAAGTGGTCCAAGTCCACGAACAGCAGGGCCACCAGTCCGCCGCCGCGATGCAGGCGGGTGAGCGCCTGGTGGGCGCGATCCATCAACAACAGGCGATTGGGCAGCTTCGTCAAGGGGTCGTGCAGGGCTTGGCGCTCCAGCCACAGGCGGTCGGTGACGTCCTTGGCCGCCGCGTACCAGAGGGCCCCGTCGCTGCGGGCGCTCCACAACAGCCAGCGCCAGGAGCCGTCGCGGTGGCGGCAGCGGTTGGTGAAGCTGGCGGGCTGCTCGGTGTGGTCGTGTGCGGCCAGTAGTACGGCGGCTGTCTGCTCGAGGTCGTCGGGATGCACCAGTTCGCGCATCGAGCGAGCGAGCAACTCCTCGCGCGTCCAGCCCAACAGTTCCTGCCAGGCCGGATTCAACAACGAGAGACGTCCGTCGGGCGTGATCGTGGCGAGCAGGTCGCCGGCGCTTTCGAACAGGCGCTGGACCTGTTCGAGCTCTGAGGCCGTGAGGGTGGTGCTTCGGGTCGGCGGAGCCTCGTGGGGACCTACCGACGAATCGTCGCGAGGTCGTTCGCGGGGTGTCTCGAACGCGGGGTCCATCTCGATGCTCTGTTCACGCGTGTGCGGCGCGTACCTCACATGGCGTATTCGGCCAGGTCCCCGCCGCACCGCACCCCATGTTATTCCAATGGACGGATTTTTTTCAGTTGGCTCCCAGCTGTGCGGTTCTGGGTCCTTCGCCCGCCTCCATCCTGGGGGCTTCCAGTTCGCTGTCGCCGCGCAAGAAGCGCCATACCGACAGTCCCATCAAAATCGTCATGACTCCAGCGCTGGTGACGCACCACTCGCAGATCGCGTGGATCGAGAACAGCTCGCGGTAGGTGAGGTAGGCCGAGAAGCCGAAGCCACCAAGCGTCAAGATGAGCGTCGCGAAGCGGGTCTGCTCGCTTTCTGGGGCGAGCAGCGACAGCAGGATCGCGATGTATCCGATCAGGCCCATCAAAGCGACCGGCACGCCAAGGAGCTCCGAGTAGACCGAGGTTTGGACCTTGGTGCAGCTTTCGCCCGCGGTGCACGCCGGCTTGATCCCGGCGTAGTGGACATAGGTGACGTAGGTGGCGATCCCCACGCCGATCACGGTGAGCACGATCATCGCGATGCGGATCGTGCGCTGGCTCATTCTTTGGAGAGTTTTTCGATCGCGGCTTCGAACTGGCTGGCGTCCGTGAAGCCGGACACTTCCAGCTTGTGCAAAGTCCCGCCCGTCTTGCCGATCATGAACGAGGGGGTGCCCGTGAAGCCGTTCTGGTTGGCGGCCTGAGCGTCGGCGATGACCTGGTTGGGATATTCAGGATCGTTGCGCGCCGAGCTCCATGCGGAGAGGTTCAGGCCCGGTACCTGGGAGGCCAAGCCCTGGAGGTAGTTTTCGGTGACGTAGCCGCTGCCCTCTTCTCCCTGCTCGTGGTAGAAGAGCTCCAGGTAGTCCCACATCAGGTTCTGCTTGCCGGCGGCAAGGGCCGCGACCTGCTGGGTCTGGAAGGTTTCTCGTTCGCGCGTGGCTGTCTGCATCGAGTGGTACTCGATCTTGACCTTGCCGGTCTTCACGTACTTCTTGATCACGGTCGGCAGCGCGCTGACCGTGAACTGCTTGCAGAACGGGCACTCGAGGTCGCCGAAGTACTGCAGCGTGATCGGGGCGTTGGGGTTGCCCAAGGTGATCGTGTGCTGGGGGATGCCTTGCAGCAGGCTCACGACTTCGCCCTGCGCGGTTTTGGCCGCCGGGCTGGTCGAGGTGGGCGGGGCGCTTTTCCCGCTGCCGGTCGCGACCAGGATGATCACGATGATCACGACGACCACGGCGGCGACGCCGCCGAGCTGGATCAGGCGTTTGCGCTGCGCCGACTGGGCCGCGCTGGCTTCCTCGATCGCCTTGCGTTCCTCGCGCGCCTGTTCGCGGCGCTCCTTGCGGGTCAGATCCGACTCGGGCTCGACTGGGCTCATGTCCCAACTTTTGCATACTTCGCCTGAAGATTGCTTAAGGACTTCGCATCCGGCCGGTGCGCCCCGGTCGGGTCGGGCCTCGCGCCGCCCGCAGACAAGGCGCATACCGGGGCTCGCGCGCGCGTGCGAGCCCCGCTCGTGGCGTAACGTAGACAGAGACACTGCCCCCGTAGCTCAGCTGGATAGAGCATCGGACTTCTAATCCGAGGGTCCCAGGTTCGAATCCTGGCGGGGGCGCTCTTGTCCTGTTTTGGCCGACTGGTCGTAGTAGATCGGTGGGTGCGTATTCACGAAACGAAATACCGCGATGAACTCAACGCTGAAGCGGAAATCGACGTCCGTTTCTTGACTCGGCACGGAGACGTCACCGACTACACGGTGGTGCTCCTTGCGGAGGATCGAGGGGTCTGGCGTGCGGTACGCGTCTACGACAACGCCCACGATGTCAATGACATGCACCGATACAATCGAGAAGGCGAAAAGCAGCCAGCCGAGACGTTTCATAGCGGGACGGCGAGCGAGGCTCTGCGGAGCGCGATTGAGACGGTTCGAGTCGGCTATAGCGAGATGATCGATTCATGGCGACGATAAGCAAAGAAGCTCGGACACCCGGCAGCATTCTTGCCTCAAAGCGGTTCGATGCCGCGATCGAGGATGGCATCGCCGAACGTCCCGCTCGATATCCAAGCGGCTCTGTGTTTGTAGGCGCCGATCTTCCGGGTCTTGGCGAGATCCTTGCGCGACATGCACGCGAAGCACGAGCCGTGGTGCTCGTCTATCCCGATGGGCAGGAGTGGGTCGTCGAGCCGCACAGGCCGGCACAGGCGCCCCGGGCCGCGTAGGGGCCTGGGTGGCACGTCTGAAAGCCGCCTGAGTCAGCGCCGTGGTTGCGTTGACTGAAGGCCACGTAGGTCGAGAGATCTCGCCTTCTCAGTCTACGCCCGCGACGTCAACTCACCGAGCGAGCGGATCTGCCGGCCGCCGTCGAAGTTCTCTGGCGAGAGCCAGGCTTGAAAGCCGGCGCTGATCGCCGGCCAACGATCGTCGGTGATCGCGTACCACGCGGTGTCGCGGTTGCGGCCCTTGACGACCTGATGCTTGCGAAAGACGCCCTCGAATGAGAATCCGAACCGCTCCGCCGCGCTTCGAGAAGGGGCGTTGAGCGAGTTGCACTTCCACTCCACGCGTCGGTAGCCAAGATCGTCGAAGGCGTGCTTGATGAGTAGATAGATGGCCTCGGTCGCAGCGGTCGTGCGCTGTAGCTCGGGCGCGAACCAGATGTGGCCGATCTCGATCACCCCGAACTCGGGGGTGATGCGCAAGTACGAGGCACAGCCGAGCGGCCGCTCGTCGGTGAGCCGCACGAGAGTGAAGAAGATGGGGTCTGTCGAGGTCTGCGCCCAATCGAGCATCTGGCGGTATTCCTCAATGTTCTCGTACGGGCCGTCGGGCAGGTAGGTCCAGATCGTCGGATCGCCCTTGGGCAAGTGCGAGACCGCGTGGAGCTGCTCGGCGTCCGACTCGGGATCGATCGGGCGCAACACGACATGCGAGCCCCGCAGTTCCGTCCCCCCGGGTGACTCGGCTCCCGTCCAGTCAACCGTCTCGCCGAGAGGAAGCTCAAGAGCCATGGTCCGGATCGTATCGGTCGCTCGCCGAGCCTCCGCGCGCCGTCTCGCAGCGCTCAAGCGGTGACATGCGGTTGTCGAAGGGGTCACGAGCAATCAATCCGCTCTCGAACCCCAGCTGAGGAGCCACTTTCAGATGACCTATAGCTCTGCAACCCGCATACATGCAGGCGGCGTATCTCCTGCAAACACACTGTCTGGCGCTCCGCTGCTGGGCAACTGGACGCGGGTGCGAGTGGGAATAGCGTTCAGCGCTTTGCTCGCCGTGCTGGCAATGGGCGCCGTTGTGGCCGGGACCGCTTCGGCGGCCTCGAAGGTCACCGAAACGTTCAACTCGACCGGCGCTGAGCAGTCGTTTGTGGTGCCGGCGGGCGTGACGAGCGTGCGGGTGCGAGCGATCGGCGAGGCGGGCGAAGTAGGTCAGATCGATAGTCTCGATCAAGGTGCAGCTCCAGGCGGCGCGGGCGCCGTCGTGGCGGGCTTCTTGCCGGTTACGCCTGGCGAGACCTTGTACGTGGAGGTGGCCGCCAGAGGCTTCAATGGCGGCGGTGAGCCCGGTTTCGACGGTGGTGGTGGCGGCGGCGCGGCGAGCGACGTGCGCACCCGGTCCCAAGGCGCTGAAGAAACGCTTCAGTCTCGCCTGCTCGTCGCAGCCGGCGGCGGAGGGGGAGGCGGAACTTTCGATGAAGGCAGTGGCGGTCGCGGCGGTGACGCCGGGAGTCCGGGCGCGGACGGGACGACCTCACAGTACGGCGGTTGCTGCGGAACTTCGCAGAGCGCCGGCGGGGGCGCCGGCACGCTTACGGGCGGCGGCGCCGGTGGCGAACGTTGCGGCATTCTGACGCCGTGGTCCGGTCGTGAAGGTGTGTTCGGCATCGGAGGGGAAGGCGGTGAGAAAGGCCCCCTACCCCTGACGGGTGGTGGTGGCGGCGGTGGCGGCTACTGGGGCGGTGGCGGCGGTGAAGGCTTCTGCGAGTTCGCGGGTTCAGACGTGGGCGGTGGTGGCGGCGGTGGCGGCTCCGACTACGTATCCGAAGAAGCCACCTCCGCTTCGTTCGGCTTGGCCTCGCTGTCCACGGAACCGTCGGTGTCGATCACATACGCGACCCCTTCCACGGCGACGCCGGAATCGAGCACCGTTGTCTTCCCCGGCACCCAACCGCTTTCGACGGTGAGCGCGCCCCAGACGATCACCTTGACCAACACGGGCGGCAATCCGCTGGCGATCTCCTCGGAGACCTTCGGCGACTCCAACCCGATGCTGTCCAGCGATCATCCCGAAGACTTCCTGATCGACTCCTCCAGCTGCCTGGGCGTTGTCGCCTTCGAAGCGAGCTGTCAGCTGAAGGTCCGCTTCGCACCGCAGGGCACGGGTACGCGCACCGCGACGCTTCAGATCGCCGGCAACATGGGCGCGGGCCCGACCACGATTGCACTCACCGGCACCGGCGGCGTACTGCCGCAGGGACCCCAGGGCGAACAGGGCGTGAAGGGCAACACAGGCTCGCAAGGGCCGGCCGGCTCGCTCGGCGAAACCGGGAAGCGCGGTGCCGTCGGTCCTCAGGGTCCTGTCGGACGTAGAGGAGCTCAGGGTCCTCGGGGCCTGACCGCCACCTACGTTTGCCATCCACGTCGGCGCCACGGCAGCTACCGGGAGGCCTGTTTCGTGAGCGTGCGCTCTGCTTCGGCGTCGGCCACGAAGGCGACCTTGGAGCGAAGTGGCGTCGTGTACGCGAGTGGCTCGTTCAGCACTTCGGTTGCGCGGGGCGGCGGTTTGCGGCTCGTCGCGAAACGCGGCATCTCGCGCGGTCGCTACACGCTGGTGCTCACATCGAGTCTCAACACGACCCGCCAGACGGTTACCGTCGGGTGAGCGAGTGGATCCTCCGCGGCGGTGGCAACGCCGTCGCGGACGATCGCAGCGCGGACGGGGGCGCTCGCCGTGGTGCACGATCCGGAGCAGGGCCTATCGTGCGCTGATGGCTCACACGAGGCTCTATCGCGATGGCAAGCTGGCGCTTGAGGACTTCCCGGCCCAGGACATCTCCGAGCATCTTCGAGACGAGAGCGCCTGCGTGTGGCTTGACTACTGCGCGCCCACCCAAGAAGACCTGGAGACGATCGCCGAGGAGCTCAAACTGCATCCGCTCGCCGTCGAGGATGCGGTCAACGAGCATCAGCGTCCCAAGCTCGACCGCTATGACTCGCATCTGTTCATAAGCGCCTACAGCGTCAAGCTGGACACGGTTTCGGGTGAGCTCGAGGCCAGTGAAATCTCCATATTCGTCACCCGGAAAGCCTTGGTCACCGTGCGCAAGGACGAGGGCGTCACGATCGACCCGGTGCTGGCCCGCTGGGACGAGTCCAAGGACCTCGTCGAGCACGGCGTTTCGTTTTTGTTGTGGGGCTTGCTCGACGACATCGTGGACGGCCATTTCGAGGCGGTGCAGTCCCTGGATTCGGAGATCGAGGCGCTCGAGGATCTCCTGTTTGACGACGAGCCGCACAACAAGGAGGTCCAGCGCCGCTCCTTCGAGCTGCGCAAGAGCCTGGTCTTGCTGCGCCGGCTGGTGTTGCCGATGCGCGAGGTCGTCAACGCCCTGATGCGTCGCGACCTGCACGTGATCGATCAGGCGATGACTCCTTACTACCAGGACGTCTACGACCATGTCCTGCGCGCCACCGAATGGACCGAGTCATTGCGCGACCTGGTGACGACCATCCTCGAGACGAACCTCACGATCCAGGGCAATCGCATGAACCTCGTGATGAAGAAGGTCACGAGTTGGGCGGCGATCATAGCCGTGCCCACAGCGATCACCGGCTTTTACGGCCAGAATGTGCCCTATCCGGGCTTCGGGGCCCATTGGGGATTTTGGTTCTCCACGGTTTTGATCGTGGTGCTGTCGGGCGGGCTCTACTGGGCGTTTCGCCGCGCCGATTGGATCTAGCGAGCCCCACCCGGGCCATTGAGTAGAGTCCGCCTGCGCAAGCGCCGACCGGCGCCTCTGCTCGCGCACCGACAACTTGGAGGACGCATGCTTCGTATCCGGCTTTCACGTGGTAGGGCTGGGGGGCAAACGCATGTGCGGCGCGTCTGCTTGGGATTCGGTCACATGCTGCTGGCTTCCGTCGTAAGTCTCACCGCGGTGCTGGCGTTTGCAGCCTCGGCGTTGGCGGCTCCGGTCGCCCTCGACGCCCCGGACAACGCGAGTCCGCCGCTGATCGCTTATGACTCCGTGACGCAAACCACATACGTTGCGTGGCGCGATCCGGTCAAGTCTGCCATCGACCTGTGCATTCTGCCCTCGGGCGCCACCGGTTGCGAGGGTGGCGCGCCCGTGGCGCTTGAAGACTCACACTTCACGGGAGACGAATTTGCGGGCCCTGGAGGACTCGTAGTCTTGCCGGGGGGCAAGGTGGCCGTGACCGGTGACACGGCTTATCACGGGAGCGTCGCGTGGCTCTCGGCTGCGGGTGGCGGCACGTTTCTGATGGTCGGACAGGGCTTGCAGAACAAAGGCAATCCAATCAGTCCGGTCACGCTTTTTTACACCGTGGGCAACGCGGTCGCGCTCAACAGCACCGATGTTGGCCTGTTGGACGACTATCACGACTATTTCGGAGATACTCCGCTTGCATCTCCGGATCCCACTATCGCGTCACCCAACAGCAACCAGAAAACCATCCCCGCGGAAGGCGAGTTTCCGCGGAAGTCGCTTGAGACGGCGGGACCGGAGGTTGCCGCCGAGCCGGCGCCCCCGCCGGCGCCCACCGGCAGCGACATCGTGGTCGGCGTCGGCGACAACTTTGCCGGTCCAAGCGTCGCCCTACCAGGGTGCCTCAACCAAGAAGCCACGGGCTACGGTGTCTCCGTCGGAACAGTGAACGGCACCTCCAACGCCGCGGGCACCCTCAACTCGAAGGGATTGCCTGGGTATGGAGTCCTCGCGTGCTCCGCCGAGACGCCGGTGCTCGCACAGGGCGGCGCGGGCGGGATCGGCTTGATCGAGGAGGAAGGCGACGGCGTGGACGGTGCCGGCGAACAGATAACGCTCGACTTTCGTCCGTTTCTGGCGACCGCCAGTGGCGGTACGTTCGGCGCTCCGGTCCAGCTGGCCGACGTGACTCACGTGTCCCTCGATGGTGTCGACGGTCTCGACCTCGCGGAGGATTCAGGGACTGGGGTTTACGCGACATGGCTTGACGAGCAAGGCCTCGTGCTCGGTTACAGCCCCAATGGCGGCGCCACCTGGGAAGCGCCTGTCGTCGTGCCCGAACCAGCAGGTGGCACGCAGGGTGATCCTGTGATCGTGGGCACCGGCGGCGGCAACGCCGAGATCGCATACATGGACAATCCGGGCACGGGAGCACAGGTGTTCCTCGAATCGGTCAACTATGCAGCGCTAGGGGCCGCCGCCGCGAAATCCTCGACGCCCTCGCCGACTCCCACCGCGCTCACGACCAGCCAAACCGCGGGCGCCACGACGGGCGCGTCGATCACGGTTGCCGCCGGCACGATCGGCGAGACCGACCGGGGGACGCTCAGCGGCACGAACGCGGCCACCGCGACAGGCACCGTCACCTACGCGCTCTTCTCCAACCCGACGTGTGTGGCCTCGAGCAAGGTGTTCGACGGTGGCACTGTTGGCGTGAGCGGCGGCGTTCCCGCCGCGTCGGCCCCGGTCACGACCGTCTTGGCTGAAGGCACCTATTACTGGGAGGCCGCCTATAGCGGCGACATTCACAACCTCCCCAGCTCGAGTGGCTGCGGCTCGGAGGTGCTCAAGGTCGTTCCCGCCTCGACCTTGGAAGGCACGGGCACGAGCACCAGCACGACGGTGACGCTCACGATCACGTGTACCGCCACACCCTGCACGGTCACAATCACGATCACGATTCCCGAATCGAGCGGCAAAGCGGCCGCGGCGCGCAAGAAGAAAGCGAAGCGTCCGAAGATCGTGACGCTGGCAAGCGGCAAGTTCACGATCGCGACGGCGGGGCCGCACAAGCTGACTCTGCACCTGACCAAAGCAGGCAAGAAACTGGTTGCTCGCGATCACGGACGCCTCAAAGCGAACGTACTGATAGCCGACCAGACGGCTGGTGGCCTCCAGAAGACGACGCGGACCGTCTCTTTCTCGCCCGCCAAAACCAAACACAAACACAAGAAGTGAGCTAGAGCAAGCGGTCGGGCCAAGAGCGGCCCGGCTGTAGGATCGGCCGCCGCCAATGTTCCTACAGACCGTATTGCTCTACCCGCTCGTGCTTGCCCTGCTTTGCGGGGGCGCTGGGCTGCTCGTGGATCGAGCTAGCGGGGGAGTGGTGCCGGCGATGCTCCTGCTCACGGTCGGCGCTGCGGCGCTGATCGTGGTCTCCCAGCTGACGACCTACGTGGCGCCGATCGCCCCGGCGACGCCGTATGTCCTCCTCGCGATAGCCGTGGGCGGGGCGACTGTGGGGTGGGCGCGGGCGCGCACGCTCGCGCGCGCGTGGCGGGCTTCGCTGTGGCAACTCGGTGTCGGGCCGCTCGCCTACGCGCTTGCGCTGGCGCCGGTATTGCTGGCGGGCAGGCCGAGCTTCTCCTCATATCTGGCCTTGGCCGACTCGGCGGTGCACATGGTGGGCGCCGACTTCCTGATCCGCCACGGCCTTGATTTTTCGCACCTGGACCTGACCAACTCCTATGGCGCGACGATCCACAATTACTACGCCGAGAGCTACCCCTCGGGCGCAGATACCTTGCAGGGGGGCTCCTCGTTCTTGGCGGGTCTGCCCCTGATCTGGACGTTCCAGCCGTTCACCGCTTTCATGCTTGCGACAGCCACGGGTCCGGCGTGGATGCTGCTGCGGCGGGCCGGCATGAACGTCGCGACGGCACGCACTCGCGCTTGGGTGGCGGCAGCCGCGGTGACGGTGACCTTGCCGGCACTCGTTTACGCCTACGAGTTGGTCGGCTCGATCAAGGAGACCGTGGCGTTGGGCTTGATCTTGAGCATGGGCGCTTTGGTGGTCGAACACAGGCGCTGGCTGTGGAGCGGGGCGCGCGGGGCGATTCCCTTCGCGCTCCTCGTGGCCGGCGGGGTGAGCGCACTCGGGGTCGCTTTCGGCGCGTGGGCGCTGGCTTGCATGCCCGCTCTGCTGGCGGTGGCCCTGCTGGAGCTCGGCCCATCCTGGAGGAAGCGTGCCGAGCCCGGTCAAGTTGGCGGCGCGTGCGACCCATCCGGGCAAGCCGGCGCCGGGTGCTCGCCCTCGCCGCGAAGGTTGGGCTCGCTGGTTGGCGGTGGCGCGCTCGTATTGGTTCTCGGCGCCTGGCCGACCTGGACGGACCTGTCGGGCTCGGTCACCGTGGCCCAAGGCATCGCGTCAACCTCGAACCCGGGCAACCTTCACTCCCCACTTCATCCCAGCCAGCTGTTGGGCATATGGCTGGACGGCAGTTACAAGCTCTTGCCGACGGGACTCGGACTGACGCTCACGTGGATCCTCGCGGCGCTCGTGTTGGCATTGGCGGTGGTGGGGTTGGGGACCGTTGTTCGTACGGGTCGTTATGCCCTGGCCCTGTGGTCGGTTCCGATGCTCTTGGTGTGGCTGGCGGTGCGTGCCTCCGCCACGACTTGGGCCGACGCGAAGGCTCTGATGCTCACCTCGCCGGTGCTCGTCTTGCTGGCCTGGGCGGGGATCGCAGCGCTGTTCGCGGCCCGGGCCGTCGGCATGCGGGCGATCGCGGTGGTGCTCGCGGTGGCTGTCTTGGCTGGTGTGTTCGCCTCCGACGCGCTCCAATACAACGCCTCCAACCTCGCTCCCACTGCTCGCTTCGACGAGCTGGCCTCGATCGATTCTCGCTTTGGCGGTCGCGGCCCGACCCTGTTCACCGATTTCGACGAATACTCGCTCTACCTGTTGCGCGACATGGACGTGGGGGGCCCCAACTTCGTCTATCCGCCGCCCTCGCTGGCAGAAGCCGCCGCTGGGCACGGCTACCCCGTGCGACTGGATCGGATCGCCCCCGCCAAGCTGGCGGCATATCCCCTGATCGTCACGCGTCGCGACCCCACGAATGAACGCCCGCCGGTCACCTATCGCTTGCTGTGGCAAGGCGTCTACTACCAGGTGTGGGGCCGCATCGCCGGGGTCTCCTCGCGCGGCGCCGGGGTCTCCTCGCGCGGCGCCGGGGTCTCCTCGCGCGGGGCTGTTTCGCGCGGGGCACGCGGGGCGCAACTGGTCAATGTGCCCCTTCGACGCACGGTGCGCCCCGCTGCTTGGACGTTCTCCCGGAAAGCCCTGGTCATGCGGGGAGCGGGGACTTTGAGCGCCACGTTCGTACTCCCCCACGGGGGCACCTGGGAACTTTGGTTGAAGGGCGACGTGATGCGCGCGCTGACGGTCGGTGTCGACGGTCGCACGCTCGGTAAGCTTGGCGGGCAGTTGGGGGGCAATTCGCTCGTGGTCAATGCGCTCACTCCACTCCGCGCCACCCTCGGTGCGGGGCCTCACACGCTGACAATCGCCCGTCCAGGCGCCGGCCTCGCGCCCGGCGACGGCGGGGCGGCGACGCTCGCCGCGATCTTCCTGGTCCCGGCGGGGCGCCCGTGAACGGCTCGGCCGAGCGCCCGACCCAGGACGAGATCCTGCTGGGCGATTGCCTGGAGC
Organism: uncultured Solirubrobacterales bacterium; assembly: GCA_963703135.1. Lineage (GTDB taxonomy): Bacteria > Actinomycetota > Thermoleophilia > Solirubrobacterales > Solirubrobacteraceae > Palsa-744. The sequence goes on along the minus strand of OY969791.1, from coordinate 3,252,014 downwards.
TTCTGCCGCGCTTTGCCGACGGCGCCTTCCAGCTCATCTACATCGACCCGCCCTTCAACACGGGTCGCGAGCAGAAGCGCAAGCTGATGCGGACCGTCGCCGACGAGGACGGCGACAGGACCGGCTTTCAAGGACGCCGCTACGCCACGCGGCTGCTCGGCGAGAGCTCCTACCGGGATTCCTTCGAGGATTACCTGGCCTTCTTGGCTCCCCGCCTACAGGAGGCTCGCCGCCTGCTCTCCCTCGAAGGCACGCTCTACTTCCACATCGACTATCGCGAGGCCCACTACTGCAAGCTCCTGCTCGATGAGATCTTCGGGCGCGATTGCTTTCTCAACGAGCTGATCTGGGCTTATGACTACGGCGCGCGCTCGCGCCGGCGTTGGCCTGCCAAGCACGACACGATCCTCGTATATGTGCGCGACCCCGCCGCCTACCACTTCGACGCAAGCGAGGTGGACCGCGAGCCTTACATGTCGCCCGGCTTGGTCGGCCCCGAGAAGGCGGCACGCGGCAAGCTGCCGACCGACGTGTGGTGGCACACCATCGTGCCCACCTCGGGCGCCGAGAAGACCGGCTATCCGACCCAGAAGCCCGAGGGGATCGTGCGGCGCATGGTGTCCGCCTCGACGCGTCCCGGCGACTGGTGCCTTGATTTCTTCGCCGGATCGGGCACCTTGGGCGCGGTCGCGGCGAAGCTGGATCGCCGCTTCGTGCTGATCGACTCCAACCCCGAGGCGGTCGAGGTCATGCGCACGCGCCTGAGCGGTCTGTCGAAGGCGGCGGGCGCGACGGCGAGGTAGGGTCTGGTTGGTGCCCAGCCCTTGCCTCCAGATTCCCGGCCGCCGATGGCGGCGGATGGGATCGCTAGGTAGGGTCTAGGCGGTGCCCGGCCGCGTTTTGATCCTCACCTGGGAGTATCCGCCCGTGATCGAGGGGGGGCTCGCGCGCCATGTGCGAAAGCTCGCCGAGGAGCTGGTCCTCCAGGGTCTCGTCGTGGACGTGCTCACGCGCGGGCGCGAGGAGTCCCGCTCCAGCGAACTCCAGAACGGCGTCCATGTCCACCGCGTTTGCGAGCCGCGCTTTCCCCAGGACCTGGACCGCTTTTTGGGGTGGGTCGAGCAGATGAACCAGGACATGCTCGCCGCCGGGCTCGCGCTCGCCGAGGAGCACGCTTATCAGCTGGTGCACGGTCACGACTGGCTCGTGGCCCACGCCTCGGCGGCGCTGTCGGACACCTTGGGGATCCCTTACGTGACCACGATTCATGCGACCGAGCACGGTCGTCACCAGGGTTGGGTGGATAAATCGCCACAGTCAGACATCCACGCGATCGAGCGCTGGATGGCCAACCGCGCCGACTCGGTGATCACCTGCTCGCACTACATGCGCGGTCACGCGGCCGACATCTATGACATCGACGAGCGTCGCATCACGGTGATACCCAACGGAATCGACCCCGCCGACCTGCGCCCGGTGGACGATCTGAACTCGCTGCGCCTACAGTTTGCAAAGCCCGAGGAGAAGCTGGTCTTGCTGGTCGGGCGCTTGGTTTACGAGAAGGGCTTCCAGCTTGCCTTCGACGCCCTCCCAGGGGTGATCGAGAAGGTGCCGGGCGTCCGTTTCCTGGTCGCCGGCTCCGGCACCCATGAGACCGAGCTGAAGTCCCAGGCCGAGCGTCTGGGGCTCAGCGAGCAGGGCGTCTTTTTGGGTTGGATTGGCGACGACGCCTTGCACTCGCTGTATCGGATCGCCGACCTCTGCGTGGTGCCTTCCCTGTATGAGCCCTTCGGCCTGGTCGCCTTGGAGGCGATGGCCTCGGGCTGTCCCTGCATCGTGGCCGACACGGGCGGCCTGCGCGAGGTGGTGCCCGCCGGCGAGCGCGTCGGCTTGCGCTTCAACGGCGGCGACGCCGAGCACCTGGGCGTCATGATCGAACGGCTCTTGGTGGACGAGGAGTTGCGCGATCGCCTGGTGACCGAGGCCTCAGAGCACGTCTTGTCATTCGATTGGACCGATGTGGCCCAGCGCACCACTACCGTCTATGAAGAGTTGATGGCGCCGGTGCAGAGCACCAGGAGGGATTGAGATGCTCGAAGGGTTGATGCAGGACGATTTCCCGCTCACGCTCCAGCATCCCCTGCACCGGATGCGCTCGGTTCATCCCGGCGCCGAGGTCGTCACGCTCACCGACGCGGGCCCGGTACGGGCAAGCTACGGCGCGGTCGCCGAGCGCGTCGATCGTCTCGCGCGAGTGCTCGAGCGCCTGGGGGTCAAACAGGGCGACCGGGTGGGCACCTTCGCCTGGAACAACCAGCGCCACCTGGAGCTCTACATGGCGGTGCCTTGCATCGGGGCGGTTCTGCACACGCTCAACATCCGCTTGTTCGCCGAGCAGTTGACCTACATCGTCAACCACGCCGAGGATGGCGTGATCTTCGTCGACGATTCGCTAGTGCCGATCCTCCAGGAGCTGGCGCCCACCTTCGAGGGCGTGCGCCACTACGTGGTCATGACCAACTCCGATTCGACCCACGCCGCCCAGAACAGCTCCCCCGAGAGTTTGGGCTCACTGCCAAACGCGTTGCACTACGAGGAGCTGCTCGAGCAAGCGGGCCCCGGCGCCTATGAGTATCCGGCGCTCGACGAGCGCCAGGCAGCGGCGCTTTGCTACACCAGCGGCACGACCGGCAACCCCAAGGGCGTGCTCTACTCGCATCGCTCGATTTCGCTGCATTCGACCGCGTCCTTGATGAAGGACGCCTTGGCGCTCTCTCAGCGCGATCGGGCGCTTCTGGTGGTACCGATGTTCCACGTCAACGCATGGGGCATTCCCCACGCCGCGGCGCTGGCCGGCGCCGATTTGGTGATGCCCGACCGTTTCCTTCAGGCCGAGCCTTTGGCCAAGCTGATCGAGGCCGAGCGGCCGACGATCATGGGATGCGTCCCCACGATATTCGGCGATCTGCTGCGGTACGCCGACACGCACGACGTGGACATCTCCTCTCTAAAGAACGCCGCCTGTGGGGGATCGGCGGTGCCGCTCCAGCTGATGCGCGATTTCGAGGAGCGTCATGGCGTCAATGTCTTCCAAGCCTGGGGGATGACCGAGACGAGCCCGGTCGCCTCCTATTCGCGCCCCGAGGAGTCCGGCGGGCACGACGATGCCTATTGGGGTATGCGCGCCAAGCAGGGCAAGCCCCTGCCTTGGGTGCAGGCGCGGCTGGTGGGCGAGGACGGTCAAGAGGTGGCCTGGGACGGGGAGTCAACCGGGGAGCTCGAGGTGCGTGGACCGTGGATCGCGGCCTCCTATTTCGAGGATCCCTCCGGCGCCGAGCGCTTCCACGACGGTTGGCTTCGCACCGGGGACATCGCCTCGATCGACGAGCAGGCCTTCATCCAGATCACCGATCGCTCCAAGGACGTGATCAAGTCCGGGGGCGAGTGGATATCTTCGGTGGAGCTCGAGAACGAGGTGATGGCCCATCCGGACGTGATCGAGGCGGCGGTGATCGCCAAGCCCGACGAGCGCTGGGCCGAGCGGCCGCTGTGTTGCGTGGTCGTGCGCGAGGGCGCCTCGCTCTCGGCCGAGCAGCTCACCGAGCATCTGCGCGGCCGCGTGGCCAAGTGGTGGCTGCCCGACGAGTTCGCCTTCGTCGCCGAGGTGCCAAAGACGAGCGTGGGCAAGTTCGACAAGAAGGTGCTTCGCGCCCATCTGCACGAGGGCACCCTGCAGGGGCGCGTCAAGGTAGGGCCTTGAAGATCGCGGCTGTCCTCGCGACGCTCGTCACGCTAGGCGTGTTCTGCGCCGGCGGTCTGGCCGAGTCGGCGCTTTCGGCCACCGGCGGGAGTCCTTCCGGGCCTTCTCGCTCGCCCTCCGGCGGGAGTCCCTCCGGGCCGGCGCGCTCGCCCTCCGGCGGCGGTCCCACCGGGCGGGCGACCCTGCGCTACCGACCGGTCGGCTGCGTGGCCTCGGGTCCGCTCGCGGCGCGCACCAACGGTCCGCGAAGGCGCGAGGTGGCGCTCACCTTCGACGACGGTCCTTCGCCATACACGCGCAGCTTCGTGCAGATGCTCCGCGCCAACGGCGCCGTGGCCACCTTCTTCATGATCGGCAGGCAGCTGGGCGGCTACTCGGGCACCTTGCGCGAAGAGTTGCGCGATGGCGACGCGCTCGGCGACCACACCTGGAGCCATCCAGACCTCGTGGCCACCGGGGGCGTCGAAGGTCAGCTGGCGAGCACCAAGAATGCGATCGCGGCGATGAGCGGCTACACGCCCTGTGTGTTTCGACCGCCTTACGGCTCTTACGACACCTCAGTCATGCGCACCGCGCGCGACCTCGGCCTGGCCACGATCACCTGGGATGTCGATCCCTCCGACTACACGCTGCCCGGCGTCGGGGCGATCGAGCAGCGCGTGCTCGCCCAAGCCCAACCCGGGTCGATAATCCTCTCCCACGACGGGGGCGGTCCGCGTGCGCAGACGTTGGCGGCCTATCCCCACATCATCGCGGCGCTGCGCGCCCGCGGCTACCGTTTCGTGACGGTTCCCCAGCTGCTCGGTATGCGAACGATCTACGAGCGTTGCCGGCGCGACTGCGGGGAAGCCCAGATCGAAGGACGTCCCCCGTCCGGTTCGATCGTCCGCTCCGGCTGATTGGTGTTTGCGACCACGGGTTTTGCGGAACACCATGCAGGAGAATCGGTCATCGAGCAAAAAGGGTTCTCGGGTAGACTGACGCGATCGCAGCATCGCCAAGCGATTGGCAAGGCTCTCAAAGGAAATGAGGGGCTCCTCGCAGGGGAGCCCAAGCGAACCACCGGACGCGGGAGATAGCAACATGCGAATTGACTTCATGGCCCCCGGGCCAAGCACGGCAAAGGCGGCGACCGCAAGCGGCCGCGCGCAGCGGCGCCGGACGATGCGTCGCGGGCTGCTCGCACTCCCGCTCGCGCTCGTCCTGATCGTGGGCGGAGCCTCGACGGCCATTGCCGCCGAACCGACGAGCGGCTACAGCCAGACCTCACCGGCTCCGAAAACGACGCCCACGCCCAAAGGCGAAGCGGCGCCGACGAAAACGTCGAGTACGGCAAGCAAAGAACCGACGAGCACCTCATCCACGCCCTCCTCGAGCACCGAACCGACGGCCACAACGGCCAAGAAAGCAAGCACCTTGCCTTTCACGGGTCTCGACCTGCGCTGGATCATCATCGCCGGCGTGCTTCTGGTCGGCATGGGAATGTCGATCGTGCTGGTTCAGCGCGGTCGCGACGGCAGCGCCAGCCGTTAGCTGACGATCACGAGATCGCCGATCGCGAGCAGCGGGTAGACCTGACCCGCCGTTCCGATCGGCAGCTCGACGCAGCCGTTTGACTGCGGCGTGCCGTACGACGCGCGCGGAAAGCCGTGGACCGCGTCGCCGCCGTTGAAATAGTTGACCCAAGGCACGCCCGGGTCTGAGTATTTGGAGCCATCCGGGTTGGTGCCCGTCATAGTCGTCGAGGTGTAGCGGGCGTAGATCGGGAATGTGCCCTGTTCGGTGGTGGCTCCGGCCACGCCCGTGTTGGCCGGGGTGGTCAGGACCACGTGGCTGCCCCGGTGGACCTCGAGCGTCTCGGGGATCGACTCGCTGACGGTCACGAACGTGTAGGGCTGCGGATCGCCGTGGCCGAGCGTCTCTGCGGCCAACAGCGAGGCCCAAGTGGAAGGTTCGGGCGAGCCGCTGGGGGACATGCCGTGGTTCTCTTGGAAGACCATCAAGGCGCCGCGTGTGGTGGGGTCAAGCGACCCGTAGCGAAGGCCCGGCGCATGAGGCACGTTCGGCGAGAGGGTCGCCTGGGGCGGATCGAAGGCATAGCGGGCCGCGAGCGCCCGGGACTCGGCTTTGTCGCCGCTGTTGCGCCCGTGCGAGGCGTCGACTGTGTAGGGCAGATAGTTCAAGCGCGCCAATGCCTGCTGTAGGGCCTGCAAGCCGGGGCAGACCACGTTCAGTTTGTATTGGCGCCGGTGCCCGCCCAGCGGCAGATCGCCGGTGGCCGTCGTGCCCGCCCACACGGTCAACGTGTAGCTCGAGCAGGGCTCCAAGGTGGACTTGGGCTGAAAGGACACATAGTCGCCGACGGTGCTCCACTTGCCGGCGACGGCCGGGGTCAGCATCGGTACCGGCGAGCCCGGCGCGGGCACACCTGAAAGCCTGACCTTCAGGGGCGCGGTTCCGTCTGTGATCGTCGAGTGCGGCAGGGCCGTGACGCGGGTGTGCACCGTGGGTTTGGCAGGGGGTGTGGTGGCCGGCGTCGTGGCGGGAGTCGTCGTCGCTGGAGTCGTGGCCGTGGGCGTGGTCGTCTGGCTCGTAGGCGTGGCCGGAGTGGTCGCGGCAGCCGTCTGCGGGTTCGAGCCGCCGGTCGTGGGGTCGCTTGCCAGGGCGCCCGCGGGACAGGCGAACATAGCCACGGCACAGCTCAACGCAGTCAGGCGTTTGGTGTTCGCGGAGAGAGGACTCTTGTTGTTCACGGTCGTGAAGCCTAGCCAGCCACGCGGCGCTCCTCGCCGGTTGAGCCGATCCTTGCAGACGGATCTCGCGAAATCCAGACGCGGGGGTCCAGGCACAAGATCCCACTGGCCAGTACTATTCGGATATGGCTGCGGTAGATCGCGCTCCCGAGCATTTCGACGCGATTGTCGTCGGCTCGGGTTTCGGAGGATCGGTGACCGCGGCGCGCCTGGCTCAGGCCGATTGGAAAGTGTGCGTGCTGGAGCGCGGCAAGGACTATCCGCCGCAGAGCTTTCCCCGCAGTCCGTTGGAGGTCAAGCGAAATTTCTGGAAGCCGAACGAGGGCCTGCACGGCATGTTCGACGTGTGGTCCTTCGATGGGATCGACGCGATTTGCGCGAGCGGCCTCGGCGGCGGGTCTTTGATCTACGCCAACGTCTTCATCCGCAAGGACGAGCACTGGTTCGTCAAAGAAGACCTGGCCGGCGGAGGCTATGAGGATTGGCCGGTCACGCGCGCGGACTTGGACCCTCACTACGAGCGCGTCGAGTTACGCATCGGGGTCCAGGAGTTCCCGCTGGCCCAGCACCCCTATGACAAAACGCAGAAGGTGCTCGCCTACCGCGACGCGGCTGAGCGTCTCAAACAGCGCGGCTCCCCGGCCGAGTGGTTATTGGCGCCGCTGGCGGTCACCTTCGCCAACGAAGGCGCTCAGGCGGTGCCGGGCGAGCCGATCCGCGAAGCTGGGAATCTGCACGGGCGCACTCGCACGACCTGCCAGCTCTGTGGCGAGTGCGACGTCGGCTGCAACTATGGCGCCAAGAACACCCTCGACTACAACTACCTGACAGATGCTTGGAGGGCGGGCGCCGAGCTGCGCACCCGCTGTGAGGTGCGCAGCTTCGAGCCGGCCGACCGGGGCGGCTACCTGGTCAACTACGTGCGACGCGAGCCTGAAGACGAAGGACGTCCGGTGAAGAGCACCGAGCTGCCTTTGCACACCCTGCGCTGCAAACACCTGATTCTCTCGGCGGGCACGCTCGGCACGACACGGCTGATGCTGCTCAACAGCGACGCTCTGCCCGGGATGTCGAAGAGCCAGCTTGGCCTTGGCTTCTCCGGCAACGGTGATTTTCTCAGCTTCGCCCTTCACTGCTCACAACGAGCCGCCGACGGCAAAAAGGAGCCGCTGGTGATCGACGCGGCGCGCGGGCCCGTGATCACCAGTGCGATTCGCATGCCGGACGCGCTCGACACCGGCGGTGGCGTGCCGCCAGAGCAAGAACGGGGCTTCTACCTGGAGGACGCCGGCTATCCGCAGCTGGCCAGCTGGGCGCTCGAGGCCTTGGAAGCGCCCAAGAACCTCCTCGAGCAGATCCCTCGGTTCATAGGCTCGCTGTTTCGCCATCCGCGCCACCGCCACAGCGAGATCGGCGCGGTAATCTCCAGCCTCCTCGGCGACTGCGAGCTGTCCTCGACCGTGCTGCCACTGCTGGGCATGGGTCGCGACGTACCCAGCGGAAAGATGACTTTGGGCGGCAAACGCCTGGAGATCGAGTTCTCCCAGGACGGGCCTTCGCACGACTATTTCGAGCGTGTGCGCTCGTTCTCGCGTGAAATGGCGCGCGAGCTGGGGGGAGAGTTTCGTGACGATCCGCTGTGGTACGAGGACCGTCTAATCACCGTCCATTCGCTTGGCGGTTGCCGCATGGGCAACTCGCCGCACGAGGGTGTCGTCGATTCCCACGGTCGCGTGTTCGGCCAGCCGGGCTTGCATATCGCCGACGGCTCGGTCATGCCGGGACCGGTCGGCGCGAACCCTTCCCTGACAATCGCGGCGCTGGCCGACCGCTTCGCGGACACCATCCTCGGCGAAGGGCCCTAGGCGGCAACGAAGTCGCGATCTCCACCTCCGCGCTGGACCAGGACTTCATGTGGCACAGCGGCGCGAGTCTCTACTTGATCGTCTCCTTGTGCGGGGTGTCGCCCTCTTCGTCGCGATAGCGCACGTGGATTTCCGGACCGGCGAAGTCAAGGACGGCAAAGCCCATGCGTCCCCAATGCTCGCCTCGGTAGCGCGAGAAGTCGGTTTCCTGCCACGCGCCCGGCTCTTCGATCGCTTCTTCGGGGGTGTGGGTCATCAGCACGGGCACGCCGCCGTGGCCGATGCAACGAGGGTTCTTGACGCCACCCGCCGGGTGAAAGCCCATCAGGCGATGCTCGTGGCCCCATAGCCAAGCGTCGACGTGCCCGTCCTTCAGCACGGGCCCGAGCTTCTCGGGCAGGGTGGGGCCGAGATCTTCGGTGTCGTACACCGAGAGGAGCTGATGGTGGCTGAGCAGCATCAGCTTGCGCTCCGATTCCCCGGCCACGCGCTGCACATAGGCGGCTTGGGGGTCCTCCAGTACGCCGACCATTCCGAGCGAGAGCACGTCTGGATCCCAGGCTGTGTCAAGACCCACGATGTCCCATGAGGGCGAGCGCAGGCGGAAGTAGCTGGTGGGCTTGCCGTCGGGCGAGCTTTGCTTTGCGAAGCGCGCGTCGCCGAGCAGCGTCTCGAAGTAGCCGAAGCCGCCTCCGTACATGTCGTGATTGCCGTTCAGCGACCACGACGTGATCCCTGCGCTTGCCTGCTCTGCTGTCACGGGCCACATTCCGGGAGCGAGCACGTGGTGGCGCACCTCGCGCTCCTCGCCGGAGTAGTAGATGTCGCCCAGGTGGATCACATGCGCCTCGCGATCTTCCGAGAGCGCTTTCGTTACCTCTTCGGCCATGTGCTCGGCGACTCTGCGCGCCCGTGGAAGCCCGGTCCCCCAATCGCCGACGACCACGACGCAGGCGTTATCGGCGATCTCGTACTCGGCCGGCAGCTTGTTGAAGGCATGATTGCCTCGGGCCAGGCGATCGAGTACCGCGCCGGCCACGTCGATGACCCAGTTGGGGTCCTCCGGGCCAAAGCGCACAGGGTGCAAGATCAACTCGATCCAGTGGATCAGCCAGCCCAAGGGGCCACGGTGCGCGGGCGAGACTCCGGGTACTCCACGGTCGGCAAGCTTGCCCTCGAGGGTGCTCTGCATAAGGCTCTGGATCGGATCGCGCGACATGAATGGGACCTCGGTGGTCTTCCTGCCACCGGAGGAAGCCAGTCCCGGTGCCACCGGCGGTAGCGCCGCCCGCAGCTGGGCGACCGGATCTCCCTGTCCCCCGAACGTGGCGGCGGCGCGCGCGGCGGAGTCCTGCAGCTCGGGCGCGTCGAGCTGTTCGCGCATCGCCTCGACATAGCGATGCATCTCGCGCCGGTCGACTACTTGCCTGATCATCGGCTCACTTCCATCTATCGGGCATTAGACTTCAGGGGAGCATACGCTGCGGGCGCGGCGATCGGCGCCAGCTTGTACGGCGTTGGCGCAGTTGCAGGCTAGGGCCAGTCGATCTGCCGAGCCAGCTCGGTCGGCCCGAAGTCGATCACGCCACTGCTCTCAATCGGCTCGTAGAGCTCGCCGTTCAGGGCGAGCCAGTGCACTGTGCGGGTGTCAGGGTCGACGATCAACATCTCGTCGACCACGTGGGCGGCGTAGAAGGGGAGCTTCTGCCAGGTCTCATCCCCGGGCGAAAGGATCTCGAGCACAAGGGCAGCCGTCGGGTGCCACATCTCTGCGGCGCCGGGACGGTGAAGACCTCCGTCGGGCACGCGGAAGTCCTCCTTGGAGTCGCCAAGGTTGAAGTCGTCGGTGACTTCCAGTCCCGCCGCGGCGGCCGGCGGCGCCAGCAGGCGCTTGACCTGCGCGCCGAGTGTGGAGTGTCTATGGCTCGGAGCGGGAACCACGTGCAGCACCCCCTCCCAAACCTCGTCCTTGCGGTCCTGGCCAAGGCGCCGGCGGCGCTCCAGGACAGCTTGAGGCTCGACGGGCGGTGGGTCGGGGAGCAGGCTGCGCATTGGTTTGAGGGTAGCGCTGGGGCGGGTCGGCGGATGGCATCCCGCCTTCTATTCCGGCGAGGCGAGTTGGGGCGGACGATCGCCGCCTGACGGCCGCTCGACCCAGATCCCAGGGGCTACTCAGGACAACGCGCCAGCAGCAACCTGGGGCATCATCGGTTCGTCGGCCGCGGCGACATAGAATAAGAACGTGCGTTCGCAGAGATGAAGCGCTGCCGTTTGCAGGGTCCTGCTAAGTTGCTCCGACCCCGCGGCTGTGGCGGAATTGGTAGACGCGCGGCGTTCAGGTCGCCGTGCCCTTATGGGCGTGGAGGTTCGAGTCCTCTCAGCCGCATTCCTTCGGAACCCAGTCTTCGGACTCAAACCCGTTGAGCCCGCTTCTGCTTGCCGCTCTACACGAGGAGGCAGCAGTCAGCGCGGGTTCGACGGTGCCGAGACGCCGAGCTGTTCACATATGGCTCGCGTCAGCCCCGGCCCGATCTGTCTGTGACGCGGGAGGGCCGAGACATCCCCATTCGGCCCACGCCACTTTGCGTGCTTTGAACCGCCCACCTCCCGGCAGCCGTGCTCACGCAGATGACGTTCCAGATCGCGCCGCTTCACGCCGCAGCGACGAACCGAAGATGCTCCAAGCCCTCGCCCGAGCGTCGCCCTGAGAGCTCATCGTCCGGCGTGAGCACTGTGCGCAGCGCATCGAGCACGTTCTCCCGTGCCTCCTCTCGCGTGCGGCCCTGGCTGAGAGCACCCGGAACCTCAAGCACACGCGCGACCACCCAGCCCTCTTCGTCGGGCTCATCGAAGGCGATCGTGAAATCAATCGAGGGCAACATGAGCACACAGTAGCGCCTCGCACGCCGGACAGCCGGACCGATGAGACTATCGTTTGAGCCGGTAGTCATCGGGCCGAAGCGATGAGGCGCCGCCGGGGCCAAACGCCCTCACGATCCCCATTCCGCGCCCCGCTTTGCTAGCCTCGACGGCGACTAGACACGCCGCCATCGTCTAGGGGACTAGGACGCCGCCCTCTCACGGCGGTAACACGGGTTCGAATCCCGTTGGCGGTACTCAAGGCAGTCGGTCGAGCGCGATCTGTGGCGTTCGGCTAGGCGGAGACGCGCGGCTAGCGCGAGTCCCCCTCGACGTAGCGCTTCAGCTCGTCGGGGCGGCCATTGACGAAGATCGCGCGTGTGGCCGCCTCCACCGGACCTCGGATCAGCATTCCGAGGACGCGGCCAGGGTCGGCGTCGAGGTTGTAAGTGGCTCGTGTGCGCTTCTTGCCGAGCTCCTCGAGCTCCCACGAGCCCTCGACCGATTTCATGTCACCCTGCTCCTGGCTCCACGCCAAGCGGTGTGGCCCCTCGTAGGCAAAGCGCACGCGCGCTTTGACCCGCTTCACCTTGATGTCGTTCTCGGTTTCCACGAGCGTGACGCGGCCGTCGGCGTCGTGCTCGAGCGCGTTCATCGTGTCCAATCCTCCTTGCCAAAGCGGCGCCGCCAGGACATCCTCCACGGCCTCCCACACCTCGCTCAAAGGTGCGTCGATGTCGCTGCTGGCCGAACCGCCAAGGTGTGCCATCTCCTCATCGTCTCACGCTTGGCAAGCTCACAGCCTGGATCGGGGCGTGGCGGCGGTCAGCTCGTCGCCGAGGAGTGCGAGCGCACGCCGGGTCCGGCCTGTTCTCCCTCGGTGTCCAAGAACTCTTCGATAGCGGGGACCTCGAGCGGACGCGCGAACAGGAATCCCTGTCCCAAATCGCAATGTTCTCGTTGCAGCGTGCGGAGCTGAGTCTGCTCCTCGATCCCCTCCGCGAGCGTCTCCAAGTGCAAGGTCTTACCCAACTGCACAAGCGTGTGAATCAGCGCCGTTGACTGTTTGGACCCGGCGATCTCGCTGATGAACGAGCGGTCGATCTTCAGCGCGTCCACCGGGAACTGGCGCAGGTAGGCCAGCGAGCTGTAGCCGGTGCCGAAATCGTCGATCGCCAGACGCACGCCGAGCTCCTTCAGTTCGGCCAGACGGCGGGCAGTGGCGTGCGCGTCTCGCATCAGCGTCGTCTCGGTGATCTCGAGCGTCAGCGCCGCCGGGTCAAGGCCGCTGCTCTCCAAGGCGCTGCTTACGTCCTCGATCAAGTCGTCGTGGTCGAGCTGGCGCGCCGAGACGTTGACAGACACCCCGATCTTGCTGCCTTTTCGACGCCACTCAGCGGTCTGCTCGCAGGCCGTGTGCAGCACCCAGCGACCGATCGGGACTATCTGCCCGCTCTCCTCGGCGATCGGAATGAACACGACCGGTGAGACCACGCCGCGAGCGGGGTGGCGCCAACGCAGCAGCGCCTCGACGCCGATCACGCGTTCGGAGCGCAGGTCGAAAAGTGGCTGGTAGAGCAAAAACAGCTCCTCGTCGCCCAGCGCCTCGTTCAAGTCCATCTCGAGTTCCATGCGGTCGTGTGCGGCCGCATGCATGTCGGACTCGAAGATCATGTACCTGTTCTTGCCTGCCGCCTTGGCCTCATACAGGGCCAGGTCTGCGTCGTTGAGCAGGTTGTCGGCGCTCTCGCGCACTCCCATCGCGACGCCCACGCTTGCCGTGATCGACAGGCACCTGCGGACGTCCCCGCTCATGTCGTAGGGCTGGCGCAGCACATCGAGCAGCCGCTCGGCCACGAGCTCGGGTCCCGCGTCCAACCTGGAGCCCTCGACGAGGACCACGAACTCGTCGCCGCCCAGCCGGCCGGCCGTGTCACCCTCGCGCACCACGCTTGAGAGCCGCTCGGCGACCATCCGCAGCAACTCGTCTCCGGCGGCATGGCCGAATGTGTCGTTGACGTGCTTGAAGCCGTCCACATCCACGTACAGGGCGGCCACCGGAATCTGGCGGCGGCGCGCACGCGCCAGCATCTGTTCGGCGCGATCGATCGTAAGGACTCGGTTGGGCAATCCGGTGAGGGCGTCGTGCAGCGCCTGGTGGCGCAGCTCGCCGGTCTTCTCATCCACCAACGCCAAGGCCTTTTCGCGCGAGCGAGAGAGCACCAGGACGAGCGCCGAGAGCAGCGCGCTCACAAGTGCGCCGGCAACGAAGACCAGCAGCCCCTGCGCGTTGGCGGACAGACCGCCGGTGGGCGTGGTCCCCCGCGCGACCGCGAGCCAGCGGCCGTTGAGTTCCAGGGCCGCGCTGTGGCTGTAGGGAGTGTCGCCGCCGGCCGTTCCATCGCGTCCCACAAGTTCCATCGGGCCGCCTGGATTGGCGTGGTAGAGCGAGACGCCCATGTGCTTGTAGGAGCGAAGCGCCGAGTGGATCAGGGTTGAGACGTCGAAGGAGCTCGCGATCCATCCGGCGACCGCCGCGCGACGCTGGGCTGTAGTTCGGAGCTTGGCGCCCTGACGGTAGAAGGCGGTTTCGAGGAAGAGCGTCTGCACTCCCTGGGCGTTTACGGGGTAGACGACGAACTGGCCGGTATCGGTGGCCACGCGCGTGATCGTCGCCTGGGTGGCCGCGCCGTCTTTGTAGGAGCCGATCGGGGAGTTCGGATCGCACCAGTCGCCCTGCAGCAGTCGCGTCACCGTGGGGGTGTACGGCACGACTGTCCCGCCCGCCGAGAGCAGGCAGTAGCGAGCGCGCCCTTTGGTCTTGACCGCCACGACTTTGTTCCCGATCAGCGCTCGAAACGCCGGATCGACGTTGCGGCGGGCCTGAAAAGCGGCAAGTTCGCTCGCCGGCACCGAGACCATCACGTTGCTGCCAAGGCTTCCCACCTGACGGCGTTTGCCTTCGAGGCCCGTGTACCACTGGTCGAAACCGGTGGCGCTCAAGTGCGGCTGCATCGTCAAGACGGATCGCAGACCCGCGACGAAGTCGGTGTCGCGGTTGAGCATCGTCTCAAGCGTCTCGGTGACGTCGGTGGAGCTGGTCTGGAACGCCTGGGCCTCGTGCTTTTGCACGCTTGAGCGCCAAGCCACGCCCGACAGGAGCGAAATCGCAAGACCCGTGAGCAGGATCGCGGCGGCGAGCGTCGCCCAGCGTCGCCTGTTGTTGGTGGCTCGCGACGACGCTTGCGTCGTCGATGCGTTTATCTCAGATGCCCCTGCCATCACCCTACGTATCGGCTTCCCGCTGGGCGATGGGACCGTAATGCTCCGCGGTGGGGATCAGGGCCCACCCGAATGGGTTGGTTTGCCTCATGTGGCCCGAGATCGGATCTCGGGGACGCTGGGAGGTTCGGTTCGGTCGAGCGCTCTCAGCTGACCACGACGATGTCCCCGATCTGGAGCATGTCGTAGACGGTGTGCGCCGTTTCGATCGGCAACTCCACGCAACCGTTGGATTGGGGTGTGCCGTAGGAGCCGCGTGGGAAGCCGTGGACCGCGTCGCCGCCGTTGAAGTAGTTGACCCAAGGGACGCCCGGGTCTGAGTATTTGGAGCCGTCCGGGTTGGTGCCGACCATCGTGGTCGAGGTGAAACGAGAGAAGATCGGGAAGATGCCTTGGGCCGTTTCCGCGCCCGCGACGCCTGTATTGGCGGGCGTGGTGAGCACCACATGGCTGCCCTTGTGGACCTCAAGTGTCTCCGGGAGCGACTCGCTCACTGTCACGAATGTGTAGGGCGAGGGGTCCCGTTCGTGCTTCTCCGCGGCCTTCAAGAGGGCGGTCCAAGTGGCGCTGTCGGGTTCGCCCGTCGGTTCCAGTTCGTGGTTGCTCTGGAACACCATCAGCGCGCCCTTGGTGGTCTCGTCCAGCTGGCCGTATTCCAGTGGCGGAGCGTCCGCGACACGCGACTGGGGCGTCTCCCGGGTGGGGTCGAAAGCGTCGATCGCGGCGATCCGCCTGGCCAGGTGGGCCTCGCTCTCGCTCGCGGCATAGCTGGTTTCGTCCTCAAGCGCGCGGGCTCGCTCGGAGGAGTGCGATTTGTAGGGCAGGTAATCGAGTCGCGCGAGCAGCTGCTGCAGCCCCCGCACCGACGGGCACGCCACCCTGATGCTCACCCTGCGAGTGGTGCCGAGCGGGGAATGCGAGACAGCGGTGCTCGCCGCGGGGATCGTGAGCGTGTAGCTGGCGCACGGGTCGAGCGTCGACGCCGGCGTGAAGATCTCCGAGTCGCCGTTGATCGCCCATGTGCCGGCGACCGCCGGCACGAAGGTGGGGCGCGGGGAAAACGAGGCGGGCGCTCCGGAGAGCCTCACGCGTACCGCCAAGGTGCCGTCTGAGATGGTGCGATGGGGGAGTGCGGTGAGCTTGGTCGCGGGCAGCATCCCGCGCGAATCCGACGCGCTCGAAAGACGCGATTCGAGGCTGCCAAGACCTGTGCCGACGCCGACGGCCGCCAGGCCGATCGCCAGCAGTGCAACCAGCCCCAAGAACTTGGCGACTTTGATCGCGCTCATCGTCTCATCTCATCGGTGAAGCCCGGACTGCTCCAGTGTACCCTCCTCGCGGGACGGTTCAAACAGGCAAACCTCGATGGGGCAACGAGAAACCCTCGATCGGACAAGGGGTTTGTCCGATCGGGTCGAACAAGCTCGCATGGAATTGTCCTTGCCGCTCTCCCGCCGCGGAAGCTACCGGCGCGGCGGCGTGACGCGTGGACTCGCGACACGCGCGCGTGGAGCGCTCGAATTGCTCAGGGGCAACCGCATCGCCTGGCGCGCGGGCTTGGCCGTCGCGATCCTCGTGCCCGTGTTGGCGGGGGGATGGCTGTGGTTGCGCGATTCCTCCTTCGTGGCTGTCCGCCACGTTCACATAACCGGTGTCCACGGCCCGGAGTCGATCGAGATCCGAAATGCCTTGGACGACGCGGCCAAGCGCATGAGCACGATGGACTTCAACGCGGCGGCGCTGCGCTCCGCCGTGGCTTCGTTTGCGATCGTCGGCGCGGTCGAGGTCAAGACAGAGCTTCCCCACACCGTCCGGATCTCCGTCGTGGAGCGCCCCCCCGTGGCTGCCTTGCAGAGCGCCGGACAGCGCACCGCTGTAGCCGCCGACGGGACGGTGCTCGGCCCGGCTTGGCTGTCGAGCAGCCTGCCGCTCGTGTCCGCTGGCGTCGAGCCTGCGGCCGGGGCGCGTTTGGGCGAAGGCTTTGCGCTTGAAGCCGTGACCGTTCTCGGCGCCGCACCACCGGCGCTTGCAAGGCACGTGGCGCGTGTCTATGCCGGTCCGGAAGGTCTCACCGTGGCGATGGGCAACGGACTGCTCGCCTATTTCGGCGACGCGACCCGTCCACACGCCAAGTGGATGTCGCTCGCTCGCGTGCTCGCCTCACCGAACGCGGCCGGCGCGCTCTACATCGACGTGCGCCTGCCCGAACGTCCCGCCGCCGGATTCACCGCTCCCGCGAGCGCGTCGTCGGGCGGGTCCTCCACCACTTCGGCGTCGACGTCCACCGCCTCCGCACCTTCCGGCGCCTCCTCCTCCTCCTCCTCCTCCGTCTCCTCGCCGACCTCAAGCGCGGATCCGACTGCCGCCGCGCTCGCCTTGAGATTGTCCGAAGCCGCCGGTGGGTCGGCAGCCACGTCCACCTCCACGCCAAGTGGCTCCAAGGAATCGGAAGAAGCGGCGAGCAGCTCCTCTGGCACCGGTGGCAGCGGCGAAAGCGAAACGGCGCCGTCGGGCAACTCGGGCGGTTCGGGTGGCGCGGGAGCTAAAAGCGGCGCGAGCAAAACCGGGGGCGGAAGCGAAAGCGAAGCGGTGTCGGCTCCTTCGGAAACCGCCTCGCCGACCGGTGGGGAAGCCGCGCCCAAAGGCTGAAGCTACCCTTCAGGGTTACGTCGTTTCGAAGTCAATTCTCGATGGGTGGTCGAGGGTTGGCGGTTATGCAACGAAAGTTGCGAGAGTGAGGGTTGCCGTTGACAGGGCGAAGTTCCCTGCATAACTTGCGTATTCTGACGGCTTGTCCCGCAGTGCGGGGCAAACCTTAAACAACTACTTGAAGGCTCGGACATCATGGAGAGCGGCGGCAGCTACCTGGCGGTCATCAAGGTCGTGGGAGTCGGCGGAGGCGGGACCAACGCGGTCTCGCGGATGGTCGATGCAGGACTCAGGGGCGTCGAGTTCATCGCCGCCAACACCGATGCTCAGGCGCTCGCCATGTGCGACGCCGACATCAAGCTCAACATCGGCCACGAGTCCACGCATGGGCTTGGCGCCGGGGCCAATCCCGAGGTTGGGTTCGCCTCCGCGGCGGAGTCGCGCGATGACATCAAGGAGGCCTTGAAGGGCGCCGACATGGTGTTCGTCACCGCGGGCGAGGGCGGCGGCACCGGCACCGGCGCGGCGCCCGTGATCGCAGAGATCGCCAAGAACGAGATCGGCGCGCTCACGGTCGGCGTGGTCACCAGGCCATTCGAGTTCGAGGGCTCCCAGCGCGGGCGACAGGCCGTCGAGGGCATCGAGCGCCTGCGCGAGGTCGTGGACACCCTGATCGTGATCCCCAACGAGAAGCTGCTCGCGGTCGTCGAGCGACGCACTTCGATGCTCGACGCCTTCCGCGAGGCCGACAACGTCCTGCGCCAGGGCGTGCAGGGCATCACCGACCTGATCACGATTCCCGGCCTGATCAACCTCGACTTCGCCGACGTGCGCACGATCATGCACGACGCCGGTTCGGCTCTCATGGGAATCGGCACCGCGGGTGGCGAGGCGCGTTGCGCCGACGCGGCCCGCGCCGCCATCTCCTCACCGCTCTTGGAAGAGTCCGTCGACGGGGCTACCGGCATCCTCTTGAACATCACCGGCGGCAAAGACCTGGGTCTGTTCGAGGTCAACGACGCCGCCGAGATCATCCAGAACGCGGCCGACCCCAACGCCAACATCATCTTCGGCGCGGTGATCGACGAGGCCATGGGCGACGAGGTGCGTGTCACGGTGATCGGCACCGGCTTCGACCACCGTCCCGGACGAGCGGTGCGCGGCGACCGCAAGCGCCGCGAGTCCGGACGTCCCGATCGTGGCCCGCGCATCGACGATCGCCAGCGCTCGGCGCTTGAGATCTCCGACGACGACATCGACGTCCCGCCGTTCCTGCGCTAGCCTGCGCGCGGTGCGCCGCACCGCTTTGTACGACCGACACGTGGCCGCCGGCGCCAAGCTGGTGGACTTCGCCGGTTGGGAGATGCCAGTCCAGTACCCCCTCGGAGTACGCGCCGAGCACATGGAGGTGCGCGAGCGCTGCGGCATCTTCGACGTCTCGCATATGGGCGAGATCGAAACGGCTGGTCCGCAAGCGGAGGCCTTGCTGCAAAGGCTGCTCTCAAACGACGTGTCCAAGATTCCTGTCGGAGGGGCTCAATACTCGGTGCTCTGTGACGAGCGAGGCGGGGTCTTGGATGACCTGTTCACCTACCGCTTGGAGCCGGGCCGCTACCTGACCGTCACCAACGCCTCCAACCACGAACGCGACTTGGCTTGGTTTCAGTCCCATGCCGATGGCTTTGACGCCGAGGTTCTCGATCGCATCGACGATTACGCGATGCTCGCCGTCCAGGGCCCGCTCGCCCGAGAGATCGTCCAGGCGATCTCCGATACTCCGCTCCCGGCTCGCATGAGCGTCTCTCCCCGCCGGCTCTCGGGCGCCGAGGTCCTCGTCTGCGGCACCGGCTACACCGGCGAGGACGGGGTCGAGCTACTGCTCTCACCCGAGGACGCCCACGCGCTGTGGGACGAGTTGGTGCACCGCGGCGCGGCGCCCTGCGGTCTGGGGGCACGCGACACCCTGCGCTTGGAGGCCTGCTTTCACTTGTACGGCAACGAGCTCTCGCTCGAGCGCGACCCCATCGAAGCGGGCCTCGGCTGGTGCTGTCGCGAGGACACAGACTTCATCGGCTCCGAGGCGATCCGCGAGGCGCGCGCGGCCTTCGCCACCAGCTCCACTTCCTCGACGGTGGCGCCGGCGATGAGTCCCGGCGGCCAGCCCGCCCAGCGGTTGATCGCGTTCGCGCTCGACGGCCCAGGCATCGCGCGACAGGGAAATCCGATCGTAGATGGCGGAGTCGTCACGAGTGGCACGCTCTCGCCCTGTCTGGAGGTCGGGATCGGCATGGCCTATGTGCCGGCCGATCGCACCGAGGTGGGCACGCCCTTCCAGATCGACGTACGCGGTCGCCTACGCGACGCCAAGGTTCACGCGAAACCTTTCGTGGCCAAGAAGACATGAAGCGAAGACCGTCCCGCCGGGTCAATATCGTTCGCCCCCAAGCACAACGCCGAGACGAGGAGCAGCGCCGATGGCCGAGGTGAGCTACCCAGACGACCTCCTGTACCACCCCGAACACGACTGGGCCCGGATCGACCCCTCCGAGCCCGAGGTCGCCGTCCTCGGCATCACATGGTTTGCCCAGGACGCGCTCGGGGAGGTCGTCTTCTTCGAACCGCCCGCGCCGGGCACCAAGCTGGTCAAGGACGAGCCCTACGCCGAGGTCGAGTCGGTCAAGGCCGTCTCCGATGTGGTCGCGCCCCTGTCCGGTGAGATCGTCGAGGTCAACGACGCGCTTGCCGACACTCCCCATGCGATCAACGAGGACCCCTACGGCGAGGGCTGGCTGGTCAAGGTGCGCATGTCCGATCCCGCCGAGCGTGAATCGCTGTTGGACGCCGACGCCTACAGCGCGAGCCTTGCGTAGCGGTCAGGCTGCGCGCGGGATGGCGGAGCGGCGGAGTGTTGTGTTGAAAATTGCGCGATCCTTCAGTTGGCAAACAATTGCAGGTGTGAAGCTTCTCGGAAAAATGCATTCACATCCGTGCCTCCCGGACGAGCGGCTAGGCTGACTCGAGACTTGACCCGCTACACATCAGTCACCGACAGCGACCTGTCCGCGATGCTCGCGGCCATAGGCGTCTCCTCCGTGCAGGAGATCTTCGAGCGCCAGATCCCCGAGGCGGTGCGGCTCGCGCGTCCGCTCAACCTTCCCGACGGCCAAACCACCCTGAAGGGCGCAAGCACCCTAAAGGGCACGAGCGAGCAGGACGTCTACGAGCATCTGCGCGCGCTCGCCGCCCGCAACTCGAGCGCCGAGGACGAGCTGTGCTTCCTGGGCGCCGGGATGTACGACCATTACGTGCCTTCGATTGTGGACATGCTGATGGAGCGCTCCGAGTTCCTGACGCCCTACACGCCCTACCAGCCCGAGATCTCCCAGGGTGGCCTTCAGGTCATGTTCGAGTACCAGACCGCGATCTGCGAGCTGACGGGCCTGCCCGTCTCCAACGCCTCCGTGTACGAGGGGCCCAGCGCGGTCGCCTCCGCGGGCTATCTGGCAAAGCTCCACAACGGCCGCTCGCGCTTCGTGGTCTCCGCCGGCCTGCACCCCCACACGCTTGCCACCCTGCGCACCTACGCCCACGGTTACGGCATCGAGGTGGTCGAGGTGGGTTTGCGCGACGGCGTCATCGACCCCGATGCGTGGGTGCAGGCGATCGACGAGGACACCGCCGCGGCGATCTTCGCCCAACCCAACTTCTATGGCTCGGTCGAGGACGCCGCCACGCTGTGCGCCGCCGCCAAGCAGGCTGGGGGGGAGAAGCTCGTGACGATCGCCCAAATCGACCCGATCGCACTCGGTGTGCTCGCCCCGCCGGGGGAGTGCGGTGTGGACGTGGCCGTGGGGGAGGGCCAATCGCTCGGCAATCGCCTCGATTTCGGCGGCCCCTCGTTCGGGTTCTTCGCGGCGCGCCAGGAGTACTTGCGCCGGATGCCCGGTCGCATCGCGGGGGAGACCCTCGACGTGGACGGCCGTCGCGGGTTCGTGCTCACCCTGCAGACGCGCGAGCAGCACATCCGCCGCGAGAAGGCCACCTCCAACATCTGCACTTCCCAAGCGCTCAACGCCCTGGCAGGGGTCGTCTACCTGTCCTGGCTGGGTCGACGCGGGTTCGTGGAACTCGGAGAGCTCTTGCTCAAGCGCACCCACTATGCCCGCAAGTCGCTGTGCGCGCTCGAGGGGGTCTCCCCGCTGCACTCTCAACCGGTTGTGCGCGAGTTCGCGGTGCGCCTCGACGCCGATGTTGCCGTGGTGCGCCGCCACTGTGCCGCCCAGGGCGTCAATCCCGGGGCGGACCTGCACGCCTTGACGGGACGCGAGGAGGACCGAGGTGGCCTTCTGGTGGCGATCACGGAGCGACGCTCACGTGGGGACATCGATCGGCTGGTCCAGGTGGTGGGCGAGGCGATCGCCGCCCAAGGTGGAGCGGTTCGCGGTGGCCTGCCCTCCGGCCACGAGGACGCTCGGCCGGACCAGGTGGGGGTGCACGCATGAACGCTGTTCGGCGGGTGTCGCAATGAACGCAAATGGCCACCCTGCGCGCGCGCACACACACGCGCGCAGGGCACCCTCCGGCGAAACGCACACACCGCTTCAGCGCGAAGAGGCGAGGACGATCTTCGAGCGTGGCGCCGCGGGTCGGCGCGCGTTCCAGTGCCCGGAGCTGGACGTTCCCGACGTGTCGTTGGAGGAGCTTTTGCCCGCCCACCTGCGTCGCGCCGAGCCGCCCCGCCTGCCCGAGGTCTCAGAGCCCGAGATAGTGCGCCACTACGTGCGCCTGTCCAAGCGCAACTTCGACCTCGACTCCGGCTTCTATCCGCTTGGCTCGTGCACGATGAAGCACAACCCGCGTCTGCACGAGCGTGTCGCGGCGCTGCCCGGCCATGCCCGCCTGCACCCGCTCCAGGACCCCGAGCGCGCTCAGGGAGCGTTGGAGCTGATGTGGAACCTTGAGCGCGCCCTCTCGGAGGTATCCGGCCTTCCACACGTGTGCCTACAGCCCTCGGCCGGCTCGCACGGCGAGCTCGCAGGCGTGCTGCTCACGCGCGCCTACCACGAGGCGCGCGGCGAGACTCGCCACAAGGTGCTCACTCCCGACACCGCGCACGGCACCAACCCGGCGACCGTCACGATGGCCGGTTTCGAGGTCGTCAAGATCGCGACCAACCCCGACGGAGGCGTCGACCTGGACGACCTGCGCGCCAAGGCCGACGCCGACGTTGCCTGCCTGATGTTGACCAACCCCAACACGCTCGGGCTGTTCGACCCCAACATCCAAGAGATCGCCAAAGTCGTGCACGAAGTGGGCGCCACCCTCTACTACGACGGCGCCAACCTCAACGCCGTAATGGGCCTCTCCCGACCCGGGGACATGGGCTTTGACATCGTCCACTTCAACCTGCACAAGTCCTTCACCCAGCCTCACGGAGGCGGTGGCCCCGGGTCGGGCCCGATCGCCGTGTCAGACCGGATCGAGCCATACCTGCCGGTGCCCCGGATCGTGCGCCGCGACGGCGCATTCGATCTCGTCGAAGCCTGGCCCGGCGCCAAATCGATCGGGCGCCTACGCGGCTTTCAGGGCAACTACGGCTGCTTCGTGCGCTCCTACGCCTACATCTGCTCGCTCGGCGCCCCCGGCCTCAAGGACGCCTCGGAGACCGCGGTCCTCAACGCCAATTACCTGCTCGCCCGTCTGCGCGAGCTGGGTGTCTTGGAGCAGCTGCCCTTGGCCTACGGCGATTTGTGCCTCCACGAGTTCGTGCTCTCGGGCGGCCCGATGAAGCGAAACTTGCAGATCAAGACGCTCGACCTGGCCAAGCGCCTGCTCGACTACGGCTACCACCCGCCCACCGTCTACTTCCCCCTGCTCGTCGAGGAGGCCTTGATGGTCGAGCCGACCGAGACCGAGACCAAGGAGACGCTCGACGCTTTCGCCGAGGCCTTGGCCGAGATCCTGAGCGAGGCCGCGGAGGACCCCCAGATCGCCCAGAACGCCCCATACACGACGCCTGTGCGTCGGCTTGACGAGGTGGCGGCCGCGAAGAAGCCGGTCATCCGCCAGGCGCTTTGACCGCTGCGCGGCGAGCGCCCCGCGCCGGGCGGTAGCCTGCCTGGCCGTGCGCATCTTCTCCGGTATCCAGCCCACGGGCACCAAGCACCTGGGCAACTACATCGGCGCGATCCGCCAACTCGTCGCCGGCCAGGATCGCGGCGAAGGGCTCTACTGCATCGTCGATCTACACGCGATCACCGTTGCGTATGACCCGACCGAGCTGCGCCGAGCCGTATACGACCTGACCGCGCTCCTGCTTGCGGCCGGCCTTGACCCGGAGCGGTGCATCCTCTTTCGCCAAGGCGACGTCGCCGAGCACACCGAGCTCACTTGGTTGTTGTGCTCGGTGACGGAGCTTGGCCGCTTGCAGCGGATGCACCAGTTTCGCGACAAGTCGGTGGTCCAGCGCGAGCTGGTCTCGGCCGGACTTTTGCTCTACCCGGTGTTGCAAGCCGCCGACGTGCTCGCATACCGCGCGCGGGAGGTCCCGGTCGGCGAGGATCAGCGCGAGCACCTGGAGCTGATGCGCGACGTGGCGCGCCGCTTCAACGCCCGCTTCGGCGCCGGCAAGGATGTGCTCGTGGTCCCCGAGCACCGCATCCCCGAGGTCGGCGCGCGGATCATGGACCTGCAAGAGCCAACGCGCAAGATGTCCACCACGGGTGGGTCCGAGCAGGGCACCGTGTATGTGCTCGACGAGCCCGCCGCGATCCTCAAGAAGTTCAAGAGCGCGGTCACCGACTCCGGACGCGAGATCGAACGATCGCCGGAGAAGCCGGGCGTCTCCAATCTGATCGAAATCCTCGCCGTCGCGCGCGAGGCCACACCCGAGCAGGTCGAAGCGGACATGCGCGAAGCGCGCGGCTACGGCGACTTGAAGATCGCGGTAGCCGAAGCGGTCACCGAGATGCTTGCGCCCGTGCGCGAGCGCTACGTCGAGTTGCGCACCGACGAGCAGGCCTTGGAGGACGTCCTGGCCAGAGGAGCCGAGGGCGCCCGCGCGATCGCCGCCGACACGCTCGTGGATGTCCGCCAATGCATGGGTGTAGGTCCGCCGCGCACGGTACGGTAGCCCGGTGACGCTCCCCGCGCTCGACCTCGACCTGGAGATCTTCAACGGACCCTTCGACCTCCTGCTCGCACTCATCCTGCGCGAGGAGGTGGACCTGCTCGACCTGGAGCTGGCCGACGTGGTGCTCGCCTACCTCGATCACTTGGAGGGACGCGGGGAGCTGGACCTCGAGACGGCCACCGAGTTCATCGTCCTGATCGCGGCGCTCTTGGAATTGAAGTCGCGCCTGATGCTGGCCGAGGACGGCGAGGAGCTGCTCGACATCGAGCCCGGCGAGGCCGCCGAGGAGCTGCTGGAGAGGATGCTCCAAGCCCGCCGCTTCCGCTCCGCCTCGACGCACCTGCTCGAGCTGTTCAAAAGCGAGGAGGGGGTGCGTTTTCGCAGCGCGCCGCTCCCGGCCCACTTGCGTAAGACGGCCGCGCCGCCGCAGGACGCATCCCAGAACCCGGCGGTGCTCGGTCAGGCGGTCGGACGCCTGTTGCGGATGCCGCCCACGATCAACCTGCGTCACATCTCGATCCAGCGCGTCACCGTCGCCGAGCGCTTGGACCGTCTACGCGACCTGCTCAGACGGGGTCAATTCTCCTTCGAGGAGGCCGTCCGGGGCGAGGACCGCATGACCGTCGCGGTCACCGTCTTCGCGCTCCTGGAGCTCTACAAGCGCGGCGAGGCATGGTGGGAGCAGGGTGAGAACTTCGGCGAGATCGCCGTCCATGCGGCCGATGCTACCCCATTGCGGGGCATACCCTCTGGGGCACAGGCAAGCGAGCCGCGACAGGCACGCGCCGGATGAGTGAGGAGCCGGGGCAGGACGAGCCGGCATTTGAGGATCAGCAGTCATCTGCCGATCAGGATGATGTGCTGGCAACAGATGAGCAGACCGAGCGCCCGAGCGCGCTTGACATCGAGAACCTGCCCGAACCCGAGCCTGTGCTCGTGCGCACCGTCGAGGCTCTGCTGTTCCTCGCACCCGATCCGTTGAGCCCGCAAGAGCTCTCCGATGCGGCCGCCGCCGAGGAGTTGGCCGTGATCGCCGCGCTCGCCGAGCTCGCCGAACGCTACGCGCCGGGCCACTCCGGCATTCACCTGCGCGAGCTGGGGGGCGGCTTCACGTTCGCAAGCGACCCCGAGACCGAGGACGCCGCCAGGCGCCTGTTCAGCCGTCCGCGCGCCTCGGTCTTGACCCCCGCCCAGGCTGAGACGTTGGCGATCGTCGCCTATCTACAGCCGATCTCGCGCCCCGAGATAACTCGTATTCGCGGCGTCAGCGCCGACTCGGCCGCCTCCACGCTTCTGGAGCGCGGGCTCGTCGAAGAGTCGGGACGCTCGCAGTTCGGCGCGGTCATGTATCGCACCACGACCCAGTTTCTCAAGCTGTTCGGTTTGCGCTCGCTCGAGGAGTTGCCCGACATCGGCCAGTGGGACCCCACTCCCGAGGAGGAATCCGACTTGCGCGAGCGTCTGCTGCGAGCAGGCGAGGCCAGGGCCGGCGGCGGGCCCCAGCCTGAGCTTCAGTAGCTCGGTATTTATGCGGCGGCTCGCGCTGCCAGCTGTCCGCATGCCGCGTCGATGTCCCGGCCGCGCGTGAGGCGTACCGTCGCCTGGATGCCGTTTGCTTCCAAGGCGCCCTTGAAGGCGGCGATCGATTGACGGCTGGATCCCTCGTAGGTCGAGTCGGTCGGATTGAAGGGGATCAGGTTCACCTTGAACATGTGCGGCTGCTCTCTGCTGTCACGCGGCTCGAGCAGCTTCGCGAGCGCCACAGCCTGCTCGTAGCGGTCGTTGACGCCGGCGAGCATCACGTACTCGACGAAGATGCGTCTGCGCTTGCGCTCGTAGAAAGCCCTACAAGCATCGATCACATCGCCCAGAGGATAGCGCTCGTTGACCGGCATCAATTCGCTGCGCAAAGCTTCGTCGGCGGCATGAAGAGACAGGGCCAAACGCAACGGCATCTCCTGCGCGGCAAGCGCTTCGATGCCCGGGATCCATCCCACTGTGGAGATCGCCGTGCGGCGATGGGTGATGCCGATGTCGGGCAATCGCTCACACGCCGCAAGCACGTTCTCGAGGTTGAGCATCGGCTCGCCCATGCCCATGAAAACACAGTGATCGACCGCCGTCATGCGTCTGAAATGAAGCGCCTGCTCAAGAATCTCAGAGGCCGTCAGGTTGCGCGCGAATTTCATCTGACCCGTCGCGCAGAACGTGCAGGTCAAAGGACAGCCGGACTGCGAGGAGACACAGATCGAGTTGCGCTTGTCGCGGTAGCGCATCAGGACGGCCTCCAAGGCACGTCCGTCGGCGGTCGCGAACAGTGCCTTGACGGTGCCATCGCTGGCGGTGCGCTGCTCTCGCAACTCGAGGCTCGAGAAGGGCACGTTCTCCGTTAGCCACTCGCGCAAGGGCCCGGGAAGGTTCGTCATCTGCTCATAGTCCTCAGCGCCCCGGGCGGCCCATTCCCATACCTGGCGAGCGCGGAACGCGGGCTGACCACTCGTGGCGAGTTCGCGGTCGAGAAGTTGGAGGTCCATGCCCCTATCGTTGCAGGCCCATGCGCCTAGCCAAGTATCTGGCCCACGCGGGCGTAGCCTCGCGTCGCGCCGCCGAGACGATGATCGCCGAAGGGCGCGTGAGCCTCGCCGGTCAGGTCGTGCGCGATCCCGCGCGGGATGTTGACGAGCAGGCTCCTTTGACCGTCGACGGGCGTCCGGTCGCCGGGCCCGAGCAGCCGGTTGTCTACGCGGTCCACAAGCCGCTCGGAGTGTTGAGCACGGCGCAGGACACCCACGGTCGCCCCACGGTGGTCTCGCTCGTCGAGGAGGACTCGCGGCGCCTGTACCCGGTGGGGCGACTCGACGCGGACTCAAGCGGATTGATCCTGCTCACCAATGACGGTGCGCTTGCCCAACGCTTGACCCATCCGAGCTATGAAGTGCCCAAGACCTACCGTGTGCGCTTGGGTGGGGGCCCGGTGGGCGAGGGCGCGATCGCCAAGCTGCGCGCGGGGGTGCGCTTGGAGGATGGGATGACCGCGCCAGCACAGGTGCGAGCGATCGCGCAAGGAGCGCTCGAGATCACGATCCATGAGGGTCGCAACCGTCAGGTGCGCCGCATGTGCGAGGCCGTCGGGCACCCCGTACTCGCGCTACAGCGCGTCGCGTTTGGGCGGCTGAAGCTCGGCGAGCTCGCGCCTGGCGAGACTCGCAAGCTGACCGGCGCCGAGCTTGCTCGATTGCGTGGTGGCCCCGAGGATCGCAAGCAAGCGCCACAACCGACAGCTGCTGCCTCCAAGCGGCGCTGGTCGGTGCGCAGGTCCTGAGCGGCCACTCCAGGAGCCGGCTCTGAAAGAATCGCCGCGATGTCGCAACGCCTGTACGCCCTGAGGGGCGCGATCTCGGTCCTCCGAGACGACTCGCAGGAGATCCTGGACGCCACCACCGAGCTGATGGGGGAGATCATGCGGCGCAACGCGCTCGAGCCCGAGCAGGTGGTGAGCTGCATCTTCACGGTCACCGACGACCTCACGGCCGAGTTTCCGGCGGTGGCAGCTCGCGCACTCGGTTTCGAGCGGGTGCCGCTGCTGTGTGCGCGTGAGATTCCGGTGCCCGGTTCCTTACAGCGCGTGATCCGTGTCCTGATCCACTATTACGCGCAGGACACGCACGAGTCCAAGCACGTCTATCTCGGCGAGGCTGCCTCCCTGCGCGCCGACCTGATGGCGGCGCAGTAAGACTCCGCCACAATAGGCAGCGATGGCCATCGAGTTCTCAGAGCGCATCGCGCGCATCCCCTCCTATCCGGCGGCCGGCGGCTATGCCCAGCGCGCACCCAAGGTCAAGCTCGCCTCCAACGAGTCGCCCTGGTCACCGCTGCCCGCGGTCCTCGAGGCGATCCACACCGCCCTGCCGACCCTGAACCGCTACCCAGACCCCACCAATTCGCTGCTGCGTGAGCGCCTCTCAGAGCGCTACGGCGTCCCCTCCGAGAGGATCGCGATCGGCAACGGTTCGTGCGACATCCTGCTTGCCTTGGGCGAGGCGCTGCTGGAGCCGGGGGCCGAGCTGGTGTACGCGTGGCCTTCGTTCTCGGTCTATCCGCACCTCAGCGCCGCCTCCGGCGCACGGGCGGTGACAGTCCCGCTGCGCGCCGATCACCGCCACGACCTGAACGCGATGCTGGCCGAGATCACGGTCGCCACTCGCTTGGCGATCGTCTGCAACCCCAATAACCCCACCAGCACAGCCGTGCCGTTGGCCGAGATCGCCGACTTCGTGGCACAGGTGCCAAGGCACGTGTGCGTCGTCGTGGACGAGGCCTATTGCGAGTTCAACCTGCTCGAGGACCCGGACGCTTCGATCGAGCTGCTGGGCGCACATCCCAATCTCGTGCTGCTGCGCACCTTCTCCAAGGTCTATGGGCTGTGCGGGTTGCGCGTCGGCTTTGCCCTGTGCGGCTCGCAGGAGCTGCCGCGGGCGGTCGACCAGGTACGCCAGCCCTTCTTCTGTAATGCCGTCGCCCAGGTCGCCGCGGTGGAGGCGCTCGCCCATCAGGACGCGGTCACCGAGCGGGTCACTCGCACGATCGCCGAGCGCATCTCGGTGGACGAGCGCTTGCGCGCACTGGGGATCGAGCCGGCTGAGTCCCAGGCCAATTTTTGCTGGTTCGATCTGCCGGGTGCCGGTCCCGAGCAGGCCGAGGCCCGCGAGGCCGAGGTCATGCGGGGCCTCGGCGAGCGCGGCGTGCTCGTGCGTGGCGGCGGGGCTTTGGGCAAGCCGGGGGCTTTGCGCGTCACGTATGGCACCTCCGAGGAGAACGCGATCTTCCTGGACGCGCTTGCCGAAGTGCTGTAGGGCGTGGAGTCGTCCACCACCCAAGATGAGGCGAGGTGAAGAACCTGAGAGTTTCTCTTGCGGGGCTGGACGGGGCCCGGGGTCTCTGCTACAAACCTCATAGACGATCATGCATGCGACCGACTCGACATCCGCCTCCGCGCTCGTGCCTGCGAGTGCCCGCACGTCGTATTGGTCGTTTCGCTGCGCCTGGCGATTTAGCTAGGCGCTTCGGCCTGGCCTCCACCCGTGAGCGGAGGCAAGTCAAGGCCGCATCCGGGTTCTGAGGAACCGAGCGCCGTTATCCAGGCCGAGCTCACAAGACCGGCCCAGCTCACGAGACAAAGCACACGCGACCAACCCACTTTGAAAGGATGAAGCAATGATGATCGTCATGAAGGAGACCGCGAACGAGGAGGAGATCGGCGCGGTGATCGAGAAGATCGAGGGCGTCGGAGCCTTGGCACACCCAATCAAGGGAGCGCGCCTGACGGTGATCGGAGCGATCGGCGACGTGGAGCAGGACGTCTTGGTCGCCGGCCTGGGCCTTGAGGGACAGCCCGGGGTGGACAGGGTGATGCCGATCCTCAAGCCTTACAAGCTCGCCTCGGCCGAGATCCGACACGGCGAGCGAACCGTGATCGACGTCGAAGGGCGCAAGATCGGCGGCGATCACTTCGCTCTGATCGCGGGGCCCTGCACGGTCGAAACGCGCGAGCAGCTCTTGGAGACGGCCGACGTGGTCAAGGACGCGGGTGTGGCGATGTTGCGTGGAGGCGCCTACAAGCCCCGCACCTCGCCCTACGCCTTCCAAGGGTTGGGTCAAGAGGGTTTGCGCCTGCTGGCCGAGGCCAAGGAGCGCACGGGCCTGCCGATCGTGACCGAGCTGATGGACGCACGCGACCTGGAAGCGGTGCTCGAGGTGGCCGACGTGATCCAGGTGGGCGCTCGCAACATGCAGAACTTCCCCCTGCTGACCGAGATCGGGCGCTCGCGCTGCCCGGTCCTGCTCAAGCGCGGCCTCTCGGCGACGCTGGATGAGCTGTTGATGGCGGCCGAGTACGTCCTCAAGGAAGGCAACCGCGACGTGATGTTGTGCGAGCGCGGAATCAAGACGTTCGAGACCAGCTACCGCACGACGCTCGATCTGCAGGCGGTGCCGGTCCTCAAAGAGCTCTCGCATCTGCCGGTCGTGGTCGACCCCAGCCACGCGGCCGGACGACGCTCCTTGGTGGCTCCGATGTCCTTGGCCGCGGCCGCCGCCGGGGCGGACGGGATCATCGTCGAGGTGCACCCCAACCCCGACGAGGCTCTCTGCGACGGTCCCCAGGCGCTCCTGGCCGAGGACTTCGCCGAGTACGCCGAGACGGTTGAGCGCGTGGCGGCGCTCGCCGGGAAGGTGTTCTCCACCGCGTGAGCGATCCGGGGGGCCGCACGGACAGGCGGCCTCTCAGGGTCGCGGTGATCGGCGTCGGGCTGATCGGAGGGTCGATCGGCCTCGCCGCGCGCGGTCGCTTGGGCGCGCATGTCGTGGGCCACGATCCTGACGCGGGCGCTTTGCGAAAGGCCCAAGCAATGGGTGCGATCGAGCGTGGCGCCGACAGTCTCGCGGCAGCTGTGGGCGAAGCCGATTACGCGTTCGTGGCGACACCGGTCGGTCCCACCGTCGAGGTCGTGCTCGAGGCCTTGGGGGCGGCCGGGCCGGAATGTGTGGTGAGCGATGTCGGTTCGACCAAGCGCCACGTAGCGCGTGCGATAGAGGACCCCCGTTTCGTTCCCGGTCACCCGCTCGCCGGAGCCGAGACCGCGGGAGTCGAAGGCGCGCGAGAGGATCTCTTCGACGATGCGCTTTGGTATCTCGCGCCGTGGGTTCAAGCCGGGGCGAAGAGCGCCGAGGTGGCACCCGCCCTGGCGCGGATGGTGGCTTTGATCGAGCAGCTCGGTGCGCGCCCCGTCGCGATTGCGCCCGAGGACCACGACCGCCTGATGGCGAGCGTCTCGCACCTGCCGCATGTGCTCGCCAACGTGCTCGTCGCCCAAGCATTGCGGGCCGCGCCCGCCGCGATGGGGGAGCCGTCTGGGTCGGTGAGCTTCTCGACGGGGGCGGTGTACGGTCTGGAGACTGTGGGCGCGAACCCCAGCTTCCGCGACGCCACCCGCGTGGCGGGCGCCAACACGGCGATCTGGACGGACATCTACATGTCAAATGCGGACTATCTCGCCGAGACGCTCGACGGAGCGATCAAGGAATTGAGCGGGGTGCGCGACGCATTGGACGCCGAGGACGCCGACGCTTTGGTCGCTTGGAACGAGCGGGCGCGCGAAGAGCGCGAACGCTTGGCGAGTTCGTAGGGTTAGGGACGCTATGGATGTTCGGTTCGAGCCTTCCAGTGGCTTGCACGGAGAGCTGAGGGCTCCCGCAGACAAGTCGATCTCTCACCGCGCCGCTCTGCTCGGGGCGATGGCCGCCGAGCCGACCCGGATCGAGAACTACCTGCACGCGGCCGACACCGACTCCACTTTGGCCGCGGTGAGGGCGCTGGGCGCTCTAGTCGACGAACGCGACGGCGTCGTCACGGTCCGCGGCACGGGGCTGCGCGAGGCCCGTGTGCCTTCGGGCCCGATCGACGTGGGCAACGCGGGCACCTTGTTGCGGCTGCTGCCCGGATGGCTTGCCGCGCAGGAGGGGCGCTCCTTCACGCTGGACGGGGACGAGTCGATCCGCCGCCGCCCGGTGGATCGGGTGGCCGAGCCGCTGCGCTTCATGGGCGCCGAGCTGAGCGCCCGTGAGGACCGTTTTCCGCCGTTCACGATCAAGGGAGCTCGTTTGCGCTCGATCTCATACGAGCTGCCGGTCGCAAGCGCCCAGGTGAAGTCGTGCATCCTGTTGGCCGCGCTCGCCGCTGACGGCGCGACGACGGTGGGAGAGCCGGCGCGCAGCCGCGACCACACGGAGCGGATGCTTTTGCGTGCCGGCGTCAACATCCATCGCAATGGGCGTCACGTGACCGTCGTCAACGCCGATGAGCTCGTGCTGGAGCGTGTGGTCGTGCCGAGCGACCCCTCCTCCGCCGCGTTTGCGATCGCGGCGGGAGTGCTGGTGCCCGGCTCGCGTCTGTTGATTCGCGACGTGGGCGCCAACTGGACGCGTACCGGCTTCCTGCGCATCCTCAAGCGGATGCGGGGGATCGTGTTCGGCGACCTGGAGGGGGAGAGCGGCGAGCTGCTGGCCGAGGAGCCGATCTGCGACCTGGACGTGGCGCACGGGGCCCTGGAGGGAACGACAGTGGAGCCCGAAGAGGTGCCGCTCGCGATCGACGAGCTGCCTTTGGTGGCCTTGCTCGGCTGCTTCGCGGAGGGCGAGACGGTGGTGCGCGGCGCCCACGAGCTGCGCCTCAAGGAGTCCGATCGCATCGCCACCGTCGTCGAGGGGCTGCGCGGGCTGGGAGCCCAGATCGAGGCGCTCGAGGACGGCTTCGTTGTCAGCGGCACGCCCCGCGGAGCGCGGGGGGGCGGGCTCAAGGGCGGAGAGATCGACGCCGCCGGCGACCACCGCTTGGCGATGATGGGCGCCGTCGCGGGCCTCGCTTCGCGCGAAGGTGTCTTGGTGAGGGGGATGGAGGCCGCGGACGTGTCCTATCCGGGCTTCGTCGGCGACATCCGAGCGCTGGGCGGATGAGAATTAGATGTTGATCGCGATCGACGGCCCGGCGGGCGCCGGCAAGTCCACGGTCGCGCGGGCTCTGGCCGGTCGGCTCGGCTTCACATATATGGACACCGGCGCGATGTATCGATGCGTCGGACTGCTCGCACTCCGGGCGCCTGAGAGGTCGCCCGCCGAAGTGGCCCGCTCGGCGCGGATCGAGCTGATCCCCGCGGAGCCGAACGAGGCGGGCGCGGAGATCTCGGCCGGGGGAGCGGCGCAGGCCCAGGCTGGGGGAGCCAGGCAGGCCCCGACTGCGGCGGTGGCCGGCAGGGTGGTGCTCGACGGGCACGACGTAACCGAGGCGATTCGCGCTCCCGAGGTATCGGAGGCGGCATCCACAGTGGCAGCCGATCCGGGCGTGCGCGAGGCTTTGGTCGCCAAGCAGCGCGAGCTGATCGCCGGCGGCGACTGGGTGGCCGAGGGTCGCGACATCGGCACCGTCGTGGCGCCAGACGCCGAGCTGAAGGTCTTCTTGACCGCCGACGCGAGCGAGCGGGCTCGTCGTCGCGCCTCGGAGCTGGGCGGGGATCAGGCGACCGTGATGGCCGAGCAGGCTTTGCGCGACGAGCGCGACTCCACGCGCGCACACAGTCCCCTACAGGCCGCTCCCGGCGCTGTCGTGCTCGACACGACGGGCATGACGATCGAGCAGGTGCTCGAGCGCATCTGCGAGCTTGCCCGCGATCGGGGCGCCCACACGTAGCGGCCAGCGGGTTGGACGGCCGATCGCAGTCATACTCTCCCGATGCAGAAGGTCGCAATAGTGGGCTACCCCAACGTGGGCAAGTCCTCGCTGGTCAATCGCTTGGCGGGCTCGCGCGAGGCGGTCGTCCACGAGCGCGCCGGAATCACCCGCGACCGCAACGAGATCGAATGCGAGTGGAACGGGCGCACATTCGTGTTGATCGACACCGGCGGGGTGGACTTCAAGGACGAAGATCCATTGTCCGGCTCGATCAGGGAGCAAGCCCGCGCGGGCCTGGCCGACGCCGAGGTCGCCGTGTTGGTCGTGGATGCGGGCGCCGGGGTGCGCCCCGGCGACGAGGAGATGGCCGATCTGTTGCGCCGCGCTCCGCTGCCCACGATCGTGGCTGCCAACAAGTGCGACGGGGTCTCCGATCTGCCCCTCGCGGCAGACTTCCATCGCCTCGGCCTGGGTGAGCCTCTGGCGGTGTCCGCCGCTCAGGGTCTGGGCACGGGGGACCTGCTCGACCGGATCGTCGAACTGCTGCCGGCGGCCGAGGACGAGCAGGCCGAGGACGACGTGATTCGCCTCGCTTTGATCGGTCGCCCCAACGTGGGCAAGTCCTCGCTGGTCAACCGCTTCCTCGGCGAAGAGCGCGTGATCGTCTCCGAGCTCGCGGGCACCACCCGCGACGCGATCGACACGCCCTTGACCGTCAAGGCCCCCGAGGGCGCCTCGGCCGGCGCCGAAAACGCCGGGCGGCCGGGCGATGGGGAGTCGACCGATGGGCAGCCGGGCGCGCGCGAGCTGATCCTGATCGACACCGCCGGGATGCGTCGCCAGTCGAAGGTCTCCGATTCGGTGGAGTACTACACGACCTTGCGCTCCCAAAGGGCGGCCGAGCGGGCCGACGTGGCGCTTGTCGTTTGCGACGCGACCGACGGCGTCACCTCCCAGGATCTGAGGATCGCCGAGCTGGCCATGAAGGCCGGGTGCGCGACCGCGATCGTGCTCAACAAGTGGGATATCCGCGAAGGCACGGAGGCAGATCTAGACCACGAACGTGCTGTGGTCGCCGCCAAGCTGCGCCTGCGCCCGCGCGTGTTGACCGCGAGCGCCAAGAGCGGGCGCAACGTGTCGCGCTTGCTGGCCGAGGCGATCGCACTGGGGGACCGTCGTCGCGGGCGCATCCCCACACCTGAGCTCAATCGCTTCCTGGCCGAGGCCGTCCAGGCGCGCCAGCCGCCCGTGGGCACCCGTCGCGGCTCGGGCCAGCACCGCTTGAAGCTGATCTACATGACCCAGATCGGCGAGAGTCCCCCGCGCTTTGCGATCCAGGTCAACTCCAGGGCGCGCGTCACCCGCGACTATGCCTACTTCATCGAGAATCGCCTGCGCGCCCGCTACGGCATGGACGGCGTTCCTTTGATCATCGATTTCGTCGAACGCGGTACCCGCACTCGGGTCCAGGCCGCCTGAAAAGTCGAGTGAGGGAAGTTCCTGCGTGTCTGTGCCCGACCGCCGGCGGGTGGGGCACGGCCGAACTCGATCCGGCGCCCTTCGAGGCGTGCCTCCCGCGAGCCGCGGGCACGGTCAATAGACTTGCGGGACTTCTTCAAGCGAGACCCGTGGAGCCGATCCCCAAGCCATGAGCCAACATTCCGATAAAGAGTTCCTGTTCACCTCCGAGTCGGTCACGGAGGGCCACCCCGACAAGATCGCCGACCAGATCTCCGACGGAGTGCTCGACGCCGTGCTCACCGACGACCCCTATGGCCGCGTCGCTTGCGAGACGCTGGTCAACACGGGACTGATCGTGGTGTCGGGGGAGATCTCCACGAACACTTATGTCGACATCCAGGAGATCGCACGCGAGACGGTGCGCAAAATCGGCTACGACAACGCCGCCTTCGGGTTCGATTGCGACACGTGCGCGGTGATCAATGCGATCGACAAGCAGTCTCCGGACATCGCCCAAGGCGTCGACGCCGCCTATGAGACGCGCCACGACCCGGCCGACGAGGACGAGCTCGACGTGGCAGGCGCGGGCGACCAAGGCATGATGTTCGGCTACGCGTCCAACGAGACCGAGGAGCTGATGCCGCTGCCGATCTCCCTTGCCCACAAGCTCTCCAAGCGCTTGGCCGAGGTGCGCAAGGGCGAGGTCGTGCCCTATCTGCGTCCCGACGGCAAGACCCAGGTCACGGTGCGCTACCAGGATGGGCGCCCGGTGGAGATCGAAAAGATCTTGATCTCCACCCAGCACGCCGACGGCATCGACTCCGAGACGTTGATCAAGCCCGACCTGTTCGAGCATGTGCTGCGCCCGGTCCTGCCGGCTCAGCTTTACGACGAGAAGAAGCTGCTGAAGAACTTCTTGGTCAACCCCACGGGACGCTTCGTGATCGGCGGCCCGATGGGCGATTGCGGGCTGACCGGACGCAAGATCATCGTCGACACCTACGGCGGTATGGCTCGCCACGGCGGTGGGGCCTTCTCGGGCAAGGATCCCTCCAAGGTGGACCGCTCGGCCGCTTACGCCGCGAGGTGGGTGGCCAAGAACATCGTCGCCGCGGGACTGGCCGACAGGGCCGAGGTCCAGGTCGCCTATGCGATCGGCGTCGCTCACCCGGTCTCGGTCATGGTCGAGACCTTCGGCACCGAGAAGATCGGTCGCGGACAGATCGCACAGCTCGTGGACGAGCACTTCGACCTGCGCCCGGGCGCGTTCCGTGAGGAGCTCAAACTGCACCGGCCCATCTATCAGAAGACCGCCGCCTACGGTCACTTCGGCCGTGAAGATCACGACTTCACCTGGGAGAAGACCGACAAGGCCGAGGCACTTCGGGGCGCTGCGGGCCTACAGGCCTCGGGCGCCGCTGTCTGACCGACCCCACCCGTAATTTTATGAGGTGTCCGCCAGTTCGATCGCCGCTGCTCCAGACCTCCCGATAGCCGTCGCGGAGGCGCCGGAGCAGCGGACGGCTCTGGGGGAGCGGTCCCTGGAGGGGCAGTCGCTGGAGGGGGGGACGTCCGCGGGGGAGCGGCCGCCGGCGAGGATCGCGCAGGTCGAGCCGATGACCACGGCGCGCACTCTGCGCGGGCCTTTCGACTATCGCCTGCCCCCGGGGCTGCACGCCGGTGTGGGGGTGGGCTCGATGCTCGTGGTGCCCTTTGGGGGGCGCCAGATATTGGGCGTCGTTACGGCGATGCGCGACCGCAGCGAGGTCTCCGCGGAGAAGCTGCTCTCGCCCGTGCGAGCCCTCGACGAAGGCCCGCCCGCGCTGCCGCTCGACTTGGTCGCCCTGGCGGGGTGGCTCGCCGAGGAGTACTGCTCCACGCTTGCCCGGGCGCTCTCCCTGGTCCTGCCGCCCGCGGCCACACGCCGGCTGAGCGGGCGCAAACGGCGGGTCGCGCCGGCCGGTCCGACCCATGTCCAGGTGGGAGCGCGCACCGCCCGGCCGCCCGACTTGACCACCGAACAGGAGCTTGCTCTGGGCGAGCTGTGCCAAGCGCTCGCCTCCAGCCAATCGCAGACGAGGCTGCTGGCGGGCATTACGGGCTCGGGTAAGACAGAGATCTATCTGCGCATCGCGGCCGAGGCTTTGGCAAGCGGCGAAGGCGCGATCGTGCTGGTCCCCGAGATAGCGCTCACGCCCCAGATCGTCGGGCGTTTCATCGAGCGCTTCGGCGACACCGTGGCGGTGCTGCACTCGCGCCTGACCGTTGGGCAGCGCCGCGAGCAGTGGCGCCGGTTGCGCGCCGGCGAGGCGCGCGTGTGCGTGGGGCCGCGCTCGGCGATATTCGCCCCGATCGAGCGTCTTGGGCTGATCGTGGTCGACGAGGAGCACGACTCCTCCTACAAGCACGAGGGGGATCCCCGCTACGACGCGCGCACCGTGGCCGCGCGGCGGGCCGAGGACTGTGGCGCCCTGCTGCTGCTCGGCAGCGCCACACCGCGCCCGGAGAGCATCCACGCCGCGTGGGGAGGACCCGAACCGCAGGGCGAGCGCGAGCGCCTCCCCGGCGACGCGGCGGGCGCGGACGAGCGGCTGCTGAGGCTCGAAAGGCGCGTGGACGGTCGTCCCCTGCCGAAGGTCGACGTGCTCGACATGCGCGAGCAGGCGTCCGGCCTGCACCCGCTCACCTCACAGGCGCTGGCGGAGGTACGTCGCACTCGGGGCAAGGCGATCGTCCTGCTCAACCGCAGGGGCTGGTCGAACTTCCTCACCTGCCGCTCGTGCGGGCGCGTGTGGGGCTGTCCGCAGTGCGACGTGGCGCTCGTCCTGCATCGCCGTGGCGCCCGGGGCGGGGCCGACTACATCGCGTGCCACCACTGTGGCCATCGCGAACACGCCCCGCGCCGGTGTGAATGCGGCTCGACTTCGGTGGCCCGGCACGGAACCGGCACCGAGCGCCTACAGCACGATCTTGGTGTGGCCCTCGACGACGGCGATTTTCCGATTTTCAGGCTCGACGCGGACACCGTCGCGGCCGACGGCGCCGAGAACGGCGTCGCGCGGCTGCTCGCCGGCTTCCAGGAAGCCGCGGCGGGCGTGCTGATCGGCACCCAGATGGTCGCCAAGGGCCACGACTTCCCCGACGTCGGCCTCGGCGTGGTGCTCGACGCCGACGCCACCTTGCGCTTTCCCGATTTCCGAGCCGAGGAGCGAACTTTCGCGCTCGTCTGCCAACTGGCCGGTCGCGTCGGGCGCGGTGGAGAAGGCCGGGTCTTGGTGCAGACGATGGCGCCCGAAGCGCGCTCGATCTTGCACGCCGCCGCCCACGACAGCGACGGCTTCCTCGCCGGCGAGTTGCGACGCCGGCGCGCCCTGGACTATCCACCGTTCGCAGGCCTGATCAGGGTTGTCTGCTCGGCCGAGCGGGCAGACAGGGCGCGCGCCGCCGCCGAGGAGATTCGCTTGGCCTTGGAAGGCTCGTCGGCCGCCGTGCTGGGCCCGGCCTCCTTGTTTCGCCTGCGCGGGCGCGAGCGCCAAGTGCTTGTCCTGAAGACACCGCCCGAGGAGCGCCACGAAACGATCGCCAAGCTCGGCGCGGCGGTGCAGCGCGCGGCCGACGCGCGAGCCCACAAAGGCGTCGTCTTCGCTGTCGACGTCGACCCTCAATAGGCCGGCTTCGGCCGGCGGGCCTTAGACTTTCAAGCTATGAGCGACGAAGAGGTCATGGACTCCGAGGTGGAGCCCGAGGAGGGCGCCCACACTCTGGCCGAACTCGATCCCGAGGTTCGCGCACGGCGCGACGCGGCGCTGCGTCACGTGCGCAAGTTCGGCGACCCCGTCCTGCGCGCCACGGCCTTGCCGGTGGATCGCTTCGACGAGTCCTTGGCCCAAGAGATAGAGCGCATGGGCGAATTGATGCACGACGCGCTCGGCGTCGGTTTGGCCGCCACGCAGCTCGGCGTGTTGCACCGCGTGCTCGTCTACCAGGCCTATAGCGAGGATCCCCTCACGGCCTTGATCAACCCGGAGATCGAGTGGGCCGACGAGGAGCTGGACACGCTCGAGGAGGGGTGCTTGAGCCTGCCCGGGGTACACGTGGAGGTCGAACGACCCGCTCGCATACGCGTGAGGGCACTCGACCCGGAGGGCAAAGAGCTCCGCCTGGAGGCAGAGGGTCTTCAGGCACGCGTGATCCAACACGAGATCGACCACCTCGACGGCATCCTGATCCTCGACCGGATACCGCGCGAGCTGCGCAAGCAGGCGATGCGCGCGATGCGCGAAGCGGTCACCGCCGCCAACGCGGCCTAGAGGCCCACCGCCGTGGAATCAACCGCCTAGTGCGCACAGTCTTCCTCGGCACCTCGGACTTCGCCGCGGCCGTACTCGCGCGCCTCGCGGGCGAGGGCGGGGCGAAATCGGAAAAATCCGAGGCGCCCCAGGTCCCGCCGGGCACTGACGCGGGACACAGCCCCGAGCTCGTCATCACGCGCCCCGATCGCCCAGCTGGACGAGGTCGCAAGCTCACGGCTCCGCCGGTGGCCGATGCCGCCCGCGCCTTGGATCTTCGCCTGGCCCAGCCGGAGAGCGTCAACGACGCTGGGACCTTGGACCTGGTCGCGAGCACGAACCCCGATGTGCTGCTCGTGTGCGCTTTCGGGGCGCTGATCAAGGAGCCTTTGCTCTCCGCCTATGAGATCCTCAACGTCCATCCCTCGCTGCTACCCCGCTGGCGGGGGGCGGCCCCGATCGAGCGCGCGATCATGGCCGGCGACGCGCACACCGGGGTCTCCATCATGCGTCTCACCGCCGGCTTGGACAGCGGGCCGGTCTGCTTGGCTCAAAGCGAGCCGATCGCTCCCGAGGAGGACTTCGGGTCGCTGTCGGCCCGCCTGCGAGACATCGGCGCGGAGCTGCTCGTGCAGGCCTTGGACACGCTCCAGCGAGGCGAGCCGCTGGCCTTCTCAGAGCAGGAGGAAAGCCTCGTCACCTATGCCGAGAAGATCGGACCCGAAGATCGCCTGCTCGACCCCGAACGGCCCGTCGCCGAGGTGGAGAGACGCATACGGGCCCTGCATCCCCACATAGGCGCGCGCGTGGCCCTCGCCGACGGCGCCTTGCTCGGCGTGCGGCGCGCCGCCCCGACGCTCGAGCCTGCTCGAAGCCGCGGCTTGTATGTCCAAGACCAGCGCCTCTTGCTCGGCTGCGCCGACGGAGCCTTGGAATTGCGCGAAGTCCAACCCGCCGGCAAGCGCCCGATGGACGCCCAGGCGTTCCTGCGCGGCCACGGCCTCCCGAGCCCCTGATGGAGGGACGCAAGCCCGCCCGCAGGGCGGCTCCCGCGCCCGCCCGAGCGTGTGCGTATGAGGTGGTCCGCCGCGTCTTCGAGCAAGGCGCCTACGCCGACCAAGCGCTTCAGGCCGAGGCTCGAGAGCTGGACGCGCGCGACCGCGCCTTGGCGATGCGCTTGGCCTACGGCACGATTCAGCGTCGCCTCACGCTCGACCACATCCTCGCGCGCCTGGCAAACCGGCCCGCCGAGCGCCTCGATCGCCCGTTGCTGGCGGCGCTGCGCCTCGGCCTCTATGAGATCGTCTATTTGAGCGGCGCGCCCGACCGTGCGATCGTCGCCGATTGCGTGGAGCTCGCCAAGATCAACGGCCCCCGCACCCAGGCAGGTCACGGCCTGGTCAACGCCGTCCTGCGTCGCGCCGCGCGCGAAGGGTCCTCCGCGCTGCTCGCAGACCTGCGCGAGGACACGCCTGAGGAGGCCGCGATCGCCCACTCCCATCCAGCTTGGATCGCCCGCATATGGTGGCAGGAGCTCGGAGCCTCCGAGGCGCGCGCCTTGATGGCGGCCGACAACGAGCCCAGCGAGCTTGCGTTGCGCGTCAACACGCTCCTGGCCGATCCGCAAGTCCTGCGCCGCGACCCGGCATTCGAGGGGCTTGTGGGCAGTGGCGAGGAGGACCCGCCGGAAGCTTTGGTCTTGAAGGCGCCCTTCGACCTGCACCGCTCCGAAGCGTGGCGCGAAGGCAAGCTGCTCGCCCAATCGCGCGCGGCGATGCTGGTCGTCCGTGTGCTCGACCCCCAACCCGGCGAGCGCGTGCTCGATCTGTGCGCCGCGCCCGGCGGCAAGAGCACGCACATCGCGGCCCTGATGGGAGACGAGGGCGAAGTGGTCGCGGTCGAGCGCTCGCCGGCACGGGCCGCCGAGTTGCGCGAGACCGCCGGGCGCCTGCGGGCCCGCACCATTCGCGTAGAGCTGGCCGACGCGGCGCTCGCCCGCGACCAAGGCGACGATTTCGACCGAGTGCTCGTCGACCCGCCCTGTTCGGGCTTGGGCACCCTCCAAGCACGTCCCGATCTACGCTGGCGCTTGACGCCCGCCAAGCTCGAGGAGTTCGTCCAGATCCAGGCGGCGATCCTCGCCGCAGGCGCCGCGGCGCTCCGTCTGGGCGGCGTGCTGGTGTATTCGACATGCACGCTCTCAGCCCGCGAGAACGAGCGACAAATAGAATCGTTCCTCGAACGTAACTCGGGATTCGCGCTCGAGGACGCTACGCAAGAACAACGGTCCCATCCCCATCCGAACATGCCCAGAGCCGTCCTCACACTGCCCCATCGCGACCACACCGCCGGTTTCTTCATCGCGCGGATGCGGCGAGTAGAGGATCGCCCCACGGGTAGGCTCTGAGCATGGAGGGCGAGCATCAGACACCAGCCAAAGAGCAGGTCAACCTGGGACCGCTGTGTCCCAACTGCGCCGAGCCTTGGCTGCGACCAACCAACCTGCCCGGCCGCTATCGCTGCGTCTACTGCCTACACCGCTTCGAGCTCTCCTCGGTGTGTCCCAACTGCGGCGAGCACTCCACGATCGTGCGCATGTCCTCCACCGCGATTCTCAAGTGCAACAACTGCGGCGACTCCATGCTGATGCCCATATGAACACGCCGGGCGGCGCCGGGCTGTGTCCTCCCTCCCTTATGTGCTCAGCACACGGCGGTCGGTGCGTCCTTGCCCGGCTTGCCCTGCGTATCCATATGGAGGGCCGCTTTGAGAAGATCTTCTCGTGAGCACAGCAGATCTTCTGCGCGAGGTGCGTGTGGCGCCCTCGATTCTCTCGGCCGACTTCGCGCGGTTGGGCGAGCAGGTCGGGGAGGTTTTGGACGCGGGCGCGCGTGTGATCCACGTCGATGTCATGGACGGGCATTTCGTGCCCTCGATCACACTCGGGCCGATTGTCGTGGCCGCCCTGCGCGAGCAGGTGGAGCGTGTTGGCGGACTGCTCGACGTGCACCTGATGATCGAGCGGCCCGAGCGCCACATCGGCGAGTTCCTGCGCGCCGGCGCACACTCGATCACGTTTCACGCCGAGGCCACGCCCCACGCGGCCTACGCCGCGGCGATGGTGCGCGAGGGTGGAGCATCGGTGGGTGTCGCGATCAACCCCGCCACGCCCGTCGGCGCTTTGGCCGAGATTGACTCGGCGATCGACCTGGCCCTGTGCATGACCGTCAACCCGGGGTGGGGGGGACAGAAGTTCATCGCCCACTCCTTGGAGAAGATCGAGCGCCTGCGCCACATCCTCGACGACGGGATCGCCGTGGAGGTGGACGGCGGCATCGATCCCACCAGCGCCGGCCCGACTCGCGCCGCCGGAGCCAACCTGTTCGTGGCCGGCTCGGCCGTGTTCGGATCGGCCGACCCCGCGGGCGCCTACCGCGAGATCGTGGAGGCGGCAGGAGCCCGCTGAGCAGCCGGTTGGCGCTCCCAAGCGATGCGGCGGCTCAGGACCTGCGTCGGGGCAACGGGTGCGCTCCAGGGCTCACGCCGAGGCGTGCGCGTGACGGCGAGTGGCGGGCGTGCCGCGCCGGTACACGATTCCCAGCATCAGGGCCAGCAAACTCGTCGCGCCGAGATAGCCGATCTCCGTGCGCAACAGTTCTTCGCCGATGAGCGGCACCAGCATCCAAGCCACGAACAGGACGGCCGCCACGATCCAACAGTAAGCCGCGGTGCGCGCCTGGTTGCGCGCCAAGGCCGCCTGGTTGAGCGCCCCCGATGTCAGATGCATACCCATGCCCAGGCCGATCAGCGCGAGTCCCACGCGCCCGTATTCGAAGCTCTGGCCGAACAGCGCTTTCATCACCGGCGGTCCGATCACAAGC
This sequence comes from uncultured Solirubrobacterales bacterium, assembly GCA_963703135.1. Taxonomy (GTDB): domain Bacteria; phylum Actinomycetota; class Thermoleophilia; order Solirubrobacterales; family Solirubrobacteraceae; genus Palsa-744. Next base: position 3,208,860 of record OY969791.1, on the reverse strand, counting down.
AGGCCCAGAGCGACCGCAAGCGCGAAAGCTGCGATCGCGATCACCGTCAGCTTGATCGCCTTAGCGAACGCCTCGTGGCCCTCGGTCGCCTCCAAGCCCGTCAGGTGGGGCAGCAGCGAGGTCTGGATCGCTTGGAAAAGCTGTAGCGGCGCACGCGCGATCAGCAGCACGTTGAACACGATTCCCGCAAGCGCCGCATTGGTCGAGGTGATGTCCACCGTCAAGACCGCCGCATTCAGCAGCGTCTGCTCGGAGAGCATCACGCCCGAGACCGCGAACGCAAACCCCGAACCCCGGCGCAGCGACAGCTCATCGGCGGCCACCGCCTCCTCGACTCCCTCGGTCCCCGGCCCCGCCAAAGCCGCGTCCAACTCCTCCATCTCGGGCGCTCCTTCGGGCTCCTGCGCGTGCGCTCCGCCACGCGCGAACGCCGCCGGCACGACCACCAGCGAGACGAACGGCGCGGCCGCTATCCCCAAGGCAACCGCGGTCTGGCCGTTGGTGAGGCCGATTGCCACGGCCAGCGCGAAGCAGAGACGCGAAATCGACTCCATCAAGACCAGCCCGCCGAAGAGACCGAAGTACTCGTGTCCGGCCAGCCAGCCCCGCGCGAAATAACTCGCGGCATATGCCAGCGTGCCCACTACCAAGACCCAATACAGCGCTGCGTAGTGGCCGAACACGTCGTCGATCAGGACTTCGTGCAAAGCCAGCGCCACGATCAAGAAGGCAAGCGCGAAACTGGTCTGGATCGCGATCGGCACCTTGACCGAATGTTGGGCGTGCCCCCGGGCTCTGCGGTCGGCGATCGTGCGACTCAGCAGCTGTTCGATCGGCCTGTAAATCACCGAGATGATCACGAACATGATCGACCACAACAGGTCCAGTCGCTTGGCCTCCACTTCGCCGAGCACATGGCTCGCGATCGAGAAGAAAGCGAACGTCAGCAGGCCCGTCGAGGCGATTCCGATTGAGAGCAATCGCGCACCACTGCCATAGGAGCGCCCACCTGCTTCTCCCTCGCCTGCGTGGGAAGGCGCGGGAGTCGCGCCTTCGGATGCTTCAGGCTGCCGGCCGGAGGATTGGGTCTGGCCGGATGCTCGCCTAGAGGCGGACAAGCAGCATCGTCCAAGGGAACGGCGAGCGCGCCTCCACGACCTTGCCGTAGCGCGAGAGCAGTTTCACGAACGAGTGCTTTGACCAGTGGTTCAGATGCCCGGGCGTGTTGCCCAGATCCTTCAAATAGGCGCCCCGCGCCATGTTCAGCATCCGCCACAACGGCTCCCTCGGCACCGAGACAAGCAACCGGTGCTCTGCGCAGCGGGCCATCTCAGCCAGCGTGTGCTCCGGGTCGGGCACGTGCTCGAGCACCTCGATCGCGCACGCCATGTCGAACTCGTTCTCGGCGAACGGCAGGTTCTCGGCCTTCATCACCTTGTATTCCAAGTTCGGCGCCTCCCTCTGAGCCCAGCCGGCCTGGATCGAAGGCTCCTCCAGATCGATGCCCACGACACGCGCCGGGGCCAGGCGCTGGGCCCACTGATGCACGAGCACGCCCTCGCCGCAGCCCACGTCCAACAACGAGATCGGGCTGGCCGACTCGAGCAGATCGTCGAGCGCGTTCTCGAAGCCGTCCATCATCCGCCTCACCAGTGGATTGGTAGAGCCGTACTTGTCGTAGGTGTTGCCAGTGACGATCCCGTCTTCAGAGACCGTGACGCCGCCGCTCATACCTCGATCTTCTCAGCTTGGCCGGGCGAATCGCGCGAGCCCACCGGATCGACCCTGGGCTCACCCCTATCGGTGCCGGCCAGCGCACCGCTCGAAGATCCGCCCTCCGGGTTGGCTTCGTAGTGGGAGGGCGCGACCCCAAGTTGCAACTCGATCCGCCGCACCCGCTCGAAGGTCTTCTGGGTCATCACCCTTTGCGCCGCCAACAGGTCGCCGATGACCCCCAGCGCCCAAAGCACCACCGCCGCGATGAACAGCACGGCGCCCAAAATCAGCGACTGCACATGCCCCTTGCCATTGCCTTCCGCGTAGGCCACCACAAACCGGATCCAAACCGCCAGCGAGACCAGGCCGATCAGCGCCGCCAAGCTCCAAAACACCCGCAACGGCTCGTACTGCGCGTAGATCCTGAAGATCGAGATCGAATTGCGTCGCACATACGCCCCCATCGAGGGGAACAGGCGCGACTCGCGCGTCTTCGGATTGGTCCTCACCGGCACGTGATCGATCGCCACCAACTGCTTGCCGGCCTGGATGATCGTCTCCAGCGTGTAGGTGAATTTGGAGACCACCAAGATCTGGATCGCGGCCTCGCGGTTGTAGGCCCTGAAGCCAGAGGTCGTGTCCGGCACCGAGGTCGAGGAGGCCTGGCGCACCACCCACGAGCCGAGATGCTGCAAGCGCTTCTTCAAGCCCGAGAAGTGCTCGATGTTGGTGACCTCGCGGTCGCCCACCACCATGTCCGCGTCGCCCCTCAGGATTGGCCCGACCAGCTTGACGATGTCCGGGCCGTAGTACTGGTTATCGGCGTCGGTGTTCACGACGACGTCGGCGCCCAGCTTCAGGCAGGCGTCCAGCCCTGCCTGAAAGCCCGCCGCGAGGCCCTTGTTGTTAGTCAAGCGCACGATGTGATCGACCCCATTCGCTCGGGCGACGGCAATCGTCTCGTCGGTCGAGCCGTCGTCGACGATCAACCACTCCACGCTTTGAAAGCCCGCGACTTCCCGCGGCAGGTCGGCCAGTGTCGCCGGCAGCTGCTCCGCCTCGTTGAAGCACGGGATCTGGATGATGAGCTTCATTGCTCGAAAGCCTATCCCGTGGAGCCGGCGCGCCTGCACATTGCAAGGCAACTGTCCCCCGCGCGCCTGCGGGCGCTGGGTAGGAGGCCGGCGGTCAAGTGCCGATAGCGGCGCGGATAGGCTCTACGGCCGAATGGCAAGCGCGACGGCGACGCATACCGATCCGGGTGGCCGGGGCGGGCGAATACCGATAAGCCACAGGCTGCGAGCGATCCCGGCGTCCCGCTGGGCGGTGCTGGCTTTCGCCGCGATGTGCGCGCTCGCCTTGGTCGGCTACTTCGCCTTCCCAACCTATCCCACCTATGACTCCTTCTATGCGCTCCTGTGGGGGCGCGACGTCCTGCACCTGCACATGCCCGACTTCAAGGTGTATCGCGGCCCTACCGAGCATCCCTTGGCGATCGCATTTGGCGCCTTCTGCTCGATCTTCGGACAGGGCGGCGCGCGGCTGATGGTGTTCGGCTCGATCGCCTCCTTCGTGGCGCTCGTGGCCGGTGTTTATCGAATGGGGCGCCTGTGCTTCGGCCCGGTGGTGGGCGCCCTGGCGGGACTGCTCGTCCTGAGCCGCTTCTTCGTCGAGAACCTCGCTGCCCAGGGCTATCTCGACATCTCCTACGTCGCCTTGGTCGTGTGGGCGGCGGCCTTGGAGATCGAGCGTCCTCGTCGTGGTCCCCTCGTGTTTCTGCTGCTTGCGGCCGCCGGGCTGCTGCGTCCCGACGCGTGGCTTCTCAGCGGCATCTACTGGCTTTGGTGCGCGTGGCCCGCCGATAAGCCCACCCGCTTGCGCTACTTCGGCCTCGCCGCGATCGCCCCCGTCGTGTGGATCGGTGTGGACGCGGTGGTGACCGGCAACCCCTTGTATTCGCTGCACTCCACCTCAGGTTTGGCGGCTGAACTGGGGCGCACCGAGAAATTCTCCGAAGTGCTCTCCTCGACATGGTCATACGCGGTGCGAATCGACAAGCTGCCGGTCGTGCTCGGGTCGCTCGCCGGAGCCCTGCTGGCGATCTGGCTTGCGCCCAGGCGTGTGCTCGTGCTGTTGGTGTTGCTCGCGAGCCTCCTGTTCGTGTTCGTCGCCGAGGGTGCCGCCGGCGCGTCGGTGGTCGATCGCTACATGATCGGCGCGTCGGTAGTGATGCTCGTCTTCTGCGCTCTGGCGATCGGCGGTTGGTCGATGCTCGAGCCCGGGAGTGGGCTGCGCCGGGCGTGGATGGTGGGGGCGGCCCTGCTGGTCCTCTATGGCGGCGTCTCTGCCGCTCGCACCCTCAGCCTCTCCAGTTTGCGCACCACGCTCGCCGACCACGAGGACTTCCACGAGGGCCTCGTCGCCGCTCTGCACAGCCCCGCCGTCAAAGCTCAGTTGAAGCGTTGTCCGCTGCTGTCTTTGCCCAACAACAAGCTGATCCCCGACGCCCGCTGGATCCTCAACAGCACCGGCCAGCGAGAGATCGTGGCCCGCAGCCAGGCCAGCTCCGACGCGCTGAAGGGTGCGGATGCTCTGAAGCGGCGCATCCAAGCGGGCAGTGTCGCGGTGTATCCACTCGGCGAAGCCGTCTTCGTCGAGGCGATCGTGGATCTCGGCGACGATCCGCGCGACCAGGTGCCTCTCAAGGGCTTCCACCGCATCTACACCAGCCGCTACTACGCGGTCTATGGCAACTGCTGAGCCGGGTGACCCCGCCGCCGAGCCCGCGCCGGAAGCGCCGGATGGGTCAGGACGCGAGGATGGGTCGGCACGCCAGGATGGGTCGGGACGCGGGGATACGCCACTCGCTCGGTCCTGGGCGTGGCCTTTGCTCGGGGGGATCCTGCTGCTCGCTCTGGGCCTGCGCCTGTGGGGGATCAAACAGGGCTTGCCCTACGTCTACAACATCGACGAAGCGGGTCACTTCGTGCCCAAGGCCGTGGCGATGTCCGCGCACGGTCTCAACCCCGAGTATTTCGTCAATCCGCCCGCGCTCACCTACGTCCTGCACCTGGTGTTCGTCCTCTGGTTCGGGGGTGGGCACTCGCTCATCCACGAATATGCCCTGCACCCCGACCGTGTCTTTTTGGTCGCGCGCGTCGTCGTGGCCGTCCTCGGCACAGGCTCGGTATGGCTGCTCTACCTGCTCGGCGCGCGTCTGTTCGACCGCCGTGTCGGCCTGCTCGCGGCCGCTTTGGAGGCGGTTGCCTTTCTGCCCGTCTTCTATGGGCACCTGGCGCTCAACGACGCGGCCACCCTGCTGCCGCTCACACTGTCTTTGTTCGGGAGCGCCGGAGTGCTTCGCCACGGACGCCTTCGCGATTATGCGATCGCGGGGCTCGGGCTCGGGTTCGCGTGCGCCAGCAAGTACACGGCCGGCATCGCCGTGGTGCCGTTGGCCGTCGCCGCGGCCTCCCACTATCTGGAGGGATCGCCCGGTTCGGGCAAGCGCGTGCTCGTCGGTTTGGCGAGCGCCGGCCTGTGCGCGGCTGGCGCCTTCCTGCTGGCCAATCCCTATGCGCTGCTTGACTTCCAGCGCTTTCACTCCGAACTGATTCACCAGTCGAGCCTCTCCGAGGAAGCCCAGGGCAAGCTCGGCGCGCCGCGCCAAGGGGGCCTGCTCTACTACCTGTGGTCGTTCACCTGGGGTCTCGGTTGGGTGCCTGTGCTCGCGGCCTTGGCCGGAGCGATTGCGCTCTGCGTACGCCGCCCGCGGATTGCGTGGCTGCTCGTCCCGGCGCCGATCCTGTTCCTGGCCTTCATGGGCCTCCAGGACCGCTATTTCGGTCGCTGGCTGCTTCCGATCTTCCCGATCGCCTGCCTGCTGGCCGCCTACTTTGCCCTCCTGCTCGTCGAGGTGTTCGTTAGTGCGCAGCGCCACCCTGCGCGCGCGCGCATAGGCGCCGTCGCGCTCACTGCTGCGATCGTGATCCTGCTGCTCGCCCAAGGCGTCCTCTACAGCGTCCACAACGACCTCGTGCTGGCGCGCGCCGACACGCGCAATCTCACGCGCTCATGGATGCTCGCCCACGTCCCGCCCGGCTCGCGCATCGTGCTCGAGCCCGTCGTGCTCGACTCCTGGCTTCAGGAACCCTCGGGCGCCCGGCGCTGGCGCAAGTACGTTGCGCTTGATTCGGTGATCGCGCCGGACGGCACGCTCTCGCCACAGACCGCCCACCCCGTCGCTCTTGAGAACTATGAGACGACGCTCGCGCCGTCTCTGATCGGCTGGTACGAGCGCCAGGGCTACTGCTGGGTGATCACCGGTTCGACCGAGTCCGAACGTGCCTTCGTCAATCCGGACGCGGCACCCTTGGCGGTCGCCTATTACCGCGCCCTGGCGGCCCACGCGCAGGTCGTCTATCGATCCTCGCCCTATTCGCCGGGAAGTAAGCCACCTGGATTCAACTTCGACTGGAGCTTTGACTATTACCCCCTCTCCTTTCAGCGTCCGGGCCCGCAAATGACCGTCTATCGGTTGCGCGGCGGACGCTGCTCAGGCGGGGTATGAGGGCCGAGGGCCTATCCTGATCAGCGCATGGCGATCACCACCGACACCGACCGAGCGCACCTGCGACGCGCCATCGAATTGGCCGAGCAAGGCGCCCACGACGTCAAGCCGAACCCTGTAGTCGGCGCGGTCGTGGCGCGCGAGGAGGAGGTGCTCGGCGAAGGCCGCCACGAACGCTTCGGCGGCCCGCACGCCGAGGTCAACGCGATCGCGGCGTGTGGCGCGGCCGACCTGACCGGCGCCACTTTGTACGTGTCGCTGGAGCCCTGCTGTCACGAGGGCAAGACGCCTCCGTGCACCGACGCGATCATGCAGGCCGGCATCGCCAGGGTCGTCGTGGCCTCTGACGACCCCACCGAGAAGGCCTCCGGGCGTGGCCTGGGCATCCTGCGCGACGAGGGCGTCGAGGTGGTTGTCGCCGACGGCGAGCTGGCCGCGCGAGCGCGTCTGCTCAACCAGGCCTTCCGCAAGCACGCTCGTGTGGCGCGCCCCTGGATCCTGTTCAAGTCGGCGATGACCTTGGACGGCAAGGTCGCCACCAGGGCCGGCGATTCGCAGTGGATCAGCGGCGAGGAAAGTCGTCTCTTGGCCCACACTTGGCGGGCCTCGGTCGACGCTGTGGTCGTGGGAATCGGCACGGCCTTGGCCGACGATCCCCAGTTGACGGCGCGACCCGACGGGATTCTGGCCGAGCTTCCGCGCCAGCCTCGGCGTGTCGTGTTCGACTCGCTCGCCCGCTTGCCGATCGCCTCGCAGTTGGTCAGCGCGGTGGATCGGATCCCTTTGACTGTTGTGGTCTCGCGGGCCGCGGCACGGGCGGACACCGACGCCTTGGAGGCGGCCGGCGTCCAGGTGCTCGTGGCTACCGGCGAGAACGAGCCCGCGCGCGTGCGCTCAGCCTTGGAGCAGTTGGGCGCCGCCGGGGTGGCCTCGGTGCTGTTGGAGGGAGGGCCCCACCTGGCGGGCGCATTTCTCGATGCCGGTGAGATCGACGAGATCCGCCTGTTCCTCGCGCCGATCTTGCTCGGAGGCCGCAGCGCCCGCGATCCCCTGGAGGGAGAGGGGGTCGAGCGCATCTCCGAGGCGATGCGCGCCCTCACGCTGGACTGCTCGCGGGTCGGCGAGGATCTATTGATATCGGCGCGCCTGCGCGAGTGGTGAGCTGGCATATGGAGGAGAGAGTGTGTTCACAGGTCTGATCGCCGATCTCGGCAGCGTGCTCGAGGTGGAAATGGGGTCTGCCGGAGCAGTGTTGAAGATCTCCACAAGGCTCGCGGGCGAACTTGGGGAGGGCGATTCGGTGGCCGTCAACGGCGTCTGCCTGACGGCGATCTCCGTGGGGGACGGGAGCTTTAAGGCACAGGCGATGGCCGAGACGCTGCGGCGCTCCTCGCTTGAGGGTCTCCAAAGCGGCTCCGCGGTCAATCTCGAGTTGGCGCTGCGCGCCGACGGGCGCCTGGGGGGACACATCGTGCAAGGGCATGTCGACGGCACCGCGACGATCGGCGGCATCCGTGAGGAGGGCTTCTCGCGAGTGCTGGACATCGAGCTGGACGCCGGTGTCGCGGAGGGCCTGTCGCGCTACCTGGTGGAGAAGGGGTCGATCACGGTGGACGGCGTCAGCCTGACGGTGAGCGCGTTGAGCGAGGACGGCTTCTCGGTGTCGCTCATCCCGGAGACGCTCGCCCGCACGAACCTGGGAGGGGCGCAGGTCGGGGATCGGGTCAACGTAGAGGCGGACATTCTCGCCAAGCATGTCGAGCGACTCTTGAAAGCTGAGGCCCGCGTATGAGCCAGTCCAAGACACAGACCCCGTTCGCCACCATCGAGGAGGCGATCGAGGAGATCAGGCAAGGCAAGATGGTCGTCGTCTGCGACGACGAGGACCGCGAGAACGAGGGCGATCTCACGATGGCCGCTCAGTTCGCTACGCCCGAGGCGATCAACTTCATGGCCAAGGAGGGGCGCGGCCTTATCTGCCTGTCGCTCACCTCCGAGCGCTGCGACGAGCTGGGGCTCGATCTGATGGCCGCCAAGAACGAGTCGTCTTTCGAAACGCCGTTCACCGTCTCGGTGGAGGCAAGAGAGGGAGTCACGACCGGCATCTCCGCGCACGATCGCGCGCACACGATTCAGGTCGCGATCGACCCCGAGAGCGCCCCCCGCGACCTGGTCCAACCGGGTCACGTGTTCCCGCTCAAGAGTCGCGCGGGAGGCGTCCTCGAGCGCGCCGGACAGACCGAGGCCGCGGTCGATCTCGCGCGCCTGGCTGGTCTGAATCCGGCCGGCGTGATTTGCGAGGTGATGAACGACGACGGCACGATGGCGCGCGTCCCGGACCTGGTCGCCTACTGCGCCCGCCACGAGCTGAAGATGATCACCGTCGCCGAGCTGATCGCCTACCGCAGGCGCCACGACAAGCTGGTCGAGCGTGTCGTCTCCACGCGCCTGCCCACCGCCTTCGGCGACTTCGAGGCGGTCGGCTATCGCTCGCTCGTCGACGACAAGCACCACGTGGCGCTCGTCAAGGGCGAGGTCGCGGGCCACGACGACGTGCTTGTCCGGGTCCATTCGGAGTGCCTCACAGGCGATGTGTTCCACTCCTTGCGCTGCGACTGCGGCGAGCAGCTCGCCTCCGCCCTGGCGATGATCGAGCGCGAGGGGGAGGGGGTCCTGCTCTACCTCTCCCAAGAGGGCCGGGGGATCGGCCTGCTCAACAAGCTCAAGGCCTACCGCTTGCAAGAGCAGGGCCTGGACACCGTCGAAGCCAACGAGCGACTTGGCCTGCCCGCCGACCTGCGCGACTACGGCATCGGGGCACAGATCCTCGTCGACTTGGGACTCTCCTCGATCCGGATCCTCACCAACAACCCCAAGAAGATCAAGGGCCTGGAGGGCTACGGCCTATCGGTCAGCGCCCAGATCCCGATCGAGCACGCCCCCAACGAGCACAACGAGGCGTATCTGAGAACGAAGGCCCAGCGCATGGGCCACACATTGCACCACCAAGGGCTCAACCTCGACGAGGAGCTGTTGCGCTCCGAGCGTGAGTCCGATCGCGAGCACCCTGACGGGAACACCCAAGGGGCGCATGGCAGGCGCGACCAATGAGATACGCGATCGCGATCGGGCGCTTCTACGAGGACCTGGCCGAACGATTGGAAAGCGGAGCGCTCGCCGTGTTCGCCGAGGCGGGGCACAGCGACGTGGAGGTGTTCGACGTGCCGGGCGCTTTCGAGCTGCCGCTCGCCGCAAGCTACGCCGTCGCCGCGGGCTTCGACGGGGTCGCCTGTCTGGGCGCTGTGATTCGGGGCGAGACCGACCATTACGACTTCGTGTGCGCCGAGGCGGCGCGCGGCATCCAGCAGGTGTCGCTGCAGACGGGCGTCCCGTGCGCGTTCGGCGTGTTGACCTGCTCGACGATGGAGCAGGCGCTCGCCCGCGCCGGTGGCGGAAAGCGCGACCAGGGGGCCCACGCCGCCCAGGCGGTGCTCAGGATGAGCGCGCTGCGGGCACAGCTCGCCCCGAGCGGCTAGACTGGCGAGCCTCATGGCCAAGGTATGTCACAGCTGCGGGAAGGGTCCCGCGTTCGGCAACAGTCGCAGCCACTCGATGGTCGCCACCAAGCGCCGCTTCGATCCCAACCTGCAGAAGGTCAAGATCCTGATCGGCAAGGCGCCCCGTCGCGTATACGTCTGCACGCGTTGCCTGAAGGCCGGCAAGGTAACCAAGGCCCTGTAGGGCCGATAGGCGGCGTCATGCGGCGTCCTCAGTCGCTCGTGTGCGAAGCACACTTCGCTTCTTGCGTCCTTGCCTGACTTGCCTCTCTCGACCCTACAGTCGCTTTCTGCGCAAGCGTGCGCGATGAAATGGCCGCACGCTGTGCTGATATATGGGTGCCGGGCGAGGGTCCTCGGAAGCACATGATGGATGACTGACACCAATCTGATCCGGTTCAGAGCCGCGGTAGCCGGTGCTTTGGCGCACCTGGAGTCCCGCCGCAAGGAGGTCAACGACCTGAACGTGTTCCCCGTCGCCGACGGGGACACAGGCGACAACATGGTGCTCACGCTCAGGGCCGTGCTCGAGGAGCTCGACCGCCTGCAGGCCGGCGACGCGGCCAAGACGATTGACGAGATCGGGCGGGAGGAGATCGTGCAGTCCGTTGCTCGCGCCGCCTTGCTGGGAGCGAGGGGCAACTCGGGCGTGATCCTCTCACAGCTGATCAGGGGGGCAGCCGAGGAGTTGGTGAGTCGCCCGGGGCAGCTGATCGACGCAACCTTGATCGGCGCGGCCCTCGCAAACGCGGCCGACAAGGCCTACGCTTCGGTGCGCGAACCGGCCGAGGGCACGATCTTGACGGTGGCGCGCGAGATGGCCCACGGGATCATGGCCGATGTCGCCCACAGCGAGGATGCCGGGCGGCTCGCTCCCGGCACCGAGCCGCGCGAGCAGGATCTTGCGATCGCAAAGACCTTGGAGCGCGCGGTGGAGGCCGGCACCGATTCGGTCAGGCGTGGGCCCGACATGCTCGCGGCGTTGCGCGACGCCGGCGTGGTGGACGCCGGCGGACACGCTTTGACGGTGATATTCGCCGGGGTCGTGGCGGCTCTGCGCGACGAAGACCCTCCCGAGCTCGATCACTACGCACCGGCCAAGATCACCCATCCCGAGCACAGATCCAGCACCTATCGCTATTGCACCAACTTCGCGGTCACGGGCCGGGATCTCGAGGCCTCGCGCTTCAGCGCCCGCCTGGAAGGGCTCGGCGACTCGGTCTTGGTGGTGGGCGATCCGAGCACTCTGAAGGTGCATCTGCACACCGACGAGCCCGAGCGCGCGACCGCCCTGTTCGAGGGCGTCGGCGAGGTCTCCCATCTCGACGTGGCCGACATGCGCGTTCAAGTGGCCGAGCGCGAACAGCGTCTTTCCGACGACGGCGCCCCGGGCGGGCCAAGTATTTCGCAGAACGGTGGCCCGTACGCGCAGAACGCGCAGAACGGTGCCCCGCACGCGCACGCGCACGCGCAGGCGCGCGCAGGGCACCCCTCCGTACAAACAGCGACCCGGCCACCCCGGCCGAGCGTCGAGCGATCCGAGCGTGTGCGCTGTGGTGCTTTGGCGGTCGTCAGCGGGGCCGGCCTCACCCAGATGTATCGCGATCTCGGAATCCACACGATCGATGGCGGTCCGACCCTCAATCCTTCGACCTACGAACTGCTGGCGGGCATACACGAGGTGCCGGCCGAGGAGGTGGTGGTCCTGCCGGGGAGCGCCAACGTGATGATGGCGGCCGAGCGAGCGGCCGAACTCTCAGACAAGCAGGTCGTGGTTGTGCCGGCCACCACCCAACAGGCCGGTCTGGCGGTCGCGGTCGCCTTGGAGAGCGACCGAGAGGTACGTGAGAACGCCCAGGCAATGAACGAAGCGCTCGCGGCGCTGCGGACCGGCGCGGTCGCTCAGGCAGCGCGCGCAGACGCAAGAGGCCGCTTCGGAGCGGGTGAGGCGGTCGGGTTCGTAGAAGAGGAGGTCGTGGCTTGGGGAGAGCCGCGCGAGACCCTGGCGGCGGTCCTCTCCGAGTTGGCTTCAAGCGCCGAGTTGGTGAGCGTGCTCGCCGGCGCCGAAGCCCCATTGGAGTTGTCTGAGCTGGAGGGCATCATGGACGGCGATGTCGAGCTCGAGCTTCGCAACGGCGGCCAGCCCGCCTATTGGTGGCTGCTCGCTGCCGAGTAGCGAATCGACCCCAAGCGGCGCTTCGCTGGGGGAGGACGAGTGGTCCCCCGTCGGCTTCGCCGCGGCGGAGCGTCTGAGTCGCGCCCAGATGCTCGGAGCGCCCGTGCGCTGGCCTCGCCCTTCGCTGTTGGCCAGGCCGCTCGAGCACAAGGCCGCCAAGACCAGAGAAGGGCTTTCGGCCCTCGGCTTGGACACGGTCGGCGACCTGCTCGAACACATGCCCCGGGACCGCCGCGAGGCGCGCGCCATCGTCGAGCTGAGTGTTGGCGAGCAGGCTACGGTGCTCGTCCAAGTGCGATCCATCGCAAGCCGCCAAGTTCGCGGTCGGGCCGGCACGAGCCGACGGGGGATGCGAGGGCTGGTCGAGGCGGTCGTGTTCGACGAGACGGGTTCGATGAAGGCCACGTTCTTCAACCAGCCTTGGTTGGCGAGCCGCTACCCGAAGGGAACGAATCTCGTTTTGCACGGCAAGGCCGAGCAGGGCGGCCGCTTCAAGGTGTCCCATCATGCTCTCGGGTCGCGCGAGGGGGCTTGCGAGGGGGGAGTGGAGACCGCTCGGGGTCGCACGAACCCGCTCCCGGGTGACCCCGTTTATGAGAGGCGGGGAGGGTCTGTGGCGCACTATCCAGCCGCCGAAGGCGTCAGCTCCACCCAGATCTTGGCGCTCGTCCAGGAACACATGGCTGCCTTGGCCGACGTGGCGGAGCCGCTCGCCGCGCACGTGCGCCTCGCCGACGGTCTGGCGAGCCGTGCGAGCGCCCTGGCGGCAATGCACTTCGGTGGCCCAGCCGACGCATCCGAGCAGGCTCGCAGGCGATTGGCTTTCGATGAGCTGTTGCTGGCCCAACTGCTGTTCTTGACTCGTCGCGAGCGTCGGGCCGGCGAAGCGAGGGCGCTCAGTTTGGGCGAGCCGCCCAGCTTGAGCGCCCGCTGGTTGAAGCGAAGCCTGCCCTTCGAGTTGACCGCGGATCAAAGCAAGGCGATCGCGAAGATCGAAGCCGAGCTCGCCGGCGAGCGTCCGATGCAGCGTCTGTTGATGGGGGAGGTGGGCAGCGGCAAGACGGTGGTTGCCTTGCACGCGATGCTGCGCGCGGTCGAGCACGGCGCCCAGGCGGCCCTGATGGCGCCGACCGAGACGCTTGCCGAACAGCATTTTGCGACTGTCCAGAAGCTGCTGGGAGACGAGTCGCTCGCGGTGGCGCTTCTGACTGGCTCGACTCCAGCACGCAGACGGGAGGACACGCTGGCCAAGCTGGCCAGTGGCGAGCTGGCCTTGGTCGTCGGCACCCATGCCTTGATCGAGCCCGACGTGCGCTTCCGGGCGCTGGCCGTGGCGGTGATCGACGAGCAGCATCGCTTCGGGGTGCGCCAGCGCGCGGCCCTCGGCGAAAACTCGCCCGCGCTCTCATCTCGCGAGTTGGGTGAGCGCGAAGGGGAGGTGGTGGGACGCCCGCACGAGTTGCACATGACGGCCACCCCGATCCCGCGTACGCTCGCTTTGGCGCGTCACGGGGACCTCGATCGAACCCTGTTGCGCGAACTGCCACGCGAACGCAGGCCGATCCAGACGCGCATCGTCTCCGGGGACGGGGGTCGCGAGGATGCCTACCGCTTGCTTCGCGAGCAGCTCGCACAGGGCCGCCAAGCCTACGTGGTGTGTCCTCTGGTGGAGGACGCCGAGGAGCCCGGAGGTGGGCCGGTCGCCGGCCCGGCGGCTGGTGCACAAGCCGCCGAGCACCTGTCTGGGGCCAGCGGTGCGCGTGCATGCAGCGGCGCGGGCGAGCTGCGCGCGGCGAGTGCCGAGTTCGAGCGGCTGCGGGCGGGCGAGCTGAAGGGGTTCGCGGTTGAGCTGTTGCACGGGCAGATGCGCTCACGCGAGAAGCAGGCGGCGATGGACGCTTTCACCTCTGGGCGAGCCCAGGTTCTGGTGGCGACCACCGTGATCGAGGTGGGCGTGGACGTGCCCAACGCGACCGTCATGCTGGTGGAGAATGCGGAGCGCTTCGGTATCTCCCAACTGCACCAGTTGCGGGGGCGCGTGGGACGCGGAGAGCACGTCTCGACATGTCTGTTGTTTGGTCCGTCGAGTTCCTTGCGCCTGCGTGCCCTGGCCGAGCACTCCGACGGCTTCGAGCTTGCCGAGATCGACCTGCGCTTGCGCAAGGAGGGCGAGCTGGTGGGCACCAGGCAGTCGGGGCTCGGACAGTTCAAGTTCGCGACTCTGCCCGAGGACAGCGAGCTGCTCGAGCGGGCGCGATTCTGGGCGCGCCAAATCTTGGCCCTCGATCCGGGACTCGAAGGTTCGCTGCACGGACTACTCGGTAGAGCATTGCAAAGCGCCTTCGGCGCCGAAGCATCGCGTCCGATTCCGGCCTGAGCGGGGATGGCTTGACCGGGCACGCCCTATCCGGTGGCGAGGCAATCCCGCCGCACACGCGGTCGGGCAAGCCGGCGTGAGGGTCATCGCGGGGCGTCTGGGCGGTCGCCGCTTGCAGGCCCCCAAGGGGAAGGCGACGACGCGACCGACCTCCGATCGTGTCCGGGAGGCGCTATTTTCGATGCTCGGCACGCTCGATGGAGCCATCGTCCTGGACCTGTTCGCGGGCACCGGAGCGCTCGGAATCGAGGCGCTCTCCAGAGGCGCCGCGCGGGCGGTGTTGGTGGAGCGCGACAGGGCCGCGGTGGCCGCGATCAAAACGAATCTGGCCGCGCTTGGCTTGGATGGATCTCAGGCCGAGTTGCGCGTGGGCGAGGCCCGCGGCGCCTTGCGCGCCGCACGCGAAGCCCATGAAACGTACGATCTCGTGTTCGTCGATCCTCCCTACGATCATGCGCGTGCATGGGCGGGCGAGCTGGCCGAGCTTCTACCGGCCATCCTCGAGCCGGGCGCGCGAGTGGTTTTCGAGAGCGATCGGCGGGCGCCGGCCGAGCTGCCTATGGCCGTGGCGCGGCGCAAGCGCTACGGCGACACCACGATCACCATCCACGTCATAGAGGATCACGATGAGCGTTGACATTCCCAGGGCACGAGCATGAGCGTTGACAAGGCCGTAGCCGTGTGTCCCGGCTCTTATGACCCGATCACCAACGGGCACCTAGACGTGATCCGCAGGGCCGCCGAGCTTTACGACGAGGTGGTGGTGGCGGTCGTCAACCGCTCGGTGCGCAAGGACAAAACACTGTTCGGGATCGAGGAGCGGATGGCGTTTATCGAGGCGGCGCTCGCAGACCTGGAGGGCGTCCGGGCCGAGCCCTTCAACACGCTCGTGGTCGACTTCGCCAGGCGCGTCGGCGCCAAGGCGATCGTCAAGGGATTGCGGGCGATCTCGGACTTCGAGTACGAGTTCGAGATGAACCAGCTCAACCGCCGTCAGGATCCCGAGATAGAGTCGGTATACCTAATGGCCTCACCGCAATACAGCTTCCTGTCCTCCTCAGGCGTCAAGGAGCTCGCCACCTTTGGCGGGCGAATCGACGACCTGGTGCCGCCAGGAGTCGCGGAGCGATTGCAGGAAGAGTTGCGGCGTTGACGAACTTTGCTGACGTGAGGCTCATCTTGAGAGACAAATCCGCTCATATGTCGTGGTCCTTCAAGGGTCCGTCAAGGAACATCTTGCGGTCTGGCTGTGGCCGTCTGGCGGCGCAAGACGCCAACCACGATGCTCGACGTGCCACCAGCACGCCTGCGCTCGTGTTCGGCGTCTTGCATCCACCATCCGCCCACCCCAGTCCCACAATTTGTTCCTTGACGGACCCGATGCCCCTTGGAGGTGACCGCTGATGGACGTCT
This sequence comes from uncultured Solirubrobacterales bacterium, assembly GCA_963703135.1. Lineage (GTDB taxonomy): Bacteria > Actinomycetota > Thermoleophilia > Solirubrobacterales > Solirubrobacteraceae > Palsa-744. The sequence continues at coordinate 3,193,051 of OY969791.1, read as the reverse complement.
TGGTCTTGATCGACAAGCTCGACGACTTGGTCCACAACGCCAAGCCGGTGCCCCTCACCGACCAGGTGAGAGTCGACAAGGAGGAGATCTACGACATCCTCGACCAGATGCGAGCCACGATCCCCGAGGAGATCAAGCAGGCTCGCTGGATCGTCAAGGAGCGCCAGGAGATGCTCGCCGAGGCCAAGAAGGAGGCCGAGCGAATCGTCAAGGAGGCCCGCGAGCGCCAGGAGAAGCTGGTGGGCGAGGAGGAGGTCACCAAGCAGGCCGAGCGCGCCGCCGAGGACATCGTCGAGGACGCTCAAGCGCGTGAGCGCGAGATCAGGCTCGGCGCGGAGGACTATGCGGATGAGATCTTGGGCACCTTGGAGGTCAACCTCTCGAAGTTCATCGCCGCGGTGCAGCGCGGGCGCGAGCGGCTTCAGGGCAAGGACGAGCCCGCTGAAGTCTCCTAGGAGGACCATGCCGCATGCGGCATGGTCCCTGGCCGCGCATGCGCGGCCAGGCCGGTGGGTGCATGCACCCACCGGAACAGCATCGTTTTGGTCTGTGAACCGTCGCCGGATTGGCCAGCGCCGGCACACGCGTGTGCGCAGATTGTTGCTTTTTGGGTAGGGTGCCCGCGGTGAGTTCGCCTATCAAACACCGTCTGGAAGTCGCCAAGGTCCTGCTCGGGACCGGCATGATCACGCCAGTGCGCCCTGACCGGGCGGTCAAGGCGGTCGTGGCGCTAAAGCGTTGGACCCCTACGCCCGCCGCGGCTTATACCGGCTCCGCTGCACGCTTTCCCGATCGTGAGGCCTTGATCGACGAGCGCGGCACACTCACCTTCGAAGAGGTTCACTTGCGTACCAACGCGCTTGCGAGCGAAATGCGTGCGGCCGGAATCAAAGCGGGCGACGGCGTGGCGATCATGTGCCGCAATCATCGGGGCTTCGTCGAGGCGACCGTTGCCTGCTCGAAGTTGGGAGCCAACGCTCTTTATCTGAACACGGCTTTCGCGGGTCCCCAGATCACCGATGTAATGCGCCGGGAGGACCCCGTGGGGCTTGTATATGACCAGGACTTTTCCAATCTGGTCGAGGAGGGCGGCGAGGGGCGCCGGCGTTTCGTGGCCTGGAGCGAGCCGGGTACTACGCCTTCGGACCCGAGCTTGGAGGAGCTGATTGCCAAAGGCGGCGAGTCCGATCTCACTCCGCCACCGGAGCCAGGCAGGATCGTGATATTGACCTCGGGTACGACCGGTACGCCGAAGGGCGCCTCGCGCAAACAGCCTGACTCCTTGGACCCAGCGGCAGCTCTCTTCTCCAAGATCCCGTTGAAGGCGAGGCAGAGAACCGTGATCGCCGCGCCGATGTTCCATTCGTGGGGCTATGCCCACTTCACGCTCGCCTTGCCGCTCTCCTCGACGCTCGTGCTGCGCAGGCGATTTGACCCGGAGGAGACCTTGCGTGCGGTCGCCGAGCACCGCGCCAGCGCGCTCGCCGTGGTCCCGGTCATGTTGCAACGCATCCTCGAGCTGCCGATCGAGACGATCAAGAGCTATGACACCGCTTGCCTGCGAGTCATCGCCGCCAGTGGCTCGGCTCTGCCCGGCGAGCTGGCCACGAAGGTGATGGATGTGTTCGGGGATGTGCTCTACAACCTCTATGGCTCGACCGAGGTCGCCTGGGCGACGATCGCCACGCCGGCCGATCTGCGCGCCGCGCCCGGCACGGCCGGCACCCCGCCAATGGGTACAGTCGTGAAGTTGCTCGACGAGCAGGGTCGCGAGGTCGCCCAAGGTCGCCGCGGTCGCATTTTCGCCGCTAACGAGATGGTCTTCGAGGGCTACACAGGCGGCGGCGGCAAGGAGATCGTCGACAGCCTGATGAGCACCGGCGACATGGGCCATATCGACAGCGCCGGTCGCCTGTTCGTGGACGGTCGCGACGACGAGATGATCGTCTCCGGAGGGGAGAACGTGTTCCCGCGCGAGGTAGAGGATCTGCTCGCCGATCACGAGGGCATCGAAGAGGCCGCCGTGATCGGTATCGAGGACGCCGAGTTCGGCCAGCGCTTGAAGGCGTTTGTGGTCGCCCGCGAGGACTCGGGCTTGGACGAAGAGAAGGTCAAGGAATACGTGAAGCACAACCTCGCCCGCTACAAGGTGCCGCGCGAAGTCGTGTTCGTGGAGGAGCTGCCGCGCAACGCTACCGGCAAGGTCCTCAAGCGCGAGCTGTCGAGAGGGCCATGAGCGCTTCGGCATACTGCGTCCTCGGTCGCTCGCGTGCTTGTGCACGCCACGCTCCCTGCGTCCTTGACCAACGGCTTCGCCGTCGGTGCCCTCTCGACTCACGGCCCTCTCGACTCAGCTGAGAACCTGCGGTTGGTTCTAACCTGAGGGGATGTCGGGTGTGACGGACATCCTCGATTTGGGCGGCCTGCGCTTGAGCGCAGGGGAGGGCCGGCGCTTCGAGCTTGCGGTGTCCATCGAGCCGATCGATCTCGGCGGCGAGACCTACCGGGTCATCCCGGACGAGATCCCTGTGAGACTCGACGTCTCGCGCATGGTGGGCCACGGATACGCGCTCAGGCTCTTCTTCGCAGCAAGCTTGGAAGGAGCCTGCATGCGCTGCTTGAAGGACGCTAGGCCCCAGATCGAGGTGGACGCGCGCGAGGTCGATCGTCCGGGTGGGGGGGAGGAGCTCTCGAGCCCGTACCTGCAAGACGAGCGTTTGGATTTGGCGGCCTGGGCTCGCGATGCGTTCGTTCTGGCGTTGCCCAACCAGGTGGTCTGCCGCGAGGATTGTGCCGGACTGTGTCCCGTGTGCGCGATCGACCTCAACGAGGCCGGCCCCCAGCACACGCACGAGCGAGGTCCAGATCCGCGTTGGGCGAAGCTGAGCGAATTGAAGCTCGAAGAGTCATAGCGGCTAGTCCCAACGCGGCCTGGTAGCCTGTTCGCCCGATGGCGGTCCCCAAGAAAAAGCAGTCGCACAGTCGCACGGCCCTGCGCCGTGCCAACCACAGGATCGGCGCGCCGGCCTTGAACGAGTGCCCGCGCTGCCACAGCCCCCGCCGTCCGCACCGCGTGTGCCCGGTCTGCGGCACCTATGCAGGTCGTGAGGTTGTGGCCCCTGAGGCCCACGACCACGACCACGATCACGACCACGACTGAGTCGCGCGTGAGCGGCGGCGCCGCTCAAACCGAACAAGCCGTCGTGGCGGTAGACGCCAACGGCGCCGACTTGGGACCCTCCGAGGTGATCGCCGGTGTACGCGAGGCGGCCGCTCAAGGGGCTCAGATACTGCTGTTTGGGCCCGCACGCCAGATCGAGAACCTCCCACCGCTCGGCCCCCGCGTGGAGTTGGTGGATGCGCCCGTCTCGATCGCCAAGAGCCCGGACCCCGCGAAAGCGGTCAGAGCCGCGCCCGAAGCCTCGATCGTGCAGGCCACCAAGGCGGTGGGCGAAGGTCGCGCTCAGGCGCTCGTGTGCGCGGGCGGGACCGGCGCGGCGCTGGCCGCGGGTCTGTTCAACATCAAGCGCGCCCGCGGCATTCACAGGCCCGCGCTGGCCTTGCCCATACCCGTCCCGAAGCAGCCTCATCCGGTGACCTTGCTCGACGTCGGAGCCAGCGTCCAAGCGCGCCCCGAGCACCTGGTCCAGTTCGCCTTCATGGGCGCCGCATTCGCTCGTGCGGTTCTGGGCGTGGAGAACCCTCGCGTCGCTTTGCTCTCAAACGGCGAGGAGGCCGAGCGCGGCAGCGAGCCGGTCGTGCGCGCCGGCGCCGAGCTTGCTTCGCTCGCCAAGGACGGGCGCGTTGCGTGGGTGGGCAACATCGAGGGCAACGACCTCGTGGGTGGCAGAGCCGACGTGATCGTGTGCGACGGCTTCACCGGCAACATCGCCCTGAAGTTGATGGAGGGGGTCTCCCAGACGGTGCTCGCCGCGGTTAGGGACGCCGCGCTCTCCTCCTGGCGCGGAAAGCTCGGCGGGATGCTCCTGCGCCCGAGTCTGCTCGCCTTCCGCGAGCAAATCGACCCAGAAACCCAGGGTGGGGCGTACCTGCTCGGTCTGCGCCGCCTCGCGGTGGTTGCGCACGGACGGTTTGGCGCGCGCGGCTTTGCTCAAGCGATCTTGCGCGCCCAACGGGGCGTCGACGAGGACGTGGTCGGCGTCACGCACGCCGCTCTCAGCGACGCCGGCGCGCTTCGCAGCGCCCCGATGTCCGCCGATCCGGCTAGCCTCACGGGCGAATGACGCGCGAGGAGGTGTTCGTCCTTATACAGGCCCACTTGGCCGACGAGCTCGATTTGGAGGCCGACCAGATCGGCGACTCGACGCGCTTCAAGGAGGACCTGGCAGCCGACTCCTTGGACCTCTACACGCTCGTGCAAGAGCTCGAGGACAGCTACGGCGTGCGCATCCCCGACGAGCAGGCCGCCGAGATCCTGACGGTCGGCCAGGCCGTGGACTTCGTCGTGGCACACTCCAGCGAGGATGCCTGATCGCATGGAGGGCTCGGTGGAGCTGTTGACATCCTTGCTGGACGAGTTGCCCCGCGAGCTTGCGCGCCAAGTCTTCACGCACGCCTCCTGGACCGAGCGGCGCAGCGATTCCTACGCGCGCCTTGCGTTTCTCGGCGACAGCGTTCTGTCCTTGGCCGTCACGACCCACCTGTACCCGCGCCTGGAAGCCGAGCGCTTCGGTGCGGGCCGGCTCACCAAGATCCGGGCTCAGGCCGTTTCGGGGCGCTCCTGCCGTGCGGTGGCCGAACGGTTGGGCGTCGCCGAGCGCCTGCGCGCCGTGGCGCCCGAGAACGGCGAGGGCAGACTGGTTGGGCTGCTGGAGACAGAGCGGGTGCTGGCCTCTGTTATCGAGGCGGTGATCGGCGCGTGCTACCTGCAGGCCGGCTATGAGCGCACCGCCGAGGCGGTCGTGGAGGCCTTCACGCCGGAGATCGAGGACGCTTTGGAGCATCCCCTGGACTTCAAGTCGGCCTTGCAAGAGCAACTGGCCAGGCGCGGCGAGACGATCGTCTATGAGGTCACCGACGAGCACGGGCCCCCGCACGACCGCACCTTCGTGGTCGCAGCCTTGGTGGACGGTCGTCCGCTGGGCACAGGACAAGGGCGCAGCAAGAAGCACGCCGAGCAGCAGGCCGCCAACGAGGCGCTCGAGAGTCTCGCCAAGGGCGTAGAGGTATGACATGCATCTGAAGTCGCTCACCCTGAAGGGGTTCAAGTCCTTCCCCGATCGCACCAAGCTCGACTTCGGACGGGGCGTGAGCGTTGTGGTCGGTCCCAACGGGTCGGGCAAGTCCAATGTCACCGATGCCCTGCTGTGGGCGATGGGCGAGCAGTCGCCGCTGGCGGTGCGCGGTCAATCGATGCAGGACGTGATATTCGGAGGCGGGCGCGGGGTGCAGGCACGCAGCGCGGCCGAAGTCGAGCTGGTGCTCGACAACTCCGACGGGACCGTCGATCTTCCACTGTCGGAGATTTCGATCGTGCGCCGCCTGGACCGCTCCGGCGAGGGCGAGTATCGCCTCAACGGTGCGCGCTGTCGCTTGGTGGACGTGATCGAGGTGCTCTCCGACACGGGCCTCGGCAAGGAGACCCACTCGGTCATCTCCCAAGGACGCGTCGAGGCGATCGTGACCTCCAAGCCGCGCGACAGACGCCTCTTGATCGAGGAGGCAGCTGGACTCGGAAAGCACCGCAAGCGACGTCGCCGCGCCCAATTGAAGCTCGAGCGCACCCAAGAGAATCTCGACCGTGCCTTGGACGTGGAGCGCGAGGCGCGCACCCGCCTACGCCCGCTCAAGCGCCAGGCCGAGGCGGCCGAGCTGCACGAGCGCCTCGAGCATCAGATGCTGCAAGCGCGCTATGAGCTCGCACGCGAGGCGGTCAGGGCGCGCGGCGAAGAGCTGGCTCAAGCCGAGGAAGGGGTCCAGGCGGCAAGGGCCGCGCGCGAGCAGATCGAGACGCGTTTGCGGACCGTCGTCGGGCGCCGGGCCGCCGCCGAGCAAGCGCTCGCTCAGCGCACCGAGCGCCACGACGCGATCTCCAAGCGGGCATACGACGCGCGCTCCGCGCGCGAGCGTTTGCAGATGCGAGGCGAGCAGGCGGCCGCCACAGCCGCCACGCTCGCCGGCCGGGCGAGCCGGATCGAGATCGAGCTCGGCGCGATCGAGCAGCCGCCGGGCGGCGATGCGGCCGAGCGTGACCCGGGCGCCGAGGATCAGGCCAGCGAGGAGCGCGTTCAAGCGATAGAGCAGGCTTTGGCCCAGATCGACAGCGAGCACGAGCGCGAGCTGGAGCGCGAGATCGCCGGTTTGGAGTCAGAGCGCACAGCCGCGATCGAGCGCGCCGAGCAGTTGCAAGACCAAGCCCGCGCCGCGCGCGAGGCACGCGCCCAAGCGGACGCCCGCGCCGAGAGCACCCGCGCCGCGCTGCGCAAACTCGAAGCGCAGGCCGAGACCGCCCGCCGCGAGGCGGCCAAGGTCGGCGCCGAGCTGGCCGCAGCCAACCAGTTCTTGCGCAGCCACGCCGGCATCCATGGCGCGAGCGCGGACTCGCCGAAGGCCCTGAGCGACGCGCTGCGGGTGAAGCCCGGCTATGAGCTGGCCCTGACGGCGGCGCTCGGTGGACGCCTGGACGCCGCTTTGGTCGCCGACATGGACGGAGCCCGCGCCCTGCTCGACAAGGCCGGTCCCGACGGGGGGGCAGCCCTGCTCGCCGGTCAAGCGGCCCTGGAGCAATCGGACCCCCAAGAAGTGGCGTCCGCGTCGAGTTCGTCGCAGTCGGCTCCGGATCGCACCGGAGAAGGCCAGGGCTCCACAGAGGCGGACCGCGGTGGGACCCAGGCCGCTGGGCGCCCACCCGCGCCGGGTGCCGAGCCCCTTGCGAGCCTCGTCAGCGGGTCGGGCGCGACCCTCGAGTTGGCTCGCAAGCTGCTCGCAGACGCCTGGGTGGTTGAGCGCCTGGAGGATGTGGCCCCCGACTTCCAAGGCGTTGCATGCACGCCCTCGGGACGTGTCCTGTTCGGGGCCTGGGGAGAGTTGCGCCAAGTCGCCGCCGGCGGCGCCGAGCGGGTTTTGGCGCGCCGCAACGAGCGCGATCGTTTGATCGCCGACAGCGAACGTGTGGTCGCCGCCGAGCACGCCGCCCGGGAGGCGGTCGAGCGGGCTCTGGAGCAGATGCGCGAGGCCGAGGACGCGCGCGAGCAGGCCGACGGCGCCCTGCGAGACAGCGAGCGCTCCCTCTCGGAGGCCGTGGAGGCTCAACGTAAGGCGAACTGGTTGATCGAGCAGCGCCAGGCCGCTCCCGAGCAAGGGCCCTTGGCCGTTCGGCGGGCCGAGCTACAGGGCGAGCTGGCTGCCGAGCGCCGCCAAGCCGAGCGTCGCAAGGCCGAGCAGGCCGAGCGAGCCCGGCGGATCGAGCGTCTGCGTGCCCAACGAGCCGCGGACCTCGAATTGGCTCCGCGCGCGGAGCGCTTGGCCACGGCATTGGCGGGGGCCTCCGAGGCGATGGACGGCCTGCTCGTTCAAGTCGAGCGGCTCTTGAGCGAGGATCGCGCCGAGGGCGAGAAGGTATCGGCCGAGCTGAGGGCCTGCGCGCAGGAGGAGGCCGAGATACAGGCGGCGCTGCGGGTCGAGGGTGAGGCCGTGACCGGAGCCGAGGTGGCCGCCCAGCGACTGCGCGACCAGGCCGCCGAGGCCAAGGACGAGTTGCGCGAGGTCTCGGCGCGACTGGAGCTGCCGTCGCCAGGCGCGGAGACCCAGGACTCCGACTCCGAGCAGGCCGCGGGGACCGAGGCCGAACCCGCGTCTGCGACCGTCGGCGGCGAGGCCGAGCCCGCGTCGGCGACCGCTGGGAACGAGGCTGACCCCGCGTCGGCGACCGTCGGCAACGAGCCTGTGGAGCCACTCGGCGAGGAGCAAGAACAGGCCTTGCGTGCCCGCTTGGAGCGGTTGGTGCGCCGCCGCGAGCAGCTCGGTCCGGTGAACCCACTCGCCGGCCAAGAGTACGCCGAGGCGATCGCTCACGTGGAGGAGCTCGAGGAGCGACGCACGGACCTGGAGACGGCTTTGCGCGAGCTGAAGTCGGTGATCAGGGAAACAGACCGCCAAATACACGAGACCTTCAACGAGACATTCTCGGCGGCGGCACGCAACTTCGAGGAGCTCGTCGGAGACGTGTTTCCGGGCGGCAGCGGACGCTTGCGCCTGGTGAAGGACGAGCAGGGGCCGCGCTCTGTCCTGGGCGGTCAGCCCGCGCCCAAGGACGGGCAGGATGCCGAGGCCGAGGCGGACGCCGAGCTTGAGGCCGAGGCCCAAGAAGAGGACGCCGAGGAGATGTTGGGCGTGGAGATCGAGATCACTCCCGCCGGCAAGTCCACCAAGCGCCTGTCCCTGCTCTCGGGCGGTGAGAAGTCGATGACCGCGCTCGCGTTCATGTTCTCGGTGTTCTTGGCCCGGCCGTGTCCCTTCTACGTGCTCGACGAGGTCGAGGCGGCGCTCGACGACCTCAACCTCGACCGCTTCCTCACGCTGCTGCGCCGCTACGCGAACCGGGCACAGTTCATCGTGATCACCCACCAAAAGCGCACGATGGAGGCCGCCGACTGGCTCTACGGCGTCTCGATGGCCGACAACGGGGTCTCCAAGGTGCTTTCGCGGCGACTGCCCAAGGAGGAGGCCACGCCGCAGGTGGTCGCGGTCCAGGACCCGCCGCGTGGCGCCATGCCCGTGGGCTCGGACGGCGAGGCTGGGGGCAAGAAGGATCGCCCGCTCGGGAAATCGGAGGGTGTCGAGGCTGGAGGCGAGAAGGGGATCGACACTGGAGACCTGGAGGACGCCGAAGCCGACGACCCGCGGGCAGCGCCGGTCGCATAGGCGATGCCACGCGACTGGTCGGAGCTTTTCATAGGCGGAGGGTCCGCCCAATCGCCTTCGGAGGCGCCGCCCGAGCAGAGCCGCGAACGCCGGCGGGGTCTGTTCAAGCGTCTGCGCGAAAACCTGTCCAAGACGCGCCAAGCGCTCGGCTCGGAGATCCAGGCGACCCTGTTCGCGACGCTCGACGAGCACACATGGGAAAGGCTCGAGGAGGCTTTGATCATGGCGGACGTGGGTGCTTCGACCACCGCGTCGGTTGTGGAGACCTTGGAGCGCCAAGCAAGCGAAGATGGCCTGACGGGTGGACCGGAGCTCTCAGAGCGGTTGATCGAGCTGCTCGCACAGACCGCTCGCAGCGAGGACGACCACATCGATCTCCGCGCCAAGCCGACGGTCATCATGGCTGTCGGCGTCAACGGCACCGGCAAGACCACCACGATCGGAAAGCTGGCCTGGCATCTGCGCAAAGAGCTAGGGGTCACCGTGCTGCTCGCCGCCGCCGACACGTTCCGGGCCGCGGCCACCGAGCAGCTGGAAGGGTGGGCGGCTCGCGCCGACTGTGAGATCGTCACCGGACCGGAGGGGTCCGATCCCGGCTCGGTCGCTTACGAGGCCGTGGCCGAGGCTCGCGCCAAACAGATCGACGTGGTCATCGTCGATACCGCCGGACGCCTGCACACCCAGGAGGACTTGATGGCCGAGCTGGCCAAGGTACGCCGCGTCCTGGAACGCCAATTGGACGGAGCGCCGCACGAGACGCTGCTGACTGTGGACGCCACCACAGGCCAGAACGGCTTGCGTCAAGCGCGCATGTTCGCCGAGGCGGCCGGGGTGAGCGGGATCGTGCTGACCAAGCTCGACGGCACCGCGCGCGGCGGGATCGCGCTGGCGATCGCCCGTGAGCTGAACCTACCGGTCAAGTTGATCGGGATCGGCGAGCAAGTCGAGGATCTGCGTCCCTTCGACGCCGAGGATTTCGCCCGCGCCCTCGTGGCCGAGGCATAATCAAAGGATGGGCGCTTGGATACCTTGGCTGGTCGCGGCTTGCGCGCTTGGAATCGGGGAGATGCATCAAGGTGGGTTCTATCTCGCTCCCTTCGCCGCCGGAGCCGCGCTTGCGGCCGTCGTCAGCCTGCTCGGCGTCGGCGTGCTGCTGGCCACGATCGTGTTTTTGCTGGCCTCCGGCATTGTTTTCGCGACGCTGCGTCCGATCGCTCGTCGCCATCGCAGCTTGCCCCCCTCGATCAGGACCGGCGCGGCGGCGCTGATCGGACGCCGGGCGATCGTGTTGGAGCGGATCGCCAACGACGAGGGTGTCGGCTGCGTGAAGATCGACGGCGAGGTGTGGACGGCGCGCAGCTTCGACGAAGACGAGGTGTTCGATCCGGGCGAACGCGTCGAAGTCGTCGAAATCAGGGGCGCCACAGCCCTTGTCATGCATTGATCCCCCGCGTAGTCGCTGGGACTCTCGGTTCGAGTACGCAAACGCCCTCTCGCCGCAGGTAGGCTCTTGAGGAGATCCCAATAGAAGGAGCAATCTGACCCCATGGTCGCTTTGATCGTCGTAGGTGCCTTCGTGCTGTTCATGTTGTTCGCGGCCGCTCGCACCATCCGCGTGATTCCCCAAGCGCGTGCGGGCGTGGTCGAGCGTCTTGGCCGCTACAGCAGGACCTTGGAGCCCGGCCTGACGATCGTCACCCCGTTCATCGACCGCGTCAAGCCGCTGGTCGATCTGCGCGAGCAGGTCGTCAACTTCTCGCCCCAGTCGGTCATCACCGAAGACAATGTGGTGGTGGCGATCGAAACGGTGCTCTATTTCACGATCACCGATCCCCGCTCGGCTACCTATGAAGTCGCCAATCCCCTACAGGCGATAGAGCAGCTCACGGTGACCACGCTGCGCAACGTGATCGGCGGGCTCAGCTTGGAGGCGACCTTGACCGCGCGTGAGAGTGTGAACACCCAGCTTCGGGTGGTGCTCGACGAGGCTACGGGCAAGTGGGGGATACGCATCAACCGCGTTGAGATCAAGTCGGTCGACCCGCCCCAAGACATCAGGGCGGCGATGGAGAAGCAGATGCGCGCCGAGCGTGACCGTCGCGCCGCGATCCTCACCGCCGAAGGCGAGAAGCAAGCCCAAGTTCTCACCGCGGAAGGCCAGCAGCAGGCAGTCGTCCTGCGCGCCGAGGGCGACCGTCAAGCGGCCGTGCTGCGGGCCGAGGGCGAAGCCAAGGCGATCGACACGGTCTTCAAAGCGATCCACGAGGGCAAACCCTCGCGCGAGTTGCTCAGCTACGAATACCTGCAGATGCTGCCTTCGCTCGCCGAAGGCGATTCAAACAAGGTGTTCGTGATTCCCTCCGAGTTCGCCGAGGCTTTCGGCGGGATCGGCGAGGCGATCGCCCGTCGAAGCAAGCCGGATACGCCTGAGTGATGTTCGAGTCTCTGGGCGAGAAGCTGCAGGCGACGCTGGGCGATGTGCGCCAGCGCGGCACCCTGACCGAAGGCGACATCGAGCAAGCCATGCGTGAGATCCGCCTGGCGTTGCTCGAGGCGGATGTGAACTTCAAGGTCGTCAAGGGCTTCACCGCCGATGTGAGGGAGCGCTGCATGGGCGCCGATATCGTCGGCAAGCTCAATCCTGGCCAGCAAGTGGTGAAGATCGTCGCCGAGGCGCTCACCGAATTGATGGGAGGCCCACCTGCCGGCTCGCCCGCCCCCTCAACACCGGATTCGCCCGGCGAGGGTGCCCACCAAGAGCCGGCCGCCCTCAGCTTCGCGTCGAGTCCGCCCACGGTGATCCTGATGGCGGGCTTGCAAGGCTCCGGCAAGACCACAGCGTCGGCCAAGCTCGCGCGCTACCTGCGCGAGGAGCACTCCTGCTCGGTTGCCTTGGCTGCCTGCGACGTGTATCGGCCCGCCGCGGTCGATCAGCTGGTCAAGGTCGGCGCGCAGGCGGGAGCAACGGTGTATTTCCGAGAGCCCACCCACCCCGAGCGCGATCCCGTCGACATCGCCGCGTGGGCTTTGGAGCGCGCCAAGCAGGAGGGCAAGGACGTTCTGATCGTCGACACCAGCGGCCGGCTGCACGTAGACGAGGCTCTGATGGCCGAGCTCGTGAAGATTCGCGACGCCGTCGAACCGGATGACGTACTGCTCGTCCTCGACGCCATGACCGGCCAGGACGCGGTCAACGTGGCCGAGCAGTTCGCCGAGGCGGTCCAGTTCGACGGTGTGGTCATGAGCAAGCTCGACGGAGACGCGCGCGGAGGCGCGGCGCTGTCGGTCAGGGCGGTCACCGGCAAGCCGATCCTGTTCGCTTCGACCGGCGAGAAGCTCGATCGCTTCGAACGCTTCCATCCCGATCGCATCGCCCAGCGGATACTTGGCATGGGCGACGTGATGAGCTTGATCGAGACCGCCGAGCGCCAGTTCGACGAGGCTCAAGCGGCCGAGATGGAGCGCAAGCTGAGACGCAACGAGTTCGGCCTCGACGACTTCCTCGATCAGCTCAAGACGATCCGTCGCATGGGCCCGCTCACCAACATTCTCGGGATGATTCCCGGGTTCGCGGGCGCACAGCTCAAAGGAATGAAGGTCGACGAGCGCGAGCTTGACCGCGTGCAGGCGATCATCCTCTCGATGACACCCGAAGAGCGCACCCGCCCCGAGCTGATCAAGGGCTCGCGCCGGCTGCGGATCGCGCGCGGATCGGGGACAAACGTGCAACAGGTCAACCAGCTCGTCAAGCAGTTCGGGCAAATGCGCAAGATGATGCGCGGAGTGAGTCGCGGCAAGATGCCGGACATGGGCGCTCTCATGCGCCAGGCGCGTTGAGGCTCTCCGGCTTCATGGTCGCCACGCCACGGCGTCCTGTAGGGCGACCGTCTAAGCTCTGGGGCTGGACTCGTAAAGCACCAGAGAGGAAACCGTGTCGGTAAGGCTGAGGCTCACGCGTGTGGGCGCAAAGAAGAACCCAATTTGGCGCGTCGTCGTCGCCGATCAGCGCTCCCCCCGCGACGGGCGCGTGATCGAGACGATCGGCCACTACAACGCCCAAACGAACCCCTCCACGATCGTGATCGACGAGGAGCGCGCCAAAAGCTGGCTGGCACGCGGTGCGCAACCTTCCAACACGGTCGCCAAGCTCCTGAGAATCCAAGGCATCTCCTAGCGCCGGGCGCCACGGAGGATCGATGTCCGGCGAGGTCATGAGGGAGCTGCTGGAATATCTCGCCCAAGGCTTGGTGGATAGCCCCGAAGAGGTGTCGGTCGAGGAGTTCCAAGAGGACGACGGCACCGTCGTGCTGGAGCTGTGCGTGGCAGACGACGATTACGGCAAGGTGATCGGGCGAGGCGGACGCACGGCCCAAGCTTTGCGCACGGTCGTGAAGGCCGCCGCGGTAAACGAGAAGCGCCGCGTGCTCGTCGACATCGTCGATTGAGGCGTGCGCGTTGAGCGCCGACTCCGACGATCCCCTCGGGACGAACCCCGCCACGCCTGAGGCATCCGCCAACTTGGAGGCATCCGCCAAGTTGGAGGAATTCACCACGCCGGAGGCATCCGCCACGCCGGAGGAATCCGCCGAGTTGGACGCCGTAGCGGGTTCCATTCCGGCCGGACGCGTGGGCCGCGCACACGGGTTGGACGGCAGCTTCTATGTGACAGCTCCCAAGCCTCGCTTGCTCGGTTTGGGAGCGACGGTTCGGGTCGCGGGACGCGAGGCGAAGATCCTCAGGCGCGCCGGCACCGAGCAGCATCCTTTGATCCGGCTGGGCGGGATCGAGGATCGCGGCGCGGCCGAAGCGCTGCGGGGTGCCGAGGTGAGCGTCGATGTCGCAGAAGCCCCTCAATTGGAGGAGGGCGAATGGTGGGCCTCGGAACTGGAGGGCTGCGAGGTCACCGACGGAGCACGTCGCGTGGGGACCGTGCTTCGCATGCTCGAACTGCCTTCGTGCGAGGCCTTGGAGGTGCGCCTAAGGCAAGTCGAGCACGGCGAGTCCGTCGGTCCGAGCGCGCAGCTGCTGGTCCCCATGGTGCGTGATGCGATCCGCAGCGTCGACCCGACCGCGCGTCGCATCGACGTGGACATGAGCTTTTTGGAGGAGCTGTTGTGAGAGGCCACCGATGGACATAGACGTCTTCACTTTGTTTCCCGAGTGGTTCGATTGGTTTGCGACCCAGCGCCATGTGCGCAACGTGCTCGACGGCGGCTCGCGCCTGAACTGCGTCAACTTCCGCGACCACACGCCGCTGAGCGCAGGCCAGGTCGATGACACACCCTGTGGCGGCGGGGCTGGAATGGTGCTGCGCGTCGACGTGATCGACGCCGCGCTCAGCGCCCACTACCAGACGGACGCGACCAAGATCCGCGAGGGTCGTCGTGTGATCGCGCTCACGCCCGGTGGCCGCGCGCTGGACGAGGAGTACGTGCGGGAACTTGCGGCCGAACCCGCCCTCACCTTTCTGTGTGGCCGATACGAGGGCTTCGACGAGCGCGTGGTCGAGCACTTCGCCAGCGAGACACTCTCGATCGGCCGCTACGTCCTCTCCGGCGGCGAGCTTGCGGCGATGGTCGTTTGCGACGCCGTCCTGCGCAAGCTTCCGGGTGCCCTCGGCCACGCCGATTCTGCCGTGGAGGAGTCCTTCAGCGAGGTCTTGGGCGGCGATCCCGAGTATCCCCACTACACGCGACCTGTCGAGTATCGCGGCTGGCGCGTACCCGAGGTCTTGCTTTCGGGCCATCACGAGCGCATCAAGGAGTGGCGTTTGCAAGAAAGCCGCAGGCGCGGCGAACAAGGCGCTTAGGCGTCTGCCTGCGCTTGCCCGCGCGCCGTTCGCTACCATTCGCGGTCGCGTCGGACGAGTGCAGCTAATTTCCGCTCACACGACGCCTTCTTCTTATGAGCACCGTTATCGAAAGCATCGAGCGTGCGCAACTGCGCCGCGTCCCCGATTTTGCGCCTGGCGATCGCGTCAAGGTGCACTTCCAGGTGATCGAGGGCACGCGCCGGCGCATCCAGGTCTTCGAGGGCGTCGTGATCAAGCGCCAAGGCCACGGCGCGCGCGAGACCTTCACCGTACGCAAGCAATCTTTCGGCGTCGGCGTCGAGCGCATGTTCCCCGTTCATTCGCCCAAGATCGAGCGCATAGAGGTCGCCGCCCGGGGTGACGTGCGTAGAGCCAAGCTCTATTACCTGCGCGACCGAGTGGGCAAGCGCGCTCGCGTGCGTGAGCGTCGCTACACCGGGCCCGAGCAGGCGGTCGAGTCGGGACTGCTGTACGGCTCGGAAGAGGCCACCGACGCCGACGGCGCGACGGCCACCGACACGTTGGCCGAGACGCCCGGGGCGCAGGAGACCGGCGGCGCGAGCGGGGTCGCCGAGGATGCCCAGGCGAGCGCTTCGGCGAACAGCCCCGAGGAGGCCTCGGCGACAGACGAGCCCACGGGGGAGTCCTCTGGCGCCCAGCAGTCCGCTGGGGAGGACTCCGAGGGCAGCGCCAAGGATGCGCCCGACGGCGCGGCGGCGCCCCAGGCGCAGTCGGACACGGACGAGCCGGCTGCCTCTGACGCCGGTGACGGCGCGTCCGACGACTCGGCGGCGTGAGCGCCGACCCTGCCTCGGCGAAAGGCGCCGGGCGCAAGGGCGCCGGTGGAGTGTCTGGGTCCGCCGGCAAGGACGCGCCCAAGTCCAGGACCAACTCCGTCGTAGAGCTGATCGTCATCGTCCTGGTCGCGATTGGTTTGGCGCTCGCGATACAGGCTTGGATCGTCAAGCCTTACAGGATCCCGAGCGGTTCGATGGAACCCACCTTGAAAGTGGGCCAGAGGGTGCTCGTGAACCGCATCGGCATGCATTTCGGGGCTCCCCATGTCGGCGAGATCGTGGTGTTCCATCCACCCAAGGACGCCGAACAGCAGATTTGCGGACCCGCCCCACATATGGTCACGCCCGGAGGCGCGGCCTGCGATTCTGCCGTGCCGCAGGAGGCGAGCGTGAACTTCATCAAGCGCATCGTGGCCGGTCCGGGCGACACGCTCTACATCAAGGAAGGTCACGCCTACGTCAACGGCAAGCGCGAGAAAGACTCCTACATCAACCCGTGCGAAGGTGGCTCGGAGTGCAACTTCCCGACGCCGATCAAGATTCCCGCCGGTCATTGGTTCATGATGGGTGACAATCGTGGCGAGTCCGACGACAGCAGATTCTGGGGACCAGTCCCCACGAGTTGGATCATCGGAGGGGCCTTTGCCACCTACTGGCCTCCCGACCGCATCGGCTTCCTCTAAGTCTCACGCCGACGATCCACTCGCAGGTCCAGGGCAAGCCAAGCGACCGTCTTCGCGAGCACCCTATTCAAAGCGTGCGGCGCGTCGCCGGGCACGTCGTAAAAGCGGCCAGCGGCTGTTCGCGTTCGACCGTGCTTTGGGCGGGCGCCTGGTGGCAGGCGCCGACGAGGCGGGGCGCGGCTGTCTCGCCGGGCCGCTCGTGGCAGCGGCCGTCCTATTCGATTACGAGCTGCTCACCACCAAGGAGATGCGCGCGCTGGCGAGCCTGAATGACTCCAAGCAGCACAAGGCCGAGGCTCGCGAGGAGCTGTATCCGCTTGTGCTGAGCACCGCCTCACGGGTGACCGTCGTCTCACGTTGCGTGACGGGGATCGATTCGCGAGGCCTGCACAAGACCAACTTGGCTGCCCTGCGTGACGCGATTCGCGGCGTGACGAGCGGCGTCTCGGGCGAGGTGATCTGCCTGATCGACGGATTCGCGGTGCCCGAGTTCGAGCGACCTCAACGTCCCGTCGTCGGCGGCGACGCCACCAGCGCCGCGATCGCGGCCGCGTCGATCGTGGCCAAGGTCACCCGCGACCGCTACATGCACTACGCCGATGAGATTCACCCCGGTTGGAGCTTCGCCGAGCACGTCGGCTACTCGACGCCCGTACACCGCGAGGCGATCGAACGCAACGGCGTCTCGCCGCTTCACCGCATGTCGTTTCAGTCGCTGGCCTACCAGCAGCTGGCGCTCTAGATCCGCAGCCGCGAGCTGCGACTCGCGCCGGTGCCAGCGAGCGCTATACAGAGAGCAGGTCCGCGGCGGGCTCGACTTGGAAGACGGTCGGGAAGCGATCCTCGAGGCCGCAGGCATGAAGGGCACCGCTCATGACCCGCGCCGCGCTCTCCGCAGCGCTTGCCGGGTCGGGCTGGTCATCGGCGAAAACCAGCACGATCGTCGATGTGTCCTCTTCCCACGTCGCTACCGGACCGAGCTCGGAGTGCTCGCTCTCCAAGTATCGAGTGAGCGGCAACCAGATCGCCTCGTCGGCGTACGGCACATTTGCGACCGATGTCCAGGTTCGGTACTCCACAATCATCTCTTATATCCCTTTCTCCGCAAACAAGCCACCAGATTCGCAAGAGACCGCGAGGATGAGGGAGTACCGGCGATCCTGCACGGTGGCTGACTACGGTCGGGGGGAAAGAACAGCCAATACTCCTTGCGCTTCTCTACGCGCCAGCCCTGCCGTTCGGCCTGATCCCTGATCTTCTTCAGATCTCCGCGCGCACTCACCAAGCCCCCTCGATGTGATCCAAGCGCAGCAGACGGTCTGAGCCGTCGACGATCACGCCGACCGCGTCGAAGCGGATCGTGTGCGCCTTGGGGCGGGCGTGGGTGTTCTCATATAGCCACGCGCATGCCAATCGCTTCAGGCGTGTGCGTTGGCTGAACTTCAGCCATGCCAACGGTTGATCCTCGGGACAGAGGCCTCTGCGACGGTTGCTCGCACGGCGCGTCTTGACCTCTGCGAATACAAGGGTGCGGTTGTCGAAAGCGATCAGATCGATCTCGCCGTGGCGAGTCCTCACGTTACGTGCCACGAGCACGAACCCCAGGCGTCGAAAGTGGGCGACAGCGAGATCCTCGCCGAGCGTGCCCAACGCGCGTCGACGATCACGTGGAACCGGCGCGCCCGGTGTGGGCTTGGAAGTGGGGGCGGACATCGCTCGACCATAGCCCCCAAAATGTGACGAAAGAGACACATTCGCCCTATTTCTCACGCGGGTTTGTTCGCTAACACGCAAAGTCGCGACAAGCTGGGCCGGCCGGCGCCCGGGCGGCGGATATCCTGACCTTCCCGCGTCGCATCCCTTTGCCTTGACGCGACGCCGCCAAGCCATGACCGACGCTTCCCCCAACCCCAGCGGAGCAGCCGCCACCCCGACCGCAGCCGTCGACGTCGAGCGCGGGGCTGACGTCGAGCGCCAAGCTGACGATGACCGCGTGGCCGATCTTGAGCCCGGGGCCGACATGAAGCCCGAGACCGACGTGAAGCCCGAGACCGACGTGAAGCCCGGGGCCGACGTCGCCCGCGGCGCCGACGGTGCGCGCTTCGGGATCGACGGGGTCAGTGGCTTCATGGGCATGCGCTGGGAGCGGCCCGACACGGTCCGCCTAACGATCCGGCCCGAGTTGATCAACGCCGGTGGCTTGCTCTCGGGCGTCGTCACCTACGCCCTCGTGGACTACTGCATGGGCTCGACGCTCTGGCCCCACACCGGGGAGCAGGAGCGCATCGCGACCCTCAACATCTCAATCAACTACATCCAAACGGCCGTCGAGGGCGAGATCGTCTGCACGACCGAGCTCGACCGGCGCAACCGCACCAACGCCGTCCTGCGCAGCGAGGTGCGCCACGAGGACGGTCGGCTCCTGGTCACCGCGATCGGCAGCTACGCGATTTTCCCCGCGCGCAAGCCCCGCCCCGCCTGACTCCGGCGAGCGCGTGCCCACCACGACTAGAACACCGCGCGTGCTCACGATCGCCGGGTCGGACTCCGGCGGCGGAGCCGGCATCCAGGCCGACCTCAAGGCTTTCGCCCGCTGTGGCGTGCACGGCATGAGCGCGATCACGGCGATCACGGCCCAGAACACCCTCGCAGTGGACGCTGTCCTCGCCGTCGCCCCCGAGATGATCCTCGCTCAAATACGGGCTGTCCTCGCCGACATCGAAGTCGACGCGGTCAAGGTGGGAATGCTCGGCTCCGCCGCGGCCGTGATCGCAGTTGCGACCGCGCTCGACGAGCTCCCGAGCGAAACCCCCGTCGTGGTCGATCCCGTCATGGTCAGCGAGTCCGGTGCGCGCTTGCTCGACCGAGACGCCGAGAGCGCGCTCGTAGCCGAGATCCTGCCCCGCGCCACGATCCTCACACCAAACATGCCCGAGGCGCTCGCGCTCGCGCGCGGCGCCCGCCCCGGCGGCTTCTCCCGAGTAGATGCTCAGCCCGGCGAGGCGTTCCCCGGCAATCCCCCGAACGCTCGCGCCCCGGACGCTTCCTATGAATCCCCGAACGCTCCTGTTCCGGACGCTGCCGAGAATCCCCCGAACGCTCGCACCCCGGACACTTGCGGTGGAGACCCTCCGCAAGAACAAGCGGTTGCCGTGGCTCGCGCAGTACTACGACTCGGACCCAAGATAGTCCTGCTGACCGGCGGGCACCGAGAGCAGGCAACCGACCTCTTCCTGGACTCCGAACAACCCGAGCGGATCGTGAACATCCCCGGCAAGCGCCACCCCGACGGAGCGGCCCACGGCTCCGGTTGCACCCACTCCTCGATCGTGGCGGCCCAGCTCGCGCTCGGGCGCGCCCCTTTGCAAGCCGCCGTAGCCGCGCGAGCGCTCACCGGCGAGGCGGTCGGCCAAGGCCTGCGCGACGTCGGCCACGGGCCCGGCCCGGTCGACGCGATCGGCCTGCGGCGCATTCGTGCCGAGCTCGGTTTGTCATAATCGCGAGCATGAGGCTGTTGCGCGTCAAGCCCGGACATGGCGAGGTGGTCCTGGCCGAAGGCGACGTCGCGATCCCCGAGCAGCACGCCGAGCTGCTCGAAGCTTTCAGGCGCGAGCTGGACACCGGAATGTGGGCCGCGGTCCCCACCTCCACCGACGCCGGCCGCCGTCAAGCCGAGCTCGTCCGCCGCTTCGAGGACATCCCGCCCGACGCCGAGCGCGTGATCTTCTTCCCCAGAGCCGCAGGCGGCCGCTGATGCTCATTCGTGGCGCTCCAGGGCGGATTGCCGCAAACAGTCTCCTTCGTGCCGCCCAACGGCGGGCCGGCGCAAACAACCGACTCCCCAGCTGAGGCGCCGCCGTGCTCGCAATCGGAACGTTCTCGATCGTGCTCCTCGCCTTGCTCTCGATCCTTGGTCTGCAAGAAGCCCGGCGCAGCGGCCTACCCACCGCCCTGCGCTCCCTGCCGGAGCGCCTGCGTCGAACCGACACGCGCCCACTCACCGACTATGACCCGGGTCGCGAGTTGCGCGCCGAGCAGCGTGCCCGAGAGCTGCTTCGCTCCTGCGTCAACGAGGAGGAGTGGGCGATGTATCGCGAACTCGGCTTCCTGCGCGTCTGGGGAACCTCGCAAGAGCCCGCCTACGCCTACCTGATCTACCCCCACAAGCCGATCCTCGCCTACCTCCCTGAGCAGGCCCGGATTCTGGGCGAGTACTGCGTCGAGTTTCCCGACCAAACCCGTCCCTACGGCAGCCCCAGATTGCCCGACTCCGATGACGTGCTCGCCAAGTGGATCAGACTCACAGCCGACGAGCAAGGCCTCATCGAGCAAGCCAACATGCACCTGCCCGGACGCCAAATCCGCATCGCCAAGGCCCGCCGCGACCTTGCCCGCCTAGCCGCCTGGGAGCGCGAGCGTTCACCAACGCCCAGACGAGCGCCCCGCCGCGTCGGTAGTGTTCCCGCGCTGTGACCGATCCCCACGATTTCGACCTGAAGCACCGCTCGCGAGCCCTCACCGAGGGACCCGAGCGCGCCGCCGCGCGTGCCTACCTGCACGGGATCGGCTACACCGCTGAGGATCTCGCCAAGCCGATCGTGGGCGTCGCCCATTCTTGGATCGAGACGATGCCTTGCAACTTCAACAACCGGGTGCTCGCAGCCAAGGTCAAGGAGGGCATCAGGGCCGCCGGCGGCACGCCGATGGAGCTCAACACCATCGCGATCTCCGACGGCATCACGATGGGCACCTCCGGGATGCGCGCCTCGCTCGTCTCGCGCGAGTTGATCGCCGATTCGATCGAGCTGGTCGCCTCCGCCCACGCTTTCGACGCCCTGGTAGTGATCTCCGGTTGCGACAAGACGATCCCCGCGGCCGTCATGGCCTTGGCTCGGCTGGACATCCCGGGCCTGATGCTCTACGGCGGCTCGATCCGTCCCGGCCACTACAAGGGTCAAGACGTCACGATCCAACAGGTCTTCGAGGCCGTCGGAGCCTACGCCTCGGGCAAGATCACCGAGGCCGAACTGCACGCCTTGGAGGAGGTGGCCTCGCCCGGAGCCGGAGCCTGCGGCGGACAGTTCACCGCAAACACGATGGCCATGGCCTTCGAGGTCTTGGGCATTTCACCCGCGGGCTCCTCGATGGTCCCAGCCGAGGACGGGCGCAAGCTGAAGGTCGCCGTCGAGTGCGGCGAACTGGCTATGGACGTTCTCCGCCGGGGCCTGCGCGCCGGCCAAGTGATCACCAAGCCAGCCCTCGAAAACGCGATCGCCGCGGGCGCCACCAGCGGCGGGTCCACCAACATCGTGCTCCACCTGCTCGCCGTCGCGCGCGAAATGGGCGTCCCCCTCTCGATCGAGGAGTTCGACGCGATCTCCGAGGCGACGCCTCTGCTCTGCGACCTACAGCCTGGCGGCCAATACGTCGCCACCGACCTCTACGAGGCGGGCGGCGTGCCGCTCGTGCTCAAGCGCCTCCAAGAAGCGGGCGTGCTGCACGAGGAGGCGATCACCGTCACCGGCCGCACGATCGGCCAACACGCTCAAGAGGCAGAGGAGGCGGCAGGCCAGCGCGTGGTGCGCCCGCTCGCCGACCCGCTCAAGCCGACCGGCGGCTTCGCGATCCTGCGCGGCAACGTCGCGCCCGACGGGTGTGTGGTCAAGCTGGCCGGCCACGAGCGTCGCCTGCACGTCGGACCGGCCAAGGTGTTCGATGGGGAGGAGGCCGCCATGGCGGCCGTACTCGCCCACAAGATCAGCGAGGGCGACGTCGTCGTCATCCGCGGCGAGGGTCCCGCGGGCGGTCCCGGTATGCGTGAGATGCTCGCGGTGACCGCAGCCATCGTGGGGGAGGGCTTGGGCGAGAGCGTGGCCCTGATCACCGACGGGCGCTTCTCTGGCGCGACCCACGGCTTCATGGCCGGCCACGTCGCCCCCGAGGCAGTCCGCGGCGGGCCGATCGGCGCGCTCGCCGACGGCGACGAGATAACGATCGACGTCGACGCCCGCCGCATCGATGTGGCCCTCGACGAGCAGCAGAT
The DNA here is from genome assembly GCA_963703135.1 of uncultured Solirubrobacterales bacterium. Classification (GTDB taxonomy): domain Bacteria; phylum Actinomycetota; class Thermoleophilia; order Solirubrobacterales; family Solirubrobacteraceae; genus Palsa-744. The sequence continues at coordinate 3,170,833 of OY969791.1, read as the reverse complement.
CGCCGCACGTCTGGCCTCCTACGAGCAGCCTCCACGCGCCGATGAGCACATCGATGTGGCGATCCGCAAGTACGCCAAGCTCGTCGGGTCCGCCGCCGAGGGCGCCGTCACCAGTTGATCGGCTGCTCGGAGCGAACCGTCACCAGTTGATCGGCTGCTCGGAGGCGAACCGTCACCAGTTGATCGCGACCCGACGCCGGTCTGCTCAAGACGCGAGGGCCGGCTGCTCGGAGGCGAACCGCTCGAGCAACCGGTTGAAAGCCCCCGGACGCTCCAACATCGCCATGTGACCGGTGTCCTCGAACACGACCTTGCGCGAATCGGGGATCAACCGCTCGAACATGTCCGCGTCGCCGACCGGAATCACCTTGTCCTCGGCCCCCCACACGATCAACGTAGGGCAAACGATCTCCGGCAGGCGCTCGGCGATCGGATAATCGATGTTCGCGCGCAACGCCTGCATGAAGCCCGGCTTGCCCGCACCCCGCAACTGCTCGGCCGCGAGCGCCGCCGGCAGCCGGCCCGGATGGCGGGTCACCGTCCCGAGCGTCATGTTGCGCAGCCCCGGCCTTCGCGCGATCCAGTCCGAACGGGCGGCCGTCCAGCCCGTGTAGGCCGCGAGCATCGGAGCCAAACGCCGCAAATAAGGCTCGATCCGTTCGGCCTGGCGATGACGATAGGTGCTGATGCCGGCCGCCGACACGAGCACCAAGCGCTCGACCCGCTGCGGAAACGCGATCGCGAGCTCAGCCGAGACGAAACCCCCCATCGAATTGCCCACCACCGTCGCCGCGCTGACCTCCAGCGCCTCGCAAAGACCGTCCAAAAGGCGCGCATAAGCGGAAATCGTGATCGGCTCACCCGGCATCGGCGAATGGCCGAAGCCCGGCAAATCCATCGCCACGACGCGGTGGCCCCGGGCGAACACGGGAAGCTGCTCCAACCAGTTCGGCCACGATCCAGACAGGCCGTGCACGAACAGGATCGGATCGCCCTCGCCCAAATCGATCACGTTCACCGGGGTCCCAGCCACGCTCACCCAGCGCTGATGTTCGCGCCAATCGACTTCCAGCCACGCCGAGCGACCCGCCGGCCCGTAGGGCTGTGCGAACTCGCTGCTCGGGAGCGTGTCGACGCCGACCATCAGTCAATAATCTACCTGACCAGTGCGTATCGCCATCGACATCGACTCGACCTTGCACCACTACTGGGACGTCCTCTCAGAGATCTCGCTGCGCCGCTTCGGCATCGAGTTGCCCTACGAGGAGCAGTTCACCTGGGGCATCACCCGCCTGCGCCCCGACCAGCTTGAACTGTGCATCGAGGAGAGCCATAGTGACGAATCGATCCTCGCCGGAGATCCCTATCCCGGCGCCGTCGAGGCTGTGCGCGCGTGGAGCGAGCAAGGACACTTCATCCACATCACCTCCCACCGCTCGAGCAGATGCGCCGCGGCCACCGCGAGCTGGCTGAATGGCTTGGGGCTGCCCTTCGACGATCTGTGCTGCTCCTACGACAAGGTGTCTCGCTGCGTCGAGCTGGACATCGACCTCTTGATCGACGATTCGCCCCTGAACATCGCCGCCGCCTTGGAGCGGGGCATGGCGACCGCCACGATCGTGCATCCTTGGAACGCGGAACTGTGCGAGGTCGAGGACGTGCTCGCCGCCCACGACTGGCACGAGCTTGCCCAACTGCTCGCCCCCAAGCTCGCGCGATCCTCCGCAACGCTCGTGAGGCCCGTCTGAGTCCGCCCGCCGCTTGGCAGGGCGCCCGCCGCTCACGGCGAATTACCCGTTTATGACCGGCCAAGCCCCCAGCCCGTCAAGTCTCGGCGAGCCCTGGCAAAGCGCCCTGGCTCAGCTCGACCAAGACCTGCTGCGTACCAACACCGCGCCGCGCACCCGCCGCGCTTATGCGATCGACACCCTCCAGTTCGCCTGTTGGTCGCAGCCCCGCGTGGGTGCCCCCGCCGCAGCCGATTCCAGACACGTAAGACGGTATATCTCCCATCTCTCCGGTCTCGGCTTGAGCGCCGCCACGATAGCTCGCAAGCTGGCCTCGATACGCGCCCTGTTTCGCAGCCTGCGCGAGCACGGCCTGATCGAACAGAACCCCGCAGACCTGCTCGCCACCCCCCGGCGCGCCTCCCACTTGCCGAGAGTGCTCAAGGCGCCCGAGGCGGCGCGCCTGCTCGACTCCATCCCCTCCGGGATCGGCAGCGGGCCGCTCGAGATCCGCGACCGTGCATTGTTCGAGCTCGCCTACGCCTGCGGCCTGCGAGCCGAGGAGATCGTCTCCCTGAACGTCGAAGACATAGATCACGAAGCCGAGCAGATCCGGGTCGAGGGAAAGGGTTCGAAGACCCGCTACGTGCCGGCCGGTGAGATCGCCCTGGGCGCCCTGCGCCACTACCTGGAGCGTGCCCGTCCTGCCCTCGCTCAACCCCGACCTTCCCACGGCGAGCACCGGTGTGGCGATCGAGAGCGCCCCGACGAACACCCTTCGGCGCCCACAGCTCCGCGACGCGGCGACAGCCAAGCGCTTTTTCTGAGTCGCTCCGGTCGGCGGCTCGGCACCAGCGACGTGCGCCGGCGCTTGCGCACCTGGACCGCTCGCGTCGGCGTGGCCGGCGAAGTGTCCCCGCACACCTTGCGCCACAGCTTCGCCACCCACCTCCTGGACGGCGGAGCCGACCTGCGCACGATCCAAGAGTTGCTCGGACACTCGAGCATCTCGACAACCCAGGTCTACACTCGGGTAGAGTCCGCCAGACTCAGAAGCGCCTATGCGCGCAGTCACCCTCGGGCCTGATCGGCAGGAGAAGACCCTGGAGACGAACGTAAAAGCGATCGAGCTACGCGAACTGTGGCGGCGCTATAAGAACGACGGAGACCCTCGCGCACGCGAGCGGTTGGTTGTCGCCTACTCGCCCCTGGTCAAGTACGTGGCCGGTCGCACCGCGGCCGGCCTGCCCCCGCACGTCGAGGAGGCCGATCTTGTCTCCTACGGCCTGGTTGGTTTGATCTCCGCGATCGAGCGCTTCGATCCTGCCCGCGAGATCAAGTTCGAGACTTACGCGATCACCCGCATCAAGGGAGCGATCATCGACGAGCTTCGCTCGATCGACTGGGTGCCCCGCTCGGTGCGAGCCCGCGCCCGCGAAATCGAGCGCGCCAACACCAAGCTCGAGCACCGCTTGCAGCGCACCCCGACCGACGAGGAGATGGCCGCCGAGCTGGAGCTCACCGTTCCCGAGTTCCACGAGTCCCTGCTCGCCATCTCCCACTCCTCGGTGGCGGCCCTCGACGAGCTCTGGAGCGTCTCGGACTCAAGCGGCGATCAGGTCTCCCTGATGGACACGATCGAGGACCCCAACGCGCCCGACCCTTCGCGCGCGCTCGACGTGGGCGACCTGAAGGATCGCATCGCCGACGCGATCGCCTCCCTGCCCGAGCGCGAGAAGCTCGTGATCGCCCTCTACTACTACGAGAACCTGACGCTCCGAGAGATCGGCGAGGTCCTCGGCGTCACCGAGTCGCGCATCTCCCAACTGCACACCAAGGCGGTCCTGCGCCTGCGCGGACGCATGCAAGACGGCTCTTTCGAGGACTGAGAGTCCATTTCGCCGGTGCCCACGAGCGGTCGCGCCGCGCGAGCGCTCCGCTCCGGCTACTCTGATGGACCGATGGCCACGCGCGCAATCGTCACCTCGCACCCCGTGGTCGCCTGCGACGTGTGCGGCCGAAGCCTGCTGCGAGGGGAGAACCCCGACGTATTCCTGGCCGGCGGCCAGCGTCGCACCGTGTGCGAGCTGTGTGTCCCCAGGGCCTCGGCCGAGGGTTGGCTGCGCGAGGCCGACGATCACGCCTTGGCGGCGGTGGGACCCACACGCGCGCGCCGCGCCGGCTCGCTGCTCGGCCGCCTACGCCAATTACGCGAGTCCTCCGAGCGCCCCCTCAGACGCGAGCGCGCGAGCGCCGAGCGTCCGGCCGCGGCGGACGGCGCGCTCGTCGACGATGGCCTCTACGACTTCCTCGAGGGTGGCTCGATCGCGCGCTCTGACGCCTTCGAGCAGGAGATCTACATCGGCTCGGTCCAAGCCGGCTCCCGTGCTCCATCGCATCCGAGCGAAGGAGACGCCCTCGCCGATCCCGACCCCGCTGCCGTCGAGCGCAGCCATTCGCCCGCCGAGGCACATGATGGGTCGAGTTCGTCGCCAGAGACCCGCTCTCAGCCCGCCAGCAGCGGCGAGCTCAAGCAGCTTCGCGCGATCGAGGTGTTCAACGCCGGCGAGCAGCCGCGACGGATCGCCGGCGTCGCCCGCTCGTTGGGCGCGCCCGAGGTGACCGTCCGCTTGGCGGAGGACTCTCCCAGCAAGGTCGCGATCGTCGTTGCCTGGGAGCTCTGCTGGTATCGCTACGAGGTCGATCTCGGCGAAGAGGTCGCCGGTGCCCAGCTTGTCGGGCAGGGCATGGAGCTGCACGAACTCCCCGCCCAGGACCGTCGCGTCAACGCCAGCGCCGACGAGCACGGCGCGCTGGTGCCGCTCGCGCTCGCCTGACGCCCTCCTGCGCAGTACGATCTGAAGCGATGATCTATTGCGTGGTGCCCAAGCCCTTGGCCGACGAGCTCTATCCCAAGCTCCTCAAGCGATACGAGAACGACGACAACGTCACCGTCATCGTCGACCGGCGTGAGGCCGACCGGCGCGCGCGCGGCTCGCGTCCCTCCGAGAGCGATCTACAGCGGCGCGTGATACGCGACCGTCGCCGTGCCCGCGTCCCGGGCGATCTACCGCCGCTCGTAGACGGTTCCTGAAAGCGTGCCTGGCGCTACCAGCGTCCGCGTCGAGCAGGCGCTCCGCCCGATGCCCGTGCGAGCTTCGCGATGAAGGTCGTGGTCCACGTCGACGGCGGCTCACGCGGCAACCCCGGGCCCGCCGCCGCCGCCAGCGTCGTCTCGAGTGTCGAGGGGGAAGTCCTCGACGAGGCCTCCGAGCTGCTGGGCACGCAGACCAACAACGTCGCCGAGTATCGCGCGCTGCTGCTCGGCCTCAAGCGCGCCCGTGCGCTCGGTGCAAACGAAGTCGAGGTGGTCAACGACTCGGAGTTGATCGCCAAGCAGGTACAGGGCCTCTACAAGGTCAAGCACGCCGCGATGCGGCCCCTCCACGAGGAGGCCAAGGCCGCGCTGCGGGGCTTCTCCTCATGGAAGGTGCGCACGGTCCCCCGCGCCCAGAACGCCCAAGCCGACGCGCTCGTCAACGTCGCCTTGGACCAAGCGGCCGCAAGCCCCATCGCCTGAGCCCAAACTCAGTGCAACTGATGCGTGGCTCGCGCGAGCGCGATCATCTGCGCGTTGGAGAGGTCCTCGAGCAGCGTGTTGGTCACGAAGTAGATGACTTTCCCGGTGCGCCAGCCGATGTCGTGGATGTGCGCGCCATCGTCCACGAGAAGATAGGTGCGCCCGCCGATCTTCTGCACGCGAGCGTGGGCGAACAGAGGAATGTTGACCCAGTCGATGCCCTCCACGTCGTAGTAGCCGCCGAGCGTGTTGTCCTGCCATACCCCGACGTAGGCGTGGTGGATGTGCCCATGCTCGTCGGGGAGTGTGTACACGTGTACTTCCTGAGGCACGGCCGGCCCGGTCTGCAAGGAGGGGAACTCCAGCGGGAAGGGCACATTCGGCGCGGCCGTGACCGCCATCGCCGTCGCCGAGCTAGGGACCGGAAAGAGGTCCAGCGAGGCGTTGGAGGCGCTCGCCGAGCTGTGATGGTGGTGGGTGGAGCTCGAGGACTTGGGTAGTTGCAGCGGTTCGTGACCGTGCAGGAATTCTCTCACCGTCGCTTTGATCAGGGTCGGGGAGGCGGTCACGTAGCTGTTGCCACTGATCATCGCGTTTGCGTTATCGACCTGGAATTTGACTTGGCGCAGCGGCTTCTGCTGGGAGAAGGCGGCGAGCTTGGCGAGTTCGATCAACTGTTCCGCGGTGGAGTGGAACGTCGTCGTGACCGCCTTGCCCACGGCCTTTGAGACCTTGTCGATCTCGCCCACGAGGTCGCCCACAGGCACCTGCTCGCGCAGGTTGCGCAGGAAGTCCTGTTGGCGCGCCACACGCACGAAATCCGAATCGCCGTGGCGGTAGCGCACATAGCTGAGCGCGTTTTCATAGCACAGCTTCTGATAGCCCGGCTGGAGGTTGATCGAGGAGTAGTTGCTCGCTTCGGTGGCTTCGCTCTGGTGCAGGTAGCGGTGGTCCACGTTCACGTACACGCAGCCGAGCGTGTCCACGACGTCCCTGAACCCCTTGAAGGAGACGTCGATCACCCCGTTGAGCTTGATGTGCAGCAGATGCTCGATCGTCTTGGCGGTCAGTTCCACGCCGCGGTTGGTTCCGCCTTCGGCGCTGCCGATCGTGTAGGCGGCGTTGATCTTGCTCGGGTAGTAGACCTGTCCGCTCTTGGTCGTGATCGACACGAGCAGGTCGCGTGGAACCGAAAGCACCGAGATCTGACCGTAGTTGGGGTCCAGGTGGACCAGCAACAGCGTGTCGCTGTGGGGAGGGTCGTTGCGGTCGTAAGCGTCTTTGGAGCCGGCGCGCCGGTCGGAGCCGAGGATCATGAAGGTCTGCGGTTCGCCGCTATAGGCGGCTTGCACGACGCCTTTGGCCACATTTATCTGGCTGCCCTTGGGGAAGACCTCGCTCGCTATGTGGTTGAGCTTGGTCAAAGCGATCGTCGCCGTGGCCGCGCCGCTGAGCAGAAGAATCAGGATTCCGCCGATCGCAAATCGCGCCCACATTCCCCGTGCCAGGGAGGGTGGCCGCTCCTCATCGAGTGGTGTCGCGGGCAGAGAGCTCATGCGCATCCGATGGCAGGCGCTGTCCAGCGCGGCCTAACCGTGAGCGAAGCCTAGCGGGGGCACCGGCCGGCTCGCGCTGGATGGCTTCGCGAGGGATAGCTTCGCGACGGATGGATTCGCGCTGGACGGCTCCGCGCTGGACGGCTTCGCGAAGGATAGGTTCGCGACGGATGGATTCGCGCTGGATGGGCTTTCAAGCGATCGGCGCGAAACGCGACGACTGACCAGCGCCTGCTGCCACAGTCGGTCACAACGGCCCAGCGAGCGGCGATGGCGCGCCGCCCACCCCGATACGCTCGATCTCGTGCTAAAGCCCCGCAATCGCGAGCTGCTCGGCTTGATTCCGGCCGCTCTGCTGGTCACCGCCGGCTTCACGGCGATCTTCATCCAGGAGGAAAACAGTTCGGTGCGCGCGTCCACCAACGTGACGCTCAACCACGCCTCCAGCCTCTCGCTCACCTATGGCCTGTTGTTCTTGGGCCTGTGCTTGGCGGCCCATCTGGTGATCCGCTTCGCCCTTCCTCACGCCGACCCCTACCTGTTTCCCCTGGCGGCGGTGCTCTCCAGCGTGGGGATCGTCATGGTGTATCGGATCAACCCCTCCTTGGCGCGTCAGCAAGCCCAGTGGATGGTGCTGGGGCTGGTGCTCTTTGCGGCGACGATCCTGTGGCTGCGACGCGAGGGCCTCGGGGTGCTGGAGCGTTATCGCTACACGATCGCCGCGGTGGGGATCGGATTGGCGGTCTTGCCTCGTTTTCCGGTGATCGGCGAGCAGGTCAACGGCGCCTACTTGGACATCCATTTCGGCTCGGTCTCCTTCCAGCCGGCCGAGTTCGCGAAGGTCGCGATCGTGATCTTCCTGGCGAGCTATCTGCGCGACAATCGCCAGATCCTGGTCACAGCCGGACGGCGCGTGCTGGGGATGACGTTTCCCCCGATGAAGCAGTTCGGCCCGATGCTCGTGATCTGGGGGGCGGCGATGGCGACGCTCCTGCTCACCCGCGAGCTCGGCACCTCGCTGATGTTCTACGGGGCATTTTTGGCGCTTCTGTATGTGGCCACCGGGCGCCTCTCATTCCCTTTGATCGGCCTCCTCCTGTTCGGGCTGGGCGCTTGGTTTGTGGCCAACCATGTCGGTCACGTCCACAGTCGCGTGCTCGCCTGGGAACACCCCTTCGATCAGTCGCTCTACGAACAGCGGGGCGGCAGCTATCAGCTTGCCCAATCGCTGTTCGCGCAGGCTGACGGGGGTCTGCTCGGAACCGGCTTCGACCAGTCGCTCTTGGTGCTGCCCCACCATCGCGAACCGATCCTGCCCGTGCCCGAAAGCGACATGATCTACGCGGTCATCGTCAACGAGCTGGGTTTGGCGGGCGCCGCCGCCCTGCTGCTCACCTATCTGATGTTCGTCGCGCGAGGCCTGAAGACGGCGATGTTGGCTCGAGATTCCTTCTCCAAGCTCTTGGCGGTCGGCCTCTCGTTCGTGGTGGCGATGCAGGTGTTCGTGATCGTCGGGGGAGTCACCCGCGTGATCCCCCTCACCGGCGTCACGCTTCCGTTCGTGGCTTATGGAGGCTCCTCGGTGGTCATGAACTTCGTCCTGTTGGCCTTGCTGCTGGTCGTCTCAGACCGGGCCCGCAGGCCCTACGCATCGGGGCGTTGAGGGCCCCTGAGCGCCCAATCGGGTCAGCGAGCGCCTGCGCGGTGGGACGGCGAGCGTCTGCGCGGGGAGCCGGCCGTGAGGATTTTTGAGCCGGATTGCGCGCTTTTGGGGAGGTTCGGTGCAGCTTCGGGTCGAAAACCTCCATATCCCGGAGGCGCACCGGTATTCGGTGTGCGCTCCGCGAATACTTAGCGCGATGCCAACTTCCACAACAGACGCCACGTCCAATTTCCTCATCAAGGCTCGCGACCTGCGGGCAGTCGCGCCCTTGGTCGCCGGCTCGATGCAACCTCACAGACGCTACCCGGCGCCTGTGGCCAGCCTCTCCTCGCCCGCCGGCCTGCATCCGCGACCATGGCTGGGGCGCCTGCGCCGGGCTCTGCGCGAGGACCTGTTCGTGTTGCATTACCAGTCAATCGTGTGCGTGCAGAGCGCCGAGGTGTCCCACTACGAGGCGTTGATCCGGCTGGCCGACGAGCCGGGGCAGGCGCTCACACCGCCCTGCGCGTTCCTGCCGGCCGCCGAGCGCTATGGCCTGATCCAGGAGATCGATCGCATGGTGATCGGCAAGGTCGTCGCGTTGATGGGGGGCGAGCTGGCGCACAGCGGCGCACGCGTCGCCGTCAACCTGTCCGCCCTCTCGATAACCGATCAGGGGATGCTCGCTCACATCGAGCGCGAACTGGTGCGCCACTCGGTCGCGGCCGAGCGACTGGTGATCGAGGTCACCGAGACAGCCGCGATCGGCGACATGCGTCGCGCGCAGACGTTCTGCGAAGGCGTCCACACGCTCGGCAGCTCTGTTGCCTTGGACGATTTCGGGGCCGGTTTCGGGTCCTTCCAATATCTCAAGCAGCTCCCGTTTCGCTATCTGAAGATCGACGGCGACTTCATCAAGGCGCTGCCCAGCTCCCACAAGGACCGGCTCGTCGTGCAGGCCCTCGTGGGGGTCGCTCGCGGGATGGGCAAGCAGACGATCGCCGAGTATGTCGGCGATGAGCCGACGATGAGCCTGTTGCGCGAGTACGGCGTCGACTACGCCCAGGGCTTCGAGGTCGGCCGCCCCCGCGGACAGGCCGAGACGTTCGCTGCTGCCTGATCGGTCTTCGAAGGTGGGTGGTGGTTGTTCGCTCGGAGGGGAGCCCCGCGCGCGCGGGGCTTTGTTAAATAGGTGGTCTTGTTAACCACGCCACGCGCGCGCGCGTGGGCACCGTTTTTGGAGACATTGCCCCCGCCGGCGGCTCAGCGCGGCTCGGGCATCTGGGCGCGCAACATCGCGTCCCAAAGCTTGTCCGGCAAGATTTTGCGCTGGAAGACCGTCAGATGGGCCGAAGGCGTGAGCAACATGCGCGCCGGCGGTTTGCCGCGTGAGATGGCCTTCTCGATCGCCTTGGCCACAACGTCGGGGCCACCGCCGAGATGGCGCATCGGGCCTTCGTAGACGCCTGCGGTCATCGCGGCGAGCTTCGTGTTGAAGGCTTTGTAGGGATCGCCGCCGTCGCTGTCCCCGGTCGCGTCGGCTTCGTTGACGGTGCCGACGGCGGTCTTGCCGAACTCGGTCACGATCAGGCCGGGCTCGACGAGCACGACATCCACGCCGAAGCCCCTGACCTCGAAGCGCAGGGCGTCGCTGATCGCCTCCAAGGAATGCTTGGTGGCGTGATAGAGGCCGCCACCCGGGAACGTCAGTCGGCCGCCCATCGAGCCGATGTTGACGATCTTGCCCCAGTGCTGGGCGCGCATCGCCGGCAACACCATCTGGGTGAGTGCGATCAGACCGAACACGTTGGTCTCGAACTGGCGGCGAACCGACTCCAGGGGGACTTGCTCGATCGGGCCGCCCTGGGAGTAGCCGGCGTTGTTGACGAGGACCCCAACCGCTCCGTGCTCGCGCTGCACGCTGTCCACCGCGGCGCGCATGGAGGCCTCGTCGGTGACGTCCAACTGCAGCAGCTTGCAGCCGGAGCTCTCCAGATGCGCGATCGACTCGAGGCGTCGCGCGCTCGCGTAAACGCTCCAGCCGTGACCGGCCAGGCGCCTGGCCGTGGCCTCGCCGATGCCCGAGGAGCAGCCTGTGATCAATACCGCCTTGGACACGTCGGACATTCGGGCAGCATACGGAATAGGGTTTGCACCCGATGCGAGCCGTCACCTTTCAAGCGCCCGGCGAGGTGCAGGTGCTCGACGTACCCGAGCCCGAGATCGGCGACCCCGGCGATGCGATCGTGGCGATCGAGGCGACCGGCGTGTGCGGCTCGGACCTGCACATCTACCATGGGCGCGTCCAGATCGAGCCGGGCTTCACGATCGGCCACGAGTACGTCGGCACCGTGCTTGCGGTCGGCGATGAGGTGCGTGGCGTGGCGGTGGGGGACAGAGTCCTGGGCTGCTTTCAGACGGCCTGCGGGCACTGCTGGTTCTGCCGGCGGGGGCTCTTTCACAAGTGTGACTCTTCGCGCACGTTCGGGCACGGGGCCGCGCTCGGCTCGTTGCAGGGCACCCAGGCCGAGCGGGCGTTGATCCCGGCCGCGGATCTCGTGCTGCGCAGAGTCCCGGCAGGCATGAGCGATGAGGTCGCGCTTTTTGCGGGGGACGTGATGGGCACCGGCTTTCACGCGGTTGTGGACAGCGGTCTTCAGCCCGGTGACGTGGCGGCAGTGCTCGGGCTCGGCCCGGTCGGCCTCTGCGCTGTGCAGGCGGCGCGTGCGTGTGGCGCTTGCGAGGTGATCGCGATCGACACGGTGGCCGAGCGCCTCGCGGTGGCCGAGTCCTTTGGCGCGCAGGCTGTCCATCTCAGCGAGGGCGATCCGCGCGCGGCGGTGCGCGAGGCGACCGAAGGTCGCGGCGTGGACGTTTGCATCGACGCCGTCGGCGATCCCCGCGCCTTCGACCTGGCTCTGCGCTTGACCCGCAAGTGCGGGACGGTCCAGGCCGTCGGTGTGTACGCCGAGCGCGCCGAGGTGCACATGGGGTTGCTCTGGATCAAGTCGCTACACGTGTGCGCGGGGCACGCCAATGTGCTCGGCCATGTGGACCGCGTCCTGGCGATGATGTCGGCCGGCCTGCTCGACCCGACACCGCTGGTCACCCACCATATGTCCCTGGAGCAGGCTCCGGAGGCCTACGCTCTGTATGACCGCCGCGAGGCGCTGAAGATCGTCCTGACGCCCTAAAGAGCATCCAAGGAGCTTTCGATGAACACCGTCGCCCAACCGACCCTCCCTGACGCGCTCGGCGACGCCGCGCGCGAGTTCATCGCCAAGCGGCACGAGCTTTTGATCGGCTCTGAGCGTGTGCCGGCCGCCGATGGACGCAGGTTCTCAACGCTGGATCCCTCAAGCGGCCTTGAAATCGCGACCGTGGCTCAGGCCGGCGCGCAGGACGTGGCGCGCGCGGTGGCCGTCGCGCGTGAGGCTTTCGAGGAGGGCCCGTGGGCGTCGATGGCCCCGTCGGAGCGCGCTCGCCTCATGTACGCCTTCGCTGCGGAGATCGAGGCCCATGAAGAGGAGCTGGCCCAGATCGAGTCCTTGGACAACGGCAAGCCGGTCAAGCTAGCCCAGTACGTGGATGTGCGCGGCACGATCGCCCACTTGCGCTACTACGCGGGTTGGCCGACCAAGATCGAGGGCAGCGTGCTGCCGGTCACGGCGCCCAACATGCTCTGCTACACCCGCCGCGAAGCGGTCGGGGTGTGCGGGCAGATCGTGCCTTGGAACTTCCCCATGCTGATGGCCGCCTGGAAGCTGGGGCCGGCCCTGGCCGCGGGTTGCACGGTCGTGCTCAAGCCCGCCGAGCAGACTCCTTTGAGCGCGCTGCGCCTGGGCGAGTTGGCTTTGGAGGCGGGCTTGCCGCCCGGCGTTTTGAATGTGATCAGCGGCGACGGCGAGACGGGTGCCGCTTTGGTCGAGCATCCGGGTGTGGACAAGGTCGCGTTCACGGGCTCCACTGCCGTGGGCCGGGAGATCGGAGCGAAGGCTGGGCGGGCGCTCAAGCGGGTGACCCTGGAGCTGGGCGGCAAGTCGCCGAACGTGATCCTGCCCGACGCGGACATCGAGGCGGCGGTGAAGGGCTCTTATCAGGCGATCTATTTCAACTCGGGGCAAGCGTGCAACGCGGGCTCGCGCCTGTTCGCGCCGGCCGAGCGCTTCGACGAGGTGATGAGCGCGCTCGCCGAGAGCGCCAAAGCGACTCGTTTGGGCGCCGGCCTTGACCCTGCGACACAACTGGGGCCGCTTGTCTCCGCCGAGCAACAGGAAAGGGTCATGTCTTACATCGAGGCCGGCCGCGAGCAGGGTGCCGAGCTGGTCACGGGCGGCTCGGCGGCGCTGAGCGAGAGCGGCGGATGGTTTGTGGAGCCGACCCTGTTCAGTGTCACCTCCGACGATTTGAAGATCGCCCGAGAGGAGATCTTCGGACCGGTGCTCGTGGCCTCGCCTTACGAGAGTTTGGAGGAGGTGGCGCGTCGCGCCAATGACACCGAGTATGGGCTCGCCGCGGGGGTTTGGACGCGCGATGTCGCCAATGCTCACCGGCTCGCCGCGCTGCTGCGCGCCGGCTCGGTCTACATAAACCATTGGGGTGGTTCGGACGCGATGGCGCCGTTCGGCGGTTTCAAGTCCTCGGGGGTGGGGCGCGAGCACGGCCATGACGGGCTCGACGCCTACCTGGAGACCAAGACGGTGTGGACCTCGCTCGGCTGAGACGGTCCTTCGCCGTCGAGGCGGAGGGGGGCGAGCCGGTGGAGCGAATGGGCCGGTCCCGCACTGGTGAACGAGTGGGCGCCCCGGTGCATTAGAGTCTGCGGGCATGAGCGGGCATTCTCCGAAGCCCGGGAGCCTTGAGGTGTCGAGTGAGATGGTCGAGGGTCTCGCCACGCTGACTTTGCGCGGGGAGCTGGATTTGGCCTCGGTTGGCCAACTCGACGAGAGTTTGGCGGCGCTCGACGAGCAGGCGCCGGCGCGCATCACGATCGACCTGGGCGGACTGGCGTTCATCGACTCAAGCGGCCTGAGGGCGCTGTTGCTTGCGGATAGGCGCGCTCGCGAGCACGGCTATGAGCTCGTGCTGATCCCCGGTCAGGAGCCGGTCCAGCGCGTGTTCGAGATGACCGGCGCGCTCGACGTCTTGAGCTTCGAGCGTTGAGCGTCCCGAGGGTACGATGAGCTCGATCGCCGCGAAGCGGCCGCTCGGCGTGAGCGACGGCGACGCGCGCCCGCGAGAGGGCCGCCGCGCCTGGGTCCCGCTGTTGGCCGGCGCCTTCACGCTCGTGCTGTTGGCGGCCACGATCGAGATCGTGCTCGACGCGGCCGTCGGCCATTCGCCGCTGATCCCCAAGTCACCGCAGATCGCCGGCTGGCTTCAGGGCGTCGGCGAGCGCCTGGGCTATCGCGTGTTCCTGATCGCCTTGATTTCCTATGCGGGCGCCTATGGGGGGATGTTGTTGCTGGCCCGGCGGATCTCCTCGCGCTGGGCGATCGCTTTGACCGTGGCGTTGCAGTTGATCGTGTTCGCGGGCCCGATCCTGATCTCGACCGATGTGTTCAGCTACATCGCCTATGCGCGCATGGGGGTGGTGCATGGCGTCAATCCCTATCTGCATGGGCCGCAGGCGATCTTGGGCGACCCCATCTACCACTATGTGGGCCAGGACTGGAAGAAGGTGGCAACGGCTTACGGGCCGCTGTATACGTTGATCTCCTATCCGCTGGCGGTGCTGGGCGTGACGGGCGCCCTGTGGGGGATGAAGCTCGAGGCGCTGTTGGCGGGGGGCGGCACGCTCTATTTGACTTGGCGCTGTGCACTGCTGCGCGGGTTCGATCCGAAGTTCGCTTTGATCGCGGTGGGGGTGAATCCTTTGTGGGTCATCTATGCGATGGGGGGAGCCCACAACGACCTGATCATGACTCTGTTCATGATGGTCGCGGTGACGCTCACGTTGAGCGCCGAGCGCGGTTCGCGTCGCGAAGGATGGGCGGGTGCTGCCGTGATCGCCGCGACGCTCGTCAAGGCCACGGGGATCGCGCTGCTGCCGTTCATGTTGCTGGCCCGTCGGCGCCTGGCGCCTCTGCTCGGCGCGCTTGGGGCAGTGCTGGGGTGCGCCCTTGTGGCCTACGTCGTGTTCGGCATCCATGGCGTGAACATCGTCTCGGCCTTGAACAGGGACGCGGCGTTCGTTTCCACCGACAGCTTTCCCACCGAGATCGCGCACCTGTTGGGTAAGCCCGGGGTGTTTCCGGTCGACCACGATCTGCTCAAGGCGGGGCTGGTGTTGGTCGTGTTGCATCTGATGTGGCGCACTTGGCGCGGTTATGACTGGGTGGCGGCTTCGGGCTGGACGTTGTTGGCGATCGCGGTGACGAGCACTTGGCTGCTGGCCTGGTACACGTTGTGGTCCCTGCCGCTGGCCGCGGTCGGTCGCGACCGGAGATTGTTGGTGGCGACGCTCGTGGTGCAGGCCCTGTTCGTCGCGCATCAGACCGCGCCGCTGTGGGCGCCGGTGTCGTCATGAGCCGGGCATGAGCGAACCACAGGCAAGCGCGGCGCGCGAGCCGTTCGGGTGGCTGCCGGAGTGGGCGCGTCCACTCGAGCGCGAAAAGCGGGGTCTTGGCAGCTTGCGCTTGGCCGAGACGACGATCTTGATCCTGCTGGGCGTCTTGTTGGCGGTGGCGACCCTCAACGACGTGGTCCAGCAGACGCACGTGAATCACCGGATCGAGGCGGACGCTTCGACGTGGCGTTTGGCTACGCATCACGACTATCACGAGATCACGACAGAGCAGGACGTGAAGACGCATTCGACGCGCGACGTGGTCTGCGGCAACGTGTCGCCGGGAGGGCCCGACGAACACACTCAGGTCTGCTTGACGATCGTCGGGGCGACGCGCAACGGCGTGAGGGAAGTCAGCGGCGGCTACTACTTGGCGGCGCAGACGGTCGACATCGCTCGCCACCGCTTCTCCTGCTTTGGCGAGCCCGCGCAAGCCGGTCTGTGCGGGTTGGGGGCGCCGCCTGCGGGTTCGCCGCCGACGCCGGCCTTGGCGGTCGGGCGCCCGTGAGCGAGGCCTCGGCCGGCGCGGCGGCGCTGCCAGGCGGGGCGCTGCCAGGCGGGGCGGCGCCACAAGCGCGTGCCGGTGCTCTTGGGAAGTGGTGGCCGCTGGCGGCTTTGACCTTGCTGGCGGCGGCTTTGCGCTTGGGGACGTTGGGCCACCAGAGCCTATGGTACGACGAGGCGTTCACGCCGGTGCACGTGCTGCGGGCCTCGTTGGCGAGCACTTTGCACAACATGGTGCACAGCGAGAACTCTCCGCCCTTGTGGTACTTGCTGGAGTGGGCGATCACGCGGGGGTTGGGGACGGGCGCGGTGGCTTTGCGGCTGTTGTCGGCCTTGGCCGGGATCGCCACGGTGCCTGTGGCTTGGGCGATCGGCCGGGAGTTGCAAGGCCCACCCACACAACGTGCGGCGGTCGCGACAGCCGCTTTTGTGGCGGTCAATCCGCTGTTGGTTTGGTACTCCCAGGAGGCGCGCGCTTACGGGCTGTTCGTGTTCACGGCGTCGCTTGCCTTCCTTTGCTTCTTGCGGGCGTTGCGTTCACCGAGCAGGCGGCGCCTGTTGGAGTTCGCCATGGCGGCTTCGCTGGCTCTGCTGAGCCACTACTTCGCGGTGTTCTTGCTCTTGCCGATGGGTGGGTGGCTGTTGTGGACGGCGATCCCGGGCAAGCTATCGCGTGTCCTCTACGGGCTCGCCCTGCCGGCGCTCGTGGCGCTCGCTCTGATTCCGCTGATCCTCGCCCAGGGAGCGCACGGCACTCAGTGGATCGGCGAATGGGCTTTGGCCAGTCGTTTGGAAGCCATCCCGCAGTACTACTTGACGGGCTACACCGGCTCGGCATTGGGCCATGGGGTGGAGTTGTTGGTGGCGCTGGCGATCGGGGCGGGCGTCGTCCATGGGCTGTGGTGCACCTTGACCGCGCGCGAGGAGCGGGGGGCGCTGATCGCGCTGTTGGTGAGCGCTTGCGGGGTGCTGATCCCGATCGTGCTGGCGGTGCTCGGCGCCGACTATCTGGCGCCTCGCAACCTGGTGGCGGCGATGGTGCCGCTCAGCGCCCTGCTTGCGATCGTGATCGTGGCGAAGCGCACGGGGCGCACGGGCGCGCTGCTCGCGGGCTTGGTGGCGCTCGCCTTCTTGGCGCTTACGATCGATGTGAATTTGAGCCCGCGCTTGGAGCGTGGCGACTGGGCGGGATTGGCGCGTGTGCTCGGACGGGGTTCGGGGCCGCGCGCGATCACCACAGTGGAGCTGGGCGCGGCGCCCCTTGAGTACTACCTGCCGGGGCTGGGAAACTTGGCGCACGGAGGCGAGGTGAAGGTCAGCGAAGTGGACGAGACCGGCTATGCGCCATTGCGAGCTTCGGCCGAAAACCCACCGGCGCCGGGCTTTCGTTTGCGCGAACGCCGTGACATTCACGGGTTGGTGGTGTACCGCTTCACATCCCCTGTCCCTGTCACGATCCCGGAGCGGGTGTTGCGGGAACACGTGATAACGCTCGCCCATCCGGAGGTGCTCATCCCAGTGTCCAAACTCGTGTCCGCAGGGAAAACCACCTAGCCTTCACGCCCATGTCGATACAGGTCGCCCAATCGGTCAATGAGGCGCAGTTGGCGTTGGAGCGCGCGTGTGGGCATCTGCTCTCCCTGCAGCACGAAGCGGGCTGGTGGAAGGGAGAGTTGCAGACGAACGTGACGATGGACGCCGAGGACATGTTGTTGCGCGAGTTCTTGGGCATCAGGGACACGGAGGGGACGGCGCGTTCGGCCGCCTGGATTCGCTCCCAACAGCGCACCGACGGGACCTGGGCGAATTTTTGGGGTGGACCGGGAGACCTGTCGACGACGATCGAGGCCTACTGGGCGTTGCGCTTGGCGGGCGACGACCCGCAGGAGGAGCACATGCGGGCGGCCGCGGAGTTCATCCGCAGCGAAGGCGGGATCGAGCGGGCGCGGGTGTTCACGCATGTTTGGTTGGCTCTGTTCGGGTTGTGGTCTTGGGAGCAGGTGCCGGCTTTGCCGCCGGAGATCGTGTTGCTCCCGGCTTGGGTGCCCTTGAACATCTATGACTTCGCTTGCTGGGCGCGCCAGACGATCGTGGCGCTGTCGGTGGTGATGGCCCACAGGCCGTGTCATCGGTTGTCGTTCTCGCTGGGGGAGCTGCACGGGGCCGATCCGTGGCGTGCGGCGCGGGCGCGCAGCGCGCGTGGACGCTGGCTGACGCGACTGGATCGTGTGCTGCGCTTCTACGAGCGGCGTCCTTTGCGTCCGGTGCGCCGCCTCGCGCTGGGTCGGGCCGAGCGCTGGATCGTGCGCCGTCAGGAGGCCGACGGCTCGTGGGGCGGCATCCAGCCACCTTGGGTTTATTCGCTGATGGCGCTGCATTTGGGTGGGTATTCGCTGGAGCATCCGGTGATGCGTCGCGGGATCGAGGGGATCGACATGTTCATGCTCGGGGCCCGCTCGCCCACGGGTGAGGAGAGTAGGCGCCTGGAGGCTTGCCAGTCGCCGGTGTGGGACACGGCGCTTGCGATGGTCGCGCTCGGCGATGCGGGCTTGCCGGCGGACCACGAGGCGCTGGTGCGGGCCGGCGAGTGGCTGCTCGCAGAGGAGGTGGACGCCGAGGGCGACTGGCGTGTGGCCAGGCCGGCGCTCGAGCCGGGCGGGTGGGCGTTCGAGTTCGCCAACGACAACTACCCGGACGTGGACGACACCGCCGAGGTGGTGTTGGCGCTGCTTCGCTTGGGGGGCTCTACGCGCGCGCGCGCGAGTCACCCGTTTTCGGATGACACAGCCAACAGCAACAGCAACGGCGCCGGCGCCGAGTCCTTGGAGCGCCGCGCACACGACGCGATCGAGCGGGCGGTGGCATGGACGGAGGGGATGCAGAGCAAGGACGGCGGTTGGGGGGCGTTCGACGCGGACAACACGAGGTCGCTCGTGCGGGAGTTGCCGTTCCTTGATTTCGGTGAGGTCATCGACGAGCCGAGCGCGGATGTGACCGCGCATGCTGTGGAGATGCTGGCGGCGGCGGGCAGGGTCGGGGGGCCACGAGTCGAGCGCGCGGTGCAGTGGCTGCGCTCGCGCCAGGAGCGCGACGGTTCGTGGTGGGGCAGGTGGGGGGTCAACCATGTGTATGGGACCGGCGCGGTCGTGCCGGCGCTGATCGCGGCCGGTGTGGCGCCGTCGGACCCTTGCGTTCGTCGGGCGGTGCGTTGGCTTGAGGAGCACCAGAACGAGGATGGGGGGTGGGGCGAGGACCCGCGCTCATACGACAGTCCCGAGTGGGTCGGGCGCGGCGCGAGCACGGCCTCCCAGACCGCTTGGGCGCTGTTGGCGTTGCATGCCGCCGGCGAGGCTTCGGCTGCCGGCGCGCAGGGGCGGGCGGAGGCCGACGGGCGGGGCCAGGTGCCCGGGCGCGACGAAGCGCGCAGCGGCGCGCGGGCGGTGGAGCGGGGGGTGGCTTGGCTAGTGCGAAGCCAATGCGAGGACGGCGGCTGGGAGGAGCCCCAGTACACGGGGACCGGGTTTCCGTGCGACTACTACATCAACTATCACCTGTATCGACTCGTGTTCCCGGTGATGGCGCTTGGGCGCTGTTTGGGAGCGACGGGCCGCAGAAGCGGCGATTGATGGGGAGCGCGACGCTGTATCTGGCTTCACCGGAGCTCTCCGACGCGGCCAGGGCGATGGCCAGGCGCGGGGGCGAGAATTTCACGGTTGCCGCGCGCGTGCTGTCACGGCGCGAGCGGGGGCATCTGTTGGCGGTGTATGGCTTTGCGCGGCTGGCCGACGAAATCGGAGACGAGTATCGCGGCGATCGTTTGGCGGCGCTTGACCGGCTGGAGGGCGAACTCGACCGTGCGTACGCCGGTCGTGCTCGAGACCCGCTGCTGCGGGCGCTACAGGGGACGCTGGTGGAGTGCGAGCTGCCGCGCGGGCCGTTCGTGCGCTTGATCGACGCCAACCGCACAGACCAGCGCGTAGCGCGTTATGAGACGTGGGAGCAGCTGAAGGACTATTGCGCGCTGTCGGCCAACCCGGTGGGCGAGCTGGTGTTGCGGGTCTTCGGTTTGTTGACACCGAGCCGGCTGGCGCTGTCCGACGGGGTTTGCACCGCTCTGCAAGTGATCGAGCACGTGCAGGATCTCGCCGAGGACGTGGCGCGCGGGCGTCTTTATTTGCCGGCTGAGGATCTAGCTCGGTTCGGCGGCTCGCACGAGCAACTGAGCGATCTGATCGCGGGCAGCGGTCAGGAGGGGGAGGGAGGGGTCCTACGGGTCGGCGCTGACGCGCGGGTCTGTGACCCGCAGGATGCGCGGTCGGCCGTGCGCCAGACGGTTCGTTTCGAGCTGGACCGCGCGGGTGAGCTCCTGGACGGCGGCGTAGCACTCGTGCGGGGCGTGCGGGGGCGGGCCAAGCTCGCGGTGGCGGGCTTCGTGTCGGGGGGGCGCTCCGCGCTGGGGGCGGTCGAGCGTGCCGATTTCGAGGTGCTTGCGGGTCCGCCGCGCGCCTCACATGGGCGCAGGGCGCTGGCGCTGCTCAGGCTGCTCGCGGAGAGCCGTCGGTGAGGGCGAGCTTGGAATACCCGACGGTGGCCTCGGCCCTGGCCGCGACGATCCGGGAGCCGGGAAGTTGAGAGCCGAGCAGGCATACGCGCATTGCGAAGCGGTGACGCGCAAAGCGGCGGCGAACTTCTATTACGGCATCGGTCTGTTGCCGCGCGAGAAGCGCAGGGCTACGTGTGCGGTGTATGCGTTTGCGCGACGCATCGATGACATCGGCGACGGGGACTTCGCGGTCGAGGAGAAGCTTGGGCTGCTCGACGCCGCCGCTCGATCTTTGGGTGATCTGTCGCAGGAGGGCGCGGACCCGGTGATCGTGGCTTTGGCTGACGCGCAGAGGCGCTTCTCGTTGCCGGTGGAGGCCTTGATGGAGCTGATCGAGGGTGTGCGGATGGACGTGCGGGGCACGACGTATGAGAGCTTCGACGATCTGTTGGGCTATTGCCGGCGCGTGGCCGGCACGATCGGGCTGCTGTGCTTGGCGATCTTCGGTTGCAGGCAGCCCGAGCGAGCTCGTGGCCTGGCCGAGGATTTGGGCGTGGCGATGCAGCTGACGAACATCCTGCGCGACCTGCGCGAAGACGCGGGCAACGGGCGCGTGTATATGCCGAGAGAGGATCTCGTTCGCTACCACCTGAGCACCGACGGTCGCTTCGAGGGCGAGGAGGGCCAGTTGGACGCGTTCGTGCGCTTCCAGGTCAGGCGCGCCGGCGAATGGTTCGAGCGCGGGTTGGAGCTCGTGCCTCTGTTGGATCGGCGCAGCGGGGCGTGTGTTTTGGCGATGACCAACATCTACAGCCGCCTGCTGAGGCGGATCGAGAAGGATCCGCAGCGAACGGGTGTGGAAAGGGTGTCGCTGCCGATTTGGGAGAAGCTTTGGTTGGCGGGGCGCAGCATCCTGAAGGCGGCGCTTGGTTGAGCGCGGCTCGGGAGTTTGCGGGGCGAAGGTGAGGCCGGTCGAGCGATCGGGCCGCCAATCGGACGGTCACAGCTTGTGAATCGGCGGCGTGTGATCGTGCTCGGGGGAGGCTTGGCCGGGATCGCGGCGGCGCTCGACTGTGCCGATGCGGGCGCCGAGGTGACGTTGCTGGAGGTGAGACCGCGCCTGGGCGGGGCCGCTTATTCCTTTGAGCGGGACGGGTTGTGGCTGGACAACGGCCAACACGTGTTCTTGCGCTGCTGTACCGCGTACAGGAGTTTGCTGGAGCGGCTGGGCAGCGGGGCGCGGGTGAGGATCCAGCCGCGTCTGGAGATCCCGGTGTTGTGCCCGGGTACCAAGCCGAGGATGCTGCGCCGCAGCGGTCTGCCGGCGCCGCTTCACCTGGCGGGTGCGCTGCTGCGCTACGGCCACCTCTCGCCGGCGGGGCGACTGTCTGCCGGGCGCGCCGCGCTGGCGCTGGGGCGGCTGGAGATCGCCGATGCGCGTGTGCGGGCGCGGCTGGACGGGCGCACGCTGGGCCGGTGGCTGGCCGAGCATGGGCAGGACGAGGGCAGCGTGGCGGCGCTGTGGGACCTGATCGCGCTGCCCACGCTGAATCTCCCGGCGGCGGAGGGGTCCTTGGCGCTGGGCGCCTTCGTGTTGCAGACCGGGCTGTTGGACAGCAAGGCTGCGGGGGACATCGGCTTTCATTTGCGGCCTTTGCAGGAGACGCTCGGTGACCCCGCCGAGCGCGCTTTGAGACGGGCGGGCGTCGAGGTCAGGTTGGGGGTGCGGGCCGAGGCGGTCGAGCGGATCGGGACCGATCGGATCGATCGAGCCGGAGGGCAGGACCGAAGCGATGCCGAGATCCTCCCGATTGCAGGGCCCGAGGCGCCCGGCCGTACTGGGAGGCTTCGCGTGCGTGCGGGCGGCGAGGAGCTGTTTGCCGAGAGCGTGATCTGCGCACTGCCGCACGAGCGAGCCCGCACCCTGCTGGAGCCTCTGTTGGGCGCTCGGGCGCAGCGTTGGAGGGGCTTGGGCGCCTCACCGATCGTTAACGTGCATGTCGTGTTTGACCGGCGTGTGTGCGAGTGGGATTTCGCGGCGGGTGTGGGGACCCCGGTGCAGTATCTGTTCGATCGCGGCGACGCGGCCGGGCTGTTTGGCGACGGCCAGTACCTGGCGATTTCGCTGTCGGGCGCGAGCGCGGAGATGGGTGTGGCGGGCGAGGAGTTGGGCGAGCGCTATGTGGAGGCGTTGCGCGAGTTGCTGCCTGGCGCTCGCGCGGCGAAAGTGCGAAAGGTGCATGTGAGTCGCGAGCATGCGGCGACGTTTGCGCCACGGCCGGGCACCGGCGAGCTGCGCCCCGGCGCCCGCACGGAGGTCGAGGGGCTGGTTTTGGCGGGCGCTTGGACGGACACGGGCTGGCCGGCGACGCTGGAGGGCGCCGTTTTGAGTGGGCGCGCGGCGGCGGAGGAGGCGTTGCGGTGAGCGACGCTTTGGTGGCCGCGCCGCTGCGCTTGGAGGCGCTTGCGATTCGTGCGGGAGCTCGCCGGCTGCGTATCCACAAGACGGGGATGGGTCGCGAGCGATCACATGCGGCGGTGAGCAAGCTGCGTGACGATCCTGCGGCGGCGCTGGTCGTGATGGGTGTTTGCGGGGGGCTGGACGAGCTCTGTGAGCCCGGGGATGTGATCGTCGCCGAGGAGTTGCTTGACGGCGAGCAGGCGCCGGATCGGCGTATCGAGTGCGCTTCGGCTGGGCCCTTGAGCGAAGCTTTGGAGCGTCGCGGCGTGGTCGTGCGCAGAGGCGGCGTGGTGTCGGTGGCGCGTATCGCTCACGGGGAGAAGCGTGTGGAGTTGCGCGAACGTGGGGCGATTGCGGTGGACATGGAGTCGGCTTGGCTGGCGGCCGGAGCCGGGGGGCGTCCGTTTGCCGTGGTGAGGGTCGTCGCCGACACGCCTTCGCGTGAGGTCACGCGTCCACTCTTGACGCTCGCCGGGGCGGGGCGGGCGGCGCTGTCTTTGCGTCGGGTGGCCGGCGCTCTGGAGGGGTTGGTGGGCGAGTATGGCGTCGATGCGGTGCTCGTCGGTGGCTGAGAACGTGCGTCAAATCTGGCGGAGCACGAGGTTCCGGTCGCGATCCGTGTTGTGCTTGACTAAGAACGTGTCTGGAAACGTGCGGCACCCCGAGACACGTTCTGAGGTTCTCAACTAGCGAGCGAGGGCATTGTGGCGGTTGCGATGAGACAGGGCGCGCGCATGGGGTGGTATTTGATGCGCCAGCGCTTGGCGCGGCGCGAGAAGTTCCCTTTGATCGTCGAGCTGGAGCCTCTGTTCCAATGCAACTTGGCGTGTGCCGGGTGCGGCAAGATCCAGCACCCCGATCATGTTCTGCGCAGGCGCATGTCCGTCGAGCAGGCGGTCGGCGCGATCGAGGAGAGTGGCGCGCCGATGGTCTCGATCGCCGGGGGGGAGCCCTTGATTCATCCGGAGATCCATCTGATCGCGGGCGAGCTGGTCAAACGCAAGCGGTTCGTGTATTTGTGCACCAACGCGCTCTTGTTGGAGCGCAAGCTCGCGGACTTCCGGCCCAGCCCCTATTTCGCTTGGGCGATCCACATGGATGGGTTGCGTGAGCGCCACGACGCTTCGGTCGAACGCGACGGTGTCTTCGAGAAGGCGGTCGCCGCGATCAAGGCGGCCAAGGCGGCGGGCTTTCGGGTGACGACCAACACGACTTTCTTCACGCACGATTCGCCAAAGACGGTGAGGGACGTGCTCGACTTCCTCAACGACGATCTGGAAGTCGACGAGATGATGATCTCGCCGGCCTATGCGTATGAGAAGGCGCCCGACCAGGAGCACTTCTTGGGTGTGCGCCAGACGCGCGAACTGTTCGGCGAGGCGTTCGGGGAAGGCAGGCGCAAGCGGTGGCGGCTGAATCACAGCCCCCTGTTCTTGGACTTCTTGGAAGGCAAGGCCGAATTCGATTGCACCGCTTGGGGCATCCCGAGCTATTCGCTGTTCGGGTGGCAGCGGCCTTGCTATTTGATGTCAGACGGCTATGCCAGCACCTACAAGGAGCTGTTGGAGACGACCGACTGGGAGCAGTACGGCCGCGGCAAAGACCCGCGCTGTGAAAACTGCATGGCTCACTGCGGTTACGAGCCGACGGCCGTGTTGCAGACGACGCACTCGCTCCGCCAGTCGCTGCGCGCGTTGATCAGTTGAGCGCCTGCGCCAGTCGCTGCGCGCGTTGATCAGTTGAGCGGCTGCGCCTGGGGGTCTGGTTGGGTCTCGGCCTCCGAGGCTCCGCGGCGGATGTCCTGCCAGGTCATCCCCTCGCGCAGTAGGGCGGGCACGCCCAAGACCAAGGCGGTGAGCAACTCGATCGCTTGCAGGATGATCCCGTAGGCGAGCGCGGGCCCGGCGCCGATCCCGTAGGCGGAGAGGACGACCAGGCAGGCGGCTTGAAAGACCCCGACGTTGGAGGGTGTGGCTGGTACGACCGCGGTCACGTTGACGGCCAGGAGGATGGCTGCGGCCGTGACAGGCGTCGCCTGGGGATCAAGGCCCAAGGCGAGCACGACCACGTAGCAGGAGCCCCACTGCAAGGCCCAGGCGAAGAGTTGAAAGCCGACGGCGGGGACGCCGTGGCGGGGCGTGGCGAAGACCACGAGGCCGCGCCGGGCCGAGCGCAGTAGCTCGGCGAAGGCGATCGCGCCCGCGCGGATGCGCTGATTGTGTGAGCGCTGGGCCAAGCGAAGCAGGAAGGGCGCACCGAAGACGAACAGGGCGGCAAACACGGGCACCGCCAGGACGGCCTCCAAGGCGGAGGCGTGGCCGTGGAGCAGAGGAACGCTTGCGAAGGTGACGGCGGCGAGGATGCCGAGGGCCACGAGGTTGATCAAGGTCTGCGAAAGCACGGTGCCGGCGACGACAGGGTAGGTGCGGGTCGCCCGGCCGGGGAGGCGCCTTGAGAGGACCACCACGCGGGTGGGCTCGCCGATTCTGCCGGGCAGCACCGCCGAGGCCATCACGCCGATCATCGTCGCCCGCGCGACGGGCGCAAACGACATCTGGGTGTCGGGCAAGGCTGCGCTCAGGACGGCCCGCCAAGAGAGGGCACGGAAGAAGAGCGAGAGCATCATCAAGGCGAACGCCGCCACGATCCATCCGGGGCTGGCCGAGACCAAGGCGTGGGCGACGTGGGGGAGGTTCAGGCGACTGAGGGCAAACGCGAGCAGGCCCGCCGTTAGGAGCGCGAAGAGGACGAGCAGGACACGCCGGGCGGTCCGGTGTCTGCCTGCGGCTGGCTCCATGCGAAGGGGTCTATCAAAAGCCGGCCCTGGGCAGTATCGCTCGCGCCTTCCAGTTCTCTGAGTCCTGTGAGGCGCCAGGGAGCGAGAGCAATGCGGATCGTCCTAAATGCGTGACCCGAGCGTCTTTTTGCGTTACAGGTGTGATCCAAGCAAGTGGAGTTTTCGCACAAAAAACATTCGGTTACTAAATTCCGAATGTTAAGAGAACTGCCTGGGTAGTATCAAAAAGTGGATCGGTCTCGGACGGCGCGCCGAGGTGGCTCGCCCGAAAATCTCATATCGACAGATTGGGTTATTGGGATATTCGGAGTAAGAACCTGGCCCATCCAAACCGCAGGTCTGATGAATCCGTCCAAAGCAGTATTCAGATTGGGGAACCAGAGTTATGACACAGGAGCAAGACATTGCGATCTCACTTTCGCCGGCGCAGATCGAGCAGGTGATTCGCTCAGCCGGGTACGCGAGTAACGGCACCGTTTCGACCCTGCTGGTGGCTGCGCTCGACAACGCCCATGCGACTCCCGACAGGGACCCGGCCTACGGCTCCCTGCACGACGCGACACAGCTCGCCCTGACAAGCGCGCTGGCCGACCCGCAGCTCTCGCAGTCTTTGCTGCGCGGGCTGGCGATCCTTTCGTGTTTCGGCCCGGAACGACCGTGGCGAGCAATCATCGATCTGGCCAAAGAGCTGGAGATGTCGCCGTCCACCACGCACCGCTATGTCAAGACGCTACGAGCCGTGGGTCTACTAGAGCAGAACCCGACCACGCGCGAATATCGTCCTGTCGCCGTCTGAAGCGTCCTTCAGAGGAGATGGCCAGGCTTTGGAGCGCGCCTGAAGCCCTGCGTCGGTTGAAGGCTTGCGTCGGTTGGAGGCCTGCGTCAGCGCCCGGTGTAGGTGGCGTGGCCGGGGCCACGATCCAAGAATGAGCGCACCGCGGCCTTGAGGTCTTCGGTGGCGAACAGATCGCCCGCCAGGCGCGGCACCTGCTCGTCGGCCGCGTGGGCGCCGCCTCCATCCAAGCAGGCTCGCACGATGGCCTTGGTGGCGGCGTGGGCGCGTGTGGGTCCGTCGGCGAGTCGGTGCGCAAACTGGTGGGCGGCTCGATCGAAACCCTCGTCGGGCAAGACCCGGTTGACGACGTTCCAGCGCTCCAACGTGGCCGCGTCGTACAGCTCACCGGTCATCACGAGCTCGCGCGCCCTGGCGGGACCGGCGCGCTCGGCCAAGCGCTGGGTGCCGCCCATCGCGGGGGTGAGGCCGACAACCGTCTCGACCAGTCCGAAACGGGCCGACTCGGCGGCGAGCAGCAGATCGCACCCCAAGGAGAGCTCGAAGGCAGCGGTCAGACAGAGGGCGTGGGCGGCGAATACCGTCGGCAGGGGAAGGCTCTCGACGCGATGCACGAGCTCGAGCAGGTCCACCCACATCTGGGACGCTTGCTCGGGGGAGAGGCCGTCGAACACGTGCACGTCCACGCCACCGCTGACGGCGCGACCCTCGGCCCGGATCAACAGGCCGCGAGGTGGCTCGGCGACCAGGCGATCGACCGCTTCGGAGAGCTCGCCCATCAGGGCTTGGTCGAACAGGTTCAGGGGTGGGTGGTCGATGGTCAGGACGACCAAAGGCCCGTCTTGGTCGAGACGTATCGCACTCATCGCGTTGGCTCCATGATCCGCGCAGCCTAACGTAGGGAGGCCTGGCAACCGCACGCGACTAGCTTCGAGTGTCTCCGACTCATTTCGCCAGGCGAGCCCAGTCCAGATAGACGGACGAGGGTTCTTGGCTGCCGACCGACACGGTCGCTGGGCGGCGTGTGGAGGCGTGGTGGTGGACGATGGGCAACTCGAACGATGGGGGCATCGTTTTGGAGTATTGTCCGCAGCTGGGACTAGTCCGTCAGATGGAAAAGGACGGGGGTGGTGGCATCGAAATGCGAGACGAGCCGCGGCATCGTGAGCCGGATTTGGCGGTTGGGGTCGATCGGCGAGCAATACTGAGCTACATGGTCGGGGTGTCCTGCTGATGCTGCAGCTCGAGGATGTCGTCAAGCACTATCGAGTGGGCGATGGCGAGATCGTGAGGGCCGTCGACGGGATTCGCATGTCGGTCGGCGAAGGCGAGCTGGTCGCGCTGTATGGTCCGAGCGGCTCTGGGAAGACGACGCTGTTGATGCTGATCGCGGGACTTCTGGTGCCCGACCGGGGCAGCGTGATCGTCAATGGGCGTGAGGTATCGAGTTTGTCTGAGCGTGAGCGGGCCCACTATCGACGTTCCGAGCTCGGCTTCATTCGTCAGTCGCTCGACCTGATCCCGGGCGTGAGGGCCGACGACAACGCGGCGTTGAAGCTGTTCGCCACCTCGGGGCGGCGGGAGGCTCAGCGCAACGTGGCGCCGCTGCTGGAGAGGCTTGGGCTGAACGGGCGTGCCCGCCAGCGCGCCGAGCAACTATCGATGGGAGAGCGTCAGAGGGTCATGATCGCGCGCGCTCTCTCGACCCAGCCGCGCCTCGTTCTGGCGGACGAGCCCACCGGCAGCCTCGACACCGATCGTGGCCGCGACGTGTTGGCTTTGCTCGCGGAGGTGTGCCATGAACGCCAAGTGGGAGTCCTTTTGGTCACCCACGATCCGAGGGCCGTCGCGTTCGCAGACAAGGTGCATGCGTTGCGAGACGGACAGCTCGTGGAGTACGAGCCCGACCGCGACTATGCGCCGTTTCATGCGAAATGAACGGTCCGGAGGTCTTGGCCGGCTGCTGATCGGGCGAGACTCTTGTCCTGGCTGGCGCTTTCGTAAACGCGCAGGCTTTCGCTTTCGAGAGGGTCGATGAGACCATCCACGATCGTCTATCTGTATCGGGTTCGCCTACGCGCTCGCCTCGTCCAGGAGCTGCTGGCGGTAGCAGGAATCGCGGTTGGGGTGGCGCTTCTGTTCGCATCGCAGGTTGCCAACACGAGTCTTGCCGGCTCGGTGAACCGCCTCACGGACGGGCTTGTCGGGAAGGCGCGCCTGCAACTGGAGGCGCGTGACCCTCAAGGATTTCCCGAACAGCTGCTCTCCACAACCGAGCAATTGCCCGGAGTCAGCGCGGCCGCACCGGTGCTGCAACGCAGCGTCTACCTGGTAGGCCCGACTGGCCGCGTCGCCGTGAGCTTGATCGGGCTCAGTCCCGGCTTCTCGACCTTGCAGGGTCAGCTTCTTTCGCATGTGAGCGCCGCCCAGCTGTCCAGACAACAAGGATTGGCTTTGCCCGCTCCGGTAGCGAGGGAGATCGGGGTGGGTCCTTTGCAAACGTTGAGGCTCGAGTCTGGCGCCACCGCAACCAAGACGCTCGCCGCCGTGATTCTTCAGCCAGGCGACATCGGAGAGCTGATCGACAGTCCAGTCGTGATCGCCCCGCTCCAGCTGGCCCAGAACTTGACGGGTATGCAAGGCAGGATCAATCGCGTGTTGGTCGAGCCCGGATATGGTCGAGACAAGGAGGTCAAGAAGGCGCTCGAGAACGTGGCCGGCGGAACGCTCAACGTGACTGCGGCCAATTTCGAGGCCGCCGTGTTCTCTCAGGCCGAGGGACCCACTGCGCAATCCACTCAGATGTTCTCGGCTCTCAGCGCCCTCGTGGGGTTTTTGTTCGCGTTCAACGCGATGCTCCTCACTGTTCCTCAGCGTCGCAGCCTGATAGCCGATCTCCGGCTTGACGGTTACTCCCCCATGGAGATCTTCGAGGTGATGCTCTTCGACGTGCTCGTTCTCGGTGTGATCGGCGTCCTCGCCGGCCTGGCGCTGGGCGATCTGTTGTCCAGAAGCCTGTTGGAGGCAGAACCGGGCTACCTTGCCTTGGCTTTTCCGGTCGGTGCGTTGCACATAGTTAGCGCACAAAGCGTGATCATCGCTGCCGCGGGTGGCCTTTTGGCGGCAATCGTCGGAGTCATGATTCCCCTCCGAACAGAGATATTCGGCCACCTCGCGCTGGGTCCGCGACCAGCGCATAGCTCGAAACGGGCGGGACAGACAACCATATTCGTGATCGGCCTACTCTGCCTCGCGCTAACCGCGGCTACGCTGATTCACGGTCTGCCGACGGTTGGTATCGCCATAATGTCATTTACGAGCTTGATGGCGGCGCTGCTGTTGATTATGCCAACAGCGTTTACCGGCGCCGTGTGGGCGATCGAGCGACTTCAAAGTCCCGCGAGGGGCGTGGCGCCACGTATTGCGCTGATAGAGCTGATGTCCAGTACCACTCGCTCGCGGTCCCTCGCTATCGCGGCGACGGGTGCGGTCGCGGTATTTGGGAGCGTCGCGATCGAGGGCGCCCAGACCAATTTGAGTAAAGGTCTGCGCCGTGCCGCCGCGGGGCTGAGTGGCGGCACGAGCCTGTGGGTGTCACCGCCCGGAGGCGCGACGACAATGGCGACCGTCCCTTTCAAAAACAATTACGAAAAGGCGCTCGAGCGACTGCCTGGGGTGAGCGGCGTCGGTATCTATCGGGGCGGCTTTTTGGATCTGGGCAATCGGCGCGTGCTTGTCGTGGCACCGCCCAAGAGCGATGCTCTGCTTTTGCCGGCGGACCAGGTGATCGAAGGGGATCCGGTGCAGGCCAGATCGAGGTTGGCGGGGAAGGGATGGATAGTAATTTCTCAGGCATTGGCACGCGAACGCGGTCTTCGAGTTGGAGGGACGCTGGTGTTGGCCTCGCCGCGTCCCACGCAGTTTCGAGTTGCGGCGATCATTACCAATCTGGGCTGGTCGCCTGGAGCGATCATCATGAACGAGGGCGACTATGAAAAGGCGTGGGATAGCCCGGATCTCAGCGCTTACCAAGTGTCGTTGAAGCCGGGAACACCGGTATCTGAGGGCATCGCCGAGGTCGATTCGGTTATCGGGTCGATGGGCGGTCTCACCGTCCAAACCGCGGCTCGCCACGAACGGAACGATGTTGCGGCACAGCGACAGGGACTTGCGCGGTTGACCCAGATCGCGGCGTTGGTTCTCGTGGCTGCCGCGCTGGCGATGGCGGCGGCGATGGGCGCCATGATTTGGCAACGGCGCCCCAGACTTGCCGGCATGAAGGTCGATGGGTTCGATCAGGGCGAGTTGTGGCGAGCGCTTCTTTGGGAGACAACCTTGTTGATGGGCACGGGTTGTTCGATTGGGGCGATCTTTGGTCTTTACGGACAGCTGGTGCTCAGTCGTGCTCTCGTGAGCGTGACTGGGTTTCCGGTGATTTATTCGGTCGCGATCCCGGTTGCGATCGTTAGCTTGGCGATCGTGTCGGTCATCGCGCTTGCGATGGTCGCGTTGCCTGGCTACCTTGCGGCCCGGGTCAAGCCGGCGCTTCAAGACTAAACACTAAGAAGTCCGACTTCTGGAGATGGTTTTTTTTGGGGAAGCCTATGGCTCTTGCGGTGCGACTGCGCAGGCATGGGCTCTGGGAGTGGCGGTCACGCGAGAGTTGATTTGGGGGCTGCGTGAGGTCTTACGCGAGGTCGAACGGTGGCGAGCGTTGGCGCGTCGGATCCCTGACCCAAAGATCCGAGAAGACGCGCTTGTGGCGCTGAAGATCAAGCGGCCCAACACTGATGGCGCCGCCCTCTTTTGGATCATCACGACTCGCAGGTGCCCGAGGCTGCTCAGGCTCCTTGTGGCATACGAGATCATGGCCGATTTTCTCGATAGCACGATCGAGCGGGGGGCGTTTGCGGGCATCGCCAATGGTCGCCAACTCCATCGCGCCCTCGTGGAGGCGGTCGATGTATCGCGACCACTGTCGGATTATTTCCGATACCACCCGTGGGGGGACGACGGAGGGTATCTGTCGAAATTGGTTGAAGCTTGTCGCGATGGTTGCGCCACGCTTCCCTCTTATGAGGATGTGCGGCCACTGCTACTACGTGCCGCCGGTCTTGCTCAAGTGCAGGGTCTCAATCACGAGCTCAACCTGGCGTTACGGGAAGCGATCCTGAAGGTGTGGGCGGAATGCCAGTGCGAGGCGACCGCTGGGATTGGATGGTATGAGATGGCGGGCGCCGCGAGCGCATGGCTGACAGTGTTTGCACTGTTGGCGATTGCGGCCGAGCCGGCGCGCGCCGTGGGCGAGACGGAAGAGGTGTATGAGGCCTATTTTCCGTGGATCTCGCTCAGTGCGACTTTGCTCGACAGTTATTGTGATCTGACGGCCGATCTGGAGAGCCAGGAGACGAGTTTTATCGCGTACTACGGTCCTTTGGAGGTTGCGGTCGAACGGATAGGCGAAGTGCTGTTGCGAGCCACGGTCGAAGTTCGCTTACTTCGACATGGCGCTCGTCATTCGGTGATTCTTGCGGCGATGGTTGCCATGTATTTGTCGAAGGACAGCGTTATGACGGCAGATATGACGCCGAGTAGTCAACAGTTGCTACGTTCAGCCGGTCCATTGGCGGCCCTTCTCATGCCGGTCCTCAGGGTTTGGCGTGTGGCCTATTCTTTGAGGAGTGCTTGAGTGGCCTGACGGGCGTGGGGCGTTGCTCAACAGGCGTTGGGTTCGCACGAGCCCACGATTCGCCTGTGCAGCTTCTCAGTCGAGCGGGGTCCGAGGCTTGCCCTCGGGTAGTCGTTCGAGGCCGTCGTCGGGGATTGGCTCCCAAGGTGCGGCGTAGGTGACGAATGAGCGCCATGAGGGTCTCACGCCGGGGTCCCCGTCGAAGGCGCCCATGCGCACGCTGACGTAGGTGGGGTTTTGGGGGCTGCGGCTGAACAGGTGTGAGCCGCACTCGCCGCAGAAGCACTTCTCGTGTCCGCCGTCCGGGGGGCGCCAGCATTTGAGCAGGTCCTCGCCTTGGAGCACTCGCAGCGTGTGCGCGTCGATTCGCGCTTGAGCCGAGGCGGCGGTGCCGGTGCGACGCTGGCAGCGCGTGCAATGACAGTAGCCGGCGTCGCTCGCCGGTTCGGTGATCTCGAAGCGGATCCCCCCGCATAGGCATCCGCCGGTGAGTGAGGGGCCGCTCATCGCGAGGGACCGGATCGCTCGTCGCGAGGCAACGGATCGCTCATCTCGCTGGGAACAGGGTCGCTCATCGCGTGGGGAAGAGTTCGATGGTCTGGAGCGGGCCTGATGCCATCTTGGAGGATGTCCTTGCGGGGCCTCTGGAAAGCGGCTGAAGGGACTCGAACCCTCGACCTTCTGCATGGCAAGCAGACGCTCTAGCCAACTGAGCTACAGCCGCGCGAAGCCGCAAGTCTAGCGACTCGCTCCGGCACGGGGAGCAAGCCCACGCGCAAGCCCAGCGACTTGCCGGCGCCTTTGGTGCTGCGCAGCTCATGCTTGGAGATCAGGCCCTGGCGCTCAAGAACGGCGAGCCAATTGCGAACCGAGTTGGCCTTCCGGCGCGCGGTCGCAAGGTCTTCGCATACGTCGGGATAGAGATCGCGCGCGAGCTGGAACTTGGAGACGGTCCCGTCGCCGCCCATGGCTTGCCGCTTGCGCAGGGCATGGTAGACCGCCTGGACGTGCTCGCCAAGGTTGCGGTGGTAGCGGACGCCGCGCTGCTGGCAGTCGAGTTGGACGGCGGCGAGGATCTCAGCGTCCATGGCCCACGTCCGGGTAGTTGTCTGCGCAACTACTTCCGCATCTTGGGATACAGTTCGGGCTACCGCCGTGGCCGCCGCATCGGTCATGGCGGTACTTTCGTCTACCGACCGGACGGAACCGCGAGTTGATCACCGCACTGACCATGTGGAGATCATGCCACGGGAGTCCATCTGTTGGTAGGGTGCCCGCCGATGCTTGGCGAAATCGCGACTGCAATCCTGTTCGTTCTGATGGCGGCCCTCGCCTACACGCGTATGCACCACGCCGAATGGACGGCCGGCGCGATCTTCTGTGTCGCGGCGGCCATCCTCTTTACGATGACGCGCAATCGCGCCTGAGCTCTACTCCGTTCTGAGTAGGAGTGCTCGGTAGCGGTCGGCGCGGTTGAGGGTGCTCCAGCCGGTCTTCTGGGCGAGCCGGAAGATTTCCTTGCGTCTGCGGGTCATGGCGCGGCGGAGTACTCGCCGGCGGATCGCGCCTTTGTGGGCGTGGAGCAGCTGGTCGTATTCGTTCTCCCAGCGGGCCTCGTCTGCGGGCTTGTAGGGAGGGTCTGGTGTGAGCCAGAGCAGCCGCTCGGCGCGTCGGCGCCGCGCGAGGCCGGGGAGGAGCTCGCCGCCGGCGTGGTCCCATGCTTGCCAGGCGTCTGCTGCGGCCGTGAACGACCGATTGTTGATGAGCTCGCCGACCTGGCCCTCGAGCACGCCGGGCCCACAGTTGTAGGCGAGGTCGACGAGCGCGTCCCACTGGTGTTGGTTGAGCTCGACGTGGATGAGCTCCCGGATCGAGGTTTCGGTGGTCTGGACGTCTTGCTCGAGGAGGCGTAGCGCGTCGGCGTACGTGAAGCCGGCATAGCGGCGCGTGTCGGCATCGGTGAACGGTCCGAAGTGGATGAGGTGTCCGATGCCGATCGTGGCGTTGTAGGGGTCGTTGTAGGGGTGCAGGATGCATCCCTCGAAGCTCTCGATGAGCTTCGCGCCGGCGGGGCTGAGTTTGCGGTGCTCGTTGCTCATCAGACTGGACTCGTGGGGGTGCGGTGTGCTCCGTCGGTCGGGAGCGGGGTGGGGATCGGCTCGCCGGCGAGCATGGTCTTGGTGGGGTGGATCAGCAGGGCGCCGGCGAGCGCGAGTGCGAAGACGATCGCGGCGTGCGCGAGCGAACTGACTTGGAGTTGGGTGGATGCGGCGGTCGCTGCGCTCAGGGTCGAGCCGAGCGTGATCGCGCGCGGTGTGGGGCGCCTGGTGGCCATCGTGATCCTTTCTGAGATTGGGTCTTATTTGCGGCGTCGACAGACGACGCATTTGCAGCCGCTCTTGTGGCCCTTGGGCTTGCGGCCTTTGCGTTTGCGGGCCATTTACTTCACCTCCTTGTCGTAGAGCAAGTTGATCGCGCCGGGCGATGCACCTGCGGTCGCGCTTAGCAGGGCGACCTCTGAGGGGACACTGAGCGGTACGGCGATCGAGATGCGCAGCATGATCTTTTCGAGTGCGATGACGAGGGGGTTAGTCAGGTCTAGATAGCCACTGAACTGGCATTGTCCCGAGAAGAAGCCTCCTTCTTCCGAGAACCATCGGAAGGTTCCGTCCATCGTCATCGAGCAAACCTCGATATCCGAGTTGACCAGCTCGACTAGCGCATTGACGTTGATGGGAAAGATGGACCGTTCGAGGGTCGTTTTGATTCTTTCTTCGCCGACTCTTGCTTGTGGGTGCCTGGTGATTTGCGTGGTCTTGGCTTCCTGCGGGTTGTTGATCCCGGCCGGGATTATTTCTTCCCCTTTGACCAAGCGTTCACCGAACGCCCACTTACCCACTTCTTCGTCCGTTTCAAATTCGCTGAAGTTGACCCCTAGGTTTTCGCTCTTCTCATGGGAGGTTTCGATTAGGACTGCCCGGAACTTGGCCGCGATCCGCGTAAAGCTCCACTCTTCCCCAGGCTGTACATTGGTCGGCAGCGGTTTTTCGTAGACGGGCAGGAAGCCGCTGCCCTTTGGTACCGCAAGGTTCGCGCCTGGCGAGAGTTCGATGGGGAGGATCTCGCTCATGTGTTCTCTTTCTCACGCAAAGCGGAAGTCCTACTTGAGCACGACATTGAGCAGTGTCCCGTTCGCCCCTGGTTTGCCTTCAGTCCCAGTGCCAACCTTGCCGCCTCCGCCTCCGCCATTGACGTGCGTGGTTCCCGCAGTCCAGGGTGTCAGGGTGTAGACGACGATAGCGCCCCCTCCTCCTCCCCCTCCACCACCGGCGTTGCCTTCGGTGGGAGTACCACCAGCGCCCCCGGTGACCGTGATCGTGCCTTCGTTGAGGACGACGGGCGAGAGCATCACGAGCAAACCACCGCCAGCACCACCACCACCACCTTTATGGGTGCCATCCCCGCCCCCACCACCGCCGCCAGCGCCGCCAGCGTAGTTACGCACAACCCCGCCAAAGTTTTGGCAGGCAGCGAGAACGGCAGACACTGAACCCCTATAAACGAATGTCACGGTCGCAGCGACAACTGTGCCGCCGGTAGCGCCAGCGAAACCGCTGCCTGCGCCCCCTTCTCCGCCTGCCCCTACTCCGAAGCCGCCCGAGACGTTGGCACCCACATTCCCAGCACCTGCGTTCCCTGTACCACCCGCCGTGCCGCCTGCGTAAACCCCATTGTGCCCGGCTTCGGCAGGTGTGCCGGTGGCTCCTCCGGCCGCGCCAACATTTTCTATGGTGCCCTTGTTGACCACTTCGACCGTGGCGAAGATTCGGTACCCCTGAGTCTTGAGGGTGACCCCTTCGTCGATTTTGAGAATGGTGCAGAAGCAGTCGCGGGTCATCGTATAGGTACTTTCAGCCCGGCTCGCCCAGCCTACCCCGGCTGCCCCATTTAGGGTTGCTTCGCCGTCTGACCCATCACCGAAGACACCGACATGGCTGCCTTCGCTCGATGCGAGCGTTATGTCTCTTAGTTCGAGCCTTGCGCCCCCGATTAGAATAAGTGGCCCGGAAACACGTCCAACATTGCCTTCTACGCGGCCATACTTTCCTCCACCAGTTAGTTGGTTGTTAGTGTCGAGGACATGCGCGGTCGTTTTGTACCATGCTTCTTCGGTCGTACGGTGGTCCTCAATATCCCACAGGCCCCACCCTATTTGGGCCGGGTGCCCACTCGGAAGGGGGATAACTCCTCCTGTTGGTGACCACCCCGCAATATGATACTTACTCTCCTGGGTCTGTAGATACGAGATAAACGACGAATGCCCATCATTGCCACTGTACTGTTCGTTGCCAGTTACTCCAAGGTCCAGAAGATTGTTGAACAAATTCAGGTTTTGTACGCAGGTGTGGGCACTATTGGCCACGAGGCCCACGAACCGCCCGCTTGCCTTGATTTCCTTGCCCGTCAACTCGGCTGAATTGTCCCCCTCGGGGAGGTATATGCCGAAGGCGTGTGCGTGAGCCGGTTCAGTCGATGTCGCGTTTTTCGCACTATCGACTAGGTAGTCAAATTTTAGGTGGGGGATGCGCGAGTAATTCTGCCCCGCAATGGCCGGATTATTGGGCGCGCTTGTCGCCAGCGTACCTTTGATGACGAGCCGGACTGCGCTGAAGTGATTATTGATCCCCATCTGCTCATTGGTCGGCCCGCCGATAATCGAAGGCGGCCCGTGTTCCGCTGAGTAAGTGTCGCCTTCTCGGGTGGTTTCTAGGGTTGTGTTTCCGGGCGCGCACTCCAATTCGATGATACAGGGCGTGTCCCCATGCCCCGGTAGGGGCCAGATCGAGTTTCCGCCCAGCGTCGTGACGGGGTTTCCGTTGAGAAGGTATTTTTCCTTCAAGCGAATCTTGAAGTGAGCATGGTTTCCTTCGGCTGCCTCTTTGCGGATAAATTCCGTGATCGCCATAAACACAGGGCCATATTCTTCGTTAGGTTTGATGCCCAGTTCGGCCGCAAAGTCCTCAGGGTAGATGGTGTAGAGATCTAGGACCGAGCCTTCAGCCGCCATAGCACTTCTGCTTACCACCGAAGGCGGCAAGCTCGCGGCACTCTGTTCGATGTCGCCTTCGTTGTTGATCGAGTAGGGGTTGGGCGCGAGGGAGTCACCGCTTGCGCCGGCGACGGCGCGCTCGAGGACTGCGACTTGTGATTCGAGTTGCTGCAGGTCCATCTCAGCCTTTGTAGGTGATCCCGGTGAGCTTGGCGGAGAGCGCTTCGATCGCGTTTCGGCGTGATGGTGCGAGGCGGCCGACGCCGGCTTCGGGTGGGGGTGTGTGGGATCGCTTGGAGGCGACCGGCGTCGCGTTGCCGGCGGCTACGGGTGCGCGTGCGTGTTGTCGGCCGTGGGGCATCAGTCGTCTTCGTTCAGCGCGATCAGCGCGACTTGAGCGGCTTTTTCGGGCGTGTAGTTGCGTACACGGACAGCGTCGAAGCGGCGTGTGAGGGTGCCGGACATCGGGAGGTATTGCTCTTGGGGCCCCCATTGGATGTTTCCTAGCCCGGAGGCGCCCGTGCCCGCGCGCAGCTGGCCGAACTGGAGCATCACGGCCTGGCCAGAGACCTGGAGCACGAGCTTGTGCGAGCGTGGACAGACCAACGTCGCTTCGGGTTCAAACTTGTTCGGAACGACCGGGTTGCCGGGCTGGCCGAGTTCGAGCGGCGTGTAGCTCACCGGAACACCCCTACGGCCACGAGCGCGGTGGTCGCGCCCTGCACGAGAGCGCAAGCGCCCATGATGATCGTGGCGACCATCATCGGGCGACCTCTGCGTGCGCGCTCCTGGTCGACCATTCGCTTCTCCAGTTGTGCGACGCGGTATTCGAGCAGCTCCTCATTCGACACACAGCCCCCCTTCAGACCGGGACCGGGACGGGCATTTTGGGGAGGCTCAACGCGCTCTCCCGTGGACGAACGGCCACCATGATCCCGTACACGATCAACACGGCCCCAGCGAGCAGCAAGACGCCCGTCAACACGATTTTCTCGACAGGGCCTTCCCAGTTCAGCGTTTCTTCGATGGTTTTTTCGATGGCTTCGCCGGCTTCGTTGACTCCGGGGACACCGGCATTTTGGATCGCCTCTTTGTCGCTGATGCCGCTTTGGAGGTTGGTGGAGGAGAGGTAGGGCTTGTAGTCGCCGTTGGTGAAGGTTTCCCATGCGCTGAAGCCTTGGCTCTTGAGCTTCTCGACGGCGTTCTTGGCGTTCGTGAGGGGGTTGAGGAGGTCTCCTTTGCCGCCTTCGTTGATTTGCCAGAGGCCGGCGGGGTGGAGGCCTTCTTTGTTGGTGTAGCCCGTGTTTTCGATGGTTGGGTCGCCTTTGCTCTCGGCGAGCGCGATCGCGGCCATCGTTGGCGCGGCGGTTTGGTTGCCGCCTGCTTGGACCCATAGTTCCTCGAGCTGTTTGAAGGAGAACGTTTTGTTGAATGAGGGGAGGGTTGTTGCTGGGCGCTTGGCGCCGACGACCTTGAGTGTCATCGCCAACCCCATTTGCGTTCTTGGTGTACGCCGAACGCGCCGATGACCATCCCGACGATGTAGGCGAGCATCATGATCGCGATCCACCACAAGATCCGGCGCCATCTTGGCGGGCGTTTGGGGCGTCCACGACCGTGGTCGACCGGCGGCGGAGGCGGCGCCTCGGGCGGCGGTAGGTCGCCTCCGTCTTCGGTCGTGGGGGGCGGGTCCTCGGTGAGTACTGCACGTCCGAGCTGCAGGTCCTCTGCTTGATGGGTCTCGGGGTCCTCTTGGGCGAACAGGATGCGGCGTGGCAGGTTGGTGTCCGGCCATGCGTAGTCGGCGAGCACGAGGTAGTTATCTTGCGCTGAGGCCATGCTCGGCTGCTCTTCGTGGGTTGCGGATGATCAGGATCGCGACGAGCGGGACGAGCATGAACAGCAGGGCCACCTCGAGGAGGAGCTTGAGGCGGCCCAGCTGTTCGTTGCTCGGGAGTGCCACGGTCCTACAGGCCCAGTTTCTCTGCGGCGGCCTTGTAGAGCGTCTTCCACGTCTCGGGCCCGACGAAGAGGCCCTCGATCTCCAGAGCGGCGCTCTCGACGATCTTGTGCTCGGCGACGAACGCGCGGACGTCCTTCATCACCGTCGTGTCCAGCACGCCAGCGGGGTTGTCTCCGGTGATGATCGAGTTGCTCGAGTAGCCGCAGGCGGCGAGCAGGTCCGCCAGGCGGCGTACGAGGGGGCCGGCGGCGCCGCTTGCGAGGATCGGCTCGCCCTGCGTCAGGTCGGGTTCCGGTGTGGGCGCCTCGGCCGGTGGTGTGTCCTGCACGGGCGTCTCGACCTGGGCGGGCCCGGCCGCGCTGGCTACCTCGGCGGCACGGGTTCCCGCGGCAGCCGCGATGTCAGCGGCGGTGGGGGGCAATGTGGGTGGCATGTGTGGCTCTCCTATTTCTTCTTGTGTTTGACTGCTGGTTTGGGTTTGGGTGCGGCTTTCGCGGCTGGTTTGGGTGTTGGTTTGTGTCCTGGCGCTTTGGGGGCAGGCGTCTTTGGTTTGCTGGCCGCTGTGTGCTTGTGCGGCGCCGGCGCGTGATGAGCAGCAACCGTTTTGGCCGCTGGCTTGGCGGCCGTCTTGTGTGCTGGCTTGCCGGCCGCGAGTTTGGCCTTTTCGGCCTCGGCTTTGTGGTACTGCCCCTCGACCGTCGCGAGTCGTTCGGCGGTGGCTACGCCGGCGGCCGTGTTCGCGTTGCTCTTTTCGAGCTCGCTTTCGACGTTGGTGAGAGCGCGGGAGAGTTCAGTGAATCCCTGTTGGTTGATCTCCGATTCGGCGTGGGAGGCTTCCTCGATCGCCTTGGCTTGGTCTGCGAGTTCGGAGCGGAATGCGCCGAGTTCTGAGCCGAGCTGTTCGCCGGCGGCGCCGCTAGTCCCGGCTCCCGGGGCGGCTTCTTCGGAGACGAGCTTCGCGGGTTCCGCGCTCGCTTTTTTCTTGGTAGCGAGCACGAGTACGAGCAGCAGCACGCCGGCGCCGGCGGCGTAGAGCATCCACTTCCTGTTCTTGGTCTTAGTTTGAGGCATTTGGGAAGACGGTCGTGGTGTAGCCCTGCTTGAACTGGGTGCGTTCCACGGGCTTGAGTGTCTGTTGGCTGCTTGGCGAGTTGGGGTTGCTGCGCGGCACGACGCGCAAGGCCATCGGGATCGGGGCGGCCGAGGCCATCTTGCGCCCGAGGCCGCCGGCGCCGGCGCTGTAGAGCTGAGACTCGGCGAGCATCGAGAACAGTTGCGTCGCGGACTGGTCTGGTCCGATCGCGACGGGCGGCCGCGGGAACCGCGGCGGGATAGAGCTCTGGCCGCGCTGCATCAGCGGCCCTGGAAATCCTTGACCAGTTCGCCGGTGCCGCTAGCGATCGTGGAGACGTCCTTGGAGAACCCGGTGTAGTGGATCAGAACGAGGTAGGCGATGATCAGCGTGGCGAAGATCATGAGCAGTCGTCGGAGCATTGCGGTCAGCCTCCTAGGTGCGAGACCTTGAGATTTGGATGGGTCCGCTGGTATTCAGCCAACCCCTTGTTGAAACCGGCGACTTCGGCGCTGCTCGCCGTCTTGACCTTCACCTTCGATGGCGCGGGCGCGAGTTTGCTTCCGGCCGCGGCGCTGAGTTCCGCCGCGTTTTCGGGAGCTTTGCCGCCCGTCGCCGCTGTCCCCTGCGTGGCCTGTGTTGAGCCGAGCGCGCTTTCGAGTTTCGCGATCGGGTCTTCGGGCTTGATGAACGCGCCGACGGCACCCGTGACGAGCTGGCTGATGCCGGCGAGTGCCCCCACTCCCTTGCCGGCGACGACGAGGTAGATCAGGCACAACAGCAGGCCGAGGCCGATGATTTGGAGCAGCAGGTTGCCGCGTTTGCCGGTGAGCACACCGGCGCCTTCGGAAAGCGCATTCGCGCCGGCGCCGGCCGCGGCGCGCGCCGGCGCGAGAGCGCTTGAGCTCGTGCGCCTGGCGCTCGCGCTGCCTTTATCCGCTGTGTTGGAGCGGAGTTCTTTGCGCATGTCCTGGATTTGGCCCTCGCTGAGGCCTTCCTTGTCGCGTAGGTGGCGTTGGTGTTCGCGGGTGCCTGCTGCGAGGGGCTTGTCAAAGTCGCGGCCGGTCCCGGCGAGCGCGTGCGCGCGCACGCCGGGGTAGGCCCGCTCGTGCGCGCGCATTTGCGCCTCGTATGCTTCCCGATGCTCGGCGGGGAGGCCTGTGTATCCGGCATTCTGGGACGCTTCGAGGTAGCGGCGTGCGCGTTGTGGCCGGGTCAGCTTGGCCATGTCATTTCGGTTCGAGCGTTTTGACGAGTCCGCCCTTGAGCGTGCGGATGAACAGCCACAGCCCGATCAGGAACAGCACTATGCCGACAGCGGGCACGGGTCAGCCCGCCCCGATGAACTTGGCTTTCAACCATTCCGAGATGCCTTTCATGCCGCCCTTGGCGAACGCGAGTATCAGCGCGATCACGAGCGCGAGCAGCAGGATCCCAGCGATCGATTCCATTCACAGGACGATCCCGCCGCCGACGCGCGCTTTGCCGGCCTTCGCTTTCACCTCGGCCGAGACGACGAGCAGGCCGAAGCACAACAGCAGCGCCACGCCGATCCACGGTGCTGGGGATCCCCGGAAGTTGAGGATTTCCCCAACGTGCCCTTTCGCGGCGTTTGAGGCGAGTGGGACTGCTTCCCCGGCCGGGGATGTCCCTTCGTTCTCGAACGCGAGCGGTGCCGTTTGGAGGTTCTGTGCATGGCCTGTGGTTCCCTGTGCCTTGGTGTAGGCGCCGGCGGGGGCCTGCTCGCCTGGGGACTCCAGGCTCGCGGCCGCGCCGAAGTACAGGTCGCCGCCGGGAGGGTTGGCGGCGACCCCTGATTGACTTCCTCCGGGGAGCATGATCGTCAGCTCGCCGGGTAGAGCGTCTCTTGGCTGTAGAGCTGGTAGGAGCCCGCGGCCACTTCGACGCCTTTGCTGATGGTGGTGGAGGAGCGGAGTTCGACTAGCGCCTCTGGGATCCAGAGGTCACGCGTCGGGTTGTCCTTCTCGTTGTCGACGACGAGATAGTTCATTTCGCCGACGGTCAACGGCCCGTTGTAGTCGTCTTCGTTCTCCTCCAGCAGGTTGTATGGTGGCTGC
The DNA here is from genome assembly GCA_963703135.1 of uncultured Solirubrobacterales bacterium. Lineage (GTDB taxonomy): Bacteria > Actinomycetota > Thermoleophilia > Solirubrobacterales > Solirubrobacteraceae > Palsa-744. Next base: position 3,128,810 of record OY969791.1, on the reverse strand, counting down.
CAGATCAGCGGCTTCTTATTGCCGCCGTATTCGAGGACGTACTGTTCCCAGCTGGACGGCAAGATGCAGCTCACTCCGCCCGCGCTCATGATCGTCATGGTGTACGCGAGCAGCTGGCCTGCGGTGCGTATCAGCGGTGCCTTCTTTTCTCCGGCGCCGAGGATCGGCACGGTTTCGTCGAGCAGGCCGTGGAACGCGGACAGGTCGGGGAGCACGGTGACCGATTTGTTGCCTTCGGTCGTTTCGCCGATAGAGAAGACTGTCGTCGACCATTCCAGGCTGCCTTCGACTTTTTCCAGGGCGCCTTCGGTCATCTTCACGACTTCCGATTCGTTGGCCCACTGGATGTTGAAGCTCAGCTGTGTCTGCTCGTTCTGCGCGAGCAAGCAGCCGAGGAGGCTGAGCATGTCGTGCGCGACGGGGATTTCGAGCAGGAAGCGCGTGCTGTACGCCTTTTTTTCTTCTTTGAGTTTGCCGACTGCGGGGTATTCGTCGGTTTTTTTGACGGGGTTGCGATACACCCGCCGGCGCCGCTGCTCATATGTGGTCGCGCGAGCGTCGAGGATGCCCGTCACGCCGTTGGTCTGCAGGGCGATTTCTTTGATGAAGCTGTAGGGCCAGCCCGGCAGGAGTGTGGCTTCGCCTTTGGTCGGCGTTTCGAATTTGAGGTTGACGATCAGACGGGCGCGTGCGAGGACACCGATCTTTTCGACTTCGATGCGCTGTTTCTTGCCGAAGCCGGGGAAGACGGTCGCGGGTTGCGGCATCTCTTGGCGCTCGGTGAGTTCCTGGAAGAGCCTGGCGTTCTGGATGGGTTGGGAGCTGCCGGAGGGGACGGCGCTCGGAGCGTTCGGGGCCGGCATGTCAGACGGCTTCCGCTGCGGCTGAGAGGCCCGGCACTTTGACGCGCTTGGAGACCCACTTCATGAAGATGATGAAGATCACCGCCGCGAGACCAACCTTGACGATGAATCCGAGCGATGCTCCTAGGGAGCGTTTCATTGTTCCTCCAGCCGTCGTGTTGTTGAGGTCGTGGAGGGGTTGTCTACAGCCGCTGTTTGCGGTGCGGTAGCGGGCGGCCCGCTGATGGCCTCTGCTGGCAGGGGTGCGCACAACTTGAGCCCGTCGGGGCCATGCCAGAGGTGGGAATAGGGGCCGTGTGTGCGTTCAAGCTCGTCCAGCATTCCCTTCAGCTCGCGGGCGTCGTAGCCCAAATGTCCAGCAACGGTGCGGAGATCAAGCTCGATTGGAGAGGGCACCATCACGATCCGATGCTCCGCTTGACTGCGGAACACGGGATGGCATTCGGCGAGGCGCTGCGTGCACGCGATCACCATCTTGCGTGGTTGGCGACCCTGGGTGACGGCCAGCTTGAAGCCTTCGGGGACATAGCTCGCGCTGGAGACACCGGCGGCCTCGTCGATCCACAACAGCCAGGGTCCCGGGAGCGCCCAGATGATCATCGACGCCTCCTCCATCGTGTCCCGGTCCAGTGTGTGGGGGATGTAGTGGATCAACGGGTCGCGCCGCAACGCCTCCTCAAGCTCGGGCAGGCTTCGCACGGGCGTGGCACCGAGCTGCAGTTCGCCCTTCACGTCGACGACGATCGTGCGTATCGGCTGCAACCGCTCGACGAGGTAACCGGCGAGGGTGCTCTTGCCCTTCCCCGTCTGTCCGGCGAGCAGGACCCGGTCGCCGATTTTGATCACAGCGGGAGGCCAGCCGGGTCGGGCTCACCCTGCGCGAGCTCGAGCTGGTGCAGCAACGTCGCCGGTGGCAGGTCTTTGCGGTTGGGTAGCTCCACGACGACCAGGCGCGACGGCGCATCGTCGCCGCGGTGCGTCGCGAACCACCTGGTTAGCGCCAGGATGATCGTGTCGAGCTCACCCTGGTCCTGTAGGTCATTCAGCGCGGCCGGCAACGCCTTGTCGAGCATGATCGCGAGGCTCGCGAACATCAACTCGAGCTCGCCGGCGTCGTCGTTGGGGTCGGAGAGCTCGCGCAGCGTGTCGGTGATCTTCTCGGCTGCTGTCTTCACTGGGGACGCCTCCTTTGGGCGTAGGGGATGTAGTCGTCTGGGCCCGGCTGAACCTCGATCGCGTCAGTGACCTCCTCCTGCGCCTCCTCGGGCTCTTGGCCGGGCTCGACGTAACCGTCTTGTTCACGTTCAGCCTGTTCGCGGCGGCGCACGGCCTGGCGTTGCGCAAGCACTGACCGCCATCCATACAGGCCGAAGCCGTGCGCGACGAGCAGCGGGTCTGCATACTCGCTCGCGCGGAGGCTCGGCTCGTAGCGGTTCAGGATCCTTGTGAGCGGGGGCGCGATCCGGTCGAGATCGGTCCTGGTCATGTACCAGTCGGTCTCGCCGGCGCCGAGCAACAGGTGCAGGCCGGCGCCGGTGCCCTTCAGAAACTGCTCGACCGTCTCCTCTTCCCATCCTGGATAGGCCGGCGTTTGATCCTCGGTAGCGAGCTGCTCGACGACGGGCTCGCCTGGCGGCAACTCGGGAATCCCGGGGCCCGCTTCCGCGACATAGTCGACCTCCTGGATAGGCGGCTCGTCAGCCAAAGAAGCCGTCCCAGAAGCTGCTTTTGCCTTTCGCTGGGGCGGCCGGCGGATCCTGTTTCTCGCGAGGTTTGCTCGCCGGCGGCTTCGCTGGCGTCGAACGGGCTCTCACAACGCGAGGCTTGCCAGGATCAGCCTGGGTCGATCCAGGATCATCCTGGTTGGAGCCAGGATCGGGGGGCGGGGTCGATCCTGGATCAGCCTGGATGGGTTTGGGTTTGGTGAAGGCTTTGGGGTTGCCCTTGCGCAGCGCGGCTTCCTGGCGGGCACGCTTCTCGGGATCGGAACTCAACGGCATGGGCCGATCTTCCACGCTCGCCGGGGTGGGCGACAGCGGGCAGCCCGCTGTCAGCCCCTGTCCGCCACGGCCGACCGCGGTTATCCTCCTGGCGGTCTTATGAAGAGCGTCAGTAAACGCGATCGTTCGCGCCGCGCCGAACTGCAGCGCATGCTCGGCGACCGGGGAGAGGTCCTGCCCAGGATCTCGACCGCCACCGAGGACATGCCCGCACAGGGCTGGTATGCCCGAATGGCCCACGACGGCCGGATCGTGTTCTTCGGCGACAACACGCGGCTGGCGATCATCCGCATCGCGCGCCTGGATGGTGACCACGGGTGAAGAGCTACGGGCCGAAATTTGACGAGGACGGCATCCCGCTCGGTTCGCCTTCGAGTGCCGTCACCTACAGTCGCTCACTGGTGCTCTGGAGGAGACGGATCGGCAATGGCACGCTAACGTGCGAACAGTTGCGCGCGGATCAAACAGCGCCTCGCAAGATCCGTCTCACTGCGAACTACACCGAGGGCGACGAGAGCGTGCAAAGCGTGGCGTTCCCGACGGACGAGCTCGACGAGCAGTTGACGATCAGGCGCCTGGAGGAGAGGATGCTCCTCGCGCAAGCGCGAAGCGCCGGCGTCGTCGACCCGGCCACGTGATGATCGGGGTGCCCAGGCGATCGTCGCTGCCCGCGATCACCGCGTTCACGTAGGACTCCGCCTCGGCCTGACTCATCCGCTCGAGCGGCTTGCGCTTGTATTTGTGGCTATGACACGTCACGCACGGCGGCGGCGTCGCGTCGCGGCCGAGCTGGTTAGTCCCGCATCGCGGGCAGTGCCAGACGCTGAACGGTTGCCCCAGCGCGTCGAGGCCGTGCGCCCAATCCGGGACGCGTAGACGGCGTTTCGGGGGCCTCACCACACACCTCCCGAGCAGGCCGAATAGTGACGCTTATGCACGCCGAGGCCTCGCGACGCATATATGGTGTCGGTTCTCGACAAAAGCGTCACGATCCCGCCGGAAACCAGCCCCGGCCCCGCTTCGTGACCAGACCCTCCTGCATAAGGCCCGGCAGCACCCGGTAGAGCCGGGTTCTGGGGGCAGTCGAATTCGGCGGCTAGCTCGGGGATCGTTTGCCCGGGCACCGCTTCGATCGTGCGCAACAGCAGCCTCCTCGAGGGGGTGAACACCCGACTTTGGCATGTCGCCGGGGATGTCACAAAACCCCGAGTGCCGATCGCCGCCGGCGCGGGTTTTGTGACGGCCGGGCGCCTGGTGCTCATCGAGTCGCGGCGCCGGCGCTGCCGGCAACGATCCGAGCATGTGCGCCGCGGGCGGCCCGTCGACGCCCGCGGCGGCAGGGGGGTCCCGCACACCGAGCAATAGGAGTCGAGGCCCATCTGTTTTGTGACGCTTTCGTCCCGATCCGTCATCGGCCGATCCTCCGCGCTTCGCGCCGGCGCCACCGGCGCAGCGCGCGGCTTCCGCCCATCCGGCGCCGGCGCCGCGGGCCGCGCCACCAATCGACCGGATGCCTCCACCAGCCCCATCCGTCCCGTTGCGTCATCGCAGTCGCCTGAATCGCGCAACCGCACGGATGTCCTGATACTCGCCCTTCTCGGCCTTCAAAGCAGTCTGGATCTCGGAGAAGCGTTCCGGCGTGTCGATGCGGCTCAGGTCAGCTGGGGTTAGATCAAACACGTGCGCATACACCTCCTGTCGACCATTGACAGTGATCGAGAGCTGGCACTCGATCTGCACCTCGTCGCTTTGGTCCACGAGCGTCACGATTCGTGGCCCGTGAGGGCTTTCATCGCGTCGTAAACACTTCCGCCTGCGTCGACGATCTTCAGGGCCTGCGAGATCGCGCCAGGCGAATGCCCGAACCGAAGCAGTGCAGCCTCAATCTCGGCTCGGGCATCTCGCTTCAAGCGATCGCTCATGCCGTCGCTTTCACCGGGATGCGTCATCGCTGAGCCTCCGCGATCGCCCTGCGCATCGGCGCGAACGCGTCGCCCACGGCCGCGTCAATGTCCGCGTCTGTGCGCACGAGGGTCATCGTGTAGCCACAGCACTTCTCCCAGCCGTGACGCAGCGAGCTTGAGAAGTTCGTCGTGCTCTCGCGCCCGCAGACCGAGCACCGCAGGTAGCTGTCGCTTTGACCCGGAGGCGTCATTGCCGCACGTCCCGCTCGCCGCCGACGCGCGCAAGGTAATAGGAGCGTGCCGCGATCCATGCTTCATCCCACAGCACCCCTTCGCGCATCGTGAAACCGATACTGCGCTTGAAAGCGTGGTCGCGTGCGTGGATCTCGTGCTGAGGCAGGCGTTCGTGTAGCCCGTTGACCTCGCGCTGCCTGCGATCGTCGGTCTGTGCCTGCAGCTCCGCCGAGCAGCGTCCGCAAATGGCCGATTCGACGCCCTCCACGAGTGCTGTCCCACATCGTTCGCAGATGCTTTGCCGAGGAGGCGTCATGCCGCAGCCCTCCTCGCCGCATTGCGTCGCCACCAACAGCGCTGACAGAGATAACCCTCATGGCCGAGCATTACCGGCGCCGCCGAGACCGGCTGGACGCTTGTGGTCGCACAGTGGTTGCCGCTTCGCGATGACCCGGACCCTCCGTAGGCGAAGGCGGTGACGCGCTCTGTCGCGGCCCCGCAATCCTCGCAGCATGGAGGCCCGTAGCTGTTGCCTGGTTGCGTCATCGCCGGGCCGCCCTTCCTATGATCACGCCGACCAGGAGCGCGATCGTGACCCACGCGGTAGCAAACCCGATGATCTTGAGGAGGACGATCATCGGCTCACCGCGACTTGCACGCTGACGTGGCTCGCGGCCGAGGACTGTTCGCGCTTGAGCAGCTCGAGCGCGATTTCCATGGCCGACTGCTCTGTCGAGCCTGATTGTGGTTTGAGGTCGCCGTCGACGCCGACCACCGCGACGTATTTCTTCATGCTGCGACCTCCAGCGAGAGGATGTCTTCCTGGTCGAGCTTGCTCTCGGCGGCCGGCTCGAGCTTGTACCAGGTCGCGAGCGGATCCTCGAGCAGCGCTTCGGCCAGCGGGGTGAGCCCGTAGCGATCGGTGTCGCGCCGGCGGACAGCTTTCAGACGCACCTTCATCTGTCTACCTCCATGCGTAGGGTCTAGTGTCAATTTGGGCCGCGACGGGACGCACCCCGTCGTGGCCCAGGGGCGGTCACGGGTACCAGCCGTGGCCGCCCCGCCTGGGTTACTCTTTGCGGCGTTAACCCAGCCCGCTTGACCTGGTACGTCAGACGGGCGTGATACGAAGAGGCAGGTGCGTCTGTGTTCTCTATCCCTCGACGCTCCCCACATCGCGGGGAGCAGATGAAGTTCGACCGGCTCGGCCGTCCGCGTACGCCGGTCACAACGCCGGGTTGCCGGCGCGGGCAGCGGCCGCCGAACTACGGCGTGAAGCTGCCGGCGGAGATCCTCACACCACAGGAGGTCAGCCGGCTGATGGATGCCTGCTCGCGCCGCGGGCCCGCAGGCTTGCGCAACCGCGCGTTGATCGTCGTGCTTTGGCGCGGCGGCCTGCGCACGGCGGAGGCCTTGGGCCTGGAGCTCCGCGACGTCGACCGGGACCAGGGCACGCTCGTGGTGCGCCATGGCAAGGGCAACAAACGGCGTGTGGTCGGGTTCGACCCGGCCGCGTTCGCCGTGCTCGAGCAGTGGCTCGATTGCCGGGCGAAGCTCGGCGTGCCGCGTGGAGCGAAGGTGTTCTGCACGATCACCTCGACGAACCTCGGCAATCCCCTCGGCGGCGCATACTGGCGCGAGGCGATCAAGGACCTTGGCCGCAAGGCCGGGATCGAAAAGCGCGTCCACAGCCACGGTCTGCGCCACACCCACGCCGTGGAACTCATGAAGGAGGGCGTCCGTCTGCCGCTGATCCAGCGCCAGCTCGGCCACTCGAGCCTCGGCATCACCGAGCGCTACCTGAACCACCTGCATCCCGGTGAAGTCATCGAAGCGATGCAGGAGCGTCACTGGCCCCTCCCGTCCTGACGCTGACGGGGCCGTTTGCCGGTCGCCGGGCCCCCGCGGCCCGGCGATCCGGCAGCGCGGCGAGGGCGCCGGCGGCCCTCCCGGATCCGCCGGTCCTTGATTCGCGGCGCCCAAGTGTGCTTCCAGCGCTTGGCTTCGGCCTGTAGCGCTGGCAGGAAGTAGCCGACGTGGCGCGGCGCGGCGGCGCGGCCTTCGCTGACGTCCCGCTCGTGGCCGTCGAGCAGCTGCTCGAGCAGGCCGAGCCCGGCGCCGTGCTGGCCCTCGCCGAAGTTGGCGTAGCGGTCCAGGCGCTGCAGCGCCCACCACAACCGACGGATCGTGGGGAGGTCGTGCAGTCGGTGCCCAAGCTCGGGATCCCGGACGGGCCGCCCGTCCTGCCGTCGCCCCACACGGTCCTGCAACCGTGCCGTCCGGGCCTCCCAGCCAAACCGTGCATCGAAAGCGCTCTCAGCGGCCAGCAGCGTTCGCTGCGCCTCCAGCCCAAGCGCTGCCGTTATGCGGCGCTCGAGCGCGGCCACCGCGCCTTCGCCGCCCGGACGCTGGTGCGCGACTAGCCCAGCCTGGCCTGGCCCTCGCGCACGCGCAGCCCCCGAGTGATCCATTTCTGCACCCACAGCCCCTACGGGGCGTGTGGGTGCTCCAGGTGCGCAAAAATTCCCGGGAGAAAAAAAACCGCCCCTCGGTTGGGCGAATCTCCACGGAGCGCCACGGGCGGCGTTCGGACACCAGGGCCGTACACGCGACTGGCGGGCTTCCTGCGGGCACAGCGGGCGGCGAGGGAGGGGAGGAGTGACGCTCAAGCCAACTGAGCTACAGCCGCGCGGCGGCTAACTATAGACCAGACCAGGATCGGGTCGGCGGGGACCGCGAGGCGGGCGTCCAGAGACCACGAAGCGTGTGCCCAGCCTACAAGCTCGGCGCTTCGTGTAGGGAGGAGCTGGCGGGGATGAACTGGGTGGTGACGAGGCCGCGCTCGTGTGTGAGCTCGTCGACGATCGGGAACAACTCGGCGATGCGCTCGGGGGCGTCGATCGTCTCGGTCAAGACTGGGACGTGGCGGCGCAGCGCCAAGAGGCGGTCGCCATGGGGCAAGTGGTCGCCATGAAAGCCCCAAATTCCTCGCATCGAAGTGGCTCCGGCGGCCCGGGCTTCGCGCAGACGCCTGATCAACTCCAGATAGACCGACCTGTTCTCGTGGCGGGCAGCCTCTGAGACGATGATCGTGAGCTTCTGCGTGAGCCGGCCCGGCCCGTTTGACACTGGCTGCGCCTCGGGGCGACTCAAGAGCTGTCCGTCGCGCTTGCACACCTGTACTGCTTCCAGCGTGAACAGTGGCTCTGAGAGCAGATCGCGCAGCCGCTCAAGCGCGCTTCCAACACGCTCGGGCTCCCCGACGGCGACCACCATCAGGGGCACTTCTGCGTTACGAGCGAAAAAACGGGCGCGTCGGCGTCGTCCGTGCATCGTGCCATCGACCCCGAGCAGAACCGTCGCGCCGGCCACGCCCCTGCCGTGAAGCACGTTGCACACCGCCACGAACGCCGGCATGCCCTCGGCGCGCTCATGACGTCCGAGGTACACGGTCAGCTTCACCGCGCCGCCCCGCGAATCGGCCAAGTCCGCGGCGGTCTGCCCGGCGGCGGCATGGTCCGCGGCGGTCTGGTCGGCGCCGATCAGTTGAGCTTGCTCCAACGAGATGAGCCCTTCACTGCCGATCGTCGAGATCTCCTCGGCCAAGCCTTCGATCCGCTCCGCGCCGTCCACGGCGACCGATACGAGCGGAAGGTCTTCTGAGAGCGTCAACAACCGGTCGCTGCGCACGCGCTGCTTGGCCCCAAACCCCTGCACGCCGCGCAACAACACACTGGCACCTATCTCTCGACGCGCCTGCGCGTCGAGCAGCTCGTCGGCGAGCAAGCGTCCTCCAACGCGGCTGCGCTCGCCGAAATAGGCGGTCAGCTTCAACGCGTTCTCCATCACACGACCCCGCCGAGCCACTTGCCCAACAAGGCCGCTCCAAAGCCCACGAGCACGCTCACGAGCACATTGAGGGCAGCCCCGCGCGATTGTCCGTCCTCGCCCAGGCGGTGTGTCTCGAGCATCCAGGTGGAAAAGGTCGTGTAGGAGCCGATCGTCGCGGTGCCGGCGAGCACGAGTGCTTGCCCGGAGAGCGCAACGCCGGTGAGCAACCCGAGGACGAACGCGCCGCTGGCATTCACCGCCAAGGTGCCAAGCGGAAAGCTCGACCAGCCGCGCGAGGAGATCGTCGCGTCGAGCAAAAACCGCGCGATCGAGCCGAGGCTGCCGAGCAGCGCGACGCCGATCCATGCCTCTGCGCTCATGCGATCGTCCTCACTCGCCTGACCGCGGCCGATGAGCCAAAGACCGCCAAATAACCGCCGACCAAGCTTGCCGCCAGGTATCCGGCGGCGAGGCCGAAGCGGTGCTGGTCGACCATTCGCACCAGCTCGATCTGCACGGTCGAGAAGGTCGTCAAGGCCCCACAGAACCCGGTTCCCAGCAGCGGCCGGCGAAGCGTGGAGACGGGCAGCCTCTCCTGTAGACGCGTCACGAAGTATCCGATCATCAAAGCGCCCGCCATGTTGACCGCGAAGGTGGCCCACGGCCAGCCGCCCGCGCCGGGCGGGAACGCTTGGGCGAAGCCCACCCGCGCCAGCGCCCCAACAGCCCCTCCAAGCGCGATCGCAAGCAACTCGGAAGCGTCGAAGGCAGGATCGGACCTTCCCCGTCTGCTCGTGGTCAGGGCGGCCTGCGGTTGCTCCTCGCGCATGTTCGACTGTGCCTGCACGGATGCACCTTAAGCCCCGCCGGCCACGTAACGACCTCCATCGCCCCGCACCAGCATCCCCGTCAACTCAAGCTCGGCGAGCGCCAACGCGAGCTGTCCCGGCTCAAAGTCGATATCCGAGAGCTTCTCGATGGTGTCCCTGCCTCGCGCCACGCCCGCAAGCACCTTCGCGAGCCGCGGCTCGATCTCCTGCGGTTCGGCCCTGCGCTCCTGCGCTTGCAACGCGCCCACTCCGTAGAGGATGTCGAGCGCGTCCTGCGTATCGCGAACCAGTCTCGCGCCTTGCATCAGAAGCTCGTTGGTTCCCTTCGATGCGGGAGAGCTCACGCGTCCGGGCACGCAGGCTACGTGCTTGCCGCGTGTCCATGCCACCCGTGCGCAGGCGAGCTCGCGAGGATGTTCGCCGGCCTCGACGACGATCGTGAAATCCGAGATCAGGGCCAGAGTCCTCTCGGCAGCAGTTGCCCACCAGCTTCGAGTGCGTGGACGCGGCGTGGCCGGCTGCTCGGAGATCGCACAGCCGCGCTCGAGCACGCGACGGTACTGAGGCTCACAGCACGCGGGCGAGCAGCGCCTCAGGCTCCCCGCGATCACCCCAAGCGGCTTCGCGCCGGCTTCGAGCACGCCGGACTGGACCGCGCTGGCGATCCCTTCGCCCAGGCCGCCCACGACCGTCAAACCGCAGGAAGCGAGTCCTCGCGAGAAAGCGCGCGCGGTCTGCATCCCGTAGTCGGTCGCCTTGCGGGTTCCCACCACGGCCACCACCGTCTGCTCCAAGGCCTCGTTCAGCCGAGCAAGTCCGCCACGAACGCAAAGCTTCTGCGGAGCAAGCGCGTCGCCGCGCAAACGCCGCGGGTAAGCAGCGTTGTGCATACAAATCGTCTGGATCTCCGCGTCGACGTGCTGCTCGGTGCCCGTCCACGTCAGGTATGCCTCGTGCAATTCCTCGCGGCGGCGACCACCAACGGCGTCGATCAGGTCGCGGTCCGGGAGTTCCAAGAGGGCCCACAAGCAGGCCAGGTCGCGAGCCCTGAAATCCAAGCGAATTCCGAGCCTCTCGAGCAACCAGCCACGCCGCTCGCATTGCACGCAGGCGCCTCTCATGCCGCTGCTCGCCCGCCCAAACTCGCCTCCGGACGCCAAGCGAGCGCCTGCGCGAGATGCTCTGCCTTGACTCGCCCACAACCCTTGAGGTCAGCGATCGTGCGCGCGACCCGCAACGCTCTGTGCTGTCCGCGCGCGCTCATCGCGCCGCGCTCGCGAGCCCGCTTGAGCAGGGCCTGCCCAGCCTCGTCGAGTGTCGCGAATCGGCGCAGAGCCGCGCCATCCATCTGGGCGTTCACCAAGATCCCGGCGTCAATAAAACGGGCCGCCTGGCGCTCGCGAGCGTCGATCACCTCATCGCGTGCGCTCTTGGAGCTGGTCGACGGCGCCGACGCGAGCTGATCGGTGTCCGTGCGCTGGATGCTCAGCAACAGGTCGATGCGGTCGAGCAGTGGCCCGCTCAAACGGCGCCTGTAGCGCGCCAGATCGGCTTCGCTACACCGGCACCGCTCACGCTCCCCGGCAAATCCGCAGGGGCACGGGTTGGTGGCCCCGAGCAGTATGAATCGAGCCGGATACACCGCCGAATGCCGCGCTCGCACGATCGCCACCCGTCCATCCTCAAGTGGCTGGCGCAGAGCCTCCAAGGTTGGGCGCGCGAACTCGGAGAGCTCGTCCAAGAACAGCACGCCGTTGTGGGCGAGAACCACCTCGCCGATCCAGCCACGTCGAGCCCCGCCGACCATGCCCGCCGTGGTGATCGTGTGGTGGGGAGCCCTGAAAGGCCGCTCCACCAAGAGATCAGTCCCGTTCGACTTCCCGCTAACGCTGTGGATGCGCATCACTTCGATCGCCTCCGCGCGGCGCAGCGGCGGCAGGATCGAAGGCAGCCGCTGGGCCAACATCGTCTTGCCGGTGCCCGGCGGTCCACTCAGCAGGCTGTTGTGGCCGCCCGCGGCGGCGACCTTCAACGCTTCGACCGCATCGCGTAGGCCACGCACGTCGGCGAGGTCGAGCGCGCTTTGCGAAATCGATGCCCGGCGCGCTATCTCGGTGCTCGGCATGGGGTCGGCGGGCCCGCCGCCGAGAACTCGCGCGGCACTGCTCAGTCGCTCGACGACGCCGACTCTGAGACCGTCGATGAGCGACGCCTCACGTGCTCCGCCGGGCCCGAGCATGAGCATCTCCATGCCAGCCTTGCGAGACGCCTCGGCAACCGCGAGCGTGCCGTGGGACGGTCGCACCTCGCCGTCGAGCGAGAGCTCTCCGAACAGCGCGTGTGTATCCAGTAGCTCCCCCGAAATCTGTCCGCTCGCCGCAAGCACCGCACAGGCGAGCGCCAGGTCAAAGCCGGGACCCACCTTCGGCACGTCGGCCGGCGCCAGGTTCGCCGTTATGCGGCGTGCCGGGAACTCGAACCCCGAGTTCAAGATCGCCGCGTGAACCCGGTCGCGCGCCTCGCGCACCGCCGCGTCGGCCAACCCGACGATCGCGAAAGCGGGCAGCCCGGCCCGGATGTCAACCTCCACGCTGACGGCGCGCGCATGGAGCCCTTCGATTGTGAACGTCCGCGCCCGAGCGAGCATTCGTGCCTCCCATGTCGGTTTTCAGGCGAGGCACGCCAAGTTACGTCGAGCTTGGGACGGTATTTTGCGCGAACCCTCCTAGCGGGCGATTCATGGGGCCGCTGGCGCGAGAAGACGCTCCTATGGCGCCCGACAGCCTGGACGGGATCCATGTCCCCATCCAGGCTGGACGGGATGCTCCACGCGCGCGCGGGGCACCCCGTCGAGGAAGCTAATACCCGGCGGGGTGGCGCACCACGTAACCGGCCGTGGAGGTCATCGAATCCGACCAACGAGTGCCGGTCTCCTGCTGGGCCACCGTGTCAAAGCGCCGTCCGTCGATCACCATCCACGCGTGTTCGGCGTTCGCGTAGATCGTGATGTAGCGACCCGGCCCCGCTTCGCCATATGACTCCAGCGCGCTGGAATCCTCCGGTGAGCTCAGCAGTCCACCGCCATGCAGGGCGTAGGACACCGAACCCGAACAGTCATAGCCGGTCGACTCAAACGAACCATGCCCGCCGCCGTAGACATAGGGACGCGTCGCGATTTCATCGGCGGCGGCGATTACCCGTTCCACCGCGCTCGACGATCCACTTCCTCCTGCGCTGTCGCTGGTGGAACCCGAGGAGCTTTCACCGGGCGAATCGTGGGAGCCGGCGTGAGGCGGGTGCAGCGTGGCGCTCTCCTCGATGCCGAGCGCGCTCCATGTTTCCGGTCCCACGACGCCGTCGACCGCGAGGCCGCGTGCCGCCTGCATACGCTTCACGGCCGCCTCTGTTTCCGCTCCGAACGTGCCATCGGCCTGCACGTGCAGCGCTTCCTGCAAACGCCTGACCGCATCGGCACGGCTCATTGGGGCCGAGCTCGTCGTTTCGGCATGGCTCGTCGGCTCGGTGGTGGCGTGGGCGCTCGCATGATGGCTCGCGTGAGCCGCAGGCTTGAGCGGATGCAGCACGGCGTGCTCTTTGACTCCCAAAGCGCTCCAGGTTTCCCCGCCCACAACGCCGTCGACGTGCAGGTGATGCAGCGCCTGCGCATGGCGAACGGCGCGCTCGGTTTCGGGCCCGAAGGTGCCGTCGACCTGGACGCCGAGCGCTTCCTGCAAGCGAACCACAGGGTTGGCGACTGTGCTCTTGGCGTGGGTGTCCGCGCTCGCGGTGGACGCATTCGCGGTGGACGCACTCGCACTGGAATAGCTCACGGCCTCCTTGACGCTCGAGCCGAACGCGGTCTCGGCGCTGTCGGCCAGCGCCGCCACCGAAGGAGCTTCGTCGGCGAGGGCGGCGCTGGTACGCGGTCCCACTATGCCGTCCTGTTGGAGGCCGTGCGCCGCCTGGAAACTGCGAACCGCGGCTTCGGTTTGCGGTCCAAAGACGCCGTCGGCAACGATCCCAAGCTTCTCCTGGAGCAGGCGCACCTGGCGGCCTTCGCTGCCGTTTTCCAGCAACACATGGTGTTCGGTCGTCGTCGGCGGTTCGGGGGTGGGGGGCCCCGCCGTAGGCTGAGAGGCGCCGCTTGCATCGGCCAAGCCGGCCGCCGGTCCCGCAGCCAGCGCGATCAGGGTGCCCAAAGAGACGCGGCGAGCGCGAGTCGCGGTCGGCACGAACTGCAACTCGGCGGCTTTGCGGCGCGTGCGCGAACGCAGCGTCGAGAGCTCCCACGGCTCCTCCTCGGCGAGATTGCGCGGAGAGGGAAGCCGGCGGCGTGCGTCCATCATGTTGGCGAGGCTCATGGGGGAGCGTCCGGCGGCGCGTTCGCGGCGTGCGCGCGAGCGGGCGAGCGAGGCCTCCCAGGGGTCGACGGCAGCAAGATCGCGCGGGGATCCCGACATGTGAAGATCGTCCTTTCGGTTTGTCTGCGGGCGCCTACGGGGTTAGCTGTCGGGCTCGCGCTTTTGCGCTACGCCACAACTGTGGCGATTCGCCCCTGCAGCCGCTCGGCTGCTTTGGGTCCCCCGCTCCTTTGCCCCTTGAGGAAAAGGATTCGGCACGAACGCGGGTCAAAGTATCAGGTTCGCTTGCAAGATGTGTCGCATAGGAAGGGCTGCAACGTTTCTTGCCGACGCCAGCCCAAACGTGAGGCTCGCGGTGCGTCAAGTCCCTCGGCGGCTCAGTCTGGACGGACCGGACGCGTGGGGAAGTACCGAGCTTAGGGGCGCCTAACCCATGCTACGGTTTTGCCCATCGGGTCGGAAGGGTCGAACGGTCACAGTCTTTGGAGGACAGGAAATTGCAGCTGACGCCCAACCGTTCGACGGCCTGCGTGGCCTTGGCAATGCAACTCGGACAGTGACCCCCGCTGCCTCGACAATGAGATCCGGTCCGGCGCCCACGCTCACGCGTCTACATTTCATGGCGCTCCTGCTGGGAATGTCTCTCACTCTCCTGGCCCTCCTCGCGAGCGGATGCGCGATAGTCGCGACGTCGAACAGCTCGGACACAACTCTGACCCTCTACAGCGCCCAGCACGAGCAGACCACAGACGCCCTGATCGCCGCCTTCACCAAGCAGACCGGTATCAAAGTGAGGGTCGCAAACAACGACGAGGACGTCCTCACCGCGCAGATCACCCAGGAGGGCGACCTCTCGCCGGCCGACGTGTTTTATACGGAGAACTCAAACTGGCTCGAACAGCTCAACCGGCAAGGTCTCCTGGTCAAAGTCGATCCGAGCGCGTTGGCCAGCGTGCCCAACCGAGACAGCGCCACAAACGGCGATTGGGTGGGGGTATCGGCCAGGGTGAGCGTGCTCATCTACAACACAAGCAAGCTCAAGCCCTCCCAGCTGCCCAAGTCGGTGATGGAACTCGCCGACCCAAAGTGGATCGGCAAGATCGAGATCGCGCCGGCGGAGACCGACCTGTGGCCGATCGTCAGCTCGATCGACCACACCTACGGACACAAGGCCGCCCTGCGCTGGTTGATCGGCCTGGAGACCAATGCCGCCGGCAACGACAATGTGCCAGACAACGAGACGGTCACCCGCGACATAAGCCAGGGCGTCAGTGACCTCGGCCTGATCAACCATTACTACTACTACCGCTTGGTCGCCGAGATCGGCAAGGGCGCTGTGAAAGCCAACATCGCCTATTTCGCCCCCCACGACCCCGGCTATGTCGAGGACATCTCGGGGGTCGGGATCCTGAAGTCCTCAAAGCATCAAGCGGCCGCGCAAGAACTGGTGCGCTTCATGACCAGTGAAGCCGGCCAGCGGGTGCTCGCCCAGAGCGACAGCTACGAGTACCCGATCCGCCCCGGCGTGCAAGCCGACCCCGAACTCGCGCTGCTCGCCAGCTTGCAACCCTCCTCGTTCTCTCCCGCCGAGCTCGGCACGGGCACGGACGCCAAGAACCTGCTCGAAGAAGCCGGACTCATCTGAGGCGCGAGAGGATCGTGACCACGCCGATCGCAGACACGACCGAGACCCTTGGCGGGGTTGCGTTCGAGCAACGCTCGCCACGGCCGCCGATGCCTGCCGCTCGCCGTCAAGGCCGGCTTGGCGCCGCCGCTCGCAGATACGCGATCGTGGTGCTGTGCCTGTGCATCGCGGGGCTGCTGCTCTCACCCCTGGTCCTGCTCGCGCTCGACGCCCGTAGCGCCGGCTGGAGTGAAATCCAGCACGTCTTGTGGCGCTCGCGCTCGGCGCTCCTTCTGCGCCACACGGTGCTCCTCACGCTTCTGGTAGCGCTCTTGGCCGCGACCCTGGGCGTCGCGTGCGCCTGGTGCACCGAGCGCACCCGCCTGCCGGCCAGACGCCTGTGGACAGTGCTCCTGGTCCTGCCGGTCGCGATCCCCGACGACGTGGTCGGCTATGCCTGGCATTCGGCCTTCCCCTCCATGAGCGGACTCGCGGCCGCCACGTTGGTGATGACGCTAGGAACCTATCCGCTGGTCTACCTGCCTGTCGCCGCCGCCCTGCGCCGCGCCGATCCGGCGATGCAAGAGACCGCGCACAGCCTCGGAGCAAGCCACTTGAAGACCTTCTTCCGGGTGAGCCTGCCGCTCATCCGCACCGCGATCGTGGGCGGCTGTGTGCTTGTCGCACTGACCACGATCTCCGAGTACGGGACCTTTGAGATCGTGCGCTACCAAACATTCACCACGGAGATCTTCACCGAGTTCCAACTCGACAGTCGCGCCGCGGCGGCCCTGTCGGTGCCGCTGGTGTGCCTTGCCCTACTAGTGCTCGCGCTCGACGCCATCGTGCCCTCGCGCGCCGCCACTCGCACAGCGCCTTCGCGCAAACCAAAACGAGTGCCGCTCGGATGGAACGCCATACCTTTGCTCGCGGCCCTCGCGGCGCTCCTCGCCACGGCAATCGGCTTTCCAGTGGGGACCGTCCTCTATTGGATGGCCCAAAGCCAGCACACGACCCTGCCGGCAGCCGCCACCCTGGGTCAGGCGAGCTGGAACTCGCTCGTCTACAGCCTGCTCGGAGCAAGCGCGGCGGTCCTCCTGGCCCTGCCTGTGGCCCTGATCGCCTTCCGGCGCTCCAACTCGTTGCGGCTGAACCTACAGCGAAGCACCTACATACCGCTCGCCCTGCCCGGCGTGGTCGTGGCCTTGAGCCTCGTGTATTTCGCCACCCACTACGCCTTCGGCCTCTACCAGACCAGCGCCTTGGTAATCGTGGCCTACGCAATCATGCACTTCCCGCTTGCGCTCGTGTGCATCAGAGCGTCCGTGGCCCAGACGTCTGCGCGACTCGCCGACGTGGGGCAGTCCCTCGGGCGCGGTCCAGTCTCGGTCTTCCTGCGAGTCACGCTTCCCCTGCTGGCGCCCGGGTTGCTGGCCGGCTTCTGTCTGGTGTTTCTGTTCGCGGTGACCGAGCTCACCGCGACTCTGCTGCTTGCCCCTATCGGCGTTCAGACGTTGGCCACCCAGTTCTGGGCCTATCAGAGCGAGGTCGCCTACGGCGCGGCCGCGCCCTACGCGCTTGCGATCATCGCGCTTGCCGCGGTCCCCGCGGCCGTGCTCGCCTTGTGGTTTGACCGCGACCGGGGACTGCAACCCCAGCTCGCCCCGCTATGAGCGAGATCGATCTGAAAGCGCTCGCCAAGAGCTTCGGTGAGACACCGGTCCTCACCGACGTCGAGTTGACCGTGCCCGCAGGCTCCTTCACGGCGGTGCTCGGAGCCTCTGGCAGCGGTAAGACGACCTTGCTTCGTTTGATCGCCGGCTTCGAGCGGCTCGACCGGGGCACGATCTCCATCGGTGGGGCCGTGATCGACGATGGACGGCGCAGCCTGCGCCCCCAACATCGAGGGGTTGGCTACGTACCTCAGGACGGAGCCCTGTTCCCGCACCTGACCGTGTCTGGAAACATCGGTTTCGGGTTGGCTCGGCGCGAGCGCACGAGTGTCAGCGAGCTGCTCGATCTGGTCGGCCTGAGCGGCCTGGAGCGGCGCTATCCCCATCAGCTCTCCGGTGGCCAGCAACAACGCGTGGCGCTCGCTCGCGCGCTCGCGATCGGACCCCGCGTGGTACTTCTCGACGAGCCCTTCAGCTCCCTGGACGCCTCGCTGCGGGCCGAGCTCGGGCGCGAGGTGGCCCATATCCTCGCGGCCAGCGCGACAACGACCGTGCTCGTCACACACGATCAAGACGAGGCTCTGGCGCTTTCAGATCAAGTCGCGGTGCTGCGAGAGGGACGCGTATTGGCAAGCTCCGATCCACGCTCGCTCTACCGCGACCCGCCGGACCTGGAGGCGGCCAGGTCGATAGGCGAGGCGAACATCCTCGCGGGCGTCATCCACGATCAAGTGGCCACGTGCGCGCTCGGGACCGTGCGATTGCGTCTCAACGGGGGAGCACCGGCCCAGGGACCCGCGCAGTTGCTGTTGCGCCCCGAGCAAATCGCCCTTTACCCGCAGCCGAATGGCACCGCGGTTCAGGCCAGCGTGATCGAGCTGCGCTACCACGGACACGAAGCGATAGCCCAACTCAGACTGGATCACTCCGCACACGAGACGGTCCTCGCGCGAGTACCCGGCGAGCTCGTATTGGCGCCCGAACAGGAGGTGTGGGTAGCCGCCAGCGGACCGGCGCACGCGTGGCGCTTGCCGTGAAAAACTCTCGCGTCGATGCAACGCGCACGCCTCGCAGCATTCACTCGCCGCGGTGCCCTAAGGGTGCCCGAGATCACCGCCTACTTCTGGATGATCAAGGCGCTCTCGACGGCCATGGGGGAGTCCACCTCCGACTATCTGGTCCATGCGATGGCCCCGGTGGTCGCAGTCGGATTGGGCTTTCTGGCCTTCCTGGCGGCCCTCGCTCTACAGTTCTCGGTGCGCCGCTACATCGCCTGGACGTACTGGCTGGCGGTGGTCATGGTCGGCGTGTTCGGGACGATGGCCGCGGACGTCCTGCACGTCGGTTTCGGGGTCCCGTATATCGCTTCGAGCGTCTTCTATGGCTTGGTGCTATTCGCCGTCTTCGCGACTTGGCAGCGCACCGAGAAGACGCTCTCGATCCACAGCGTCGACACGGCCCGCCGCGAGCTCTTCTACTGGGCGGCGGTGGTGGCGACGTTCGCGATGGGCACCGCCGTCGGAGACCTGACCGCGAACACCTTCGGCCTCGGCTACTTCGCCTCCGCCTTGCTGTTCGCGGCGGTTATCGCGATTCCCGCGATCGGGTACCGGAGCTTCGGCTGGAACTCGATCGTCTGTTTCTGGTTTGCCTATGTCGTGACTCGGCCATTCGGCGCTTCGGTTGCGGACTGGTTGGGCAAGTCAAAGAGCGCGGGGGGCCTGGGTTTCGGCGACGGCACCGTCGCGCTGGCGTTGGGAGCCCTGATCTTCGCGCTGGTGGCCTTTCTGGCGCTCACCCGGCGGGATGTGCAGGGAGTCGCCGACGCGCACAGCGTCAGCAGTGAGACGCACCTACGGGTTGAGCTCTCGCCCGAGAGCGCCGACTGACTCAGCGTCTCGCCTGCTCGCCACGAGAGCGATAGGGTGAGGGTCCAGCCATGAGTACCCCCGAGCCCCCAGACAGGTCGCAACCACCTGTCCCGCCGCCGACCGAGCCACTGGTCCCGCGGCGCCCGGCGCCCGGCGAGCCGGTGCAGGAATACGAGAGGGTGCCACCGGATGCTCCTCCTCCGGGTCCTTGGTGGGAGAGCCCGTGGCCCGTGATTCTCGTTTGCTTGGTTGCGCTCTTGGCGGGAGGTTTTTTTGGTTACCTGATCGGGAACAAATCTGAATCCGATAACTCGACGACGCGAGCGGTGACGAGCACGGTGACGGTCACTCAGCCCAAGACCGTCACGAACACCGTGACCTCCAGCACGATCAAGGAAACAACATCGCCCACCAATCACGCAAACGAAGAACGTTTGCGCGAAGCCGAATCCAATCTCCGCAAGGTCGAAAAGGAAAACGAGGAACTCAAGCGGCAAGTCGAACAGGCCGGGAGCGGTTGAGTGCGGAGAGTCAGTGGATGATCAGCGGGGGAGAGCGAGCAGCGCCTCTACGCGCTGGCGGCTTGGCGCGGGAGTCCGCTGTTCACGGAGCGCGAGTGCGCGGCGTTGGAGCTGACAGACATGATCACGAGGATCGGGGAGAGCGGGTGCCGGATGCGGTCTACGAGCGGGCCGAGTCGAGATTGAGCCGAATGCGGTCTGCCGGAAGCGCAAAGACCTCGTTTTCGCGCATCGTCCCCCGCGACGCCGTGGCGCACATTCACGAGCACCTCGCTGACGCTGCTCTACAAATGATGAAAACCAACATGCGAGCGAAGATCACCGACGCCGACACCCTGTTCTGAAAACGGTCAAGCCACTCGCCCACTAGCCATGCGGCGAAGCCGCCGACGCGCTACCGACGTCGAGTCGGGTCGCGCTCGTCGAGCAGGCGCAATCTCCTCAGCGGCAGCACGAACCACAGCAGCACAAACGGGACCGCGCCTAGCGCCGCCGTCACCACACCCGCGCTCACACCAAACAGCTTGGTCGTGACAAGCAGCAGACAGCCACACATCGCGAGCGCCAAGCACACCAGGCCCGCGATCACCGCGCGGTTTGAGTTGAACACGATGTGACGCTTGTCGTCGTGACGGAAAAGAAAGCGATGCTCAGCAGACGGCGCGATCATGCAGACCGCTGCGAGCGCCGCCAACACCAGCGTCACGAAATACACGGTGCGCTCGAAATCTCCGACATGCGCGAACCCGGTGTTGAACGGCACAATCAAGAGAAAGGCAAAGAGCACCTGTACGCCCGTGACGACCACGCGCATCTCGCCGGTCATCTCCTCCAGATTGCGATCCAGACGCTCAAGGTCCGTCTCCCGGCGGCCAGGGGCACCGGCGCGACTCTCGCGATCGGCGTGGGGTGGTTGAGCGTCGCCGGCCATCATCAGTCGTCACTCGCGGCGGGGAATGCAGCTGATCTTTCCGTCGTTCTCGAGGATCGCCCACTGTATGTCGCCGATTGAGACGATCTGTGCTTGGCGCGCCTCCTCTTGGATGTCTGCGAGCGTAATGCGCTCTCGTCGCATGTTACGCTCGATCGGCCTGCCGTCCTGCACGAGCACGATCGGCTCCCCCTCCGCGATCAGCCGTGCGCGGGGAGAGCGGAATGAGATCCAGCTCACCGCTACCGAGAGGAGCGCGATCGTGGAGATCACAATCAGCGTGCCCGTCACCGACTGATCACTCTGCGTGATGCCCTGCTGGACGAGATCACCCAAGACCACGAGCAGAATGAAGTCGAATGGCTCGAGGTCTGAGAGCTGGCGCCGACCGACGACACGAGTCACCAGGAAGATGAAGAAGAAGACGACGGTGGCGCGGATTACGAGGTCCATGAGCTAAGGGAAGATCGTCAGCGAGCGATGGATGCTCACGAGCGGGGTTTCGCCGTCATCGAGCTGAACGTCCTCGCGGCGCTTGCCGACGTTCGTGGGGTTCACCTGGAAGTAGATCCAGCTGGTCAAGGATTCGCCCGGTTCGAGCTTGCCGTATGACAGGACGACTCGCCCGTCCTTGGAGCTCGATTCTGTCGGTTCGGGCTCGATTGAGTTGACGCTCATCGATTCCCACCATCCTTCGTCGAAGACGATTGCGGGATTCTTGATCTGACGGTGGGCCATCACCCTGACCTTCACCTGGAAGATCAATCCGCTGCGCAGCCGAGTCGGCGCCGTGACGCTCAGGCTCGCGGCGCGAGTGTCAGCCGAGCTCGTGCTCGGCTTCTGGCCGAACACGCCAAGCAGCGCTAGCACCGGCAAGACGGCGATCGCGCACAGCAACAGTCTGCGGTAGTAAGGATGGTGCCGCCGGCCCGCCAGGTCACGGCTGCGCTCGAGCACCACGCCCTCGGGAGCGTCGGCCATCAATGTCTATTCGAGGGGCGCCACGATGACCCTCCTGACGCTGCCTGATCCGTTCCCAGAAGAACTGCACGAGTCGCAGCGCTCAGAGGCCGCGCAACGATTGAGTCGCGCCACCGTGGGGTAGAAAAGCCGCGAACGCGACGATCAAGGAGACGATGAGGTGAGGATCGGCTATTTCTTGTCCAGCGAGGAGTTCGGCCCCCGCGAGCTCATCGCGCAGGCGCGCATGGCCGAGGACGCCGGCTTCCAAGGGCTGTGGATCTCAGACCACTACCACCCCTGGAACGACGAGCAGGGACACAGCGGCTTCGTCTGGTCGACCATCGGCGCCCTCGCACAGGCGACCTCCACGATGAAGGTCACAACCGCGGTGACGTGCCCCACGGTGCGCATCCACCCGGCCGTGATCGCACAGGCTGCCGCGACCTGCGCGGTGCTGCTGGAGGGGCGCTTCGCGCTCGGCCTCGGCAGCGGCGAGGCGCTCAACGAGCACATCCTCGGCGACCACTGGCCCGCGGCTGACGAGCGCCTGGAGATGCTCGAGGAGGCCGTGCAGGTCATCCGCACCCTCTGGCAGGGCGGGATGCAAAGCCACCGCGGACGCCACTACCAAGTAGAGAACGCCCGCATCTACGATATGCCCGAGCAGGCACCGCCGATCCTCATCTCTGGGTTCGGACCCAAGGCCACCAGCCTCGCCGCCAGAATCGGCGACGGCTACTGCACCGTCCAGCCCGAGAAGGAAGAAGTCAAACGGTTCCGCGAGGCCGGCGGAAACGGGCCTGTCGCGGGCGGCATGAAGGTCTGCTGGGCCCCTGACGAGCACCAAGCACGCGCCACCGCACACCGGCTGTGGCCCAACGAGCAGCTACCCGGCGAGCTCGCGCAGATCCTGCCGACCCCAGCACACTTCGAGCAAGCAAGCGAACTCATCAGCGAGGACATGGTGGCCGAAGCCGTCCCGTGCGGCCCCGACCTCGACCTGCACCTGCAGGCGATCCGTCGCTACCGCGACGCCGGGTTCGACGAGCTCTACATCCAGCAGATCGGCCCCGACCAAGAACGCTTCTTCCAGACCTACGCCAACGAGATCCTGCCGCACTTCAACAGCGACGCCTCAACACTCATCTCAACCACAGCATGAGCACCCATGCCACATCCGCGCCAACGCCTCGCCCCCCAGGCTGGCGCGGCGCACCGGGGCCACAGCTCACCAGCCTCTCCGAAGCAGCGCGCCGGCTTCTCAGGGCCTCCACGCCCGTCGCGGAGCCGATGATCTCAAGGGCCGGTCTGCGCAGCGAGGCGCACCGGGCCCGCCTGATCATGCGCGCCGCCATCAAAGACCAGCAGCAGAGCGGAAGGTAGACGCGGCGCACGCAATCAGGCTGAACGAGCGGCAGGGGATTACGTTCATCTCTAGCGCTCGGCGGTATCAAGCTCGATAGCTTCCCCGTCAGCGTCGAAGCCCCCGCTGCGGTTGCGGATCACGATGTGGCCACTCCAGCCCCGCAACGGATGCGCCTGCTCTCGCGCGAGTCCCGCGCACACCCGTTTCGTTGCCGCATAGGTGATGAGCGGCACGACCAGGAACGCGCCGCGGAAGAACCACACCGCGCCTTCATAGCCAAACCCGAACTGGAAGAACAGACGGTCGGCCGAGCCCGCCGCGAACACCACCGCCACCGCCGAGAGCAGCGCAGCGGCAAGCGCGCTGCGCCGCGGATTATCGCGCGGACGCTCAAGCAGATCGTGACGCGCGTAGTCCTTTGAGATGAAGCGCCGGTCAAGCCACGGCAGCGCATACAGCAACCCGAACACAATCAGCGGGAACAGCACGCCACCGAAGAAGGGGTTGGGCACGAGCGTGTGTCCGAAGGCGTGGATCTCCAGGTTCGGCATCAGTCGCAGCGCGCCGATCAGCCACCCCAGATACCAGTCCGGCTGGGCGCCGTTCGTGCCGATATAGGGGTGATAGGGGCCCCACAGCCACACCGGGTTGATCTGGATCTCACCGCCGATCAGCACCAGCAGCGCGGCGACCGCCGCGAACAAGCCGAGCGAGCGCAGCGCATACCCAGGCCACATCGGGGCGCCCACCACGTTGTCCTCACGCCGGCCAGGGCCGGGGAACTGCGAGTGGCGCTGGCGCATGATGATCGCCAAGTGCACCGCGATCAGGCCGCCGATGATCGCCGGTAGCAGGAACACGTGTGCGATGAGGAGCCGCGACTCAAACGCCGTCGACCCAGGGAACCTACCGCCCCACAACGCCGTCGCGAACGGGCCGCCGATCAACGGGATCGACATCGCGACTGCCCACGCGATCGCCAACCCCATCCCCGAGAGCAGATCGTCGGGGAGCGAGTAGCCGGCGAAGCCCTCCAAGATCGCGAGCGCCAACAGGGTGACGCCGATGAAGTAGTTGATGTCGCGGGGCTTGCGAAACGCGCCGGTGAACACGATCCGCAGCAGATGGAGGGTGATCGCCGCCACGAACACCAGTGCCGCCCAATGGTGAACCTGACGGGCGAGCAGCCCGCCCGACACGTCAAAGGAGATGTGCAGGGTGGAGGCGTAGGCGTCTGAGACGCTCTGGCCCTGCAATGCCTGGTAGCTGCCGTGGTAGACGGTCTGCGTCGTGTCCGGGTCGAAGAACAGCGCCAAGAACGTGCCCGTGAGGACCAGCACCACGAACGAGTACAGGGCGATCTCGCCGAGCAGGAAGCTCCAGTGGTCAGGGAACGCGTAGTCCATCAGCCATCGCATTCCGCGGGCGGCACCCAGCCGCTCATCCACGAACGCCACCGCGTCGACAGACCGCCGGTCGCTGCCGGTGCGGCTCACTTCGGGTCCCCCCACCAGGACGGGCCGACCGGCCCAGACATCGGCCCGGCGGCGCGCAGCACACCAGCAGCGTCGATCTGTAGCGGCAGCTGCGGCAACGGCCGTCCGGCAGGGCCGAACTCGACGCTGCCACCGTCCAGCACGTCGAACGTCGAGTAATGGCATGGGCACACCAGCGCCGGCCCCCGCGACTCCGTGGACGGGCTCAAAGGGTCACGAAACAGCGAGATCGCACATGCCGCATGGGTGCAGATCTTCGAGTAAGCAAGGATGCCTTCCGGCGCCCAGCTCGCCCGCTCCGGGGACAGCTTCAGCATCGCGGGGTTCACGCGTACGACCACGACGGGGGAGCCCAGGTCCTCCTGATCAGCGCCCTTCGGAAACGCAGTCTGAAAGCTCCTCTCGACGATGTCGGCGGCGAGCATCGGCTTGCCCTGCTCGTCCACGAGCGCGCGCCCTGCCCGCCACGGTGTGCGTCGCAGCTGCTCCTCGAGACCAGGGCCGAGCGCCGCCACGGGGATCACGACTGCCGCCGTCAGCCCGGCGCCCGCGACCCCGGCGGCGCCGGCGAGAAGCCGCCGGCGAGTGATGCCCTCCACACCCTCGGCGGCCTGCTCGGTGACTTCACGAGCAGCGTCCGGGTCGGCCAGTCGGGGGCGCTGCTCGACCTTCGTCTCTTGTGGCACCAGCCAGCGGCCCGCGAGCACGAGCGCACAAGCCAGCAAAGCGAGCGCCGCGCCGAGTGCGAGACCCAGCAGTTGCGTATTCGGGTCGAGCACGAACAAGGCGACGAACGCGAGCGCCGCGACCGGCACCAGCAACAGCACAGCCACGACCAATAGCTCCGCCCATGCGGGTGCGCCTGTGCGCCGCTCAGACGGGTCTACCTCGGGCTGCTGGCCGCGTGCGCGCAGCGCTCCGCTGCGCCACAGCACGAACATCACGATCGCCTTCCAGGCCCGGCTCACGCGCTGCTCCCCGGCCGCGGTGGACGTTCGGGCTGCTCGCTCGTGCGCTCGCCGAGCAGCCTGGCGATCAACAACAGCGCGGCGGCGGCCAGCAGCCACGCGACCATTCCCTCGGGGATTGGGCCGATCCGACCGATGCCCCAGCCGCCCAGGTTGTCTGGGTGCTGGATGCCCTGGATGTAGCGCGCGAGCGAGTTCACCTCCGTGTCGGTGAGCTCGCCTTCGCCGAAGCGAGGCATCACATACGGGCCGATCCGTACCGCCTCACCGACCTGTCTCGGTGTCGCCTGATTCAGCGCAGGGACGATCGCGCCGGTCACGATCCCGCCCTGACCCTGGATCGTGTGGCAGCCCGCGCAGTCCAGTCCGAACAGACGCTGCCCTTCCGCGAGCGATCCTCGGTTCGGCTGCACCGTTGGAATGCCAGGGCCGCCGAACGATCCGACATAGGCGACGAGCGCCTTGATCTTGCTCGGCGGAAATGCAGGACTCGTCCGCAGCGGCTGCGCCTTCGGGTTGGGTAGCGGCATTCGCCCGGTCTGCAGGTAGAAGTCCGCCGCCAGCGCGCCGACGCCATGCAGGCTCGGGGCGCGGCCGCTGATGCCCTGCGCGCTCAGACCGTGGCATGACGCGCAGGAGGAGTCGAACAGCGCGTGACCCTGCGCCACCAGCCCAGAAGGAGCGGCAGTGGAAGTGGGCGAGGGGGTTGCGCTGGCGTCCCAGTGAGCGGCGAAGTCAGTCAGCGCGAGCGCGCCGCACACAAGCGCCACCATCATCATCAGCCGGCGTCTCATCGGCCCGCCGGCTCCCGCACCGGCAACCCGGTGCTCCGGTCGGCGTAGCGGTCGCGGCGCTGCTGGCGTCGCTCCTCGGCGAGCATCGCGCTCATCGCGATCACGATCGCCAGCACACCTATCACCACGCCGCCAGCCACCAGCATCAGCACCCCAGCTGTCTGCTGGTCCGCGAGCGCCGAGACGTGCAGGGCCCGCGCCGGCGCCAAATAGAACGGGTAGCGGACGTGCTCATCGAACAGGAACACGCCGGCGGGCAACGCCATCACGATCATTGCGGCCATGAGCCACGAGAACCTCGCGATCGCACCAGGCGGGCGCGGAATCGGGTCGGCCGCGAGCAGCGGCAGCAAAAACAGCGTGCCCGTCCAGAAGTAGGCGGCGTGCTCGAGCGCATGGAGTGTCTGGTCGCGCAGCCCTGCTTCATAGACACCCGCCAAATGCGTGGCGAGCACCACAACCGTGAACAACAGGAACCCGCGCGCCGGCCTCGTCAACAAGCGCACCGGGCGGCTACGCAGCACCACTACCAGCACACGTCGAGCAGCTGGCGTGGAGGCGCTCAGCGCCAGGCGCACCGGCGCACCCCACAACAGCAGCATCGGTGCGAGGAGGATCAGCAGCAGATGCTCGATCACATGCACCGACAGCAGCTCATCCGCGTACTGGTCAACCCCCGACATCAACGCGAGCGCCAAGACCACCAGGCCCGCCATAAACGAAACCGCCCGCCAGATCGGCCAGGGCGAGGAGGCACGGCACATGCCCCACACGTAAAGCCCAGCCGTCATCCCCAACACACAGAGCAGCACGGGGTCCAAGGCCCACGTACCCAGCAAGCGGCTGAGCGTGGGCGGCTGCGCGCTCACCGCAAGCCTTCCCTGCGCAGCTCCCGCGAGCGCTCCCGCTGCTCACGCACCACGCCGCCGAGGCCGAGTGCCGTGATGCCGACGCCGATCAAGATCAGCCACAGCCCGAACCCGGCGCCGATGAGCGACACAGCAACCCCGACGACCAGCGCGACCGTAGCGACGGAGCCGTCGGTGATCAGCCGCGGCCCATCCACCTGCCCCTGGCGCATGTCGAGCGCCCACACCACAAGCCCGACGAGAACACAAGCTGCGCTGGCCACCGCCGGGATCGCGAACTGGATCAGTTTTGGGGCGAACACGGCCTGCACGCCGGTCAGCACCGCCAGCCACAACCCCCAGACGAGCAGCACGACAGCCGCGCGTCTCACACGCCCACCTCCTCGCGCGCCTCGCGCAGATCCAAAAGGGGCGCGTAGCTGCATATCGGCGGCAGCTCGTGGAAGTTGTGCCGGGGTGGTGGCGAGCTCGTCGCCCACTCGAGCGTCTGCGCCCCCCAAGGATCATCTCCAGCCTCGCGCCGCTCATGCAACGAGACCAGTATGTTCCACATGAACACCAGCACCGACAGCGCGATCACGACCGACCCGGCAGTCTCCAGAATGTTCAACCCCTGCCAACCCGTTGAGGCGGGATAGCGCGCAATCCGCCGCGTCATGCCCTCAGCACCCAGGATGAACATCGGGAAAAAGGTCACGTTCGTCCCGATTACCATCAGCACGAAGTGCAGCTTGCCGAGACGCTCGCGCAACATCGCCCCGGTGACCTTGGGAAACCAGTAGTAGATGCCAGCGAACAAGCCGAACGCGCTGCCCGCAAAGATCGTGTAGTGAAAATGCGCCACCACGAAATACGACATGTTCAGCCCGTAATCCAACGGCGGCGAGGCAAGGATCACCCCCGTCAACCCACCCACGAGGAACTGCACGAGGAAGCCGAGCGCGAACAAGAACGAGGTGGTGAAACGCAGCCTGCCTCGCCACAGCGTCGCTAGGAAATCGAAATACTCGATGCCCGCCGGGACGATCAAAGCGGTCGATGTCAGCGCGAAATACTTGTTCGAGAGCACCCCGAACGTGTACATGTGGTGCGCCCAGACCGTCATCGACAAGCCGGCGAAAGCGAGCAGCGCGACCACGAACGCGGAGTAGCCGAAGAACCGCCGGGATGAGAACGTGGCCAGCACCTCGCCGACCATTCCCACGAACGGGAAGAACATCACGTACACAACTGGGTGCCCGTAGAACCAGAACAGCGCCTGGTAGTCCACCGCGCCGGCGCCGTCGACGAGCACATCCCCGAAGTGCCGTTGCGCCCACAGCAACCCGAGGGCGAGCAGCAGCGCGGGGAACCCGAATACAACCATCAGGCAGGTCACGACCATCGTCCAGGTGAACACCGGCATTCGCATCAGCGTCATCCCCGGCGCACGCCGGCGAAGCGCGGTCGACAGGATGCAGCCAGCCCACAGGATCTGCCCGAGCGTCGCCAGCATCACCCCGAAGATCCACAGTTCCATGCCGCTGCCAGGAGAGTGGATCGAGTCTGAGAGCGGGTCGAACCCCCACCAGGAGGCCGCTGCGGCGCCGCCGCTGGTCAGAAACCCCGACCACATGCTCACGCCGCCGCACAACAGCATCCACAGCCCGGCCAGCGCCACGCGCGGCCCTGCGATCTCGGCCGCCCCGACCTGCAAGGGGACGAAGTACAGGCCGACCGCGAGCGCGACCGGCACGATCACGAGGTAGACCATCGTCGAGCCGTGCATCGTGAAAAGTTCGTTGTAGGTCTGTTGGGAGACCACGCCGCCGTCCGCCGCGAGCTGGCTTCGCATCAACAACGCCAGCAGCCCGCCCGCCAGGAAGAACACGAACGCGACCATGCAGGCGGCGCCGGCGATCCGCTTGTGGTCGCTCGAGGCGAGTGTGCGCGACGCCACACGGGCAGGCACCGCAACCGCGTTCACGACGACACTCCCTGCCGGGCGGCTTCGTGCGCGAGCCACACTGCGAAGCGCTGCGGGCTGACCGCCCGGATGGCGAAGTGCATCTCGCTGTGGTCCTCTCCACAGAGCACCGAGCACTCACCGCCGTAATAGCCGGGCGTTCCGAACAGGAGATCAAAGCGGGTCGTGTAGCCCGGCACGAACTGCCGCTGGTAGTGAAGACCGGGCACCCAGAAGCCGTGAATCACATCCTCAGAGCTACCCACGAATTCAACCTCGCTGCCCGTCGGCACGTACGCCGGCGTCGGATGCCACGTGTCGACATCGGCGATGCTCACGCCGTCCGAGTAGATGAAGCGCCAGCTCCACTGCGCGGCGATCACCTTGATCCGAACCCCAGGGTGAGCGGACGTGCGGTCGATCGGCGTCTCCGCGGTGAACGTCACCCACAACAAGAAAGCCACCACGGCCGCCAGGACGCACGCATACGCCGTCTCCAGCACGAGCGCCTGCGAGCGCCGCCCCGGTGTCTTGCGTCTCGCGCCTGCGATCAGCAGCACCAGCAGCGTGCCGAGCACGAGCACGAACACGCCCACGGCGATCGGCAGGTAGATCCCCTCCACGTGCTCGTAGGCGTGCGCCGTGTTCGGCATCAGTGCTCGTAGCGCTCCGCCTCGCCCTCACGCAACGACAGCCCCATCCCAGGGACTGTCGGGTCCGGCCAGAGCCCGCCTTCGCGCAGCGGGGGGGCGCCGTCGAACAGCAGCTCCTCGATGCGGGCGTGGTCGTGGAAATACTCGACGTGCGCGAGCGGCTCGATCGCCGCGCACACGTGCGCGTGCAGCGCCGGGCTCGTGTGCGCAGAGAGCCGCAAGCCACGCGCGGCGCACAGCGCGCCCACCTGCAACATCTGGGTGATGCCGCCGCAGCGTGTCACGTCTGCCTGCAGAACGTCGACCGCGCCGGCGTCGAGCATCCGCCGGAAGTAGAAAAGGTCATAGCCGTACTCGCCTGCGGCGACCTCCATCCCCGCAGGGGCGCGGTCTCGCAGCAATCTGAGTCCATCGAGGTCATCGGAGGAGACCGGCTCCTCAAACCACGACACCCGAGCCTCTCGGGCGAACGTCTCGGCGACCGCCAGCGCCTGCTTGCGCGAGTAAGCGCCGTTCGCGTCCACGAACAACTCGACCCCGTCGCCGATCACGCTGCGGGCATGTCGAACGCGCTCAGGATCACGGTCAGGCTCTGAGCCCACCTTCATCTTCACCGCGCCAATTCCCTGTGCCACCCAGCCAGTGAGCTGGCGCTGCATCTGCTCCGGGGTGTAGGTGGTGAACCCGCCGCTGCCATACACCGGCACCCGCTCGCGGACCCGACCCAGCAGAGTGCTCAACGCGACCCCAAGCAACCTTGCCTTCAGATCCCAGAGCGCGACATCTACGGCCGAGATCCCGCTCGAGGCCACCCCCGGATAGCCGATGTTGCGCACCGCACGACGCATCGCTGCCCACGCCGCCGAGGGCGAAAGCGCATCCCCACCGACAACCGCCTCGCCAAGGAGCTCTGAAACCAGCGCGGCTGCCGCGCCCGCCGCGTAGCTATAGCCAACGCCGGTATGTCCGGCTGAGCGGGCTTCCACGACGACGATCGTCGTCGTATCCCAGCTAAGCGTGCCATCGGCCTCCGGCGCGTCCGTCGGCAGCGTGAACGTCCTCGCCGTGAGCTGCTCGACGACGGGCGATGACTGCATGCGATTGCCCTACCCGACCAGTCTCCGCTCAAACTGGTGTCGCTCGCGGCTCGGCCTGCGCGAGCGCAGCGACTGCGGCGATATGCGAGAGGTGCGTAAGCGTCTGCGGATAGTTGCCCAGCAGCTCGCCGCTGGCGGGATCGACCTGCTCTGAGAACAAGCCCAGCGGGCTGGCGGCGCCCATCGTCCGGTCAAACACCTCCCGCGCCTCCGGCAACCGACCCTGGCGGGCGTAGCACTCAGCCAGCCAGAACGAGCAGGCAAGGAACGCGCCCTCCCGGCCGGGCAGCCCATCGTCCTGGCGGTAGCGGTAGAGAAACCCCTCCGCATCAAGCTCCGCGCGCACCGCGTCAGCGGTGCGGAGCATCCGCTCATCATCGAACTCCACGAACCCCACGACCGGCAGCAGCAGCAGCGCGGCGTCCAACGCCGGCTCGTCAAAGCACTGCACGAACACGCCACGCTCAGAGTCATAGCCGCGCTTCTCGATCGCCTCGCGCATCTCCTTGCGCGCTTTCTCCCAACGCCGCGTCGGCGCCGTGCGCGCGCACTCCTCAGCCAGCCGCAGGCCGCTGTCCACCGCCGCCCAACAGCACGCCTTGGAGTGAACGAAATGCCGCGGCTCACCCCGCCACTCCCAGATCCCCCGGTCGGGCTCAGACCACCGCTGCACCGCAGTGTCGACGAGCTCTGAGAAGAACCGCCATTCGTCATCGTCAGGGGAGTGCCCACGGCGATGCCACCGCCACGCCAGATTGAGGATCTCGCCGAAGGCGTCCAACTGCAGCTGACCGGCAGCTTCGTTACCGACCCGTACCGGCCGCGAGCCACGGTAGCCCTCCAACTCCAGGCATTCCTCAGAGATGCGTCGCTCACCACCGATCCCGAACAGAATCTGTAGGTCCTCGGCGTGCCCGGCGCTGGTGCGCACGATGAAATGGCGAAACCGCCGGGCCTCACGCTCGCAGCCAAGCTCCGCCAGCGCGTGCGCCGTCAGCGTCGAGTCCCGCACCCAGCTGAAGCGATAATCCCAGTTGCGCTCGCCCCCCAACGTCTCCGGCAGCGAGGTCGTGGGGGCAGCCACGATCGCCCCGGTCGGCGCGTAGGTCAGCGCCTTCAGCGTCAACGCCGAACGCACGAGGGCATCGTGATCGGGACCGTCCTTGCTCAACCGCTCACGCCAAGCGCGCCACCACTGCACGGTCTCCTCAAGACGCTCGTCCACCTTCCCGGCATCCAACGCGCTCTGCTCTCGCTCGAGCAGATGCGGGTGCACGAACCGGATCAACAGTCGCAGCCGCTCCCCGGCATGGATCTGGCCGCCCGCGACGATCGCTTCCTGCTCGACGCGCAGCTCGCCGTCGCTCCAAACCAAGAACCCGTCGTCGCCGCCGATCGCCGTAAACACGTCTACCGCAGCGCGACGCAGCCACGGCCGCACCGCCCCGTAGTCAAACCGCGGTGCCACCTCGAAGCGCACCTCCGCGCTGCCGCGCTCGCACTCCACGATCCGCACCAGCTCACGATGCGGCTCGAGCGCCCCGTGCTCGCGCATCGCAAAGAAATCCCTCACCCGCACAATCCCCTGCGGCCCTTCAAGGAGACTCTCGAGCACCAGCGTGTCCTCGATATAGCTCACGCCCCGCCAGCTCGCCTCGCCCTCCACGCCCACCGTGCAGAACCCTCCGCGCTCACGGTCAAGCAGCCGTCCGAAGCAGCTCCCGCTATCGAAACGCGGCAGACAGCACCAGTCGATCGAACCCTCAGCCGAAACCAGCGCGGCGCTGTGACAGTCCCCGATCAGCCCATATGAGCCGATCGTCGGCGCCTGCTTGCTCATCGCCCCCGCCGCATCGCGCCAATCCCCACAAGCCCCGCCGCGACCACAGCGCCGGCGCCAACCAGCCGCCGGTGGCGCGTGAGCTCCCACTGCACGCTGCGCGGCTTGGCCTGCTTATCGAAGTCGCCGTGCACTGAGCGCTCCCCCGGAACCGGCGCAAACAAGTTGTCCGGCCGCCCCGCCTGCACAGGCTCATCGGTCTGCTGGGCGTCGAACCCCGTCTTCGCCAGATAGCGGTCGCCGACGCCGGGAGCGAGCGCATTGCCGAGCAGCGTGACAGCGGTCGACGCGCCGACCCACCACTCTCGCCGCGCCGGCTCGCTGGCGGCGGCCACGATCGCCCGCGCGGCGACCTCCGGCTGATAGATCGGTGGCACCGGCTGCGGATGCCGGGGGAGCCGTGTACGCACCGTGTCGAACTGTGGCGTGTTCATCGCCGGCAGTTGCACCATCGTCACCCGGACCCCGCTGCCCTCGTGCATCAGCTCGCAACGCAGCGACTCGGTGAACCCCTGGATCGCGTGCTTACACGCACAGTAAGGGCTCTGCAAAGGGATGCCACGATAGGCCAGCGCCGAGCCGACCTGCACGATCACACCACGATCGCGCGAGCGCATCCGCGAAAGCGCACACAACGTCCCATACACCACCCCGAGATACGTCACCTCAGTCACCCGTCGGAACTCATCGGCGGTGATCTCCCACGTGGGGGCGAACACGCTCGCCATCGCGTTGTTCACCCACACCCCGATCTCGCCGTGCTCCTCCAGCGTGCCCGCTGCCTCCTCGAGCGCCTGCGGGTCAGCGACATCGCACTCCAACACCACGGGGCGCCCGCCCAGCGACTGCACCTCAGACGCCGTGGCGGCCAAGGCTTCCTGGCCGCGGGCGATCAGTCCAACCGTCGCACCCTCACGCGCGAACGCCTGCGCGGTCGCGCGCCCAACGCCCGAGCTCGCGCCCGTCACCGCCACCACCACAGATCCCATCACTCCTCCATCAAACGCTGGCGACTCACACCGCGCATCTACCCAACCGGCCGTCCTGCCAACCCGTAACCGCAGTCCTGCGAAGCGGCGACTCGGATCGTGAAGCGTCCCGTTGGGTCTCACACCCGAACGACTCAGGCGCTGTCGCCGGCATCTGCGAGCAACTCAAGTACCGCCTTCTCGACGCGAGCACGGACTCTCGCCTTGCCAAGATCCGGGCCAGCGCGACCGATTGCCGCAGCGATCGTCACCCCGGCCTGGAAACGGTCGATCACCCTCGGGTCCACATATGACGCACGACACACCGCGGGCGTATTACCCAAATACGCGGCAACCGTCTTGATCGCCTGTTTGACCTCCCGCTCACGCGCGGCTTTCCCTCTCACCTCCTCTGCGCTTGCCAACGCGACGGCGGCGAGCACCGTCGCGTTCCAGGTACGAAAGTCCTTGGCGGTGAACTCCCCACCCGAGCATTGCTTCAGGTAGGCGTTCACCTCCTCGGCGGTCAGGTCCCTCCAGCCGTCGCTCGCACGGTAAGCCAGCAACTGCGAGCCGGTGCGCCGCCGCTTCAGGGCCCCGACCATCACAAGCGCCTCGGGGTCGGCGATCGCCTGCACCCGTCGCTGCCCAGACTTCGCGGGGAAATCGAAGATCACCTCACGCTCCTCGACGGTCACGTGCTCGCGCAGCATCGTCGTCAACCCATAGGACTCGTTGCGCTCCGCGTAGTCCTCAGAGCCGATACGGAAGAACCCCAGATCAAGCAGCCGGACCGCCAACGCCAACACCCGCTGCTCGGTCAACTGCCCAACCGCGACCTGCCGCCCGTCGCTCGGGAGCTGCAGGTCGCGAGCCACACGACGACGCAGCCGTGGTGGCGCTGCACCGAAGGCGATCATCGAGTCGAACTTGCGTCGGTCGCGGTGAGCCCGCCAACGCTCGTGGTAGAG
The DNA here is from genome assembly GCA_963703135.1 of uncultured Solirubrobacterales bacterium. Classification (GTDB taxonomy): domain Bacteria; phylum Actinomycetota; class Thermoleophilia; order Solirubrobacterales; family Solirubrobacteraceae; genus Palsa-744. The sequence goes on along the minus strand of OY969791.1, from coordinate 3,094,237 downwards.
GTACTGCTTGCGGCCCGCGGCGTCGACCCCAGTGGCTTGCAGGTGCCCAAGCGGGTCCATGCACACCCACACCTCCCGCCACGCCGGGGGGATCACGAGCTCCGCGATCCGCTCAAGCACCTCGGGATCGTCGACACGCCCTCCGTCGGGGTCGAGGTACTCAAGGCCACGGCCGCGTCGCCGGCGCACAATGCCCGGCGCCGCACAGTTACTACGCCTCAAGCGTGCGATCTCACCCCTCCAAACATCATCCAAGCCATACCCGGCGCTCTAGCCATGCAACCGCCCCCGAGCGCGCGGGTTGCATCCGGCCGCGACGGGGTAAGCGACTACCGAAACAGTCACAGTCAGCAACCGGAGGCCCGCCATGTCAGCAACGAAGAGCAGCAACGGCATTCTCGCCGAGGACGCCCGTGAGGAGCGCGAGCGGATCGTGGAGATGCTCACCAAGGCGTACTGGATGGAGATCGAGACCGTGATGAGCTATCTCGCCAATGCGGTGAACCCCGACGGGGTACGCGCCCAGGAGATCATCAAGTCCCTGCGCGAGGACATCCAAGAGGAGCTCGGGCACGCCACCCAGTTCGCCAACCGCATCAAGGAGCTCTACGGGATCGTTCCCGGCTCGATGAACTTCGAGGCCGAACAGTCCTACCTACAGCCGCCCGAGCATCAAACGGACATCGTGCACGTCATCAAGGGCGTGATCGAGGCCGAGACAGGCGCCATCGACTTCTACAACGAGATCATCGAGGCGACCGAGGAGACCGATCCCGTCACCAACGACATGGTGATCGCGATCCTCCACGACGAGGAGGGCCACCGCCGCCTGTTCGAGGGATTCCTGCGCGAGTACCAAGACCAGCCGTGAGCAGCACGACTGCCACCGGCCTGGCCACCACAGAGGAGAGCGCCCAGGCACAGCCACCGTACGCCCTGAGCTTCACCTTCGACGATGGCCCCGACGAGACGTGGACGCCGCGCATGCTTGAACAGCTCGCCCGCTGCGAAATCACGGCGACGTTCTTCATGGTCGGCGAACGAGTACGCGCCCACCCCGACCTCGCCCGCACAGTGCTGGCTGCCGGCCACGAGATCCAGTTGCACTGTGACCGCCACATCCGCCATACCGAGCTCACCGAAGCGGAGCTACAGCTCGACACCGAAATGGCGCTCCACGCCCTAGCCGCAGTGGACGTGCGCCCGCAGCTCTGGCGGGCACCGTGGGGAGTCTGCACCGACGCGAGCGTTCAAGTAGCCACACAGGTCGGCCTACAGCTCGTGAGCTGGTCGATCGACACGCACGACTGGCGCGGCGATCATCCACAGCACATGCTCGCCGACGCCCAAGGCCAGCTCGCCGACGGCGGGGCGGTGTTGATGCACGACGCAATCGGGCCCGGAGCACTACGTGCCGGCTGCCAGAACACCGTCGCGCTGCTACCAGCGCTCGCCGCTGCCGCCCGCGCCGACGGTCTCGCGCTCGCCCCGATGCAACACCCAGCGATCTGCCCGCCAGCGATCGAGGTGCCAGCGTGAGCGTCCAACAGCTACCCCCGCGAGCCTCCACCGCACGACTCGAGGACGCGCTCGCGCGCATCGCCCAACGCGCCGCCGAGCTCGATCGCCAACCACGGTTCCCCACAGAGAACTTCGCCGACCTTCTCGCCACCGGTGCACTCACACCCCCGCCCGATGGACTGGCGGGCGAAGCGCAGCTCGTGCGGGCAGTGGCCGCCGCCGACGCCTCGACCGCGCGCATCCTCGACGGACACCTCAACGGCATCGAGCGGCTGACCCTCACCGCCCCCGAGCCGCTGCGCTCCACCGAGCTCACCCAGATACAGGAAGGCGAGCTGCTGCTAGGCGTATGGGGCGCAGACCCAGCCGCCGGCGAGGGGCCACCCGCCCGGCTCGAGCACACCAACGGACAGCCGGTGCTGCGTGGCGTCAAGACCTTCTGCTCGGGCGCCGGCGGCGTTCAGCGCGCACTCATCCTCGCCGCAGACCACGACGGCTCCCGCCGCCTCGTCTACCTCGACACCACCAGCAGCCAGATCAGCATCGACCGCGGCTGGTATCAAGCATCCGGGCTGCGCGCCTCAGAGAGCCACCGCGTCGAATTCCACGACACGCCCGTCCTCGCGGTCCTCGGCGGCCCCGGCGAGCTCTCACGCGAGCCCTACTTCTCCCGCGACGGCATCCGCACCTCCGCCACCTGGGCCGGGCTCGCCGACAGCATCATGCGCGAGACCCTCAGCGCGCTCGACCCCGAGCGAACCGACGCGGTACAAGCCCACATGCTCGGCAGGATGCGCGTCGCGCAAAGCACGATCGATCGCTGGCTTGAGCACGCCACCACCAGCCTCGACCAGCCGGACGATCCACCACTCAATCTCGACCCGGCCATCCTCGCCCTGGAATGCCGCGTCGCCTTCGCAGACGCCGCCCGACTGATCTCTAACCAGGCGGCACAGGTCTGCGGGGCACGCGCACTGATCGGCGCCAGCACCCTCGACCGCGCTCGCCGCGACCTCGACCTGTTCCTCCTGCAGCACCGGCTGGACCCCAAGATCGCAAAGCTCGGCACGCACACGCTCACCACGGTGCGAGCATGAGCGCCACCGCAGACCTTGCGCGCTTCGAGCGTCTCTACCAGCAAAGCCCCGACCCCTGGGGCTACCGCACCAGCCGCTACGAGCAAGAAAAGTACGCGGCGACGCTCGCAGCGCTGCCGAAGCAAACCCACGGAGTGGCCCTGGAGGTTGGCTGCTCGATCGGCGTGTTCACCGGCCAGCTCGCCGCGCGCTGCCAGCATGTCGTCGCGATCGACTTCTCCCTCAGCGCCCTGGAGCTCGCCCGCCGCAACCTGCAAAGCGTCAGCAACGTCGATCTATTGCGCGCCGGCTTTCCCGAGGAAACCCCTCCTGGCTCATGGGATCTGATCGTCTGCTCAGAGGTCCTCTACTACTTGCAGCCGCCAGCGCTCGCGGACGCCATCGGCTGGATCAAGACACACCTCAGCTTTGGTGCGAGCGTGCTCACTGTCAGCTGGCGCGGCATTGGGCGCGACGAGCCGCTGACCGGCGATGAGCTGCACGACCGGCTCGCTCGCGAGCTCGCCCCATGGCACGCGCTTGACGCACGCCAAGAGCAGTACAGGCTCGACCGCTTCGACGGCCGATGAGCCCACGGCGGATCGTGATCGTCGGCGCCGGCCCCGCCGGCCTGGCAACCGCCCGCGCCTACCGCGAGGCAGGTGGCACGGCGGAGGTCACGATGCTCGGCAAGGAGACCCTCATCCCCTACAGCCGGCCACCGCTGACCAAGGAGTTCCTGCGCGGCGAGCTCGACGCCAGCGAGCTGCCGATCGAGGAGCCCAGCTGGTTTGAGGAGCACGACATCCAGCTGCGCCTCGGCTGCCAAGTCACAGCCATCGACCCCAGCACAGGCGCCGTTCACGCCGACGGATACGCGCTCAGAGCCGACGCGATCGTGCTCGCCACCGGCGCCGAACCATCCCGGCCCGACTTGCCCGGCCTGGACGACCCGCGGGTACATACGATGCGGGAGCGGCCTGACAGCGAACGCATCGCCTCACAAGCCAAGCCAGGCACCCATACCATCGTGCTCGGCACCGGCTTCATCGGCTGCGAGCTAGCCGCATCGCTCGCGCAGCGCGGCACCCAGGTGACGCTCGCAGGCCAAGAACCAGCGCCGCAGCAGCAGCGCCTCGGCGCCGAGGTCGCCGAGCACATCGCACGTTGGCTAGCCGACCTTGGCGTGACGCTACGGATGGGCGTGAAGGTCTGCGCCGTGCACCACGGCCGCATCGTCGCGCTCAACCACGGCGACCCAATCGAGGCCGACAACGTGGTGCTCGGCATGGGCGTTCAGCCCCGCAGCGAGCTAGCCGAGCAAGCGGGCCTTACGATCGTCAAGGGAGCGATCCTCACCGACGCACAGCTGCGAGCCCATGACCGCGTGCTCGCTGTCGGCGACGTCGCCTACGCCCACAACCGCAGCGCAGGACGACGGCTGCGCGTAGAACACTGGGGCGACGCGCTCGGCCAAGGCGAGATCGCCGGGCGCGTACTCGCCGGCCAGAACACGCACTGGCAAGACGTGCCCGGCTTCTGGTCGACCATCGGCCAGCACACCCTCAAGTACGCAGCCTGGGGCGACGGCCACGACCAATGCAGACTCGATGAGCACCCCGACGGCGCGTTCACCGTGTGGTATTCGCACCACGACAAGCTCGTCGGTGCGCTCACCCACGATCGCGACGAGGACTACGAACAAGCACAACAGCTCATCGCCGCCGGGGGAAGCCCACCATGAACGAGCACCCGCTGGACCTCCACGGGACGCCGGTCGTCGAGCTCGCACCGCCGCACCCCGACCTCCACGCAGTCGTCGTCATCCCGGCCCGCGACGAGGCGCCCCGGATCGCAGCCTGCCTGCACGCGCTCGCAAGCCAGCACGACATGCCCGTCAACAGCTACGAGGTAATCGCGATCCTCGACGGCTGCCGCGACCACACGCTCGGAGTCATCCAGCAGACTGCCCGGCTGCACGAACATCTCGCCATCCACACCGTGACCCTTCCGCATCCCCGGGGCGTCGGATGCGCCCGGCGCCTGGGCATGGACATCGCCTGCCGACGACTCATGAGCCTCGAACGACCTGACGGGCTGATCGCAAGCAGCGACGCCGACACGACCGTCGCCGGCGACTGGCTCTCAGTGCAACTTGCCCTCTCGCGGTCGGGCGCCGCCGCGATCGGAGGACTCATCGAGCTCGACCCCACAGAGCGAGACACGCTCGACCCGCACGCCCTCGCCGTGCGCGAACTGGGCACCGCCACGCGGCTCGCGCTCGCCGTCCGGCAGACTGCGGGCGCCGCGCTGGTCGAGCACCCGCACTTCTCCGGCGCATCGCTCGCGCTGACCGCCGCCGCGTATGAGCGCTGCGGCGGACTGCCAGTACGCGCAGCGCTCGAGGACGAGGCGCTCGCCCACGCGCTCGCCAGGCAAGGCATCGCCATCCACCGCCCCCGCCACGTCCGGGTAAGGACCTCCGCCCGCACCGACGGGCGCGCTCCACGCGGTCTCGCGCAAGACCTCACGCGCGCAGACTGGCGAGCCCGCCGCTCCTACAACGCCAGCGAGTTCCCACTCGACCGTCTGCTCGCCGTCAAGGAGAACACCATCGCTCTCCTGCTGCCAGCCCGCGAAGTCGCACAAACGATCGACCCGATCGCTCGCACCGCCGCTCGGCTCAAAGACGCCGGTCTGCTCGACGAGGTGCTCGTCATCGACGCCGCCTCCCAGGACGAGACCGTCGCGATCGCCCGCCAAGCCGGGCTCCACGTCGCCCAAGAGGATGAGCTGCTGGCCGACTACGGACCCTCACAAGGCAAGGGCGACGCGATGTGGCGAGGACTCGCCGCAACCAGCAGCGAAATCGTCGCGTTCGCCGACACAGACACCGAGGACTTCCATGAAGGATTCCTCCTCGGGCTCCTCGGCCCGCTGCTCTGCGACCCCGACATACAGCTCGTCAAGGGCACCTTCCGTCGCCCCTTCCGCAACGGCGACACCGTGCTCGCCGAAGGCGGCGGGCGCGTCACCGAACTGATGGCAAGGCCGCTGCTCAACCTGCATGCCCCGCAGCTGGCTGTGTTCGACCAGCCGCTCGCGGGGGAGACCGCCGGGCGCCGGGCGCTGCTCGAACAGATCCCGTTCGCCGCCGGCTACGGCGTCGAGATAGCGATGCTGATCGACAGCTGGCGAACCTGCGGCCTGGACGCGCTCGCCCAAGTCGACCTCGGGCAAAGGCAAAACCGCCACCAGCCGCTGCGCGACCTCTCAGCGATGGCCTACGCCGTGCTCCTCGCTGCCCAAACCCGCTTCCTCGGCCCGGAGTTCGCCGACAGCAACGCCTGCAGCTCAATCATCCTGCCACCCACCAGCACCTCCGAGCTGATGGAGACACGCCACGTAACCCTCGAGGAGCGCCCACCGCTCATCGAGCACCGTCAACGCACGAAGGCTCACGCATCGCGACGGAGTTTTGCGGCGCCAGCACAGGGGTAGGAGGCAGAGCATGAGCGCCGAGAACGACACGACTCCGTGCTTTAGCCACGCCGATCGAAAAGGAGCGCTATGAGCGAGACCGTCGCCGACCACCTGCTCAACCGGCTAGCGAACGAGTGGGGAGTGAAACGCATCTACGGATACCCCGGAGACGGCATCAACGGCATCATGGGCGCCTTCGGCCGCGCAGATGACCGGGGGGGTGGGCCTGAATTCATCCAGGTTCGCCACGAGGAGATGGCCGCCTTCATGGCCTGTGCGCACGCCAAGTTCACAGGTGAAGCCGGCGTGTGCCTCGCCACCTCCGGTCCCGGCGCGATTCACCTGCTCAATGGTCTCTACGACGCGAAGCTCGACCACCAGCCGGTCGTCGCGATCATCGGTCAGCAGGCCAGGCTCGGCCTGGGCGGCAACTATCAGCAGGAGGTCGACCTCACCACCCTCTACAAGGACGTCGCGCACGAGTACGTCCAGATGGCAACCGAGCCCGGCCAGATCCGTCACCTGATCGACCGCGCGATGCGGATCGCGCTCTCCGAGCGCACCGTCACCTGCGTGATCGTCCCCAACGACCTGCAGATGGAACCAGCCGTGCCGACACCACCGCACGCTCACGGCACCGTTCACTCCGGCCCGGGCTACACACCCCCGAACGTCACGCCCAACGACGAGCAACTGCGGCACGCCGCCGAGGCGCTCAACGCGGGCGAGCGCGTAGCGATGCTTGTCGGCGCCGGCGCGCTACACGCCACCCAAGAGGTGATCGAGGTCGCTGACACGCTCGGCGCCGGGGTCGCCAAGGCGCTGCTCGGCAAGGCCGCCGTACCCGACGACCTGCCGTTCGTCACCGGCTCAATCGGCTTGCTGGGCACACGCCCCAGCTGGGACATGATGCAGGACTGCGACACGCTGCTGATGGTCGGCTCCAGCTTCCCCTACTCGGAGTTCCTGCCCGAGGAGGGCCAGGCCCGCGGCGTGCAGATCGACCTGGACGGCAGGATGCTCGGCATCCGCTACCCAATGGAGGTAAACCTCGTCGGCGACAGCGCGCTCACCCTCAAAGCGCTCCTGCCGTTGCTCGAGCGCAAGGACGATCGCGGCTGGCGGGAGAAGATCGAAAAGAACATGAGCGAGTGGTGGCTTCTCATCGATAAGCGCGCCCACGAGCCCGCCCAGCCGGTCAACCCGCAGCTGATCTTCCACGAGCTCTCAAAGCGCCTACCCGATGGCGCGATCCTCACCTCCGACTCCGGCTCGGCTGCCAACTGGTACGCCCGCGACGTGCGGCTACGTGCCGGCATGATGGCCACGCTCTCGGGCACCCTCGCGACGATGGGACCGGGCGTGCCGTATGCGATCGCGGCGAAGTTTGCGCACCCCGACCGGCCTGTCATCGCGCTCGTCGGCGACGGGGCGATGCAGATGAATGGGCTCGCGGAGCTGATCACGATCGCCAAGTACCGCGAGCGCTGGTCAGACCAGCGGCTGATCGTGCTCGTGCTGAACAACCGCGACCTCAACCAGGTCACCTGGGAGCAGCGCGCGATGTCCGGCGACCCAAAGTTCGTCGAGTCCCAGGAACTACCCGACGTGCCCTACGCGCGGTGGGCGGAAATGCTCGGGCTGAACGGCATCCGCACCGACGACCCCGAAGCGATCGGCGCGTGCTGGGATCAGGCGCTCGCCGCCGACCGGCCCACCGTGCTCGAGGTGTGCTGTGACCCCGAAGTGCCGCCGCTGCCGCCGCACATCACGATCGAGCAGGCCCGCTCGTTCGCCTCAGCAATCCTGCATGGAGACCCTGGCAGCCGGCGGATCATCGCCCAAGCGCTGCGCCAGAAGCTGCCCGAGTTCCTCCCAGGACGATGAGCGTGAAGCGCCTGCTGGGAAACCTGCGCCGCGGGCGCGCGCAGCGCACCCTCGCCGCCGCGACCGCCGCAAGCGCGCTGCCGCTCGGCCTTGAGATCTACTTCGAGCACTTTCGCGGCTCCTTCGGCGACAAGTGGATGTGGACGCCCGTCGCGCTCTCACCGCTGCTCACCGCCGCCGGACTCGCAGGCGTGGGCTCCAAGCGAGCCGCGAGGACCGTGCTGCCCGCTGTGTCTGCCCTGTACTGCCTGGATGGGCTGATCGGCGTCTACACCCACATACAAGGCGTGCGAAAGCGCCCTGGCGGGTTCTCAGAGCCGCTCTACAACATCGTCATGGGGCCGCCGCTGCTCGCGCCCGGCTCGCTCGCTCTCGTCGGCGGCATGGGCCTCGCGGCGGCGCTCGCCGAGCGGGAGCGCTGAGGTCAATGGCGCAGGCACCGAGCTCCTCCGCCGGGCATCTCCCCAAGCAGGGCGGCGACACGGATGAGGTCCCGCCCACCCCGCCCGCGGGGCTGCCACACCAGCGCAAGGGCACCACGCCGCAGATGCGCGGGCGCTACCCCGACTACGACGTGCTGAGCGCCGCCTCCCATTGGGACGCGAAGACGCGCGGAGTCGTGCTCGACCGGGTAGCGAACGTCCCGCCGATCCGCTTCTTCACCGAACAGGAGGCACACACGCTGGGAGCGTTCTGTGACGTCGTGACCGGCCAGGACGCAGAGCCGCGCATCCCCGTGCTCGAGATGGTCGACGCGAAGCTCCACGCCGGCCGGCTGGACGGGTTTCGCCACCACGACATGCCGCCTGACCCCGAGACCTGGCAGCAGGTCGCGGCCAACCTCGACGACAGCGCCCGCGAGCATGGCTCAGACGACGGGTTCGCCGCCGCCAGCTCAGAGACCCAGCACGAGATCGTCCAGCGGTTCTCCGAAGGTAAGCTCGACTGGGAGCTGCCCGTCACGAAGGCGTGGGGAGTGGTGATGCGCGGCGTGCTCGGCGCGTTCTACTCACACCCCTGGGCGTGGAATGAGATCGGCTTCGGCGGCCCCGCCTACCCACGCGGGTACGCACGGCTCGGCGCCGGGCAACGCGAGCACTGGGAGGCCCCACCGGAGTTCGCGCTCGACCCCGTGGCCGATGTGCACGAGCGGGGCCTTGAATGAGAGACCGTCTGCGTGTCGCTCTGAAGGGCGCAGTGCGCCCACCCGAGAACGACTCCGCGTTCTTGCTCGATCCACACCGGCGAGATGTGCCAGGGCGCGAGCGTATGCGCCGCTACAGCCCCGACGAGGCGGTCGACATGCTGATCGTCGGTGCGGGAGCCGGCGGCGCAACGCTCGCGCAACGACTCGCCCGCAAAGGCTGGCGCGTGCTCGTACTCGAGGCCGGGCCCTTCTGGGACCCCGACGAGGATTGGGTCTCAGACGAGGCCGGCGCGCACCCGTTGTACTGGACGGAGGAGCGCATCATCGGCGGCGAAGACCCCGTGGAGCTCGGCAAGAACAACTGTGGCCGCGGCGTCGGCGGCTCGATGATCCACTACGCCGGGTACACGCCGCGCTTTCACCCCTCAGACTTCGAGGTCTACACCCGCGACGGCGTAGCCGCCGACTGGCCCATCACCTACGAGGATCTCAAGCCCCACTACGAGCGCCTAGAGCGCGAGCTGCCCGTCGCCGGCGAATTCTGGCCCTGGGGCGACCCCCACGACTATCCCCACGGCCCGCACCCCGTCGGCGCCGGCGCGCTGAAGGCGTGGGAGGGGGCCAGGCGCCTGGGGATCGAGATGCGCGTCGGCCCGGTCGGAATCGCCAACGGCAGCTTCGGGCACCGTCCGCACTGCATCTACCGCGGCTTCTGCCTACAAGGCTGCAAGGTCGGCGCCAAGGCGTCCCCGCTCGTCACGCACATCCCCGACGCGCTGGAGCACGGCGTCGAGGTGCGCGCCGACTGCATGGTCACGCAGATCGAGACCAATGAGACCGGGCGCTGCACAGGCGTCACCTACTTCCACGACGGCGAGGAGCGCTTCCAAGCAGCAGAGGCGATCGCGGTTGCCGGCTACTCGATCGAGACACCACGGCTGCTATTGCACTCCACCAGCAGCCGGTTCCCCAACGGTCTCGCCAACGAGAACGACCTCGTGGGACGCGGCATCATGGTGCAGGGCGCACCACAGGTCGCCGGACGCTTCCCCGAGGAGATGCGCATGTACAAGGCGCCTCCGCCGGAGATCAACTCCGAGCAGTTCTATGAGACCGACCCTGGACGGGGATTCGCCCGCGGCTTCTCGATCCAGACCGTAGGCCCTTTGCCGATCGGCTGGGCCGAGCACGTCCTCGCCGACGGACACTGGGGGCAGTCGCTCAGAGAGTACATGCGCGACTACAACCACTGGTACACGATCGGCTGCCTCTCAGAGCTCCTGCCCAGAGCGGAGAACCGCGTCACGCTCGCCGAGCAGACCGACCGCAACGGGATGCCCGTCGCACGCCTGGACTACACCCAATGCGAGAACGACCGCGCGAACATCGCCTATGCCAAGAACAAGCTCCACGAAATCCTCCACGCCGCCGAAGCGCAGGACATCCTCACGATCGACCGCTACGCCCACCTCGTCGGCGGCTGCGCCATGTCGCTTACCCCTGAGACAGGCGTGATCGACTCCGACCACCGCGCCTGGGGCATACGCAACCTATTCGTCTGCGACGGCAGCGTCATGCCTACCCAAGGCTCAGCCAATCCGGCGCTCACGATCATGGCGCTCGCCAGCCGCCTTGGCGAACGGTTGGGGGAGAAGCGCATAGATCCAGCCGTCAAGGCTCGGAGCCATGTGTGAGTCATCGAGCGAGCGTTGGAACCCCGCCGCGAGTGGGTAGGTGTAGCTCATGTCCGATCCCGAGCCGCAACAACAGGAGGATTGACGATGGCCAAAGATCACGGGCCCAGTGTCAAGAACGATAAACGGTACGAAGGGCTGCGCGAAAAGGGCATGAGCAAGGAACGCGCAGCAAAGATCGCCAACAGCCCAGGCTCATCCATACGAGGCGGCAAGAGCTCAGGCTCAGGCACAAAACGCAAAGCCAGCACCCAAGGCGGCACCAAAGCGCAGAAGGCCGCCGCAGGACGCAAGGGCGCCAAAAAGAGCAACAGCTAGACGATGCCCGAGCGTGCCACCGACAGCCATGCCGGCAGCCCCAGCAAGACGCCACTCGCTTCGCTCTCCTCGCATTACGCTCCCGGCCAAGAGCGCCCGCTCGGCTCCTACGCCATCCTCACCGGCGCGTACACCACCGGCCTGGTTGGCGGCCTGATCGCGCTGCGCGCCCGTCACCACCAGCTGCCCGAGCGACCCACGACCGGCGACCTGCTGCTCGTCGGCATCGCCACCCACAAGCTCAGCCGGCTGCTCGCCAAGGACAAGGTGACGAGCTTCATCCGCGCGCCCTTCACCCGCTACCAAGAGTCAAGCGGGCAGGGCGAGGTAGAGGAGGAACCCTGCGGCCACGGTCTGCACCTCGCCGTCGGAGAGCTCCTGGTGTGCCCCTACTGCCTCGCCCAATGGGTAGCCACGGCGCTCACGCTCGGACTCATCGGCGCCCCGCGCCTCACGCGCCTCATCAGCTCCGTGTTTGTCGCGCACACCCTCTCGGACTTCCTGCAGGTCGTCTACCGCGCAGCCGAGAACAAGCTGTGAAAAACACCAGGCTACGGCCCTTACTGTCTCGTTTGCCACCCAGGGGACAGGGGTAGACGATCGACAGACCGAAAAGCTCGCCAACGAAACAGAGGGAGGCAGCAGCGAAATGGCATCCACCCAGCTAACCGGAAAGACCGTGGCCTTTCTCACAGCCCAAGAGGGCATCGAGGAGGTCGAGCTCACAGAGCCCTGGAAGGCCGTCAAAGACGCAGGCGCCACGCCCAAGCTCATCGCCCCCGAAAGCGGCGAGATCCAGGCGTTCAACCACCTCGACAAGAGCTCGACATACACCGTCGATCAGGCCATCGAGGACGCCGACCCCGACGAATACGACGCGCTGGTGCTCCCCGGCGGCGTGGCCAACCCCGACCAGCTGCGCACCGACGAGCGCGCCATCCAGTTCGTGCAGCAGATCTTTGCTGCGGGCAAGCCCGTCGGAGTCATCTGCCACGGCCCCTGGACACTCGTGGAGGCAGACCTCGTGCACGGGCGCAAGCTCACCTCCTGGCCATCCCTGCAAACCGACATCCGCAACGCTGGCGGGGAATGGGTCGACGAAGAAGTGGTTGTCGACGAGGGGCTCGTCTCGAGCCGCAAGCCGGACGACCTGCCAGCGTTCTGCGCGAAGATCGTCGAGGAGTTCGCAGAGGGCCGTCACCAAACAGCCCAGGCTGGCGCCACCGCCCACGCGGACTAACTCCTCGCTGCATAAGGGAGAAGGATTAGTTGTGCGCGCAGCCTCAATCCTGCATCTTGGCGGTGTGCTGTTTTCACACGGCCATAAAACCTGAATTGCGTGGGTAATCGCGCTCGCACTCACGATTACCGGATTCATTGCCCGCAGGTCGAGACGCAGACCCTAAGAGACGCAGGGCCTAAAGCAGTCCGCACACGCGCACGGTGGAAACAGGGGCCGCGGGGTTATCCGCTCCGATCGGCGGGGTAGATCAAGCGACATCAACTTCTAGGAGGCACAAAAACGATGGTGGCACTACTTGCGCTGATACTCATCCTTGCGATCTTCGGCGGCCTCGGGTTCGCCGTCCATCTGCTCTGGATCGTGTTGGTGATAGCGATCCTGCTGTGGCTGATCGGGTTCTTCATCGGCGGTGCGCCCGTCGGTGGCGGACGTAGGCGCTGGTACGGACGCTGGTGATGAACGCCACAGCCTCCGCCCCGGAACAAAGAGAAGGATGAATCGCCCGCTCTTGGCGACTGACCAAGGCGTCCTGGCAGGTTGTCTGTGAGGATCGCTTGATCCTGCGCGCAGGTCACGACGATGGTGCAGCGCGCCCTCGTCTCGCTGAACGTCGTTGAGCCCGACGCGACGCTCGCACGACAGCGCACCTGGGAGCTGCTGCGCTGCCTCTCGGTCATCACCCCGCGGGTGGAGGACCCCGACACGACCGAAAGTGGGATAGCTGCCCAATTGCTACATTGCTCTCGGGCCGTACACCTGTTCAGGTGAGCCTACGGTCCATCTTGAGACAGGCCCTGGGAGACCGGGGCGTGTGTTCTTATGAGCGTCCGCCTTTGGGCTGACGCTCACGCCAGCCTCACTTCTTGCCGACTCGGACAGGCGTTCCATCCGGGCGAACGAACGAGATGTCGATCCCGAGTCGCATCGCGTTCGCGATATTGGCCAACTGGCCGAGCGTGAGGTTGCGACGACCGGCTTCGACAGCGGAGATGTAGGAAGCGGATACCCCGAGGCGCTCGGCGACCTCGGCCTGGGTGAGCCCGAGCGTTTGGCGGGTGTCTTTGAGTTTGCGACCGACGACCTTCGCGTGGACCTCGGATACCGCGGTCCGCGGCATGACGCTCAGGCGGCGGTGGAGTAGCGGAAGCTCGCGGCGACCGGCTCAGCTGCGGCGATCTCGGTGACATTGACGTGGAGGTCTCCGCTGCGGTAGCCGAAGGGCTGCAGTCGTGCCCAGCGCTCGGCGCCATCAGTCCGCGTAATGCGCTCCGCGGTCTCAGGGTCGACGATCGCGAGGTCGGGGTTGATCCAGTCGGCGTGCGGCCCGCTGATGCTCACGTCCTCGCCATCAGCGAGTAGCTGAGCGACAGGCAACTCCACCCACTCTTTGGTGTCTGGGTCGCGCTCGAAGGTCGTGAAGTTGACTTGGATCATGATGGGGCTCCCCTTTGATATTGGGTGCGAGAGTTGACCTCTTGAGTTATGATGCTACCACGACTAACGGAACGCATGGCGGCATCTAGAACTCGCCAGGAGGCAGAACCTCGCCTCGTTGGAGCATCAACTGCGCCCTGTCCGCCAGCGCCTGCGCGCGGTCGGGCAACAGGAACCGCGCCATTCCGAGCAGGTCGGAGTCGCTGAGCTGGCGACTGAGCGCGTCATGCTCCTCGGCGAGCAGACTCGCGGCGCCGTGCCGGTGGCGGGCAATGACGAAGTCGGAGTAGTTGAGGATGGCCCGTGGCAGCGCAAGCGTAGCCGTGATCGATCAGCGTCAGCTGATTGCCGTCCCACCGCCAGTTCCCGTCATGACGGTCCTGCTGGGCGATCAGCGAGTCGAAGAACGCCGCGGGCAGGCACCATGTCGGGTTCAAGGTCGGCGCCGCATCGCGTGGCCATCCAATGGCGCGTAGCGAAAGCGAGCCATCCTCGCCCGTGTACTCGCGCAGCACACATGGCGCAACGATCTCCTCCAAGGTGGTCCGAGCGCCACGGCGAGCCGCCAGCTGGCCGCCTCGTGCAGCGGCGGTGTCTCGTCGGTCTGCCCGTACGCGACCGCATTGGCGACGTGCACGCCGGGGAACGGCTTGTGGAACACGATCGCTCCACCTGCGAGTTCCAACTGCTTCGTCGCGTTCACGCCGGGAGAGCTCGTGGGCGCCGAAGGGCCTGCGAACGCCTCGTTGAGCATCTGCTGCTCAATCGCGCAAGCTCCCTGGCTCGCCCGAATAGCCGCTATCTGCGCGTCGATCTTCACGCGATCAAGTGTGCCCACTCGGTAGGACGCCCTTGCCGGTGCCCTTTCCACGCCTCATAGGGAAATCCCTGGGGAAATCCGCCGCCGTGATACTCTGCAAACCACCGTATTTGCAGGTCCTTTGTCAGTCATGCCGGAGGAGGGACTCGAACCCCCGACACGCGGATTATGATTCGTCCCGGGGGGTGGTGTGGGGTGTCGCTTGATTGGCGAGATTGGCTCTAGTGCTAGAGATTTGCGTCTAGGCTGTCGCTGGCTTTGTCGCCGAATGGTGTGGGGCATGTTCGCACTTTGTTTGCACCCTGGCCTGGATTGGATCGTCTGAATGCCTGGTGTTTTGCGCGTCGCGCGGATGAATAGCATGTGATCCTATGAAGGATCAACGCATCGATCTGAAGGCAACGGCGCTCGACGCCTATCGCGCGATGGCGGCGTTCGATGGTTCGATTGAGCTCGACTCAGCGCTTCGAGAGCTGGTCAAGATCCGTGCTTCGCAGCTCAACGGTTGCGCGTACTGCATCGCCTTGCACACGCGTGACGCGCGCAAGGCGGGGGAGAGCGAGCAACGTCTCTATGCGCTGGCAGCCTGGCGCGAGAGCCCGCTGTTCACCGAACGCGAGCGCGCGGCACTGGAGCTGACAGACACGATCACCAGGATCGGGAAGAGCGGTGTGCCGAATGCGGTCTACGAGCGCGCGTCATCGGAGTTCTCTGCGGCTGAGCTTGCCAACCTGATCTTCGCCATCACGGCCATCAACGCGTGGAACCGCATCGCAGTGACTAGCGGCTTGGTGTTCGCCGATACGCCGTAGTTTCCGTCTCGGCTGTGGCCTGACCAATTCGACGCGTATCGTTGACGCCAGGTATAGATTCTAGTAAGTAGTCTCTTGAGCGTGGAAACGATTCTCGGGCTTATTGTGGCGGCAGTGCTGATTCTCGTGGTCCGAGAGCGATTCGTGTCGAAGTACGGCAGGTGGCTGCTGCGCAAGGCGCGAACGTGTCCCCGTCGATAGGACCCTGCCTCGTGACTCGCTCTGGCATGAGGATATGCGCCCGAAGGACAGAGACGTCTTCGCCGGACCGACCGATTCTTGAGACGGCGCCGCGCCTAAACTTCCGTCGATGATGGATGATCGTCAGACGGAGGTTTGGGGGAGCAAGGACGGTCGGGCGTGGCGCATCGGCGGCGAAGCCGAGGTCGCATGGATTCGGGAGGGCACCAAGGTCTCGCTTGCGATCACGTCTGCGATCCCTCCGGTATTTGAGGCGTATGCCACCCTGGAGCTTCCTGGCAGCCGCGACCGTCTTTCGGCGTCACCACTTGAGGATGCGGACCGTCACAATGCCGGCGTGCTTGCCGTGCTCAGCGAGCATTCCGTGGGACAGCCGTGGTGGATTGGCTATCTCGACACGGGCGGCTCGGACATCGTCTTCTACGACGCGCGGAAGGTGAGGCCTGGCCCGACTAACGACGCTTGGTACGTGCTGGTCGAGGCTGGACCGGAGCAGGCGGGCGTGTGGCGCGACCGTGAGCATCGGAAGAGTCCCCTGCCGGACCTGATCTTTCCGGCCGATCGGTCATGGCTGTTCTCGACCTTGTGGGACGACGACTGGGCGTGCTTGGGCGGATCTAGAAGGCTCGTGGACGCTTTTCTAGCCCATCCTGATCTGCGACATCGGGCTCGCGAGGTAGACGCATCAGTCAAGGATGCGACACCTCCCGGCCACACGGCGATCTAAAGGCTGGCTGTCTCCTGTCGGCACTCAGGATGCAACGGTCGGGCGTCAACTAGTGGTTTGATGGGTCAGCCTTCGCGCAAGGATCGAATCCGCTCTCGCATCTGAGGCAGTCGCACAGTCCTGAACTTCTCGGGCAGGCGCTCGTCATCGAGTACGGCATCGAAGATCTCGATGCCTCGTTCGGCTGCCAGCCTTGAGCATCGGTCTTCTTGGGCGAAGCGGAAGATGCGCTCGTTGAGCTTCAGGACATCGCGGATGGCGGTCTCGCCGCGCTCGTCTAGCAGTAGGCGACTGAAGGCTCGGGCGCAGGCGACGGCTGCTTCGAGCTGGCGCCATGCGAGATCGGTCTGCTTGTTGGCGAGGACGCTGTTGTGGACGCGGCTCTCCATACAGCGCTCAGGGTGCATAACCCACACGGGCACCTGCCGGTCTTCACCTGGCAGCAGGTCGATCTCGATGGCCGTGGTCCTGATGTCCTCCGAGTTCATGCCGTAGACGCTTTCGAGAAAGTCCAGGCGCCGCTTGTGACCGTCGCTGTCGAGGAACATTGCCGCTCCTGCAAGCGGCGTGCGGCGTTGCCATCCCGCGACATGGACTCGTCCGCCGAGCAGATTGCCTGCTCGCTGGAGGTCTGTTGTGTTGCCCAAGAAGTCGATGTCTCGGCTGACTACCGGTGCAGTCGTGAGTTTGTTTCCCAAGCGATCTTCGAGTTGGCCGATCCATACAGACACCGCCTGTCCTCCAACGAGGACGACGTGCCGATCGCGGACAACGTCCTCGATGCGGGCGATGACGCGCTGAGCCTCATCCAGGCTCAGCGGAGACGGAGAGACCTCGATCGCATCGAGCGCCTCAACATCCAGGGCTGGCGGATTCTCGCTCAGGAGAGGGAGCGGGCCGAGTCCAGGTTGATACGAGCGCGGTCGGGAGGAAAAGCGAACGCCTCTGTTTCGCGCTTGAGTTGCGCCCCAGTCTTTTCCCCGGAGCGCAGGGCCTCTACGTCGGCACGGCGCGCGCGCTCCTTCTCATCCCAGAGCTGCTGCTCATCGACATATTCGACTGGCACGGTCATCTCGCTTTGAGGATAACGCGTTCTCCGGCGGTTCTGTAGTTATTTCGCATCATTTGCGAGCTCGCGGAGAAATGCCGGAGGAGGGACTCGAACCCCCGACACGCGGATTATGATTCGCGCGCCTCGACCTCGATTTGGCTCAACTAAGCGGGTTTTGGGCCTAGATACAGGCCCTATTTCAGCCTGGGCACGGCCCTCTCTAGAAATCCTAGAGAAATCTGCCTCTCGACTCGAACCTCGTTGGCCGGTTCGACTCGATGGAGGTCTACAGCAACATGAGCGGCAAATCTCGCCCCACGGGGCATCTACAGGTCCGCCCCGACAAGACGGGTGGCGGACGTTCGTATTGGGCCTTCTGGTACGACCAGGATGGCGAACGAGGCGGACGCCGGCTCGGCCCGGCGCACGTCCGCGACTCGGGCCGCCGCAGCGCGCGGGGCGCGATCATCTGGCGGGCGGGCAACGGACCCCGCCCGACGCCCGAGCACCTGACGCCGAAGGACGCCGAGGCGCAGCTGGACGCGATCCTGCGCGAGCTGGAGACCGTAGCCGAGCTCCCCGAGCCCGACGAGCAGCAGGCGACGCTCACGGACGCTCTCTACGGCTCGATCGCTGAGCGCGAACGCGACAAGGGCCTCAAGCGCTCAACGCTCGCCGGCTACAACGCCATGACCGAGCGCATGTACCGCGATCTCGGCGCCGACACCCCGCTCCGCGACTTCGCCGACGGCCGTCTGCGTGCCTACTTCGCTGACTTCAAGTCCTACAAGGTGCGCGGCGAGAGGACGGCGAAGAAGGCACGCGCCGAAGGCAAGGAGGTTCGGCGCATCGAGGTCGAACGCTGGACGGCGCAGCCGCCCGGCAGCCAAGCCGTCGAGGTCGCGACCAAGGCCGAGGCCGTGCAGCTCGCCGACGAAATGCCGGGCACCTGGAAGCACCGGCGCCGCGGCGCCTACCGCGTCGTGCCGCTGAACGCCCAGCGCCCCAAGTGCGTCACGCTCGCGAAGGCGAAGGCCCTCGAATCCGAGGGGTTCATCATCGCCCGGCGCAAGACGAAGGTGTGGATGCTTGTGCAGCCCGCCGCTGCGCAGACCCGCAACGAGTACCGCGATGTCCTCTCAGCCGCCTTCGACTACGCCGTGCGCAAGCGCTGGCTCGACGTGAACCCGCTGGCCGAGGTCAAGCGCGCCAGCAAGCGCGAGGAGCGCGAACGCATCTTGCGCCGCGAGGACTTCTACGACACCGACGAGGTTGCCCGCCTCCTCACACACGCGCCTGATGTTCTTGAGGAAGCGTTCTGGCTCTGCGGCGCCCACGCCGGTCTACGCCTGCCCGGCGAGGCCCTTGGCATGAAGTGGGGAGCCGTTGACTTCCAGGCAGGCGTGATTCGCCCCTACGACAATTGGGTGCTGGGCCAGCTCGACACGACCAAGACCGGCGACTCGGAGGCCATCCCCATGACGCCCCGGATGGCTCGCGCACTGGCGAAGCTCAAGCAGCGCGGCTATGCGACCAGCGATGAGGACTTCGTGTTCGCCTGCGAGCTCGAACCGGGGCGGCCCGTGCCAGAGCGCCCGCTGCGCGAAGCGTTCAAGCTCGCGCTCCAGACGGCCGGATTGAAGCCGATCAAGATGTATAACCTGCGCCACTCGTTCGGCACGAGCCTGGCCGCCAAGGGCGTAGACGTGAGGACGATTCAGGCGCTCATGCGGCACAAGCGCATGAACACGACCGAACAGTACATGGCCTACGCGCCCCGGCCGGAGCTCGCGAATCAGATCACGCGGGCGCTCGATCCCGACAGCCTGCCCGAGAACGTCATACCGCTCCGGCCCGTGAACGCCGACGTGACCGCGACGTTCCTTGAGCGGTTGGAGGAGGAGATTCCCGCCAAGTGGCTCCGCGAGGTCCAGCGCATCTACACCGAGACGGAGCATCGAGAATCAGCTAGTTGAGCGATTAGACCCGGCCACTGGCAACGTTCGCAGCTGGCGATTCGCACGCTGCTCGCCTGCCAAACTGAAGGGGTGTCTACTCAGCCCGATCCCCTCCGTCGCTACGCCGTGCATTTCACGCGCAGCCGCAATAGTCCTGCGGCGGCACGTAAGGCACTCGCTCGCCCGCTACCGACTCCTCCGACCTACATCGAGCTCGTTCAGTGGCTCGATGACATCGACGACACGGGCTACCACACGAGTCTCAGCATCTTGTGGCAGGGATTCGTGCGACCCACGGATTTGCCGCTTTGCATCGGCACGGGCATTGCCGGGCTCAAGGACGCGCACCGCTCCGCCTGCTTCTCAGAGTCCCCGCTTGACGAACTCTCGCGCCTAATCGAAACGCGCAGTCTCTATGGGATCGGCTTCACCCAGGACTTCCTGCGCATGAACGGTGGACAGCCGGTCATCTATCTGCGTCACGGAGGAGCCGAAGCCCAGCGGTGGGCTCAGGAGGTCCGAAGCCGCTGCATCCCCACAGTAGATACGAACGATCCGCTCTGGCAGGAGACCCCCTTCATAGACGAACTCGGTCCTGACCCCGCCAAGGACACAAGCTGGGAGAACGAGTGGCGCGTTCCGGGCGGGCTCAAGTTTGACCCACGCGATGTCGCGTTCCTGTTCCTGCCCGAGCACCTGCACAACAACGCCCGCGCCTTCTTTGCCGAGCATCGCGTCAACAACAGCGGGCCAGCCTACCTCGGACGCTACCTAGACCCTCGATGGGACCGCGAGCATATCGAGGCCGCCTTGACGGAGCCGCTGGGTGCCTGGGATACGTCCGAGCTGACGCTACCTCGATAGCCTTCTCGCATCAAAGACGCCTGGCAACGAAAGAGCGAGGAGCGGTCGCCGGCATGGGCGAGGCCCCCGATCAAGAGCTACGCCGCCCCGATCTCGCAGACCGCGACAAGCTAAGCCGGTACACGATGGAGCTATCTGACGACACGAGCGTAGGCGAGGTCGGCGGCGAGGCGGAGCGCGAGCGGGCTCGCCTGCTTCGCAAACAGGTCGAGGTCTGGACGGGCCAACTCGTAGACCTCAGCGGACGCAACAACCTCCTCTACTATCGCGACCTCAAGCGTGGGACGCTCGATCTCAGCGATGCGGTTCCTGAGCGGGTGGAGGACGTGCTCGCCGGCAAGGTCGTCTCGCTCTCGCGCCTGTTCCCAAGCGAGGACATGCGCGCGGATGCTGCCCGGCGTGCCCGCACGGTGCGGAACAAGGCCGAGGAACATTTCGAGGAGCGTGGTCTCCAGACCCTCTACATCGCTTGCGGTATGGCGACGTGGACTAATCAGCGTGGCGGCGCTACACCGCAGGCGCCGATCCTGCTCTGTCCGGCCCGCCTCGTCCCTAGCCCGGGGCGTGCAGTAACGGCCGCGCCCCCGGGGTGAGCGGGGGCGCGGATACGTCCGGCTGGGTTTGGAGAATTGGGCTTGCTGAAGGGCCGATTCCCGAACTCAGGAGGTTCACCTTGAGGGTGATGCGTGATGGACGCTCGGTAACCGTAGAAGTCACGTCGGACGGAGCGGGTTTGGTATCGCATGCGGGCAGCGCGCTGGTCGCCCAGGTGGCCGACAAACTCGGGTTGACAAGGGCGCTGTCGCTGGGGCCGGCTCAGGTCAAGCAGCGGCGTCGCGGTCATGACCCGGGCCGGGTGATCCGCGATCTCGCGGTGATGTTGGCCGACGGCGGCGAGTGCGTCTCTGACCTCGGTGCGGTCCGTGAGCAGGACGCGTTGTTCGGGGCGGTCGCGTCTGATTCGACAGCGTTTCGGATGATCGACCGGGTCGCCTCTGAGCCGGGGCTGCTGGATGCTCTGCGGGGTGTCGCGCACGCGCAGGCCCGGGCCCGGTTTTGGGAGCTGCATGGTGCGCCTGAGCGGTTGACGCTCGATGTTGACGCGACGCTGATCACGGCGCATTCGGAGAAGGAGAAGGCGGCTGGGAACTACAAGGGCGGCTACGGGTTTCACCCGTTGCAGGCCTACCTCGATGAGACACGCGAGGCGATGGGTGGGCTGCTGCGGGCAGGGAACGCCGGCTCGAACACCGCCGCCGATCATGTGGCGGTGCTGGACCGGGCGCTTGAGCAGATCCCGGCCGAGTACATCGAGTCGTTGGAGATCTTGGTGCGCACGGACTCCGCCGGCGCCACCCACGGAGGCTGTCAGATCTTCTGTGGTGCGCCGGGATAAACCGGCATGAGGAAGGAGATGGAAGTTCTTCACGTTGAAGGAGTAGCGATCCGCGACGGCCCTGAGTCATGCGTGGGCGCTCGTGAGGGCGTCGGCGAAGCGTTGACAGGGGTTCTGTGGGCGGGGCGATTGAGCCGCGAAATTCTGATCTGGGTGCCGACGCTGTCACAGTGGCGGAAGGCGATGCCTGGCATGGCGCTATCGCGAGTCATGTCGGGACCCGGCGCGGTCAGAGGAGCTCAGGCACGCAGGAAGATCCTCATGCGCGAGAACCGGGAGGGCCAGTGGTTGGCCCGCGTTTTGTCTTGGATACCTCGCCGTTGTTCGCGGGGCAGCAAAGGCTGGGGCGGGTCCGCGAGGGGAACACTTCGGTGGTAAGCCCTCGATGAACGACCACGGGCAGTCAGACGGCCTCGTAGTACCTGCGAAGCCACCGAACAAGCCCGCTTCGGCGGGGGCGGAGGTGGTGGAGGAAAGGAGGCCGGCCAAGGGAAACACGGCCAGCGAAACGCGTCCCGGACACAGAGCCGGACTGAGCGCGAGCAGTGACCTGGATCGTGTGCGTCGGGCAGCAGCAAGGGACAAGCAGGCACGGTTCACCGCGCTCCTGCACCACGTCACCGTTGATCGTCTGCGGGATGCGTATCGGATGATTCGTCCGGGCGCTGCCGCCGGGGTTGACGGGGTGGGGTGGCAGGACTACGGGCAGGATCTTGAGGAGAACCTCAATGATCTTCATGCCCGTGTCCATCGGGGTGCGTACCGGGCGACTCCTGCTCGGAGAGTGTTCATACCCAAGCCTGACGGGCGGCAGCGGCCGCTCGGTGTCGCGGCGCTGGAGGACAAGATCGTCCAGCGGGCGCTGGTGGAGGTGTTGAACGCTGTCTATGAGGAGGATTTCCTGGGTTTCTCCTATGGGTTTCGGCCGGGGCGCAGCCCGCATGATGCGCTGGATGCGCTCGCGGTCGGGATCGAACGGAGAAAGGTGAACTGGGTGCTCAAGATCGACGTCAAGGACCTGTTCGACACGCTCGACTGGGCCTGGTTGATGCGGTTCTTGGAGCACCGGATCGCCGACCGACGGGTTCTGCGGCTGATCCAGAAATGGCTCACCGCAGGAGTCATCGAGGATGGGAGGTGGTCAGGCACGGAGAGGGGAACGGCGCAAGGAGCATCGGTTTCACCGTTGCTCGCGAACGTCTTCCTTCACTACGTGTTTGACCTTTGGGCGCAGCAGTGGCGGCAGCGTCACGCACGCGGGGACGTGATCCTTGTGCGTTTCGCTGACGACATCGCTGTCGGCTTTCAGCATCGTTCTGATGCCGAGCGTTTCCTTGCCGGGGTCCGTGAGCGTTTCGCGGAGTTCGGCCTAGAGATCGCCACGGAGAAGACACGGCTGGTCGAGTTCGGCTGCTACGCGCCAGAGCGCAGGGCCAACCGTGGACACGGCAAGCCCGAGACTTTCCAGTTTCTCGGTTTCACGCACTTGTGCGCGAAAACGCAGGCTGGAGCGTTCAGGGTACGCAGAGTCACGATCAAGAAACGGATGAGCGCCAAGCTACGCGAACTGAAGAATGAGATGCGTAGGCGCGCCCATCTCCCTATCCCCGTCCAGGGGCGCTGGCTGGCCAGTGTCCTTGCCGGACACTTCCGGTATTTCGCGGTGCCCGGCAACATCAACGCGCTCGGCGCGTTCCGCAACGCGGTCATCAGGCTATGGATGCGCACGCTCAGGCGGCGCAGCCAACGCCACCGAATGACCTGGGCGCGGATGACGCTGATAACGCGACGATGGCTACCCACGGCCAGCATCCTGCACCCTTGGCCAAACCAACGCTTCGACGCCAGAACCCAAGGCAGGAGCCCAGTGCGTTAGCGCGCACGCTGGGATCTGCGCGGGGGGCCGTCGGCAACGACGGTCCCTACCGCGATTGTGGGGTTGGGATTGTTTGGTTGTGGTTAGTAGGGGATTCTGTCTCCGAAGTGGATCTTCAGGGCTCGTATTGCTGAGGGCCAGCGCATCACTTTGACCCATTTCGTTTCGGCTCGCATCAGGGCGAGGTAGATGAGCTTCGTTGCTGCTTGCTCGTCGGGGAAGTGACCGCGGGTCTTGATCGCCTTGCGGACCTGGCGGTTGAGGCCCTCGATCGCGTTCGTGGTGTAAACCACGCGGCGTAGATCGGCCGGTAGGGACAGGAACGGGATGACGTGCTCCCATCGGTCGCGCCAGGCCTGGGTGACCATCGGATAGCGCTCACCCCACTGCTCGTCAAATAGCTCCAGCTGGTGTTCGGCCTCTTCGGCGTTCGGGGCACTGTAGACGCGGCGCAGGGCGGGCATCAGGCGCTTGCGATCGGCGTAGCTGACATAGCGCATCGACGCCCGGATCATGTGCACTATGCACGTCTGAACCCACGCCTGTGGGAACACTGCGGCTATCGCCTCGGGGAAACCGGCAAGGCCGTCGACGCAGGCGATCAGGACATCGCCGACACCGCGCTGGTGCAGGTCGTTCAACACTGCGAGCCAGAACTTAGCGCCCTCGGTGTCCTGCCACCACAGGCCCAGGATCTCCCGCTCGCCCTCGAGAGTGACACCGACCGCGAGGTAGCAAGCACGGGTCTTCACGGAGCGGTCCTCGGTCATCTTTACCATGAGCGCGTCGAAATAGACAATCGGGTAAAGCGACTCCAATGGCCGTGAGCGCCATGCCGCCCGCGTAGAGGGAGAGGATCTTCTCGTCCAGCCCAGCCAGCCGGGTCTGGCGCTTGCCGACCAGCTTCGGCTGGAACGTGCCCTCCCGGTCGCGGGGAGTGTTCACCGTCACCGGACCCAGGTCCGTCGCGACCGTCTTGGGCATAGATCCGTTGCGATGGTTGCCCGCGCCGCCGGGCGGCGCCTGCCCCGGCGGATAGCCCAAATGGTCGCTCAGCTCACCCGCCAGCGCCGCGTCGATCACACGGCCAGCCAGCTGCGTCAACAGGCCGCCCTGGCCGGTGATCTCCTCGGGCGCAAGGCCCTCCAGGGCGTCCTTCAGCGCGTCCGCCGGCAACAGGCCAGCCAGACGGTTCTCCAGCTCCTGGGGCGCCTGGGCGCCACCCTGAGCTTCTTGGGAGCGGCTGCGCCGCCCAGTCGACTTCTCGGTCATCTCCTGCATGATGATGGGTCCTTTCCAGGCCGCGCCCGGGTCAGAATGTCGGGTAGCCGGGGCGGTTGCCCGCCCCGGCTCCCACAGAACCGTGCTTGTGCTGTTCACACACGGCTCCTCGGGACGGCGGGTTATGAACCCCGCCGCCGGCCGCTTTCAACGACCTCGATCTATCCCCACTCCATCGCAAGCTGCCCGTGGGTGGGGGCAACGATCTCCTCGTGCCAATCACGGTGCAGCATCACCAGCGAGTCGAGCCCACGGTCGGTGAAGAACCGGGTCCGCAGAGCGTTATCGACTTGCGGGATATGGCTGAGCGCCCACAGGGACCTGCGTCCCGCGTAGACGCCGTGCCATGCTGCCCGCGGCTGGGCACCGAGGGCGATGAGGTTGCGGACGATCGTCGGACGGCGCTTCCAGTGGTGCAGCAGGATCGCACGCAAGCGACGCCGGATATGAGCATCGAGAGCGCGCAACACGAACTGCTCGCCGGGCGAGACGATCCGGTAGTACTGGTGCCATCCCCGCAGCCACGCGTTGATCCGCAGGATGCACCCCTGAAGGGTCCATCCCCACAATCGCGGCGTGAGCTGACGGATCTTCGCCATCGCCATGCGCTTGGCGCGCTGGGAGAGCAGAACCTCCACGGTTCCAGTCTGCGGGTCTAACCGCAGGCTGAACCCGAGGAAATGGCAGTCCTCCGGACGAGCGACAGCCGACTTGGCTTGGTTGATCTTTAGGCGCAAGCGCCCTTCGATGAACCCGGCCAGACTGGCCATCACCCGCAGTCCCGCTCGCTCGCTCTTAACGTAGACGTTGCCGTCATCCGCGTAGCGAACGAACCTGTGGCCACGCCGGTCAAGCTCCCAATCGAGCTCGTCCAGCACGATGTTGGAAAGCAACGGGGACAATGGCGAGCCTTGCGGCACGCCCTCCTCGTTTGCGACCACAACACCGTCCGGCATCACGATCTTGGCCTTCAGCAACCGTCCGATGAGCACGAGCAGCCGCCGATCCGGAACTCGCTGAGCGAGCCGGGACATCAGCCGCTGGTGGCAGACCCGATCAAAGAACTTCTCCAGATCGATGTCCACCACCCACCCGTACCCATCTCCCAGATGCTGCTTGGCCTCCTCGATCGCCGTGTGGCAACCACGACCCGGTCTGAACCCGTGACTTGACGGGTGGAACGTCGGCTCGAACACAGGCTCGAGTACCTGCCGCACGGCCTCACAGACCACCCTGTCAATCACGTTCGGGATGCCCAGCCCGCGCTGGCCTCCACCCACCTTCGGGATCATCACCCGGCGACTCGCGCCAGGTCGATAGCTCCCATCCAGCAAATCAGTGGCCAGCCTCGGACCCGCGATCGGCCACTGCTCGCGCAGCTCGCCGACCGTCTGCCCATCAGGCCCGGGCGCTCCCTTGTTCGACACCACCTTCAACAACGCCGCCGCCAAACGGCTCACAACCCCTTCCATCGTCACCGACGTGACCTGTTCTGCATTGCCGATCGCCTCCGGCACCCCCGCTTGGCCGGTCCCCGACAGGTTCGAGGCCACCACGCGAGCGGACCCTCGCGGGTCTTCTGCTGTCGCGATCGGCAGGCAAAGCTGTCCCGCCGTTTGATCAACCGGGATCGCCTTCCCTTGCCCGCCGGGACTCGACCCGGCACGCTCAGCGGGCATTACCCCGCCTTCCAGTAATACGCGATCCTCCGACTTCTGCTGGGCCATCAACCGTCGTCCTCTCGTTCTCCGGCCTACCAGCCAAACGACTGGAACCCAGCAGACCTCCTGGGGTAAGACGCTGAGATTTCGCCGCGATCACGTCGCCAATACGCCCCCAGGACCGACAAGAACAGGGCATCGCTGCTGGCGGCCAGCTCACCCACCCAAAGGACGCCTTACGGCGCTTCACTCTCGTTCGTGACCACGACACACCTACGGCTTCCTTCAGACCCGCCCTCACGGAAGCCCCGCAGCGCAAACAGCCGCACTGGGACCGCCCGGTGAACTCCGGGCCGCGCCCTTGCCTCATCAGTGTTGGGTTCCCCCTGTCAGGGTCCCAGTACAGGACTTCCACCTCCGATCTCAAACGCCATGCCCAGCACACCGCCGCTACGCCTACGGCTTCGCGTCAATCCCGACCCAGAACACAAGCCGAGTCGGTTACCCCAACCACACACACTTCATCGGACAGACCTCACCCACGGGCTGGTTGACTACTGCCGTGAAGGCAACATGCAGTTCTCGGTCGGCTACGAGCTGACCGAGACGGTCCGCTCAGCGATCCTGCAGATCCCCGCGGATACGTGGATCGGGGCGCTCGACCAGGACGGCTCGCCCCGCAAGAACGGCGAGGTCGCCGAGATCACCGAGAGCGTCGACCTGTCCGCATGGCCCGAGCGCTCCCGGTTGATCATCCGGCGCGAGCGTCCGCACCCCGGAGCGCAACTGTCGTTCACCGACCACGACGGGTACCGCTTCCAAGCGATCCTCACCGACCAGACCGACCCGGACATCGCCGTATTGGAGTGCCGCCACCGCCAGCACGCGCACGTCGAGGACCGCATCCGTGACGACAAGGACACCGGTCTTTCCAAGTTCCCGTTCAAAGAGTTCGCGCTGAACGAGGTATGGCTGGAGATCGTGATGTTCGCGCACGACCTGCTCGTCTGGACCCAGGCGCTCGCCCTCACCGGAGAACTGGCCAAGGCCGAGCCCAAGCGGCTGCGCTACAGGATCCTGCACGTCGCCGGGCGGCTCGCGTTCTCCGGCCGCCGCGCGAAGCTCCACCTCCCGAGCACATGGCCATGGACAGCCGAGCTCGTCGCCGCCTTCGAGAAGCTCAAAGCGCTCCCAGCCCTCACCGGCTGACCACCGCCAACGGCCGACCACACCACCAAACAGCTTTCCGGCCACGGGCCCCGCTCACGGCTGCCCGCAAACCGGCCGCACAAGCATCGCGGTTCCGCGAAACCGCTCGCACGGCCACCATCACGCCCGACAACACCACGCTCACCACCCCCAGATCGCCGCACACGGACTCCCCGGTCACCCCCCACGCTTACTGCACGTTCCGGGTTAAGAACGACTTGAGCGAAGCTCGCTCTCCGGTGTAGGACTCAGTAGAAGTGCGGGAGCCGGCTTGCCCGGCCAGTGTTGCATCCCCTCCGGGGATGCGGCCAGGGCTGCGACAGGCCCCGCACCGGGCGGGACCACCCACCTAAAAGGAGGGGCGGCAGTATGTCCGCTGGACTCACAGATTCAGACTCGATGTTCTCCGTGCGCGACACACCCTGGCACGGGCTCGGCGCCGTACTCGACCGGCCGCCGGCGACCGTCGGTGAGGCGATCGAGGCGTCGGGGCTCGGCTGGGACGTGGCGAAGGAGCCCATCGCGATCGACCGCGGCGATATGCCGGAGGCAGATTGGTCGATTCCGCGTTGCGAGGAGATTCCCGGCTACTACGCGACCGTCCGCCAGGACACCCGTGAAGTGCTGGGGATCGTCGGTGAGCGCTACCGCATCGTGCAGAACCACGAAGCGTTTGCCTTCATCGACCAGCTGCTCGGCAGCTCGATCAACTTCGAGACGGCCGGCAGCCTGCACGGCGGGCGCCGCGTATGGGTTCTCGCCACGCTGCCCGAGCACGTCGAGGTCGGCGGCGACCCGGTGCGGCCCTACGTGCTGCTGATGAACAGCCACGACGGCTCGACGGCGGTCATCGCCGCCACGGCCCCGATCCGCGTCGTCTGCCAGAACACGCTCAATTGGGGGCTCCGCAAGGCGCGGCAGAAGTTCTCGATCCGCCACACCGAAGCCGTCACGCAGCGCGTCCACGAGGCGCGGCGGGTGCTGGACCTCTCGATCAACTACTACGAGCAGTTCAAGCGCTTCGGGGACGAGCTCGCCTCCGAACGCTGCACCGAGCGCCAGTTGCGTGCGGTCCTCGATGAGCTCTACCCGAACGGGACCGGCGACTCGATGAGCGGCCGTGCGCGTAGCTCGCGCCAGCAGACCAAGGACCGAATCGCGGAGCTGTTCCTGCGCGGTGAGACGCAGGGCAACGCGCCCGGCTCCAAGTGGGCGGCGGTGAACGCGATCGTGGAGTACGGCGACTGGATTCGCCCGCTGCGCTCAAGCGGTCAGCGCTTCGCCCGGGCGCTCGATGACGGAGCCGAGAAGACCCGCGCCTTGCAGCTGGTCGCGGCTGCCTGAGACACGACGGCCCGGCGGGCACAGGGCTCGCCGGGCCACACGTCACTTTATGCTACTTCCGCTATAATCTTGCTATGCGTAGTTCTGATCTAATCGTGACCGGGCGCAGGCGTGCAGGGCTCTCTCAGGACGAGCTCGCCGGGCGCCTGGGGCGCCCGCAGTCAACTATCGCCCGCTGGGAGACCGGCCAGCAGCACCCGCCGCTTGAGAGCGTCATCGAAGCGCTGCGGGCCTGCGGCCTTGAGCTCACCGTCGGCATCGCGCGCTACGACGACTCCTACGACGCACAGATCGCGCGGCAGCTCCGACTCGACCCCGCAGAGCGCGTAGAGCGCCTGACGCCGGCATGGGCCACCGAGGGCTTTGACCCGACCGGCGCCCTCGCCGAGCTGGCCGGACAAGCGCGTTTCGTCGTGATCGGCGATGTCGCTGGCGCCCTGCACGGCTCGCCGGTCATGCTCGGCGCTCAAACGCTGCACGTAGTACCGGCAGAGACCGCGCTGGGCCGCATCGAGCAGACCGCTCGGCGACTCGATGCCCAGCCGAGCGCCGAAGGGACAGCGCAGACGCAGCGCTGGACACTGCCCACCGGCGGGGAGCTGCACGTCACGCCGCTGCCGCCCGGCACGCGCGGCTACCGCGACCTCGCGCGCGACGCAGAGACCATGCAGATTGCCCCGAGCACGTCTGTCAGAGTCGCGTCGCTGCTCGACCTCATCCGCATCGCCGAGGCATCCCCCGATGCCGGCGCCCGCGCTTCGGTCCCGGCTCTATGGGCGACCCTTGAGACACACCAGCGCCAGACGGCGGAAAGGACACCGGCAACGACATGACAGACGACCACTCGATAGACGAGGGCCGCCAGGCCATCCTCGCCGCTCTTGAGCGCCATCAGGTGCGCTATGTCGTGATCGGCGGCGCCGCCGCCCAGGCACGCGGCTGGCCGGCACCGACCGACGACATCGACGTGACACCCGAGCGCTCCGAGGGCAATCTCACACGGCTGGCCGCCGCCGTAGAAGAACTCGACGCCGGCTTTCGCGTAGACCCCGCGCGCTATCCCGAGGGCTTCCGGCCACCCGACGGCATCGACGCGCGCACCTTCCGCAATCAGGTGTCGATCACCTTCACCACACGCCACGGCGACTTCGATGTTGTCCTCATCCCCGACGGCACCAGCGGCTACGAGGAGATCATCACCACCGCCACCCCCGAGACCGTGCCCGGAACCGGCATCATCGTGCCCGTCGCATCGGCAGAGACGATCCTGCACTCCAAGGCCACCGCCGGCCGCCCCAAGGACCGTGCCGTCATAGATTCGATGCGCGAAGCGCTCGGGCTTGCAGACTGATCTAACGAGAACGGCTGTGTGCTGCGTGACGATGGAGCGTGCTTGTGGCCGCGAGCTCGTGATCCAGCTTCGCGCTGACGCGGATCAGAGCGCGCGCCGCAGTGCGGGGACCTAGCTTGAAGATCGCCGTCAACTTGCCACGCTTGAGAGCGATCGTCCTTGCTGCCGAGGCGACCGTGCGCCCACGCAGCCGGCCCGTGAAGCCCACGCGGACCCTTCCCGTTGTCGGTCCGCTCACATGCACCACCAGCTCACGTCCGCGCAGCGCCTCGCTGACGCGGATCGTCGCCTTGGGCGTCGTGCCATGACCACCACCGGAGCTGCCGGTCGGGACTGTAAGCGTGGTATGCGCCGCATTGGCAGAGCTGCCGTTGCCCGCGGCGTTGGTCAGCCAAACGGCGAGGCTCCAACTGCCAGGGCCGGGCACCGTGGCCGGCCCTCCCGCTGGCGCCGCAGTCGGAGCGCTACACGCGCCCGACCCGTTCACCGGACAAAACTGAAACGTCGCCGCGGCGATCGGCGCCACCTGCCCTGACGGATTGGCCCATGTCACCGTGAACGTGGAACTGCCAGTCTGCGTAGGCGTAGCCGCGAGTCCAGTTGGCGGCGGCGGCGCACCGTTATCGACCGTGATCTGCTTGGAGGCCACGGCCGATTGATTCCCCGCCGCG
Organism: uncultured Solirubrobacterales bacterium; assembly: GCA_963703135.1. Lineage (GTDB taxonomy): Bacteria > Actinomycetota > Thermoleophilia > Solirubrobacterales > Solirubrobacteraceae > Palsa-744. Next base: position 3,063,212 of record OY969791.1, on the reverse strand, counting down.
TCGGTGGCGACAAGCGTCAGGGTGTGTGTCCCATCCGAAAGTGCAGTCGTTGGCAGAGTCAAGGTCTGCGTTCCCGTCGATGGCACGCATGGCCTGGCGAATGTGAAATTGCAAGGCGCGGTGTAGGTCTCGACTGGCCGCCCGTCGGCGGCCAGGACGATGCTCGCTACGCCGCCTCCGACATCTTCGGCGGACACAGCGACGCTTTCGATGCCCTTGTGAAACCCGCTCGCTTCGCCCGGTTCCCATAGAGCGCCAGAAGGCGCCCCGAGCGTCGGCGGGGTTGGATCAGAAAGTGTGACCGTTGCGCCATACATCGCAGCCCACATCTGATACTCGGTCGCACCCGTCACACATTCGTCGCCCGAGGGCGCTTGGCATACGACGCCGACTGACAGTTCATGCGCTGAAAGACCTGTTACCAATGCCGGTTCGCCGCCCTCGCCAGGCGGAGCGCCAACGGCGCAGGTCTCTCCGTTCTGCGATGAATCCAGACAGGTTTCTCCCGGCACGATCGTCCCATCCGCGCGCAGAGCCGGCGACCAATCGTTGAACGGGTCGAGCTGATGGCCGATGAAGCGTTCATAGCTAATCCCTGTGATTGACGTACCCGCTGGCGCCGTGAAGCTCCAGCCGGCGCTAGTTCCCGGCGCAGCTCCGCTTGGGAGCCCAAGCGCGTCGGTTGTCGATAGGCCGCCTTCCTGGTCCGCGTTGCCTCCAGAGCCCCCGAGACGATCGGGGCAGTTGACGTGCTCGGCGTAGTGCGAGGGTTGCGATGGATCGCTCGTCGCCCAAGCCCAAGAGTTGTTGGCAGCTTCCGGCGCGAGGTTGCAAGCGCTCACCTGATAGCTGCCGGCGGCAAGCGCCGGGGCCGGAGATGCCCAGGCTACAAGGGCAAGCAGGACCGCGATCGTCGTGCTCGACAGTCTCAACGTCCGCGCCGGCCCTTTCCCGCGCTGCTCGCTGATGCTGGTAGGCGAAGTGTCGTCCACTGGCTCGCTCGTTCCAAGTCGTAGGGGTCGGTATAGCGCACGGATACCTCGACAACGCCGGAGGTCGAGAGCGTCAGGCTCGCAAAGACGCCGTGGAGCGTGCGCAGCACGCGCAGTTGGCGTGAGCGCCCCCGGTGGCCGAGGTAGCGCACTTGCACATGAGCTTCGCTGGGGCGTCCCGAAAGTGCGAGGACGAGTCGGTGCTTGACTCGCTTCAGTCGGACCAGCGGGCGTGCGAATGGGTGCGTCATCGAGGCCAATGGTGTCATCGGCTGGGGAGACGATCCGGCGGTCGCGTTTGGCTGCGCTCCTGGCTCGGCCGCTTCGCCGGCCGTCACGATCGCTCCAAGACCCGCGCTACGGAAGGTCTGCGCGATGTCGAGCACTCCTTTGTTGGCTTCCGTCAGGTCCTTCTCGGCCGTTTCGGGCGACAAGCCTGGCTGATAGGAGTCGAGGGCGTCGAGTGCCGCCGCTGCAATCGCGGATGCCTCGCTCGTGCCCTGCCAATAGTTGTAGTTCGGAGTGCCCGTTACAGGGTCCGCGCCATCGAGATCGCAGCCGGGCGCGAGCAGTCGCAGCCCTTCGCCGCGGTTGGAAAAGGAACAGAAGCCGCCGCCCTGTGTGTCAGTCGCGCCGACTGACAGAACACGGGGATAAGCGGCGGGGTACTCCACGGCGCCTCCATCATCGTTGCCGGCGGCTGCGACGACGGCAACGCCATAGTTGGTGGCTCTTTCGATCGCATTGGTCAGCGCTTCATAGCTTTCGCCTGATGGTGATTCAGAGGTTCCGAGCGAGAGATTGATGACACGAACGTTGTGCTGTTGACGTACACGTAGACAGGCGGTAATACCGGCCGCGTAGGCATTGAACGGGAACGTCGTGTGTCCGTGTTCAACGATGCCAACCGAAACGATCTGGACGGCGCGCGGTGCCGTACCGACCATGCCCCAGCCATTCGCGGGCGCCCCCGCCATCATGGCGAGCACCGTCCCGTGCATGGTCGCGGACACGTCTTCCCCCGAGCCGCCATCGAGCGCCATTCGTTCCACCACGACCCCTTCAGAAGCTCGACGCGCAGGCCTTCGTGAACCTCATCTTTCGGCCGCAGCCGCAGAAGCATTGCTGTGCCACGGCGTGAGGTTACCCTGGACCGCGCCTGAGTGAGCGCTACGAGGGCCGTTCGCGAAGCGAGTAGGCGAGCAAGCCCACGGCCACGGCCAGGACAGCTCCGGCGCCCGCGCCCCAGGCGATCACCTTCGCTGGGCCGTACGTGTACGGATGGTGTGAGACGTACGTCAACTCTTCGATGACCACGATCACCGAGACGATGCCGGCCACCGTCGTCAGCGCCATGACCGCACCGAGCAGGGTTGCGGTCTTCACTTTTCCGCCGCCACGCTCAGTTGCATTCGGAATCGATGATGTCGTTGTAGCGGTGTACCACTTCGTTGTAGTCGCGCACGAGCGGGTCTTCGCGCGCTGTACCGGCCCGCGTAGACCGAAGCAGCGCGTTGTATTCGTCGGCGACGGACGCAGGAGCAGACCTCCCCGGATACCTCGTATCCAGCTTGCGGAGCCGCGCTTCTTTGGCTCTGAGTGAAGCGCGCAGCGTTTTCAGCTTGAGCTCAAGGTCACCCAACGTCTGCTCGTCAGGCTTCAGGTGGTCTTCCGTACCGACCGGGCACCGGTACGTTCTCCCGCCGACTTTGATCTTCACCGTCTGCGGTTGGACCGGAGGCGCGTTCGTTGATTCGGGCGTGGTAACCACCACGTCCTGCGTTCCGCCGCCTGAGTTGGACGAAGACGTAGCAGCGAGGGCGACGACCGCTACTGGCCAAAGCGACACCAGCATCGCGAGCACGAGGAGCGCGCGTCTCACGACGGCACCCCGGCTCGCTGCGCCTCAAGCCAGTCGTAGGCTCTTCGCATTTGTTCGGAGCGAAGTATTTCCCACGCGTTGTTGAGCTGGATCATGTCCTCAGTTGCGCTCGCGGAGCCTGACTGGAGGTCGGGGTGAATCTCCTTGCAACGTGACCGGAAGGCGGCGCGCAGATCTTCGAGGCTCGAACTGGTGCTGACGCCGAGTAGCTCGTAGAGCCCGTTCGCCCCGAGGACAAGCTCCTGCTGCGTGCGGGTGAGGAAACGGAGCGGCGACTCTCTGATAACCGCCTCGGCCACCGACGCGAACGCCGCTTCTCGTTCGCCGCGAACGGACGCAGCGAACTCGGCCGCGTCGAGCGCGCCCCACGCGCCGGGGTTCAGCGGGACCGTCCACACGGCACGCCAGTTGTGGAACAACGCCCTCCACCCGTAGAAGAAGAAGCTTCCGATCGACCACCAGCCGAGTAGCGCATTGAGCGCGAGCGCCGTGCTCGTTAGCCGTTCCGCGCACGGTCGGCAGACGTACGCGGAGGCACGACTTTCGCGTACGGTCCACACGAAACCGATCTGGCGGACCCAGCCTCGAAAGACCAGGGGCCGTTCGGTCGAGCCGCATCGCGGACAGGGCACAGTATGCGCCGGGAAGCTGAGCACGTAGCCATCGACCACCTTGAGCAGCACGTCCGAGCCGCACTCCGAGCAATTGCCGATCGGGTCATTTCGCGGCGTGGCGCAAACGCCGCACAAGTAGTTCTCTCCGGACTGTCTTGGCGGTGACGCCTCGGGCGGTGGGCGAGCATCCTGCTCGTCGTCGGGCGGCGGCTCGTACCCGGGCTCGTCAACCCCGTGCTTGTCCTCGATCCGCCGAAACAGGGGCATGGGAGGCTGAGCCTATCGCGGTGTCAAGACGACGAAACCCCGGTGGCTTTGGACACCTACCGGGGCTCTTCGGAAGACTCGCCGGCGACGACTTGCGTCATGACTTCAACCTTCGGGCGCTGTACCCGTCGTCGCGTGGGCCTTGGCGTCCGGCCGACACTCGCGTCGGCCTCACAAAACTAGCACGGCATCCGGGGGAATCAGCGCGGAATCCACAGCTCCGGAACGCTGACAACAAAGGACCACTGCGCATAGGCGATCGTTCTCATTGTCGCCCGCGATGAGCAGAGGGGCGCCGAGGGCGATGAGGAGCGCGGCGGCGCGCGAGTCGGAGAGGCGTTCCGCGGGGCAACCGAGAGACTTGCCGGCATCGCGCTACTCGGACTCGGCGGCGTACTGCTCATCGAGCACTTGAGCTGAGCAACGGCGCGACGAGAGATCGACGCTCCACACGCGTCGTAGCTACCTATCGCCGAGGCTGCTCGGCGAGCCAGTCATCGAGCATGGGGCGCGTGAAGCGGATGTGCCGTCCCACGCGATGGCAAGGCAGGCGACCAGCCCGCACCGCCTCATAGACCCAGCTTGTCTTGACGTTGAGATACCAAGCGGCCTGCTCCGGGCGAAGAAGTCGATCCTCCTCCAGCGCAGCCGGCAAGTTGGCTGTTGCTTGTCCGCTCATCCCTATCACTGACCACCAAGGCGGCAGGGCGGCCAACGAGTTTCGTCCTGCGCCGCGTGCTTGGCGCCGGCGCGTCCGCTCGACCCCGGCGAGAGCCCGCGATCACCGCTTCAGGAGCCAGTTTCGACCCGCCGCGCCCCCGGAGCGGCCCTCTAGAGAAATCCGTAGAGAAATCCGAGCGTCCCGCCGAACCCCCTGGTACACTCAAAAAAGTTCGATTTGCTGGGCTTTTCTTGATGCCGGAGGAGGGACTCGAACCCCCGACACGCGGATTATGATTCCGCTGCTCTAACCAACTGAGCTACTCCGGCGGGAGCGCGCAGTTTAGCCTTTCGCGGCCGAGCGTCCGGTCCTCCCGCCGCCGCCGCGGATGCACCACCGATGACCTCCACCAAGCCCCTGCTAGCCGTCCCAAACGTCTCCGAGGGTCGCGACCAGGCGACGATCGAGGCGGTAGCCACGGCGTTCGCGGCTGACGACAAGGCGCGCCTGCTCGACGTGCACTCAGACCCCGACCATCACCGTTCGGTGTTCACGCTGGCGGGCAGCCAAGGCGACCTTGCGGACGCGTTGGTGGCGGGCACGCGCGTCGCGATCGAGCGCGTCGAGGTGGGCGAGGGGCGCGCTCCAGCGGAGATCGGCGCCCACCCACACGTCGGCGCGGTGGATGTCATCCCGCTCGTCTACCTCGACCCTGCGCAGAGGGGCGCCGCTTGCGCGGAGGCCTTGGTGGTCGCCCACGAGGTCGGCGAGGGCGTGGGCGTGCCGGTGTTCCTGTACGGAGAGCTCGCCCAAGGCCGTACGCGGGCCGACCTGCGCCGGGGCGGCACGATCGGGATGGCGGAGCGAATCGGCGCTGGGGAGTTGCGCCCCGATTTCGGTCCTTCGCGGCTGCATCCGAGCGCGGGCGCGACGCTCGTGGCCGCGCGGGAGCCTCTGGTGGCGTTCAATCTGGAGCTCGCCGCCCCGGCCACGGTGGCGGACGCCAAGCGGATCGCCGCAGCGATCCGAGAAGGTGGATCGACGGGACTGCCCGGGGTGCGGGCGATCGGCATTCCGCTGGGGGGCCCTGGGCTGCTTCCTGACTCGCGAGACATGATCCCCCAGGTCTCGACCAACGTAGAGCGTCCGCTGGAGGTGCCGTTGAGGACTGTCGTGGAGGCGGTGCGCAAGCACGCCGAGATCGCCCGGGTCGAGCTGGTCGGCCTCGCGCCGCAAGCTGCTTTGGAGGGCCTGCCCGGGGACCTCGTGTTCGTCGGTGGCGATCCCGCGGCGCAAACCATCGAGAACGCACTAGGGTTCTAGGTGTCCCGCGCAGAACGGGACCTCACCTGACCCAATCACGAGACGACAAGGCGCGAGATGGCCCAGACGAAGCGCAAGCGGCAGACCAAGCACCGTGGCAACGCGGCCGGCGTCGTGGAGTCGCGCGGGCGTACCGGGCGCAAGCCCACCGCCGAGGAGAAGACCGGCAAGGCGAGCACCGGCAGGTCCAAGGACAAGCGGGTCGATCGTCTCGAACGAGAGCCGACCTGGCGCGGAGCGTTCTACCGGGCGATGGCGGCGGCGGTGGTGATGCTCCTGATCAGCATCCTGCTCCTGAAAAAGCCCAACGAGGCGATCGCTCTGTTCCCGATCGTCCTGATCGCCTACGTGCCGATCAGCTACTACACCGACACCTGGCTCTACAAACGTAGGCTCGCAAGCAAGGCCAAGGCGCGCCAGGAGGCCAAGGCGGTCAAGGCCAAGACGAGCGAACCCAAGCCACGCGAGCTCACGACCGACGACGCGAAGTCGACCGACACCGAGGTGAGCGGAGCGAGATCGAAATGATCGATGTGCGCTGCTTCTCGGTGGGGCCGATCCAGGAGAACGCCTATATCGTGCGCTCCTCCGAGCGGGCCGGCAGCGCTGTGATGATCGACCCTGGCGAGGAGGCGGAGCGCCTGCTCGACGCCGCCGTCGAGCTGGGGACCCAGATCGAGGCGATCCTGATCACACACTGTCACTTCGACCATGTCGGTGCCGTCGCGCCGGTGGCGAGGGCGACCGGCGCGCCCGTCTACTGCCCGGAGATGGAGACCGTGGTTCTTGCCGACATCATGAAATGGACGATGCCTGGCTTCGGGCCGTTTGAGAGTTGGCGGGCCGAGCAGACCGTCAAGGGCGGCGAGCGGCTGAACATCGCCGGCCTTGACATCGAGGTGCTCTTCACGCCGGGTCACAGCCCCGGCCACGTCACATATGCGTTCGACGGTGCCCTGCTCTCAGGGGATGTGCTCTTTCAAGGCTCCGTTGGTCGCGTGGACCTTCCGGGCGGCGACTGGAGCACCTTGGAGCGCTCGATCGGCGAGCTGATGGGTCGTTTCGAGCGGGACACGATCGTATATCCGGGCCATATGGGCGCGACGACGCTCGGGCGCGAGTGGGACACGAACCCGTTCTTGAGCGAGTTGCGCGCCGCGGCGAGGCAGCCGGAGGGCGCGCAGCCCGCGGGCGAGCGTTGAAAGGCGAGCAGATCAAGGCCCCGCGCGGCACGTTTGACGTGCTGGGCGAGCAGGCGTCGGTGCGCAGCGCTTTGGAGGATCGCGCGCGCTCGATCCTCGAGGGCGCCGGCTATGAGCGGATCGAGACGCCCGCCCTGGAGGCGACCGAGCTGTTCGCGCGCGGGGTGGGCGGCTCGACAGACATCGTGCAGAAGGAGATGTACACGCTCACCGACGGCAGCGGACGCTCGCTGACGCTACGCCCGGAGGGAACGGCGCCTGTCTGCCGAGCCTACGTCGAGCACGGGATGCACAAGCGTCCTCAGCCGGTGAAGCTGTGGTACCTCTCGAGCTTCTTTCGCTACGAGCGCGCCCAGTCTGGACGCTATCGCCAGTTCTGGCAGGTCGGCGCTGAGGCCCTCGGCTCAGAGGATCCGGCGCTGGACGCGGAGTCGATCGTGTTGCTCGGGATGCTGCTGGAGGAGGCTGGAGTAAGAGAGGTGCGTTTGCGTCTGTCGAGCCTCGGCGGGAAGCAGAGCAGGGAGCGCTATCGCGAACGCCTACAGACCCATTTGCGCGAGAACGAAGCGCGACTTTCCGAGGATGTGAGAGCTCGCATCGAGCTCAATCCGCTGCGGGCTTTCGATGCCGCCCATGAGGGCACCGTGGCCGTCATGAGCGAGGCGCCGCGTTTGCTGGACGAGCTTGATGCCGAGGACGTAGAGCACTTCGCCGCGGTCCGCGAGCTGCTCGATCGAGCAGGCGTGCTGTACGAGGTCGATCCCACACTCGTACGCGGTCTGGATTACTACACGCGGACCGTATTCGAGTTCACGAGCGACGCTCTCGGGGCGCAGAGCGGCGTCGGCGGCGGCGGACGCTACGACGGATTGGTGGAGCGGCTCGGCGGTCCGGCGACCGCGGGGATCGGTTGGGCCGCCGGGATCGAGCGGATTCTGCTCGCCGGCAGTCCTCCGCCGGCGGGCGGGCACGCCCTGGACCTTTACGTCGGCCTGGCAGACGGGGGAGACCCGTCGGCGCTGTCGGTCAAGGCGGCTGCCTTCGAAGTCTTGAGCGAGGCCCGCTCGGCCGGTCTGAGCGCGGTCATGGAGCTGGCCGGTCGCTCGCTGAAGGGACAGCTCGGACAGGCCAACCGTCTCGGGGCACGCTATATCGCGCTGGTCGGTGCTACCGAGACCGCGCTCAAGGACATGCAAGACGGCAGTCAAGAGACGCTCGAGACCGACAAGGTGGTGCACGCGGCCCTGAGGGGCCTGCGTGATCTGGCCTAGGAGCGACGTGAAATTGGGCTTGCGCGACGTCCATGAGCGAGTGGGCCGTTCAACTCGACGGGCGATTCTGCCGAAGTGAAGGGCGATGGCCCAACTTTCTCGTCCCTATCAGATCGCTCTGGCGGTCGTTGCGCTGCTCGGAGTCGTGTGGGCAGTCGCGCTGCGCTCGCACGGTTCCGGCTCCAGCCCAAGCGCACCGGCTCCAGCGAAAGCTCCTGCCGTCGCGAACAGCTCGGCCGGCGCGGCCGACCCCTCGCCATCGACGAGCGCGGTCGCCGAGGCGAAGGCCGCCGCCGCTCCGACCCCGATCTACCATGGAGCGGCGCCTGGGGTTGAAGGGTTGACGCGCGCGATCGCCAAAGCTCACGGCGCGGTCGCGACATCACAGCGCAATGCTCAAGAACTGCAGCACAAGTCTGGAGAAGCCTCCCAGGAAACACAGGCTCCCACCACCGCAAGCACATCCTCGGCAACAGTTCAGAAATCGCTTACTGTGGTCCACAGAACCGTGTCCCACACGACGGCCAAGGGGACTGTGACGACCACACACGCGCACGTCACAAGGTCAGCCAACCGACATGTCGCCAAAGCCCATCTCGGGCGCAGTGCCCAGCAGGTAGCGGTCGAAGCGGCGCTTGCGCACGGCAAGACGGTCATGCTCGTGTTCTGGGACCCGAGGTCGAGCGTCAGCCGCGAGGATCTCCTGCAGGCCAACGCGCTTGCGGGCGGTTCGAAAGGCAGTGTCGTCGTCCACGCGGCTCTGGCCAACCAGGTCGGGCTGTTCGGCAAGATCACCGAAGTCGTGCACGTCTACGAGACGCCCACGATCTTGATCGTCAATCGCCAGGGTGTCGTGAGCACGCTGACCGGCCTCACCGACGTCTTCTCGCTGCGCCAGGCAGTGAGCGAAGCACGCGAAGCCAAGAGCTGACGAGCGCTGCGAGGACCCGCGGTCCTTACACTCGACTGCATGACGGTCGAGGCGCTGGCACAGCACCTGGAACACCCCCTTGGACGTGGCCACACGCCGGCGCAAGCCTGCACGGGTGTGGCCGGTGGCGCCGCCTGCGGCGATCTGATCCGCATCTCGGTCGAAGTCGCTCAGGACAGTCCCGACGGGAAGATCGTCGACGCCGGTTTTGACGCGAGCGGTTGCGGCGCCGCGATCGCGGCAGGCAGCGCCACGATCGAGCTGGTGCGAGGCGCGAGCCTGCTGGATGCCGCGCGGATCGGCGCCCCGCGGATCGCCTCGGAGCTGGGGGGGCTGAGCCGGGCCAAGTTGCACGCGGCTGAGCTCGCAGCGGACGCTTTGCACAGGGCGCTCGGCTGGGCGGCGCGCTCGCAGGCACAGCTTGCGCGTACGGCGAGTCGCCAGCTGGTGGCGATGAGCGGGGGCGTGGACAGTGCTGTGGCGGCCCTGCTCGTCGGCAAAGAGGAACGAGAAGCTGTGGCGGTGACGCTTGAGCTTTGGTCCGATCCAGAGAACGACGGCGAGAGCAGCTGCTGCTCGGCGCAGGCGGTGCGCTCGGCGCGCGAGATCGCCCACGACATGGGCATGGCGCACTTCTCGATCGACTTGCGCGAGGAGTTCAAGGCAGGCGTGGTGGATGGCTGGCTCGAGGGCTACGCGGCCGGCCTCACGCCCAACCCCTGCGTGCGTTGCAACGGCAAGGTGCGCCTGGACGCAATGCTCGAATTGGCAGACCGCCTCGGCGCGCGTACGCTCGCCACGGGGCACTATGCGCGCGTTTGGTGGAGTGGGAAGGAGTCGTCCGAGGGGACCTTGGACGGTGGGGAGCAACCGATTTCGCTTGCAGAGGACCGATTGCATGTCGGCAAGCCGCTGCTGCGTATGGCCGTCGACGAGCGCAAGGATCAAAGCTATGCGCTCGCGGCGCTTTCGCCGAGGTCGTTGGCGCGTATGCATTTCCCGCTCGGGGAGCTGACCAAGCCAGAGGTGCGCGAGCTCGCCACCGCCGCCGGGCTCGAGGTGGCGCGGCGCCCCGATTCGCAGGACCTGTGCTTCTTGGCGGGAACCAACAGCGCCGACTTCCTGGCAAGGCATGCGGGTCTTGAGCGTCGCGAGGGGTCGATTCTGGACCTCGACGGTCGCAAGCTGGGAGAGCACGGCGGCGTGCACACCGTCACCGTGGGTCAGCGCCACGGTCTGGGGATCGACGGGCGTGGCGTCAATCGGACGGGCGGGGTCGACGGACCCATCTATGTGATCGCCACGGACGCGCGCGCCAACACTGTGACGGTAGGATCACGCGAGCACCTGCGCACAAAAACTGTGAGCGTCGGAGATGTGACGTTGCATCGCGACGGATCTTGCGTCGATCGGGTGAAGGTTCGCTATCGCGGGCAAAGACTCCCGTGTGCGGTTGCGGGGCAAGCTCCCGCGGGTACCCACGCCCACCTGCACCTCGACATGCTCGAGCAGGTGGAGCGCACCGCACCGGGACAGGTCGCGTGCCTGTACGCGGGCGATGTGATCGTCGGTTACGGCACGATCGTGTTGGGGGACGATGCGCATCCTGGCGCTTGACTACGGCAGCGCGCGCTGTGGCTGTGCGCTCAGCGACCCGACGGGCACGATCGTCACTCCGATCGAGCCCGTGGCCAAGCCCTCGGGCCGCCGTGGTTTGGCTGCGCTCGACCAGCTCGTCCGCGAGCGCGAAGTGGAACGGGTGGTGGTCGGCTTGCCATTGTCCCTGCGCGGAGAAGACACCGATCAGACGCGCGAGACGCGGGCGTTCGCAGAGATGCTTGGGAGGCGGCTCGGCGAGGACGTTCCGCTCGACCTGTACGACGAGCGCTTCACCACCCGGATCGCCGCTTCGATGGATCACGCTAGCTCCAGCGAGGACTCACGTGCCGCCGCCGTGCTACTCGAAGGATGGTTGGCGCGCTCGGAGATCAGCCCTTAGTAGGGTCACGCGCTTGGCCAGGGACCGCAGAGAGAACGGGGGAGGGGAGCGCAGCGAGGAGGAGCGCGAGCGTGCTCGCCAGGAGCGCGAACGGCGACGTCTCGAGCGAGCCGGCGCGCCCCCGCCCCGCCAGACCGCACCACCGCTGCCGCCTCCCTCAGGACCGGCGTTGGAGTCAACGTCGGTCCATGAGGAGGTTGTAGTCGAGCAGATCGCTGCCGAGCAGAAGCACCCGATCGCCCCCGCGCATCCACCCGAGGTTGTGGGCGGAACGCCGGATCCAGTCGTAGCAGTCGAGCCACAGGACGAGCCGCAAACAGCCACTGCACCCCCGATTGCCACGCACAGGCAGCACCTGCACCCTCCCAACTTGCACCGCTCACACGTCTCGGCCCCCCACAGCAGGGCTGCTCGCCTGGGCGCGGTGCTTGTCCTGCTCCTGGTCTTGGGCGGGATCGCGGCAGCAGCGGTGCTGCTGTTGCATCGCAAATCCGCGCCGAAGCCTCCACCGCCGATCGCGACCATCAAAGTGACGATCCCAGAGGGCTTCACTCGCTCGCAGATCGCGGCGCTCGCTCATGCCGACGGTCTGAAAGGGAGCTACCTGCTTGCCTCAAAGCGCAGCAGCGAACTCGATCCGGCGCGCTACGGCGCTCCGGCCGGCACGCCGAACCTCGAAGGTTTCCTGTTCCCGGCCACCTACGAACTGTATGCGGGGACGCCGGCGTCGCGACTGGTCTCCGAGCAGCTTGCGGCGTTTCGCGAAAATTTCGGTGGCGCCGAGATCCATCGCGCGAAGGTGCTCGGCGTGACACCGTATGAACTGTTGACCGTCGCGTCGATCATCGAACGCGAGGTGGCCGTCCCGCACGACCGCGCGCTGGTCGCGGCCGTCATCTACAACCGCCTGCATCTACACATGACGCTCGGCGTGGACTCGACTTTGCGCTACGCGCTACACGACTTCAGCCATCCACTGACCGAATCTCAACTGGCCAGCAACTCCCCCTACAACACTCGAATCCACCAAGGCCTGCCGCCCACGCCGATCTCAAACCCGGGTGCCGCCGCGATCGAGGCCGCGGCGCATCCGGCCAAAGTCTCCTATCTCTATTACGTAGCTGGCGCGGACGGTTGCGGCGAGCAGGTGTTCTCCACCTCCTACGCCCAGTTCGAACATAACGCGGCCGCCTATCGCGAAGCCGTACAGAAAAACGGCGGGCGCGTACCGGCGTGCCACGCCAAATGAAGCGTTTGGGAGTGATCGGCTGGCCGGTCGCTCACAGCCGCTCGCCGGCGATGTTCCAGGCTGCTTTCGCCGAGTTGGGTATGGACGATTGGGTCTACCAGCGCCTGCCTGTGCCCCCCGAGCTGTTCGTGCAAACGGCGCGGGCGCTTGGCGCCGGGGGCTTTGTGGGAGCGAACGTGACGATTCCCCACAAGCAGGCTGCGTTGGCGCTCGCCGACAGCGCCAGCGAGGCGGCGCGGGCGATCGGGGCGGCCAACACGCTCAGCTTCGCTCCGCAGGGCGCGATCGAGGCCGAGAACACGGACGCTCCTGGTCTGCTCGGCGCACTGGCCCTAACCGGCCGCTCCGCGGAGGGGCTGAGCGCGCTCGTCCTCGGCGCCGGGGGCAGCGCGCGCGCCGCTATCTGGGGGCTCTTGCACGGGGGAGCGAGGGAGGTTTCGGTGTGGAACAGGACACCCGAGCGGGCGTCGATCCTGGCGGCGGAGCTCGGCGCTCGCGTCGTCGAGCGTCCGGGCGCGGCGGACCTGCTGGTCAATTGCACGTCGGTCGGACTGCAACGGTCGGCCAGTGAGGCGGATGCGCTCAACCAACTCCACCTGAGCGTCGATCTGCTCGGTGAGTATGCGTATGTCATCGATCTGGTCTATCGCGACGGCCCCACGCCGTTGCTCGCAGCGGCACGCCACGCGGGCGCGAGCACCGTCGATGGCTTGGAGGTCTTGCTCGCACAGGGCGCACTCAGCTTCGAAAGATGGACCGGCAGGCCCGCGCCGCTCGAGGCGATGCGGCGCGGAGCCGGCATCGGCGCTACCGGCGTCGAAGCTACATAATCGGTCTTACCGCGTCCGCGTTGGGCGTTGGCAATGAGCACGCCCCCCGAAGGTCTGCGCGACGAGCAGGGGCTGTTCGGCGAGGGCGCCCGCGAGGTGAGCGTGGAGTTCGAGCGCCGCGATCCCGATCGCGGCGGCGAGCGCGAGACTCTCGGCGGGGGCGGGGATCTCGACACGCGCGATCGCGCGGGCGGATTCGGCGTGGACGAGCCCCACCCGCGCGCAGCGGAGGCGGGGGAGCTGCCACCTGGCGTGACACAGCCCACGCGCCGCGGCTCCTCTTCGCGCTTCTTGACCGACGTGATCGTGGAGATGGGCCTGGCCCCGCGCGAGCGAGTCGACTCGGCGATCGAGGCTTCCCGCAACGAAGGCACGACACCCGAGCGAGTGTTGCTCGCCGGCGGCGCGATCACGCCGGACGGCCTGTCTCGCGCGCTGGCCGAGCGCTACGGCTTGGACCACCTGGATTTGGAAGCGTTCCCGGTGGACATGGGCGCCGCCAACCTGGTCGTCAATACGGCGGCCAAGCGCTACCAGGCGGTGCCGGTCGCGTTCGTGGACAAGCGCACGCTGCTGCTCGCGATGGCCGACCCGTCGAATGTGCTGGCGGTGGACGACGTGGCGATCATGACGGGCTACGAGGTCCGGGTCGCGGTCGCCTCGCCGGAGGCGATCGGCGATCTGATCTCGCGCATGGCGCGCTTGGAGGATGTGGTCTCCGGCGAGAGTGCTGTCGAGGACGCCGAGGACACGCAGGCCGAGATCGTCAATCTGCGCGAGACCGCCGACGACGCACCGGTCGTCAAGCTCGTCAATCAGATCGTGGCTCAAGCGGTCGAGCGCGGCGCCTCGGACGTGCACATGGCGCCCGACGGCCACGAGGTGCGGGTGAGGGTGCGCGTCGACGGGATCATGCAGGAGATAACAACAGTGCCGAGGCGCATGGCTGCGGGTGTGGTCTCGCGCGTGAAGATCATGGCCGAGCTCGATATCGCAGAGCGCCGCTTGCCCCAGGACGGCCGCGTGAGCCTGACCGTGGAAGGACGCCACATCGATTTGCGCGTGGTGACGCTGCCGAGCGTGCACGGCGAGTCGATCGTGATGCGGATACTCGACAAGGACTCGGTCGTGATGAAGCTCGAGAAGCTCGGCATGGCCGACGCCGAGCGCGAGCGCTTCGAGAAGGCCTTCCACGAAACGCACGGCGCGGTGCTTGTAACCGGGCCCACCGGGTCGGGCAAGTCGACCACCCTGTATGCGGCGCTGCTCGCTTTGAACACGCCCGAGAAGAACATCATCACCGTCGAGGATCCGGTCGAGTACGAACTCGATGGGATCACCCAGGTGCAGGTCTCGGCCAAGGTGGGACTCAATTTTGCGACCGGCTTGCGCGCCATGGTGCGCGCCGACCCCGACGTGATCATGGTGGGGGAGATCAGAGATCGGGAGACCGCGCAGATCGCGGTGGAGTCGGCGCTGACAGGGCACCTGGTGCTCTCGACGCTTCACACCAACGACGCGCCGTCTGCGATCACGCGACTGGTCGAGATGGGAATCGAGCCTTTCTTGGTCGCCTCGGCGCTTGATTGCGTGCTGGCTCAACGCTTGGCGCGAATGCTTTGCTCCAACTGCAAGCAGCGCACGATCGTGCCCGCCGAGGTGCTGCGCGAGAACGGCTACAAGGCGATCGTCGATCTGGAGGCTTATGAGTCCAAGGGCTGCCGGCGTTGCAACGGCACGGGCTATCGCGGTCGGGTCGGGCTGTATGAGGTGATGAGCGTCACCTCGGAGATTCGCGCGATGGCTTTGGAACGTCGCCCCGCCGAGGAGATGCGAGACGTCGCGGTGCGACAAGGCATGCGCCTGTTGCGCGAGGACGGCTTGCAGAAGGTCCGCCAGGGGTTGACCTCGATCGCCGAGATAGCACGCGTGATCGGCAGCAGTTGAGATGTGGAGCGAGTCTGCCGATAAGTCGCCCATGAGAACCCACTCGCGCGCCCAAGGCGCGACCGCCACAGGCAAGGAAACCGCATGAACATCGATTTCGCCGAGCTGCTGATGGAGGTCGTCTCACGCCGTGCCTCCGATCTTCACCTGTCGGCCGGAGCGCCTCCCACCGTGCGTGTGCGCGGTCGTCTGGTCCAACTCGAGGGGTATCCGCTACTGAGCGACACCGACACGCGCGAGATCGTCTATTCGATCCTCTCTGGCGATCAGCGCCAGCGGTTGGAGACCAACTGGCAGCTGGACTTCGCCTACTCGATCCCCGGCCACGCCCGCTTCAGGGTCAACGCTTATTACCAGCGTGGGGCGATCGGCGCGGCCTTCCGCTTGATCCCGTTCGGCTTGACCTCGATCGACCAGCTTGGACTGCCGCCGATCGTGCACGAGCTGACACGCAAGCCGCGTGGCTTCGTGCTCGTGACCGGGCCGACCGGCTCGGGCAAGTCGACCTCGCTGGCGGCCATGTTGGATGAGATCAACATGACGCGCGAGGAGCACATCATGACGATCGAGGACCCGATCGAGTTCTTGCACGCACACAAGAAGTGCTTGGTCAACCAGCGCGAGTTGGGATCGGACGCCCAGTCCTTCGCCGATGCGTTGAAGGCAGCCCTACGCCAGGACCCGGATGTGATCCTGGTCGGCGAGATGCGCGACTTGGAGACGATCTCCACCGCCTTGACGGCGGCAGAGACCGGGCACTTGGTATTCGCGACGCTGCACACACAGGACACCGCGCAAACGATCGATCGCATCATCGACGTGTTCCCCCCTGAGCAGCAGGGCCAGGTGCGGGTCCAGCTCTCGGTGGCTCTGCAAGGCGTCGTGACCCAACAGTTGTTGCCGACCGCCGATGGGGCGGGTCGGGTCGCCGCGTGTGAGGTGCTGGTGCCAAATCCGGCGGTGCGCAACCTGATCAGGGAGGGCAAGACCCACCAGATCTACTCGGTGCTTCAGACCGGCTCGGCCCAGGGGATGCAGACGATGGATGCGGCGCTCGTTTCCCTCGTGCGCACGGGCAAGGTCTCCCAGAAGCAGGCCGAATCGCGCTCGCAGGCACCCGAGGAGCTGCGTCGCCTGATGGGCGCTGGAGCGATGGCCGCATGAGTACCTATGTCTTCAAGGCGATGGATCTGGCCGGCGTGAAGGCTCGCGGCGAGATCGACGCGGACTCCAAGGAGGCCGTTTCCAATCAGCTGAAGTCGCGCGGCATGATCGTGCTCGACATAGCCGACAAGCACGCTTCGCGCGAGATCGAGTTGAGCTTCTTGAAGACGGTCAAGGCCGGTGAGCTGGCTGTGTTCTCACGCCAGCTGGCGACGATGATCTCCTCGGGCCTCTCGATCCTCAGGGCCCTTTATGTGCTCGAGGAACAGACCGAGAACAAGTTCCTGAAGGAGACAGTCGTCCAGGTGCGCAAGGACGTCGAGGCGGGATTGTCGTTGAGCGGGGCGATGGAATCTCACCCGAAGGTGTTCAACCCTTTGTTCGTGGCTATGACGAGAGCGGGCGAGGCGGGTGGCCTCTTGGAGGGCGCTCTAATGCAGGTCGCCGACCAGCTCGAGAAGGAAGCATCGCTGCGGCGACAGATTCGCTCGGCGATGATCTATCCGGCGCTTGTCATCACTTTCGCGGTCGGCGTGATGATGGCTTTGGTCGCCTTCCTTGTCCCAGTGTTTGCCGGCGTGTTCAAGCAGTTCGGCGGCGAATTGCCTGCCATCACACAGGTTTCGGTCACGATGTCACACGCGGTCGTCGGCTACTGGTGGGCCATGTTCGCGGGCACTGGTCTTGCAATCTTCACTTTCATCAAGTGGAAGAAATCCAAGTGGGGGCGCCCACAGTGGGACCGTTTTCGTTTGCGTGTGCCGATGAAGATCGGCACGATCGTGCAGCAGGTTGCCGTGGCGCGCTGGTCGCGCACTCTTTCTTCGTTGATGGCGGCCGGCGTCCCACTCTTGCTGGCGCTTGAGATCGTCGGCAAGACCGGAGGCAACGTTGCCGTCGAGGAGGCGATGGACGGCGTGATCTCCTCTGTCAAGCGCGGCGGCACGCTCGCCGAGCCGCTCTCCAAAACTTCGATCTTTCCGACGATGGTCACCCACATGGTGGGGGTCGGCGAGGAGACCGGGGCGCTCGACGAGATGCTGGGCAAGGTTGCGGACTTCTACGAGGACCAGGTCGAAGCTTCTGTCAAAGCGCTCACTTCGATCCTTGAGCCGATCATGATCATCGTGATCGGCTCGATCGTCGGCTTCATCGTCGTCTCGATGTACATGCCGATGTTTACCGTCTACAACCATATTGAATAGAACCCCTTGAACCCTGCGCGCGCCAAGGCGCGCGGGGAGCGATTCGCGGCAACTCTTAAGCTCCTTGGCCGGCCTATTGCGTGACCTCTATCCGATCGTCGCGCACTGCAAGAGATATGCGTCCGTCGAGCAGCGCCAAGAGCTCTTCGCCGACCAGCTCGGAGCGCCAGCCTCGCAGGGTTCGCACGTCGGCACGCCGACCGGATCGGTGGTCGGCCACGATCGCTTGGAGGTCGGCGCGCGAGGCGAGCAGCTCGTAGGCGAGCTCGGCCTCGCGGGCTCGGGCTCGCACCAAGGCCTCTGAGAGCGCGATCAGGGGGGCATCCTGGGGGCGGGGCTGAGGGGGGCGGGGACCGCTGGTGAGCGGCTCGCCGGCGTGGTCGAGGCCGCGCTGGACCGCGGCGAGCAGGTCCTCGCCGCCTTTGCGCATCGAGCCTTGGCCGACTCCCCGGATGTCTTGGAGCTTGCGTGTGGAGGTGGGCTTGCGCTTGGCGATCTCGACCAAGGGAGCGTCGCCGAGCACGCTTTGGACGGGGCGGTCGCGGGCGGCGGCGGTCTGCTCACGCCAGGCGACGAGCTCGCGCGCGATGCCTTGGGAGGCGGCGTTCATGCCGCGGATCCGGGGTAGCCGCGAGAAGATCGTGTCGAGGTCGCGCTCGTCGGTGACGCTCTCCAGGAACTCGCACTCCTCTCGCGCCCATGCGAGGCGCCCGGATCGCTGCAGGCGGTCCTGTAGCTCGGTGGCGAGGGCGCTGAGGTGGACGACGTCCTCGCGCGCGTAGGAGAGCTGCTCGGGCGAGAGGGGTCGTGTGTCCCAACGGGTGAAGCTGGCGCTCTTGGCGAGCTTGACGCCGAGCAGCTCGGAGAGCAAGGTGTCATAGGAGCATTGGGCTGGCATTCCCACGAATCCGGCGGCGATTTGAGTGTCGAATACGTTGCGCACCTCGCACCCGAGCGCCCGGCGCAGGAGCGCGATGTCCTGGCGTCCGGCGTGCACCACGACCTCGATGTCTGGGTCTTCGAGGACTTGGGCGAGCGGGACCCCCGCCTCGCCGAGCGGCCCCGATCCGCCCTCGGCAGAGGTGGGAGCTGCGGCTTTGGCGGCCGCGTAGGCGAGCGGGTCGACGATCTCGATCCGCTCATGCCCGTCAGGGTGCTCCTGGCCGGTGTCGCCGGCGACGGCCAGCTGGATCAGGCACAGGAGTGTGCGATAGCGACCCTCTCCCATGAACTCGGTGTCGAGCGCGATCCGCTTGGAGTCGCGTGCGAGGGTGGCGACCTCAGCGAGGGTGGATGGGAGGTCTGTCATGAATCGTCTCGTTCGATCTGGGCCACACCCTCAAGGGCACAGGCGGGCAGGCGCAGTGTAAAGGTGGCGCCGCGCTCGTCTTGGTCCGGCGAGGCGTGGACGTCGAGCTCGAGCGATCCATCCATGCGCAGGGCCAGCTCGCGGCCGATCGCAAGGCCGAGCCCGAAGCCGCTGCGCCCGCCGGATGTGGAGCCGCGCTGGAAGCGTTCGAAGATGCGATGGCGCTCCTCCACGGGGACGCCGGGGCCTGAGTCGCGGACTGTGAGCTCGGCCCAGTCGCCGTGGGTGCCCACGGTGGTGTGGATCGTGGAGCCGGTCGGAGCGACGCCGATGGAGTTGTCGAGCAGGATGCGCGCGATGCGCGCGATGGCTCCCGGGTCGCCCTTGGCCCATGAAGCCTCGGCGAGCTCGCTTGCGGCGATTCGCACGCCACGGGCGTGGGCGCGACGCTCGAATTCGGCGGTGACGGCGCGGCACAGCTCGCCCAGCTCGACGGGCTCGCTGCGCAAAGGCAGCTCGGCGTCGAGGCGGCTGAGGTCGAGCAGGTCGGTGGCGAGGCTGGACAGCCGCGAGGATTGTTCGCGCGCGCGAACCGCCCGCTCGCGGGCGTCCTGCAAATCGAGGGTGTCCGCTTGGAGGTCGTCTTGCAGCAGCTCCAAGGTCCCGTCGAGCGAGGCGAGGGGGGTGCGCAGCTCGTGCGAGGCGGTCGCGACGAAGGCTTGGCGCGCCTCTTCTTGGCGTCGCAAGCGCGCTTGCATGCTGGCGAAGGCGCGCGTGAGGTCGCCGATCTCGTCGCGGCGCTCGTCGACGTGGATCGGTGCCTCCAGGCCGCGGCGTTCGAGCTCGCCGGCCGCTTCGCGCAAGCGCTCGAGGCGTCGCAGGAGGGTGGTCGTGAGCGCGAGTCCGAGCAGCAGGGCGACGGCGAAGCCGACGGCGGCGGCGTCGATGAAGGCGTTTCGCACGACGCGCACGGCCGAGCTGACGTATTCGAGGCGGCGCACGAGGACGACGGCGTCGATCGGGCCGTCCTTGCCGATCTGCATCGGCTCGGCGGCGACGAGCTCGTTGCCGATGAGGCTGTGAACGCCATGGCCGGTGCGCAGGGCACGGTCGACTTGGGCGTAGTAGTCGGGCACGTCGAGGTCTTGGTTGACGGGGGCGTAGACGGTTTCAAGGCGGCGGCCGAGCACCGTGACCTGCGCGCCGGAGCGACGCCGCAAGAGGGCGATCGAGGCGGCCAGTTCGGGCGGGCTGGGCCGGCTGGTGGCGGGGTCGAGGCGGATCTCGGCGAGCTCGGCGCGCGAGGCGGAGATGGCGGTGTAGACGGCTCGTTCGCCGTCGGCTCGCAGGCGGTGCTCGAGCGGGGAGAGCAGGGCGAGGGCGGCGACGGCGAGGGTGACGGCGGAGGAGAGCAGGAGCGCCACGAACACGCGGGGCCGCAGGCCGAGGAGCAGGGAGCGCAGGCCGAGGGAGCCCTGTCGCGGGGCGGGGGCGCCGGAGCCGGCCGCCAGGCCGTCGGCGGGCTCGGGACTCACGGCTCCTGGAAGCGGTACCCGGCTCCGCGGACGGTGAGGATCAGCTTGGGCTCCTCGGGTCGCTGCTCGATCTTCTCGCGAAGGTGGCGGATGTGGACGTCGATCGCGCGCGGGTCGCGGTAGGCGGAGTCCCCCCAGATCGCGCGCAAGAGCTCTTGGCGGTTGAACAGGCGCCCGGGTTCGCTCATCAGTTGACCGAGCAGCTCGAACTCGGAGAAGGTGAGCTTGACCTGCTCGCCGTCGACGGTGGCCTCGCGGTGGGAGCGGTCGAGCGTGACGGGGCCGATGCTGAGCACCTCTCGGCCCATCGCGCGTGGGCCGGAGCGGCGCAGGACGGCGCGGATGCGGCTACGCAGCTCAGCCAGGCCGAAGGGCTTGGTTACATAATCGTCGGCTCCGGCCTCCAAGCCCTGGACGGCGTCCGCCTCGGTATCGAGCGCGGTGAGCATGATGATCGGAACGATGTTGCGCTGATCGCGCAGGGCACGGCAGACGTCATAGCCGTTGGGCCCGGCTCCGAGCGCGACGTCGAGCAGGATCACGTCGAAGGGTTCGGCGCCCGCGCGGGCGATCGCTTCGGCGCCGCCTGCGACCGCCTCGACGGTGTGGCCCTCCTTGGAGAAGGAGCGGGTCAAGGTGTCGCGCAAGGAAGCCTCGTCGTCGACGACGAGGATGTGCATCGAAGCGGGGGTGTCCACCGTGCTCAAGGTACTACCCACGGGGGATCCCCAGGCCACGCACGCGCGCGCGCGGGTGTGTGGCGGCAGGAGGTGTGAGTCGCCACAGGACCCCCGGCGCCAGGCCGGCTTGGCGCGAGACGTCGGTGCCGTGGGCGCGTATCCATAGCGCGGCGGGCGCACAGCCGGCGTTGGTGGGGGTGGGCGCGGTGCGGGGACAGGTCGAGTTGAGGAAGGCGTAGCGGACGGCTCCCTGGGCGATCAGGGCGCGCAGGCGGGCGACGCCGGTGAAGGGGAGCCCGTTGTAGGTGGTGAGCATCAGGACGGGGCGCTGGTCCTGCACGATCAGGGAGGCGACGCTGGTCGAGGAGGCGGCGGCCAGCTCGTAGCGGGCGCCCGCCCGGTGGGCGAGCAGGTAGGCGCTGAGGGCGCGCTGCTCGGCGGGGGGGAGGGCGCCGACGTTGCCGGCGTCGGAGGTGTGGTCGGCGATGGCTTCGACGCTCGCGACGAGTGGGACCGCCAGGAGAGCGGCGATGGGTAGGGCCAGGAGCCGCGCGCGGCCGGGCAGGCCGGCGAGGAAGTGGACACCGATGGCGAACATGGCGGCCACGGCGGGGGTGAAGCTCTCGACGTAGCGGGGGTGGAGGCGTGCCATCGCGCTGAACAGGACGAGACCGGTCGCCAACCACACGAATATCCCGATCGTGGCGGCGCGCTGGAGGGAGGAGACGCGGCGCCGCAGGACGACGAGGAGCGCGAAGACTCCGAGCAGGAGGGCGGCCAAGGCCTCCCATCCGAGCCACTTGGCGGGGAGTTGGCCATCGTGCGCGAGCAGGCGGGTGAGGGAGGGGGGAGCGATCGGCTTGGCGGTCTCGGTGACGTGCCCGGCTCGAATCTGGCGGGTGGCGGGCGTGGCCGATTGGCCGACTTCGACGGTTTTACCGCTGAGGCGTTCTGAGCCGTTGAAGACGAAGGCCGCGTTCCAGGCGCTGCCGTTGGTGGAGCCGATCGCGTAGGGGCGCTCGTGGGAGGGAAACAGAAGTGTCGCGCCCAGCCAGGAGAGGGCGACGATCGCATATACGACGCCGGCTGCGGCCAGGCGGCCGATCAGCCTCCTACGGGACTTGCGCCGCTCGCCGC
This sequence comes from uncultured Solirubrobacterales bacterium, assembly GCA_963703135.1. GTDB lineage: Bacteria > Actinomycetota > Thermoleophilia > Solirubrobacterales > Solirubrobacteraceae > Palsa-744. The sequence continues at coordinate 3,041,014 of OY969791.1, read as the reverse complement.
TCGTGAAGCGGGGCTCGGAGTCTGGTGTGGGGGCCTCGGACTCTGGTGTGGATGTCTCCTCGCGATGGGATTCGGATCGTGCGGATCCCATGCCGAGACAGACGAGTACGAAGAGGCCGGGCACGGCGACGATCGACTCGAGCAGCTTGACGTTGAAGGCGATCCCAAGCGCGGCGGCAGCTGCGAGCAGCCAGGCGGTGCTGTCGTTTTCACAGGCGCGCAGGGCCGCGAAGAGGGCGAGCACGAGCAGGAGCATCATGACGGCGTCCATCGTGTCCGAGCGGGCGGTGATCACCTCGATCGGCAGGACCGCCAGCGCCAAGGCCGAAAGCAGGCCTGCGAGCACGCCGAAGGGTCGCGCGAGCGCCGCGTAGAGCAGGGGGACCGCGGCGGTTCCAGCCAAGGCCTCGGGTAGCTTCAGGGAAACCGAGCCCCAGCCGAGGAGCTTGACGGAGGCGACCTGTAGCCAAAGATCGACCGGCGGCTTGTCGATCGAGACGCTCCCGCCGGGCTCGAACGCGCCGAAGAAGAAGTTGTGCCAGGAGAGGCCCATCGAGCGCACGGCGGCGTCGTAGAAGGGGTCGAGCCGTACGGCGCCGAGATCGACCAGCCGCAAGGCGGCCGCGAGGGCGGTGATCGCGGCGAGCGCGAGCCACGGCAGGTGGGTCTTCTGGGTCCTCACTGCTAGGAACGCTAGTCGTAGGAGCCGATGGCCGTGCGGGTAGGTAGGGTGAGGGGCCGATGAGCGACTCAGACGAAGACAACAGCGCCGAGGGGGCCGACGGGGCATCGGGCAAGTCCGACTCCGAGGAGCGCGTCTGCATGGCGTGTCACGGCAGCGGCAAGGTCATCTCCAATCTGGGTGGCTTGACTACCAAGGTGACGTGTCCGTGGTGTCGCGGCGGCGGCGAGCGTTTGACAGGGATGGACGCGCAGGAGTTTCAGCGCGAACAGACGGCCGCCAAACGTCGCTGAACTAAGGGACAATCGTCCAAACGGCGTGCAGGGCTAAAGCGCTCAACTCGAACAGTCGATGTACGCGCTGACAAGCCAGACCGCGGTACAAGGCAAGCGCCCTATGAGGGTGTAAGGCAAAGCCGGCGGCTCCGAAGTGAATCTCACGATTCGCGGAGGAAACGCATCGTCAAAAGGTGACGGTTGGAACGGGGCTGGCGCCCAGAAACGGAATCCAGGAGGATTCAAATGCTATATCGACTGCGCCAGCGCTCCAAAGATGAGGGTGGCTTCACGCTCATCGAGCTTCTGGTGGTAATCCTGATCATCGGCATCCTGGCCGCGATCGCCATTCCCTCGTTCCTGAACCAGAAGAGCAAGGCCAATGACGCCGCCGCCAAGTCGCAGGTTCGTACCGGCGAGACGGCGATGGAGACGTATTCGACCGATCACAACGGGGAATACTTGAACAGCTCTAAAGCCGCCGCCACAACCGCGGAAATCCAGGCGGTTGAGCCTACGCTCAACGAAACATCGAGCGCGACGTTTGCCGTTACCGCGGCCAGCGCCACGGGATACACGATCACGTCGACTTCCAAAGCGACTGGTGACGTGTTCACGATTACGCGTGGCTCAAACGGAGAAGTGACGCGAACCTGCTCAAGCGCATCGACCGGCTGCTCAGGTGCAAAATCCGGCAGCTGGTAAATAAAAGATCCGCGGCGTTTCGCCTCGGACAGACGTAGATTCGCAGTGAGGGGGACGGCCGATCGGCCGTCCCCCTTTTTTGCATCGGATAAGCCCGACTGGCTATGTTGGAATTTTGTTAGGAAGATATGTTGCATCCAGTTGCCAAAGCTCAAGCTTGGACGTCTCGCTTGCCGATTAGTCAAGAAGCCAGGCACGGAATACGGCAAGCACCTCAGTGCGACGACAAAGCCGACGGCCCAGCAGCCGGGTCGCAAATGGGCGACATACGAGCTCTGGCATCCCACAGACCTAACCTAGGAGTCGCCGGTGCGCCATCAACGATATTTGCGAGCGAAGGGGGAGTCGGGCTTCACGCTGATCGAGCTCCTCGTCGTGATCCTGATCATCGGCATCCTGGCCGCGATCGCGATCCCCTCGTTCCTCAACCAGAAGAGCAAGGCCAACGATGCTCAGGCCAAGGAGCTTGCGCGTACCGCCCAGACCACGATCGAGTCGATCGCCACGGACAGCAACGGCACCTACACCGGAGTCAGCAAGCCGAAAGTCGCCGAATACGAAAAATCGATCCCGACCTCCGAAGGGACGACCAAGACCACGTACCTCAAGGAAGCCAAAGAAATCGAAAGCGGCGCCGGCTACGAACTCGAAGTCGAATCGCCGACGACCAAAGACGTCTTCAAGATCACCAACAAAGCGGGCGTCGTGTCGCGCACATGCACCAGTCCCACCACGGGCTGTGCGGGCGCGAAATCGGGCAGCTGGTAGCAAACTTCAGGCATCGTCCCGAGATCGAGCGCAGCACCGAGGGCGGCCGTCAAGGCCGCCCTTTGCTGTGCTTGGAGATCGGCCCGCGGGAAATTGGGTGAGCGATTGCAAAAGCGCTCAAGTGCCGGACCCAAGACGCCGATCATCGGTCCATGGAGACCGCAACCTTCGCAGGCGTGTTCGGAGCGATGATCGGATCGTTTCTCAACGTCGTCGTTTACCGCTTGCCGCGCCGCGAGTCGCTCTTGCGCCCGGCCTCCCACTGCACTGCGTGTGGGGTGGCGATCAAGCCCTACGACAACATCCCTGTCCTGTCCTGGCTGTTGCTGCGCGGACGCTGTCGCAACTGCTCGGCGCCGATCTCCAAGCGCTATCCACTCGTCGAGGCCTTGGCCGGCCTGTTGTGTGTCGGCGCTGTGCTGGCCGGAGGCAGCCCCGCCACGATCGCGCTGAACGTGGCCTTCATCCTGCTGCTCGTGCCGATCGTCCTGATCGATGCCGAGCACCGCGTGATCCCCAACAAGCTGACCGCGCTCGGCGCGATCCTCGCGCTGGGCATCGGCACAGCGCTCGACCCGAGCGGCGAGCCCGCCCGGCTGCTCGCCGGCGCGCTGGCGGGCGGGGCGCTCTTGATCGCCGCGATGGCCTACCCCGGCGGGATGGGCATGGGCGACGTCAAGCTCGCCGGTGTCATGGGCCTGTTCTTGGGCAGCGCGGTTGCCCCCGCAATGTTGATCGCGCTGCTTGCCGGTGTCCTGTTCGGCGCTTTCGTGGCGGCCCACAAGGGCGCCTTGGTCGCGCGCAAGACCGCCGTTCCGTTCGGACCTTTCCTGGCCCTCGGCTCGCTCGTCGCGATCTTCGCGGGCGCGCAGCTCGTCGACCTCTACACCAACCACTTCCTCAACTAGACGGCCCAAGGAATCTCAAATGTCCGACGACAACCTCAGCCTGCTGCGCCCAGAGTCGATCGTGGTCGACGCTCCACCGGAGCCGATCGCCCCGGTCGCATCCGAGCCCAAGAGCAAGCGCAAGCTGCTGGCGATGGCCAACCCCGAACTGAAACTGAGCCGCGGCGGCTCGCGTCGCGGCGCGACGCTCGTCGGGCTCGACATCCAACCCGGCTACGTGAGCGCCGTGCAGGCCCGCGTCAACGGCTCGATCCTCGTACAGCGCGCCGCCGGCATGCCTCTGCCGCCGGACACGGTGCGCGAGGGCGAGGTGCTCGATGGCGGCGTGCTGGCTGAGACGCTGCGTGAGTTGTTTGCCGATTCGCGTCTGGACAAGCGCGTCAGGGTCGGCGTGGCCAACCAGCGCACCGTCCTGCGCACCTTGGAGCTGCCGCCGCTGACCGATCGCAAGGAGTTGGCCACCGCGGTGCGTTTCCAAGCCGAGGATCAGGTGCCGATGCCGCTCGACAACGCGGTGCTCGACTTCCATCCGCTCGGCGTGATCGATACGCCTGGCGGGCCGCGCCAGCGCGTGATCGTCGTCGCGGCCCAGCTCGACATGGTCGAACGTCTGCTCAGCGCCGTTCGCGGAGCCGGGTTGCGTCCCGAAGGGATCGACCTGTCCGCCTTTGCCCTGATCCGCTCGTTGCACCGTTCCGATGAGGAGCACGCCGGGCGCGTGCTGTATTTGAACGTGGGCGGACTCACGAACATGGCGATCGCCGAGGACACCGTTTGTCGCTTCACGCGTGTCGTCAGCGGCGGTCTCGAGTCGATGGCCACCGAGATCGCCGAGCGTCACGGGATCAAGCTGCAGGAAGCTCGCGACCTGCTTGCGTCTGTGAACTTGGAGGAGTCCAACCCGGTTGTGTCCGCGCTCGGCGACCCAGCCGCGATCGGCGATCCCTACGGAGCGCCCGTGCAGGCGACCGGCGACGCCTACGGAGCCGCAGCGCAGGTGAGCGGCGAGCCCTACCAGGCCCCGGCGGAGTCCTCGTATGCGGCTTCCGAGATTGCTTCGGACAGTGCACCCGCGGAGGCTCCCTATGCAACAGCCGCCGAGCCCAAGATCGATGCGCGTCCGGTCCTGGCGGCCGGCGTGCGGGAAATCGCCGGGGAGGTGCGCAATTCGCTTGACTTCCATCGCTCCCAAGAGGGCGGAGGCGAGGTAGCAAGCGTCGTTCTGAGCGGGCCGGCGCTGCAGATCAAAGGCTTCGCCCAAGCGTTGCAAAACGAGCTGAGGGTCCCGGTCACGCCGCAGACCGTCGGCTTGACCGGCGACGACGCGCTCGGCACCGTCTCCGCCGAGCGACTCGCGGTGGCCACCGGCCTTGCGGTCGAGGAGGCGCCGCGATGAAGGCCGTCAACCTCATCCCCGGCGAACAACGGCAAGGCGCCGGTTCGCTGACCGGCCGCTCCGGTGGCGGCGCCCTGATCGTGCTCGGCATGATCGCCGGGCTGGCCGTCCTGATCTTGATGTACGGCAGCGCAAGTCACCAGATCTCAAGCCAAAAAGGCCAGGCCGCCACGCTCACCGCGCAGGCCGAAGCGATCAAGGTGCGCACCGGCCAGCTCGCGCCCTACACCAGCTTCGTCTCGATGGCCAACCAGCGCACACAAACCGTCGCGCAATTGGTGCAGGCGCGCTTTGACTGGTCGCACGCCTTGCACGAGCTGGGGCGTGTAATGCCAGGTGACACTGCCTTGGCCAGTCTTCACGGCGCCGTCGGCCCAGCGGGCGCGAGCGGAGCTTCCAGCACAGCGGCGGCGCCGGCAGCGGGGGGCGCGGCGGCTTCCAGCACCCCGGCGGGCAGCGTGCCCGTGTTCACGCTCACGGGGTGCGCCACCAACCAAGCGACGGTCGCCCAAGCGCTGCAACGCCTGAAGCTGATGGACGGCGCCAGCGAAGTGCAACTGCAGAGCTCGACCCAGTCGGGGGCAAGCAGCGGTTCCGCTGGTGCGAGCGCTACCGGCGGGGGCTGCGGCTCCGGCGATGCGAGCTTCTCCGCCCAGGTCGTGTTCACGGGGTTGCCCTCCGGTCCTTTGCCGACGGTCTCAAGCGGTGGCGCCTCGACGGCCGCCGCCCACCACGCTGGCACGCACGAGCAGGTCGCGGCCCAAGGCAAGGCGGTGCCCCGATGACCGGGCGCGACCGCCTCATGCTGGTCGGGATCGTGGCGCTCGCCGTCTTGCTGGGCGCCTGGTTCACAGTTGTCGCGCCCAAGCGCGAACAGGCCTCGAAGGTGAACGCGGAAGTCGAAGCGGCCCGCCAACAGGTCTCGACCGCCGAATCCGAAGCCGACAGCGCCGCCAGCTCGCGCGCCCAATACTCGACCGCCTACGCATCGCTGGTGAGCCTCGGACAGGCCGTCCCCTCCACGCCCGAAACGCCCGCGCTCATCTACACGCTCGACAAGGCCACACACCGTCGCGATGTGCAGTTCTCCTCGATCACGACGGGCGCCAGCGGCTCCAGCAGTTCGAGCTCTGCGGCCAGTGCGACCCCGACCGCGGCGAGCGGCGGATTCACTCAGGAGCCCTTCACGTTCGTGTTCAACGGTAGCTTCGTGGACCTCTACAAGCTCCTGGACCAACTCGAAGGCTTCACCCTACAGACCGCAAGCGGGGCATTGCACGTCAGCGGCCGTCTGCTCACGATCGACAGCGTCAGCCTGGCGCCGGTCTCCGAAGCGCAAAGCTCCTCCGGCAAACCCAAGTCGGCTCAGCTGACCGGCACGATCACGGCCACCGCTTACGTGTTGCCCGCCGGCCAATCTTCGCTGGCCGGCGCCACCGCGGCCGGCCCGTCCGCTGCGACGCCGGCCAGTAGCTCCTCCACGACGTCAGCTCCGGCGACCGCGCCGGCCGTGATCAAGGCCAACCCATGACCGAGTTCCTGCAATCGATCAAGGCCGACCTGCTCTCGCGCCGCCTCCTGCCATTCGTGGCGCTGCTCGGTGTGGTGCTGCTCGCGGCCATTGGCTACACCGTCAAGGGTGGCTCGAGCGCTTCGGCTCCGGCGACGGTGGCGAGTGCGCCGCTCGTTCCCGTGACCGGCACCAGTTCGCTTGGCGTCAGCGTGGCTTCAGCCAATCCCAACGAGGCGGTCTCCGAGACGCCGGGCGGCGTGCGCTATCAGAGTCAAGGTCCCACACGCGACCCGTTTGTGCCGTTGCCAACCGCGCCCGCGGCCAAAAGCGCGAGCGCCGGTGCAGGGACGTCGAGCTCGACCGGCCAGCCGAGCGGCTCAGGCGCCGCGAATTCCGGCGGGTCGTCCTCAGGAGGGTCCTCGGGAGGTTCGGGCTCCGGTTCAGGGGCAAAAGAACCGGCCCCCGCGCCAGCTCCCAAAAAGCCGGCCAAGCCCCAACTCGACTACGACGTCTCCGTCCTGTTCGGGCCCGCCTCCACCACGCCCGGTCAGCCGGCCACCTTGGCGCCCTATCAGAGCTTGAAGTTGGGACAACCGTTTCCCTCCAAGCAGGACGTGCGCTTCACCTTCGAAAGGGTCAGCGAGAACGGCAAGGGCGCCGTCTTCAAGCTGCTCGCCCCGCCGATCCTGCACGGAACGGGCGCGTGTTTGCCGAGTAACTCCGAATGTCAGGCGATCGACTTGGAAGCCGGGCACTCCGAGGAACTGGAATACATCGAAGCGAGCGGCCAGGTCGTGGTCTACGAACTGAAGGTCGTCAGCATCGCCAAGAAGAACAGCGCTAGCGCCGCACGCGCTGCCCGCCGGGCGAAGGTTGCGCACGCCGCGACCAAGGCCACGAGCGCGCGAGTGCAAGCCAAAGCTCACGCGGCGCTACGCAGCCACCGCTAGAGCCGGTCCTGCCACCCGCGCCGGCCGTCGCCGCTCCAGCGCGGTGGGGCCGCGGGGCCCAAGCAAATAAGCTAAGGCGCAGATGACGCTCCGCTTGATCACCGCCGGCGAGTCCCACGGGCCCGGCCTCACCTGCCTCGTCGAGGGCCTCCCCGCCGGCCTGGAGCTGAGCCAAGAGCAACTCGACACCGACATGGCTCGTCGCCAACTCGGCCACGGCCGTGGCGGACGCATGAAGATCGAGAAGGACAAAGCCCGTGTGACCGCGGGTGTCCGCCACGGACTCACACTCGGCGGCCCGATCGCGCTACAGGTAGAGAACAGGGATTATGCAAACTGGGAAGAGCGCATGTCTCCGTGGCCGCTGCCCGAGGGTGCCGAGGTGCCCGAGGTGCACCTGCCACGCCCCGGACACGCCGACCTGGTGGGTACCTGGAAGTACAAGCAGAACGATGTCCGCAACATCCTCGAGCGGGCCTCCGCGCGCGAGACCGCCGCGCGCGTCGCGGGCGGCGCCCTGTGCAAGGCGTTCCTGGCAGCGCTCGGCGTGCAGGTGCGCTCCCACGTGATCCAAATCGCCTCCGTGCATGCGCCCGAAGCCGACCACGCGCTCGCTTTGGAGGACTTCGACGAGATCGACGAGTCCCCTGTGCGCTGCCTGGACGAGCAGGCCGGGCGGGCGATGGTCGCCGAGATCAACGCCCTGCGCAAGGCAAACGAGTCGCTCGGCGGCGTCTTCGAGGTGCAAGCCTTCGGGCTGGTGCCCGGGCTCGGCTCCCACGTCTCCTGGGAGGAGCGACTCGACGGGCGCCTGGCGATGGCGATCCTCTCGATCCAAGCGATGAAGGGCGTCTCCCTAGGCGACGGTTTTCGCATCGCGGGAGTGCCCGGCTCCCAAGCCCACGACGAGATCTTCTATTCGCCCCAGCGCGGCTACTACCGCGAGACCAACCGCTCCGGCGGCCTGGAGGGCGGCATGACCACGGGCGAGCCCTTGATCGTGCGTGGCGCGATGAAGCCTTTGCCCACTCTCACCAAGCCCCTGCGCTCGGTCGACATCGCCTCCCACGAGCCGGCCGAGGCCCTGCGCGAGCGCACCGACTCGTGCACCGTCCCGGCCGCCGGCGTCGTCGGCGAGGCGATGGTCGCGCTCGTGCTCGCCGCCGCCTACCGCCAGAAGTTCGGCGGAGACCACATCGACGACGTGCGCCAAACCGTGGAGGCCTACCGCGAGCGGATCGGATGGCCGTCTCCTTGACCTGTACGCGCGGCCGCCCGCGGACCCGCGCGAGCGCTCCCCCGGCGGACCCACAGCGAGCGACATGGCGAAGCTAGCCCTCACCCCGCGCAAGGCACTCGTCTTCATCGGCTTCATGGGCGCCGGCAAGAGCACCGTCGCCGCCGAAGTCGCCGCGGCCCTGGGCACCAAAGCGCTCGACACAGACCGTCTGCTCGAAGCCCAGTTCGGCCATTCCGTCGCCGAGCAATTCGAGCAGGGCGGCGAGGCGTCCTTCAGGGAGGCCGAGGAGCAGCTGGCCTGTCGTCTGCTGGCCCAGGCGCAGCCCGGAACAGTGATCGCGCTCGGAGGAGGCAGCGTCCTCTCGCCCAAGGTGCGCGCCGCCCTTGCGCCCCACCTGACCGTCCTGCTGAACGTCGGCGTAGAGGTCGCCTGGAAGCGAGTGGGAGGCGGCTCCGGCCAGGAAAAGCGACCGCTCGCGACCGACCGCGCAGCGTTCCTGGCCCTGCACGAGTCGCGGGCAGGGCTCTACGAGCAGCTGGCCGACGCGATCCTTCCCGCCCCCGCGCCAAAGATCGGCCTGCGCGCCCTGCCGGCCCTGGTTGGCTGTAGCCAAGCGCCGGCCGGCACGCGCCTGCTGTGGTCCACCTCTGCCTCAGGCGAGTATCCGGTGCTCGTCGGTCGGGGCCTGCTCACACCCGAGATGTGCTCGAGCGAGAGTCTGTGGCCATGCGATCGCGAGACCTCGCGCCCCTTCTGTGTCTCCGACCGGAACGTGGCTCGCCTCTACGCCGAGCGGCTCGGCGGCGTCAGCGAGCTGATCGAGATCTCGCCCGGCGAGCCCCACAAGACGCTCGCAAGCGCCGAGCTGGTGTGGCAAGCGCTCGTGGCCGGCGGCATGACTCGCGCCGACCACCTCGTCGCGCTCGGCGGCGGCGTCGTCGGAGACCTCGCCGGCTTCTGCGCCGCCACCTATCAGCGCGGAGTGCCGGTCGTGCACGTTCCCACCAGCTTGCTCGCCCAGGTGGACTCCGCCTACGGCGGCAAGACGGGCGTCGATCTCGCCCAAGCCAAGAACTACGTGGGCGCCTACCACCAACCCGCCGGCGTGCTCGTCGACCCCGACACGCTCGCCAGTCTGCCGGAGCCCGAGCTGGCATCCGGCTATGTCGAGGTGCTCAAGACGGCCCTGATCGCAGGCGGCGAGCTTTGGCGAGCCGTCGCCGCGCAGGAGCCCTTGGACGAGCGCACGATCTTCGCCTGCGCCCGCACCAAGCTGGCCGTGGTGGCCGAGGACGAACGCGATGGCGGACGCCGTCAAGTGCTCAACCTCGGACACACCGTCGGCCATGCCTTGGAGACAGTCACCGAATACGAGCGCTACCGTCACGGCGAAGCGGTCGGGCTCGGCCTGCTGGCCGCATTGCGCCTCTCCGACCTGCCCGAGCTACGCGAACAGGTCGCCGAGCTTTTGGCTGCGCGCGGTCTTCCCGTGACGCTCGACGGGGAGGACGTCGAGCCGATTCTCGAGGCGACCATGCGCGACAAGAAGCGCACGGGCGCCCACGTCCCATTCGTGCTGCTCGGCGCTCCCGGCGACGTCCGCACCGGCTGTCACGTGCCGGCCGAGGAGTTGCGCGCCGCGGTGACCGAGCTGCGAGCCCACGGGTAGGCTCTGCGCAGATGCCCGCCGCGCTGCGCATAGAGGTGATGCACGGGGTCAACCTCAACATGCTCGGCCGCCGCGACCCCGAGCATTACGGCACGCTCACGCTCGACGAGCTGGAGCGCCAGGTCGAATCCTTCGCGCAGGAGTTGGACGTCGAGACGCGCTTCTTTCACACCAACTTCGAGGGCGAGTACGTCGAGCACCTGCACAACCTCGGCGAGCTCGTCGACGCGGTCATCCTGAACCCAGGCGCCTGGACGCACTACTCGTGGGCGATCCACGACGCGCTCGCAGCGGCGGCGCTTCCGGCCGTGGAAGTGCACCTGTCGAACATCAGGGCGCGCGAGCCGTGGCGGGCCGTCTCGGTGATCGAGGACCTCTGCCTCGCCTCCGTCGTCGGTCAGGGCGTCGAGGGCTACCGCGCCGCGCTCGTCCACCTGCGCGAGGAGTTGGGCAGGGCGCGGGCGTGAGCGCAATGGATCGTACGAAGCGCCTCGCTTCCGAACTCGGCGCGAAGCGAATCGACCGTCTGATCGTGGGGGAGGCGATGAACCTGCGATACCTGAGTTCCTACACGGGCACGAACGGTCTCCTCCTCGTCTCAGCCGACACACACGTCCCGCACCGCTTCTACACAGATTTCCGCTACGTCACGCAAGCGGCCCAACAGGTGCCCGCGCCGATCGAACGCGAGATCGCCGCCGGGGATCTGCTCGAGGCCGTGGCCAAAGACCTCAACGAGCACGGTCGCGAAAACGAAAGCCGGCTCGGCTTCGACGACGCCGCCTTGACGGTCAAGCAGCACGCCCGGCTGCGCGAACTGCTCGCCTGTGCCCCAGAGGGTGAGGACAGCTGGGAGCTCGTGCCGTGCGCCGGAATGGTCGAGCGTCTGCGCGAGGTCAAGGACGAGCAGGAGATTGCTGCCATTCGCGCGGCCTGCGAACTGGCCGACGAGGCCCTCGGCGGACTGCTCGAAGGTGGCCTTGTGGGACGCAGCGAGCGCGACCTGGCAATCGACTTGGAGTTGCGCATGCGCCGGCTCGGCGCCCAGGCTCCCAGCTTCCCCTCGATCGTCGCCGCCGGACCCCACGGCGCCCTGCCGCACGCCGAGCCGCGCGAGGAGCCGATCCCGCGCGACGTGCTCGTCACGATCGACTGGGGTGCTCGCCTCGACGGCTACTGCTCAGACTGCACCCGCACCTACGCCACCGGTGCGATCGACGAGCAGGCGAAGGAGGTCTACGCGTTGGTCCTGCGCGCCCAAGAAACAGCCTTGGCCGCCGTACGCGCCGGGATCGGCGGGCGCGAAGTGGACGCCGTCGCCCGCACGATCATCGAGGATGCCGGTCACGCCGAGCATTTCGGACACGGCCTCGGACACGGCGTCGGCCTTGACGTCCACGAGGCCCCCCGCCTCTCGAAGACTGCCCCCGAGGAGCCTCTGCGCGCCGGCAACATCGTTACCGTGGAGCCCGGGGTCTACGTGCCAGGACGGCTCGGTGTCCGCATCGAGGACCTAGCGCTGGTGGGCGAGCACGGGGCCGAGCCGCTCACGAGCCTGCCCAAGGGGCTTGTGACGATCGACTAGTGGCCGCGGCTTGAACAGCGCGAGTCCCAGGGCGAGGAGCAGCGGCAGCGACCAGGCGAGAAAGAACCCCGCCTGGAGGTCCGGAGATGCATGTTGAGGGAGCCACTGAAAACTGAACCAAACAAGCGCCGTGCTCGACAACGCGAGCACGGGCGGGCGCCGTGAGGCGCCGAGGGTCTCCCAGGCAAGCACGGCAAACACGAATGGCAGCAGGTAGTAGATGACATCCCAGTCGTCCAGCACGCAGCGCATGAGCATCGTCAACGCCAACAGCAGCATCGCCTCACGCTCCCCCAAGATGCCTTGACCGGCCGTTCGTCGCGACCAAAGCCAAACGATTCCCCCGACTCCCAGACCGACCGCCAAGATCAGCGGATGGGGGACTCCGGAGATCCATGCCGGAGCTATACGCCACTGAGGATGGGTGCTCAGCGCCGCACCGATCGGCAGCGATCGCGCACCGCTCGGCGGCGCCACGTGGTTCGGCGTACCGAAGAACCACCACACTTGCCAAGGCTGGAAGATTTCGCCGCTCGCCGACGCCAGCGCCCTCGTGCCAGCCACAAAACCGCCTGAGCCGACGGCTATGAGCGGCCCCAAGACCGTAGCCACGACTGCGCCGCTGACGGCCAAACACGCCGCCCGGCGTCGCGGCGGCAGCGCCAAGAGCACCGGTCCGAGCGCAAGCAGCGCCCACTCCTTGTTGGCGACCGCCAAGCCCAACGCCACCGCAGACCACGCCCATCTCTCGCGGCCGGCCAGGAGCACCGCAGCGACGCACAAGCATGCACCCAACAGCTCCTCGGGATGGCCGATTTCAAGGGCATACAAGGTGAGCGGATTGGCGACACACACCCCCAAAGTCACCGCCCGCGCAAGCGTCGAGGAGCCCCGCTTGCGCATATCTGCGACCAGCCACACGCCCAGTGCCGCCGCCGCCAACAGACCCGGAATCGCGACCGTTCTATAGACGGCCAACTCGCCGCCGCCCCACAACGAGGGCAACAATGCAAACGGGGCCCGCTCCACCAGCGATCCGCCATAGGCAGGCGCCAGGCGCAGGAACTCGGCCACCTGTCCATGCGTGAGCGCGTCGAACGCGGGGCGCGCCTCTTCGTCGTAGTCGCTCCACACGAAGCCATACAGGCCCAGCCAAGCCATCGTCGCCGTCGCAGCCCCCGCCAAGAAGACGCACAGCGCGTTCGCGCGCACCAACTGCCTCATGTGTCCATATCGGCGATGGCGTCAGCCGGCTTGAAGGTTGGCTCGCGCGAGTGCGTCTTTGCGTGTGCACCGCCCACTCGACCAAGGAGCGTGCGCGCACAGTTGAACGATTTGGGGTGCCCCGCGCGCGCGTGGGGCGGTGTGTGAGCGGCATGTGAGGAGGTGCCTCCTCGGCTGTGCGGCGGAGGCCCTACGCGCGCGCGTGGGGCTGTGAGGACGTGCCTGGTCGGCTGTGCGGCGGAGGCCCTACGCGCGCCCGCGCGCGACGGCCACCTCGCGAAAGAGGTCGGTCACGCCGAACCTGGGGGCGACCCGCTCCACAAGCCCGGGAGCCACCTGTGCGATGGCCAACATCGGGCGGATGGGCGCTCCACTCTCGAGGATCTCCGCCTTGTCCTCCCTGATCGCCCGCACGACCGCGTCGGAGATCTTGGCTGTGGTCGTCTCGCCCATCAAGCGATTGGAGCGGTGCCCTTCTTCGACCATCCGCTCATACATCCCGTCGCCCGCTATGAACCCCGGACATACGACCGAGAATCCGACCGGCGCGTCCAAGTACTCGGCCCGCAAGGACTGCGTCAACCCGACCAGCCCCGCCTTCGTCGCCGCATAGGGCTCGCTGAACGCGGGCCCCACCTTGCCGGCCATCGAGGAGATGAACACCACGTGTCCGCGTCCCCGCTCCAGCATCCCCGGAGTCAGGCGATGGGTGAGCAGCAGCGGCGCGGTCAAGTTCACGTTGACCATCGAGCGCAATTCCTCGCGGGTGTAGCAGGTGAACGCACCGACCGACTCCACGCCCGCGTTATTGACGAGCACATCGATCGGGCCGAGCGCCGCTTCGACTCCGTCCACCAAGGAATCGATCGTGTCCAGGTCCTGCAGATCCGCCGGTACTGCCTTCGCCTCGATCCCGAGCGCCTCCAGCTGGCCCACGACCTCAGCCAGGGCGTCCTCGCGTCGACCGGAGATCGCCACGTTCATGCCCTCCCCGGCGAGACGCTTGGCGATGTGCGTACCCAAACCCCCCGACGCCCCGGTGACGAGTGCGGTGCGCCCGTTCAAATCCTTCATGGCTTGCTCCCTTGGTCGGTTGAGGCGATCATAGGGGCCTTCCGCGGCGCGGACCACCTACAAGAGAAGTCCACCGCAGCGGGCTCGCCGCCGGCTGAAGCACCGCACCAATCGCTATCGTGACCCAGCCGCGATTCGTTTCGGTCGCGCACACCGCACAAGCCAGGCTCTAGAAAGGGCTGATCGAACATCGTCACGACCAACCAATTCAAGAATGGCAATCACATCGACGTGGAAGGCACGATCTTCAAGATCGTGGAGTTCCAGCACGTCAAGCCGGGTAAGGGCGGGGCCTTCGTGCGCACGAAGCTGCGACGGGCCAGCGACGGTGCCGTGATCGACAGGACCTTCAGAGCCGGGGAGAAGTTCAGGGCGGTCAGGACCGAGGCGCGCAAGATGCAATACCTGTACGCGGACGGAACCGACGCGCACTTCATGGACACCCAATCCTTCGAGCAGATAGCTGTGCCCGAAGCCACTTTCGCCGAGGCCTTGCGCTGGACGACGCCGAGCAGCGAAGTGGATGTCCTGTTCATCGACGATCAGCCCTCTGACATCCAGCTGCCGAGCGCGGTGGATTTGACGGTTACCGAGACCGAGCCCGGTTTGCGCGGCGATACCGCTTCTGGGGGCGGCAACAAGCCCGCCACCTTGGAGACGGGTGCCGTGATCCAGGTGCCCCTGTTCGTCGACGTGGGCCAGAAGGTCCGAGTGGACACCCGCTCGGGCGAATACATGTCGCGAGCGTGATGACCGGCTCCGATCGTGCGATCGCGAGGCGGACCTCGAATCTGAGCACCGCCCTCGCCGGCCACGGCGCGCCCCGGGTCTAAGCGGTGCGTCGCTCCGAGCAGCGCAGGGCAGCCGTATTTGCCCTCTACCAGCACGACCTCACGGGCAAGCCTCTCACCGACGCCCTGGGTCCGAACGCCTCCGAGTTCACGCTCGCCTTGGCCCACGCGGCGGCCGACAAGGCCGAGGAGCTCGACGAGACGATCGATCGACACGCCCACGGCTGGTCGGTACAGCGCATCCAGCCTCTCGAGCGCTCGATCATGCGCGTCGCTTTGATCGAGATCTTGCATCCCGACGTCGCTCCCGGCGATGCGCCGATCCCGCCCGAAGGGGCGATCGAGGAGGCAGTGAAGAGCGCCAAGACGTTCTGTGGCAACGACGCTCCCGGCTTCGTCAACGGGGTGCTGGCTGCGGTCTTGCGCGACTTGCGCCAGAATGCTGCACAGTCATGAGCCTGGAGAGGATCGACGAGTTGATCGCGCAGTTGGAGCGCGCCGCCGAGCAGTTGCGCTCCGGCGAGCTCTCGCCCGACGCCGCCGCCACGATGGTCGAGGATTGCGCGTCGCTTGCGACCCAGGCAAGCGCTGAACTGGAGCGTCAGGCCCGCGCCGAGGTCTCACAGGTCGCCCCGGGCCAAGACTCGTTGCTTTGAGCGCGGGCGCTGCGCCGGTGCCAGTCGCCTATCCCGAGCACCTGCGCGAGGAGGTCGAGCGTCGCCTGGAGACGCTCCGTTTCTCCGAGGCCGCCCTCACGGCGGGCTTGGAGGAGGCCATGCGCTATTCCCTGCTTGCCGCCGGCAAGCGCATCCGTCCCGTCTTGGCGCTCGCGACAGCCCAAGCTGTCGGACTCTCCCGCGAGGAGGCGATGCCCCTGGCGGTCTCCTTGGAGTTGATTCATACCTATTCGCTGATCCACGACGACCTGCCCGCGATGGACGACGACGCACTCCGAAGAGGCCGCCCGACCTGCCACGTGGCGTTCGGGGAGGACGTGGCGATCCTCGCCGGCGACGGGCTGTACGCAGAGGCGTTCCACCACCTGCTCGCAAGCGAGGCCTCCGAGCCGCGTCGCGTGCTCCGAGCCGCACTCGAGTTGGCAAGCGCAACCGGAGTCAACGGCATGGTGGGAGGCCAATACGCGGATGTACGCGGCAGTGCGCCGAAGGACCCCGAAGGCTTGCGCCTGCTGCACGAGTTGAAGACCGGCAGGCTGATCGGAGCCTCGGTCGTTTGCGTGCTGTCCTTGGCTGACGTCCACGGACCTGCGACAATTGCCTTCCACCGTTTTGCTGCGGAGTTGGGCGTGCTATTTCAGATCGTCGATGACATCCTGGACGTGACCGGCACCGACGAAGCGCTCGGCAAGCCGCAAGGCAGCGATGAGAGACACGGCAAGCGAACATACGTGAGCGAGTTCGGCATCGAGCAGGCCAAGGCCTTGGCGGCCGAGTCTCACCACACTGCCCGCGAAGCCCTCGCCGAAGCCGCCGGCGCATCGGCCGCCGCCGAGCTCGAACAGGTCACCGACTTCATCTACACACGCACATCTTGAGCATCCTCGACTCCATACACGGCCCCCAAGACCTGAAGGCCCTCTCCGAGGAGGATCTGGCCCAGGTCGCCCAAGAGGTCCGCGAAGACATCATCGACACGGTCGGTGAGATCGGCGGGCACTTCGGCGCCAACCTCGGCACCTGCGAGCTGGCGGTCGCCCTCCATTCCTTGCTCGATTCTCCCAAGGACAAGATCCTGTGGGACGTCGGCCACCAGGCCTATCCACACAAGATCCTCACCGGCCGCCGCGATCGGCTGCAAACCATCCGCCAATACGGAGGTCTCGCCCCGTTCTGCTCGATCGAAGAGTCCGAGCACGACATCATGGGCGCCGGACACGCCTCCACCTCGATCGGATACGCCGTGGGGATCAAGGAGGCGATGCGCCACCTCACCAAAGGCGCAGGCGACGACGAGCGCTCCAACGGCAAGGTGGTCGCTGTGATCGGCGACGGCGCGATGACGGGTGGGGTGGCCTTGGAGGCGATCGGCCAAGCCGGCGGTCTCGGCACGCCGATCGTGGTGGTGCTCAACGACAACGGCATGTCGATCGCTCCCAACGTGGGCGCGCTCTCGCGCTACTTCAACCGGGTCAGGCTCAATCCCAAGCTGTGGCACGCCCGCTCAGGCGTGGAGGGCGGCTTGACGCGCTTGCCCGGAGGGATCGGCTCGGCTTTCGAACGGCTCGGGCCGCAACTGAAGGAGTCGATCAAGGCGTTTTGGGCGCCCGGCCTGTGGTGGGAGGAGCTCGACTGGGCCTACATGGGTGTGATCGACGGTCACGACGTGGCCGCTTTGCGTGAGGCTTTGAGCGAGGCCTTGGACGCCGAACGCCCCGTCGTGGTCCACATCGCCACGGTCAAGGGCAAGGGTTTCGCGCCGGCCGAGGATGGCGGGCTGGAGGGTATGGAGAAGTGGCACGCGGCCAAGCCCAACTCGATCCTCAACGGCATGCCCACACCGCCCCCGGTCCCAAGCGCAAGCTCCAAGGCCGCCGCTCAGGCCTCGAGCGCGAAAGCCCCCCAATACACCCAGGTCTTCGGCGAAGCCCTCGTTCGCGAGGCCCGGCGCGACGAGCGAGTGGTCGGGATCACCGCCGCGATGAACTCCGGGACGGGCCTGAACATCCTGCAGGAGGCCTTGCCCGACCGCTATTTCGACGTGGGCATCGCCGAGCAGCAGGCGATCCTGTTCGCCTCCGGCCTGGCTTTGCAAGGAGTCAAGCCGGTAGCGGCGATCTATTCGACCTTCCTGCAACGAGCCTTCGATCAAATCGTCCACGACGTGTGCCTACAGAAGTTGAACGTGGTGTTCGCGATGGACCGAGCCGGCCTGGTCGGCGACGACGGCCCGACCCATCACGGCGTGTTCGACATCGCCTACCTGCGCTGTCTGCCGAACATGGTCCTGATGGCACCCCGCGACGAGGCCATGCTCGTGCACATGCTCCACACCGCGCTGCGCTACGACGACGGCCCGATCGCGCTGCGCTACCCCCGCGGGGAGGGGATCGGCGTACCGTTGCCCTCCGAGCCCAAAGCGATCGGGATCGGCACCGGAGAGATCCTGCGCGAAGGCGGCGCCGCCGCTCCGGCCGGTCGGCGAGTCGCTTTGATCGGGTATGGCACAGGCGTGGCCAAGGCGCTTGAAGCGGCCGAACTTCTCTCGCCGGAGGATCTTGCGGTGACAGTGGTCGACGCCCGCTTCGCCAAGCCGATCGACGCCGGCTTGATGGCGCAACTTGCCGCCGAGCACGACCTGCTCGTGACGGTCGAGGAGGGTGTCTTGGCCGGCGGCTTCGGCTCGGCGGTATGGGAGACCTTGAACGAGGCTGGGGCGGCGGCCGGAGGGAGCCGGATCTTGCGAGTCGGGTTGCCCGACCGCTACGTAACCCACGGCAAGCCCGCCCTTCTGCACGAGGAGGTCGGCTTCACAGCCGAGCGCATCGCCGAGCGTGTTCTCGCCGCGATCGGCGACCGCAGCTTCTCGCAACTCGTTAAATGAAACGGCCCGCTGGGGAGGCGGGCCGTTTCGAGGGGAGGAGGGATGCTGCTGTACTTCGGGTCGAAAAGAATGATGCACCAGCCGAACACATGTTTGTGTGACGTCGATCACAGACGACCGAATCTTTGGGATTTGTCCGAACTCGCGTTCGCCCGCGGCCCCACCGCCTCGCCCGGCCGGCGCCGGGACACGATGCAGCGCCAACACCTCGCCCCAGAAGGTCCTCACCGGGTACCGTGCGGGCATGGCTAAGCAACGCTTGGACACGCTCCTCGCCGAGCGGGGCCTGTTCGCCTCGCGCACCCGCGCCGCGGCCTCGGTGATGGCCGGGGAGGTCAGCTTCGGCGAGGGCGGCCCCACGGCCCAGAAGCCGGGGGAAATGGTCCCCCGCGACGTGGATGTGAGCGTTCGTGAGCGAGCGCCCTACGTGTCGCGAGGCGGAGTCAAGCTGGCCAACGCCTTGGACGCTTTCCAGCTGAGCTGCGAGGGCCGCTCCTGTTTGGACGTGGGCGCTTCCACCGGCGGTTTTACCGACTGCCTGCTCTCACGCGGCGGGCGCGCCATCGTGGCCGTGGATGTCGGCTACGGCGATTTCGACTATGGCTTGCGCACCGATCCGAGGGTGACGCTGCTGGAGCGCACCAACGCTCGCGCCTTGGCGCCTGAGATGCTGCCCTACGCTCCAGACCTCGTGGCAATCGACGTGTCCTTCATCTCCTTGTCCAAGATCCTGCCGGCCGTGCTGCTTTGCCTGGCCGAGCGCCACGACGTCCTCGCCTTGGTAAAGCCCCAATTCGAGGTCGGGCGCGAGCGTGTGGGCAAGGGCGGGGTCGTGCGTTCGGTCGAGGATCGTCGCTCGGCCCTGCTCGACGTCGGCATGGCCGCTCGCCAGGGGGGCGCCCGCGTGCTCGGTTACGCCTCCTCGGGCCTTCCCGGCCCGAAGGGCAACCTCGAGACGTTCGTGTGGCTGGCCGAGCCCAGTCGCCCCGGCGGCGCCGAGAGCCGCGAGGATCTCCAGGCGATGGTGCGCGAGGTCGAGCCTTGAATCCCCTCGATGAACGGCCCGGGCGCCCGATGAGCGAGGGCGAGACGAAACTCGCGCGTAGCGTCTCGGTGCTCACCCACAGCCGCACCGCACAAACCTCCGCGGCCTTGCAAACGCTCATCGACGGGGCGCTGCGCCACGGAGCCAGTCTCTGCTTCGACTCCGAGGAGACGGCCAAGCACGGGCTGGGCCCGCGCGAGGGCGTGATGGTCGACGTGCCCGAGGACGAGCCGGTGGACCTCTGCATCGTGCTCGGCGGAGACGGCACGATCCTGCGGGCTTTGCGCCGCCAAGCCGGCACCCGGGTGCCGGTGTTCGCCGTGAACTTCGGCGACATCGGTTTCTTGGCGACGATCGAGCCCGAGGACTTGGCCCAAGGAGTGGAGCGAGCCTTGACCGGCGACTTCGAGCTGTTGCGCCTACCGGCGATCGTGCTCGACCGCGGCACGGGGGACCTCCGCACCGACGAGCGGGCCTTCAACGATGTTGCGATCCATCGCAAG
The DNA here is from genome assembly GCA_963703135.1 of uncultured Solirubrobacterales bacterium. Lineage (GTDB taxonomy): Bacteria > Actinomycetota > Thermoleophilia > Solirubrobacterales > Solirubrobacteraceae > Palsa-744. Next base: position 3,021,125 of record OY969791.1, on the reverse strand, counting down.
GTGGGGGAGCGGGTCGCCGAGATCGCCTATGTACTCGACGGTCACGAGCTCGGCAGCGTTCGTTGCGACGGCCTCGTCGTCGCCACCCCGGCCGGCTCGACCGGCTACAACCTGGCCAACGGGGGACCGGTGATGGCCTGGGGCGTGGAGGGCTTCGTGGTCTCCTTCATCGCGCCCCACTCCTTGACCGCGCGCACCTTGGTGGCAGCCCCAAGAGATCGCCTGGAGATCCACAATCGCTCGCGTGAGCCGCTGGACATCTCGGTCGACGGGCGTCCGGTGGGCGAACTCGAGCCCGCAGCCAAGATCGACGCGCGCTTCACCGACGACGCCGGCACGATCGCCCAGCTGCCGGGCTCCTCCTTTTATTTGCGCCTGCGCGAGAAGTTCGGTCGCTTGGCGCGCTGAGCGCCCTTCTCAGGCGACTTCGGTGCGGCGCTTGGGAGCTGCTCCGGTCCGCTGCAGGGAATCCACGAAACCGTCGAGCTGCTCGCGCGAGAAGCGTCGCTGCCCGCCCGGGGTCCGGTAGCCGGTCAGGTAGCCCGCGTCGGTCCAACGACGAATCGTGGCCAAGGACACCCCCAGGTAGCGGGCGGCCTGTGAGCTTGTGAAGACGAGCTGGTGCTCGTGAGCCTGGCTCTTCGTTTCGGGCATCTGGACCTCTTTCTCTAGCTCTGGTCGATCGGCTGCCCAAAGCTTCGGCCATTTGCGTCCAAAGGTTGAGGGTCAAGCACCTTTGTGGACGTTTGACCCAGCGGGCGCTGTCGGCTCCTTGACAGCGCCCCAGCTCCCGCGCCGCCACGCCGTCCCGGCGGATTCAAGCGCGGAAAAGCGCTGAATAGCAGGGGAAAGGCCGTCGCTTGGGGCGCGGAAACCCCTCTTTCTGCAAGCCAACGTGCAAAAGGTTGACGAATTGGACAATTCGTCCAATCTCTATATTATGCTGAGCAAACCTACTCAACACTCATCGTGCTTGGCTGAGGATGGAGGCCGTTGCGCGAGGTGTTGATCCGCCTGAGCGACGGAAGGAGCTTCAATGGGTTTCAAAGGCTGATCGCAATTCACGATGCACCGATGGGCCTCGCTGAGGCGCTGTCGAGTCAAGGACGTTGCCGCCCGGTGACGTCCTTGGCGTTTAAAAGGACCCATTGGCCAGCCGGCTAACGTCGATAGCCGAGAAATGGCGGCTCTAGCGCAGAGTGGGCTGCGCAAGCGCTCGTGTACGCCGCTCGAAGGCGAGCTCCGCCTCGAAGTCGGCGTCATCGCCATGCGCAAAGGTCACGGGTCCCTCGCGCTCGAGCATGGCAACGAAAGCGTCCACGATCTCGGAGTCCAGCTGACGGCCGGCGACGCGCCTGAGCTCGGCGATCGCGTCCTGGGGGATCATCGGCGAACGGTACGAGTCGCGTGCCGTGAGCGTGTCATACACGCTGCAAACCGCCACGATTCGGGACGCGAGCGGGATCTCGTTGCCGATCAAGCCGGCTGGATAGCCGCTCCCGTCGACGCACTCATGGTGGTAGAGGATGGCATCGGCCACTGGGCCATAGCCGTCCAGGCGCCCGACCAAAGTGGCTCCATCTTGGGGATGACGACGAACCAGCGCCCAATCCTCGTCGGAAAGCACCTCTGCGTGGAGAATGCGATCCGGAAGGGCAAACTTTCCGATGTCGTGCAGCAACCCGGCGGTGTGTACGAGCTCCTGTTCAGCCTCAGTGCAGCCAAGCTCGCGTGCGAGCGCGCGAGCGTATCTGGCAACCGCCGCGGCGTGACGGGCCGTCCTACGATCTCGCAGGGCGAGCGTCTCCACGAGCGTGGCGAGCATGCCCAGTTGCATCGACGCGAGCCTGACCGAACGCGCCTCCAGTTGCTCGGCGCGATCCTCGGACTTCAAGAGGGCACGTGCGAGGTACTGGAAGATACCCAGCACCAACACCAAACTGAGCAGCACCGGATAGCCCATCTTCGTATAGGCGACCCCCAGGATCACGGCGAGCACGGCGGCGGCGAGCTGGCCCGGCAGGACGGGAACCAGCACCGTGTACACCTGGTTGAGAAACGACTTTTCCTGGAGCGCGCTCTTCTGGATTGCGATCAGCGCGAAGTTCAAGAGGTTCGTAGCAATGAACACGCCGAACACGACCAGCGCGAACGTGGCGACCTGGTGCACGGCCTGGTTGTGTGGGTCGTGCACGTCTCCAATCAGAAAGCGGCTCAACAAGGCGCCAACGACGAGATAGACCGCATACGTGGTCAGGTTCGACAAGCACACGGCAAGCGACGGACGGCGCGCCAGCGAATCGGCCAAGATCGCGATACATCCGATCGCCACCGCAGGAGCCGGCCCGAGCAAGGTCATCGCCAGCACGAGTGCCACGAACCCGGCGGACACGGATTGGGATCCCATCGTGATCGTCAACCACTCTCCGACGACGCTCAGCACGAGCAGCAGCGCGACCAGCTCGGTGGGGTGCCAGTCCGCGGCACGCGACGTCAGCACGGCCACGGCGATGGCGCCCGCAAGGAGCAGCCACTGGCTGGCCATGAAAAGCCGGTATAGGTGTCGTCGCGAAATGCTCATTGTCGATCGGCGCGGGGGCGTGTCAGTCCTTAACGGCCGACAACGCTCCGTACTTAAAGACGACTGGACGTGCACGACTTCGCCCAAGCTCCGTCCAGGATCGAGTTCTAGTGAGGGCTGCTCACCATCTCCGGCTCGCTCGAGAGGGTCACGTGGGCGCTGCTTGCCGATTGCAGCCGTCGGATCGGCAGCCGCAGAAATGCGAAGGTCGCAAATGTGGCAACGACACCCGCCACGGCCATCGCGATCCGCGGCGAAGCCAGCGCGGCGATGGTGCCGCCGAGGATGAACCCGAGGGCAGGGCACAAAGCATTCAGCGAGCCGACCGCTCCCATCACACGCCCGTGCAAAGCAGATGGGGTCATCTGCTGAACAGCGCTGATGAACGAAGGCCACTGAGTGCCGTTGCCGACCCCTCCGACGACGGCAGCCGCGCAAGCGATCGCAAGCGTCGGCGCTCCCCCGAAGCCCAGATAGGCGATTCCCACGAGCAGCGTTCCGCCGGTCAGCATAGGACCCAATGGTCGGCGAGCCGAGCGCGCGAACAGCACAGCTCCGAGCGCAGCCCCGACTCCCCAGGCCCCTACCAGCAGTCCATAGCCGAGATCGCCGGCGTTCAACGTTGACTTTGCGTAGAGCACCTCGACAGGCTCCACCGAGGCGAAGAAGACCATCGCGACGGCCTCGGTGAGGAACAGGGCTCTGAGCGCCGGCACCGCGTGCATGTGCTCCACTACCGCCCTCAGGCGGGTGCGCACCGAGTCTCCGCTCGTCTCCACGATATGTGTCCCCACCTGTAGCAACAGGCCCGCGCAGAGCAGGAACGTGAATGCGTCCAACAACAGCGCCACCGGGCCTCCAACCGCGTGTACGAGTAGGCCGCCGAGCGCCGGCCCGAGCGCGAACGTACCCATGAACGCGAAATTCAAGGCGGCGTTCGCATCTCGTTGGGCGGCATCGGCTAGGAGATCCTTCGCCTCTCCGGCCAGGTCGGGGTCGGCCCGTGCGAGAGCGTCCTCGACCGACGCCCGCGCCGCAGCCGCGCGCACCAGCGCCGTCGCGGTCACCGCCACGACGCCGTCGATCGTCACGAGCACCAGCACGCCCACCAGCCAGAAGTGCCACAGCAGGCCCGCCAACCCGAGTGTCAGGAGCGCCTCCAGCACGTACAGCCACGCAAGGCGTCCGCGCCGGGTCGATCGCTCCGTACGAGCCACAACCACCGGCGCCAGCAGCGCGGGGAGGAGCCCCCTGGCAACGAACAGTCCCGCTGTGGCCAGCGCGCTGCCCGTGTTGTCGTATACGCCCAGAGCCAGCGCGACATACCCGAACCAGGTGCCCAGTTCGTTGACCGTATAGGCAAGCAGTATTCTCCGCAGTCGGGAAGACGTGGGAAGCAAGGGCGCCTCTCGAGGCTGGCTGTGGGTCGACTGTTTCTCGCCGGGTGTGTCGCATTCTATGGTGGAGTGCCGACGGTACGCCACAACACCCCGAAATATCGCCGGGATCGATGCTCGTTGTCGTCCTATCCGTGCGCCGTGTCAGCGTGCGAGCGGCTGTCACTGCTGAACCTGCGTGCGCCGTCCGTCGGGAGGGGATCGAACTCGACCTCAAGCTCGCTGGAGGCGGCGGCACGCGCGAACAGCGCGAGCCCCTTGGCTCCCACGATCGAGATGGCGATCCAGGTCGCCGCGATGCCGAGCGCGATCATCGAAGTCCGCCTTGCGTCACCGAGCGTCGGCTCCGACTGAGCGCTGTCGCGACCGGGAAATATGCGGAGCTTGCGGGCACGTTCTCAATGATGGTGCCCATAAGGTTGCTTGTCTGTAGAGCAGAAGGGGCCGATCGTGTCGTCCCAAAGGTGCCGATTCGTGTCGTCCCCAGCGGGCATCGCCGCTTGGGCGCGCCGCCCCGAGCGCACGGGAACCCGCGCGCCAGCGGCACAGTCGCCGGAATGAGGCTGGGACAGCCGCCGGGGAGCCGTCCCGAGGAGCAGGTACCGTGTGCGCGTATGACAAGCCCAGCGCCAGGTCTAGACCGCCCGATAGACGTGATCATCGCCGACGACCACACCGTCGTGCGCGATGGCATCAGGGCCGTCTTGGAGCGGGAGACCGGAGAGTTCAGGGTCGTCGCCGAGGCGGCCGATGTGCCCGCCACGATCCGCGCCGTGCGGGAGTTCAAGCCCGATCTGTTGAGTTTGGACTTGACGATGCCCGGCGGCTCAAGCTTGGCGGCGCTGCCCACCTGCTTCGTAGCTCATCCGTCGCTGGCCGTGGCGATCCTCACGATGCGTGAGGACCCCGAGTACGCGCGCCAGGCCCTGCGCGCCGGAGCACGCAGCTACGTGCTCAAGGAGGCCGAGCCGGCCGAGCTCCTACAGGCCTTCCGTCTGGCCGTAGCCGGACAGAACTACCTGCACCCGCGGTTGGGGGCTTTGATGGTGGCCGGAGACGGAGCCCAACAGGAGGGCGTAGCCCTGAGCGAGCGCGAGCGCGAGGTCGTGCGCCTGATCGCCAACGGCTACACCAACCCGGAGATCGCCGAGCAGTTGCACGTCGCCGAGCGCACTGTCAAGACCTACCGGGCGCGCGCGATCGAGAAGCTGGGCTTCTCCTCCCGAGCGGAGATCACCGCGTACGCGCGCAAGCTCGGTCTCGTCGAGTAGTACGGCGCAGGCTTCACGCAGCGGCTTCGCGCCCGGCGATCGGGACGGCGAGGCGCGCAGGCTTCACGCAGCGGCTCCGCGCTCCGTGATCGGCGCGGTGAGGCGCGCTGGCTTCACGCAGCGGCTTGGCGCCCCGCGATCGGCACGGTGAGGCGCATCGTGGCGCCGCTGCCTGGAGCCGGAACGAGCTCCAGCTCGCCTCCTACCAGCTCGGCCCGCTCCCGCATCCCCGAGACGCCGAAGCCGCCCGTCAGTTCTTCCTCGGGCGTGCGCGTGCGGGACGGCCCACCCTCCGGCAATCCCTCGCCGTCGTCGGTAACCGCGGCCGTGAGCCTGCCTTCGCGCTCGACGATGCTGATCACCGCACGGGTCGCTTTCGCGTGTTTGCTCACATTGGTCAAAGCCTCCTGCACGACGCGGTAAATGGTGCTCTCGAGCTCCGGGTCGAGCCGGCGCGTGCCTTCGGAGAGCGCCGGGTCGAAGTCCGTCTCGATCTCCAGGCCGTCGATCGCCTGGGCGCGACGTGCCAGCGCCTCCAGGGCCGGGATCAAGCCCAGATCGTCAAGCGCTGCGGGGCGAAGCTCGGTGATCAGATGGCGGAGCCCTTCGATCTCCAAAGCCAACCCCTCGAGCGTCACATCGACAGCCTCGCGCAGCGTCTCCTGATCGGTCTGGTCGCGCGCGGTCGCGAGCTTCATGCGAAGCGCCCCGAGCCCCTGCACGGTTTCGTCGTGGATCTCTCGCGCCCAGCGCGTGCGCTCGCGCTCGCGAGCCTCCATGCCGAAGCGCAAGCGCTCGATCTCAACCGAGCGCTCGGCGGCAAGACGTTGGGCGACGCTGGCCGCGAAGGCGCTCAGCGCACGCCGGTCAGGCTCGCGAAAGCCTCCGTCCTCGCGTCCAGCTATCACCAAGCCGCCGCCCTGCCCGTCCATCCTGAAGGGCTCAACCAAGACGGCCCTCACTTCCAAGCCCAGCTCATGAAGCCAGGTTGCTTCCTGCCCTCGTGGTTTATCCAGGGAGAGCGACTTGCCCGCTTCATACAGGGCGCCGAGCGCGCTGCCCTCCAAAGGCAGCACCCTCACGCGCACCGACACGCGCCCGCTGGCCGCCGCCACACGCAACTCGTTGCGCTCCTCCACGACCATCACGAGCGTGGAGGCGTCGAGCAGCGCGAGACCTCGATCGGCCATCAAACGCAGCAACCACAGCTCGGACCCGGAAAGCACCGGCTGGGATTATGAACGTCTCAGCGGCATCTCCCACGCACCGTCCGCGACATCGTCCACAGGGCCGCTCAGAGACGCTTGCTCCAGCTCGCGTCGCTGTGCCGCGATCCGTGTCTGGGAGAGCAGCTCCGCGGCTGCGAGCCCCTCGCGCCAAGCGGCGATGCCGACCGAGATCCGCAGCGCCTCGCGCCGGCCCGAGACCTCCACCTTGACCGAGTGCAACCGTCCCAACGCGCGGCGCGCGACGATCTCGGCCCGGCGCGCGTCCGCTCCCGGCAGGATTACCACGAGCTCGCTTTCGCCGGCGTGCCCGACGCGATCGAAGCGACGCAACTGGCGGATCAAGGCCGCGGCGATGTAGGCAAGCGCTTGCGCCGGAAGCTCCTCTCCATAGTTCTGCGCGAGATGCTCGGTCTCGTCGAGGCTCACCAGCAGGCAACTGAGCTGGGCGCCCAGACGAGCCGCCCTGTGTACCTCCTCGTCCAAACGCGCGATCATCTCCACCGCAGAGAGGCATTCGCGTCGAGCCGCACCGGCTCCGTTTGAGTGTTGGTCATCCCTGGCCGCCATGCCGATCGTCCTCTTAGTGAACCCGCCGGCACCGGCGGATCTTTTGCGCTTGACTTCACAGTATCGGCCGTCCGAGGCGCCCGCGGCAGCTCCAGGCGCGGTGCCCGGAGGAGTGCGCGCCCGACGCGTTCGGGTCCAAAACGGCTGCCGGACAAGTCGATCCGTCGGTGCTCGCTGGTAGACCTGTCCTACATGCTTTGCGAGTTGCGAGTCGAAAACCTACTCTTGATCGAGCGCACCGAGCTGGTCTTCGCTCCCGGGTTGAACGTCCTGACCGGCGAGACCGGGGCCGGCAAGACGGTGCTGGCGCACGCCTTGGACCTTTTGATGGGAGGGCGCTCGCGCAGCGGCATCGTCAGGCCCGGCGCCGAGGAGGCCTATGTGGAGGGAGTCTTCTCGGTGCCCAAGGGCATCCGCGAGGAACTTGCCGAGCGACTACCCGAGAACGTGCGCGCCGAGGATGACGCGGAGCAACTGACGGAGCTTGTCCTTGCCAGGCGCGTCTATACCGACGGTCGCACCCGTGCCTACCTGAACGGACGTATGGCAGCCGTCGGCGATCTGCGCGAGCTGGGCTCGCGCCTGATCGCCTTCTACGGCCAACACGAGCACCGCAAGCTCGTCCTGGCGGGCTCCCAGCTACAGATGCTCGACGAAGTCTGTCCCGCCTCGCACGCCCGGCGTCTACAAGCCTGCGCGGCGTCCTATCGCGAGATTCGAGCCCACCAGGCGGAGCTCGAGCGCCTGGCCGAGCTACAGGCAGCCCGCGAGCGCGAACTCGGACTATTGGAGCACGACCTCGCAGAGATCGAGGACGCCGCACCCGAGGAGCACGAGCACCGAGCACTGCTCGGGCGCCGTGAGCGCCTGCGCAGCCTGGAGGCCCTGCACTCCGCTGCTGCCGCCGCCCTACAGGCGCTCGCCCCCGAATCCTCAGAACAGGCGGGCGCCGCGCACCTGCTGGCCACGGCCGGCGCGAAGCTCGACGCGGTCGTCGGCATCGACCCCGCCCTGGACGCCCACGCCGCCCGCTGCGCCGCGCTTGCAATCGAGGCTCAAGACATCGCGGGCGGGCTACAGGCCTACAGCGAAGACGCCCTGCAGGAGGACGGCACGCTCGAGCAGGTGGAAGGCAGACTGTCCGCCCTTGAGCGACTCATGCGCAAGCACGGCGGCTCCATCGAAGCCGTCCAACAGTACGCGCAGCAGGCCCAAGCCCGGCGCGAGGAGCTGCTCGGCGCGGGGGTCGCCCACGAGCACGCCGCCCAAGCTCTGGCCGACGAGCAAGCCAAGCTGGCAGAGCACATCCAGGCGCTACGCGCCAACCGCAAGAAGGCGGCCAAGCGCCTTTCAAGCGCTGTGCGCGAGCAACTCGGCGCGCTGGCGATGGGCGACGCCACGTTCGAGATCGCGCTGAAGGAGACCGAGCCGAAAGCCAGCGGGGCGGACGCCGCCGAGTTCACGATCGCGCCCAACCCGGGCGTCGCGGCCGCTCCGCTACGCGAGATCGCCTCCGGGGGAGAGCTCTCGCGGGTGATGCTCGCGCTCACCTCCGCTTGCCATCGGGGCGCGAGCGAGAAGGCGGGCTCATCCTCGAAGTCCACGCTCGTCTTCGACGAGATCGACGCCGGCATCGGCGGCCACACGGCCCGCGCCGTCGGCGAGCGTTTGCAGAGCCTTGCCGGCGAGCGTCAGGTGCTGTGCATCACCCACCTACCTCAGATCGCATCGCTGGCGGCGCGCCACTTCTCGATCGCCAAGGACACCTCGGCCGACCCTACGCTTGCCACCGTCTCCCAACTGGGCGAGCCGGAGGTCGTGACCGAGCTGGTGCGAATGCTCGGCGCCGAGGACCAAGACAGCGCCGCAAGGGCGCACGCCGAGGATCTGCGCAGAGCAGCTTAAGCGCCTGCAAACAAAGCCGTTCCCGTCGCGCGATCGGCCTCTGGGCGTTACCCTCGACCTAGTGTCCGCGACCCGGCAGCCGCCCGGCACGACTGCGCCCGTCTACGGGTCTGCGCCCGCGCCCCAATTCGAGCTCTCCGGCTCGGTGCGACTCGGACGCAAGACCAAGCTCATGGTCAGGCATCTGCGAGCGGGCGAGATCGCCGTGATCGACCATCTGGACATCGATCGCGTCTCGGCCGAGGAGCTGATCGCCTCCGGGACGGTCGCGGTGCTCAATTGCAAGCCCTCCACCAGTGGGACCTACCCGAATCTGGGACCGCAACTGTTGGTCGAGGGAGGCGTCCTGCTCGTAGACCTGCGCGACGATTCCCTCTTCCATTCCCTCACCGACGGAGATCCCCTCACGGTTCGCGTGCGACCCGAACAGGCGGCCGCGGAGATCCTCTACAAGGGGCGTTCGCTCGCCTCCGGGGAAGTGCTCGACGTGGCGCGCGTACGCGCCGAGACCGAGGCCCGCCGGTTGGAGGTGGGCGATGCCCTGGAGCGCTTCGCCCACAACACGATCGAGCACATGCGCGAGGAGCGCGAACTGCTCTCCGGACGGATCGACCTGCCGCGTTTTCGCACCGACTTTCGCGATCGCTCCGCGCTGGTGGTCGTCAGGGGCGTCGACCATCAACGCGACCTGCGCGCTTTGAGGCCCTTCATCCGCGACACCAAACCCGTCCTGGTGGCGGTCGACGGCGGCGCGGACGCGCTGCTTGAGGCGGGCCTCGTACCGGACATGATCGTCGGCGACATGGACTCCGCGGGCGAGGCGGCCCTGCTCGGCGCCCATCAAGGCAAGACCGAGCTGGTCGTCCACTCCTACCCCGACGGTCGTGCCCCGGGTCGCGAGCGCTTGGAGGATTTGGGCGTGCCCTTCAAGCTCGTGCCCGCGCCGGGCACCAGCCAGGACGTGGCGATGCTGCTCGCCGCCGAGAAGGGGGCGCGTCTGATCGTGACCGTCGGCTCCCAGTTCAACCTCGTCGAGTTCTTGGATCGCAACCGCGAGGGCATGTCCTCCACGTTCCTCACGCGTCTGCGCATCGGCGAGATCCTGATCGACGCCAAGGGCGTGAGTCGCCTGTACCGGCCGATGCCCGGGCTCGCGCCCCTGATCGTCGTGATCGTCGCCGGCTTGATCGCCCTGATCGCGGTAGTCGCGCTCACACCGGCCCTGCGCGACGTGGTCGATCTACTATGGCTCAAGCTTCAGTTGCTGTTCGGTTCCGGCGGCAGTTGAGCGCACATCTGGATGTTCGACTACCGCTACCACGCGCTTTCGCTTGCCGCCGTCCTGTTCGCGCTCGCCGTGGGCGTCGTGATCGGTGTGGCTATCGGCGATTCAAATCTTGTCTCCTCGGCTCAGAACGGGATCGTGCACAACCTGCGCTCGGAAGTGAGCGCCTCCCAGCACAGCCTCGAACAGGTCGGTGGCAAGCTCTCCGAAGCCGAACAGCTCGGCACCGACCTGTGGCCTTTTGCGGTGCACGACATCCTCGGCGAAAAGCGCATCGGTCTCGTGTTCTTGGGCAACTCCTCGGACACGATCGACACCTATGTTCGCGACGGGGTGGCCGAGGCCGGCGGCAGTGTCCAGGGGGTCGCGGCGATCGGAGAGCCTCTGGACTTGAACGGTCTAGCCAGTCAAGCCCGCGGCTACCGCTACAGCGCCTTGGCATCCGAACCGACACTAGTGAGGCAATTCGGGGTGCGCATCGGCAAGCAACTGGTCGAGGGTGGACAGTTGCTCGAACACGTCCAGGGCCGCTTGCTCAGCTCAAACGACGGCGAACTGGGCAAGCTCGAAGGGCTCGTGGTGGTGCGCTCGGACCCGACCGGCATGAGCGCCGAAGCGGCCAAGAGCACCGCCGAATTCGAGTCGGGCCTGATCGCCGGGGCGCGCTCGACCGGCATACCGGTCGTGGGTGTCGAGCTGAGCGGCACCGAACCTTCGCAAGTGCCTTGGTACAAGGCAGAACAATTGGCCAGCGTCGATAACTTGGAAACGGTCGCCGGGCGCGCGGCCCTGGCCTTCGCGCTGGCCGGCAACAGGGGTGCGTATGGAGCGAAGCCGACCGCCGAAGCGCTCCTGCCCTCGGCCAACACCGTCTTCGCCCAGCATTGAAGCCTCGCCCACGCCGACCGTCCCGTCCTGCGTGAGGCGGGCGCGAGGTCGCGGCGGCCCGGATTCGGGGCGCGTGTCCGTCAAGACCGCTAACTTCGCCGAGTGCATGCCCTGCCTTTCCTGCTGGCCTTGCTGACGGCCGCGCTGTTGGCGCCCGCCTTGGTGGGAGCACTGCGCGAGACCGGCCACGTGAAGGCCAACTTCCGCGGGCGAGAGGTCGTGTTTCCGCTCGGCGTGCTCAGCGTGGCCGGCGCCCTCATCGCCCTGATCCCTTTGGCGCTGGTGCAACGTTTGAAAGTCGCCACGGTCTTCTACCCCCAGACCCTCCCGGCATCGGCCTATGTGCTCGGAGTGGCCTTGCTCGGTTTGGTCGACGACACGCTCGGGGGCGAGCCCCGCGGCTGGCGCGGACACGCTCGAGCGGTGCTGCGCCTCCGATTCTCGACCGGTGCATTGAAGGCGGTCGGCTCGCTGGGCTTGGCGCTGTATGCGACGAGCTACCTGGAGCCCGCGACCGGCCGCTGGTTGCTGGCTAGCGCGGTCTTGGTCCTGGCTACCAACGCCTTCAACCTGCTCGACCTGCGACCTGGCCGCGCAACCAAGGTTTTCGTACTGCTCGGCGCGGGCCTCGCGATCGGCGAGGGCAGCCCGCGCACGCTGTGGACGCTCGGCCTGTTCGTGGGTCCCGCCCTCGTGGCCGGCCTGTACGACCTGCGCGAGCGGGCGATGTTGGGCGACACCGGGTCCAACCTCTTGGGCGCGCTCGCGGGCCTGTGGCTGGTGCTCTCGCTGTCGGCCGTGGGACAGGCGGTTGCCTTGGCCGTGCTTGTCGCGATCACGCTTTATGGGGAGCTGCGCTCGATCACCGAGCTCGTCGAAAGGCTGCCGCTGCTGCGGGGGATAGACTCCTGGGGCGTACCTCGATGACTTCGCCTCACTCTGACCGCCACGCACAGGCCCCGGCCAAGACTCGGTTCATATTTGTGACCGGCGGTGTGGTGTCCTCGCTGGGCAAGGGCATCGCGGCCGCCTCGATCGGACGGCTTCTCGTCTCCCGCGGGTTGACGGTGGGCCTGCAGAAGTTCGACCCTTACATCAACGTCGATCCAGGCACCATGTCTCCCTACCAGCACGGGGAGGTGTTCGTCACCGAGGACGGCGCCGAGACCGACCTCGACCTGGGCCATTACGAGCGTTTCACCGACGCCAACACCTCGCGCGCCTCCAACGTGACCGCGGGCGGGATCTATGACACGGTGATTCGCCGCGAGCGCCGCGGCGACTACCTCGGCGGCACCGTACAAGTCGTGCCGCACATCACCGACGAGATCAAGCAGCGCATCTCCCTGATCGCCGAGTCCGCGGACGTGGATTTCGTGATCACCGAGATCGGAGGCACCGTAGGCGACATCGAGTCCCTGCCGTTTCTCGAGGCGATCCGCCAGTTCCCTGTGGATGTGGGCAGGCGACGCTGCATGTTCATCCACCTCACGCTCGTCCCTTACATCGGCCACGCGGGCGAGCTGAAGACCAAGCCAACTCAACATTCGGTCAACGAGCTGCGCAGGATCGGCATCGCGCCGGACATGTTGATGTGTCGCTCCGAGGGTCCGCTTTCCCAGGAGATACGCAAGAAGATCGCCCTGTTCGCGAGCCTGCCGGTCGACGCGATCGTGTCCGCTTGTGACGTGGACAACATTTACAAGGTGCCGCTCGTGTTCCGCGAGCAGGGCGTGGACGATTGCATCCTCGAGCATTTCGGCTTGGAGGCGCCGGCCCCCGAGCTGTCCAAGTGGAAGGAGCCGATCGAACGGGCCGAGACGGCCGATCGCACGGTGCGGATAGCCCTGGTGGGCAAGTACATCCAATTGGAGGACGCCTATCTGTCCGTCTCCGAAGCTCTGCGCCACGCGGGCGCGCTACAGGGCGCCACGATCCAGATCGATTGGGTCGACTCCGAGCGCTTGGAGGGCCCCGACGACGGTGCGCGGGAAGACGCCGTCGGCGCGGCGGGCCACGATGGGAGCAGCCAGCCGGCCGGGGACTCGCGCTCGGCGCGCGAGGTGCTCGAAGAGGCGGACGGGATTCTGATTCCCGGCGGTTTTGGCGGACGCGGCATCGAGGGCAAGATCGAGGCGGCTCGGATCGCGCGCGAGCACGGCATCCCGTATCTGGGCATCTGCCTGGGGATGCAAATCGCCGTAGCCGAGTTCGCAAGGCACGTGGCGGGCATGGACGGCGCCAACTCGACCGAGTTCGACATCGAGACGCCCTATCCGGTGATCGATCTTCTGCCCGAGCAGAAGGAGGTCGCCGACCTTGGCGGCACGATGCGCCTTGGGGCCGACCCGATCAAGCTGCACGACGGCACCCGCGTGCGCGAGGCCTACGGCGAAGCCGTCGTCTACGAGCGCCACCGCCACCGCTACGAGGTCAACAACCTTTTGCGCAAGCGCCTGCAGAGCGCGGGGCTGTCCGTTTCGGGGACCTCTCCGGACGAGCGCTTGGTCGAGGTGGTCGAGCTCGAGGATCATCCGTTCTTCGTCGCCTCCCAGTTCCACCCCGAGTTCAAGTCGCGTCCGGAGCGCCCGGCCCCCTTGTTCAACGGTTTCGTGGCGGCCGCGCTGCGCAAGGTGGACGCGCGGCCCGGAGGCGAGCGCCGGCTCGCCGGCCGCTCGTGAGCGAGGCGCCGGCCGCGGGTACAGGCGGCGCGCAACCCGCGGTGCGCGTGCAGGCCGTGTTCCACGTCTCAAGCGAAGCGCAGGCCCAGACCGTGGCGGCCCGGATGGTCGATCGCGCGCACGAGATCGCCAACCTGCCGGAGTGCGAATGCGACGTGGACGTCTCCATCGAACACGAATCGCCGCCGTCCGCTCCCCCCGCGGGCCTCTAGCCGCTCCTCGGACCCATGCTGAAGCTCCGCCGAGCCACCGTCCTTCAGGCGGGCGCCGCCGACGGCCCCGAGCAGGAGCTCTCGATCTCCCTCGACGGCGAGCCCCGAAGCGCGATCGCCGAGCTCGGCCTGGTCGGAGCGAGCAAGGTCGGCGACGAGCTGATCGTGAACACCCAGGCGCGCGACCTCGGCCTCGGCTCGGGCGGCTTTGACATCGTCCACGCCAACCTCACGCGAGGCCTGTCTGGGGAGGGGGCGGCGGGGGCGCACGTGATGAAGCTCAACTACACGAGCCTCCAGCACGCGGTGGAGCCGATCGAGGACCAACAATTGGAGTTACCGCTGGGTCGGGGTGTCGCCGTGCTCGCCCTGCACGGGCAGCTCGCGGCGGTGGCCTGGGCCTTCGCGCAGGCTCGCCCGGAGACTCGACTGGGATATGTGCAGACGCCGGGGGGAGCCTTGCCGGGTGGCCATTCCAAGGTCGTGCGCGAGCTGCGCGAGCGCGGCCTGCTCGCCTCGCACATAACCGCCGGGACCGCCTATGGGGGAGAACTGGAGGCGATCACGACCGCGGGAGCGCTTCACCACGGCTTTCACGCGCTCGGCTGGGACGCGGCAGTGTGCGGGCCGGGGCCGGGGATCGTGGGGTCGAACTCGCCGCTCGGTCACGGCGGCATGAACGCGCTCGACTCGGCCCATACCGCGCTTGCCTTGGGGGCAGAGACGGTCCTGGTCGCGCGCATGTCCTCCTCGGACGAGCGGCCCCGCCACCGTGGCCTCTCACATCACACCTTGACGGTGCTCGACATGCTGCTTGAGCCCGTCACGGTGGCGCTGCCGGCCGGGATCCGCTCACCGGCAGGCGCCGATCTGCGGGCCAGCCTCGGTTCTGTGTTCGGCTCGGCGCGCACGCCCTCAAAGCCCCAGCTGGAGCTCGACGTGGACCGTCCGGCCCGCATGGCGCGCCACGATTGGCGTCGCGCCCGCGTCGACTTGCCCGGATACCTCGCCGCGGGTCTGCCGTCGCAGACGATGGGCCGCACGATCCTCGAGGATCCTCTGTTCTTCGGCGCGGCGCTCGCGGGAGGAACGGTGCTGGCCGGTTTGGGCGAGAGCGCAGACGGCGAGCCGAGCAGTCTCTGAGAACGCCCTTGCAGCGCCAAGGAGCCGGGGCCTCGGAGGCGAATCTTCATGCGTGGGCGACACCGAGCCAGGGCCAGAGGCCGATGCAGAGCGCCTGGAGCACTTGACGCTCGATTTCCTCGCCCACCTGGAGCTCGAGCGCGGCCTGTCGCGCAACACCTTGCACGCCTACCAGTCAGATCTGGCTCAGTTCGGGCGCTATCTGGATGCGCGCGGGGTTTCGCCATTGCGGGCCGGCCACAGCGATCTCGCCGGTTTTCTCGCGGACCTCGCCCAGGGCGATGAGAAACGCGCGCCCGCATCGCCCGCCACCCTGCAGCGCAAGGCGGCTTGTCTGCGCTCGTTCTACAGGCACCTGCGCCGCGAAGAGCTGATCGTCCACGACCCCACGACCGACCTGCGCAGCCCGCCGAAGCTGATGCGCCTGCCGAAGGTCCTCTCCCGCGAGCAGGTCGCCGAGCTGCTGGAGCAGCCAAAGGGCACCGGGCCGCTCGCTCTGCGCGACCGGGCGCTGCTCGAGTTGATGTACGCGTGCGGGTTGCGCGTCTCGGAGGCGATCGGCCTGGAGGTCGGCGACGTGGATCTGGATGAGGGCATGATGCGCGCGCGCGGCAAGGGCTCCAAGGAGCGGATCGTTCCGGTCGGCAGCAGCGCGGTGGACGCGTTGCGGCGCTACCTCTCGCGCGGGCGGCCCGTCCTCGTGGGAGCGCGCGTGGAGAGCAGCTTGTTCGTGAACCATCGCGGGGCGCGTCTGACGCGACAGGGCGTCTACAAGATCATCCAGAGCTACGCGCACAGCGCCGGTTTGGGCGAGCGGATGACGCCCCACACCTTGCGCCACACGTTCGCCACGCACCTGCTGGCGGGCGGTTGCGACCTGCGCTCGCTGCAGGAGATGCTCGGCCACGCAGACCTCGCCACGACACAGATCTACACCCATCTTTCGGCCGATCGTCTCAAGGACGCTTATTTCGGGGCGCATCCGAGGGCCCAAGCGCGCGCGATGCGCCGACTCGTCTGAGCCGGGCGCACACGAGGACTGGGCGACCGCGCCTATGCTGGGCGCTGCATGCCCGAGCTTCCCGAGGTCGAGACGATCAGACGTCAGCTGGCGCCCCTGGTGGAGGGATGCACGCTCGAGCGCGTCGAGATCCTCGATTGGCGCTGGTGCAGGCCGCTGGCGCCCCTGGAAATGGAGGATGCGCTGACGGGACGACAGGTGGAGCGCCTGGGGCGGCGCGGCAAGTACTTGGTGTGGAGTTTGAGCGAGGAGGTCTACCTGGCTCAACACTTGCGCATGACCGGAACCGTTTTGTGCGATGCGAGCCCTGAGCAGACCCACGTTCGGGTGCGGATCGACCTCGGCTCGAGCAGCCTTGCGATCGTGGACCCGCGTCGCTTCGGCACGGGCGAGTTGTTGCTGGGCGAGGAGGCCCTCGACGCGTTTTTTGAGGCGCGCTTGGGCTTGGAGCCACTTGACGCGGGCTTCACCGTCGAGCATCTGCGCGGATTGGCGCGGGGACGCACCACGCCGGTCAAGGCGTTCCTACTCGACCAGCGCAGAATGGCCGGCGTGGGCAACATCTATGCCGATGAGGCCTTGCATCGGGCCGGCATTCACCCATTGCGCCCAGCCGGGCGTTTGACGACCGAGCAGCACGCGCGCCTGAGGGAGGCCTTGGTGTGGGCGCTCCAAGCCGGCATCGAGGCGAGGGGGGCGACGATCGACGACTTCCGCCACGTGGACGGGGTGTGGGGCTCTTTTCAAGACCGCTTTCAGGTGCACCGTCGCGAGGGGGAGGCTTGCGCGACCTGCGGGCGGACGATCGTGAAGATGGTCGTGGGGGGACGGGGCACCTATGTGTGCGAGCGCTGCCAGCCCCGTCCTCGCGCCAGGGCTCGAAATCGCCGCTGAAAGGGTCCGGGCTTCGGGGAGGGGTCAGGGGTGTGTATGCATTCGTTTGAGGGTGCCACGCGCGGGCGCGCGCACGCGCGCGTGGCACCCAAATAGTCAGACCTATACCTCCAGCCCCCGAGCCGCAGCTCTAAGCCGCCAGCAGTTCGTCCAGGCGGCCGCTCTCGACCGCGCTGAGCGTCTCGGCGAAGCCCCCGAGTAGCTCCTCGCCGACCAAGACCTGGGGGAAGGTCATCATGCCGGTGCGCCCGGCCAGCTCGACGCGCCCGGGGAGGTCCTTGGAGAGGTTGACCTCGGAGAACTCCAGGCCGCGTGCCTTCAAGAGACCCTTGACGCGGGCGCAATACGAACAGGGATCGGTTGTGTATACGACTATTTGCCTGGTATCGCTCATTACTTCATAAAGTATAGCTCGTGGTGGGGGGCTTCAGAAGCAGGGCTGTCCGTGGGGGTTGCGGCGGGGGCCCGACCGGCAGATGGGGGCAATCTCGAAGCGGGGATGCCGCGAGGGGGCTCCGCCGCGGAGGATCTTAGACTCGGAAGCTCGATGGCGGGGCTGCTGAAGACCGAAGCTGTGGTGCTGCGCTCGATGAGATACGGGGAGGCCGACCGCATCCTGCACGTGTATACGCCCCACAGGGGGCGGGTCAGCGCGATCGCTAAGGGTGTGCGCAGGGCTCGCAGTCGCTTCGGGGGGCGCTTGGAGCCGTTCTTTCGCTTGCGCATCGAGCTGCACGAAGGCAAAGGCGAGCTGTTGACGGTCACCGGTGCGCAGACCGTGGACGGTCATGCGCGGTTGCGGGCCGATGCACGGGCGCTGGACGCGGCCGCCAGGGCCTGCGACGCGGTGGGGCGGCTGTTCGAGACCTCAGAGCCCCATCCGGGGGTTTTCAACTTGTTGTGTCGCAAGTTGGCCCTGCTCGACGAGGCACCGGCACGGGCCACTCGAGCGAGCGCCTTGGCGTTTCGTTTGAAGCTGCTGGTGGCAGCCGGGCTCGCGCCGCAACTGGGGGCTTGCGCGGCCTGCGGGGAAGGCGAGCATCTGGTGGGCTTTTCGGGCGCGGCGGGAGGCGTGGTTTGCAGCGCCTGCGAGGCGGGGGCGTTCCCGCTGGGCGAGGCGGCTCACGAGTTCATGTCGCTGGCTTTGGGAGCGCCTTTGAGCGAGGCGCCGCAGGCCGAGGAGCGTGTGTTGGGGCAGGTCGAGCGCGCGGTCGCCGAGACGCTCGAGCACCACGCGCACGTGCGCTTGATGCCGGCCACCAGTCGCAGACCGCAACGAACTCCGTTTGCCGAGAAACAACCGCAAGCGCTGCCACAATCGGCTGTGTGAGCATCGCAAACGACACCGAGCCGGTCGCGGCGGCGTTCGCCGAAACTCGGCGCGATCTGGAGGAGCGTGTGCTCTCGCCGTTGGCGGCGCGCTCTTATCCGGCGCGCAGGAAGCATCCGGAGGAGGATTGCGGATTGCGCACGCCTTTTCAGCGCGATCGCGACAGGATCGTGCACTGCAAGGCGTTTCGGCGTTTGACGCACAAGACGCAGGTGTTCGTGGCTCCGTTGGGCGACCACTACAGGACGCGCTTGACGCACACGCTGGAGGTGACCACGATCTCGCGCGCCGTGGCCAGGGCCCTGTCGCTCAACGAGGATTTGGTGGAGGCGATCGGGCTCGGCCACGACCTGGGACACCCGCCGTTTGGGCACATCGGCGAGGAAGCGCTCGACGCTTGCCTGAAAGCGCGTTTTGGCAGGGAGTTTCGCCACTATGAGCACTCGCTGAGGGTGGTGGACAGACTCGAGCGCGGAGGCGCCGGGTTGAACCTGACCGAGCAGGTGCGCGAAGGCATCGCGAGGCACTCGGGGCGTGCGCCTTTGCCGGACACGCTCGAGGGGCGGATCGTGAGGACGATCGACCGGGTCGCCTACATCAACCACGACATCGACGACGCGGTCAGGGCGGGGTTGCTGGCCGAGCACGACCTGCCGGAGGGGCCGATTGCGGTGTTGGGAGACACGGGCTCCAAGCGCATCGATGCGCTGGTGCACGACATGGTGGAGCACTCGGCGCGCGCGCAGGACATCGTGCAGGGACCGCGGGCGGGGCCGGCGATGGACGAGCTGCGAAGTTTCATGTTCGAGCGCGTCTATCTGGGCCCGGCGGTGCGGGCCGAGCGGGCGCGGATCGCCAACGTGGTGGGCAAGCTGTTCGAACACTATGTCGAGCATCCGGAGCTGTTGCCGGGCGCGCGTGAGGACGCGGGCGAGGCGCCGGTCGCATCCGAAGATTCGGGCCAATCTGGCGAAAGGCCCGAGCGAGGGGAGTTGGCGGAGCGGGTGACCGATTACGTGGCGGGCATGACCGATCGGTATTGCATCAGGGAGTACACGGACCTGGAAGTGCCGAGAGTGTTCGCGCGCTAGCGTCCTTGCAAGGATGGCCAGGTATACACCCGACTCGAAGGACAGGGTTCGAGACGCGATCGACTTCGTGGAGCTGGTGGGTACACGCACGGAGCTGCGCAAGGCGGGGGCACGCAGCTACGAGGGGTTGTGCCCCTTTCATGATGAGCGCAGCCCCTCCTTCAGCGTGGAGCCGATCGAGAAGGTGTACTACTGCTTCGGCTGCCAGGCCTCGGGGGACGTGTTCACGTTCGTGCAGGAGACCGAAGGGGTCGATTTCAAGGGGGCTTTGGAGCTGCTGGCCGACAGGGCCGGGATCGAGCTTGAGCTGGAAAAGGAGGATTCCCGCGAAGCCGAGCGGCGAATGCGCAGGGAGCGACTGTGGGAGCTGCTGAGCCGCACGAGCGCCTACTACGAGCGCTACCTGTGGGAGTCGGGAGAGGCCGGGCCGGCTCGCGCGTATCTGGAGGGGAGGGGGCTTGGCGAGGAGATATTGAAAGCGTTTCGGGTGGGCTACGCCCCTAGCGCTTGGGATCGTGTGCTGCTCGCTTCCCGGCGGGGCGGGTTCTCGGAGAAGGAGCTGTATGAGACGGGGTTGGCGCAGCGCTCGCGGGAGCGGGGCGGGTTGTATGACCGCTTCAGGGCTCGCATCATGTTCCCGTTGGCCGACATGCGGGGACGGGTGCTGGGCTTCGGCGCGCGGGCGATGCGGGAGGGGCAGAAGCCGAAGTACTTGAACACCTCGGACAACGACATCTACCACAAGGGCAAGCACCTGTATGGGGCCGATCTGGCCAGATCGGCGGCCGCGAAGGCGGGCGAGGTGATCCTTTGCGAGGGGTATACCGACGTGATCGCGTTGCACCAGGCGGGCTTCAGGAACGCGGTGGGCTTGATGGGGACCGCTCTGACCGAGGAGCAGGTGGGCGAGCTGGGGCGGATGGCGCAGACGGTGCTGCTTGCGCTCGACGCCGACAAGGCGGGGCAGGAGGCGATGTTGAAGGCCTCGAGAATGGCCGATCGCCGCAAATTGGAGCTGAAGGTGGTTGAGCTGCCGGCGGGCGCCGATCCGGCCGAGCTGGTCCAGAGCGAGGGCGCGCAGGCGATCGAGCTGGCGATCGAGAGGGCGGCGGCGTTCGTACGTTTCAGGGTTGAGCGGGTGTTGGCGGCGGGCGAGGACTCGAGCCCAGAGGGCCGCGACCGGATGATCGAGGAGCTGCGACCGGTGTTCGAAGGCTTGCCGCCGAGCGCGATGCGGATGGACTTGACGCGGCTGGTCTCGGGCCGGTTGGGGTTGAGCGAGGGCTTGGCCGAGACGCTCCTTGCGGCTCGCGGGAGACGGGATGGGGTGGGGGGAGGGAACGACGGGCGTGCCCGGGGCGCGACGGGGGCGGGCCGGGCCGTGGGCGCGAACGCTTCGAACGGGGCGGCTCGGGGTGGGGATGCGCTTGGAAACGGGGGGGCGCGTTCGGGGAGCGCGAGCAAAGTGCTCTCGGCGCGGGAGGACACCGAGCGCGCGTTCTTGGCGCTTTGCATCGCGACTCCCGCTTATGGACAGGAAGCACTGGGGGAGGTGGAGATCGGGGAGGTGTTCACGAGCGAGCTCCTGCGCCGCACCGCAGCGCACCTGAAGCAGGACAGGTTGGCCGAACCGTTGAAGGGGGTGGATGCCGAGGATCGCGAGCTGGTGGGGCTGCTGGCCGAGCTGACCGTGGAAGCGGGACGGTGGCCGGCGCACGAAGGTTCGAGCAGGCCGGCGATGTTGGAGGTCCAGCAGTTGCAGCTGCGCCTGGCCGCGATCGACCGCCAGATCCACACCGCGCGCGCGCAGGGGACAGGCGAGGTGAGCGATTTGGCCCGCGCCAGGGGCGAAGTCAAGCGCGAGTTCGACAGGGCGCAGGAGCGGGCTTTGGCGGAGAGCGGGGCGGAGGTTTAGCGAGCGGATTCGCATGGGAACCCAAGCACCTGAGTCGTGCTGCTCTGCTCCAATTGCCACGCCGAGGTCGAGGCGGGCGCTGCAAGGCTTCCCTAAGATGTCGGTGGCTATCGTGTTTCATTGGTAGCCCGATCCGGGGTGGCGCAATGGCAGCGCGAGCGACTGTTAATCGCTAGGTTGTGGGTTCGAGTCCCACCCCCGGAGCTCTCTGAACCCACCGCCCCCAACTGGGGCGGGATCGCCGGAGGGGAACGCAAGGGTCCCAACGGCTTGTGACGCGAGCCTCTCGACTAGCGTGGCGGCTCGGGTTCCGGCGTCATGGGTCGAGGTCCACGAGGATAGAGCCTGCGCTTTGGTGCGGATCGACGGCTCGGAGAGCGCGTGCATAACGGCGTGGCGCAAGGGCCGTGGCGAGATGAAGCGGCGCGGGAGGCGTACTCCGGCGCCGGCCCAGGCCAGGCGGGCGGCGTTCTCGTTCATGTCGCCCGCGACGGGACAGGCGACCACGGGGACACCGCAGGAGAGTGCGCGAACCAAGGTGCCGTGGCCGGCGTGGCAGACGATGGCGTGGCAGTGGGGGAGGGTGCGAGCGTAGGAGACCCAGTCAACGACATGGGCGTTGTCGGGCACAGGCAGGGGGCGCGAGGGAAGACGCCGGTTGTAGGTGGCCAGCACTCGCACAGGAGCGTCGGCGAGACCGCGCAGCGCGGCATGGAGGAGGCGATGGTCTGGATCTTGGGAGGTGGAGGGAGCGACCAGCACGAGTGGGCCCTTGCCGGGCGGGAGCGGCGTGGGGGCCGTCGGCGGCTCCCACATCAGGGGACCGACGACGTGGGCGTGGGAGGGCCAGGGGCGGGGGTACTCGAGCTGGGGAAAACTCGCAACCAAGGCGAGTTCTCGCGAAGTGCCGCCGTGGACATGGTCGAGCGGCGGCAGGTCCACCTGCGAGCGGGCGCGGTTGAGGGCCTCGCGCCCGCTTTGCAGGCCGCGACGGACGGGGGCGTGGGCTCGCTCCCAGAAGGCGCGGCCCAAAGCGCTTCGGGGCAGGAGCGCGCCGAAGGAGTAGATCGGAAAGCCGGGTCCCGCCTCGGGGAAGACGTGGGGGATGAGTGTGGCGCGCGGGATGCCGAGCAGCTCGCCCGCCAGCGAAGGTCCGAGCGTGAGAATGTCGTGCACCACGACGTCCGGTTGCAAGTCGCGCACCAAGGGGAGCGTGTCGCGCGTGGCATACACGACGGCCTCGTAGAAGTCGAGCGGGTGATCGCCGATGGGAAAGGCGCTGTACTCGGGCGCGGGTGTGAAGGCGACGCCCTCGGCTTCGACCGGTTCACGCCAGCGCTCCCACGTTTGCAACGTCACATCGTGGCCGCGTGCGTGCAAGGCGCGACCGAGCGCGATCATCGGAAACGCGTGACCGGGGTCTCCGAAGGCGCCGAGCAGCAGCCGGAGACGAGGCTGGTCTGACACCTGGGGGGCTACCCGGCCAGCTCAGCGACGAGTCGAAGCTGCTCCAAGCGATCGTCCTTGGTGAAGGCGATCGGCGTGATCCCGAGCGTGCCTACTCCGGCGTCTCGGTAGATGGCCAGGCGCTCGCGCACTACGTCCTTGGGTCCGCACAGGGAGACCATGTCGATCAAGGCGTCGGGGATCGCCGCCATCGCCTCCTCGCGCTTGCCTTCCAGGTAGAGGTCTTGGATGACTTTGGCGTCGGACTCGAAGCCGTAGCGGCAGACGAGGTTGTTGTAGAAGTTCTGCTTGCGCGACCCCATCCCGCCGACATAGAGGGCGATGAAGGGGCGCATCGCGTCCCGCGCGGCCTTGAGGTCGTCGGTCACGAATACGTTGACGGTGGGGGCGATGTCGAAATTGTGGAGCGAGCGTCCGACCCGATCGGCGCCTTCTTGCAGCAACGGGCGCAGCTCCGATACATGCTCGGGCGAAAACAGGGTGGGTATCCAACCGTCGGCGATCTCGCCGGCGAGAGCCGTGTTCTTGGGGCCGATCGCCGCTAGATAGACGGGAATGTGCTCTTGGACTGGTGCGATCGTCAGCTTGAGGGCCTTGCCGGGACCGTCGGGCAAGGGCAACTCCAAGGTCTCGCCGTGGAACTCGAGCCGTTCGCGGGCAAGCGCCATGCGCACGACCGCGACGTACTCGCGGGTGCGCTGCAACTGCTTGGCGAAGCGCTGGCCGTGCCACCCCTCGGCGACCTGCGGCCCGGAGGAGCCGATCCCGAGGATCATGCGACCGCCGGAGAGCTGGTCGATCGTGGCGGCCGTCATCGCAGTCATGGCGGGGGAGCGGCCGGGCATCTGGAAGATGCCGGAGCCAAGCCTGATCTTGGAGGTCTGTCCGGACAACCAGGCGAGCACGGTGGCGCTGTCGGAGCCGTAGGCCTCGGCGGTCCATACCGAGTCGTAGCCGAGCTTCTCGGCTTCTTGGACGATTTCGAGCTGGTCTTGGGAGCTGAGGCCGAGACCCCAATAGCCGATGTGCACGCCTAGCTTCATCGAAACGTCCTTTCTGCGGGTTGGGCGAGTGCGCCTAGAGCGCGTCGCCCGGGCGGACGAACATGATCTCAGGAACGACACAGGCGGGTGAGACGCGCAACAGGAAGCGCACCGACTCGGCGATGTCCTCGGGCCGGATCATGTCCTCGGCTTTGACCTGGCCCTTTACGAAGTCGGTCATGGGCGTGTCCACGAAGGCGGGGCACAGAGCGGTTGACTTGATGCCGGAGGAGCCAAGCTCCTTGTTCATCGCTTCGGTCCAGCCGACGACAGCGTGCTTGGTGGCCGAGTAGACCGACAGCCACGCCTCGGCGCGCTTGCCGGAGATCGAAGCGGTGTTGACGACCAGCGCGTTGGAATGCTCGGCCGCCGATTCCTTGAGCATCGAGACACACTCGCGATAGAACAGGACGATCGAGCGCACGTTGACGTCGAGCTGCATGTCTAGGTGCTTGGTTTGGATGTCTCCAACCGGAGCGCCGATGCCGACGCCGGCGTTGTTGACGAGCACGTCGAGTCGGCTGTAGCGCTCGCGATGTGCCGCAACCACCTTCTGGATCTCGCTCTCTTCAGATAGTGCGGCTGGGACAGCGTGAACGTCGAACCCGTCGGCGGCTAGGCTGTCGACGGCTGCCTGAAGCTTCTCCGGCCGCCGGGCGGCCATCGTTACGCCATAGCCTTCTTCGGCGAGCATACGGGCAATCGCCAGCCCAATCCCGCTCGATGCTCCTGTGACGATCGCTGCACGCGCTGTCATGGGCGCTCCCCTCGTTGGTTGACCGATGAATCAAACCATCCCGGGCGCACTGGCGCGGGCAGCCGCCGCGCTGGTAGCTTCTGAGCAGTCGCGCCTCGCGCGACACGGGCCCGTAGCTCAGTTGGTTAGAGCCGCCGACTCATAATCGGTTGGTCCCAGGTTCGAGTCCTGGCGGGCCCACTAAGGAATCCTCAGTAACCATGCGGGATTCGCAGTGTTGAGGGCCTCGGCTTGAGGTCGTTTGGGGGACAGATCGGCGGCTCGTGTGCCCATATGTGCCCAAACGAGACATCTAATTGGACCGTGCGATGCGCTTACAGGGCAAGCGAGCGAGTCTCGTCCTGTGCGGCGCGTAGGTTGTTGTAATGGCCACAACACCAGAGGAGCTTGCGCTCGAACTTTCCAACACATCGGTTCGAGCGCAGGAACAGACCGAGACACAGCTTCGGGAGAAGGCAACCGCTGTTCTTGCGGCAGCGTCGATAGTCGTTCCCGTTGCCGCATTGGCGGTCGGTCATGGACCGGCTGGTGTGGCGATTCCGTTCGGTGTCGCTGCGGTGGCATACGCGCTATGTGTGCGCGAGTGTGGCGCCGCTCTGCTTCCTCGCGGTGTTCATGTCGGCCTGCTCGGTGGCGAGCTGCTTGAGACGGCGAAGGCGAGCGGCGCCGACCTTCGACAGATGCAGGCTGCCGCAGCGGGCTATCTCGACAACGGCTACAAGCACAACCAGGTGATCCTCGAAGACGCCGCACGGCGCGCAACGCGGGCCATCGTCTTCTTGACGGCCGAGATACTTGCCTTGGCAGCCGCTTTGCTCGTTACACTTATCAATTGATGAGCGATACACCCCCTTCACCCAAGCCGCTCACATCGAATCCGATGCCGGCTACTCCGCCGCCGAACGTCATCGCGGTCGAGATTCGCGAAATCGCGAAACCGCGCCGCTAACAGCGACGCGGCTCTACTGGCGGTTTTCGGTCCTCTCGACGAGGGTCCGAAGTGCTTGCTTCTCGTCGTCGCCGCGCCGCATCGATTGCCGGTAGACCCGCAATGAAAGCGCGGGATCGGCGTGTCCCATTTCATCCATGACGACTCCGGGATCTTCGCCGAGGGCGTAGAGGATGCTCGCGAAAGTGCGGCGCAGGGAGTGGGGGGTGAGTTTTTGTGGGAGCGGTGGCAGCCGATCTTTGGCGAGGTTCCCGTTGGCTCGCTCGACAGACGCCAAGAGGACGCGGGAGCGAATGTTTTCGCGGGAGGGACGACGGCCGGTGCGCGTCGCGAACACGAACCCATCCGAGCCTTGATGGTCTGCGCGCATCGCCGACAGCAGGGGTCGCAGGGCGCCTCGGATCTTGACGCGGCGCAGTCCGGCGGGTGTCTTTGCCTCGCCTACGGTGAGCCATCCGGTGCTGAGGTCAACGTCAGACCAACGCAGCGAGCAAAGCTCACCGATCCGCAGACCCGCAAAGGTCAAGGTCGCGAGGATCGCCCGGCGCCGTACGTGCTTGCGATCCTCCCGCGCCTCCTCGTCGAGTTCGTGGGCGGCGTTCAACAGGGCGGCTATCTGTCCCGCCGTCTCCAAGTACGTTCGTATCGGTGGCCGCTCACGAACCTTGCGCCCGCGACCGCGCGCAGGATTGCGGCCGATCAGATCACGGTCCGCTG
This sequence comes from uncultured Solirubrobacterales bacterium, assembly GCA_963703135.1. GTDB lineage: Bacteria > Actinomycetota > Thermoleophilia > Solirubrobacterales > Solirubrobacteraceae > Palsa-744. The sequence continues at coordinate 2,994,782 of OY969791.1, read as the reverse complement.
CTGCTTCGAGGATCTGTGCAAGGAGCGTGATCGTCGCGTTGACCGACCTGGCCGACAGCGGGCGGGCTTCGGCTAGCTTGCTTGCGGTGTACTGCTCAACGTCTGCGACCCCGAGTTCATCCAACCGCCGGTGGCCAAAGGCAGGCAGCAGATGACACTCTAGCTTCCAGCGATAGTCGGCGACGGTCTTCGGTCGCCACTCCCGCTCGTGAAGCGTCCACCAAGTCTCTGCGAACTCGTGGAATGTCGGGACTACCGCCTCGACCGGTACATCCACTCGCTGTAGTGGGCGCCACACGCCACGCGCGACATCCGCCATGACAAAGCCAAGCTCGCGCTCGGCCTCCGCGCGAGAGACAACCCCCAGCGGCACCGTGTGCCGCCTGCCTCCCGCGCGGAAACGCAAGGTGCGAAGGACCCGGCCGTCCTTGCCTTTACGTTCAAGGATCTGCCCTGTGGCCGGACGGGGCATTACGCACGATCCGCCAGTCGGTTGGCGCTCAGGAACTCTTCGATTACGCGAGCGTTGCGGGTGGCTGTGTCGCGTTGCTGCGCAGCGCCCTTGACGTCAGCGTGTTCGCTCCTGTAGTCGCACTCGACTTCAAGGCGACCGTGCATCGCCTTGGCGATCAGGTCGCGATGGGCGTCAAGATCGAGCGACAACGCCTCTTGGACGTCAGGCTCTCCCCACCCGAGCAGGTGGAGCACCGCCCGATAGTCGTCGAGCAGCGCGAGCGGTCGCAAGAACAGCTCTGGGTGCTTCTCCTTGTCCTGGGTCATGCTCGCCTCTTCGATTCGGCTGGCGGGCACGCCCAGTTCGCTGAGCAATGCGGAGCGCAGGATCACCACGGCCTCGGCCGGGATGCGGGTGATAGTCATGTCGGTTCCTCCTTTGTCGGAGGCCACGGGAACGGCTCTAGCGAGCGAGAGACCCAACCGGGGTCGGTTAGGGTGTCTGACGCGCCGGGAGTTGACGCTTCCGGTGCCACGCCCCCGGCCGTACCAGCGGTGCGGGGGCACTATTTTGGTTTGGATCGAACAACTACAACCTGGTTGAAAGTACCAAGTAGCCCGGACGGTATAGAGCGCAGTGGACGACAAGACAACAGACACCGACGATGCGACAAACGACCACCGGGAGATCGGTAGCGCGCTGCGTGCATTGCGCCATCGAGCCTCGCTAACACAAGAAGCGCTGGCGGAGCGATCGGGGATCGACGTGACGTACGTGTCCCAGGTCGAGAACGGCCGGCGTGGCGTGCGCTGGCATACCGTGATGAGACTCCTGCGAGGGCTGGGGATGAGCGTAAGCGACCTCGGCGCCGAGATCGACAGGCAGCAAGACAAGTAGATCGCGCGGCGTTCGGACTCGCTGCCGGTGATGGGCGCACGCGGGCTCACGAGGTGCCTCGTGGTCGCACGGCGAGGACGCGGCCGACTGTTCGCTTCGGACGGCCACCTCGGCGAGCCCTTCTAGCTGAAGCGCGCTCATTTGTCCCATCTGCACCCGTAGATGAGCGCGGTCGAGCGAGATCCTGAGCAGCGAATGCCGCACGTAGAGCGACCGCATCGAATCTGAGCCTTGCCTTTGGTCCGGTGCCGAGGCGGATGGGGTGCAGTTCGTTGGCGTGTTCGTAGACCCAGGAGCGCTCCACGCCGAGTTCGGCGGCGAGGGTCGCAGCGTCCACGAAGCGACGAGCAGCGCTCTCGCGGTCGTCGGTGCGCAGCAGTTCGACGACCCGCTGCGCAAGCGCCTCGACGTGGCCGTTATCAAGGCCGTCGCGGGCGCGCTCGGTGTCGAAATGTGAGTGTGGCTGCGTCTGCTCGTACTTATCCATCTAGTGCTATTGACCGTGAGTACGGCAAAGCGGCCAAGCAATTTGTCGACAGCCCGTTTCCTTCCGCAGCTTTCCGTCTGCATTAGACCGCCTTTAACGGCCTCTAAACGGACCGTTCTGACGGTCCCACAACGGACCCACAGCGTCGGTCGTCGCGATGCTCGCGGCGCTCCAAAGCGCCGTTGCAGACCAGATGCACAAGGTGCGATTGCTGTGTGACGACTGTGTGACGAAGTCGATGGCCGCTTTGCCGTACTCACGGTCAATAGCTATGTGATGAGCGCAGCAAGCATCCCGGCAGCACGCGGCGGGGACTACGCCAGATATTTGGAGGGAAAGACGGTGGCTCCCGAGCGCGGCGACTACTACCTGACACCCGACGGTGAGCTGACGGAGGCTCCGGGACGATGGTTGGCGGACCCAGAGACCCTGGATGCACTCGGTATCCAGCCCGGCGTGTCAGCGAACGGTGAGGACTTCGTCGCACTGATGGAAGGCCAACATCCAGAGACGGGAGCATGGTCGCGGCGAGCCGGTCCTGATGGTGCTCGCGGCGGCGGCATCGACGGGGTCTTCAGCGCACCGAAGTCGGTCTCGACTGTTTGGGCGCTTGCTGATCCGTGGCAGCGCGAGCAGATAGAGCAAGCACACGCAAACGCGGTCGAGCAGACCGTCGCATACATGCGCGAACACGTCCCAGTCGTACGTCGCCGCTACGGCGCCGAGGTGATCGAGGAGCTCGCGAAGGATCTGATCGCGGTCGAGTACCGACACACGACCGCCCGTGGCGTCTCGGGCGCTGACGCTCCCGACCCTCAGCTACACAGCCATGTCGTCATCACGAGTGCTGTGCGTGCGGATGATCGGATTGTGGCGGTGGCGTCGCGGCCTGTGTTTCGGGCCGCTGGCGAGCTGGGCGCGTTCTACCGCTCCACGCTCGCTCAAGAACTCGCCTCACAGGGATATCCAATCGAACCGGGCACCGGCAAGGACGGCAAGTATTTCGAGATCGCAGGTGTACCGGAGGCGTTGCGGGACACTTTCTCGGGACGCTCGCGTGAGGTGGCGCGTGCAGCGGACAGGTTCCGTGCGCGCTACGGTCGGGCACCTGAACGTGGGGAGCTGCGAGACCTGGCGCTCGAGAACAGGCGAGCAAAGACCCTCACCAACCGCACTGACCTCGACCGCGCGTGGCGGGAGACCGCAGACCGCCACGATTTCGGTCCCGACCAGGCACTACAGCTCCTCGCAAGCGATCATCCGCCTGTCCTGGCACAGGGTGTGGTGGATCGCATCGAGCAGCATTTGACCGAGCACCGCGCCGTGTTCGAGCTACGCGACCTGCACACCGTCGCGCTAGAGCAAACAGTCGGCGAGCGAACCCCACACGAAGCACTCCAGCTCGCGCACGAGATGATCCGAGAACGCCGGGTGCTGACGCTGGAGGGCGGACGCTTTACGACGCTGGCCGTCCGAGCACAAGAGCAAGCGATCGAGCGACGCACACGCCTACTCGCTCAACCAGCCGGACGTGATGTCGGCCATGTCGCGTGTGCAAATGCGGCCAGGGAAGTCGCTGAGCGCATCGGCTCGCCGCTCACCGACGAGCAAGACCTGGGCCTACTCGTCCTCACCGGACCCGAGCGCGCCACCGCACTAGTCGGACCAGCGGGCACCGGCAAGGGCGTCGTCATCGACGCGACCGCAAGAGCAGAGCAACTCGCCGGACACACCACCATCGGGATCGCCGTCTCAGGCTCCACAGCAGAGCGACTCGGCACCGACAGTCCAGCACTCCACGGAAACACGCTCACACTCGACGCACTCGTCGCCCGCGCGAACACCGGGAGCGTTCACGTCGATGCTGACACGACGATCATCCTTGACGAGGCGGGAATGGTCGATCACAAGCGCCTCGATGCCCTTACCGAGTTGGTCGAGCGCTCAGGCGCGAAGCTCATCGCGGTTGGAGACGGCAAGCAGCTCCCTTCGATAGGCCCCGGTGGCATGTTTGACCGGCTCACCACCCGCGCGCCGACGGTGGAACTGGAGACGATCCACCGCACCACCGATCCGCATGAGCAGAAAGCCTGGCAAGCGCTACGCGCAGGTGAACCCGAGCGCGCAATGGCCCACTACAAGGCTCGGGGACAGCTCCACCTCGCCGACACTCGCGACCAGGCTGCCGAGCGCGCCGTCCAAGCCTGGGCACAGCTCACGAGGGAAGTTGGGATCGGCAAAGTCGCGTTGATCGCGGACTCGTCGAACAGGGAGATAGACAGGCTCAACGCCCGAGCACAACACCTCCGCGCCCAACGCGGCGAACTCGGCCCCGACGAACTTCCACTCTTAAGCGTCCATTACGGGCTACGGCAAGGCGATCACGTTGCCTTCATCGCCCAACACCGCCCGCAAAGTCAACCACGCGTCGAGAATGGCGCGCGCGGACGGATCACGAACATCGACCAGGAAGGGACGCTCACGCTCCGGCTCAACGGGTCAGACCGCCGGCTGCAGCTCGCACGCCAAGACACCGAGTCCCTGCGGCTCGCCTACGCCCAACACGTCTATCGCCAGCAAGGGGCGACCGTAGACCGCGCTGTCGTACTCACCGGCGGCTGGCAGACAAGCAAGGAGACCGCCTACGTCCAAGCCACCCGCGCCCGCAACGGCACCGACTGGTACCTCGCCCGCGACCAACTCGGTGAAGAAGGCCAAGACCCCGACCGGATCACACGCCTTGCCAAGCGCATGACCAATAGCCGCATCCATGCGCCATCGCTAGTTCACCGAGAGATCGACCAGCCGCATTGGGTTAGAAGCCACTACCCGCTGCGACTACGCGACTTGCTACCACGCGCGGATCTGTTGAGAGCGCCGAATCGTTACGTATCCGATCTGGATAACGACCGCAGCCGCTGACGGCTCCGTCCAGTCGATCGTGTCGGCATAACTTGATCTGCCCCCCGGGGGGCGTGAACCTGGTGATCTGTCAAGGCCGGTCGAAAAGTCACCCCGTTTCGCCGGTTGAAGAGTCACCCCTCTTGTTGGGGTGGTTGGGTGCTGTTTTCAGTCGTGGGCGGGTGGGCGTCCGAGGTCCTTGTCGCGTAGGCGGTAGCTGTCGCCCTTGAGCGCGAGGATCTCTGCGTGGTGGACGAGGCGGTCGATCATTGCGGCGGCGACGACCTCGTCGCCGAAGATCTCTCCCCAGGCCGAGAAGGGCTTGTTGGAGGTGACGATTAGTGATGCTCGCTCGTAGCGTGAGGAGACGAGGCTGAACATGAGGTTGGCGGCCTCTGGGTCGAATGGGATGTAGCCGACCTCGTCGACCACTATCAACGGGATGAAGCCCAGTCGGCGTAGTTCTGCTTGCAGCGTGCCTTGACGCTTGGCCTCGCCGAGGCGTCCCACCCATTCGGTCGCGGTGGCGAAGGCGACGCGCTGGCCGGCCAGGCAGGCGCGGATCGAGAGCGCGATCGCCAGATGGCTCTTGCCAGTGCCGGGCGGTCCGAGCAGCACCACGTTCTCCTTGCCGTGCAGGAAGTCCAGTTGCCCGAGATGCTCGATCACTTGCTTCTTGACCGAGCGCTGGAAGGTGAAGTCGAACTCCTCGAGGGTCTTTCGGGCGGGGAAGCGTGCTGCCTTGATGCGGCTCTCCCCGCCGTGGGACTCGCGCGAGGCGATCTCGGTGGAGAGCACGGCCTCAAGGAAACGCTCGTGCGACCAAGACTCCTCACGGGCGCGCTCAGCCAGCTTGGGCATCGCGCGAGCCGCCGCCGGCGCCTTCAGCGCACGGAATAGATGGGTGAGCTCAGAGGTGCTGCTCATGCCGGGATCAGCGCGTCGTAGCGGGCGAGCGGCCGAAGCTCAACGTCGATCTCGGGGCCACCGCGGCGGCGGCGATTGCCGCGCAGACGGTCGAGCTCATCCTGGTGGACGGGGTCGGTGAAGGTCAAGTGCCTCGCGAACGAGCGAGCGTGGCGGGCGCAAGGCTCGCCCGAGTCGAGCGCCCTCGCAATGATCTCCTGCTGGCCGATCGCGAGTTCAACGCGCCTGCCGGCGAAGCGCGGGTCAAGCGAGTAGTCGTTCGTGTCAAAACGGAAGTAGGGCTGCTGGGGAACACGCATGACGCTGCGCAGGACCGAAGAGGGCATCGGATCGGGCAGCGCGCGCATTCGCTGACGCTCCTCGATCAGACGCTCGGCGGGAACCGCACGGATGCCGCGGTGAAAACGCGGGTTGGCGCGCTCTTTAAACCAACGATCGAGTTGGTCCTGGAAGTCCAGAGGGTTCGCGAAGCTGCGCGCCGGCTCAAAGCTCGTGCGCATGAAGCGGTGGGTGCGCTCCAGTGCACCCTTGGACTCCGGGTCGCGTGCCTGAAGGATTTGCCAGCCCAGCCTCATCCGTCCGCAGAAGGCGGCGAAGTCCTCGCTGGCGTGCCCGTGACCGTCGTGGATCGCTCCCTCGCGGTCCCAGACGACCGTCTCGGGCAATGCCCCCAAAGAGGAAAGGCAGCAGCTCATGCCCCATGCAAGGTCCTCAAAGCGCTTGGAGAACACCAGGGCACCGGCTGCGGCCCTAGACCAGCCCAGCTCGCAGGTCACGACATAACCACGGCGTGTCTGGCCGTGACCGACCGGGATCTCCCGGCGCGGCTCGACCAGGTCGAACTGGGCGAGCTCGCCGGGACGGTAGATCGTGCGCTGATAAGTGCGCTTCGGACAGAGGATCGGGCGCAACTCGCGCAGGTAATCATCAAGGATCGTCTTCGATCCCTCATAGCCGGCTTCCGAGATCAACTCACGGATACGGGTGTTCGTGATCCCATCGACCTCTCGCACCAACGCGGCGATCTGCTCGCGATGGGGATCGAGCTTCGAGCCCGCCGGGGCACGCCTATAGGCCGGAGGCTCCGCACCTCGAATCGCCTTACGGATCGTCTTTCGATCCCGGCCGGTCTTCCGAGCGATCCCCTTGATCGAGACGCCCTCCACGAAATACATACGACGAATATCCGCCCACTGCTCCACAGAGATCAACTCCTCCTCCTGGCCTCGGCATCGCTAACCGAACCAGGCTCCCACCCCAACAAGGGGGGTCAGTTTTCAACCGGCCAAGAGTGAGGAGTATTCAGACGGCGCCTACATGATCTGCCAAACCTGACCCCCTTCCGGCCTGACACCAGCAATGGCTTTCGCCAAAGGTGAGAGAACGTCAACGAGTCCGGATAGTCGGCAATACTGAGCAAATGCGCATTCGATCCTTCGAACTCCTCGACTTTGACCTCGCCTGGCGGCGCGTTCTTACCTGGGCACAGGGTGGACTGATCGACGTACCCGACCGTCTTCCGTTCGAGGTGCTCAACCGTGTGTACAAGGCTAGGCCGCCGCGACTTGAACAAAACCATCATCTCTCACCCGTCGAGGTCGTCTTCTCTTCGAAGAAGAGCGGCACATCTCGCCCATTCGTTCGTAACAGCCCACGGGACGTACTGCTGTACCAAGCACTCCTCGATCGCCTTGCTTCCGATATCGAGAAATCTCTACCTTCGCGTGATGTCGTGTTCGCCTACCGACAGACAACCGGCCCCGAGGAGAACGCCTTCGCCGGGACGCCAGGTCACCGGGCCTATCTGGAACGCCATCAGGCGATCCTTAGCCATCCGTTCGAGGCCGTCTACTCCGTGACTGCCGACATCGCTGGCTATTTCTTCCACGTCGATATCGACGAGCTTGAGCGCCGTCTGCTGACCATCTCTGCTGAGGTGGACGCGGCAAGAGATGTTGCCGATCTACTCCGAGGCTGGCAGTCACTAGGGGTTCGAGGGCTTCCTCAAGGCCTTCGACCGTCATCCCCGCTTGGCAATGTCTTTCTGCTCCCGCTAGACCGTATGCTGCTCGATCAAGGGTTGACCCATGTGCGATGGATGGATGACTTTGTCATCTCGGCTGACTCTTTTCACGAAGCAAGGAGCATTCAGGACGACGTTGAGAAGGTTCTCTACGACCTCGGGCTAACGCTTGCATCCGATAAGACGAGAATCCTGCGCTGGGACGTGGCAATCAAGGAAAGCGAGGACGCGAAGGACGAGCTTACTCGACTAAAGGAGTCACGTCGCCGAGGCGCCGAAGATCTCGCCGCAGAGACGCTTCAGTGGATGGATTATCCGCCCGACGAACCCGAGCCGATCGATCCAGACCAGCTTGATCTAGAGACGACGGTCGAGCGGTACGACGAGCTGCTTGCCTCGCTGAATGATGTCGACTTGCCAAAGCGATTTCAGCCTCTAACGGCGGCCGCACTTCGCGAACTTAAGGCCCTCAAGCATCCGCACGCACTCGATCAGATCCCGCACCTCCTCACGCGCGCCCCTGACCTAACGCGCGACGCGCTCAGCTACGTCGCAGCTGTCTCGCTCACTGAGCCCGACGTTGCGACAAGCGTATTCGCCGCCTTGCTGGACTCCAACCGCTTCTTGAGGGATTTCGAGAAGCTTGAGCTGTGCCAAGCCATCCTCGCTTTCCCCGAAGCAACTAATGACAAGCTCGCGAAACCCTTGGGACGATGGGCACTCAAGGCGGAGCATGATCTTGTGCGTGCTCGGGCTCTCCTTGCCTGGGGAGTCCAGAGTTCAAAGCACGACTTCAGCGTCGCGGACCAGTTTTGGCGCACCGCAAGACCGCAATGGCAACCATATGTCCTGGTCGCAGTTCAGCGCAAGGACGACAAGGAGCGTGACGAACGGTACAAGCGCTGGAGCAGCAGCGGTAGGTTTCTGGACCGCCTCTCAACACTCTTGCGGCGCCAGCCGATCGCCTGGCGCAAGCTCTAGCCTCCTGCGCAACCTGGTGCCGTCACGGGCGCCACGTCCAGAGGTTCTGAAAGATCTCAGCCTGCTCGACCGCATCATCTAGAGCGTTATGAGTATGGGGGCGGCTGGCGCGCACGGCTCGGGGCAGGTCGCTAAGTCCAGCCTTGTCCATGACAACGTTCGCCCGCTGCTGCAACATTGTCTTCATGTCGAGACATGAAGAGAAGCCGAACGGCGATCCTTTGTCCGAGTAGGTGACGAGATACCAGTAGAGGAACAGCCAGTCGTAACAGGCCGGAAATGCCACGGCGACAGGCCGGTCACGTCCTGCTGCGTGCTCGATCCAGGCGGCCGCCTCGGTCATCGCCGAGGCCGGCTCCGCACCCGATTGCACGAGGAGGCTCCGATCGAGGTCCGAGACCTCAAGGGCCGCAGTGTCGAACTCCTCCGAGATCGGCTGCAACTCGCGGTAGAAGGTCTCTGCAGCCGGATCGCGCTTTTCGAACGTCGTGCCGTCGAAGCGGGCTGCAACCGCAAGACCAAACGCCAGCATCGAATAACGGCCAGGGATCGGCCCGTCGGCCTCGATGTCGAGCGAGAAATAGAGGTCTGCTCGTTCGCTCACAGCAGCGACGCGGCCTGGACGATTGGCGGGAGGGTGCCGAACTGGTTGACGTGCGCAAGGAGGCGCTCGCGACGCACATCGACGGGTTCGCTCTGGTTCCAGAACTGGCAAGGCAACTTGTCCGTGTCAAACGGGAGTCTCTCCGTGTCGTGTGCGCTGAGGATGACCCGCTGGCGATTCCCGAGGGCGTAGCCCAGCTCCGTGAAGCAGTTGGACCGCTGGGCAGTGAGGTCGCAGAACGCGAGCGGTGCCCGATCGAGCTGCCGGAAGATCTCGTCGTTCATCCACGCCGCCTCCTGGCGCTCGCGGCCGAGATCGACGACCCGGTAGCCGAGTCCCTCTAGGACAGGGTCAATAACAGTGCGGAAGTGCTCCTCGACCTCTGTGTACAGCGGAACGGAAGAGTTCAACAGGCGCACGCAGAACGCCGGGGGTAGTTCAAGGTCACCCACCAGCAGCGCCAATCGCGATCCCGTGGCCTCGGAATCACCGACGTTCCCAGGATCCACCTTTAGCTGCAGCAGGCGAGCCTCGGCACCGCCTCCAGTAACCAGGCGAAAAAAGCTCGATGCGTCGACCAATGCCTTGCGCGCCAGGCCGATCCCTCCGAGAGTGCCGTCATCCCCTGAAGAGCCGAGATCTACATCCCAGGGCACTACTGCGCGACCGTGGGCTGTGTACATGTCGGCGAGGTGCTCTACGCCGGCTCCGCCGCTCGCGATGACGAGCACATCGCCCAGGCGTGCCTGTGCTTGGCGGATCAATGCGCCGGAGCGCCAGGTGTCGGGAAGCAACTGCAGGTCTACCGCCTCTCGGTTAACCAGCTCGTCGTATAGGGGACGGCGGTGAGGTGGAATCTGTTCAAAGCCACGACGGGAACCCCGTAGGAGTACGAGCGGATCTTCCGCGGATGGCCGGGCCTCCCCGGCGCGGAGTGTTTCGAGTGCGATTTCGATAGCAAGCCAGTCAAAAGTGCCAGGGAGATCCTCTGCTGCGGGGTGATACGGCTCTCCTCCCAGCTGTGCAATCAAGGATCCGCCGCTTCGGAGATGTGCCCCGAGAAATGTGCGGAGTGCGCGATGGGTCCAGCGCAGCAGGTTGGGGTCGCATTGCGACGACGCGCTGCCCGTGAGATGAACGCGGCGGCCCACCTACAGTCTCTGGCTGAAGCTCGGCGAGGGCTTCATTTGTTCCGCAGTCGTGATCAGGTCGGCAGCACTGAGCGGGCGATCGGGAAAGGCGCGCTGCACCGAGACGGGGATCAGCCGCGTACGTAGATCAGAGAAGGTGAATCCGGGTGTCGAGTCTCGGGCGGCAGTGAGCTTCACGAGCGACTGGATATCCGCCCTGGAGATACCTAGGCCACCTAGGTCGTTCTCGAGCAGCGCTCGGCGTTGCTCGGCATCGGGTCGCTGGAACTCCTCTGTGTAGCCGGCGCGACGCTGGAGCGCCGGATCAATCGCCCCTAGGCGGTTCGTGCAAAGGAACACCAGGAGCCGCCCATCGAGCCGGCGGATGTCGTCGATCTTCTGGATGAGCGTGTTGACGCCCACCTTGTCCTCGTGGTGGCTTTGTCCGTCTCCGCGGCTCGCTGCGAGTGAGTCGGCCTCATCGATGATCAGAATGGCCGCGCGTTCCTTGCCGACCGCGATCTCGACTGCCGCGAAGGCCTCGTTGATCAAATGGCTCAGTTCGCCGACCTTGCCGACTCCGCGCACGCGAGTGCTGAGCTTCATGAGGGTGCCTTCCCGACGCGGCGAGCGGCACAGCCGGTCCGCTGCGGCCTCGGCGAAGGCGGTCTTTCCTGTGCCGACATCGCCATGAAGAATGACGAGCGGGTAGCGTTCGGCGAGGACGGCGACGATCGGCAGGTCGGGCCCATGGTGCTTCTTCGCCCAAGCGTCGGCGGCCGCCGGATCGAGCAACATTTGGAAGGCACGGCCGAGGTGCTCGTAACGGCCCTGGAATCCGATCAGGCGTTGCCCGAGCTCTTGCAGGCCTGCGTCTGGTAGGGGGAGCTTGAGCTCGAACAGCTTGCTCGCCTCGGTCACTCGAAGTCCGTTCGCTCAAGCCCGTAGGCATTTGACGCGTAGCGACGGGTCGCGGCGCCCGTGAGCTTGGGAAAGCTCGTATCGACCTTGCTCGGGGACCATTTGATCGCCAAACCGGCGTTGAACTCTGCCTTCTTGTCGGGCGCGAGGGCCACCCAAGCGGCGTTGCGGGAGGTGAGCACCGTGAGTTCTCCGCCCGAGAGCTTTGGCCAGAGGTTGGCGCCGGGTCGATCCGGTGTCCACAGCGATGCGTCGGTTGACACCTCATATTTGCGCGCTCGGACTTCTTCTCCTTTGGCATCAAAGAGGGCGAGAAAGACGCGTTCGAGGTAACCTGCGACAGCAAGCGCGGTCACGTCGGAGATGTAGTCCCGGACCTCGGCGGGAGAGATCTTTCCCGTGGATTCGGCAATCATCGCAGTGTCGGCCGCGAACCGCGCGGCAACCTTCTTCACATCTGCGGCGGTATAGGTGGTGCTATAGGTCTCGGACGCGCTCATGCGGCCTCGACCGTGAACCCGCTGCCGAACACCTCATGCCAGTAGTCCTCGGTCTCCCCCTTGCCGCTTACCTCGGCAGCCAGCGCCAGGGTCTCCCACGACTTCTCTGCGACTTTGACGATGTCATCTCGCTGCGATGAGTTGATCCAAGCGGCCACGTTGTTCTCTCGATCGCATGGGTCGAGGATCACAACTGGATCAGAGGTGGCAGGGGCGGAGCTGTGTCCTGAGAGGATCGGGTCTGCCAAGTTCGACTGAGCGATGTAGAGGAAGAACCGCTGGAGGCCGGCTTCGAGGGTTGGCGCTGCCCCTTGGTCGGCGTTTATCTCAGCGAGGATCAGCTCGATCGGAAAGGAGCCCAGCGCCTTTCGAAGCTCGGCTTCGTTTCGCCAGCACTTGGTCATCCGGACAAGCGGCCGGTAGCGCGAGTCTTCGCCGGCCAGATCACGGACGTACTTGATGTGCCCAGGAATATCCGCGAGGTGGGCACGCTGGCCGTAGGAGTCGACCATCCAACCGCGCTCAGCATCGCCTTCAATCGCAATCAGGGGCACTAGGTCGATCTTGAGTCCGGAGGCGGTGAACTCCATGCCCATGGTGTGTGGCTGTACCCAGAAGTCTTCGGGGGACTTGGTCGGGTACACGCTGATCGCGATTTCCCGCAAAGTTGCGTGGAGGGTCGCCAGATCCCAATCGGTCGCCGCCGACGCGTCCAGGTAGACCGCCACGTCCGCATCGATGCCGGTGTCGCCACGCGGATATAGAGCCGTCGCCTTCACAAGGGAGCCCGCGCGGCGAAAGCGCACCACCGTGAACGCACTGGCCTCGGGTATCGCGGTTTCCAGCTTTGAGATCAGGTTTCCCGCCTGCTTCATGAGCTCATCGCGCTTCTTGCGGCCAACCCGCAGCCGGCGCTCATCCCATGTGCGCAGCTGAGCGTCTGTGTATCTCATGGGCGATCGCGTACTCCGGAGTGCGAGCGGAGACGAGCGCGTACCGGATGACGCCGCCGATGATCACGGTAGGTCAGGGACCCGATCTGTAGCCGATTAGGGCGCGTGCCCGGAGAACATACGTGTAGTAGTCGATGCATATACGCGTATCAGACCGTAACGATGCTTCCGGACGACGAGATCGCGCCCAGTACGGTAAGGGATCTTGGGCGGTGTAATCCGACGGCGGGCGGAGGTGTAGCCGGGTTACGCCACAGCCCGGAGGCGATAGCGGCCGGTCCTGGCGCCGACCTGCTCGACCTCTGCGGACCGGTTTAACTGTGCAAGGAAGGTGCCAAGAGGGTTCTTCCCCGCCACCTCGTGACCTGAGCTGCGGAGAAGGTCAAACCACTCGCGGTAGTGGATCTCGATCTCCTCACCCGTGCGTTCGCGTTCGCGTAGAAGACGAATCGCGACCCGCTCCAGACGTTGCCCTCCGAGTCGATGGTCAAAGTCATCGATGCCGAGTTGCGTTGCCTCCCCCAGGATGCCCTGGAGATCCTGGAGGGCATGGGAGTCCTCTGCGGTCTGGCGGTCGATACGGGCTGCGAGGGTGCGTAGCCGCTCGGCCTGCTCGGCTTGAGCCTGAATGCGTGCAGCCAGGGCTCGGGCCTCGGCCAGCAGACCATCGCGGACCGAGCCTGAAGGTGTCGCGGCGGCGCTCATGACACAAAGCTATGCGCTGCGCCGGATGTCAAGAGCCCTCAAGCGGCACCGTGTGACTAACGATAGCCTCGGACCTCGTCAAACTCCGCTACTAACAGACGCTCAAAAGCGCCTCTTTCCAAGGGAAAAATAACGGGGCGGATTCGAACTTGCGACCTTCGGTTATGACCACGACCACTATTGCCGGACGGGGCTCATGACTATTTAGTCTTTTGCGCCTGCACCTCTTGAAGCAGAGTCTCGACAGTCCAGGTTGGACATCCGCACCCGAGAAAGTCGTTGTCTCCTGTCAGGATGCCGGCGTCCAATAGGAGCGCCAAAGCTACGGTCGGCCAGTCCTGCGGATCACGGGGAATCCGCCTACGGGCTGTCGCCTCGAAAGGCGCATACATCGACCGCGAGACGACATCTATCGCATTGGCCTCGATCAGCCCGTGCACCGCTTCCTCTAGTGCCAGCCTGTTGTCCGGCGATAGACGCCCACTGGACTCCATAATCCCGAGCCGTCGCGAAAGCTCGTGCTGGGTCTCGCTCCATTGATCCTCCGCGACAAGAACTTGCAGCTCAGGCCGCATAAGGAGCTCGCGCCCCCTCTTGCGCAGCAGCTCGCCAACAAGCACGCTCGCGTCGGCGACGACGATCATCCAGCCAAGGGCCGTCGCGTGTCGAAGAGACCTGCCAGCTCGTCCTCGCCGAGGCCGGTTTCGTCGATCACCTGCTCTACAGCCTTGCCAAGCTGGGCGACGGCCTGGCGCACCTCGTCTTCGTCTCTCCGAAGCGGGATGTAGAAGCCGATCACCTTCCCATGCCGGTTGACGGCCACGGGCTCGGGGCCTGCCAGATACTTGGTGGCGTGATCGCGAAACTCGCGCACGCCGATGTTCTTCATGCTGGACATGTGGTCACCTTGTGGTCACACTGTAGCGTCAAGGCCGGACGAAGGGAAGGGCTTCGACCTCGATCCGGGCAAGCAGCCACATCTGAATGGGCACATACGCCCAAACCTCCCTGAAAAGCCCGCTATTTGCGGGCAAACTGGCTGCCTACCGCTCCCGGCGCCCGTACCGAGAATCCCCAGTATCCATGCGGGATGAAGGCCATCTGGGACGCCCAGCCGGCACGACTCATAATCGGTTGGTCCCAGGTTCGAGTCCTGGCGGGCCCACTTTTCTCAGTTCGGGGACGAGTGCCGCCACGTCCCGCGCGGACAGGGACAGCCATGAGTTCGTCGCCGGGCGATCGGGAACTATGCAGCTTGGCTCTCGCCAGGCCAAACGCCGGTCCGCACGCGCTCGTACAGCGTGTCTGGAGCGAGGTCGGCCCCGCCCGGCCAGCAGACTGTGCCGCTCTCGGCATCGACGCTGACCTCGGCGAAGCCATCCGAAGTCACGGCGCTCTCAAACACCGGCCCATGCATGCGGTCGAGCACGTAGACCTCGCCGGTCACGCCATCGGCAAACGTAAGCCGCAACACACCGTGCCGCGGAACGCTGGCCTGGGTTATGTCTGGAGTCAGCCCGATCATCTCAGTGGCTCGATCTCCTGCAGTTTGGCACCTTCACGCGCTCGGCGCCAGTTCTCGTCCAGCTCGGCCGCGTGCACCTCGGCCCAGGCAAGCACGAGCCGTAGCTCACGGCGGGGCAGGTCGCTCACGAGCACCTCCAACGTGTCGATGCGGACCTTCGCGCCGTGTCCTGCGGCCCGCACGTGGAAGTGGGGAGGCCCATGGTCATCGAAGTACATCGTGATGGTGAGCCCGAAGAAGCGGCTTATTGTCGGCATCGACGCGAATACTGCCGTGTCGTTCGGTCGGCAAACTCAACCGGGGAGCGGTCGTCTCAAACGGCGCGAAGATGTCGGAGGCACGGCGGAGGCAACTCGTGCGCCCATGCCCCGTAGCGGCTGGGCGGACCGCCCTTACGTAACAAATCGGGCCCCCATTGGTTGTGGCAGTTCAACGATGAACGAGGCGCGATGCGGGCTCGAAGTCCCCATGCAACACGAGGGGATCGAGATCGGCTCCGTTGGGCCAGACGACAGTGCCCAACTGCTCGTCCACACGCACCTGGGCGAAGTAGCCGTGGTCGGCCAGCGGCTCGAAGACGGGGCCGTGCAGCTTTCCGACAAGGTCGACATCGCGCGAGCTGCCATCGCTGAACCCAAGCCGCAGCTTGTAATGCTCGAGCACATCGGCCGAGATGATGCGTACAATTTCCATAGATCGATCGTACGACACCAATGGTTGAGTAGGCATTCGGAGCGCCGTTAAGACGCGTCGGCGCCTTGTGGAGCACCGCCTCAGCTAGACCGGAGACAAGGCGTGAAGCGCAGCGAAACCGAAGCTGGCACCCCCATCATCGAATTCACTCCCGAGGAGTACGACGCCTATCTCGAACGGGAGGTTCGTCGTGGCGTCGGCATGAGTCGGGCGGAGTTCGTCCGCGCGTACAGAGCAGGGGAGCTTGACGACGCGGATGCTGCCGTGGGCGATCTTTTGGTGCTGCTCCGGATCGGGCAGACCGGGTCGTGACCGCTGTAGGATCTCGGTGGGCGATTCGCAGCCCGTTACTCGTTGCACTGCGGTTGAGATCGCCGAAACTCGGCGCCTCACCTAAACCTCTACAGTCGAACCCAATGCTGGCGACTCTGCCGCCAAACGTGATCGCGGTTCGCAATCCCCGCGGACAGGAAACCCCGTCGCTAGCTGTGCCGACCGCTCCAGTTTCGGCGCCCCCGACTCACCCCACATCCAGATCGTCGAGCCATGCGCTCGACAGCAGAACTCGCTCCCCGCGAAACGACACTCCCTCCGCTTCCAGCAACCTGCGCTGACGAGCACCCTTGGCAAGCGATCCGTCGGCCCGCACCACCCGATGCCAAGGCACGTCCTCGGTGCCAGCTTGGCTCAACACCCGTCCGGCCATGCGGGGCGCCCCCGGCGAAACGTCGCCATACGTTCGAACGGAGCCTGGCGGAATCGCGCGCACACGACGCAAGATCGCCGCGGTCATGTCATCGGCCTGCACGCCCATCCGCCTACGCCTCGCCCCCCTCGGCTGTGGTGGCCAGCCCCCGCAAAAACACTTCGCACATGGTTGCGTAGAGGCCGTTGTCCAAGCGGGGGTCGATGATCCGGTTGAGTAGGAAGCCGTCGGCCATCGCGAAGATCATCGCCGCTACATCCTCATGGGGGAGTGTCGGCTGGACTCCTTGAGCGTCGGTCCAGCGCGCGAAGATCGCGGCCATTCGCTCGTGCAGGCCCCGCTGGCGCTCGGCGAGGATCGTCCTGAACTGCTCATTGCGGGCGGCGTGTGTCGCGAACTCTTGATAGAGCCGCGGCCATTGGGGGTCGCGGTCGACGTAAGTGAGGAAGTCCTCGGCCGCCAGGCGCGCCTGCGCGGCGGGCTCGCCGGCTCCGCTCATGGCGGCCTGTAGGCGCTCCATCTCGGCGTCGAACTTCTCGTCGAGGATCGCCAAGAACATGGCCTCCTTGGAGGCGAAGTTGGCGTAGAAGGCGCCCTTTGTGTAGCCGGCCTCGCTCGCGATGAGATCGATCGAAGCGCCCTCCATGCCTCGCTCGCAGATCGTGCGAGAGGCCGCCTTCAACAGGGCCGCGCGGGTCGCGGCCTGGCGTTCGAGGCGGGTTGGAGGTGTCATCCCATCACGACCTCGGCGTCGTGACGGGGAGTCTCGGTTATCGCGCGTCGCAGAACCCGCTCGGAACCGGCTCGCGCCGGCTTGAGTGTGCGTCGCAAGACAAGCTCGCGCAGAACCGTCTCCATCTCGAACTGGGCAAATGCGGCTCCCAGACAGCGCCTCACGCCTCCGCCGAACGGAATCCATGTGTAGGTTCCCGGCGCTTTGCCGCCCTCGCTCTCGATGAAGCGCTCCGGGATGAACGCGTCCGGCTGGGGGTAGATGTCGCCGCGACGGTGCACCAGGTGGATCGAGGGCACGATCGAGGCGCCCGCGGGCAATAGGCGTCCTGCGATCTCCATCGGCTCGACAAGTTTGCGCAACACGATCGAGATGACCGGGCGCAGGCGCAAGGTCTCCTGCACGACGGCCTCCAAATAGGAGCGCTCGCCGGCCTGGACCTCGGCGGTGAGGCGCTCCAGCTTCTCTGGGTGACGGCACAGTCGCTCGACCGCCCACGCGAGCGCGTTGGCGGTCGTCTCGTGACCGGCGACGAGCAGCGTTACGAGCTCGTCACGCAGCTCCTCGTCGCTCATCGGGGAGCCATCCTCGTGGGTGGCTTCCAGCAACAGGCTCATGATGTCCTCGCGCTGCGTGAGGTCGCCGGCCTCGCGACGCTCGGCGATCTCTTCGTAGATGGGTGTGTTGACTCGCTCCAGCTCGCGCCTGAAGCGTGGGATCTGGGTGATCCGCTGAGGTCCGAGCGTGAGCAGCACGATGCCGTGGAGGGGGTCGGTGACAAGGTCGAGCAGGCGGCGCAGCTCCTCCCGCAGGCGCTCCAAACGGGGACCTTCGGAGACGCCGAAGACGGCGCGCAGGATCATCTCCAAGGTCATCGCCTGCATACGTCCGCGCAGCGGATAGGGCTCGCCGATCGGCCAGCCGTCGATCTCCTTGGCCGCGACGTCCGCCATCAGAGCGCCGTAGCGCTGCATCCGCTCGCCGTGGAAAGGGGGCAACATCAGTTTGCGCTGGCGCAGGTGGGCGCCGTCGTCGAGCAGCAAGACCGAGTTGGGTCCGAGGACGGGTAGCAGGATGCGGTTTGCCTCGCCGGCGTGCAGGAGGCGAGGGTCGCCGGTGAAAACCTGCTTGATCGTCTCCGGGTTCGATGTCACAACCCAGGTGCCTTCGTTGGCGATCCTCAAAGTGAACATGTCGCCGAAGCGCGCCTGGCAGGTGTCGAGCAGCCATTGCGCCTTGCGGAACCAGATCGCGCTTTGCAGGGCCGTGGGCATCCGCGGTCCAGCAGGGAGCGAGGGGTGGGAAAGGGGGGAAGCCGTTCGTGCGTTTCGCATACCGAGCGGTATGCTGGCAGATACCGAGCGGGATGTCAACTCAAGAGATCCGGTCGGGCCACTACGCTTCGTCCATGGCCCCAGAGCCCGAGCAGAGCGTGGCTGTCATCGACCTTGGCTCCAACTCGTTCAGGATGGTCGTCTTCGAGCAGCGCGGCGACTCTTGGGAGCGCGTGGACGAGCGCTCGGCGGCGGTACGCATCGGTGAGGGATTGGCCGCCACCGGGCGTTTGGGGGAGGCCGCGATGGGACGTGCGCTGAGCACGCTCTCAGGATTCACCTCGCTCTGCTCAGAGCGGGGGCTCGGCGAGCACTCGATCGACGCGGTTGCCACGAGCGCGATCCGCGACGCCGAGAACGGACTGGAGTTCTTGGAACGTGTGCGCTCGAGCACCGGCCTCGAGGTGAGGGTGCTCAGCCGTGAGCAAGAGGCCCGCTACGGCTACCTCGCGGCCGTCAACTCGACCACACTCGCGGACGGTTGCGTGCTCGACCTCGGTGGGGGCTCATTGCAGCTGGTGAGGGTGGCGGGCCGCTTGGCGCGCGAGTCGGGCTCGTGGCGACTCGGTGCGGTGCGCATGACCGAGCGCTTCATGGTCGGAGGGGGACCCGCCAAGCGCAGCGAACGCAAGGCGTTGCAAGCCCATGTGGCGCGCAAGCTCGAGCGCGCGCCTTGGCTTGCGAGCACCGGCCCCCGTCTGATCGGCTTGGGAGGCACGGT
Organism: uncultured Solirubrobacterales bacterium; assembly: GCA_963703135.1. Lineage (GTDB taxonomy): Bacteria > Actinomycetota > Thermoleophilia > Solirubrobacterales > Solirubrobacteraceae > Palsa-744. The sequence goes on along the minus strand of OY969791.1, from coordinate 2,975,587 downwards.
ACGCAACCTGGCGAGCGCCGCCGAGCGCGCCGCCGGCCTGCCCGCCGAGGAGGTTCAGGGCTTCGTGATCGAGCGAGGAGCGCTCGACGAGTTGACAGAGCGCCTCGCCTCGCTCGCGCCCGCCGAGCGGGGCCGCGTACCGGGGATCAAACCGGCGCGCGCCGACATCGTGCTGGCCGGCGCGCTCGTCATTCAGGGAGTCATGGACGCCGGGGGCTTCGAGACACTCGAGGTGACCGGGGCCGGGCTGCGCGAGGGCATCTTCTTCGAGCGCCAACTCGCCCAACAGCAGCTCGACGCGGTGCTCGCCTCACCGGACGTGCGCACGCTGCGACCCAAGGCGCGCGCTGCCTAATTGGGCCTCAGCGCCGCCGGAGGGCAGGTCGAAGGCAACCACCGTCAATAGATTCAGGACCGCGCGCGATGCCGTCGTGTGCGCGCTCGCACCGCAGGCAAACCGGACAAGGCACGTTCGCGTCCGGCGCAATCGAACAGGACCATCTCATACGGCGAGGGTTTGGGGCCGTGCCAGGCCTTGTAAGGCACCTGCGGACAAGAGCGCAACACCGCCTTGGTCGCGAGGTTGCCTCCGCGCGACGCGTAAGCGCCGCCGAGCGCCACGTAGCGTGCCTGTCCGCGCGCCACCAGGCGTGCCAGGTCTGGTCCGTCGAGCACCGGATCGGTCCCGCTGTAGCCGGCGATGGCCCCGGCTTTCAGCCCGAGCAACATCATCGGCGCCGCCGTCGGCGCGGCGACGGTGAGCACCGCCCAACTGGAGCCGGGATGGTGAGTGCTCACGTAACGCATCAGGTCGCGATAGATCTGCATCGAGCGTTCGCTGGATCCGTACTCGCCGGTCCCGGTCGCCTGGTGGGGCCCGGCGGCGGGGAAGGTCCCCTCCACTCGGGCGAGCCAGGTCGTGTGCGCATACACGCCCGGGGCCACCAGCAGCACACAAACCAAGACCGCGATCGCCACCCCTGCCAGACGGCGCACGAGGGTCGCGCACACGGCTACCGCGGCGCCTGCGATCAGGAAGGGCACGAGCCAGTGCATGAAGTCCTGGTAGTCGACGATCGCCAACTGGGCCGCCACGGTGGCGACCACGGCAAGCGGCAACACAATCAAGCGCCAATCGCGCTCCCGCGCAAAGGTGGCGAAGGCGAGCGCCCCAGCGCCCACCATCGCGGCGGCCCCAGGCCCGAGGGCCGAAATGTAATAGGGATGAACGATTCCTTTGGAGAAGCTGAGGATCGTGATCTCGACCAGAAACCAACCGCCGAACACGATCAACGTGGCCAGGCGCGGGTCGCGACGCTCCCGCGAGGCTCCCTCCGCAGGGCGACGGGCGAGCAGCAGCGCGAAAGCCAAAAGGCCGGCCAGCGCGAACGGCAAATACCACGAGCCCTGGTCTGCCAGACGGTTTTCGAACAGGCGCAACGGGCCGGTGGCTCCGCCGAAGGAGATCGGGTCGCGCAGCCTGCCGTTGGGCAACGTGCGCGAGAGTTTCGCCGTGTGAAGCACCGCGGCCGCGGTTGGGTGAAGCGGCGAGGAGTGCCCTGGCGCCGCCGGCACCATCGCGCCCGGCAGCGCATGCACGTCGCCGGGACCGCCCTGCTCGCCTTCGACGCGGCCGAATCCGTTGTAGCTGAAGGTGAGGCCCAGCTCGGTGTTGTCGGTGGAACTGCCCACGTAGGGACGCTGAGCGGCGGGCGTCAGTTCCACGGCCGCGATCCAAGCAAAGGACACGACGACCATCACGACCGCCGCCGCCGCAAGCATCCCCAAGCGCCTGAGCCACGAACCGGGCGCACAAGCAACGTAGGCGAGGGCTATTCCCGGCACGACCAGGTAGGCGGCCAAAGTCTTGGTGTTGAAGGCCAGTCCGATCAAGACCGCGCAGGCAAGCAGCCAGCGCCAGCGCCCGTCTTCGATCGATCTCAAAGCGGCGCCGCAGGCGCAGATCATGAGAAAGATCAGCAGGGGATCCACGCCGTTGTCGCGCGCGACCGCCACGAACGAGGGGAACACGGCGAGGGCCAAGGCAGATGCAAGGCCGGCTCCGGGCCCCAGCCGCCGCGCGATGACGCGGTAGAGGACCGCCACCGCGAGCGTCGAGAGGATCGCCTCGGGCAGGAGCAGGCTGAGGGGCGAGAAGCCGAATGCCTTGGCACTGGCGACCTGCACCCAAACTCCGAGCGGCGGCTTGTCGATCGTGACGAGCCCGGACGGGTCGAAGGAGACGAAGAAGAAGTTGTGCCAGGACTTCAACATCGACTGCGCACCAGCCGAGTAGAACGTGTTGGCATAGCCGTTCTGAGCCAGCTGGTGAGTGTTCAAGACGGCCGACAGCGCAAGAATCGCCCCCAGCGCGAGGTAGCGCGGAGCGGCGCTTGCCAGTGCAGATGACGAAGGTCGGCGCGGCAGCCTTCGCTTCCCGGTCCTCGGCGACGGCGACGATGGGGTACTCGCCGAGGAGGGGGAGGGGGAGGAGATCGCCGCCGATGGCCCCCCGGGAGTTTGTGCGTCGAGGGGAGGATCGGTGGCTGTGGCGCGGTCGGTAGTGCTCATCGCAATCGCAATCGACGCTCTTCCAGGCCGGCGAGCGCGACTACAAGCAAACCGCATAACCGTGCTAAGGGGGCGTTAAGCACTGCTACACGTGCCGGCTCGAATTCGACGTGCGCGTTCGGGGGGCCTATGAGCGCAGGCCGTGCAGCAGGCGTTCCAGGTCGCTTTCGTCGTTCCAAGCGCCGACCGAGGCGCGCAGGTGGGGCCGGTCGGGAATGTCGCGCAATACGACGCCCTGCTCGGCCAGCTGTGCACGCTCGGCGAGGGGATCCTCGCTGGCGAACGACACCAGTGTGCTGGCGCCACGTGGGGTGACCGGACGGCCCGCGTCCTCGAGCTCTTCCGCAAAACGCTCGGCCAGCTCAATCGCGCGTGCATGCACGACGTCCCATCCGGCTCGCTCGAGCGTCTCGATCGCTGCCAAGGCGGTGGCGAGCGCCTCAGCGCTGAGCGCAAAGGTGTCAAAGCGCCTCGCATCCTCGTGCAGGCGCGCTTGTAGACCGGCGCCCGGGTCCAACAGGGCGCCATAGCCGCGCCGGCTCACGCTCAGGCGTTCGCGCAAGGCAGGCGTCACATAGAGCATTCCGAGCCCGTCGGGTCCGCACAACCACTTCTGGCCGGCGCCCGCATAGGCGTCACAGCCGAGCAAGGCCACGTCCACGGGCACCGCCCCGACGCCCTGGGCACCGTCGAGCACGACGGGCACGTCCACCTCGGCAAGCGCGCCGGGGGCGACCCGGCCGGTCATCCAACTGACGTGAGAGCAGGCAACCAGGCGCGTCTTGTCTCCGACCGCTTCGGCCACCTGCTCGAAGGGAGCCATCCTGATCGAGATTCCGTATAGGTCTCGTGCAGCGGTGAGCGCGCCGAGCAGCCCGGGATGCTCCTCGTCGCTGGTCAAAATCTCATCGCCGGCGCTCAACCCGAGCCCGTCGATCACGCTTGCAAGACCCTCGCTTGTGCAAGTTGTCAGCGCGACTTCCGCGGGTTCGCAGTTCAGCGCGCGGGCATAGGCGGCACGCAACGAGTCGGCGAGTTCTTTGCGTCGTTCGAAATGGGCGGCGGCACGCCCGTGCTCGGCCTCGCCGCGGAGTTCGGCGGCGCCGGCTCGCGCGGCGGCGCCCGGCAACGGCCCGTCGGTGCCCGCATTCAGATAAGCGACCTCGCCACAGACCGGAAACGCGTCGCGTAGTGCATCTATCTCCACTGGCATGGCAGGATACGGGCTGAGATGGCGGACGCGCACGAGCAGACGCCCCTGTGGACGCCTTCTGTCGAGATGGTCCAGGGCGCGCGCATGACGGATTTCATGAGCTGGGCGGGCGCTCGTCACCGGCGCGAGTTCCGCGACTATGGCGAGCTGTGGCGCTGGTCGGTGGATGAGATCGAGCAGTTCTGGGCCGACATCTGGGAGTACTGCGGCGTGCGCGCCTCGGTCTCCTACGAGTGTGTACTCGCCGACAGCGGGTCGGGCGCACCGAGCGGCCATCGACGGATGCCGGGCGCGCGCTGGTTCGAGGGCGCCCAGCTGAATTACGCGGAGAACCTGCTGGAGCGCTCACACGATCGGGGGGAAGCGGCGGTCTTGCACGCCTCCGAGCTGCGCCCTCTGGGCGAGCTCACCTGGGGACAGCTCTCCGATCAGGTCGCGGCGCTGGCCGAGGGGCTGCGTTCGCTGGGGGTTGGTCGCGGCGATCGTGTGGCCGCCTACATGCCAAACATCCCGGAGACTTTGGTCGCGTTTCTGGCGAGCGCGAGCGTCGGCGCGATCTGGTCGTGCGCCGCGCCCGAGTTCGGGGCGCGCAGCGTGGTCGACCGCTTCGCCCAGATCGAGCCGAAGGTTCTGTTCGTGGTGGATGGTTACCGCCACGGGGGCAAGGATTTCGATCGCACCGAAGCGCTCCAGACGATCCTCGCGGGCCTGCCCACGGTCGAGCACTGCGTGATGCTGCCCTACCTCGACGAGGAAGCCTCCCCGGCGAGCTTGCCGGGCGGCTTGCTGTGGGGGGAGCTCTTGGACAGTGGCTCTGGGGCCGCCCCGAATTATGAGCAGGTGCCTTTCGAACATCCTCTGTGGGTGCTCTACTCCTCCGGCACGACGGGCTTGCCCAAGGCGATCGTGCACGGTCACGGCGGCATGCTCGTGGAGCAGATGAAGAAGAGCCAATTGCACCTGGACCTGCGTCGTGGCGATCGCATGTTCTGGTACACCACGACCGGCTGGATGATGTGGAACTTTCTCGTGGGTTGCCTGTTCGCGGACGCCGCGATCGTGCTGTTCGACGGCAGTCCTGGATACCCGGATCTGAGCGCGTTGTGGCGTCTCGTCGAGCAGGCCCAGATCACGTGCATGGGGGTGAGCGCCGGCTTTATCGCAAGCTGCGAGAAGGCGGGCGTCGAGCCGGCCACGGACCATGACCTGAAGGCCCTACGCAGTATCGGCTCGACCGGCTCGCCCTTGGCCCCGGAGGGCTTTCGCTGGATATACGAGCACGTGGGCCGCGACATTTGGCTGTTCTCCACCAGTGGAGGCACCGACGTGTGCACGGCTTTCGTGGGCGGCTGTCCTTTGTTGCCCGTGTATGAGGGCGAGATCCAGGCGCGCGGGCTCGGCTGCGCGGTGGAGGCCTGGGACGAGCAGGGTGAGTCGCTGCTCGACGAGCTCGGTGAGCTGGTCCTGACCGAGCCCCTGCCGTCCATGCCGCTGTTCCTGTGGGGCGATCCCGACGGCGAGCGGATGCGCGAGAGCTACTTCGACATGTACCCCGGCATTTGGCGCCACGGTGACTGGATTCGCATCACTCCGCGCGGCGGCGCGGTCATCTATGGGCGATCGGACTCCACGATCAACCGTCAAGGCGTGCGCATGGGCACAAGCGAGATCTACCGGGCCACCGCCGCGATCGAGGAGGTGGTCGATGCCCTGGTCGTCGATATTCCTCGCGCCGGCACCGAGGAGCTGTGGATGATCCTGTTCGTGGTCCTGCGCGAGGGCGTGCGCTTGGAGTCAGAGCTCGAGGTCAGGATCAAGCAGCGCATCCGCGAGGACTGCTCGCCGCGCCATGTGCCCAACCAGATCCTGCAGATCGACGAGGTCCCCCGCACCCTCTCGGGCAAGGTGTTGGAGGTGCCGGTCAAGCGCATCCTGATGGGCGCCGTGCCGAGCGAGGCCGCAAGCGCCGAGTCGCTGGCCAACCCGCACTCGCTCGACTATTTCATCGATTTGGCCACTCAGTTGCACACGACGTAAAGGAGTGTGGGGCGCGGCCGTCGAACAAATGCGCCGTGAGACGACTAGCCACTCCCCCAGAGAAGCCGCCGGTGGGCGGCACAAGCGCCCTGAAGGGCGTGAGCACCCAGCCGGGCATTAACACCCCCAAGGGCGCAGGCGAGCACCAGAGCCTCTCCCTTTACATCCAGTCGCGCTTCGAGGAGTGCTCGCGCTCCCAGAAGGACGTGGCGCAGTACATCGTGGACCATCTCGACGAGGCGGCCTTCCAGACGGCCGAGGAGCTGGCGCGGCGCGCCAACACCTCCAGCTCGACTGTCGTGCGCTTCTCCCAAGCGCTCGGCTTCGAGGGTTTTCCCGAGCTGCAGGCCGCGGCGCGCGAAGAGTACCGTCGCGTCCACGCCCAGCCCTCCACCAAGGGAGCGGGCGGAGATGCCGCCTCGGCGCCCCTATTTTCGCTCGACCAGAACGAGTTCGAGACGGCTCTGGCGGCCGATCATCTCAACGTGGAGGAGACCGCGCGCAAGGTTTCGCGCCCGGCTGTCGAGGAATTGACGGACGCCATCGTGAGCGCCGAGAAGGTACTCGTGGCCGGCACCGATCAGATGGCTTTCTTTGCCAGCTACCTACGTCACCTTCTGATGCTCTTGGATCTGCGGGTCGACGTCGTCGCAAGCCCCTCCCAAGAGGCGCTGTCGAGACTCGGCAGGATCGACTCCACGACGCTCGTGATCGGTCTGTCGGCGGGACGTCCCCATCCTTTGGTCGTGCGAGCGATGAAGCTGGCTCGCCACCGCAAGGCGCGCACTGCGGCGGTAACCGACGCCACCCTGTCCGAGGTGGCCAAGCTGGCCCAGATCAAGCTCTATTACTCCTCCAACAGTCCGGCCTACGTGCGTTCGCACACGGCTCTGCTCAGCCTGATCCAAGCGCTCGCCTACGGTGTCTATGCGAAGGACACCGCCCAGTACGACGATCGCATCAAGGCTTTTCGGCTCAAGTAGCCGTGCGCGGATAAACTGCGCAGCACATGCGCGACGAGGCGACATTCACAGTCAAGAGCGGCTTGGCCGAGATGCTCAAGGGCGGAGTGATCATGGACGTGGTCACCCCCGAGCAGGCCAAGGTCGCCGAGGACGCGGGCGCCGCGGCGGTCATGGCTTTGGAGCGGGTGCCCGCCGACATCAGACGCGACGGGGGAGTGGCGCGCATGTCAGACCCCGAGATGATCTCCGGCATCCAAGAGGCCGTCACGATCCCCGTGATGGCCAAGGCGCGGATCGGTCATTTCGTCGAGGCCCAGGTCTTGGAAGCTTTGGAGGTCGACTACATCGATGAGTCCGAGGTGCTCACGCCCGCAGACGAGTCAAACCACATCGACAAGTGGGCCTTCAAGGTGCCTTTCGTGTGCGGCGCCACCAACCTGGGCGAGGCGCTCAGGCGGATCGGTGAGGGTGCCGCCATGATCCGCTCCAAGGGCGAGGCCGGCACCGGGGACATCGTCGAGGCGGTACGCCACATGCGCGGCATCACCGGCGAGATTCGCCGGTTGGGAGCTTTGCAAGAGAGCGAGCTGGCAAGCGCCGCCAAGCAGCACGCCGCGCCGCTTGACTTGGTGCGATCTGTCGCCGCCGCCGGTCGTCTGCCCGTCGTCCTCTTCTGCGCCGGCGGGATCGCCACTCCGGCCGACGCCGCTTTGATGATGGCCTTGGGCGCCGAAGGGGTGTTCGTGGGCTCGGGGATATTCAAGTCCGAGGATCCCCCCGCGCGTGCGCGGGCGATCGTCGAGGCCACGACCCACTGGCAGGACCCCGAGCGCGTCGCCGCCGCCTCGCGTGGGCTCGGACCGGCGATGGTCAGCTTGGAGAGCTCCAAGTTGGCCGACGAGCAACTTCTAGCCCAAAGAGGTTGGTAGCAGGACCGCCGATGACGCTGCGCGCTGCGGCGTCCTCAGTCGCTCACGTGCGGAGCACGCTTCGCGCGGGTGGGCGGGCACGTCAATCTTGCATCGCTTGGTCCTCGACGGTCCTGTCCGCCTGATGAGCAGTCCCACTATCGGCGTGCTTGCGCTGCAGGGCGACTTCGAGGCGCATCGTCGCGTTTTGGAGGGCCTTCGCGCGCGCGTACGCGAGGTGCGGGTCCCGGCGGACCTCGACGGACTCGAAGGACTCGTGATCCCCGGAGGGGAGTCAACCACGATGACCTTGGGCATCGAGCGCGAGGCTTTGGCCGATCCTTTGCGTCGGCTGGCCGGCGTGGAGGAGGCGAGGGATCGCAGCAGATCGGCCGGAGTGCCTGTCCTCGGCTCCTGCGCTGGCCTGATCATGCTCGACCGCGATCACCTCGCGATCATGGACATCCGCGCCGAGCGCAATGCTTTCGGCCGCCAGTTGCGCTCCTTTGAGGCCGATCTCGACGTGAAGGGTCTATCCGGGGGGCCCATGCGTGGCATCTTCATCCGGGCCCCTTGGATCGCCGAGCATGGCCCCGATGTCGAAATCTTGGCCGAGATCGACGGTCACCCCGTGGCCGCCCGGCAAGGACGTGTCACGGCGGTCGCCTTCCACTCCGAGCTGGGATCCGACGAGCGCCTTCACCGGCTGTTCTTGGCCGATGTGGCCGCGAGTTCGGGCTCCGGTGAGAGCGTCGCCTCGGTGGCTTGAAGGGTGAGCGGAAGTTGCGGCTCCTCCAGTACCCCGAGCGCTCGATTCAGCGCATCGTGAATCTCGCCCGCGAGCAGACCCTCGTCGTCCAGTCGCTCCGCTTCGTTCCAGTCCCACGAGCGCGACACATGGATGGTGGGTCGCAGATGCGCGAAGCGTCGTCCCAGCGCGTGCAGGAACGGGTCGAGTCGGTCGCGGTCCTGCTCTGAGGCATACCCTCGTTCCAATAGCCAAGGCCAAAGGTCGGGGACGATGTGGTTGCGGTGGTGGGCGCCCACCTTCTTCCAGTCCTCGCCCTGCCAGCGTCTGGCGTACTCCCCAGGGTCGAGCCTGCACGTCAAATAGACGCGCGTGCGCACCGGAGCATTGCGAAAGCCGAGCAGCGGCTGTGGCTTGACCTGCCACGCGCCCGGCCCATCTAGCTCGAGCAGCTCGCATAGATTCTCGGCGCGTCCGCCCGCATACAGTTGCTCTGCCTGCGCCTTCAGCTCTCCCGGCCAAAGGTGCAGGGTCAGCCGCTCCTCCTCGATGTCGAGCGCCGCGCGCTGCAGCGATGCGACCCCGAGCGCCACGTCGAGGCGCACGTGCACAAGCCCAGCGCGCTCGGGCACGATTCCGGTTGCTTCACGCAGCAGCGAGCGCAACCGCCACTTACGCCGCACCGGATCGGTGCCCACCCTGCGCAACGTGCCAAACGGCAGCAGTTGCCCGAAGTCCTGGTGTGCATAGGAGAGCACGTCCTTGACGATCGCCTGCTCGGCTGGCCCCAACACGCCAAGCTCGACCAGGCGCCACCACGACTCCAGCAGGTCGTGCCAGCGCAACACCGCGGTGCGCTGCTGCTCAAAGCGCGTCCCGTTCAGGTTCAGCTCGGCCACGCGATGCCCGTTGCGCCGAGCCCAGCGCCTGCAAACCTTGCTCTCCAAGACGACCACCAGATCCGGGTCAAAGCGGAGGACCCCGTCGAAGCGTTGATTGTCCTCGGTCTCGCTGACCTCCTCGGCGAGCTCGAACGGCTCGGTGTCCGGAGTCAAGAAGACGCTCACCAAGCGTCCCCTCTGCACCGCGCCGCCCGCGACGTTTTCCTCGGAGGGATCGACCAGGTTGGTGGCCTGCATGTCAACCACGCAATCGGGCAGCTGCGCCAGGGAGGGCTCGCCGATGGCCCGCAGCAGCGTCTCTCTCGCCAGGGGCACCAGTCGCAGCACGATCATCGCGGCTCGCGTCAGCTGATCCTCGTGGCCGCGTCCCAGCTCGCGGTAGGGCTCGAACACGTTCAGGTGCGGATTTGATGTGGCGCTCTCCATGACCCTCCTAGCGGCCAGCAGTCATGGAGTTTATTGTACTCTACTGTTTCAAGCGGCTTGGAAGCTCGTCACGCCGTCCGCCTCGCGCTCCCTCACACGGCCTTCGTCGATCAGCACATCCACATGCCCGAGGACCTCTGAGAGCGTCAAGAAGGCTTGTGTCACCGCCACATTTCCCCACATCTCCTGCGCCAGCTCATAAGCGTTGCGAGGGCGTTCGGCGATCAGCTTGTACAGCCTGTTGGCGCGCCGCTCGTGCATCGTCATCCGCTCGTCGACCAGGCTGCGATGGTCTTCGACCGGTTCGCCGTGTCCCGCATACACGACCTCCAACTCCATCTCTCGTGTCTTGCGCAGCGAGTCCATGTAGATCATCAGCGCCCTTGGACGCTCGCTGGTCTCGCCCTCCAAAGGCCGGGATATAAGCGGGTTGGAGGAGATGTGCTTGATCAAGTGGTCTCCGCCGAAAAGCTCGCCGCTCGCCTCGTCGAAGAACACGGTGTCCGAAGGGGAATGCCCAGGGCGGTACAGGACCCGCCAGGCGCGCGACGCGAACCGGAGCAGCTCGCCCTCGGCGAGAGGCCTGGTCACCTGTGCAGCCGCGCCCCATCCGCGAAAGCTGGCCGAGACCGCCCTCAGCGCGTACACCACGTCCTGCGGTATGCCATTGCGCCACATGATCTCCGCCGAGAAGCTGTCATTGGCTTCCATCTCCTGCTTGTAGCTTGCAAGCCACGGAGCCAAGCGGTCAAGCGCACACACCTCGGCGCCCGAGCGCTTGGCGAGAATGTCAACCAAGCCGATGTGGTCGATGTGCTGGTGTGTGACCACGATCCGCTCCAAGTCCTCCACGCGGCGCCCGTGCTCGCCCAGCGCCGCTTCGAGCGCAGTCAAGGAGGTGCCCGAGTTGGGCCCAGCGTCCAACAGCGTCAACGGTTCGTCCTCGATCAAGTAGCAGTTGACTCGACCAACCGCAAACGGAGTGGGAATCGCCAAACAATGAACACCGCGGGCGCCTGCGCGGGACGTAGCGATATTCACGAGCGAGCCCGGGGGCCGTGGTCGACCGTCTTCAAAAGCGTGCCCTGCGCCCGCGCGTAGACGAACCGATCCACATCACGAGCGGATCAGCGCGAGCACCTCGTCGCGAGCCTGTTCCATGTGCTGGCGCGAGCGCAGCGACTCAAGACACAGCCTCAGCAGCGGCTCGGTGTTGGAGGGTCGCACGTTGAAATGCCAGTCCTCATAGTCGATCGACACGCCGTCCAGCCAGTCCTGTTTGGCGTCGGAGTAGCGCTCCGATATCTCCTTCATCTTCGCGTCTTGGTCTGAGACCTCGGTGTTGATCTCACCGGAGATGAAGTACCGCTCGCGATAGGGCTTCAACAGATCTGAGAGGCGCTTGCCCTGCTGGGAGAGCTGCTCCAAGATCAGGAGCGCCGGGATCGTGCCCGAATCCGCGCAATAGAAGTCCCTGAAGTAGTAGTGCCCGGAAACCTCGCCACCGAACAGCGAGCCCTCCTTGCGCATCCTCGTCTTGAAGAAGGCGTGACCCACTCGGTTGATGTGAGGCGTCCCGCCCGCCCGCTTGACCGTGTCGGGCACAGCCCAGCTGGCTCGTACGTCGTACAGGATCGCTGAACCTGGGCTCTTGCCCAGGAGCGACTGGGCCAAAAGCGCCGTCAGAAAATCGCCGTCCACGAACTCGCCGGTGTCGTCGATGAAGAAGCATCGGTCGGCATCACCGTCCCACGCGATCCCCAGGTCGGCGCCGGTCTCGCGAACCTTCTCGATGATGAACGTCCTGTTCTCGGGCAGCAGCGGATTGGGCTCATGGTCGGGAAAGTTCCCGTCGGGCGTCCAATAGGTCTCGATCAAGTCGAGCCCCAGCCGCTCCAGCAGCGGCCCGACCATCGGTCCGGCCATGCCGTTGCCGCCGTCCACGACCACCTTCAAAGGCTTGATCGCTTCGGCATCGATCATCGCCAGCGCGGCCGCTTGGAACTCCTCATAGACATCAACTTCCTGCAAGGTCCCAAGCGCGACGCCACCCTGCTCAGCGCCCTCGCCCTGCAGGTCCTCGAAACCGGCCTCGATCGAGCGGCGGATGTCCTGGATGCCCTCGTCGCCGGACAGCGCGATCGCACCCTCGCGCACAAGCTTTGCGCCGGTGTAGGCCTTCGGGTTGTGCGAAGCGGTGCACATCAGCCCACCGTCGAGCTCGCGCGAGCCGACCAGGTAATAGAGCATCTCGGTACCCACCTGGCCCGCGTCGAGCACGCTGGCACCCTCCATCAGCATCCCCTCGCGGTAGCGCGCCGCAAGCTCAGGAGCGGTGAGGCGCATGTCGCGGCCCAAGCCCACGTGCAGGTCGGTGGTGGGCTTGCCTGACAGAGCGGCCAACACCCGCGCAAAGCCGCGACCGATCGCAAGGGCGGTCTCGCCGTCTATCTGCTCGCCGTAGAGGCCGCGGATGTCGTACGCCTTGAAGATGCTCGGATCGATGCTCATGCGGTCGCCAATCCTAGTCATGGGCGCGCTCGCAGGCGTATCGCTTCGTTTCGAGACTCGATCCCCGATGCGGGCGTGCACACCGGACCGTATGTGCCCGAAGTATCCTCATGGCCATGTCCGGACACTCCAAGTGGGCTTCAATCAAGCACAAGAAGGCGATCGTCGACTCCCGTCGCGGCCAGCAGTTCACCAAGCTAGCGCGCGCTGTCACCGTGGCCGCACGCGACGGCGGTGGCGATCCAACCGGCAATGCGCCGCTTGCCTTGGCGATCGCCAAGGCCAAGGCGGCCTCGATGCCGAAGGACAACATCGAGCGAGCGATCGCCAAAGGCACGGGGGAGGGAGGCGAGGCCGACGCGATCGAGACCGTCCTCTACGAGGGTTACGGGCCCGGCGGCGTAGCGGTGCTCGTCGAGGCGCTGACCGACAACCGCAACCGCACCGGCGCCGACGTGCGCCACGCATTCTCCAAGCACGGCGGCAACCTCGGCGAGCCCGGCTCGGTGGCTTACCTGTTCGAGAAGCAGGGCTCGATCGCTGTCGACGCCACCGCTTACTCCGAGGACGATCTGATGGTGGCGGTCGAGGCGGGCGCTCAGGACATCTCGATCGACGAGGACCTCTTCGAGGTGATCACCCAGCTCGCCGACTTCACGGCGGTGCGTGGAGCACTCGAAGAGGCCGGCATCGAGATCCAGAGCGCCGAGCTGGCCTATCGGCCCAAGACACTGGTGCCGATCGACGAATCTCAGACCATGCGTCTCATGAAGCTGATCGACGTGCTCGACGAGCTCGACGACGTGGACGAGGTGTACGCCAACTTCGACGCCCCCGCCGAGGTGCTCGAGCGCGCCGCCGGATGAGCCGCGAGGGCTCGCCGAGCAAACGCCCGTGAGCGACGCGGCGGAACCACCGCAGGTTGTGATCCTGTGCGGCGGGCGCGGCACACGCCTACGTGAGCACACCCAGGAGATCCCCAAGCCCCTGGTCGAGATCGGCGGCCAGCCGATCCTGTGGCACGTGATCCAGCTTTACGCCGTCCAAGGCTTCACACGCTTCCTGCTCGCCACCGGCTACAAGGGCGAGCTGATCGAGCGTTTCACCCAGCAGACGCCGTGGCCGGAAGGGGTGGATGTGCGCTGCGTGGACACGGGTCTGGACACGCCCACAGGCGGGCGCATCAAGCTCCTGGGAGAGCACTTGGACGGCACCGCCTTCTGTGCGACATATGCCGACGGGGTCGCCAGCATCGACCTTGGGGAGCTGCTCGAATTTCACCGCGGGCACGAAAAGCTGGCGACGATGACCGTGGTGCGTCCCCAGTTGCAGTTCGGCGTGACGGAACTCGACGAGCGGGAAGGTCGAGTACTCGGCTTTCGCGAGAAGCCGCGCTCTGAGCACTGGATCAATGGCGGCTTCTTCTGCTTTGAGCCTGGCACGCTCGACTATCTGGACCTCGATAGTGTGCTCGAGCGCGAACCCTTCGAGCGTCTGGTGCTCGCCGACGAGCTCCGCGCCCACCGCCACGACGGTTTCTGGGCGTGCATGGACACCTATAAGGACGCGGTCGCCCTCAACGACCTTTGGGAATCGGGGGACGCGCCTTGGCGTGCTTTGTTTCAGGCGGCGCCCGACACCAGCCTGCGCGCCCGATAGAGAGAGATCGGCTCGCGGATCCCGCGCACGCGCCGCTCGCCCGCGTAGGACCAGGCGTAAGCCTGCTTGGCGAGTTCGCGGACCGTTCGCTCCGCAAGCACGCTGCCCGGCCGGGCAATCGCGGTGATGCGGCTTGCGCGGTTGACCGGCTGTCCGAACCAGTCGCCCGCGCGACTGAGGGCCGGCCCGATCGCGATGCCTGCCCGCAGCTCGGGAAACTCCTCGCCCTCCCCGCCGGCCGCGTCGATCAGCCCCATCGCGGCCTCGATCAGCGGTGCGGGCTCGGCCGAGGTCAGCATCACCGCGTCGCCGATCGTCTTGACCAGCCTCACAGGCTGCTCGGCCACCGCGCTTGCCATCTCCTCCAAACGAATCGCCAGCCGCGAGAGCTCGTCCGGCGGCAGCTTCTCTCCCAGGCGCGTGAAGCCGACCAGGTCGGCGAAGCACACACTCACCTCGCGCGAGCCCGGCAGGCGCCCGCCGATCCGCTCCGCCGCGCTGATCGCCTCGCTCTCGGCCATCTGGCGCAGATGCAGAGTGAGCAGATTCGTGATCAAAGGTCCCAGCATCGGGGAAAGTTGAGAGGCCGCCAACGCATAGCGTTGGGCCAGATCGTGCTCGCTGACGCCCGGCTCCAGCACAAGACGCAGCGTCAGCGCTCGCATCGCCTCCGCCGATTGCGCGAGCCCGCGACCGAGCGTTCGCATCAGATCGATGATCTCACCTTCGGAGATGCCGGCCGCCTTGGCCAAGCTCGCGATCCGCGCCGACTCGAGGTCCGCCTCGAGATAGACACGCTCCTTCGGCCCGGTGACAGGAAGCCCCACCGCGCGCCGCGCAGCCAGCAAGAACTCGACCTCGGTGCCCGCCTGACTTGCGATCTCCTCCGCGGTATAGCGCTCATGTCCCGCGATGACTCGCTCCGCCGGCAAGAACACGATCGTGCCCTCGTCGGTGTGGCGTCGCAGCTCCTCAATCCCCACACCGTCCTCGTGCAGCCACTCGAGCAACCTCGAGCGCTCCTCGGCCGCGGCCCCCTCCAGGCCCTCGAGCAGGCCTTCGTGCTCGAACCACTCGCTTAGCGGGATCTCACTCGGCCGATCGGGCACATCCGGCAGCCTATGGCAGGCAGGCGTCCGAGGCGGTGCGCAGAATCCTTCTTGGACGATGGTCGTACTAGGCATAGATCCAGGGCTCGCCAACACCGGCTACGGCGTAGTGGCGCGTGTGCGCGGACGCTTCGCGGCGCTCGACGGCGGCGTGATCGAGACCCCCACAGGACTGCCCCTAGAGCACCGCCTAGCGAGCATCGCCGAGCGCATGCGAGCGATCTTGGCCGAGCACGAATGCGCGGCGGTGGCGATCGAGGAGCTCTACTTCGGCCAGAACGTCCGCACCGCCTTCGCCGTGGGCCACGCCCGTGGCGTGACGATGCTCGTCGCCGGCGAACATGGCCTCCCCTGCTTCTCCTACACCCCTCAGAAGATCAAGTCCTCGGTCTGTGGGCACGGGCGCGCCGAGAAGGACCAGGTGGCTCGAATGGTCCAAACCCTGCTCGCCTTGGAGCGAGCCCCGGCCAGCAATCACGCCTCCGACGCGCTCGCCGTGGCGCTCTGCCACCTCAACGGCGCACCCCTGGCCGACGCCCTGGCGAAGGCGACCACGCCTGTGGGAGCGCCCGCATGATCGCGCTCGTTCGCGGCGAGGTGGCGACACGCCGCTCCGACCACGTGGTGGTGCTGTGCGGTGGGGTCGGCTATCGCATGGCCGTCTCCAACGAGACACTCCGCCACGTGCCCCCGGTCGGCGAGCAGACGACCTTGCACACGCATCTGGTCGTACGCGACGACGCCCTGCTCCTGCACGGCTTCCACTCCGAGCAGGAGCGCGAACTCTTCTTGATGCTGATCTCCGTGCAGGCGGTCGGTCCCAAGGTCGCCTTGGCGGTGCTCTCAAGCGGCCCGCCGCGCGAGCTGCTCGCCTCCATCGCCGGCGCCGACAGCGCACGTTTTCAAGCTGTGCCCGGGATCGGCAAGCGCACCGCCGAGCGCATCATCGTCGAGTTGCGCGAGAAGGTCGCGCCCGACATCGAGCTTGCGGCGAGCGGGGGCGCCGTGTCGCCGGGATCGAGCCCACGCGCGCTTGCCCAAGAGGGCCTGCTGGCGCTCGGCTACAGCGCGATCGAGAGCGATGAGCTCCTGCGCAACCTCAAGGGCGAAACCCCCGAGGAGCTGATCGCCCAAGCGCTGCGAACAGCGCGGCGAGCCGCGTGAAGCGAGCAACTTAGATGACCCAGGCCGAACGCATCCAGACCACCGCGGAGCACATCCGCAGCCCACCGGAGCGCATCCAAACTCCCTACCTCACCACCGAGGACGAGCTCGATCGTTCGCTGCGCCCGCGCACGCTCGAGGACTTCGTCGGGCAACCCGTCCTGCGCGAGCAACTGGCCGTGGCGATCGAGGCCGCGGCGGCGCGCGGCGAGGCGCTCGACCATCTGCTGCTCGCCGGTCCTCCCGGCCTGGGCAAGACATCGCTCGCCCAGATAGTCGCCGCCGAGCTGGATGTGCCCTTCGTGCAGACCGCCGGGCCGGCCCTCGAGCGCAAGGGAGACATCGCAGCGTTTCTGACTGCTCTCGAGCCGCGCAGCGTGTTCTTCGTCGATGAGATCCACCGGCTGCCGCGCACCTTGGAGGAGACCTTCTACCCCGCGATGGAGGACCGGCGCCTGCCGATCACCGTCGGCCAAGGCGCCGGAGCGCGCGTGGTCACACTGGAGCTGCCCCAATTCACACTGGTCGGCGCGACCACCAGGGCGGGGCTGCTAACCACACCGTTGCGCGACCGCTTCGGCATTCAGGCACGCTTGGAGCACTACGGCGTGGAGGAGCTCGCCCAGATCGTAGGTCGCTCCGCGGAGATCCTTCAAATCTCGATCGACCGGGAAGGCGCCCACGCGCTCGCCTCACGCAGCAGAGGCACTCCGCGCGTGGCCAACCGTCTGCTCAAGCGAGCACGCGACTATGCCGAGGTGCGCGGAGACGGGGTCGTGAGCGCCGAGGCGGCCTACGGGGCACTGGAGCTGCTCGAGGTCGACGAGCGGGGTCTCGACCGTCTTGACCGGGAGCTCCTGAAGGCGATCTGTCTCAAGTTCGACGGCGGCCCCGTCGGCCTCTCCACGCTGGCGATCGCCGTCGGCGAGGAGCGCGACACGATCGAGGACGTTTACGAGCCCTACCTGCTCCAGCAGGGCCTGATCAAGCGCACCGCGCGCGGCAGAACGGCGACCTTGGCGGCCTTCGAGCATCTCGGCCTGCAACCGCCCGCCCCCCAGACGGGCTCGCCCGGACTGTTCTGATCGTCCATCTGAAGCTCCGATCGTGTCCACTCAAGTGCCGGTCGCGTCGATGAGAGCGACTGCTCACATCGCGTTTACACACCGATAAGCCGGCTTCCCTACTCTGTGGAGAGACATGGCCCATCCGTTCATCTGCCCCAACTGCGGGCATCGCACCCGAGAGATCGACCGCAATATCGGATTCACGCGCCAGCCCAAGGGCTGCGACAAGTGCGGCTTCGCCTTCCTGTTCGAGCTGCTCGACGATTACTACCCAGCACCCGACGCAGCCTTCTTCGTGTGCGACGGAGAGGGACGAGTGATCGGCTGCGGGCGCAACTCGTTCGCGTTCACGGGCCTCGAGGAGGAGGAAGTGATCGGCCAGCGCGTGGAGCAAGTGCTCGGCCTCACCTTCCAAAACGGCGACGATCCAGTCGAAACAGTGCTCGAGTGGGGGGTCCGGGCACTGGACGTGCCGGTCCAGGTGAGCGGCGAGCGCGACGTGGACGCGGGCGCCAAGGCCGACATGTTCCCCGCTTACGACGACGACGGTGGGCTCCTGCTCGTGCTCACCCCGGACAAGTAGTCTCAGAAGACCGTGGGTAGCCGTCGCCGAAACACTCTCGTGCTGTTGATCGTCGCGGGGCTCGTGGCCGCCTCGCTGGTCGTCATCGCGACCATGCCCACGCGTCTTGGCCTGGACCTGAAGGGCGGCGTGCAGTTGATCTATCAAGGCCGCGCCACCGCCGAAGCCAAGGTCGACACCGAATCGCTGAACCGCGCGATCGACATCATGCGCAAGCGCGTCGATCAGCTGGGCGTCGCCCAGCCGGAAATCCAGCGCACCGGCTCTAGCGAAATCGACGTGGCCCTGCCGGACGTGAGCAACGCCGCGCGCGCCCAGCAACAGGTCGGCAAGACCGCGCAGCTGTTCTTCTATGACTGGGAGCCGAATGTGATCGGCCCCAACGGCAAGACGCCGAGCACGCTCGAACCGAAGGTGACCGGAGGCCCCTCGCCCGCACAGGCCGAAACGGGCATCCCCGAGTACGAAGCGGTGCAGCGAGCCGCCAAGCGCCCGGCGATCATCCGCAAAAACGACACGACCTACGAGCAGGGCTGCACTCCGGCTCAGGTCAAAGGCTGCATCTATGGCCAGTGGTACCTGCTCGACGAAACCCACAAAAAGGTCTTGAAAGGCCCCGAGGACACCGAACAGGATCTCTACGCCGACGGCTACAAAGTGCCCAAGGGAGTCAAGGCCAAGGCGGTGCGAGTCAACCCCGGGACGGTGCTCGCCCAAGCGCAGCCCGTGACCGGCAAGGAAGGCAAAGTCACCCAGCCTTCCCCGGAAAGCTATTACGTGCTCAACGACAACCCGGTGCTCAACGGCCAGGAAATCAAGAACCCCCGCCAGAGCTTTGACAACGGCGGCTCGGGGGCACCGAACGTCACTTTCGAATTCGACTCCAAAGGCATCGCCACCTTCAAGCGCGTGACCCGCGAAATCGCCGAACGCGGCCAGCGCGAACAGCTGCCGGGCGTCTCCAAAGAAGCGGCCCAGCAGCACTTCGCGGTCGTGCTCGACAACCAGATCATCACCGCGCCGTTCATCAACTACACCGAAAACCCCGAAGGAATCGACCCCACCACCGGCTCTCAGATCTCGGGCGGCTTCACGCTCACTTCCGCCCAGAACCTGGCCGACGAGCTCCAGTCGGGCGCGCTGCCGATCAAGCTCGAACTCATCTCCCAGTCCCAGGTGTCGGCGACCCTCGGCAAGACCGCGCTCAAACAGGGCCTCATCGCGGGCCTCGTGGGTCTCCTGGTGGTCTGCCTGTTCCTGCTCGCCTTCTACCGCGTGCTCGGAGCGATCGCGGTGGGCGGGCTGATCATCTACGGGATCTACTTCTTCGCTTTGATCAAGCTGATCCCGATCACCATGACCTTGCCGGGCATCGCCGGTCTGATCCTCACGATCGGCATCGCGGCGGACGCCAATATCGTGATATTCGAGCGCGTCAAGGAGGAGATCAGAGGGGGACGCTCGATCGCGGCCGGCATCGCGACCGGCTACAAGCGAGGCTTTGCGGCGATCGTGGACGCCAACGTGGTGACTTTCATGACCGCGTTCATCCTCTTCGCCCTGGCCACCTCCGAAGTGCAGGGCTTCGCCTTCACGCTCGGCATCGGCACGCTGCTCACGCTCTTCACGGCAGTGCTCGCCACACAGGCGGCGCTCGGAGCGATGGGCCGCTCGCGCGCTGTCTCCCATCCAGCCCTGCTGGGCGCCAGCAAGCGCAACCGCAAATGGACCTTCGACTTCATGGGCGCCTCGCGCTGGTTCTTCTCGCTGTCGGGCTGCATCCTGATGATCGGCGCGCTCGCCATCGGCGGCCGAGGCCTGAACCTCGGCTTTGACTTCACCGGCGGCACGCGCATACAGACCGCTTTCGTAAAGCACGTCAGCCAAAACCAGGCGCAATCGGCGATGGTCGAAGCGGGATACCCCAATGCCGTGACTCAAGGCTTCTCCAACAAGAGCGTCGGCGGCCAGGGCTACCAGATCACCCTGAAAAAACTCAAGCCCGAAGAAGTGGTGAAGGTCAAGGAAGCGCTCGACAAGAAGTTTGGGTCCGGGCCGCAGTCGCCGGGGACGAAGGACTTCTCGAACACCTCGATCGGGCCGACCTTCGGCCAGACCGTCGCCAAAAGCGCGATCATCGCGATCATCGCTTCGCTGCTTGTGATCTCGGCGTACATAGCGCTGCGATTCGAGTGGAAGTACGCGGTCCCCGTTTTGATCGCCTTGATGCACGACCTGCTCATCACAAGCGGCGTCTATGCGCTCACCGGTCGTGAAGTGACGACCTCGACCGTGGCGGCGCTCCTGACGATTCTCGGCTACTCGATGTACGACACGATCATCGTCTTCGACCGTGTCCGAGAGAACGTGCCACGCATGCCGCGGGCGGCGTTCTCCCAGATCGTCAACCGCTCCATGTCAGAGGTCTTGACTCGATCCCTGGCCACCAGCTTCTGCACGCTGCTACCGGTCACCGCCATCCTGTTGTTCGGTGGCTCCACACTCAAGGACTTCGCGTTCGCGATGATGGTCGGGATCGCCTCAGGCGCCTACTCCTCGATCTTCATCGCCTCGCCGGTGCTCACGCACTGGAAGGAGCGCGAGGGCATCTACCGCAACCGCCGTGCCCGCATCGTGCGTGACCTCGGCTACGTGCCGGCGTACGCGACGGCCATCGGGGACAGCCCCGTCGACGTCGAGCCCGCCGCAAAGCCCTCACGCAAGCGCGGTCGGCGCGGCGCGGCTGTGTCTGGAGAGGAGGCCGGCGAGCAGCTCTCCAAGGAGGAATTCGACGAGTTGGTTGCAGAGATAGGACCCGAGCTCGCCGAGCAGCAGCAAGCCGCGCGAGCCACCGCCAACGCAACCAAGCGAGGGCGACGCGCCGCCAGCACGGCCACGCCACCGGCGGCCGCGAGCAAGAGCGCGACCGCCGAGCCCGTGACCGATCGGCAAACCGTCAACGGCAGCGACGAGACGGCGCCCGCGCGAGACCCGGCCGCAGACTTGACACCCGAGGACCTCGTCCTCAAGCAGGACTCGACCCAGCGTGGCAAAGCGCGCAGGCCGCGAAACCGCCGACACGGGAGATCTCGCTGATGGGAATGCTCGGCTGGGTGATGATGGGCCTGTCGATCTGGCACTTCACGATCTTCCTGCCCGACCGCTTCTGGGGCGGGATCGTGGGAGCTTTTGTGGGCTCGCTCGTGGGAGCGATCCTTTCGGGGCTCCTGATCTACGGAGTCAAGAGCGGCTCCTTCGGCGTGCCGGGCCTCAAAGCGACCGACATCGCGGTGGTCCTGTACGCGGTGCCCGGCGCGCTGCTGGGAATCGCCGCGATCTACTTCGAGGGCGCCCGTCGCGAAGCGGCCCCGGTCGAAGAACTCCGCGCCTGAAGTCCGGCGCCTGGCGATCCGACCAGGACGATCCTGAACTCACGGGGCGACACCGGCCCCAACGATCCGTCTACAGCGCAGCGTAGTGTCCAGGCCATGGTCCGCTTCGACGTTCCCGCCTGCGAGCACAGCGATGTGGCCGTCCTGTGCGAGCTCTTGGACATAAGCGACGCGCTCGCCCAAACCTTGGTGCGGCGTGGCTACAGCGATCCCCTGCGCGCCCGCGCGTTTCTCGCAGCCGACGAGCGTCATCCCTTGGAGTCCTTCAAAGGACTGAGCGAGGCCGCCGAGATGATCCTCGCACGCGTCCGGGCGGGGCACACGATCACGATCCACGGCGACTACGACGTAGACGGGGTCTGCTCGACCGCGATCCTCGTGCGCGCTCTGCGCCTGCTCGGCGCGCGGGTGGATTGGTTTCTGCCCGACCGCGCCGAGGGCTACGGCTTGAGCGCCGCCACCGTCAGGCGCCTTGCCCAGCGCGGAACCCAAATGCTGATCACCGTGGACTGTGGGATCACCTCCGTGGAGGAGATCGCCCTGGCGCGATCCTTGGGGATCGAGACGATCGTCAGCGACCACCATCTGCCACGCGCCGACGGCGTCTTGCCGGACACGCCGATCGTGCATCCGGCCCTGTGCGGCTATCCCTGCGCGGATCTGTGTGCGGCCGCGGTAGCCCACAAGCTTGCCCAGGCGCTGCTGCGGGCCGCCGGACACGAGCGCGAGCAGGCCGAGGAGGACCTCGACCTGGTCGCCTTGGCGACAATCGCCGACGTCGTGCCGCTGGTCGGCGAGAATCGCAACCTGACGCGACGCGGTTTGCGAGCCCTTGCCGCGACGACCAAGCCCGGCCTGCGCGCGCTGATGGCGGTCGCCCGGGTACAGCCCCAGAAGGTGGACGAGCGCGCCGTCGGATTCGGGCTTGCGCCGCGCATCAACGCAGCAGGGCGCCTCTACAGAGCCGACGCGGCGCTGGAGCTGATCCTCACCGAGGACTCGATCAGGGCCGCCCAGGTCGCCGACGAGCTCGACCGCGCCAACAGCGAGCGCCGCCACACCGAGCAGACGATCCGCATCCAAGCCGAAGCTCAAATCGCACAGCTTGGCGGGGACGGTTCCCGTTCGGCTTACGTGCTCGCCGGCGAGGGTTGGCATCCGGGCGTGATCGGGATCGTCGCCTCGCGCCTGGCCGAGCGCCATCGCCGCCCCGTCGTCTTGATCGCACTCGACGGCGAGCGTGGCCGCGGTTCGGGTCGCAGCATCGAGGGATACGACCTGCTGGGCGGCCTCAACGCCTGCTCTGAGCATCTGGGCCACTACGGAGGACACAAGGCGGCCGCGGGCGTGGAGCTCGAACAAGGCTCGGTGGCCTCATTCGCCGAAGCCCTCGACGCGCACGCAGCACGCATCCTCGGCGAGCAGGATCCGCTCCCACGAGAGCGCGTGGACGCCGTCCTGGCCGGTCCTGAGCTTGGCATGGAGCTGGCCGAGGAATTGGCCCGAATGGCCCCCTTCGGGCGTGGCAATCCTCCCGTCTCGCTGATGCTCTCCGACGCTGTGCTCAGCGACGTGCATCCGATGGGAGAAGGCAAACACGTCCGCTTCACCGTCCAGTCCGGCGGCGCCCACGCACGCGCGGTCGCCTTCGGCAACGAAGGTCGGCTGGGCGTGGCCGAAGGAGAACCCGTTCAGGCGACATTCGCCCTGGAGGTGAACGAGTGGAGGGGCGCCGTCGAGCCCCGTTTGGTGCTTCGCCAAGCCCAACCAGCGCCCAAGGAGGCTACCCTTAAGCCATGTCCCAAAGCAGGCCCAGCTCAGTCCACACTATTTCCCCTGCCGACACCCATCGCCGCAGCCGCCGCACAGAGCTGAGCGAGCTCGAGCGCCGGCTGCTCGACGACCTGTTCGCGATCGTCTCCGAGCACGCCGCCGACGCGGTCGTGGAGATCGACCGAGAGCGCGTGGAAGAGGCGTTCGTGTTCGCCTGCGAGCACCACGCCGCGCAGCGACGCAAGTCCGGCGAGGATTTCATCGTGCATCCCGTCGGGGTGGCACGGATCTGCGCGGGGATGCGCCTGGACACCGAGACGCTTTGCGCGGCGCTTCTGCACGACACCGTCGAGGACACCTCGGCCTCTCTTGAGGAGGTGAGCGAGCGCTTCGGCGAGGAAATCGCCCAGATCGTCGACGGCGTGACGAAGCTGACCGGGATCACCTTCCAGTCGCGCGACGAGGCCCAAGCCGAGAACTACCGCAAGATGATGGTCGCGATGGCCAGCGACGTGCGGGTCATCCTGATCAAGCTCGCCGACCGCCTACACAACATGCGCACGATCGACGCGATGCCCAAGCAGAAGCAGCTCGAGAAGTCGCGCGAGACGCTTGAGATCTACGCGCCGATCGCCCATCGACTCGGTATTCACGCGATCAAGTGGGAGCTCGAGGATCTCGCCTTCGCGACGCTGCACCCCCGCAAGTACAAGGAGATCAAGGAGCTCGTCTCCCAGCAGCGCGAGGACCGCGAGCGCTACGTGGCCGAGGCCGGCGACTACCTGGCACGAGAACTCGAGACAGTCGGGATCTCAGCCCAGATCGCGGGACGGGCCAAGCACTTCTACTCGATCTACTCGAAGATGACCAAGAAGGGCCGCGAGTTCAACGAGATCTACGACCTCACCGCGATGAGGGTGATCGTGGAGTCGGTCAAGGACTGCTACGGGGCGATCGGCGTGATCCACTCGTTGTGGAAGCCCCTGCCCGGCCGCTTCAAGGACTTCGTGGCGATGCCCAAGTTCAACATGTACCAGTCCTTGCACACGACGGTGATCGGGCCGGAGGGTCGCCCCCTGGAGATCCAGATTCGCACCCAGGACATGCACGAGATGGCCGAGTTTGGCGTAGCGGCGCACTGGATGTACAAGCAGCGCCCACAAGCAAAAGACGGCTCGAACGCCGCCGAGGGCGAGGACGCCAAGATGAAGTGGCTGCGCTCGATGCTCGACTGGCAGAAGGAGATGTCAGACCCCCAGGAGTTCATGGAGAGCCTGAAGATCGACCTGTTCGAGGACGAGGTTTACGTTTTCACGCCCAAGGGCGAGGTCAAGTCCCTGGCCGCCGGCGCCACGCCACTGGATTTCGCCTATGAGGTCCACACCGAGATCGGCCACCGCTGCGTGGGCGCGCGGGTCAACGGCAAGATCGTCCCATTGCACTACGAGCTGCGCTCGGGCGACATCGTGGAGATCCTGACGGCCAAGCGCGAGCGCGGCCCTTCGCGCGATTGGCTTGCGATGGTCAAGACCACGCGGGCGCGCAACAAGATCAAGCAGTGGTTCAAGGCCGAGTCGCGCGAGGGCACCGAGCACACCGGCCGCGAGCTCCTGCAAGAACACCTCAAAAAGCAGGGCTTGCCCGCTCAGAAGATCACGGGATCGGCGCTGCTGGCGGACGTGATCAGGGAGATGGGCTATCGCAAGGCCGACGACTTCTACATCGCGCTCGGCGCGGCCAAGATCTCACCGAAGGTCGTCGTCAACAAAGTTCTGCAACGCCTCAAGCAGGGCGAGGCCGCTGACGGTGAGTCGAGCGCCACCGACCTGCTCAAGGTGGGACGCCCGCGGCAGCGTCCGACGAGCTCCTCCGGCCAGTACGGGATCAGGGTCGATGGGGTGGAGGACGTGATGTTGCGCTTGGCCAAGTGCTGTCGTCCGGTGCCGGGCGACCCGATCATCGGCTACATCTCGCTCGGTCGCGGCATCACGATCCACCGCAAGGACTGCCCCAACGCAAAGCTCTTGCAGCGCAACCCCGAACGCTTCACCGACGTGAGCTGGGAGGGCGAGCAGGCGACGTCTTTCGTCGTGGAAATCCATATCGACGCTTGGGACCGCCACCGTCTGCTTGAGGATCTCTCGCGCGCCTTCTCGGAGTCGGGCGCCAACATCCTCGAAGCGCGTTGCCTCTCCAGCCCGCCGATGGTCAAGAACCGCTTCGTGGTGGAGCTTGCCGACACGCAAAGCTTGAAGGGCGCGATCTCCCGGCTGCGTAACACCGAGGCCGTCTTCGACGCCTACCGGGTCACGCCCGGCGGCGTCGGCTGAGAAGTCGCCACCAAGACTCGGCCCACACGAGATACGCCCGATTTGGGCGCAGGCGAGCCTTATAGGGAACGGGCCTAGGAGATTACGCTCAGCGCACGCGGCAGGACCGAATAGGTCGCCTGTGTGACGTCACCCAAATAGTCGCCGTCCACCTGTAGGGGCAAAGGCTCGCCGTCGCTTGAGGAGACGGTCAACGCGCTGGCCTGCGCCAAGGGAAGGACTTGACGGTGACGCGTCACGCGAGCGCGCTTGGAGAAGGCGCGGAAGGCGATCGAAGGCATGTCGAAAGGCCTCGCGCGACGCAAGACGCTGGTCTGCAAAGTGCCCGAATCGAGCTCGGAGGCCTCGGCGACGTTGATCGGGCGATCCTTGAAATAGGTGAAGGGCGAGCCGTTCTGCACGATCGCGGTGACGCCGTTGTGCTGCTCGCCGGCCAGCTCGACGGTGAGCCGAGGAGCTTTGAGGATGTAGCGGCGGGTGAACGTGCTGACCGCAGCCCAGGTGAAGTAGTAGGCGCCGAAGCGTGCCTTCAGGTGAGGATTGGAGTCCACGCGCTTGACGACACTCGCATCCAAACCGAGACCCGAGGCGAACGTGAAGCAGCGGCCGTTGACGACCCCGAGATCGACCTTGCGCGGGCGCCAATCGTCGGCCATGGCGAGCAGATGCTCGGTCGCGTCCACCAGCTCGCCGGGAATGCCAAGGATCTTGCCGTATACGTTGGCCGAGCCGCCGGGCAGGCACGTGAGCGGGGTCGGCGATCCGCACAGGCCGTTGGCCGCTTCGTTGACGGTGCCGTCCCCGCCGAAGGCCACCACCACGTCATAGCCCTCATGGGCGGCCTCGCGACAGAGCTCGATCGCGTGTCCACGCGCCTCGGTGTCCACGGCATCCACCTCATAGCGACCTTGCAAGGCGTAGACGACAAGGTGGCGAAGACGATCTGAGACCGTCGTCGCGTAGGGATTGACGATGATCAGCATCCGCTTCTTGGTCGCCGGATCGAGCGGCTCGAAGACCTCGGTGGAGTCGCTGGGAAGACGCTCAAGATCGGCGGAGCCGGTGCTCATCGATAAGGCCCTACACCGAGCCCACCCAAGCGTTACCGGCCGTCCGGTCGAGACCCCTGATCGCGCCCGCAAGAGCAGGCCTTGCGTTCCGTCCAGTGGCCTCCTATACTTCTCACCCACATAGCTGGACACATCCAGAGGGGTGGAGGGACTGGCCCGATGAAACCCCGGCAACCGCCGTCTAACAGCGGAAAGGTGCCAATTCCTGAGAGATGTGTGGCGGGCTTCCTGCTCTTCGCCACACGGGTTACCGGCGAAGATCGATAGAAGGAGTCCCGACATGGCTGTGACACACCTGAGATGCCGAGAGTGCAAGGCTGAGTATCCGCTCGAGGCCTTGTACGTCTGCGACCGCTGCTTCGGGCCGTTGGAGGTCGCCTACGACCATTCCGCGCTCGGCTCCGACGTCGGCCAGTTGCGCAGGCGCATCCAGGCGGGGCCCCAGAACATTTGGCGCTACGCGGACTTCCTGCCGGTCGTGGACGGTCCTCCCGGGCCTTCCGGTCGCCTCGCTTCGCGCACCGGCCTGCCTGCCGGCTGCACGCCCCTGATCAAGGCCGACCGTCTCGCTCAAAGGCTGGGCCTGCGCGAGGTGTGGGTCAAGAACGACGCCGCCAACCCGACCCACTCCTTCAAGGACCGGGTCGTCTCGGTCGCCACGGCTCGCGCTCGCGAGCTTGGCTTTCAGACGATCGCGTGCGCCTCGACCGGCAACCTGGCGAAATCCGTCGCGGCCCACGGGGCGGCGCTGGGCCTCGAGTCCTACGTGTTCATCCCGGCCGACCTGGAGGAGCAGAAGGTGCTCGCCACCGGCATCTACGGGACGAAACTGGTTGCCGTCAAAGGCACTTACGACGACGTCAACCGGCTCTGCACAGAGCTTTCGGCCGAGCGCGACTGGGCTTTTGTGAACGTCAACCTGCGGCCCTACTACGCGGAGGGCTCAAAGACCTTGGCCTATGAGATCGCCGAGCAACTCGGCTTCGAGCTGCCCGACCGTTGCGTGGTGCCGATCGCCTCTGGCTCCTTGTTCACGAAGATCGCCAAGGGCTTCTCGGAGTGGCAGGAGCTTGGGCTCGTCAACGGCGAGGCGCCGACCATGAACGGCGCCCAAGCCAACGGCTGCTCGCCGGTCGCAACCGCGTTCGCGGCCGGTCACGACGTGTGCAAGCCGGTCAAGCCCGACACGATCGCCAAGTCCTTGGCGATCGGCAACCCGGCCGACGGTCCCTATGCGATCGAGGAGGCCCGGCGCAGCGGTGGGGGAGTGGACTCGGTCTCGGACCAAGAGATCCGAGACGGGATCGCCCTGCTCGCGCAGACCACCGGCATCTTCACCGAGACCGCGGGTGGCGTCACCACGGCTGTCTTGGCCAAGCTGGCCGCTCGGGGTGACATCGACCCCGATGAGCGCGTCGTGCTCGTGATCACCGGCGACGGCCTGAAGACGCTCGACGCTGTGCGCGGGTCGTTCGAGGCGCATGAAATAGAGCCCTCTGTCGAGCAGTTCGAGACGCTCGTCGAGCAAGCTCCAGCCGACACGACCGGCGCGCCCGCCGCACTGGCGGGCGTCGCCTCCCGGAGCTGATCGGGATGGCGGTCACGGTCAAGATCCCAACCCAGCTGAGGTCCGCCGCAGGCGGGGAGAGCGAAGCGGAGCTTGAAGGCGCCACGGTGCGCGAGGTGTTGGACAGCCTGTACGAGCGCTACGACGGGCTCAGCGAGCGCCTGGCGGATGAGAGCGGCTCGCTGAGGCGCTTCGTGAACGTGTATCTCAGCGGCGAGGACATCCGTTTTCTGGATGGGCTCGACACGCCCGTGGACGACGGGGCGGAACTAACGATCCTGCCGGCTGTCGCCGGCGGGTAAGCACGCTCGCGCGGCAGCCCCCAGCACCGACTGCCCGAACCTGCCCCTGACAGGAATGTGCCTAAAATGTCGGGTCTTGAAAATTCGCCGACAAAAAACGCGTCCGATCGTGCCCCAGCGATTTGTGGCGACGGTGCTCACGGTGGCTTCGTTTGCCTCGCTGGCGCTGGGGACGACGGCCAGCGCGGATCCGGCCACGATACTGGTGACATCCCCCACGCAGGGCTCCACGGTGGAGGGAACCGTGAAGGTAACCGCCAGCGCCAGCGCCAGCGCGTCATCGGGCGAACACATCGAGTCGATCAGCTTCTTCGACGGCGTCAACGAGATCGGCACGACCGAATGCGAAAATCAGCCGACGTGCGCGGCTTCAATCGAATGGAAAGCGACCGGACTCTCGGGAGTCCACACACTGACCGCCAGAGCAAATCAGAGCGGTAGCGAATCCACGACCAGCGCTCCCGTGAACGTCACGGTCGTGAGCCCGCCACCTTCAGTCTCGATCCTCACACCGACGAACGGGTCGACCGTCAAGGGCACCGTCGCTGTGACAGTCTCAGGCGCCACGGACCCGAGTCAGGACGACTATCCAACCAGGATCTATGTCTACGACGGGGTCAACGAACTGGGCGAAGTAGAATGTCAGGGCCAGCAGACATGCCAGGGCACGGTCAACTGGCGTGCAACAGGGCTGTCGGGTGTGCATACGTTGAGCGCAAAGCTCGCCACCCACGACTCGCTGTCGGTGAGAAGCGCCTCGGTGACTGTCACAGTCCTCAGCCCGCCGCCGAGCGTCCGTATAACCAGTCCGCCCGCGGGAGCTCGTCTGGGCGGGACGATCGTCGTCGGCGTAGCCGGCGCCACAGATCCGAGCCAAGCCGACTACCCGACCTACATGAACGTCTACGACGGCTCCCACGAAATCGGCGAGATCAAATGTCAGGGTCAGCAGAGCTGCGCCGGCTCGATCGACTGGGACACCAAAGGCCTCATGGGAACGCAGACGTTGGCGGCCGTGATCCACACGCAGACCGGCCGCACGGGTACGAGCCGCCATGTCGTGGTCGGAGGCTCGCCCCCTCACCACAAACCCAGAGCGGTAACGAAGCCGCACGCCACAGGTAGCTGTCATCTGGCCTCGCGGGTGGTAGCACGCAGGCATCTGGATCGCGGACGGTGCGCGCTGCCGGGAGTACCGGCGGGCACGATCGTGGCGGTCCAGTACCGCTCCCGCTCAGGAGCCTGGGTGACCGCGGTGCGAGATCGCGTCCACCACACCGGACAGTTCAAATTCAGCCTGCGGGGAAAGAAGAAAGCGAGCTACGCGCTGACGGTCCTCGTCTACGCAAACCGGGTGTACGCGATGACGAGACTGCCGCTCGGAACATTGCGCATCGGCTGAGCCGAACATCCATTCCGCTCTCGGCCGCAACAGCCGAACTTGCAGGAGCCTCATTCTCCGCCCCCCGACAGGCCACCGGAGGAGGATTTTTCGGCTTCGCCTTTGCCTTCCAGACCGCCACCCCCGCCGGACGGTGCCTGGGGGGATTCGGCTTTGCCTTCAAGGCCTGCGCTTCCGCGGTTCGATTCGGGAGCCCTCGCGGCGGGGGCCGTGACGTGCGGCGTTGGCGATCGCGTCTCGGAGCTCGAGGATTTCGAGGGTTTGGTGGCATTCACGGTCGCGCGGGACCTACGGTGAGGACGCGACGCGGTGGCCGGTCTGAGTCGTGGCGTGCTGTGTGGGTGCGAAGCGTGGCGGCGCGCGTAGCGCCCACGCCAGAACACCGAAGCAAACAGCGGGCTCTGCGGCAGCCGTGTCACGGGCAGCAGGCGCGACTGGACATCGCTCCACGTCCAGAGGTGGCCTCCATGGGAGAGTATCCAACCGGCTTCGCCCGCGCCGGAGATGGGAATGAGATGGTGTTCGACCACGGCCGCCGCCTGCTGTGGCGATGGAGGCGAGGGAATCTGGGTTTTCGAGGAGCCGGAATTGACGGCGACGAGCGTCGCGATCGCCGCGCACGCGATGACGACCACGGCGATCGCGGGTCCTCTACGGGTCTCCGCGCGCGTGGGGACCGCCGGAGGGCTGGGCGCGGGTGGGTTGTTCGCCCGAGGAAACGTCGAGCCGATCCCGCTCGCCGAGAGCGCTTGGCGGTTCGTGGCGATGTTGAGCGTCGGCGTCGGTTTGGGGGGCGGTGAGCCGAAGGGTGGGGCCGCGGCGCCGGCGGGTGTGCCGGCGATGACGGGGGAGGGGATGGTCGCGTGACCGGTGGCCTTCGCGCGCGGCCGAGGGCTCGGCTTGGCCGAGACACCGGGCCGGGCCTGGCCGCTGGCGCCCGGCCCCGGGTAGTCGCGGTTCAGATCGGTCAGGACAAGCTGTCTGAGAGACGCCTGCCATGCTCCAGCGGCCGGCCGGCGGCTGGGGTCTCTGGCGAGCGCCGCGAGCAGCAGCGGCCTCAACTCCTTCGGCACATGCTCTTCGGCTTGGTCGAGCTCGCGCACGGTCTGCTTGCGCGCGAACAGCCGCAGGATCGCAAGCCCGAGCTTGTAGGAGTCGGCCGCTCGACTCGACGGAGGCTCCCGCCAATGTTCGGGAATGTCCCAGTTGGGCGTCTCGACCGTTTTGAGGCTCGACTCTCCTTGAAAGTTCATCGAATCGCAGTCGATCAACGTCACCGCGTAGGGCTTCAACAGGCGAACGAGCACATTGCTCTGGGAGAGGTCGGACGCCACGATCGAGTGTCGGTGCAGGATCGCCAACGACGACGCCAGTCGCTCCGCGAGCGTCGTTCGAATGCGCGTGTCGGAGGGAAGTTTGAAACGGCGGTCGGTGTAGCCGTCCTTCTCGAGCAGGTGTTCGAGGCTCATAAGGACGTCCTCGAACGAGCCACTGGGCAGCTTCATCGTGACCTGGTAGGAGGGTCGTTCGTCTGGCATGACGATCCCGGCGAGCCGGCCCTGGCGTTCGATCGCGGCAAAGGGCCAGCTAGCCGCCCCGTAGAGGTCCGCCGCAGCGGTCGCGGGCAGGTCGAGCGCCCAGTCGGTGCGCTTGTCGAAGGCCGCGAGCGCCCGAGCGTCGAGCGGCTGGTTGTAGAGCTTTGCGACCGCCGTGCTGGGCCAGCTCACGGGGCTGCTGTCGATCTCATGGACGGTGCCCTGCCCGCCACTTCCCACCTCGGCTCCGAGCGCGAGCGCGTCAAGCCGGACGATCATCTAGCGGTTGCTCGAGGAGCGGGACGGGTTGGCATTCGCGGGCATGGGCCGAGCTTCGCTCAAATAGGGCTCACGCGCACAGGCCGTCGGGCACCCGACGCACGTAACGTTCCAATACAACCTGTCGTCCCATCTGTCAGTATTCACGGCGAAGCTGATCCTACCTTCAGGGGGGCAATATGCAAGAGACCCATGGCGATGTGGTGCCCATCTACTTCGTCGGCGACGAGTCTTACTCGATGGACGGCCAGCCGGTCGCCCAGCTCAACGAAGCGCTGTCCAAGCTGCGCGACGCGGCGGCCGTGTCGCCGGCCATCGCCGAGCGGGCGCGCTTTGGAATCCTGACGTTCGCCGGCGACGCGCTCTGCCGCTTGGAGCTGTCTCCGCTGACCGACGAGATAGCCATGCCGACGATGTCCTGTCGCGATGGAGGGACGAGCTATCGCAGCGTGTTCCAGGATCTGCGCCACCGCCTTCCTGGTGACGTCGCAACGCTCAAGGCCGACGGGTACAAGGTCCGTCGCCCACTCGTGTTCTTCCTGTCCGATGGACAACCGACCGATTCGTCGCAGGCGAGCTGGCAGGACGCTCTGAGCGAGTTGAAGTCGAGCGCCTTCAAGGAGCACCCGCACATCCTGGC
Source organism: uncultured Solirubrobacterales bacterium (assembly GCA_963703135.1). GTDB lineage: Bacteria > Actinomycetota > Thermoleophilia > Solirubrobacterales > Solirubrobacteraceae > Palsa-744. The sequence goes on along the minus strand of OY969791.1, from coordinate 2,943,434 downwards.
GTTTGGGATCGGCGAAGCGCAGGGCGAGACGATCAAGGCGGTCGCCTCGGCTCCCGAATACGCCTGGATCCAATCCGACGGAACTTCGCCGGCGAGCGCGATCGCCGAGTTTGGCAAGAGCCTGATCGAGAGCATCAGCAAGTCGGCAGAGGCGCTAGCCCGCGGGAGCGAAGAGATGCACGTTCCCGAACCAAAGGGTTTCGTCTCGCTGAAGGCGGACGTGCTGTAGAGATCGTCTGACGTGCTCGGACGCAAGAAGCACGCCAAGGGGAACGCGGCCGAGTCGGCCGACGGCGATCTGCGCGAGCAGGCGGACGTTGGCGGCGAGCCGCGCTCGCAAGTCGAGCCGGCGGACGGGGATCTGCGCCAGGAGACAGACGTGAGCCTTGAGTCGCATTCGCAAGTCGAGCCGGCCGATGCGGGCGAGCAGGCACCCTCACAGCCCTCGCGAGAGCAACCGGTGGAACTACCGGAGTTCTCCAGGGCTCCGTTTGAGATCGGCCGCGACCCCGTGCGTCACGTCGAGCCCAAGCTGGATGGGAGATCCGCGCCGTATCGTCCGGACACCGCGCTCGACGGAGGCACATGTCACGGGCTGACCGTCCGCGCGGCATCGGTCAGGGGGCGCTCGAAGCGCTTCCAGGGAGGTCCCCGCCAGGACGACTTCTGCCTGCTGGCGAGCGCGTCGCGCCCGGCGCTCGTGGTAGCCGTCGCCGACGGCATGGGCAGCGCGACCCATTCGAGTCTCGGCGCGGCGCTGGCGGTGCGCCACGCCGTCGAGGCGATCGAGGAGCAACTGCGCGAGCACGCGCCGGCGGAGATCGACTGGTCGGCAGTCTTCGACCGCGCGGGGGCGGCGCTCCTGGTCGAGCATCGCCGGCGCACGGGCACGGAGATCGACGGGCGACCCGACCGCGAGGAGACGAGAGCCGTCTCGCGCGAACTCGGGACGACCCTCACGGCGGCGATCGTCGAGGCAAGGCCCGATCGGGGGATGAGCGTGGCGGTCGCCGCGATCGGCGATTCGCCCGCTTATAGAGTGAAGGGCGCGACCTATGAGCTGCTCGTGGGCGAGCGGGAGACCGACGAGCAGTTCAGCACCAGCGCGGTGACGGCGCTCCCGTACCTTCCCGCACCGACTGTTTGCAACGTCCACATGGAGCCCGGCGAGGTGCTGCTCGTCTGCACCGACGGCTTCTCGGGACCTCTGAGCGCCGGTAACAGCGACGTCGGCCGCCTGTTCGCGCGCGAGCTGATCGCTCCCCCGCCGCTCTCCTCGTGGTCCTACCTTGTCGACTTCGCCAAGGCGACCTACGACGACGACCGCACGCTCGTGGCGATATGGCCGCCGGCGGCGGACAAGGACACCGCCGGCGCGATCCTTGCCGGAGAGAGCTGATGGGCGATCCGGTCCTGCGCGCGACGTGGCAGTCCCTGCGTCTGTCGGCAAAGGCAGCGCAGGGGGTGGCACAAGCGGCGGTGGCTGGAATCGAACACGCGCAGGAGCGGCGCGGCGTCAGGGCGGCACGCCGTGGGCTGGTGGGGCCCGACGATCCACCGCCTCCGCCCGAGTGGACCGCAGGAATCCTCGACTACCGCGGCCTTGCCCGCCCGCGCGAACTCGCGGCCTCGGGGTGGACCTATCGCCTGGGGCGCCCGCGCAACCCGACCGGCCATTGGAGCCTCAATCCCGCGGAAGTCGGGTTGACAGACGGGGGGATCGTGCGCCACGCCGCCGTGATCGGTCCGACGCGCTCGGGCAAGACAAGCTCGATCGCCGCGCCGTGGATATACGGAGCGCTGCGCAGTGGGCGCAGCGTGGTCGCCGTGGACGTCGCCGGCGACCTGTGGGCTTCGCTGCGCCGCTACGGAGCAACGCAGGGGCCGCTCAACGTAGAGGTGTTTCATTGGGATTGCAGGGACCCGGCGAGATCCTCGTCGTGGCGCTGGGTGGACGATCTCGACGGTCGGGACGCGGTCGAGGCGGCCGCCGAGGCGATCGTCGCGCCTGGATGGCCGAACGAACCCGCCCACGCCGCTCGCCGGCGCGCCACGGGTATCTTGAGCGAGCTGCTCCCGCTCGTGCGCGGAACCGCCCAGGCATCCGCCGGCGCGCTGCTCGACCTGCTGGCGGACAGGCGCAAGCTGGCAGCGTTCGTGGCGAGACTCCCGCCCGGCGCACAGGTGGGACACCTGCGCGAACTGCTGTCCGTGCAGCCCGGCCGATACCTGGAAACGGTGAGCGATCTGCTTGAACGGCTGCAGCCGCTGGACACGCCGGAGCTGCGTCGCGTCAGCGAAGCCCCGGGATTGAGCTTGGAGATGTTGACCGGCAAGCCGACCCTCCTGATCGTCGGCTCGGCGAGCTACGGCGCTCAGACAAGCGACACGGCGCTGGGCCTTGTGCTCGCCGTCGCTGCGCGCCGCTGGCTCAGGGGTTTCCCCGGCACCCCCGCGATGATGGTCCTCGACGAAGCGCCGCGCATCCAGGATCACATCCACCTGCCGACACTGCTCTCGACGGGTGCGAGCGTCGGCCTCGCCGTGGTGCTGTGCGCGCAAGATGTGAGCCAGTTTGCCCAGACTTACCGGGACGAGATCCTCTCGAACTGCGCAACGATGGCGATGCTGCCCGGTTGCGGGCCGAGTTCGACCGCCTACTTCTCCAAGCGACTGGGTCAGAGGCCGGTCGTCGAGCTCTCCCGCAGCGTCCAGCGAACCTCACCGTGGAGCGCCCCTCAACGCGCTCTGAGCACGAGCAGCCAGATGGTGGAGATGCTCGGCCATCGCGAGATCAGCTCGCCTCCGTTCGAGGGATACCCGGCGATCGTCCATGCGGCGACGGTCCACCCACGACCGATCCTCGTGGACCTCACCCGTCCGGATCTCTGAGAGGGCACGAAGGGATGAGCGAACGGCAGGCGACATAGGATGGACGAGCTGATCCGCTTCGTCGGGCTGACGCTGCGCCTACCCTTCTATCTCGCGGGGCTTGTCCTCGCGATCGCGTTCACCACCGTGTACGGTGGCCTGTCATTCGTGTGGTTCTTCCTCGTGCTGCCACTCGTATGGATGTTGGTGGGAGTCCCGACCGCTTTCTTCTCCATATCGTTCCGGGGGAGGGGAGGCGGCACCGAGCAGCTCAAACAGAAGCTCGGCAGCGACATCTCCCGATGGGAAGACGACTACAAGTCGCACTTCGTTGAGTTCCTGAACATGTATCGCAGCCTCAATCGCTGGTTTCTCGAGGGACCTGGGTGATAGGAATGTTTGAGACGCACATGATCGACCGTCCGTGGTGCCGTTCGAGACGCTCGTCAGCGACTTGCTCCGCATGAGCGCCGGTCGTCGCTAAGGAGTCGCGATGCGACCCGGGTGTCGGCTCGACGCGACGGCGTGCGAAGTGGGAGGCGTCGAGCCGCTCACCCCCACCGTCGAGACCAGGCCAGCCGCGCACATCACGCCGATCGTGATCGCGCGCAGGCGTTTCGGGGTAAGCCAGCCCAGATTGTGGGTCTGAAGCCAGGTACGCAACCCACTTGCCGCTGAGGCTGCTGCCATCGCGCATCCCACACACATGAGTTGGATCCTAACGAGTCCCAAAGAGAGGTTGCGCAGCTTGTTCGGCGTCCTCGCTCCGATCTCGTGGGCCCACGGATACTCGCTCCTGGAGCGCAGACTTGGGAAGATGCGTGGATGGCGGACGCACGCGAGCTGAGCTCCAAGCAGTACGAGCGGGAGCTCTTGCGGCTCCAAACCGAGCTCGTCTACATGCAGGAGTGGATCGTCGCCGAGGGGCAGCGATTGGTGGTGCTGTTCGAGGGACGCGACACCGCCGGCAAGGACGGCGTGATCAAGCGCATCGTGTACTTCCTGAACCCCCGCACGTGCCGGGTCGTGGCCGTGCCGACACCCAGCGAGCGCGAGCGCACGCAGTGGTACTTCCAGCGCTACGTCGCGCATCTGCCGTCCGCCGGGGAAATCGCCCTGTTTGACCGCAGTTGGTACAACCGCGCCGGGGTCGAGCGCGTGATGGGGTTCTGTAGCAACGCCGAGTATGAAGAGTTCTTGCGTTTCTGCCCACTGTTCGAGCAGTCCCTGCAAAACGAAGGGATCGTGCTCGTCAAGTATTGGCTGTCGGTCAGCGATGCCGAGCAGGAGCGGCGCTTTGAGAAACGGCTGTCGGACCCGCGCAAGCGCTGGAAGTTCAGCCAGATCGACCTGGAGGCGCGGGCTCGCTGGGTGGATTACGCCGAGGCCAAGGACCGCATGTTCGCCTACACCGATACCGAGTTCAGCCCTTGGTACGTGGTGGAGGCCGACGACAAGCGCACCGCACGGCTGAACCTGATCAGCCACCTGCTGTCGCTCGTCCCCTACGAGCACCTCGACGAGGGCAAGACCGTGAAGCTGCCCAAGCGCCAGAAGCGCAAGTATCTGCGACCACCCAAGCGCACCGAGCGGCTCGTGCCCTCCCGCTACACGGTCAAGGCTTCCTGAATGCTGCTCTACGACGCCCCGGTCTCCGGCAACTGCTACAAGGCCCGGCTGCTACTGGCCCAACTCGGCGTGGAGTATGAGCGGCGCGAAATCGATGTCGTCGACCGCTCCGGCCGGGCCGAATCGCTTGGTGCGGTCAACCCGGCGATGCAGGTGCCGACGTTGGTGCTCGACGACGGCCGGACGCTGGCGGAGTCGAACGCGATCCTTTGGTATTTGGGCCTCGGCACGCCCTATCTCCCCGACGAGGATTTCGAGCGCGCCAAGGTGCTTCAGTGGATGTTCTTCGAGCAGTACAGCCACGAGCCCAACCTCGCGGTCGTCCGCTATTGGGTGTCGATCGCCCCTGCCACCTCTCCACGCGAGTCGGTCCTCGAAGCGAGGCGTAGAGCGGGCTACGAGGCGCTCGACGCGATGGAGCAAGAGCTTGCGACACGACAGTTCTTGGTCGCCGAGCGCTACACGATCGCCGACATCGCGCTCTACGCCTACACCCATGTGGCAGGGGAGGGCGGCTTCGATCTCGCCGGGTATCCGGCTATCAACAGGTGGCTCGACCGCGTCGCGGCTCAACCGGGGCATGTGGGGATCACGGCGTGAAAACGAAACGCCCGGCAAGATTCGACGAGCAGCTTTGTCGGGGCGATGTATCCGCGTCCGCCGAACTGGGTTGCGGCGGGGGCGCTGTCGCGGCTTGGGCGCTGAGCGGCCGCGTAAGTTGCTGTGGTGGCTAGTCGCTCAGCCTCCTCGACGGCGGCACGGTTCACGAAGGGCCAGGTCAACCGTGCTGGCGTGCTGCTGCTCAATCTCCGCGAGCGGATGGATCAAGATGGCGCCGAGCGTGCCGTTGCGAAGTCCGATGAAGGGAAGCTGGACGAGGCATGGGAAGCTCTGACGTGGTGGCGCAGTCTGCACGCCCGCCCGCTATCCGCGGTCGCCGCGAACCTTCGCTACCACGTGGACCGCGGCGATGCGCGCGTGCAGGGCCGTATCGAGGTCGCGCAGCGCTTGAAGCGGCTCGATACGTTGATCGGGAAGCTCGGCCGTGAGCGGGGCGACGTCACCCAGATGCAGGATGTCGGCGGCGTCCGCGCGGTGTTGCCGAGCCTGCGGCACGTTTACGTCGTCAGGCGCCGGCTGCTGAAGTCATGGGTGATCATCAGGGAGCGGGACTACATCACTGAACCAAAGAGCAGCGGCTATCGGGCGCTACACCTGATCGTGAGACGTATGGGGTTTCCGATCGAGGTTCAGCTGCGAACGATCGGTCAGGACGTGTGGGCAAACCAGGTGGAGGAGACCGGGAGGCAGGTTGGTCTAGACCTCAAGTTTGGTGAAGGCAATGAGCATCTCGACAGCATCTTCGCGGCGATGGGCGAGCTGATCGCTCGCTTCGACAGTGGCGAGCTGTCGTCCGACGAACTGCGTGAGGGCTTGAGGAGCCTGCCATCATTGACGATACGCATACCGCCCCCGGCATGATCTAGATGAGCCCAGACGACGACATCAAGCACTTCCTTGTAACGCGCGACGTAGCGCGCCACAAGACAACCGTCGTCGAGTTCGGTACCGACTATGAGGCTGCCCAGGATGGCTACCAGGTGGCCGAGCAGAACGCGCGTGGGCGTAGGGATCTCGATGTGGTGCTGCTCAGCGCCGACTCGCTGGAGACAATCAAGTTCACACACTCCAGTTACTTCGAGCCAAAGTCGCTCGACGAGATGCTGCCCGCATAGGGGCGGAACGGAAACACCAGAGGCTCGACCATCTGGTGCGTCATCGAAGTATCGCTTGGCGCGGCGCGTGCCGTTCAGCGATGCCGGCACAGGGCGCTCCAGTGGCAGCGCCCTCGTAGCGCGGACAGGAGGCGACAGGGAGCACAGAGTACGGGATCGGCACCCCCAAACCCCACTCCAGCGAAGGCATTCCGCTAACGCGCCCGGCAAGATTCGAACTTGCGACCTCTCGCTCCGGAGGCGAGCGCTCTATCCACTGAGCTACGGGCGCAACGAACGCCCGCGAGGGGCGCCGCAGCGTTCTGAGCTTAGCCTGAATCAGGCTGTTTGACCACGGGTGGCGCCCGACGCGTCTTCCTCGCCAGCGTGTACCGAGGCGAGGCCCCGGTCACGACGGCGCCACCAGCAACTCCGGGCCCTCCGGCGCGGCGCCCGCCCGATTGAGCGCCGGGTTGGCGGGCCAAGCCGAGACGCGGTCGCTCGGCAGGGCCCCACACAACGCCAACGCATCCTCGGCCTCCAGGTCCGCCGACAGCCACGCGAGTTGGGCGTCGCGGTCGGCGAGAATGACGGGCATACGGTCGTGGATCGCGGCAGCGACCCGATTGGGCGCGGCGGGGCACGTCAACATCGAGATGCTGTGCATCCACTCGCCCTCGATCTTTGCGGGCGCCCACACCGCGGCAAACGCGAACAGGGCGCCCCCGTCCACCTGAAAGAAGAACGGCTGGCGCGGTTGGCCACGCTTCTCCGGCTTCAACCACTCGAAGTACCCATCAGCGATCTGCAGCGCGCGACGCGACCCCTTCGGGATCAATCCGCGATATGCCGGACTCGTGGCGACCGTCTCCATGCGCGCGTTGATCAGCTTGCTCGCGCCCTTCGTGTCCTTCGCCCACGAGGGAACCAGGCCCCACCGCAACACGTCCGCTTCCGGCTCACCGTGCGGCGCCACGATCGCCAGCACCTCTTCGGTGGGCGCGATGTTGAAGCGCTGCGTACCGATGTCGCCACGGATCGGAACGCCGAAATGATCGTCTATCTCGACAGGTCGCTTGGTGTTGGCGTACCGCCCGCACACCTGCCCAAGGATAGGAGGCCACCCCGCCGCCGACAACGCGCGACCCCGCCGCCCACGACGCGCGCCGCCGGCTCGCCGCGAACGGGGAGCAGCCGAGTCGATCCCGGGCGCAACGTCCCGCTACCGTTGCCCCCATGGACCTCTCGATCTTCTTCGCCGGCACCGGCGGCTCGGTGCCGAGCCCCAGGCGAGGCTTGCCCGCGATCCTCGTGCGGCGGGGGGCCGAGCGGCTTCTGTTCGACTGCGGCGAAGGGACCCAGCGTCAGTTGATGCGCTCGGTCGGTTTGGCCGACCTCGACTGTGTCTTCATCACCCATTTTCACGCCGACCATTGGCTTGGCCTGCCGGGGATGCTCAAGTCGTTTGGGTTGCGCGAACGCGAGCAGCCTTTCGCCGTGTACGGGCCGAGGGGGCTTCACCGACTCATGGACGAGGCGCACTTCATGTATGGGCGCCTGCCCTATGAGTTGCGAGTCGAAGAGCTCGACCCGGGGGAGACCGTCGCCTTCGATGGCTTCGAAGTGGCTGCCGTGGAGGTCGACCACCGCAACAACAACGCCTATGGCTATGTGATCGTCGAGGAGTCTCGTCCGGGCCACCTCGACCCTGACCTGGCCGCGCGCCTCGGCGTCACGCCCGGCCCGGACTTCGGCCGGCTCACTCGCGGGGAAACAGTCTCCGGCGTCTCGCCCGAGCAGGTCATGGGTCCCACACGCGAGGGCCGCAAGATCGTGATCTCCGGCGACACCTCGCCATCGGAGATGCTCACGATCGCCGCCCACCAAGCCGACGTGCTCGTACACGAGTCGACCTTCGCCGAGGAGGACGCCGAGCGAGCGCACCAGACCGGCCACTGCACAGCGCTCCAAGCCGCCCACGTCGCGCGCGATGCGCAGGCCCGACTCTTGGCCCTGACCCACATCTCCACGCGCTATCCAGGCGGAGATCTGCGCGAGGAGGCCCGCTCCGTATTCGCCAACACCGAGGCCCCGCGCGACTTCGACACGATCGAGGTGCCCTTCCCGGAGAAGGGGCCGGCAGAGCTGATCCGCTGGTCGGATCGTCGCCGCGAGTCGCGCGCCCCCGCCGGGCAAAGCGGAGAGGCGGAGCCCGTCGCCTCCCCTTGATACAGTCGCCCTGCTCCTTTAACCCGGTCCCGAGAGGCCAGGAAGGAAAACATGGATGACGCGAAGATCGTCCTCGCCGAGGACGAAGTGGCGCGGGCTTTGGTCCGCATCGCCCACGAGATAGCCGAGCGCAACACGACCGCCTCCGAGGTCGCCCTGATCGGCATCCACCGTCGCGGCGCCATCCTCGCCATGCGCCTACAAGCCCTGTTGAGCGACCTGCTCGACGAGGACGTCCCCCTGGGCGACCTGGACATCGGCTTCTATCGCGACGACGTTGCTTCGCGACCCGAGGCTCCAATAGTGCATGCGTCGCACATCGACTTCGACATCGCCGACCGCACGATCGTGATCGTCGACGACGTGCTCTACACCGGCCGCACGGTCAGGGCCGCGATCGAGGCCTTGTTCGACTATGGGCGCCCCGCCAAGGTCCAGCTCGCGGTGCTCGCAGACCGGGGCCATCGCGAGCTGCCGATCAGACCCGACTATGTGGGAAAGAACCTGCCCACCTCTCGCGAGGAGCACGTCAGCGTCCGCGTCGCCGAGCTCGACGGCGTCGACGAGGTCGCGATCGAGCGCGTCTCGGCGAGGGCCGCCACGTGAACCCTGCGGGCGTTTCGCAGCCGACCAAGGCCCCTGGCGGCGCCAGCCCAAGCGGGAGGCCCTCCCGATGAACCATCTCCTCTCGATCGAAGACCTCGACAGAGCAGCGATCGAGCGCATCGTCGAGCAGGCGGCGCGATTCGCCGAGGTCTCAGACCGCGAGATCAAGAAGGTTCCGGCCCTGCGCGGGCGGATGGTGCTCAACCTGTTCTATGAGGCCTCCACACGGACCCGCTCCTCCTTCGAGCTGGCCGCCAAGCGTCTCTCGGCGGACGTCGTCAACTTCGTCTCGAGCGGCTCCTCGGTGGAGAAGGGCGAGTCGCTCAAGGACACCGTGCTCACGCTCTCGGCCCACAAGCCCGACGCGATCGTGATCCGCACCCCTTGGGCTGGCGCCGCCGACCTCGTGTCCGGCTGGACCAGCGCCTCGATCGTCAACGCGGGCGACGGCAAGCACGAGCATCCCACCCAAGCCTTGCTCGACGTCTACACCCTCAAGCGCCGACTCGGCTCGCTCGAGGACTGCTCGATCTGGATCGTCGGCGACGTCGCCCACTCGCGCGTGGCGCGCTCGAACATCCTCGCCTTCCAAAAGATGGGTGCCCGGGTGACCGTGGCCGGCCCCCCGACCTTGATCCCGCGCGGGGTCGAGGCGCTCGGCTGTGAGATCCGCTACAGCCTCGACGAGTTGGGGAGCGCCGACGTGGTGTACGCCTTGAGGATGCAACACGAGCGCATGAACGACGCCTTGGTGCCGTCCCTGCGCGAGTACGCCGCCTGCTTTCAGATCGGCGCGCGCCGGCTCTCCCCGCGCCAGTTGCTCATGCACCCCGGTCCCGTCAACCGCGGCGTGGAGCTCTCCGGCGAGGCGGTCGACTCGCCCCAAGCCTTGATCACGGCCCAGGTGGAGGCCGGCGTGGTCGTGCGCATGGCCGTCCTGTATGAGCTCCTCTCCGGTTCGCGCTCCTTCCGCCCTGTCCCCGAGCCCCAGCTGGCGTGATGGCAGCCCCCTCGCTCCTCCACGACTCCTCCGGCTCGGCCCTCGCGGGTGGCGGGCCGCCGCCCGAGCGCGACCTCTTGATCTCAGGCGCCCACGTGCTCGATCCCCGCGCCGACCTGGACGGCCGGGCCGATGTGCTCGTGCGCGGCGGACAGATCGCCGAGCTGGCCGAGCCCGGCACGCTCGGCGGCCAAGGCGCCGAGGTGGTGCGGGGTGAGGGAAAGCACCTGTTTCCCGCCTTCGTAGATCCCCACGTGCACCTGCGCAGCCCCGGCCAAGAGCACAAGGAGGACCTCGAAACGGGCACCCGCGCCGCCGCGGCAGGAGGCTTTTGTGCGGTGATCGCCATGCCCAACACCGACCCCGTGCTCGACTCCGCGCCTTTGCTTCGCTCTTTGCGCGAGGCGGCCGCCCGCGAGGCGCGCATCCCCGTCGGCTTCCTCGCGGCGATCACCCGCAACCTGGATGGCCAAGAGCTGACCGAGATGGCGGAGCTGATGGGGGAGGGGGCCTTCGGCTTCACCGACGATGGGCGCCCTGTGGCGAGCGCGGGCGTGTTGCGCAAGGCGCTCCAATATCAGCGCCTGTGCGGGGGCGTGTTGACACTCCACGAGGAGGATCCCTCGCTGTCCAAGGGCGGCTCGATGCACGAGGGCGCCGTGTCCGCCGCGCTTGGCATCGGCGGAATCCCGAGCGTGAGCGAGTCCACGATGGTCGCCCGCGACGCCGAGCTGGCCGGCTATGAGGACGGACGTGTGCACTTCCAACACCTCTCCTGCGCCGCTTCCGTGCACGCCGTCGCCGCCGCCAAGGAGCGCGGCTTCAGGGTCAGCGCGGAGGCCACACCGCACCACCTGCTCCTCACCGACGAGGATGTGCGCGGCATGGACACCCGCTTGAAGATGAACCCGCCCTTGGCGACCGAGACAGACCGGATCGCCCTGATCGAAGGCTTGCGCAGCGGCACGATCGACTGTGTCGCCACCGACCACGCACCCCACGCCCGCCACGAAAAGGAGGTCCCTTTCGAGCAGGCCCCGATGGGCACGACCGGCCTCGAGACCGCTTTCGCGGCGCTCCACACCGACTTGGTCCTGCCGGGCAGCTTCGCTTTGGGACTGCTAGTCGAGCGCATGACCGCGGGCGCCGCCCTGTTCGAGCTGCCCACGCCCACCGTCGCGGTCGGCGAGCCCGCCAATCTGACCTTGGTGGACCTCTCCGCGCAATGGGTCGCAGGCGAGAACGGCTGGGAGAGCCGCTCGGAGAACTGTTGCTTTGCCGGGCGTAAGCTGACCGGGCGCGTGCTCATGACCGTCGCCGCCGGCGCCATCGCCTATCGGGAGCGTGCTTTCTCGGTGGTGGCGGCGTGAGCCTGCTCAAACGCGAGGACACCGCGCTGGTCGTGGTCGACGTCCAGGAGGGCTTTCGCTCTTATGCCACCTTCGAGGCGGTGGCCGAAGCCTGCTCGAAGCTGGTGCGGGGAGCACGCATTCTGGGGATGCCCCGCATCGTCAGCGAGCAGTACCCCAAGGGTCTGGGCCACACCGCGCCCGAGGTCTCGCTCCAGGACGAGCCGATCGTCGAGAAGAGCGTCTTCTCCGCCGCGCGCGCCGAGGGCTTCGATCTGGCCGGTCGCACACAGGCGGTGGTGTGTGGGATCGAGACGCACGTTTGCGTGTCCCAAACAGTCCACGATCTGCTCGACCGAGGCGTCGAAGTGCACGTGCCCGCCGACGCGGTCGGCTCGCGCCATCCGCTGGACTACGAGCGCGGCCTGGAGCGCCTGGAGCGCGCGGGCGCGGTCGTCTCCACAGTCGAGTCGATCCTCTTCGAGCTGCTCGAGCGCGCCGGAACGCCCGAGTTCAAGCAGGTCCAGGGGTTGATCTTGTGATGCTCCCGATGTGCGCCCCCGCTCGCGATCCAGTGAGAAAGCAGTCCGCTTGATGTCAGCTCGCGAGGCCTACGTGTTGCTGGAGGACGGCACCCGCTTCGACGGCGAAGCCTGCGCCGCGGACACGCACGCGGTGGGGGAGGTCGTGTTCACGACCGGCATGTCCGGCTACCAAGAGTCGGTCACCGACCCCTCTTTCGCGGGACAGTTGATCGCGTTCACCTACCCCCACATCGGCAACTACGGGATCAGCGCCCGCGCGATGGAGTCCGAGCGCATCTGGGCGCGGGCGGCGATCATGCGCGAAGCGTGCAACCGCGAAGACGCGCCCGAGGCCGAGCGAGGATGGCTCGACTGGCTCAGCGACTGCGAGGTGCCGGCCATCAGCGGCGTGGACACACGCGCGCTCGTGCGCCACATCCGCGAGGCCGGCGCGATGCGCGGCGGCATCTTCCCCGCCCGGATCTCCCCCGAGGAAGCCCAAACCCTGATCGAAGCCGAGCCGTCGATGAAGGGGCTCGACCTGGCCGCGCTCGTCACGCCGGATCGAGTCACCTTCCATGGCGCGGCGGATACCGCCGGCACCGGCATCCCGACCGGCGCTCGCCCGGATCGGGACTCAGGGGGTGAGCCTCGAGCGGATAAAGGCGGCAGGTCGGATGGACCCCTGATTTCGGTCCTGGACACAGGCATCAAGCTCTCGATCGTGCGCAACCTCGTCCAGCGCGGAGCGAGGGTGGCACTGCACCCCTGCTCGACCACCGCCGAGGAGCTGCTCGCCGAAGACCCCGACGCGGTATTCGTGGCCAACGGGCCCGGCGACCCCGCGGCGCTCGACTACGTCGTGGACACGATCCGCCAGGTCGTCGGCAAGAAGCCGGTCTGGGGAATCTGTCTCGGGCACCAGTTGCTGTGCCGCGCCTTGGGCCTTAAGACCTACAAGCTGCCCTTCGGCCACCGTGGCGCCAACCATCCCGTCAAGGACCTCCAGACCGGCCGAGTGGAGATCACCTCTCAAAACCATGGCTTCGCGGTGCTCGCACCCGACGGAGCCAAGACGCTCGAAAGCGACGAGCCGGTGCGCTGGGAGACCGACTTCGGCGCGGCCCAGCTGACCCACGTCAACCTCTATGACCGCACGGTCGAGGGCTTCGAGCTCCTGGATGTGCCCGGCGGCGCCGTCCAATACCACCCCGAGGCGGGACCCGGGCCGCACGACAGCCTGCACCTGTTCGACCGCTTCCTCGCGCGGATCGCGCAAACAGCATGAAAAGACAAGAAGGCTGACTGCCGATGCCAAGACGCAACGACATAGAGACGATCCTGATCCTCGGCTCCGGTCCAATCGTGATCGGGCAAGCTGCGGAGTTCGACTACTCCGGCGTTCAAGCCTGCAAGGTCTTGAGGGAGGAGGGATACAAGGTCGTGCTGGTCAATTCCAACCCGGCCACGATCATGACCGACCCCGAGTTTGCCGACGCCACCTATGTCGAGCCCCTCTTGCCCGGACCGCTCACGAAGATCATCGAACGAGAGCGCCCCGACGCGCTCTTGCCGACACTCGGGGGACAGACGGCCCTGAACCTGGCCAAGGCCCTGCATGACGACGGCACCTTGGAGCGGTTGGGCGTCGAGTTGATCGGCGCCAACTACGACGCGATCGCTTGCGCCGAGGACCGCGAATTGTTCGCCACGGCGATGGCCGAGGCGGGCCTGAAGATGCCCGAAAGCGCGATCGCCACGACCTTGGCCGAGGCCCAAGAGGCGTTGCCGCGCCTCGGCCTGCCCTGCATCGTGCGCCCCGCCTTCACCCTCGGCGGGCGCGGCGGCGGAATCGCACGCACCCAGGAGGAGTTCGAAACGATCGCCACGCGCGGCATCGAGGCCTCCCCAATCGGCCAGGTCCTGCTCGACCAGTCGGTGCTCGGCTGGGGGGAGTTCGAGCTGGAGGTGATGCGCGACAAAGCCGACAACGTCGTGATCGTCTGCTCGATCGAGAACATCGACCCGATGGGCGTCCACACCGGCGACTCGGTCACCGTCGCCCCCCAGCAAACCCTCACCGACGCCCTCTACCAGCAGTTGCGCGACCAGGCCATAGCCGTGATCAGGGCGGTCGGCGTGGAGACGGGCGGCTCCAACGTCCAGTTCGCGGTCAACCCCGAGACCGAGGAGATCCTCGTGATCGAGATGAATCCCCGCGTCTCGCGCTCCTCGGCCCTGGCCTCGAAGGCGACCGGCTTTCCGATCGCCAAGATCGCCGCGCGCCTGGCCGTCGGCTATCTCTTGGAGGAGATCACCAACGACATCACCGGAGTCACCCCGGCCTCGTTCGAGCCGACGATCGACTACGTCGTCGTCAAGTGGCCCCGTTTCGCCTTCGAGAAGTTCCCGGGGGCGGTGCCCACGCTCTCGACCCACATGAAGTCTGTGGGGGAGGCGATGGCGCTCGGGCGCACCTTCTCCCAAGCCTTCGCCAAGGCCTTGCGCTCGCGCGAGCTCGACAAGCCGCCCCGCCCGCAAGAGCGCTCCGAGTCAGAGCTGCTCCAAGCGCTAGAGACCCCGACCGCCGAGCGCTACGAGACGATCCTCGAGCTGCTCTCCCGCGCCAGCCACGCAGCCGAGCGCGAGCGGCCCGGCACAGGCGCGACCTCGGAGGCCACCCGGCCCAGGGCAGGCGCGGCCACGGCCTCGGAAGGCACCCCACCCGGAGCGCTCGACGCAACCATCGCGGCGATCCGCGAGCGCACCTCGATCGACCCTTGGTTCTTGGCGGAGCTGGCCGGGATCGCCGCCGACCCCGAGTCCCCCTTCGCGGGAGAGCGCTCCTTCAAGTCGGTAGACACCTGCGCCGCCGAGTTCCCCGCGCGCACCCCCTACTACTACTCCGGCTGGGAGCGCCGAGCGGCGCACGAGGTCGTCCTCGGCGAGCGCCCCTCCGTGGTGATCCTGGGCGGCGGGCCCAATCGCATCGGCCAAGGCATCGAGTTCGACTACTGCTGCGTCCACGCCGCCATGACCGTGCGCGAGTCCGGCCGCGACGCGGTCATCGTCAACTGCAACCCCGAGACCGTCTCCACCGACTACGACACCTCCGACCGCCTCTACTTCGAGCCGCTCACCTTGGAGGACGTGCTCGGCGTGATCGAGCTCGAGCGCGCCGGGGGCAACCTGCTCGGCGTGATCGTCCAATTCGGAGGCCAAACCCCGCTGAAGCTCGCCGCCGGACTACTGGAGGCGGGGGTGCCGATCCTTGGCACCTCGGTCGACGCGATCGACCTGGCCGAGGATCGCTCCCGCTTCGGCGATTTGCTCGCCAAACTCGGCTACCACGCCCCGCCCTACGCGACCGCCTGCTCGGTCGCGGAGGCCCTGAGCAAGGCCGATGACGTCGGCTACCCGCTCTTGGTGCGACCCTCCTATGTCCTCGGCGGCCGCGCGATGGAGATCGTCTACTCGCGCGACGGGCTCGCCGACTACCTCCGTCGCGAGACGCCGGCGCCCGCCAGCAGACCCGTAGGAGCGTCAATCCCTCCAAATCGACAGCCCCAAGAGGAGAGCCGCCCGACGATCTTCCTCGACCGCTTCCTCGAGAACGCGGTAGAGGTCGACGTGGACGCGCTCTGCGACGGCCGCGAGGTGTGGATCGGGGGCATCATGCAGCACGTCGAGGAGGCCGGGGTGCATTCCGGGGACTCGGCCTGCGTGTTGCCGCCCCACTCCCTTGGCGAGGATATGCTCGAGCAGATCCGCACCGCCACGCGCGACATCGCGCTCGGCATCGGCGTCGTCGGACTGATGAACGCCCAGTACGCCGTCCACGACGGTCGCCTCTATGTGATCGAGGCCAATCCGCGCGCGTCGCGCACCGTCCCCTTCGTCTCCAAGGCGATCGGCCTGCCCCTGGCCAAGCTGGCCTGTCGCATCATGCTCGGCGAGCCCATATCGGCGCTAGGCCTACCCTCCGGCAACGAAGGCGTGGCCTGCGGCGAGCACGTCTCGGTCAAGGAGGCCGTCCTTCCCTTCGACCGCTTCGACGGCGCCGACTCCCTGCTCGGCCCCGAGATGCGCTCCACCGGCGAGGTGATGGGCATCGCGCGCGATTTCCCCACCGCCTTCGCCAAGGCCCAGGCCGCCGCCGGCTCGCCCTTGCCGATGAGCGGCACCGCGTTCATCACCGTCACCGACTCCGACAAGCCCGGCGTCTTCGCGGTCGCCCAGATCTTGCACGACAACGGCTTTCGCATCCTCGCCACGCGCGGCACCGCCGAGGCGATCGCCCGCATGGGCGTACCCGTCCAGACGATCAACAAGATCGGCGACGGCTCCCCCCACGTGGTCGACTGGATCGAGCGCGGCGACGTCGATTTGATCGTCAACACGCCCACCGGCTCGGGCGCCCGCTCGGACGGCTGGGAGATCCGCCGCTGCGCGATCGCCCACGGAATCCCCTGTTTGACAACCCTCTCGGCCGGCGTCTCCGCGGCCCGCGCGATCGCCCAGGCGATCAAGCTCGGCGAGCCCGACGTGCTCTCCCTGCAAGAGCTCCATCGCGCCCAGCGCAGCCCCGAGGCGGCGGATCGGGCGGCAGTGGCGTGAGCCGCTCCTTGCCGCCTTCGCGGGCAACCCGAATGGCGCGGTGTGAATGGTCCCTTGCGAGGTTCGCGGGCCACCCGAAGGCAGCGGCGTGAGCGAGCGCCCCCTCGCCCCTTTCGGGCGGCGCCTGCTCACCGTCACAGCCAACGATCCACTCGGCTCCTACCGCGTCCTGCGAGCCGCCGACCCGGACGGTCCGCGACCGCTGGCCGGCCAGTTCGCGATGCTGGCTGCCGCCGAGCGCTGGGGCGCCGGCGAGGACGAGCGCCCCTACCTGCCGCGTGCCTTCTCCTACGCTCGCTTCGAGCACGGCGAGGCCTTCTTCCTGTTGGAGGACGTCGGTCCCGGCACGCGGCGCCTGTGCGAGCTGCGCGAGGGCGATGGGCTGTGGCTCCTGGGCCCGCTCGGCCTGGGATTCGAGGCCCCTGCGGATCGTCGCCGAGCCGTCTTGGTCGGTGGCGGCGTGGGCATCGCGCCGCTTGCCATCTGGGGCGACGCTTTGGCCACCCGGGGAGAGGCAGTACGGGTCCTGCTCGGCTTTCGCGACAGTGCCCACGCCGAGGGCGCCGCGCTGTTCGGCGTCTCAGACGGCGCCGGTCGAGCCGAGGACTTGGCGCTCGCCAGCGACGACGGGTCGGTCGGCCACCACGGTTTCGTCACCGACCTGCTGAGCGTGGAGCTCGACCGCGACCCCGAGGCCACCGTCTATGCCTGCGGGCCGCCGCCGATGCTCGAGGCGGTGCGTGCCCTCTGCGCCGAGCGTGGCGTTCGCGCCCAACTGGCTTTGGAGGCGGGCATGGCGTGCGGTTTCGGGGCCTGCTACGGGTGCGTCGTGCCGACCCGTGAGGGCTATTTGCGCGTGTGCGTCGACGGCCCGGTCATCGACGCGTCTGCGCTGGAGGGCGTGGCCGAGCCCGGGGGAGGGCCTCTCGCATGAGCGTCGAGTTCTGCGGACTGCGCCTCGCTCACCCGGTGATCAACGGCTCGGGCACCTTCGACGCGATCGCGGCGCGGCGAGCCTTCGGGGACGCGCTCGAGCGGGAATTCCCCTTCGCGGCGTTCGTCTCAAAGACGATCACCCTCGCCCCGCGCGCCGGCAACCCCGCGCCGCGGCTGTGGGAGGCCCAAGCGGGCCTGATCAACTCGATCGGCCTGCCCAACAAGGGTCTTCACGGCTACTTGGAGCAGGACCTGCCCGAGTTGGCCCGCCTGCCGGTGCCCCTGATCACCAACGTGATGGGCTCCACCGCCGAGGAGATCGCCGAGTTGCTGCAAGCGTGCGAGCCCCGCACCGAGATCGCGGCCTTCGAGCTGAACGTGTCCTGCCCCAATGTTCACACCGGCCTTGACATCGGCGCCGATCCCGTCCAATTGGAGCGCGTCGTGGCGAGCGTACGGCCGTTCACGGCCAAGCCTTTGATCGTCAAGCTGACCCCCAACTGCGCCAGCGTGTCCGAGTGCGCGAGCGCGGCCGAGGCGGGTGGCGCCGATGCGCTCTCGCTCGTCAACACGCTGCGAGCGTTTGCGCTCGCCCCCGCCCCCCGCTCCTCGCTCGCGCCCGCACCCCGTTCCTCGCACGCGCCCGCACCCCGCTCCTCGCACGCGCCCGCCGCCCGATCCTCGCCTGGCCCGAGCGACGTCCGACCGTGGCTCGGTGGAGGCACCGGCGGGCTCTCGGGCGCCGCGATCCGCCCTGTCGCGCTCGCCCAAGTCGCGTCCGTCGCGGCGCGAGTCTCGATCCCCGTGATCGGCATGGGAGGCATCCAAACGGCCCTCCACGCGCGCCAGTTCC
This sequence comes from uncultured Solirubrobacterales bacterium, assembly GCA_963703135.1. Lineage (GTDB taxonomy): Bacteria > Actinomycetota > Thermoleophilia > Solirubrobacterales > Solirubrobacteraceae > Palsa-744. The sequence goes on along the minus strand of OY969791.1, from coordinate 2,925,105 downwards.
TCGATGTCGGCGCGCGCCTGGTCGCCATCGGCACCGAGAACTTCCGCGATCCCCGCGCCGCATCCAGCGTGGCCCGAGAATTGGCGGCCGTCGGTTGACTTGAGGTTGGAAAATCCCTGCAAACCGGCCACACGACCATCCACCATCCTCGACATACCTCAAGCTCGACCTGAGCTTGATACGAATTCTTGGGGTTTGCCTTGAACGGCGCGCCTGGGTGTGTAGACTCGCCGCCCATGCCGACCGCGACGGGCACGATGTCTTCGACCATGACCTCCAAGCCGTCCGCCGCACCCGAGCGGTCCTTGAACCAGCGCATGGATGCCCTCGCACGCGCGAACCGCATCAGGACCGAGCGCGCCCAGCTCAAGCGCGATCTCAAGGCCGGGCGCCTCTCGATCCACACCCTGCTCGCCAACCCCCCCGAGTACGTCGAGACGGCCAAGGTCTTCGACATGCTCCTGGCCGTCCCCAAGTACGGCCGCGTCAAGGTCAACAAGATCCTCGCGCTCTGCCGCATCTCGCCGAGCAAGACGATCGGCGGGCTCTCAGAGCGCCAACGCTCCGAGCTCGTATCCCTGCTGCGCCGCTGAGCGGCGCGATACTGCGTCCTCAGTCGCTCATGTGCTCAGCACATTTCGCTCCCTGCGTCCTTGTCTCGCTTGCTCATCGACGCAGCAGGCGCTCGTGGGAGTTACCGCTCCGCCGCGTCCGACATTAGGGTCTCGCGCGTGGCGTGCGTATTTGTGATCACCGGGCCCTCTGGCGTGGGCAAGGGCACCTTGATCCGGGGCCTGATGGAGCGCCTGCCCCAACTCGAGCTCTCGGTGTCGGCCACCACACGCGCACCCCGGACGGGGGAGGCGGACGGGACCGACTACCACTTCCTCTCGAGCGACGAGTTCGAGCAGCGCATTAGCGACGGGGATTTCGTGGAGCACGCCGACTACGCCGGTCGCCGCTACGGGACCCTGCGCAGCGAGCTCGAAGGTCGTGTCGAGGACGGCGTCCCGGTCGTGCTCGAGATCGAGGTCCAGGGAGCAAGCCAGGTGCGAGCCGCGATGCCCGAGGCGGTTCAGGTGTTCATCGCGCCCCCTTCCTTGGAGGCTTTGCGCACACGCCTGATCGGACGCGGCACCGACGGCTCCGAGGAGGTCGAGCGCCGCCTCGCTGTCGCCGAGCAGGAGCTCGCCGCGCGCGACGACTTCGCCCACGTGGTCGTCAACGACCGGCTCGATGACGCGCTCGACGCGCTGGTGGCGATCGTCGCCGCCGAGATCGGCGAGCCGATCGACCCACACTGACTCTCGGCGACAGCCCCTCCACCGAGTCCCGGCCGGAGAGCGAGCGCGACCGAGCCACTACACTGACAAGTCCACAAGGAAAGGTGTCGCCCCGACCATGATGACCTCACCCCGTATCGACCGCCTGCTCGAGAATGTCGACTCCAACTACGCGAGCGTCCTCGTGGCCGCCAAGCGCGCGCGCCAGATCAACAGCTACTACCACAACCTCGGCGAGGGAGCCTTCGAGGAATTCCCGCCGCCGATGATCGAGACCGCCTCCAAGAACTACCTCACGATCGCGCTCGAGGAAGTCGCCGGAGGAAAGATCAAGTACCACTATCGGTAGTCCCAAGCGCGCAAGCGTTCGACCAGCGCTTGAGATGAGGGCTCGCGGGGCCTAAGAAGTCACCATGGCACGCATCCTGCTCGGTGTGAGCGGCGGCATCGCCGCCTACAAGGCGCTTGAGTTCATACGCTTGGCAAGCGCCGCCGAGCATTCGCTGCGCGTCGTCCAGACGCCGAACAGCACCCGTTTTGTCGGGGAGGCCTCCTTCGCGGCGCTCACCGGCGCGCCTGTCCTGCTCGACGAGTTCGAACAGGACCCCGCCCGCGGCGCTTTCCCCGGAGAAGAGCAGCCCACCCATCAACCGCTCAGCCATCTTCAGTTGGTCGCCAACGCCGATCTGTTTTTGATCGCACCGGCGTCGGCGAACACCTTGGCCAAGCTGGCGGCCGGGATCGCCGAGAACCTGCTCACCAGTTGTGCCTTGGCGGCCACCTGCCCGGTGGTCGTGGCCCCGGCGATGAACAACCACATGTACGAGCACCCCGCGACCCGAGCCAACCTCGATCTGCTGCGCTCTCGCGGGGTTCACGTGATCGAGCCCGACAGCGGCCTGCTCGCCTCGCGCGGCGAGCAGGGGGTCGGTCGGCTCGCCGAACCCGAACGCCTGCTGGCCGTGTGCGAAGAAGTCCTTGCCGAGGGTGCCCTACGCGCGCGCGGGGGGCCTTGGAGCGGATTGCGCGTCCTGGTCACCGCGGGAGGCACACGCGAGCCGATCGACAGTGTGCGCTTCCTCGGCAACAGCTCCTCCGGACGCATGGGCTTGGCTCTCACCGAGGCGGCCCGTCGGAGAGGGGCAGACGTGACGCTCGTAGCTGCCAATGTCGCGCTGGCCCCACCGTCGGGTGTCACGGTCGAGCGGGTCGGTACCGCGGCGGAACTGCAGGAAGCGTGCGAGCGAGAGTTCCCCAATTGCGACGTGTTGCTGATGGCGGCCGCCGTCGCCGACTTTCGCCCCGCCGACCCCCTCGACGGCAAGATCAAGAAGGCAGGACGCGAGCGACTCACGCTCGCCCTGGAGCCGACCCCCGACATCGTCTGTGGGCTTGCCGCCGGACGCCGCCCTGATCAAACGGTGGTCGCGTTCGCGGCCGAGCACGGCGCCGGGGGAATCGAGCAGGCCCGCTCCAAGCTCGCCGCCAAGTGCGTGGACGCGGTCGTCTTCAACGACATCTCGCGCCCGGACATCGGCTTCGAGTCCGAGCTCAACGAGGTGACGATCGTTTCCAAGCAAGAGGACCGCCGGCTCCCACGCGCCGCCAAGCCGACCATCGCCGAGGGGATCCTCGACGCCGTGCAGAGCATGCGCCCGGAGGCTTGAACGCGCCCGGCGCTCGGAGCTAAAGTTAGGCGCATGGACAGCGTCTACGAGCTCTACACACGTGGACGGGACCTGCTCGACCACGGCGATCACATGGCCGCGATCGTGCCGCTCACACGCGCACGCGAACTCGAGCCCGGCAAGACCTCGATTCGCGAGGCGCTCGGACGAGCCCTGTTCCACGCCCAGCACTACGAGCGCGCCGCCGAGGAGTTCCAGGCGATCGCGGCGGCCGCGCCCACAAACGACTATGCGCTGTTCTGTTTGGGACGCACGATGCAGCAGCTCGGACGCCACCGCGAGGCTTCCCGGCCACTTGCGATCGCCTGTTCGATGCAGCCGACACGCGCCGACTATCGCCACTATCGCGACCGGGCGCGACGAGACGCCGCGAGGTCGTGAGCGCCGTTGCGGGGGGCCGCGCCGAGCTTCGCGCGCCGGGTCGCGCCCTCAGTCCCGATGCTATCCTCGTCGGACAACTTTCGAGCCGTCGCCCATACGACGGCTGGCAGCACCGAAAGTGGGCGCCCGCCCGCTTTTTTTTACGCCTCGTCCCGGGAAGAGAGACTTTTCAGTAGATGTCGCCGATGCAGTCCGAGATAGAAGAGCGCCTGGCCGCCGCCGAGCCCGAAGTCGAGGTGCTGCTCGCCGAGGTCGTCTCCGACGACACGCTGCGCATCTACATCGACCATCCCGAGGGCGTCAACTTGGCCCTGTGCGAGCGCGTCACCGCCCTGCTCACCGACTTGCGCGAGCGCTACGCCCTGGAGGTCTCCTCGCCCGGCAGCGAACGACCGCTGACGAAGCCCACCCACTTCCGTCGCTTCGTCGGTCGCCGCGCCCGTGTGCGCACCCGCGAGCCACGTCCCCTCCCAAGCGTGGGAGCCGAGGCGCGGCGCGCCAAGAGCTTCACCGGAGAGCTCGTCGGCGCCACCGACAGCGAGATCACCTTGGCCGCCGATGGGGGAGTAGTAGCGATCCCCTACTCGGAGATCCGTCGTTCGAACCTCGTCGAGGAGTAGGAGAGACAACCTATGTCACGCGAGATCTTGGAAGCAATGCACGCCCTTGCGCGCGAGAAGGGGATTGAGCCCGAGAAGCTGATGATCGCCTTGGAGGACGCGCTGCTGTCGGCCTACAAGAAGCAGCCCGGCTCGGCCAAGTACGCACGCGTCGAAATGGACCGCGAGACGGCCGACTTCCGCGTGATCGAGCTGATCATCCCCGAGCGCTTGGAGGCCCACCTGATCGTCGAGACGATCGACGAGGGAACCACGGTTGACCCCGAGACGGGCGAGCTGCGCGAACCGGAGGAGCCGGAAATCGACCCGGCCAAGTTTGAGCAGTACCGCGACCAGATCGACGAACGCGACGTCACCCCCGAGGACTTCGGTCGCATCGCTGCCCAGACCGCCAAGCAGGTCATCCTGCAGCGCATCCGTGAGGCCGAGCGCGACATGATGTTCGAGGAATACCGCGACCGCGTCGGCGAGCTGATCACAGGCATCGTGCAGCAATCCGATTCGCGCTACACCCTCGTGCAGCTGCGCGAGCGCGTCGAGGCGCTCCTGCCCAAGTCAGAGCAGGTCGACGGCGAGCGCTACGACCACTCCCAGCGCATCAAGGCCGTCATCAAGGAGGTCTCGCCCTCCACCAAGGGACCTTCGATCATTGTCTCGAGGCGCGATCCCGAGCTGATCAAGAAGCTGTTCGAGCTGGAGGTTCCCGAGATCGCCGACGGCTTGGTGGAAATCGCCAACGTCGCCCGCGAGCCCGGTTACCGCTCGAAGATCGCGGTGGTCTCACACGCCGACGGCGTCGACCCGGTCGGCGCGTGTGTCGGCCCGCGCGGCTCGCGTGTGCGCATGGTCGTCTCCGAGCTGCGCGGCGAGAAGATCGACATCATCCCCTTCAACGAAGAGCCCGCCCGGTTTGTCGCCAAGGCGCTCTCACCTGCCCGTGTGCGTGAGGTCCTGGTCGACGACGAGGCCAAGCAGGCCACGGTGATCGTGCCCGACGATCAGCTTTCTTTGGCGATCGGCCGCGAGGGCCAGAACGCGCGCTTGGCCGCGCGCTTGACCGGCTGGCGCGTGGACATCCGCTCAGAGACCGAGTTCGCCGCCGAGGAGGCCGAGCACGGCTACGAGGAGGAGGAGCTGCAGGGCCGCTGCGCCGCGATCCTCTCCAACGGCAGGCGTTGCCCCAACGCTTCGCTGCCCGGATCGCGCTACTGCGGCCTGGAGTCACACCAGGCGCTCAACGAGATCGAGGGCGACAATGTCGCCGACCTCTCGCCCGCGGGCGGCGCCGACGCGGCCGAACACGCGCCCCCGGTCGAGGACGCCCCCGTCGAGGCGCTCGCCGAGGCCGAGGCGGAGGCCGTCGAGGCTGCCGAGACCCAGGCGGAGGCCGTCGAGGCCGCTGAGGAGCAAGCGTCATAGCGGCCCATGTCCCCCGGCGCCGCTGCATCGGGTGCGGGCGCGTGGCGCCGAAGTCCGAGCTGTTGCGCGTCGCGGCCATCGCGATCCCCGGAGAGGATCGTCGCCGCGCAAGCTTCGATCCAGCCAACAAGATGCCCGGCCGCGGAGCCTACGTGTGCCTCGCCGCCACGAATGCCCCGCGGAGCGATTGCCTGCAACGCATGACCGCACGAGGGGTCTTGCAACGCGCTTTTCGTCGCCCCGTGGACGTCCCCGCCGAACTCGTAGAATCGAACCACGAAGGTGGCGCAACCGAACTACGGTCCGTCGAGCCGACTCCCTCGACATCCAAATCATGAGCAAGAAGCGCGTACACGAAATAGCCAAGGAGCAAGGGATCTCGAGCAAGGAGTTGCTCGAGAAGCTCGGCGCCGCCGGAATTGCGGCCAAGGCCGCGGCCTCCTCGGTCGAGGAGGCCGACGCCCTGCGCGTTTTGGGCTCCAATGGCGCCTCATCCGCCGCGGCCGCCGCCACGCCGGTCGCGCCGCCGGCGCCTGCACCTTCCGCACCCGCCTCCACAGCGCCCGTCCAACCACCAGCGACACCGGCTGCGCCATCCGCCTCCACGGCGCCCTCAACCGCGGCGCCCGCTCCGGACTCGACCGCGGCGCCCGCTCCGGACTCGACCGCGGCGCCGGCTCCGGACTCGGCCACCGATTCCACACCGGCCGGCGATCGCGTGCGCCCAACTCGCGATTCGCGTACCGGCGAGCGCACCCCGGCGAGCAGCAGCGCGGGCGGGCGACGACGCGTGGTGATCGACTCCCAAGCCTCGCGCCGCCAGCAGGGCGGCCCCTCCAACCAGCCCGTGCGCCGACCCCGAAGGGGCCGTCGGCGCAGAGGCACCTACGACGAGACGATCGCCCCGATCGACACCACGGCGATGGAGGCCACCGACCTGATCCGCGTGAACTCCGGCTCCACGGTCAAGGACGTGGCCGAGTATCTGGGCGTACCGGTGCCCGAGATCATCAAGAAGCTGATGATGCTCGGCGAGATGGCCACGCTCACCCAGACCCTTTCCGACGACGCGATCCAGGTCCTGGCTGACGAATTCGAGAAGAAGATCGAGATCGTCCACGCGGCTGACGACATCGAGATCGAGCCGGTGTTCGAGGACGTCGAGGAGGACCTTGTCGACCGCCCGCCCGTGGTCACGATCATGGGCCACGTCGACCACGGCAAGACCTCGTTGCTCGATGCGATCCGCCAGACCGAGGTCGCCGCGGGTGAGGCGGGCGGGATCACGCAGCACATCGGCGCCTACCAGGTTCATCACGACGACAAGGTGATCACGTTCCTCGACACCCCTGGTCACGAGGCGTTCACAGCGATGCGCGCACGCGGAGCGCAGGTGACCGATCTAGCCGTGATCGTGGTGGCGGCCGACGACGGCGTCAAGCCGCAGACCGAGGAGGCGATCGACCACGCCAAGGCGGCCGAGGTGCCGATCGTGGTGGCGGTCAACAAGATCGACAAGGAGGGCGCGCAGCCCGAGCGCGTCCGCACCGAACTGACACAGCTCGGCCTGCAGCCGGCGGAGTGGGGCGGGGAGACCGAGTTCGTCGACGTCAGCGCCAAGACCCGTGAAGGCCTCGACAGTCTGCTTGAGACGATTCAGGTCGTAACCGACCTGGAGGAGCTCAAGGCCAACCGCGACGCAACCGCCTCGGGCACGGTGATCGAGTCAAAGCTCGACCCGGGCCGTGGACCGGTGGTGAGCATCCTGATCCAGCGTGGGACCCTGCAGGTCGGCGACGCGCTTGTGGCGGGCGCCAGCTTCGGTCGGGTACGTGCGATGCACAACTTCGTCGGCGCTCGCGTGAAGACGGCGGAGCCAGGGGAGCCGGTCGAGGTGCTCGGCTTCGACGGTGTACCCGAGGCCGGCGAATTCGTCAGGGCCGTCGAGAATGAGCGCCGCGCGCGCCAGCTCGCGGGCGAGCGCGCCAACCGCCTGAAGACCGAGGCGCTTGCGCGCCGCTCCGGGCGCAAGGTCTCGCTCGAGGACGTCTTCAAGCTCGCCCAAGAAGGCACCGTCAAGGAGCTCAGCCTCGTCATCAAGGCAGACGTCGCCGGCTCCTTGGAGGCGATCGAGGACGAGATCGCAAAGCTCCCCCAAGACGAGGTCTCGGTCAACATCATCCACCGTGGCGTCGGCGGCATCAACGAGTCCGACGTGATGCTGGCCTCCGCCTCCTCGGGCTTGATCCTCGCGTTCAATGTGCGCCCCGTCGGCGACGCGCGCCAGATCGCCGACCGCGAGGGCGTCGAGATCCGCTCCTACTCGGTCATCTACCGCGCGATCGAAGAGTTGCGCGCGGCGATGCAGGGCATGCTGGAGCCCACCGAGGTCGAGACATCGCTCGGCCAGGCCGAGGTGCGCCAGCTGTTCAAGGCCTCCAAGATCGGCACGATCGCCGGCTCGCACGTCAGCGAGGGCAAGGTCACCCGCGGAGCGCGCGTCCGGGTCGTGCGCGAGGGCACCGTCATCTACGACACCACCGTCGCTTCGCTGCGCCGATTCAACGAGGACGCGCGCGAGGTGGCCGCCGGCTACGAGTGCGGCATCGTCTTGACCAACTTCCAGGACCTCAAGGAGGGCGATGTGTTGGAGACGTACGAGACGCGCCTCCAAGAGCGCCAGCTAGCCTGAAGTCACCCTCCGAATAAGGGGTTGCTCATGCAAGCCGTAGTGCAAGTTGGATCTTTCGAGGGACTTGGACCAGTAGGATGAGTTCGGAGCGAATGCGCCGCGTGGACGAGGCGATCAGGCAGGTGATCGGCGATGCGCTCGCGTCAGACTTGAAGGACCCGAGGGTGGGATTCGTTACCGTGACCGATGTGAGGACAAGCGCCGATTTGAGCCATGCTCGCGTGTACGTGAGCGTGCTCGGCGAGGCCGAGACGCGCAGCGAGACCTTGGCCGGCCTGGACAGCGCACACGGCTACCTACAGGGGCGGATCGCCCGTGAGCTGAAGCTCAAGCGCACGCCGACGCTCGCCTTCGCCTACGACGACACGACCGATCGGGCGATGCGTTTGGACGCGCTGATCGAGGCCGAGATCGAAGACGCGCAGCCCGCCGGTGTCCTGAACTCGTCCCCCGCAAGTGGCGCCGCGCCAACCGAACGCGAAGGCCAAGACGCGTGAGCGAGTCCGCTTCGATCGACCGCACCCGCCAACTGGTGCTGGAGCGCATTCGCGCCGACGCGAGCTTCGTGGTCGCCACCCACGAGAACCCCGACGGCGACGCGCTCGGTTCGCTGCTCGGGATGCACGGCCTGCTCACGGCTTTGGGCAAGAGCTCGGAGATGTTCATCGCCGAGAGCGACCTTCCGCTCCCGCGCGAGTACCGCTGCGCGGCGCTGGCGCACGCACTGCAATCCGCGCCGCAGGACATCGGCGAGCGCACGGTCGTGATGCTCGACTGCGGCAACATCGACCGCAACCCGGCAGCGGTGTTGCAGCACGGATCGCACCTGCTCAACATCGACCACCATCACGACAACACCCACTTCGGCACGCTCAACCTGATCGATCCGGGCGCTTCTTGCACGGCGGAGATCGTGTGGGATCTGATGCACGGCCTACAGGTCGCACCGACGGCGGCGATGGCCGAGGCGCTCTACATCGGGCTCGTCACCGACACCGGCCGCTTCATGTATGAGAACACGGGCCCGCGAGCGCATCGCATGGCCGCCGAGCTAATCGCGGCGGGAGTCGACGTGGCTGCCGTCAACACGCGGCTGTATGAGGAGATACCTCAAGCCAAGCTGGCACTGCTCGGCGTCGCGCTCGAGCGCATCCAGCGCTTCGACGCCGGCGAGCTGACCTTGGTCGCACTGGACGCCTCTGATTTCGCCCAAGCCGGAGCCGAAGAAAGTCTCTCGGAGGGAATCGTCGACCACCTGCGCTCGATCGCCGCCACCAAGGTCGCGGTCCTGATCCGCGAGCTGACCGCTCCCGAGAACAGGGGCAAGCGCAAGGTCTCCCTGCGCGCAACCGGAAACGACGTCGACGTGTCCGTGATCGCGCGCACCCAGGGTGGGGGCGGGCACCGCCGCGCCGCGGGCTTCTCGACGACGCTCGACGTGGCGGACTTGATCGATCTGCTGCGCCACGAGCTGGCCTTGCAACTGCATCCGGCGCCCAACGGGCCCGCCCTGCCCACACCGGCTTGACCGACGGTCTGCCGCCGACCGACGGTCCGCCGCCGACCGAAGGCTCGCCGCGGACCGAAGGCTCGCCGACCGAGGGCCTGCTGCTGATCGACAAGCCGGTGGGGATGACCTCGCACGACGTCGTCGCGCGTGTACGCCGGTCGCTGGGCGGCGCCAAGACCGGTCACGCCGGCACGTTGGACCCGTTTGCGAGCGGACTTTTGGTCGTGCTCGTCGGTAAGGCAACCAAGCTTCAGGACCGAGTGATGCGACTGCCCAAGCGGTATGAGACAGTCGCTCGCCTGGGGGCGCTGTCGAGCACCGGAGACCCCGAGGGGGAGATAACCGAGACCGGCAAATTGCCGCCGGACCCACCGTCGTTGCCGACAGGCGAGATTCGTCAAACGCCTCCCGTCTACTCGGCGATCAAGATCAAAGGAGAGCGCGCCTATCGCAAGGCTCGTCGCGGCGAATCGTTTGAGATGCCCCCGCGAATCGTGACCGTGTACCGCTTCGAGCAGCTTTGGCGCGAGCCGAGCCAGGACGGGACCCCAATCCGCGCCGGATACGAGATCGAGTGCTCGTCGGGCACGTATGTGCGTTCGCTGATCGCCGAGCTCGGCGACGCCTATTGCGAAGAGCTCAGGCGCACCGCGATAGGACCTTTCGAGATCGCGCAGGCCGTGCCGCCACCGCCACGCGATCAGATGTGGAAGGACGCGCCCCTGGTGACCATCGAGCGGGCGGCGGCGCTTCTGCCATAGGCTTTCTCGCCGTGGAGATCATTCGGCTGCCCGAGGTGAGGCCCAGGGAGCGGCGCGTGGCGGTGGGCTCCTTCGATGGTGTCCACCTCGGCCACCGCGAGGTGATCCGCGGCTCAGACAGCGTCCTCACGTTCGATCCTCATCCCTCGGCCGTCGTCGCGCCCCAGCACCGACCCAAGCTGCTCACCTCTTTGGAGGTCAAGGCCGAACTCGTCGAGTCCCTGGGTGTGCGAGAGCTGATCGTGATTCCCTTCGACGCGGAGTTCGCCAAGCGCGGCCCGCAGGAGTTCATCGACGACGTGCTCGTGCGGACCCTAGGCGCCACCCACGTCTCGGTGGGTGAGAACTTCCGCTTCGGCAACCGCGCCAAGGGCGACCCCCGGATGCTCTCCGAAGACGAGCGCTTCTCTACGCGCGTCGTGCCTCTACTCGAGGTGGACGGAGAGATCGTCTCCTCAAGCCACATCCGCGGGCTCGTGCTCGCCGGCGAGGTGGAGCAGGCCACTCATTTCCTGGGATCCCCCTTTCAGCTGCGCGGCGAGGTCGTGCACGGCGACGAGCGCGGGCGCGAGCTGGGCTTCCCGACCGCCAACCTCGTACCCGACGACGCGCTCGTGTGCCCGGGCCACGGTGTGTACGCGTGTCTGGCCGATGGGATACCCGCGGCGGTGAATGTCGGCGTGCGTCCCACGTTCGTGACCGGGCGCGGCGAGCTGGTCGAGGCCTACCTCCTGGACTTCGACGGCGATCTGTATGGCAGCGAGCTGCGCCTGGACTTCTGCTCGCGTCTGCGGGGCGAGCGTCGCTTCCAGTCGGCGCAGGCCCTGATCGAGCAGATGCACCTTGACGTGGAGCGCACTCGCAAGGTCCTCGCCGCTCGCGCGAACCCTTGAGCGCAACGCGGGTGCACGAGCTTTGAACGTGTACCGCGCCCCCGGCTGCTAGCCTGTGCGGCCGCTATGACGATCACCACAGAGCGAAAGCGCGAGATCGCCGCCAAGTTCGGCTCAGGAGAGCAGGACACCGGCAACACCAAGGTCCAGGTGGCCTTGCTGACCGAGCGCATCAACCATCTCACCGAACACCTGCGCGAGCAGAAGAAGGACCACCATTCGCGTCGCGGCCTGCTCATGCTCGTCGGCCGCCGCCGCCGGTTCCTGGACTACCTGCAGCGCAAGGACCTCGAGGGCTACCGCGCTCTCATCAAGGAGCTGGGTCTCCGCAAGTAAAGGGGGCTCTCGGACGATGGGCGCCACTGACGCAAGCTCCACCGTGCTGGCTCCGGGGACGAAGGTGCCCGATTTCTCGCTGGCCACCGAAGCCGGCGATAACTTCACCCAGGCGCACCTGCTCGGCAAGACGACTGTATTTGTCTTCTACCCCTTCGCTTTCAGCCCGGTGTGCACCGATCAATTGCAGGTGTACGAGCAGTCGCTGGCAGAGATCACCGCTCAGGGGGCAGAGATCTATGGCGTCTCGTGCGATTCGACCTGGGCCCAGAAAGCGTTTCGCGAGAAGCTGGGCGTGAGTATCCCGCAGCTCTCGGACTTCGAGCCCAAGGGCGCTGCTTGCGCGGCGTTTGGCGTGCTGCATCCTGGCGGCTTTCCCCAGCGCGCACTGGTGATCGTCGGCCCCGACGCAGTCGTGCGCTGGAGCTATCAAGCGCCTTCCCCGGCAGACCTTCCGCCGGTACACATGATCCTTGGCGGACTGAAGAACATCTAGCGTCCGCTAAGCTCCACACGTTCGTATACAAGGGTAAAAAGAAAACGGCTCCGCAGAGGGCACGCAGTCCGAAGGACTGGGCCGGGCGGAGAGGGAAGGTAGTTCAATATGAGTAGCAACGCCGTTACACGGGTCTCCGTGGAGATTGCAGGCAGCGAGATCTCTTTCGAGACCGGCAGGATGGCCAAGCAGGCCTCCGGCGCAGTGGTCGTCCGTCAAGGCGACACGATGGTTCTCTCGACAGCAACCGCAGGCGGACAGCGCGACGTGGATTTCTTGCCGCTGACTGTGGATGTGGAGGAGAGGATGTATTCCGCCGGGAAGATCCCCGGCTCGTTCTTCAAGCGCGAGGGTCGCTCGGGAGAGAAGGCGACGCTGACCGCGCGCATGATCGACCGCCCCCTGCGCCCGCTGTTCACCAAGGGCTGGAACTACGAGACGCATCTCGTCGCGATCCCGATTTCGGTGGATCACGTCCATCCGTATGACATCCTCGCGATGAACGGGGCCTCAGCCGCCCTGATGATCTCAAACGTCCCCTTCGCCGGCCCGGTCGGCGCGGTGCGCATCGGCAAGATCGACGGCAACTTCGTCGTGAACCCCAACGAGGAGGACTTGCTCGAGAACTCGGACCTCGACCTCGTCGTCGCAGGCTCTGAGGATGCGATCCTGATGGTGGAGGCCGGCGCGAACGAGATCTCAGAGGCTGAGATCCTCGATGCGCTCGATATCGCCCATGGCGCGATCAAGAAGATCTGCGCGCTACAGCGTGAGCTGGCCGAGAAGGTCGGCAAGGAGAAGACGCCGATCACGGCCCCTTCGGTCGATCCCGAGCTGCTCGCTCAGGTGAAGGCTTCACACGGCGCCGCGCTCGACGAGGCCACCCAGGTGGAGGACAAGCTCGAGCGCCAGGACGCCTGCAAGGCGGTCGAGGGCGCGATCCTCGAGCAGTACGGCCCCACCGCGCCTGAGGGTGCAAGCGAGGAGGCCGCCAAGGAAGCCAAAGCGAGGAGGGCGGAAGCGCAGCTCGCTTTCGACAAGCTCGAGAAGGCGATCATCCGCGAGCGCATCGCGATCCACAAGAAGCGCCCCGACGGTCGCGCCGAGGACGAGATCAGGGACATCACGATCGAAGTTGGCGTCACCCCGCGCACGCACGGCTCGGCCCTGTTCACGCGCGGTCAGACCCAGGCGCTCAGCGCCGCAGCTCTGGGCACGCTCAAGGAGGAGATGCGCCTGGACACGCTGGGTTTGCAGACCAAGAAGTACTACTTCCACCACTACAACTTCCCGCCGTTTTCGGTGGGTGAGGCAGGCCGTCTGGGCCCCAAGCGCCGCGACATCGGTCACGGCGCCTTGGCCGAGCGCGCACTCGTGCCGGTGATCCCCTCGATCGAGGAGTTCCCCTACACGATCAGGGTCGTCTCGGACATCTTCGAGTCCAACGGTTCCTCCTCGATGGCTTCGGTGTGTGGCTCCTCGTTGTCCTTGATGGACGCGGGCGTGCCGATCAAGCGCCCTGTCGCCGGCATCGCGATGGGCCTGATCAAGGAGGGCGACGATTACATCGTGCTCACCGACATCGCGGGCGTGGAGGACCACCTCGGAGACATGGACTTCAAGGTGGCCGGCACCGAGCAGGGCATCACCGCCCTACAGATGGACATCAAGATCTCGGGCGTAACGTTTGAGATCCTCAAAGACGCCCTGACTCAGGCTCACAAGGCGCGCACGTTCATCTTGGGCAAGATGGCCGATGTCATCCAAGGTCCGCGCGAGCAGCTCTCCCAGCACGCTCCGCGCATCCAGACGATCCAGATCGACCCTTCGCAGATCGGCATGCTGATCGGCAAGGGTGGCGAAACGATCAGGGGGCTCTCCGAGGAGTTCGAGTCCCAGATCGACGTCAACGACGAGGGCCAGGTGCTCGTGTATTCGGCCAACGGCACGCTCGGCGACGCGCTCGTGGAGCGCATCCGCACGATGATGAAGGAGGTCGAGGTCGGAGACGAGTTCGCCGGCAAGGTCGTCAAGACGACGACTTTCGGCGCGTTCATCGAGCTGACCAAGGGCACCGACGGCCTCCTGCATATCTCAAACGTGTCGCCCGGGCAGCGGGTGGACACCGTCGAGGACGTGCTCAACAAGGGCGATGAGATCAACGTGCGCGTGGTCGAGGTCGACCGCGAGCGCGGTCGCATCGGCTTGCGTCTCGCCGAGGACCCGGAGGTCGCCGGCAAGAGCGTCGAGGAGCTTGCCTCGGTCGGCACTGGCGGCGGCGGAAGCGGACGTCCTCCGCGCGAGGGTGGCAGCCGCAACGGGCGCGACTCGCGGGGACCGCGTGGTGGCGGCGAGCGCGGCTCGGGCCGGGGTGGGCGGGACCGGGATCACGGCAGGGATCGCGATCGCGACTGACACGGCGGGCCGGCTCGGGGGGCACCCTCCCGAGCAGCCCGGCGAGTTTTTGAGGTGAGCGAGCACAGGACAAGCACGCTGGACAGCGGCGTGCGGGTCGTCACCGAGCGCATGGAGAACGTGCGCTCGGTGGCGCTCGGCTTCTGGATCGGGACGGGCTCGGCGATGGAGTCTGAGGATCAGGCCGGGCTCTCGCACCTGCTCGAGCACATGCTGTTCCGCGGCACCGAGAGTCATCGCTCGGAGGAGATCGACCAGATCTTCGACGCGATGGGCGCGGAGATCAACGCGGGGACCGATCGCGAAGCGACATCGCTGTTCACGCGCGTGCTCGACGGACACTTGCCGCGCGCCTTGGGCGTCATGGGCGAGATGATCTGGAAGCCGCGCTTCGAAGATTTGGCGGCCGAGCGCGAGGTGGTGCTCGAGGAGATCGCGATGTATGAAGACGATCCTCAGGACCGGGTCTTCGACGTGCTCGGCGAGGCCGTCTTCGGCGAGCACCCCCTGGGTCGCGCCGTGATCGGACGCGCCGACGTGGTCGGCGCGGTCGAGGTCGAGGGCTTGAGGAGCTTTCATCGCGAGCGCTACCTGCCCGGCCGGATCGTCGTGGCCGCCGCCGGCTCAGTGGATCATGAGGAGCTGCTCGAGCTGGTCGCGAACGCCGGTGGGGCAAATGCCTCGGCGCAAAACGGCTCCGTGCGGTCCTCGGCCGACAACGTGGGGGGTGAGGTTCGCTTCGAGCGGCGAGTGCGCTTTTTGAGCAAGGAGACCGAGCAGTACCACGTGTGTCTGGGCGGGCTGGGCATCTCTCGCCACGACGAGCGGCGCTTCGCCCTGCGGGTGCTCGAAGGCGTGCTCGGGGGGACCTCCTCCTCGCGCCTGTTTCAAGAGGTGCGCGAGAAACGGGGCCTTGCCTATTCGATCTTCTCCTTTGCCAACTTGCACGCGCACACGGGCGAGGTCGGCCTGTATGTGGGCACGCGTCCGGACAATCTGCGCGAGGCCATCGCGACGATCGCGACCGAGCTCGAGCGCTTCGTCGCCGAGCCGGTTTCAGAGCGGGAGTTGACCCGCTCGCGCGAGAACGTCAAGGGGCGGGTGGCCCTGTCCTTGGAGTCCACGGCGGCGCGCATGAACCGGCTCGGATCCTCCCTGCTGGGAGATCTGCCGATCCTCTCGATCGACGAGATCGTCGCGCAGATCGACGCGGTCACCGCCGAGGATTTGCACCAGTTGGCGGCCGAGCTGTTTGCCGGCGAGCGGCTTTCCGTCGCGGGCGTCGGCAGCGACGAGGATCTCTTCCGCGAGGCGCTGGCGCCGCTGGAGGCGGCGGTCTCGTGATCCGGGTAGGCGTTGCGGGTGCCGCGGGGCGTATGGGCGAGACGGTGTGCGCCGCTGTTGAGGGAGCTCCCGACATGGAATTGTGCGGGCGCGCGGATCCGCGACTCGACTGCACGCTCGAGGAGATGTTGGAGCATGCCTCACCAGAGGTCGTCGTCGATTTCACCCGGCCCGACACGGCCTGCGAGAACGCGCTGAAGTGTTTGCGAAGCGGGGTCCACGTGGTGATCGGGACGACCGGCTTCGATCTGCAAGCGCTCACCGAGCAGGCCGAAGCGATCGCCGCCACCCAGGGCGATGCGCCGGCGAACCTCCTCGCAGCACCCAATTTCGCGGTCGGCGCGGTGCTGATGATGCGCTTCGCGAGCGAGGCCGCCAAGCACATGGCCAAGGCCGAGATCGTCGAGCTGCACCATGACCGCAAGCTCGACGCGCCGAGCGGCACCGCCGCACGCACCGCTCAGCTGATGGCGCAGGCCGCCGGAGGAGCGCCCCCGCCGATCCATTCGGTGCGCCTGCCGGGCCTGGTCGCAAACCAGGAGGTCATCCTCGGCGACGTAGGACAGACGTTGACGATCCGCCACGACACGACAGGACGCGAGTCGTTCATGCCCGGCGTGCTGCTGGCTATTCGCGGCGTTCGAGCCCTTGAAGGCAAGCCGGTGGTGGGCCTTGAGCACATTCTGTTCGAGGGCAAGTGAATGAGTAGCGAACTGGGCGGTCATCCTCCGATCCAAGTGGAATACTGCATCCGATGAGCACCCTGGAGGGCATCACCCGTGGCGAGGGACAGGTCGGAGGTCTCGGCACGATCCTGACGGCGATCGTGACCCCGTTCGACGAGCGGGGACGCGTGGACGAGGAGTCGTTCCTCGCCCTGATGCACCATCTCGCCGAACACGGCTCGGACGGTTTCGTGGTGTGTGGCACCACCGGCGAGGCGGCGACCTTGACGGACGAGGAACACCTCGGCCTGATCGGCTTGGCGGTGCGCGAGCGCCCGCGGGGCACGACGATCGTGGGAGGAACCGGCTCCAACGACACCCACCACGCCATCCACCTGACCGAGGGCGCGACCGACCTGGGTGTGGACGCCACCCTGAGCGTGACGCCCTACTACAACAAGCCGAGCCCGCGCGGGATCGTGCGCCACTACGAAGAGGTCGCCAAGGCCACCGACCGCCCGATCCTGCTCTACAACATCCCGGGACGCACCGCCGTCAACATGGGACCGGATCTGCTCGCCCGGCTGGCCCAGATCGAGCACATCGAAGGGGTCAAGCAATCAAACCAGGACGAGCTGAGATTGATCGACGGCTTGGCGCTCTACACGGGCGATGACGCGACCTTCGCAAAGACGCTCGACATGGGCGGGGCCGGGGGCATCTGCGTGGCCAGCCACATCGTCGGCGATGAGATGCGGCGCATGGTCGATGAGCCCGAGCACCGCGCGGAGATCGACGCAGCCCTTCAAGACGTGTATGAGACCTTGTTCATGACGGCCAGCCCGACCTGCACGAAGGCCGCGCTGAACATGCTTGGACACAAAGTCGGCGGGTTGCGCTTGCCGATGGTCGAGGCCTCCGAGGAGGAGCTCGCGGCGGTGCGCGCGATGCTCGTGCGCCACGGGCTGCTGAGTGCCTCCGAGCATCCGCACGGCTCCCACGCGGACATGACCCGCTCCGGCGCCCAGGCGACCCACACGTGAGCAACCTGCGCGTCCTGCCCCTTGGCGGGCTGGGAGAGATCGGCAAGAACATGACCGTCGTCGAGCACGACGGCCGCATCGTCGTCGTGGACGTCGGGCTGCGCTTCCCGACGCCGGAGATGGTGGGCATCGACCTGGTCCTGCCCGACTTCTCTTATCTGCGCGAAAGGGCGCGCGACATCGAGGCGATCGTGGTGACGCACGGCCATGAGGATCAC
Source organism: uncultured Solirubrobacterales bacterium (assembly GCA_963703135.1). Taxonomy (GTDB): domain Bacteria; phylum Actinomycetota; class Thermoleophilia; order Solirubrobacterales; family Solirubrobacteraceae; genus Palsa-744. Next base: position 2,907,341 of record OY969791.1, on the reverse strand, counting down.
TTGGGCGCCCTGCCTTGGGTTTTGCGCGAGCTTGCCGCGGAGGCCGCACCTCCCGTCTACGGCGGGCCGCTCACGATCGCGATGGCGCGCTCGAAGCTCGAAGAGCACAAGCTGCGCGACATCGAGCTGTGCGACGTGGCGCCGGGCGAAGCCTTGGAGCTGGGGCCGTTCTCGCTCGAGATGATCCACATGACCCACTCGATCCCCGATTCGAGTGCGGTCGCGCTCGGCACGGAGCTGGGCACCGTGTTGATCACGGGCGACTACAAGTTCGATCAGACGCCGGTGGACGGGCCGCCGGCCGACGTCTCGCGCCTGGCCGAACTTGGTCGCGAAGGAGTGCTGCTGTTGTGCGGCGACTCCACCAACGTCGACCGCGACGGTTTTTCGCCCTCGGAGTCGCTGGTGGGACCACACCTGGAGGAAGCGTTCGCGCGCTGCGAGGGCCGCATCGTGGTGACCAGCTTCGCGTCGAACATTCACCGGGTCCAGCAGGTGATCGACGCAGCCGCAGCGCTGGGGCGCAAGGTTTCGCTGGTGGGCCGCTCGATGCGCAAGAACGTGGGTATCGGCCGCACGCTCGGCCACGTGGACGTGCCCGAGGGGATCCTGGTGGGCACGCGCGAGGTCGAAGACTTCCCCGACGAGCGCATCGTGATCATCTCGACCGGATCTCAAGGCGAGCCGCTGTCGGCACTGAGACGCATGGCCTACAGGGACCATCCCCAGGTCAAGCTGCGCCACGGCGACACGGTCGTCTTCTCGGCCACTCCGGTCCCCGGCAACGAGCGCGCAGTCAACGAGACGATCGACCGGCTCTACCACATCGGCTGCGACGTGGTGACCGCGCGCGACGCGCCGGTACACGCTTCCGGGCACGGTTACGCCGAGGAGATCAAGCTGATGCTGAACCTCGTCAAACCGCGCTACGTGATGCCCTTCCACGGGGACTACAAGCGCTTGCGCCTGCACGCCCAACTTGCCGAGGCCGTGGGCATTCCCCCCGACGACGTGTTCCAGGGCGAGAACGGGCTGCCGCTTGACATAACAGAGCGCGGGGCCCGCTTCAAAGAGCACGAGCAGTCGGGCATGGTGTTCGTCGACGGGGTGGAGATCGGTGACATGGCCGACGTGGCTTTGCGCGACCGCAGAATGCTCTCGGCCGACGGCATCTTCATCGTGGTCGTCACGATCGCCGAGCAGGACGGGCGCTCGGTGGCCGACCCGGAGGTCATCTTCAGGGGCGTGCCCTTCCCCGAGGAAGCGGGCGATCTGATCGAGGAGATCAAAGGCACCGTGGAGGAGACCTTGGCGCGCGCCGCCAAGGAGGAGATCCGCGAGGTCGACCTTTTGCAGCAGATGCTGCACGATGACCTCGCGAAACTAGTCTATGACCGCCTCAGGCGCCGTCCGATGGTGCTCCCGGTCGTCGTTGAGGTCTAGAGCCGGCAGGCTCACCACGAAGCGTGCGCCGGGCCGCTCGGCCGCGCCGGGATGGGTCTGTTCCAACGTGACTGTGCCGCCATGGGATTCGGCGACCGCGCGCACGATCGCAAGGCCCAAGCCGAAGGAGCCGCCGCGGTCGCCCGCTCCGCGCACGAAGCGCTCGAACAGGGTCGCGCCGAGCCGTTCGGGCACGCCGGGACCGTCGTCCTCGACGATCAGATACGCCTCGCCGGCGCGGGGGTGCGAGTCCCCAACGGGTGCCCTACGCGCGCGCGTGGGGTCTTCGTCGCAGGCGATGCCGGTGCTCACACGGATCTCCGTCCCCGACGGAGTGTGGCGCAAGGCGTTCTCGATCAGGTTGAGCGCGACGCGGTGCAGCTCGTCACGCGAGGCCTCGACGGGGGCGTCGTTGATGTCGAGTGAGATCTCGTGCTCGGTGCTGACCGGGCCCAGCTCGGCGGCCGCTTCAACCACGATCTGGCCGAGATCGCACGGCTCGCGGCGCACGATCCGACCGACGTCGGTGCGCGCCAGGAGCAGGAGGTCTGCTACCAGGCGCCGCATCCGCTGGGAGGAGCGCAGCGCCGAGCGGGCCGCGTCGGCCTCTTCGCCGCGCAGGGATTCTGCCAAGAGCTCGAGGTTGGCGAGAACGGAGGTGAGCGGGGTGCGCAGCTCGTGCGAGGCGTCGGCGACGAACTGGCGCTGGCGCGCGAGCGTGGCCTCGGTCTCCGCGCGGGCGGCGTCCAGCTCGCGCAACATGCCGCCCAGGGTGCGCGCGAGTTGGGCCACCTCGTCGTCGGCCACGGGCTCGGGCACGCTGCGGCTGGGGTCGCGGGTGCGCGCGATCTCCCGCGCAGTGACGGTCAGCTCGGCGATCGGTGCCATTGCGCGCCGGGCGATCGTGATGCCCGCCAGTAGTGCGAGAGCCGTGCCCGCCATGACCCCCAGCAAGAGCAATAGCTCGACGCGCGCGATCGTGGCGTCGAGGTCGGACAGGCGGCGCCCGTACTGGACGATCACGCTGCCGCCGACCGGGCCACCGAGGGCGACCGGGCGCGTGTGGACGCGGTAGCCGGCCACGTTCGCTTCTGTGGATAGTCCGAGCGACGCGGGGGCGCCGTGGGTGGTGGCGAGCGTGTTTCCGGCGTCGCTGAGGATGCGCACGACAGCGTCCTCGGAGGAGGCGAACTTGTTCAAGTCGGGCGGGTTGACGATCTTGAGCTTGAAGCCTTCGATGTAGCTGCCGGTCACTTCGACCTGGAGCAGTCCGGCCAGGTTGTCACCGGCGACCGCGACTTCACGATCGAAGTTCGTCCTGATGCGGTGAACCGTGAGCGAGCCGACCACGATCGCGAAAGCGCACAGGATCGTGAACGTGAGCAACGCCGAGACGCCGGCCAGACGCGTGCGGATCGGCAGACGGTCAAACGCGGCCGACACGCGCCCAATCAGTCGCCCCAAAGGCTTGTCAGGCCCTGAGAACGTAGCCGGCTCCGCGGATCGTGTGGAGCAGCCGCGGCTCGCCCTCGGCCTCCAGCTTGCGGCGCAGGTTGGAGACGAACACCTCGATCGTGTTGGTCGTCGAGAAGGGGTCATAGCCCCAGACCTCGTCGAGCAGGCGCTGGCGAGAGATGACGATGCGCTCGTTGCGCATCAGGTACTCGAGCAGCTCGAACTCGCGCTGGGTCAGCTCGATCGAGCGCTCGCCGCGGGCGATCTCATGGGTGTCCACGTTCAGGGAGAGGTCGCCCACGCGCAGCGGCGCCGAGCCGCGCGGGGGACGGCGTCGCAAGAGCGCTCGCATCCGCGCGAGCAGCTCTTGGCGCTCGAAGGGCTTGACCAGATAATCGTCGGCGCCCGCGTCGAGGCCCTCCACGCGCGACTCCAAGGCGTCGCGGGCGGTCAGGATCAGGATCGGCACGTCGTCGTCGCTGCGCAGGCGCTTGGCTACCTCGATTCCGTCCAGCTCGGGCAAGCCGAGGTCGAGGATCACCAGATCGGGGGCGAATGTGCGGCCGTGCTCCAAGGCGGCGGGGCCGTCGGCTGCGGCGCGCACCTCGTAGCCCTCCATGCGCAGGGAGCGCTGCAGGGCTTGGGCTATGTCCTCGTCGTCCTCGACCACGAGCACGCGGGGGGCACGGGTGAAGTCGCTCATATCAACCACTGTGTATCGAGCCGCACTTAAGCGATGGTAAGGGTTCTGGACACAGAAAAGCCGGCTTGTCGGGCAGGGGCTTGGCCTTCGGCGTCGAAGCCTGGCCTGATGCCCGCCACCCGCAAGAGCCCGAAGCGCCAGCCCGCGCGCAAGCAGGCGGCTCGTCGGCGACCCGCTTCGAAGTCGAGGGGACGCTCGCGCGGAGGCAGGGGACGCGGCTCCTCGGGGTGGCTGGAAGGCGTGAGGTTGCAGTGGCCGGTGCTCAGCCAGAGCCAGCGCGACGTGCTCGGACTCGCGCTGATCGCTTTGGGCGTGTTTATGGCGGTGGTGCTCTATGGCGAGGGCGACGGTGGCAAGGTCGGCAAAGGGTTGGCCACAGGGCTTGGCTGGGCGGTGGGCGAAGCGAGGGTGTTGGCGCCGATCGCGCTGGTGGTGGGCGGAGGGGCGCTGCTGCTCGATCAGCTGATCGTCACGCCCCGTCCGCTGCGGACCGGGGGGTTGTGCATCTTCGCGGCGGTCACGCTGGCGCTCGCGGCGGGGGTTCTGGGCGTGAGCAGCGGCACTCCCACCGGCGCTCCGGCCTCGGCGCAGTGGCAGTCGGCTTACCTGCAGAGCCATGGCGGGCTTTTGGGCCAAGGCTTGTATTGGGTGACGCACAGGCTCGTGCAGAGCGCGGGCGTGGACATCTTGATTTTGTTCTTGCTGGTCGTGGGCTTGGTGCTGTTGACCGGGGCTTCGCTGGCGGCGGTGTTGCGCGCAACCGGCAACGGCCTGGTGGATACCAGTCGCGTGATCAAAGAGAGGGCGCGCGCGTTGGAGCGCGTGACGCACAGCATCCAGGAGGAACGCTCGCAGCAGTCCAAGGCAGGTTCGCGGCCCAGCGCCGACGAGACGATGCAACCCCCCGAGCCTGGACCCGAGGATCTGATCGTGCGCGCGACGCACGTGGAGGCGCCGTCGGTCGACGGTGCGGCGCCGGCGCTAGACCCGTGGGCAGCCGAGCAGGAGGAGTCGGGACAAACCACTAAGGCGATGGACGTCGAGGGCGGAGAGGACACCGAGCCCGAGCCGGTTGAGGAGGGAGCTTTCGCCGCGGTGGATCTGCGCGCCGCAAGCGACGCAGGCGGGGACGACTTGGACTCAGAGGTGGAGCCTTTGGACGAGTCGATGTTGACGCCGCAGGGACGGTTGCGCGAGGCGGTGACCGACGATCCCGATTTCCAGTGGGAGCTACCGGGCGCGGAGCGCATCTTGACTCGCTCAACGGCCGAGCAGGCACGGCCGGACACCGCCGGCCAAGAGCGCACCGCCGGCAGCCTGATCGAGGCGCTTGGACACTTTGGCGTGCAGGCGAAGGTGATCGGCACCGTGGCCGGGCCGCACATCACTCGCTATGAGCTGCGCCTGGCGCCGGGCACGAAGGTCGCCAAGGTGGCCCAGCTCAAGGACGACTTGGCATATGCGTTGGCCGCCACCGACATCAGGATCTTGGCGCCGATCCCGGGCAAGCAGGCGGTCGGGGTGGAGGTGCCCAACGCGAAGCGGCGGATGGTCCGCCTCGGCGACGTGTTCCAGGAGCCGCCGAAGGACTGGTCGCCACTGACGGTTTGGCTGGGCAAGGATGTGGCGGGCAAGGCGATCGGCGCCGACCTGGCCAAGATGCCGCATCTGCTCGTGGCGGGCACTACCGGCGCGGGCAAGTCGGGGGCGATCAACGCGATGCTTTGCAGCGTGCTGTTGCGGGCGACCCCGCATGAGTTGCGACTCGTGCTGGTGGACCCCAAGCAGGTCGAGCTCAACCACTACGAGTCGATCCCACATCTGCTCACCCCGGTCATTACCAGTCCGCGCATGGCCGCGAACGCTTTGCAGAATTTGGTGAGAGAGATGGAGCAGCGCTACTCGATCATGTCGCTGTCGCGTACGCGCAGCCTGATCGAGCTCAACAAGGCGCGCGAGGCACGCAACGAAGCGCCGCTTCCTTACATCTTGTGCGTGATCGACGAGCTTGCGGACCTGATGATGGTCGCCCCCGCCGACGTCGAGGATTCGATCATCCGCCTGGCCCAGAAGGCGCGTGCGGTGGGCATCCACCTGGTGCTGGCCACGCAGAGCCCGAGGGTGGACGTCATCACCGGCATGATCAAGGCCAATGTTCCGTCGCGGATCGCCTTCTCGGTCTCGAGCCAAACGGATTCGCGAGTGATCCTCGACCAGAACGGCGCCGAGTCGCTGCTGGGGCAGGGCGACATGCTGTTCAGCCCGGTCGGCTCTTCTCGCTTGCAGCGCATTCAGGGCGCCTATATCGACGAGTCTCAGATCGCCAAGCTGACGGATATGTGGCGCAGGCAGGGCGAGCCGGAGCTGCGCGAGGAGCTGCTGGAGGAGGTCGAGCCGGCGGAGCCGGAGAAGGGCTCGGAGGACGAGTTCGACCCCGACGAGGATCCGCTGCTCAGCGACGCGATCAGGCTTGTTGCCGAAATGCAGACCGCGTCGACTTCGATGTTGCAGCGACGTTTGCGCCTGGGCTATACGCGGGCGGGGCGCTTGATCGACATGCTCGAGCGCCGTGGTGTGATCTCAGGCTACGAGGGTTCAAAGCCCCGTCAGGTATTGATTGGGGAGAGCGACGTGCCCAGGGTTCTCGCGATGCTGGCTGCGCCGGGCGAGCAGACCCCTGATGAACCGGCGCGCGTGCCGGACTTGAGTTGAAAGCGCAATTCCATATCCACGTAAGACCCTTGTGGGCGATAGTCACTAGCCTGTTGCGCTGAGATGGCGGAAATCGGAGCGACACTGCGAGAAGCGCGTATGCGCGCTCGCATCGACGTGTCCGAGATCGAGGCGCAGACCAAGATCCGCGCGAAGTATTTGCGGGCGCTCGAGAACGAGGAGTGGGACTTGTTGCCGGGGCCCACGTTCGTGCGCAGCTTTTTGCGCACATACGCTCAGGCGCTCGACCTCGACGACAAGGCGCTCCTCGACGAATACCGGCGCCAGTACGAGCAGCCGAGCGAGCTCGAGCATCAGCCGGTGATGGCCTCCAGTCGAAGCGTGCGTGCTCGTGGAGGCGGGGACCGTCGCGGTGGCGGGGGCCGAGGTCTCTCGCGCGGCTACACGGTTGCTTTGGGCGTGCTCGGCGTACTGATCCTGCTGTTGATCGTGGGGCTGGTGACAGGCAAAAAAGGTGGAAACCCGCCTTCTCAGGCGAGTTCCACGACGGGCGTGCACAGTCACGTGCCGCGCCACCACACGCACCGCTCCTCGCGCGCGGGGGCGTCCCATCCGTCCGCGGGCGCGCGCGTGGCGCTCTCTTTGAAGCCGACGGCCGCTGTGTATGTGTGTTTGATCGACGCGGCCGGCGCCAAGCGCATCCCCGGTCTCACGCTGGAACCGGGCTCCTACACGTCGCACACCTACCACTCGTCTCGCTTCGAAGTGCTGCTCGGCAACAATGCGGTGACCATGTATGTGGATGGCAAAGCGCAGGTTGTGCCCGCTTCGAGCAAGCCGATCGCCTACTCGATCACGAGCTCTGGCCGCCGTACGTTGAGCGCCGCACAGCAGCCCAAGTGTCAATGAGCGACATTCGCACCCGCCCACCGCGGGCCGGCATCCTCGTGACGGGCACCGAGGTGCTGACGGGTCGCGTGCGAGATCGCAACGGTCCTTGGCTGTCCGACCGTCTGCTTGAGCAGGGCGTCGATCTGGCCCGGATCGCGATCGTGGGTGACCGCCCGGACGACCTGGAGGCCACGTTGCGCGCGATGGCGGCGGAGGGCCTTGACGTGGTGATCACCAGCGGCGGTTTGGGGCCGACCGCCGACGATTTGACGGCTGGGGTGGTGGGTCGCTTTCAGGGCCGTGAGATGGTGCTGGATGAGGCGCTGAAGGAGCGCATCGCGGAGATCCTGCGCCCTTTGGCGGCGCGCTACCCGAACCTCGATCGTGGGGCGATCGAGCACGGTAACCGCAAGCAGGCGACGGTGCCGCTGGGAGCGAGTGTGCTCGAGCCGGTCGGCACTGCGCCCGGGTTGATCGTCACACCGGCGCAGGGGCGTGAGGGACCTACGGTGATCGTCTTGCCCGGACCGCCGCGCGAGCTACAGCCGATGTGGCGGCAGGCGGTGGCCACCGATGCTTGGCGTGAGGCCGTCGCGGGCGCGCGGGAGTACCGCCAGGAGATGTTGCGCCTGTTCGGGATTCCCGAGTCGGAGATCGCCGAGACTTTGCGCCACGCCGAGCGCGCGGGCGTGGAGCTTGAGCGGTTGGAGATCACGACCTGCATGCGCGGCGGAGAGATCGAGATCGTCACCCGCTACGAGCCCGACGCGGACTCGGCGTATGGGGCGTTCGCGGCGATCGTGGCCGAGCGCCACGCCGACACGCTGTACTCGACCGACGGCTCTAGCGTGGACGAGCAGGTGGCCGCGCTACTCAGAGGGGATGGGGCAGGCCCCAAACACTCGATCGCCGTGGCCGAGTCGTGCACGGGCGGTTTGCTGACGGCACGCCTGACCAACCCGCCGGGCGCCTCTGAGTATGTCCTTGGCGGCATCGTCGCCTATGCGAATGAGGTGAAGATCGCCCAGGTGGGTGTGCCTCGCGAGGCGATCGAGGCGCACGGGGCCGTTTCCGAACTGGTAGCCAAGGCGCTCGCGCATTGCGCCCGCAAGCGGCTGGGCGCCGACGTGGGGGTCGGTCTGACCGGCATCGCCGGCCCGGGCGGAGGCAGCGCGGAGAAGCCGGTGGGCTTGGTGTGTCTCAGCGTCCGAGGCCCCGATGGGAACGATCTGACCCGCTCGGTGACGCTGCCCGGCGGTAGAGCCGATGTACGCGAGCGGGCCACTTTGGTGGCCATGCACATGATTCGTCGCGTTCTCGAAGGAGATCGCGACGCGGCGTAGGCTGGGCGGATGCACCGGCGTCCGACAGCTCGTCTGTTCGTCGCGGTAGACCCGCCGCCTTACGTGTGCGAGCAGCTGGCCGCGTGGGCACGCGTGGCGCTGCGCGGGGCTGGTCGCGGCGGCGGCGAGCAGGCTCGTGTGCTCGACGCGGAGCTGCTGCACGTCACGCTCTGCTTTTTGGGCAATCGAGCGACCGAGGAGATCGAGCCGCTGGCGGCACGGCTGGCCGCTTGTCGCGAGCCGGTCGGCGAGCTCTCGGTGGGAGCGCCGCTTTGGCTTCCCCCGAGAGCACCGCGGGCGTTGGCGGTCGAACTGCACGACGAGCTGGAGCTCCTCGCCGAATTGCAGAAGTCGGTCCTCACGGCCTGTGGGGAGGCTTCGGAGGAGCAATCCGATGCTGCCGCCCTCCGGCACGCTCGCTCCGCCAAGCACCGGCGCTTTCGCCCGCACGTCACCGTCGCTCGCCTGCGCGCCGGCGCCGAGCGGCGGTCGAAGGGGTCTGGTGAGCGTGCGTTGCCGCCGACGCCGGCGCTGTCGTTCGTGCCTAGCGAGCTGATCTTGTATCGCTCGTGGCTGGCGCCGGAGGGCGCGAGTTACGAGGCGCTCGCCTCGCACCCGATCTCCTGAGCACCGAGTCTCAACCCTCCGATTGCGCTGTGCGGGGGGTGGATGCTTCCTTTGGGAGACAGATGCGGGCTACTCTTCGTGGAGTCATGAAGAGCTACCACCTGACCACCTTCGGCTGCCAGATGAACGAGCACGATTCCGAGCGGATGAAGGGGATGCTGGAGTCGCTCGGCTACAGCGAGGCGCCGGAGCGGGGCGAGGCCGACCTGATCCTGTTCAACACTTGTTCGATCCGGGAGACCGCGGACTCTCGCTTCGTGGCGCACCTGGGCGAGGCCAAGCGCCTGAAGCGCGAACAGCCCGACCGCGTGGTGGGCGTGGGGGGTTGCTGGGCGCAGTCGGTCAAGGAGGAGGTGTTCGAGCGCTTCCCGTTCGTGGATGTCGCGTTCGGTCCGGGCCAGACACACAAGCTGGCGGAGTTCCTGACCAGCGATTCGCTCACAGCCCAGGGGTTTTTCGAGTTCGAGGGCTTCACCGGGCATCTGCCGGCCAAGCGCGCACGCGCGTTCCAAGGCTGGTTGCAGATCAGCGTGGGATGCAATTGCCGCTGCTCTTATTGCATCGTGCCGAGCACGCGCGGGCGCGAGGTCTCGCGACCTTTGGAGGAGCTGGTCGCGGAGGTCGAGGCAATGGCGCGCGACGGGGTGCGCGAGGTGACGCTGCTGGGTCAGAACGTGAACTCCTATGGCCGCGACTTGCGTTTGCGCGCCCCGGAGGATCTGCCTCACCACGGTGTCGGCGTCGACGCCGCGGTCGGTGTGCCAGGTGGGGCGCACGGGGCCGATGGAGGGGGAGAGAATGTCTCTCGTGGGGGTGACTCGCGCGCGCGTGTAAAAGCGCGCACGCGCACGTTCGCCGAGTTGCTCTACGCGCTCGATGCAATCGAGGGGATCGAGCGCATCCGCTACACGAGTCCTCACCCCAAGGACATGAAGGAGGACGTGATCTTGGCCCATGCGGAGCTACAGAGCGTGTGCGAGCACATCCACCTGCCGCTGCAATCGGGCTCGAGTCGCATCCTCAAGGCGATGCGTCGCACGTATGACCGCGAGCGCTACCTGGACCGGGTGGCCTTGATCCGCGAGCACGTGCCGGACGCGGCGATCACGACCGACATCATCGTGGGCTTTCCGGGCGAGAGCGAGGAGGACTTCGAGCAGACCCTCGAAGTCGCCGAGCAGGTCGGCTATGACAGCGCCTTCACTTTCATCTTCTCTCCGCGCAGGGGCACCGAGGCAGCGGAGATCGCCGAGGGTGTTGTGCCGCACCCGGTGAAGGTGGAGCGCATGGAACGGCTCGTGGAGGTCGTGCAACGGCGCGCTTTGGAGCGAGCGCAGCGCTTCGTGGGGCGCGCCTTGGAGGTGTTGGTGGAAGGCCCCTCGCGCACCGACCCTGAGCGCATGCGGGGACGCACACGTCACAACAAGGTGGTCAACTTCGCCGGTCTCGCGGCGCCGGGCGAGCTGACGCAGGTGCAGATCATGGCGGCCACGAGTCAAACGCTCTCCGGCGAGGAGAGATTGCTGGACCGAGCAACGCTCTCCTAGCGAGCATCACCGAGCCGGCCGGAGGCCTTGCCGGCCGAGGCTTTTCAGGGCCGCTGGGCCGTTGGGTCCACGCCACGACAAAACACCCGTCCAGGACCTGGCGCATGGGAGGCGTTTGGGACCATGGGAGGACTCGCGGGGACGGAGGCGAACATACGTTCCCAAAGTTCCGTCCGGAGCGACCCATACATTCTCAGCACCAACTTTTTCGACAGGAGGAGCAAGACGATGCCCGTGACCGATGAGGAGAAGGCCGCAAAGGCGCGCGACGCGGCCCTACAGGGGGCGCTCGGGCAGATCGAGCGCGAGTTCGGCAAGGGTTCGGTGATGCGCATGGGCGACGAGGGCGCCCAGGTCCGCGTCGACGCAATCCCGACCGGCGCGCTGTCGCTGGATTTGGCGCTCGGCATCGGTGGAGTGCCCAAGGGGCGCATCGTGGAGGTGTTCGGCCCAGAGTCATCGGGTAAGACGACGCTGATCTACCACGTGCTCGCCGAAGCGCAGCGGCTCGGCGGAGTCTGCGCCTTCATCGACGCCGAGCACGCGATGGACCCGCTGTACGCCAAGGAGATCGGCGTGGACATCGACGAGCTGCTCGTCTCCCAGCCCGACTACGGCGAGCAGGCCCTGGAGATTGCCGACATGCTCGTGCGCTCCGGCGCGGTGGACGTGGTGGCGATCGACTCGGTCGCGGCGCTGACTCCGCGGGTCGAGCTGGAGGGCCAGATGGGCGACCAGACGGTGGGAGCGCAGGCGCGCATGATGAGCCAGGCGATGCGCAAGATCGCGGGCAACCTGAACAGGACCGGCACGCTTTGCATCCTGACCAACCAGATCCGCGAAAAGGTGGGGGTCATGTTCGGCTCGCCCGAGACCCAGCCGGGCGGACGAGCCTTGAAGTTCTACGCTTCCCAGCGCCTTGACATCAGGCGTATCGAGACGCTGAAGGACGGAACCGAGGCGGTCGGCAACCGGGTACGAGTCAAGGTCGTCAAGAACAAGCTCGCCGCGCCCTTCAGGCAGGCCGAGTTCGACATCGAGTTCGGCAGGGGCATCTCCACCTCGGGCTGCCTGGTCGACTTGGGGATCGAGCACGGCATCGTCACGAAGTCGGGCTCCTTCTTTTCCTACGGCAACGAGCGTCTCGGCCAAGGGCGGGGAAACGCGAAGACCTATCTGGACGAGCATCCGGACATCGCCAAGGAGATCGAGCGCAAGGTCTATGCGGCACTGGGAATTGGCGCAGACAAGGTCAGGCCGATCCAGGGCACCGAGACGCCGCTCGCAGTCGCACCGGAACCCGCGGAGGCAGACACTCGCGCAGCGTAAAGCGGCGTATCAGTGGACGTAGTAGGACGCCCTTCTGCGGGCGTCCTACTACAGCTTTTGCTTGGCTTGGTGGCCGTCTGCCAGGTCGTAGGCGATCTTGTCGCTGCCTGACTTGCGGGTGATCGTGGCCGAGAGCTCGGGGGCTATGCCGGCGAACGCCGAGCCCAAACGCAACGCGATCGGAGCGACGTCGACCTCGCCTCGGTTGCGCTCGATCGCGTCCACGACCGCCTTGGCGACATCCTCGGGGCTGCGCGTGCCGACACCCTTGGGCAACTGGACTTCGGCCTCGGCGAACATGCCAGCTTCGCGGATGAAGCCGGGGAACACCGTGGAGACGCCCACGCTGGTGCCATGCAGCTCGGCCCGCATCGCTCCGGCGAAACCACGCAAGCCGAACTTGGTGGCGTTATAGATCGAGCTGCCCGCCGTCGCCGCCTTGCCCGACAAGGAGGACATGAACAGGAGCTGACCATTGCCACGCTTGACCATTTGGGGCGCCAAAGCGTGCGCCATCGCGATCGGCGCGCGCAGGTTCACCTCGAGGGCCCTGTCGATCTGATCCATCGTGAGCGCCTCGAGCTTGCCGGCACCCGGCAAAGCCGCGTTGGCGACAAGGATGTCCACCTCACCGGCCTCCGAGAGCAAACGATCCACCTCAGAAGCCTCGCTCAAATCCACCGCCAAAGCCCTCGCGCCCAATTCGGAGGCCAAAGGCTCGAGCACCTCGACCCGGCGTCCAGTGAGAACCAGTTGGGCGCCCTTGTCGGCAAGCGCTCGTGCGATCGCCTGGCCAAGACCGCCGGTCGCCCCGGTGAGCAGCACTTTGGAGCCAGAGATCTGCATGAAGTGCAAGCCTACGCGAATGTCTGCGCCCGCGCATGTGATCGCGCTGTTCGGCCCAACGGGGATTGGCAAGACCGCCGTCGCGGTCGCGCTTGCGCACGAGTTGCGAGCACGCGGCAAGCAGCCGGTGGCCATCTCGGCCGACGCGATGCAGGTCTATCGCGGGATCGAGACCCTTACCGGCGTTGCCAACCCGAGCGAGCGGCGCGAGTTGGAGCATCGTCTCGTTTCGTTCTTGCCGATCGACGCCAGCTTCAGCGCAGGCCAATACGCCGAGTTGGCACACGCAGAGATCGACGACGCCTTGGCTGAAGGGCGCACGCCGATCGTGGTAGGCGGCACGGGCCTGTATCTGCGCGCGGCACTCTGCGAGCTCGACCTGAAGCCCCCTCCGCCGGAAGGAGTGCGCGAGCGCCTGATGGCCGAACTGGAGCGCCACGGCGCGCCCGCCCTACACACCCAACTCGCACAGCGAGCTCCTTGGGCAGCGGCGGAGATCGACCCCAACGACCAGCGGCGCATCGTGCGCTCGCTCGAGCTGTTGGAGGCCGGCGAGCTGGAACCCCCAACCGAACCCTCGCAACTATGGACCGAGGAGACGCGATGGCCTACGCTCCTGGTCGGGCTCACGATGGAGCGAGAAGCTTTGTACGCGCGTATCGACGCCCGCGTGGAAGCGATGCTCCAGCACGGCGCCCAAGCCGAGGTGCTAGCCGCCAACGCGGCAGGGGCGAGCCCCACCGCGCGCAAGGCGCTCGGCTTCGAGGACCTGCTCGCGGACGACATCGAAGCGATGAAGCGCCACACCCGCAACTATGCCCGCCGGCAGCTCACCTGGATGCGAAAGCTCGCGGGAGTCCGGCTTATCGATATGACGGACCTCTCGCCGCAACAGGCCGCGAGGGAGGTCGTCGCGATGAGCGCCTAGACTGCTGCGCCCTATGCGCTTTGAGAAGTGGCAGGCCCTCGGCAACGACTACATCATCGTGGACAGCGCCGACATCTTGTTCGATCTGACGCCTTGGCGCATACGTAGGCTCTGCGAAGGGCACTTCGGGGTGGACGCAGATGGACTGCTTCTGCTCGAACGTTCGACCGACCAACACTTCGTAGCGCGCCTGAGGATCTACAACCCAGACGGCTCAGAAGCCGAGCTGTCGGGCAACGGGGCGCGCGAGGCGATCCTCTACCTATGGCGACATGAATGGACGGACCAGAACGTCTTCTCAATTCAGACGGCCGCGGGGGAGGTACGACCCACGATCACCGGCCCAGATACATGTTGTGTCGACATGGGGCGAGCGACACTCACCTCTAAGGACTTTCCCGGTGGTCCCGACGACGGACGCGGCGATCTCGTCGCCGCCGGGAAGACCTGGAGCTTCCAGCACGTGTCGATCGGCAATCCCCAATGCGCGATCCACGTTCCGGACTTCACGACCCTCGAGGCCTTGGATCTTCAGGCGATCGGACCCGCGATCATGAACCACGAGCTATTCCCAAATCGCACGAACGTCTCGTGGTATACCGAGGCCGGGTCCACCGTGAGCGGCCGAGCCGCGATCCGCGCCCGCATTTTCGAGCGGGGGGTAGGGGAGACGCTGTCCTCAGGAACTGGCGCAACAGGCGCCGCTCTCGCGCATCGCCTCGAAGGCGGCCCGAATCGCGTCACAGTGCAACTCGACGGCGGAGAGCTCGACGTCGAGATCGGTAGTGACCTGCAGGTGAATTTGACCGGCTGGGCCCGTCCCGTCTTCGAGGGACGGCTCAGCGAAGATTTTGTAAAGGAGCTGGAAGCCGAATGAGACCGAGTGAGCGACTGAATCGCATACCGCCCTACCTGTTCGCCGAACTGGAGCGCAAGATCGCCGCCAAGAAGGCAGCCGGGGTGGACGTGATCAGCCTCGGCATCGGCGACCCGGACCGACCCACTCCGGCCCTGATCGTGGAGGCGATGCGAGAGGCGGTGACCGAGCCCCAAACCCACCGCTACCCCTCAAACCGCGGCCGTCAAGACTTCCGCCAAGCGTTCTCCGATTTCTATGCGCGGCGCTTCGATGTCGCCCTGGACCCTGACACCGAGATCATCCCCGCGATAGGCGCCAAGGAGGCGATCTTCAACCTCAACCTCGCCTTCCTCGATCAAGGCGACTTCGCGCTCGCCTCAGACCCCGGCTACCCCGTCTACACCGGTGGGCCGCTGATGGCCGGCGGCGAGCCGATCGTGATGCCCTTGGTGCCCGCCCTCGGCTTCGTCCCCGATCTCGACACGATCGACGAACAGACCGCGAGCCGGACCAAGCTGATGTTCCTCAACTACCCCAACAACCCGACCGGCGCCGTCGTACCGCCGGGCTTCTTCGAGCTGGTGGTGGACTTCGCCAAGACCTACGACATCCTCGTGGTTCACGACAACGCCTACTCCGAGACCACCTATGACGGCTACCGCGCGCCCTCCTTCCTACAGACTCCCGGAGCCAAGGACGTCGGCGTCGAGGTCTTCTCCTTGTCCAAGGGCTACAACATGACCGGCTGGCGCTGCGCGGCCGTACTCGGCAACACCGAGGCGATCGAGCACTATTGGCGCTTGAAGACCAACATCGACTCAGGCCTGTTCGAGGCGATCCAGCTGGCGGGTATCGCGGCGCTCTCGCCCGACGCCGACGCGGAGGTCGCCTCGATGAACGAGCTCTACCGAATTCGCCGCGACCTGGTCTGCGACGCCCTGGCCAAGGCCGGCATCCAAGTGAATCCGCCGAAGGGCACGATCTACGTGTGGGCGCCGATTCCCGAGGGCTTCGACAGCTCGGTCGCGTACTGTGAGCACGTGTTGGAGGAGGCTGCGGTCGTGGTCTCGCCCGGTAGCGCCTACGGGCCCAGCGGGGAGGGATGGTTCAGGATCGCGCTAACCACTCCAGACGAACAGCTCAGCGAGGCGGTCGAGCGCCTCGCTTCTTTGGGGGGGCTGAGCTGAGGCGGGCGCCCTCGGCTTCTTTCGGAGCTTGAGCAGAGGCGGGCGCCCTCGGCTTCTTTCGGAGCTTGAGCAGAGGCGGGCGCCCCCGGCTTCTTTCGGGGCTTGAGCCAAGGCGCGCGCTCTTGATCGGCTGGTGGGCTGATCTACACTCGAAGTGGATGAACCAACCCCCACAGCGCGCACGCCAGCGCGCTCTTTGCATAGGCGCGCTTGCCGACGATGAGAACCTGGACGAGCTGCGAGAGCTCCTGCTCACGGCCGGCGTGGCCGTGGTCGGCGAGATGATCCAACGCCGAGACGCGCCCCACCCCAACACCTATCTAGGCCCGGGCAAGGTGACCGAGGCCAAGCGCGCCGCCCAAGAATGCGATGCGAACGTGATCGCCTGCGACGATGAGCTCAGCGCCCGCCAAGAGCGCAATCTCGAGGAAGCCCTCGGGATGCCGGTCGTCGATCGCACAACCGTGATCCTCGACATCTTCGCCACCCACGCCTCCAGCGCCGAGGGAAAGCTACAGGTCGAGCTGGCCCAGCTGGAGTACAACCTGGCGCGGATGCGCGGCCTGTGGACACACCTGGAGCGCCTCGGTGGTGGGATCGGCACACGCGGACCGGGGGAGACCCAGATCGAGACCGACCGACGCCTGGCGCGCAACCGAATCGCGGCGTTGCGCCGCCGCTTGGAGCACGTCAAGGGAACCCGCTCGATCATGCGGGCCGAGCGCGAGCGCGCGGCGTTGCCCACGATCGCCTTGGTCGGCTACACCAATGCGGGCAAGAGCACTTTGCTCAACGCGATGACCGGCGCCGAGGTGGGTGTGCGCGACCGCCTCTTTCACACCTTGGACCCCAGCACACGCATGTTGCGCATCTCCGGGCGACCCCACCTCCTGACCGACACCGTCGGGTTCATCCGCAAGCTGCCCCACCAGGTCGTCGACGCCTTCGGGGCGACTTTGGAGGAGACCCGCTTGGCGGACCTGCTCCTGCACGTCCTCGACGCATCCGCACCCGAACACGACCAAGACGCGATGCGCAAAGCCGTGGAGGAGGTCTTGGAGGAGATCGGAGCCGGCGAGCGTCCCCGCGTACTGGTGCTCAACAAGGCCGACCTGCTCGACGAGAATGCTCGCGAGGAACTGCGTTTGGCTCATCCTCAGGCTGTCCTCGTCAGCGGGGCCACCGGCGATGGCCTGCCAGAGCTGGAAGCGCGCGTCGAGCAAGAGTTGCGCCACACCCTGCGCCCAATGGAGCTGCTGCTGCCCTATTCCCAAGGAGGCTCGCTCGCCGAGCTGCACGAGGCAGTGGGAGACCTGGAGCGCAAGGACACCCCCGAGGGCGTCCTCGTCAAGGCCCTGGTGCCCGCCCGCCTGGCCGAGCGCTATGCGCGTTTTGCGGTTGCATAGCCTCTAGACGTTCTCCGGGCAAGCGAGACAAGGATGCAGCGAGTGCCGTGTGCTGTGCACACAAACGAGCGAAGACGCAGTATCGCGCCGCCCGGAGAACGTCTAGCGGTCGTCGCCGCTTCCTGACAAGACCCCGCGCGCTTGGCGCGAGAGGAGCTTGTCGAGGTTCTGTCCCGCGATCTCATCAAGGTCGAGCCCCAGCTCGGTAGCGAGTTGGGCCACGTACCACAGCACGTCGCCCAGCTCCTTCGCCATCGCCGCCTTGCGCTCGTCGCTGACCTTGCCCTCGTCATCGCGAATCGCCTTCTTGGCGTGCTCAGCCACCTCGCCGGCCTCGCCGGCCAGCCCGAGCGCCGGATAAGCCAGCCATGCCTCGCGGGGATACTCAGCTGTGCGTCGCGACTGGCGTTGATACTCGGATAGGTCCATAGCCTCAGAAACAACTCGACCCGCCGGAGCGGGTCGGGTGTGGGTGCTGGAGGAGCTACCTCCTGAACAGCTAACAGCAACGACAACTCTAGCAAGTGCCGTCATACGCCGGCGGCCCGACAGGCGCTGGCGTGGGCGGCGCGCTCGAGCTCATCGTTGAGCGGCGTTGGTGCGTCCAGATCCACGCCGAGCGCCGTGGCGATCAGCCAGTCGGCAAACCAGGTGTTCTTGGGCAGCAATGGGCCGTGCAAGTAGGTGCCGATCGTGTTGCCAGAGCGAGCTCCCTCGAAACCGCTGCGACCGTTGTTGCCGTGACCTTTGAGAACTCGCCCCAGCGGAGTCGCCCCATGACCGAGATCCGTACGACCGCCATGATTCTCAAAGCCCGCCAGCACACGTTTTTCTCCGTCGATCTCCACTTCGATCGCAACGTTGCCGATCAAGCGCGGACCCACCTCGCGCACGGTGCGCACGTCGAGCAGGCCAACACCCTCCAGTTGTTCGTCTCCGAGCGTGTAGGACTCGCCGAGCAGCTGATAGCCGCCGCACACGCCCAACACGACCGCTCCCCGCGAGGCGGCCTCGTGCAGCGCCGCGCGCTTGCCTTCCACCAGGTCCGCGGCGCAAAGCAGCTGGTCGCGATCCTGGCCGCCACCGATGTAATAGATGTCGTGGGCCTCACCGTCGAGCGCTTCGCCCAGGCCGCTGCCCGTCAAGGCAAAGCCGACCCCACGCCACTCGCAGCGACGCTTCAACACGAGCAGGTTGCCCCGGTCTGCGTAAATGTTCATCAGATCCGGATACAGCGCGCACACCCTCAGCGTGCGTCCCGCCGTTTCGTCCCCCGAGGCAAGTCCCAGCCTCTCTGTCGACTGGGGGGTGCCTTGCCCCGACTCGCTCACCGCCATGAGCTGGTCGCCTCCCCGCGACGCACCAGCAAGTCGCGCAGCGCCAGCATCGCGGTGTAGGTGGGCAAGACATACAGCGTTGGTGTCCCGCGACCGTCCCCCACGGAGCCTTCGTCGGCGCAAAGGCCGATCCTGTCGTCGGAACCTTCTGCTCCGTTCTGTGGGCAGTCGCCCGCCGCACCCTCCAGCGCCTCGGAGAGATCGTCGATCACCTCGATCCGTGCCGGGTCGATCCCGGCGTACTTCAGGCGCAGCGCCAGCTCCGGTGCCCGCGTGCCCGCGCAACGCACGACCCGCACGCGCCCCGCGAGCAACTCGAAATCGGCGTCCCAGATCCACGACACGTCATGCCCGTCGGCCGTCTTGTCGTTAAGGACGCCCAACAGGTCGTGCTCGCCCGGCTCCAAGGCCAGCGTCCGCAGGACCTCGTTGGCGCCCGCCGGGTTCTTGACCAGCAAGATCCGCGTCTGACGGCCTTTCACCCGCACCGTCTCGGCGCGGCCGAACGCAGCCTCCGTGGCCTCCAAGCCCGCCACGATCGTCTCCAGCGGGACATCCATAGCCACGCCCAAAGCCGCCGCCGCCAGCGCGTTATAGACGTTGTACAGCCCCGGCAGCCCCAGCTTCACCTCGGCCTCGCCCCCGGGAATGCAAAGTGTGAAGCGAGCCGCCCGCACGCCTTCGAGCGTCACCGCGCGAGCGAGCACGGTGGGGGAGGGTCGCTTCTGACCGCACGAGGCGCAGTGGTAGTGGCCCAGGTGGCCCAGGTACACGGCGTCGAACACATAAGGAGCGCCGCAACGACGACAGTGCTTGGCGTCGGCCGCATGCGCCATGCCCTCCAGCGCAAGCGTGTCGTCCTCGACCCCGTAATACAAAACGTTCTCCCGATCGCGTCCCAGGTCGCCGAGCAGCGGATCGTCGGCATTGCAAACCAACTCCGCCGCCCCCGCCGGACCGCCCGGGCCGACCGCGGCGGCCCACCGCTCGGCGATCGCGTCGAGCTCGCCGTAGCGGTCGAGCTGGTCTCTGAACAGGTTGCCCAACACGACCACCTTCGGATGCAGCTGCCTGGCCAGCCCATCGAGCCACATCTCGTCAACCTCGAACAGCCCCAGCTCGCCCGCGATCGCGCCTTTGCGCCCCGCCGCTTCCAGCAGCGTCGAGGCGACCCCACCGGCCATGTTCGCCCCGGCCTGATTGTGCACCAACGAGAGCCCACCGCGTTCCAGCACCGCAGCCGCCAAAGCTGCCGTGGTCGTCTTGCCGTTGGTGGCGCTCACCAACACGCTTCCCATCTCCAACCGCCCGCCAAGCGCCTCGATCGCCTCGGGTTCCAAGCGCATCAACAGCTTGCCCGGCAGGCTCGTGCCACCACCGCCGCGCAGTCGCGAGATCGCGCCCGCCGTCCGCGCCAAAGCGATCTTCGGCCCGAGCAGCGCGCTCACAGCGCGGCCGCCGCGGCGCCCGCGCCGGCAAGGAAAGCCTCGGTCCCGGGACCCTCGGCCGGCACCAACACCCTCACCGCTCCCGGCACCGCCCTGACGACCACCGGCAGCTCGCCGATCGGGTCGCCGTCGGCGTACATCACGAACTTCCGATCGGCTTCGATCCGCACTTCGCGTGCCCTGAACACCTTCACGCCAGGATCTTCGACGTGCGTGCCCTTGAACACTTTCGGCAGTATCTTCGCCACGAATGTCAGCTTGCTCACGCTTTCGAGCACGGGCACCTCCAGCAACCCGTCGTCGAGCAGCGCCCCCGGCGCCGCCTTCATGCCGCCGCCATAGGTCTTCGAGTTGGCCGCGCCCACGCTGTAGACGTCGAAGCTGTGCCGCTCGCCCGGAGGGTCCAGCTCGATCGTGAAGCGCGCCGCACGCCACGAGATCAGCGCCCGCAACGCCCCATACGCATACACAAGCCCACCCAGCCAACTAGGCGCGTCGTTGGCGATCCGGTTGGCTTCGCTGTCAAAGCCCACGCTCGCGATCCCCACGAACGTTTTCGCCTGCGACCGCCCATCCTCCGAAACGGGACCCTCCGAAGCGGGACCCTCCGAAACGTGACCCTCCGAAATGTGACCCTCCGAAGCGGGACCCTCCGATCCCCAGGCGCTCCCCGCTTCCGAGACGACCTCGCCCAAGTCCATCGGCCGTGAGAAACCGGCGGCGATCACATCGCAAGCCTGCACCGGGTCGGGCGGAATACCAAGCACACGCGCCAAATCGTTGCCCCTGCCTCCAGGCAACACGCCCAACAGCGAACCCGGGATCCCTCGCAGCGCTTCGCTCACCGCCCCGACCATCCCGTCGCCGCTCAAGCACACGACCGTCTCGCCGCGCCCAGCCGCTTCGCGCGCAAGCTCTCGAGCATGGTGGAGATCGCGCGTCAGCTCGCTGCGCACCCCAAAGCCACGGTCCTCCAGCGCCGCCGCCACAGCCGGCAGCACCCGGCCGGCTTTGCCGCCCCCGGCGGCCGGATTCACGATCAAACACAAACCTTCGCTCACCCCGCAAGCCTATTCAGTATTGGGAATAACGAAGACCCGCTTAAGAACGTGCGAACATCGACCTCGGCCCCCAAGCGCACGACTATGCTGCCCCAGATGCACCTTCGCCCAGTCGCTCCGCGCCTCTCGGCCTGCGTCGGAGCCACGACGATGGCCTTGGTCGTGGCGGCCTGCGGCGGGAGCGGGACAGGAGGGGGAACCACCGCGGGTAAGAACTTTAAACCCAAATCGGAAACCCTGCTCGCGGCAAAGACCGCTTCGGGCACTCCCGCCGGCAAGTGCGCAAAGGTTGCGACCCCCGCGCCCAAGGACGCCCAGAACGTGCGCAAGCCCACGCTCAAGCTCGACCCCGCCCGACGCTACATCGTCGAACTGAGGACCAACTGCGGCCCGATCCAAATCCAGCTCGACGTGCGCCGCGCCCCGCTCACGACATCGTCCTTCGCCTACCTCGTCAAGAGCGGCTTTTACAACGAACTCACCTTCCATCGGGTCGCCGCCGGCTTCGTGATCCAAGGGGGAGACCCCAACGGCGACGGCTCCGGCGGCCCCGGCTACAAGATCGTCGAGCCACCCCCCGCCGACACGAGCTACACGCTCGGCACCGTCGCGATGGCCAAGACCAGCAGCGACCCGCCCGGAACATCCGGCAGCCAGTTCTTCATCGTCACCGCCGCCTCCGCGCCCCTGCCGCCCCAATACGCCTTGGTCGGAAACGTCGTCGGCGGTTTCGCGGGGGTGCAACGCATTTCAAAGCTGCCGACCGACCCTCCCCAAGACGGAGCCCCCCGGACGCCGGTCGTGATCAGCCGCGCCACGCTCTCTTCGAGCTAGCCTCCCACGCGCTTCGGCCAAGTCGGCATGTGTGACCCCGAAGGCGGGGCGAGCCGAAGACGGGGCGAGCGACGTCTATTTCGAGCTTGGCCCGGCGGCCTTGGCGCGATCGCGCCGCCTGCGCCCGATCATCGCCGCGATCGCAATCACCGCGATCGCCAAGAACAGTCCCAGCAGGATCCCCGGCGCAAGCCCCAAACCGCCAAACGGAAGCGCGATCAACTCGACGACGCCCAAACCGAGGGCGAGCAACAGCAGGATGAGGGCCACGATCAACAAGATTCCGCGAATGCGCGCCACGATTCCGGCGCTCGCAGGGGGGATGAGCAGCCCCATCGCCCGCAAAGCAAACATCTGACGTCCGCTCGGCGGCGTGTGGCCCAGACGCTCCACAGCCTCCTTCAAATCGCCCGCTCTGCGTTCGGCCAAAGCCAGCGAGGCGTCCGCCATGCGCCTGATCTGCATCCTTTCCTGAGGACGCGCGGCCGCGATGGCTCTCTGAAAATAGGCCCGCGCCTGCTCTGCGTCGAAGCGCTCAGAAGCTCGTGCTCCCAGGATCGCAAGCGCCGCCGACTTGTACTTTGTCTCGGACTCCAGCTCCTCGTCGCTGCGCTGCTCCAGCGCTTCGATCGCCTGCTGGGCGCCGCGCTGCTCGATCCTCACCTGTCTCTGCTTCGGAGCCATCGTCAACCCATTCTATGGAGGTGGCCCCCGGGGCGCTCGCGCGCCCACGTCCAGGCGCTATTCTCGCTTCTCCCAACCCCTTTCGACTCGATGCTTCGAATCCCCCACAACCGGCTGCTCGCGACTCTGCTTCTAACCCTGTTGGCGGGCCAAGCGCCCGCGCTGATCGCATCGGCCGGGGCCGCCGCCACGCCCACGATCGACAAGGCCCAACTCAACCAAGCCGTCCAAGAAGCTTTGGCCAAACAGAGCGGTGCCGCCGGCGCCGGATCCGCGGCCGGACTCGGCTCCAGTGGATCGGCGGCCGGACTCTCGACAGGGTCCGCGTCGGGATCGGCCGCCGGCGCGGAAGGCCTCGGGACCTCGAGCGCGCTCTCAAACCTCACAAGCGGCGAAGGCGCAGAAGAAGAAAGCCCCCTCAAAACCGCGACCTCCTCGACTTCCTCGAGCAGCTCAGGCGTCTCCACGAGTGTCCTTCTTCCGATCTTCATCGTCGGCGCGCTCCTGCTCGGAGGGATCGCCTTCTTCATCGTCCGTGACGCCCGTGGCGTGGCGCCCGTCGTGGACGGACTCGGCAATCCCGGCTCCGCCCACGAACGCGCCGCTCGCCTACGCAAGCGCCGCGCCAAGGCCAAGGCCGCGCGTCGTCAGCGCAAGCGCAACCGCTGACTTTCCGCTTCTCTAAGTCTGCGGGCCTTCTTCTTCTCTAAGGCTGGACTCGCGCGCGCGCGTGCACTCGCGACCCGGGCCCGCGTACCCGTGCGCGGGGCAGAGCCGGAGATCCGTGCGGGCCACGGCGCGGGCGGGGGGACACCGGTCGTCTGGGATGCGGCTCCCGCGGCGAACCCGGCAACGTCTTGGTGCCGCCTTCGTCTTCGCCTTCGGAGTCCTCCTCATCGACCAAAGACACCATCGCCGAGTCCGCCCGGAACGGAATCCAAAGCATCAACGAAGCCACCAGGAGCTTGAACAGCCCCATCAGCGCAAGCAGCAACCAAAGAGACATTGCCACGATGCTACTACCGCCAACCGGCCGCCCACATAGCTTCCGCCTAAAGCTTCCGTGCGACCAAGTCGAATAGTCAGAAGTGCCCACATTTCGGGAAGAGCCTTGGGAAAGCGACCGCCGAGCGCGCGAAGATCGCGCCGGCCTGGCCGGAGCAGCGCCGTCTCGTGAGGTGAGCTCCTACAAGCCGGGCGCCGCGCCTGGTGCCGTGTGGTCAAAGGGCGCCGTCGACCGACACTTCAAATCGAGGTCCTCAGCCCAGCTGGCGCGCCTGCGCGTGATCGTCCTCTTGGGCGTCTTGAGCGTCGTGGTGGCTCTAACGCTTGCGAGCATGGCCGATCACGTCCGGTGATTGCGGGCCTGCGGGGAGGGTCACGTACAGGTCTCTTCGACGCGCGCGTCCTTTCTAGGTTGACATAACATACATTATCGAGCGCTCCTGGGTAGTGGGTCAGTTTGGGTCAGCGTAGGGATGCAACATGGTGACTTTGCCTCGCTGATCGAACTCGACCCGAAAGTGGCTGAAAAAGTCATCCCGCCCCAAAAGGGCCGCACCTACTGGACCAAAGCAGGCACAAAGCTCGATTGTGCGCCCCGCGACAATCGCGATGAGCGGAGTCTCAGCAACGTGGTGATAGCCAAGCCCTGCGCCGGTAATGACGGGCCGTTTATGGCAGCCTGCAAGGTCGATCCCTAGTGGAGATGCCCAATCTTCCGGGAAGCACGATGTATCGGCCCCGCTATCGGGGATCGCGTACAGCGGAAAGCGTTTCTCGCCGTCCACTGAATGCAACGTCACAGGTATTGCTGGCCTTGCCGGACCGTTCGCGACCGCCCCATACGGAAAGGTCTGACTACTAGAAGAAGCAGCTTGCTGAGGGGTGCTCGGAGACTTCGAGGATTCTGTCGATGCCTCGGTCGATGGCACCGGTGTCATGGGTCTCGATGGCGGCAAGTAGATCTCTCAGAGTCTCTGCGTCGCAGACGACTTTGTGATCGCGAATAGCGACCCATCTCCCAGCATATTGAACCAGAGCACGACCGAGGCTCTCCTCGGCCTGCACCTGCTCAGCGACCGTCATCATGGCTCCTTGGCTCTCGCACTACCAGCATCTTCGACGTTTGTCAAGGCATGCCCTGCAACTAGACTACCCAATTTATCGACCAACTACAACCCGACTTTAGGCCCCGAGGGGTCCTATAGCCACAAAATCCGTCGATATGCAGGGCAAAAATCAGAGACGCCGGACCATCTGTCGTTCCGTCCGGACCTTGTGCTACCCGGAAATACGCTCAGTTTGAAAGCTCCACAATCTCGGCTCGCGGCCAAACGTGGTCCTCGACGCCTGCGGCCATAACTGGAGTGCGCGGGTATGGGTTGGCGAGCGTCTTGTGTGGGCCGCCGCAGTTAGTGCATGAGTTAGTGCATGAAGTGGATTGCGACGGACGCGATGTGGTTCTCGATCTTCTTGCTGAACCCGTTCGTAGCCGCGTGAACCGGCGCATCCCCATTCGCATCGTGAAGTTTTGTCGCTCGACGTAGCTTGTGCTGATCCGGCTGGATCGGGGTTCCTTAGCCTGACCGTGACTTTCGTGCCCGTGCAGGCTGGCGGGCTGTACCGACCAGGAGCGACCTGTTGGCTCTTGTAGATCTTGTGGATCTGTGCCCAATCAACCTCATCCGCCTCGAAGGCATAGGGACGCTTCCTCGGTTATGCCTGGTGTCCGTCTGTGCTGAGCTGGATTCGCTCAGGCAAACGGGTCCTTGAGGTCAACATGAACACGTCAGCAGGCCGTCCTCGGTCGTGCGCTGACCGACGAGCCACGCCGCGGGAACGGCGGTCTGATCTGGCCCCCCTCCCGGCGATGGCCGCAGGCCTCGAAGACCACATCTGGACGCCAGCAGAGATCGGCGAACTCTCGAACTGAGAGACTATCCGGAACGATGAACGGTGCACCTAAGCGTCCATTGCGCTACAGAGGTCTTGGCAAGCCCAGGCGCGTCTCCGTGACCACCATCGTCCTGCTTGCCCTGTGCCTGACCTTTCTCGCCGTGTGGGTGGTGCTGAGTCCCTCGAAAGACAACATCCCGGGCGATGTCATCCTTGACGTGGCCTTTGTGTCTGTCGCGGTGTGGGTTGATCGTCTTGCGATTCGGCGCGCTCGTGAGATCGCCGCCATAGACGCGATGTTTGTGCTCATCACGGCTCGCATCAATCGGATCGTTGCCAGGCGCCAGCGTTGAGATCCAAACTGATGCACTACCCGTTTGGTGAAAGCTGAGGTATCACCCGCAAGGCGTCCGTCAAGCTACCGGTGTGGCTGGCGCCGCCGGGAGTTGCACCGTTACACAGAGCCCGCCCGCGACTCGCGGCGTGAGCGTGAGCGTTCCGGCATGTGCTTGGGTGATGCTCTTGACGATTGCCAGGCCGAGGCCGACACCCCCATGATCGGTGCGTATGCGCTCAGTGCCGCGCCGAAACGGCTCAACAAGCGCAGACACCACATCTGGTGCAAGCTGCTCGCCGGTGTTCTCGACTATGAGCTCCACGCCGTCGGGGTGAGCGCTGGTCGTGACCCACACCGTGCCCTGGCCAGGCAGGTTGTGGACGATCGCGTTGTGCACAAGATTCGTAGTCAACTGCAGCAGTAGCGGGCGAGAGCCGCTGGCGGGGGTTATCTCACCGGAGGTCTCGATGCTGAGGCCGCGTTTATCTGCGAGTGGAAGCAGCGTTTCCGTGGCTTCTTCGGCTATGAGGGACAGGTCGACGCGTTCTCGGGCGAAGGATCGCTGGTCGGCGCGACTGAGCATGAGCAATGCCTCCGTGAGGTCAATCGCTCGCGTGTTGACAGCCCGGAGGCGATCGACGAGGTCGCCGTCATCGGCGTTTGGATCGTTACGGGCCACATCGAGAAGGGTTTGCATGATCGCCAGTGGGGTTCGCAGCTCGTGGGAGGCATTGGCGGCGAATCTCTGCTGTTCTGAGACGTGTGCCTCGAGCCGCGCAAGGAGGCCATCGACCGTGTCGGCAAGATCCTTCAGCTCGTCTCGCGGCCCAGAGAGCGCGAGGCGTTGGTTCAAGTTGCGCTCGGAGATCTGCCGCGTCGTAGCAGTGATCGTGCGTAGCGGGCGCAGGACCCGGCCTGCGACCAGCCAGCCGAGCGCGATCGAGACCGCGGTCATGATCGCCAGAGCTATCCCAGACTGGATGAGTCCCTGGTGCAGACCATGCCTGTCACGTTCGACGGCCTCGGCGTAGATTCGGCGCACCTCGTTGAAGGCGCCCGGGTCGGCCGATCGATGCGCGGTCCCGGTCGGGACGATCAGGTCGACGCCGGTACTCCTGCGGAAGAGTAGGTAGGTCGTTACGAGCAGCATCATTCCAGAGACGAGGAAAAGGCCGCTATAGAGCAGGGTCAGGCGCAGACGAACCGTCGGCGAGGGCACTTGAGGCATCAGACGTGGCGCGAGCTTGGCGAGCGAGAGACGCGACATCCTCAAATCCAACATCCGCCCTTCAGGGTGAGTTTGAAGCAAACGCTCGACTCAGCCGCCTTATCCACGCTCCCCTCCCCCCCGCCCGGTACCGGACGCTGTCTCGATGCGGTACCCGGCGCCGGCTACGGTGGCGATAATCTCGGGGTCACCGAGGCGTTTGCGCAGTGCCGAGACGGTGATCCGCACGGCGTTTGTGAATGGGTCTGCGTTCTCGTCCCACGCTCGTTCCAGGAGTTCCTCGGCGCTGACCACGCCGCCTTCTGCCTCGATGAGGACCTCAAGCACCGCGAACTGCTTGCGGGTCAGCGCGACGTATCGACCGTCGCGGTAGACCTCACGCCGGAACGGATCCATCCGCACGCCCGCGATCTCTCGCACAGGCGGCCGGTTGTGGACGCGCCTGCGGTCGAGCGCTCTGAGCCTGAGCACGAGCTCTGCGAGCTCGAAAGGCTTGGTGAGATAGTCGTCGGCGCCGAGTCCGAACCCGGAGACCTTGTCGTCGAGACGGTCGGCGGCGGTGAGCATCAGGATCGGCATGCCGCTGTCTGAAGCGACGATGCGCTTAGCGATCTCATCGCCCGAGGGACCAGGAATGTCGCGGTCAAGCACCGCAACGTCGTAGGCGTTGACGCCCAGCAACTCCACCGCTCTGTCGCCGTCGCCTGCGATGTCTGCCGCGATCGCCTCGAGGCGTAGGCCATCACGTATGGCCTGTGCCATGTAGGGCTCGTCCTCGACGATCAACACACGCATGCCTTCGGATGCTGGCAGCTCAGACATATCTTCGGCATATCCAAAAACGCATACGTCCCGGCAACACCCCGTCGCCTTCAATGGCAGCGTGGCCCACAGCCAATCAGCAAGACCGGCGACCCGCCGCCGACCGACCAAGTACCGCGCGCGTCGCCGGCGCCTGCTGCTCGGCGTCCTCCTGGTCCTGCTCCTCCCCCTTACGACTAGCCATCTCCTAAACGACACGGGCTATGTGCATGTGCCCATACAACGCAAGCGCAACGACCGGCCCCGCACCTCCATGTCAGCGATCAGCTGGCCACAGCAAGGTCAAGCCGCGTTGGTGCTCGGCGACGGCCGGCCGGCGGCCAGCCCCGACGAGCATCCGGTCCCGATCGCAAGCGTGGCGAAGGTGATGACCGCCTACCTGGTCCTCAAGCGTTACCCACTAAGCGCCAGGCAAGACGGGTTCGCGATCGCGATCACCGAGGCCCAGGCGCAAGAGGAGGCCGAGGACACTGCCGAGAATCAGTCGGGCGTCGCCGTGGCTGCCGGCGAGCAGCTGACCGAGCGCCAACTGCTCGAGGGGCTCCTGATCCCCTCCGCCAACAACATCGCCTGGATCCTTGCCGCCCGGGTGGCAGGCAGCCAAACCAGCTTCGTCGCCGATATGAACGCCCAAGCGCGCGCGCTCGGGATGGACCACACGACCTACACCGATCCCAGCGGATTCGACCCGGGCACTGTCTCGACCGCCGCCGACCAGCTGCGCGTCTTTGAGCGGGCGATGCGATTCCCGATTTTTCGCCAGATCGTCTCGATGCCCAGCGTGACGCTGCCGCTCGCCGGCACGCTCACCAACTACAACCCCCTGATCGCCGATGGCTACCCCGGCAAGACCGGATCGGACTCCGCAGCGGGCGGGTGTCTGGCCTTCTTCACCCCGGTGACAGTCGGTGGACGCCAGCTGACCGCGGTCGGAGTGGTGATGGGCCAGGGGCGAGGCAGCGACACCTCGGCGCTTCTCACCGCCGCGGCCGAGGCCGCCAGGCAAATGATCGACTCCGTGACCCCAGCGATCCGTGTGCGCATCTCCACGCCCGACGCAAGCGGTCCAGGAGGACAAGAAGTCAGACACGGCCTTCCACCCTGGTTCGCTCCCCGGAGCCTCGGCGCAGAACCGATCCATCGACGCGCTCGCTACCCACAGGAGAACACATGAATAGAAAGCCACGGCCACTGGCCGCTCTTGCCGCGACCGCCATGGTCGCTTTGCTCGGCGGGTGCGGTTCGACCGTACCCGCCGAGACCGGCGCCGGCGACGGTGGCAACAACACTGCCCCCACTGCCCAGAAGGCGGTGAGGTTCGCCCAGTGCATGCGAAGCAACGGAGTCAGCAAATTCCCGGATCCGAGCGCCTCGGGCGAACTCACAATCGACGCGATAGCGAACGGTTCGTCGATTGACACGAGCACCCCGGCGTTCAGGCAGGCCATCAGCGCATGCAAAGACCTGGAGCCACCCGGGTTCATGGGCAGCAAGCGAAGCTCCCAGCAGCAGGCCGCGGCCCTGAAGTTCGCCCAGTGCATCCGCGAGAACGGCGTGACCGACTTTCCGGACCCAGTCAATGGCCAGCCGCTAGTCGACACGAATCGAATCCCATCGTCCAACCAGCCCGGTGGTATGAGCATTCTCAAAGCTGCGATGCAGAAGTGCGGAGATGTGGCGGCCGCGGCGGGAGTCACCCGATGAAACGGAAGATTTGGGTAGGTGCCGCGGCGGGCGCCGTGGCTGCCCTCACCGGCAGTGTGCTCGTCATGTCAGGCGGCAAGCCAGCGCGTGCGGCCGCCCGTCCGTTGCCGGTTGGCACCGCGCAGGTGGAGAAGCGAACGCTCTCCGCGATGGTCTCCCAAGGTGGAATCCTCACCTATCGGGCGCAATCGGACGGCTCGCCCTACTCGGTGATCGACCAAGCCCACGGAACGTACACCCAACTGCCCACGCTCGGCCACGTGATCCGTCAGGGACACGCGCTCTACCGGGTGAACAACCGGCCGGTGGTGTTGCTCTACGGCTCGACGCCCGCCTACCGGACCCTCTCCGCTGGGGCGAGGGGCCCCGACGTGGCCGAGCTCAACGCCGATCTGGTCGCGCTCAGGTATGCCACCCACGCTCAGCTCAACCCAAGTTCCGCGTACTTCGGGTCGTCGACCACCACGGCCGTGGAGGGCCTTCAGAACGCACTCGGCGTAACTCCCAACGGCGCACTGACTCTCGGCCAGGCGGTTTTCGAGCCGACGGCCTTGAGGGTGACGAGCCTCTCAGCCCAGCCCGGGGGCAGCTCCCAACCCGGCGATACGGTGCTACAGGGCACCTCCACCACGCGCCAGGTCCAGGTGGCGTTGGACGCCTCCCAACAGACCAGCATGGCCGTCGGGAACAAGGTGAGCATCACCCTTCCCAACAACCAGATCAGCCCTGGTGTCGTCTCCTCTGTCGGCAGTGTCGCTACCTGCCCACAAAGTTCTGGGACGGGCGGGCAGGGATCGAGTTCCGCCGCGCCCGGAACGGACACATGCTCGTCTGGCAGCACGCCGACCATCGCGGTGGACATCACCCCATCCGATCCGGGCGCCACTGGCACGTGGGATCAGGCCCCGGTACAGGTCGGCATCACCACCGCCAGCGTGCGGGCCGCGTTGGTCGTGCCTGTGACCGCGCTGCTAGCCCAAGCCAGCGGTGGCTATTCCGTCGAGGTCCTCGATGCACGCGCTGGGGCGCGCCACCATCTCGTGCCGGTTTCGCTCGGTCTTTTCGACGACGCCGACGGTCTCGTGCAGGTCACGGGCCCAGGCCTTGCCGCCGGTCAGAACGTGGCGGTGCCGACGCCGTGACGTCGACCCCATCACCGACACCCGACAACGCAGCCGGGAATGAACTCGCCGGCGATCGTGCGGAGCCGCCGGTACTCGACGTCCATGACGTCACCAAGATCTATCCCGGCGAGCCACCCGTACACGCGCTGCGCGGGGTCAGCCTCACCGTCGGCAAGGGCGAGCAGGTGGGAATCGTCGGCCCGTCGGGGTCGGGCAAGACCACGCTGCTACAGCTGATGGGCACCCTCGACCGCCCGACCAAAGGCAAGATCAGCATCGCCGGGCTGGACATCGCTGACATGGCGGACGACGACGTGGCCTATCTGAGGGCAACGAGGATCGGGTTCGTCTTTCAGCAGTTCTTCCTGGCCGAGCACTCCACCGTCCTGGACAACGTCGCTGACGGGCTGCTCTACGCCGGCATCCCCCTCACCGAGCGCCGCGAACGCGCGGTGGACGCCCTGACGCTGGTCGGCCTGACCGAGCGCCCCGATGCCCGTCCCACCCAGCTCTCCGGCGGCCAGCGCCAACGGGTGGCGATCGCCCGGGCCCTTGTCGGCCAGCCTGCCATCGTGCTCGCGGACGAGCCGACCGGGAACCTCGACCAAGCGACCGGGCAGTCGATCTTGGCGCTGATCGACCAGCTCAACCAGACCGGCTCGACGATCGTGGTCATCACCCACGACCACGCGATCGCCGAGCGGATGCCCCGGAAGGTTGAGATCCTCGACGGCCACATCCTCGCCGACACCCGCCCGGCCCACGAGAGACCGTCGTGACCGCAATCGCCACCGTGGGCCGCAGGCACATGCCGGCTTCCGACTTGGTCCGGATCTCCGCCGTGGGATTGCGCACCCGCAAGCTGCGAGCCGGAATGTCCGCGCTCGGTATCGCGATCGGCGTGGCCGCGATCGTGGCCGTGCTCGGACTGTCCGCCTCCTCCCAAGCAGGGCTGCTGTCAGAGATCAACCGGCTCGGCACGAACCTGCTCACAGTGACCAACGGCCAGAGCCTCACCGGCGGCACAGTTGAGCTGCCGACCGCCGCACCGGACATGATCGGCCGAATCGGCGGGGTCCAGCAGGTGCAGAGCACTGGAGCGGTAGCCGGCGTGAGCGCCTTCCGCAACCCGTTCATCCCCTCGGTCGACACCAACGGTCTGACCGTGGAAGCTGCGTCCCTGGATCTCCCTGCGGTCCTCGCAACCAGCCTCGCCGATGGCCAGTATCTCAACGCCGCTACCGCCCAGGAGCCCGTCGCCGTCCTCGGCTCCACCAGCGCGCGTCTGTTGGGCATCGACCGGATCTATCCTGGTCAGCGCATCTGGGTGGGCGGCCAATGGTTCTACCTTGCCGGCATCCTCAGACCGGCCGTGCTCGCTTCTGATGTCGACTCAGCAGTCCTGGTTGGCTACCCCGCGGCGCAGAAATACCTTGGCTTCGACGGGCATCCCTCTACCGTCTATCTGCGGGCGCGCAACGAGCGGGTTAACGCTGTGGACAACCTCCTCGCCGCAACCGCCAACCCTGAGAACCCCAGCGGGGTCAACGTCAGCCAACCCTCCGCCGCTCTCGTTGCCCAAGCCGACGCCAAGAGCGCGCTCAACGGTCTGTTCCTCGGCCTCGGCGCCGTCGCCCTCCTGGTAGGTGCGGTAGGGGTCGCGAACATCATGATCATCAGCGTCTTGGAGCGCCGCTCGGAGATCGGCCTAAGACGGGCACTCGGCGCGACCCGCGGACAAATCCGCTCACAGTTCCTCTCAGAGGCGATTCTGCTCGGCCTGCTCGGCGGAACCGTCGGAGTCGCCCTCGGCGCTGCGTCCACCGCCGTCTACGCCCACGCCGAACACTGGGCCACCGTCATCCCCACCGAAGCCTGGGCCGGCGGCATCGCCGCCTCCCTCGCCATCGGCGCCCTCGCCGGGCTCGTTCCCGCCCTACGCGCCGCACGCCTCTCCCCCGCCCAAGCCCTCTGGTCCGTCTAGCCCATCGAACCTTGCGCACGAGTCACACTCGGGCCGTCGGAGTCCCGTCACGGTTGGCTGAACACTACGCGCCGGTCATCGCCGGCCGACCAGCGTCACCTCGTTCCATCGGACAACGTCGCACGACGCCTACGGCCATAGCTGCCATCGTCGTCCCAACCTGCGTTTCCCTTGCGGTTGCGTTTTGGTTGCGCTAGAGTGTTCACTCTATGGCTTCCAAAGTGCGCACCGACCAGCTGCTTGACGCGCCCTACGACGCCCAGGTGCGAGAGTTGGTCAACCAGATTGGGGGCGAGGCAATAGCCCAGGCCGCGCGTGCGCTGCGCGAGGCGCTGGCGGGCGACGCGCAGGGCGCGGCGCGCTACGTGTACCACTACAGGCGCCTCGGCCGAGCCCTACTCAGCGAGGCCGCGGCGCGACGCCCCGACACGCTCGTGGCCGGCGCAGACGGCGATGTTGAGCTCGCGGATCCCTCGGGCTCACGAGTCTCGTGGCTGGAGGCAGCCTTCGAGCAGAGCGCCGTCGGTGCGCCTTTCTCCCGCTGGACGGCCGTGCTCGGCCTGGACGACGGGGTGGCGTTGCACGCGCTCGCTTCGCTGCGCGGGCTGGTCCCCGACGCTACAGCTCTGCAACCGCCCGCCGGGGCGCAGGTCTTTCACCTGGATGAGATCCAGACCGGACGCTTCCTGCGCAGCGTGCGCCGCGACCTCGACGTCGAAGAGCCCGCGCTCGAGCGCATTCAAAGCGTCTTTGACCTCTCGCGCACCGAGCTGGCACGACTATTCGGTGTCAGCCGCCAAGCCATCAGCGACTGGATCGATAGCGGCGTCCCCGGCGAACGTCAAGCGAAGGTGGCCACCATCTCCTCGATCGCCGACCTACTCGAGCGCAAGCTGAAGCCCGGGCGGGTGGCCGGAATCGCCCGGCACGCCGCCCCCGCCTATGGCGGAAAGTCGATGCTCGATCTAATCGTCGAAGATCGACACGACGAGCTTCTCGAGATCACCCGCCGCTCCTTCGACTGGGCGACCGCCGGCTAAATTAGACAGCCCAGCCTAAATGCCCTCCGAGCCGGTCGAGAGCACAATGCGCACCCTGCGCCGCGGCGGAACCTATTTCCGCCTTGCCGAGCCTGACTGGGTCGACCCGCTCGACACTAGCTACGGTCAGCGCAGGGGCGGCCGATGGAACCCGCCCGGCGCGTTCGCCGTTCTCTATCTCCACGACAGCGTGCCCACCAGTCGGCTACAGGTGCTGCACAAGCTCGGCGGCCTTCCCTACGGACCAGAGGACCTCGAACCGTCGGCTCAACACGACCTCGTGACCGTGGAGGTACCGACCCTGACACACCTCGATTGCGTCTCCGAGGATGGGCTCGCCGCTGTAGCGCTCCCCACCAGCTATCCGAGATACCGCAACGGTCGCCCCGTCACGCACGCCACGTGTCAGCCAATCGGCAGCCGCGCCTTCGAAAGCCAGCTCACCGGAGTGGCATGTCGCTCTGCGGCCACCAACGCCAGGCCCGACAATCAGGAGCTGGCGTTCTTCGACCGCGCCGGCGAACCGCGCCCGGCCGTCACCACGCGCACGCCGTTTGCCGCATGGTGGTAGCCACGCGGCTGCTTGGGTCACCCGGCGATAAGCAGGAGACCTACTCCAACGGTGTACGCGAGGTCCTCTTTCGCGATCCCGATGGCAACGAAGTGGGGTTCGGCGGGCGCCGCTCGAGACCGATTCCTGAGACGGTGCTCGACCACCTACCATCGCCCATATGGCAATTCAGCGGATGGACCACGTGGGCATCGTCGTCGAAGACCTCGCGGACGCCGTGGCGTTCTTCGTCGAGCTGGGACTCGACCTGGAGGGCGAAGCGCCGGTCGAGGGCGATTGGGTGGACCGCATCGTCGGGCTCGAAGGCGTCCAAGCGCAGATCGCCATGCTCAAGACTCCAGACGGACACGGGAGACTCGAGCTGACCCAGTTTCACAGCCCCTCGGCCGTCGGCGGCGAGCGGCAAGCGCCGGCGAACGCCCTCGGCATCCGTCACGTCGCCTTCGCCGTCGATGACATCGACACCGTCGTGGCACGCTTGGAGGCCCGCGGCGGAGAGCTCATCGGCGAGCTGGGGCGCTACCGCGACAGCTACCGACTCTGCTATCTCCGCGGCCCTCAGGGGATCATCGTCGAGCTGGCCGAACCGATTACCTGATCGGCCGCCACAGCTGTCCCGCCATGGTCCCTGGGTGCGCGCAAGAGGCGATTACCAGATTGGAGTGTGGATATGACCGAGCACGCGGTAGCGATCGCCGGAGGCGGTCCGACGGGAATGATGCTGGCAGCCGAGTTGGCTTTGGCGAAAGTGGATGTGGCGATATTCGAGCAACGAGCCGATCGCGCTTCGGCCGGTGAGGTGATCTACAAGCCGCTCGTCGTCTTGACCGTCCGCGATTCATGCCCGTTACGGTGACTCACCGTCTCGCCCGCGCTCATAGCGCTGCCGGCCAAGGAACTCAGTGACCTCGTCCTCCAACGCCTGCTAACAGGATCAGCCGCGCTCCAAGCCACCCAACCATCTCGATCGGGTTTTCCTCGCCGCCGACACCGGCCAGCACCCCATCCAGTTCTGAGCGAAACCTTTCGCTCGGGGCTACCTTCTCCATGCGGGCGTACCTCCATCTCCGACTTGTTCAGGGTCAAAGCGGAGGCTACTCCCGCAACATCAAATCCCCCGGCTCATGAGACGCGACCGTCGGCAGCTACCCGCAGTTACCAACTGGCATGAACTCCTCGACACGATCATTCCCAGAGTCGACAACGTACACATCACCGGAGGCGTTTATCGCGATCCCTTTTGGTTCAATGAATACCCCGTTACCAGAACCATCGGAACCAAACTGTCCGAGAAATGTTCCAACTGGCGTGAATACCTCAACCCTGTCATTTTCTTCGTCGACCACAAAGATGTTACCCGAACGAGGGTCGATGGCAACGCCATAGGGGTCTTCAAATTGCCCATTTCCCGCGCCTTTCGCTCCGAACTGACCAAGATAGGCCCCTTCAGAGGATAGCTCTTGAACTCGGTTATTGGCTCCATCGGCAATGTAGGCATGAGTTGAGGTGTTGATCGCGATTCCCTGGGGGCGTTTGAACTCCCCATTACCATGTCCTTCTCCGCCATAAGAAGCAATCAACGCACCGGTTGCAGAGAACTTCTTGATATTGCCGAGATCGTTAGAGACCCATACGTCGCCACTGGCGTCAATCGCTACGCCGGTGGGGCCTACGAGATTCGAACTCCCAAATGTTCTTATAAATGTTCCACCTGTCGAGAACTCCTCGATCTTATTCATAGCTTTATCAGCGACATAAATGTCCGCCGCGCTCTCATTAATCGCAACCCCCGAAGGTTCAATGAACTGCCCGTTACCTGTCCCCAAAGATCCGATCGCGCCGACGAAATTACCTGATTCCGAGAACTCCTCAACTCGATAGTTGTTGCGGTCACTTACCCACGCGTTGCCATTAGCGTCAATGGCAACGAATACCGGCTTCTTGAATTCTCCGTTACCACTTCCTTCTTTGCCAAACTGGGAGAAGTAAACTGGAGGAGAGAATAGTGTGGTAAATTCTTTTTCGGCCCCGTCGCCCGTTCCCGTCGAGTTATTTGCGACCGAACGATCGAAATATGTGGTGCATTGCACAAGACCTGTCAATCCCGTGCTGACTTTGACGGCCGTGCTTCCGGACCCTGCATCGTTACCCGGCGGCGAGGGAGCAAAACTTTCGAACAGTGTACGATTTGTACCATATTCGAAATAATAGTGTGCGTCGAGACCATTCGGGTTCACGGTACCGTTGAGAGTGGCCGTCTGAGTGCCGACACCACTGGCGCCTTCGGTGGTCACGGTTGGTGGTGGCGAAGGCGGTTTGCCGGTTGTCGCGAACGTCTTATCTTCTCCGGCCACGATGCCGGTGCCACTGGTGGCTATGACGCGGTAGTGGTACGTCGTTCCCGGCTGCAGACCGGTGACCGAAGCACTGACGGCCATGCTGCTCGTACCCGCGCCCGCGTCCTGTTCCGGCGTGGAAGAGCTGTAGTTTTCAGCTTCCGTCCCGTATTCAAACGTATATGTCGTGTCGTGTCCCTCGGGATTGATGGTGCCATTGAGCGTCGCGGTCGATCCCGCAACTGCCGAGGCTGCAGCCGTCGTTGCTACCGGCGGCGCACCTTCTTCTTCTGCCTTACCTTTTTTGGGGCTAGACCCTGGGCAACGTTCGTACTTATTGTGAAATTCGTAGTGATTCGTAATCGCGCCCGGCTGCGCGTTTATTTCTAGTTTTGTGTTGACCATCACCTCGCGTTGGGTCTTGCGCCCCGAGGACGCAAACGCTGTGCCGTTGATGAATCCTTGCATCGTCACCGATCCAACGTTGACCATACCATCTGTGCCTAGGCGCTCAACGATGAAGTCCGCTACATTGCCGTCAAATCTTCCGTGGGCGATTCCTCGAGCCGTTTCACCTTTATTGTAGTTGTACTCGTAGAAGCTGTATTCTTCCGAGCCGTGGTATTGCACGGCTGCTAGGAAGTAATGCCCAGGGGTAGCGTGAATTTCCGGCATCGCCGCTTCCGATCCACTTGGTAGAACCTCAAACCATCCGAGGTGTTCTTGAATCGGGGAAGAACCCTGTTCAGTTCCGTCCTGCCCTAGGGGAGCTCCTTCGTAGTTGCCCCCGAGGCCTCCCCATATAGCGGAGCCCACAGGACTGCACGTGTCGCCTTTGTTGCTTGGCTCTATGAAGTACGTCGACTCTTGTGTATAGCTTCCTTTCCCGTTCCACGTAAGATATCCCGACCAGTTCTCGTTTAGGGATTCTGACCACCTCGCCCCTGATCCCCCTGTCGTCGCGAGTAGATTTGGTGCCGGGTTTCCGTCTAGGGGGGCATTATCCTTTGTGGATTGGAGACCCGGGCGTCGCACCTGGGCTAGCGCTGGGGGTGGCGCGAGGAAATGAATACCTTTTTCGATCATTCCCTTCCACAAGGGGTATTCTGCTGAGCCAGCCGGCGGTTCCGGCGGGATGCCGAAGGTTTCCAGTTCGCTCGGGGATGCCTTTGCGGCGTCGAAAGACGCCGGTGGGACGGTCAGCGAGACTGTGCCCCCGTTTGGCTCTTCGTAGTTGTACTCGGTGCCTCCGTATGGCAGTTTTGCTGTTGACCGCCTTTGATGGAGGTGAATGCCACAGGCTTCGCGCACCGCCGGGGCGGCGCTGTACGGTTCAACACCGCCAGGACAGCCAGCCGGTACCGCGCCGACTGCGGTCGGCGCACAGACACAGCACCACACGGCGGCGATGACACCTAGCGCAAGCCGGCTGGATAGGCCGACACCGCTCATCGAGCGCCAGGAAGCATTGGAGTCGAGTTCCCCTTTATCTCGTCCGAACGCGATGATGTCCATGCTCTTCATTCCTCCCCTACAGGATCTGGGCTGTGTAGCACGTTATACCTGGGGTGTCCCGCCCTGGGAAGTGCTCGGCGGTTATACGGCCATGCCGAATGCTTATGGGGCGAGCGTTGAATCGTGATCACCGGTTAAGCGAGGCTCAACCACCGATGAACAGCTAACTAGCTAAGAGGCTTTGGCGAGGACGTCAATCTGCGGAGCTGAGCAAGTAGCTCGGGGCCGGATCGGCTCGTTGTGGCGAAGCCTGACGCCGAGCGGATGAGGTTTCCGTTCATCGCGAGAGCGCAGCCGGTGAGATGGACGGCAATAGCGACTCGCGGTCCCGCGCGATAAGTAACAAGCGCTACGATTCCCGAGCCCAGGTCCACTGGACAAACCACACGTCGTGGTTCTTTAGGAAGACTGTCGAAGTCGGCGACCAGCCGCTTGACGGCACTCGGGGCAGTCAACAGCGTTGCGCCTTGTAGTCGGACGCCCGGTAGGACGCCATACCGACAAAGACGAATCGCGATTGCGCCCTTTGGGGCCAACTCTCGGCGCGTGGGAGGCCAGGTGTTTGGTGATATATGGTCGGGCGCCCGACGGACACACTTTGCTGGCATCTCGCCCATCGGGACCGTATAGCGCGCGACTCTGGCTGCCGTCTGAGATCCACCAGCATTCGAACTATCGCCAGACTTCTGCTGTGCGGTCCCACAGCCGGCAACGATCAACAACACCATAACTGAACAAGTCGCATGGATCCGAGGATGACTCATAGGCTTCATCTTGGCACATGAGAAGCTCGGGGCCGCTCAATTGAGCTGCGCGGTGACTCGCCGGCCGAAAGTAGTCCGCTAGTTCCTTGTAGCGAGCGATCGGAGCGAGCGATCTGGCGCGTAATCCCAATGAAGGTGGTCGCGACGGGGGTCCGGCGATCCTCGCGCCAGGCCATAACTACCACCGACTTTTCACCCTGAATCGGCACCGTGCAGACGCCTTCACGGGGAAGCGCGTGAGACCCCTTCGGCAGCATAGACACACCGGTTCCGGCGGCGACGAGGCCGATGATGGCCTCGGGTGTCGCCGCCTCGGCGCTGATCGTCGGTTCAAAGCCGCTCCGTCTACAGTCAGCGAGGAGCACCTCACGGTATGCCTTTGAAGCGGACGCCGGAGGCACAACCCAAGCCTCCTCTGCGAGCGCAGCGAGCGGGATCAACTGCCGGGCGGCGAGCGGATGGCCGTCCGGAAGCACAGCCACGACGTCATCCACCGCCACGAGCTCAGTCCGAAGCCTTGGATCGTCGACGGGCCGGCGCACGAAGGCCACATCAAGCTCCTCGCGTTCAAAACATCCCAGGAGATGGGCAAGGTCCGTCTCGACGAGCGAGATCTCAACGTCGGGGCGCTCTTTCGCAAAGAGACGAAGCGCGATCGGGATCAAGCTGTCTGCCGAGGAGCCGATGAAGCCGACCTTCAGGTGACCGCTCTCGCCACGTCCTGCCCTCTGGGCGCTTGCTACCGCGCGTGTTGCGTCGGCGATGGTCGCCGTCGCTCCCGGTAGGAACGCCTCGCCTGCCGCGGTGAGGTGAGAGCCATCGTTGCCACGCACAAAGAGCACGACATCCATTTCGGACTCCAGCTTTCGAATCTGCTGGCTCAGCGCGGGCTGGGCGATCCCCAGCGCGGCAGCCGCGCGACCAAAGCTCTTCGCCTCGGCCAGCGCGATGAAATAGCGCAGATGACGCAGCTCGACGCTCATCGACAGGGGCTCCTCGACCGCGTGAAAGATGAGCTCGATCTTGGGACACGCGCATAAGCCGGAATCGTCCAAGTTGCAGTCATTCACGCCGCCTCTCGCGGTCGCACCATCGCTATGCAATCCAAGCGCGCCATCCCCGGTTGAGCATCCACAGGAACCAGACCGAATATTCGCATAGACGACGCTGGAGTGTCGCTGGGCAGTCTGTCCAGCCAATCGAACCTTTCGTGCTGTCTTGTGATCTCGAAATCGAAGTCGTAGGTCGCTCGTTGCTCACGGATGTAGCGTTCGGCCAAGATGCGTACTTGGTCGTCGCTGGCATGCGCGGGATCTAGGGGTGGCATTGCACGCGCTCGCATCCCTGCGTGAACTGGTCCCCGACGCGACGGCTTTGCCACCTCCCGCAGGTGCGCAGATCTTTCGCCTCGATGAGCTCCAACTGAGGCGCTTCCTACGCAGCGTACGCCGCGGCCTCGACGTCGAGGAACCTGTACTGGAGCGCATCCAGACCGTCTTGACCTCTCGCGCACAGAGCTGGCACGACTATTCGGTGTCAGCCGCCAAGCCATCAGCGACTGGATCGAGAGCGGCGCCCCTAGCGAACGTCAAGCGCAGGTAGTCACCGTCTCCTCGATCGCGGACCTACTCGAGCGCAAGCTGAAGCCCGGACGGGTGGCCGGAATCGCCCGACACCCGCCCCTGGCTATGGCGGCAGGACGATGCTCGATCTGATCGCAGATGATCGCCACGACGAACTCCTCGAGATCACCCGGCGCTCGTTCGACTGGGCGACCGCCCAGGTTAGGGGCTGTCCGAAAGACCTGCCAGCCGGCGCTCCAGAAACCGTTGCTCCGGGCCACGCAGAGTCAGCTCGAGCGCTCGCCCATAAGCGACACGTGCCTGCTCGTCGCGTCCGAGTCGTCGCAGTAGATCGGCGCGCGTCGAGTGGTAGTAGCGGTAATCGTCGAGATCCAAACCATCAAGCAGCGCGAGAGCCGGTTCGGGCCCTTCGAGCTCAGCCACGGCAACCGCACGGTTCATGCTCACGACCGGCGAGCCGGTGATCTGCTCGAGGCGCTCGTACAGCAGCGCGATCTCCTCCCAGTCTCGCGGCTCTCGCATGTGAAGATCGGCGATCGCCGCCTGGACGGTGTACGTCCCGCCTCCGTACAGCGCGAGCGCGCGCTCTAGCTCTCCCCTACCTTCCTCGATCTCGTTCCGGTCCCACAGCGAGCGGTCCTGATCGTCGAGCAAGACGAGCTCGCCATCGCGAAAACGGGCGGCGCCACGCGCGTCGTTGATGAGCATCAGCGCAAGCAGCGCGTGCGCTTCGGCTTCGTCGGGCATGAGACTCACAAGTGAGCGGCATAGCCGTATCGCCTCGGTCGAAAGCTCGACCCGTCCTCCACCCCACCCTTCGTTGAAGATCAGATAGACAACCGCCAACGCGGCGTCGAGTCGCTCCGGCAGCATGTGGTCGGGTGGGACCGCGAACGGAATGCCGGCGTCGCGGATCTTGTGCTTGGCGCGGGTCAAGCGCTTGCTCATCGTCTCCGGCGCCACCAAGAACGCTCGCGCGATCTCCTCGGTTGAGAGGCCCCCGAGCGTGCGCAAGGTGAGCCCCACCTGCGCGTCGAGCGCAAGCGCCGGGTGGCAGCAGGCGAAGATCAGCTCCAACCGCTCGTCTGGGAATATCCTCTGCTGCTCGATCGTATCTCCCATCGTCTGCTCCGATCCGTCGCCCAGCTCGCGTTCCAATTGCTTGGTCTTCGCCGTGAGCGTTCGCTCACGACGGATACGGTCGATCGCGCCGTTGCGGGCCGTGGCGATCAACCAGCCCGTCGGGTTGGCCGGGATCCCATCGCGCGGCCAGCGCTCAGCGGCCCTCGCAAACGCGTCTTGGGCGGCCTCTTCGGCCAGCTCGATGTCCCCGAGATAACCGACAAGTGAAGCGAGCACGCGGCCCCAGTCATCGCGAAAGACCTGCTCAAGCGCCGACAAGGGCCTCCTCGCGAACTGGGCGAATCTCGATCGCACCGGCGGCGCGCAGATCCTGCAACTCACCTGCGACGGCGATCGCCTCGTCTAGATTCTCGGCCTCGACCACGATCAAGCCCCCGAGAAAGTCCTTGCTCTCCACGAACGGTCCGTCGGTCAATAGCGTCCTGCCTTGCTCGTGGCGCACTGTAGTCGCCGACTCGACGTCCTGAAGGCGCAGCCAACCGGTCACGTTCGGGCGCGCCAGAACCTCCGCAATCCCGGCGTTGATCCGACGACGCTCCTCCTCGGCGGTCCGGTCGCGAACGTCGATATTGCTGTAGGCCAACAGTGCGTATCTCAAAAGGTCTCCTTCGCTCGTGGACGTGGTTGTTCTCTGATGACGAATAGCGCCGCCCCAAAAGGACAGCTCGCCGACTTTTAGGCAGTCGGTCCGTCTGGCGTTTGGCCGTTCGTCATCAAGGCACGGTCGGTCCAAGCCGCCCGCCCAACGAACCGCCCATACCGAAAGGAACGCACAATGCCGA
This sequence comes from uncultured Solirubrobacterales bacterium, assembly GCA_963703135.1. Classification (GTDB taxonomy): domain Bacteria; phylum Actinomycetota; class Thermoleophilia; order Solirubrobacterales; family Solirubrobacteraceae; genus Palsa-744. The sequence continues at coordinate 2,864,909 of OY969791.1, read as the reverse complement.
ACATCTTGCACCGTCTCACAATCGACGCACCGCCAGAGCGCGTACACCAACTCGCCGCAACCAAGCAGGGGATCGAGCAATGGTGGACGGGCCGTCCCGTCACCGGCACTGAGGAGCTCGGCGGGCAGCTCTCCGTCTACTTCCGCGACCCAGCCAGACCCGCTGCGACCTTCGAGGTCCTCGAGCTCGACCCACAGCGGATCGTGTGGCGATGCGTCGCCGGCCCCGAGGACTGGATCGACACCCGCGTCACCTTCGCGCTGACATCCCGGGAGGACGGCGGCACCACCTTGCTGTTCGGCCACGACGGTTGGCGTCGGGAGAGTGATCTGATGAACGGCTGTTCGACCAACTGGGCCGCTTACCTGATGAGCCTCAAGTCCGGAGCCGAGGGCCAAGGCTTCAACGCCTACCCCGGCGGCGAGATCAGCCGCTGGGATTGAGAGGCCAGGCGCCGGCGCGGCTCCGATCGGGTTCGCCGGCGCCAACCGCCGCCTAGCGGTCCTCGGATCCAGGCGGCGTCGCGACGGTGCAGTGCAGTCCCGGCGCCCCGCGAATGCGTCCGTCGAGCGTCACGAGTGCCACTCCCGTCAACTCGGCAAGCGCAACATAGCTCGCGTCGTAAATGGACAGGTTGTGACGCAGCTCCCACGCCCTCGCCGCCAAGAGCTCATAGGGCCACTGTTCTATCGAGAGACCCATCAGGTCGGCGTGAGCCTGGGCCGCCTGGTCGGCGCTCACAATCCCCGCAAGCTCGTGGCGACGAATGATGTTCGACGACTCGAACACAACCAAATTCGGAGCCACAAGCTCGTGGCCGGCAATCGTTTCGGTGACCCACCGCCCATCGGAGCCGTCATCCAGGAGCAGCGCGACGAGCGCCGAAGCGTCGCAAACGAGGCGATCGCTCACCGTCTGTCAGCGTCGCGAGCAAGCAGGATCGTCTCGGAGTCGACTTTCACACCGGTCGCTTCCACCCGAGCACGAGCACGTGCGACGACATCCCCAACCGACGGGCGCGCTGCGGCATCGAGCAGCATTCCACGCAGATACTCCTGCAAAGACTTCCCGGCCCTGGCGGCACGCGCCGCCAGCTCATCCCGTACCTCGTCGGGCACCCCTCGAACCGTGATGGCAACACTCATGCCGCCAATATAGCAGCAATGCAGCTGTAATGCAGGCATCGGCGCCCGGCCTCCGGCTTAGCGCAAGCGAAAAACCGGATGCTTGGGCGCGGCCTCGAGCATCTCCTCCTCTGAGGACTCCGGCCCAACCCCGTCGAAGAAGACCCCCACCTCGAACTTCCAGCGCTTCAAGTAGGCGCGCAGCACCGCCGGCTTCTCCTCGTCGACAAGCTCGACAGCCGTGAAAGACTCGCTGCGAGAGCCGACCAGTAGCCGCCCCTCCCCCGCGACCCTCAGGTTGCGCGCCCACTGGGTGTCCCCTCGCGGCGCTACCAGGTAACGGCTGCCTTCAAAGCTGAGCAGATTCACCGGGGTCCGCCGGGGCTCGCCGCTCTTGCGACCCCGAACCTCCAGCACACGCGAGCCGAACAAACTGATTCCACGCCGCGTCAGGAAAGCGACGACGGGGTTGAAGATATGGCTGGTGAACCAGCCAGGACGCTTGCGCTCGAAGTGAGCGGTAGCCGAGGGATCCGCGGGCACGGAGCGAAGGGTACTCGCCCGAAGCGCCCCAACGTCAACCCGGGCGCGGGCCTATCCCTGAGCGCCGGTCAGGGCCTCGAGCGTGAGCTCGCTCTCGATCGCCGCCCTTATGGCCTCAAGCGCGGCGCCGCGAGCCCGCAGCTTGGTCGCCGCGTGCGCCGCAGGATTGAGCTCTGCTAGCTCCGCCGCCGCCTGCGTGCTGATCTGTCGAAGCTCGGACGCCGGCACCACGCGGTCAAGGAAACCGGCATGCACCGCCTCCTCGGGGGTGTGCATTACGGCCCCCACGACGCTGCGGTCAAACGCTGCCTGGGTCAAACGCTGACGGGCAAGCTCGACGGCAAACCAAGGCACCGTCAAGCCGATCTTGACCTCGTTCAGCCCGATCCGAAACGGCCCTTCGGTGCCGATCCTCACGTCCGCCGCAAGTGGCAAGAAGCTGCCCGCGGCGATCGCGTGTCCACTGCACGCCACCAAGACCGGCGTGGGGAACGAAAGCACCCGCTCGGCCAGAGTCGCCCCCAAGCGCAGCATCTCGACGACCGCCCCGCCGTCCCCCGAGGAGAAGACCTTCAGGTCAAAGCCGGCCGAGAAGTATCCCTCGCGACCGGTCAACACCACGACCGCGCCGTCCGCCTCGGCCCGATCCAAAGCCCGGTGGATGGCGGTGAGCGTCTCGATCGAGAAAGCGTTGACCTTGCCGTCGTCGATCGCGATCGTCGCTATTCGCCCGTCGAGTTCGTAGGTGGTCGGTTCGCTCATCGCCCTTGCCTCGCGCAATCGTTCATCGCCGTCTCCACGCCGCGAAGCCTACAGAGACGAATCCGACTGAACCATCTCCACCGGAAACAGCACCGTACGAGCCACGGCGGCCTCTCGCTCCCCGGCGAGCGCGATCCGCCGCTCGTCGACCAGATAGCCGTCCAAGGCCTCCTGCGATGGGAACTCCAGGGTCTGGACCTCCAAGGGAGCGCCCTCGGCGCCGTCGGAGCGGGCGCGCTGGAGTACCCGCGCGCCATGATCGCCCATCAATTCGAGCACCCGATCCTCATAGGCGATTAGCGCCGCCTCGGCGCCGGGATTGGCCCACAACAAGACGCATAGGCGCAGACTCACGTCGCGACCTTATCGCGCGGCCCTCAGAACGCGCGATACGAGCTGCTGGCGATCATCCAGGTGCCTCTACTGACGCCGCTCTTTGAGGTGAGGATCGTCGTTCGTACGTATCTAATTACGCCACCAACCTCACGATCGCTGTCACTCCGACGATCACTACCAGAGCTCTGAGTACCCGCGGCGGTAGACGACGCCCGTAGCGCGCGCCCACCTGGGCGCCCAAGATCGAAGTGCCCGCGATCACCGCCGCCGGGCCCCAATCGATGTGGGTGGCCAAAATGAAGAACACGGCCGCCACGCCGTTGACCGTGCCGGCCAACACGTTCTTCAAAGCGTTCGTCCGGTGAATGCTCTGGTCGAGCGCCAAGCCCAAGATGCCCAACAGCAAGATCCCTTGAGCGGCGCCGAAGTAGCCGCCATACACCCCGGTCGCATAGACCGCCGCCATCGTCGCGATCTGCCCCCGCCGGCCTCTGTGGGGCTCTCCGTGACGCGCCAGCCAAGCGTTCAACCGAGGCTGGAGCACCACCAACACGAGCGCCACCCCGATGAACACCGGCACGATCGCCGCGAAAGCCGAAGCCGGCAGGGCCAACAGCAGGATCGCCCCGGTCAGTCCCCCCGCCACCGACATCGAGCCCAACCGCAGGGCCGTCTCGCGCTGTCCCTCGAGCTCACGCCGGTAGCCCACCGCGCCCGACACCGACCCCGGCACCAAGCCCACGTTGTTGGACACGTTGGCCGTCACCGGCGCATACCCGAAGGCCAGCAACACCGGGAACGTGATCAAAGTCCCGCTGCCCACCACCGTGTTGATCGTGCCCGCGGCAAACCCCGCCGCGGCGATCGCGACCAGTTCCCCGAGGCTCACTCAGCCACTCAAGCGCGCTTGGCGGCGCCCGCGCGCTTGGCCGGCGCCTTCTTCGGCGCGGGCGCCTTGCGCTTGGGTTTGGCCGGCGTCTTGGCCTTGGCCCCCCTGATCCGCGCCAAGCTCTCCTCCAGAGCCCCCATCAAATCGGGCGCCACCGGCGCCGGCTCCGCGGGCTTGGTCGGCTCCTGCTTGGGCACCTCGATCTTCTGACCCTTGCGCTTGCGCTTGATGATCTCTTCGAGGTGGGCCCTGTGCTCGTCGCGGTATCCCTCCGGCTCGAATGGAACCTCGAGCTCCGCGATGATCGCGATCGCGTTCTCGATCTCCTCCTCGCTGGGCGCCGGCGCCTTCTCCAAATCCTTGACGATCTCGGTGCTGGGGCGCACTTCGTCGTGGAAACGCATCGTTGTCAACGCCAACAAGCCGCCCCGCGGCCTGATGCTGACCAGATTCTCCTTGGCCCTCATCACGAAGCGACCCAAAGCGACCTTGCCCGAAGAGGCCATCGCCTCGCTGAGGAGCGCATAAGCGCGCGCCGCCGCCTCGTTCTCGGGCACCAGCAGGTACGGCCGGTCCAGGTAGAGCGGGTCGATCTCGCGCTCCTCCACGAACGCTTCGATGTCGATCGTATGGCTCTTGCGCGGCGCGGCCGCCTCCAGGTCGGCGTCGCTCAGCAGCACCCAGCGCCCGTCCTTCAGCTCATAGCCCTTGACGATCTCCCCCCAAGGCACCTCCTTCTGCTCGTGCGCGCAAACCCTGCGCGTCTCGATCGGCGAGTTGTCGGGGCCGTGCAGCAGGTTGAAGTGGATGTCCTTGTCCCTCACCGCGCTATACAGCCCGACCGGCACCGTGACCAAGCCGAAGCTGAGCGAACCGGTCCACAGTGAGCGAGCCATTACGAGCCACCCCGCGTGCGCGCGCGCGTGCGCGTGTCGCCCTTTTGCGGGACCTTGCGACCCTTGCCCCCCGCTGCCGTCTTGGGCGTCTCGCCCCGCGCAGGCGCCTTGGGACCCTTGTCCCCGCCCGGCGTCTTCGACCCCCGCCCAGTCGCCGCCGAGCGCCGCTTGGGCTTCTTCGCGGCCCCGGTCTTGGCGAGGCTCGCTTCGAGTGCGCCCAGCAGGTCGCCCTCAGGCGCGATCCGCGCGCTTTCGGGCACCTCGATCGCCTCGCCTTTGGCCTTCTTCTCGATCATCGCCATGACCGCGTCTCGATAAGTGTTGGCGTAGCTCTCCGGCTCGAATTCGGCGTCCAATTGGGCCAGCAGCAGCTGCGCTGTGTCGAGCTCGAGCTTGCTCGGCTGCTTCTCGGGCTGGGGGCGCTCGAGCTCCTCACCCCAAGAGAGCTCGTCGGCGAAGCGCATCGTGTGCAGCACGATCGCCTCCCCCACCGTCCTGATCGCCACCAGGTGGGCCTTGTTGTGGAATACGAAGCGCCCGATGCCCGCACGTCCGGAGCGCTCCAATGCGGCGCGCAGCAACACGTAGGCCTCCTCGCCCAGCTTGCCGGGGCCCAAGTAGTAGGAGCGCTCGTAGTAAGCCGGGTCGATCTCGTCGCGATCCACGAAATGCTCGATCTCGACGACGTGCGCCTCGGGCCCCTCGGCGGAAGCCACCTCCTCCTTGGTGAGCACCACATAGGAGCCTTCGCTGACTTCATAGCCCTTGACGATCTCGCTGTAGGGGACCTCCTTGCCCTCCTTGACGCACAAACGACGGTGCTCGATCGCCGCCCCGTCGGGCGCATGGCGCTCGCGCAGGGCTATGCGCTTCGACTCCGTCGCCGAATAAAGCTTGACCGGCACGCGAACAAGCCCGAAGGCAACCGTGCCATTCCAGATAGAACGGGGCATCGTTTATCGACCTACCCGCAGTATGCCAGCGCATGTGTGGATTGAGAAAGGCTGCAAGCGGTCTGCCACGCGTGACTGATCGAACGAGGCCGACCAGCGTTTCGCATCGCAATATGCCGACCATACGCGCCGGTACACTTGGGGTGATCGATATGCAGCCGATTCGCACAGACTTCAAGGGTTATGAGGGCAAGTACGTCGCTATCGACGCGCGCACCGGCAAGATCGTGATCGCCGACAAGGATCCGCGCGTGGTGCTTGAAAAGGCTAAGGGTCGGGACCACGTTGCTGTGCGCGGTCGCGTCCCGTACGCCGACGAGCCGGTCCACGTCGGCCTTGGCTGAGTCGCAATCGCTTCCCTGGCTCTATCCCTATCGGGAGGACCCGCAGTCCACACGGCTTGGCGAGCCGGTCTTCCGCCCGTTTGTATACGTGTCGCTCGTCTACGGAGAGCACCGCTTCACAGTCACGGCGAGCCGCTTCGCGCAGGCCATCGCGGTCGAGGAGCACACCACCTTTGACGAGCGTTTCGGCACCGTATTCAGCGAATGACTCCGCGCAGGTCCAGGTTCGTTCTGAGTACCACCGCCAACAGAAGCGGGGTCGAGACTCCGAGCGCTTCTGCCGCGATCCAAACTTTCGCGGTTAGATGCCCCCCACTCGGCGATCCAAACTTTCGCGGTTAGATGCCCCCTACTCGGGGTAGTGGCCGTGTCGTAGCGCGAAATGCCGAGCCGGGAAGAGGGTGCTATACCCGGAGAGAGTCGACGGAGGAGATTGAGATGGTGTCAGCATCGACAGCCAAGCCCAGTCTGCGCTTTGACCGCGGCAAGGAAGACGACGTGACCGTGCTGTTCACGCGGTGGCAGCGCGAGCGCGACCCGGCCGCCCATGAGGCCCTGGTGCGTCGCTTCATGCCGCTCACCCGCAGCCTGGCCCGCCGCTACGACCGCTCCTCGGAGCCTTTCGAGGATCTGCTGCAAGTCGCCTCAGTCGGACTGCTGAAGGCCTTGGACCGCTTCGACGCAAGCCGCGGCCACTCGTTCCCGTCCTTTGCGGTCCCCACGATTCTCGGCGAGATGCGCCGCTATTTCCGCGACTGCGGATGGTCGGTGCACGTTCCTCGCGGAGACCAAGAGCGCGCCCTGAAGGTACGCACCGCCCAGGAGACGCTCACCAACGAAAAGGGTCATGCGCCCACGGTCAATCAGCTCGCCGTCTACTTGGAGCTCGACGCCGAGCAGGTGATCGACGCGCTGCAGGCGACCGAGGCCTACGAAACGATGTCGCTCGACGCGCCCCGCCCCGGTGGCGAGGAGGACGGCTCGAGCTACGGCGAGTCGATCGGCCACGTGGACGAGCGCTATGAGCTGGTGGAGCTGGACGCCACGATCGTCACGGCCTTGGAGCATGTCCCCGCACGTGAGCGGGCGATGCTGCACATGCGCTTCGTCGAGGAGCTCACTCAAACCGAGATCGCGGCCCGCATCGGCATCTCCCAGATGCAGGTCTCGCGCCTGCTGCGCCGCTCGCTCGATCAGCTGCGTGCGCTGACGCGGGACAGCGTGAGCGAGGGTGCTCGCTGAGCGTGTTCAGCCGGCGTCCTTCGGCGTATTGCCCAAAGCTTCAGAGGCGAACAATAAGATCCTCAAGGCCCCTCTCCAAGAGGGACCGTCTGCCCATGCCTGAGCCATCTCCCAACGTTCGCCTCCAACTGCTCAACACGCCGGAGAACGTGGTCTTGGTGCGGGAGGTGCTCACGGGAGTAGCCGAAGCCGTACAGATCGCCACGAGCGATCTCAACGACATCCGCACGGCCGTCACCGAGGCCTGCAACAACGTGGTCCTTCACGCCTACCGTGGAGCTCCAGGACCGATGGAGGTCGAGGTGTGCCTCGCTTTAGACTCCGTGAGCGCGACGGTCAGAGACCGTGGCACGGGCATCGAGCCGCCCGCCCCCGAGGACGAGCAAAACTCCGCCGAGCTCCTCGAGGAGGAGTACCCGTCGGCCGGCATCGGACTGCACGTGATCGAAACGCTCGCAGGCGAAGTCAAATTCGAGGACACCCCAGGCGGAGGCACAGAAGTCCGAATGCGATTCGACGTTCCTGCCCAGGCGCCCCCTCCCTGCGCCCACCAGAGCGCAGCGACAACCGATGCGCTCGCCCAAACGCTGCCCACAGCCATCGTCAGCATCGCTCCGCTCCCGCTCGCCGGCACGGTTCTGCCGCGTCTGGTGAGCACTTTGGCCGCACGCGCCCACTTCTCGACCGACCGCATCTCCGACGCGCAATTGCTCGCCGATGCGCTCGCCGCCCACGCCGCCGAGGCGCTCAGCGGGGACCAGCTCGACATCGGTGTGAATGTGGATTCGCGCAAGCTCGAACTGCACATCGCTCCCCTGCCCATAGGCCGCGCGCGCGGCCTGCTCGAGGAGTCTGAGTTGGATGGTTTGGGCAGCGTCATCGAGAAACTCACCGACCGGCGAGACGTCGCCACGGTCGGGCCTTACGAGGCGCTCACCCTCGGGCTGCTCGACAAGCGCTGAGCGACCTCCTTGAGGCACCGCCTCGCGAACCCTGCCTGAAGCACCGCCTCGGGCTCCCTCGCTGAGCTGCCGCTTCGGGCCTCTCCCCGGTGCGGCGTCTCAGGCGCCCCCCTCTGAGACACCTCGTCCCCGCCAGGTTTCCGAAGCCCCTGGGCGGGGAAGTTGCAGAAACCGAGGACATATCGAGGAGCTGATCGAAATGGCAACCAAGGCAATCGACCAGGTAGAAACCGGCACGATCAAGACGAGGATCCCTGCCCGTCTGGACCGTCTGCCGTGGTCGCGTTTTCACTGGATGGTGGTCGTCGGTCTGGGAACCGCGTGGATCTTGGACGGCCTGGAGGTCAATGTCGTCAGTTCGATATCCAGCCGCCTCTCCGAACCTGGCGCCGGCGCCGGGCTGAGCGCCGCACAAATATCTGGCTGGGCCGCGTCTCTCTACATCGCCGGTGCGTGCCTCGGTGCGATCGTATTCGGACAGCTGACCGACCGCTTTGGGCGCAAGCGTCTGTTCATGATCACACTTGCCATTTACCTGACGGGTACCGTGCTCACTGCGTTCTCCTTCTCCCCCGCCTGGTTCTTCGCGTGCCGCTTCATCACGGGCATGGGCATAGGCGGCGAGTACAGCGCGATCAACTCCGCGATCGACGAGCTGATCCCCGCTTCGCACCGCGGACGCATCGATGTGTCGATCAACGGCAGTTACTGGCTCGGCGGCATCGGTGGAGCGCTGCTTGCGGTATTGATGCTCAACACGAACATCTTCCCGGTGAACGTGGGCTGGCGGCTCACCTTCATTCTGGGCGCGATCATCGGCCTGGCGGTCCTGCTCGTCAGAAGAAACGTGCCGGAGAGCCCGCGCTGGCTATTCATCCACGGGCGCGAGCGCGAGGCCGAGCGGGTCGTACAGCAGATCGAAGCGGATGTCACCGAGGAGAACGGCCGCGAGCTTGACGAGCCCGAGGGCGATCCGCTGGAGGTCCATCAGCGCAAGACGATCCCCCTCAACCTGATCGTCCGCTCGGTCGTCTCGATGTATCCCCGCCGCACGATTCTCGGGCTATCGCTGTTCATCGGCCAAGCCTTTCTTTACAACTCGATCCTGTTCGGGTTCGGAAACCTGTTGAGCCTCTATTTTCACACCCCTTCAGGCAACACTCCCTATTACCTGGCGGTGTTTGCGGTAGGTAATTTTGCCGGAGCGCTGCTCCTGAGCCCGTTCTTCGACCGTGTGGGACGGCGCCCGATGATCGCCGGGACCTATATTTCGGCGGGCATCCTCTTGGTCGTTACCGGCCTTCTCTTCAGAGAACACCAGCTCAACGACATCACGTTCACCGCGTGTTGCTGTGTCGTTTTCTTTTTCGCTTCGGCCGGCGCGAGCGCCGCCTACCTGACCGTCTCAGAGATCTTTCCGATGGAGACCAGGGCGCTGTGCATTGCGGTCTTCTACGCGATCGGCACGGGCATCGGCGGTGTGATCGGCCCCCAGGTGTTCAGCCGCATGATCAACACCGGTAGCTATGAGCAGGTTTTTCTCGCCCTCGGTCTCGGCGCGGTGATGATGATTCTGGGTGGTTTGGCCGAGCTGGCATTTGGCTTGCGGGCCGAGCGACGCAGCCTGGAGAGCATCGCCAAGCCGCTCACCGCCACCAACGAGGCTTAATCGCACGACCTTTGGCGCGATCGGCGGGGGGCCGTTGTCGTCGGGTGGACCGGCCTCGCGCGCCCACGCCGCCAAACGGTCGCGCGCCACGCCGCCAAACCCTGGTCGCGGGCCACGCCACCGAGCCGTGCTCGCGCGCCACGCTGCCATACTGATAGCCGCCTGGATTCTCAAAGATCGCACGCGTGCGTACTTCTCGGAAACGCTGGCCACAGCTCATGTCAAAGTCATTTCAGGGGGAGCCAAGGGAGGCAGCCGTCGATTCGAACGGCGACGTCGCCACGGGGCTTCTGATCGAGGCGGGCGCGGTGCTCGCCAGCTCCTTGGAGCTCGACACGACGATGGGCCAGGTCGCTCGCTTGACCGTTCCGCGTCTGGCCGACCTGTGCGTGATCGACCTGCTCGACGAGGACGGCTCGATCCGCGACGTGGCGGTCGCGTGCTCACAGACGGGCTTGGCGCATGAGCTCGAAGAATTGCGTGCCTCCCATCCGCTGGATCCAGCCGGAGAACATCCCGTGGCTGGCGTCATCCGCGACGGCGCGCCGGTCCTGTTGGCCGAAATGTCAAGCGGCTTGCTGAGTTCGTTTGCGCAGGGATCTGAGCACGCGCGCTTCATGATCGAGCACGGCTACAGCTCGGCTGTGGTCGCGCCGCTTCAGGCCAGGGAGCGAACCTTGGGAGCGCTCTCGACGCTGCGCCTCGGCCAGAGCGTCCCTTACGGCGAGGAGGATGTGGACCTGGTCGTGGAGTTGGCCCGCCGTGCCGCTTTGGCGATCGACAACGCGCGCCTGTTCTCCCAGCTGCGTCGCACCCAGGTCTCAGAGAGCTTCATGTCGGAGGCGAGCAGGGTCTTGGCCTCCTCGATGGACTACTCCGACACGCTGCAGCGGGTCGCCCGGCTGGTCGTGCCGAGGATCGCGGATTGGTGCGCGATCGACGTGCTCGACGAGCAGAAGCTGATCGAGCGCGTCGCGATACACCACGCCGACCCCGCCCGGCTGGACCTGGCCGAACGGTTGGATCGCGACTATCGCCCCACTTTGGATGAGCCTCTGGGCGTGCCCGAGGTGATCAGAACGGGCACTTCGCGCGTCTACACGGAGATCCCCCAAGACGCGTTGGCCGAGTATGCCCGCGACAACCGCCACTTCGAGTTGCTCAGCTCGGTCGGCGCGACGGCGGTGATCATCGTGCCGATGATCGGCGCCGCGGGACCGATCGGGGCGATCACGCTGGTCTCCGAAGCCTCGAACCATCAGCTCTCCGACGCCGACCTGGGGGTGGCCGAGCGGCTTGCGCGCCGCGCCGGCACGGCGGTCGAACATGCCCGCTTGTACACCGAGCGGGCACGTATCGCCCACACCCTCCAGCAGGCCTTGCTGCCGGAGACCCTGCCGGAGATCCCTGGCGCCGAGATCAAGTCACGCTATTGCGCTGCAGGCGAGCTCAACGAGGTCGGCGGCGACTTCTATGACGTGCTCTACCACGGCGCCGAGCGCTGGATGCTGATGATCGGCGACGTGTGCGGCAAGGGGCCTCGGGCCGCGGGTGTCACCGCCTTGGCGCGCCACACCTTGCGCGCCGCGGCGATCAGCGGCCAGACGGCGGGACAAATGTTGAACACGCTGCACCGCGCACTGCGCCTACAGCCGCCGGGCGCCGACCTTTGCACGGTGTGCTTGGTCACGCTCGAGCGGACCCCCCAACGGGCGCGCCTGAAGGTCGCGCTGGCCGGCCATCCCCCGCCCATGTTGATCGACGCCGACGGTCACGCGCGGCCGATCGGGACGCCGGGAACGCTGTTGGGCGTGCTCGATGAGGTGGAGATCGTGGAGCAGGGCGCCGAGCTTCGCCCCGGGGAGACGTTGTTGCTCTACACCGACGGTGTGCCCGAGGCGGGGCGCTCAAGCGAACAGCTCGGCGAGGACGGACTGATCGAGCTGTGCCGGCAGGCTCCGTCGCTCGGCCTGGACGCTCTGTTGGAGCGCATCGAGCACGTCGCCTTGGAGCGGGCGTCTGGAAGTTTGCGCGACGATCTGGCGCTGCTTGCCCTGCGCCTCCACCACGACGGTCCGACCGACGATAATATTTAGCTGTGGCGATCGCAGGGGAGCACTTGAGAGTGGAGGTCCGCCAGGGTGAGGACCGTGTGGTCTTGGGACTGCACGGCGAACTTGACCTGTTGGGAGCGCCGATGCTCGAAGAGGAGATATCCAAGGCGCAAGCGCAAGCGCCCGACATCGTGGTGCTCGATTTGGGAGACCTGCAGTTCGTGGACTCGGCCGGGCTGCGCGTGATCCTCGCCGCCCACGAGCGCTCGCGACGCGAGGGCCGCGAATTCGCCTTGACCCAAGGCACCGAGCAGGTCCAGCGCCTGTTCGCGATCGCCGGCGTGAGCGAGCATCTGCGCATCATCGGCTCGCCCGACGACCAGCTCGTCTAGCGCCCGCGGGGCCCGGAGGCCCCTGCTCGATCCACGTGTCGGGCGTCCACCGCTCCAAACTAAACGCTCGACCGGGACCGGCTCGGCCGGCTTCCGTCGCCAGGCGGCTATAACGTCGTGTCGATGGAGGATCTTCAGAACGGCATCGAGGTCGAGGGGCTCGTGAGGGTCTTCAAGGGCGGCGTGCGCGCGGTGGATGGGATCGATTTGCGCGTGGCGCCCGGGGAGATCTATGGTTTCTTGGGGCCCAATGGGGCGGGCAAGTCGACGACCGTGCTGGTGCTCACTACGCTGCTGCCCCCCACTTCGGGCAGCGCGCGGGTGGCGGGCTTGGACGTCGTGCGCCAAGGCCCCGAGGTGCGCCGGGCGATCGGGGCTTCGCTTCAGGAGTCGGCGCTCGACCCGTTCCTCACCGGACGAGAGCACATGCGTTTGCAGAGCGCTCTGCACGGGCTGCCAAAGGGCGAGCGCGAAGCTCGCGGCACCGAACTGCTCGCCCGGGTCGGGCTCACCGAAGCGGCCGACCGCAAGGTGGGGGGCTATTCGGGTGGGATGAAGCGCCGCTTGGACCTCGCTTTGGCCCTGCTGCACCGCCCCAGACTTCTGTTCTTGGACGAGCCGACGACCGGCTTGGATCCGCAGAGCAGGGCGGCCCTGTGGGATGAGGTGCGGCGCTTGGCGGGAGAGGGCGTGACGGTGTTCTTGACGACCCAGTATCTGGAGGAGGCCGACGTCTTGGCCGACCGTGTCGGGATCATCGACCACGGCAAGATCGTGGCCGAGGGCACCCCGACCGCGCTGAAGGCGGAGATCGGACGGCAAACGGTGGAGGCGATCCCTCAACAGAAGGACGACCGCGAGCGGCTGGCAGGAGTGCTACAGCGCTTCGGCGAGGACACGGCGGCTTCGGCGGGCGGTGTGGCGGTGCAGCTGTCCGAGGGCGTGGGCGATCTGGCTGAGATCGTGAGGGCGCTCGACTCCGAGAACATCGCGGTGGCCGACCTGCGCTTGCACGCGCCGACGCTCGACGACGTGTTTTTGGCCAAGACGGGGCGCTCCTTGGAGGGCGCGGCCGATCATGGCGAGGAGACCGACCCCGAGGACACTTCGGCCGAGTCTGTGGCGGCGTGAAGGCGAGCACCGCCACACAGGTTTGGGCGCTTGCGCGTCGCTCCACGCTGAAGACGCTGCGCCAGCCTTTTCAGATGTTCCCGGTGATCTTCTTCCCGGCGATGTTGCTGGCGGTGAACGCGAGCGGCTTGCGCGCGGCCACGCGACTGCCGGGCTTTCCGACGAGTTCTTATGTGTCCTTCGCGATCGCGGTGGCGTTCATTCAAGGCGGCATGTTCTCCTTGATCAACACGGGCACGAACCTGGCGGAGGACATCGAGAGCGGGTTCTTCAACAGGCTCGCTTTGACGCCGATGCGACGCGTGTCTTTGATCGGCGGGCTGCTCGTGGGCGTGGCTCTGCTGGGGGCTTTGCAGTCGGCGATCTATGTCCTGTTGGGGTTCATCGCGGGCGCCCACATCGCGGCCGGCGGCTGGGGGGTGCCGGTGCTGATCGCGCTGGGCGCGCTCGCGGCGACCGGTTTTGGTGCGCTCGGCTGCGTGGCGGCCCTGCGAACCGGCTCGGGCGAGGCGGTTCAGGGGCTGTTTCCGCTGTTCTTCGTGTTCATCTTCTTGTCTTCGAGCAACCTGCCACGCAATCTGCTGACCACAGGCTGGTTTCACACGGTCGCGACTTGGAACCCGATCTCATACCTGATCGAGGGGTTCAGGAGCTTGTACATCCTTGGCTGGGACACGACCGCTTTGATCCGTGGCTTCGCCGTGGCTGGCGGCTTGTTGGCGATCGGTTTGGCGCTGGTGGCGGCGGCGCTGAGGGCCAGGTTGCAGCGCACATGAGCAAGGGGGCGCCACAGGGACGCCTTTGGGGGGTCGCTTGGGCGATCGCTTGGCGGGGCATGCACACCTATACCCGCCGACCCGATCTGTTCATCCCCTCGCTGGTTTTCCCGCTGGTGTTCTTTGCGAGCTTCGCGGGGGGACTCTCCGCGCTGGGGTCGATCCCGGGTTTTCACTTCCCGGCGGGATACACGGCTTTTCAGTTCGTGTTCGTGATGCTCCAGGCGGCGATGTTCTCGGGGCTGTTCACGGGCTTCACCTTGGCCTTCGATTTCGAAAGCGGTTTCGCCCGTCGCCTGATGTTGGCGGCGGGGAACCGGCGCGGGATCGCGTTGGGCTATGCGCTGGTGGCGCTGAGCCGGGCGGCGATCACGCTGACCGTGGTCACGGGGGTGGCGTTGATCGCGGGCATGAGGATGACCGGCGATGGCGTGGAACTGGTGGGGCTGTATGGGCTGGCCGCGCTGATGGTCTTGGTCGGCTACGGCTGGGCGGCGGGCGTGGCTTTCCGTTTTCGCTCGATCCAGGCCGGCCCGTTGATGCAGACGCCGGTGTTCTTGATCTTGTTCTTGGCGCCGGTTTATGTGCCTCTGGAGTTGTTGAAGGGCTGGATTCACGCGGTCGCGAGTGTGAACCCGGCGACGGCTTTCTTGGGGGCCGGGCGCGGTTTGATCTCGGGCGCCCAGGAACACACGGCCCTGGCTTTCGCTTGCGCGGCGGCTTTGATCTTGGTGTTCGGGGTGTGGACGCTGTCGGGGCTACGCTCAGCCGAACGCTCGACCTGAGCCGCCGGGGCGCCCGCGCCGCCCGGGCGCCTGGGCGTAGCTTGCGGCCCACCGGGCGCGCGCCTGGCGCAGACTCGAGGGTCGGCGAGACGGCCTCAGCCGGCGCGGCGCTTGTGCCGACGCCGGGCGCCGGCGCGACCTTGGCGTCCCCCTCGCCGCAAACTCGTGGCGTTGGCTTCTCCGCCGGAGAAGTTGGGTTCTTGGCTGAAGGGCGCTTCTTCGGCGAATTCGCGTTCGGCTCGTTCGCGACGGCGTTCGGTGGCCTTTTCGGCGGCGCGGGCGGCGGTCCGGAAGTAGTCGCGCAGGCCGTGGCGGCGCGCTCGGTGAAAGCGCTGGGGCAAAGGCTCGTGCAGCTCATCGCGCACCGCCCGCTGCATGAGCGCCGCGAGGTGGGGCTCGGAGGCGGAGTTGCCGATTTCGTTGGCCAGCTCCATGCGGCCTTCGGGGGTCGAGTAGTCATACAGCTCGGCTTCGCGGCCGGCGGTTTCGGCGTTGAGCGAGCCCGGGGCGAAGTTGGAGTAGGTCGCATACTTGGCCTGGGGCGTGCGCAGGGCGACGACGTGCAGAGGCGCTTCGGCGGCATAGGGTTCGATCGCGAACTCGGTGACGGTCTCGTCGGTGGCGTGCAGGACGTAGTCGCGGCCGGGGGCCTTGGGGTCGGAGAGCATCGAGGCGACGTCGTGTCGGGATGCCAGATGCGAGTAGTGGCTGTCTTGGCGCCAGGTCGGGGAGCCGGTGGCGATGTCGAGCATGAGCGGGGCGACGTCGACGCTGGAGGTCAGGCCGGTGCGAGGCTGGGCGGGGGCGACGGTGAGCTTTTCGCGCAGGTCGCGCACCATCAGGGGAACCCGGATCGCCTCCTCGTAGGCTCCCCCACCCTTGCCGCGCATGCCGTGGGAGGCGCCGTACTCGCCGTGGTCGGAGGTGAACACGATCACGGTGTTTGCGGCGACGTCGGGGCGCGAGGCCAAGGTGTTGAGGATCGAGCCGATGTGGGAGTCCACCTCGCCGAGAAGCTTCAGGTAGAGGTCGAGGAAGGGCAGCCAGGTGGACTGTAGGTCGGGGCCTTCGTAGGGGACTTTGCCGAAGGAAGCTTGGGCGGTGTCCTGCAAGGAGCGCTGTAGCTGGGGCTTTCCTCGCGCGAGCATTTGTTCGGGCGTCTCGAAGTTGGGCGGCAGTTCGCCGACCATGCTGGGGGCCGCCGCCTCGGAGGCGAAGCGGTCGCTCCAGTGGTACCACCAGGCGATGTCGTGGGGGTTGACCAGGGAGACTGTGGTGCACCAAGGCTGTTTGGCTTTGCCGCCGGTGCCCTCGCGGGCGAACCAGGTTTCGAACTGGGAGACGATGTGGGGGTCCACGCGCCAACCTTGGCCGGGGGCGCCGTCGGGCGAGGGGAAGGTGCCGCCGGCGAAACCGTAGGGCTCCAAGGCACCCGCGTTTTCGTAGGAGTCCCAGAGGTTGTCGCCGTGGGTGAGGTGCCACTTGCCGTACCAGTAGGTGCGGTAGCCGAGCTCGCGCAGCATCGTGCCCCAGGTGGGAAAGCCGGGATCCAAGGTGGAGCCGCCGGTGATCATGCAGCCGGTCTGGTGGGTGTGCAGGCCGGTCAAGAGGGCGGCGCGGGCGGGGGTGCAATCGTTGGCGGCGGTGTAGTGGTTTTCGAAGGACACGGCGCCTTTGCGCAGGCGCGCGAGGTTGGGCATGGCAGCGAGGGCTTCGGGGGTGGCCGAGAACCATTGGGGGGTGCGCAACTGGTCGACCATGACGACGAGGATGTTGGGAGCCTGAAAGCCGGGTGGCGGGCCGGGTTGCTTGGCAACGCTCTGGCTCTCGGCGTGGGGCGATTGGCGGTGGCGGTGGGTGGCACTGGCGCTCGCTGCCGCGCGGGCTGTGGCCGGGTCGGGGTCGGGCTTTGAGATGAGGTCGGCGAGCGCCGCTCCTCCGCCCGCCAAGGCCCCGCCGGCGAGCAGGCCGCTCTTGAGCAGGGTCCGCCGGTCGATCACCCGGCCTGAGGTTTGGGGCGCGCGCTCGCGGTCTGGCTCGCCCTCGGGCTGTTGTGGCGGTTGCTTGGACATCGAAGTGTTCGAGAAGGCCATTCTCGCGGGCGCCCCGGCGTCAGTCAAACGCTCCCGGACACGCCCGCGTTCGCGGCGTGGGACCTGTTCAACGCTAGCCGGATTCGTGTTTAGCGGCGATGAGTCTTTGTTGGCGGACGTTTAGGTTGCGCCGAGAGGGCCCCGCAACCGGTTCGGCGACCCGCTGGGGGAGCGAGGTGGAAGGGTTGGGGATGGAAGTTCTTACGTAGCGGCTCAACCTCTCCGCCGCTCGCTGAGGGGGGTTCCCTCGGAGTCGGCCGCTTGGGCCGGTGGCCAGGCGCCGAGCCAGTCGTCGCGGGCGCCGTCCATGGTGATGACCGCGCCGGAGAAGAAGTCTCCCGCGGGGGAGGCCAGGAAAGCTACGAGCAGGGCAAACTCGCGCTCGGTGCCGAGCCGGCCGAGCGGGATCGTTTGGGAGATGCGCTCGACGATCTCTTGGGGGTACTTGGTGAGCAAGGTGTGCGTCTCGAACTGCCCGGCGGCGAGGGCCAGCAGGCGGATGTCAAAGCGCGCCCACTCGACCGAGAGGGTGCGCATGAGGTTCTCGACGGCGGCGCGGGCGGCGCCGGAGTGGGCCATGCCGGGCATGCCGTTGTGGGGGGAGAGCGTCACGCTGAAGACCTTGCCGCCACGACCGGAGGGGATCATCGCCTTGGTCGCGACCGCGTGGGTGACCAGCCAAGTTCCCTCGACGTTGAGCCTGATGACGGTGCGAAAGCCCTTCGGGGTGATCGACTCGGCGGGTGCCAGGAACTGGCCGCCGGCGTTGTTGACGAGCAGGTCGACTTGGCCGTGGCTGGCGAGCACGGCGTCGACCATCGCCCCGACCTGGTCCTCCTCGCGAATGTCGCAGACGTGGGCCTCGATCAGGCCGTGGGGGTCGCTCGCCACGGTCTCTTGCAGCGGCTCGGAGCGTCGTCCGCAGATCGCCACGCGGGCGCCGCAGCGCGCCAGCTCCAAAGCGGTCTCGCGGCCGAGGCCGCTGCCGGCGCCGGTGACGATCGCGACTTGGCCGGAAAGCAGGGTTGGGGAGAACAGCTGGGAGGTGGCCTCGGGCACGGCGATGAGCTTAAGGCCTAACCCGGTGGGCCAGCGCCTGCGTGGGCGTACACCCGGGATGCGACCGCCCACCGACACGCTCCAAGGCGGCCAGGTCGTTCGGGTGGGCCAAAACGAAGGGTCCGCGGGGCGGCCAAGGCGACGCTATATCCTCAGGCAAGGCGCTCGGACGACCGATGCTTGATAGACGAGGCGCGAGCGCGGGTATAGCCCGGGTGCAGCCATTTCGCGTCCGAATCCGCTCTTTGCGGACCTTTTGGCCGGTTCGTGGGTTACATCCTGCGCGGGCAGGTGACCTTGGGACCGGCGTCGAATCTGGTCGAGCGTATGAATCGGGTAGGAATGATTGACAACGCAACTATCGAGGCGTATAATTCCGACTCCAAGCATCGGATTACGAGGGCCCGGCGTCTCCCCGGGCGCGAAAAGCCCTCACATTCCCAATAGAGAGACCCTCATGCCAGACACCACCAAGCCCACCCCCACGATAGATATGACCGCCGACTCGTTCATCCCGGAGTCGGTCGACCAGCTGCTCGCACACTCGCGCCGCTATCCCCTGCTGACGCCCGATCAGGAGATCGAGCTGGCGCAGGAAATCGAGCGTGGCGATCTGATGGCCAAGGAAAAGCTGATCAACTCCAACCTGCGCTTGGTCGCCTCCAACGCGAGGCGCTATCAGAACCAAGGGCTGCCCCTGGCCGACCTCGTCCAGGAGGGCATGCTCGGC
Organism: uncultured Solirubrobacterales bacterium; assembly: GCA_963703135.1. Lineage (GTDB taxonomy): Bacteria > Actinomycetota > Thermoleophilia > Solirubrobacterales > Solirubrobacteraceae > Palsa-744. Next base: position 2,846,169 of record OY969791.1, on the reverse strand, counting down.
CTGATCAGGGCCTCGGAGAAGTTCGATTGGCGCAAGGGATTCAGGTTCTCAACGTACGCGACCCTTTGGATTCGTCAAGCCATCCAGCGCGGCTTGGAGAACTCGGGCCGCACGATCAGGCTGCCTGTTCATGTGGCGCAGCGCTCGCGCAAGGTAGGACGTGTCGAGCGTGAGCTGTCGGTCAGGCTCGGCCGCGAGCCCACTTTGGAGGAGCTGGCCGAGGAGACGGGCCTCGAGATCGAGCAGGTCGAGGAGGTGCGCCACCAGCGTGCGGCGCTCGTGTCCTTGGATCAGCAGGTCGGCGACGACGGCGACACCGCTTTGGGCGACCTGTTGCCCTCCGATGCGGAGGCGCCGGAGGACACCGCCTGGGACAACGAGCGTGAGCGCATCGTGCATTCGGCGATCGCCAAGCTGCCCGAAACCGAGCGGACCGTCTTGACCCTTCGCTTCGGCACCGGGCGCGAGGAGCCCCAGACGCTGACCGCGATCGGCAAGCGCCTCGGCTTCTCCGCCGAGCGTGCCTCTCAGTTGGAGCAGCGCGCCCTGAAGAAGCTGGCCGAGTCGCCCGAGCTGGCGGCCCTACGCGAGGCCGCCTAAAGAGTATTCGCGAAGGGGTGCCCTGCGCGCGCGTGGGGCACCCTCTCGCGACTCCTTACTTCACGACGAGCGTGCCTTCCATGCCGGCCTGCCTGTGGCCGGGGACTGAGCAGTAGAACTTGTAGGTGCCGGGTTTCAAGGTCAAGGTGAGCTTCTTGCTCGCACCCTGGAAGGTTTCGGTGGCGCCGAGGGTTCCACCGCCGGGAGATTCGACGGTCACGTTGTGGCCGAGCGGGCTCATGTTCTTGAAGTCGATCGTCACCTTGCCGGCTTTGGCGGTGAGAGAGCTGGTGTTGTAGTTGAGCTGACCTTGGGGGTTGGCTTCGAGGCTGAGCGCGCTCGTGGCGGTCGGGGCCGCCGTGCTGCTCGACTGAGTCGAGGGGGTCGTGGCGGTCGACTGCGCCGTCGTCGCGGGAGTCGATTCGGCGGTGCTGGTGCTTTTGGAGCTTCCGCATCCACCGAGGGCGAGTGCGCCGGCGAGCAAGACCAGCAGCGGCAACATCGAGATATGCCAAGGCCTCGCACGGTCTGATGTATTGGGCTTCACGGCTGGTCCTCTTTTCCGTAGGGGTCGTTCACGTTATGACATCGGCCGGTCCGATTCCTTCCCACCGGTGCCCGTCCGATTCCTTCCCACCGGTATGCCAACATCTCCCCACCAAGAGACTGATCTAGGAGGCACTTATGGACAAGTCGCTGTGGGAGCGCACTGTGGAGTTGACGATCGCGGTCGGCGAACGCATCTTGGCGCCGGTCGAGCGGTTCATCGGAGAGCGCTCGCTGGTGGGCGACGCGACTTTCTTTCCCAATGAGCGCTTCCCTTGGATCGAGCAGGTCGAGGCCAACTGGGAGACGATCCGCGAGGAGCTCGAAGGTGTCTTGGCCGACCGCGAGGCGCTGCCCAACTTCCAGGACATCTCAAAGGATCAGATCGAGATCACCGACGATGAGCACTGGAAGACCTATTTCTTGTATGGCTATGGCTTCGCGGCCAAGCTGGGCGTGGAGACGTGTCCCAAGACGGCTGCTTTGATGCGCGAAATCCCAGGGATGACGACCGCGATGTTCTCGATCCTCTCGCCGGGCAAGCACATCCTCGACCACCGCGGCCCCTACAAGGGGGTGTTGCGCTACCACCTCGGTCTGATCGTGCCCGAAGAGGCCGAGCTGTGCCGGATCAGGGTTGGCAAGGACATCCGCCACTGGGACGAGGGCAAGAGCTTGATATTCGACGACACGTTCAACCATGAGGTTTGGAACGACACCGGGGAGACGAGGGTCGTTCTGTTCGTGGATGTGCTGCGGCCTCTCCCCTCACCGTGGTCGCAGATCAACCGGGGGATCGTCAAGGCGATCGGCTATTCGCCGTTCGTGCTCGACGCCAAGCGCAACCAGGAAGCTTGGGAAGCGCGTTTTCGCGCACGTAAGGCGAATGTCGCGAGCGCCAATGCGGCAGCGCCGGCCCCGGGGCCGGCGAGCGTGTCACTGGTCGAATAGCTTCTTGGGCGCCCACACGGTGATCTCGGCCACCTCGGGGTGCTCGGTTCGCAGGTGTCGCGCCAACGCTTCGGCCTCGATTTGGGTGGAGTCGGGCGCCAGGCGCAAGACCAACTGGGCGCTCGCTCCCGAGGCGTCCTCGGGTGGAACACGGTCCATCAAGGCGTGCACGCTGCGACGCATCAAGCGTCCGGCGGAGAACAGGGCCAGGCCGGCCACCAGGAGCGCGGCGATCGAGTCGGCGTCGGGATAGCCGGCCTTGACGAAGACCAAGCCGATCAGTACGGCGACCGAGCCGATCAGGTCGAGCGTGAAGTGCAGCGCGTTGGCCCCGAGCGCCGCGCTGTCGTGGTGGTGGGCGCCGCGGTGGGAGGCGATCGAGCGGGTGCTGTCGATCGCGATCACGACCACCAGCACCGCGAAGGTGTACCAGTGCAGGTCGACCTTGCCGCCGTGGCCGGTCAGCCTGATCAGCGACTCCGTGACGATGCCGATGCTCGCCGCGATCAGGATCACGCTCTCCCCAAGCGCGGAGAGGTGCTCGGCCTTGCCGTGCCCGTAGGGATGCTCGCGGTCGGCGGGCCTGACGGCGACCCGGACAGCGAACAGGGTCAGCAGCGCGGCGGCGAGATCGGTGGCCGAATGGATCGCCTCGGCCAGGACCCCGAGGCTGTTGGAGAGCAGCCCGACGACCAGCTTGATCGTGACGAGCAGGGCCGCGGCGAGCACCGAGGCGAGCGCGATGCGCTGAGCGGATGGCGTTTTTGGGTCGGTCATGACACACGCGAGACTAACCGGCGCGTGCGACGGCGCGGATGTGTGCGCTCAGAGCGTCGCGCTCGATGTGTGCGCTCAGAGCGTCGCGCTCGGTCACGCGACGCGCGGCGACGGGCTCTCACATGGGGCTCAGACTTTGGAGACGTCCAGGCCGGTGCCGTGCAGCCAGCTATTCGTTTGGGAATTGAGTGTCGTGAACTCGCCGGTCAGGATGAGCAGGCCGAGCGCGATCATCACGACCCCGCCGACGCCCACGATCACGCCGTAGTGGCGTTTGAGGACCTCCAGGGCGCCCGTCACCCGCTCGAAGGCGAGCGCGATCAGCAGGAACGGGATCGCCAGGCCGGCGGAGTAGAAGGCGAGCAGGATCGCCCCGTGCAGAGCTGAGCTGGAGACAGCGGCCTCGGTGATGATCGCGCCCAAGGTGATGCTCGTACAGGGAGTCCAGGCGATCGCGAACGCCATACCCGCCAAGACCGGCCCGCCGCGTCCGGCCAAGCGTGTCAAGGAGTCGGAGTGCCATTGGAAGTTGAGGGCGTCGACGAAAGGTGTCGCGAGGAATGCGATGCCCATCAAGATGATCAAGACCCCACCCGCGGTGCGCAGGGTTTCGATGTTGTCGGTGAGCAGGGAACCGATCTGGGTGGCGGTGAGGCCGAGCAGGATGAAGATCAGCGAGAAGCTTCCGATGAACAGGAGGCTCGGGCCCAAGACCTTGCGCGTGCCGGCGTGCTGAATATCGGCCGGCGCCACGCCGATCACGGTCGAGAGATAGCCGGGCACCAGAGGCAGCACGCAGGGCGAGAGAAACGAAACGAGCCCCGCCGCGATCGCCACCGGGATGCCGACCCCGCTGGCGGCGTCCGAGCTCGACGCGGCGAGGATCGCGTGCGCTGGGATCATGGCGAGGTTTGGCCCAGGTGGACGCCCCAGGCATCCGGAGCGGGCCCGGAGTCCGCCTCCCCAGCGACGCCTTCCCCAGCGACGTCCTCCCCAGCGACGTCCTCCCCAGCAGCCTCGCGAGTGCGATCCGGACCTGCGGCGGCGCCGCGCAACTCTTGAATCGCTTCTCGCAGCTCGGCGAGTTCTCGCTCCAGTCGCTCCACGCGCTCGCTCAACTCACGATCTGGCGTCGACGCGACCGGCCTTGTCGGCGGGTCCGATGCCTGCGCGGCCACCGCTGTCTCTGTCTGCGGCTCGGCGTCCTGGCCGAGCAGTTGTGCGTAGCGCTCCTCCTTCTGGCCGGGGCGTCGATCCAGGCGGGCGACCAGGTCTCGCTCGATCAAGCCCGAGAGGGTGCTGTGCACCTCCTCCAGTCCGGCGAAAGCATGGATGCGCTCGCCGCGCTGCTTGAGCTCGCCGGGAGTCTGGGCGCCACGCAGCATCAGCACGCACATGACGGCCTGCTCGGCGCTGGTCATCGGCAGGGCTTCGGCCAGGAGGTGCCGGTACTTGGCGGCCCTGCTGGCTCCCGCCAAGCGGATGAAGCCCCGACGCCCGAGGCGATGAAGGGCGTCGCGAATCGTGTTCTCGTCGTAGTCGACGACAGGGTCTCGATTGGTCGCCTGGTTGCACGCCAGGCGCAGCGAGTTCAGCGAGAGCGGGTAGTGGTCGGGGGTGGTTCGCTGCTTCTCGAGCAGACAGCCAAGCACCCTGATCTCCGAGTCGGACAGGTCCATACCCCAATCCTACGATCCTGGAGCCCTCCAGGCGGAGATCGGACTCGACGGTAAGCTCGACGTGTGAGCAAGCCCCCGCAGGATCGCGCCGCTTCGCACGTGTCGCTGCGTCGCATCGCATCCCTGTTTCGCCCCTACCGGGCGCGCCTGACGGGATTGCTTGTCCTCATCTTCGTCTCGGCGGGCCTCGGGGTGGTGAGTCCGTTCCTGTTGCGCGAAGTGATCGATGTCGCGATCCCTACGCACGACACACAGTTGTTGAGCCTGTTGGTGGGCGGCATGATCGCGCTTTCGATCGTGGGTGGCGTGATCGGGGTGGCCCAAACTTGGATCTCCAATCAGGTCGGCCAGCGCGTGATGCACGACTTGAGGGCCTCGGTGTATGCGCACTTGCAGCGCATGTCGTTGGCTTTCTTCACCCATACCAGGACCGGTGAGGTCCAGTCGCGGATCGCCAACGACATCGGCGGCATCGACTCGGTGGTGACTTCGACGGCGACGTCGATCGTGCAGAACGTGACGACTGTCGTGGCGGTGGTCGTGGCGATGATCCTGCTCGACTGGCGGCTGGCCGCTTTTTCCTTGTTTTTGTTGCCGTTCTTCGTATGGCTGACACGTCGTGTTGGTGAGGAGCGTCGGCGCATCCAGTCGGTGCGCCAGGGCCGCCTGGCGGACATGTCCACGCTTGTGGAGGAGTCCTTGTCGGTGTCGGGCATCCTGCTGGGTAAGACGATGGGCCGCTCGCCCGAGCTGGTGCGTCGCTTCAGCGAGGAGTCCGGCGAATTGGCCGACCTGGAGGTGCGGGCCCGCATGGCGGGGCGTTGGCGGATGGCCTCGGTGCAGATGAGCTTCGCGATCATGCCGGCCGCCGTGTACTGGTTTGCGGGCTATTCGATCGCCCAGGGCAGCGCCACGATCTCGATCGGCACGGTGATTGCCTTCACGACGCTGCAAACGCGGGTGCTGTTCCCGATCCAGTCGCTGTTGTCGGTGGGCTTGGAAGTGCAGACTTCCTTGGCTCTGTTCGGGCGCATCTTCGAGTATCTCGACCTGCCGGTGGATATCGAAGAGCGCGCCGACGCGCAGGCAGTGAACGGCGTGCGAGGCGACGTGAGACTCGAGGACGTGTGGTTCACATACGCTCCCGACGAAGCGTTCGGACTCGCGGGCGAGGGCTCGGAGCACTCTCACCTTCCGCCCCCCGAGGAAAGCCAAAACGCGCCGAACCAAGGCGAGCGGTTCAAGTGGACCTTGCGAGATGTCTCGGCCGAGATCCCGGCGGGGACGCGTACCGCGCTGGTTGGCGAGACGGGCTCGGGCAAGACGACGCTTGCCTACCTGGTGGCGCGCTTGTATGAGCCGCAGCGGGGTCGGGTTGAGATCGACGGCGTGGACATCCGCGACATGACACTCGCCTCGCTGGCGGCGACCGTCGGCCTCGTTTCACAAGAGACCTACTTGTTTCATGCCTCGATCCGCGAGAACCTGCGCTTCGCTTGCCCGGAGGCGAGCGACGAGCAGATCGAAGACGCCGCCCGGGCGGCCCAGATCCACGATCTGATCTCCTCCTTGCCGGAGGGTTACGACACGCCGGTGGGCGAGCGTGGCTATCGCTTCTCCGGCGGCGAGAAGCAACGCATGGCGATCGCGCGCACGGTGTTGCGCAACCCGCCGGTGCTGATTCTCGACGAGGCGACATCCGCTTTGGATACAGAAACGGAGCGGGCGGTCCAGCGAGCCCTGGACGATCTCTCACGCGGGCGCACCACGATCGCGATCGCTCACCGGCTCTCCACGATCCGCGACGCAGACCAGATTCTCGTACTCGACGCGGGCGGCATCGTCGAGCGGGGCACCCACCAGGAGCTTTTGGACCTCGGCGCTCGCTATGCGGCGTTGCTCAGCGATGTGACGACAGCCAACGAGACCGACTCGGCGCTGACGGCTTAGAACGTGTCTCACCCAGGAGACCCAGCCCAGCAGTTCCGTTAATTCCGAACTCTGGTATGTTGCCGGATCCGTGGAACCGGTAAAGCAAGACACGGCTTTCTCGCCTCACCCGTGGGGGAGGACCAAAACAAAAAGAACGAGGGGCGTCGCGCGCACGGCCAGGCCACGCTCGCACGCGCCTCTACGCGCACGCTGCTTTGAATCTCGCAAAGTTGGAAGTCGATACGCGGCTTTGATCTGTGCCCTGACGGGCGTGCTAACCCTCTTTGGCTGCGCCACCTCGCACGCCGCGACCACGCCTCCACACACAGACGTCATGTTCGTCTTCGACACAAGCGGATCTATGACGGGAGCGCTGGAAGAAGCCAAGGCTGAAATCAATTCGGTGATCGCGAGCATCGACGGTTCGCTGCCTGACGCGGAGTTCGGCTTGGCGGAGGTACGTGACTACGGTGGATCTTCCTATGACGCCGAACCAGGCGACGAGCCGTGGCGACTGGACGTCCCGGTTACGTCCAATGTCGCTTCTGTGACGCAAGCGATATCTGGACTTTCCGCCCAAGGAGGCGGAGACGGACCGGAAGCCTATGGGCGCGCACTGTGGGAGACAGACACAAACCCGTCGGTGGGCTGGCGCCCGGAAGCAAGCCACGTGATTGTGCTGGTGGCGGACGACGTACCACACGACAACAATCTCGACGAAGGTATCCCCCAAGCGGATTGGGTGGAACCGGAACCGTGGAATACGGGAGAAGAACTTGCGGGCGACTGGAATATCCCGTTCAGCGCCTGGAATACGGGCGACAATCTCGACTTCCAATCGATCTTGCAGCAACTGAAGAACGACGGCAAGCCGCTTGAGATGGTGTCATACCACGACACCAGCATCGACTATCTCGCGTATTGGGAACACTGGGCAGAAATCTCTGGTGGTCAAGCCCTCGAAGCCAACTCGGGCGAGCTCGCGAGCAAGCTCACAACGCTTGCCGAGGAAGGGGCGCGCAGGGCGCCCAGCAACGCGTTCATCAATCTCTACAACGCACCGATTCCGCGTGCGTTTCGCCTGCAGACCCCCACCCCGGGCATGTTGCAGGTTCCGTTGGGGGTAGAACTGACTCCAACGTTGAGTATCAGCGCCCGCTTCCAACCCACCGATCCCCAACCCACCGTCAACGACACCCAGGGTGCGAGCTTCCTCACGTTCGGCCCGCTGTCGTTCAGCGTTGTCGACTTCAAATGGCAGGGAGCTTCAGCCAACGGGGCGGCGCCCCCCACCGGCCTGCTCGACGGCTCGAAGATCGGATTTGAGGCCCAGCTTGGCCTTCTGGGAGCGCCGACAATCGATGTCGGTGAAGACAAGCCACTGGAAGCCGCCTTCTCTGCCCCGGTGGCGAGCATCGAAGTCAAGCTTCCGCCCGTCAGCCTGCCAACTACGGGTCCCGTAGTCCCCCAGGCCGAGATCAGCGGCGGTGTCACGCTGAACGTCAAGCTCTATATCACGCAGGCGGTGGCCTATGCCGGGGAGAAGCTCGTCGAGGGCGCCGTCGGATCGGCCTCGGACGTGCTCAGCGGGGGCCTCGACACTCCTTTGGTGGTTGGCGCGCTTGGCGCGCTCCAGGCCGCCGAAATTGCTTTGACCACCGAGAAGTATGTGCAGCTGGCGGTCCGTGCTCAGAAATACTGGAATCTTGCTGTCAACCAAGGCATTCCCCTGGCAGAGCTCTTGGGCCAGCTCGTCACCGCCGAGGCGCCTCAGCTTTTGAGCGAGGTCGCGACATATATCTCTGACAAGCTCAAGAAGGCCGTGAAGTGGGTGTCCAAAGGCGTCGCCCACGTGGTTTCCGGCATTTACGAGGGCGGAGTTTGGGTCGTCGAACGCGGCGGCCACGTAATCGCCGGGGCCGCGCATGTCATCGACAATGGCTGGCATGTCGTCACGGGCTTGGTGAGCGCACACAAACCACTGTCCCCGTTTGCCACCTTCGAAGCGCTACCGGTCGCTCAGCTGCCAGTAGCGAGGCTACGCTCCAAGCGTGACCTCGCGTTTGGACCCAGAACCCTAACCCGTGCCGAGTCGCGCATCCTGGCGCACACATTGGTTAAGTACGGCTTTGGGCGTGCGACGGTCCGCCCGCTGCTGGTCGCGGACCTCACGCCCAAGGCTAGGCGAACCGTCTGCTTCGCGGCGGGCCGGCTCAGCTCTACCGGCATCGCGAACGTCGAGCTCACGGGTCCAGGCTATCGTGGCCAAGCGCTGATTCGCACACGCTTTGGCGTCGGCGGAGGTTGCGCGAAAATGCCGGCTGAGATGAAACCTGGACGATGGACGTTGGCTATCGTCGATTACGGACCTCACGCGAAGCGCAGCGGAGTCCTGGTAGCGGCGTATCCGTTCACCGTCAAGCGGCCCTCGCGCAAGCGTCACCGCGCCAAGCACTCCGTGCGCGGGCACCGTCGCGCCTAGAACCCCCGGCTAAGTACGGGTGTCGAGACCCGTGGCGCTTTGGCTGCTCAATTCCCCGAGAGCAAGCGACACTCGGCCGCCACTCCACGCGATCGGTGAGCTTCCCGGCTCCTCGACCACAAGGCTCGCCCCACCGATCGCGCCGGCGTAGCGTTCGGCAACCGCAAGCGGGTGGCTTGGGTCGGCCTCGTCGCGGCTTGCGAGGACGGTCGTAGGTACGGCGACCGTCGCCAGGTCCTGCCACCTCTCAAACGGGCGCGAGCGTGGCACTCTTTCCAAGGCGTCGGCCACAGCCCGCGGATGCTCGTGGCGGGAGAGCCGCTGACGGAGAACCTTAACCACCGTCTCACGCCAAGCGGCGGGGATCGGATCGAGGTCATAGGCCGCCACGAAGCCCTCCACGCCACCGTCTCGCAAGCCTTTGGCGAGACGATTCCAGCCCTGGTAGTCGGCGGTCGCGTCCGGGTCGAACGCTGGCGTGATCAGGCAGAGTGCGCACACCCTTGCAGGATGATCGAGTGCGAAGCGAAGCGCGGTCTGGGCGCCCATCGAGGCGCCCGCGAGCATAGCCCGCTCGACTTCCAGGTGGTCGAGTACCGTGCGCAGATCGTCGGCCAGCATCTCGTATGTGTAGCCAGTTGGGTCGGGCGCGGGAGCGGAACGACCGTGCCCGCGCGCGTCGTAGGCGATCGTGCGATGGCCCGAGCGCTCGAGGGCGCGCGAGCCCATCACCACATACCGGCGCGTCGCCGTCAGGCCGTGAAGCAGGACGATAGGCGTGCCGTGCCCGCTGTCCTCGCCGCAGAGTCGAACCCCATCGGCGCTGAGAGCCTCGAAGGCGCGAGACGTTGCCTCAGGCATTGATGGCGGCGGCGGCGTGCTCGCGCACCAGCTCCGCCGCCCGCTCGGGCTGCTCCCAGAAAAACAGGTGGCCGACTCCCTCGAGGATCTCAAGGCGCGAGTCGGGCACGAGCCCCGCGATCATGTGTCCGTTTTGGACGGGGAGCAGTTCGTCGAGGGTTCCGTGCACCACCAAGGTTGCGGGCGCCAAGCCGGGCAAGCGCGCGCTCGTGTCGTGTCCGGCGATCGCTTGCATCTGGCGCATGATCACCTCGACGGGCAGGCCGTATTTCATGCCAATCTCGAAGAACCTGTCGTATTCGCTCTGGTTGGCGGCAAAGCTCGGCGACACGTTGACCTCCCAGCCGGCGCGGATGGCCGTGGCCCGGTCGCCCGAAGACATCGCTTCGGCGAGCTTTCGCATGACGCCTTCGCTTGCGAGCAAGCTGCCCTCGCCGCCGCAATAGGTGCAGCCGAGCGTGAGAGAGGCGATCTTCTCGGGATGGGCAAGAGCCAGCTCCTGGGCGATCATCCCGCCCATCGAGATGCCCATCACGTGGGCCGAGTCGATTCCCAGGGCGGACAGCAAACCCGCGGCGTCGCCGGCCAGGTCGGCGATCGTGAACGGCTCGCCGGTCCTCGTCGAGTCGCCGGCGTCGCGATGGTCATAGACGATCGTCTCGAAGTCCCCTCGCAGCTGCTCGAGCACGCGCCCGCCCCAGTGGTGCTTGGTGCCGCTCATGCCCATGATCAGAAGCAGGGGCGGCCCTTCGCCGGCGCGGTCATAGCTCAGCTCGATCTGTCCTGCTTTGGCGAGCGGCATCGTGAACGAAGACTACATCGGCAGAGCCAGCTGAGCGACCGCCCCGAAGTTGTCGGCGCCGGCGGACTCGGCGCCGCGCCGCACGAGCCCCGCCACCCGCACCCCCAGCAAGCGCACCGGGCGCTGGGGCGAGTACTCCTCGAGCAACGCCAGCGCGACCTGTGTGACCTGTTCGGGCTCGCAGGTGGGCGCCGCGAGCGTGCGGGCTCGGGTGACGGTCGAAAAATCGTCGAGGCGGACCTTGATTCCGATCGTACGCCCGTGGTTGCCGTGCGCGGCCAAGCTCTCGCACAGCTCCACGGCCATCTGCGCGAGCGCTTCGCGTAGGCGCGATATGTCTTGGATGTCGTGGTCGAAGGTGCGCTCGCGAGACTCGGAGACGACCTTGCGCTCCTCGCTGACCCGACCGTCGTGTTCGAAGCGCGCCCGGCGCGCCAGGTCGCGGCCGAGGTTGGGACCGAAACGCTCGGCCAGCATCGCTTCGGGCGCACCCGCCAAGTCGCCCAGGGTACGCAACCCGAGTTGCTCGAGCTTGAGCGTGGTCTTCGGCCCAATCCCGGGGATCAGGCCGGGCGAGGCCGAGGCGAAACGGGCGCAAGCCTGCTCGCGACTGAGCACCACGAAACCTGCCGGCTTCTCGGCGTCGGAGGCAACCTTGGCCACGAGCTTGTTCGGACCGATCCCCACCGAGCAGACGAGCTGAGTCTCGCGTCTGATTTGCTCGAGGATGCGACGCATCGCCGCCTTCGGAGAGAACAGCCCGCTCAGATCCAGGTAAGCCTCGTCCAACCCCACCACCTCGACCCGCTCCACGCTCGCACGCACGATCCCCATCATCCGCCGCGACACCTCACGGTAGTGAGCGAAATCGGGCGCCAAGAAGACCGCTTGCGGACAAAGCCTGCGCGCCCGCGAGGCCGGCATCGCCGAACCGACACCGAACCGCCGCGCCTCATAGCTTGCGGTCGTAACGACCGCCCGCGGCCCCGTCCCCGAGACGACAACCGGCTTGCCGCGCAGCTCAGGCCTGCGATTCAGCTCGACCGAGACATAGAAGGCGTCGGCGTCGAGGTGGGCGACTCTCAGTTTGTTTGGCTCGGCATTCGTTTCGGCAGACACCGTAAATCGAATCTACCGTCGTGGGCGGCGATGGGGGCGGCGGACGCGCGGAAGCATCTCGATGTGCACGAAAGGCGACAGGTCCGGCATCGCGAATCATCTCTACAGAGCAGACAAAGACCAGTTATTACCACGATTCCGAGAGTACCGGTACGGTATTGCGCGTGGGCGGCCCGCTTGAGAGGGATACATGTAGCGATTACGTGCTGCCACGCCTGAAAGCGGCAGGCTGGAGCGACGAGCAAATCAAGAAGGAGTTCTCGATCACCGACGGTCGAGTCATCGCCGTCGCTAAGAAGCACCGGCGAGGCGATGCCCTTAGCGCAGACTACGTCTTGGAGTACCGACCGGGAGTTCCGATTGCCGTGGTGGAGGCCAAGCGCGAGTACGCGATACCCGGCAAGGGACTACAGCAGGCCAAGAACTATGCCCGGCTGCTCGATCTCCCCTTCGCTTACTCGACCAACGGAAAGGGCATCGTCGAGGACGATCGCGACACCGGCCTGGAGGACGACAAACTCGCGTCCTTCCCCGGCCCGGAGGAGCTGTGGTCAAGGTACCGTGCCTGGAAGGGGATAAGCGACGACGCAGCGGCCGACGGTCTCGTTTTGCCCTTCAATCGAACGCTGCGCAACTCCAACAACAGCGTGAAGGAGCCCCGCTACTACCAGCGGACCGCAATCAACCGCTCGGTCGCGGCGATCCTCGGGGGCGAGAAGCGACTCCTCCTTACGATGGCGACGGGGACCGGCAAGACCTTCGTGTCGATGCAGATCGTCTGGAAGCTCTGGGGGAGCGGATGGCGCCCGGGCCGCAAGCCGCGAGTACTCTACCTAGCCGATTGCAAGATCCTCATCGACCAGCCACAGAGCCGCTACTTCATCCCGGCCTTCGGCGAAGGTCCTCTCTGGAAGCTGAGCGGCGAGGCCAAGGCGGGACGGGAGATCTACTTCGCGCTCTACCAGTCGCTTGCCGATGGGGGCGAAGAGTCGAGCGGGATCTTTCGGCAATTCGATCCCGACTTCTTCGATCTGGTGATCGTGGATGAGTGCCACCGGGGCAGCGCAAACGCGCAATCGTCGTGGCGGGCCATCCTTGAGCACTTCTCTCCAGCGGCACAACTCGGGATGACGGCCACGCCAAAGCGCGATGAGACCGTCGATAGCTACGAGTATTTTGGCGACCCGCTCTTCGAATACTCCCTCGCTCAAGGTATCGACGATGGCTTCCTAGCGCCCTACCGCGTGCGTCGTGTGGTGCTTAGCCCTGACGCCCATGGATGGGAACCCACCCCCGAGCAGCAATTGGACCGCTTCGGCAAAGAAATCCCACCCGGTCTGTATACGACCAAAGAGTTCGAGCGGGTCGTCTCGTTGCTCACACGCACCGAGGAGGCCGCCAAGCATCTGACCAAATGGCTTTCCAACACCGACCCATGGGCCAAGACAATCGTCTTCTGCGTCGACCAGGAGCACGCCGACCAGATGCGACGGGCGCTGCACAACGCAAACGCCGACCTGGCTCGCCAGCACGCGAATTACGTAGTTCGGATTGTCAACGACGAGGGCAAGATCGGCACGGGCCACTTGAGCGACTTCGCCGACACGGAGAAAGACCTCCCCGTCATCGCCACGACATCCCAGCTGCTCTCGACCGGAGTGGACCTGCCAACCGTTCGCAACATTGTCCTATTCCGGCCCATCGGTTCGCTTGCCCTCTTCAAGCAGATGATCGGCCGCGGCACGCGCCTGTTCGAAGACAACGACAAGTTCTCGTTCGACATTATCGACTACGCGGGCGCCACCAGTCTCTTCAACGATCCCGAGTTCGACGGCCCACCCGAGCGAATCGACCGCGAAGAAGTCGACGAAGAGGGGAATGTGGTCCAGGAAACGGTGGTCGAGGAGCCTGAGCCCCCGTTCAAGGTTCAGGACACCGGTAGTCACTCGATCGATCCCGAGGATCTCAATGGCGTGCCGCAGAGAAAGTTCTACGTCGATGGCGTCGAGGTCTGGGTCACCGCCGAGGCCGTCTATCATCTCGATCCCCAGACCTCTCGACTGCGCCTCGTCGAGTACCAAGATTTCGTCGCCGATACCGTTCGGTCGCTCTTTCCGGACCCCCAGAACCTCCGTTCGAAGTGGCGCAGCCGCGTGGGGCGCCACGATGTGCTCGACGCACTCGAAAGGTACGCAATCGACATCGGCGAGCTAACTGAGCGGACCGGCCTTGGTGACGCCGACCCGTTGGATGTGCTTGTCCACCTGGCTTGGAACCAGCCGCTGAAGACTCGCACCGACCGCGCTCGGCGGGTGCGTAAGGAAAACGCCGACTTCTTCGCCGCCTACCAGCCCGCAGCTCGCGAGATCCTTGCCCAGTTGTTGGACAAGTACACCGAGCACGGCATCGGCCAGCTCGACGACCTCGGCGTGCTCGAAGTGCCGCCGCTCTCCTCGGTGGGTTCGCCGGCCGAGATCGCAGATCGTTTTGGCTCCCCCGACGCGCTCCACACCGCGGTCGAGACCCTTTCAGATCTGCTTTATGCCGCCTGATACTACATGAAAACTTTAGTTTCAGCCGCTGTTCGGCGCTGAAACTTCAATTTTCGTATAGTTACGCTCAATGCCGGTAGATCGACGTGCCCTACGACGCAGCCTGTTCAACCTGGCGGTCGACCAAGGCGGCTACTTCACGGCGGCCCAGGCCAGGACGGTCGGCTATTCCTACCCCGCGCAGGCACACCACGTCAGCGCCGGCAACTGGCTGCGCATCGACCGTGGGCTCTTCCGCTTCACGGAGTGGGTACCGGACGTTCACGACGATCTGATCCGGTGGACGCTCTGGTCACGAGGGCGAGCCGTGGTTTCACACGAGAGCGCGCTCTCGGTCTATGGCATCGGCGAGTTCGAGTCCGCGCGCGTCCACCTCACCGTTCCACCCGGGTTCTCGATGCGCGACCCCGCGGTCGCCCTGCACCATGCCGACCTACCCGAGGGCGACGTTGTCGAGCGGACGGGCTTCAGGCTCACCACCGCGGTTCGCTCGCTCGTGGATATCGCCGTCCTTTCCGCCGAGGAGGATCAACTTGCGAGGGCCATTCAGGAAGCGAGCGAAAGCGGATATCTGACGATCCGCCAACTGCGTTCGCGAGCCGATGCTCTCGATGCGACGGCCGCGCTGTACATCGAGCGGGCAATCCAACGGATCGCCCCGGCGTGAACTACAAGACCGCGCCGGCGTTCCGTATGGCACTCGAGCAACGACTGCTCTCACGCTCGAAGGCAACCAAGGTCAGTCTCGATCGGCTACGCCGTCGAGTGGTCTTCGAGCGAATCGTCAGCAGACTCCAGGTTGCCGAGCCAGGCGTTTGGGTGCTAAAGGGAGGGATGGCACTTGAGGTCAGGCTGCTGGATGAAGCGCGGCTCACCAAGGACATCGATTTTGGGCTCCGTGGCGAGATAGCGGACGCGGAGGAGCTGAGAGAGCGCCTCGTAGAGGCCTTGGCACGAGACGTGGACGGCGACGAGTTCTTGCTCCTCGTAGGTCCGGTCAAGCAACTGACGCAAGACCATGGCGGTCACCTCACATGGCGAGTCAAGGTCGCGGCAGAGCTCGCGGACAGGCCCTTTGGGACGGTCCAGGTTGACGTCTCCCCTCGCTCCCACGAGCTTGAGGCGACAGACCTCGTGCCATTGCCGAACTCACTCGAATTCGCAGGGGTCCTTGCTCCGCTCGTCGAGATCGTCGACATCAACCGGCACGCGGCAGAGAAGTTCCACGGGATGCTCAGAGACCATGGCGATCGTGAGAACACACGGGTGCGAGACCTCGTCGACCTTGTGATCCTCACCGAACATGACCTCCTTGAACCCTCGGCGCTTGCTAAGGCGGTCCGTCGGGTTTGGAAGGAGCGCGGCGACCTGGAGCCTCCAGCTACGCTCCCGACGCTTCCCTCCAACTGGCTCGGCCGGTACGAACGGCTCACCGCCGAACACAAGGTAGAAGCCATATCGTTTCCCGCGGCCGTGTCGACCGTGGCGGCGATCTGGACAGAAATGTTCCCAACCGAGGAGACCTGAGCGCGTGGCCCGACCCAAGAAGACGAGTCCGCCCGTCTCCCCCCAGGCAAAGCTGGCCGCAGTCATCAAGTCAGCTCGGGATGCCATGCGCAAGGACGCCGGTCTCAACGGTGACCTCGACCGGATCCCCCAACTCGCGTGGTTGCTCTTTCTGAGGGCGTTCGACGGCCTGGAAGCCAACCGCGAGGTGACAGAGGCCAACCACCGCCTCGCCATAGAGTCGCCCTACCGCTGGCGGGATTGGGCGGCGGACCCCAACGGACCGACTGGGGAGGCACTGCTCGACTTCGTCAACGGCGAACTCCTGCCCTACCTCCGTGGTCTCACGGGCACGGACAGCCACGATCCCCGCGACGTCCTTGCCGAAGTCTTCAAGGAGACCAACAACCGGATGCTCTCCGGCTATCTCCTGCGCGATGTCATCAACAAGGTCAACGAGATCAACTTCGCCTCCTCCGACGACATCCACACGATGGCGCATCTGTACGAGTCGATGCTCCGCGAGATGCGCGACGCGGCGGGCGACTCGGGCGAGTTCTATACGCCGAGACCGGTGATCCGCTTCATGGTCCAGCAGGTCGCCCCGAAGCTCGGTGAGATCGTCCTCGATCCCGCGTGTGGGACCGGCGGCTTCCTCGTCGAGGCACTAGATCACCTCCAACCACAGGTCAAAACCACGCAGCAACTGCGCAAGTTGCACGCCAACCTTCGGGGAGTCGAGAAGAAGCCGCTGCCCTACCTGCTGGGGATGATGAACCTCGTTCTGCATGGTGTCGGACAGCCGAACATTGTCCGCAATAATGCCCTCGCTCAGCCAATCACCCAGATCGCCAGACGGGACCGGGTGGACGTCATCCTCACGAATCCTCCCTTTGGCGGGGAGGAGGAGAAGAGCATCCAGACGAATTTCCCAGCCGACAAGCGCACGGCGGAGACCGCATGGCTCTTTCTCCAATTGGTAATCCGTCAGCTCAAGGATGGAGGCCGGTGCGCCATCGTCGTCCCGAACAGCGTGCTGTTCGGAGAAGGACTGGGTGCTCGAATCAAGCAGCAGTTGCTTACCGAGTGCAATCTCCACACAGTCGTTCGACTTCCAGACGGCGTATTCGCGCCGTACACTGCGATTCCGTCAAACCTGCTTTTTTTCGAGAAGACCGGGCGAACCAAGCAGGTCTGGTTCTATGAGATCCCTCCTCCGGAGGGGCGTAAGAAATACTCGAAGACCAAGCCGATGCGGTCTGAGGAATTTGCGGGTTGCCAGGCTTGGTGGAACAAGCGCAAGGAGAACGAGCGGGCTTGGCGAGTGTCAATCGCCGAAATCGAGAACTCTGGCTTCAACCTCGATAAGCGGAATCCCAATGGCCCCGAGGACCTGGCGCACCGTCCACCCGAGGAGCTGCTTAGGGAATTGATTGCGACCGAGCACCAGATCCTTGGACTGCTCGAAGGCCTAAGTACCGAGATCAAATGCCAATAAAAGACAAGCCCTTTGAGCGTGCTTATGTCGGCGAAGTCCTCTCGCTGAAGCGGCGCTTCGTCACGGTCGACTTGGACAGCGAGTACAAGGAGATCGGAGTCCGGGCTTTCGGTCGTGGGATTTTTCATAAGGAGCCTTTGACTGGTGCGGCCTTGGGGAATAAGCGGGTGTTTTGGATCATGCCTGGGGACCTCGTGATCAGCAACGTCTTTGCCTGGGAGGGCGCGGTGGCCGTCGCTTCAGGCGCCGAGGAGGGTACAATCGGTTCCCATCGCTTTATGACCTTCGTCCCGCTCGACGATCGACTTGACATTTCGTGGGTTGCGTGGTTTTTTCAAAGCAAAAGTGGCCTTGAATTGATTCGTCGGGCATCACCAGGCTCTGCGGGTCGAAATCGAACTCTTGCAATCAAGCGCTTTGAAGCACTTGAGATCCCTCTTCCCCCGATTGATGAGCAGCGTCGGGTCGCGATCTCGCTGGACAGGGCACGTCAGCACATATCTGCGACAATCGACGCGCAGGTGAGTGCACGTTGGTTTGACAAGGCACTTGTCGACGCTGCCGTCTGGCGGATTATCGAGCATGGCATCACGTCTGGTTGGCCGCTCAGGAGGCTTAGTGATATTGCTGAAATTAATCCACGTCCACACCGCCTTGATCCTGATGAGCCCGTGAGTTTTGTACCTATGGCAGCGCTGAATCAGCACACGGGCTTTATTGAGTCCCCGGAGCTTCGACGTGTCGAGACCATTGGTTCCGGCTATAAGCAGTTCAAGCGTGGCGACATAGTCTTTGCTCGCATTACACCTTGTATGCAGAACGGCAAGACGGCGATATTCGATGGAGCAACAGACTATGGTTATGGTTCGACCGAGTTTCACATTATACGCCCAGGATCCGAGGTTCGCGCCGACTGGCTCCACCGGTTTCTGCGAACCCGGGAGTTCCGTAACTTGGCAGCCCAGCGTCTAACAGGGACGGCTGGTCAGCAGCGAGTGTCAGCCGGATTTCTGCACACTGCACGTATTCCGACTCCAACGGAGTCCCAGCAGGACCTAGCGCTACGCGATATGGACAGGCTTCTTGAGACCCGATCGGCGCTCGCGCTCAGCCGCGCTAAAGCATCTGCACTGGCGACAGCAGTCGAACCGGCGATGATCAACCAAGCGTTCGCCAGTCTCGAGTAGAACCGTCAGGCGATCCGCTTCCCGCGACCACAACATGCCCAAGAAACCGCAAGCCAACGAGCTTTGCGGCGTCCCTCAAGTCGGTCGTCGCCCGGTGGTCGGCTTCACTCGGCTCGGGATTCCCGCTCGGGTGGTTGTGGGCGATGGCGAAGGCACGTCCGTCGTGGCGAAGCACCGCGTTGAGGATCTCCCGAACCGGTACCAGGGTGCGGTCGATCGACCCCTCGGACACGATCACGGTCCGCCGGAGTCGGTTTGCGGCGTCACAGATCAGCACGAGGACACGCTCTCGACGCAAGCCGGCGAGCTCTCGACGCGCGACCGTCGCCACGTCGTGTGGACTACGCAGGACGAGCGGTACGCCATCGCGGCCGAGCCGTCGGCCCAATTGAAACGCTGCAGCGAGCGCCGCCGCCTTGGCAACTCCCACGCCGCTCCTGGTAGCAAGCTCCTCCGGATGCGCGCCCGCAAGAACATCGAGGTTGCCGTATTCGGCAAGGAGGGACGCCGCCAAGCTCACTGCACTCTCTCCTTGGCGTCCATGCCGGAGCACGAGGGCAAGCAACTCGCTGTCGCTCAACGCCTCCGGCCCGCTGCCTAGCAGGCGCTCACGCGGTCGCTCATGTGGGGGTAGATCGGCGAGGATCGTGGCCATCGCATCACCCTACGATGCTGTGGCGACGGGAAATCCTGGATCTAGGCCACAGCGTCGATATTCAAGCGCACATAATCGACGATCACAGGCTCCCCGAGCGCGTTCATGACGTCGTCCATGAACCGCTCGCGCAAATCCTCGGGCAATTGTTGGACGTGTGGACCGAGCACGATCGTGGCGAGAAACTCGCGCGGGTGCCCGGGTTCCTGCGGCGCGGGTGCTAGCCAGCATCGCGCCGAGCTGAAGCCCGCGGCAATCAGTCGCTGCTGAGTCGCGTCCGCGCCTGCGTAGTTCCAGGGCGGCGTCCAATCGCGGAAGTGCTCGGCATAGGGCGCTTGTGAGAGCAGCGGCAGCACCTTGCCGCGCAGGATCGTGATGTTGCCCTCTCCCCCACACTGCGCCACCAGCCGCCCTCCAGGACGCAGCGCCGAGCGCAGACGCCCGAATAGGCGATCGTGGTCTGCGATCCAGTGGAAGGTGGCTGTCGAGAGGATCGCGTCCACCTGCTCGTCCAGCTCGAGATCGAGCAGATCGACGACCCGCAGGTCCGCGCCGGCGCCAAGCCGTTCTCTTGCAGCGTCGACCATCGAGGGTGACTGATCGACCGCGAGCGCCCGCCCTCGCGGTAGCCGCTCGATGAGGGCCTCGGTGATCCGCCCCGATCCGCACCCGGCGTCGAGAACGGTCTCATCGCCCGCCAGATCCAAGCCTCCCAGCACATCGAGCCCGAGCGCCTCCATCGGACCGGAGATGCGATCGTAGCTGGCCCCGTCCCACTCGCGCATGGCTGGCATACATGTGTACGTTATCACGTATGAGAAAGCTTGCGCGTTCCCCAGGGGCCACTGGCTCTGGCGTATGCGTCGGTTCCACTCTTACTGGCGCAACCCCTCTCGACCGATGCTCTGCTCGGGCCCGCCTAGAGCAAGCTGGCCAAGCGTGCCCTGTGCAGCTTGGCCCCACCCAAAAGCGAAGCGTCCAACAAAGCCCGCTTATAAAGCCAGTGCACGTCGGCCTCCCAGGTGAAGCCGATGCCGCCGTGGGCTTGGATCGCGCTCGTGGTGACCTCGACTCCGGCCTGCGATGCCGAGGCCTTGGCCATCGCCGCCGCTTCGGGCAGGTGCTCGGGGTCGGCGTCGGCCGCCCAGGCGGCGTACGACGTCGCCGAACGGGCTCGCTCGGTGTCCAAGAGCATCTGCGCGCAACGGTGCGAGACGGCCTGAAAGGACCCGACCGGGACACCGAACTGCTTGCGCTCCTTGACATAGGCCACGGTCATATCCAAGGCCCGCTCGCACACCCCGACGAGCTCCGCGGAAACCGCCACGAGCGCGCGATCCAAGCCGGCCTCGACATCGCCCCCAAGCGCCTCGCCCGCATCGGCTGGAACCGTCACGCGAGCAGTCGGTCGCGTGGGATCGATCGAATCGACACGCTCCACGACCCCGGCACGCTCCAACCCCTCTCGCTGATCCAACCCCTCTCGCTCGTCCGACCCCTCCTGCGCATCCGCGGCATCCAACCCCTCCGGCGCATATACACGCGCGCGCGAGTCACCCTCTTGCGCGAGCACAAGCACCTGCGCCCCAGGCGCCCCCAGCGCCAGTTCTGCGACTCCATCGCGCTCGATTGCGAGGGCCCCCAAGGTCCCACCGCTCGCCAGCCCGGGCAGCCAGCGCTCGCGCTGCTCAGCCGAGCCGGCCTGCTCGATTACCAGCGCGGCCAGCACCGTCGGCAAGAAGGCCACTGGCGCCACGCTGCGTCCCAGCTCCTCGCACAGGATCGCAAGCTCGACCAAGCCAAGCCCTTGACCGCCATATTGCTCGGCAACCGCTATCCCTGGCCAACCCAACTCGCCCAGCTCGCGCCACAGATCCTCGTCCAAGCGCCGCTGCTCGGCGTGGGAGCGCACCCGCTCCGGCCGCGCCCGCTCGGCGAGAAGCTCGCGCGCGGTGCGCTGGATCTGGCGCTGATCCTCGCTCAGGCCGAAGTCCATCAGGCGGCCTTCAACCGCGGCAGGCCGAGGACTCGCTCGGCCACGATGTTCTTGAGAACCTCGGTCGTGCCTCCCTCGATCGTGTTGCCCCGCGCGCGCAGCAGCTCATAGCTCCAGGTCGTGCCGTCCGTGAGCGCCTCGGCGCCCACGATCTCTGCGGCAAGGGCGGTCAAACGCTGGTTGGTGTCCGACCACAGCCACTTCACCAAGGAGCCCTCCGGCCCCGGTTGGCCATAGCGTTCGATGTCGGTCAAGCCCTTCCAGGCCAACAGTCGGATCTGTTCGCAGCGGATGTGCAGATCGGCGAGCGCGTCGGCGAGGACCGATCCGCCCGGCGCTTCCAACATGCCACGCTCGCGGGCGGCGGCGATCGCATCGTCAAGCAGTTGCCGCAAGCGCACCTGAAGCAAAAAACCGAGACCGGCACGCTCGTTCATGAGCGTGGTCAAGGCCACCTTCCAGCCGTTGCCGACGCCGCCGACCACATTCTCCTCCGGGACGCGGGCCTCCTCGATGAACAGCTCGTTGAACTCGGCCTCCCCCGTGATCTGCCGTAGCGGCCGAACCTGCACAGCGCCCTGCTCCATGTCCATCAAGAAGTAAGTGAGGCCCTTGTGCTTGGCGGCGTCGCCGTCGCTGCGGGCGACGAGCATGCACCACTTGGAGTACTGGGCGCCGCTCGTCCACACCTTCTGGCCGGTGATCACCCAGTCCTCGCCGTCCTTGACCGCCGTGGTCTTCAGCGAAGCCAGATCGGAACCTGCGTCCGGCTCTGAGAAGCCCTGACACCAGATCTCCTCGGCGGAGAGGATCGGCGCGAGGTAGCGCTCCTTCTGCGCGTCGCTGCCCCACACCATCAAAGTCGGCCCGCCCAACAAGAGCCCCAACACGTTTGCGGGCAGCGGCACGCGCGCGCGGCCGAGCTCCTCGAAGTAGATCGCCGACTCGCTCAGGGACGCCCCTCGCCCGCCATACTCGACCGGCCAGGCGGGCGCGGCCCAGCCGGCGTCGTAAAGGCGGCGCTGCCAGTCGCGCCGCCAAGCGTAATGGGCGTCTTCGCCACCCTCGGTCGGCTCCGGTGCGGGCTCGTTCTCGGCGAGCCAGGCGCGCAACTCCTCGCGAAACGCGTGCTCGCGCGCGCTAAACGTCAGATCCATGCACGTTCCTGCTGTGCACGACGAGCTCGTCGACCTCCAAGCGAGCGACTTTCAGCTCCCCCACATCGAGGCGCCCGACGGCGGCCCGCTTGATCGCCAGGCGACGAATCGCGAGCGCCCCGATCGCCAAGGCGCCGATCGCGAACGCTCCAATCGCCAGCGAGCCAAGCGAAATGGCACCAGAGGCCAGCGCCACGCGGCGACGCGCCTTGCGCGTTCTGCGAGCCCCCCGCTTGAGCTTGCGGGCCATCCGCGCAGAACTGCGGGCCAGCCGCGCAAAGCGCACGACGACGATCGCCGCCGCCACCGCTTTGCGCCGCGCCGGGTGAGCGGGCTTGGCGCCGACGCGGCGGCGCCCCCGCTTGTCCTGTCTTGCCAGTTTGCTCATCGTTGCCCCTCAGGCTAGCGCGTACTCCAAACCTCACCCACACCTTCGAAGCCCAGCGCGCGCTTCGTCGCTTCGGTCAGATCGAATTCGCGACCCGCCACATACGGCCCGCGGTCGACCACCGGCACGCTGACTTCGCGCCCGCCGTAGCGCAACCGCACGAGCGTGCCGCACGGAAGCGTCTTGTTGGCGACCCCAAGCGTCGAGCTGGTGAGCTCGCCGCCGCAGGCGAGACTGCCACCGCCTCCGTACCAGGAAGCGCCGGCGAGCCGGTATGAGCGCAGATGCCCGAGATAGCGCTTTACGGCGCGATCGTGGGCGTCACCGGCGAACACGACCCTCACGCGCTCGCTCAGCAAGCGTTGGGGGCGATAACGCAGCACGAAACGTCCCCTCGATCCAGTGACGCTATGCGCAAGGGTCCGCCAGCCGTGACGTCCCAAGCGCTGCAACTCGACCTCGCGCCCCGCGAGCGCCGTGCGCGCTGTACGAACCACGATCGCGCCCGAAGAGCCGGTGGGCGCCACGCCCAAGGTGCCGGGGCCCGGCGAACCGGGCGAGCCGACGGGTAGAGGGCGCGGCGCGCCTGTTCCCGTCGAACTGGAAGGACCGACGGGCAGCGAGCGCAACGTGCCGGCAACGGTCGCCGTGGCGCCGTCGAGTACGTTCAGGTCGATCCTGGCAAGCCGCAGCTTTACCCGCGCAAGTGGGACAGACAAGGGCGCGGGGTCGATCAGCTGGGCAACCGGTTCGGCGACCGGTGTTGCGGGAATTCCCGCAAGCATGGGAAGCAAAGAGTCCTCCTGGGTAGCCGCCTACGGGGTTAGCTGTCGGGCTCACGTCCCGCCGGTCGCACGCGTCCATACGTGCGCCAGTCGGGCGTTACAGCCGCGCCTGTGGCGGCCGATTCGCCCCATCCGGGCCCTCTCCTCGAGCCCGGCAGTGGGTCCCCCGCTCGCCTCCATCCACGGAGACGACTCGGCAGAGATCAATCAGTCAAGAAAACGCTAGTAGAGGCCTCTGTGCGCAAACTGTGATCGTGCGCACATATGGGTCATCTCTGTATAAGCGCCGAGAAGGCTTGTCGTCCCAAACTACGGATCTTGAGGGCTGCGTAGGTGTCTCTCGCGCGTTGGTTCGCGGATTCTTTGCGCTTCTGGAAGGTCGGGCTCGACAAAAGATGTCCACGTGTCGTCGCTCATCGCGATGCGGGGCGGCCACGCGACAAGATCGACGGACGGCCAGATGGGCAGGATCAGGTTTCGCACGTCGGTTTGTGCGGTCCGGAGGTCGAGGTGCCCGTCGCTGGTCACATTGATTTCAAGTACGAGCTGGTCTATCCGGATGGCCGTTCGGTGCCCGTCTGGAGGGCCTGGAGGGGAGCCTACGGGGATAGCTCGCCGGTATAGGTCGTTGTGGCCCATTGCCAGGAAGTCCCCTTTGCCGACGTATCGGGCCAGTTGAACACCCAAGCCTGGGGGCGGAAGTTTGCTGTCCATCAGGTGCTTGCATTTAGCAGGAGAGAAGATGCGTTCCTCTACAGGGTAGGTCTGCTCAAGGGTCATCGCCGTCTTTGTCGCCCACTGGGCAATCAGCACCTGTTGCTCCACCGAAAGACCCTGCGTTCCGCCCTTAAGCATCGGCTTCAGTAGCGGCGACGCCCACGTCTCAAGATCGCTCATCCAGTGGTGATTACACTCGGGGCAGACCGTATCCGTGGTGATCTCGATGGCTCTCTTAGACCGGATCATCGTTCCATCACGACGCCTGGATGAGAACGTCGCTCCGGGATACTCGCGGGCAACCCACTTCGGGATCACGTGCTCTGGCGGCACGCTCTTAGGGATCACTACATGACAGAAGGAGCATCTTCGGATCGCGCTACCCTCGCCACTATGGCCGACCAAGGACACGAGCGGGAGCCTACCCAGACAATCCCCGCAAAGGACGGCGATATCGAGGTTCCGATCCCGTCCCGCGATGATTTCTTGGAGACGGTTAGGAAGGTCGCTGGCCCAGGGCTTCGTAAACGGCCTGACGAGAAAGACCGGCCTCCTGAGCGATCCGGGTCGGACTGACACCGGCCGCGCGGGCGTCTTGAACTCGCTTGCGCAGCTCGGCTGACGCGGCGTGTCGCTCGTCATCGGCTGCTTTGCGCCGCTCGGCTGCCGCGTGTAGGGCTTCGATGGCCTTGGCTTCGTTCATTTCGCGCACGCCTGATCGACCAGTTCGGCGAACATAGACGGGTCGCGTTGGTAGCGCAGGTTGTAGCGCCACGTGAACTCGTTCAGGTAGCCCTGTAGCCACTTGTGGGACACCTTCCTATGGGTGCCCTTGATCGACGGCTTCAGGTGCCCAAAGAATCCCTCGATTGTGTTCGTATGAGTGTCGCCATCGACGTAGACGCCGGTCGAATGGTTGATTCGACTATGGGAGATGAAATGGCGGTCGAGACCGTTGTATGCAGGCCACTCATCGGTGACGATGATCGACTCGGGCTCCACCCACTCAATCAACGTTTCCTTCAAGCGCGGCCCACGCCTTGACGGCAGGACAGTCGCCTTGACGCGCCCGCCGCGTTCAACGGCGGCGAACACGGTTGCTCTACTACGTTCGCGGAGCTTCATCGCCTCTGAGCGCCGCGAGGACGAGGGACCTATCGCGAGTCCTTTGTATTGGCCGTGTGGCTTGCGTGGCTTGCCGTCTACCGATGCCTCGTCGGCCTCGATGTCGCCGCGCAGCGGCTCGCCGTCGTCGGCCATGACCTCGTTACGGATCTTGTTGAGCATCCGCCAAGCCGTTCGATAGGACACGCCGAGCGAGCGCTCTAGCTGCTTGGCCGAGATCCCACACCGAGTGCTCGTGACGAGATACATCGCGTAGAACCACAAGTGCAGAGACGTGGAGGACTTCGCGAAGATCGTCCCCGCCGTCGGGTGGACGTGATGCCCGCAGCCGGTACAGGTCCACGACTGGCGACCCTGCGCCGTCGCGTACCGGCGAAAGACTCGTTCCTGCTTGCACTTCGGACACATCGCGTGTTCGCCATCGGGCGCGTATCGCGAGCGCCACAGGTGCTCAAGGCAAGCAGCATCGTCGGGGAACTCGCGCATGAACTCCATCAGCGAGTACGTGGACTCGGAGGAGTCGGCCCGACATGGTGCGTTGCGGTCTACCGGAGGCATTATGTAAGGTTACTTGACAGACGGATACTTGTCAAGTTGCCTTACGCGTTGGGAGAACACTTGCAACCAACTGGATTCGACATATCCTGTCGAATATGGGGACAACGGGGCTCGAACCCGGATCGACGTGCCTTGCGGACCTCGGCTTTACGGACTTTGGTCACGGGGCACTCACGGCTTGAAAGGCCGCCGCTCTAACCGCTTGAGCTATGTCCCCATGTTTAGCTCGCAAATTGCAGCGACTCATGGAGACTGCCTATACAGGGAGCGGCGACTTTCCTAAGATCGACGCCCCGCGATGAGTGGGATGGCGCCCTTCGACTCCTGGTATCCGACCAAGATCATCTGGAGTCGGGGGCGCTTGTTTTTACCGGGTCATCTGTCGTGCTCCTCAAGGGGTTGCATAAAGCACGCCCTTCTGGGCGCTGTGCACGACACACCTACATGACGGGTCGGACGTTAGGGCTTGTTTCCCGCGCCCCAAAACTCGCTATTTGCGAGAATCAAGCGGAGTCGCTACCAGTGTTCGCAGTGACGTTTTTCCTGCAAATAGCGGATTGAGCTAAAGCTCGATTGCGTCTGCCGCGAGCGCCGCCCGTGTAGCCCAAACGAACTCGCCGCAGCGATGCACCAGACCCGCGCCATGCAGGCGTGCGAGAGCGTCCTCGACATCCAAACGGTTGCCGAGTTCGAGCACAAGCTCGCCTACAGACCACGGCCTCTGCTGCGTCGGCTGGATCAAGAGGCCATAGAGGCCAGGATCCACTACGCGCAGGACATCGCCACCGTCTGGAGAAGGGTCGTCTTGCATGGGAGTTCACGCTCCTTTGCCACGGCCCCAGGACAGTTCACGCTGTCGCTGGGGCCAACTTGAATAAGGGGTCGGACCGGACCGTAAGGCGAGTCAAGGACGGATCAACGTGCCCAAACCCCGCTTATACAGAGATGACCCATATGTGATCGTGCGCACACATCCTCAAACCTCGTCAACGACGCGTATTTACGTACAAATCCGCATGTTGGTGGCTATTCGTCGTCCCCGCGCGGGGACGATCCGAGGCGGTTGAGCAGCATCGCCTCGGCCATGCGCAACAGGCCGATCGTGGTGTGCGGACGCGCTTCGCTCGAGCGCACCGACACATCGGATCCGTGCGGGCCGATCACCTCGACGATCGTGCACACGTTGCCGATCTCGCAATCCTCGCCATAGCGGCCTTCCAAGGCCTCCATTTGGGCGGCCACGACCTGGCCGATCTTGGATTGGTCGAAAGTCATGAGCTTGCCTCCTGAGGGTCGAATTGGTCGTTCGCGCCGTCCTGCTGCCCCCGTCGGCACCCCTACAGCAAATCACAGCGACGGCTTCGCCCACCGCCCAATAGCATCCACTCGCGATGGCCCTCGACGCCCCCTTCTCCAACTACGAGCACGAGATCTACGCCGCCTCGATGCTCGCCGGGCGCAAGCCGGCGCGTCCACTGGACTGGCGCCAGTTGGAGCGCGACGCCTACGCGATGCTCGCGCGCGAGCCGCGCGGATACATCCAAGGAGGCGCCGGACGCGGACACACGATCAGAGCCAACCGCGAGGCCTTCGATGATTGGAGGATCGTGCCGCGCATGTTGCGCGACGTATCCGAGCGCAGCCTGGAGCGGACGGTGCTCGGCACCAAGCTCTCCGCGCCGGTCCTGCTCGCGCCGATCGGGGTGCAAACGGTCGCCCACCCAGACGGCGAGTTGGCCTCCGCCCGCGCATGCGCCCAGGTGGGCGTGCCTTTGATCGCGAGCACCGCCGCCTCGCACACGATCGAGCAGATCGCCGAGGCGGCAGGCCTGTCGCGGGGCGCCCCTCATGCCGGGGACCAGACAGACGGACAAGCCTGCTGGTTCCAGCTCTACTGGCCCCGCGACCGCGAGCTAGCGCGCAGCTTCATCGCGCGGGCCGAGAAGTCCGGCTATGAGGCGATCGTGGTCACGCTCGACACTTGGCTGCTCGGTTGGCGACCGGCCGACCTGACCGAGGGCTTCCTGCCGTTCTTGCGCGGCGAGGGCAACGCCTCCTACATGTCCGACCCCGTCTTCCGCGCGGCGTTGCCCTCGCCGCCCGAGGAGGATCTCGCGACCGCCGTGGCTTACTGGGCGTGGCAGTTCTCAAACCCGTCGGTCTGCTGGGCCGACCTGGCCTTCTTGCGCGAGTGCACCGATCTGCCGATCGTCTTGAAGGGCATCCAGAGCGCCGAGGACGCCTCGCTCGCGGTCGAGCACGGGATCGAGGGCATCATCGTCTCCAACCACGGCGGGCGTCAGGTGGACGGCGCGATCGGCTCCCTGCAGGCGCTGCCCGGCGTGGTCGAGGCGGTCGGGGATCGTTGCGAGGTCCTCTTCGACAGCGGTATCCGTTCGGGCTCGGACGCCTTGAAGGCGCTTGCGCTCGGAGCGCGCGCCGTCTGCCTCGGGCGCCCCTACGTGTGGGGTTTGGCGCTTGGCGGCGAGCAAGGCGTGGTCGAGGTGCTGCGCGCGTTCCTGGCCGAGCTCGACCTGAACATGGCCCTCTCCGGACATGCCAACATCGACGAAGTCGGCCCACACACGGTGGTGGCCCAACCATCCGGCCGCCCTCGTTGAGCGACGCCTTGACAACCGCATTGCAAGCAGCGGAGCGGCCCCTCGCGGTCAACCGGAACGGGGCGAGTGAACGATCCGCGTTGACGACCGACCCCGGACCCGCGACAATCAAAGCCAATGTCAAACCCTGATCGCCTGACCGGCCTGGACACGGCCTTCCTGCATATCGAGGACCACGGTCCCGCGCATATGCATGTGGCCTCGGTGATGGTCTTCGAAGGACAGGCTCCCAGCTACGACGAGTTCGTCGAGCACATCCTCTCGCGCCTGCACCTCGTGCCGCGCTACCGCCAGCGCCTGGCCTACGTGCCACTCGAGCAGGGCCGCCCGGTGTGGACCGACGACCCGCACTTCAACCCGCGCTACCACATCCGCCACACCGGGCTTCCGCGCCCCGAAGACGAGACCGAGCTCAAGCAGTTGGCGGGCCGCATCATCTCCCAGCGCTTGGACCGCTCCAAGCCTCTGTGGGAGTTGTGGCTGGTCGCCCACATGGCCGGCGATCGTTTCGCGGTGATCGCCAAGACACACCACGCGCTCGTCGACGGGATCTCCGGCGTTGACATAACCACTGTTCTGTTCGACGCATCGCCCGAGCCGGCCGGGACGCCACGTCCGCCCGTACCTTGGATCGCGCGTCCCCTGCCCGGGCCCGCCAAGCTGCTCGCCGACGCCTTGGTCGAGCGCTCCACCGCCCCCGCAGAGATGGTGCGCGGTGCGCGCGCGGTCATGCGCCGACCCAGACGCGCCGTCGGGCGGGTCAAGGACGCGCTCGTGGGCGTGGGCGCAACCACGCTCGCCGGCATCAACGCCCCCGCGCCGCCCAGCCCGCTCAATGTGGATATCGGCTCTCATCGTCGCTACACCTGGATCGACGCCGACCTGGCTCAATTCAAGGCGATCAAGGACTCGCTCGGGGGCACGCTCAACGATGTCGTCCTGGCGGCCGTCAGCCTCACGCTCGGACGCCACATGCGCGCCCAGGGCTTCGATACCGAGGGTCTCGTCCTGAAGGCGATGGTGCCCGTATCGGTACGCGCCGACATCGAGCGCGGCGCCCTCGGCAACAAGGTCGCGGCGATGTGGGCGCCCTTGCCGGTCGGCATCGTGGACCCGGTCGAGTGCCTGGCCGAGGTGCGCTTGGAGATGGACGATCTCAAGCACTCCGGTCAAGCCGTCGGCGCGGAGATCTTGACCAACCTGGCCGGCTTCGCCCCACCCACGATTCTCAGCCAAGCGGCGCGTCTACAGGCGCGCCAACGCTTCTTCAATCTCGTCGTCACCAACGTGCCCGGCCCCCAGTTCCCGCTGTATCTGCTCGGCCGTCGCCTGAAGGCGCTCTATCCGGTCGTCCCCCTGGCCCACCGCCAGGCGCTCGGCATCGCCGTGATGAGCTACGACGGGCATCTCGGCTTCGGGCTGCTGGCCGATTACGACGCGCTGCCGGAGCTCGAGACGCTGGCACGCGAGCTGGAACGATCGATCGCGGCCCTGGCCAAGGCCGCCGGTGTGGCCAAGCCGGCCAACGCCAAGCGCAAGCGCGCAAGCCGCCCGCGAGCGGTGGCAGCCCACTAGTGGCGCCGCGCGCGGCTGCGTGAGGACCGCCATGCGGCTGGCCCTCTGTCAGATCAACGCCACGGTCGGCGACCTCTCCGGCAACGCCCAGCGCATCGTCGAGGGGATCGAGGCAGCCAAGCGGACGGGCGCCGAGCTGGTCCTGTTTCCCGAGCTTGCCCTCACCGGCTACCCGCCTGAGGATCTCCTGCTGCGCGAGCACTTCCTCAGCGACACCGGCAAGGAGCTCCAACGCCTGGCCGAGGCTGCCCAAGGGATCGTGGCGATCGTGGGGTTCCCCGAGCGCATCGCCGGAGCCGTGCGCGGAGCCGCGCCCGGATCGCCCGGCCCTGTCGCGCCTGTGCTCCACAACGCCGCCGCGGTGCTCGCCGAGGGCGCCGTCGCCCAGATCTACCGCAAGGTCCATTTGCCCAACTACGGCGTGTTCGACGAGCAGCGCTATTTCAGGCCCGGCGAGGCCCAGGGCACCGTGTTCGATCTCGACGGGCACGGAATCGGCGTGACGGTCTGCGAGGACCTGTGGGTGGCCGGTGCGCCCGCCACCGCCGAGGCCGGCGCCGGCGCCGGTTTGATCGTCAACATCTCAGCCTCCCCCTACCACGCCGGCAAGGGCCTTGAGCGTGAGCATCTGTTCGGCCGGCGAGCGCGCGAGACGGGCGCCCACATCGCCTTCTGCGCGATGGTCGGCGGCCAGGACGAGCTCGTCTTCGACGGACATTCGTTCGTGCTCGACCCCGCCGGCGAGACGATCGCGCGCGCGGCGCAGTTCGCGGAGGACCTGCTCGTGTGCGATGTCGGTGCTCGGTTGGAGGATTTCTATCCGGCGGAGGGTGCGGGTCGGCCGGGGGAGGGTGCGGATGCTCCGTTGGAGGGCGCCACACGCGCGCGTACACGCGCGCGCGCAGGGCACCCCTCTGCGGACACAACAACCCCCCAGGCGGCGGCCATCGCCTCGCGCGCGCGCGCGGGGCACCCCTCCGCAGACATGACACCGCCCGGCTCCTCCCCCCCTTCGGGCTGCTCCCCGCCTCCGCGCCAACCGATCGCCTCGCGCGAGCAGGAGGTCTACGAAGCGCTGCGGCTCGGCCTGCACGACTATGTCGAGAAGAACGGCTTCGGCTCGGTCGTGCTCGGGCTCTCCGGCGGGATCGACTCGGCGCTCGTCGTGTGCCTGGCCGTCGACGCGCTCGGTTCCGAGCGGGTGAACGTGGCGATCATGCCCTCGCCCTACTCCTCGAGCGCCACCCAAGAGGACGCCCGCGCCCTGGCCCGGACGCTCGGTGTCAAAGCCCACGAGCTGCCGATCCAGCCCGCGGTCGATGCCTACACGCAGACGCTCGCCGCGGACTTCGTCGGCTCCCAGCCGGACCTGACCGAGGAGAACCTGCAGGCGCGCATCCGCGGCAACCTCCTGATGGCGCTCTCCAACAAGTTCGGCTGGCTCGTGCTCGCGACCGGCAACAAGTCGGAGATGTCGGTCGGCTACACGACGCTGTACGGAGATTTGGCGGGCGGTTTCGCCGTGATCAAGGACGTGCCCAAGACGCTCGTATATCGACTCGCGCGCTGGCGCAACTCAGGGAGCGCGCTGACCAGCTCCCAACACGCGATGCCGGCGATTTTCGACTCCGCCCCGAGCGATGCACGACAATCGCCGGCCGCACTCGCGCTGGTGGGGGCGCCGATCCCGCCTTCGATCGTCGACCGCGCGCCCTCGGCCGAGCTGCGCCCCGACCAGACCGACCAGGATTCGCTGCCCCCCTACGAGCTGCTCGACCGGATCCTGCACGGCTACATCGAGCTCGACCGCAGCCGCGAGCAATTGATCTCCGAAGGATTGCCGGTCCACGACGTGGAGCACGCCACACGCCTGGTCGATCTGGCCGAGTACAAGCGCCGCCAAGCCCCGCCCGGCATCAAGATCACCGAGCGCGCCTTCGGACGCGACCGGCGCATGCCGATCACCAACGCTTACCGCGGCTGAGCCGCTCGCACGCCGCTAGGCTGCCTCACGCGTGAACGACCCCAACGCCTCCCCGCAACGACCATCGAGGCTCCCGCGAGGAGCGTCCCTTCGCATCGCGCTAACCGCCTGCGTCCTCGCGCTGTGCGCTCTCGCGCTGACATGTTGCGGAGGCGACACGCTCCAAGACCAGCCGGTCGGCGCCTCGCCCCTGGAGAGCGTGATGGTCAAAAGCCACTTCCCCGTGTATTGGCTTGGACTTGAGTTTCAAGGCATGCAGATCACGAGCGTCTCGATCGACCCCGGCGAAGCGGTCACGATCCACTACGGCGATTGCGTGCTCGGCGGTCAATACACCTGCGTGACGCCCGTCACGATCGTCAGCTCGCCCGACAACAGCTTCGTGCCGGGCGCGAGCACCTTCACGCGCACCGCTTCGCTGCGAGGCGCGAGCGCCAATCTCGCCCGAGGCGGCGCGACCCTGGCGATCCCGACCGGGCCGATCGTGGTCAGCGTGTACGCGAGCAATCCTGCGCTCGCCCGCCAAGCCGCCTCCACGATGACCCCTCTCGCCGAACCGCGCCTGCCCCAAGCGCCCTTGCCGGCGGCCCTGCCCGACACCGGCTTCGACCGCGTTCCCCTGCCTGGCCAGGTGCCGCCGGGAGTACGCGTGCCCACTCAGCGAAGCGGCTGACCGAAATCGCTCAGACGCGCAACGGACGCACAGCGATCGTCATTCGCGTGAGCGCGCACAAGCGCCCCGCGTCGTCGTTGAAGGACACGTCCCAAAGCCATGTCGTGCGGCCCCGGTGGACTCGCTTGGCGTGGGCGTGGACCGTCCCCTCGGTGATCGGGCGCAAGAAGCTCGTGCTGTTGGCCATGCCCATCGCCACATCGCCGTCCTCGAGCACCGTCAAACCCGTGGCAATCGAGGCGATCGACTCGGCCACAGAGGCATAAACCCCGCCGTGCACGAGACCCGCCGGCTGCTTGTGCTCGTCGCGGACCACGACTCGGGCGCGCACCTCCTCCGCCGAGCACTCCAACAGCTCAAGCCCATACAAGCGGTCGAAACCATGCAGGTACTCGTTGATCTGGGCGACAGGTGGCATGGGCATCGGCCGGCCACGATAGCCTACGCATCCCGCCGCGAGCACACGCGGTGGGACTTTGACGATGAGCCAGCTCGACCGACTGCCACCCGACCAGCGCGCCGTGCTCTCGCTCGTGCTCGACCGCGGTCGCAGCTACGCCCAGGTCGCCGAGATGCTCGCCATCCCCGAGAGCGCCGTGCGCGACCGTGCCCACGCAGCCTTGGACGCGCTCGCCGCCGAAGCGGGACGCCCGCGCGCGCAGGGCACGACCCCGGAGAGCCGCCGGCGCGAGGCGGTCGCGGCGAGCGCACCCATCGAGGAGCCGATGCCCGCGGGCGCGACGAGTGCGCGCGGCGCCTCCGCCGGGCGCGAACGCTTGGGGGGTCCCGCCGGGAGCGGTGGCCGGCCGGGCGGCTCGCGGCGCGCAGGCGCGATCCTGCTGGGGGCGATCGTCGTGGTCGTCGTGGTCGTCATCGTCCTCGTGACGAGCGGCGGCGGCAAAGGCTCCGGCAACACCTCGGCGGGCACCACGTCCACCGGCACCACGTCCACGGGAACATCCACCGGCAGCTCCTCCACGAGCACGAGCGCGGCCAAGCCCAAGCTCGACAAGACGATCGCGCTGAGCTCGCCCGAAGGCGAACTGAAAGCGTCCGGCAACGCCTACGTGCTCTCGGAGGGCAGCCGCAGCGCCTTCTACATCGCCGCGCAAGGCCTGCCCGAATCCAAAGGCTTCTTCTATGCCGTGTGGCTCTACAACTCGCCATCGAACTCCACGCCCTTGGGACGAGCCTCGGACGTGGGCTCCGACGGCAAGATGCAGGGAGGCAACCCGCTGCCCTCAAACGCCGGCGATTACCGCCAGTTGATCGTCACGCGCGAGACCAGCACGCACCCGGCCCACCCCGGCCCGATCGTGCTCCAAGGCACGTTCGCGCTTCACTGATCCAGCGCGCGCCCCGCCGGCCCTCGCGTCAGAGCCGCGACCGCGCGCCTCGACGGCGCCGAAAGCGCTCAGGACAGAATCAGCTTGCCCGGGTTCATGATCCCCGCGGGGTCAAGCTCGGCCTTCAAGGCGAGCAGGGCACGAACTCCCTCCCCTCCTATCTCATCCTCCATCCAAGGCGAGTGATCGCGACCGACCGAATGGTGGTGGGTGATCGTGCCGCCGCCCTCCACGATCGCATCGCTCGCCGCGCGCTTGACCGCTGCCCACTGCTCGATCTCCTCGCCCTCACGCTGGGCCGCGAGGAACGTGAAATAGAGCGAGGCGCCGGTCTCATACAGATGCGAGACGTGGCACATCACGAGGCTCGAGGCGCCCAAGGCGCGCTCGATCGCGGCTCCCACGCGCGCGTGCAGGGCCCCCACGTTGGCCCACGTGGTGGCCGTCTCCAAGGTCTCGACCATCACGCCGTGGGTGAGCAGATCGTCGCGCAGATAAGGAGCCTCGAAGCGTCCCGCAAGCCAAGCCCTGCCCGGCGACTGGCCCACTCGCACCCCGTCCTCGCGCGCCACGATCCGCTTCGCGCGGACCCGCCGGGCGCCGACCTCCTCGGGGTCGCCCTCGAAGCCGAGGATCGCAAGGCAGCCCTCTCCGCGTCCCCGGGCCTTCAGGTACGCGCGCCCCAGCAGGCCCTTGGCGCCCCCCGTGCCCGCGAGGGCGAGCGACATGCGCGTCTCGGACTCGTCGGAGAGGCGCGCCACGTCGGGGGCGCAATGGGATTGGGCGAGTCCCCGCATCGCCTCCAAGCCGGCTTCGAAGCTCTCGAAGAAGACGCCTTCATAGATGCGCTCCGCGGGCGCTCGACGCACGCGCAGGGATAGCTCGTGGATCACCCCGAGCACGCCCTCCGAGCCGACCGCCAGTTCGCGCAACGAAGGGCCCGCCGCGCTGGCCGGGACGGGCGCCACGTCGAGATTCCCGGCGGGGGCCGCCATGCGCAAGCCCAAGATCATGCGCTCGAAGCGGCCGTAGCCGGTCGAGGCCTGGCCGGCCGAGCGGGTCGCCGCGCAACCGCCCAAGGACACGTACTCGAAGGACTGCGGAAAGTGGCCCAAGGTGAAGCCGCGCTCGCCGAGCCAAGCCTCGATTTCGCGCGCGCGAGCACCCCCCTGCACCTTCAGCACGCCGGAGCGCTCGTCCAGTCCCACCACGTCGGCCAGGGCGCCTGTGTCGAGCGCGACCACGGCCCCATGCTCGCCCCGCACAGGCTCGACCCCGCCCACCACGCTGGTGCCACCTCCGAAAGCGACCACCGCGACCGATTCGCGCGCGCACAGCTCGAGCACGCCGCGCAGATGCTCGGGCGAGCGTGGATAGACGACCGCGTCGGGCGCCCCCTCCGGCGCGCCCCTTCGTAGCCTGACCAGGTCCGGATAGCCCTTGCCCGCGGCGTGGACCACGCGCGCCGCATGGTCCACCCGCACCCCCTCGGCGCCGAGCGCGTCGCGCAACCGCTCGATACTCGCTTGCGAGAGTGCCGAGGGCTCGATCCGCACATGCTCGAGCGCCACCGGGGGTCGCGGGCGCGGCGCCACGCCTACCGTGTCGCGCAGGAATCCGAGCGCGTGCCCCGGCAGGCCGGCCCCACGCGAGGGGTCCCCCCACCCCCACCAGCGCATCTCAGCGGCCAACGATCCGCTCCAAACCGTCCAGTGCTTCCTCGACGGTGGCAAGCGCGGCCCGGCGCACGAGGGGACTGCCGAAGCGCGAGACGCCCGAGATCCAAGAGCCGCGTCCCGACTTCGCCGTGAAGCCTTGCAGTTCTTGGCGCAACTCGATCGTGACCTCGGTGCAGGGACCGTGGGTACCGGGCGCGTCGGCGAGCCCGATCTCGGTCTCGGCGCTGCGCAGCACCTTGGCGAAGGGGGTGTTCTCGACCTCCTGTGCCCACACAATCCTGTGCATCGCCACAGCATCCAACACCTGGAAGTCCGCGCGCACGATTTTGCCCTTGGCGCTCGTCAAAACCTCGGTGAACGCGCTCGGCAGGCCTACCTGCCTCACACCACCGGCGGGCTGGGCCTCGCCATCGGGGATGCGCTGCGACTCGCCTGTGCCCTTCAGGGTGACCGCCTCCACCCGGGTAACCCGGGGCCACCAGCGGGGCAGGTGGTGGGGGTCGCCGAGGACTCCCCAGACCTCCTGGGGCGAAGCTTCGATCGTGCGGGTGCGCGTGACCGTGGGCACCGATCAGGCCTCGTACACGAGCAGGGAGTGGGCGTCGTGGGGAGCCAAGCGCCCACGCCCGCCCAGGAAGGCGAGCTCCACCAGGAAGTTGCAGCCGACCACTACGCCGCCGACGCGCTCGACCAGGTCGCACAAGGCACGCGCGGTGCCGCCGGTGGCGAGCAGGTCGTCATGCACCAAAACTCGCATACCCGGCCCGATCGCGTCGCTGTGCAGCTCGAGGCTGTCGGTGCCGTACTCCAAGTCGTACTCCACGCTGACCGTCTCGTGGGGCAGCTTGCCCGGCTTGCGCGCCAAAACGAAGCCGGCCCCGAGCCGCAAAGCCAGGGCAGGCCCGAGCAGAAAGCCGCGCGCCTCGGCGGCCAACACACAGTCGGCCTTCAGGGGACCGGCGTGCGCGGCAAGCGAGTCCACCGCCTGCTCCAGAGCCTTCGCGTCGGCCAAGAGCGGGGTTATGTCCTTGAACACGATCCCCGGCTTCGGGAAGTCCGGAATGTCGCGGACCAAGGCCCGCAGGTCGTCGGTCACGGGCATGAGCGGAGCGCCACGGCCGCCGCGCGGGAGCAGCCGGCCTGCCTCACCTGACGATCTTGCGCAGATCGCGCACCAGCAGGAGGTGCTTCAGGTGCGTGGTGACCGCCGCCAGGTTCTCGAGCGCGTCGACCGCGTCCTTGCGTCGCTGGGGGTTGCGCGAGCGCAAGGCCGGCGCCAAGATCTGTTGCAGGAGGCTGGCCTCGCGGTCGGCGGAGGAGCGGAACACCCTCAGGTTGCGTCCCCCCACGCCGTAGCGGGCGAGCTCTGAGACGGCGCTGATGATCTCGCGCTCGGTCTCGTCGAAATAGCGCACGCCGCCGCGCATCTCGCCTTTGACGACGCCGTACTCTTCGAGCTCGCGCACGAGCTTGTCCTCGGCTCCGGTCTCCTCCAGGACGTCTTGCAAGGAGTAGAGCCCGCCCTCCTGCTCGCGCACGCTCACGCTCGAATGCCAAGCGCGCTTGCCGCTCTCGCGCCCGGGGCGCGGGACCTGCATCTCGCCGGCCCGGCCGGCCGCGAGCTCTTGGCGGATCACGCGCAGGGGCAGGAACTCGTCGCGTTGCATCCTCAGGATCGTGCGCAGGCGCTGGACGTCGCTTTGGGAGTAGAGCCGGTAGCCGCCGGGGGTGCGCCGGGGGGTGAGCAGCTTCTGGTCCTCGAGGTAGCGGATCTTGGAGATCGAGATGTCCGGGAACTCGGCCACCAAGGCCTTGCACACGGCGCCGATCGTCAAGGCCTTCTGGGGCGCGGAGGCGCCGGCGCCGTTGGGGGCGTCGACCTCGGGGATCTCGATCTGGGAGGAGGCCATCAGCGCGCGTGGTAGGTGAGCTTGTACTTGCCGATCTGCAGCTCGTCGCCCTCCTCCAGGCGATGGGAGTCGATCCGCGAGCGGTTGACGTAGGTGCCGTTGAGCGAGCCGCAATCGTCCAGGTACCAGTGGTCTCCGCGGGCCACGAGCAGAGCATGGTCGCGCGAGACGGTGACGTCGTCGAGGAACACGTCGGAGTCGGGGCGGCGGCCGATCGTCATGCGCTCGCGGTCGACCGGAAAGCTCTCGCCGGCGCGTCCTCCGCCGGTGCGGATCACCAAGGCGGGCCCGTTGGCCGTGACCTCACCCATCTCGACAGGCACCAATTCGCCGTCCTCGTCGATGCGGTAGGTGGCGGTCACGGGCTCGCCGGCGCTCCCCTCGCCGCGCGCCAAGAGGGCGCCGCAGCGCTGGCAGTAGTTGGCGCCCTCGTCGCCTGCGAAGCCGCACTCGGGACAGTGCACCGCCATACGCGCCGCCCTAAGCCCCGGGTCGTGTTGTGGCCGCGAAGGACACGGCTACAGCTCGTCGGTGGTGGCTCCGCCCGCGCGGTTGGCGAGGATGTCCGAGAGGCGCTTGACGTCCTCGCCGGAGATCGCGGGCTCCCCCTCGCGGTGCTGCTCGCGCAAGCGGCTCACCAGCTCGGCCCTGAGAATGTCGATCTTGCCGTGCAAGATGCGGCGTTTGTAGGAGATCTCCATCTCCTCCTCGGTGAGCTCGCGGATCAAATCCTTGAGCTCACTGTCGGTCATCGAGCCGAGGTCCGGGAAGGTGTCCATCGCGGGCGATCTCCTCTTGCGCAAGGATGCAGGTCGAATAACTGCTTCTACAGCCGTATCTCAGCCGAGTATAGACCAAAAGGTGAAGTTGAGCTTGAGACTCTCGAAGACGCGTTTGACCTGCCCCCGTTTGACCCGCACCCGTTTGACCCGCACCCGTTTGACCCGTACCCGTTTGCCCCGTACCCGTTTGGCCCGCTCACATTCGATCCGCGGGCGCTTGACCCGCACGCAAATCGTGGCGGCGCTCCTGATCGCCTTGATCGCGATCGGCGGGGGGATCGCGCGGGCGCAGACGATCGGCACAAACACGCATGTGTCGGCGGATGAGAACGGCTATGTGGGCAACACCAACCGGATCTTGGCGGGCGAACGCTATGCGACCTTCAAGTGGCCGCCGGGCACCTCGGTCGCGTTTGCGATCGCCACGCGCCTGTCGGGCCACCATTCGCTGCGCTTGACCACCAAAGCCGAAGGGCCCGCCCAGTACACCCAGCTGGCGATCGGGATCGCGACGCTGCTGTTGGTGGCGGCGCTCACGTGGCTCGCGGCGGGACCGTGGGCGGCGGTGATCGCGACGGCCTTGGTCGCCTCCTATGAGCCTTTGATCGAGGCGACCAGGACCTTCTTGAGCGAGCCGCTGGGCGCATTCGTGCTGCTTGCGGCGGTCGGGGCGGCCGTCTTGGCTCAGCGTCGCCTGGGCACCCGTCACGAGCTGTTGTGGCTGCTCGGCGCGGGCTTTGTCGGCGCCTTGGCTTGCCTGACGCGCGGCGACTTGGCTGTCGGCATGGGCTTCATCGCCTTGGCCCTTGCTTTGGTCGGGCGTCCCGGGTGGCGCGAGGGCTTGCTGAGAGGGGCTGTGTACCTGGGGGCTTTGCTGCTCACCCTCTCGCCGTGGTTGGCGTACGCCTCGAACAAGGAGGGGAGGTTCGTGCCCATCACCAATTCCGGGCCCGACGCCTTCTTCATCGGCTCCTACCTACCTGGCAAAGGCTTGCTCGTACCCACTGAGGAGCAGTTGGCGCCTGAAGTATGCAAGCACTTCCCCAAGGATTGCGGTCGCTACTGGCAACAGAGCTCCGCGCCGGTGTTCCGCTTGATCGAAGCCCGGCATCCGGGCATGTCCGAGAACGACGCGGTCAACGCCGAAAACTGGGTCAACGTCAAAAAGTACGCGCTCGGCAAACCGGCGGCTTTCGCGGCGATGTTGTGGGGCAAGTATTGGAAGATGTGGGACAACGTGTGGAGCGGAGGCAACGGCACGTATCACCCGGACACGAGCCAAACCCAGCACATGATCTACCTGCTGGCGGCTTGGATCGGCCTGTTGGCGGGCCTGATCTTGACGCGCCGCTTCGTGCTCGTGGTGAGCACGGGCGTGCTTGTCTCGGTGGCGGGCTTGGCGACCTTGTTCAACGACCAGCCCCGCTACAACGTGAGCTTGATGGCCCTGCTGTTGTGCTCGGGCACGATCGGAGCTTGGTTGGCGGGAGAACGGCTGCTCGCCATGCGGCGTGAGCGCGTCGCGAGGGAGCGAGGCCGAACGCCAAGCCCGTCGCTTCCCTGACGATCGGCAGTCGCACGGACCGCCGATCGTGACCGTCAGGCGCCGGCGCGCGCGCGCAGCTGGGCCTGGCCGGAGCGCACATACAGCGCGCTGGCCCACAAGGCGAGGACGAGGCCGATGTAGAGGAGCACTTCGGCGAGGGTGCCGAGGCCGACCATCGCGAAGAACAAAGCGCCCATCAGGGGAGCCACGGAGATCCGCCCGGGCCAGTTGATGCGCAGCTCCACGCCTCGCTTCAAGCCGTAGCGTCCGAGCGCCACCATCGCCAGCTCGCGCGCTACCAGGACCGCCAAGGCCCAGCGGGGCAAGAGCTCGAAGCGCCAGCACACGACCACGCCGCTGACGACCAGGAGACGGTCGGTGACGGGGTCCATGAGAGCCCCGAGACGGCTGTATTGGCGCGTGAGGCGCGCGGCGATCCCGTCGGCATAGTCGCCCCACGCGATCACGGCGAACAGGACGGCCGCGAGCGCATCCACACCGTCTTCGCTCGAAAGGGCCACGACCAGGAACACGGGGATCAAGAGCAGCCGGGCGAAGCCGATCGTGTTGGGGATCGTCCAGGGCCGCAATGGCTCCCCTGCGAGGGTCTGCGGCGGAGGGGGCCCGGAGCGGTCCAGACCGACCAGGCGGCGGAGGGTCAGGGGGCGTTGCGGCACAGGTCGTCCAAGGCGCTCAGGAGGGCCTGGGAGTCCCCCAAGGGCAGGCCGGGAGCCTCCCGGCGCCCGCGTCGCAGCTGAACCTCGGCCTCGCCAGACTCCAGGCTGCGTCGTCCCACGGTCAGGCGCACGGGGCAGCCGAGCAGCTCGGCGTCTGCGAACTTCTCGCCGGTGCCCGCTTCGCGGTCGTCGTAGAGCACCTCCACCCCATCACCCACGAGCGTCTCGTAAAGGCTCTCGGCGGCGTCGCGCTCGGGCGTGCCGGGCTTGCCGAGCGCGACCAGTTGGACGGCGAAGGGCGCGAGCGCTTTGGGCCAGGAGATGCCGTGCTCGTCGGCGTACTGCTCCACTGCCGCCGCCACGATGCGGGCCGGCCCGATCCCGTAGGAGCCCATCCAGATCGGCAGCTCTTCGCCTTTCTCGTCGAGGTAGGTGGCGCCGAGCGGCTCGGAGTAGCGGGTGCCGAGCTTGAAGATGTTGCCGATCTCGATCGCGGGCTCCACGGTCAGGGCTTCGCCGCCACGCACATATCCGCCGTCGCTCCCCTGCTCGACCTCGGGGCTCACCCGGGCGACCTCCACGTTGGCGGCATAACCGTCGCCCAGGACCACCTCGTCCTCGCCGGCCGGGCAGGGCGCCATGTACTCGTGGGCGCCGTGACCGCCCATCACACCCACATCGGACTCGACTCGATAGAAGCGCAGGCCGGTGCGCCCCATGATGCGGTCATAGGCGCCGACGTGCAGGGCGTAGCGCTCCTCGAGGCCCGCCTGGTCTCGGTCGAAGCTGTAGGAGTCCTTCATCACGAACTCTCTCGTCCTGAGGACGCCCGCGCGCGGGCGCGCCTCGTCGCGCTCCTTCACCTGGAAGTGGTACAGGATCAGAGGGAGGTCGCGATAGGAGTTGATGGTCTGTGCTGCATGGAAGGTGACCGCCTCCTCGTGCGTGAGGGCCAACACGAGCTCCGAGCCTTTGCGGTCGGCCAGCTTGAACAGCTCTTCGATCTCGAGGCGCCCGGTCTTGCGCCACAACTCGGCCGGTTGCAGGACGGGCATCAGCATCTCGCGCCCGCCGATCGCGTCGATCTCCTCGCGGACGATTTGCACGACGCGCTGGTGGACCCGCCAGCCCGCCGGCAGCCAGGTCCAGATGCCGGTGCCCATCTGCCTGACCAGGCCGGCCCGGACCATCAGCTTGTGCGAGAGCGCCTCCGCGTCGGCGGGAGCTTGCTTCTCGGTGGGCAAGAGGTATTCGCTGAGGCGGGTCATGACTGGGGACATCCTAGGGGGCACGAGTGTCGAGGCGACACGAGCCGGGTAGCCCGCAACGTGGCCTGCGCGACCCTCCTGCGCGACGTTCACGCCTTGGGCGTGCTCGCGCGCTATGAATTAGTCCGTAACCGTCCACCACCGAAGGAGCCCCGATGGCCTACTCCGTACCGCCGCTTCCCTACGCGTATGACGCTTTGGAGCCGCACATCGACAAGCTGACGATGGAAATCCATCACGACAAGCACCACCAGGCCTACGTGGACAAGGTCAACGCCGCCCTGGAGGGCACGCCTCTCGCGGACGCTCCGATCGAGGACGTCCTGAAGGATCTCTCCAAAGTGCCCGAGGACAAGCGCACCGCGGTGCGCAACAACGGTGGCGGCCACTACAACCACTCGCTTTTCTGGGAGTCGATGTCGGCCGATGGCGGCGGCGAGCCCGACGGCGCCTTGGCCGAGGCGATCGCCTCCACGTTCGGCTCTTTCGGGGACTTCCAGGCCAAGCTCAAGGAAACGGGCGTCAACCAGTTCGGCTCGGGCTGGTCTTGGCTCGTGCACGACGGTTCGGGCCTCGCGGTCGTGGGCACCCCCAACCAGGACAACCCCATCTCGGCCGGCTCAACGCCACTGTTGGGCGTGGACGTGTGGGAGCACGCCTACTACCTGAAGTACCAAAACAAGCGCCCCGACTACCTCGACGCGTGGTGGAACACGGTCGATTGGGCCAAGGTCTCAGAGCGCTTCAGCGCCGCCTCCTAGCAGCTGGGCAGCCCGCAGGTGGGTCGACACACGACAGTCGACCCACTTCCGGGAGGCTCAGCCGCGACTGAAGCGCCGACCGGCGACGGGTGAGGCCGACTCGTCCAGAGCCACGGAGCTCGCGCTCGCACCTGCCGGCTGCAGCATCGACTCGAGCACTGCGTCGGCCTCGGATTCCTGTTCGGCCGCGGCGGCCTCGAGCGCGGCTAGTTTCTCGGGGGTCAACGCTTCGGCGTCCTCGTTGGCGGCGAGCCATTCGCGCGCCTCGGCGGCCTTGCGCTCGTCGCGCTCAACCGTCTTGCCGGCGGCGTAATAGCGGTCGATCTCCTTGAACAGCTCGTCGACCAGTTCGTGGGTGGGCACCTTCTTCAGGGGCTCGCCCTTGGAGTAGATCATGCCCATGTCCTTGGCGCCGGTGATGCCGAAGTCGGCATGGCGCGCCTCGCCGATGCCGTTGACGGCGCAGCCGAGCACGGAGACCTCGATCGGGTCCTCGTATGCTTCGAGGCGGCGCTCCACTTCGGCGACGACGGTGTCCATGTCGAACTGGAGGCGCCCGCAGGTGGGGCAGGCGATCAGGACGGGGCCCTTCTCGCGCAGCTTCAAAGCCTTGAGGATCTCCCAAGCGACCTTGACCTCCTCCTCGGCGTGGAATGTGGACAGGGAGATCCTGATCGTGTCCCCGATCCCATCGGCCAACAGGGTGCCCAGGCCGACCGCGGACTTCAAGGAACCAGACCACTTCGTGCCGGCCTCGGTGACGCCCAGGTGCAATGGATAAGGGATCTTGGCCGCCAACATCCGGTTGGAGGCGATCGTGTTGGGGACCGAAGTCGACTTCATCGAGACCTTGAAGTTCTGGAAGTCCAGGCGCTCCATCAGCTCGACGGTCTCAAGCGCCGCCGTCACCAAGGCCTCGACGGGATCGGTGTACTCCAACTCGCGCAGATGCTTGGGCAGCGAGCCGCTGTTGACGCCGACCCGTAGCGGCGTGCCGGTCTGCTTGGCCAAGGCGATCACCTCGGCGACCTTCTCGGGACCGCCGATGTTGCCGGGATTCAGGCGTACGCAGTGGGCGCCCGCTTCGATCGCCTTGAGAGCGAGCGTGTGGTTGAAGTGGATGTCGGCGATGATCGGGATCGGCGACTGCTTGACGATCTCCTTCAAGGCCTCCGCGTCGGGTTCGCGCGGCACCGCGACCCGCACGATGTCGGCGCCGGCGTCGGCCACTTTGCGGATCTGCTCCATAGTGGCCGCCAGGTTGGCCGTCTCGGTCTTGGTCATCGTCTGCACCGCCACGGGCGCCCCGCCGCCGATCGGAACGGGACCGACGTGGATCTGACGTTCTGAGGCCATAGTCTGGATTCTACGATGACTGACGTCTACGCCACGGCGCGCGGCCCGTCCACCCCCAATGGCCTCCCCCGATGACTGACGTTTACGCCACGGCACGCGGCCCGTCCACCCCCAATGGCCTCCCCCGATGACTGACGTCTACGCCACTGCGCGCGGCCCGTTCGCGCGAATCGCCTCGCCGCTGGCCGCGCGCGCGCGGGCCCGCCGCCATGAGCGTTTCTTCGCTCTGACCGACCTGGGCGC
The DNA here is from genome assembly GCA_963703135.1 of uncultured Solirubrobacterales bacterium. Lineage (GTDB taxonomy): Bacteria > Actinomycetota > Thermoleophilia > Solirubrobacterales > Solirubrobacteraceae > Palsa-744. The sequence goes on along the minus strand of OY969791.1, from coordinate 2,801,875 downwards.
CGATGCGCATATCCTCGATCTCGGCTGTGGCGCGCTGGGGCTGCGGGGTTTGGAGCCCGACTTGGACATCACCGGCGTCGATCTGGTCGGGCGCCCCGGCTATCCCGGCCCGTTCGTGCAAGCCGACGCCACCACGAGGCTCCCGTTCTCAGACGACGAATTCGACCTCGTGTATTGCTCGAGCGTGATCGAGCATGTGCCGCCCGCCCGGCGCGCCGCGTTCGCGGCCGAGGCGCGACGCGTGGGACGCGCCTGGTTCGTGCAGACGCCCGCGCGCTCGTTCCCGATCGAGCCGCACGCGCTGCTGCCGTTTGCCCACTGGCTGCCGGCGCGCCTGCGCCGCCCCTACTGGCGCCTGGGAGCCGCGGGGGCCTGGGAGGACATCTCGCTGCTCTCCCGTCGCGAGCTGGAGGCCCTCTTCGGCCCCGCCTCGCCCGAGCGATTCGGGCCGCTCGTCAAGAGTTGGGTGTGCGTACACCGCTGATCGTTACAACCGTTAACGATCTCGCAAAAGTGCAACAACAACTCAGACCTCCCGACGGTTCTGTGCTGGCCCTCCGGTGAGTTGTGTGTTCTCGCGCCGGAGATCGTTACAACCATTAACGATCTCGCAAAAATGAAACTACAACTCAGCCCAGAAGACGGCCGGAGATCCACCCGAACCGGTCCCGGAGAGAACTAGCCCCCGAGGCGGCCGATGTCGTTGCTGAAGCCGTTGATCACCAGGAACAGGAGCAGGGCGATCCCGACGGAGCTGAAGCGCCACATGGCCGTCAGGGAGACGCGCCGCCCGCGCACCTTCTCGGCGAGGGCCCACAGCACATGACCGCCGTCGAGTGGCAGGAACGGCAACAGGTTCAGTACGGCCAGCACGAGCGAGACGTAGCCGATCACCACGAGCGCGCGTCCGGTGCCGGATTCGACAGCCTGCTCGGTGACCTGGCTGATGCCCACGATGCTCGAGATCTGGTGGCGCTGCTTGGAGCTGGTCAGCGCCTTGGCCAGGCCGCTGAACGTTTGGGTCGTCATCGCCCACATCTCTTTGACCGAGGCGCCGGCGGCGGCCAGCACGCCGAAGGACTTCGCCGGCGGTGGAGCGAACTGGAAGCCCAGCACCATTCGATGTATTTCCTTGTTGGCGTTGTAGCGGGGCACGATCGAGAGCCTCACGGTCCGCCCGGCCCTTCGCACCGTGATCGCGACCGGCGTGGCTCCTCGACAGCCTTCCACCGGGACACCCGCACAGCGATGAGCGGAGATCGCCGCCACGGCGCTCGCCACGCTCACGGGACGGCCGTCCACTGACACGATCCGATCGCCCGCGCGCAACTCTCCCGCAGCCGGCATGCCCCGCTCGACGCCACCGACTGTGGCCGTGAGCGGCTTGAGCGTCTGTAGCCCCGGATTGATCCCTTCGAGCGTGAGGGCCCCATTCATGGAGCCCGCGAACAACACCAACCAGAACAGAACGAACGCGATCGCCAGGTTCACGCCGGGCCCCGCCAAAATCACCACGATGCGCTTCCAAGGCACCTGGGCGTAGTAGGCGCGCTTGGCCACCTCGGGCGGCAAGGTCTCGATCTCCTCGGGGTTCATGCCGGTGATCTTCACGTAGCCCCCGAGCGGCAAGGCGCCGACCATGTATTCGGTCTCCCCCCGCTTGATACCCACGATCTTCGGCGGAAAGAACAGCGAGAAGCGCTCGACCCTCATGCCCACGGCCTTGGCCGCGGCGAAGTGGCCCAGCTCGTGCAACACGATCAAGGCCATGATCCCGAGAATCGTGATCAGCCAATCCATGCCTCCAGTTTGGCAGGCGAGGAGCGCAAACTCGCCGGCCACAATCGCCTCCGTTATTCGTCGGCGCTGCGATAGGGTCCTCGCCGGCCGCCGCCGCCTCTGTTCAGCCCGTCAGCGCCGCGATCGCGTCCTCGGCGCACTCCCGCGCCGCACGGTCGGCCTCGTAAAGCGACTCGAAGGCCCTGACCGGCTGGGAGCCGAGATCCTGCAGCGTGCGCTCGATCGTCTCCGCGATCCCCAGGAATGGCAAACGTCCCGCAAGGAATGCGTGCACCGCAATCTCATTCGCCGCGTTCAGCACGCACGGCGCGGTGCCTCCGGCCTGGGCTGCCTCTCGCGCCAAGCGCAGGCACGGGAACGCCTCCAGATCGACCGCCTCGAAGGTGAGCTTCCCAACCTCGACGAGGTCCAACGGCCGCACGCCCGCGTCCACGCTGGCGGCGCCGTGCAGAGCGTAGGAGATGGCGATGCGCATGTCCTTGGGCCCGACGTGGGCGAGCATCGCCCCGTCGAGTAGCTGGACCAAGCCATGAATCAAGGATTGGGGATGAACCACCACGTCGATCCGCTCGTAGGGCACGCCGAACAGATGGTGGGCCTCCATCAGCTCCAAGCCCTTGTTCATGAGTGTGGCCGAATCGATCGTGATCTTGCCGCCCATCGCCCAAGTGGGGTGTGCAAGTGCTTGCTCGACGCTCACGTGCGAGAGCTGCGAAGCGGAGCGCCCACGAAAAGGGCCGCCGCTGGCGGTGATCGTGAGCCGCTCGACGGCGCCCGGCGGCTGGCCCGAGAGCAATTGATGGAGCGCGGTGTGCTCCGAGTCGACCGGCACGATCTGGGCGCCGGTCGCTTCAGCCAGCGCGACCACCAGCTCGCCACCGACGACCAGCGACTCCTTGTTGGCCAAAGCCAGATCGATGCCCTCCCCCAGCGTGGCCACGGTCGGGCCAAGCCCCGCCGAGCCCACAAGCGCGTTGAGAACGAGATCCGCGCCCGACTCCACGACCAGCCGAACGAGACCCTCGGCGCCGGCAAGGACCTCGCCCTCGGGCCAAGCAAGCGCCGCCCGCTCGGCCGCCTCGGCGTCCGCCACCGCGATCCGCGCGACCCCGTGCGCGCGCGCCTGTTCGACCAACGCCTCCCACGAGCGCTCGGCGGACAGGCCCACGAGCTCGAACTGCTCCTCGTAGCGACTCACGACGTCGAGCGCCTGCGTGCCAATCGAGCCGGTCGAGCCAAGGATCAAGAGGCGCTTAGACATAGGCGAGCCATATGTAATACCCCACGACCGCCGTGAACAGGACCGCGTCGAGCCGGTCCAGCACGCCGCCGTGGGCCCCCAACAGGGTGCCCGTGTCCTTGGCCCCCGCCTGGCGCTTGACGAACGACTCGAACAGGTCTCCGATCGGGGCGAACACGGCCACCCCCACACCCAAGACCAAAGCGTGGGAGCCCGGCAGCCAGTCCTGGTAGCGACCCGCGAACCACACCCCCAGCACGGTGAAGGCCATGCCGATCGCCAAGCCCTCGACCGTCTTGTTGGGCGAGATCGACGGCGCCAAAGGACGACGTCCGAACAGTCGCCCACCGAGATAAGCGCCGGTGTCGCCCAGGAACGTGCCCACGAGCACGTCGATCACGATGCCCTCCCCGTGAGGCAGTTCGCGCAAGAGCACCGCGTGAGCCAAGCCGAACCCGATCCAGTAGACGCCCAGCAACGTGATCGCCATCCCGGCCACACTGGGGCGGCGTTGCAACAAGGTCAAGGCAAACAGGACCGGCAGGACGGCGCTTGCCGCGAGCAGCACCTGGGCTTGGCTGCCGTCGGCGGCCGCCACCAGCATCCCCGCCAAGGCGATGAAACCGGCGAGGCGGACCGGATGGACACGCTCGTACATGCCATACAGCTCGTGCATGCACAAGCATCCGAGCACGAACACCCCCACCGCGAAGATGGTCCCCCCGGAGATCACCAAGAACAGGGCCAGCGCGATCAACGGGACGGCCACGAGGGCCCGCGCGCCCACGTCCGAGCGGGCCGAGGCGCTACCGGCCACCGAACCGTCGCTTCCGCTCGGAGAACTCCGCCAAGCATTCTTCGAGCGCCTCACGCGAGAAGTCGGGCCACAACTCCTCGCGGAAGACCAGCTCCGAATAGGCCGACTGCCACAACAAATAATTGGACAGGCGCCGCTCGCCGCTGGTACGCACGATCAAATCGGGGTCGTGCATCTCTGGCGCATACAGCAGCTTGCGAAACTCGTCTTCCTCGCCACCCCGAAACGCGCGCGCCGCGTCCACGATCTCGGCGCGCCCGCCATAGTTGAAAGCCACGAACAGAGTGATGCGGTCGTTGGCGTCGGTTAAAGATTCCGCCCAAGCCATCCGCTCGACCAGGTCCGGCGCGACCCCTTCGCGGCGCCCGATGAAACGCATGCGCACCCCCTCGGCGTTCAGCTCGGGGGTCTCCTCGGCGATGCGCTTGGCGAACATCTCCATCAGGCCCTGCACCTCCTCGGGCGGGCGCGACCAGTTCTCGGTGGAGAACGAATAAACGGTCAGCTCCTTGACGCCCAGCTCGGCGGCGTCGCGCAAGCGAGCCTTGACGGTGTCCGCGCCGGCGCTGTGACCGTCATTGACGGGTAAGCCGTGCGCCTGCGCCCAGCGGCCGTTGCCGTCGGTGATGATCGCTACATAACGGGCCCTCGAGGAGTCCATCACACCTCGAGGATCTCCTCCTCCTTGGCCTTCAGGATCCCGTCCAGGTCTGCGATGCGCCCGTCGGTCAGCTTCTGCAACTCCACCTCGGCGCGATGCTCGTCATCGGAGCCGGTCTCGCCTTCGGCCTTCAGATCGCGCAGATGCTGCATCGTGTCGCGGCGTACGTTGCGGATCGCCACGCGCCCGTCCTCGGCGAGGTTGCGCACGATCTTGACCAGGTCGCGGCGGCGCTCCTCGGTCAGCTCGGGCACCGCCAAACGGATCAGGTTGCCGTCGTTGGAAGGGTTCAAGCCGACGTCCGACTCGTTGATCGCCTTCTCGATGTTCTTGATCGAGCTCTTGTCATAAGGCTGCACGGTGATCAGGCGAGCCTCGGGAGCCGAGATCGTGGCGAGCTGGTTCAGGGGAGTTTGGGCGCCGTAGTAGTCGACCACGATCCGCTCCAACAGCGCCGGGCTCGCGCGCCCCGTTCTCACGGTGGAGAACTCGTGCTGGGTGGACTCCAAGGACTTCGTCATCCGCTCTCGGGCATCCTCGAGCAGGGCGTCGATCGCCTCAGCTGACATCTTGACTCCTCTCCGTAGCGGTCATGTCCTCACCAAGGTCCCCACGCGCTCCCCCGCGATGATGCGCGCGATGTTGGCGGGATCGTCCATGTTGAAGACGTTGATGGGCATACCGTTCTCCATGCACAAGGCAAGCGCCGTGGAGTCCATCACGCGCAACCTTCGCTCCAGGGCCTGCATGTGGGTGATCTCGGGCAGGAACTCGGCGTCGGGGTCGAGCGCCGGGTCGGCGCTGTAGACGCCTTCCACGCCGTTCTTGGCCATCAAGATCATCTCGGCATGAATCTCCGCGGCGCGCAGGGCGGCCGCCGTGTCAGTCGTGAAGAACGGGTTGCCGGTGCCGGCCGCGAAGATCACGACCCTCCCCTTCTCCAAGTGGCGCATCGCGCGCCTGCGGATGTAAGGCTCGGCCACCTCGGAGATACCCAAGGCCGATTGCACGCGAGTGTTGGTGCCCGCCTTCTCCAAAGCATCCTGCAAAGGCAGCGCGTTGAGAACGGTCGCGAGCATCCCCATGTAGTCGGCGGTCGAGCGGTCCATGCCCTCGGCGGCGCCCTTCATGCCCCTGAAGATGTTTCCCGCGCCGACCACGATCGCGACCTCCACGCCCTGGTCGCGCACCTCCGAGACCTGGCGCGCGACAGCCGCTACCCGGTCGGGGTCGGTGCCGTAATCCAAGGAGCCCATCAGCGCCTCGCCGGAGAGCTTGAGCAAGATGCGTTTGAAGGAGGGAGCGCTCATCGATGGGAGCCTATCCGTTCATACCTCGGGCGGAATTCGCGCCCCAGGCCCGCCTACTGGCCGACAGAGAAACGTACGAAGCGGCGTATTACGACGTTCTCGCCGGTCTTGACCGTCAGCTCGTCGCGCAATTGCTGCACGGTCTTGCCCTCGAACTTGGGGTTGTGCATCTCCTGCTCTAGCAGCACGATCGTGCCGTACCAAGAGTCGAGCTTGCCTTCGACGATCTTGGCGCGGATGTTCTCCGGCTTCTCGGCCGCCTCCTGCTCGTAGATGCGAGCCTCGGCATCGCGCTCCTGCTCGGGCACGTCCTCCCGGGAGACATACTTGACCGTGGGCGTCGCGGCCACCTGCATCGCGACGTCGCGAGCGAAGGTCACGAAATCCTCGTTGGTGGCCACGAAGTCGGTGTTGCAATCGACCTCGATCAGGACCCCCACCTTGGCGCCGGCATGGATGTAGGCCTGGATCGTCCCCTCCGTGGCGGTGCGCTCGCCGAGGTCTTGGATCTTCTTGCCCTGCTTCAGGCGCAAGATCTCGATCGCCTTCTCGATGTCGTTCTCGCTTTCGGCCAAGGCCTTCTTGCAGTCCATCATGCCCGCGCCAGTCCGGTCGCGCAGCGCCTTGACGTCCTTGGCCGAGATCTCGGTCGTGCTCACGATGCGTTCGCCTCCTCTGCGGGCGTCTGCGCGGATGGCTCCGCGTTTGTGGTCTCTTCGGTGGCGGGAGCCTCGGCGGGGGGTGTCTCCGCCGGAGTCCCGGTGGCCGCCTCGGCTGCGGCAGCCTGGGCTGGAGCCGCGGTCGCGGGAGCCTCTGCCGCCGGAGCGACTGGAGCCTCGGGCGCAGGAGGCTCAGCCGCCGGTGTGGCTGCGGGAGCCTCGGTCGCAGGTGCCTCGGCCGGCGGCGCCGCGGGCGCGGAAGTCGCAGCCGCCGGTGCCGCGGGCGCGGGAGTCGCGGCCGCCGGGGCCTCGGTCGGAGGAGCCTCAGCCGGTGGCGCCGCCGCGGCGGGAGCCTCCGCCGGGGTGGCCTGGGCGGCAGCTTGGGCCTGTTGCTCGGCGGCGTCCTTGGCCTGTTGTGCAGCAGCTTGCTTGGCCTGTAGCTCCGCGGCCTCCTTCGCCTTCTGCTCAGCCGCCTCCTTGGCCGCCTGTTCCTCGGCCTCGCGCTTGGCCTTCTCCTCGGCCTCGCGCTTGGCGCGCTCCTCGGCTTCGCGCTTTGCCTGCTCGGCCCGTTCCGCCCGGGCCTTCTCCTCCTCGGCGCGGAACACGGCATGACCTTGGGCCACGACGTCGCCGATCGCTTTGGTGATGAGCGCACACGAACGCATCGCGTCGTCGTTGCCCGGCACCACATAGTCGATCCCGTCCGGGTCGCAGTTGGTGTCGACCAGGCCGATGATCGGGATGCGCAGACGCTGGGCTTCGCGCACCGCGATCGCCTCGGTCTTCAGGTCGATCACGAACAGCGCGTTGGGGGTCCGCTGCATGTTCTTGACGCCCCCCAAATTGGCCCTCAGCTTCGCCAAGTCGGCCAAGGCCGCCATCCGCTCGCGGGTCGGCAACAGCGCCAACTGGCCCTCGGCCTCAAACCGTTCGAGGTCGTGCAGGCGCCGGATGCGCAGATTGATCGTCTGGAAGTTGGTGAGCAGGCCGCCCAACCAGCGGTGGTTGACATAAGGCATGTCGGCCGCCTCGGCGACCTCCTTGACGGCGTCGCGCGCCTGCTTCTTGGTGCCCACGAACAGCACCGTGCCGCCCCTGTGGGCCACCTGGGCCGCGAATTCCTGGGCCTGCTGCAACAAAGCAGCGGTCTTCAACAGATCGATGATGTAGATGCCGTTGCGCTCGCCATGGATGAAGCGGCGCATCTTCGGGTTCCAGCGGCGTGTCTGATGGCCGAAATGGACTCCGGCCTCCAGCAGGTCCGCGATTCCTACTTGGCTCACGGGTACTCCCTTTATGTGGTTTCGGTTCGATCCGAACGGCACGTCGCGGACCCGAGCACTTGGGGCGTCTCGGGCAGGGCCGCGTTGCATGCACGCACGGCATATTGGATTTGCTTGCGACTGCCCAGTCTACCGCGTGGCCTGCGCTTCGGCGCGCACCAAGCCCTCGCGCAGGTCCGCCGGGAGCGGCGAATGAACCTCGATCGGCGCGCCCGTGATCGGATGCGGGAAGGCCAGTCGCGTGGCGTGCAAAAACTGGCGCTCCAAACCGAAGCTCCCCGCCGTCCCATACTCGGGATCGCCGCACACCGGATGGCCGATCGCCTGTAGATGCACCCTGATCTGGTGAGTGCGCCCCGTGTCCAAACGCAAGCGCAGCAGCGACACCTGTCCCAAGGAGCGCTCGAGCGTGAAGTGCGTGCGTGCTTCGCGCGCCGCCGTGCCGCCCACCGCCATCCGCGTGCGGACCCTCGGATCGCGCCCGATCGGAGCCTCGATCGTGCCCGTGCGCGAAGGCGGACGCCCCTCGACCAGCGCCACGTATTCCCGCTCGATCAGCCGCTCGCGCAACGCCGCCTGCAACAGGCGATGGGCCTCCTCGCTGCGAGCGACCAAGAGCAGGCCCGAAGTGTCGCGATCCAAGCGATGCACGATCCCCGGCCGCTCCGGATCCTCGCCGCCCGCGCCGCCCAAGCCGGCCTCGGCCAGCAGTTGGGAGAGCGTGCCCTCGCGATGACCCCGCGCCGGATGGACCACGAGGCCGGGCGGCTTGTCCACGACCAGCAGGTGCTCGTCCTGCCAGGCGATCTCCAGAGGATCAGCCACCCGGGCCTTCCGCGCGGCCGCGGCCTTCCGAACCGCCGGCACCATCGGCGCCACCAGGACCTTCCGCGCCACCAGGACCTTCCGCGCCACCGGGGTCTTCCGCGCGGGCGCGGGGCCCCTCGATCACGAAGAACAGGAGCAACACCCCAACCGTGATGCAAGCGTCGGCCAGATTGAAGGGCGGCCAGCCCAGCGGCAGCTTGACGAAATCGGTGACCGACCCGGCCCTCACCCGGTCGAGGATGTTGCCGATCGCGCCCCCCAACAGCATCCCCGTGGGCAGCCAGATCAACGGCTTGTCCAGATTGCGCGCGAAGTAGACCAACAGCACCACCAAAGCAGCCCCCACCAGCAAGCTCACCGCCAAATGGCGCCCCGGCAAAAACCCGAACGCCACGCCTTGGTTGCGCGTGTTGACCAACTGCAGCCCCGGCAGCACCGAGCGGGTTTCGCCGGGCACGATCGATTTGCGCACCGCCACCTTCGAGAGCTGGTCGAGGCCCACCACGATCGCGCACACCAGCCCCGCCCACACCAACACAAGCGCCGCCCGAGTTCCTTGACCAGAGGACGCGCCGGTCCGCCCGGCGGATGCACGGCCCCGCCCAGACGACGGCGCGGTCCGCTCGGAGGACGCGTGGCCGGCCTGGGGCCGCTCGGGGCCGGAAGCCGACACGCGGGTCAACCGTGGATCAGGCTGACGATCAGGTTGCCCACGATCGAGAGCACGAGGATCGCCACGATCGGGCTGAAATCGAACGAGCCCGCCATCGGGATCACACGCCTGAAGATGCGCAAGTAGGGCTCGCAAACGTCCCGCAAGAACGAGAGCACCGCGTCGCTGACGCGCGAATAGGGCGGTCTCACCCCAAACGCGAACAACAACTGCACGACGATGTACAAAACGATCAGCAGCGTGTACACGTAGATCAGCGTTGACAGATAGCCCGCGATTTCAGTGCGCGCGGTGGCCACCACGAGCGCCCTCACGCCGCAACTCCCAGCAACGTAATCGCCGCGAGCGCCCCACGCACGCCCTCACGCCCGGCGGAAACCTTCACGCGCGGTCTCCGAGGACCGAATCGAGCGCCTCACTGAACGCGCTACGTAGGCCGCCCCTCTCCAAGGCATCCAAACCCTTGGCCGTGGTCCCGCCCGGAGACGTCACCTCACGCCGCACGGCGAGCGTGTCGTACTCCCGAACACGCAACAGCTCGGCCGTCCCCGCAAGCGTCTCGACCACGAGTTCCGAAGCCTGCGCCGGTGGGATGCCGCGGCGCACGCCCGCATCGACCTGGGCCTCGGCGACCAGCGCGACATAGGCCGGCCCGCAGGACATCAAGCCCATCGCGACATCCACCAAGCCGTCGTCCAACACGACCAGCGTGCCCAGCTCCCCAAACAGGTCCCGAACCTGGCGGTCGGTGTCGCCGCGGCCGGACGTGGCCTCGCCCTCCGGGTCGGCCGCCTGCACCATGGCGCCCCTGCGCACTTCGACCGGCAGCGAGGGCAAGAAGCGATAAACGGGCACCCCTTGATAGGCGGTCTTCACAGCGCTCAAGGGGGTCGCCGCCAAGATCGACGCGACCGCCTTGGCGTGCGGCGCGAGCTCCCGCGCGACCTCTTCCAGCTGGGCCGGCTTGTGGCACAGCACGATCAGGTCCGCCTGCCGGGCCACCTCCGCGCCCGAGTCCAGAGCCTGGCCGCCATTCTCGCGCGCCAGCGCCCGTGCGCGCTCGGCCACCGGGTCGAAGCACAGCACCGGCCTGCCCCAGCCCCGCGCCAGCGCGCGAGCCATGTTGCCGCAACCGATCAAACCAACGTTCATGGGCGCTCCAGGCTACCGGCCTTCGGGGCGAGAAAGCGTTCGGGATGCCGACTCCCCGGCTTCGCCGGGCGGTGCCCGCGCCGGCCATCGCGCCTCAGGACTGGTTGAAAAAGCCCTTTTCGATCAAGCGGGCGCGCTCCTCGGCGGAGATCTCGACGTTGCGGGGGGTCAACATGAAGACCTTGTCGGCGATCCTCTGCATCCCGCCGTCCAGCGCGTAGGTGAGCCCGCTGGCGAAGTCGATCAAACGCTTGGACAAATCGGTGTCGGCGCCCTGCAAGTTGAGGATCACCGGGATCGAGTCCTTGAACTTGTCGGCGATCTGTTGGGCGTCGTTGAAGGACTTCGGGATGACCAAGTGCACCCGCACATCCCCATTGCCCTTCCCCACCGAGCGAAGCGCCGTGGCCGTCGGGCGGCCCCTGGGTTCGTCCTCAGGGAAGATCTCGTCGAACTCGTCGCGCCTGCGCCTCGGCGAGAGCCGGCGCACGTTGGGGCGCTCCCGGTAGCGGTCGGCGATCTCCTCCTCCTGGGGCGGCTCCTCATAGTCGTCGTGATAGTCCTCGGCCAAGCCGAAGTACACGAGCGCGCGGTGCCATGAATCGCGGAATGCCATCTAACAGGGCGTTTTCGGTGAAACCCGGGGTTTCCCTGCTTTAAGCGTACAACTGCTTGCCCAAGCGCACGATCGTGGCGCCCTCCTGCACCGCCACCGCGAAGTCCTGGGTCGTGCCCATCGAGAGCTGCTCCAGCCCATAGATCCCCGCCAGCTCGCGCAACCGCCGAAACCAAGGCCGGCTGCGCTCCGGGTCAAGCGTCCGCGGCGCCATCGTCATCAGCCCCGCCACCGGCACCTTCGAGCGACTCAAGAAATCCTCCAAGCGCTCCGGCGCCACACCCGCCTTTGCCGGATCGCCGGCCAAGTTGACCTCGACCAAGACCTTCAACCCGGCGGCGGCCACGTCGGCATGGCGCTCCAAGGCGTCCAGCGCCGAATCGCTTGCCAAAGAGTGGATGTAGCGCACACGCGGCACGATCGCCTTGACGTGTTTGCTCTGCAACCGGCCAATGAAGTCCCAAGTGAACAACTCGCCGTGAGCGGCCACCTTCTGCTTCAGATCCTGGACCCTGTTCTCCCCCACCACCTCGATCCCGGCGGCCGCCAAGACCGGCAAATCCTCCACGCGCACATACTTCGTGGCCGCCAAAATCTCGACCTCCCCCGGGTCGCGTCCAGCGTGGGCGGCGGCCCGCGCGACCTCGGCCCTCGCCGCTTCCAAATTGGCCTTGACGCCCAAGGCGGAGAGTCCCTCGATCAGCTCAACCACGCGAGTCCCTCGATCAGCTCAACCACGCGAGCCCCGCCTGGCGTCCCGCCGCCTCGCCTTCGCGGCGGTAAGAGAAGTAGCGCTCGTCGCAGATCGTGCACGCCTCCACGTCCCCCACCCGAGCCACCCCCGCAGCCCGCAAGCGCTCGTGGGCGATCGCCCTCAGGTCGATCCTGCGCCCGACCCGGTGGGCGCCTGCGAAAGCGCCATGCACCTCCTCGCCCACCTCATAGCAACACACCCCCGCGCAAGGCCCCACGATCGCCTCGAGCTCCCCCCTCGCGCCCAGCTCCCGCAGAGCCCGCACCCCCTCCTCCAAGATGCCCGCCCTCAAGCCGCGCCAGCCTGCATGCAGGGCCGCGACGGCGCCCCCGCCGCCGAGCACCACCGGCACACAATCGGCGGCCAGCACCATCGCCGCGACCCCGCCGGCGGCGACCGCGTGGCCGTCGGCCTCGAAGTCCGGTTGGACTTCGCTGTCGGGCCCAAGCGCCCGCGACGAGCGATTGGGGAGCACTCGGCAGACAACTGTCCCGTGCACCTGATAGCCCCGCGCGAGCCGCTCCAAGCCGAGCGCCACCCGCAAGCGTTCGCGCGCGGCAAAGCCCCCCTCGGCGTGCTCGCCGCCCACGCTCGACAGGTTGCCGTGGGCGCGGGAGGTGAACAGCGCCTTGGCGCCGCCCCGCAGACCCACGATCTCGCTCTCCAGGTCCTCAGATACGTGCTTCAAGCGCGGCTTTCAGCTCGCTCTCGCGTCCCGGGGCGATTCTCTCTTCGAGCAGAAGCCTGTAAGACTCTTCCAGGCGGACCCCCACCTCCGGACCCTCCGGCACCCCGGCGGCGATCAAATCCTCGCCGGTCACCTCCAATTTCACGTGCCTGCGATCGTCGATCCACTCTTCGGCCAGGCGCTTGCCGTAGGAGTCGGGACCGTCGTCGATCTCGCAAACGCCGCCCGCCAAGGCCATCGCCTCAACGGGAGCGCCGATCGTGACCTCGAAGATGTCCGAGGGGGTGTCGCCGCGAGCCATTCTCATGATCGCCACCGAAGCGGTCACGGCGACCCCGAAGACTCTCTCGCCAATCCCCGCCGGCAACGCCAGGTCGTGCAAGAAGCCGCGTATCGCGGGCTCGGTGTCTTCCTTGTCCAAGTACTCGCACAGCTCGAGCAGCAAAGCGCCCGCAAGCGTGACCGTGACCGAGCCGTCGATCGGCAGCAACTGCAAAGCGATCCGGGTCGCCCCCGGATCGAAGCTCACGCCCGGCTCCCAGGCCGCCAAGATCCCCATCCGCTCGAATTCGGCCAGAGACGCCACCGAGTCGCGTTCGCGCATCGCCAAGCGCGCCTCCGCCCCGAGCCGCTCGCCGGAGACCCTCCGAAGCGCGCCTTCGCGCAGGGCCTCCTCGGCCAGCGCGGCGGTGTACTCGTCGACGCGAAAGCCGAACTCGAGCAGGCGCGGGGCATAGCGGGCCAGGCGCAGGATGCGAGTCGGATCGTCGCGGAAACTGCCGTAGTGCAGCACCGCCAGGCGGCGCTCGGCGAGGTCCGCTAGCGCTCCGTCTGCAGCCCTGATACGCCCCGCGTGCTCCCCGGCCAAGCCGAGCGCGATCGCGTTGACGGTGAAGTCGCGCCGCGCAAGGTCCTCCTCGGGTGTGCCCGGGCTCACGTCTGGCAAGGCGCCCGGAGCGGAGTAGGTCTCGGCCCGCATCGTGGCCAAATCCAAGTCCGCCGTCTCAGAGCGAACCAGGGCGGTCCCGAAGCGCTCGTGCAAGGTCAGCTCGCCGTCCAGGCGCTCGGCCAGCGCGCGCCCGAGCTCCTCCACCCCCTCCTCCACGACCACGTCCAGCTCGCGCGGGACGCCGCCGAGCAGGATGTCGCGCACCGCGCCCCCGACCAGCTCCACTGCTCCCCAGTGGCCTTCGGCGGCCTCGATCAGCTCCGCGCCGCCCGCCAGTTCGCGCAAGCGCTCCAACATTTCCATGCCATAACCCGGGGGCAGGCCGAAGGGATCCGGCGAATGCGCTGTCTGAAGCTCGTCGCTCATGTCCTCGAAATCGCGTTCAAGCGAGACGGACCGGAATCCCGGCCGCCGCTATGTGGTTCTTGGCCTCGGCCACAGTGTGGCGGTTGTAGTGAAAGATCGAAGCACACAACACCGCGTCGGCGCCGGCGCGCAACGCATCGACCAAATGCTCCGGCTCGCCCGCCCCGCCCGAGGCGATCACCGGCACGTCCACCGCCGCGCTCACCGCGCTCGTCAAAGCGAGGTCATAGCCGTCGCTGGTGCCGTCTCTGTCCATGCTCGTCAAGAGGATCTCCCCCGCTCCCCTCTCTGCCCCCTCGCGCGCCCACTGCACCGCGTCGCGGCCGGTCGGCGTGCGCCCGCCCGCCACATAGGCCTGCCAACGCGGCTCGCCCTCGGAGCCTCGCCCACCTTCGGCCCGCAGCTCGTCCTCCGGGCGCCGCTCGTCGCCGGGGCGCAGCTCGCCGCCGGGGCGCAGCTCGTCGCCGGGGCGCACTTCCTTGGCGTCGATCGCGAGCACCACGCACTGGGCGCCGAACACGCCGGCCAATTCGTCGAGCAGCTCGGGCCGGGCCAAGGCGGCCGAGTTGACCGAGACCTTGTCCGCACCCGCGTCGAGCACCGCTTGGGCGTCCTCGATCGAGCGGATGCCGCCGCCGATCGTGAACGGCACGAACACGTCGTCGGCGGTCGAGCGGGCCAAAGCGGCGATCGTCTCGCGCCGCTCGTGGGTGGCCGTGATGTCCAAGAAGACGAGCTCGTCGGCGCCCTCACGGTCGTAGTGGGCGGCCAGCTCGACCGGGTCGCCCGCGTCGCGGATGTCCAAGAATTCGACGCCCTTGACCACACGACCGCCGTCCACGTCCAAGCAGGGGATCACGCGCTTGAAGTGCATCTGCCCACGGTAGCGGGCCGAATGCCCGGATGCCTACACGAGTCGGCTAATTGCTCGAATCTAGAGGTGCCACATCGCCGAGCGCGTTCGAGGCCTCGGCCACAGTGAAGCGCTTCTCATACAAAGCCTTGCCCACGATCACCCCGGTCAGGCTCGGCGCTCCGAGCGCCGCGAGCCCCTCCAGGTCCGCGAGCGCGCCGATGCCGCCCGAATAGATGAACGTCCCGGGCACCACCCCCGCGACACGCCCCACTTCCTCGAGATCCGGGCCTTCGAGCATCCCGTCGCGGTCGACGTTGGTGTACAGCAGATCGGTGGCGCCCCGCTCGGCCAAGGCCGCGATGACCTGGTCCAGCTCGCCGTCGATCGTCTCGGTCCAGCCCGCCGTGGCCACGCGACCGCCGCGCACGTCCACGGACACGAGCACGCGGCCGGGCCAGCGCTCCAAGGCCCGCTCGAGCAGGTCGGGGTCGGTGAAGGCCGCGGTGCCAAGGATCGCGCGCCGGGCGCCCGCCTCCAAGACCGTGTCGATCGCCTCCAAGGAGCGCAAGCCGCCGCCGAACTGGACGGGCACGTCGAGCTCGGAGGCGATGCGCCGCAGGTGCTCCACGTTGGCGGGCGCCCCCTGCTTGGCTCCGTCGAGGTCGACCACGTGCAGGCGGCTCGCCCCGGCCTGGACCCACCCGCGCGCGGCCGAGAGGGGATCCTCGTCGTAGACCTTCTTGGCCTCGAAGTCGCCCTTGACGAGGCGCACGGCCTTGCCGCCGAGCATGTCGATCGCGGGATACAGGTTCATGAGCCACCCCCGCTTTTGTGCGGAGTCCCGCGGCGGCGGGCGCCCTTCACGAGCCGACCGACACCGATGCGCGCGCGCAGATGCGCCCGAAGTTGGCCAGTAGGCGCAAGCCGCCGGCCGAGGACTTCTCGGGGTGAAACTGGACGCCGTAGAAGCTCTCGTGGGCGACTACGCTCGCGAACGGACCGTCGTACACGGAGGTGCCGAGGATGTCCTCGCGATGGGTTGGCACGGGCGCAAACGAGTGCACGTGGTAGAAGGCGCAGCGCTCGGGCAGGCCTTCGGTCAAGGGCGAAGCGCCGCTGAAAGCGACCTCGTTCCAGCCGATGTGGGGCAGCTTGAGCGCGCCGTGCTCCAACTCGCGCACCTCGCCCTCGATCAGGCCGAGTCCGGGCGTTCCACCCTGCTCGGTGGAGCGCTCGAAGGCCAGTTGCATTCCCAGGCAGATGCCCAGGACCGGCGTCGCCTGTTCGACCCGCTCGCGCAAGAGCTCGTCGAGGCCGAGCTCGCGCAGGTTGGCCATCCCGCGCGGGAAGGCGCCCACGCCGGGCACGACCAGGCCGGCGGCGGCGCGAAGGGCGTCGTGGTCGTTGGTGACGGTGACCCGGGCGCCGATGTGCTCGAAGGCCTTCTCGACCGAGCGGCGATTGCCCATGCCGTAATCGACCACGGCGATCTCGACCGGCTGCTCGAGCAGGCTCATGAGGTCAGCGTACCCTTCGTGCTCGGCACTCCAGGCTCGGTCGGGTCGATCGCGATGGCCGCCCGCAGGGCGCGCGCGAAGGCCTTGAAGGTGGCCTCGATCATGTGGTGGGCGTTCGTGCCGGCCTGCACCTGTAGGTGCAAGGTCAGCTTGGCGGCGTTGGCCAAAGCCCGGAAGAACTCCTCGGTCAGCTCGTGCTCGAAGCCGCCGGTCGCGCCGGGTGGCAGGTCGGCCTCGAAGGCGGTGAAGGGGCGCCCTGAAATGTCGATCGCGCAGGAGGCGCGGGCCTCGTCCATGGGCACGAGCGCCGAGCCGTAGCGGTGGATGCCGGCACGGTCGCCCAAGGCTCGGTCCAAGGCTTGGCCGAAGACGATCGCGGTGTCCTCGGCGGTGTGGTGGGCGCCGGTTTGGAGGTCGCCGGTGACGCTCACATCGAGATCGAGGCGGGCGTGGCGGGCGAGCAGGTCGAGCATGTGGTCGAGGAAACCGACGCCGGTCTGGCGCGTGCCGAGGCCGGCGCCGTCGAGGTTCAGGGCGAGGCGCACATCGGTCTCGGCGGTCTTGCGCTCGATCGTGGCTTGACGGCTCATAGGGCCTCATTCTCCCCTACTCGCGCCTGCATCGACCTGGCGTGCAGGGGGAAGCCCTCGGCGTTCGCTATCGGGGCGCCCGCCTTGGCCAGCTTCACGGCGGCGGAATCGGGGATCTCGATGACCGACATGCGGCGGCGGAAGTGGCGCGGCGAGAGAGCGGAGGCGAACCGGGCGGCGCCGGCCGTGGGCAACACGTGGTTGGAGCCGGCCGTGTAGTCGCTGAAAGCGGTGGCCCCGTTGCGGCCGAGCAAGAGGCAGCCGGCGGCGCGCACCTTCGACGCCAAGGCCTCCTCGGCGGCGCCGACGAGCTGGAGGTGCTCGGGGGCGAACTCGTTGGCCAAATCCAC
Source organism: uncultured Solirubrobacterales bacterium (assembly GCA_963703135.1). Lineage (GTDB taxonomy): Bacteria > Actinomycetota > Thermoleophilia > Solirubrobacterales > Solirubrobacteraceae > Palsa-744. The sequence continues at coordinate 2,784,766 of OY969791.1, read as the reverse complement.
CGCGGCCGCGGGCGTGGGCGTCTCGATCAGGACGCAGGCGTCGGGCTCCAGGTCGAGCCCGCCCGCGAGCTCGTGCTCGATCGCGGCGCCCACCGTGTCCAGGGCGGCGCGCGAGCTGGACACGCCGGCGACGAGGCTGCCGGGGCCGTGCTCGGCTTGGGCCAGCAGGTCCAGGGCGACCAGGCGGGGGTCGGCGTCCGCTCCGAAGACCACCATCAAATCGCTGGGGCCGGCGAAACCGTCTATCCCCACGACGTGGGAGAGGCGGCGCTTGGCCTCCTGCACGTAGAGGTTGCCGGGACCCACGATCACGTCGGCGCGGGCGACCGACTCGGTGCCGAAGGCGAGCGCGGCGATCGCTTGGGCGCCGCCGACGCGGTAGACGCGCTCCACCCCACACAACCGGCAGGCGGCCAGGATCGAAGGATGGGCTTGGCCGTCGGGTCCGGGCGGCGTGCACACGGCCACGTCGAGCACGCCGGCGGCACGGGCGGTGACGACGCCCATGACGACCGTGCTGGGGTAGGCGGCGCGACCGCCGGGCGCGTAGATCGCGGCGGCCGATACGGGCAGTTCGCGCAGCTCGACGGTGTGACCTTGGGCGAGCTCGACGGTGATCCGCTCGGCGCCGATCGAGGCGTCGGCGACGCGCGCGACGTTGGCGATGGCGACCTGCAGGCCGGCCACCACGTCCAAAGGCATCGCCTCCAAGGCCCGGTCAAGCTCCTGGGCGGTCACACATATCGGAGGCGGCTCGGCTCCGACTGTGTCGAAGCGGCGCGTGTACTCCTCGAGCGCCTCGTCGCCCTCGGCACGGACATGGGAGACGATCGTGGCTACAGCCTCTTCGACTCCTTCCACGCCGCCGACGAGGCGGCGCAGGTGCGAGGCGGCCAGGGCGGGTGCGCCGGTCTCGCCGTCGCCGAGCGTGACCCGCTCAACCAGCACGCAAGCGTCCCAGGAAGTCGTCGATCGCGCCGGCCCGCAGCTTGTGGGCGACGGGGTTGGCGATCAGGCGGGCGGTGCACTCGACGATCTCCTCGCGCACCACCAGGTCGTGTTCGCGCAGGGTGGTGCCGGTGGCGGTGAGGTCGACGATCGCCTCGACCATGCCGGTGAGCGGTGCCAGCTCGACCGAGCCCTTGACCTCGACGATCTCCGCTTGGCGGCCGGTCTCCTCCAGGTGGCGGGCGGCGATGCGGGGGTACTTGGTGGCGACCCGCATCACGCCCAGGCGGCGCAGGGCCTCGGCGGCGGGGTCGGGGCCGGACTTGGTGGCGAGGACCATCGTGCAGCGCCCGTAGCCCAGGTCGAGCAGCTCATAGACCTCGCGCCTGGCGGGGTCGCCGGGTCCTTGGACGGCCTGCTCGAGCAGGACGTCCTTGCCGGTGATGCCGATGTCGGCTGCGCCGGACTCCACGTAGGTGGGCACGTCGGAGGGGCGCATCGTGATCACGCCGATCGACTCGAACAGGAGCTTGCGGTCGTTGGAGCGCAGCTCGGCGGTGTCGAGGCCGAGCCCGTCCAAGAGGTCGACGGTCTCTTTGAAGAGGGCTCCTCGGGGTACGGCGATCGTGAGGCCGTTGATCGGGCTCATGGGGCCCCCGCGTGGGCCTGACCCGGCTCGCCTCGCTCCTCGCCGGCCAAGGCTATGTGGAGGCGTTCGACTCCCAGGGCGAAGCCGACGGCGGGCAGGGGGCGCCCGTAGTGGCCGAGCAGGTCGTCGTAGCGCCCGCCGCCGCCTATGGGGGCGCCGAGGGCGGGGTCGTAGACCTCGAAGACGGCGCCGGTGTAATAGCCGAGCGAGCGTACGAGGCCGAGGTCGAAGATCACGCGAGCGGCCACGTCGGGGGCCAGCAGGGCATGGACTTGGCGCATGTTGGACGCGGCGTCGGCGACGGCCGTGGCGGAGGCGTCGAGCACCTCTGAGCCTCCTCGCATTTGGGGCACCTCCAGGAGCAGGGACGTGGCGTCGGCTCCCAGGTCCAGTCCCGCCAGGATCTCCCCCAAGGCCACGAAGTCTCGTTGGACGAGCGCGTCGAGCAGTAAGGGGCGCGCTTGCTCGGGCACATCGAGGCTCGCCATGAGGGAGGGGTACAGCGACGCGTCGCCGAGGCCGATGCGGTAGCCCTCGAGGCCCACGGTGTCCAGGGCGGCGCAGAGGACGGTCAGGGCCTCGGCGGTGCCCTCGGGCGCGGGCGAGCCGATCAGCTCGATGCCGGCTTGCAACAGCTCGCGGGGCTGGCCGCGGGAGGGACGCACGCCTCGATAGCAATGGGCCAGGTAGCAGAAGCGCAGGGGCGGCTCGACCTGGGGATAGCGGGTGGCGACGACGCGGGCTATGGGGATCGTCATGTCAGAGCGCAGGACGAGCACCGCGCCGGTCTCGTCGAACACGCGGTAGGCGGGCTGGGCGTCGGCCGACCCGCCTCCTCGGGCCGCGTGGCCGGCGCGCGCGAGGACGGCCTCGTACTCGAGCGCGGGGGTGTAGACCTCGCCGTAGCCGTGGCGCTCGAAGACCGAGCGCAGGGAGTCGGTGATGGCGCGCACCTCTCGCGTCTCGTCGGGCAGGACGTCGCGTGTGCCGGAGGGAATCGGGTGGATCATTTGCTCGCCATTCAATCGGACCGGAGGGTCGGGTGCGCGCACCCCCAGGCACCCGGGGAGATCGGGTCGATCAGGCTGGTCCTCAGGCGTGAACCGGCTCGGTCGCGACGCGCTCGATGCGGGCGCCAAGCTCGCGCAGGCGCTCGTCGATGCGCTCGTAGCCGCGGTCGATCTGGCGGATGTTGCCGATCTCCGAGCGGCCCTCGGCGCAGAGGGCGGCGAGGAGCATGGCCATGCCGGCTCTGATGTCGGGCGACTCGACTCGCTCTCCGCGCAGGCGACGGGGACCGGTGACTATCGCTCGGTGGGGATCGCACATGACGATGTCGGCGCCCATCAGGATCAGCTTGTCGGTGAAGATGAGGCGGTTCTCGAACATCCACTCGTGCACGAGGATCGAACCTTCGGCTTGCGTGGCCAAAGCCACGGCGATCGAGGTGAGGTCGGCTGGGAACGCGGGCCAAGGGCCGTCTTGGATCTTGCTCTTGTAGTCGCCGACGTCTGACTGGACAACGAGTTTTTGGGATGGAGGTACGTACACATCTACACCGTCAATCACTGTGTGGAGCCCGAGGCGCTCGAATACCAGGCGGATCATGCGTAGGTCGGAGGGCACGATGTCCTTGATGCGCAGCTCTCCCCCTGTCACGCCCGCGAGCGCGATGAAGGAGCCGACCTCGATGTGGTCGGGGGCGACGCGATGATGGCAGCCGTGCAGGCGCTTGGCGCCGGCGACGGCCAGCAGGTTGGAGCCGATCCCTTGGATGTCGGCGCCCATCTTGACGAGCATGCGCGCCAGGTCTTGGACGTGGGGCTCGCAGGCGGCGTTGCCGATCACTGTGGTGCCGGGCGTGAGCGCCGCGGCGAGCAGGGCGTTCTCGGTGGCCATGACGGAGGGCTCGTCCATGAAGACGTCGGTGGGACGCAGGCCGGCGGGCGCGTCGAGCACGATCTCGCGGTTGCACTCCACCGTGGCGCCCATCGCGCGGAAGGCGTCAAGGTGTGGGTCCAGGCGCCGGCGCCCGATCACGTCGCCACCGGGCGGGGGCATGACGGCGCGTCCGAAGCGCGCCAGGAGCGGGCCGGCAAGCAGAAAGGAGGCCCTGATCTGCTCGGCTAGGTCGGGGTCGATCTCGGTGTCGCGCACGTCGGCGGCGCAGACGGCGAGGTCGTTGGGCCCGCGCCACTCCACGGCGGCGCCGAGCGAGCGCAGGATCGCGATCATGGCCTCGACGTCGCGGATGCGCGGCACGTTTTCGACGAGGATCTCCTCGTCGGTGAGCACGCAGGCCGCGAGGATGGGCAGGGCGCCGTTCTTGTTGCCGGCGGCCACCATGGTGCCGGAGAGCGGGGCGCCGCCTTCGATGACGAACTTCTCCATGAGCTGTATGCGCCTCCTGGGAACCGGTGCGGGTTCAAGGTCCGAGCGCTTGGCAAGCGTAACAGCCATCCCGACCTAGTTCGCCCGCAGAGGCCGAGAACCTTCTGGGTGGCGCGAGGAACCACGCAGCGTACGCTGCGGACGCCACACGGCATCCGCCGCGTACGCCCTCAGGGCGCGGGTGGACATGTTCCGCCAGAGGTGCCCTACGCGCGCGGGGGGCGTTGGGTGCGTCAGCCCGTGCCGGCAAACGCAACTTCTACCCGCGATCTACGACCGCATCGGCCTCTTGTCGACGGCTGGCGCTGCCCTCTCGTGCAATTCGCCTTGCAGCCGTACAAAGCACATTTCCGCACGGTTGCAGGGGATTCGGCGCAACACACCGTCCAAAACCGGACACGTACACCTGTTCGCATAGGTTCCGTCCGAAGCGCGACCTAAGGTACGAACACATGTTCTGTTCATCGCATGCACCACACCTTGGCGAGCGCCTTCTCGGGGCGCTCCGCTTGGCTCGCTCGTTCCTGCTGCTCGAGGACGATTACGAGGTCGACTGGGAGGTCGATCGGGACGAGTTGGTCGAGGCGGTGCGACGTGCCCCCGCAACCGATCGAGAGCAGTCGGCAGACAATTGTCGCGTTCCGGTCGGTGCGGACCACGGTCCGGCCGGCGAGGATCATCCGCACCGGGTGGACCTTCGGAGTCGGTTGACCGCGCGCCGCCCGGGATCTGTGGTTGCTGCTGAACAGGTGTGCTTATGTCCTGTCGGTGGACGGGCTCGCGCCGGAGTGTCGCGCGGCTCCTCCTCGACGGAGAGATCTTGCGCGGCTTTGCCGCGCGGGGCGGGGTCGTCAAGGAACCCCTAGTACCGAATGGGCCAGTCACGAGGCCAACCAACCGCCACGAGCCGCCCCTTGGGGCGGCTCGTGTGCGTTAAAGAAACCGGCGGCGTCCTACTCTCCCAGGCCCTTGCGAGCCAAGTACCATCGGCGCTGAGGGGCTTAACTTCTCTGTTCGGAATGGGAAGAGGTGTTTCCCCCTCGCCAAGGCCACCGGAAAATCGTGAGAGACCACGCTTCTCAGAAGGTCTTTCGGAATGAGCGGTGCGCCTGGGGCGTTCCGGGGCCAAGCTGGGTGCCGCGGGATGCCGAAGCGCGTACTGGTGGTACGTGCGAGGCGTCACGTGGCGATCCAGCGCCGCGCCCAGGGACGCAGCCAGACGTGCCGATCGTTCTGAAAGACCTTCCTACGGTCCTTCAAAACTGCACAGCGCCACAATACCCCGTTCGGGGCACGCGAGTATCACTTCAAACATGCACATGTTTGAAATCAATACCCCATTCGTATCCTAGGGACACTCAGGGGCACAAGAAAATCCGTCAAGCCCTCGGGCCATTAGTACCGGTCTCCTTCGCGCGTTACCGCACTTCCAGATCCGGCCTATCAACCTGGTGGTCTACCAGGGCCCTTACTCCCTCTAGGGGATGGGAGAACTCATCTTGAGGCCGGCTTCCCGCTTAGATGCTTTCAGCGGTTATCCGATCCACACGTAGCTAGCCTGCTATGCCCTTGGCAGGACAACAGATACACCAGAGGTGCGTTCATCCCGGTCCTCTCGTACTAGGGACAAATCCTCTCAATTCTCCAACGCCCACGGCAGATAGGGACCGAACTGTCTCACGACGTTCTGAACCCAGCTCGCGTACCGCTTTAATGGGCGAACAGCCCAACCCTTGGGAGCGACTTCACCCCCAGGATGCGACGAGCCGACATCGAGGTGCCAAACCGGGCCGTCGATGTGGACTCTTGGGCCCGATAAGCCTGTTATCCCCGGAGTACCTTTTATCCGTTGAGCGACGGCACTTCCACTTGCTACCGCCGGATCACTAAGACCTACTTTCGTACCTGCTCGACCTGTCGGTCTCGCAGTCAAGCTCCCTTGCTACCTTTGCGCTCTACGCACGATTTCCGACCGTGCTGAGGGAACCTTTGCGCGCCTCCGTTACATTTTGGGAGGCGACCGCCCCAGTCAAACTACCCGCCTGGAACTGTCCAGCACCCGGATTCACGGAATGCTGTTAGAAACCCAATACACCAAGGGTGGTATCTCAAAGTTGGCTCCACGCAAGCCGCAGCCTGCGCTTCAAAGCCTCCCACCTATTCTGAGCGAAATGCACCGAATTCCAATACCAGGTTGTAGTAAAGGTTCACGGGGTCTTTCCGTCTAGCCGCGGGTACTCGGCATCTTCACCGAGACTGCAATTTCACCGAGCCCATCGTTGAGACAGCGCTGAAGTCGTTACGCCATTCGTGCAGGTCGGAACTTACCCGACAAGGAATTTCGCTCTAGCTGTTACTAACCAGGCTTCCTATAACACGACCTGGTTTAAACTGGCCACAAGTGACCAGCGGGTCGATCATTTCTGTCGACCTCTTCATGTCGCCATGAAGAACGGACTGTATCTTCACCTCACTGCGAGGTGGTTGGCGTACAGTCTCTGAGGATACTCAGAAAGGACGAGGGCTTACGACGATTCATGCCCTCTACCAGCTTTGCAATCTCTGCAATGCCAGCGAGCTCCAAATGACGTTCGCATTCCATCAGCTCAAGAATCCGAACAAAACGTTCGTAATCTTGAGACTTTGAAGTACGCAGTGGAACTTTCTGTACAAACGGCACAACTCTCTGAACGAGATCGTCGCGACGTCGCACACACCACCGATACACATCTTCACGATGGTTATCGTGCCGAGTGTTTCGATAAATAGCTCCACAACCAAAGAACTCTTCTAGGGTTTCGAGAGCACAAACACTGCGTGCTCCCTGGGTTACGACGAACTCTGGCCTAACTTGCCAGCCAAGCCGCGTAGCAGAACATCGATTGATGTTCACGCAGAAGCAGCCCTCTCCGTCGATAAAGCCAGAAACCCAACCTTCTAGTCTGAGTCTTTCCTGCTGATTGTCCGCACCCGACACATTGTCACGGTACCACCCACTTCGGACGGCATTCGTAGTGCGGGATACTCGGATGTTCCAGCATATGGCCAACTGCACCTGACACCTCACGGCGTCAGGGGGCAACGTAAGTCACCTTAGGACCGTTATAGTTACGGCCGCCGTTTACCGGGGCTTAGCTTCGCTGCTTCGGGTCAAGCCCTAACAACTCCACGTAACCTTCCGGCACCGGGCAGGCGTCAGCCCCTATACGTCGTCTTACGACTTAGCAGAGACCTGTGTTTTTGGTAAACAGTCGCTTCAGCCTATTCACTGCGGCCCCCTCGGGCTCCGTTCGCGAAGAACATCACCCTACTGGGGCGCCCCTTATCCCGAAGTTACGGGGCAATTTTGCCGAGTTCCTTAACGATGGTTATCTCGATCACCTTAGTATTCTCTACTTGCCCACCTGTGTCGGTTTTGGTACGGGCACGCGCTTCCTCCCTAGAGGCTTTTCTCGGAGGTATGGCGTTGGGGACTCGCCGGCTTTGTGCCAGCTGGCATCGCACCTCAGGTTATGCGGCCCCGCATTTAACATGGGCCACCCCTACATGCTTACCCCAGGACAACCATCGCCTGGGTTCCCTTAGCCTTCCTCGTCCCCCCATCGGTCAAACGGAAGTTACGTGGTACAGGAATATCAACCTGTTGGCCATCGACTACGCCTTTCGGCCTCGCCTTAGGTCCCGACTAACCCTGAGCAGACGAACTTTACTCAGGAATCCTTGGGCAATCGGTGGAAAGGATTCTCACCTTTCTTTCGTTACTTATGCCGGCATTCTCACTTCCCATGCCTCCACGGCTGGCTTACGCCGCCGCTTTACTGGCATGGGAACGCTCTCCTACCGCGTGATCGGTCCGAAGACCTCACACACCCGCAGCTTCGGTGACTAGCTTGAGCCCCGTTACATTGTCCGCGCTCGAACACTTGACCAGTGAGCTGTTACGCACTCTTTCAAGGATGGCTGCCTCTAAGCCAACCTCCTGGTTGTCTATGCACTCGAACATCGTTTCCCACTTAGCTAGTACTTAGGGACCTTAGCTGGCGGTCTGGGCTGTTTCCCTTTTGACGCTGAAGTTTATCCCCCAGCAACTGACTCCCGGAGTAGACGTAATGGTCTTCGGAGTTTGCCTGAAATCGGTAACCTGGTAGGGCCCCTTATCCAAACAGTGCTCTACGGCCACTACGTAATTTATCCGAGGCTATACCTAAATATATTTCGGAGAGAACCAGATATCACTGAGCTTGATTAGCCTTTCACTCCGATCCACAGGTCATCCGCCCAGTTTTCAACCTAGGTCGGTTCGGCCCTCCACGAGGTCTTACCCCCGCTTCAGCCTGCCCATGGATAGCTCGCTCAGTTTCGGGTATACCGCCTACGACTATGTCGCCCTATTAGGACTCGCTTTCGCTACGGCTCCGCTCATCGCTTAACCTTGCCGCAGACGAGTAACTCGCCGGCTCGTTATGCAAAAAGCACGCGGTCACAGAACAAGTCTGCTCCCACCGCTTGTAGGCGCGCGGTTTCAGGTACTATTTCACTCCCCTTCCGGGGTACTTTTCACCTTTCCCTCACGGTACTAGTCCGCTATCGGTCACCAAGGAGTACTTAGCCTTGGAGGGTGGTCCCCCCAGGTTCAGTCCGCGTTTCACGGGTGCGGACTTACTCAGGAACGTCTGACGGAAGACCATGCAGTTTCGTCTACGGGACGGTTGCCCTCTATGGTGCGTGGTTCCACACGCTTCGACTACCACATGATTTTGTAACTTCCGCCGAGCCGGACACAGCTCGGAACAAACGCCCTACAACCCCCAGCAGACAACGTGTGTCCACTTACACCTGCCGGGTTTGGGCTGATCCCTTTTCGCTCGCCACTACTCAGGGAGTCTCTTTTGATTTTCTTTCCTCGGGGTACTGAGATGTTTCACTTCCCCCGCTTGTCTTCGCCCGGTCTATGTGTTCAACCGGGGATAACGCCGCATTACCAGCGCTGGGTTTCCCCATTCGGGAATCCACGGGTCATAGGCTATTCAGCGCCTAACCGTGGCTTATCGCAGCCGTTCACGCCCTTCATCGACTCTTGGTGCCAAGGCATCCACCATGCGCCCTTACTATCTTGACGGTGATCTGACCGGTTTCGATCACTTCTCCTTACGGAGGAGCGGGCTCCACCGGTCCGGTGATACCCGTTATTCAGCCGCCGCTTATCGATGGCGGCTGATGTGGCTTCTGTGCAGTTTTCAAGGACCGTCGAGAGGCGTATACGCCGGCCGACGTTGGGTTCATGCGGGCGCGCTCGTTGCGCGTCTGCCCCACCACCGGCGGACGCCGGTCTCTCAAAACTCAACAGCATGCTGGCGTTGTTTATGGACTCGCGTCAAGTCGAACTCCAAGTAGTCAGGAGATCTCATCGCGCGTTTCCACCCAGCCAGGTTCGGTCGACATGCTAGGCCCGAGTGTCTGTCACCGACAGGATCTCAAGACTCACGAGTGAGCCAGGGACCTGACGGCCGTTACGCTCGGGGCACTGTTATGTGCTCCCTAGAAAGGAGGTGATCCAGCCGCAGCTTCCGCTACGGCTACCTTGTTCACGTAGGTCCCCATGTCGCCATGAGGCGTGGACTATATCTTCATCCTCGTTGCTCGAAACCAAACCGCGTATCGAGCAGACTTCGCTTCCTCGGGTGCCACGAACTCACGCGCGTCGCGAAAGCCTCGTGACCGGATGCCAAAACATAGAACCGCCAGAGATCTGGATCTACTTGACGGCTCGGGTTATGAATCCGACCACAATTTATGCCTTCAGACACGAGCATCGTTCGTAGCTCGTCGATATCCCCATAGTCCTTCTGAACGAACTGGAGATAGAACCTCGCAGATGGGTCGCGTGGCGTCCCACCCTCCGCATCGAAGTAACCCCTCGCATAGGCGAGGCGTTCCTCTTGCGTCGAGAACTTAGGTTGCTCCGCCAAAACATCAACGGAGGTCTCCAGGACCCAGAATGACCTGGATCTGCCCTCGCGATAGCTCCATGAGCGTCTTCCCAGTCCATCCAACAGCACTTTCAACACGACCAACCACCGCGCATCGGATTGTCCGAACCGGACCGTCCGATGCTTTGCGTTGATCGTCGCATCGTGTGCTGCTCCATGGAGATAAGCCCGAGCACCAGAAGCACTGGTCTCGAGGAGCTCGGCGTGTAGTCTCTGAGGGGTCAACGGAGCCGCCTGGTTGGGCGATTCCGCGACTTCCCTGCTGATTGTCCGCACCCTCACATTTTCACTGATGCCCCGGACGGAAAATTACTCCGGCCAGAGCAACGAGTAGTAAAGGGATACTCGGAGTTTCCAGCATACAGCCGAGTTTTTCACGCGTCGTTACCGACGCGGGTCGCAACTTGCTTACGACTTCACCCCAGTCACGAGCCCCACCTTCGACGGCTTCCTCCCTTGCGGGTTAGACCACCGGCTTCGGGTGTTGCTCACTCCCGTGGTGTGACGGGCGGTGTGTACAAGGCCCGGGAACGTATTCACCGCGGCAATGCTGATCCGCGATTACTAGCAACTCCGCCTTCATGCAGGCGAGTTTCAGCCTGCAATCCGAACCGAGACGCACTTTATGGGATTCGCTCCACCTCGCGGTATCGCAGCCCTTTGTATGCGCCAATGTAGCACGTGTGTAGCCCTGGACATAAGGGGCATGATGACTTGACGTCATCCCCACCTTCCTCCGGTTTGTCACCGGCAGTCTCGCATGAGTCCCCAACTAAATGCTGGCAACATGCGACGGGGGTTGCGCTCGTTGCGGGACTTAACCCAACATCTCACGACACGAGCTGACGACAGCCATGCACCACCTGTGAACCTGCCCCGAAGGGAAGCCATGTTTCCATGGCGGTCAGGCACATGTCAAGCCCAGGTAAGGTTCTTCGCGTCGCGTCGAATTAAACCACATGCTCCGCTGCTTGTGCGGGCCCCCGTCAATTCCTTTGAGTTTTAGCCTTGCGGCCGTACTCCCCAGGCGGGCAACTTAATGCGTTAGCTTCGACACGGGGGGAGTCGACACCCCCCACATCTAGTTGCCATCGTTTACAGCGTGGACTACCAGGGTATCTAATCCTGTTTGCTCCCCACGCTTTCGCGTCTCAGCGTCAGTCACGTCCCAGCGAGCTGCCTTCGCCATTGGTGTTCCTCCTGATATCTGCGCATTTCACCGCTACACCAGGAATTCCACTCGCCCCTTCCGGACTCTAGCCCCACAGTATCCACCGGCATTCCAGGGTTGAGCCCTGGACTTTCACAGCGGACTAATGGGGCCGCCTACACGCTCTTTACGCCCAATAATTCCGGACAACGCTTGCACCCTACGTATTACCGCGGCTGCTGGCACGTAGTTAGCCGGTGCTTCTTGTGAAGGTACCGTCACCCCACGCGGCTATTCACCGATGAGGCTTCGTCCCAACTGAAAGGGGTTTACAACCCGAAAGCCTTCTTCCCCCACGCGGCGTTGCTGCGTCACGCTTTCGCGCATTGCGCAAGATTCCCCACTGCTGCCTCCCGTAGGAGTCTGGGCCGTGTCTCAGTCCCAGTGTGGCTGATCGTCCTCTCAGACCAGCTACCCATCGAAGCCTTGGTAGGCCGTTACCCCACCAACAAGCTAATGGGCCGCGGGCCCATCTCGATGCGGAGGCCGAAGCTTCCTTTCCCCTTGCGGGCACATCCGGTATTAGCCCGAGTTTCCTCGGGTTGTCCCGGTCATCGAGGCAGGTAACCCACGTGTTACTCACCCGTTCGCGGCTCTGCCCCAGGGCAAGCCCTGGTTCGTCGCTCCACTTGCATGTGTTAAGCACGCCGCCAGCGTTCGTCCTGAGCCAGGATCAAACTCTCCGTGAAGAACTTCACGAAAAGCTGTCATGGGTGGTAGGGACCCATACACCGTGGTCCCCTCCATGACGGGGTACTTCTCTACTTGACTCTTTGCCACCACCGGGTACGCCGAAGCATTCCCGTGGTGGGTCGAACCTGGACGCACACCATGATCGATTCTCGATCAAAGGTGCGCATGCTGTTGAGTTTTCAAAGACCGTCGTAGCCCCTTCGAGAGGACTTCTCGTCAGAGGAGACCGTTCAGCCCACGCCCTCGGGCGCTTTCGGGCCGACCGTACAGTATAGCGCCCTCCCCCGCTTCGTGACGTGAGCGTAGCCCACCGTCTCGGTCGCAGAGCCGAGCTGCTGGCGAGCACTATAGTGGATCCCGCGGACACGCGCCGGCACGCGGCCCGTTGCCGGGCACAAAGGCCCCCCGCGCGCGTAGGGCGTCCCAAACGGAATGGCGCCCCCAACACCTCGCAAAAGCCCCCCGCGCGCGTAGGGCGTCCCAAACGGAACGGCGCCCCCAACACCTTGCAAAGGCCCCCGCGCGCGTAGGGCGTGCCGAACCGAGCGGCCCCCCAACACCTCGCAAAGGCCCCCCGCGCGCGTAGGGCGGCCTCAGCCGGCGGCGCGCAACCGGCGGAAGCGGCGCTTGCCGACTCGCAGGACGGCGCCGTCGAGGCGCGTCGGGTCGAGGTCGTATTCGCCGGCCGCGAGGGCTTGCTCATCCAAGGAGACCCCGCCACCGTCGATCAAGCGCCGGGCCTCCGAGCGGGACAGGCCGAAGATCGACGCCATCAGCTCGGGCATGTGCATCGAGCCCTCTCCGACCTCGAACGGAAACTCGTCGATCTCCACGGGAGCGGCGCCTTCGACGAACACCCGGTCGAACTTGCGCTCGGCCTCGAGGGCCTCCTCGGGCGAGTGCAACCACCCGACCAAGGCTCGCGCCAGCGCGCGCTTGGCCTCGCGGGGCGTTTGTTCGGGGTCGAGCTCGCGGCCGAGCAGCAAGCGGTAGTAGTCGGCCATCGCCTCGTCGGGGATGGACAGCGTCTTGCCGTACATCTGCTCGGGCTCGTCGGTGACGCCGATGTGGTTGCCCAAGGACTTGGACATCTTTTGGGCGCCGTCGCTCCCGACCAGGATCGGCATCGTGAGGATCGCCTGCTCGGGCTGGCCGTAGGCCCGCTGGAGGGTGCGTCCCATCAAGAGGTTGAACTTTTGGTCGGTGCCGCCGAGCTCCACGTCGGAGCGGATCGCTACCGAGTCGAAGCCCTGCAAAAGGGGATACATCAGCTCCAGCATCGAGACGGGCTCGGAGGCGGACATCCGCTTGGCGAAGTCCTCGCGCTCGAGCAGCTGGGCCACGGTCGTGGTGCTGAGAAGCTTCAGGACTTCCGCCATGCTCAGGTCGAGCCACTCGCCGTTGCGCCTGACCTCCAGACGCTCCGGGCGTCCGTCGAGAATCTTCAAAGCCTGAGCTTGGAAGGTCGCGGCGTTCGCTTCGATCTCGGCCTCGGTGAGCATCGGGCGCAAGGTCGAGCGCCCGGAGGGATCGCCGACGCGGGCGGTGTAGTCGCCGATGATCAGAACGACGAGGTGTCCGGCGTCTTGGAACTCGCGCAGCTTGCGCAACACGACCGCGTGGCCGAGATGGATGTCGGGCGCGGTGGGGTCGATCCCCAGCTTCACGCGCAGCGGGCGACCCTGCGCCCGGGCGGCTTGAAGCTTTTCGGCAAGCGCTCCAGCCGGAAGCGAGTCCACGGCGTTTTCGCTCAGGCGCGCCGCCGTCTCGAGCGCCGCAGCGGCCGCGGCAGGCTCCGCGTCGATGGCGTTCGCCCCCAACTGGGTGGCCTGGTCGGTGGGGTTCGCCATGGAGGCCCAATGCTAGACTCTCGCGTCCCGGTGGAGCTGGTTGCATCGCCTGCCGGCAGTCGGCCGCGCTTGAAGAGGCTTCGCTTCGTGCTGATCCTCTTCGCCGTCCTGCTGCTTGGCCTCATCTCGTTCGTGTTCGGCATCTTTGTGGCCGTCGCGTCCGACCTGCCGTCGCTGACGAAGTTCTCGCAACTGAAGGAAGCTCAGAGCTCGGTGCTGCTCGACGACCTGGGGCACCCGATCGGGGTGATCTCTGAACAGAACAGGGTGATCGTGACGCCCGGGGAGATCCCTCCGATCGTCAAGCAGGCGGTGGTCTCGATCGAGGACAAGCGCTTTCAGACCAACAGCGGCGTGGACATTCGCGGGATCGCGCGCGCTTTCGTGCAGGACGTGATGCACAAAGGCACGGTGCAGGGAGCCTCGACGATCGAGCAGCAGTTCATCAAGAACGCACTCCAGGCACAGTCGCACAGGACGATCCTCGAGAAGCTCAGAGAGGCGGCGCTGGCCTACCAGCTCTCGCACAAGTGGTCGAAGGAAAAGATCATCACGGCTTATCTCAACACGATCTATTTCGGCAATGGCGCGTACGGGATCGAGTCGGCGGCACAGACCTATTTCGGCTCGGACGTGAACCATCTTGGGTGCGGCACTCCGGGACACAGGCTTTGCGTGCAGGAACTGGAGCCGGCCGAAGCGGCGCTGCTTGCGGGGATCATCCAGTCGCCGACGGCGTATGACCCGGCCAACCATCCGGTGGCGGCGCGGGAACGGCGCAACGTGGTGTTGGCGCAGATGTTGCAGCAGGGCTACATCAGGCCGTCGGTCTATGACGAAAGCGTTGCGCAGGCACTGCCCGCCCCGAAGGACATCCAGACGCCCCACCAACCGTTGGTGGAAGGCGTCGACGTGGGGTACTTCACGAGCTGGGTGCAGCAGCAGGTGATCGAACGCTATGGCGCACCGCGCGTGTTCGACGGCGGTCTGCGGATCAAGACCACGCTGGACCTGGGGATGCAGAGGGCCGCCGAACAGGCGATCGACGGCTACCTGCCGGGTCCGGGCGGCCCGACGGCCTCGCTGGTGGCGATCGAAAACTCGACCGGGCAGGTGCGGGCGATGGTGGGTGGGCGCAACTACGACGAAACGCCGTTTAACTTGGCCACCGAGGGTGAGCGCCAACCGGGGTCCTCCTTCAAGGCGTTCGATCTGGCTGCGGCGCTTGAGCAAGGCATCTCGCCGGGTTCGGTGTGGCCCTCGCGCCAGAAGACTTTTTTTGTGCATACGCCTAGGGGCATCGAAAAGTTTGTGGTCCACAACGACGAAGGCGCCTATACGGGCGAGGACTCGCTCACGAATGCCACTGCGTACTCGGACAACTCGATTTACGCGGAAGTGGGATTGAAGGTGGGCACTACGCATATCGCGACGCTCGCGCACAGAATGGGGATCACGACACCGCTGTCGACGAACCCGGCGATGACGATCGGGGGGCTGAAGGTCGGGGTGACGCCGCTGGACATGGCTCATGCTTATGAGACGATCGCCCATGGCGGGGATCGCGTTAGCGGCTCGTTGGTCTCCGATTTTCAGCCGGTGGGCATCCAGGAAGTGAGCGCGGGCGGGCATACGCTCTCGGACGGGCATCGGACCGACCGCAACGAAGTTCGCCTCAAGCGGGTGTTGCCGGCGGAAGTGGCCTCTACGGAGACTTCGGTGCTGGAGACGGTGTTGCAGTACGGCACCGCTCGGGCGGCGGCGATCGGGCAGTTCGCGGCGGGCAAGACGGGCACCACTTCCAACTATGGGGATGCGTGGTTCGTGGGGTGGGACAGCAAGTACACGGTGGCTGTTTGGGTGGGCTATCCCAATGGCTTGGTGCCGATGACCACGGACTTCAACGGGGGGCCCGTGCTGGGCGGAACGTTCCCAGCTCTGATCTGGCACGACTTCATGACGTCGGCGATGCAGGTGGAAAAGAATCGCGCCAGCCAAGTCGCGGCGGCGAAGGCCGCGAAAGGCGGCTCTTCGAAGAAGGGCGCGGCGGGCGCGGCCGGCGAAAGCGAAACGGGCGTCGCGGGCGAATCCGGCGCGGGCGGCGCGCAGACGGGGCCCGGCAAGGGCGGCGGCTCGAACGCTGGGGCCGGCTCGAACGCGGGCGGCGGGGCGAGCGAAGCAGGCAAAGGCGGGTCCGGGGCGGGGGAATCGGGCGCGGGCGGCGCCAACCGCGGGGCGGGAACCGGCGCGGGCGCGGGCGGCGGGGAAGGCGCGGGCGGGGAAAGCGGTGGCGGAGCGGGCGGGGGTACGCCCAAGGCCGAACCGGCGCCTGCCCCGGCTCCGGCGACCCCGCAGTCGTCGAGCCCGCCCGCGGGGGAAGCGACCCCGAGCTCGAAATCCGGGGGCACGGGCGCGACTGGGGGCGTCAGCCCGGGCGGTTGAGGTCTCCCGGCGGACGCGTCAGCAGGGCCGGCTGAGGTCCCTGCTGTCCGAGGCGCAGAAGCGCCAGGGGAGCTCGACGGCCTTGGTGATCCCGATGCGGGTGCTCGCGGCGATCCTGAGGGGCGCTTGACTGGGGTCGGGCGCGCGGATCGCGACGGGTCCGTGGAGCAGGCTGGTGGCGTTCTCGGTCAACTCGATTCCCAAGGCTTGGGTGAGCTTGCCGGGGCCCGAACAGAGGGTCCGATCGTGCGTCGCGGCGGTTGGCCGGCCGGGGACACAGCGGCGGGCTCGCATCGTCTCGACGCCAACGAGCGGCTCTAGCGCTCTGATGAGGACGGCTGCCCCAACGCCCACCGGCTCGCACACGGCGTTCAGCAGGGCGTGGATGCCGTATGAGCGGTACACGTAGACGGTGCCGGGCTCGCCGAAGAGCGTACGAGTACGGGGGGTCACGCCGATGAAGGCGTGGCATGCGGGCTCGCTCTCGTGGTAGGCCTCGGTCTCGACGATCCGCCCGGAGCAGCCTTCGTGTTCGACGATGCAGCCGATCAGCTCGCGCGCGACCTCGACCACGGGGCGGGCATAGAACGCGGCGGGCAACACCTCCGAGCGGGCCGCGGACAGGGCCCCGACGGCGGCCATCAGCCGACGGGCTGGGCGAGCACGGTACGCGCCAACTCGAGCTGCTCGCGCACGCGGGGCAGGGCGGTGCCACCCTCGGAGACCTTCGATTCGAGCCACGAGTCGCGGGCGAGCACCTTGTAATAGTCCTCGCTCGCCGGCCGCGCCTCACCGGCCGTTCCGGGCGGGGGTGCGAACAGCTCGCTGTGCTCGGCGAGCTCCAGGGGCGTGAGCTCGGACAGGCGCCGGTCGCTGTCCACCGCTAGGCGCACCAGGCCGGCGACGACGCCGTGGGCCTCGCGGAAGGGCAGGCCTCGCTTGACTAGAAGGTCGGCAACGTCGGTGGCGGCGATCAGCTCGTCGCCGGCGGCGTCCGCGAGCCGGTCGCGGTCGAAGCGGACGCCTGCCACCATCCCGCGGGCGGCGGCCAGGGCGAGCTCGAGCGTGTCGACGGCGTCGAACAGGTGCTCCTTGTCCTCTTGCAGGTCCTTGTTGTAGGTGAGGGGCAGGGCGTGCATGACTCCGTGGAGGCCCGCCAGGTGGGCGACCACGCGGGGAGCCTTGGCTCTGAGCAGCTCGGCCGCATCGGGGTTCTTCTTTTGGGGCATGATCGAGGAGCCGGCGCTCCATGCGTCGGGTAGCTCGCAGAAGCCGAACTCGGCGCTCGACCACAACACCAGCTCGGCGCCGAGGCGCGAGAGGTGCGTGGCGCAGGTCGCGGCGGCGGCCAGGTAGTCCAGCGCGAAATCGCGGTTTGAGACGGCGTCGATCGAGTTGGGCGCCGGTTCGACGAAACCGAGGTCGTGGGCGAGCGAGCGCCGGTCGGTGTCGAAGTTGACGCCCGCCAAGGCGCCGGCGCCGAGGGGCAGGCGGCCGCATTGGCGCTCGGCGAAAGCGAATCTTTCGCGGTCGCGGGCGAGCATCCAGAAGTACGCGAGCAGGTGGTGGCTCAGGTAGACGGGCTGGGCGCGCTGGAGGTGGGTGTAGCCGGGCATCGGCCAGTCCAGGTGCTCTTCGGCGCGCTCGATCAGGGCCCCCATCACGGCCGCGACGGCCTCGGCGCCCGCGCGGGCGCTCTCGCGCGTGTACATAACGAGGTCTGTGGCGACTTGGTCGTTGCGCGAGCGGGCGGTGTGTAGCTTGCCGCCGACCGCGCCGACCAGCTCGGTGAGATGGCGCTCGATCGCCATGTGGATGTCTTCGTCCTCGGCCACGAACACGAAGTGGCCGGCCTCGAACTCTTCGCGCACGCGCTCCAGCCCGGCCAGCAGCTCGTCACGGTCGCGCTCGGAGATGAGGCCTTGGGCGGCCAGCATCGCGGCGTGGGCGCGCGACTGGGCGATGTCCTGAGGCCACAGACGCCGGTCGAAGCCGACCGACGTGTTCATACGTATGAAATCGGGGTCTTGGGGCTCGCGGAAGCGGGACACGGGCGCAGTGTATTGCCCGCCACCTCAACCCCCGCCCAAGCGCGCCCGCTAGCGATCGGCCCGCAACCGGTGACTAGGCGCCGGCCGGGGCGGCGAGGTCGTCCAGCTCAAGGACCTCGAGCATGACGCGCAGATCGTTGTCGCCGACACCGCCGCCGCGCCGCTCGGCCTCGAGCACCCATTCGAACATGGCCACGAAGGCCAAGGGCGTGTCCAGGTCGTCGGCCAAGGCTTCCCTGAAGGATTCGACGTAGTGGTGCATGTCGGGCGGGCTGGGCTTCTCGGGCACGAGCTTCTTCAGGGCGTCGCGGATGCGACCTGCGTTCTTGGAGCCTTTGACGAGGCCCTCGAAGGCGTCGCCGAGCGGCAGCGAGTAGTGGGTGCCGAGGATGTAGATGGTCACCGCCGGATGGCCGAAGTGGTTGAGCGCGTCGCGCAAGAGGATGCGCGAGCTGGGCTCGGTCGGCTCCCAGGCCTCGCCATCGCGTCCGGCGCCGAAGCACACGTTGACCCAGCGCTCGACGTCGGCGCGGGGAATCTCGAGCAGGCTCATCTCGGCGTCGGGCTCGGCGCCCGTGTCGACCCCGTCGAGTGCGAACGGGGATGGACGGCCGCCTTCGGAGAGCTCGTAGAGCATGTCTTCGCCGGAGGGGGAGTCGAACAGGAACTTGGTTCCGAACCCTTCGCGCTGGAGGAAGCGCTCCAAGAAGCTGAACAGGACCAGCGGGCGTGTGGACTCGACGTCGACGATGCCGTCGCCTCCGTTCGGCGAGGCCTTGACCTCGACCCGGATCGCATCCCCGGCTCCGACCGGGACCAGTTCCCCGCTCAGTGAGTCGTACAGGCGTATCTCACGCACGACCTAAGACTACACCTCTCGGCGCCCCGGTGGTGAAATTTTTACCGAGGAATGAACTGTTCGGATCGGTCCAAACAGACGGATTTCCGAGCCGGGCGCGTCCGGCGAAGTCAGGAGCCCCTGGCCGGCGCCTCTGATGGGGAGCGGGCGCTCAGCTGTTGCGGCCACCTGCCCTCCAGCGGTGGGCGCGGCGGGTGCGGCGCGGGCTCATGCGTCCGCCGCCGCCCACGCAGCCGAACTCCTCGCAGCGCAGGTCCCACGAGGGACGGCGCGGCACGGTGTAGCGCTCACATCCGCCGAGTGGCAGTGCGCGAGTCCACTGCCACCCATATTGGCTATGCCTTCGCACGGGTGTCCTTCCGAGAGTGGGTTAATACCGGCGCCGGGATGCGCGTCTAGTTCAGGTCAGAGAGCACCCCGACGCCGGTTAGCCTGGAGGGGCCGCCGCCTTCCTATCACGCCCGCAGGCCCCAAAGCAAGCAAAACCTCGCAACTGTTTCCCACTTCTTGGCGCCCTTTGCTCACAGTGAAAAGCGGGGCCCAGTTTTCAACCGATGTTTCCCATTTTTTTTGGTCGTACAGCGCCGGCGTTTCGATATGCTCGACGAGACTTCTTCGCTAGCTCATGACAACCAACCTTTTTGACTATTTCGAGGAAGCATCGGGCGAGGATGGGACCAGTCCCGCTCCCTGGGCCGCGCGTGCGCCTCGACGCCCCAATTCGAGCTTCGACATCAAGCTCGTGCCGCGCTCACCCGACTGGCGCAACGATCCCGAGTCCTTGAAGGTCTTGGAGCGGATCGAAGCGGAGTCTTGGGTGGACACGCTCACCAGCAGAGACGACGGCATCGAGCTGCGCCTGGACGACACTTGGATCGAGACGACCGGGGCGGCCTTGGAGGCCGGAGGGGGCGCCGAAGCGGCACTCGTCGATCTAGCTCGCGGGGGTCGCTACGCGATCCAGTTCTGGGACGCCAACGCGACCAAGGCCCTGCACGTCGGCCATCTGCGCAACCTCGCGCTCGGCAATGCGCTCGCGGCGTCTTTGGAACAGGGCGGCGGCGAGGTGGAGAGGCGCTCGGTCATCTCAGACGCGGGCCGCTCGATGGGCGAGGCGATGGCCGGCATCATCCGCTCCGGCCACCACACCTCGGCGTGGCCCGAGGGCGACCAGAAGTCAGACCACTTCGTGGGCCTCTGCTACGCCGATTATGTCGCCGCGGGAGGCAGCGCCTTCGAGGGCATCGACGAGCGCGAAGACTCGCTCACACGCGAGCTTCGCATGCAGAACGACGCCGCCGACGAGTTGCTCAAACGGGTGATGGGCGGCGAGGGCGAGGCTTTGGAGTTGTGGTTCAAGACCAGGGCCTGGGTCATCTCCGGCCAGCGCAAGACCTTGGCGCGCTTGGGCGTGGCCTTCGACCGCGTCTTCTTCGAGTCCGATTTCTTGGAGGAGGGCAACCAGCTGGCCGACCTGGGCTTGCGCCAGGGCACCTTGCGTCGCCGCGAGGACGGCGTGGTTCTGTATGTGACCGGCGTCGAGGAGATGGAGGAGATGCCGCTCGTGCGCGCCGACGGTCAAACGACCCAGCACATGCGTGCCGTGTCCTACTGGATGGGCGCCCCCGACCTGGAGGGCGTCACCACCATCCAGATCACCGGCACCGAGTGGGTCGCCCACTCGACCTGCATCCGCCAGTTGATGGGCGAGCTTACCCAGAGGGAGAATGGGACCGTCGGCCCCGGCGGGGCCAACGGGATAGGAGGGGGTGGTTCAAATGGAGCCTCCACCCGGGGCATCCATCCCACCCACGACATCTTCCACGGGATGGTGGCCCAGCAGAAGCGGGCGGTCAGCTCCTCCGACGAGGGTGGCCTGTTGATCGACGATTTGATCGAGTGGATCGAGACCCGGATCGACGCCGACCCCGCCATGCGCGAGGTGCGCCGGGCCCACCACGCGCCCGAACGGATCCCCGCGCAGATCGCGCTCGGCTACTTCCTGCCCTACCCGATGACCCCCCGCGTGGATTTCGAGACGGACAAGCTGCTCACTCCGCGCGAGTCGCTCGGTTGGGATCTCGTGCGGGCTCGAGCCACCCGCGGCACCTTGGCGAGCGCCCCGGGGCAGCGGCCCGCCGAAGACCCCGACTACCGCTCGGCCGTCGTCCAATCGGAGATCTACCGTCGGCACCTGCGCCTCGCGGTCGACCGCTACGACGTCACGCCGCTCGCGCTCTACCTGCGCCACCTGGCGCGCTGGTACACCGACCGGCCCCGCTCCTCCCACGTCGAAAGGGTGATCCACACCCTGCTCGACCGCTCCGCCCGCGGCCTCGGACTGGAAGCGGGGCGATGATGAGGCTCGCCCGCCACATCGGCCCGGGCGCCCCTTGGGGGGCCCGAAGTGGAGGGCAGTGGGCATGAGCACGCTCTTGATCGACAACTACGACTCCTACACCTACAACGTCTTCCACCTGCTCGCGGCCGCGTGTGGGGAGGAGCCGATTGTGGTCCACAACGACATGGTCTCTTGGAAGGCGCTCTCGCGGTGGGACTTCGATGCGATCGTGCTCTCCCCCGGTCCCGGGCATCCCGCGCGCTGGCACGACTTCGGCGTGTGCGCCGACATTCTGCGCTCCTCCGAGGTGCCGGTGCTCGGCGTGTGCCTCGGCCACCAGGGCCTGGGGCACGTGCTGAAAGCGACCGTCACCTACGCGCCCACGGTCATGCACGGGCGCCTCTCCCCTGTCCACCACTCGGGCGTCGGTCTGTTCGAGGGGGTCCCCCAAGGCTTCGAGGTGGTCCGCTACCACTCGCTCGCCGTGTCCGGCTCGCTCGGCGAGGAGGGCCGCGAGATCGCCTGGACCGAGGACGGCGTCGTGATGGGCATCGAACACGCCACACGCCCCATGTGGGGCGTCCAGTTTCACCCGGAGTCGATCTGCACCGAGTACGGCCACAAGCTGTTCGAGAACTTCTACGCCTTGGCGCGCCGCCGCCAACCCGAGCGGGGTGGGCGGCGCCTGAACCGCCCCTCCGTGCCGCCGCGGCGCTGCCGGCGCCGCTCGGCCGAGAAGTCGCCCATCGGCCTGCACGTCCGCACGATCGAGGGAGAAGCCGACACCGAGCAGCTGTTCGACGCCCTCTTCGGCCAAGAGGAGCAAGCGTTCTGGCTCGACTCCGCCACGACTGCAACCCAGCTCGGCCAGCGCTCTTTCATGGGGGCATCGCTTGGGCCCAACCGGATGGTGCTCGAATACGACGTCCAAGCGGGAATCGTCACGCGCCACACCGCCACCGGCGCCCAGCGCGAGAACTCCTCGATCTTCGCGGTGCTCGAGCGGGAACTGGAGAAGCTTTCGATCGAGGCGCCCGAGCAGCCCGCCAAGGGCCTGATCGGCGGCTTCGTCGGCTATCTCGGCTACGAGTGCAAGGCGGACTGTGGGGCATCCAACACCCACGTCTCCGACATCCCCGACGCCGTCCAGCTCTTCGCCAACCGCGTGGTCGCCGTCGACCACACGGCGGGCCTCACCCACGTGATGGCGCTCGCCACAGGAGAGGAGCCCGACGCGCTCACCTGGCTCGATCGGGCCGAGCAGGCGGCCCGAGACTGCCTCGACGGTGAGCCGCCCGAGAACTCCACGAACGAGGATCCTCCCCCCTCTGAGCCTGTCGTCTTCCGTCCCGGTCGTGGACGCGAGCAATACCTCGCGGACATCGCCCGCTGTCAGAGCGCTCTGGCGGCCGGAGAGTCCTATGAGGTGTGTCTCACCGACCAGATCCACACCGACGCCTCGCCCGACCCTTGGCTGCTCTACCGGGGCTTGCGGCGCTCCAACCCCGCGCCTTTCGCCGCCTACCTGAAGCTGGGCGAGCTGGCGATCGTGAGCTCCTCGCCCGAGCGCTTCCTCTCGGTCGATCGCGAGCGACGCGTGATGGCCCGACCGATCAAGGGCACCGCGCCGCGCTCGCCCGACCCCTCCGAGGACGAGGCCACCCGCAAAGAGCTTGCCGAGGACGAAAAGACGTTCGCCGAGCACCTGATGATCGTCGATCTCCTGCGCAACGACCTGGGTCGCGTGTGCGAAGTCGACTCGGTCCGGGTGCCCGAACTGATGGTGATCGAGCAGTACGCCACCGTGCATCAGATGATCTCCAACGTGGTCGGCGTCCTCGAGCCCGGGCGCTCCCCGATCGAGTGTGTCCGCGCCTGTTTCCCCGGCGGTTCGATGACCGGCGCGCCGAAGCTGCGCACGATGGAGATCATCGACGACATCGAGCGCGAGGCGCGCGGCGTGTACTCCGGCGCGATCGGCTATTTCGGAGCCGACGGGGTCGTCGATCTGAGCATCGTGATCCGCACGATCGTCTTGCGCGGCGGCGCTGCCACCAAAGCGACCACGATCGGCGCCGGCGGGGCGATCGTCATGCAATCGGACCCGGCCGAGGAGTTCGACGAGATCCTGTTGAAGGCCCGCGCGCCGATGGCTGCGATAGCCCGCGCAACGACCGGCTCCTCCGCGCCCGGAGCATGGACGGTCGAGGTGGACCCAGTTGCAGAGGACCCGACCGCAAAGGACCCAGCCGCGGAGGCCCAAGCCGCGGCGAACCAAACCCTGACAGTGGGAGCCCCATGAGCGAACTGAGCCCGATAAACCCCGACGCCGAGGAGCAGTGGGAAGCCGACAGCTGGAACATCCGCGAAGCCACCCTGGAGGACGTCCCCCAAATCGCGATCGCCGTGCGCGAGCTCCTGATCGAGCTCGGCGGCGCCCCGACCTTGCCGGCGGCTCTGGAAGCGCCGGCGAAGGCCATGATCGAAGACGGCAGCCTGGGCGTCGTCCTGGTCGCCGAGGACCGCAACCAGATCGTCGGCGTGCTCGGCGTCAGCTGGCAGATCGCGATCCGCATACCCGGCCGCTATGGCCTGATCCAAGAGCTGTGGGTACACCCCGGCTGGCGGGGGAGGACAATTGGAGGAGACCTGCTGGCGGCCCTATTCAAGCTCGCACGCCGTCAGCAGGTCACTCGCCTGGAGGTCGGCCTGCCAAGCGAAGGCTTCTCCCACCTACCCGCCACCGAGGCGTTCTATGTGAACTGCGACTTCAAGACGATCGGGATGCGCATGCGGAGGCTGCTTTGAGCCTCAACCAAGCCGGAAACGCCCCATACCTCAACAGGTCGCGTCCGGCAGACAGGAGAGGAGACCCACAGTGAGCGAGCTGCTCTTGGTCGAACAGACGGAGCCCCCCGGCGGCGCCCAGAGCTCCGGTGCCCCCTACATCCTCGACCGCAACGGAAACCCGATGGAGGGCCGCGACGACGAGCGGCGCACCTCCGAGTTGCGCCGTGGGTTGACAAACCACGCGAAAGTGAGGACTTCTGTTTCTGACTGTCCACAGGAGGAGTTGGAGCGCGTTCTCGGCGTCCTGCACGACCACGCTTATCTGAAGGCCCTGCGCGCCGTCAGCTCGCAGGAGCCGACGATGATGCCCGAGTGGGCCCCTCCTGGCCTGCCCGCCGACAGCCCCGTGTGGGCGGGTGTCGTGAGCACCGCCTTCGAGGGTGCCCGCACCGCGATCGGCGCTGCCCACGCGATCCTCGAGGGCGAGCTCTACACCTACGCCCTGTGCCGTCCCCCTGGCCACCACGCTGGGCCGGCGTGGCTGGGCGGCTACTGCTACCTGAACACCGCCGCGGCCGCCGCCCATGTTCTGTGCACGGGTGGGCTCGGCCCGGTCGCGATCCTCGACATCGACTTTCACTTCCCCACCGGCACCTCCGCGATCGTGGCGCCTTTCGAGGACATCAGCCTGGGCTCGCTGCACGCCTCCACGATCGCCGAGGTTCCCTGGCGCATGGTCGAGGCCGGCGAGCGCGAGAGCTTCGTGGAGTTCGCGAGCGCCCCCGATCCCGACACCTACATGGCCGCGCTAGGGGAAATCGTCGACGAGCTGGCCCGCACCGCCAAAGCCCTCGTGCTTTCGCTTGGCTACGACACGATCGCCTCTGATCCCCACGGCTCCTGGGACTTCAGCCCGTCGATCTTCAAGCGCATCGGTGCGCGCCTGGCGGCCAGCGAGCTGCCGATCTGCGTGGTCCAAGAGGGCGGCTACTCCTTGGACGCGCTCGCCGAATGCTCTTCAGCCTTCGCCGAAGGCTTGCTCGAGGAGCCGCCGGCCAAGAGTCTCGAGCCGTTTCGCCGGCGCCTGGACTTCCTCGACTCCGAGATCGCCCGCTTGTTCGGCGACCGTTTTGAGATCTGCCGCGAAGTGGCCCACCACAAGCGCGAGCACGACATCCCGATGATGCAACCCGAGCGAGTGATCGAGGTGCGCCAGCGGTATTTGGAGCGCGGGCGCGAAATGAACGTGCCGCCCGAGTTCACCACGGCCTTGTTCGATCTGTTGATAGGGGCGAGCTGCAAGCTGGAGGACGAATTGATCGCCCGGCCGCTCGTGTCGGGAGACGGGAGCGTTCGGTGACCCGGCTCCCGCCTCCCTCCCCTGTCTTAACCCGATGCACCAGCCGGGGCTCGAACCCGGATCAGCGGATTTTAAGTCCGCTCCTTTCACCGCTTAAGGTACTGGTGCCCGTACGCCCCCCCCACCGGGCGATCCTCGCCGCAAGCGGCAAGGCTCCCATGGGAGATTTGGGGGTTTCCCTCCACCAGACGACCCCTACCGCAAGCGGCAGGGCAGCCATGGCAAGGGCGTGAAATGACAGCCGCGACAATACCATATCTTCTGACACGTCGCACAAATGATAAGGAGCTTCCTCCTGGTCCTAGAATGCCGAGCACGCTGCAGGCTGTGGCGTGGGCTCGTCGGCCTTTGCCGTTCCTGGAGCGGTGTCAGAAACATTTTGGCGACATCTTCACTATCGATGTGAAGCATGCGGGGACCTGGGTGATATTGGCCGACCCCGAAGATGTGAAGAAGGTGTTCACGGCCGACCATGCGGTGCTGGGTGTGGGGCTTGCGAATTCGATCTTGGGGCCCTTGCTTGGGCCGAGGTCGGTGATGTTGCTGGAGGAGCCCGAGCATGTGAAGCGGCGCAAGTTGATGCTGCCGCCGTTTCACGGGGAGCGGATGCAGGGCTACAGGGACATGATGGCCACGGTCACCCGCAAGGAGGTCGCGACGTGGCCGGTCGGCGAACCGTTCGAGCTGTGGCCGCGGATGCAGGAGATCACGCTCGAGGCGATCATGCGGGTCGTTTTCGGGCCGGTCGAAACCGGCCGGTTGCGCCGCTTGCGCCAGCTGTTGCGCAAGCTCACCAACTGGATGAACGACCCGCGGCGGTTGAACCTCCTGGCCGCCGCGGGGCCTGCCCGGTTCGCCGGCAACCGAGACTACAGGGGCATGATGGGGCCCGTCGAGGACGCCGTGCTCGAAGAGGTGCGCTTGCGTCAGATCGACCCGAGTTGTACGGATGGGAGCGATATAGCGGCGATGCTGGCGGAGGCTCGGTATGAGGACGGCTCGCCGATGACGGAGCAGGATCTGCGCGACGAACTCGTCACCCTGCTGACCGACGGACCGACGTCGAGCTTGCTCTCTTGGGCGTTTGAGCGGATCTTGAGGCACCCGCAGGTGTATGCGCGCTTGCGGGCCGAGGTCGACGCGGGCGAGGAGGCGGTGTACCTCGACGCGGTCGTCAAGGAGGTCACGCGGTTGTGTCCGGCCGCGCCGATCGTGGTGCGCAGGCTGCTCGAGCCGATGGAGCTTGGGGGGTATGAGATTCCGGCGGGGACGACTGTGGCGCCCTGCGTGCATTTGGTGCACCGGCGGCCCGAGATTTATCCGGAGCCGTTGCGGTTTCGACCGGAGCGGTTCTTGGAGCGGCCGGCCGGGACCTATACGTGGATTCCGTTTGGGGGTGGGGTGAGACGGTGTTTGGCGGCGCCTTATGCACAGCTACTGATGAAGCAGGTAATCGGCACGGTCGTGCGGCATGTCGACCTGCGGGTCATCGACCCGCACTCCGAGCGTCCGCGCAAGAGCGCGATAGCTTTCGTGCCGCACCGGCACGCGGTGGTAATGGCGGCCTCGCGTCACGTCCGGCCGCCGTCTCGGCAGCCGATGGCGGCCTGATGCCGCTGGCCGGTCGCACGCGCTCCGGCTTGCGCTTGCTCGGAGCGCTGCTGGCCGCTGTGCTGCTGACCATTGTCCCGTTCGCATTGGAGGCTTGTTCGACGAGCGGCTCCGCCTCGACCGGGGCGGCCAACTCGAGCAAGAACGTCCGCTATGTGCGTATGGGATCGCTTACCTACACGATACTCGCATGGCGCACGCTCGACCTCAAAGACCCGCACGACGCCTCCTACCTCGTAGGCGTGCCGCCCGCTCGACTCGCGCTGGCACGCGGCGAATCGTGGTTCGTCGTCTTCTTGCAGGTGCACAACAGCGGTTCCTCTCAGCATCTGGCGGCCAAGGAAGCGACGATCAGCGACAGCCATAACAAGGTCTATATCCCTGTGGTCCCGTTCGGCACAGACCCTCTCTCCTATCAGAGGTACGCATATTACGTGCCCGTTCCGCCCGGGGGCCAAATTCCGCCGGCCAACACAATCGCCGCGCGAGGTCCAGATCACGCTGTAATCCTGCTCTACAAGCTCGAAGCCGTTTCACTGCGTGGGCCGCTGCAAATCAACATCGTCAGCGCCACCGAACCGCCCACGCTCGCTTCGGCCACGCTCGGCCCCTGACAGCAGCTGGGCGTTGGACTTTTCCCTTACGGCAGCGGCGCGGCGAGCAGTCCATCGATCTTCCAGGAGCGGCCTTCGCGCCTTGCTTTGACTACGCCCGCGGGTAGCGTCTTGAAGCCCACGAGCACCTCGGCACGGTCGCCGCTTACGCGCACGCCTGTGACCACGACCGGCACGCTCAGTTGGCTATGAAAGTGCTTGAACACGCGCGTTAGCAAAGCGGGGCACGTGCTCGAGCCGCGCAACCAGCGGGGACCGGGCGGCTGACCGTACTGTTCGGGAAGCGTTTCGACGTCGATGTAGTAGGTGAGTCTGCAGGCGCTCGCGCCGTCCCCGGCAGCCGCGGCGGCATAGTAGCGCGTGAGGAGCGCCGCGAGCGCCTGTGCATCGGCGGCATCCGCCGCGTGGCCGCCGTAGCGGATGCTGCCGTCGTCGCTGTCGTAATGCCCTCCACCCGGATTGTCTCTGTCTTGGTCTCCCGGCAGAGACCCGATGCTCGGCGTGAAAGATCCAGCCCCAACGGCGGGCGACATGCTTTTGTGCGCGGCTCCGCACGCACTCGCGTCGATGGCGAGCAGCGCGACCGTCCAGATGGCGAGCAGCGTGCGAATCATTCGACGTAGATCGGCTGTTCGGTCGCCAGCAAGCCATCGATCTTCCACGCCGAGCGTTCTCGATGCAGCTGGAGATAGAACTTCGGTTTCTCGCCCCCGAAGCTCAGTAGGACAGACGCCTGGTTTCCCAGCACGCGTACCGCGGCTACTCTGAGCGTCGCATTATCGGCGCGGAGCTGACGGTGCATATGCCGGAAGAGGTTTGACATTACGACCGCGCAGGTCCGCGCACTCGTTGAAGGCGTGCCCGAAAGCGGACCGTAGGCTTCGGGGATCGATTCGGCGAAGACCGCATAGTCCAACGAGCAGGCCCTCGCCCCATTCCCCTCAGCGGCGGCTGCGTAGTAGCGCTTCACGAGCAGTGTGGCTGCGCGTCCATTCGCGACATCGGCGGCGTGGCCAAAGACATGGTTGCGGTCGTTGTCCGGTTCGCCCGGGTAGCTGTCGGAATCGAGCTCGGCGTCGACTTTGACTTCTAGATGGGGCAACGTTGCGCTCGCGGCGTCGCTTGCCGCTCTCGCAGACGTCGATTTCGCGCTCTCGCCTGCATCTCCGCATCCGCTCCAGCAGAGGTTCATTAGCGCAAGTGTTGCGAATACGACACGCCGCCTCACCTTCGACCGCCCTCTAAAGACATCCTGTCGCACATGACATGCTCACCTCACATCGATGATCCCGGTCTGTAGAATAGCTTGAGACACCGCAACACTTAAGTCAACCACTCGGAGGGATTCAATGTTACCCGTATATCTCGCGGCCTTGGCGCTCATCGCGACA
This sequence comes from uncultured Solirubrobacterales bacterium, assembly GCA_963703135.1. GTDB lineage: Bacteria > Actinomycetota > Thermoleophilia > Solirubrobacterales > Solirubrobacteraceae > Palsa-744. Next base: position 2,755,576 of record OY969791.1, on the reverse strand, counting down.
TCGCTTGTTGCGTCCGGATGCGGCGGATCGTCAAAAACAGTGACGACGAGCGCCGCGGCAACGAGCACGCCGACCACGACCGTATCAACCGCCACGACAGCGCCGGCCACGACCACGACGGCTCCTGTAGTAACCGTCCAGATCGCCGCGGGCAGGCCGCTTGCGCCGGCTGAATGGAAGGCAAAGGCAGAAAATATCTGCGGTCGACTCAACGCCGAGCTCAACGCGATCAAAGTCAAGAGTACCTCGGAACTCACGACCGTGCTGCCGCAGGTCGCCGCCTACGAGCGGATAGAGGTGGCCGAACTCGCCAAGCTGGTGCCGCCGCCCTCGAAGGCCGGCGACTGGCAGCAGTTCCTCAACGACACGTTACAGTGGGCTGAAGACAGCTCGAAGCTTGCCGGCTCCTCGAAGCTCGGGGACGCTATCAGTAGAAGCCCGCTGGTTGAAACCGCGAAGAAGCTTCACGAACATTTCGCGAAGATCGTCGCGCACGACGGATTCAAGGAATGTGCGTTTGTGTAAGCGATGAGCGCGGGGTAAGGAGGGTGGCCGGAAGGTCGTTGTTTGTGCCGACCGGCCACCCTTTGTCCTTTACGTATGGTGCTCTTTACGCGTCATGGGATTCGACGGCTCATTCCGATACGGTCAGCGTCCCGTCCGGTGACGTGGTCAGATTACCGACCTGGTAGAAGAGTGCGTTCTCTTCCGAGTTTGAGCCACAGGGACCGTTTGGTTCTGGACGGCCCACGGCTTCCACGCCACCAGTCACGTTCTTGACTTCAAGGATCGACCCTGCGGCCGTTTCGCATAATTCTTCGACTTTGACGCCGAGGACCGTGCAGGATATGTGGTAGCCGGGTTCTCCGCCGGTGCCTTTCGTTAACTCATAGAATTTTTCTTCGGTGGTGTCTAACTCTAGTTCTGTCGTCCATGGAAGGTTAGTAGGCCACCGTTCTGCTTTTTCACATGTTTTCTCGTTTGTGCATAATAGCGCTTCGCCCGCTAATTCTTCAATTAACCTCTGACTGGGTTCTAACGTGTATATCATTGTGGTTAAGTCGGCGCTTTCGGGGCCGACCGTCCCTTCGTATAACTGACTGCACTGGAATTGTGCGCCGAGTAACACGTTTTCCACTAACAGTTCGCCCACGCTGTCCGTTAAGTGTTCGGCTGTGAGTCGTGCACCGTTGATTAACCATTGTGCTAATGTGAATTCTAACGCGGCGAACGCTGATGTTGTTATGGCTGCGCTGAGCGTGAGCATTGCGATGAGCGCGAGGCCGAGCGTTTGGTTCTTCCGTATTTTTCCCATCGTACCCTTTCTTCTTTGCCAACGCCGTTGGTCGTTAGCTGCGGGAGATTGTGTTGGTCCCGGGCGTGACCAAAGGCGTGTCGGTTTTTTGGGTTTACGTTGGGGTTACGGGTTTTGGCTAGATTTGGATCATTTGTGGTGGGTGGTTTTGTGGTGTTTTTTGCAGTTGGTGGTGGTGATTGGTGTGTTTTGGTGGATTGTTTGGCCGTTTTGTGCGGTGAAGGCTGTTGGCATGATTAGTTTTTTGGTGCAGAGGTTGCCGTTGGCTGCTAGGGCGGAGTTTAGTCCTTGGGGTAGGGTTAGTTCGAAGGTTCCTACGGGGGCGTCTGGTATTGAGCGTAGCGTTCCGCTTGTGATGCCCTTTTTGTTGATGAATGTTTCGCTGCGTAGTTGTAGTGTGACGCCGTAGCCTTGTAGGACCATGATCAGTTCGGGGAACTTCGCGCCGCCGTGGCTTACGAAATAGGCTGGTCCGGTTAGTGGTACTGGTAGGATTGGTGTGGTCGCTTTGGCTTGTCCTACTCGGGAGCCTGGCGGACAGTTGGCGGGGTTAGTGTTGAAGGTTGCGTCGGAACATGCCTTTTGTAGTGTTGTGAGGCGTGAGGGTAGCTCTCTGGGAAGGTCGATCTTGACCTTCGCGATGTTCGCCTGTGTTCCTGGGGGGGCATGGGGGTAGGCGAGCTTGATGGTTAGGCTCGCGCCCTTCGAGCGGGATGTCTTGCCTGAGGTTGAGACTTTGAAGTTTGGTTTGAATGCGAGGTTCTGACAGTTCGCGAGCTGGAAAGGGCTGTTGACGGTCACCGGTGTTTGGTCGGCTGGGTTTGAGGGGTCCGCGCCGGCTCCGTCTACGGTCGCTGAGAACGTGAGAGGGTTGCAGTTGGTGGGGTTGAGCATGAAGTTCGCCCGGTCGACGTAGATGCGAATGTCGCGCACGTGGACCACGATCCCGTCGATGATGTGCGGGATCGGATCTGACGCTTTAGCGTCGACTGTCACGACCGCTGTTTCGGGGTTGATCTCCAATGCCTCGCGCACGACGACGGTGCCCAGATCGAACGGTCCGACCTTAGCCGAGGTGATCGCTACCACGGAGAACGGTGCGCCGTTATAGGGGCCTGCCATATACACCTTGCCGGGGGTATATGCCAGTACCGTGCCTACGCCCGCGCCGACGAGCGAATGTCCGATTTCGCTCGCTGAAGGACACGACGGCAGGGCTTCCTCTTGGGCTCCCGAGACGTGCTTGGCGGCTTCTATGCTCGCGTCGGGACAGAACGGTATCCCCGTCAGGTTCGCGGTTAGTCCGGGCGGTAGGATCGAGGTGAAGCGTGTGATCTCCTGTTCGCCGTCTTTGCGGGTGATGCGAATGTCCATCGGACTGTAGGCTCCCGCACTGTTGTTCAGGGTACCAGCGAGGATGCCGGGTTTAAACGGCGGGATTCCTCCCGCGGGACACGGACCGCCGCCGATACCGGTTTCGATCGCGAACGGCGAGCTGTTCACGAGATCGGCCGAGAGTGGCGCAGACCACGGCGTCAGCGACGCTTCGGCCGTGTAGAGCCCGCAGGTAGGCGGGCTGACCAGCGGTGAGGTGGCTCCCTGGCGCAGCTTGAGCGTAAACTTGCTGAACGGGACCTGGGGATTGTTCTCAAAGCTCGTGACGAGCTGGCCCGTGACGGGGTTCGGTTCGATCTTTCCCGCGAGGCGGACGAGGATTCCTCGTGCGGGGTCCTTCACCACGATATACAGGGCGAGCAGCGAACCGCCGGGATGTTGGGGTGTACCGAATTCTGGCTTGTTTTCATAGGGCTTCGCGATGTAAATGTTACCTGAGAGTTTTTCGGAGAGCACCGGCGTTTCCACATCGACAGTACCGATCTTAGATTCGGCGGGACAGCCAGCTCCAGGCGGCGATGAGGACGTTTCGGCTGCGAGCTGTTCAGGAGTACAAACACCGAGACCGGAGGCTAGCGACGGGTTCGCGGTGTAGCCCACGGGAAGCGCTACCGTGGAATCCTTTAGGTCTGAGGTGGAAAGCGAATATGGGTTTTCCCAGCTTTGCGGCACAACAAGCGAAATGTTCAGTCCGCTAGGCGATTCCGCTGAGCGCGTCGTGGGATCCACTTCGATCGAGGGATCGAATGGTACGCGTTCGCATTCCGTTATCGCCGGCAATACTGTTTCTTCTTTCAAGAATTCCTGTGGCAACTCCCACGAGTCGGCTTCCATCCGAGCAACGTGCGCTTCGCAACCAGTGGGGTTACCCAGGAACGGTCTCACGGGAATGTGGGCTTCCTCTCTGCCGAGGGGATAAATACACAGTGCTGGCACTTCGAAATCCTCGCCACAAGTCTCGCCACGCTGAGCATCGTGAATATGCGAGGCGGGCAAGCCCCACACAGTCGCCGAAACGTTAAACGCTTCAGCCTTCACCAAATCGGGCACAGTAACAACACCACCCAGATCGTCTGCGGTCACACCGACGCCAAAAACCTGTGTGAACAACACGCTCTTAAACCCAAGCTCCACAAGCTGTCCGAAGCTCGTTACTTCCATATTATACAGTGGAAGCACAAAATGCGCCGGCGGGCCACCAACGTGCAACGTGTTCGCTAGTTCGAAACTGATCTGGCCGACCTGACTAGCGACCGGACACGCAGGAATATAAGTACTCCCAGCAATGAGCTGACCATCGGTACACGTAGGCACGGCCGTATTATTCAAAATGAACCCGGGAGGATACCTAAACACCAATGTGCGCGCATCGTTAGCAGTATGCCCCTTAGCATCGTGAGCGAGATCGAAAGACGTCGTCAAATCAGCATGCGCACCAGCCCCCACCGACGACGGCACAACATGAAAAGAACCCGCAACAATCCTAAAACTTTCTTCGCTCGGCTCGCCCACCGCAAACCCCACAAACCACACACACACAACGACCACCACCACAACAAACACACCGAAACCCACCGGCACGCTCAGAGGACTACGCGGATGGAAGCTCATCCTCTCCTCCCCGTTCCCGCCCCGGCACCCCGCCTAGTACGGCGACCCTTCTTCGACCTCTTCTTGGGTGCTCTCTTGCACTTGCGCTTCGACTTCGCCTTGCATGGCTTCGCCTTGGTTTTTGCTTTGCCCGCACGCGCCGCGACGACGTTACCCTGACCTTGGAACGTCGCGGTCGAGGGCGTCAAGTCGCTCGGCGGCGCAAACGGTGTAGAGCACGAATCGCCTTCGCATTCCACCGGATGCGACGCTTCGGGAAAACCACCATCAACTCGCACATCATAAATATCACCAGCACTATCGTTATCTTCACCCACAAGTTTGGACGACGTGTAAATGAACACGTCGCTGCCTTCGTTCGCGGTCCCCAGCAGCTCGTTGAGATAACCGCCGCGACCGTTAGTCAACAACGCCAAACAGCCTTCAAGCTGTCCACAACCATGCGAACCGTCACGACGCCACTCATACACATCGCCAGAAACAGAATTCTGATTTTCCGGGTTTTCAGGCGCAGTCGAACCCGACCCCTGAGTACCTTCCGGCACTACTTCCCCATCAATATCAGAAGCCACCAACGCCGCAGGAGTCTGAAAGAACGCAAATTCGCCGTTATCTGAGGCAAACACAAGCCGCGGCGTACCAGACGGAGCACTACTCGCAGCATCCCCACTGAAATACGAACCCAACTTCGGTTCACGCGCAAAACTAGAAGAACACGACATGCACTCAATCGCGTGCTCAACACTATCATAACGATAAACCTGACTCGTCGGACCCGCAGCCCCAAATTTATGCGCTTCTTCATGGCCTCTACCGGGAACTACAGCGCCACCAGGCACGCCCGGGACTTCGCCAGAATCAAAATAATAGTAGCGACCATCCGCGCTCAAATGCGACGAGAATTCTGTCTGCGCTGCATAAGCAACGAAATCGAGCGTTTTTGACGCAATACCATAATGTTCGATCCTGCCACCCGCGTTGAAATAGATCGTAGTGATGTCTTGCGACACGATGAAATTGGACGGTTCGGCAAGCCCAGTCGACGCGAGATACGTTGGCATGCCACCCGTCTTATACAGGTACAGTCCCTGGCCTTCGCCGCTTGTCTTCTCGAGCAGCGCTTCGCTTCCCGATGCGTTTGCGCCGGCAAACCGATAGGCGCCAAGATCGACCGTTTCGCTACCGTTCACACGCACATACAAATGCTTCGCCGCTGAACATTCGCTGCCAGGCACAGCTTCAAAAAACACGCGCGACCCATCAACCGAAACAGCATGACGACTACTAACAGTCGAAATCGCTTCGTTAAACGGGGATTCTTCGTTACCCCTCACGATGTTCGCGCCACACTTACCGATACCCACATTAACCTGCCGCAGACCACTCGCTGTATATTCGTAAAGATCGGGACCGCTAGTCGTCGTGGTCTGCGGCGCCACAAGTTTACGATCTTCGACCTGTAGGATCAGCTTCGAGAAATCTTCGGATGCCGCGACCCAACCGCCTGCCGCTGCCTGCTTGCGCGGAACGCTCGCTACAGTCTTATAAGGTCCGCCGGGAGCACCCACCTTATATTCAACGCTCGGAGAATTACCCACCCCGAACGTGTCCCAACCCGTTTCGAAACCAACCTGAAGCAAATCGGGAGCGAAAACCTCCGCGTGATATTCCTGCAGACCGGCTTCCGGCTGAATCGTCGCAGCCGTCGTCTGCCAACCATGCGCAGCATCACGCGAAAAGAAATACGGAGCCTCCCCCGGCGAAACACCCGCACGCCACGAAACAGGAGCCTGCACCATCAAATGCTCACCATCTTCCCCGACGACCGCATAAGCAACAATTTTCAGTCCGTTCGCCCACCGAAAAATTTCCTGAGCGCCTTCCTTATCCACCGGAGTCACCTGCTCATAAGCACGACAATCAGGAAGCGCAGCCGACGCCCCAACCCGCAAACCCTGATTCGGACACGATTCTTCCCCAACCGCTGTCGGCGCGACAGGCACACTCAGACTCTGTTCCCCGCCACGCACTACCGGCGTTCCAGGAGACACATTAGTCGCGACAATCCGGTAACGATAAGTTTCACCCGCCACCAAAGCTGGCAAATCCTCGCCAACGTACTGGAATCCCGCACCAGAACCCATATCCACTTCGCTACTCACACTCGCTTTCGCGAAACCGCCCGCACCACCACCTTGTTCGAACTGCCGCTGCGAAACATATTCAAAATGAAAATGCGTATCGTAACCACGCGGATCAACAGAACCGAGCAAACGCAACGCCCCTTCATGAACCGCATGCGTAACAAGCGTAACAGCAACCGGAGCCCCAAAAGTTTCAAAACTCGCAATACCATTTATCTCTTTAGAAACAAGTTCACCAAAATTATTAAGCGCTTCGCCACAATACGTTGCACATTTATTTTCTGCGACCAGCTTCACAAAATAGACTGTCGAAGGCTTAAGTTCCGTAAGGGTACCTTCGATCCCAGGAGCCGTAGTATTTTCCGGAAGCACTTCAGCTTCCGCCTGAGAAATCGTCCCTTCAGGACCAGAAATCCATCCCCCTTCCGAAGAGGTAGAATATAAAAACTGCCAATGAGTTTCCGAACCATGCGGAACTATTTGACCCGTGACCCCAGCCGAAACACCACTAACATTACCGACTTCCGGAGTAGACACCACCGGCCGCGCCGTCGGCGTAGTAAACGACGATAGTTCGGTATCGCCCGGACCATTATACGTCAACTGTTCGACCGTTTCTACTTTATTTCCTACTTTTCTGGTTGCTAACAGACGCACGTAATAGGTGCTTTCCGGCGTCAAACCAGTAAGCCTCGCTTCTGGGTTCGCAAAATCTTCCGCTACGCTTATAGTTCCCTTTCCCGTTTCTTTCCCGCCCGAGCTAAACACCGCCCACTGACTAGACGAAGACGGCTTATATTCGAAGCTATATTCAGTTTCAGCGCCATTTGACTCGATCTCCGCGGTAAAACATACAGAACTTGGGGTTGGCGCTTCTTTGCACTGCTCTCTGAATGTGGTATGACCGTTGCGATTTACGCTTTTAGTAATTTCCGGCGCTGCAATCGCCGCGGTGATAAATGTGAATGTCTTTTCATCTTCGCCATACGCGTCTTTGACGTGAAGTCGCACGTAATATGGTGTGCTAGGTGACAGACTTAAGCCAGGTGCAACGTAGCGTAGGACCGTCTCGCTCTCAGCGACGTCCTTTTCACCAAGCGTCATATTTAGAAGACCGCCTACATGCGTTGTTTCTTCACCGACCAACACCCCTTCTTTTTTGTCGAGCGCGACTTCCGAGGTCGCTATTTCACCCCACCAATGTACGTCGAGTGCTTCGGTAGCGCTGATGTTCGCCTGTGCCTCGATATGTGCCCGTGTTGAAAATATTTCCTCTTCGACAAGTTCGGGGCGGATTTTCGGCGCTTCTCCTTCTGAGGCCAACGCCGTCGTCAACGGCAACATCAACGAGACCACGAAAACGCCCAGCGCCAACCACAGGACAGACCGGACAGCAGCATGCCGCCCGCGGCGGTCACCGATTGCTTTCCAACTCCTCCCCTGCGACTGGCGCTTCAACTGTTCCTCCTCCGTCTACTATTTAGGCTACTGATAAATGACTGCGCATTACATCTCTGCTGCTTCGTCGCGGACCTACCTACGAATGCTGCCCTGCCCGAGGGTCCTCACTTTATTCGGCCCGTACCACCCAAACACCGTTGGCAAACGCACCCAACGTTTCTTTTGTAACGCCGAGCAACCCGAAGCCACTCTTGTCCGCACTCGAACTGCCGGCACCAAAACACGTCGGGAGAACCGCCGCCGAGAAGGGACACGTTCGAACGTGTTCCACGTTAAGTTCCTGCGCAGCAAAAACGCACAGATGACCCGCTTCAGCACCCGGTTCTTCAACATTCCCCGTACACCCAGCAGCCGCCGGCGGAAATTCATGTTTTTCTTTTTCTTCCGAGGTCGGCGCCCTCGTATAACCAACTTCAGGCGCGGCAGCAAGCGGAAGCCCAAAACTTACAGCAGTGATCACGATCGGCGCAGCTTCCGAGGCGGTAGGGGAACCGAGGGCCCACTCACCTTCAAGCGTCTTACCCGACGGAAGTGTCCCCCCCGCCGTCCACGGCGAGCCGTCCGGACCCTGCGGACCCTGCGGACCCTGCGGACCCTGCGGACCCGCCACTCCCTGAGCACCAACGGGTCCCACCGCACCCGGAGAGCCCACAGGCCCAACAGGACCAGAAGCACCAACAGCGCCCGCCGGACCAACCTTACCCTGAAGCTGCTTAAGCACACTGGGCTTGATCTGACTAGTCGAGCTAATCACCCAATGCTTAGCGGCAAAAGCACCACCACTCATTGCAAAAACCAGCACCAACGTCATGCCAACATTCGCGACCGTGACGTGACCACAAATTCTTAAGAACATCGCCCTGACTCCCCTCATCCCTAGCTACAATTATACGCCGCTCACGCCATCGAGCTTTGTCATCCCTTGTCGGTAAAAGTGCCTATCTGACCGGACGAGACCCGAGATAGAGTCCCGCCCGGCCATTTCTAACTATGTCAGACTAGACGTGTAATAGACAATTATTCAGATACCGTCAGTGTCCCATCCGGCGAGGTGGTGAGGTTACCAGGAACGAAGAAGAGTGCGTTCTCTTCCGCGTTTGAGCCGCATGAGCCCTTTGGTTCGACGTTTCCAACCGCTTCCACGCCGCCGGTCACGTTCTTGACTTCAACAAAGTTATTTGCGGCAGTTTCACATAATTCTTCGACTTTGATGCCGAGAACCGTGCAGGATACATGGTAACCCGGTTCTCCGCCGGTACCTTTAGTTAACTCGTAGAATTTTTCTTCAGTAGTATCTAACTCGAGTTCCGTCGTCCACGGCAAGTTGGTCGGCCAGACTTCCGCTTTTTCACACGTTTTCTCATTCGTGCATAACAGCGCTTCGCCTGCTAATTCTTCGATTAACCTAGCTTCTAAATTGTACACCATCGTCGTTAAGTCAGCGCTTTCAGGACCGACCGTCCCTTCGAATAACCCGCTACACAGAAGCTGGGCACCAACTAACACGTTTTCCAGTAAAAGTTCGCCCACACTGTCGGTTAAGTGTTCAGCCGTGAGACGCGCTCCGTTGATTAACCACTGCGCTAACGTGAATTCTAACGCTGCAAACGCGGACGACGTGATGGCCGCGCTGAACGCGACCACCGCGACAAGCGCGAAAATGAGCATTTGGATCTTCTTCATGATCTTCTGTCTACCTTTCCCTCGTCCGAGGCTTTGGTTGACCTCTTCCGAGGTTTGACCTAGCCGCCCGGCCACTCGTACCTTGGTCAGAGAGCGCCGAACCGGCTCCTGTAATGCTGCGTTCCTGCTCTGCTGCCCAAACCGCAGATCAGGCGCATGCCATCACAGCGGCCCCGGCAAGCAGTCTTGTCCAATGCAACCAAGAAGTCCAGAAGTGTTTCCCACTCGGAAACGTGAACGCTCCGCACCCGCTCGCCGCGCGGGCACAACCCGTGTCGCGACGAACCGGTAGGCATTCTTGCGTTCAACCTCACTCCTGATTCATCCAAGCATTGGGACCGAGGGACCGGCGTTCATGCCCCCGCTTTCCAGAGTCATGCCCAACCAGCTCCCTCATACGGCCCTCCAGTCAAAGTTCTGAATAGCGGGCCACAGCCGATATGGTAGCACCGCGCCTACCCGCTGTCAAGGTCAAAAGTCAAGAAACGTCTCCAGCGCGATAGTGGGCCGGAAGTGGTTGCTTGTGCCGACCGGCCGATGTGTTCTACGCCTGGCGTGCCTTACGCGTTAGGGAAGCGCCAGCTCATCCCGATACCGTCCCGTCCCATGCGACGATGTGATCAGTTGGCTTTGGATCATTTGTGGTGGGTGGTTTTGTGGTGTTTTTGGCAGTTGGTGGTGGTGATTGTTGTGTTTTGGTGGATTGTTTGGCCGTTTTGTGCGGTGAAGACTGTTGGCATGATTAGTTTTTTGGTGCAGAGGTTGCCGTTGGCTGCTAGGGCGGAGTTCGGTCCTTGGGGTAGGGTTAGTTCGAAGGCTCCTACGGGGGCGTCTGGTACTGAGCGTAGGGTTCCGCTTGTGATGCCCTTTTTGTTGATGAATGTTTCGCTGCGTAGTTGTAGTGTGACGCCGTAGCCTTGTAGGACCATGATCAGTTCGGGGAACTTCGCGCCGCCGTGGCTTACGAAATAGGCCGGTCCGGTTAGTGGTACTGGTAGGATTGGCGTGGTCGCTTTAGCTTGTCCTACTCGAGAGCCTGGCGGACAGTTGGCGGGGTTGGTGTTGAAGGTTGCGTCGGAACATGCCTTTTGTAGTGTTGTGAGGCGTGAGGGTAGCTCTCTGGGGAGGTCGATCTTGACCTTCGCGATGTTCGCCTGTGTTCCTGGGGGGGCGTGGGGGTAGGCGAGCTTGATGGTTAGGCTCGCGCCCTTCGAGCGGGATGTCTTGCCTGACGTTGACACTTTGAAGTTTGGTTTGAATGCGAGGTTCTGACAGTTCGCGAGCTGGAAAGGGCTGTTGACGGTGACCGGTGTTTGGTCGGCTGGGTTTGAGGGGTCCGCGCCGGCTCCGTCTACGGTCGCTGAGAACGTGAGAGGGTTGCAGTTGGTGGGGTTGAGCATGAAGTTCGCCCGGTCGACGTAGATGCGAATGTCGCGCACGTGGACCACGATCCCGTCGATGATGTGCGGGATCGGATCTGACGCTTTAGCGTCGACTGTCACGACCGCTGTTTCGGGGTTGATCTCCAATGCCTCGCGCACGACGACGGTGCCCAGATCGAATGGGCCGACCTTCGCCGAGGTGATCGCTACCACGGAGAACGGTGCACCGTTATAGGGGCCTGCCATATACACCTTGCCGGGGGTATATGCCAATACCGTGCCTACGCCCGCGCCGACAAGCGAATGTCCGATTTCGCTCGACGAAGGACACGACGGCACGGCTTCCTCTTGGGCTCCTGAGACGTGCTTGGCGGCTTCTATGCTCGCGTCGGGACAGAACGGTATCCCCGTCAGGTTCGCGGTTAGTCCGGGCGGTAGGATCGAGGTGAAGCGTGTGATCTCCTGTTCGCCGTCTTTGCGGGTGATGCGAATGTCCATCGGACTGTAGGCTCCCGCACTGTTGTTCAGTGTGCCCGCGAGGATCCCGGGTTTAAACGGCGGGATTCCTCCCGCGGGACACGGACCGCCGCCGATACCGGTTTCGATCGCGAACGGCGAGCTGTTCACGAGATCGGCCGAGAGTGGCGCAGACCACGGCGTCAGCGACGCTTCGGCCGTGTAGAGCCCGCAGGTAGGCGGGCTGACCAGCGGTGAGGTGGCTCCCTGACGCAGCTTGAGCGTAAACTTGCTAAACGGGACTTGCGGATTGTTCTCAAAGCTCGTGACGAGCTGGCCCGTGACGGGGTTCGGTTCGATCTTTCCCGCGAGGCGGACGAGGATTCCTCGTGCGGGGTCCTTCACCACGATATACAGGGCGAGCAGCGAACCGCCGGGGTGCTGGGGTGTACCGAATTCTGGCTTGTTTTCATAGGGCTTCGCGATGTAAATGTTACCCGAGAGTTTTTCGGAGAGCACCGGCGTTTCCACATCGACGGTACCGATCTTAGATTCGGCGGGACAGCCAGCTCCAGGCGGCGATGAGGACGTTTCCGCAGCGAGCTGTTCAGGAGTACAAACACCTAGACCGGAGGCCAGCGACGGGTTCGCGGTGTAGCCCACGGGAAGCGCTACCGTGGAGTCCTTTAGGTCTGAGGTGGAAAGCGAATAGGGATTTTCCCAGCTTTGTGGCACGACAAGCGAAATGTTCAGTCCGCTAGGCGATTCCGCTGAGCGCGTCGTGGGATCCACTTCGATCGAGGGATCGAATGGTACGCGTTCGCATTCCGTTATCGCCGGCAATACTGTTTCTTCTTTCAAGAATTCCTGTGGCAACTCCCACGAGTCGGCTTCCATCCGAGCAACGTGCGCTTCGCAACCAGTGGGGTTACCCAGGAACGGTCTCACGGGAATGTGAGCTTCCTCTCGGCCGAGGGGATAAATACACAGTGCGGGCACTTCGAAATCCTCGCCACAAGTCTCGCCACGCTGAGCATCGTGAACATGCGACGCTGGCAATCCCCACACAGTCGCCGAAACGTTAAACGCTTCAGCCTTCACCAAATCGGGCACAGTAACAACACCACCCAGATCATCTGCGGTCACACCCACGCCGAAAACCTGTGTGAACAACACGCTCTTAAACCCAAGCTCCACAAGCTGTCCGAAGCTCGTTACTTCCATATTATACAGTGGAAGCACAAAATGCGCCGGCGGGCCACCAACGTGCAACGTATTCGCTAGTTCGAAACTGATCTGGCCGACCTGACTGGCGACCGGACACGCCGGAATATAAGTACTGCCAGCAATGAGCTGACCATCGGTACACGTAGGCACAGCCGTATTATTCAAAATGAACCCGGGAGGATACCTAAACACCAATGTGCGCGCATCGTTAGCAGTATGCCCCTTAGCATCGTGAACGAGATCGAAAGACGTCGTCAAATCGGCATGCGCACCAGCCCCCACCGACGACGGCACAACATGAAAAGAACCCGCCACGATCCTAAAACTTTCTTCGCTCGGCTCGCCCACCGCGAACCCCACAAACCACACACACACAACGACCATCACCACAACAAACACACCGAAACCCACCGGCACGCTCAAAGGACTACGCCAGTGGAAGCTCATCCTCTCCTCCCAGTTCCCGCCCCGGCGCCCCGCCTAGTACGCCTAGTCTTCTTCGAGCTCTTTTTCGGTGCTCTCTTGCACTTATGCTTCGACTTCGCCTTGCACGGCTTCGCCTTGGCTTTTGCTTTAGATTTTGCTTTGACCGCGGGCGCCACGACGTTACCCTGACCTTGGAACGTTGCGGTCGAGGGCGTCAAGTCGCTCGGCGGCGCAAACGGTGTAGAGCACGAATCGCCTTCGCATTCCACCGGATGCGACGCTTCGGGAAAACCACCATCAATCCGCACATCATAAATATCACCAGCACTATCGTTATCTTCACCCACAAGTTTGGACGACGTGTAAATGAACACGTCGCTGCCTTCGTTGGCGGTCCCCAGCAACTCGTTGAGATAGCCACCGCGACCGTTAGTCAACAACGCCAAACAACCTTCCAGTTGGGCACAACCATGCGAACCGTCACGACGCCACTCATACACATCGCCAGAAACCGAATTCTGATTTTCCGGGTTTTCAGGCGCAGTCGAACCAGCCCCCTGAGTACCTTCCGGCACCACCTCCCCATCAATATCAGAAGCCACCAACGCCGCAGGAGTCTGAAAGAACGCAAATTCGCCGTTATCTGAGGCAAACACAAGCCGCGGCGTACCAGCCGGAGCACTACTCGCAGCATCCCCACCAAAATACGAACCCAACTTCGGTTCACGCGCAAAACTAGAAGAACACGACATGCACTCAATCGCATGCTCAACACTGTCATAACGATAAACCTGACTCGTCGGACCCGCAGCCCCAAATTTATGCGCAACTTCATGGCCGCCGCCTGGAACTACAGCGCCACCGGGCACGCCCGGGACTTCCCCAGAATCAAAATAATAGTAGCGTCCATCCGCGCTCAAATGCGAGGAGAATTCTGTCTGCGCTGCATAAGCGACGAAATCGAGCGTTTTTGACGCAATATCATAATGTTCGATCCTGCCACCCGCGTTGAAATAGATCGCGGTGAGGTCTTGCGACACGGTGAAATTGGACGGTTCGGCAAGCCCAGTCGACGCGAGATACGTTGGCATGCCACCCGTCTTATACAAGTACAGTCCCTGGCCTTCGCCGCTTGTCTTCTCGAGCAGCGCTTCGCTTCCCGATGCGTTTGCGCCGGCGAAACGATAGGCGCCGAGGTCGACCGTTTCGCTGCCGTTCACACGCACATACAGATGCTTCGTCGCCGAACATTCGCTGCCAGGCACAGCTTCAAAAAACACGCGCGACCCATCATCCGAAACAGCATGGCGACTACTAACAGTCGAAATCGCTTCGTTAAACGGGGATTCTTCGTTACCCTTCACGATGTTCGCTCCGCACCTACCGATACCCACATTAACCTGTCGCACACCACTCGCTGTATATTCGTAAAGATCGGGACCGCTAGTCGTCGTGGTCTGCGGCGCCACAAGCTTACGATCTTCGACCTGCAAGATCAGCTTCGAGAAATCTTCGGATGCCGCGACCCAACCGCCTGCCGCTGCCTGCTTGCGCGGAACGCTCGCTACAGTCTTATAAGGTCCGCCGGGAGCACCCACCTTATATTCAACGCTCGGAGAATTACCCGCCCCGAACGTATCCCAGCCCGCTTCAAAACCAACCTGAAGCAAATCGGGAGCGAAAACCTCCGCGTGATATTCCTGCAGACCGGCTTCCGGCTGAATCGTCGCAGCCGTCGTCCGCCAACCATGCGCAGCATCACGCGAAAAGAAATACGGAGCCTCCCCCGGCGAAACACCCGCACGCCACGAAACAGGCGCCTGCACCATCAAATGCTCACCATCTTCCCCGACAACCGCATAAGCAACAATTTTCAGTCCGTTCGCCCACCGAAAAACTTCCTGCGCGCCTTCCTTATCCACCGGAGTCACCTGCTCATAAGCACGACAATCAGGAAGCGCAGCCGACGCCCCAACCCTCAAACCCTCATTCGGACACGATTCTTCACCACCACCACCTGTCGGCGCAACAGGGACACTGAGACTCTCTTCCCCGCCACGCACGAGCGGCGCTCCAGGAGACACATTAGTCGCCACAATCCGATAACGATAAGTTTCACCCGCCAACAAACCCGGCAAATCCTCGCCAACATACTGGAATCCCGCACCAGAACCCATATCCACTTCGCTACTCACACTCGCCTGCGCGAAACCGCCCGCACCACCACCTTCTTCGAACTGCCGCTGCGAAACATATTCAAAATGAAAATGCGTATCGTAACCACGCGGATCAACAGAACCAAGCAAACGCAACGAACCTTCATGAACCGCATGCGTAACAAGCGTAACAGCAACCGGAGCCCCAAAAGTTTCAAAACTCACAATACCCTTTGTCTCACTAGAAACAAATTCGCCGAAAGTATTTAACGCTTCGCCGCAATATGCTGGACATCTATTTTCCGCGACCAGCTTTACATAGTAGACTTCGGAGGGCTTAAGGTTCGGCAGGGTACCTTCGATCCCGGAGGCCGTAGTGTTTTCTGGGAGCGCTTCGGCTTCAGCCTGAGAAATCGTCCCTTCAGGACCATGAATCCATCCCCCGTTCGCAGACGTAGAATATTCAAACTCCCAATGGGTTTCCGAGTCATGCGGAATTATTCGACCTGTAACCCCAGCCGAAACACCAGTAACATTACCGACTTCCGGAGTAGACACCACCGGTCGCGCCGTCGGCGTGGTAAACGAAGGTCGCTCGACGCCGCCCGGACCAGTATACATCGACTGTTCCCTCGTGCCTACTGCGTTGTGTACCAACAGACGCACGTAATAGGTACTTTCCGGCGTCAAACCACCAAGCCTCGCTTCTGGATTCGCAAAATCTTCCGCTACGCTTACAGTTCCCTTTCCCGTTTCCGTCCCACCCGAACTAAACACCGCCCACGGACCAGACGAAGAAGGCGCATATTCGAACCTATATTCAGTTTCTTCACCATTCGTCTCGATCTGCGCCGTGAAACATGCAGATTTAGGGGTGGGCGCTTCTACGCATTCCCTAAACGATGTGATAGGGCCGTTGAACCCATCGGCTTTCGCGACTTCCGGTGCCGCGACCACAGAAGTCCTAAACGTGAACGTCTTTTCATCCTTGCCGTACGCGTCTTCCACGTGAAAACGCGCATAATAAGTGGTATTAGCTTCGAGTTTATGAAGAATGGTGGCGTGCGCAGCCGCGTCCTTTTCACCGAGCTCCATATTTAGAAGACCGCCCACGTGCGTTGTTTCGCTATTGACGACTTTCCATTCATTTTTGTTGAAGGCAGATTCCGTCGCTATTTCACCTCGCCAATGCACTTCGAGTACTTCGGTGTTACTGATGTTCGCCTGCGCCTCGATATGTGCCCGTGTTGAAAGTACTTCCTCTTCAACAAGTTCACCTCGGATTTTCGGCGCTTCTCCTTCTGAGGCCAACGCCTCCGTCGATGGCAACATCAACAAGACTACGAAGACGCCTAGCGCCAACCAAAGGGCAGACCGGACAGCATGCCCCCCCCCGGGGTCACCTGTTGCTCTCCAACTCCTCCCCTGCGACTGGCGCTTCAACTGTCCCTCCTCCGTCTACTATTTAGGCTACCGATAAATAACTGCGCATTACATCTCTGCTGCCTCGCCGCGGACCTACCTACGAATGCTGCCCTGCCCGATGGTCCTCGCTCTATTCGGCGCGCACCACCCAAACACCATTGGCAAACGCACCCGACGTTTCTTTTGTGACCCCGAGCAACCCGAAGCCACTCTTGTCCGCACTCGAACTGCCGGCACCAAAACACGTCGGGAGAACCGCCGCTGAGAAGGGGCAAGTCCTCACATGTTCAACGTTAAGTTCCTGCGCAGCAAAAACGCACAGATGCCCAGATTCAGCACCCGGTTCTTCCACATTCCCCGTACACCCAGCAGCCGCCGGCGGAAATTCATGTTTTTCTTTTTCTTCCGAGGTCGGCGCCCTCGTATAACCAACTTCAGGCGCGGCAGCAAGTGGAAGCGCAAAACTTACAGCAGTGATCACGATCGGCGCCGCTTCCGAAGCGGTAGATGTACCTAGAGCCCACTCACCTTCAAGCGTCTTACCCGACGGAAGTGTACCTCCCACCGTCCACGGCGAGCCGTCCGGCCCCTGCGGCCCCTGCGGACCCGCCACCCCCTGAGCACCAACCGGACCCACCGCACCCGGAGAACCCACAGGCCCAACAGGACCAACAGGCCCAGAAGCGCCAACAGCGCCCGCCGGACCAACCTTACCCCGAAGCTGCTTAAGCACACTCGGCTTGATCTGACTAGTAGAACTAATCGTCCAATGCTTAGCAGCAAAAGCACCACCACTCATCGCAAACACCAACGCCAACGTCATGCCAACATTCGCGACCGTGAAGTGACCACAAATTCTTAAGAACATCTCCCTAACTCCCCTTCTCCCAAGAAACAATTATACGCCGCTCTCACAACATCGAAACTTTCGTCATCCTCTGTCGGTAAAGGGCCGAGCTGACCGGACGAGACCCGAAATAGCATCCCGTCCGGCCATTTTCGAACTATCTCATACTAAACGTCCGATAGACAATTATTCAGATACCGTTAGCGTTCCATCCGGCGACGTAGTCAGGTTACCCACCTGGAAGAAGAGCGCGTTCTCTTCCGAGTTCGAACCACAGGGACCGTTTGGTTCTGGACGGCCCACCGCTTCCACACCGCCGGAGACGTTCTTGACTTCAAGAACGGCTCCTGCGGCTAGTTCGCATAATTCTTCGACTTTGACACCAAGAACCGTGCACGACACGTGGTATCCCGGTTCTCCATTAGTACCTTTGGATAACTCGAAGAATTTTTCTTCAGTAGTATCTAACTCGAGTTCCGTCGTCCAAGGCAAATTGACAGGCCAGGCTTCAGCTTTTTCACACGTTTTCTGATTCGTGCATAAAATCGCTTCACCTGTTAATTCTTCAGTTAATTTGCCTTCTAAGTTGTACACCATCGTCGTTAAGTCGGCGCTTTCAGGGCCGACCGTTCCTTCGAATAACCCACTACACTGAAGCTGAGCACCAAGTAACACGTTTTCCAGTAAAAGTTCGCCCACACTGTCCGATAAGTGTTCGGCCGTGAGACGCGCTCCGCTGATTAACCACTGCGCTAACGTGAATTCTAACGCTGCAAACGCAGACGACGTGATAGCCGCGCTGAACGCGACCACCGCGACGAGCGCGAAAATGAGCATTTGGATCTTCTTCATGATCTTCTGTCTACCTTTCCCTCATCCGAGGCTTTGGTTGACCTCTTCCGAGGTTTGACCTAGCCGCCCGGCCACTCGTACCTTGGTCAGAGAGCGCCGAACCGGCTCCTGTAATGCTGCGTTCCTGCTCTGCTGCCCAAACCGCAGATCAGGCGCATGCCATCACAGCGGCCCGGAAAGCAGTCTTGCTCCGTGCGGCCCGGAAGTCCAGAGGTGTTTCCCATTCGGGAACGGGCGATGGCTCCGCACTGGTTTGTAGCGGCAAGCTCATGTCGCTCCTCACAGGTGCGCATTGCTTTCCTTCGACCTCGCTCGCTTTCCCTTGGCCTTCGGACCGAGAGGCCGATAGCGTGCATACTCCCAGTTCTTCGGGTCCACGCCGCTCGGTTCCCTCGTGCGACCCTCTAGCCAATGTTCTGAATGTCGGGTCACGACCGATATAGTCGCATACCGCTCATTCTCTGTCAAGCAAAGTCACGCAACGTCTCCCGATTCTTCGGTTTGGTTGTTTGTTGGGAGAACAATTGTCTCCGACTCTTTTGCACGTGGCGCGACTCTGTGGTAGGAATTATTCCAACATGACCGACGCCGCCCCCCCGAGTCGATCGCTATATGGAGACCTGCGCCGGGAGGCGACCTCGATGCTATTCCTGCTTGTGACTGGCGTGCTTGTGTTTGGGCTTACAGCGTGCGGCGGTGCGAGCAGTGGCAAGAGTTCGATCTCCCAGACCGCGGCGGTGCGCACGCGCACGGCGGCTTCCCTCGGGACCGCCCCTCTCGGAAGCTACTTGAAGAACGACGGCGACGAAGACGGGGACGAGAAGGGCCGCAAGGAAGACGACGACACCGCCTTCCTGGAATCCTATGGCAGGAACGCGGGGCAGCCGGATAGACAGGCGGTGACGAGCCTCGTCAAGCGCTACTACGCCGCTGCCGCGGCGGCGAACGGCGCCGTAGCCTGCTCTCTGCTCAGCTCCGCGCTCGTCTCGGGACTTCTCGAAGGCTCCAAGACCCGGCAGGGCGCCGGTAACGCCTGCGCCACGGTCGTCTCGCCGCTGCTTGCGCAGCAGAGGGAGCGATTCGCAAAAGACGAAGTCTCGACTATGACGGTGATCGGCGTGCGCGTAAAGCACGATATCGGACTGGCGGTGCTTGGTTTTAGAGCCGAGCCGGTGAGCCAGATCGTCGTCAAGCGCGAGGGAAGCGCCTGGAAGGTCGACGCTCTCTTCGACAGTTTCATGAGATGAGTATCCGGGCGTTCGCCGCTCATCGCAGCTCGAGCGTGCGTTCGAAGCGCTCGCGTGCGCTTGTTGTGCTCATGCTGCTCCCCCTGTGCGTAGGGGCGTGCGGCACGAACACGAGCACGAACTCCGTCCACCACTCGTCCTCTCACTCCGCCGACACAAGCTCAACGCTCGCCGCTGCCTCCAGCATCGCGCCGGCCCCACTCGAAGCCAAGGCCGACGCCGATAAAGACAACGACATCACCGCTCCCTACGACGACAAGCGCCACCCCGACGTCTTTGGCTTTGGCCAGGCTGCCAGCCCAGCCGACAGGCAGGCGGTCACCGCGCTCATCGAGCGTTACTACGCGGCCGCTGCGGCCGAGGACGGGGCGAAGGCATGCTCGATGATCTACGTCACTCTCGCCGAAGCCGTGCCCGAAGACTACGGCACCTCGCCGCCGGGACCGGCCTACATGCAGGGCAAGACTTGCCCCGCGATCCTGACGCTGCTGTTCAAGCACTTCCACGCACAGCTCGCCGCCGGGCTACCGCTACTCAAGGTGACGCGCGTGCGCCTCGAACATCGCCACGGATTGGCGGTGCTGAGCTTTGGGAAGATGCCCGAACGCCAGATTGCGGTACGACGCGAGAGGCACACTTGGAAGCTCGAGGCGCTGCTCGACAGCGAACTGCCATAGATGAAGGCGGTGCTTGCAGCGCTTGCTCTTGCCCTGCTCGGCGCCATGGGAATCGCCGCATGCGGGGAATCGCATAAGGCTTCTAGCCCAACCACGCGTGCCGACTCCAATGCGGTTACGGGTCAAAGCAAGGCGGCGGGCGATGTCACGACGGCCAAGGCCTTTGACAGCGACGACGCCCCTGTGCGCTTTTTTGGTCACGAGGCGAGCGCGGCCGAAAGGCAACCGATCGTGGCTCTCATCACGCGCTACTACGCGCTCGCCGCCAAGGGAGATGGGGTACATGCCTGCCCGCTGATCCACTCGCTGGTCGTCGAATCGATCGCCGAAGAATATGGAAGTCTCCCCGCGCTAAGAGCAAAGACATGCGGCGCGATCGTCTCAAACCTGTTCAGGCAACGTCACAGCCGCCTCGTCCTCGACAGCACCACCCTGGAAATAACAAGCGTACGCGTCGAAGGCAACCGAGCCTTAGTGCTGCTGCGCTTCGCCAAAGCGCCCGTTCCCAACTACATACCCGTGCATCGCGAAGGGCGCGCTTGGAAGATATGGGAACTGTTCGACGGGCAGATGCCCTAGCCGGCGAGACAGGGAATCGGTCCCTACGGCAACGGTGTGTCGAGCGGATGTTGAACCTTCCAGATGCCGCCCACAAGCCGCGTGTCGATCGTACGGGATTCGACCATCCCCCTGAAGCGCAGCACTGCGCGGCCATTGAGACCGTCGGTGCGAACAAGGACCACTTTGAGCGAGTCGGCATCAGCGAGCAGCTGGCGGTGGCGCTGCCGGAAGATTCTTGACATGACGACCGGGCACGTGCTTCCGCGCACACCCCAATTATCCTGTTCCACGACGACTTCATTGGCGGTGGTTTCGTAGAGCATCGCGCAAGCCTTGGCGCCGTCTCCGGCGACGGCGACAGCGTAGTAGCGCTTCAAGAGCGCTGTGATCTTCCTACGCTCCACCCTTGTTGCGGCGCGAGCGAAACTCAGAACTTGGTAGTCGTCGGCGTCGATCGGGCCAAACTCGCGACTGACCCTGAGAACGGGCTCGGCGACTGCCGTGACATGGGAGCTCGAGGAGCGCGCGACGCCTCCAACGCCACCGCAGCCCGCGAGGCCTGCGATGAGACAGACGACCGACAGCAGCGCCGGAAGCGACCTCAGGGAGCGTTCGGAAACAGTTGCTGATGTTTGCATGGCACAGCGTCTTGCTCGCGACAGACATGTTCGTCTCGACCGGCTCAGCTTCATCAGAGCAGCGCCAAACCGAACAGCGATTCTATCTTCCAGACACCCGATTCCATATGTATCGGCATATAGAGCGTTTCGGGCGTCAAGGTTTCGTAGCGCAACAACACATACCCTTTTTCGCCCGCTACCCGTGCTCCGGTAAATTTAATCTTGGCGACTTCGATTGCCAGTAGATAGCGGCGTGCCATGAAGAGCTTCGAAGTGACCCTGGCGCAGCTTTCGCCGCGACGCGGGGGTCTGTCAAGCGGCTGACCGTATCCGCTTAAGAGCCTCTTGACGAGATGCGAGGAGATAAGAGAGCAAGCGGTGGTGCCATCGAGGGCGACGGCTGCCGCATAATAGCGTTTGAACAGTGCTGCGACCTTCCGTAGGTCCTCTGCGTTGGCCGGATGGCCGTAGTCGAGGATCTTGACGTCGTCTTTGTGGCTGACGTCGCCGTCGCCGTCTGCATAGTCTTCGGATTGGCGCTCAGTCGCCGCCGGGGTGCCGCCGGTCACGGAAACATTGGAGGAAGGTCGGGTCGGATCCTTGTTGGTGGCGCCGCATGCGGCGACTCCGAAACTGAGCATTGCGATCGTCGACCATGTAGGCAGTAACTTCATTTTGCGGACCCCGCCGTCTTCGGTTGACAACTCATCGCAGCCCGATCGTCAACCGTAATAGCGCGCGAGGACTTGCATCTGGCTGAAGATGTCGTGGGCAAGAATCAGGACGACGATCAGCGCCCCGACCGCCGGGCCCCAGCGCCGGCCCGCGCCACGCGCGGCGAGGGCGAGCACGGCGCCCCATAGGGCGAGCATCGGCAGCAGGTAGCGCGGTTCGGTGAACGCGCCAGGATGCGTCGAGGCCGTCTGAAAGCTGCTGGCCGCGACTATCGTCAACACGCCGATCGTCATCGAGCGCGTAGATGACGAGCTCCACGCCGCGGCGGCTCAGTTGCGTGCGCAACCTCACGAGCTCGCGTGCGCACAGGCCGAGGATCAACGCCACCGGCACGATCGCGAGGTCATAGACCCAGCCAGGGAAGACCGTGTCTACCCAGCCGTACAGGCCCACCAGGCCGTTGAACCAGATCTGGCGAGTAGTGAAGAGTTCACCGTAATAGTTGTGGGACCCTGGCAGCCGTGGCAGGTAAACCTGCCACATGTAGAGAAGCTCGTGCGGTATCGAGGTCTGCCTGGAGAGCTCGCTGTCGATGGCGCCGGAGAGGAACCCCAGCGGCGGGTGGCCCGACGCGAGATTGACGAGCGCGTACACGATGCCCGGGCTCAGGGCGAGTAGCAATGCCGGCGCCAGCAGGTTGCGATAGGCCACGCGACCCAGCGTCCGCGCCTCGCGTCGCGCGAGGAGCACAAGCCCGAGGAGGGCGCCGGGGGCCAGACCGACAAAGTTGAGCTTCGTCATAAATCCCACGGCGACGACGGCGCCAGTCACGAGCGCCAGTGGGCGCGAAAGGCCCCGCCGGAATGCCCGGGCCAGGCAACAGAACAGCGCCGCCGAGACGGCAAACAGCATCGCGTCCGGGTTCACCGTGCCCGACATGAACCCGAGCAGCGGCGCCAACGCGACACCCAGCCCGCCGACGGTCCACGCCCACGGCGCGGCAGGCAGAGCCTCGCGCAGGAACAGGAACACGAACAGCGCTGTGAGCCCCGCCATCGCCGCGCTCAGCAGCCTCATCAGCTCCAGTCGCTCGAGGATCGAGCCCCCCGACCCGAGGCCGTAAGGAATCGTCTGTAGCGCGTAGTAAAGCGGGGGCTCGGAGGCCGCGACGCCGGCGCCGCCGGATCCGGTTCTGCTGAGCGGCTCAGAGAGGTCTCGTTCGAGTGTGTTCTGTTCGGCGCGCGAAGAGATCGGGTGCACCGCGGGAGCGAGCAACACGCCGACCTGACGCAAATCTCGCAAAGCGGCCGTCTCCTCGGGAGAGAAAGCTTCGCCGCTTGACTGTGGAAGCTGCCCGGTCTCGGCGAGCTGCTGCACATAGGCAAAATGGTCCGGTTCGTCAGGTGCTTGGAACGGCGGCGTTATCAGCGACCAGCACACGGCGTTCACGAACGCGAGCAGCGCGCAAACCTTGGCCGCCGTCGGTATCCGGGCGACCGTGCGGCTCGCGAGCTCTCGCACCGTCGACGTGTTCCACGCACGAGCCCTTGCGCGAGCACGGAGCGTCCGTCTGCGCACCTCCCTCTGTTTCTGGGCCCGAGCCCGCCGGGTAAACTCACGAGACCCGGTCGGGAGATTCGCACGGGGACTCCGCGACTTCTTGCTAGGAGCGCGTTTGGCGCCTGTGCTCATAACAGTTCCCGTGCGGTCAGCCACGTGGTACCGCTGACCAGCGCCGCGACTAGCGCCATCGCGAGCAAGGCCACCCACGTCCCCGCGGCCGAACGTCCGAGTCCGAGGTGCCGGGCAACCGGGGTCGCCAGCGAGAGCCACGAGCGACTGCCCGAGCGCAGATATTCGACCCTCAGCTTGACGCCCAGCGAGCGACCGGACTGGGAGATCACCCCTTCCCCTGACTTCGCCGGGTTGCCGTCCAGACCGACGCTTTCCCCCGACGAGCCGAGCGCGAAGCACAGCTTCGCGTTAGAGGAGCCCTGAGACACCGCCAGCAGCGGGACGGTCGGGGACTCACCGCGCCAACCGGCGCTACGCTCGCCCCGCGTGAGCACACGGTCGCCGGAGATCACCTCGACGCTCACACGCGGCCCGATCCCCGCGTACAGCGATAGGCGAACCGCCGTCGTGCTTTGCGGCAGCGTTTCGTGCGCCTGGCACGCCCGGGAACCGCTGCTCAGATGCGCGATCGTCCCTTCCAGTGCAACGCCATCGTTCCACGCGACGGACGGCGGCGAGCGCGTCAGCACGACCGCGATCGCGACGGCCATCACCGCGAGCCCTGCAGCGAGTGCCACTCTTGCGCGCGTCACGTCGACTTCCCCACAGCCCAGAGCCCTATGAGCGCTCGTCTAAGGTCGCTCCGCTTTCACCGCGATCAGTCATCGACTCGTTCCCTCCATTGAGGCGCCCAATCCGTAGTCCTGGCCCCCTTTCGAGGCAAAGACGACCAAGACCCGTTGCAGCGCTCGATCTAGTTCTGCATATCGGGCGTGGCCGCACCCTTGCACGAAAGCCCAAAACTGTCAAGGACACTGTCAGTCAGTGTTTCCGACCCTTCATTCGCTTGGGCACGCGAATCGCCCGGATGGGGGGCTAGGAGAGAACAGGGCAATTACGTCGCAGGCCGGAGACGGAGCGGCGGTGGGGCCGGACTGACGGCCGCTGGATGGAAGTTAGTGCGCGTGTAGGACTTCGAGGCGCTACGCGACTTGCCCACAGCGGTCGAGCGCATCTGCGAGGCGCCGCGCGAGCGTGCCCATGGGTCCGCCGGGTGACGCTATAGGATATGTCATCCATCGTTTCCTGACAGGGATCGGTGGGCAGTCCGCGCCGTACAGTTAGACCGTTTATTTCACTTTGCGCCAAATCTCGACTTTCGAGTAAGTCTTGGTTCCGTTCATCCGAAACTCCCCTCAATCTGGACTTTCAAGACTCCCTGCTGGACTTCCCACCCAACACGGCGTAGCATCCACAGCTGCGAGCTTGCTGAACCGGCGGAGGCGCCATCATGGCCGTGAGGGCAACTAGCAAGCGCAACGGGGGCAGGCTCCCGCGCGGCCCGCACCGGATGAGCGACGAAGAGGTCGCGGCCGACCAGCGCAGGCGCCTGATCGACGCGATGATCTACCTGGCGGGCCGCCAAGGCTACGCGGCGACGACGGTGGCCGACATCATCGCCGCGGCCCGGGTTTCGCGCAAGACCTTCTACGAGCATTTCGCCGAGCGCAAGGACCTGCTCTTGGCGGCCTTCGACACGGCCTCGCCTGCGGCTTTCGAGGAGGTGCGGTCGGCCGCGCAGCGCACGGGCGGCCCGACCCGCCAGTTCGAGGCGATGATGCGACGCCTGACCAAGCTGGCCCAGGAAAGCCCGGGCACGATCGCCCTATCGACGATCGAGATCGCGGCTGTCGAGCCGGACGGGCTCCAGCGCAGAGAGCGCCTGATGGGCGCCTACGGGCAGTTGATCGACGAATGCTTGGGCGCCGATGGAGAGCGCAAAACCATCCCCCCCACGTTGGCGCTGGCGTTGGCGGGCGGGACCTATCGCACCTTGGACGCACAGCTGCGTTTGGGGCGCCGTGCCGAACTGGGCGCTATTTCCGACCAACTAGCACGCTGGACGCGCAGCCACCACCCCGTACCGACGCACCTGATGGCCGAGCAGGAGAGGATCCCCTCGCCGTGGCGCTGGCTCGGCGGCGATGGGCTGCTCGGCGGACGGGCTCCAGGGACCTTGGTCTTGGCGCCCGATGGCTATGAGGCGCCGAAGGAGGTTCGCTCCAAAGGTTTCGTCCATCACGCAAACAGGGAACGCATCCTCGACGCAGTCGCGCAGTTGACGACCGAGCACGGCTACACCGAGTTGACGGCCGTGGCGATCGCCGAGCGGGCGGACATCTCCGAAAGAGCGTTCTTGGCCCACTTCAAGAGCAAGGACGACGCTTTCAGGGCCGCCGTGGAGGTGGGGCACATAAAGGCTCAGGCGATCGTCGAGCGCGCGAGGGCGGGCGCGCCGAGGTGGCGCACGGGCGTGCGCAACGCGGTGGGGGCCTTGCTGGAGTTCTTGGCCTCCGAGCCCTATTTCACGAAGATGGCGTTCGTCGAGGCTCCACTGGCGGGGCCGAAGATGGCCAAGCGCGTGCACGAACAGGCCGGCACTTACGCACGGTTGATGCTCGAGGGCGCCCCGCAGCGGCGCCGTCCCCCGGCGATCGCCCCGGAAGCGACCGTGCAGGGCGTGTTCGAGCTGGCCTTCCACCAGGCGGCCAAGGACGAGGTCGCGGAATTGAGTTCTTTATCGCGCGAGGCCACCTACCTGGCCCTCGCGCCGTATCTGGGGGTCACGGACGCCGCGGAAGCGGTCTCCGACTGAGGCTTACACGACCGGGCAGAGCCCCCCGTCGAGGTTGATCGCGGCCCCTGTTACATAGGAGGCGCGTGGGGAGAGCAGGAACGAGGCGAGATCGGCGAACTCCTCGGGCCTGCCCACCCGTCCGAGCGGTATCCCGGCGGTCGTGACCATGCGCTCGTAGTACTGCTCGGGCGTGAGCCCGGCCTCGGCGGCGTAGCGGCGCAGCTGGCCGCTTTCGATCACCCCGATCAGGACGGCGTTGACGCGGATCGAAGCGGGCGCGAATTCGCGCGAGAGCGCCTTGGTCAGGGCAAGACCGGCTGCCCGGGAGACCGAGGTGGGCATGGTGAGCGCGTCGGGAGCCTTGCCGGAGATGGCCAGCGTGTTGAGCACGGCGCCGCCGGCCGCGCGCAGTTGAGGCAGGGCCGCACGCGTGAGGCGCACGGCGCCCATCAGCTTCAAGGAGAGGTCTTCTTCCCAAACAGAGTCCTCTTGCCCCTCGAAGGGCCCGGCGGACAGCTCGCCGGCGTTGTTGGCGAGTCCGTCGATGCGCCCCCACAGTTCGGTGCAGCAGTCGATGAACCGCTCGCAGTCGGCGGCATCTCGGACATCGCCCGCGAACTCGAGGATGTCGCCTCCGGCTTCGCGCAGCCCGGCGGCGGCTTCGTCAAGGCGCTCGGTGTCGCGCGCCATCAAGGCCACGCCTTGCGCGTCCTCCTCCACGAGGCGATGGGCGAGCGCAAGCCCGAGCCCGCTCGAGCCGCCGGTGATCAGGAAGGTCTTGCCAGAGATTTCGAGGTCCATGGGGATTGGGCGCCTTTTAGGTAGGGATCGTTGAGCCTACTTAGCGCGAAACGTGGCCTAGCCCGAAAAGTTACACGCCCTCGGAGGCTTTCCCGTCGTGGCCGATGTAGCCACCCTGGCCACCTGCGCATATGTAGACCGTGTCGCCGGGCCCGAGCACGCGAATTTTCCGGATCGTGGAGGCGTCGACGCGGGCGAACGTGCCCTCCCCGAGCAGGTGGGTTGTGCCATCGCCGAAGGACATCTCGATCGAGCCGCGGTGCACGAAGTAGAGCTCCTCTTGGATGTCGTGGTAGTGCCATTTCGTCTCATAACCGGGCGGGCGCACGAGCGCGTTGACCCCGAACGCGGTCACCCCGAGGCCTTTGCGGACTTTGCGGAAACCGTAGTCGGAGCCGAAGTCGTTGATATGCCCGATCGCATACCCGTCCCCCACGATCACGTCGGGATAGACCGGCCGATCGACAACACCGGCCTCGGGGGGCATGCGGCCGGCGCGAGACGCGCCGTCGAGCGAGGCTGCGGCGGCGTCCGAAGCGCCGGCCGAGCCGTCAGGCCCCACTCGCCACTCCCAACTGCTCGGAGGCTCGCGAGCCGTGCGGCGCCCCCGAATCGGGGTCCGGCTTGCCTTCGAAGAGCCAGGGAACGCGATGCCCGATCAAGTCGCCTTTGTAGCGGCGGCGATGCCCGTAGACAAGCCAGGTCGTGTCCACCTCTCCATAGCGCTCGACGACACGCAGCTGGTCGGCGTGGGCCTCCCCAAACGCGACAAACGTGACGCCGGCGTCGTACTCGCCGGCCAGCAGTTTGTCGGCGACGATCGGGTTGGCCGGCTCCTCGACGATCGTCTCCCACTCAGTGCCGTGCTGATAGCCCATCGCCGCGGCCACCACTCCAAGGCTTTTCGGCTCCGCGACATCATTCCGCAAGATCAAACCCATTTCCTTGGCCGGGAACATGAACGTGTCGACGACAAAGATCTCCTGCGGATAGCTCTCGGTCACGACGTGGACATCGGGGTGTGAGGAGCACTGGATCAAGAAGGCGTCGGGCTGCTCATGTACACGCCGTAGGCCGTCATGAAAGTCAGAAACAAGGTCGCGCTGAGCATCGGGAAGGCCCTGGAAATCGAGGTAGGCCAGCAACGCATGCTCGTGGCAGGTGCCATGGGGTCCTAGAGTTATAAAGATTGGCTTGGACGGCACGCGACTTTACACCTGCTTAAACGCGTTGATCAGCATCTACTTTACCACTAAGGCGCCGCGAATGAGATCCAAGGCGACCTCAAATCGACGGAGCGCATCCCGCCAATTGGCGGTCAAGTGTTTCTCACTTGCTCGACTCCCCACGGGGCTCGCGTTAAAATCGGCCATCGGCGAGAACGTGAAGGCGGCTTCAGTCGAATGAAAGCGATCTGCACCCTATTGGCGGCGATGCTTCTTAGCTGCGGAATCGCAGCGTGCGACGCCTCCCAGCCAACCGCTTCTACTCCTACGAACTCAACCCATTCTCGCAGCACGGCACTCGATCAGACGCCAGCGCCCAACTCGCAGCCGCCTCCAGGCGGCTATCTCAAGAGCGACGGAGACAAAGACAGCGACGACGAAGCTCATGCCGGGCGACGAGTCGACGACGACGACGATCTGACCCTTCTGAACAGCTACGGCGGCCAAGCTACCACCAACGATAAGAAGGCTGTAGCGAGCGTCGTCAGGCGTTACCTCACTGCCCTAGCTGCTGGCCAAAGCGGTCAGGCCTGTCTGTTGCTTTCAGCGAGCCTCGCGTCCGGCCTAGGTCAGCCACCCTCTTCAACCGAACACCAACCTGGAACGACGTGCGCAGCTGAGGTAACCCAACTACTGGCGAGCGCGCGCAGGCAACTGACTGCCGAGGAAATCGCCACGATGGTCATCACCAAGGTGCACGTGAAGGCCGACCTGGGAATGGCGGTGCTCGGTTTCAGAAGATACCCCGAGAGGGCGATCCTAGTCGAACGCGAAGGCCGCCGGTGGACACTAGGAGCCCTATTCCCGACCGGACTGCCGTAAGAAGAACCAAGTCGCATGCTCGGACCACCACCAATAGCATGAAACGCTACCATCGATCTTCAGTTCGGGTTCGATATTGAGATGGGAGTCTGAAGAGATGAGGACGTTGCTCGTGGTGCTACTCACCGGACTTGTCGGCACTTGCCTTGGTGGCTGTGGGGACACAATCGCACCCACGACTGCTGTTTCTCGAAGCACATCGACCAACGCGTCAAAAGCCGTCTCCTCGAAGCCAACCGATACCGCGCCGGCGCCCGTTGAAACGAAGGTCGACGGCGACAAAGACAACGACCTCGGTGCGGCGGACGACGACTCAAACAACGACAGCGTGCTCGATTATGGGCATGCAGCAGCCCCTGCCGAAGCTCACGCGATCAAAGCCCTTGTCGAACGCTACTACGCCGCGGCGCTGGCGGAGAACGGAGCCAAGGCATGCTCCATTCTCTATTCAACCTTGGCCGAATCGGTACCGGAAGACTACGGTCAGTCGCCTCCGGGCCCGGCCTACATGCGTGGCACCACGTGCCCGACGGTCATGACTCTGTTCTTCAAGCACGTCCACCCACAGGTGGCCTTGGAGTATCCTAAGCTCAAAGTGGTTCGGGTTCGACTCGTCGAACGCCATGGGCTTGTCGTGTTGCGCTTCGGGCGACTCCCCGAACGCGAAATCCCAGTCGACCGGGAAGGGCACACGTGGCGGATATCCGCGCTGCTCGACACTCCTCTTCCCTGATGAAGCGATTGACGACGCTATTTACCACAACAGCGCTTGCGCTGGGAATGTTGGCGTGCGGGCATTCGAGCCAAGATAGAAGGCCTGGGTCTACCAGCGCGGCCGCGAGCCAACCAAAACTTGACCGCGATAACGACGGCGACAACAACGACGACGATGCTCACGTCCTCGACTACGGGCACGCCCCCACAGCCATCGAACGAAACCAACTGGCCACACTGGTCTCCAGCTACTATCGTGCCGCCGCGGCCGGAAACGGCGCCAAGGCTTGTGCGCTGTTGATGCCATTTGTAGCCGAATCCGTCGCCGAAAACCTTGGTCATCAGCCGAATCTTCGTGGCACGACGTGCACCGTCGTCATGTCGAAGCTCTTCAAGTCGCGTCACACCCTGATCGCTAATGAGAGCGCCAGTCTAAAATTCTACGCTGTACGCGTGAATGGCGACAAGGCCTTAACGATTCTTAGCTTCGCCAACTTACCCGAAGTGCGACAGCTCACAGAGCGTCGCGAACGCTACGGAACATGGCGTGTACTCGAGCTCTCAGACGGCATCGTCGAATAAAGGCTCCGTCGGTGCCACCAAGGTCCTTATCAGATAGCCCAGCGTAAATTGCGACGGGCGCTTCGTGAATACTGTGCGGGTGCCCCTTTTACAACGGTCCACTGTCGATCAAAGTGTTCATTTGCCACACGCCGTCGCTATTGTGTAGGTCTACGAGCCATGCTTCTTTCGCACCAAAGAGAACCGGGGTGTAGCGCAATTTCCGTAACGCGTAACACAATAGTCTATAACGTCCCAAGCGCACGCGTGTCTTGGCCATCTTCGTACTTGCGCGACGGCGTTTTGCGAGCGCTTGTTTCTGACTCATTGACGACCCCAAGGCGCCGCGCTAGAATTTGGCCTGCTGGACAACCTGGATCTGTAGCGTGATCTTGAGGGTCTGCCGCTTGCGCCCGGTGTCATCTTCCGATCAGGCCGTCCACGCACGAAGTCCAATCTCTCAAGCGCTGCCAACCACCCAAGGGGAAGGACAATCACACGTGTTATCTGTTCACATTGCGACGCTCGTCACGGCAACCGCTGTTTTCATCGCCTCCGGTTGTGGTGGCTCCTCCACCACAGGGACCACCTCCAACACGAGCACGTTCTCGAAGCACGCCGCCGCTCAAACTACGCGGTCGACAGCTGCCACGCAACCAAAAGCTGCTCTCATCGCGATACCACTGGGAACCCCTCTGACACGTTCTGAATGGATCAAGAAGGGCGAAGCGGTCTGCTCCAAGCTCAATGCACAGCTTGCCGCAAACACCGCGAAATCGACAAGCGAATTCGCACGCATTCTCCCACAGGCAGCTGCATACGAGCACACGGAGCTCGTGACCCTCGCAAAGCTGATACCACCGGCTTCGATGGCGCTCGATTGGCGCCAATTCCTAACTGAGACGAAGGAATGGTCAGAAAATAGCCTTAAGATCGCACAAGCCACGCCCCCTGGACAGTTCAAGATCGACACCCCGCTCGCGGTAGCGACCAAGAACATTCACGAACATCTTGCCGCGATCGCCCGGCGTGATGGCTTCAAGGAATGCGCCCTTGTCTGAGCGTGCCCTAGATCGAAACACCGTCTCCAAAAGTACGCGTAGGCTCGTCCCGGACACTGACTGTTCTCCCTCGTATGCCACAGACCTCCGTGACGGCGTCCCTTTGAAGTGACCCCCGGTTCACCTTAAAAAAATCCCGTCCAACCTCAGAGCGACACAGCACCACGCGACAGGCCTCACTATACGAAGAGCAATCTATCGCGCACCTACCTTCGACTTCTTCGGTTGAGCGCTGCCGCACCCGACGATCGCGATAGGCGTCGCCCGATGAATCGCACGACCGTTTTGTCCAGTAAACGCCGTCGACATGGAGAGCGTTCTGACCGGCACCTTTTTCTCAATCGTCCGCGTCGCTCGCGTGCGGTGACCGTGAACTTCGACCACGACCTTCTTACGAACGCTAACCTTTCTCGTCAAAGCACAAAGGTTTTTATTGGCCGCAAGCGCCGAGTATGGTCCTTGCGGCAGCGTAAGTTCAAAGCTTGTAACCGGCTGATCCGGCACCTGGCGGAACGTACTACTTGTTACGCCAGCTTTCGAAATAAACGTTTCACCGTGGAGGTCAATAGTAATGCCGTAACCCTGCAACACAATAATCAGTTCGGGAAACTTAGCTCCACCGTGACTCACGAAATACGCCGGTCCCGTAAGCGGCACCGGCAAAATGGGGGTGTGCGCTACAGCGGTACCTACGCGAGATTCTGCCGAACATCCTGCCGGATTAGCGGTGAACACCGCGTCCGGACACGCCTTTTGTAGCGTGCTGAGCCTAGACGGCAGTACCTTCGGCAGATCCACCTTGACGGAGCGGATGTTGGCCTGCATGCCCATCCGAGCGTTGGGATACGCGAGGTCCACACTCAGCCCTGCTCCCTCACGCCGGCTAGTTTTGCCCGACACCCGCGCCTTGAAGCTCGGCTGGAACTCAAGACCAGCACAATCGGCCGCCTGAAATGGGGTCTTCACGTTATAAGCCTGCTGATCGGAAGGGTCGGCATAGTCTGCTCCTGCGCCCGTTATCGTGTTTGCGATCTGTAGAGCCTCGCAGTTGGTCGGATTAATAATGAAATTCGGCCGGTCCATGTACACGCGTATGTCCCGCACATGCACAACGACGCCCTGAATAATATGAGGAATGGGATCCGATCCGTCAGCATCCACTTCTACTTGCGCCGTCGTCGGGTTGATTCGTAGCGCAAATCGAATGACGACCGTTCCCAGATCAAATGGACCGACAGTCGCCGAAGTGATCGACACCACCGAAAGACTCGCGCCATTGTACGCGCCCGCCAAATACACTTTCCCCGATGCCTGTGCGAGCACGGTGCCAACACCCGCGGCAACAACGGTATGCCCGATTTCGCTCGCAGCCGGACACGATGGACTGGCCAACTCCTGCACCCCGGTCTTGCTGCGCGCCGATTCAATCGCAGCATCTGAACAAAATGGTATGCCCGAAAGATTACCGGTCAGTCCCGACGGAAGCGTCGTGTTGAATCGGGTCAACTCCTGTTCGCCGTCTTCTCGAATGAGACGAAGGTAAAACGGAGAATACGAGCCCGCAGCATCGTTTCCAGTTCCCGCAATCACCCGGGGATTGAAGGGTGGTGTGCCGCCCGAAGGGCAATGGCTACCAGCGGGGCCGCTCGTAATGACAAACGGCGTGCTAGAAACCAAACTCGGTGATTCCGGCCGCGACCAAGGCGTCAAAGCCGCTTGAACGCTATAAGCCCCGCACGCCGGAGGACTTACAAGCGGACCCGTTCCTCCAGGCCGAAACTTCAAAACAAACCGACTAAAAGGCTGTTGCGGATTGTCAAGAAATCTGGTTTCAATTTGCCCCGTGAGTTCGTTCAAACGCACTTCTCCTGCAACTTTCACAACAATACCCCTCGCAGGATCCTTTGCGACAACATACAGGCCCAATTTCGAATTCAGAGGATCTGACGGCGCGGCGACATAGACCGCCCCGGCGATCTTATCCGTGTCTGGCAATATCGGAGTTTCGATTTCTACCGAGCCGATCTTTGACTCCTGTGGACACCCTTCTCCCGGGAGCGAGGAGGAGCTTTCTTTTGCATACTCTTCCGGCGTACAAGCGCCAAGCCCCGACCCAGCGCCAGGATTAATCGTCACACCATCCGGCAACGTCACGACAGCATCCTTCAAGTTGGCAGTCGCAAGTGAAATAGGATTATCCCAAGCTTGCGGTACAACGACTGTGGCGCTCAGGCCCGACGCAGATTCGGCCGACGTCGTAGTCGGCATCACTTCGATCGACGGGTCGAACGGAACTCTTTCACATTCTGTTATCGGCCCAATTTCCGTATTCGCCGAAGAAGTGGATAGCGGTTCCTCCCACGAATTGGCTTCAACGCTCGCATCGAACATGCCACAACTAGTTGGATTGGCCAAGAACGGCCTTTCCGGTACCCCAGCTGTCTGGGGACCTCCAAATTCGTTGTGACACAGTGCTGGGACTTCGTATTCATCGCCACAAGTTTCGCCTCGCTGCGCGTCATGTTCGCTCGCCGCCGGCACGCCCCAAAGCGTTACCGCAATATTTCTTGGTTCGACCTTAGGAATATTGGGTGTTGTCGATGCTATCGCGTCGTTAGGCTGGAGCGCCACTTGAATCGTGTCAGTCAACACCTTAGTCTTAAAGCCCAACTGTGCAGCGACGCCAAAGCTCGTTACTTCCATGTTATAGAGCGGTACGGTGAAATGGGCAGGTTCGAGACCCACAGCTTTTGCGTTTGCCACTTCAAAGCTAATAAGGCCGACCTGACTGCCAATCGGACAACTGGGCAGGTCACCGTGTTCGCCAGCATAACCCAGCAACTCAGCCAGTGTACACGTCGGTACGGCGGTATCGCTCGCATTAAAACCTGCAGGCAGGTCAAGCGTGATCGTACGTACGTCGTTGTGAGTTTCGCCGTTCTGCTCGTGCGCGAAGTCGAATCCGATATTCAAATTCTCATGGGCTCCCGCCTCAAACGTGGAAGGCGTCACATGAAAGGTGCTCGAGATTACTTCAAACGGTTTCCCACTCACTTTCGCATACGCATCGCTTGCGCCTGCGCAAGCAATCACAACGCACAAGCAACTGATAGTGGTAAGTCCACGCAATGCTCCCATTACGATCGCCCCCCCGCTTTCGCTTGGTGCTTAGCACGCCGGTGCATGCCAGCATGCGATTTAGGCAAGCCCTGTTTTTTCCTCTTTTTCCGCTTGCGCACCTTTCCATGTTTCGCCTTCAACTTCGCTTTGCCTTGAATTTCAGGCTTGGCTTTAGGCAGTTCTACTACATTGCCGACACCCGCAAACGTCATACTTGCTGGTGTTGAGTCGATAGGAAGGCTAACTGGCGTCGAACATGTCGACGCTTCACATTCAGTGGGAGGAGACGGCGGTCCCAGGCTGCCACCGCCGATGCGGACATCGTAAATATCACCGGCGTTGTCATTATCGCTCGCACCCAATTGAGCTCGCGAATATACAATCACGTCATTGCCAGACTCCGTAGAACCGAGCAGCAAGTTCAGGTAGCCTCCCTCTCCGTTCGTGATCAGCGCGAGACATCCTCCGATTTTGGAGCAACCATATACGCCATCCTTGCGCCACTCGTACACATCGCTAGAAAGCGAAAATTCGTCTGACTGGTATTCCGCACCTGCTGTCGGCTGTGGCGCTAATTCACCGTCGGTGTCGGTCGCCACCAACTCGGACGGCGTGTCAAAAAAGGCAAAATCGCCGTTTTCGGACAAGAATGTCTCCGACGGCACACCGTTGAGCGGAGCCGCAGGCCCGAGGTCGGCACTACCCCGGTGCGGGAAATACGCGCCCAACTTTGGTTCGCGGTCGTAAGGTGACGCACACGAAATGCACTCGACGTCTTTGTCCTGAGCCCTGTAAAGAAACACCTGGTTTTGGCCAGGCACGCCAGGTACCGAACCTTGAAAATAGTAAAATTCTCCATCGGGGCTTGTGCGACCATCTTCCCCTACCTCATGCAACACATTATTCAATTCGTGCGTTTCAGTCGCATACCGATAGAGATCACCGTTCCGCAAATGCCAATATATCGCCTTGAAGTCTTCCGAAACTACAACGCCCGATTCCGTCGCGGCCAGGACGTTGCGAATGTTTCCCGTTTCGGCATCATAGACCGCATATTCCGTCACCCCAGCATTCGTGCTTTCCAACAATATCATCGTACCCGCCGGATTTGCTCCGCCAAAGCGATACTGGCCGATATCGACCGTTTCCACTCCGTTCTTGCGCATGAACAAATGCGTAGGCACCGTTCCGGAACATTCGCGCCCTGGTACAGCTTCAAAGAAAATCCTCGAGCCGTCCGCCGACACTGCGTTGCTGCTACTCCGGTCACCATGAGCTTCGTTACCGTCGGCAATATGAGCTCCGCAATCCCCAACGTCAGCATTGACTTGCGTGATGTGCCCGTTTGCGTACTCGTATACGTCATCCTTGCCGCTCACGGTACCGGTACTTGGACGCACGAGGTTGGGGTCCTCTACCTGTAGTATCAACGTCGAAAAGTCTTTCGATGCCGCTACCCAACCAGCATCATAGTTGTTATGAATTGAGCCTGCTTGGCTACTTGCCTCGCCACGCGGCACTGAAGCTACTAGTAGATAGGGCCCCCCGGCCGGTCCGACCTTGTATTCGACATTTTCCGATTCGCCCGCGCCCAATGCGGTGTGCACATCGGCTTCAAACGCGAGTTCTCCCAGGTCACCACTAAACAACTCCGGGACGACGCGCTGCACACCTGTGTATGGCTGGGGCGCTCCGGCCAACATGTTCCAGAGGCCGCTTTCTTCACGGGAGAAGAAGTACGGCGATTGACCGGCGCTCGCACCTTTGCCCCAACTCACCACCGGGTCTTCGACTACAAGGTGCAGTCCGTCTTCCCCAACTCTCACTCCGCTTGTCGCAGCGGGACCGTAGTTAAACGGTTCCTGAGTACCTTCCTTGTTTAGCGGGGTAATCTCCTCGTACCCACGACAATCTGGCAACGCTGCAGACGCGCCGGCACGCATTTGACGATTCGGACACGGCAGTTCCTGACCTTCGCTCACAACTGGCGCACTCAAAGTTTCTACGTTGCCGGACACAGTCTGTGTGCCCTGCGTCGCCTCCAAACGGTAGACGTATGTTTCACCGTCAAGCAAAGCTGTAGTGTCCGCCCCCACGTAGCTCTCCGCGTCACTCAAACCTGCCTTTGTAACGGGGGTCTTTGCAGCTTCGGCAAAGCCGGTTTTCCGGTACTGCGCCGCGGACACATATTCGAAATAGTATTCGGCTTCAGAACTTGCCCCTCCGACCTGTGTGACTTTAATTGTCACGTTTCCAGACGGCTTCAAATTTTCCCCATCGGCCGTCATGCTAGGTACGCTCATACCTCGGCTGGATCCCACGAAGACGACTGTATATGGACCGCCAGCCAAACCGTACACTTCAACTTCAGGTTTAGTCTGCAACGCTTGCAAGGCTGATCGCACAGCGCTCGGCGAAGCGTTAAACGCGAGCGCTTCAGTGGTCGCACCGTCAAAGCCAAGCGTGAAACTACCTTCCGTGGCGGTCCCACCGATTTCTATCGTCTGTTCATCGTTTGTGACGACGCCGTTTGGATTCAAGCTTCCCAAGAGGCGCACTGATTCGTTACTTAGAGCATAAACTTTGGCCGTCTTCGCTACGGGTGGTCCCGCCGTTTCGAAACATTCCCAGCCTTGTTTCTCGATTAAAATTGGTTCTTCAAAGAAATTCTGCCCTTCGCCCGCGGCGTCAGACGCGTAAAGCCTTACGCAGTATCTCGTCGATGGACTGAGGCCCGTGAGTTCGCCCTCGACCATCGCATCAGTACCTTCGGATAGCGTTTCCGCTTGAGCTTGGGAAATCTTTCCCGCCTGTCCGACCAAAGGCTGCCACGAGGCCTGACTTTCCGGCGTCTTGGTATATTCAAAATGCCATTCGGTCGCTAAGCCATTCGCGTTCACTTCGGAACCAAAATGCACCGATGTGGATGTTATGTTCCTGATAGTTGGCGTTTCTACGACCGGACGTTCCGGCGGAGTCTTAAACGAGCTTTCAGCACACGCCGGCGCTTCACAAATCGCGATAGCTGCGCATGCATGGCTACAAGTGCGCGCCCGCACAAAATATTGTGTTGCGGCTCGAAGACCGCTCACCGTGGAGCTGGGAGTATCAAAATCGTTTGCGACGAGGCTTTCCGCCCCAAGAGGCCCCGATATATCTTCCGGTATCAGCACACCGCTCGCGTTTGAAGTAAATGGCGCCCACGAACCAGCCCCTGTGGGTTCAGTTGCATATTCGAACCTATATTCCGTTTCGCTGTCGTTAGTCTCGACCTGTGCTTTGAATTCTCGGGACGTACGCGTGCTTGCCGTCTGATGAAATACCAGAGGGCCGCTTCGGCAGGCGCGCGGCAGTTCCGGTGCGCGTCTTGCCGGTGTCGTGAAAGCAAATATTCTTGCACTGAGTTGTTTGGGACTTGCGACATCTTCCACCGTGAAGCGCGCGTAGTAGTCAGTGTTCGGAACTAGATGATGGAGAATGCGACACCGTTCTTCTCCTTGTGGAGTCGTTTCGTCCGGGGCCCCGAGAGAGATTTGAGCAGTGCCTACTTGATTGAGTATGCCTTCGCCCTCGGGGACCCACTGCTCGCCATATTCGCCAGGGTTTTCATGATCGCTATAGCTAGCTGTCCATCGGACTTCCGCTCCATATGTTTCCACAAGAGGTTCGATGAGCGCTCGTGTAGGATTGAGGATCTCTTCGTGCAGTTCCCTTACTTGGGGCGGCTGAGCCGCAAATGCCGCTGACGTGCACGTCAGGAGGACTATGACGAAGATCGACATGACTCCAAATGGAGCCACGCATAAACGCACGCGACTTCGCATTGCCCTGTTTGTATGTCGATCTGGGCACTGTCGATAAATCATTATGAACCCCCCAGCTACCGTTCCCTGTCTGCCCCGAGTCGGAGGCTGCGACACCTAGAATGCGTCGCATTCTCCAGCGATTATAGCACGTCGGGCGGGCCTGGGCCCGCCCGACGTGGTGCTACTTCTTACACGCTAACTTTACCTATTCAGAGGAGACCGTTAGTGTCCCTCCACCTGTGAGCGTTGTGAGGTTTTCGCCTTTGACGAATTCGATAATGCCCGCTCCAGTGCCTCCTGTCGTGCAGTTGGCCTGCGGCGTGGGCGCACCTACCGCTTCGACTCCGCCTGTAACGTTAACTACTTCACCGCCGGTTTCCGCGACGCTGCATGTCTCAGATACTTTGAGCCCCAACACTAAGCATTCTGTGAAGTATTCTGGCGCAAAGAATATGTCTAAGAACTTGCCATTTTCCATTAAGATGAGTAATGTCTTCCACGGCAATCCGTCTGGTGAGACTAATACGTCGGTTCCACTTTCGCAGAATTTATCGGTCGAACATTCCAACAACGCCGATAACGAGACTGCTACGCCGGCTAAACTTAATACTTCAGTAATTAAGTCTTCGCCATTGGGTCCTACAGTGCCATCGAATATACCGCTACATAATACTCCGATACCCAGTTTGGTATCTTCGAGAATGATCGTTCCTTCCGACTTGCTGGCCGTTTCGACGGTGATCGCCGCGCCGTTCTTTAACCATTCTGCTAATAACGTCGTTTCGGCGGAGGCGATGTTTGCGACTATCGCGCTGAGCGCGAACAGAGCAAGCAGACTCACTCCGAGTATCTGGATCCTCTTCATTACGGTTCTCTACCTTCTCCCCGGTGCGAGGCGTGATTGGCCCCTTCCGAGGCTTGAGATTGGTCGCAAAGGGCACTCGTTTAGGTCAGAGAGTCCCGCCGCAACCCTTATAGGTCCTTCGATGTAATCCCGAAGGTCGGGATCACGCCGCTAAGTTAGCAGTGCGGTCGGCGCCTGTCAAGCAAATGTGGATGACTGTTTCTCATAGGTTCTGCTCGCCAGTCGCTATATCTTGAGCCGATCTCCGACCGTTCAACCATCGTATGACTGATAGTCCGTCCGGGCGCTGCCAGCGGCCCGGACGGACTGAGGGGAGCGTCGCTATCGGCTTCCCTATTCGGCCGTGACTACCCAGCTACCGCCGACAGACACAGTGCCTGCAGCCGCAGAAATGACTCGGATGCCCGCTCCTGTTGTCCCGATTGTTCCGGCTTCGGCGCCTGGCGTCCCCAGATCAAGACCCTGTAGCAGATCTACGTCTTCGGCTTCGCTGGCAAAGACGCACAGGTAGCCCTTCGCTGCGGATGGTTCGGGAGCGGTGCCACCACATTCTTTTGCCGTTATATAGGTCGATTGTTTTGATTCGTGTTCGCCTTCTTCGGGTCCTATGTAGCGGAACGCCGCATTCGAGCCATCGGTAGCGGGGCGCTCCTTGAGCGGGATCCCAAACGAGACAGTTGTGACACCTGCTACTTCAAAACCTTTCGCGACGGCATGTACGCCCCACTGGCCATACTCGGACTTCCCTGAGGGCAATGTCCCTCCAGCAGTCCACGGTTCGCCCTGAGGCCCTTGTGCGCCAGTATTGCCCTGAGAACCCGGTGCCCCAGTTTCGCCCTTCGGACCAACTTGCCCTTGGGGACCTTGCGGTCCGGTAGATCCGGTGGCGCCTTTCGGCCCTTCTCCACCGGTGCTTCCGGTGTCGCCTTTCGGACCGGCAGGCCCCGCGGCACCCGGGGCTCCAACGGGACCGGCGGGCCCCGTCTTCCCAGCCTTCCCCTGCAGCTGCTTGAGCACGCTCGGCTTGATCTGTTTCGTCGAGGTGATCACGTATTTGCTTGCGGCGTAGGCGCCTCCGCTCATTGCGAAGACCAAAGCCAGCGTAACGACGACATTTGCATACGTCAGGTGCTGGCGCGTCTTAGAAAGCATCTCCGAGTTCCTCCCTCACTGTTCTTGTTCGGGAAGACGGTCTAGCTCCGGTCTTTATCTTTTTGCGCCGCTTCCCCCGATCTGCACACAGATCCCAAGCACCGAGATCCCGCCGCGAGCGTAGCAACAAGGCTAGACACGAAGCAAGCAAATGTCGAGTTGTGTTTCTCACTCGACATTGGGCCTGACTAAGGCTTCCGCGCCCAGTCGGGTGGCGTCCACATGGCCCGGTCTCGGTCGAACCACCTCGCCTAACCCCGGCCCCTCCAGACCCGGATAGGACACATGGCCCAAGTCGGGGTGCCACCCTGGCTTGCGGGGCACCCCGACCGGGACCTGCCCATTGCGTGTCCTGCGATTGGTTGGCAGACGCCGAACTGGTTGGTTGGCAGACGCCACCTGGAGTCATATCACACGAGCGTCGCGTCTGCCAGTCGGAACTGTCCTGGTGCCCACATTCTGGAACGCCAGGCGAGCGACGTGCAGAGGTTTCCCCTGCATTCAGCCCACTTTTATCGATCGCCACTCACGACGCATCCAAGTCGGAGACGATTTGGTCCGGACGGATGTTCGAGTGCTCGGGTTCTGCCTGACCGTCAGAACGAGCGGACTAAGACTGCTCAGCCTCCGAGCACCGCCCGCAGCACGTCCGCCACGCGCCCCACGTCGCCCTCCCCAAGCCCCGGGTAGAACGGCAGCGCAAGCGACCGCGCGGCCACGTCCTCGCACACCGGGAACTCGCCCTCGCGATGACCGAAACGCTCGCGATAGAAGCTCATCAGGTGGATCGCCGGCAGATAAGGCTTGCTCTGGATCCCGACCCGCGAAAGAGCGCTGATCACCTCCATGCGATCGACGTCGCGCGGCAACTGGACCACGAACACAAACCAGCCCCTGCGATCGCCGCCCGCGTCCTCGCAAGGCAACCCCAAACCCTCGATGTCGGCCAGCGCTTCGCGATACAGCGCTGCAACCGCGGAGCGCGCCTCGAGCATCTCCGCCAGGCGACCCATCTGAGCCACACCGATCGCGCAAGCGATGTCAGACAGTCGATAGTTGAAGCCGAGCCGGTTGTGATCCAGCCAATCCATGTCCGGCGCACGCCCCTGATTTCGCTCCGAATCGATGCGAATCTTCGTGGAGCTATCGCCAACCGCGACCATCCCCCCCTCACCGGTGGTGAGCTGCTTGTTGGCATAGAAACCGAACACGGCGGGATTGCCCCGCCCCCCCACCGGCGTTCCGTCGGCGTGGACGGCGCCGAGCGCCTCACAGGCGTCCTCGACGATCCCCAGCCCGTGCTTAGCGGCGAGATGCTCGAAGGCGGGCATGTCGGCCGGATAGCCGAAGATGTGCACGGGCAGCA
Organism: uncultured Solirubrobacterales bacterium; assembly: GCA_963703135.1. Lineage (GTDB taxonomy): Bacteria > Actinomycetota > Thermoleophilia > Solirubrobacterales > Solirubrobacteraceae > Palsa-744. The sequence continues at coordinate 2,713,550 of OY969791.1, read as the reverse complement.
GGGCCCGTGTGCGCTCACTGACGGCCGCCGCGGCGGCGGCCGGGTCGAGATTGAGCGTGACCGGATCGATGTCCGCAAACACCGGTCTGGCCCGCTCATAGAGCGCCACATTCGCCGAGGCCACAAACGAGAAGGGACTGGTGATCACCTCGTCCCCCTCCCCCACCCCGACCGCTCTCAGAGCAAGGTGCAAGCCAGCAGTGCCGCTCGACACCGCGCACCCAAAGCGAGCGTTGACAAACGCCGCAAACATCCGCTCGAACTGAGGCACGCGAGGCCCCAACGAGAGGCTGCCTGAGCGCAGCACCTGCAGCACAAGCTCCTCCTCATCAGCCCCTATCGCCGGCTTTGCAAGCGGCAGAAGCTCCCTCTCGGCGCTCAACGCAAGTCGGGCACTTTCCTTGGCCAGGCGGGCGGCCTTCCCAGAAGAGCGTGCGGCCACCGGCGGGCTTCAGTCCCCCGCCGGGCCAAGGAACGTACCCGACGCAGCAGGCCGGGCCTGAATCCCAACCTCAAGCGAATCCACCAAAGCATCCCAAGAAGCCGCAATCAGGTTCTCAGACACCCCAATCGCCCCCCACATACGTTCCCCGTCTGAAGCGTCGATCAGGACACGCGTGACCGCCCCAGTCCCCGTCGCCTCGTCGAGGATGCGCACCTTGTAGTTGACCAGCTCGATGTCGCGCAAATGCGGATAGATCTCGCCGATCGCCTGGCGCAGGGCATTGTCCAAGGCGTTGACCGGCCCGTTGCCCTCGGCGGTGCAGAGGATGCGTCGCTCCTTGGGCCCGGGCGGCGCGACGATCTTGATCGTGGCCTCGGTTAGCACTTCGCCACGAACGTTCTTCTCGACGATCACCCGCCAGGAGTCCAGTTCGAACAGGGGCTCATACAGGCCCGACTCTTGGCGCACGAGCAGTTCGAAGGAACCGTCGGCCGCCTCGAACTGGTAGCCCTCGTGCTCGAGCCGCTTGACGCGCTCCAGCGTGCGCGCCGCCTCCTGTGGGCTCAGCTCGATGCCGACCTCGGCGGCCTTCTCGACGATCGTGCCGCGCCCGGCGAGCTCTGAGACGAGCACGTCGTGGGTGTTGCCGACGAGTTCCGGATCGACGTGCTCGAAGGTGGCGGCGTTGTTGCTCACGGCCGCGCCGTGCAGACCCGCCTTGTGGGCGAACGCGTGCTTGCCCACGTAGGGTTGGGCCGGATCGGGTGTGCGGTTGAGCAGATCGTCGACGAAATGAGCTGTCTCGGTCAGGCGCGCCAGACGCTCGGGCTCGAGGATGTCGAGGCCCATCTTCAGTTGTAGATCAGCAATGATCGTGAGCAGGTTGGCGTTGCCGGTGCGCTCGCCGATGCCGTTGACGGTGCCCTGCACCTGGGTCGCACCCGCTTCCACAGCCACAAGGGTGTTCGCCACGGCGCAGCCGGAGTCGTCGTGGGTGTGGATCCCGAATGGGGTGTCGGGCATGTCAAAGCGCACGGCGTCGATCGTCGAGCGAATGTATCCGGGCAGGGTGCCACCGTTGGTGTCGCACAGCACGATCCGCTCGGCGCCGGCGAAGGCGGCGGCTCGCAACGTGTCCAGGGCATAGCCGCGGTGGGCGGCGTAGCCGTCGAAGAAGTGCTCGGCGTCGAAGATCACGCGCTTGCCTTGGGCGATCAGGAATTTGATCGATTCGCCGATCATCTTGATGTTGTCCTCATAGGTGGCGCCCAGGACCGTCTCGACCTGCATGCGCGAGCTCTTGCCGACGATCGTGCACACCGGCGCGAAGGATTCGGCCAGTACACGCAGGCCCTCGTCGCGATCGACCGTGGTGTCGCGCCGGCGCGTCATGCCGAAGGCGACGATCTCCGCGACGGCGAGATTCTGATCTGCGAGCAGCTCGAACAGTTCGATTTCCTTGGGGTTCGACGCCGGGAAGCCGGCCTCGATCAGGTGCACGCCCAGCGAGTCGAGCATGTGGACCACACGCAGCTTCTCCTGCACGGTGAGGCTCATGCCGCCTCCCCCCATGCCGTCGCGCAGGGTGGCGTCGTAGAGCTCTAGCGTCACGCTGGCCTGCGCCACGCTGCGTCCTCGGTCGCTCGTGTGCTAGAGCACACCACGCGGGGTGGGTGGGACTGGATCTTGCGTTGCTTGGCCATCGAGCCGCTAGACGGCGACATCGCGAGTCGTCGGTGTAGATACCACGTCGAGCCATTCGCGATAGGCCTCCGAGCGGCCGTGAATCGCGTCGTCGAAGGCGCCCTGCAAAAGACGCGTGACCTCTCCCGGCTTGCCTGAGGCGATCTTGTGGTCGTCGACCTCGACCACCGGCACGAGCTCGGCGGCGGTGCCCGACATGAAGACCTCTTCGGCCAGGTACAGCTCGGCGCGGGCGATGTTGCGCTCGATCACCTTGTAGCCGAGGTCGCAGGCCAGCTGCATGATCGAGCGGCGCGTGATGCCGTCGAGGATCGAGTTGTGGTGGCCCGGGGTGACGATCTCCCCGCCGGCGACGATATAGATGTTCTCGCCTGTGCCCTCGCACACGTGACCGTGGTCGTCGAGCAGGATCGCCTCCTGGTAGCCGGCCTTCATCGACTCGACCTTGGCGAGCACGTTGTTGAGGTATTGCCCGGAGGCCTTGGCGTGCGGGATCAAGGAGTCGGGCGAGATCCGCCGCCAGGAGGACACCTTGGCGCGGATGCCGTTGGCCATGCCGTCCTCGCCTAGATAAGTGCCCCACTCCCAGCAGGCGATGGTGACGTCCACGGGCGCGTCCATCGGGTTCAGGCCCATCGATCCGTAGCCGCGGTAGACGATCGGACGGATGTAGCAGGAGGACAGGTTGTTGGCCCCCACCAACTCGCGCGCCGCGGCCTGTAGCTCTGAGGCGGTGTAGGGCACTGGCATGTAATACAGCTCCGAGGACTGCAGCAGACGCTCCATGTGCTCGGCGTTGCGGAAGATCGCGGGCCCCAGCTCGGTGTCGTAGCAACGGATGCCCTCAAAGACGCCGGTGCCGTAGTGCAAACCGTGGGTGAGGACGTGAACCTTGGCGTCCTCCCAGGCGAGGAGTTCCCCGTTCATCCATATGAAGTCGCATGTGTCCACGTCATCGTCTCCTGGTCCGAACCCGGTTCGAACTGTCGATTCTACAGCCGTTAGCGTTTTTGCCAAGGGCACACACAACCAACGCTTCGACACGTCTGCGAACACCGTCGCCAGAACTCAGCGCATGTCATCGCTGTTGGGAGTGTTGGCGGTTCTGATGGTTGCTCAAACGCTCTTTTGGCTGATCGCGCTCGTGATAGGATGACGACAATGAACCACAGACCAGTCCCTATCGAGGAGCTTCCCGACCTGCCGCTCGATATCGGCATCGAGGAGTGCCGCGGACAGTCCGTACGGCGCGAAAAGATCCGCCTCGAAGAGCGACGACGTGCCTGGGCAGAGAGCCCGAGGCTGTGGCGACGGCTGTATGGGCGACTCGTGATTTCGCGTCTCCGCTGGTAGGCGGAACGACGATAAACCCCGCGAGACAGGCCGGTCAAAGCTGCGCGAGCACCGCGCGGGTCGCCTCTTCGGTACCGGTGTTTCCGCCGAGATCGGGGGTTCGCAGGCCAGCGTCCAGGGCGCCCGTGACCGCCGTTTCAACGGCTGTCGCCTCGCTGTCGAGACCCAGTCCGTGGCGCAGCATTAGTGCGGCGGAGAGAAACATGGCAAGCGGGTTGGCGATGGCGCGCCCGGCGATGTCCGGCGCCGATCCATGGACCGGCTCGAACAGTCCGGGACCGTCAGCCCCAAGCGACGCCGAGGGAAGCATCCCGATCGAGCCCGTGATCATCGCGGCCTCGTCGGAGAGGATGTCGCCGAACATGTTCTCGGTCAGGATCGTGTCGAAGTGACGCGGCGCGGAGACGAGTTGCATCGCCGCGTTGTCCACGAGGACATGCTCCAACTGGATGTGGGGGAACTCGCGTGCGTGCACGTCGATCACGACCTCGCGCCAGAGCCGCGAGGTCTCGAGCACGTTGGCCTTATCCACGCTGCTCACCTTCGCTCGTGCCGCGCCGAAAGCGGTTCGCGCGATCCGCTCGATCTCCTCGCGCGAGTAGGCACACACGTCGGAGGCGAAGTCCTCGGTGCGGGTCTTCTCGCCGAAGTAGATGCCTCCGGTGAGCTCGCGCACCACCAATAGGTCGGTGCCCTCGATCCGCTCGCGGCGCAGCGGCGAGGCATCATACAGCGCCGGCAGGGGCTTTACGGGGCGCAGGTTGGCATACAGGCCGAGGCCCTTGCGCAGGCCGAGCAGACCCTGCTCGGGGCGAGGAGCGTGAGGATCGGTGGTGTCCCACTTGGGGCCCCCCACTGCGGCCAACAGTACCGCGTCGGCCTGGCGGCAGGCGGTGAGGGTCTCGTCCGTCAGCGCCGTGCCGTGCAGGTCGATCGAGGCACCTCCGAATGGATGAGATTCGAAGTGGAAATCCCCGACGACGCGCAACACCTCCAGGGCGGGCGCGAGGATCTCAGGGCCGATCCCGTCGCCCGGGAGCGTAACGATGCGATGTGGCATGTGTTCCTCTCTGATCGGTGGGCGACCTGTCGCGCAGCCCGCTGGGAACTGCGGCTGCGAGCCCCAGAACTGTATCCACTGGGAGGCCGTCCCGGCGGTCGCGTCCCTCAGGGCAGGGGCGACCCGATCAGTTCCTGGATATGCCACGAACCGCCTTGTCGTGCCAGCGAGATGTGGCTTGCGCGCAGCTTGCGCGAGGCCAGCACAACCCGGGCCTCTTCGCCCTCAACGCGCACGAGAAGGACGACGGGAGCTTCGGTCAATTCGCTCGCAAAATGACTGAACAACGCGTTTACGACCGCTGCACAGGTCCTGGCACCATGCAGGTAAGCGGGACCTCCGGCGCCATAGCTTTCCGGCACCGAGCGGGCGACGGCCGCCAGCAGCAACGAGCACGCCGCGGCGCCTTCTCCGGCGACACCGGCGGCGTAGTAACGAGTGACGATCGAGGTGATCGCCCGCGATTGGGCGCTTCTGGCGCGATGACCGAAATCCACGATCGGCTTGTCGTCGACGTCCGGGAACCGGTAGCTCTCGGCAGTGGGGTAGTCGTTATCTGAGTCCCTGCCTGGGTCGACGTCGCCGTTGCCGTCAATGTCGCTTGGATTGTCGGCGTCCCCGTCGCCTCGGTAGCGCTGTCCCGGCGGGACACGGCTTGTCGTGATCGTCGTTTCTGTCTCGGCGGGGATCCTCGCCCCGGTCGAGCCGACGGATCTCTGACTAATCGTGCCACCGCCTCCGCAACCCACGACGAGAAAGCACGCCATTGGCGCCACCGGGAGAGCCAGAGACGAAAAGGAAATGGAGTGCGGGCGTTTGCTCACCGTGGCCTCGACAAGCAATGCTAGCAGCGATTCTCGTTATCCGGATGATTCGAGCATCACACGGTGGCGTTACAAAAGGAGCGATGACCGGCACGGAGGAGCTTGCGCCAGCTCGACCGAAACACTGCTTGAACCTCGGATAACTAGCGCTTACGAACAACGCGCAGGAAGCGCTTGGCTGCGATAAGCCGCCCCAGCCACTTGACACCGCATGGGGCCTATGCCACACTGTGCTGACTCCGCTTATCGGAATTCTCTCAGTATTTGGTCTGCCCTCGTTGGCGCCATAAATCTCGACGCAGGCATGCGTGGAACTCAAACGGCACAGGCTAGCCTCGGGCAGGACCCTAAACGCCGGTACAACTGCCGATCGGCGCATTATAACAACGAAAGGTCACCAATGCATAAAGTTTTTTCGATGACAATTACGCTATTGCTCACGCTGGGGTCTATGGCGGTATTGGTCGCCGTCGCCTCCGCCGAAACAACATTATTAGCGGTGTGGTTACTTAACGGCTCAGAAATCGTCAGCAATATATCGACAACCCAGACCGGAGAGTTCATACTTGAAGATACCAAAGTCGGCATCGGTATCGAGTGCAGTGTGTCGCTGGTTGGTACCGTCGGTTCCAATGGGACAAGCACTGTTACGGGAGTCTTAAGTTTAGCGGGAGCGGAAGTCACATTAACGGCCCCGCTATCATGCGAATCACATAAATTTTGCGAAGAAGGCACTGCCGACATCGAACTTTCGCCAGAGGGACTGCCATATCCAAGCCTAATATTCTTAATGTCTAACGGCGAAATTTTACGATTAACATTTATCTGGAAATGGTTTAGTGCCTGCTTAGTGCTTGGACTTAAAGTCAGCGAGGAATGCGGCTGGGAAGATGTTGAGTACCAAGTCAAAAATGTCACTGGAGGTGTCGAGACTACAGGCACCGGGACCCCGGGGGGGCAGTGTACAACTGGTGGTGCCGGCGCCGGCGTGCTTACCTTCGTGGCTGGCAACCTAATGACTCCAACTGCGGGTGGCACCCTGAGCGTAGCCTCGGAAGAAGGACCATAGGCTGACAGTACGCACAAATTCCCGACGACGCTGTATGCTCCATGTGACTGATCGCACCCCACTCGGTGCGTAATGCGTTCTTTTAGCACAGGCCAGGCGGCCGTGCCCAGCATTGTCTTGGTGCGGCCGCCCAGCCCCTCACAAACCGAGTCCATTATTGGGGGCCCAGACTACGCTCTCAAAGCGCCGTCGTGATCGGCCCAGCGCGTTCGTGATTGCGCTCGTAGTCGCTGATCGCCTGCTCTTGCAGCAACGTCGCCCCTATATCGTCCAGCCCCTCGAGCAGCCGATGATGGATCTCGTGGTCGATCTCAAACGGCACCTGACGACCCGCGAAGCGAACCTCCTGCTCTTGCAGGTCGATCTCGCCCTCACCCGCCTCCGCGAGCGAGCGGCAGTCCTCCTCGGAGAGCACGACCGGCAACAGCCCGATCTTGGTGCAGTTGGAGTAGAAGATGTCCGCGAAGGAGGGCGCCACGACCGCCTGGAAGCCGTAGTCCTGTAGCCCCCAGGGCGCATGCTCGCGCGAGGAGCCACAACCGAAGTTGCGCCCTGCGACGAGGATCGGGTTGGCGGGCAAATCCCAACCGGGCTCCTTGGCCCAGTCGTAGAAGAGGAACTGGCCGAAGCCGGTGCGCTCCACGCGCTTGAGGAACTGCTTGGGCATGATCTGGTCGGTGTCCACGTCGGCGCGGTCCAGGTGGGTGACCTTGCCGGAAATGACGTTGATCGGCTCCATCGTTAGCTCCAATCCCTGATGTCGGTGAAGTGCCCCTCGATCGCGGCGGCGGCCGCCATCTGGGGGGAGACGAGGTGCGTGCGTCCCCCCCGCCCTTGGCGTCCCTCGAAGTTGCGATTCGAGGTCGAAGCGCAGCGCTCGCCGGGGGCGAGGATGTCGGGGTTCATGCCGAGGCACATCGAGCAGCCGGCCACGCGCCAGTCGAAGCCGGCGGCACGGAACACCTCGTCCAGGCCCTCCGCCTCGGCCTGGGCCTTGACCTGTTGGGAGCCGGGGACGACCATCGCGTTGACGCTCGGCGCGACTTTGCGGCCCTCGACCACCTCTGCGGCGGCGCGCAGGTCGCCGATGCGGGAGTTGGTGCACGAGCCGATGAAGACGCGGTCGATCGAGATCTGCTCGATCGGCGTTCCGGGACGCAGGTCCATGTAGGCCAGGGCCCGTTCTGTGGCCTCGCGATCGGCCGGTTCGTCGAACTGCTCGGGCGCGGGCACGGCCGAGTCCACTGGGGCGACCATCGCCGGGGTCGTGCCCCAGGTGACCTGGGGAGAGAGCGCCGCGGCGTCGACCACGACCTCGCTGTCATAGAAGGCGCCCTCGTCGCTTGCCAGGCCGCGCCAGTCGGAGATCGCCTGCTGCAGCGCGGCGCCGCGCGGTGCGCCCGGACGTCCCTCGGGCCAACGCACGCCGGGTTGGGTGAACCAGGCGAAGGTGGTCTCGTCAGGCGCGATCATGCCGGCGCGCCCGCCCGCCTCGATCGTCATGTTGCAGACGGTCATGCGGCCCTCCATCGAGAGAGCGGCGATCGCGGGACCGACGTACTCGACGACGTGCCCGGAGGCTCCGCCGACGCCGATCTGTCCGATCGTGCCGAGGATCAGATCCTTGGCTGTGACACCGAAGCCGAGAGCGCCCTCGTAGGAGATGCGCATCGAGCGGGGGCGCTGCTGGACCATGCACTGGGTGGCCAGCACGTGCTCGACCTCAGAGGTGCCGATGCCGAAGGCCAAGGCGCCGAAAGCGCCGTGGGTGGCGGTGTGGGAGTCGCCGCAGACGACGGTCATGCCTGGTTGGGTGACGCCCAGGTCGGGGCCGATCACGTGCACGATCCCTTGGCGCTCTGAGCCGAGCGAGTAGACGGGCACGCCGAACTCGGCGCAGTTGCGCTCGAGCGTTTCCACCTGGACGCGCGAGAGCTCGTCCTTGATGCGCGCGGCGATGGGAGTGCCGTCAGTGGGGGTGTTGTGGTCGGCGGTGGCCAGCGTGCGGTCGGGCCGGCGCACCTTGCGCTGGGCAAGGCGCAGTCCGTCAAACGCCTGGGGGGATGTCACCTCGTGCACCAGGTGCAGGTCGATGTAGAGCAATCCGTCGGCTACCTCGTGGGCCTCCCAGATCTTCTCGAACATGGTCTTCGGCATCAGCTGTCTCCTTGGTGGGTATGGAGGCTCGCGAGACCCGCGCGGCTTGCTTGATGCACCGTCGTTCCCGCCATACAAGCGTACGTTATCACAGACAATGCTGTTGCGCCCGTAGCTCCCCCGCGCCGCAGGGGCTTGGCGCGCGCTCACCCGTAGTAGCGGGCGATCACCTGCAACTGGCTGAACACGTCGTGGGCGATCACGAGCACCACGATCAGGGCGCCCGCGACTGGACCCCAACGCCGTCCGGCGCCGCGCGCGGCCAGCGCCAGGATCGAGCCCCACAGCACCACCAACGGCAACAGGTAGCGAGCGTCGGTGAATTCGGCGGCGCTCGTCGGGAAGGCGAGATAGCCGGAGGCGCCGACCAGCAGCAGCAGCCCGAGGCTCATGCAGGCGTAGGTGATGAGCTCGGGCGCACGCGAGCGCAGCCCGGAGCGGGCCAGCGCGAGCGAGCGAGCGCACAGCGCCAGGATCGCGGCTACAGGAACGAGCGCCAGCTCGTACACCCAGGCGGGAAACGGCGTGTCGCCCCAACCGTAGAGGCCGATCACGTTCCTGAACCAGATCTGGCGTGTGGTGAACAGGCCGGGGAAGTCGTTGTGCATGAACGGCAGGCGCGGCAGATAGAACTGCCAGATGTAGTCGATCGCGCCCGAGATCGAGTGCTGGGTCGAGGTGAGACCCGCCGCGCCACCGGACACGTTGCCGAAGGTGGTGTGGTGGGAGAAGAAGTTGACCAGGCCGTAGAGCACACCAGGCGCGACGGCTATCGCCAGGGCCGGCAGCAGCATCGTGCGATAGACGCGCGGGCCGGCGACGCGGGCCTCGCGCCAAGTCAACAGGATCAGGCCGAGCGCGACCCCGGGGGCGATACCGACGAAGTTCAGCTTAGTCGTCAAACCGAGCGCGGTGAGCGAGCCGATCAGGAGCGCCAAGCGGGTCGTCAGGCCGCGTGCAAAGGCGCGCGCCAGGCAGTAGAAGATGGCGGCGGAGATCGTGAACAGGAGCGCGTCGGGGTTGACCGTGCTTGAGGCGAACCCCATCAGCGGCGCCAGCGCGACGCCGAGCCCACCGACAGTCCAGGCCCACGGCACGCGTGGCAGGGCCTCGCGCAGAAACAGATAGACGAACAGGACCGTCACGCCGGCCAACAGCGCGCTGAGCAGTCTCATCAACTCCAAGCGGTCGAGGATCGAGCCGCTGGAGCCCACCTCGTAGGGGATCGCCGCCAGCGCGTAATAGAGCGGCGGCTCGGAGGTCGCCACCCCGGCGCCGCCGGGCCCGGCGCGAGACAGTGGCCGCGCCAGATCGCCCTCAAGCTTTTCCTGGGAGCTTGCGGAGAAGATCGTGTGACCGGCGGGACGAAAGCGCACTTCGTTGTGTTGCAGGTCTTCCAGCGCAAGCGTCTCCTCTTCTGAGTATTCGCTCTTGGCCGAGGAGGGCAGGCGCCCGTCCTCGACCAGGGTCTGGACGTAGGCGAAGTGGTCGGGCTCGTCGAGGGCCAGGAACGGCGGGGTGATCAGCGACCAGGAGGCGGCGTTCAGCAGAGCGATCGCCGCACACACCCAGGCCGCCCGCGGAATCCGTGCCAGCGCTTGGCGGACCGCCGGCAGGCGCGCGCGAGGGGCGCGCGAGCGGGCGTTGCCCTTGCGTGGACGGGTCGCGCTCAAGGCAGTTCTCGCAAGATGAGGTGGCAGGCGAGCGCGACGGCGCTCAGCATCAACAGCAACACCAGCCAGGCGACCCAGGTGCCGGCGGGCGCGCGGCCGAGGCCGAAATGGTGGGCGACGGTCGTGGCCAGCGACCACCACGAGGTGGGGCCCGCTCGCATGTATTCGACGGTGAAGCGTCCGGGCAACGGTTTGGAGGAGCTATGGGCGGCGGTGGCGGGACTCGTGGCGGAGCCTCCCATCTGGACCGTTTCGGGGGCGTGCGCAAATCCGAAGCAGAGCGTCGCCCCGTACAGAGGGTGCGAGAGCCGGCGAATCGGGACGGTGACGGCGCCACTGGTCCAGCCGCTGCCGGTGGTTCCGCTCGCCAGCGTGTGTCCACCGGATACCACGCTGACGCTCACGCGCGGGCCGGCGGCGGCCACGAATGTCAGGCGAATCGCCGAGGTGCCCGCGGGAACGGATTCACGGGCCTGGCAGGCCGAGCTCGTCTTGGCTTCGAGGATCGGCTGGTTGGCGGGCACGCCGTTGGTGCGCGCCACGACCGTGGGCGAGCCCGAAAGCGTGAGGATCAGCGCGAGCGCGAGCAGGGTCAGGCCGGCCGCGAGCGCCAACGCCACCGGCATCTCGCGCAGCCTCGCAACCCACCTCCACATAGACGAATCGTACAGATGCTGCGCACCGGCCTTGAGCCGGACCGGGGGTCAGCTGCGTCGCAATCCGGCGCTTACGACCGCCAGAAAGACGGCCTCGCGGTCGGTGGGGTTCTCGAAGTGGTGGGGCAGGTCGGCGTCGAAGGTGACACAGTCGCCCTCGGAGAGCTGGTGGCGCCGCCCGTCGCAGACGAGCACGAGCGAGCCGTGCTCGACCAGGGCGCTCTCGCGGCTGCCGGGCTCGTGCATCGGCGGATCGTCGGGAGCGCCGGTCGCGCCACCCGGGGCGAGGGTGTGACGGGAGAGCTCGGCACGCTGTCCTGGCTGGGCGGCGGTCAGCACCTCGAAGCGGTGGCCGCGCTTGGCGTTGCCCCCGCCGGAGCGCTCGGAGGCCCGCACGATCGTGACCGAGCCGCTCTCATCCAGGCGCAGCAGCTGGGAGAGGCGCAGGTCGAGCCCCGCGGCTATCCGCGCCGCCACTGTCAGCGTGGGGCTCGTCTCCCCCCGCTCGACCTGGGAGAGCATCGGCGCGCTCACGCCGGAGCGCTCCGCGAGGTCGCGCAGGGACAGCGAGGACGCTTCGCGCAGGGCCTTCACGCGCGCCCCGATGACGGCAGAGTCGAAGGCGTGCCAGCGAGGGTCCTCGCCCTGGCTCTCGGCCACCGCCTTGCCCTTGGCGTTCGCTGTCGCCACGTCTATGCCGCGGCCTCGGGCAGCCCCACCCCGCGCTCCCCTTCGCGCGCCCGCACCACCCCGATCGAAAGCGCCCGCACATAGGCCCGCGCGGCCGCCTCGATGATGTCGGTCGAGACGCCTTGACCGGCGCCGGTCTGCCCTTGCACCTCGACGACGACCGAAACCTCGCCCAGCGCGTCCTGGCCCTCGGTGACGGCGTCGACGCGGAACTCGCGCAGGGCGGCCTCGACACCGGTGGCGGCGTTGATCGCCTTGAAGATCGCGTCGACGGGGCCGTCGCCGGAGGACTCGCCGGTCTTCACCGTGCGCGCGCCTTCGCCATCCTCCACGCTCACGTTGACACGCGCCATCGGCGGCCCCGAGGAGGACGCGGCCGCCTCGAAGTCCACGAAGGCGTAGGCGGCCAGCTCGTCTCCGCGCAGGTCCTCTGTGACGAGGGCCTCCAGGTCCATCGCGGTGACCTGCTTCTTGCGGTCGGCGATCTCCTTGAAGCGCTTGAAGGCCGTGTTCAGGGCTTGGCCGTCCAGCTGGAAGCCCATCTCCTCCAGCGCTTGGCGCAGCGCATGGCGGCCGGAGTGCTTGCCCAGCACGATCGCGTTGGAGCGCAGGCCGACGGAGGTGGCGTCCATGATCTCGTAGGTGGCGCGCTCCTTCAGCACCCCGTCCTGGTGGATGCCGGCCTCGTGCGCGAACGCGTTGCGCCCGACGATCGCCTTGTTGGGTTGCACGGGATAGCCGGTCAGGCGTGAGACCAGGCGGCTGGTGCGCGAGATCTCGGTCGTCTCGATGCCTGTCCACAGGCCCAGGGCGGGCTGGCGGGTGCGTAGCAGCATCGCGATCTCCTCCAGGGAGGCGTTGCCGGCGCGCTCGCCGATCCCGTTGATCGCGCACTCGACCTGGCGCGCTCCGGCTTGGATCCCGGCCAGGGAGTTGGCGACCGCCATGCCCAGGTCGTCGTGACAGTGCACCGAGACGACCACGCCCCGCAGGTCGGGCACCAGGCGGTAAAGCTCGGTGAACATCGCCGCATACTCTTCGGGCAGGGCGTAGCCGACGGTGTCGGGCACGTTGATCGTGGTCGCGCCCTCATCCAGGGCGACCTGGATGGCTTCGGCCATGTAGGGGATGTCCGAGCGCGAGCCGTCCTCGGGGGAGAACTCGACGTCCTCGGTGTAGCTCTTAGCGTGTGCCACCGCGGCGCGCACCTGACCCAGGACGTCCTCGCGCGTGGTCTGCAGCTTGCGCTCGATGTGGATGTCAGATGTGGCGATGAACGTGTGGATTCGTGCCCCACCCGCCCCCGCGGCGTCCTTGACCGCCTCCCAGGCGGCGTCGATGTCCTGCGGGGAGGTTCGCGCCAGGGCGCAGATGACGGGGCCTTCGACCTCCCTGGCGATCGCCTGCACCGACTCGAAGTCGCCGGGCGAGGTGATCGGAAAGCCCGCCTCGACGATGTCCACCCCCAGGCGTGCCAGCTGGTGGGCGATCTCCAGCTTCTCCTGCTGGTTCAGCGCGATCCCGGGCGACTGCTCCCCGTCGCGCAGGGTCGTGTCGAAGATCCTGACGCGGTCGCGCTCGTCTGGCTGTTGTGCCTGTGAATCAGTCATGTCGTCCTCGCTTCTCCAGTTCTCTTACTTGCCGATTTCTCCTTGGGTTTGCGGCTACGCGGCCGCCACGCGCTATTCCCCCCGAGGGGGGAGGAGAAGGAGAAGCGACAGGGAGAACTGGAACGACATGTGCCCCGAGGGTAGCACCGGCACGGCCATCGCGCCAGAGCCGGCGCGGGTTCGCCTCAGCTCAGCTCGACGGCCCACCCGGCGACGAAGCCCTCGGAGGCGACGATCTCCTGCACCACGTCCGTGGGGACCGGCGCGTCGGTGGTGACGACCATCGCCGCGAGACGCTGCTCGTCGTGGTCGGGCGTGTGGCCGACCGCGGCCGAGGAGATGTTGATCCCGTGCGCGCCGAAGATCGTGCCGACGCGGCCGATCATGCCGGGCAGGTCGGCGTAGCGGAAGACCGCGACGTGCGGGGTCAGCTCGATCGTCAGGCGCCGGCCCTGCACCTCGACCAGGTGCGGCACGCGGTGGGGCCCGATGCCGGTGCCGGCGACCGCGACCTTCTCGCCGCCGGCGACGACGGTTACGCGGATCAGCTCGTTGAAGTCCTGGGCCTCGGTGACCGACTTCTCCTCCACGACGATCCCCCGCTGCTGGGCCATAGAGGGGGCGTTGACGAGGTTGACCTGCTCCTCGGTGCGACCCTCGAGGGCGCCCTCGATCACCGCGAGTGAGAGCAGGCGCGTGTCGAAGTCGGCGATGCGTCCCATGAAGGCTGCCTCGATGCGCTCGACCGAGGAGCCCTCGGCGAGGGCCATCGCGAGGCGGCCGAGGCGACGCGCGAGCGGCAGGAACGGCCCGAGCACCTCCATGTCCTCGGCGCCGATCGCGGGAATGTTGACGGCGGTGGAGACGACGCCGCCGGTCAGCGCCGCGACCACCTGCTCGGCGCTCTGGTAGCCGGCGCGGTCGGTCGCCTCGGCGGTGGAGGCCCCGAGGTGCGGGGTCACCACGACCTGGGGGTAGCCCTGAAAGAGCGGGTACTCGGTGATCGGCTCGGAGGGGAACACGTCGAGCGCGGCGCCGGCCACCTTGCCCGAGTCCAGAGCGTCCTTGAGCGCCGCGTCGTCGATCAAGCCGCCGCGCGCCACGTTGAGGATGCGCACCCCGTCGCGCATCTTGGCGAACTGGGTCGCGTCCATCCAACCTTCGGTCTCGGGCGTCTTGGGCAAGTGGATCGTGATGAAGTCGGCCTGCGCGCACACCTCATCGGAGGAGGCCGCCTTCTCGACGCCGAGCTCGCGGTAGCGCTCGGCCGAGACGTAAGGGTCAAAGGCCAATACGCGCATGCCAAAACCCTTGGCGCGCTGCGCGACCAGTTGGCCGATGCGCCCGAAGCCGACGATGCCGAGCGTCTTCTCGTACAGCTCGACGCCCGAGAACTTGGAGCGCTCCCACTTGCCGCTCGTCAGGGAGGCTTGCGCTTGAGGGATGTTGCGCGCCATCGCCAAGAGCAGGGCCATCGTGTGCTCGGCGGCGGTGACGACGTTCGATTGGGGCGCGTTGGCGACCACGATGCCGCGCTGGGTGGCGGCCTCGACATCGACGTTGTCAACCCCCACGCCGGCCCTACCGATCACCCGCAGGTTGGTGGCCTTGGCGATCAGCTCGGCGGTCATCTTCGTGGCCGAGCGGATCAGGATGCCGTGGTAGGCGCCGATCCGCTGCTCGAACTCCTCCTGGGACCAGTCAACGCCGAGGTCCACGTCGAAGTGCTGCTCGAGCAGTTCGATGCCGGAGTCGCCGACCTTCTCCTTGACGAGCACCTTCAGTCTCTCCGCGCTCATGCGGTGATCCTCTCCACGGTCCAGTCGATGCAGGCGGTCAGGGCGCGCACGTCGGCGGGCTCGACCGCGGGGAACATGCCGATGCGCAGCTGGTTGCGCCCCAGCTTGCGGTAGGGCTCGACGTCGACGATCCCGTTGGCGCGCAGGGTGCTCGCCAGCAGCTTGGCGTCGACGCGCTCGTCGAAGTCGATCGTGCCGACGACCAGCGAACGGTTGGCGGGCGCGTTGACGTAGGGGGTCGCGTAGTCGCGGCTCTCGGCCCACTCGTACACGTGCGAGGAGGACTCCGAAGTGCGCGAAACGCACCACTCCAGGCCGCCCCCTGCCAGCATCCAGCGGACCTGGTCGGCCAGCAGAAACAAAGTGGCCACGGCCGGCGTGTTGTAGGTCTGGTCCTTGAGCGAGTTTTCAAGCGCGATCGGCAGGGACAGCGAGGCGGGCGTGAAGCGCCCGGACGCCTCGATCCGAGCGATCCGCTCGATCGCGGCCGGGCTGAGCAGGGCGATCCACAGGCCGCCGTCGCCGGCGAAGGCCTTCTGCGGGGCGAAGTAGTAGACGTCGGCCTGCGCCACGTCGACGGGTAGGCCGCCGGCGCCAGATGTCGCGTCGATCAGCACCAGCGCCTCACCGGCCGAGGCGGGGCGCAGCACCGGTTCCATCACGCCGGTCGAGGTCTCGTTGTGAGCCCAGGCGATCGCATCCACCGGGTCTCCCTCGAGGCCCCCCAGCTCGGCCTCCAGCTCCTCGGCGCCGGGGGAGCTGCCGGGCTCGGCCTTGACGACGACCGGGTCGCCGAGAAAAGGGGCGTCGGTCGTGACGGTGGCGAACTTCTGTGAGAACTCGCCGAAGGCGAGGTGCAGCGCGCGGCGCTCGATTAGCCCGAACGAGGCCGCGTCCCAGAAGGCGGTCGCGCCGCCGTTTCCGAGCGCGACCTCGTAGCCCTCGGGCAGGCTGAACAGCTCGCGCAGACCGGCTCGGATCTCTGCGACCAGGCCCTTGACCGGCTTCTGGCGGTGGGAGGTGCCCATCAGGGCCGCTCCCTCACCGGCAAGGCGCCGTAGAGCCTCCGGGCGAACCTTGGAGGGTCCGCAGCCGAAGCGCCCGTCGGCGGGCTTCAGCTCATCTGGGATCGCCAGATCGGCCATCTAGAAGGACGTCTTGATCCAGTCCATGTGCGAGCGCAGCTCGCCGCCGACCTGCTCGACCTGGGTGCCGGCCTGCTCGGCGCGCATCCGCTTGAAGTTCTCCTGGCCGGCCCTGTTCTCCGCGATCCACTCGCGCGCGAACGTGCCGTCCTGGATCTCGGTGAGGATCTGGCGCATCGCCGCGCGGGTCTCGTCGGTGATCACGCGCTTGCCGCGCGTGTAGTCGCCGTACTCGGCGGTGTTGGAGATCGAGTAGCGCATTCCCGCCAGGCCCTTTTCGTACATCAAGTCGGCGATCAGCTTGAGCTCGTGCAGGCACTCGAAGTAGGCCATCTCCGGGTCATAGCCGGCGTCCACCAAGGTTTGAAAGCCGGCTTGGACCAGCTCGGAGGCGCCGCCGCAGAGGACGGCCTGCTCGCCGAACAGGTCGGTCTCGGTCTCGTCCTTGAAGGTCGTCTCGATCACGCCGCCCCTGGTGCAGCCGATGCCCTTGGCGTAGGCGAGCGCCAAGGCGCGGGCGTTGCCGGTGGCGTCCTGGGCGACGGCGATCAGGCCGGGCACGCCCGAGCCCTCGGTGAACTGGCGTCGCACGAGGTGGCCGGGGCCCTTCGGCGCGACCATCGCGACGTCCACGCCGGGCGGGGGTACGACCTCGCCGTAGTGGATCGAGAAGCCGTGGCCGAACAGCAGCTCGTTGCCCTCGGCGATGCCGTCTGAGATTTCGTCCCACACCTGGTGGTGTAGCTCGTCGGGCACGAGCATCATCACGAGGTCCCCGCGCGAGGCGGCCTCGACGGGCGAGAGTACTTCCAGGCCTTCCGCGCGGGCCTTGCCGGCGGAGGCGGACTCAGGGCGCAGGCCGACCACGACTTTGACG
The DNA here is from genome assembly GCA_963703135.1 of uncultured Solirubrobacterales bacterium. Lineage (GTDB taxonomy): Bacteria > Actinomycetota > Thermoleophilia > Solirubrobacterales > Solirubrobacteraceae > Palsa-744. The sequence goes on along the minus strand of OY969791.1, from coordinate 2,696,488 downwards.
CCGGAGTCCTTCAGGTTGAGCGCGTGGGCGTGGCCCTGGGAGCCGTAGCCGAGGATTGCGACGGTCTTGCCGTCGAGGAGCTTTAGGTCTGCATCGTCGTCGTAGAGCATGGGCGCCAGCCTAGCCGACCGGCCACGCTCAGGCGGTGCCGACCCCTACCAAGGTGCGCATAGGGATCTCAAGCGACCCGTCCTCGGCCGTGTAGGGCGCGAAACGCTCGGCGAGGCTGGCGCGGATCTCGGCGATCTCCGGCTCGGGGCGCGCCAGGACCGCGTCGTGGAAGGCGCGGGCGATGTCGAGCGTCGTCTCCCAGAACTCATCGAAGCTCGCGCTGCGCTGGGTGAGCTCCAGGGGCTCGACCCAAACCTCGTCGAAACCGGCGTCTTCCAGCAGCGCCCGCATCCTTTTGCGGTCTCCCAGCACAAACGGGCCGGGCGTGCCAGGCGCGGGCGGGTCGAGCAGGCCCCGCTGCATGAGCTCGGCGCCGGGCAACAGCGCCCACGGGTTGTGCTCGATGGAGTCCCACACGGCCAGTCCGACGTGGCCTTCGGGGCGCAGGACTCGCCTGGTCTCGCGCAGGGCGGCGAGCGGGTCGGCCATCAGCATGTAGCCCCAGCGGCACAGCACCACGTCGACGCTGGCGACGGGCAGGTCGATCCATTCGGCGTTCAGCACCTGGAACTCGACGTTCGTCAGGTTCAGTTCGCCCGCTCGCTTGCGCGCGCCGTCGAGCATCGCGTCGGCCTGGTCGCTTGTGATGACCCCGCCGACGGGCGCGACCAGTTCGGCCGCGAGGAAGCCGGTCTCCCCCAGCCCGGCGGCCAGCTCCAGCACGCGCTGGCCGGGTTGGGGGTCGACCGCGTCGATCATCCAATGGGAGACCGGGGCCGAAAGCTCGCGCAAAGCAGCTTGGCGCGCGATCCAGCCAGAAGCCGCCTCTTCCCAATGGGTCAGGCTCGCCGCGCGGTGCTCGCGCGCCGCCTCGTTGCCTCGTCCTTCCTCAGGTTGAACGGTGCTCATATCGAGATCCCTTGCAACTCCCTGCGCAGTAGCTTGCCAGACGCGGTCCGCGGGAGCGAGTCTGAGACGATCCGCACTTGCTTGGGGACCTTGTAGGGCGCGAGGCGCCCACGGCAATGATCGCGCAGCTCCGCCTCCCCGAGTTGCGTAGCGGGCGCGGTCACGACGACCGCCACGACGGCCTCTCCCCACTGTGGATCGGGCCTTCCGAGCACCGCCGCCTCGATCACTTCGGGGTGCGCTTCGAGCGCCGCCTCGACCTCGCTCGGCGCGACATTCTCCCCGCCGCTGACGATCGTGTCGGCCTTGCGCCCGATCACGCGCAACGCACCGCCGGCGCCGATCTCGCCGAGGTCGCCGGTGTGCAAGCGGCCGTCGGGGCCGAGCGAGCCTGGGGCGACCGTCGGGCCGGCGACCAAGATCTCCCCGTCGCCGGCCAGTTCGAGCCGTGTGCAGAACAGGGCCGCCGCGCCGGTGCTGACCTGCGAGCAGGCCTCGGTCAAACCGTAGGTCGCCACGGCGGGCACCCCGGCCGCGTGGGCGCGTTCGAGCAGCGCCGCAGGCAGCGGTCCACCCCCGGTGAGCGCCCAGCGCAGGCGCGGGGGATCGTGCAGGCCGGCGTCGAGCAGACGCGCGAGCGTGGTCGAGACGAGCGAGACGAGCGTTATCTCCTCCTCGGCCAAGGCCCGCAGCACCAGGCTCGTGTCGAAGCGCTCGTGGATGACGGCGGTCGTGGCGTAGATCGCGCTGCGCAGCACGATCGAGAGTCCGCCGATGTGGGAGAGCGGCAGGTTGCACAGCCAGCGCTCCTGCGGGTCCACGCCGAGCGCGACCGAGGAGCCGAGCGCGCTCCACAGGAAATTGCCGTAGGTCAGCTCGATCGGGCGCGGTGCGGAGGTGGTGCCGGAGGTGTGGATCACCGCGCACACCTCGTCGAGGTCGTGGCTGTAGCCGCCGAGCTCCTCATCGACGGAAGCCGCGCGCAGAGGCGTGTCGATCAGCACGCTGTCCCCCACGATCGCCTCGCGCTCCTGCGACTTGAAACGCAGGTCGATCGGCGTCGCCACCGCACCCACCAGCAGACAGGCGTGCAGCGCCTGGGCGAACTCGACACCAGGCGGCAGGGCGATCGCGACACGCTCGCCCCGAGCCACGCCGCGCTCGCGCAGCTCGCGCGCGCCCGCCTGCGCCAACCGGGCCAGCTCGCGGTAGGACACCCGCGCGTCGGGGGTTTCCAGCGCGGTCCGTGTCGGCGCCGAGCCGGCAGCTCGCTGCAACCATGCCTCGACCTGCATCGCTCAAAGGCTAGCCGCAAGTCGCGAACTACTAGCCTTCGCGACGGAATCATCGGCGCGCGCCGACGCGACGCGCCCTTCTCGAGACAGGAGCGTTGAGGAACTTGGCCATCGATTGGACCACAGCAGGCAAATACCGGGACATCCGCTACGAGAAGGCGCCCGTCGAGCCGGGCGGCCCGTCGATCGCGAAGATCACGATCGACCGGCCCGAGGTCAGAAACGCTTTTCGCCCGCTCACGATCGTCGAGATCTCCCAAGCGCTCGAAGAGGCGCGCGAGGACGGCGAGGTCGGCGCGATCGTGCTGTGCGGCGAGGGGCCGCTCGCGTTCTGCTCCGGCGGCGACCAGCGCGTGCGCGGAGACTCCGGCTACCTCTCCGAGAACGAGTCCGGCGACCCAGACCCCACCCGTCCCGGGCGCTTTCACGTGACCGACCTGCACATCCAGATCCGCCGGCTGCCAAAGCCGGTAATCGCGATGGTGGCCGGCTACGCCGTCGGCGGCGGCCAGGTGTTGCAACTGGTGTGCGACTTGACGATCGCCGCGGACAACGCCCGCTTCGGCCAGACCGGGCCGCGCGTGGGCTCCTTCGACGGTGGCTTCGGCGCCGGCCTGCTGGCCGACATGGTGGGCGTCAAGAAGGCCAAGGAGATCTGGTTCTTGTGCCGCCAATACGACGCCCAGCAGGCTTTGGAGATGGGCTTGATCAACACGGTGGTGCCTTTGGAGCGCCTGGAGGAGGAGACCGTGCAATGGTGCCGGGAGATGCTCGCCCTCTCCCCCTTCTCCCTGCGTTTGCTCAAGGCCAGCTTCAACGCGGCCGAGGACGGCCTCGCGGGCATCCAGCAGTTGGCCCACGACGCCAACCTCCTGTTCTACGGCAGCGAGGAGGCCCAGGAGGGGCGCGACGCCTACAAGCAGAAGCGCACGCCCGACTTCGCGCGCTTTCCCAGGCGGGCATGACCGCGCTCGGCACGATCGGCTCTCCCCCGCCGGCGGCGGCGCCGACCCCGAAAGCCTCGAGCGCCGCCCACATCTGGTTCATGGCGGCGCGCCCACGCACCCTGCCGGCGGCGGTGGCCCCCGTCCTGGTCGGCACCTCGCTGGCTTTGGGCGCCGGCCATTTTCGCCCGCTCGCCTTCGTGGCGGCTCTGCTCGGGGCGATCTTCATCCAGGTCGGAACCAACCTCTCAAACGACTATTCCGACGCGCGGCGCGGCGCCGACACCGAGGATCGGCTCGGGCCGGTCAGGGTCACCGCCGGTGGCTTGGTGCCGCCTGGCCGCGTCCTGCTCGCGACGTATGTCACCTTCGGCCTGGCGGTCCTGTGCGGCGTCTACCTGGTCGCGGTGGCCGGCTGGGAGCTGATCGCCGTCGGCGCCGCCTCGATCCTCGCCGGCGTGCTCTACACGGGCGGTCCGCGCCCTTACGGCTACGAGGGCTTGGGCGAGCTGTTCGTGTTCCTCTTCTTCGGGATCGTCGCCGTCAGCGGCTCCTACTTCGTGCAGGTCCAAGCCCTGCCCTGGGAGGCTTTCGCCTGTGCGGTGCCGGTCGGCCTGCTGGCCAGCGCGATCCTCGTCGTCAACAACGTGCGCGACCTGGAGACCGACCGGCGCGCGGGCAAGCGCACCTTGGCGGTGCGCCTCGGCCGCGAACGGACCAGGGCGCTATACACGGCGATGGTCGCCGGCGCCTTCGTGCTCGTGCCCTTGCCCTGGGTGCTCGGGTCGATGACCGCCTGGCTGTTCTTGCCTTGGCTTGCGATCCCCTTGGCGCTGCCCCTCGTGAAGGTCGTGCGCACGCGCGTGGACGGCCCTTCCTTGAACGGGGCGCTGGCCAAGACCGGGGCGCTACAGCTCGTCTTCTGCCTCTTGTTCTCCGCCGGCATCCTGCTCAGCGGCGGGATCGGGAGCTGAGCGGACGCGCCCCATGAAGCTCCGGGTGCGCCGCCGCACGCTGCGCTTCGCCCGAGCGCTTCAAACCTCCTACGGCACGCTGCGCGAGCGCGAGGTGCTGCTCGTCTCGCTGACCGATCCGGACGGTCTCACCGGCTACGGCGAAGCGGCGCCGCTCGAGCCCTACGACGGCGTCAGCCTCGCGCGCGTCGAGCGAGCCTTGGAGCGCTACCGCCCGCTCGTGGAGGCCTCCGGCGCGATGAACGGCGCCGAACTCGTGGACGCGTGCCGCCGCGCCGAGGACCTGCCCGAGGCCTTCGCGGCGATCGACCTGGCGCTGTGGGATCGCGCCGGCAGACGCAGCGGACGCTCGGTCGCCTCGCTCGTGGCCGAGACACCAGCCGAGAGCGTCCCCGTCAACGCGACCCTGTCGGCGACCGATCGCGCGGGCGCCGCCTCCCAGGCGGCCGAGGCGGTTGGCGAAGGTTTTGCGTGCCTGAAGCTGAAGGTCGGGATCGGCGACGACGCCGGGCGCCTCGCGGCGGTGCGGGCCGCGGCGGGGCCCCGTGTGGCCCTGCGCGTGGACGCCAATGGCGCATGGAGTGTGGAGCAAGCGGTGCGCAACATCGAAGCGCTCTCCCCGGTCGGCCTTGAGTTGGTGGAGGAGCCGGTGCACGGGCTTGCCGCCGTGCGCGAGGTGCGCGAGCGGGTCGCCGCGCGCGTGGCGATCGACGAGACAGCCGCCGAGCACGGAGCCCTGACGGCGGGCGTGGCCGACGCGGTGTGCTTGAAGATCGCCCGCTGCGGTGGCATCTCGGGCCTGCTCGCGGCCGCCACGCTCGTGCGCGCCTCCGGTGCGGAGGTGTATGTCGCCTCGAGCTTCGACGGGCCGCTCGGCGTCGCGGCCGGCCTGCAGGCCGCGGCCGCTTTGGCCTCGCGCGGCCCGCTCGCCGCCTGCGGCCTGGCCACGCTCGGGATGTTCGAGTCCCCGGCCGATCCGCTCGCCCCGCGCGGCGGGCGCATCGCGCTGCCGGGCGCGGCGGGTTTGGGCGTGGAGCCGCTCGAGTACGCGGGCTGGGCCTAGCGGTTTTCCCGGGGTCGGCTACTTGCGCCGAGGCGATCGCGGCTTGGGCGATCGCGGCCTAGACGATCGCGGCGGCGACCTGGCGGGGGCACTCCAACAACAGGCAGTGACCGCCCCCCACGACCTGTAGCAGCGCTTCGGGGATTATCTTGACCATTTGTTCGGCGACGCGCACGAACTTGCGATCGCGCCGGCCGGCCATCACGGTCGTCGGCATCTTGATCTCCTCCAGGCGATCCCACAGGGGCTTCATCTCGCCGGTGCCGACGCCTCGCAGCGAGGCGGCCAAGCCCTCGGGCCGGTTGCGCGCGTGCTCGGCGCGCGCTAACTGATCGACCTCGGACGGGTCTTCGGCGAACATCGCCTGGCCGCGCCAACGGTCGCTGAACTGCTCCATCGTGCCCTCTTCGATTTCATCGGCCAAGCGCCGGTCGAGCTTGCGTCGCGCCGTCCTTTCCTTGGCCTCGACGATGCCCGGGGTCGTGGAGATCACCACCAGGCGCTCGATCCGCTCGGGCGCCGCGAGCGCGATGTGCAGGGCGACGCGGCCGCCCAGCGAGTATCCCGCCAGCACGAAGCGCTCGGGGGCGCGTTCGAGCACGCTCTTCACGCAGCTGTCGAAGCTGATCGGCCGGTGGGCCTCCAGCTGATCGCCATGCCCGGGCAGGTCCAGCGCGAGCGAGCGATAGCTTGGGGGCAGATGCGCTATGACATCGTCCCACGAGCGGCCCGTTCCACCGAAGCCATGCAGCATGACCACATTTTCGCGCCTGCTAACAGCCACCCGTTCCCTCTCGGCCACAAGCTGAATACTACGAGCTATCCCACATTTTCGACGGAACCGACTTCGATCCTTTGAACACCCCGCACGATACCTATGCGCTGCTCGGCGCGTTCGTGGACGAGTTGGCCCGCTGCGGCATGCGCGACGCCTGCACCTCGCCCGGCTCGCGCAGCGCGCCCCTGGTGCTCAGCCTGACCGCCGAGCGGAGGTTGCGCTGCCACTCCCACGTGGACGAGCGCTGCGCCGGCTTCTTCGCGCTCGGCTTGGCCAAGGCCTCGGCGCTACCCGTCGCGATCGCGTGCACTTCGGGTACGGCGGTCGCCGAGCTCCTGCCCGCGGTCGTCGAGGCCCACGAGGCGCGCGTACCTTTGATCGTGCTGAGCGCCGATCGCCCGCCCGAGCTGCGCGAAGTCGGCGCCGGGCAGACGATCGACCAGCTGAAGATCTTCGGCGGCTTTGCCAAGTGGTTCTTCGAGGTCGGCACGCATGACGCCACGCCCGAGCGCCTGCGCTGGATCCGTACGCTCGCCTGCCGCGCCTGGTGGACGTCCTTGGAGGGCAGGCCCGGTGTGGTTCACCTCAACTTTCCCCTGCGCGAGCCTTTGGTGTGCGAGCAGATGCCCGTGGCGGGAGAGGGGCGCGCGGACGGCGGTCCGTTTTTGCGCCACACCGCCGCTCGCCCCGGCACCCTGTCTCTGCGTGAGGCACTCGGGGAGGCCCGGCGCGGGGTGATCGTGGCAGGGCGCCACGAGCGCGACACACCGCTCGGCGAGGCCGCGGCCGCGGCGAGCGAGGTGCTTGGCTGGCCGCTGCTGGCCGACCCCCTGTCGGGCGCGCGCCGCGGCGACGCGGCGATCGCCCACTACGACGCTCTGCTGCGAGACGAGGGCTTTGTGCGCGAGCACGCGCCCGAGCTCGTGCTCAGGGTCGGCGACTTGCCAGTCTCAAAGCCACTGCGTAGCTGGTTGGCGAGCCTCACCGATGTGCGTCAGGTCGCGCTCGACCCGGAGGGGGCTGGGCAGGACCCGGCGAGCGTGCTGTGCGAATCGCTGGCGCTCGAGCCGGCGGCCGCACTGAGCGTGCTGGTGGGCTCGCGCGAGGGCGATCGCGACTGGCTCGGCGCGTGGCGCAGCGCCGACGAGCTGGCGGCCGAGGCGATCTTGGGGGTGCTCGGGGCGAGCGGTTGCAGCGAGCCGGTCGTGGCGGCCGAGTTGGGGGTATTGCTGCCGCGGGAGGCGACCCTGTTCGTGGCCTCCTCGATGCCGGTGCGCGACATCGAGACGTTCTGGCCGGTGCGAGCCGACCCGCCGAGGGTGCTGTGCAACCGCGGCGCCAACGGCATCGACGGCACCGTCTCGAGCGCGTTGGGGGCGGCCGCGGCGAGCCGGGGGCCGGTCGTGCTGTTGATCGGCGACGTGGCGCTCGCCTATGACCTGAGCGCCCTGTTGGCCGCGCGCAGGCTCGACTTGAAGTTGACGATCGTGCTGCTGAACAACGAGGGTGGGGGGATCTTCGATTTCTTGCCGGTCGCGGGCTCGGCGAGCGCCAAAGACGCCTTCACCGAGCACATCGCCACGCCGCCGGGCCTTGACTTCGCGCGAGCCGCGGCGCTCTACGGCCTGGCGCACGAGACCGTGGGCGACGTGGCCGGGCTGCGCTTGGCTTTGGAGCAGGCATTGGCCGGGAGCGACTCGGCGCTCGTGGAGGTTCGGGGCGAGCGGGCGGCCAACGTGCAGCTGCACCGCCGTGTGTGGGACGCCGTCGCGGGCGCGCTCAGCTCGTGAGCAAGGCTCAGCTCGTAAGCAAGGGCAGAAGCGCCTGCAACTTGACCTCGGTCTCCGCCAGCTCAGCCGCCGGCTTGGACCCGCGCACTATGCCGTTGCCGGCATAGCAGCGGGCTACGTTGCCGCGCAACAAAGCGCAGCGCAAAGCCACGCAGAACTCGCCGTCGCCGGCGGCGTCGGTCCAGCCCACCGGGCCCGTGTACCAGCCGCGATCGAGGCCCTCCAGGGCCGGGATCAAGCCGAGCGCGCCCGCTAAAGGCTCGCCGCCGACCGCGGGTGTGGGGTGCATCAGGCCGGCGAGCTCGATCGCCTCGACCGGCGCCGACAGCTGGGCGCGGATCGGGGTGGCGAGGTGCTGGATGTTGGCCATCTGGACGAGCACCGGCTCGGGCGGCGTGGCGACCCAGATCGCATAGCGGTTGAGCGTGCGCTCGATCCGTCGCGCCACGATCGCGTGCTCCTCGCGATAGCTCTCGTCGCGCATCAACTGCTCGCCGAGGTGGGCGTCCACGGCGGGGTCGGCGCTGCGCCTGGTGGAGCCGGCCAAAGCGATCGTGGAGACACGCTGGCCCTCGCGACGGACTAGCAGCTCGGGGCTGGCGGCCACGAGGGTGGCGTCGCCGCGCCCGACACAGAAGACGAAACAGGAGGGGAAGGCGTCGCGCAGGACACCGAACACAGCCGCCGGGTCGTATTCGCTGGGCGCGTGCACTTGGACCTCGCGCGCGAGCACGATCTTTTGGAGGTCGCCCGCCCGGATCGTCTCGGTCGCGCGCGCCACGGCGGCCTCGAAGTGCTCGGGGGGCATGCCGCTTGAGACCTCGAAGCGGCCTGTGGGAGCCGGATCGAGCAAGGGCAGAGGCGCGTCGGAGAGTTCGGTCAGGCGCCGCTCGAGCACGGCGAGGGCCTGCTCGGTGGTGTCGTCGGGCTGGACCAAGGCGGCCAAGGTGAGGCGCACCCGCTGCCCGCCCTCGTGGCGCTCACGGGCGAGGGTGATCTCGGGCACGACCAAGGAGGCCGGTTCGAAGCCACGCCACGCCGGAGAAGCTCCGCCGCCGGGAGCGAAGGCGAAGCCGCCCACGGCGATCGGACCGCCGCCACCGGGCTCCCCGGGCGAGTCGGCCACGGCCGCAGCCGAGAGCGCGCGCCAGCGGTCGGCCACTGTGGAGAAGCGCTCAGGACCCGAGTCCTCCAGGCACACCACCCCACCGAGACCGGCCAGGGCGGCGCCGCCACGGTCGGGCTGCTCAAAACAGAACCAGTGCTCGCCGGGCCTGCGAGAAGCGCACACGACCGCGGAAGGGTCGACGTGGGCGCCCACCTCGTAAGTGATCGTCGCGAGCGTGGCCCGCCCAGAGCGGCGCGCCCGCTGCAAAGCGAGATCCAAACGGGCACAGAGCCGAGCCTCGTCGGCCTCGCTGAGGCTGAAGGGGCCGCTCCGACCGGGTCGCGAACGCGCGCCCGCTTGGACCCTTATGTCTCACCCCTACCGCGTGCGATGGCAATCTCTCCGGTGCGCATCATCTCGATCAGGCCGAAGGGGCGGACCATGCTCTCGAAGGCCTCGACCTTGTCGGTGGTGCCGGTCACCTCGACGATGATCGAGCGCTTGGTGACGTCCACGACCTTGCCGCGGAAGATCTCGGTGATCTGCATCAGCTCGCCGCGCTGGGCTCCGTCGGCTGAAATCTTGAAGAGGGCAAGCTCGCGCGCGACCGTGTCGGTCGGCTCGAGGTCCCTGATCTTCAAGACGTTGACGAGCTTGTGCAGTTGCTTGGTGACCTGGTCGATCGGATGGATCGCCCCGTCGACGGTGAGCGTGACGCGGGAGATGTGGTCGTCGTCGGTGGGTCCCACGGTGAGCGTGTCGATGTTGAAGCCGCGCCTGGCGAACAGGCCGGCGATCCGGGTGAGGACGCCCGACTTGTTCTCAACGAGGATCGAGAGGACGTGCTTGCGCCCGGAGCGCAGGTTGCCGGAGGCCTGCAGGCCCTCCAGGCTGAGCGGCTCCTTGGTGGCCGAATCGCTCATCGCTCACCCCACCATCTCGCGGGCGGCTTGCCCGGCGGGGATCATGGGATAGGTGTTCTCCTCGCGTGTGACCTTCACGTCGACGACGACCGGGCCGTCGGTGGCGATCGCTCGCTTCATGTCCTCGACCAAGGTGGACTTGTCTTCGAAGCGCATACCGGTCGCCCCGTAGGCCTCGGCCAGCTTGACGAAGTCGGGGTAGTCGCCCATCTCCACGTGCGAGTAGCGCCCGTCCCAGAACAGCTCCTGCCACTGGCGCACCATGCCGAGGTAACCGTTGTTCATGATGAACACCTTGATCGGAATTTTTTCCTGCGCGCAGGTGGCGAGCTCCTGGGCGTTCATCTGCACCGAGCCGTCGCCGGCGATGCAGCACACAACCCGGTCGGGGCAACCGACGGCGGCGCCCATCGCGGCGGGCAAGCCGAAGCCCATCGTGCCGAGACCGCCCGAGTTGATCCAACGCCGGGGTGCGGGGAAGTCGTAGTACTGGGCGGCCCACATCTGGTGCTGGCCGACGTCGCTGGTGACGATCGCCTCGCCCCCAGTCGCCTCCCACAGCGCTTGGACCATGTATTGGGGCTTGATCTCGTTGTCGGCGGAGTCCTCGTAGGCGAGCGGGTATTGCTTGCGCCATCCTTCGATGCGTTCCCACCACTCATCCGTGCGCTTGGTGTCGGCGCTGAGGGCTCGGTACTCGACGACCAGCTTTGCGAGCACGTGCTTGGCGTCGCCGACTATCGGGATGTGGGCGGGGACGTTCTTCGATATCTCCGCGGGGTCCACGTCGATGTGGATGAACTTCGCCTTCGGGGCGAACTCCGAGAGCTTGCCGGTGATGCGATCGTCGAAACGAGCTCCGACCGCGCAGATCAGGTCGGCCTCGTCCATCGCGTAGTTGGCGGCGCGGGTGCCATGCATCCCGAGCATTCCCAACCACTGGGGATGTGGAGCGCCATCCGCGCCCCGGGCCGGGAAGGCGCCGAGGCCCATCAGGGTGCAGGTGACGGGGAAGCGGTCTGAGGTGGCGAACTCGACCAGCTCCTCGGACGCGTTTGCGTTGACCACGCCCCCGCCGGCGTAGATCACAGGACGGCGCGCCGCCGCCAGCGCCTTGGCGGCTTGGCGGATCTGCTTCTGGTTGCCCTCTAGCGTCGGCTGGTAGCCGGGCAGGCGTATGTCGGCGACGGGCTCATACGGGATCTCGGCTCGTGACAAATCCTGGGGAATGTCCACCAGGACCGGGCCGGGGCGCCCGGAGCGGGCCACATAGAAGGCCTCGTGGATCGCCCTTGGAATTTCAAGAGGGTCTTGGATCATGAAGGAGTGCTTGACGATCGGCATCGTGATCCCGATCGTGTCGGCCTCTTGGAAGCCGTCGGTGCCGAGCAGCTCGGTGCGCACCTGTCCGGTGATGAACACGACCGGGACCGAGTCCATCATCGCGTCGCAGATCGGGGTGATCAGGTTGGTCGCGCCGGGGCCGGACGTGGCGAAGGCGACGCCGACCTTGCCGGAGGCCTTGGCGTAGCCCTCGGCGGCGTGTCCCCCGCCGGCCTCGTGGCGGACCAGGATGTGGCGCAGACCGCCGTCCACGAAGGCGTCGTAGGTCGGGAGGTTGGCGCCACCGGGCAAGCCGAAGACGACGTCCACGCCCTCCGCCTTAAGGCATTCCATGACCGCGTCGACTGCACGCATTTCACCGACCTCCTTCCTTCTGTTCGGGGGGTTGCGAATACGCGAGGACGTCGGCGGTCCTCACGTTCGATAAAGCCGAGTGTACCAGCGGGTTTTCTGGGCTAAGAGCTCCCGATCGCCACACCGATGGCCAAGACGATCGCCCCCGCGAGGGTCACCACGATCAAGGAGGAACGCAGGGACACGTCGAGGAAGCGCTCGCGCACCCAGGCGATCACGAACAGCTCGATCGCCACGACGATGCCCGCCACGATGAGAGCGTTGTGGGTGTCTTTGATCAGGAACGGCAAGGTGTGGAAGATGCCGCCCAAGGCGGTCATGCCACCGGTGATCGTGCCGCGTACCACCGGGGAGCCGCGACCGGTCGTTTCGCCAGTGTCCGAGAGGGCCTCGGATATGCCCATGCTGATCCCGGCGCCGAGGGCGGTCGAGAGCCCGACCACGAAGGCCGTGTGCGAATCGGAGGAGACGGCGGCTGCGAAAATCGGGGCGATCGAGGAGACGGTGCCGTCGATCATGCCGACCAAGGCGGGCTGGACGACGCGCAGGATGAAGGAGCGCTCGTCCTCGAAGCCGGCACGCTTGATCAGCCGCGTGATGCGCGGTCCGACCGGAGGGATGGCTGTCTTCACTTGGCTTGACATGGCTGTGAGAACAGCCTATGCGAGGGAGTCGCTTAGGCAGGCCTAAACTTTTGTCTGGACGATATAAGCCGGTGGCTAATCTCTTGCCAAAATAAGCTATATTCTAATGTCGCGATGCCTGGCAAAGACACCGAGCAGCTGGCAACCCTCATCGGCGACGTCGTCGCCTCCAAGCTACACAGCGATCGCCGCGGGCTACAGCGGTCACTGAGCACCATATTGGACCGGACAAATACGCTTTGCACGCCGGTTCAGCCGCTCGACTTGACCACCGGCGACGAGTTTCAAGGCGGCTTCTCCACCGTTGCTTCCGCCGTCTTTGCCAGTCTTGTCATCCGCCTGGAACTGCTCGCGTGCAAACACAGTGCAGACTCTCGCTATGGACTCGGCTTTGGCAACGTCACCGTGTTCGACCGAAGCAGATCACCAGCATCCCAGGATGGACCGGGCTGGTGGTCTGCGCGCGAGGCGATTGACCGTGCCAAGACCCTTGCGAACTCGCCACGCACTTGGTACGCGCGCACTTCTTTCGTATGTTGGCCGGAGCCCTCCGCCACGAGAGATATGGACTGCACCCACACGGACGCACGCGCAGTCGAGGCCCTGCTGCTCTGCCGCGACGCAATTGTCGATCAGATGACCGAGCGTCAACAGCGACTCTTGCTGGGCCTCATCCTGGATCGACCTCAAGCGCAGCTCGCTGAAGACGAGGGCATAACGCAGGGCGCGGTGTCTCAGAACCTTAGGCGCAGCGGTGCGTTCGCCGTCGACGCCGCACAGCGGCGTCTGGAAGTGGAATCCGAATGATCGTGCTGTCGTTGGCGATGCTCGCCTTTGCCGTCGCCGACCTGCTGCGATGGTCCCCCGAACCTGTCTCGCCACTGCGGACGATAATTGCGGGTCTCGGTGCGCTGGTCATCGTATTGGCGTTGGCCACTCTGAGCGATCTACCGCCCCGCGAGACCGCGATCGTCTGCGCAGCCACCATTGTTGCGGTGGGGATCTGGTTGTCATTCGACCATGCAACAGGTGGACGATCTGACGCAGGCTGGCAACTCGGATGGATCTCCACAACTCTCCTATGCGCCTTTGCGCTCAGCGGACAGAGCGCCGGCATCTCGGGACCGCTGGCGCATTGGTATTCGCGACTGCCGTTCCCATTTGTCGGGTCGGTCGGCATCGAGCAATTTCTGCTTGGAGCTAGCGTTGCGCTGTTCTTGCTTGCCACGGCCAACAGGATCGTGAGGCTCGTGCTCATCGCAGCCGGCACTCCTGCGACCAAGAGCGAACCCAAGTTGAAGGGAGGGAGATTGCTCGGCCCAATGGAGCGTCTATTCGTCGCCGGGATGACCCTCTCGGGCAATCTAACCGGGGCCGCTGTGATCATCGCGGCAAAGGGGCTGCTCCGTCTCCCAGAGATTCGCAGCGATGTTGACCAAGCACAAGGGCACGACGATCAGATCACTGAGTATTTCTTGATCGGCACATTCTGCAGCCTACTGCTCGCCGGTGGCTTGGCAACGCTTATATTAGGCTGAACCTAATAACTAGCAAAAATTAGCATATGACTAATGATTGCCCGGGCACGTCGTGATCCACCCGATCAACTCATGGGGTTGGACTATTCCGACATCATCGCTCCAAGCCGAGCGTCTCCGGGTATTCAAGCTCCTCTCCGCAACGCGTGCACAAGGCATCGTAGGCCATCGTTACCCGTCCGCATTTGGGGCAGCGTCGACGCGGCTCGTTTCGATCGGAGCGATAGGCAATCGCGGCCATCAAGCCGAAGATCGGCACCACACCGGAGATCAGGAACCAGATCCAGAAGGGGGAGCCCTTGATGCGACCGACGATGCCTCCGGCTAGGCCGAAGCAGAGGGCTATCGCCAGGTAGGCCATTGCAACGAGCCTGTGGACGCAGACGTGGAGTGGAGCGTGGCCGGGGATGCGGAAGCGGCCAGGGCGCTGACGGCGGGGGAGTGGACTCCGTCGCTCAGAAGAGCACTCGCCACGCCCATATGAGGGCCAGGACTCCGAGGATCAGGACGACAGGTCCGGCGATCGCGAGCGCGATGCCGATGATCACTTTCAAGAGGATGTAGCCGACGACGACCAGTACGAGAACCGCGATTACGGTCTGCCCAAGCGAACGTCCTGCCGAGCCGCTTTGTGAGGATTGCGCCATCCCCACAGCCTAGACCATGGAGCGGATTCTCAAGGCCGTCGGGCGGACGCCGAGGATCGCGGGCCGGACGCGGAGGATGGCCGTCGGGAGGAGGCGGACGATAACCATCAGGAGGGCGCGGACGATGGTCGGCCGGGCAGGCTCGGAATCCCTGCCCGGCCGCACATCTGTCACCGCGAGGAGGGGACTTGCGGTGAGATCTTCACGAGGCGATAGCGCCGGATTCGGATTCCCTTCCTAGCGCCCGCCTCAGCCTGCTCCGGCAGCAGGAGAAACCGCCGGGATACAGCGCCTGAAGCTTCGGTCTGACTGGTCATGCCAGCATATTGGCGGGCCGGCGAGCCAACTTGTTTGGCCTTTAGTCCAAAATGTGCGCACGCCAGGTGTTCGGAGTGCCAGAAAACCCGCAACCGGCGGGGAGATTCGCGTAGTTGACACGCAAAGCTACGACACCAGCGGCCCGGCGGGACGATTCGCGTGGTTCAGACGCCGAGCTACGACACCAGCGACCCGGCGGGGCGATTCGCGTGGTTCAGACGCCGAGCTGCTCGTGCACGAGGCGCGTGACCTCGCCACCGTCGGCGCGGCCCTTGGTCTCGCGCATGACGTAGCCGACGATCGGGCCGATCGCCTTGGGGTTGCCCCCCTTGATGCGCTCGGCAGCATCGGCATTGGCGGCCAAGGCGGCGGCTACGACCGCCGCCAGCTCGTCGTCGCCGTCGAGGGCCGCCAAGCCCTCGGCCTCGACGATCGCCACGGGATCTCCCCCGTCGGCCACGAGCGTGTCGAGTACCTGCCGGGCAGCACCGACGCTGACCCGTTTGGAGGCGACGAGCCCGCACAGACTCGCGAGCGCGGATGGAGCGACACGCGAGTCCGATGGCGCCTGGCCGTCCTCCAAGCGCGCGGTCAAGTCACCCGCGATCCAGTTGGCGAGCAGCTGGGCCTCAGGCTCGGGATCCGCTTTCGCAGCGAGGGCCTGCTCGAAATAGTCGCCCAACTCGGCCTTGAAGGCGAGCAGCCGAGCGCTGTCCTCGCTCAAGCCGAGGCCTTCGAAGCGCTCGGCGCGCGCGACGGGCAGCTCGGGCATCTCCGCTCGGGCGGCGTCGAGCATGGCTTGGTCGACGGCGACCGGCACCAGGTCGGGCTCAGGGAAATAGCGGTAGTCGTGGGCCTCCTCCTTGGAGCGCAGGGAGGTGATGCGACCAGAGGCGGGGTCGTAGTGGAGGGTCTCTTGGGCGATCTGGCCTCCTGCTTGCAGGATCTGCTCTTGGCGGGCGATCTCGGCGCGGATTCCCCGTTCGATGAAACGGAAGGAGTTCATGTTCTTCAGCTCGGTCTTCGTGCCGAGCTCGCCGCCGTTACCGGTCCCGCCCACCCGCAGGGAGATGTTGGCGTCGCAGCGCAGGGAGCCCTCCTCCATGTTCACGTCGGAGACTCCGAGCTGGCGCATCGTGGTGCGCAGAAGGCGCAGCCACTCGCCGGCCTGCTCGGCTGAGCGCAGGTCGGGCTCGGTCACTATCTCGGCCAGGGGAGTGCCGCCGCGGTTGAAGTCCACTATCGAGGCATCGGAGGCGTGGATCCGCCCGGAGGCGCCGACGTGGACCAACTTGGCGGCGTCCTCCTCCAGATGGACTCGGTGGATGCGCACCTCCGCCAACTGTCCGCCCAAACAAAGGGGCTCGTCGTATTGGGAGATCTGGTAGCCCTTGGGCAGGTCGGGATAGAAGTAGTTCTTGCGGTGGAAGATCGAGCGAGGGGCAAGCTCCGAGCCGACCGCGAGACCGATCATCAGCCCGAAGTGGATCGCCCGGGCATTGGCGACGGGCAGGGCCCCGGGCAAGCCGAGGCAGACGGGACAGGTGCGCGTGTTGGGCGGCTCGCCGAAGGACAGCTCGCAGCCGCAGAACATCTTCGTGCGAGTCGCCAGCTGGATGTGGATCTCCAGTCCGATGACGGGTTCGTAGGCGCTACTCATTCGACGCCCCGCGCGCGCGAGTCACCCATTTTTCGGGACCTGCAACACGCACCTCAACCAAACCTAGCCGCTCCGGACACCCGCTCATGAGCCCTCTCCGGGTGGGAACCGTGCGGGCGCCAAATCGAAGCCGATCGCGCGCTCCAATGCGTGGGCGGCGTCGAGCAGGCCGTTCTCGCTGAAGGCCGGCCCCGCCAGCTGGAAGCCGACCGGCAAGCCGATCCCGCCCGGTCCCACGCCCTGCTCGGAGCCACTGAGGCCACAGGGGATCGAGATCGCGGGGATGCCGGCCAAGGACATCGGGACGGTGCAGAAGTCGCTCAGGTACATGGCCAAGGGATCGCCGGTCTTGGCGCCGAGCTCGAAGGCGACGGTGGGACTCGTAGGTGTGACGATGAAGTCGACGCGCTCGAACACTGCGCGGAAGTCCTCGACGATCTTGGTGCGCACGCGCTGGGCGCGACCGTAGTAGGCGTCGTAATAGCCCGAGGAGAGAGCATAGGTGCCGAGCATGATGCGTCGCTTGACCTCGGGGCCGAAACCGTCGTGGCGGGTGTTGGTGTACATGCCGACCAGGTCGGGGGCGTCGACGCGCAGGCCGTAGCGGACTCCGTCGAAGCGGGCCAGGTTCGAGGAGGCCTCGGCGGGCGCGATCACGTAGTAGGCCGACAGGGCGTGAGGCGCGTGCGGAAGGCTGACCTGCACGATCTCCGCCCCCAACTCCCGGGCCTTGGCTAGCGTCGCGTTGAAAGCGGCGAGCACGCCGGCTTCGACGCCCTCTCCGGTCAGCTCGGCGGGCACCCCCAACCTGAGGCCGTCGAGGCGCTCGGCGGTGGGCAGGACGACCTCCTCAGGCAGGTCCAGCGAGGTGGCGTCGCCCTCGTCGCGACCGACCATGTGGGAGAGCATCAGAGCCGCGTCTGTGACGTCGCGGGTGAGCGGGCCGGCCTGGTCCAGGGAGGAGGCGAAGGCGATCATGCCTCGACGCGACGCAGCGCCGTAGGTCGGCTTGAGCCCGACGATCCCACACAGGGCGGCCGGCTGGCGGATCGAGCCGCCGGTGTCGGTGCCCAAAGCCCAGGGCGCGAGCCCGGCGGCGACTGCCGCGGCCGAGCCGCCGGAGGAGCCGCCAGGCACCCGCGTGCGATCCCAAGGGTTCAGGACCCGGCCGTAGGCCGAGTTCTCGTTGGAGGAGCCCATCGCGAACTCGTCCTGGTTGGTCTTGGCCAGGAGCGACGCACCGGCTGCCAGCAGGCGCTCGACTACGGTGGCGGTGTAGGGCGGCCGGTACCCCTCGAGGATGCGCGAGCCCGACTGGGAGGGGACGCCCTCGGTGCAGAACAGGTCCTTGACCGCGAGCGGGACGCCGCCGAGCGGAGCGCGGGGCGCGCCGGAGGACGAACCGCTCGCCGCGACAGCGGACGCGTGGGGCGCCTCGGATGTCTGAGCGCGGGCCGCGACGGCAGAGGCACCCTCCTCGGCAACCCAGGTGAAGCAGTTGAGTGTGTCGGCCCGGGCGCGCGCCAGGTAGGCGTCTTGCAGGTCCACGGCCCCGAGCTCCCCGGCGGCGATCGAGCGGGCGGCCTCGGCCGCGGTCAACTGGAGCGGATCGCTCATCGCGCTAGGCCTGGGGCGAGGGGACGAGAAAGCCCTCGCCGCTTACGGCCGGCGCCTGGGCCAAGACGACCTCGCGCGGGAGACAGGGACGCGGCTCGTCGGCGCGCAACCGGCCGGTGAGCTCGGCGACGTGGGTTGTGACGGGCACGTCGTCGAGGTCGAGCTCGCCGATGCGGGCGACGTGGTCGAGCACGGCGGAGAGCTCGCGCGCCATCGGCTCGATCTCGGGCTCGCTCAAGTGCAAACGCGCCAGGCGCGCTACGTGGAGGACTTCGTCGCGGTCGATCATGCAGCGGGCATTCTAGGCGGCGGCTCGCGCGGCTCCGGTCGGGCCGGCGGGTAAACGCCGGTGCGTTCGTCGCGCATCGACTGCCACGAGCCGGCGAGAATGAGGATCGTGCCGGCCAGCGCGACCCACGCGCCGGCGCAGAGCGTGCTCGCGCCGTCGGGACGCTCGAGCATTCGCACGATCGCGGCGAGCAGGCCGATCAAACCGAACAGCACGCTCCACACCTGCGCCGCGACAGGAAAGGCAGTAGAGCGCTCGGTGAGCGTAGTCACGACCAGCGCTAGAGCCGCCAAAGCGGCGATCAAGATGAACGCCATGGCCGGACCAAACGTGTCCCAGGCGTCGAACGAGCGTTCAGCATTTTCATACCAATCGAGCGTCAACGTGAAGAGCACGGCGAGAGCGCCGATCAACGCCAAGATCTCGCCTGCCCGCAGACGACCAAGTCTCATATCCTCTCCCGGTTTTCGATCCCACTCTGAATGTGTGCAGCTTGAAGTGTGTTGCGCAGGAGCATGGCGATCGTCATCGGCCCGACGCCCCCAGGGACCGGCGTGATCGCGGAGGCGACCTCCGCGGCGGCGGCAAAGTCCACGTCGCCCACGAGACCGCTCTTGGTGCCGGCCTGCTCGGGCGATAGCCGATTCATGCCGACGTCGATCACGATCGCGCCGGGCTTGATGAAGTCGCGCTCGATCAGGCGAGGCCGTCCGACCGCCGCGATCAGGATGTCCGCGCGGGCGCACACCTCGCGCAAGTCCTTGGTTCGCGAGTGGCACACCGTTACCGTCGCGTTGGCCTCCAACAAAAGCTGGGCCATCGGCTTGCCGAACAGGTTGGAGCGTCCCACAACGACCGCCTCGGCGCCTTCGATCGAATTCTCACCCGGCCCCGCGACGCTCGCCAAGAGCTCGAGCACGCCGACGGGGGTGCACGGGCGCAGGCCGGGACGACCTTGGGAGAGCAAACCGGCGTTGACCGGCGTCAAGCCGTCGACGTCCTTGGCGGGGTCGATCAGGCCGGTCAGGCTCGGACCCTCGAGATGGTCGGGCAGGGGCAGTTGCAACAGGATCCCGCTCACCCCGGGATCGTCGTTCAAAGCGTGCAGGCGTTCGGCGACCAGCTCGTGGGGGGCGTCGGCCGGCAGGCGCTCGTCATAAGGAGTCATGCCGACCTCGGCGCAGGCGCGCTGCTTGCCGGCGACGTACACGGCCGAGGCCGGGTCCTCGCCGACGAGGACGGTGGCCAAGCCTGGCGCGCGCCCACCGCCGGCCACCAGGTCCGCAACCGAGCGCGCGACGTCGGCACGCACGCGCGCGGCGATTGCCTTGCCGTCGATGATCTGTGCCGACACCCGCGGGATCGTACGCGTCAGCGCCGACTGACGGGCGCGTAGTCGGCCATCAGCTTTCGCTCCGACCCATCGCCGGCGAAGCGAACGACGATGATCCCGCCGGGCTCCATCGCCGTGACGACGCCCTCGCCGAAGGCGGCGTGCACAACGTCGTCGCCGAGACGGTAGGGCGCCTCCGAGGAAGAGGACTGCGAACCGCCCGACCAACCTCCCCCACCGCTCCCGCTGCCGCCCACGCGCGCGCTTCCGCCGCCATCCCCGCTCCAACTACCACCGCCACTGCCGCTCCCACTCCAGCTTCCGCTGCCCTCTCGTCCGTTCCCGCTGCCGCTCCAGGAACCGTTGCCGGCGAGCCCCACGCGCGCGCCGCCGGGCCGGGGAGCGGGCAGGTCCTCGCGCTGGCACAGCTCGGCCGGGATCTCGTCGAGGAAGCGGCTGGAGATGCCGAAGGTGGGCGCCCCGAACACGGCGCGCCGGCGGGCGTAGGTGAGGTACAGCTCGCGCATCGCCCGGGTCACGGCCACATAGAAGAGACGGCGCTCCTCCTCCACCCCGCCTTCGTCCAAGGCCCGCTGATGGGGGAACACGCCGTCCTCGCAACCGGCCACGAACACGATCGGGTACTCCAGGCCCTTGGCGTTGTGCAAGGTCATCAAGGTGATCAAGCCTTCGTCGTCGCGGCGCGAATCGCCGTCGGCCTTAAGTGCCAATTCCTGTAGGAACAACTCCAAGGTGTCCGCTTCGGCGGAGGTGTTGGCGTCGAACTCGTGTGCGACCTCGACCAGCTGGGCCAGGTTTTCGAGGCGCCCTTGGGACTCGAAGGCCTTCTCGCCGCGCCCGACAGACTCCGCTTCGAGCGCCTCCACGTATCCCGAGCGCGACAGGACGGCGTCCATCAGGTCGCCGACCGGCACTCCGTCGGCCGCGAGCGCAGCTAGATCCTCCATCGTGGCCATGAAGCGCCCCAAAGCCTTGATCGCGGCGGCGCCCAAACCGGGGATCCGCTCCGCCGCCGAGGCCACCTCCCAGACAGATTGGCCGATGCTCGCCGAATGGGCCACGATCCGCGACAGCGAGGTCTGGCCCAAGCCCCGACGGGGCGAATTGGCGATGCGCTGGAAGCTGACCACGTCGTAGGGGTTGGCGATCCAGGCGAGGTAGGCGATCGCGTCCTTGATCTCGGCTCGCTCGTAGAACTTGGTGCCACCGATCACCTGATAGGCCAGCTCGCGCCGCACCAAGGTGTCCTCGATCACGCGAGACATCGCGTTGGTCCGGTAGAAGACCGCGATCTCGGCCCTGGCGGCCCCCTCGTCGAGCAGGCGCTCGATCTCTCCAACGACGAACCGCGCCTCGGCGTGCTCGTCGTCGGTGCCGTGCACCCGGATCGGGCTGCCCTGTCCCTTCTCGCTCCACAGGCGCTTGGCGATGCCACCGCGATTGTTTGCGATCACCGAATTGGCGGCTTCCAAGATGGTTTGGGTGGAGCGGTAGTTCTGCTCCAGCTTGACCACCCGCGCGTCGGGGAAGTCGTCGGTGAAGTCGAGGATGTTCGTGACGTCGGCTCCGCGGAAGCTGTAGATCGAATTATGTGTGATGACTCCGGCGGCGACGAAGTTGTGTGTGCCCTCGATATCGAGATCGAAAACGGGCCGGTCGAGTCGTACCCGCTCGACCTTGCTAACCACGTCATAACCGCCTTCCGCCGCGAACATCGCCATGCCGGGCCGCACCGCGGACGCCCGCACGAAGGGAAGCGTGTTGCGCTCGACCGGAAGCGTGTTGCGCTCGACCCCACGGTCGTTTATCCCTAGCCGCGCCTGGCAGCGCAAGGAGACCGGAACCGTCGCTTGTATGCGCTTGGCTGTGCCAATAACCGCCTCGAAGTCCTTGAAGACAGACTCGTAGCGCCAGCTCTTCGATCCCCTCTTGGCGGGACGGACACTCAGACCAATGCCTTCGAGCGCTTCTCGTGTCGCCTGGTCGCGTCCGCCTATCGAGACCAGATGCATTGGCGTGCGCCCCCGACGATCAGCACACAGGGTGACCGTCAGCACTTGTCGGCGGCCATCGTAAGAACGAGGAAGGAAATGCGGACCATCCGAATCAAAGCCTTCGGCGGCCAGCAACTTGGCTCCAGAGGCAAACGTATTGAACTCTGAGAAGATCCGATCGATCAAGCTCTGATCGCAGATCAACCCATTGTTCGTGGCATTCCTGCGAGCCTTAAAGGGGATCATCGGAAGGCGGTATCTGAGCGACAACGCCATCTCGTGTGCTCTGGCCTCGGCCTCGCACGCGTGCGTGCCGACCACCCAGGCCGCATCGGCGCTCTCACTTCGAGTTCGCAACGCCACCCCGACGACCGGCTTGACCTGACCGGCCGTATACGTCCTGGATGTCCCGACCCGATAGCCCTTCTCACGATGACGCATTAGATAAGTCATGTGCAGTTGCGGCGTGCTTCCGAGTCTGTAGCCGGCGAAATGGGTGTGATCGGGTGTGCTCACAATTCGGCGCCCGCTCCGCAACGTAATGGCAATCCCATCCTCGACTTGCGATCGATGCGTGCGTAGAACACGTGCCGCACGCATGTCGCCGCTGCCGTAACACGACAACACCTCGTCACCCACCACAACATCCTCGATCGGCTTCGTCATCCCGTCGCTCATGGCCACAGGCGTGCCGGCCACCAGACACTGCGAATCGTCTCCCACCACCGCCAGGTTGCGATGACCCGGAATGTTCACGCGCTCGCCTCTGGTCGGCTTGGCCCGGCCGCCTCCGACCAACAGCTGCAGCAGCCGGTACTGCGCGTGGTTTGTGTCCTGGTACTCGTCCACCAAAACGTGCTTGAAGGTTTGGGCGTAGCGGGTCCTGACCTCCTCGAACAGCTCCAACAGGTTCACGGTCCTGAACAGTAGGTCGTCGAAGTCCATCGCGTTCATCCGCATCAGCTCGCCCTCGTAAAGGCCGTACACCTCGGCCACGACCTCCTCGAACTGGGAGCCGATCGTCTGGGAGTAATCGGAGGCCGAGAGCAGCTTGTTCTTGGCTTGGGAGATCTGACTGTGGACGGCAGCGGGCGCAAACCGCTTGGGGTCGGCGCCGACCTCCTCGATGCAGTGCTTGACCATCCTGCGGGTGTCTGCTTGGTCATAGATTGTGAATCGCGACGTGTAGCCCAAGCGATCTCCTTGGGCCCTGAGGATGCGGGCACAGGCGGCGTGGAAGGTCATCAGCCACATGCCCTTGGTGTGGGCGCCGAGCAAACGCTCGACGCGGCCCCTCATCTCTTGGGCGGCCTTGTTGGTGAAGGTGATCGCGAGGATCTCGTTCGGGTGGGCTTGGGCGGTAAAGATCAGGAAGGCGATCCTGTGGGTCAAGACCCTGGTCTTGCCCGAACCGGCCCCCGCCAGGATCAGGAGTGGCCCCTCCCCGTGTGTCACGGCCTCACGTTGGGGCTCGTTGAGGCCCTCAAGCAAACTTTGCACCCGCTCTGGATGCTCCACGCTCGGCGCCTGGGCCGGCGCCGAGGGGAACTCGGACGACATCGATAGTCGGCTCGAACGATCATGCTCGGTCATTGCTCGAAGCATAGAAGCGGGCGCGGTCGCCGAATCAAGAGCCCGTGCACGTGGAGCTTCCACACTCGTCCCCGAAAGCGGCTGCCTTGATAGGTTTCGCCCGATGAGCCGACGAGTCACAAAAGTCGAGATTCAGTCGCTGCGTACCCCCACGGAGGTAATCGGGATTCCCGAGGCGCTGGAGCCCGCTGTCCGTGCACTTGAGCGGATCTACGTGCCGACGGGGAGGGCTTTGGAGCTCGAGTTGGCCTTCGAGGCCGCCCAAGACGCCGGCGCGATCACGGCCGAGCCAAGCGGGCCGCCGATCGCCCAACCCGCGATCACCAAACTCGGACGCATAGTACAGCCCAAAATCAAAAGGGGGAAAGTCGTGATGCTCGCCCCACGCGAGCTCGCGGAGCGCTCTTCAGATGAGCTTTTGAGCGAGGCGACCATCGAGCCCGCCACCGCCACGCTTGGCATACACGATGTGGACCAAATCGACATGAAACGCCTGATCCCGCTGGCGAAGCACGCTGCCCAATCCGACTTGGATCTCGTGATCCAAGTCGGCGAGGCCGATGACTGACACATCGCCTTCGCCGATGAACGAGTACCGCACGGCTGTCACGGCGATCCGCGAAAACGCCAAGTGGGGACTGAAGACGCTGGGCGCGGTCGCCGCCGCGCTGATCGCAGGCCTCGGACTGTCGAGCCTGGCCAACATCCATTCGACCGGGTACCTCCTGGTCGCCCTCGCGGGCATCGCGGTTGCGTTGGTCGGAGTCGGCTGGCTGTTTCTCCAAACCGCACGCGTGCTCGCGCCGAGCACGGTGTCGCTCGCTTCGATCCTGGTCGCCAAGAACACCAACGGGAAGCCTGGCTATCTGAAGCCCGTCCTGGACCGAGAGCAAGCGGTCCTGGGCGATCTCGCAAGTGACTTCAACGACCTCCAGCTGAAGTCCCAGCAGGCGGCCGGCGACTACAACAAAGCGCTGATCGCGAACTACGACAACCCGACTGAGACCAGCGCCAAGCTCGCCGAAGCGGCCGACGCACGCAGCACCCTCTACGAACAAGCGATCGAAGGCATCGAGGGTGAAGCGGCCTACCGAGAGATCGCGAGCAGGGTTCATCCTTTCAGGCAGGTGCTCGCGGCCGCTTTGGTCGCAATCGGCGTCGGCGCGTTCGCGGTCGCCCTGGCACTTCCGACCGACCCAAAGCCGGACTTCCACGGCGCGCGGCTGAGCGGCGACGACCTAACCGGTACGCGCCTGGTAGGAGCGAACTTCAGCGACCTTACGCTCACCTCCGTCAGCCTGCGCGACGCAGACCTGCGCCGCGCCGACTTCGAAGGCGCGACACTGCACGGCGTGGACCTGCTCGGGGCCGACGTGAAAGGCGCCTCCTTCGAACACGTAAACTGGCAATTAACCATCTGCCCTGACGGTGCCGACAGCGACCTGTCTGGAGACACGTGCGAGCAGCACCTCGAAGTCCGCGCGGCGGTGGCCGCCCCGACACCGTGACCCGCGATCAGTGTCCCTGACCGACGAAGTCCGCTCGTCCTGTGCCCGCATCGCCGCCGAGGCCCGCTCCGTGCGCATCGATCTCGACGCGGTCGCTGAGATCCGACCGGCCGAGCCACCCTCCCTCGATCCGGAGCGCCACTACCTGGAGGGAGACACGGCCGACGTCGCCGACTACGTGCTCGCGCTGGACGCGATCAACTTCGGCTCGGGCTGGTTTCCGACGTTGCGAAAGCGCATCTCCACCCACCCACCTGGCCAACCCATGAGCGGCTATTTCACCGTGGCTTGGGCCTTGGCCGACCATGTGCGCGCGCATGGGGCGCCCACGGCGGAGTGGCTCTCCGATGTCGGCACCCTCGAAGTTGCCGACATTCTCGGTCAAGACCCGGCCAACGAGCTGATGAGCTTGTACGCGCAGGCGTGGCGCGCGCTCGGGCGCTTCCTGGCGGACCGGCCAGCAGACGGCGCGCCCCGTCCAGTCCCGGACGACCGCTCGGGGAATCCCCGAGAAGCGCGGCGCGCGCTCGACCTGGTTGCCGAAGCCGGCGGCTCGGCCGAGCGTCTGGCCGAAATGTTGGCGCGGGGCATGGCCATGTTCGACGACCGCGGCTTCTACAAGCGCGCCCAGATCGTGGCCAACGACCTTGCTTTGGCCGGCGTGGCCGAGTTCAGTGACCTCGAACGGCTCACGATCTTCGCTGACAACCTCGTCCCGCACGTGCTGCGCTGCGACGGGGTCCTCGTTTATGAGGACGCCCTCGCGGCGCGCATCGACGCCGGCGAGCAACTCGCTATGGGTGACGCCGAGCGCGAAATAAGAGCGTGCGCGCTGCACGCCTGCGAGCTGATCTCGGCACAGACAGGCATACCGGCGCGCACGATCGACACGTGGCTGTGGACCCGCGGACAAGCACCTGAATACAAGGCCCGCCCGCGCCATCGCTGCCGCACCGTTTTCTACTGATTCGGCCTTCCGATCAGGCTTGCCGACTCGATTCGGCCTTTCCCTAGCGGGCTTGCCGACTCGCTCCCCCTAAGCAGGCCCCTCGCTCCCCTAAGGGAGGCCCAGGACTAGCCTCCCGCCGGGCTCGGCCCCTTCACGGTACGCAAAGGGCGCACCTCGGCCTCTGGCTGGGCCTCCTCCCCCGACAGCTCGGCGACAGCACGCTCGAGCGCCCCGATACGGCTGGCGAGACCTTGGATCGCCTCGGCGATCGGGTCTGGCAAATGGATCCAGTCGGCGTCGGGGCCCTCCGGGCGCCGACCTTCGACGCGGACGGGGTGACCGGGATTGCCGACCACCGTCGAGTTGGGTGGAACGTCGGTGATGACCACGCTGTTGGCGCCGATCTTGGCGCCGTGACCGATCGTGATCGGCCCAAGAAGCTTGGCGCCCGAGCCGATCGTGACGTTGTCTTGGACGGTCGGGTGGCGCTTGCCGGTCGCGAACCCGGTTCCACCCAAGGTCACCCCCTGATAGAGGGTCACATCGTCGCCGATCTCGGCCGTCTCGCCGATCACCACGCCCGAACCGTGGTCTATGAAGAGGCCCTTGCCGACGTGGGCCGCCGGGTGAATCTCGATCCCGGTCAAAGCTCTGGAGAGGAGCGCGATCGCGCGCGGTGCGAGCGGGACCTCGGCGAGGTGCAAGGCATGGGCCACGCGATGGGCCAGCAAAGCTTGGATCCCGGGCCAGGTGGCCACGATCTCAAACGGCGCGACCCCACAAGCGGCCGGGTCGCGGTCGCGTGCCACGGCCACGTCCCGGCGAAGCTCTTTGGCGACTCGCGCGACGGTCCCGATGCCGAGCATGGAGAAAGCGTAGCGCCCTCAGGAGGGCGCAAAGAAAGCCTGTGAGACGTAGCGCTCCCCCGAGTCGGGCATGATCGTGACGATCCGCTTGCCCTTGCTCTCCGGGCGCGCCGCCACCTGCAGGCTCGCCCACAGAGCCGCGCCGCAGGAGATCCCGGCGAGCAGGCCTTCGCGCTTCGCGCAGGCCCATGCAGTCTGGATGGCGTCGTCGTCGGAGACCGGCAGCACCTCGTCGATCAACTCGCGGTTGAGTACGGGCGGGACGAACCCGGCGCCGATGCCTTGGATGCGATGGGGCCCGGGGCGCCCGCCCGAGAGGACCGCCGAGCCCTCGGGCTCGACGGCGACTATGCGCACGGCGGGGTTGTGCTCCTTGAGGTATTCGCCGACGCCGGTGATCGTGCCACCGGTTCCGACGCCCGCAACGAAGACGTCGATCGGGCCGTCGAGCGCGGCTTCGATCTCGGGGCCTGTGGTGAGGCGATGTATCCGGGGGTTGGCGGGATTGGAGAACTGGTCGGGCAGGAACACGTCGGAGTCGCGGGCCATCGCTTGGGCGGCCTGCACGGCCTCGGTCATGCCGCCCATCGACTCGGTGATTTGAACCGTGGCGCCGTAGAGCTTCAGGAGGATCTCGCGCTCGCGACTCATTCCTTGGGGCAACGTCAAGACGAGCTCATAGCCCTTGGCCGCGCACACAAAGGCCAGCGCGATACCGGTGTTGCCGCTGGTGGCCTCCACCACCGTGGTCTTGCCCGGCTCGATCCTGCCTTCGGCCTCAGCGGCCTCGATCATCGCGACGCCGATCCGGTCCTTGACCGAGCCACCAGGATTGAAAGCCTCGAGCTTGGCGTACAACTCGACGCCACGGTCCTCGGCAACCGTGCCCTCGAGCATCCGGTTCATACGCACCAACGGCGTATTCCCGACAAGCGAAGCAATGTTGATCGGGATTGACCCCATATACCTCACGACAATAGTCGCAAGCGCGAAGCGACGCTCAGATGTGGTACATGCTGGCGCCCGACTCCTTGGCTTCGCGCTCGATCACGTCGGCGATCGTGGTCTGCTTGAGGACGTCGCTCGTCCCAGCGCGACCCGTGAGAGCCGCGAGTCACGCGAAGGAGGATCTACCTTAGCCCGAGTTGGGCGAGCTCCCGTGCAACGACCTGATCGATGTGTCTCTCGGACAACTCGAAATAGCTTGAGTGGGTGCGCTCAAGCGTGTCGACGGAGTCGGAGCCCAAGAGCACGACCTCCGTGTTCGGGTCGTCTCGATGAGTTTCCTCGGCCTCGTTGTACGCCTGAAGCGCAGCGTCGTAGTCGGTGTCGAACTGAACTACGTCCGCAGTGGCCGCACGGATGTCGTACACAACGAGGAAGTGAAGGATGCTTGTCATTAGCTAGGGCTCCTCGGTTGTCCCAGGAAAGTAGACACGCGCCGCTGCGAACTTCTTCGCGAGTTCCAGCATGAACTCCTGCTCTGGTTCTACATCCCGTTCTCGCATAGAGAAGAACTCGGAGATCATCACATAGTAGTCTCGCAGATCGGCGGGACCCGCTCCGAACTTCAGCCCAGCACCAAGCCTGCGAGTGTCCTGCTCAACTGACTGCGCCCACGCATCCTGTCGCGGCGTGCGCAACTGCACCTCG
Source organism: uncultured Solirubrobacterales bacterium (assembly GCA_963703135.1). Classification (GTDB taxonomy): domain Bacteria; phylum Actinomycetota; class Thermoleophilia; order Solirubrobacterales; family Solirubrobacteraceae; genus Palsa-744. Next base: position 2,668,265 of record OY969791.1, on the reverse strand, counting down.
ATGAAGCGTCCATCCCGCTCGACGACCAAATGGACCGCCCGATAACCGTCGGCCTTGGGTCCAGGCTCGCGGCCCTCGACATACTCACGCACCCGTCGAACGGTCCACCGAGGCTGCCTTCGAATGTCTCGGACCAAGGCGTCGATTTGTTCTTGCTCGGGCAGTATCGCTCGAACACCGCCTATGTCCTCCATGCGTGACAGAACCATACGAGGTTGGCGTTGGAGCTTGTCAGCGATCGTCGCAAACCGCTTCAGACGCTGCGTTACTTCGGGACTCTCCACGCCGACCTTGCGCACGTAGTAACGAAGGCCGGCGTTCACGCGCCCGAGCGGTAGAGCGTGACTCGCGCGCCAGCCGTCAATCGTCACGATCGCTTCAAGCAACTCGTCGTCAGTCGCTCTCTCCGCGTGTCTCAAAGTCTCCCCGGCTAAAGCGATCTGCCTCCGAGAGTATTCGGCGATTGGGCTCACTCGCGCAGCCTATGCCCCTCGAATGACGAAAGGCTCACGGAGGCCTCCTCGATGATTGGGACCACTGCATAGGTCGAAGGTTTGCTCAGATGTGCTCGCTCAGATGTGGTACATGCTGGCGCCCGACTCCTTGGCTTCGCGCTCGATCACATCGGCGATCGTGGTCTGCTCGAGTACGTCGCGCGCTGCCTTGGACGCGTCGGCGAAAACGCCCTCGGCGTCGCGACCGAGCGGCCCGTCGAGCAACTCGACGATCTCGAGCACGGTCACGTGGGCGGGCTCGCGCGCAAAGCGGTAGCCGCCCTTCACACCCCTCTGTGAGCTGACGACTCCGGCGCGGCGCAACACCGCGAACAGTTGCTCCAAGAACTGGACCGGCATCTCCCGTCGGCGAGCAAGCTCCCCGATCGGCACCGGCTCGGCGCCGCTCGCGCGCCCCAGCTCGGCGAGCGCCGCTATCGCATAAGGAGACTTGCTGGTGATCGAGATCATCGCGCAGAGGCGATGCTACGCGTCTACAACCATCCGCGCTCTGTGGCGATCAACACTGCTTGGGCGCGGTCGACCGCGCCGAGCTTGCCGTAGATGTTGTGCAAATGGGTGCGCACCGTGCTCGTGGAGAGCGTGAGCTCGTGGGCGATCTGCTTGTAGACCTTGCCCTCTGCCAAGCGCTGCAACACGCCCAGCTCGCGTCCGGAGAGCGGACAGGGATCGACCATGCGCTGGCGCTGGTCGCGCGCGCTGGGCAGCTCATACATCACACGTCTGAGCTCCTCGGGGCCCAAGCCGAGGCTCCTTGCGCAGGAGAGCATCTCGGCGGGCGCCACGGGCGCGCCGTGGGCGTAGTGGGCGAGCATGTCGGCCAGGCGCACGAATGCGGCCTCACCGGTGGCGTCGGCGTTGTGGTGGCGCTCGATCACGGTCGCGATCGCGGCGGGCAGGCCCCAACGGCGTGCCAAGACGCCTCCCACGAGCGCATGGTCCACGCCCAGCTCGCGCCTTTCTTGGTGGATGCGCTTCTCGGGGGTTTGGCCCTCCTTCTTGACCTGGGCGATGTAGCCGGGATAGGCGTGTATCAAGACGAGCTTGCCCACGTCGTGCAGGAGACTGGTGACAGTTAGGCGATCGCGATGCTCATAGCCGACCTCGGCCGCTAGCCGGTCGGCGGTGTGCTGGGTGGCGAGGGCGTGCAGGCGGAAGCGCTCGGGCGCCGTGTCCCAGCCGCCCGCTCGCTCGAAGAAGTCGAAGGTGCGTACCCGGCTCGCGACCGATTGAACGGCTTGCGGAGTGAGCCTCTCCACGGCGGCCACGACCGTCTCGACCCGCTCGGCCGGCGGCCGGCCCTCGTTGGCGAGACGCATCACGGCGATGATCAGGGCCACGTCGGACTCGACCGCGGTGACCACGTCGGCGGTGGCGACGTGATCCTTGGAGATCACCGAGAGCAGGCGCGAGCGCGACTCCGACAATGCGGGGAAGCCGTCGAGCGCCTCGAAAGCGAGCATCAGACGGCGGCCATGGCCCTCGTTCTGGTGGCGCTCGCCCGAGCCTGTTTGACGACGCTCGCCCGAGCCGTTCTGGCGGACCGGATGACGCTCGCCCGCCACAGCTTGAACGCCAGGGCGACGCTCGCTCGCCGCCGCCTGAGTACCAGGACGGCGCTCTCCGGTCAGGGAGCGGGGGGCGCCTTCGTTTTGGAGCTTTGTCACTGTTGCTTGCGTGCGCATGACACCTCTTGGACGTGGGCGGCATCCGAGCCGTCCCATTACTCGTCAGGGCTCCTATCGGCAGCTTCGCGACGATTGTTGAGCGGGGAAGCTCAGCCGGCGAGCGCGACGTCGATACGACGCAAGGTCTCTTCGCGACCGAGTAGGGCCACGCTCTCGAAGATGCCGGGTGAGACGGTGGTGCCGGCGATCGCTACGCGCAAGGGCTGGTAGACCTCACGCGGCTTGAGCGAGCGACGCTCGATCACGCCCGCCAAAACCTGCTCCAACGCGGCCACGTCGAAGCTGGGGGCGCCCGACAGCTCTGAGCGCGCCTCCTCCAGCACCGACACGCCCGCCTCGCCAAGCCAGCGCTCGTGGGCCTGACCGCGGGGGGCGGCGCCCACGAAGAAGAAGCCGGCAAGCGGCCAGAAGTCGGCGAGCGTCTGGATCTTCTCTTGAGAGATCGCCGCCGCACCCTCCAGCAACGCGGGATCGGCTTCGGCCGCGAGGGCGGCTTCGGGATCGGACTCGCGTAGGAACTCGAGCAGGCGCTCTGCCAGCTCGGAGGGCTCGAGCGCCCGCATGTAGATGCCGTCCAGCCAACGCAGCTTGGCCTCGTCGAAGCGGGCCGGGTTGCGGCTGACCCGACTCAACTCGAAGCGTTCGACGAGTTCGGAGGTGGAGAGCACGGTCGCGTCGTCGCCCGAGCCCCAGCCGAGCAAGGCCAGGTAGTTGCGGACCGCCGCCGGCAGATAGCCGGCTGCGCGCAGCTCCTGAACCGACGCTGCTCCGTGGCGCTTGGAGAGCTTCTTGCCGTCGGCCCCGTGCAACAGGGGGAGGTGGGCATACACCGGCTCGGGCGCATCAGGGCCGAATCCGGCTGCTTTGCAGGCCGCCAACACGAGCAGCTGCTTGGGGGTGTTGGAGAGATGGTCCTCGCCGCGCACCACGTGGGTGATGCCGGCGTCGAGGTCGTCGATCGCGACCGCGAAGTTGTAGAGGACCGAGCCGTCTGCACGGGCGATCACGGGGTCGTCGAGATGGACGTGTTCGAACACGGTGTCGCCCCGGATCGCGTCGTGGACGACGGTGGAGCCCCCGGCCGGCACGTGCAGGCGTACCGCGCCTCCGGGCGTCTGGGAGGACAGCGCCTCGCCCCGGAAGCCACGCTCGGCGCCGTGCAGGCGCTTGTAGGCAGCGACGTCCTCGGAGGTGGCGTCGCTGCGATACGCGTGGCCACTCTCCAGCAACGCCTGTAGGGCTTCGCGGTGGCGCGGCGCCCGCTCGCTCTGAAAGATGGGGCCCTCGTCCCAGTCGAGCTCGAGCCAGCGCAGCGCGTCGAGGATCTGCTCGACGTTCTCGGGGGTGGAGCGCTCGCGGTCGGTGTCCTCGATGCGCAGGACGAAGGTCCCTCCGTGATGTCGAGCCAGGAGCCAGTTGAACAGGGCGGTGCGGGCCCCGCCGATGTGCAAGGCCCCCGTGGGCGATGGTGCGAAGCGAACCCTCATAGGATCCGCTCATGCTAATCGGAGCGCACGTGTCCCCGGCGGGCGGTCTGCCCAAGGCTGTCGAGCGTGGCTTGGAGCGCGACTGTAGAGCGATCCAGATCTTCAACCAGTCGCCGCGCATGTGGCGGCCGACGGTCTATCGCGAGGAGGACGTCGCGGCGTTTCGCGAGGCGATGGCCGCCAGCCAGATCGACGCGGTCCTGATCCATGCGGTCTATTTGCTGAACTGTGCCTCCGAGGACCCCGACATTCGCGAGAAGTCGCTGGTCTCGCTCACCCATTCGCTGCGCGTCGGCCAGGCGATTGGGGCGTGTGGTGTCGTCTTGCATCCGGGTTCGGCCAAGACTGGCGATCCCGCCGAGGCGATCGCTCGTGCGGGGGCGACGATCGGGGAGGCTTTGGCCGAGAGCGAAGAATGCCCGCTGCACTTGGAGAACACAGCGGGCGCCGGTGGCACTTTGGGGCGCTCGATCGACGAGCTGGCCGCGCTCTTGGAGGCGGCGGGCGCGGGCGAGCGCCTGGGCCTTTGTCTTGACTCCTGTCATCTGCTGGCCTCCGGATATGACATCCGCACCTATGCGGGGATGGATGCCACGATGGATGAGCTCGAGCGGAAGATCGGTCTGGAGCGGGTGGGCTCGCTCCACCTCAACGATTCACAGACGCCTTTGGGCTCAAACCGCGACCGTCACGCCAACATCGGTTCCGGCGAATTGGGCGAGACGGGTTGCGCAGCGTTCCTCTCGGCGCCCCAGCTCCAGGATCTCCCATGCGTGTTGGAGACACCCGGCGAGAACCGCTCCGGCCCGACCCGCGAGGAGATCCATCTCGCCGGCAAGTTGCACGCACGGGGCCTGCGCGCCCGCAAGCGCTGATCACCCCAGAGGGTCCCTGACGGTCGTGCACCGAGCATGCCAAGGACGCAGCGAACGTGGCGTGCTAAGCACGCGAGTGAGCGAGGACGCCGGCATGCGAAGCGTGCACGACCGTCAGGGCGGCTTCCAGCTCGGCCTTGACCCCGGGCGTGTGCTGAACGCGGTAAGCCTCGCCGAGGCGCAGGACGCGGGTGCCGGCGCTGGTGATCATCTCGAGCACTACCTCGGCGGGACCGCGATGGGTCTCGATGATGTCCTTGACGTCCTCGATCGCGCTGGCCGGCAAACGGGCGGCGTCGACCTGTAGGAGCACCGGGGCGGCGGCCGCGGCTTGGGCGACGGAGTTGGCGCGCGCGGCGCTGTTGGCCTGTTCGATCTCCTGCTCGCTCGGGGAGAACTGCTCGACCGACTGCACCACGACGCACGTCTTGCCGGCCTCCTTGTGGTCGACTCGACCTCTGATCAGGACGACTTGGTCGACCGCCAAGGCCGCCTCGTGCTCGGCCAAAGCCTTGCCGAACACGAGGATCTCGACGGCGCCCTCGAGATCGTCGAGCGTGGCGAACATCATGTGGTCGCCGTTGCGGGTCTTGATCCGCTTTGACTCGGTGATGATGCCCCCGACCGTCACCCAGTCCTTGTCCTTCCGGTTGGCGAGAGCGGCCAGAGAGCAGTCGGCGCGGGCGCGCAGGGCCTCGCGCATCGGCTTGAGCGGGTGCGCGGAGATGAACAGTCCGATCGCTTCCTTCTCGGCGGCGAGCATTTCTGGCTGGTCGAACTCCTCGCTTGGGATCGGGGGATGGCTCAACTGGAAGATGCCCGCGCGAGCGCCCGACCCATCGGATCCCCCCATGCCGGGTCCTTCCAGGCCCGCGATGCCACTCGCGGCCGCGGTGGGCGCGGACGGCTCGATGTCGAAGATCGAACCCTGCCCGACGAGCGCGTCCTGTTGGGCCTTCTGGCCGGCCGCCTGGGCAGCTTCCAAGACCGACAGCATTCCCTTGCGGGTCGCTCCGGTCGAGCCCAGCGCGCCGCACTTGATCAGCGCCTCGATCGCCTTCTTGTTGACCGCGCGACTGTCGACTCGCTCACAGAAGTCCCACAGCGAAGCGAACGGCTTGGGACCCTCGCCACCCGCGGGGTCGGTTCCATCCCGCGCTTGCTTGATCGCCTCGACCGCCTGGTAGCCGACGCCCTTGACGGCGTCCAGGCCGAAGCGAATCGTGCCCGCGTCGGCATTCGCTCCCACGGCCGCGACGTGATCGTGCTCGACGGTGAACTGGTGGTCTGAGAGGTTGACGTCCGGCGGCAGGATCTCGATGCCCATCTCCTCGCAGCGCGCCACGAAGAAAGGCACCTTGTCCTTGGTGGACATGACCGAGGAGATCAAGGCCGCCATGTACTCGGCGGTGTAGTTGGCCTTCAGCCAAGCGGTGCGATAAGCGATCAGCCCGTAGCAGGCGGCGTGGGACTTGTTGAAGGAGTAGTCGGCCGACTTTTCGTTGGTGTGCCACAGGAAATCGATCACGTCCTGCTTGGTGTCAGAGGCACGACAGCCCTCGACGAACTCGGGCTTGAGCTTGGCCATCGCCTCGCGGTTCTTCTTGCCGATCGCCTTGCGCAGGTCGTCGGCCTTGGCGCCGGAGAAGCCGGCCAGGTCCTTGGCGATCTGCATCGCCTGCTCTTGGTAGAGGATCACGCCCTTGGAGGACTCCAGGATCGGCCGCAAGCGCTCGTCGGGGTAGGAGATCGAGTCGGGGTTGTGCTTGCCGCGGGCGTATACGGGGATCTGATCCATCGCGCCTGGCCGATACAGGGCGTTGAGCGCGACCAGGTCGTTGAACTCGTCGGGGCGGACCTTCTTCAAGGCCTCGCGCATTCCCTCGGACTCGAACTGGAACACGCCGATCGAGTCGCCCTTGGTGAGCATCTCGTAGGTGCGGGGGTCGTCGAGCGGGAGCGTGGTCATGTCCGGCCGCGAGCCGGTGGAGCGCTCGATGATGTCGAGCGCGTCCTCGATCACGTCCAGGTTGCGCAGGCCAAGGAAATCCATCTTGAGCAAGCCGATCTGCTCGATCGGCTTCATCGAGAACTGGGTGACGGTGCGGAAGGAGCGCTCTCCGTCCTCCCCCACTCCGGCGTCGGCGAGCTGCAAGGGCACGATGTCGGTGAGCGGGCGGTCGGCGATCACGACGGCGGCGGCGTGGATCGAGGAGTTGCGCACGATCCCCTCGAGGCCCTTGGCGACGTCAACGATGCGACGTGCGTCGGGCTCCTCGTCGTAGGCCTTCTTCAAAGGTTCGCCTTCTTTCAGGCAATCCTCGAAGGACGGCGAGCGTCCCATGATCGGGTCGGGGATCAGCTTGGCGAGGCGGTCGCCGGCGCCGTAGTCATAGCCGAGCACACGAGCCGCGTCGCGGGTGGCGGCGCGAGGGAACATCTTGCCGAAGGTGACGATCTGGGCGACCGACTCGCGTCCATACTTGTCGGTCACGTAGCGCATCACACGCTCGCGACCGCGCACCGAGAAATCGATGTCGATGTCCGGCATCGAGACTCGCTCGGGGTTCAGGAAGCGCTCGAACAGCAGGTCGTAGCGCAAGGGGTCCACGTCGGTGATGGACAGGCAGTAGGCGACGATCGAACCGGCCGCGGAGCCGCGGCCGGGTCCGACGGCGACACCGTTCTCCTTGGCGAACTTGACGAAGTCCCAGACGATCAGGAAGTAGGCGTTGAAGCCCATGCGGTCGATCACCCCGAGCTCCATGTCCATGCGCGCCAAGGCCTCGGCCGATGGCGGATCGCCGTAGCGAAGGTGCAGGCCCTCGAGCACGCGTTCGCGAAGGTAGTCCCGCTCGGATGCTCCTTCGGGGGTGGGATATTTGGGGATCAGCTGCTTGTCGAGCTCGAGCTCGACCGTGCAGCGCTCGGCGATCTCCAAAGTGCTCGCGATCGCTTCGGGCCACTCCGCGAAAGCGTTGGCCATTTCGAGGCTGTCGCGCAGATAGAACTCGTTGGTGTCGAAGGTCATCTTCGGGGCCGCCAAAGTGCTCTTGGTCTGCACGCACAACAGCGCGGTGTGGTGGTCGTAGTCCTCGCGGCGCAGATAGTGCACGTCGCCGGTGCCCACGAGTTTGCCGCCCATCTCGCGTGCGATCCGGACGATCCCCTCGTTGCACTTGTCTTGCGGCGCGAGGCCGTTCTTTTGCACCTCGAAGTAGACGTTGTCTTGCCCGAAGATGCGCACCAAGTCGTCCGCGTGTGCGCGAGCGTCCCCAGGGCGATCGTCAAGCAGGCGCTGACAGAAGCGCGAGGCGAGGCATCCGGTGAGCGCGACGATACCTTGGGAGCGCTGCTCGATCTGGGCCAGGTCGAGCGTGGGCTTGCCGCGACGCAACCCTTCCAGGAAACCGGCCGAGGAGAGCGCCACGAGGTTGCGATAGCCGGTGTCGTCGGCTGCGAGCAGGGTGAGATGGTTGCGCTCGGCCTTGCCCGGACCGCTCGCGGAGTGGTCGTCGACGAGATATATCTCGCAGCCGAAGATCGGCTTGACGCCGTGCTTGGCGCAGGCGCTGTGAAGCTCGACCATGCCGTTCATGACGCCGTGGTCGGTGAGTCCGAGGGCCGGCTGGTCGAACTCGGCGGCCCGCTTGGCCAGGTCCTCGACCTTGCACGCGCCGTCGAGTAGGGAGTACTCGGAATGGACGTGCAGGTGGGCGCAGGACTGGGAGGTCACCGGAGATGGATGGTATGTGGTCGAGCGGCGGAGCGAGCGATGCGCTCAACCGTGCGCGAAGGCGGCGATCGGGTGCTCAGGCGTCGGCGAGAACGAGGCCCTGGGCGCGGGCCGTCCACTGCAAAAACATGTCCACAGAGGTGATGTCGCCCTTGACCAAAGTCCTGTCCTCGGCTGGAGGTTGGGTGCCCGCCAGCAGGCAGGTGAGAGCGTGCCCACTCAAGGAGATCGTGGCGACCGGTGCTCCCACGGCGGTGCGGCTGACCCTGATCGGCTCGCCGTCGCAGGCGCGCACGTAGATGACCACGCCGGGGGCGTCCTGGATCTCGAAGGCGAGCTCGAAGCGCCGTCCGGTCGTCCAGCTCGCGTCGATCGCCTCGGCCATCGCCAACAAGAGCAAGCCGGGCCACACGTCGACGCCGACCGCGGCGAGGTCGGCGAGGGCGACGGGACGACGGCGTGACTTGAGGAAGCGGCGCGCGCGGCGCTTGCCTTTGCGTATCCGCAATCCCGGATAGCGGCGACCGGCACCGCCCGCGGCGAGCTCGCTGAACGCGGCGACCGGTCCCTCGAGCGAGAAGTCGACCGAGCCGCGCGGTTCTCTTGAGATCGTGGCCTGTCCTGGTTCCAAGGTGACGTAGAAGGTGCCCAGCTCGCCGATCTTGATCTCGTAGCTGAGCGGGGTCTCGACCTGCTCGCGCTGGGCTGGAAGCAACTCGATCACGAGTTCGGCGGCAAGCTTGGCGTCACGCTGCGAAGCCAGTCTGCGGATCGCCGGCGCCAGCCAAGACACGCGCTTCTCGGGCACGGACAAGAGACGCGATTGCAGCGCGATCGGCTCATTCGCAACCGTTTTGGCGCCGAGCGCCGCCCCGGGCCCAAGCCCCTCGATCGCGGGCTCTTCGGGCGCGAGTCGCTCGGCGAGGCCCACCGGCGCGGCGAGGCCCTCGACAGCTTCCTCCTCGAAGGACTCATCCTCGGGCTCGCGGACTTCGGGCTCCGGCTCGATCGCCACAGGCTCTGGCTCGATGGCCACAGGCTCCTCCGCAGTGACTTCCGGCTCCTCCGCAGCGACCACCGGCTCAACGTCAGTGACCTCGGGCTCAACCGCCACAGGCTCCGGCTCGGGCTCGATGCCGACCGGCTCTGAGTCCTCGACCACGATCTCGGGCTCGACAGCTTCGAGCTCAGGCTCGACGGCCACCGGCCCCTCCGCGGTGACCGCGGGCTCAACCGCCACAGGCTCGGGCTCGGGCTCGACGGCCACTGGCTCCGGCTCGGTGTGGGCCGGCTCAAGCTCCTCCGTGATGACTGCGGGCTCAACCGTCGCCATCCCGGACTCAAACTCGGGCTCGGTCTCGGTCGGCTCGAGCGAAACCTCTGCGACCGGCACGGGGCTCTGGGCCTCAGCCTCGGCCTCCTTGACCTCGGCGACCCGGGCGCGGAGACGTTCGACGGCCGCCACCAAAGCGTCGGCCATCTCACGACGATGGGCGGCCTCGCGCTCGGACTGGGGGTCGGTGGTGTGCTCGAGCAACGAGGAGTTGAGCGGCTCGGCGCTGAGCTGGGCGCGAAGGTCGGCCGCGGTGCGAGTCAGCTCGAAGCGCAGATCCTCCATCCGGGCGCCCATCGCGGTCAGCTCGCGCACGTAGGTCTCGCGCTCCCACACGACCTGTTGCTGGAGCTCCTCGCGCAAGGTCGTCAACTCGCGCTCGAAGCCGGCGCGCAGGCCCGCCGCGACATCCATCAGCTCCCGCACGATCGGTGTGAGGCGGGCATCGCGCTCGCGCAATTGGGTCAATTCGACCTTCAGCTCTTGGACGTGGCGCTCGGTGTCCTGCAAGCGGGTGGAGAGCTCCTGGATCTGGGTTCTCATCTCCCGCTGAAGACGCTCGCTGCGCTCCTCGGCCTCGACCCGCAACTGCTGCTCGGCGTACTCGCGCTGCTTGACGCTGCGCACATCCGTTTCGCGCTCGGCAAGCTGCTGGGCGACTCGCTCGCGCTCGCGACCGACCTCCTCGATGCGCTGCTCGAGCGCGGCCAGATGGGTCTCCAGGTTGCGAGCCACGGCCTCGGCCGCCTCGGCCCTACGGATTACCGCGGGGTCGGCGTGACGGGCGCGCCGCTCGGCCAACACGTCTGCGGCCACGTCCGCTTTGGAGCCCACGTCCGGGGTCTCGCTCTCCTCAGTCATCATCGACGGCAAGCCTAAAGGCGCCTTCGGACGCCTCCACTATTGGGAATCGCTCGAACACCCCCCGCGCGCGAGGCACCCCAAAAAATGGACACACCCACAGAAGCGGATCAGCTGTTGCGCAGGCGCCAAGCCATGCGCGACTGCAAAGACCACAGCTCGATGAAACCTGGGGAGGCCGTCTGGGAGAACAGGCCTCCGGACTCGCCGAAGGAGGCGAGCGCCTGGTCATAGACGGCGCCTGGCGAGGATCGCGTGACGACACGGGCGTGACCCTTGTAGAGCTTGAGGCCGATCGTGCCGTTCACATGGGCGTTGACCGACTCCATATAGGCGTCGAGGTCGGCGCGCAGAGGCTCCCACCAGAGGCCCGCGTACACGAGATAGGCCCACTGGCGGTCGAGCCCGGCCTTGAACTGGTTCTGGTGGATCGTGCAGACCAGCTTCTCGAGCTCCTGGTGGGCTGGGAGCAGGATGGCCGCGGCGGGCGCCTCGTAGATGTCGCGCACCTTCAGGCCCACGATGCGGTCCTCGATGTGATCGACGATGCCCACGCCGTGGCGGGCGGCGATCTCCGCGGCGCGTTCGAGCAAATCGACGAGACCGAGGCGATCTCCATTGAGGCCGACAGGTATGCCGCGCTCGAACTCGACCTCCACGATCTCGGCCTCCTCCGGCGCGAGCTCGGGGCGGGTCACGAGCTGGAAGACGTCGTCCTCGGGGGCGTGGTCGAGCTCCTCGATCCAGCGTCCCTCCGAAGAGCGTCCCCACAGGTTGTCGTCGATCGAATAGGGCGCGATCTCGGTTCCGCCCTTGACGGGGATGCCGTGCTCGCGAGCGTAGGCGATCTCCTCCTCGCGGCCCATCTGCCAGGAGCGTACGGGCGCGATCGTCTTCAGCTCGGGCGCCAAGGTCGCGACGGTGGCCTCGATGCGAACTTGGTCGTTGCCCTTGCCGGTGCAACCGTGGGCGATCGTGTCGCAGCCGGAGCGACGAGCGTAGTCGACGGCCAGCTTGGCGATCAAAGGCCGCCCGAGCGCGGTGAACAGGGGATAGCCGCCGCCGTAGAGCGCGTTGGCCTTGATCGCGGGGGCCACATACTCGCGGGCGAACTCCTCGCGGGCGTCGACCACATGGCATTCGAGGGCGCCCAAGCGCAGGGCCTTCTCGGCGATCACCTCGTAGTCCTCCCCGGGCTGGCCGAGGTTGACGGTCAAACAGACGACCTCGGCTTCGTAGGAGTCCTGGATCCACTTGAGCATCACGCTCGTGTCGAGACCGCCGGAGTAGAGCAGCAGCACACGGTGGACGTCCTCGGGGCGCGCCTCGTAGGAGGCTGTGGGCGGAGGGAAGTGTTGGGGAAAGTCGGTCATGGCCTAAAGCCTCGAGAAATCGTGGAAGGTCCGGTAATCGACGCCGAAACTAGAGAAAGTTGCGTCGTTGTCGCACAGTCTTGGCAGGCGACTCGCTGCGGAACCTTATCCGTCCAGCGCCCGGCCGAGCCGCGCCAAGCCCTCTCGCAGCTCCTCGTCGGAGACGTTCAGAGGCGGCAGCAGGCGCAGGGTCGTGGGACCGGTCGCGTTGACGATCAGGCGCTCGCCAAGCAGGGCGCGGCGCGTGACATCGGGCGCGGGGACGTCGAGCTCGCAGGCGAGCATCAGACCGGCGCCTCGCACCGAGATCACGTGGGGAAGCTCTGCCAGAGCGCCCCGCAGGAAGGCACCGGAGGCACGCGCCCGCTCGAGCAAGTCCTCCTCGCGGGTCTCATCCAGCGCGGCGAGCGCGGCCGCAGCGATCACGGGACCGCCGGCGAAGGTGGAGCCGTGATCGCCGGGCGCGAACACGTCGGCGAGGCGGGGTGCGGTGATGAGCGCGCCGATCGGCAGGCCGCCGCCGAGGGCCTTGGCGGCTGTGATGGCGTCGGGCAGGACGGCGGTCTGCTCGTAGGCCCAGAGCGTGCCGGTGCGACCCATGCCGCACTGGACTTCGTCGAACACGAGCGCGGCGCCGTGGGCGTCGCACGCCTCGCGCGCGCAAAGCAGCAGCTCCTCGGAGAGGACGTGCACGCCGGTCTCGCCCTGGATCGGCTCGAGCAGGACCAGCGCGGTGCGCTCGTCGATCGCGCTTGCGAGCGCCTCGGCGGTGGGGGCGATCGCCTTGAAGCCGGGCACCAGCGGAGCGAAAGGGGCCTGCTTTGACTCTTGCGGCGTGGCCGACAGGGCGCCGTAGGTGCGCCCGTGGAAAGCACCGTGCAGGACAACCACATCCCCGCCGGGCTTGGCCTTGCGCGCCAGCTTGATCGCCGCCTCGTTGGCCTCGGCGCCGGAGTTGCAGAAGAAGACCTTGCCGCCGAGGCTCGAGGCCGACAGGCGCTCGGCGAGGCGCATCGCGGGCTCGGTGTAGAAGAGGTTGCTGGTGTGCATCAAGACGCCGACCTGGGCGCGCACCGCCTCGACCACGCGCGGGTGGCAATGACCGAGATTGGTCACCGAGATGCCGCACAGGAAGTCGAGGTACTCGTTGCCCTGCTCGTCCCACAAGCGCGTCCCCTCCCCACGCACGAACTCGACGGGAAAGCGCGCGTAGGACGGGATCACGCTGCTGCGCTCGATCTCCTGCAACGTCGCGAGAGTCAAGCGGTGGCCTCGATCTTGGTACCGATCCCGGCATCGGTGAAAAGCTCTAGAAGCAGCGAATGCGGGATGCGACCGTCGATTATGTGGGCTGAAGTGACGCCCCATGTGATGGCCTCGACACATGCCGCCAGCTTCGGGCGCATGCCACCTTCGAGCCCGGCGATCTGGGCCTGGACCTCCGATGTGCTCGCCTGGCCAATCAACGACTGTGGAACCTTGGGGTCGGCCAGCCAGCCGGCGACATCCGTGAGGAACACGATCTTGTAGGCGCCCAAGGCGGCAGCGACGGCTCCCGCGGCCTCGTCGGCGTTGACGTTGTAGGAGTTCCCCTCCCGGTCCGCGCCGACGGAGGCGATGACAGGGATGTAGTCGCGTGCCACATGGTGCAAGACATCGACGTTGACGTGATCGATCGTTCCCACGAAACCGATGTCCTGACCATCGGGTCCAACCCGGCGCTCGACCCGGAACAGGGACCCGTCGTCGCCGCACAGGCCGACCGCGGGCTGGCCGTGGCGCCCGAGGCGCAGCACGATTTCCTTGTTGACCTTGCCGACCAAGACCATCTTGGCGATCTCCACGGTGGCCGGGTCAGACACTCGCAGGCCGCCCACGAACTCGACGGGCAAGCCGAGACGCTGCATGTAGGAAGTGATGTCGGGACCGCCGCCGTGCACGACGATCGGGTTGAGGCCTACGTACTTGAGGAGGACCACGTCGCGCGCGAACTCCTCGCGCAGGGCGGCGTCCTCCATCGCGGCGCCGCCGTACTTGATCACGACCGTCTTGCCGTGAAACTCCCTGATGTAAGGGAGCGCCTCGAGCAGCGTGGCTACATCGCGCATGGCGCCTATCCCCTCACGTGGTGTACTCGGCGTTGATTCGAACGTACTCGTAAGACAAATCGGAGAAGAACACCTCGGTCTCCTCGCCGTCGCCCGGCAAGACGATTTCGTACTCGACTTCAGAACGCGCCACGGCCGGCCTCAGAGTGGCCTCCAGCTCTGACTCGTCGAGCACCGCGGAGCCGGCCGAGCAGACTTGGACTCCCTCGATCGAAATGTCCAAGGGCAGGTGGGCACCGTCGAGGCCTCGACCCCCGAGCGAGCCGCCCACGGCCTGCACGATCCGCCCCCAGTTGGGGTCGCCGCCGTACAGGGCTGCCTTCACGAGAGGCGAGTTGGCGACCGCCCGCGCCGCCGTCTCGACCTGCCCGGTCTCGCCGCCACGCACGATGACTCTCCCGATCCGCTTGGCGCCCTCGCCGTCGGCGACCATCAGGATCGCAAGCTGGCGCAGCAACGCGTCCAAGGCCTCGCCCAGGCGCAGCTCGTCCTCGCTGTCGGGCGCCACGCGCACTCCGCTCTCACCCGAGCAGATGAGGACCGCGGTGTCGTTGGTGGAGAGCTGACCGTCCACCGAGCAACGGTCGAACGAGCGCTTCAAGCACACCGACAGCAGCAGCTCGGCCGTCTCGGGCTCGAGTTGGGCGTCTGTCTCCACGAAGCAGAACATGGTGGCAAAGCGCGGGGAGATCATTCCGGCGCCCTTGCACTGGGCGCTGACCTTGACGGTGCCCGAGGGCAATTCGACCTCGATGTTGGCGCGCTTCTCAAACGCGTCGGTCGTCTGGATCGCCTGCTGGAAGTGGGTGTCGCCCCCGCGCGCGAGCCGGCTCGAGGCCTCGCGGATGCCGCGCAACATGTTGTCTACCGGCAAGAAGTCGCTGATCCCGCCCGTGGAGCCGAGCAGGACCTCGTGCGGCTGCACACCCAAAGCCATCGCCGCGGCGCCCTGGGTCTTGGCCGCGTCTTCAAGGCCCCGTTTGCCGGTAGCCGCGTTGGCGCAACCCGAGTTGGCCAAGATCGCGCGCAACGAGGAGAGGGCACAGCGCTCGCGACTCACCATCACCGGCGCCGCCGGCGTGCCCGTGT
Organism: uncultured Solirubrobacterales bacterium; assembly: GCA_963703135.1. Classification (GTDB taxonomy): domain Bacteria; phylum Actinomycetota; class Thermoleophilia; order Solirubrobacterales; family Solirubrobacteraceae; genus Palsa-744. The sequence goes on along the minus strand of OY969791.1, from coordinate 2,653,200 downwards.
CGGCGAAGCGGGCTGCACTGACCGGGGCCTCGGCGTCGCAGATGAGCACCCCCAGGTCGGGGTTGCCCGAGGGCTTGATCCCGCACGCCACCCCGGCCGCCCTGAACCCGGCCGGCAGGCCCGCGTCGGGCCCCAACTCGCGTACGTGCGTGGGGACCTCGACCCAGCGGGAATGAAAGAAAGGCGTGGGCGGGCCCGCGGCGGACTTATCGCCCCACACGTCTCGACCCGCACTCACGATGCCGGCCCAATCGAGATCGTCACGGCCACGCTCGAGTCGCCGCGGCTCATACCGTGTCCGGGGTGCGCCCTCACCACAAACCTTCCCCCTCGGGAAAGCCGAACATCAAATTCATGTTCTGGACGGCTTGGGAGGAGGTGCCCTTCCAAAGGTTGTCGATCGCCGAGAGCACCACGACCTTGCCGGTATGCTGGCTGGCGGCCACGTGCAAGCGACAAACGTTCGTTTCGCGCACATCTCTCACCTCGGCCGGGGCCGGGGCGATCTCGACGAAGGGCTCGCCCGCATAGGCATCCTCGTACATCACATCCAGCTCGTCCTGCTCAAGCGGCCGGGTGGGCGTCACATAACAGTTGACGAGCTCTCCTTGGTCGAGCGGCACAAGGTGCGGGGTGAACTGCACCCGCAGCCCCGGATGGGTGGGGTCGAGGTCGTCCAGTTGCTGCTCGATCTCGGGAGTGTGGCGGTGATGGACGATGTTGTAGGGCAAGATGTTCTCGCCGCTGTTTGAGAAGTGGGTCTGCCAGGTCGCCGAGCGTCCCGCGCCCGAGAGTCCCTGCTTGGCGTCGATCACCAGGTCGGCGATCAAGCCGGCGCGCGCCAGCGGAGCGAGGCCAAGCAGGGAAGCCGTCGGGTAGCAGCCCGGCGTGGCCACCAGGTCGGCGGCGGCGACAGCCTCGCGGTGTAGCTCCGGTAGACCGTAGGAGGCGTCTTCGAGCAGCTCCGGATGGGGGTGCGGGCCATACCACTGCACGTAGGTGGAGAGCTCTGAGAGCCGGAAGTCTGCGCTCAGATCGACCACCCTCACGCCGCGGGCGCGCAGAGCCGCCACGACCGGCGCCGAAGCGCCATGAGGATAGGCCACGATCGCGGCGTCCACCTCGCCGTGACGGTCGAGGTCCAGTTGCTCGAGCTCGAGCGGGACCCTGTAGCGGGGATACAGCTCGTCCAGGCGCCGTCCCACCTCTGAGCGCCCGGTCACCGCCGCAAGCTCGAAGCGGGGATGGCGCCACACCAAGTGGGCGGCGAGCGCACCCGCGAAGCCGGTGGCGCCCGCGACAAGAACCTTAGGCACGCAGCTCACCCCCCAACTCGCCAAGCGCGGCCACGATCGCCGCCCGCACCGGCGCTACGTCCTCGTCAGTGAGCGTCCTGTCGGGAGCCCTGAAGGACAGCGACAGAGCCAAGGAGCGCCTGCCCTCCCCGACCTGTGGGCCGCTGTACACGTCAAACACGCCGGCCTCGTCGAGCAGTGGCGCACCGGCTGCCCGCACCGCCTCGAGCGCCTGGGTCGCCTCCACGTCCTCGGGCAACACAACCGCCAGGTCGTGGCGCAAAGCCGGGAAGGAGACGACGTCTCGGTAGGCCCCCCGACCGCCGGCCCTCGCCAGCAAGGCGTCGAGATCGAGCTCCATCGCGGCCGCGCCGTCGATCCCCCACTCGCGCGCCACCAGCGGATGCAGCTCACCCAGCCAGCCAAGCTCCTCGCCTCCGCAAAGAACGGTCGCGGCACGGCCGGGGCGCAGGAACGGTTGTGGACCGATCCTCGATCCTTGCGGTCGCCCATCGGTCCTCTCGCATCCAAGCTCCACGCCAAGCGCCTCGCCGAGCGCTTCGAGGATGCCCTTGATCGCAAACACGTCAGCCTTCGGCGGGTCGGGCTCGCCCCATGTCGCGGGCACGGTCCTGCCGCTGAGCAGGACCCCGAGGGCGCCGTGCTCGCGCACACCGGTGCCTGCCTGCTCGCCGCTCGGCTCGTCGACCAGCAAGAACAACGATCCAATCTCGAAAAGCCTCAGATCGGCCGCCCCGCGTGCGGAGTTGTGAGCGGCGACGTCAAGCAGCGAGCCGAGCAAGGTCGTTCTGAGCAGCGACTGGTCCTCGGACAGCGGATTCTCCAAGCGCGGAGCGTTTCGGCGCGGGTCCTCTGGCGTCAAGCGCAGGCGGTCGTGCAGGCTCGGTGCTGTGAATGTCCAGCCCACAGTCTCATAAAGGCCTCTGCCCACGAGCGTGTCCGCGGCGCGTCGGCGCAGCCGCTGGGTCTCAGAAAGTCGACCATAGGCCCCTCTGCGAGCCGGCAAGGTGGCCGGCAGCTCGCTCAGGCCGTTGATCCTCGCGACCTCCTCGATCAGGTCGGCCTCCCTGCTCACGTCGTTGCGGCGGACCGCCGGAACGGTCACGTCCAGGCCAAGATCGCCCGGCGCGCCGCCGGCGCTCGACTGGTCGCCGACGCTCGATCGCTCGCCGGCGCTCGACTGTCCGTCGACCTCGGCAACCTCGAAATCGAGCGCTTCCAAGATCTCGGCTTGGCGCGCCCTCGCCACCGGCATCCCCAGGATCGCCTCGACCTTACGCTCGCGCAACCTGAGCGTCTGTAGCGGTGTCGGCTCCCACGCCAGGTCGGTCGTCCCGGGCACCAGCTTTGCGCCGCACAGCTCGATCATCAGCCGCGTCGCGACGGCCTGGGCGTGCATGCACTGCTCTGGCGCCAATCCCTTCTCAAAGCGCCCTGAGGCCTCGCTGCGCAGCCCCAAGGCCCACGAGGTCCGGTGGATGTTGGGGCCACTCCAGTTGGCCACCTCCATCAGAACTTTGGTTGTCTGAGGCCCCACCTCAGAGCGCGCACCGCCCATGATTCCCGCGATCGACGTCGGACCCTCGGCGTCCTCGATCACGACCATCTCGCCGTCGAGCGTACGTTCCTGGCCGTCGAGCGTCGCGACCCGCTCGCCGTCCTTGGCCCTGCGCACCGTCAACCGAGCGCCGGCGATGCGGTCGGAGTCGAAGGCGTGCAGCGGCTGGCCCGTCAGCAGCATCGCGTAGTTGGTTATGTCAACCACGTTGTTGATCGGGCGCTGGCCGGCCGCGCTCAGCCTTGCCTTCAGCCAGGGCGGCGAGGGGGCGATCGTGACGTCTTCGAAGGCTCTCGCCGTGAAGCGCTTGCAGAGGTCGGGGCAGTCCACTGTTATGTCCACGACGGGCTGCCCTGCGCGCGCGTGCGTGGCTTGGTTAACAGAACTACTCTTGTTAACAAGACCGCGCGCGCGGGGGGCACCCTCTGCGGGAACGCCTTCCTCCCCGCCTTGGGCTGCCTGTTGAGCACCGTGTCGGTCCTCAGCGGCCTCGTCGACCCCCGCGTCGTGCGCCCAAGGCTCCTCGGCAAGCGGCGCCCCGGTGGCCGCGTGCAGCTCGCGGGCCACGCCGAACACACCCAAGCAGTCGGGCCGGTTGGGGGTTATCTCCAGCTCGAGCACGTCCGTCGATATCGCGAGCACGTCCGCCAAAGGCGTTCCGGGCGCAAGCTCCGCATCGACCACGAGGTCGTCACCCTCATGGGCACAAGCGAGCACCATGATTCCCGCGTGGTCGCTGTCGATCTGAAGCTCGTCCGCGGCGAGGATCATGCCGTGCGAAGGCACGCCCCTCAGCTTGGCCGCCTTGATCTTGGTCCCGTCCGGCATCCTCGCGCCCGGCAAGGCCACCGCGACGGTCTGACCGGCCGCGACGTTGGGCGCCCCACAAACGATGTCGGCCGGCTCGTCCTGCCCCACCTCGACCTTGCACACTTTCAACCGATCGGCGTCGGGATGCGGCTGAGCGTCAAGCACGCGCCCCACCACAAAATGCTCGACCGAAGGCACCCCGTGATGGAGGATCGTCTCGACCTTGGTACCGGTCATCGTCAACCGCTCCTCGATCGCCGCCGTGTCGAGCTCGGGCGAGCAGTATTCCCGCAACCAGTTCAGGGGGACCTTCATCGTGATCTTTCCCCGTCCAGCGTCCACAGGCCGGTAGGGCAAGCCCGACAAGGACGCAGGGAGCGTGGCGTGCTACGCACGCGAGCGACCGAGGACGCCGCTCGGGCGCCGCCATACGGGCCTGTGGTCATCCGAACTGCTCCAGAAATCTCACATCATTTTCGTAGTAGAGGCGCAGGTCGGGGATGCCGTGCTTGAGCATCGCGATCCGCTCCACGCCCATACCCCAGGCGTAGCCCTGCACCTTCTCCGGGTCATACCCCGGCGAGTTGCGCTCGCTCGTGGGCACGTAGGAGTACACGTTGGGGTCGATCTCGCCGGCGCCCAGCACCTCGAGCCAACCCTCGCCCTTGCACAAAGGGCAGCGCGAGCCGTCGCCCATGAAACCTTTGCCCGAACAGTGAAAACAGGACACGTCCACCTCCACACTCGGCTCGGTGAAGGGGAAGAAGTGGGGTCGCAGGCGCACGTCGCGCTCGTCGCCGAACACGGTCTTTGCGAAGGCCAGTAGCGTTCCCTTCAAGTCGGCCAAGGTGATGTCCTCGTCCACCGCCAGCCCCTCCACCTGGTGGAATTGGGGCGTGTGCGTGGCGTCGCTGTCGGGCCTGTACACGCGCCCCGGAATCACCACGTAGAGAGGCGGCGGATGCGCCTCCATCGCTCGGATCTGCATCGGCGAGGTGTGGGTGCGCAAGACGAGATCCTCGGGCGCCCCGAGCCGAATCTCGCCGTCGGCTCGCCCGTCGTCGCCCTGGCCGCCGTCCGGCTGCCCGCCGTCCCCTTCGGCCGATCCGGGACGCCGCAAATAGAACGTGTCTGTGCGCGCCCGCGCCGGATGCGTGGGCGAATGGTTGAGCGCGTCGAAGTTGTAGTGAACGGTCTCCACCTCTTGGCCTTCGAGCACGGTGAAACCGAGCCCCAAGAAGATGTCTTCGAGCTCACGCATAGTGGCGGTCAAAACGTGCAGCCGGCCCACGGGCTGAGCCGGGGTCCCGGGCAGCGTGACGTCGACCGTGTCGGCCTTCAAGCGCTCCTCGAGCTCGCTCGCGTCGAGTGCCTCGGCGCGCGCCTCGATCGCTTGCTCCAAAGCGCGCCTGGCTTCGTTGGCCGCTTTACCCACGGCCCCGCGCTGCTCCGGCGCGAGCGTCGCGACGGAGCGCAACATTTGGGGAAGCTCGGCCTTGCGGCCCAGGTAGCGCACTCTCAGCGCCTCGACCGCCTCACTGCTGGAGGCCGCCTCGATCTCACCCTGCGCCTGCGCGCGCAACTCGTCTATCCGTTCGATCATGACGGTGGGACCCTAGAGGGTGGCGCTGCCGGCCGCAGGCCGGGGAGCAGAGCCCCTCTTTGTGTCAGGCGATTTGAGGAGCGAGTCGTCTCGTATAGCGCCACCGTGGCCGCCATCGCGGCGTTCAGCGACTCGGAGGCGATCGCGATGTGAGCGGTGTGCTCGCACGCGCTCACCACATGCTCTGGCAGCCCCTCGCGCTCGGCGCCGACGAGCAGCGTGAGAGGTCCGCCGGTGGCGAGCCGCTGAATCGGCACACCCTTGCCCGCAACCAGCGCGCAGCGCTCGCCCGGCAGCTCAGCGAGGTCCTCCACGCGCGCGAGCGCGAGCGCGAAGATCGCGCCCATGCTGGCCCGCACGGCCTTCGGCGAATGAGGGTCCGCACAGCCCGGACCAAGCGCCACCGAGGAGGCCCCGAACGCAAGCGCGGACCGCAGTACGGTGCCCACATTGCCCGGGTCGGCCACCCCATGCAGATACACGCACAGTGGGCCGACCGGCTCGCCGAAGCGCTGCTCATAGACACCGATCGCTCGCGTTCCCGACCCCAGCGTGGAGACGCTCGCCAAGACGTCCGCTTGCACGTCCTGGAAGCCCGAGCCGCCGATGGCCGTGCCCGCGAGACGGAAGCCTTCTATCGCGGGTCTGCCCGCCTCGATGGCCGCCGCGATCAGGTCCTCGCCCTCGGCCACGAACCGGCTGGTGCGGGCGCGATCGCGCGAGCGGCGCAACTTGCTCAGCTCCTTGATCTTGGGGTTTTGTCGTGAAGCGATGGGGGTCATGACTCAAGCGGGGCCAGGCGGCGGAGTTAGCGGATAAGGGGGTCTCGGGGAAGGGTCGTGGGGTAAAAAAAAGGCGCCGGTCCCGAAGGAGCAGCGCCCGAGAGGTTCCTTCTGTCGACTGTCCGATCAGGCAGCCGACGCCTCGCGGGCGGTCTCGGCAAAACGTCGGAATGTGTCGGCGTCGCGCACGGCGATGTCGGCCAAGACCTTGCGGTCCAGCTCCACCCCGGCGAGCGACAAACCGTGCATGAACTGCGAGTAGCTCATCCCGTTCTGTCGGGCGGCCGCGTTGATGCGTGTGATCCAAAGCCTGCGGAAGTCGCGCTTGCGGTTACGCCTGTCCCTGTAGGCGTACGCGTCGGCCTTCATCAAGGCCTCCTTGGCGCGCTTGTAGTTGGAATGAGCTTCGCCCCTGAAGCCCTTCGTCAACTCAAGTGTCGCCCTGCGCTTCTTGCGGGCGTGAACCGAGCGCTTGACCCGCGTCATTTGCCGACCCCCAAAAGCTTCTTGACACGAGGCGTGTCGTGATCGGTGAGGATCACCGGGTGGGCCAAGGTGCGCTTGCGCTTGGGCGACTTCTTCTCGAGGATGTGGCTCGAGTAGGAGTGCCTGGCCCGGACCTTGCCGGTACCGGTCACCTTGAAGCGCTTCTTGGCGCCGCTGTGGGTCTTCATCTTGGGCATGAGATCAAAGAACGAGGGTCCCGGCCGGGCAACCTGCGATTGCCTGTGCCACCCGCGAAGCGATGATTATGACACGGCGCCGTCGGAAGCGCCGTTCTGGCTCTCGACGGGGGGCGCAACGACCGCTTCGGGGGCCTCCGCTGAGACCTCGGCATCGTCCACGGAAGTAGCGACCTGACCGTCCGGAGCAGCCTCAACATTCCCGTCCCCAGCCACCGCGACGTGCCCGTCCTGCGACGCATCGACCTCACCGTCCTCAGCGACCGCGACGTGTCCGTCCTGCGACGCATCGACGTGTCCGTCCTCGGCGACCGCGACGTGGCCGTCCTGCGACGCCTCGACATGCCCGTCGTGCCCGTCGGCCTTGCCGGCCAAGACCGCCTTGGAGGGAGCCAACATCATCGTCATGTTGCGCCCGTCCTGGGTGGGACGCTGCTCGACCACGCCCAGCTCGGCAAGCTCCTCCGCGAGACGGTCGAGAATCATCACGCCGCGCTCGGGATGGGTCACCTCGCGGCCACGGAACATGATCGTGATCTTGACCTTGTCCTTGTGGCGCAAGAAGCGCTCGACATGGTGCTTCTTGGTGTCGTAATCGTGCTCGGCGATCTTCGGCCTGAACTTGATCTCGCGCACCGTGATCTGCTGCTGGTGCTTGCGCGCCTGCTTGACCTTCTGGGCCTGCTCGTACTTGTACTTGGAATAGTCGAGCACCCTACAAACAGGCGGTTTGGCCTCGGGCGCGACCTCCACGAGATCGAGATCGCGCTCTTGGGCGAACTTGAGCGCGTCGGGCGTCTTCATCACGCCGACCTGGTTGCCCTCGTCGTCAATCACGCGCACCTCGGGCACGCGGATACGCTCGTTGATCCTCGTCTGGTCCCGCTCGGGGGGACGGCGGTCGAACCTGCGGGGGACGGCCACTAGATGGTGGAGGTGCGCGTCAAGCTGAAGCTACGCGCTGCGCCGTGAGTGGATTTCGAGCCGTCAAGGCATCGAAGTATAGCCGGATGAACTCCTCCACGGAAAGACTGCCCGCATCGCCCTTGCCGTGCTCGCGCAGAGCCACCAGCTGCTCGGCGGCCTCGCGCTCGCCGACGATCAGCATGTTGGGGATCTTTCGCAGCTCCGCCTCACGGATCTTGCGACCGACCGACTCGTTGCGCTCGTCGAGCTCCGCGCGCAAACCGGCGGCCCGCAGCCGCTCGTACACGCCCGCGGCGTACTCCCCCACGCGCTCGGAGATCGGCAGCACGATCGCCTGCACCGGCGCGAGCCACACCGGCAACTCGCCCGCGAAGTGCTCGAGCATGATCCCGATGAAGCGCTCGTATGAGCCAAACAGGGCCCTGTGGATCATGACCGGGCGGTGCTCGGCGTTGTCGGCGCCCGTGTAGGAGAGCTCGAAGCGAGCCGGCATGTTGTAGTCGAGTTGCACAGTCCCGAGCTGCCAGGAGCGCCCAAGCGAATCGGTCATGTGCATGTCGATCTTCGGGCCATAGAAAGCGCCGTCGCCCGGGTTCAGCTCATACGCCAAGCCCTGGGACTCGAGCGCATTGGTCAACGCCTGCTCGGCGCGATCCCAAAGCTCGTCGTCTCCGACTCGCTGCGCCGGGCGCGTGGAGAGCTCCAAGCGCACATCGAACTCGAACAGGCGATAGGTCGCAAAAGCGAACTCCAAACAGCCCGCCACCTCGTCTTGCACCTGCTCCTCTGTACAGAAGATGTGGGCGTCGTCCTGGGCGAAGTGCCTGACCCGCAGGAGCCCGTGCAACACGCCCGAGGCCTCGTTGCGATGCAGCAAGCCTGGCTCTGAATAGCGCACCGGCAGGTCGCGGTAGGAGTGGCGCGAGCTCTTGAACAGGTGGGCATGGCCGGGACAGTTCATCGGCTTGACGCCCATCTCGCGCTCCTCGACCTGCACCGTGAACATGTTCTGGCGGTACTTGCCCCAGTGCCCCGAGGTCTTCCAAAGCTCGGCGTCATAGATGAGGGGCGTCTTGACCTCGGTGTAGCCGCGCTCGACACCCATCTCCCGGGAGAGCGAAACCAGCGAGTTGTAGATGCTGGTGCCGGCCCCCGTCCAGAAAGCGGCCCCGGGCGAGACATCTGAGAAATGAAACAGCCCCAGCTCGCGTCCCAGCTTGCGGTGGTCTCGCAGGGCAGCCTGCTCCAAGCGCTCCAAGTACTCGGCCAACTGGGCCTTGGTGTGAAACGCGGTCCCATATATGCGGGTGAGCATCGTGCGCGTCGAGTCCCCGCGCCAGTAGGCGCCCGCGACCGATTGCAGCTTGAAAGCGCCCACCGTCTTGGTGGTCGGCGCGTGGGGACCTCGGCACAGGTCGGTGAAGGGACCGTTGGTGTAGAGCGAGACCGTCCGCAAAGGGTCCCCCGGCGGAGCGCTCGAGACGAGATCGTCGATCAGCTCGACCTTGTAGTCCTGGCGCTCGGCCACGAACCGCTCTCTGGCGGCCGCGGGCGAGACGTCCTCACGCACGAACCTCTCGGCCGCCTTGACGTGCTCGGCCATCTTCGCTTCGATCTTCGGGAAGTCCTCTTGGGAGATGGAGACGCCCGGCGGAAACTCGAAGTCGTAATAGAAGCCGTTCTCGATCGCGGGCCCAATCGAGATCTTCACGCCAGGCCACATCTCCATCACCGCGCTTGCCAGGACGTGGGCCGCGTCGTGCCTGATCAGAGCCAGCGAAGGCTCGCCGCTCTTGGCGGTCACGATCGCGATCCGGGCACCGTCGGGCAAAGGTCGCGCCAGGTCGCGCATTTCCCCGGCGCCCTCGGGCGCGTCACGATCGAGTTCGATCGCAAGGGCCGCTTTGGCCAGGCCGGGTCCAATCGCCGCGGCCACGTCGGCGCCCGTGGCGCCGTCGGGAAGCTCCAGCCCTTTTCCGTCCGGGAGGGTGACCGCAATCGACATGGAGTGCAGGCTACCGACCGGCCGAGCCGATGGCACAACAGCCGCTGGGTGGGTAGCGCGTGCGATTAACCCGAGAGGGGTAACAGGACAAACGTGTCCGACCCCGTTCCCTACTCGACGCCTGATAAAGGACCGAAGGTCGTCCTGTTCGCGCCCCATCCGCTGCTCACCGTGACGATCGAGATGGAGGGCGAAGGACGCGAGCAAATTCACTTCCATGCGGGAGGCCAGGGAGCATGGGCCGCGCGCATGGTCGCCCAGATGGGCGCCGTCCCGGTGCTGTGCGGGTTCATCGGAGGCGAGAGCGGGCATCTGCTGCGAGGCTTGCTGGCCGAGACCGTCGAGCCGGGCGAACTGCGACTCGTCCCGTGTGGATCGGCCAGCGGCTGCTACGTCACCGACCGGCGCGAGGGAGAGCGAAAGGTGATCGCGATGGCGGTCAGCGACCCGCCCTCCCGCCACGAGCTCGACGAGCTGTTCTCGCTGACCTGCGCCGAAGCAATCGCCTGCGGCTGGCTGATCGTGACCAACCCGATGCCCGGGGGTGCCCTGCCTTTGGAGATCTATGGCGACCTGATCGCCGACGCCAAAGCCAACGGTTGCCGCACACTGGTTGACCTCTCCTCCCCGCGCATGGACAGCGCCCTGCGCGGCGAACCGGACGTGGCCAAGCTCAACGATTGGGAGCTCGCCGAGCTGGTTAGCGGACCCGTGGCGGAGCCCGGTCAACTGTTGGCGGCCGCCCAGCGGATGCGCGATCTGGGAGCGCGAACAGCGATCGTGACGCGCGGCGAGCAGCCTGCGCTCGTCCTGGACGACTCCGGCCCACGATGGCTGACCCCGCCCCATTTGCAGCGCGGCTACCGCGAGGGTTGCGGCGACACGATGATGGGCGCCATGACAGCCGCTTGGGCGTGCGGCGAGAGCTTCGACCGGGCCTTGAAGGTGGGCGCCGCGGCGGGCGCCGCCAACTTCCTGCGCCACGGCCTGGGCAGCGCCTCGCGCGAGGCAGTGGAGGCTTTGGTCGGCAGCGTCACTCTGGAGCCTTGGCCGGCCTCGCTCACCAAGGTGGCGTGAGCGGGTATCTCACCAAGGTGGCGTAAGAGCGTCTCCCCGCACGATCGCCGCGGGCGCGGTCTCGGCCATCCAAGTCACCCACTCGCGCGGGCACACCTTCCCCAGCCGCGCAAAGCCGTCCGACAGGTGCAGAGGACGACCGGCCAGAGACGAGTGGGCGTCGCTTGCCAGGAGGTGCACCAAGCCCTTGGTGGCATAGTCGAGCACCAGGTCGCCGGGGATCGCACGCGCCACGAAATCGGCCGTCCACTGAATCAGGCAGCCCTGCTCGGCGAGCGCCCGCAGGTGCTCTTCGAAATCGGCGCCCGCGTGGCGCTCGGGGTGGGCGAGCACCACGCCCATGCCGCCGCGCCGCAACAGATCGACGGTCTTGCGCAACTCCGCGTCGAGTGGCCCAGGCGCCGGCTCCAAGAGCACCCAGGACCCGGCTCCGCCGAGCGAGACCAAGCGCAGCTCCTGGGCCGACAACGAGGCGGCCGTGGTCTGCGCGAGCTCGCCGCCGGGGAGGATCCGGACTGGAATGCCCTCCTCGTCGAGCGTCTCTTGCAAAGCCGCGACGCGCTCGGCGATCTCGTGTATGTGGACGTCGTGGTCGTGGCGGATGTGCGGCGTGGCGCACACCGCCTCGATGCCGTCCTCCCAAGCCTGCCCGGCCATCGCGACCGCGTCCGCCAAGCTGAGGGCGCCGTCGTCGAGCTCGGGCAGGATGTGTGAGTGCAGGTCGATCACACGCGGCCTCCGCCCTGCTCAGCCTTCAGCCAGCAGTTTTGGCGACCTTGTCGAGTCCGGCTCAGCCGGCGGCCAGCCCCTTGGCGGCCTCGTCCAGTTCGGCGTCGAGTTGCTTGGCGTCGGCCTTCAGTTCCTTTTCGGTGGCCTTCTGCGCCCGCGCGGCCGCCTTTTCGATCTGCTCGCCAAGCTTGGAGCGCCCGATCACGATGAGCGTGGCCTGGCCCTCGTCGAGCAGCTCGCCCAGATCCTTCAAGTCGCCGCGAGACATGCCTCGCCACAGGTGACCCAAGACGCCGCCCGCTGTGCCGCCGACGATGGCGCTGCCGATGATCGTGGGCGGGAAGAGGATGCCCGCGATCGCCCCGACCGCGATCCCCGTCCAAGCGCCGTGCTGGGTGGGCTTCTCGGTCTTGTGGACTTTGACCTTGCCGTCCTCGCCCTTCTCCACGACCGCGGCATCGAACGTGCCGATGATTCCGGCGGCGTGCAACTCGAACACCGCCTCGTAGTCGAGCTCGGCGTCCGAGATGTTGTCGTAGGCGGCTAGGAACACGAACACCGGCTGATCGGACATGAGGACTCCCTTTCGTGGAAAGACTGTTGACCACCACGGTAGGGCCTGCGAGCCGCGGACGCATCGTCAGGTGCTGGTGATCCGACCCGTGAGAACTTCGGTCCCCCATCCGTACAAGAGGCGACCAAGAGAGGACCCTCGTAGAGTGTCGGGCGATGAACCCAAAGGGGAACGAGATAGCGGGCGCCGCTCCGGCGATCGCCCTGCGGGGAGTCGTCAAGCGCTACGGAGAGATCGTGGCGGTCAACGGACTGGACCTCGAGGTCGAGCCCGGCATCTGCTTCGGCTTGCTCGGACCCAACGGCGCCGGCAAGTCCACGACGATGCGGATGCTCACCGCACAGACGATCGCCGACGAGGGCCAGCTCTCGGTGCTCGGCTACGACTTGCCCCGCGAATCCAAGCAGTCGCGCCTTGAGATGGGGGTCGTGCCCCAGCTCGACAACCTCGACGTAGAGCTCACCTGCCGCCAGATCCTGACCGTCTACGCGCGCCTCTACCGCGTTGCGCGCGCCGAACGCGACGCCGCGGTGCAGCGTGCCTTGGATATCGCCAACCTCGTGCCCCGCGCGGACACGATCGTGCGCGAGCTCTCAGGCGGGATGCGCCGACGCCTGCTCGTCGCGCGCGGCCTGATCCACCGCCCGCGCCTGGTCCTGCTCGACGAGCCGACCGTGGGCCTCGACCCCCAGGTGCGCCAAGAGCTGTGGTCTTTGATCGATGGTTTGCGCACCGAAGGCGTCACCGCCCTGATGAGCACCCACTACATCGAGGAGGCCGAGCGCCTCGCCGACACCGTCGCGGTCATGAGCAAAGGCCAGATCATCGCCCAAGGCACTCCCGCCGAGTTGGTCCGCGCGCACGCCGGCGAGCAGGTCGTCGAGGTCTATGGACCGCCAGAGCGCCTGCTCGAGGTCTCAAACCTTGCCGCCGCCAAAGGCTGGAGCAGCCGCCGCTCCGGCCCGGCCGTGGCGATCATGCGCGCCGAGTCGCTCAACGGCGAGGCGCCCGAGGGCGTACGACGGCCTGCCAACCTCGAGGATGCCTTCGTGGCCCTGACCGGGGAGGAGATCGAATGAGGGTGGAGTCCCAGACCGTGGGTTGTGCCAAGCGTCCTGTCGAGGCGGAGGTGCGGGTCGTGTGTTGCGCAAAGGGGTGCCCTGCGCGCGCGTGCGTGGGCGCGCGTACGTGCGCGTGCGTGGCGGCCTCATGAGCACGCTCCCCCCCACCCCTGTCGCCCAGCCTCGGCGTATCCGTCGCCTGGAACCGGCTGCCTTGGCGGGCGTGATGAGTCGCGACGTGGCGATCTTCGGGCGCTACTGGAAGGCCACCACCTTCTCCTCGATCGTCCAACCCACGATCTACCTGCTCGCGTTCGGGCTCGGCTTCGGCTCGCTCCTGCCCCACTTGGCGGGCGTCAAGTACGTGCAGTACGTGGCCACCGGCGTCGTGGCCACCGCGGTCCTCTTCTCCTCGGCCTTCCCGGGGATGTTCAACACGTTCATCCGCTGGCAGTTCCAGCGCACCTACGACGCGGTGCTCGCCGCCCCCGTCGACGTCGAGGAGCTGATTACCGCCGAGATCCTGTGGATCTCGATCAGGGCCGGCGTGTACGGGATGGCGCCCTTGGTCGTGGGTTTCGCCTTCGGCTTGGAGCCCACTTGGGGGATGCTCTTGGTGCCCCTCATCGGCTTCGTCACGGGCTTCGGCTTCGCCGGCTTCGGCGTCACCGTCGCGGCGGTCGCAAAGACGATCGACAACTTCAACTACATCACCTCCGCGGTGCTCACTCCCATGTTCCTGGTAGCAGGCACCTTCTTCCCGGTCTCCCAGCTGCCCTCCGTCCTGCAAACGATCGCCAAGATCAACCCGCTCTACCACTGCGTCCAGCTGGTGCGCGACGCCTGCTTCGATCAGCTCGGCTCCGGCGACCTCGTCAACGTGGCCGTCCTGATCGTGTTCGCCGTGCTCATGTGGCGGCTCGCGATCTGGCGACTCGGCAAGCGCTTGATCGACTGACTCGCGGGCCGGCGCGCATTGGCTATTCGAGCCAGCGCGCAACTCCCCCGTGGTAAGAGCAGGTCCCACTTCTGGATTGGCTGAAGCTGTACGTGCCGTCTTTGCATTCGGCGGTGGCACCTTCCGGGACCGTGGAACTGTGCTCGGGGCGGCAGACCGTGTTGCCGGCCGAGTTGACATAAGTGCCATTGGTGCATTCTTCGCCTGAGGCCGAATTCGACGAGCTTTCTTCACTCGATTTGGCTTCCGCCGCTTCCTTGGAGTGCGCTTCGGCTTCCTTCGTGCGCGCTTCGGCTTCCTTTGCATGCGCTTCCGCTTCTTTGGCGTGGGCCTCGGCTTCGATTTCCGCCGCACTCTTTTCGCGAGTGATCGTGATCGTCTTGCGCGCCGGGCGACGACCGGTGTGGGTGGCCGCCACGCTCACCCGGTTATCGCCCAGATGCAGGGCAAGCGTGTCGCTCCAACGGTTTCCCCGCACAGAGGCCCGACGATGATCGACGGTGACTCTCGAGCCCGGAGTGACGGTCCCGCCGATCGTCGCATCGGCATTCTCCGAAGAGAAACTGCCGACATCCAGGTGAAGGGAGACACCGGCCACGGAGGCTGTCTGCGCAGTCGCAGACGTTTCGCTTTTCAAGCCGGCGTCGGCCGATTCGCCGCATCCGCCCAGTGCGATCGCGCCGGCGATCATCGCCGCAAAGAGGGGCCGTGAGATGCGGCTCCCAAAGACCTGCCGACCTTCGCGGGCACCGTTTCGGCGGTTGGCTCGTTCGTTCACGGAGGCCGGATCATAAACACATTTCCAATCATTCGGATATCGACCGAATAGCACCAGAGCGAGCTGTCGATCGAGGAACCAGACGCGGTAGGACCCAAAGCCCTACGATCTCGCCCATGAGCACACAAGGCTTTGCCGCCGACGCGCCCGCGGCGCGCACCCAATCGCTGTTCGGGCGAGTCATGGGGCTCGTCGCCGTCACCGTCGGTTTCGCCACGCTCGGCGTCTATCTCGCACGCGAAATGGGCGGGGCCGGTTGGTTCATCGCGTGGCTGGTGGCGCTCGGCTGCCTGGTCGGCCTCAACGTGGCCAATGCGCGAGGAAACCACGGTCTGGCCCTGACCTTGTTGTTCACATTCGGCCTCTTGCTCGGCGCCTCGATCTCGACGACGGTCAACTACTACTCGGCCACCGACCCCACCGCGGTGCGCCAAGCTTTGGGGGCAACCGCCCTGTTCGTCGGCGGCCTCGGCGCCGGCGGCTATGCGATCCGCCGCGACCTCTCGTTCCTGTATCGCACCCTCTTCTTCCTGCTGCTCGGCCTGATCGTGGCCGGGATCATCCTCATCTTCGTGCGCATCCCCGCGCTCTACACCGTCTATGCCCTGCTCGGGCTGTTGATCTTCGGGCTCTACACGGTCGTCGATTTCAACCGTCTGCGCCGCGCCGGAGGAGACGAAGCGATCCCCTTGGCGGCCGGGATCTTCCTGGACATCGTCAACGTGTTCCTGCTGTTCCTGCGCCTGTTCGCACGCTCCTCCTAGCAGGCGCCGCACCCGGCTCTTGCGGTTGCGCCCCCGACCGGGAGTTGGCCCGTCGGGCGCCAGGGCTCTCCTGGGGACGTCGACGCGGGCTCAGTAGTAGTCGTAGACCGCGACCGACCAGTGCGCCGAATCGTGGCCGCCTGAGAGCTTGACGCGATAAAGGCCGGGGCCGCTTTCGAAAGTATGGCTTTCGCTTTCGCCTTCGCCCAGTTCGAAGCTGTCGAAGCTGGACCCGCTGTGAACGTCTTCCATCTCCGCGCTCGGGCCGAAGCACACGAGCAGCAGCGTACAAGTGCCTTCGTAGCTCATGTGGTAGTCGATCTTCCACTTGGCGCCCAAGATTTGCAGCGGCACCGAAGCGCCGTTATCGACGCCCGAGAAGCTTGTCAGCTCGCGCCAGCGAGGCGCCTCGGCGACGTGCAACGCGACCGTCGAGCCCTTGCGCACCCGCGCCGACGGCGGCGGCGATTGGTGTGTCACCGCGTCGGGCCTCGATCCGGGGGCCGGTACGAACCTGACGGCGTAACGCAATCCCGCGCGCTTTATCGCGCTCTCGGCAGTCGCAGACGGCGCGCCCACCACCCCCGGCACTTTCACCCCCGGAGCCGACGCGCTCAAAACGAGGCGCCCCGCCAACGCGAGGCCGAGGACCGCCAAGCACATCGCCGCCAGAACCGCCGCCCGACGCGGACGGCGCGGCGTCACGTCCCGCCGGCGCCCAGCGGGAGGCCTCGAGGGCGGGATACCGGGCTCGGCTCCCATGACCCAAGTCGGCGGCGTCGCCGACGAGGCCGCCGCACGCCGGCCCGGAGCCAGGATGCGCGTCGCTGCCGGGCCTTGCAAATCACCGAGCCCTCCCAAAGCGAGCGCCATCGCCGCACCGTCGCGGTATCTCTCAGACGGGGACTTGGCCAGCGCTCGATCGACCACTTCACGCAATGCGCCAGGGACCGTCGCGGGTAGCGGAGGCGGCTCGTCCTGGATGTGGCGCAAGCCAAGCTCGACCGCCGATGCGTGCTCGAACGGTGGTTTGCCCGCGAGCATCTCGTACAGCACCACGCCGGCGCTGTACACGTCGGTGGCTGGACTCGTCGGCAATCCACGAGCCTGCTCAGGAGACATGTAGCGCGGAGTGCCCGCGATCGTGACTGCCTGCGCCTGAGAAGTGCCCTCCGCCAGACGGGCCACGCCGAAATCGCCGACCTTGACCTGGCCGTCGAGGCCGAGCAGAACATTTGCCGGCTTCACATCGCAATGAACGATCCTCTGTGCGTGCGCGCTGGCAAGCGCTTTGCAGAGCCGCTCTGCCACCTCGAGCGCCTCGCCCAAAGGCAGCGCGCCGTCGCGCAGCTTCTCCGCCAAGCTTTCGCCCGCGACCAGTTCAGCCACGTAGTAGGGCCCCTCCTCGGCGTGTCCGATGTCATAGATCCGCACGATCCCCGGGTCGCTGACCCGCGCCAACATCCGTGCCTCGCGCTCGAACCGCTCGACCCACGCGCTGTCCTCGGCCCACCAAGGCTTGATCAGCTTCACGGCGACCGCCCGACCCAGACGCAGATCGTGCGCCTCATACACGCGCCCGAAGGCCCCCTCGCCGATCAGCGTCCGCAACTCATAGCGACCGTCCAAAGCGCGGCCGCAAAGGCTTGGCGTACGCGACATCAAACAGATTATGCGTCTCCCCGCGCCCCCACGAGGCAGTTGGGGGCTCCCGTCCAGTCGACGCGCCGGGCACTCACAGCGCGCCGGTAGAGCTGCGGAGTCAGGACGCCTGTGGAATTTTGGCCTTGCCCCGCTTGGTTCTCGGGGCCGACGGGGGTGGGACCATCGGGCCGATGTCGCCGTCGGGCGCCTCGTCCAGGTCCACGATCACCGGCGCATGGTCGCTCGGGCCGGTGCCCTTGCGGGCCTGACGATCGACCCAAGCCGCCCTCACCCGGTCGGCCACGACCGGCGCCGCCAACACCAGGTCGATGCGCATACCCAGGTTCTGATGGAACATCCCCGCGCGATAGTCCCAGTAGGTGAAGACCTGCTCCCCGGGCCAGCGCTCGCGCACCACATCCCGCAGCCCGGCACCCTGCAGTTCGGCGAGCGCCGCCCGCTCGGGCGGGGTGACGTGCGTCTGGCCGACATAAGCCTCGGGGTCGAACACGTCCAGATCCGTTGGCGCGATGTTCATGTCGCCGCACACCACCACCGCCTCCGGTCCCGCCCGGACCGCGTCGCTCAGCGCAGCCAGCCACGCCAACTTGTACGTGTAGTGCTCTGAGTCGGGCGTCCGTCCGTTGGGCACATACACCGAATGCACCCTGACCCCGTCGCAGGTCGCCGAAACGGCGCGTGCCTCCTGGTGGGGAAAGCCGGGCCCATCCGGGAGACCGCTCGCGACTTCCTCCAAGCCGACACGCGAAAGGATCGCGACGCCGTTCCAACTCGGCTCCCCGTGCGCCGCCACCTCATAGCCGCGCTGGGACAGCTCCTCGCCGAGCAGCTTGCCGAAGGCCTCGTCGGTGAGCTTGGTCTCCTGTAGGCACACCACATCGGGGCCCCTCTCGTCAAGCCAAGCCAAGAGGCGAGGCATGCGCTGCTTGGCCGAGTTCACATTCCAAGTCGCGATCCGCACGGGCGTACCCTAGCCTCCCACCATGCGGACACTGCGCAAGGCCGACCCTGGCATGTTCGTTCTGAAGGGAGCCTTGCGAGCGGCGATCGTGGTGCCGCTTGCCTTTGCGCTGTCGCTCGTCGCGATCGGCGACAAGCAGATGGCCCTATTCGCCGCCTTCGGCTCGATGGCCCTACTCGTGTTCGCCGATTTCGGTGGGTCTCCCCGCGCCCGCCTGCGCGCCTACCTGTTGCTGCTCGCTGTCGGCGCGCTCTTGATCGTGCTCGGCACCCTGTGCTCGCGCACAACCTGGCTTGCCACGGTTGCGATGGGCGTGGTGGCCTTCGCGATCCTGTTCGCCGGCGTGCTCGACGACTACGTGGTGGCCGCCCGTGCGGCGGTCACGCTCACCTTCGTGTTGCCGGTGATGGTGAGCGCCCACGCTTCGGAGATTCCCGACCGTCTGGCGGGCTGGGGTTTGGCCGGTGCGCTCTCGATCCCGGCGGCCTTGCTGTTGTGGCCCGGCCGACCCCGTAGCGCCCTGCGGCGTGAAGCCGCCCAGGCAGCCCGCTCGCTCGCGGACCTGGCTGAGGCCCGATCGCGAGAGCAGAACGCCGCGGCCGACACGGCGCTGCACGATGCCCGCGAGGCGGTGATCTCGGTACGCGACCGCTTCGTCTCGATGACCCAGCGACCCTCCGGCACCTCTGGCCCGACGGCGGCGCTCGCACGTCTGATCGACGGCTTCGGTTGGCTCTTGCGCATCGCCGACCGGCCGCCCGCCCTATCGGGGCCCTCCGCGCCGTGTCCGGCCGAGCGTGCCGCGGTCGAGCTGCATGCGTGCAGTGCGTTGCGCGCGATAGCCCTCTTGCTCGACGGTCCCACGGATGAGCGCGTGCGCTCGCAGGTGGACGGCGAGCTTGCCCGACTCAGAGAGGTCCACCAGGCCTTCGGAGCAGCGCAGCTCGCACACTTCCAGCAGATGCTCCCTGACCGCGACGAGGCCGAGGCCGAAGTCGAGCTGGACGAGGCCTATCGCCTCAGGGCGATCGCCTACGGCATCCTGCAAGCCGGTCGCGACGCGCAACTTGCCTGCCGCGATGTGGGCCGCCTCTCGCCGAAGACGCTCCGGGCCAACTTTGCGAGCGCGCGGCGCCTGTTGCGCACCCACGCGAACACGAGGTCGGTATGGCTTCGCAACAGCGTGCGCTGGGCTTCGGGCTTGGCCTTGGCCGTCCTGGTCGGACAGCTGGCCGATCTCCAAAACTCTTTCTGGGTGGTGCTCGGCACGATGTCGGTCCTGCGATCGAGCGCCCTCTCGACAAGCGCCACGATCGCCTCCGCCTTGGCGGGCACGCTCGCCGGGATCGTGCTCGGTGGCCTGATCGTGGTCGCCGTCGGCGCCGACCAAGGCGTCCTGTGGGCGGTGCTCCCGCCGGCGGTGCTGCTCGCCGCCTATGCCCCTTACGCGATGTCCTTCGCCGCCGGCCAAGCGGCCTTCACGATCGTAGTGCTGATCCTCTTCAACCTGATCCAACCGGTCGGCTGGAGGGTCGGGCTGGTCCGTGTCGAGGACGTCGCGATCGGGGCTTCGGTCAGCTTGCTGGTGGGACTGTTGTTGTGGCCCCGCGGGGCAAGCACCGTCCTGCGCGGCACGATTGCCGCCGCCTACGCGGGCGCTTCGCGCTATCTCGACGCGACGATCGACGCACTGCTCGGCGACGGCGGCGAGGCTGGATCGAGCGGCGCGGCGCGCGAAGCCTTCGACAGCTCCCAGCTGCTCGACACGGCTTTGCGCGACTACCTGGCCAACCGCAGCTCGGCGCGTCTGCACATCAACGACCTGACCCTGCTCGCCGCCGGCAGCGCGCGCGTGCGGCGGGTGGCCCGTCTGCTCGAGGACGCCCACTCATTCATGCGCCTGGGGCCGATCGGAGACAAGGAGCCTCGACTCGCCCAAGCCCAGCGCGTGCTCGAAGGCGAACGGCGGGCTCGCTGCGACTGGTACGAGGCTTTCGGGTCGGCGATCGGACAGATCGACGACGCGCCCGCGCCGGAGGTCGATGAGAACCGGGGAAGCGCCGGCGGCCCCGGCCGGTTGGTAGTGTTGGAGCACGTCGGGGACGACGGGGCCCTACAGCCCGGGCTCGCGATCGCCTGGGCGCAGCGGCATCTGCAGGTGTTGGCGGAATTGGAGCCTTTGCTCAGCTCGGCCTACGGGCGGGTGCGGATCTAGACCCTATGTCGGTTAGCCCGTGGGGTTGACCGGCGAATGTGATGGCCGGACACTCCTCGCGGGGGTTTGTCTGGCCGGAGAGAAGGCTCCGGCTGACCCCATGAGATGAGGAGGTCCGGCCATGGTTGGAACGATGACGTGGGTAGGGCTCGATGTCCATGCTCGATCGACGCATGCGGCGGCGATTGATGTGATGACGGGTGAGCTTTCGCGGGTGCGGTTCGGTCCGGGTGTGGAGGCGCCGCTTGAGTGGTTGCGATCGTTGTCGGGTCCGGTGAGGGCGTGTTATGAGGCTGGCCCGACCGGGTTCGGGCTCTACCGGGCGTTGACCGAGGCCGGGATCGATGCGCAGGTGATCGCGCCGGGCAAGACACCCAGGGGTCCGTCAGATCGTGTCAAGACTGATCGCAAGGACGCTGAGCTTTTGGCTCGTCAGCTGTTGGCCGGCGCGTTGACGGTGGTGGTGGTCCCGTCACGGGATGTCGAGGCGGCGCGCGAAATGACGCGCGCTCATGATGTGTGCCGTCAGGAGCTGATGCGTGCCCGTCACCGTGTCTCGAAGATGCTGTTGCGTCACGGCCGGGTCTATCCCAAGCTGAAGACCTGGACGGCCGAGCATCGGCGTTGGCTCTCTGCACAGCGCTTCGCCGAGGCGCCCAGCGACATGGTGTTCGCGGACCTGCTGGCGGCGGTCGACGGCATCACCTCGCGCAAGACGGCGATCGCGCTGGAGCTCTCGCGGCTCGCTACCGACGAGCGGTGGTGGCCGACTGTCGCCAGGCTCAGAGCTTTCCGCGGGATCGACACCCTGACCGCGCTATCGATCCATCTCGAGCTCGGTGCTGACTGGAGACGCTTCGAGCGCGCCACAGCGCTCTCGGCATGGCTTGGGCTCACACCATCGCTCAACCAGTCGGGTGAGAGCTCGCGCCAGGGCGCGATCACCAAGACCGGCTCGGCGCTCGCCAGGCGTCTGCTGGTCGAGTCGGCGTGGCATTACAGCCGCACGCCCAGGCTCGGCGCGACGCTCGCCAACCGCCAAGAAGGCCAGCCCGAGCATGTTCTTGCGATCTCCAATCGCGCACAACAACGCCTCTACAAGGTGAATCGTCGGATGCGTGCCCGCGGCAAGCCACACAACGTCACCGTCGTGGCGTGCGCACGCGAGCTCGCGTGCTTCCTCTGGGCAGCCGCGACCGCCGACTAAACCCCGCTCCCACATCCCAACGGTTGCTAGGCCGGGGCGCCGGGCCATCAGGCAGCCAGCACGCGCGACACAGCTATGAGCACCACCCCAACGAGTGGCACGCTCGCTCCTAGACAGCGCAAGCTGGCAGCACGAAACCGGGCCCTGGGGTACCCAACCCCCGCATCATCAGACTGGCAACGCCGACACCGAGCCCGGCGCCCCGACCCAGCAACCACCCCCACAACGCCGGCCCAGCCGACGCGACCAACCACGCCCACTTGACAAACACGACGACATATCAGCTGTTGTGCCCGGTGACGTCCCGAACGCGGTGGTGGGGTGGCCGGTTGCCGAGCGCTGAGTGGGTGCGGCGCTCGTTGTAGTGGTTGATCCAGTGTGGCAGGGCTTGTGCGCGGGCGTCGGATGATGCGTATTGGAGTGCGTAGGCCCACTCACGCATGAGTGTTTGGTGGAAGCGCTCGACCTTGCCGTTGGTCCTGGGCGTGTATGGCCGTGTGCGAAGGTGTGCGATCGCTCGCCGCCAGAGCAACTGCTTGAAGCTCCTGCTCTTGGTATAGGCGAATGCGTTGTCGGTCATGATCCGCTCGCAGACGATCCCCTGCTCGGAAAACCAGTCCAGCGCGCGGCGAGTGAACGCGGTGACCGTGGCAGCGGTCTCGTCGTTGTGGATCTCCGAGTAGGCCAGCCTTGAGCAGTCATCGACGATCGAATGCACGTACTCCCAGCCGACCCTTCTTGAGCGTTGGGTGCGATCACCGGTCACGGCGTGCCCGGGCTCGGTGAACTTCCCGAGCTTCTTGACGTCCATGTGCAACAGGTTGCCGGGACACGGCCACTCGTAACGGACCACTGCGGGTTCCTCCGGTCGTGGTAGGCGTGAGCAGCCGCCACGGCGCAGCACCTGATGGATCGTCGAATGTGACCTTGTGATGTCCGTCTCGTCTGCGAGCCGCCGCGGACTCCAGCCGGTGTGCTGGCGCCGCTCACAGATCCGCGCGGCCTCCCCAGCCGGCACCTGGTTCGGGCTTCGGTGTGGTCGCGAGCTGCGGTCTTGCAGGCAAGCAAGCGTGACGCGATCGGGCTCGCTCGCAGCACGCCAGCGGCGCACCCACTCCCAGCACGTCGACTTCGCCACGTTGCAAGCATCCGCCGCCGCCTGCAACGTGAATCCCTCCTCCTCGACCAGCAGCACCAAGCGGAGCCTGCCGATCTGTGTGAGTGGAGCGTTAGCGTGTTGCATTCCGGGCCTCCCTGAGGTCAGTGAGCTTTGACACCCACAGCCTCTCGGCAGGCCCGGACCTACCTCACCGCGTTCGCAACGTCCCTGGGCACGTCATCTAGCGCCGAGCCCACGGTGGGCAAGCCGACCCACGCTGGGCAAGCCGACCCACGCGAGGTATGCCGGCCCACGGTGGCGCATCGCAAACCGCGCAGCATCGGTGCGCTAGCGTGTTGCGCGATGGAGTCCTCCTCAGTCATGGATCGCTTGGTCGACGCGGCGCCCGAGCACTCCCCCTACAGGGGACAGGCGCCCGCCTCTGCGGCCGGCCCGATGGAGGACACCGAGCCGCTGCACCCAGCGCCGAGCGTGCCGCTACCCAGGGTCGTGCAGACCCTGCGCTTCACCAAGCGCCAGATCCAGTTCGTGTTCGCCGCGCGTCGCGAACTGGGCGACGTGTTCGAGGTTCGCTTCGTCGTGATCCCCGGCGGGGTTGTCATAACCAGCCATCCAGATCATGTCCGCTCCCTGTTCACCGCCAAGCCCGAACTGGTGCCCTCGCTGACCGCCGAGTCGCCGCTGCGCCCGATCGTGGGCCCCAACTCCGTGTTGACGGCGAACGGACCCAGCCATCTGCGCCAGCGCAAGCTGCTGCTCCCCCCGTTCCATGGCGAGGCGATCGAGAACTACGTGCAGATGATTCGCGACGTCACCGAACGAGAACTGGACCGCTGGCCCGTCGGACGCCCATTTGCGCTCGCCCCGAGAATGCAGGCGATCACCCTCGACGTGATCATGTCGGGCATCTTCGGCATCGAAGGCGCTCCCGCACCGGGAAGCGCCGAGCATCGCTTGAAGATCACGATCAAGCAGCTGGCGGCGGCTTCTACCTCTCCCCTGGCGCTGCTCGGCGAACTCTCCAATCTTGGACGCGAAAAGCCGGTCGGCCTCACGCGGGCCGCGGTGGCCCTGTTGGACCGCGCCACCTATCCCGTGATCGAAGAGCGTCGCCGTGCGGCCGACCTCGAGGAGCGGGGAGACATCCTCTCGCTCCTGTTGCGCGCCACCGGCGAGGACGGCGAGCGGATGACCGATCACGAGCTGCGCGACGAGCTGCTCACACTCGTCTTGGCCGGCTTTGAGACGACCGCCAACTCCTTGGCCTGGACCTGGGAGCGCCTGGTCAGAACCCCGGCGGCCTATGAGCGGTTGCGCGACGCCGTGCGTTCAGACACGCAGGCCGACGAGCACGTGGAGGCGGCGATCATCGAGGGCATGCGCTCGCGTCCCGTGATCCCGATCATCGGTCGCAGAGTGGCCGTGCCATGGCGCCTCGGGGAGTACGTGGTGCCGGCGGGCCAGGGCGTCAGCATCAGCATCCTGCTCGTCCACCATCGCGAGGACCTCTATCCCGACCCGTTCACCTATCGCCCGGAGCGCTGGCTCGAGCATGAGGGCGGAAGGCCAGCTGGAACGTATGAGTGGTTGCCCTTCGGCGGCGGCACCCGCCGCTGCCTCGGCGCCGCGCTGGCGATGGCCGAGCAACGGGTCGTGCTGGAGGCCATGGTCAGGCGCTTGGACTTGGAAGCCGACCGCCCCGAGCCCGAGCACGCGCACCATCGCAACGTGACGATGATCCCAGGGCGCGGGGCGCGGGTGGTTTTGCGGTCTCGCGCGGCTGGGTGAGCTGGACCAACTCTCCGACGTCGAGAAGTCGAGACATCAGGGGGTAGGGCCGCTGGTCGCTTCGTTCGCAAGCAAGTGACGTCGGCATTCCCACAGCCATTTAGCTGCTGGGAATAATGGTCGATAGACGGTGCAGTATCGCCTATAGTGCACTGTATATGGATCATAAAGTCCGGCCACGAGCTACGCCTATCGCGGTTCGCCGCGCCCAGCGAAACCTGGCAGAAAGCGTCGCCACCTGGCGCAAGCTGCGCGGCCTCACGCAGGCCCAGTTGGCCGATCGCGCCGATGTCTCGCGAGGAGTCGTGCGCCGGATCGAGACGGCCGAAGGCGGCGCGAGCGTCGAGAACCTCCTCCGAATCTTGAGGGCACTCGGGATTCAGGATCTCCTGGCCCAGGCACTGGACCCGTTGGCCAGCGACATTGGTCGCTTGCGCTCCGATCAGGAGCTGCCTCGCCGGGTGCGGCCGAAGAGGCTGGCAGACGATGGTTGAGCAGCCGATTGAGGTTGACGTGCAGATCGCGGGACAAGACATCCCTGCGGGACGACTCTGGACGCATCGACACGGGCAGAGCGAGTCGGCCACCTTCAGCTACCGAGACGATTATCTTCGACGAGCCGGCTCTTATGAGCTCGATCCCGGCCTACCGTTGCAGGCGGGTCAGCATCAGACAGCCATAGGCCAGCCACTGTTCGGAGCTATGTCGGACTCGGCTCCCGACGGATGGGGACAGCGTCTCGTTCGACGAGCCGAGGCACAGCGCGCCCGCGACGCCGGGACCCGCCGGCGCGAACTGGCCGAGATCGATCTTCTGCTCGGCGCCCGCGACGACCTGCGCCAGGGCGCTCTGCGGTTTCGCGGCCACAACAACGAGCGATATCTCTCCGCCGAAACGGAGGGAGTACCCCACCTCGTTGGCCTAGCACGGTTGCTGAATGCAGCCGAAGAGCTCGAACGCAACGAATCCAGCAGCGAGGATCTGCGCCTCCTCCTTCATGGCGGCAGCTCGCTCGGTGGTGCCCGGCCGAAGGCCCACGTACTCGACACCGCAGGTCACCTGTCGATCGCGAAGTTCCCCTCTCCGCAAGCCGACGACTGGGATGTGATTCGGTGGGAGTGTGTCGCGCTGACCCTCGCTCGAGTTGCCGAAATCACCGTTCCCGAGCACCAGTTGCATGTCATAGAGAACCGACCGGTCTTGGTCGTTCGCCGATTCGATCGCAACGCGAATGGACGAATCGGCTATTTGAGCGCAATGTCGATGCTGCAAGCCAAAGATGGCGAGCAGGGGAGCTATCTGGAAATCGGACAAGCGATCGAGGATCGGTCGCCCACCGCCCAAGCGGACCTGCGAGAGCTGTGGAGGCGAATCGTGTTCACAGTCCTGATCTCCAACACCGACGATCACCTCCGCAACCACGGCTTCCTACGCAAGAGCACGGCAGGTTGGTCGCTGTCGCCGGCCTTCGACCTGAACCCCAACCCCGAAGGTGGTAATAAGCAGCTGGCGACCGCGATCGACGACAACAATGCGCAGGCAACCCTCGCAACGACGATCGAAGTGGCCGACCTGTTCAGGGTCTCAGAGGCTGAAGCACGCGCAATCGTCGGCGACGTATCGAACGCGATCGGGCACTGGCGAGACGTCGCCCGAGCGTGCGGTCTCAGCGGCCAACAGCTCGAGCAGATGGAGCCCGCTTTCGAGCATGAGCAGAGTGGGGCGGCCCGCGAACTTGCCGGGACTGCAGGTTGACGCTGCGCCCAGTCGCCAGACGCGCAGCCAGGCGCTCCGCGTGCTCGCTCAGCTGACGGCGCTGAGTCGGGCGACTAGTTCGATCATTGCGTCAAGCACGGCCTCCAGCGGCTTTGTGTCGCGTTTGACCTGGGTGAGGAGCAGGCCTCCCTGCAGGGCGGCGAGCAGGGCGAGGGCGAGGGTGTCGGGGTCGGTGTCGTGCGTGAGCTCGCCTCGTGCTTGCATGTCTCGCAGACCGCCCTGGATCTCGGCTTCCCAACGTTTGAAGCCCTCGGCGACCTGAGCTCTTGCGTCGGGATCGGTCTCGGCCAGCTGGCCTCCAAGAGAGCCAATTGGGCAGCCGCCGACGCAGTGGTGCTCGCGCTGGGCCGCGACCAGGAAGTCGCGCCAGGCTCGGAGGCCCTCGAGGGTGCTGAAATCGAACGTCTCTTGCCCGCCGATCATTGTGTCGGCCTGGTGGTCGACCACTGCCCGGACCAGGGCCGGCTTGTCGTCGAAGTAGTGGTAGAGCTGCGAGCTCGAGACGTCCGCCGCCGCGCGGACGTCCTCGATCGTCGTGTGGGCGACGCCTTGCCGGAAGATCAAGCCGGCCGCCGCGTCGACTATCCGCTGGCGGGTCTCCTGGCCCTTGCGCGTCAACGGGCGAGGTGCCAACGGGTGAGGGGAGGGTCTAGTCGTGGTCATACCGCAGATTTTACCAACAGAATGGATCGCCTCATCCATTCTGGTGGTAGAGTGGAATGCACGATCCACTCTCGGCTCGCGACAGCCATTCAAAAGGGGAGAGCGCGATACATGTCACTTCAAACCACCGCAGAAAAGACCGTGTTGATCACGGGCGCCAACGTCGGGATCGGCAAGGATGTGGCCCGGCAACTTGCTCTTCGTCCGGAGATGTCCCGGATCTACCTGGCGTGCCGGAACCGAGATCGGGCGACTACGGCAAAGGCCGAACTCGAAGCCGCGACCGGCCGGCGCATATTCGACATCGTTGTGATGGATGTCGCCAATCTGGATTCGGTCCGCGCCGGCCTGGCCGGCATCAGCGGACCAGTCGACGCGCTGGTGATGAACGCCGGTGTCATTGGCCCTCAGTCGATGGCCCTGACCGCTGACGGGGTCACCACCGTGTTCGCGACGAATGTTCTTGGCCATGTCGTCCTGCTCGAGACGCTCCTCGCCGAAGATCGACTCGGAGAGGTGGCGGTCCTCGCCGGAAGCGAGGCGGCCAGGGGACTTCCGAAGTTGGGGATGAAACGGCCGTCGTTCGTCTCAACCTCTGCCGATGAACTCGCTACCGTCATCGACGGCAGCTACTTCGCCGTCGGAAAAGCTGACTTCAACCTAGCCTTCGGGCAGGCCAAGTACATCGGGGCCCTTTGGATGGCCTACCTGGCCCGCCAATACCCCGACCGCCGTTTTATCACCGTGAGCCCGGGCGCCACCACCGGCACCGAAGCCTCCAAGGACATTGCGCTACCACTGCGTATAGCGGCCAAATACGTCATGCCCGCCCTAGGCATCTCCCACAAACTTGACGTGGGCGCGAAGCGACTGGTCGATGGTGTCACCGACCCGACTCTGTCCAGCGGCGTGTTCTACGCCAGCGCGGCCAACAAGCTCAAGGGTCCCCTGGTTGACCAAGCAGACATCTTCCCCGATCTGGCCAACCCGTCTTTTCAGGACCACGCCAACGAGGCCATCCACCGCTTTATCACTTAGGCGCTGAGGCGGCGCGCGGAATCCCGGACGAGGCGTGCCCATGCGTGCGGGGGGCGAGCGCGGCGACGTGCTTATCTCAATGTAGGCGCTCCTCGACCGGCGGCGCGTAGCCTTGAGATGGCCGACGGACATACGGTCCATTACGACGAATCCGATTCCATAATCGGCCTGACGCTGTTGAACGTCAGGCGCACGCTCGAGGCGGACGGCTATATGGACCTGACGTTCCCGGTTGTACATTTAGTCGACGCGGCCAGCCTTCGGGAAGAGATCACGTTCCACATCTAGCGCAACCGCTACGCGGCAAGCCTGAGTGAGGTTGGAGTTCCCCTCGGCCCACGCTCGATACCGGGCGCACCGCCTGCCGACTGGTAGTTCCAACCCTTCCTAAAGGAACCGCCCCATTCGGTGCCCTTCCTGCGCGAAACGGGGAACGGGCCTCCGAGAGGCGCGGTCCCGCACTCAGGGGCTGCCAACAGTCTCGCTCTATCCGATATCCCTCTGATACGATGATCCTCTAGCACATAACTTGGCGCTTAGGCTTCGTGCCGAACGCCGCATCCTATGGGCACCGTGAGGTGCCCATAGTGCGTTCAAGGGCACCATGAAGATCTGTTACATCGATGAGTCGGGCGGGTTCGAGACCGAGGGCTCGACCACGGACGCGACGCCGCTCATGGTCCTAGTCGGCCTGATCGTGGACCACACGTGTCTGCGTCAGCTCACGCGGGACTACCTCCTGGCGCTTCGACAGCCAAGCGCTCGCGGGCCGACCATGTCGTTCATGTGGGAACGATGTGGGAAAACGAGGCTCGACAGCCTGCGGGGACTTTCCCTCTAACGCAAAAAGCCCCGTAAACACGGGGCTTTTTCAGTGGGCGATACTGGGCTCGAACCAGTGACCTCCGCCTTATCGAATCGACCTGGGACGCGAACAGCACGGCACGATGAAGCAGAACCCGTATTCATGCGGATTTTCAAGCTGCCGGTCGATCCTCGTTCGCGGGTAGTCCATCGTCGTTTGTGGGCAGGATTGTGGGATACGGAGCGACAATGCGAGCTGCCTCATGCGCCCGCCGCGGCAGGAGGCTATAAACGTCCCGGCTTCGGTGCCCGCTACGGGCCATCCGCAGCGCCCCGTAACTTCGATCCGTGGTGATGGACGCTACTAGCACAACCGACCCTGACGGCCGCGTCGTCGTATTCGACGCCGGCACTCGCCAGCACCTTGCGCTTGGCCGTCCCGAGCTCGTGGACGAGGTTGACGTCATCCTCGGGACGGTCGCTCATCCCGATCATCGTGTCGAGGACGCGATCCCCGGCCGCGAGCACTTCTACCGCCGCGACCTCGATCCGCGACGCTGGCTGCGCGTCGTCGTAGACTTCAACGACGAACCAGCGTGGGTCGTGACCGCGTTGGTCCAGAACAACCTGCCACGGGGCTATAAGCAATGAAGATCACCATCGCCGGCATTTCCTTCGATCACCAGCACTATGACGAGCGCGGCGATGTGCTCTATCTCAACGTCGGCGAGCCGCGTCCAGCGGCGCGGGGCCTGGAGACACCCGACGGCCATGCGATCCACTACGACGAGTCGGGCGCCGTCATCGGCATCACGCTCCTCAACGTCCGGCGTACGCTCGAACGGGACGGGCAGCTCACGCTGAGTCTCCCACCGGAGCATTTGGCCGCCGACGAGCTGCAGCCGATACTCGCAGCCGCCTGACCATTCCCCAGAGCGCGGATCGCGATGCGCACGCCGCGCACACGCTGTAGCGCGTTAAGCGCAGCTAGCGAACGCCGGCGACGTCTAGTCGACGCAGCAGAAGCGACGCAAGGGCGAGGTAGTCCAGGGCCTCGTCCGGGGTGTCGCCAATGTCGATCTCGTGACCTCTGGGGTTACGGATTCCGGCAGCTGCCCCGGCGAAGATGGACTTGTAGCCGCGCTGTTCATCGATCTCGGAGTCGGTCACCAGCGCGTTGAGCTTGACCTTGGCATTGTTCTCATTGAACGCCTCCATCATGAGGGAGTAACCGGTTTTGCCACGCAAGGAGCTGATGCGCTTGATCTCCTTCTCGATGAACTTGAAGGCCTCAAATACTGACTGCTCGCAGTGGCCATCGTCGAATAGCTTCCGGACCTTGCTCGGAAGGTCGCGGTGGAGGTTCCGCACCTCGAACGGGTGTGGTTCCTCATACTCGGTGCTGATGGGCACGACACCCGAGATTGCGTCTGGTTCTTCATCGATAGACCGAACGATGCGCTCGAACCGGTCCAGCGCACCGCTCACGACATCAGGTGCTTCTTGATGCTCGCGAAGATGGCGTCGTAAGTCTCGTGGTCTCCACCAGCCGGCAGATTAACCTCGATGCGGACGGTCAGTGCCACGTCTTGCCCCGTCGAGGTGTTCCCCTTGCGACTGGCGCCAGCACTGCCGCCACTGACAGGCCGATCCTCGTCTTTCTTCGGTGCCGCCGTTATGTTTACCTTCGCCTTGGTGTCCGCGCCGCCTGTTGCAGCGATAGCTTTCTTGGTCGCTCTCCCCCGGGTGGACGGGAGCTCGCCGTGGCCTGCGAGCGCTGCGAGAGTTTGAAACGTTGACGCCTGTCGCTGGCCCACTAGGTCTGATGTCTTGTCGGCGGCTCGGAACCAGTGGGTGAGGTCGCCCCTCTCCGCGCTCAAAGCGCTGTCACCCATCTCGTCGAACACCCGCGAGTACGCACGTCGCAGAGCATCCTCGAGACCGGACTTGAAGGAGTCGTCGTTGCCGTAGAAGTAAGCGGTATTTGCCTCTATGCGAGCTCCGTCATCGTCGATGAGACCGAGGAAACGTAGGATCGAGATGACGTACGACTCGTTGGCGGGAGCGATATCGAACCGCTACAGATATCCTGCGTCGACCTTCGGGGGGAATCCCTTGCGAAGCTGCGCGACCGCCGCGATGACCGCCGTCTGTCCCGAGATGTAGGGGTAGTTCGCCACGACTATCGCCTCCTGAGTTGAGTGCCGGTGAGACTACCCGTGCCCCCCGACAGCAGCATAGTTCCGCTCCGTAGGACCGATACAAAGGTCTCGGCGTCGTGGCCCTGGTCGAGGCCAGCGTTTACGCTTCTTGACCCAACGAGCGGGACACCGAGCGCCGCGTTGCAAGCTGCCCAGGAGCATGGTGAGCATTCGACTTCTTCCCGCACCGGGGAAGGACGTCCACGAACGTGCTGAATGACTGTCCATAGCTGACCGGGCTACAGTCTCCGCCCCATCGAAGGTGCGCTCTTCGGTGTCACCGCCGGGCGGGCGTTGGCGCGCTTGTCCCCCGGTGCGCGCCGAGTCGCGCCGGCCCTCATCCTTTGTCAGCGCCGCCGTATCCTGACGCGTCGAGCCATGTGGACACAAGTGTGGGCAAAACCGCGACCCGAAGCCCGATCATCACCTTCACAACAGAGAAAAACCCGGCAAATGCAGGCTTTCCGATGGGCGATACTGGGCTCGAACCAGTGACCTCCGCCTTGTCGAGGCGGCGCTCTCCCAGCTGAGCTAATCGCCCTGGGATGAGGCTTAGCCTATCAATGGGGCCGTGTTCGGGGCGGCTCTGCGCAGCGATGCCCGAAGCGTCGCTTGGCCTGCCCCGATTGGGGCCTGCCCGGTTTGCGGGCCGAGACACGCAACCGAATGTCCCGCGGCCGACAGATCCATGGATCGACCGCGGGACATTGCGCTCTCTGACCAAGATTCATCCGGCACGCGGCCGGCTCAAGGCACGATCACGACCTGGCCTTCGCGAGCGGCTTCACGGGCCGCCGCGCCGCTCAAGCCCTGGCCTGAAGCTTCGGTTTCCGAGCCCTGTCCTTGGCCGTAGGGGCTTGCTTCTTCCACCTGGCCTTCGCGGCCGGCGCCGCTCTGGCTTTCGGCCTGGCCGCCTTCAAGTCCACGTGGGCTTTCGACCTGGCCGCCCCCAAGGCCACGTTCGCTTTCCACCGCGCCGCCTTCGCGACTACCCCCATACGGGCTTTCCGACGGCGATTGCGTGCCGTGCTGCGTTTCGCTGCCCGCGCGTCCTTCGGTGCCGGCGCCGCTTTCGCTCTGCCCCGAACCGCCGCCGGTGCTCCCGCCGCCCGACTCGATCGTCTTGATCGCTTCGGAGACCATGTTCGAGGAGATCGCGAAGCCCACTCCCGTGCTGCCCGGCTGGGAGCCTTCCGCGCTCGCAGCGTCGCTTGCGATCTGGGAGTTCACGCCGATCACTTCGCCCTGTTCGTTGAGCAGCGGCCCGCCCGAGTTGCCCGGGTTCAGCGCCGCGTCGGTCTGGATCGCGTCCTTGATCGGCGCGCCATCCGGAGCTTGGATTTCGCGGCCCAGCGCCGAAACGATCCCTCGCGTCAACGTCTCGTTCAAACCGTACGGGTTACCGATCGCATACACCGGGTCACCGACTTCGACCGAACTGGAACTCACCAATTTCAAAGCTTTCAACCCCAGCCCCGACGGATCGACCTTGATCAGGGCGAGGTCCTCGTTCGGGACGGCGCCCACGACCGTCGCCGTGCGCGTCAAGTTCGAGGACTTGCCCGGGCTCACCGTCAGGCTCGTCCCCTCAGAAATCACATGATCGTTGGTCAGGATCAATCCTTCTTCGTTCAACACGATCCCAGTCCCCGAATCGCCCCCCTGGGCGGTCGTCGCCTTGATCGATACCACGCCCGTCGAGTCCCGCTTGTAGATCTGGGTAGCCGTGGGGATGCTCGTGGACACCTCGCGCCTGGTCCCCCCGCCCGTGCCGCGCGTCGTTGACAGCACAGCGCCAGGAGACGATTTCTTCGCGCTCCCGCCCGCACCGCTCAGCGCCAGAAAGACGAGGCTCGCGCCCATCGCTCCCGCAAGGGCCGCAATCAAGAAAACTGTCACACGATTTTTCACGGGAACCTCCGAAGTTGGGCTCCCAGTGTCGATCCCACTCGTGTGCATCCCCTAACAGAGCCAGAAAATGTCGCTAACGACTTCCGAAACGCTCCCTAACGGGTTGTGAAGCCGCGCATAAGTTGTGGCAAACCACGGACCTTCGCTGCCGAGGACCCCCGATGAACCAGCCGCTCCCGCGACGGAGACTGCCTCCACCGTCACCGCAGTCCCTGAGCGATAGGAGAAAGAGATGAAGGCCCTCGTCTATCACGGCCCCGGCCAGCGCGGTTGGGACACGGTCGCCGACCCGACCCTGATCGAGCCGACCGACGCGATCGTGCGCATCGACACCTCCACGATCTGCGGCACCGACCTGCACATCCTCAAGGGCGACGTGCCCGAGACCACGCCCGGCACGATCCTCGGCCACGAGGCCGTCGGCACCATCCAAGAGGTTGGCGCCTCCGTCACCACGGTCGCCCCCGGCGACCGGGTCCTGCTCTCCTGCGTGACCTCCTGCGGGCGCTGTCGCTTCTGCAAGCAAGGCCGCTACGGACAATGCATCGGTGGCGGCGGCTGGATCTTCGGCCATCTCATCGACGGCCTCCAAGCCGAATACGCACGCGTCCCCTTCGCCGAGAACTCCGTCTACAAGATCCCCGACCAGCTCACCGACGAGCACGTCCTGTTCCTCGCCGACATCCTCCCCACCTCATTCGAGGTCGGCGTGCTCAACGGCATGGTCGCCCCCGGCGACACCGTCGCGATCGTGGGCGCCGGCCCGATCGGCCTAGCCGCGATCCTCACCGCCCGCCTCTACAGCCCCGGCAACATCGTCGCGATCGACCTAGCCGACAGTCGCCTCGACGCCGCCAAGCGCTTCGGCGCCGACACCACCATCAACAACTCTCGCGAAGACGCCGTCGCCAAGGTGATGGAGTTGACCGAAGGCCTCGGCGCCGACGTCACGGTCGAGGCAGTCGGAGTGCCCGACAGCTTCGAGCTGGCCGCCGACCTCGTGCGCCCCGCCGGGCACGTCGCCAACATCGGCGTGCACGGCAAGCCCGCCACCCTTCACTTGGAGAAGCTCTGGATCCGCGACGTCACGATCACGACCGGCCTCGTCGACACGTTCAGCATCCCCCAGCTCCTGCGCCTGATCGCAAGCGGACGGCTCGACCCGTCCCTGTTCGCCACCCACCGCTACCCCCTTGGCGAGACGATGGCCGCATATGACACGTTCGCCGACGCCGCCTCCACCGGCGCCCTGAAGGTCGTCCTGCAAGGCACCACTGGCAACGGCCACGTCACCCAAACCGCCGGCGTCGGCGCCCTTGCCGCGCACTGAACGCGGCCCCGGTCCATGAACCTGCCCCGCAAAGCCAACCCGTGAGCGGCGCCGATCTCCAAGTGCCCGCCGCGAACGGGACGAAGCAAAGCCGCCCGATCACCACTCTGAAAGAACCTGTCCCCCCAAAACATCGACCCAGTCAAAGCGACCCGTCCACACTCGACCGCCGGCCCCGATCGGCCGAACCGCACGAGCACCAGCCGGCCCCCTTGCTGCACGGCCTCGGCGCCGCACCCGGCCAAGCTTCCGGCGCCGCGCGTGTGCTCGATACGCCCGCCGAAGGCACGCGGCTGGGCGACGCCGAGCTGCTCGTGCGCGTCGGGATCGACGCGATCTCCGTCAGCGTGGATGCGGTTGCGCGGACGCGCTCCTCTGTCGCCGCCGCAGAGCAACGCGTATTGCTAGACGCCGCAGCTCATCGGCCCCCCACACGATGAACGGGTAGGGCACCAAGAACAGCAGATCGTGCGCCGGCAGCGCCGCCGTGCCGAGCAACGCTTGAAACGGAGGCGTGTAAACGAACACCGCCGCCAAGGCCATCTCCGCCACGATCGCATAAAGCAGATAGGGATTGCTGAACACGCCGATCGAGAACAGCGAAGCCCGCCGCGTGCGCACCGCAAACGCGGTCCCGATCTGCCCCGCGATCATGCCCAAAAAAGTCATAGTCGTGGCCTGAAGGTAGGCGTGGTGAAGTGGCGACCCCGCGCCCACCGGATCGCCCTCGTGCCACCCGGCGCTACCCAACACCCAAAAGAAGCCCGCAAGCGACAGCCCCGCGACCATCGCCCCCAAAAACAGCCAGGCGCGCACAAGCATCGGCGCCTGAATCACACCCTCAGAGCGCGAACGCGGCGGGCGCTCCATCGTGCCCGGCTCGATCGGGTCGCGCCCCAAAGCCAGCGAGGGCAACGTCTCGCTGCCCACGTCGAAGGCCAACAACTGCAACACCGTAAGCGGCAGCGGGATCGCCCCGCCCGCCAGCGCGAACACGATGAACGGAGCGATCTCCGGCGTGGCGTGGGCGAAGATGTATTGGATGAACTTGCGCACGTTGTCATACACCTGACGGCCCGCCTCCACCGCCACCACGATCGTCGCGAAGTTGTCATCGGTCAGCACCATCGTCGAGGCCTCTCTGGCCACGTCGGTGCCCGAGCGTCCCATCGCCACGCCTATATCGGCCCTGCGCAGCGCCGGCGCGTCGTTGACCCCGTCGCCGGTCATCGCCACCACATGCCCCTCGCCGCGCAGAGCCTCGGCGATCTGCAACTTCGTCTCCGGCGAGGCCCTCGCGAAGATGACCTCGCGCCCGCGCTCCAAGATGTCCTCGACCTCCTGCTCGTGGCTGTGATCGAACGCCTGCGCGTTAACAACTTCAGGGTCCTCGCCCCCGATGCCGACCTGGTGGGCGATCGCCGCCGCGGTCAGCGGATGGTCGCCGCTGATCAACACGATCCGGATGCCCGCCTCGTGACAGCGCGCCACCGCCTCATGAACCTCCGTTCGGGGCGGATCTCTCATCGTGATCAAGCCCAGCAGACACAGCTCGCGCTCGGCAAGCTCACGATCGGGCGGTTGCGGGCCGAACGGCAACGGGCGCCGCGCGAGCGCCAGCACACGCAATCCTTGCTTCGCGAAGCCCTCCACCTTCGTCTTCACGCGATCCCGCTCGGCCTGCTCGAGCGGGCGCTCCTCACCGTCCGCGCCCATCGAACTTGTGCAACGCGGCAGCAGCATCTCCGGCGCGCCCTTCACGTGCAGCCAGTTACGAGCGTCTTCATGGTCGATCGTGGACATCAGCTTGCGCTGCGCGTCGAAGTTGTACTGGTGGGAGCGTCCGGCCTCTCGCCGGCCCGCATCGACGTCCGCGCCGAGTCGCCGCGCCGCCATCAGCACCGCCACCTCTGTCGGATCGCCCGAGCCCTGCCCATCCTCCAGACGCGCGTTGTTGCATCTGGCGGCCGTCTCGGCCAGGGCGGCCATCGCCTGGTCCGCGTTGCGGTGAGCGTTGCGGTGGGCGTCGCGCTTGGCCTCCCCGTCGCCGCTCCCCTCGACATCCGTCCACTCCCCTGAACCCCGGTCGAGCGTCGTTTCACTCGAAGGCGTCCACGCCGCCACCGGACGCATCCGGTTCTCAGTCAAGGTCCCCGTCTTATCGGTGCAGATCACATCGGTCGAGCCGAGCGTCTCCACCGCGCTCAAGCGCTTCACCAAAGCCCCGCGCCGCGCCAATGAGCGCACCGCGACCGCCAAAGCCAGCGTGATCACCGGCAACAGGCCCTCCGGCACGTTGCCCGCCAGCAACCCCACCGCGAACACGACCGCGTTCTGAAAGGACAGGCCCGCGCCGAAGATCGCCACCGGCACGAACGCGATCGCCATGCCCACCGCGATCCCCGCGATCAGCCAAGCGACCCTCCGAACCTGGCGCTCAAGCGGGCTCTGCTGCGGCTCGACACGCTCCGACAGCGCGGCGATGCGGCCCAACTCGGTGTGCATACCCGTCGCGAACACCACCCCCCTCGCCTCCCCGCCCGTGGCGCTCGTGCCGCTGAACAGCAGCTCGCGCGCGGCGATACGCGGGACATCCACATCGACGAGCGCCGCGGAGCGCAACGCCGGCGCGGACTCGCCCGTCAAGGTCGAGGTGTCCACCTCCACCGCGCCCGCGATCAAGCGCATGTCGGCCGCGATGCGATCGCCTTCCTGCACCCCCACCACGTCGCCCGGCACCAGCTCGCTCGCGAGGATCTGCGTCTGCTCGCCTTCGCGCAGAACAGTCACATGTTGGGGCAAAAAGCGGGCCAAGGCCTCGACCGCGCGCTCGGCCTGGCGCTCCTGCACGAACGCAAACAGCGCGTTGAGCGCGATCACAAGCAACACCGCGATCCCCACCGTGTCGCTGCCCACGGCAAACGACAGTGCCGAGGCCAACCACAACAGCAGCGCCAGCGGATGGGTCAACTGACGCCACAGCTCCCCCGGCCAGGTCCGCCCACCGCGACGAGTCAACTCATTGGGTCCGTACTGCAGCAGTCGCCTCGCCGCCTCGGCCGCGGAGAGACCGCTCGCGGACGTGCGCAGATCGCGCAACAACAGGTCGATGTGCTCGGTCGGCTCGAGCGGTTCGGGGCGCGGCCCCGGCGGCTCCATACCCACGAAGGTACCGGGATGACTACGGAGCCACTCGCGCTGCTTCTGCGGATGAGCCCCAGGCTCGCCTATGTGATCTTCGATAGCGAGGCCCAGCCGGTCTCACTCAAGCCAAGATCTCACCCCAGATCTCACCCCCAATCGAGGAGGAACCATGGCCGTCGCAGTCGATGCCCCCACCATCTTCGCCGCCCCCGGCCAGCCCGGGAGCCCCGTCGAGCTCAGGTCCCGCTATGAGAACTTCATCGGCGGCGAATGGATCGCCCCGATCGAGGGCGCCTACCGCGAGAACCTCACACCCGTCACCGGCGAGGCCTTCTGCGAGGTCGCCCACTCCACACCCGCCGACGTCGAGCTCGCGCTCGACGCCGCCCACGCCGCCAAGGACGCCTGGGGCCACCGCTCACCCGCCGAGAAAGCAGCCGTGCTCGACGCGATCGCCGATGCCTTGGAGGCAAACCTGGAGATGCTCGCGGTGGCCGAGTCCTGGGAGAACGGCAAGCCCGTCCGCGAGACCCTCGCCGCCGACCTGCCCCTCGCAATCGACCACTTCCGCTACTTCGCCGGCGCCGCGCGCGCCGAGGAAGGCGCCATCTCAGAGATCGACGACCAAACCTATGCCTACCACTTCCGCGAGCCGCTCGGCGTAGTCGGGCAGATCATCCCGTTCAACTTCCCGCTCCTGATGGCCGCCTGGAAGATCGCCCCCGCCCTCGCCGGCGGCAACTGCACGGTGATCAAGCCCGCCAGCCCGACGCCTTGGTCCTTGCTCAAGCTGGCCGAGACGATCCAAGACATCGTGCCGCCCGGCGTGCTCAACATCGTCAACGGTCCCGGCGGGGAGATCGGGCGCGCGCTCGGCTGCTCCAAAAGGATCGCCAAGATCGCTTTCACCGGCGAGACAGTGACCGGGCGCCTGATCATGCAGTACGCCGCCCAAAGCCTGATCCCCTCGACCACAGAGCTCGGCGGCAAGTCGCCCAACGTCTTCTTCGAGGACATCCTCTCCGCCGACGATGACTTGCTTGACAAGGCGATCGAGGGCCTCGTCCTGTACGCCTTCAACAAGGGCGAGGTCTGCACCTGCCCCTCTCGTGCCCTGATTCAAGAGTCGATCTACGACGAGTTCATGGGCCGCTGTTTGGAGCGCATCCGGGCGATCAAGCAAGGCGACCCGCTCGACCCCTCCACCCAGATCGGACCCCAAGTCTCCGCCGCCCAACTGGAGAAAATCGAAAGCTACGTCCAGATCGGCGAGGCGGAGGGCGCCG
Organism: uncultured Solirubrobacterales bacterium; assembly: GCA_963703135.1. Classification (GTDB taxonomy): domain Bacteria; phylum Actinomycetota; class Thermoleophilia; order Solirubrobacterales; family Solirubrobacteraceae; genus Palsa-744. The sequence goes on along the minus strand of OY969791.1, from coordinate 2,614,466 downwards.
AGATCCTGATCGGCGGCCACAAACCGATCATGGACGGAGACCTGGAGGGTGGCTACTACTACGAGCCGACCGTCCTCAAGGGCCACAACGCGATGCGCGTCTTCCAAGAGGAGATCTTCGGCCCCGTCCTTGCCGTCACCACCTTCCGCGACGAGGCCGAGGCCTTGGAGATCGCCAACGACACGATGTACGGCCTAGGGGCCGGCGTGTGGACGCGAGACGGCAGCCGCGCCTTCCGCATGGGCCGCTCGATCCAAGCCGGGCGCGTATGGACCAACTGCTACCACCTCTACCCCGCCGGCGCCGCGTTCGGCGGGTACAAGTCATCGGGCGTCGGACGCGAGAACCACCGCATGATGCTCGACCACTACACCCAAACCAAGTGCCTCTTGGTGAGCTACGACCCCAAGGCGCTCGGGTTCTTCTAAGCCAGGCGTGCGAGTGATGTGCGGGCGCCCGACTTGAGTCGGGCGCCCGCATTTGTCTGGTCCACCCTGTCGAAGCTCTGCATCGTGCTAACTCTGCCATAGTCGTGCTAATAACGGGTCAAATTGGCATGATTATGTCTTGATTAGCATGATTGCTTGCCACCTGCACCCACGTCGGCCGTGCAGGTCGTCAAGGTCATCGTCACAGGCGCTTGATCTCCAGGACCAGAGGCTCGCGAGAGTCACGGATCGGGTCGCAGCGCAGAAGAGCAGACGTAAGTAAAACGTAGGAATCCACCTGAACGCGGCGGAGGCAGGTCACAATCCTTGGGTGAGGGCTCTCGTGGTCGATGATGAGCGTGGCGTGCGCGAAATGCTGCGCCGCGTGTTGACCCTGGACGGCTATGAGGTGCAGACTGCCGACGGTGGCGCCGAGGCGTTCGATTTGATCACGAGCGATGTTCCCGACGTGGTGCTGCTGGACGTGGGCATGCCAGACATCGACGGCTTGGAGGTGTGCCGGGGCGTGCGCCGGGTCGGGGAGCGAGTGCCGATCTTGATGCTCACGGCGCGTAGCGCAATCAGCGACCGCGTCGAGGGCCTGGATGTGGGCGCTGATGACTACATGGTCAAGCCCTTCGATGTGGAGGAGCTGAAGGCGCGTATTCGAGCGTTGCTGCGCCGAAGTCGAGATACGCCTGAGGATGCGCCGCCGAAGCTACTTTCGTTCGCTGAGATCCAACTGGACTCCTCAAGGTACGGCGCGCTCGTCGGGGATCGATTCGCGGAGTTGACGCGCACCGAGTACCAGCTGCTCGAGCTGTTCATGCTGAACCCTGGGCAGGTGATGGCTCACAGCCATATCTACAAGCGCGTGTGGGGCTATGACTTCGGAGCGTCCTCGAACGCGCTGAGGGTGTATGTCGGCTATCTGCGACGCAAGCTCGAGGACGTGGGCGCTCGGCCGCTGATCCAGACCGTGTGGGGCGTCGGATACGTCTTGCGTGAGCCATGACTTTGCGTGCGCGGATCGCGGCCGTCGCGGGACTCGCGGTCGTGCTGGCGGTGGTGGGCGCCGCGGTGACCGTGTATGTCGTAGTCCGTGCCGATCTGCGCGGCCAAGTCGACGGGTATCTGCGTCAGCGCGCCCAGATATTCACCGGCGGTGGCGGTCTGCCTCCGGCTGCGGCGTTTGCTCGTGGCGGTCTGCCGCGTGGCGCGAAGTTGCCGGCTGGGTTTCCCCGGGCCGTCAAGCCTCCTCAGTTCGGTGCCGCCTCCGGCTACGTCCAGTTCGTGTCCAGGGGTGCTCAGATCCGTGTTCCGGGCGGGCAAGGCTCCTCGCCGAGGATCCCACCTAGCGCTCGGGACCGAGCGATCGCGGCACGCGGCAGCGGGCGGGCAATGTCAGATCGGACGGTCAAGGGCACCCATCTGCGTGCGATCACGGTGGGCGCTGGTTCGCTGGGCGCGGTCCTGATCGCGTTGCCTCTCACACAGGTCGACCACGAGCTGAACGAGATCCTGATCTTGCTCGCGCTCGTGGGCCTCGCCGGTATAGCGATCGCAGCCGTTCTCGGCGCCCTGGTGGCACGTACGGCACTGGTGCCGGTCGCACGGTTCACGAGGCGAGCGGAGGTCTTGAGCGACACGCTCGATCTCTCCCAGCGACTGGATGTCACCGGCCATGACGAGATTGCCCGGCTCGCGGCGAGTTTCAATCGCACCCTTGACGTGCTGGAGCGCTCTGTGCAGGCCCAGCGACACCTCGTCGCCGACGCGAGCCACGAGCTGCGCACACCGATCGCGACGCTGCGCGGGAACATCCAGATCCTGCGCGAAGTCGACCGTCTTCCCGCCGAGGATCAAGCGAGCATTCAGGACGACATCCTCGAGGAACTCGACGAGCTGACCTCACTGGTCAGCGATGTCGTCGAGCTCGCGCGCGAGACCCAGACAGAGCCGGCCAACGATGCTGTGCGCCTCGACCAGATCGTCGAGTACGCCGTGGAGCGAACCCAAAGACGCGGCGGGGTACGGATGGAGGTGAGCCTCGAGCCGACTGTCCTTAGCGGCGAGGCGGATCGCATCAACCGCGCCGTCTCGAACCTGCTCGACAACGCCCGCAAGTGGAGCCCCGCCGACGGTACGATCGAGATCGCCCTGCGAGAAGGGGTGCTGAGCGTTCGCGATCACGGCCCCGGCTTTCAGGAGTCCGACCTCCCGTTCGTGTTCGACCGTTTCTATCGAGCCGACCGGGCACGCAAGCTCCCCGGTTCCGGGCTCGGGCTCGCGATCGTGCGCCAAGCCGCCGAAGCGCACGGTGGTTACGTCAAGGCCGAGAACGCCCGCGGCGGCGGCGCCCGCCTAACCGTGAGCTTCGGCGCCCCGGTAACACAGGGGTACTAGCCTTCTTCGCCCGTGGGCGGAGCGCCGCCGGCCGGAGCTTCGCCGCTCGGCGGAGCTCCCCCGCCGCTCGGCGGCCCACCGCTCCCGGCGGCTGGACCGAGGTCGCTGCGGCACTTGCTCTCGGCGCTCTTGAAGGCGGCGCTGCTCGTATCGATGCCCTTGGTGTTGAACACGGGGCCTTTGCCCGAGGTGTTCGCTGCAGGCAGGTTGACACCGTTTTCACGCATGCAGGCCGTGAACTTCGCAAACGCCTTGCTTGAACCGGCACCGCGGAACCGTGCGGCTCCGGCGGCCGGGAAGTTCCCGCCACCGCACTTCTTCAGCGCGGCCTGCAGCTGTGCGGCACTCTCGCCTTTGGGCAGTTTGAACCCGCCACTGGGAGGCTGGCCCGCGGCGCCTGACGGCGGTGGCGAGCCGGGCGACTGTGGGTTGCCACCGGCGGGAGCCGAGGGAAGCGTGACGCCTTGCTTGGACAGGCATTCGCGCAGCGCCGCCCCCCTGGCAGAGCCGGCCCCGGGGGTGTTACTCGACGTTGTCGCGGATTTGGTGTTCGCGGAGTTGGTGCTGGCACCGCCGCCGGAGGAGCTTCCGCACGCCGCTAGCATCAGGCACGCGCCAAGGACCGGCAGGGCGAGGACCGGCCGGGCGTGGCGGCGGCTTGTCGGTTGATGAGCGCGAGGCGGGTGAGTGGGCATCTATCGTTCCTTTTCTTAGAGTTGTCGTACTGCTCTAGCCAGAGCCGAACAGCGGCGAGGAGCCGCTGCCGCTTGGGCTTCTGGTGCTGCTCGAGCCGCCGCCGCCGAGCAGCGCCGCGAGACCCGTGCCTGAAGATCCGACACTGATCGACTCAGCGCTGACGGTCCCGTTCGTGCCCGTGGCGCCGAGGACCGTCACCGTTTCACCGGGGCGGATGCCCTCGACTTTCGTCTTCACGGTCTTGGTGACGCTCGTGCTAGGCGAGGTTTTGACCTTGACGGTGTTCCCTTCGGCGCTCGTCACATACAGCGTGCTCCCGTCGAGGTAGGCGACGGTGCCGGAAGTCGGCCGTCCGGCGCCCGTGCCCGCACCCGGGAATCCGCCCGCAGGAACGCCGGTTGGAGTCTTTGCGCTGCTCGACGTGCCACCGCCAAGCGCCGCAAAGCGTGAGGCGAGACCCGCCGGGACGCCGCCGGTGGACGCGGTGGAAGTTTGACCCTTCTGGACTTGCACGCCGGCGATGAACCCGCCGGCGATCAGCAGTACCCCAAGCAGTGCCAGGGGAATGGGATTCCCGCCCACCCCAAGCAGCCGTCGGCGCGGCCGGGCAGGCAGTTCGAGCTCCTCGGACTCCTCCTCCCACTCGTCTTGCTCGTCCTCGACCGGCTCATACGCGAGCGTCTGGGGCGTCTGTGCGGCGGGATCGTAGGCTGAACTGTCGGGGACTGCTTGTTGCTCGTCATGCATGGCGGGCTCCTGGATGGGGGAAGGTTGCTCACTCAAAGCGCAGTGCCTCTATGGGCCTCAGTCGCGCTGCGCGCGCTGCCGGGTAGGTGCCGAAGAACAGTCCGGAGAGCGCGGCCGCACCGAAGGCGAGGAAGATCGAGTACGTCGCGATCTCGGGCTGCACCCCAGCGATCTTGAACTGGCTACCGAGCACACCGACGGCGACGCCGGTCAGGCCACCGATCAGGGAGACAAGCACTGCCTCCGTCAAGAACTGGGTGAGAATGTCCGAGCGTCTGGCCCCGATCGCCTTGCGGATCCCTATCTCCCTGGTGCGCTCGGTGACGCTCACGAGCATGATGTTCATCACGCCGATGCCACCGACCAGCAACGAGATCGCGGCGACCTCGCCGAGCAAGGTGGTGAAGACGCTCGAGGAGGAGCTTGAGGTCGACAGCAGCGATCCCTGGTTCAGGACGCTGAAGCCGGGTTCTGAGGTGTCCTTGATTTTATGGCGTTCCTCGATGATCTGCGTGACCTCGCCTTCGGCGGCGTCGAGTGATGATTCGGACTTCGCCTCGACGGTGATCGAGTCGATCGATCCCGCGCCCGTCAGCGCACTCTGCACCGTCGTGATCGGCGCCATCACCACACTGTCCTCGTTGGTCGTGCCGTTCGTTCCCTTTTTCGCGAGCACACCGATCACTTCGAAGTTCGAGCCGTTGACCTTCATGTTCTGACCCACGGCGCTCTGACCGGCGAACAGTTCCTGCACGACTTCCTGGCCGATTACCGCCACGCGCTTATGCTTGCTCACGTCTTCGGAGGTGAACGAGGCGCCTTCGGCGAGCTTGTAACTGTGCGCGGTCAGATAGGACGGCGTGGTGCCGATGAACGACGACGGTTCGAAGCTCGAGCCGCCAGAGACCAGTTTCACGCCCGAGGCGTTCACCACAGGCGATGCGCTCTTGACATCCGGAGCGAGGTCTTTGCTCTGCAAAGCTTCGGCGTCACCCTTGGTCAATGACACAGTGCTCGCGCTGGAGGTGCGAATGCCGCCGCGCCCGGCGCCGGCCATCACCAGCAGCACATTCGTGCCGAGACTCTGGATCTGAGACTTGACGGCGTTGGAGGAGCCGTTGCCGACCGCGATCAGGATGATCACCGAGGCGACGCCGATCGTCATCCCGAGGATCGTCAGCCCGGAGCGCAGCTTGTTCGCCGTGATCCCACCCCAGGCGATCCGCATCGTCTCGAGTCCGATCACGACTGCACCTGGGCCTGCTCGACGGCGGCATTGACCGGGTGGTGCGCGGACTTCAGGTGGTGCAGCACGGGCGGCGCGTCATGCACGCCGGCGATCCGGCGATCCTCGACGATCCGTCCATCGCTCAAGCTGATCACCCGCTTGGCCTGTTCGGCGACATCGGGCTCATGGGTGATCAGGACCACCGTGCGGCCTTCCTCGTTGAGCCGCGCGAAGATCCGCAGGACATCCTCGGTGGAGTGCGAGTCGAGGTTTCCCGTCGGCTCATCGGCGAGGATCAATGTCGGGTTCGTCACGATCGCACGAGCGACCGCGACCCGCTGCTGCTGGCCCCCAGAGAGCTCTGATGACTGGTGGTGCAGACGATTGGCCATCCCGACCGCGCCGAGCGCATCTTCTGCGCGGCGGCGACGCGTCGCGCGATCGACTCCCGCGTAGGCGAGCGGCAACTCGACGTTCGCGATCGCGCTGGTGCGCGCCACCAGGTTGAAACTCTGAAAGACGAACCCGATCTTGCGGTTGCGCAGATCCGAGAGGTCGTCCTCGTCGAGGCTACTTACATCCACCCCGTCGATCAGATAGCGCCCGCTCGATGGTATGTCCAGACAGCCGAGGATGTTCATCAGCGTGCTCTTGCCGCTGCCCGAGCTGCCCATGATCGCGACGAAATCCCCGCGGTCGATCCGCAGAGAGACCTTGCGCAACGCGCGTACCTTGATCTGCCCAAGCTCGTAGGTCTTGGTCACCTCGCGCACCAGAATCGCCGGCGGCCGCGGACGCCGGCCGGTGCCGGCCTGCCGTGGGAGCGGGTGGCGCTTGACCAGCGGCTGTAGGCGAGCAGACCGTCCCGATGGGCCGGATCGCGGGTCTTTGACTTTCGGCAAGCGGATCACGGCGGGCCTCCAGCGGGAAAGCCACCTCCGCCGCCAGGGAATCCGCCACCGCCGCCCAGACCGCCGCCAAGGCCGCCCGACTTGGAGAGACCGCCCAGTCTGGAGGTCAAGCTGGCGCCGCTTGAGCCCGTAGTGCTCGCCGCCGGCAGGACGACCGTTTCTCCAACCTTCAGTCCACTGAGAACGATCGTCGAGCTATCGCCCGCCAGCCCCGTCGTCACGGCCTGACTGACCTGTTTGCCGCCACGCTCGACGGTCACCGAGCCTGCGGTGATCGCGCTCGTCGGGACGTTGAGTCCTTCAGCCTGCTTGACGACCACGTCGGCGGTCGCACTCATCCCGGGCTTCAATCCGGATGCCATCTGTTCGAGCTCGAAGGTCACGTCATAGCTCACGGCCCCGCTGCTGCTCGTGGAAAGCGTCGCGACTTCGCTGACACGAGCCGCGAGCTTGGCGCCACTGAGAGCTTCGACAGTCACTGTCGCGATCTGTCCGACATGTACGTTGCCGATTTCCGATTCGCTGAGCGCGACCACCAGTTGCATCGAGGACAGGTCGCTCAACACCGCAAACGACGATGAGCTCGACGCGCCCGTCGAGGAGCTCGAGGAGCCTGTGGAGGCACTCGAAGAGCCGGCGGAGGCGCCGCCCAGCGCTGAAGCACCTGTGCCTGACGAGCTACCGCTCGAACTGCTGGAGCTGGAAGCCTTCGTGGTCCCGCTGGCCGACACGGTTTCGCCGACTTCCCCGGACAGGGTGACGATCGTCCCATCCTGGGGCGCATACAGCTTCGTGTCTTGGACGGCCTGTTCCGCGCTTTGCACAGTCAGTCGATCGCTCTTCACAGCAGCTTCCGCGGAGGCGAGGTTCGCTTCACGCGTAGCCGAAGTGACTTTCGATTTGGCAGAAGAGGAACCGCCCGACTGCTGTTCGCCTTCTTTGCTCGCTCCCGCCGACGGCGTCGTCTTGGCCGGAGGTTTACTCGTAGAGGTACTTGTCTGGGTGGGAGGGCTCGTCGTCGTGGTTGGTGTGGTCGTGGTCGTGCTAGGCGTCGTCGTCGTGCTGGTAGGAGATGTCGTCGTTGATGGCGCGGGCGTGGTGCTGGTGGGAGCGGTCGTCATTGGTGGCGTGGTCGTGGTTGTCGTGGGTGTGCTCGCGGACGTCGTAGCTCGAGATGTGGTGGCCCGGGTGGACGCCGTAAAAGCCACCGACTCGCTGTGCACCGAGGAGGTGCTTGCCTGCGCAGCGCTCCCCGTGCCAGAGCTCTGCCCGGTGGAGGTTTCCCCGCCGTTTTCTTCCTCTTGACTGAGGTTTGCTTCCGCCGACTGCAAACTGGCCTTCGCCTGGGCGAGGGTGACTTCGGCGCTTTCAGGATTGAGGGTTGCCAGCAACTTACCCTCCGTCACGTGCTGCCCCTGTGTCACATAGATGTGTGTCACCACCCCGCTCGTCTTGAACCCGAGGTTCAGTTGGCTGGCAGCCTGCAGGTTGCCGCTCCCCGACACAGTCGACTGCACGACACCATTTGCGACCTTGGCCGTCCTGGTGCTCTGCGCCGTGCTCTGCGATGCCTGCCCCACGGTCGTGTACGCGACGACGATCGCCGCTATGCACAGTATGCCGAGGACGATTACCAACCAAGGTCGTTCGTTGCGTTTAGACACAGCTTCCTTCAGTCAGGGGTTGCGGAGTAAAGAAGGCACGGCCACCCGGCGAGCATCCAAGCAACCACCCGCGAAGCACATAAAGAATGTGTAGGAAAACCATAGGAATGCCCAGCGCTGGTCCACTCTTACGATTTTCTTAAGACCCCCAGACAACCGACGTCGCGAAACTACTGCGCCTCAGCATCTGGGGATCGTCAGGGAGCTCTTGTCAGCAGGTGAACGCGATAGATCACGTCGCGCAGCGTCTCGTCGCGAACCTGTCCACGTCGCTTGACGAGGCGCTCGCGACTGATCGTCCGCACCTGATACGGCTGAGCGAACGACACATCCGCAAGCCCACCTTCGGGAGGCTCGATGCGGAAGTCCAATGAGATCCGCTCGGTTTTCGTGATCGGCACGACGATGGCGAGCTCGCTCGGCCCCCGTCCCAGCTGATCGACAGAAACGACGAGGCACGGCCGCTGCCCGGCTTGCTCGTGGCCCTCGATCGGATTGAGCTGGCAATCCCAGACCTCGCCCTGCCCCGCCTCCGGAACGCTCACGGGGCGGCGCTGGTCGCGTCCCAGGCAGCCGTCTCGGCCTTGAAGTCGCTCCAGGCAGCGGCATCTGTGCGGAGGGCGAGGAAGTCGCTGTTCATCGACGCGAGCAGGCGCTCCTGCTCCTCACGGGCGATCAGGCGGTCAAGCAACTCGGGCACGGACACGCGATCCTCGCGTGCGAGACGATTGAGGGCGTCGCGCGTGTGCAGTCGCACGCGCAACGATGTGGATGTTGCCATAGGCATAAGTGTAGAAGAAAACGTATGCGCCCTGCCTTCAAGGAGACCATTCGCTGCTAGCCTCGGCACCGTGCTGGCCTATGTCCGGCGTCACCATGTGGCGCTCATCGCGCTGTTCGTGGCTCTCGGCGGCACCTCCTATGCGGCGACGCGACTGCCGAACAACAGCGTTGGGAGCCCACAGATCCAAGCTGGGGCCGTGGGTGCGACGAAGATCCGCAACGGAGCGATCACCGCGGAAAAGCTCTCGCCGGAACTCCGGGCGCGCCTCGGGGTGACGAGGCCGCACAGCACACCCCCCGTGACGGGGCCGGCTAAATGGAGAGATCCTGGCATCGCGACCGCGATCGCCTCAGCGGGTCAGACGATCATCGATCAGAAGATCGTGATGGTGCAGGTCACCGCACCTTGGGTTCCCACAGCCTTGTCGATCGCCGCTGGGCAGCACCTGTGGACCGACACGCGCACGGACGGAACTTGGAGCGGCAATCCTCAATTCTTCCCCTTCTCCGACGCAAACGGCCTTGGCCCGTCCGTCTACAAAAACTGTTGGAAGATCGACGAAAATGCTCCGGTCGAGTCACTGATCGGTTTCATCGGCGACTCCCCCGTCAACGTCCCCGAAGACTGCCGGGGCGGGACGACTAGTCCGGGATTCTTCAAGGCTGGCGACACGCTGAGCAACTACACGCCCCCCACGACAGGTCCCATTTGGCTCCGAACCAACGACAACACCAACCGCTTCACCAACGTCGGTCGGCAGATCGTCAAGGTCATAGTCACAGGCCCTTGACCTGACGAGGCGAAGGCGACGACCGAAGTCGAACCGGTGCAGTTGCCGTCTCGGCCTGATGCGGGACTTCCGCTGCCCCCGCTTTGGGGGCAGGGGTGGCTACCGATCAGCCGGATCTAGCCCGAGGCGAACATGCGTGCGCAGCTCAGGCGGGAAGCGATACGCGTCAGCGCAGCGGTGGCTCGCCTGTGATTCGAGAATGACAGGAGGTAAGATCTAAGCATGGCCAAGCCACGACGCAGCGAGACGCAGGTTGGAACGCCTTCGACGCGCGGAACTCGCGCACATTCAGGGGGGCAGATGGAACGTCTACGTCCAGCCACACGATCGCTTAGTGACGTGCTTGCCGAACGAGGCCCCCTGACCGGCCCAATTACGGACGCTGGGACTAAGGCACTCCTCGCGATGCGCGGCGAGGAGACCGACGGCGGGCATGGTAGACGCTGAGCGCCCCACGCGACGCTCAGGCATTCTCTATATAGACACATCAGCTTCGCTGAAGCTTCTCGTTCGTGAGGCCGAGTCGAATGCGATCGAGCTTGAGCTATTGCGCTGGGACAAACTTGCGACGAGCGCCGTCACCGAAGTCGAGCTTCCGAGGGCGGTGGCTCGTGCACGCAAGGACCGTCCCAACGCCGTGATCGACGGGAGCGTGGTTCTGCAAACTATCTTCACTTCCGCCGACATAGTTCCGCTGGGCCCACACATCATCTCGGGAGCGCGTGGTGTTGCGCCGGTCCATGTAGGCGCCCTCGATGCCATCCATGTCGCTAGTGCTCGCAGCTTCGGATCGGAACTGGCCGCAGTCGCTACATACGACAAGCGGATGCAGAACGCGCTAGCCCTGATCGATATTGAGATTCTCGCGCCGGCATGAAGGTTGTTGTGGCAGATGACCCGTGGCTCGACTTGTCACGTGGCGATCCTGCGCGGTGTCCTGGGACGTATCTCGGGGTGCCGCAGGTTTTGAGACACGTTCTAAAGGCGACGACCGGAGTCGAACCGGTGTAGACGGCTTTGCAGTGCGTCTCAGGACGCTGCTCTCCGCATAGCTAAGCGGTTTTCGGCGACCTCAAGCGCTCTCAGATGCCCCCAAAAAACGCTCGGGTGGGGAGAGTTTGGGGAGAGTTGTCGAGCGTCCCGCCGCAGTCCAGGGGTGGAGGCGAGACGTCTCGACACATCCGGCGCCGGTAGACCCGGCATCCTTTATCGCGTGCTGCCGCAAGCGCCAGTTGTCCGCTCCGAGTTTCGCGAGCGTGTCCGAGTGCGCCGGCAGCAACTCGGCCAGTGCTGGCCAGAAGCAATGCGCGATGAGTACGAATGTCATCTGCGCACGCTTCTCGCCGACGCGGAGCTAGCCGTTCGTGTGCCTCTGGACGCACTCGCGGCGATCCTGCGAGACGGACGCTTCAAGACGAGACACGAGGCCGGACCGCTGCGCTCGAGCGGCCAGCGCTTCGCCCGCGCGCTCGACGATGGACCCGAGAAGACCCGCGCGCTGCAGCTCGTCACAGCCGCGTAAAAGGGTATGGCCCGGCGGGCGTCAGCGCCCGCCTGAGCCCTGCCGAAACCAACCGATAGACGCCACCCGCATACTCCCTACTATGAAGGTCAAGGAGCTGGCCCGGGCGGTCGATTCCTTCCAAGGAGCGTTTTGCAATGGCTACCCGAACTGACAACGAGATCCGCGAGCTGAGCCCCGAGGAGTGGGACCAGCGAGTCGATGAACAGGCACGCAAGCGCCTGGGCATGAGCGGCGAGGAGTTCGAGCGGCGTCTGAACGCGGGCGAGATCGACATTGACGATAGCCCCGACGTGACGCGCGTTGCGATGATGCTCCCGCTCCATGCCACACACAAGTAAGACACCTGTCGAGACCTTCGAGCACTACCGCGGCAAGACGATGCGGTTGCTGTCCTGCGTGACCAGCGTCCACGTCGTCAGTGCCTACCGCCTCTCGGACGCACCACACGAGCTCGAACTTGCTGACACGGCGAAGATGCGCGGTGGTCCTCTCGATCGACGAATGTGCGATCGGCACGAGTTGGCGAAATGCTAAGCGTCATCAGACAGACGAGGGTGGCGCCGCCTCATGAACTCTCCGAACATCGGAGCCGTGTAGGCATACACACCGTGGTCGTCGCGGTAGGTCAGGTTGTCGGCGATCAGGCGCGTTAGGCTTTGTGCCAGCGCACCCGTTGAGCGACCCGTCGCAGTATCCAGATCGGCCTTGGTGAATCGCTCACCGCCTAGCGAAGCGGCGACACGAAGCGTTCCTTGATCGGCCTGTCGCGCGTCGCGATATCGGGGCTCGAAGAACTCATCGTCGAGGCTGCTCTGAATCGCGCGTCGCTCGCGCGTGTAAAGCTCGTCGCTGATCGTGTGCTCGCCGTGGAGGTCGGCTGCGTCCCATAGGGCCTCCCCGAACCACTGGATGAAGTACGGGTAGCCATCCACATCATGCGCCACCCGTTCGGCAACGCCCTCGTCGTAGGTGATCTCGCTGGGCGGTTCCACAAGCGCCTGTGCTGCGGCGCTGAGCGTCGCGGGCGGCGCGGCTTGCAGGGGCAGGTTCTCGATCGTCTCGGCGCGGAACAATCGCTCCGCATTGCTTCGTGCCGCGTGGATATTGGCGGTTAGAGGCGGCAGACCGCAAAGCACGAGCATGACCGGCAGAGGGGGCTCGTCCTGATCCTGGACAGCGACGATGGCAGACAGAAGGGCGCCGAGAGGGAACTGGTGCTTGGCCGGGCGGTCGTAGACGCTGTGCGCCTCGTCAAAGAGCAGCGCGACTCCGCGGTTCTGCGCGCGCGCCAAACTGCCCACCTCGGCAAGCGCGACGCGAAGTCGGTCCTCGAGCACCGACTTCGGCGGCTCCGAAGTCCCCGGACGAATCGCGATTGTTACGTCCTCGGCGATCTGAAGCTCAATCCGTCCGATCGCCTGCAGCGCAGCGCTGGCACTCTTCTTGAGCTTGGCCTTGAGGCTGAGCGCCTCGACCGTTTCTTGTAGGTAGCCGGCGAGCGCCGTCGCGAAGTCGCTCTCCTCACACAGCCTCGCGCTCCAGTCGCGGCGAACGACTACCCAGTCGCGCCGTCGTGCGATGCGCTCGTACTCCTTGAGCAGCACCGTCTTACCGACGCCGCGCAGACCGGTGATCCGCACGTTGCGTCGCTTCTCCGGATAGTCGTCAAGCAGTCGTTCGAAGCGTCGGACCTCCCCAGCACGACCAGCGAGATAGGGGGGACGCGTGCCGACTCCGGGGCTGTAGGGATTCTTCGCCACACGGCAAAGATAGCAAAGCTCACAGACGATCACAGAACTCTGTGAGGTTCTGTGAATTCAGATCATGTTCTGTAAAAATCGGTAAACGGCTCTCTTGGGGAGACCGCCGAGTTCGACGCACCCGGCAGTAAAACACCTGCAAATCGCGACACAACAGGAACTGGTTGTCTCGCTCTGCTGTCAACGGCCTTTCCAGAACCAGCCTCAAAGACTTCGGATCCCGTGTACAAAATCCCTGCAAATCACGATAAAATTGAGGAGCTGTAGACGGCTTTTGGGGAGAGTCCTGGGGAGACAGACGTATGTCTGCACACTTGGAGACCCAAGAAAGTGCCTATTTGTAGTGCTTTCTGGAAGGCGACGACCGGAGTCGAACCGGTGTAGACGGCTTTGCAGGCCGCTGCGTAGCCACTCCGCCACGTCGCCGAGACGCCTCCAAGCGTAGCGGGCAGCGCCGCGGGACGACCGGCGCCGCAACGATAATGCGCGCGCCTTGTTAACTCCCCGCGTGCCCCCTCAACCCAGACCCGCCCGCTTGGGCGCCCTACTCGCGACGCTGGCCCTGCTCGTGGCAGCCGCCGCGGAGCCCGCACAAGCGCCTGCCCAGGCCTCGACTCCGGTCGAAATCGGCATCGAATCCCAAGCCCCCGGGCGCCCGATTCCCAAGCGCTTCCTGGGCCTGTCCTTCGAGGCGGCAGCCCTGACCGAGCTCTCCGAGGACGCCCACAAGGGCGATCTGGTCACGTTGCTGCGCTCGCTCGGACCGGGCGTGTTGCGCTTCGGAGGGATCACGGCCGATCAGAACGTGGCGTGGAGCGACCCGCAGACGCCGACCCCGGGGTGGGCGTCGAGCACGATCGGGCCGACCCAGATGAAGGCTTTGGGAGAACTGGCCAAGCGCAGCGGTTGGCAGGTCCTCTTGACGGTGGGGTTGGCCCACTTCGAACCGCAGGCCGCGGCGCGCGAGGTCGCGGCCGCGCACCACGCGCTCGGCCCCTATCTCGCAGCCGTGGAGATCGGCAACGAGCCGAACGCCTACGGCAACCACGGCTTTCGCGGATTGCCTTGGATCGCCCAAGGCTATGAGGAAGAAGTCAGCGACTATCGCGACGCGATCGAGGCACTCACGCCGGGCGTCCCGATCGCGGGTCCCGACGTTTCGGGTTCGGGCGTGTTCGCCGAATGGGGCGACGAGGAGGCCTTGGCCCAGACGCCGGCTTTGCTGACCGGCCACCACTATCCGCTCGGCTGCGCCCGCATGCCGCCGGCCTCGATCGAAATCCTGCTGAGCGCCGCCATCAGAGGAGCCGCGGCCCGCTCGCTGGCGACATACATGGCGGTCGCGAGTCAGAACGGGATCCCGTTTCGCATGGACGAGCTCGGCTCCGTCTCGTGCGGCGGGATGCCCGGAGTGAGCGATACCTTCGCCTCGGCCCTGTGGGCCACCGGCTACCTCGCCCAGGCGATGGACGACGGGTTGGCGGGGATCAACCTGCAAGGCAATCCCACCAACTGCCTCGGCTACACACCCTTGTGCGCGCCCTCCGCCGAAGCGGGGAGCGCGGGGAGCTTGCGAGCACAACCGGACTGGTACGCGCTGCTGATGGCCAAGTCCTTGATCGGCTACCGGCCGTTGCCGACCACGATCGGATCGCGCCCCCCCGAAACGCCGGCCCCCGAAGAACCGTCGAGCGGGGAAACGGAAACGGCGCCCCCCAGCGTGCCCACCGGCACACCCGACCTGGTGGCCGCCGCCTTCCTGGGCCCCGGCCACACGATCAAGGTGGTGCTCTCAGACCAGGAAGCCCCGGGGACCAACCCGCTCGAGATACATCTGACGGTGGGTGCCGGGCTCGCTCCGGGCGATCTGATGCGCCTGGAGGCCGCTTCGCCGAGCGCCACCGGCGGCGTGAGCCTGGGCGGCGTTGCGGTCGCGGCCAATGGCGTTTGGCGCGAACCGAAGCACCCCGAACTCGTGCCGGTACACGGCGGCGCCGCAACGCTCCAACTCGACCCGAGCAGCGCCGCGTTGCTGACGTTCGCTCCGCCCAAGCCCAAGCCCAAACACAAGCCGGCCCATCGCGTCCACCCCAAGCGAGGCTGACGTCGAGTGCCGAATCGGGGCCCGCCGGCATTGCGGACTCCGCCGCCGCGGGCGTCCGTGCCAAGCGAGGCTGAGCTCAGCCGCTGACGCGCCGCAAGGCTTCGTCGAGGCTCTGCTGCGTTTGGGGCCCGTGCAAGGTCAACCGCAGTCGGCCGTAGCTGTCCAATACGAAGGTGGTGGGCAGAAAAGTGGTGATGCCATAGCGGCGCCCGACCGTGCCGTCGGGGTCGCGCACATTGGGGAAAGTCCAGCCGTAACGATGGATGAACCCGAGACCATTCGCACGCGAGAGGTCCTCCCAGTTGACCCCCACCACCGTCGCCCGCCCGGCCAGGCTGCGCGAGAAGCGCTCCAGGGACGGGGCCTCCGTTTCGCACGGACCGCACCAGCTCGCCCAGAAGTTGACGAAGGCGGGACGGCCGCGCAGCGAGGCCACCGTCACGGGCGGGCCGCTGAGCCGTTCGGTGGGCAGGGGCGGGGCCTTGCGTCCCGTCTGCCCGCGGCTCGATGCCAGCCCCAAGACGGCGAGCACTGCCACAACCCCGAGGACCGCCGCCCAGACGAGCAGCCTGCGGGTGGAGACACGCGGCTTGGACATCGTGCAGCGAACCTATCATTGCCGTGACGCAGATCGACCCGCTCAACAGCCGCCTGGCGACTCGCCGTGACGCAGATCGACCCGCTCGGGGGCGGGCCGATCCGGGGAGGGAATGAGGGAGGAACGATGCCCTCGCTTTCAGTGTTGCCTGAAGTGGGCTATGTCAAACGCCGACCGCGCGCGGGCCGGCCACACGCGACGCGTGCTTGACGCTGTAGAGGTGGGCGTCCGCGCGCGCGATGCACTCCCCCAAGCTCTCGTCGCGCCGCCACTCGGCCACACCGACCGACCAGGTGACCGGCAGACCCTCGACACGCAGGCGCTGAAGCACCGCCTCCGCCGCGTGGGGTGAGGTGGCGGGCAGGAGCAGCACGAACTCGTCGCCGCCGTGGCGCGCGAGGATGTCGCCGGTGCGCAAGGACTCGCGCCAAGAGCGGCCCAGATCGGCAAGGACGCGATCGCCTACTACATGTCCGCGCTGATCGTTGATCTGCTTGAAGCCGTCCAGGTCGAGCACCGCCAGTGTGAGCCGGTTGCCGCTGCGCAACGCGATCGCGTGCTCACGCAAGGCCGCCGCGAGAAAGCCGTTGCGGTTGAGCAGGCCCGTCAAGGGGTCCGTGTCGGCTTGACGGCGCAGGCTCTCGGAGAGGTGCCCGAGCACGATGCAGATCGACCAGATCGTGACGGTCACTATTGCCCAGTAGACACCGACATGGGGCAACCCACCGATCAAGAGGGCGGCGCCGAAGGCGATCGAGATGAGGACGCCCTGCGCGACGACGACGCGACGGGGAAAGAAGTGGGCCGTGTAGATCGCGATCCAGGGGTAGGAGAAGGCGGCGATCATCATGCCGCCGTGAGTCGTGGCGTGGGCGACGACGTTGCTGGTGACGATCGTGCCACCGGCCGCCAGCAGCTCGAAGCCGACAACGGGAATGCGCCGCGCCAACAGCCACACCGAAGCGGAGCAGAGCACCCCAAAGCTGCCGGTGACCCCGAGCAGGGTGACCGGCTCGCTGGGGCCGATCGGGAACAGCACGGTCGCCCAGCAGACCAAGCCCTTGAACAGGAACAGCAGGGCCAAAGCCCAGGCCATCGAAGGGCGGCTCGCCACGACCCTGCTGCCGAACGAGCCGAGCAGCGTTAACCAGTCTTGGGCAAGGCGCGGCCTGGACTCGATCAGACCCGGCCCCTGCCACAGCGAGTGCGATGGGTTCGTGGACATGCCTGCTACTTCTTCGGACCATGACCCGACGCGCTTGAGCGCGGTGGGCCCGCTACAACGAACCTTGCCGTCCCGGAACCGCGGCCCCTACAACGAACCTTGCCGTCCCGGAACCGCGGCCCTACAACGAACCTTGCCGCCCAGCGCCGCGCCCCAGAAACCTGGGCGGAAGCTCGCTAGGCTGGAGCAGGTGCAGCTATTCAAAGCCAAACAGAGTGCCCTCATCGACGCGACCGAGGCCCTGCCCGGCCACTCGCAGCCGATCGAGGTGGCCGAGCGCCACCTGGTCCTGGGAAATCCCATGCGTCCCCCCTTTCCAGCGGGAGTGGAGCAGGCGATCTTCGGAATGGGCTGCTTCTGGGGCGCCGAGCGCATCTTTTGGCAAGCGCCTGGCGTGTACACGACCGCGGTGGGCTATGCGGGCGGGATCACTCCCAACCCGACTTACGAGGAGGTCTGTAGCGGGCGCACCGGCCACGCCGAGGTGGTCTTGGTCGCATTCGACGCTGAGGCCACCACCTACGGCGAGATGCTCAAGCTGTTCTGGGAGGGCCACGATCCCACACAAGGCATGCGACAAGGCAACGACAGGGGCACCCAGTACCGCTCGCTGATCCTCTGCACCGACGAGGCCCAGCTGAGTCTCGCCGAATCCTCACGCGCCTCCTACGAGCAGACGCTCGAGGCCGCCGGCCACGGGGCGATCACGACCGAAATCTTGGCGCCGGACTCGGCGCGGCCGTTCTATTACGCCGAGGACTACCACCAGCAGTACCTCGAGAAGAATCCGGGCGGCTATTGCGGCCTGGGTGGCACCGGCGTGTCATGCCCGGTCGGCCTGGCCCCTTAAGCAGCTCGGCCCGCCAAAGCGGGCCGGGTCGCGCAGGCGCTTGATAACCGCCTAACAAATTAGCAGACGGTCGGGCGACAGAGCGCGACGGAGACTAACCCGTCTCGGCGCGTGATAGGTGGCCACCTGCTCACGTCGCCCGGCCAATTGGCGGAAGGTGTGGGAATCGAACCCATCCGAAGATTCACTTCGGAAGTGCGGTTATCAAACGCCTGCTGCGACCACGCAGCTGCACCTTCCTGCACTGCATTGTACTCAACCTATGCGATGTTTTCGCTACACCCCCGCTCCGGCCGGCGCCGGCTGGTAGGCCGGTGCGTGGGGGCCGCCCAAGGTGGGCACGTCCGAGGGGTAGACCTCGTTGCCGTGGATCGCGTGATCGCCGATCTCCAGCTCCTCGTCGGAGAGGCGCAGGGGTACGAAGATCCCAACGATCTTCAGCAGGATGAACGTCGCGATTCCGCTGAACACGATCACGAACACGGCAGCCTCGGCCTGCCAGCGCAGGAGTTTCCAGCTTCCGTGGATCGCTCCCGCGAACCCGGGGAGATTTTCGGCTCCCCCGATGCCGATGTACTCGACGATGTTCGGGTCGGCGAGCACACCCACCAACAGGCCACCCAGCAGGCCCGCGATGCCGTGCGTGTAGATCACACCCAGCGTGTCGTCCACGCTTCGGAACACCGGCGCCCGTGAGAGGAAGCGGATCGACATCCAGACCACCGTTGCGGCGACCACACCGATGACTATCGCCCCGTAGCCGTTCACGAAACCGGCACCCGGGGTGATGGCCACCAGGCCGGTGATCATTCCGTTGACCGAGCCGATCAGAGACGGCTTGTCGCGGAAGATGTAGTCCCAAGCGATCCACACGAGCATCGCCACGGCGGTGCACAGGTTCGTGTTGAGAACCGCGGCCGAGGCGTTGGCGCCCGCGTAGTAGGAGTCACCGCCGTTGAAGCCGTTCCAGCCGAGCCACAGAAGGCCCGCACCGGCCGCGACCATCAACAGGTTGTTTGGCGCATCGATCTCTCTGTCTCGTTGCAAGCGTGGTCCGATGACCGCGGCCGCCACGAAGCCTGAGATGCCGGCCGCCAAGTGGATCACGTACCCACCGGAGTAGTCCAGTGCGCCGTGAGCCGCGAAGTAGCCGCCGCCCCAGATGAGGAACGCGTTGACCGTGTACACGAACGTGATCCACAACAGCACGAACGGGATCCAGGCCTTGAAGTTGATGCGGCCCAGAACCGAGCCGAGCATCAGGATCGGGGTGATGCCCGCGAACACGAATTGGAAGTACACGAGCGAGGATTGGGGGAAGTGGAACGGTGGTCCCGTACTGATCGACGGGATCGCCGCCTGGCCCTCCTCGGCCGCGTGCCCGAGCACGCTTCCCGGTTTGCCCCAGAACGTGTCGAAGAACCCGGTGCCTTTTCCGATCGGGGTCCCGAAGCCCATCTTGAACGCCCATAGGCACCACGCGACGAGCACGAGCGCGAAAGCGACGAAGGTGAGCATCATGCTGTTCACCGACCAGCGCTTCTGCATGACGCCGCCGTAGAGGATGGCGAGACCTGGCACGCTCATCAAGCCGACGAACGTCGCGGCCGTCATCTGCCAGGCGTTGTCGCCTGCGTTGAGCCACGATGGGTACGCCAGCCATTCGGCTGTGGCCAAGATGGACATATGCCTCCATTTCCTGTCTTTGAATGCGTTTCACGGGTGCCTTGGCCGTCCCGGCCGGTGGCATCCGTCAGTCGCACACCATGAAACCGTCCGGCTCGCGCCCGCAATAGGGAGACCTGGCCAACAGTTGGCACCCCAGGTTTGGACATATGTCGAGACACCGCCCGGGGCGGACCCGGCGTCGAAAAGTTGGACCCGGGGGCGCGAGAAGCCGTGCGTGGGAGCCGTACGCGCGACTATGAGGGCCCGGCGGCGAGCATGAAGGCCCGGCGGGCGAGGATCGGGCGGCGGCTAGCCCGAGGCGGAGCGACCGTAAGGCAAGCCGGCTTGCCTACAGGCCTCGAGCAGCGCGCCGTGCGCGGCGGCGGCCGGGTACTGGTCCGGCCGTGCACACGCTTCCCGCGCGTGGGCGCCGCAAGGGTGCATGAGCGCGGCGCCGAGGCTGCTTGCGTAAGTGACTTCGATGCAGCCCGCCTGACGGGAGCCGGTGGTGGAGGCGAGCACCGCCACGGTCACCAAGGCAGCGAGCAGCAGACCGCCCACGCCAAGGACGGCAAGACGCCCGGCCCGAGTCCAACGCAGTGGCTCGGAGAGCCGCTTGGACTGTTCCTGCATCACCATCTCGTCGCCCAGCTTATCTTTCCAAGCGCCGCGATGATTTTTTAAGGACCGTCGTTCTTGCCCTGCGGGGAAGCTTGGCCCGTCTCCAATTGTCCCGTACCGTCTGTGTCCGGCGCGAAGCCGAGCGCGGCCGAGTTGATGCAGTAGCGCTGGGTGGGTGGGCCTCCATCACTCGGACCATCGTCGAACACGTGGCCCAAGTGTCCGCCGCAGTGGCGGCAGATGACCTCAGTGCGACGCATGAACAAGCTGTTGTCCGGGCGCAGCTCGACCGCCTCAGCGACGGCCGGCTCGGTGAAGCTGGGCCAGCCGGTGCCCGACTCGAACTTGGTGTCCGAGCTGAACAGATCGCTGCCGCAGCCGGCGCACTTGTACATCCCGGAGTCCTTGTTGTAGACGTACTCGCCGGTGAACGGCGCCTCGGTGCCGGCCTTGCGCAGGACCTCGTACTGCTCGGGCGTGAGCTCCTGGCGCCACTCCCCGTCTGACTTCTGGAGCTTCGAATCGCTCATCGTCCAGTTGTTCTAGCAGGACCTCCGGTGAGGCGCAATTGCGCGGATCGGCCTACACGCCGCCCAACAGGCCCACCAGGCCCACCAGACCTCCCAGCCCCGATCGCTCGCTGCTATAGTGATCTTTACGTTCACGTCAAGTTCCACATCGAGATTCGGCGTGCAGGCCGACCATCGTCACTACAAGTGGTGGGCGCTCTCGTGCACGAGCTTGGGAATGCTGATCGCGGCCACCAACTCGGGCACTTTGATCATCGCGTTGCCCAGTCTGGAGCGCTCGTTGCACACGAGCCTGCTCGCGCTGGTGTGGGTGATCTTGGCCTATCTGATCGCGGCCACCGTGCTCGTCCTGATGGCCGGCCGCCTGAGCGACCTGTTCGGGCGCAAGAAGGCCTATGTCGTCGGTTTCCTGGTCTTCGCTTTCGCCTCGCTCGGCGCCGGCTTCTCCACAGGCGCGACCGAGCTGATCTGCTGGCGCGTGTTGCAAGGCATCGGCTCGGCCTTCCTGTTCGCCAATGCCGCGGCACTCGTCACCGACGCCTTCCCCAAGCAGCAGTTGGGCTTGGCGATGGGCGCCAACACGATGGTCGCCGCGATCGGACTGGTGCTCGGCCCGGTCCTCGGCGGCGTTTTGGTGGAGATCTCATGGCACTGGGTGTTCTGGTTCAACGTGCCGATCGCTTTGGCGGGTGCCGCCTGGGGCTCGCTGATCCTGCGCGAGCTGGCCAAGCCCGACCAGGTCAGGGGCTTTGACACGCTCGGCACCGCCACATTCGTGGTCGGCCTGACCGGACTGGTGCTCGGCGTCTCCAAGGGCGGGCTCTCGGGCTGGGGCAACCCGGTCGTGATCGGGGGCCTGGCGGCAGCCGCGGTGCTGCTGCCTCTGTGGGTCTTCATCGAGCGTCATACGAGGGCACCGATGCTCGACCTCTCGATCTTCTCAAACCGCCTCTTCGCCGCCGCCTCGGCCGCCGCCTTCATCAACGGCTTGGCCCGCTTCGCGCTCATGTTCCTGTTCGTCTTCTACTACCAAGGCGCCCAGGCCAACGACCCGATCGAGGCCGGCATCAAGCTGATGCCGCTCGCCCTCGGGATGCTCGTCGCCTCCCCCCTGGCCGGCATCTACGCCGACAAACACGGTTCCCGGGCCTTGGCCGCGATCGGGATGCTCGTCAGCGGCGCCGGCCTGGCGGCGATGACAACCTTGCAGGTGCACACCCCCTACTGGCAGAGCATGATCTGGCTGGCACTCGTGGGCATCGGCTCGGGCATGTTCAACAGCCCCAACACGGCGGCCATGATGGGCACCGTGCCCGCTCAGCGCCGCGGCATCGCCGCCGGAGCGCGCACGCTCCTGCAGAACACGGGCGCGGTGCTCTCGATCGCCTTCGTGCTTGCGATCGTCACCTCGGCGGTGCCCAAGGCGACTCTGTTCGCGGTCTTCTCGGGCGTCACCGAGGGGCTCTCGGCGCACGCCTTGGCGCCCTTCATCGCCAACATGCACGTGGCCCTGTGGGTACTCGTAGGAACCTCGATCGTGGGCGCCTTCGTGTGCATGTTGCGCCCCGCCCATGTGGCGGTGGAGGCCGATCAAACCGTGCCCGCCGGAGCGCGCGCGTGAGCAAGTCACCCAACCTGCGCATCGGCGACGTGGCCAAGCTCGCCGGCACCACACCGCGCACGATTCGCTACTACGAGGAACTTGGACTGTTGGCGGGCGCACCCGAGCGGCCCTCGGGCGGACATCGCCTCTACACCCAGGCCGAGGTCGAGCGCTTGCGCGAGGTGATCCGCCTCAAGGAGCTGCTCGGGGTCAGCTTGGACGAGCTCAAGGACTTGCTCACCGCCGAGGAGGCCAGGGCCACGGTGCGCGCCGAGCTTCAGCGCGAAGACGTCCAGCCCGAGCGCCGCCGTGAGCTGCTGGAGGAGGCTTTGGGCCACATCGAACGCCAGCTCGAGCTGGTCGAACACCGAGCCGGCGAGCTGGCCAAGCTGCACGAGGAGCTGTGCGAGACACGCACTCGCGTGCGGCGCAGGCTGCGCGAGCAGGCCCAGCCGACCGCGACAGCGCCCTTGGTTGCCCAAGCCCAAGGCGTTTGAGGCACAGCGAGCGTGTCTTCCTACAGTGGAGTGAGTCCAGCGCCCTGACGGGCGGAAGGGAGCAAGCCGTGGAGCGCAAGTGGTGGACCTTGATCGCCGTGTCGGTGGCGATCTTCATGTTGTTGCTCGACATCACCGTCGTCAACGTCGCTCTGCCCTCGATCCAGGCGGCTTTGAAATCGTCCTTCTCGGACCTGCAATGGGTCGTCAACGCCTACGCCCTCACGCTCGCAGCCTTCCTCTTGACCGCCGGATCGGTCGCCGACCTGATCGGGCGCCGGCGCGTGTTCGTGCTCGGGTTGATCGTGTTCACCGCCTCCTCGGCGGTCTGTGGGCTCTCGACCACGCCCCTGATGCTCAACCTCGCCCGCGCCGTGCAAGGCGTCGGCGGCGCGATGATGTTCGCCACCTCCCTGGCCTTGCTCGCCCAGGCCTTCCACGGCCGCGAGCGCGGGACGGCGTTCGGCGTATTCGGCGCCGTGACGGGCGCCGCCGTCGCGATCGGCCCGGTCGTGGGAGGCATCATCACCTCGGGCATCGGCTGGGAGTGGATCTTCTTCGTCAACGTGCCGATCGGGATCGCGGCGGTCGCGATCACGCTTACGCGCGTGGTCGAGTCTCGCGACCCCAACGCCAGGCGCGTGGATTGGATCGGGCTCCTCACCTTCTCGGGCGCCTTGTTCATGCTCGTGTTCGCCCTGATCGAGGGCAACGAAGACGGCTGGGGCTCCACCAAGATCGTCTCCTTGCTGCTCGGATCGTTTCTGCTGTTCCTCGCCTTCATAGCGGCCGAGGTCAGGCAGGAGCGCCCGATGCTGGACCTCTCGCTGTTTCGCAAGCCCGCCTTCACCGGCGCGAGCATCGTCGCCTTCAGCGTGTCCGCCTCGATCTTCGCGATGTTCTTGTACCTGACGCTCTACATCCAAGACGTGCTCGGCTACACCGCCCTGCAGGCCGGCCTGCGCTTCCTGCCGATCACCTTGCTCTCCTTCGTGGCGGCCCCGATCGCGGGTCGCCTGAGCGTGCGTATGCCGGTGCGCT
The DNA here is from genome assembly GCA_963703135.1 of uncultured Solirubrobacterales bacterium. Classification (GTDB taxonomy): domain Bacteria; phylum Actinomycetota; class Thermoleophilia; order Solirubrobacterales; family Solirubrobacteraceae; genus Palsa-744. The sequence goes on along the minus strand of OY969791.1, from coordinate 2,590,790 downwards.
ATCTGCTCGGCGGTGGACTCCTACTCGTCGGCATCGGCCTGCTCGCGATGACCGCGATCGACTCGACCTCGGGCTGGACGACCCTGATCCCCGGCTTCGCGGTGACAGGCGTCGGCATCGGCATGATCAATCCCCCGCTTGCCTCGACGGCGATCGGCGTGGTGCACTACTCGCGCAGCGGCATGGCCTCGGGCATCAACTCGACCTTCCGCCAGGTGGGCATAGCGACCGGCATCGCGGGACTCGGCGCGGTATTCCAGCACGAGGTGCTGAGCACGACCACCACCAAGCTCGGCGCTCAGCTCCCCGCGGTGCAGACCGCGGCCCATGGGCACCTCAATACGCTGCTGCAATCGGGCGAAGTCAGGCAGGTCTTCCACCTCCTCTCCCCCGCTGCCCAAACGGCTCTCAAGCACTCCTACCGGGTCGCCTTCACCGGAGCCTTCGACACGATCCTGGTCATCGCCGCCGCGATCGCGTTCATCGGCGGAGTGCTCGCCCTGATCCTTGTGCGCCAGCGCGATTTCGTGGCCTCGCAAGGGCCGCCCGCGCCGGCCGGGGACGGGGGCGCGATCGACGGCTCAATCCCCGAGCCGCTCATAGCCGGCGCAAGCGGAGACCGGTAGCCGCGGATAGCGCGGGTAGCGGGGATCCGTTCGTGAAAGCATGCACAACAAGAACACCGAGCCGCGCGTGTTCGGCACGAGAAGGCGGTGCTCGCACGTTTCGCAAAGCCCCACATTCGCGGCGGACGGACGCAGAGAAGACGGATCGCGGGGGGACATTCGCGCAGAGCCTAATCACCCGACCCGGCAGGCACGACCGGACACACCGGGCGCCGCCGTTTGGGACGGCCGCCATCCCACCACGCGGCATGCCCGACCCTTCCCTGCAATAATAGTTGACTAAGCAACTATGAGTACGTTCTACCGACTACTCGGCTTCCTGCGTCCCTACAAGCGCGGCTTGGCAATCTCGTGGATCCTGGCAAGCGCCGCGATGGTCATGACCGTGCTGCTCCCAGGGCTGACCGGGGCGGCCGTGGAAACGATCAATAAAGGCGCAAGCCACGCCGCCCATCACGAAGTGGCGCTGCGCAACGAAGATCGCGAAAGGCTGGCCTTGATCGCCGCCGCGATCCTCGGCGCCGCGCTCGTACGCTGGGGCCTGACCTACTGGCGGCGGATGATCGCCGGACGCGTTTCGCTGGGCATCGAGTACGACTTGCGCGACCGGCTCTACCGCCACATGCAGCACCTGGAGCTCGGCTTCTTCGACCGCCAGCAGACGGGCCAGCTGATGTCGCGCGCGACCGTCGATCTCGCGGCCGTGCGCTTTTTCCTCGGCTATGGCCTTGTATTCATCCTGCAGTTCGCGCTGACGATCCTGCTGGCGGGCGTGGCGATGATGATCATCAACCCCTCGCTCGGCCTGATCGCGCTGATCCCGGTGCCGTTCGTGGTGGCGATCTCCTACCGATACGGCCGCAAGGCGCGCCCCGCCATCCAAGAGGTGCAGCAGCGCATCGGCGAACTGACCGCCAACGCCGAGGAGAACATCTCCGGCGTACGCGTCGTGAAGTCCTTCGCGCGCGAGCCGCGCCAGCTGGAGCGCTTCAGCGAGAGCACCACCCGCGTGTTCGAACAGTCGATGGTGGCCACCCGCCAGGAGGCCCGCTACAACCCGATCATCGGCTTCCTGCCGCAGCTGGGCCTGACCGCGGTGCTGCTGATCGGCGGCGAGCGCGTGATCCACGCTACCCTCACCTTGGGCCAGTTCAGCGCCTTCTACTTCTACTTGAACATGCTGGTCGGCCCGATGCGCTCGCTGGGCATGACGCTCAACCTGGCCCAGCGCGCCACCGCCTCGGGTGCCCGCATCTTCCAGTTGCTCGACCGCGAGCCGCGTATGAGCGAGGCGCCCGACGCCCCCGATCTTCCTGCGGGGAACGGGCATGTACAGCTGCTTGGAGCGACCCTCCGCTACGACAGCGACCAGGAGCTGGTGGCGCCGAGGCTGGCGGCCGACGGTCAGACGGAGCTCGCCACGCCCGCCACGCCTACTACGACAGTCACGCCGGCGAGGAGCAACGGCCACCCGGCCAACGGCAACGTCGACATCGGCAGCGGCAGGCACGGGCAGGATCAGGGGCGAGCGGTGCTCAGCGACATCGACCTGGACGTCCCCGCCGGCCACACCGTCGCACTCGTAGGCGCCACCGGCTCGGGCAAGACCAGCCTCGTCTCGCTGATCTCGCGGCTCTACGACGTCAGCTCGGGGCAGGTGCTGCTCGACGGCATCGACGTACGCGAGGTCAACCTGCGCTCGCTGCGCCAAGCGATCGCCGTTGTCAGCGACGACCCGTTCCTGTTCTCGGCAAGCGTGGCCGAGAACATCGCTTACGCCCGACCGGAGGCGAGCCGCGCAGAAGTCGAAACCGCCGCCGTGCGCGCCCAGGCGGACGAGTTCGTGAAGCGTCTGCCCCAAGGCTACGACACGCGCGTGGGCGAGCGCGGCTTGAGCCTCTCCGGCGGCCAGCGCCAGCGCTTGGCGATCGCGCGGGCGCTTTTGGCCAACCCGCGCGTGTTGATCCTCGACGACGCCACCTCTTCGGTGGACGCCTCCACCGAGCAGTCGATCAAGCTGGCGTTGGCCGAGGCGATGGCGGGACGCACGACATTCGTGATCGCCCACCGCCTCTCCACGATCGCGCTGGCGGACGAGATCGCCGTGATCGACCACGGCGAACTGGTCGCCCACGGCAGCCACCACGAACTGCTCGACCTCTCCCCCCTCTACCGCGAAATCGTCGAGAAGGGCCTGCCCGAGAGCGTGTTCATGACCAAGGACACCTGCGAGCGTGAGGTGAGCAGCCTGTGAGCGCCCCCGTCCTCCCTCCATCGAGCCTCACCTCCCCCTGGGAGGTGACCCTGTGAGCGCTCACGGAGGCCGAGGCTTCGGCGCCGGGCGCGGGCCGATGGGGTCCCAGTGGACCGGCGAGCGTGCGGCCAAAGGCACGCGCGGACGCAACCTGCGCGGGCTGATCGCGCTCGTGGGGCCCTATCGCGTACGCGCCGCCATCACGGTTGTGGCGCTGCTGGTGGGGACGCTCGCCTCACTTGCGCCTCCGCTGCTTGCCAAGCAAGCGATCGACCAAGGGATCAACAAGCACGACAGCGCGCGACTGGTGCTCGTAGTGGTGGTGTTCCTCGCCGCGGCTTTGCTCGTGTGGCTCACCACCTACGTCCAGACCTACCTCGTCGGCTGGGTCGGCCAAAAGGCGCTCGCCGACCTGCGCGTGCGCATCTTCACGCACCTTCAGAGCCTGCCGATCGGTTTCTACGAGAGCCGACCGGCAGGCGTGTTGATCTCGCGCATAACAAACGACGTCGAGGCGCTCGACAGCCTCGTCACCGACTCGGTTGTGACCCTGTTCCAAGCCGGCTTGACGTTGATCGGCGCGATCGGGGTGCTGCTCTATTTGGACGTGAAACTGGCTCTGCTCACCTTCTGCATCATTCCCTTTGTCGGCATTGGCAGCATCTGGTTTCGGATCGCCTCCGCAGGCGCCTTCAGGCGCACGCGTGAGACGATCGGCTCGATCACCGCCTACCTGCAGGAGACGCTCTCCGGCATCAGGGTCGTGCGCACGTTCGCCCGCGAGGGCCACCACGAAGCACAGTTCGCGACCTTGAACGAGGACAACCGCGAGGCCAACATGCGCACCGTCAAGCTCAACGCCAACTACTTCCCCGCGGTGGAAATGCTCTCCGGCGTGGCGATGGCGGTGATCGTGCTCTACGGCGGCTACCAGGCGATCGACGGCAACATCACCACCGGCACGGTCGTAGCTTTCGTCTTGACGCTCTCGTTCCTGTTCGAACCGATCCAGCAGCTCTCCCAGCTTTATGCCACCTACCAGTCGGGCATGGCGGCGCTGGAGAAGATCTTCCAGCTGCTCGACGTCCAGCCCGACCTGACCGACCGTGCAGACGCGGTCGAGCTGCCGCGCATACGCGGCGAGGTCGAGTTCGAGGACGTGTCGTTCGCCTACCGCAAGCACGGACGGGGCGGCCAACTCGAGATCGCCGCGGACGGCGGGGACGGCGGGGACGGCCAAGGGCCTGACGAGGTCCTGGCGCTACAGGACATCAACCTGCACATTCCGCCCGGGCAAACGGTCGCGCTCGTGGGCGCCACCGGTGCCGGCAAGTCGAGTTTTGCCAAGCTCGCCGCCCGCTTCTACGACCCGACCGGCGGCAGGGTGCTGATCGACGGCCACGACCTGCGCGACGTGGCGAGCGGCAGCTTGCGCTCGCAGATGGGCATCGTGCCGCAGGAGGCTTTCTTGTTCTCCGGCACGATCCGCGAGAACATAGCCTTCGGCAGCCCCGAGGCCGACCAGCATGAAATCGAGGCGGCCGCCCGCGCAGTCGGCGCCGACACGTTCATTTCAGAGCTGGAGCACGGCTACGACACCGAAGTCGGAGAGCGCGGCGCCCAGCTCTCAGCCGGTCAGCGCCAGCTGATCGCGTTCGCCCGAGCTTTGATCACCGACCCGCGCGTGTTGATCCTCGACGAGGCGACCTCCAATGTCGACCTGCACACCGAGGGCCGCATCGAGGAAGGCCTGCGACGCCTCCTGGCCGGTCGCACCTCGATCGTGATCGCCCACCGCCTCTCCACGATCCGCGGCGCCGGACGCATCGTCGTGCTCGAACACGGGCGCATCGTCGAGCAGGGCACCCACGAGGAACTGATCGCGGCCGAGGGGCGGTACTACGACCTGCATAGAGACTGGGCCTTGCACGCGGCGGCGTAACACTAGCCGGGCATCGTCGCACGAGGCTAATCCTGGAGCTGCGGGGGATGGATTCGAACCATCGTGACGGGTGTCAGAGACCCGCATCTTGCCACTAGATGACCCCGCACTGCGGTTCATAGGATAGCCACGATTACGGACATCCGGGGTGATGGAGCTTTCCTTCGACAGGTCGATCGCGGGGACGCTTTCGCCACGGCAGCCGATGCGAGCAAAGCACTCGAAGCCTCCGACGAACCGTGTACCATTGAGTGTGGTCAACAGCGTCCGTAGACGCTTCTTTCTTCCCTCGCACTTGGGCGTCAAGCTTCTGGCGAGGGCGAAGGCCCGGGGCTGCTACTCCGGGCCTTCGGTTTTTCAGGACCCTCTGGGGTCCGGCTGCTACCGAACCCCGTCAACGGGCCAGCCTAGTTGCTACGCAGCAGCACTGTCAGAACACAGAGCTGTGCAAGCACCACGGCTACGGTCAACAACCACACGTCCATACGACTCCTTTCTCGTCGGCGAGCAACACCACTGGGTGGGTCGCTTCGCACCGGGCGTGCCCGGCTCAAGAAGGCTATGGACGAGATGCGACGGCAACCGGCATTTGCCCGGCCAGGCGCCACCGAAGCGCGACGCTAGGCCCCGGCCCGGCTCCCGGCAGGCGAGAAGAACGCCGTAATCGCCTCCTCCAAGCCTGGATCGAGCACCAAGAGGACCTCGTCGCCCGCTTCGATGACCGTATCCGGCTTGGGCACGAACCCGCCGCCGGAGCGCAGCACGGAGATGATCAGGCTGCCCTCAGGCAGGGCGATCGCCGAGACGCGCTGACCGGCGACCGGCGCGTCGGCGGAGACCTCGAGCTCGATGATCTCCAGGCGCTCCTCTTCGAGGGCGAGCAGGTGAACGAGGCCGTAGCGGGGCACCTCGTGCTCGATCAGGCGCAAAATCAGGTCGGTGGCCGACACCGCGGGCTGGATCCCGAGCAGCTTGAAATGGTCGTAGTTGCGGGGATTGTTGACCCTGGCGATGATCCTTTCGCACAGATACTTCTCCTTGGCGACCTGACATACGAGCATGTTGTCCTCGTCGTCGCCGGTCACCGCGATCACCAAGTCGGCTCGCTGGATGCCGGCCCGCTCCAAGACCCATAGCTCGGTGGCGTCGCCGTATTGGACGGCGTGCTCGTACTCTTCCTCCATCACCAGGTAGCGGGGGCGCGAGGACTCGATGATCGTGACCTCGTTGCCCTTGAGGATCAGCTCGCGCGCGAGGTTGCGCCCGACCTTGCCGGCGCCGACGATGATCACGTACATGGCTTGACCTCGCGCATGGGGAAGGTGCTCATAATCGCCGGTCGCGGAATCATCGCGTGCTCAGGCCGACTCGGCGAGCGCGCTCTCGAACATTTCGATCGCGTGCTTGGTGGGTGAGATCGTGTGCAGGCCCTGCTCCCCGTACCAGCCCGCGCGCGCGGGGTCCATCACGCGGACCAATACCTTGGGCACGCTGAAGCGCCGTTGAGCGATCTGGGCGATGATCAAGTTGGTGTTATCGCCGTCGGTTGAGGCGATGAACACGTCCGCGCGCTCGATGCCCGCCTGGACCAAAGCGTCGGTCTCCAATGCAGTGCCGAGCGTGAACAGGCCGCCCGCTTCCTCCCAGCTGTCGCGCTGACCGGCGTCCAAGCGCTCGTGGGAGAGGGGATCCTCGTCGAGAACCGATACCTCGTGGCCGGCGGTCAAGGTCGACTTGGCGATGGCCGAGCCGACGCGGCCGGCGCCGACGATCAGGATGAACATGGGGCTTGGCCTGCGGAGGTTTCGGGGTTGCGGGACATGGCGCGGAGATTAGACGATGGACCCACCGGGCCGCCCCTCGCCGCCGGGATCGAGGGCCTCGACGACCGGCGCGCCGGTAAAGCCCGCCGTGGGAGCCGATGCGGTACCGACGGGCGCCGCGGGAGTACCGGCGGGGACCGACTTGGGCGCGTTGGCGGGCGGCGCGAGGGCGCTGACACCCGCTTCCTCTTCGGGCGCGGAGGGCGCGGTCACGATCACGCGACATTGGGCCTTGCGCACCACGTACTTGGTCACGTCTCCCACGAAGTTCTCGAGCGGTCCCCCCCGCCCCCCAAGACGCGAGCCGCCGCGAATGCGGGAAGGCTCCTCGGCGCCGAGCACGATCGCCTCGACGCCCCGCCGTCGCGCCTCCTCAAGGATCGCCTGACCGGCACGCCTGGCCCGGATCGTGGCGGTGGCGACCTGGACTCCGGTGTACTCCTCCCCCACCGCCTTGGCCCGCGCCAAAGCGGTTCTGGCGTGCTTGACCTGGGCGTCGGGCAGGCGCGCGTCCAAAGGCAAGGACATCGGCATCTCGAAGATCCAGACCGCCTCGATCGTGGAGCTGTCGATCTCGTCCTCGTCGGTCGGCTTGCCCGCGGCGAGCAGGGCAGCCGTCTGCACGATGTCCTCGTCGAGGCGGGTGCCGCCGAGCGGAACCAAGATCGAGCCGTACTCGCGCTCAGGCGGCTGTTCGGCGCGCAAGGCCTCGGCGGGCACCGTCACGCGACGCCACAAGGAGGCCTGATCGGCGCGTCGGTAGACGACATAGAGCACGATCCCGCCGAGCATCCAGCCGAGGCCCACGTAGCGGGCCGGTTCGTGAACGACCATCGTGGCCACCCAGCCGGCCGAGCACACGATCGCGCCGAAGACCGCCAAGAGGGGCAGCTCGCCGCCGCGCAGCTTGACCGAGAAGGGGGTCCGATAGGGACGGTCACTGCTCGGCTCGGTGTAGCGCATCTTCACGACCGACACGTGGGCGATCGTGAAAGCGAGCATCGCCCCGAAGGCGTAGATACCGACCAAGAAGTCGAGGCTCTCAGGGATCACGAGCGCACTTGCGATCAGGCCGGCTAGCAGGATCAGTACGTAGGGGGTGGAGCGCTGGGGGTGCAAGCGCCCTAGACCGCTCGGGATCTGGCGGTTCGTGGACAAGGAGTAGGCCAGCCTGGAGAGCCCCAGCATCGCCGAGTCGGCCGCCGCGATCAAGGTGCCCGCGGCGACCAGGCCGATCGAATAGACAAGCGCTTGAGAGAGCCAGTGGGGATGGAGCACTCTCAAGACGTCGATCACGGGAGCGTCGGTGAAGTCGTGGCCAGGGACGCTGCCATTTGGCAAGGGGAGCGCGGTGACGGCCACCACGGCGATACCCACATAGGCGAGCACGACTGTCACGGTGCCACTGGCGATCAAGCGTCGCAAGGCCCCGCGTCCCGCCTTGACCTCGCCGGCCAAGCCCGAGGCCGACTCGACGGAGGTGAAGGCGATCGTGGTGACGGTGAGCGCGAAGATCAAGCCCGACCACGTGGGGGCGCTGCCGAGGTGGACTTGGGAGACGAGCTTGTGGGCGTCAAACGACTGGGCCAGGCCAATCGCGATCGCCACCAGCTCGAGCACGAGCGCGCCGACGACGACGAGGCCGATGCGAAATTCGCGACGCCAGTTGAAGCCCCGCACGTTGGCGAACACGACCAAGGCGATGATCCCCATCGACAAGAGCAAGGCCTCCCCCGATTTGCCGAGCGGGGCCCAGAAGACGCTCAAGTATTGGGTCGCCGCGAACGCGGTGACGGCGATCAGGATGACGTAGTCGAGCAGCATCGCCCAGCCCGCGACGAAGCTGACGAGCTCGTTGAAGGCGTAGCGGGCGAACACCGTCGATCCGCCGGGCTCGGGGTGAAGCGAAGCTCCCTCCATGTAGGTCATCGCCGTCACCCCGAACATGACCGCCGCGATCAGAAACACGACCGGGGTGAGACCGAGCGCGTGATCGGCGACAACTCCGAGCGAGAAGAACACGGCCGAGGCCAAGGAGGTGTAGACGACCGCGAACAGGATCGGCGAGCCGAGGCTGTGGCGCAAGGTAGTGCGCCCCCGCTCGCCGAGGTCGATCGCGCGAGGGTGCGCGGGGTTCTCCGGGGCGGGTTTCTCTGGCCGGCTCATAGGACACCGTGCGCCAGGACGCCGTGCGACCGTGCGGGGGAGCGGCTCATGCGTCCCGACCCTTCTTGGCTTGTATGTATAGACGCCCCGAGCCGGCGACGACGAACAGGACGCCCAGCAGCAGGCGCGCCGAAAACGTGCCTTCGCGAAGGACCGCCTCGACCAGGAGCGCGATGCCGATCGCCACCATTGCCGAAGACAGCACGGTGATACCTGCCCGATGGACCTGCCTGCCTCTCATCTCATCTCTTCCCTGAGCTTAGGGACTACACGCGACGCTTGGAGGCATCGATGGGACCGTCCACCGGTAGCGCGAACGATCCCATTTCCACCGAAGCTCCCGTTTCTCAGGTGATGAGCGGGATGATGAGGATGGCGACGATGTTGGCGACCTTGATCATCGGGTTGATCGCCGGGCCGGCCGTGTCCTTGAAGGGATCGCCGACCGTGTCGCCGGTGATCGAAGCGGCGTGGGCCTCTGAGCCCTTGCCGCCGAAAGCACCGTCCTCGATCAGCTTCTTCGCGTTATCCCAAGCACCACCGCCGGCGGTCATCAAGACGGCGAAGAAGAAGCCGACCACGATCACGCCGATCAAGAGTCCGCCGAGCGCCTTGGTGTCGATCAGGCCCACGATGATCGGCAGGGCGATCGGCAGCAGGGCCGGCAGGATCATCTCGCGCTGAGCGGTCCTCGTGACGATGTCCACGCAGGTGGCGTAGTCGGGCTCTTCGGTGCCCTCCATGATCCCGGGGTGCTCTTTGAACTGGCGACGCACCTCCTCGACGACGGCGCCACCGGCGCGGCCGACGGCCTCCATCGAGAGCGAGGCGAACAGGCACACCATCAGGCCGCCGAGCAAGAGGCCGATCAGCACGGGCGGTTCGTTGATGGAGAACAGGAGCGTTTCGATCGATTTGTGGGTGTGGTCGGCCAGTTCTTGGCGGAAGCCGGCGAACAGCACCACGGCCGCCATCACGGCGGAGCCGATCGCGTAACCCTTGGTGACCGCCTTGGTCGTGTTGCCGACCGCGTCGAGGGGATCGGTCACGTTGCGGACCTCCTCGGGCAGCTCGGCCATCTCGGCGATGCCACCGGCGTTGTCGGTGATCGGGCCGAATGCGTCGAGCGCGACGATCAGGCCGGTCAAGGACAGCTGGCCCATCACCGCGACGCCGATTCCGTAGATGCCGGTGGTGCCGCCGCCCGCGAGCTTCCAGGCGCCGAAGATGCCGAGCACGAGCACGATCGCGGGCAAGGCGGTCGCCTGTAGGCCCGAGCCGAAGCCTTGGATGATGTTGGTGGCGTGACCGGTCACCGACGCCTTGGCCGTCTTCTTGACGGGCGAGAAGCGGGTGGAGGTGTAGTAGTCGGTGATCACGAACAGGAGCGCCGTCACGGCGATGCCGATCAGTGCGCACAGGTAGAACTTGCCCCAAGACGGCGGGTTGACGATGTTGCCGACCTGGCTGAAAGTGAGGTCTTTCATCAGCCAGTAGGTGATCGGGGCGAACGCCGCGGCGGCGATGATGCCGGAGACGATCAGGCCTTGGTAGAGGGCGCGCTCGACGTTGCCGCTCTTGGAGCGCACCGCGAAGGTGCCGATGATCGAGGCGATGATCGCCACGCCGCCGAGAACGAGCGGGTACATGACCACTTTGGTGGACTCATGGAAGGTGAGCACGCCGAGCAACATCACGGCGACGGCGGTCACGGCGTAGGTCTCGAACAGGTCGGCGGCCATGCCGGCGCAGTCGCCGACGTTGTCGCCCACGTTGTCGGCGATCACCGCCGGGTTGCGGGGATCGTCCTCGGGGATGCCGGCCTCGATCTTGCCGACGATGTCGGCGCCGACGTCGGCGGCCTTGGTGAAGATGCCGCCGCCCAGCCTCGCGAATACGGAGATGAGCGAACCGCCGAAGCCGAGACCGATGAGCGCATCGACTGCTGTCTTCTGGGACTCGTTGAAGACCGCGGTGAGCAGGCCGTAGTAGCCGGCGAGGCCCATCAAGGCCAAACCGGCCACGAGCATGCCGGTGATCGCGCCGCCCTGGAAGGCGACCCGCAGGGCGGGAGACACGCCGCCCCGGGCGGCCTCGGCCACGCGGGAGTTGGCGCGCACGGACACGTTCATGCCGATGTAGCCGGCGGCGCCCGACAGGATTCCGCCGATCGCGAAACCGCAGGCCACGGCGATGTTCTGGACGAAGATGAGGGCCACGAAGATCACGACGCCGACGACCGCGATCGTCAGGTACTGACGGTTCAGATAGGCGCGGGCGCCTTCTTGGACCGCCAGCGAGATGCTCTGCATCCGCTCGTTGCCCGGCGAGAGCGCGAGCAGAGTGCGGGTGGTCACGAGGCCGTACACCACAGCACAGGCGGCGCACACAAGGGCAACGACGACCCCATGGTTCGTCAGAAAGCTACTCAACAGAAATCCTCCGCGGTCTGGTTGTCGTGCTGCGCGAAGGAGCTCGCGGGCACAGTTCTCGCACGGGCCGCTCCCTACGAGCGCACCACCCGGCGTAAAGGCGGGCGCAGTCTATCGTTTGCGGGGGCGGAAGGCGGTCAAGGGGCCTTCAGCGACCCCCGACGGCCCCACGCGCGCGCGTGAGCACCCTCAGCGCACGACATGACACGGCCCGCCCCGCACACCCGAACACCTCTCCGCAGAGCGTGCCCAAGCCGACGCGTGCCCAAGCCGACGCGTGCCCAAGCCGACGCGTGCCCAAGCCGACCTCAGCGCCCGGGAACCCACAGCCGTCCGCTCGCTTGCGCGGGCCCGGGACCCTGCTCGCCCTCCCCCTCGGCGGTCGAGGGCTCAGCGCTGGAAGGCGCAGACGGCGCTTTGGGGGGCGCCGAGGCGCCGGCTGGCGTCGGGGGAACCGCGGGCGCGGCAACGGGAGCGGCCTGGGCCTCGCGCGCGTAGGCCATTTGGAGCTGGGCGATCGCGTCGCGCATGGGTCCGAGTTCGGTGGGCATGTGGCGTTCGAGGATCGGCATCAAAGCACGGGCTCCGTCGATCGCGTCGCGCACCTGCTCGAGGTCGCGCTCAGCCTCGGCGGGGGGCGCACCGGGGGCGCTCAGGCCGAGGCGACGACCGCCTATGTTGATCAAGGACACAGTGGTCTGGAGGATCAAGTCGGCGCTGGCGATGCGGTTCAGCTCGGCTTCGTAGGCGGCCCGAAGATCCTCCTCGCTGGGCTGCTGGCCGGCACCGGGGCCGGACTGTGGGTGGGTCGCCGCTCCGCCGTTTGGTTGGTCCATCAGACGGTCACCTCCTCGGAGTAGGTTTGCAAGGTCTCGCGGACCGAGGCGGCGAAGACCTCCTCGCGGGAGGCGCCGGTCTCGATCATGCGTCGCTGGCGCTGGGCGCCGTTTCGCTCGGGAAAGACAGGCTCGATGCCGAGCTCGGCCCTAACCGGCTCGGTCCACGCCGCGAGGCGCTCTACGATCGCGACGGCGGGGTACTCCTCGGCACGCTGCAGGTCGATCATTTGACCGTCGAGCCCATAGCGGATCGCCCGCCACATGTTCTCCTCGACGAGGCGCGGAGGGGGATCGGAGAAGGGCACGCCTTCGTCGGTGTCGCGGGCGGCTTGGGCGACGCAGGCGACGATCAAGGCAGCCAAGGCCTCGGACTCGGGCACGGTGCTTTGGGCGTCGCAAATGCGGACCTCGACGGTGCCGAACTCGAAGTGGGGGCGCACCGACCACCACACCTGGGTGAACTCGACGATCGAGCGGGTGCGCAGCAGGAATTCGATGTAGTCGCGGTAGGCGAGCCAGCCGCCGAAAGCGTCGGGTATGCCGCAGCGGGGGAAGTTGCGGGTGAAGCTTTGGGTACGGGCCGTGTGCAGGCCCGAGTCGCGACCGTCGAGGTAGGGCGAGTTGGCGGAGAGGGCCAGAAGCAGGGGCAGGACCGGTCGCAGGCGGTCGCAGACGCGCACGGCGCGGTCGATGTCGCGCACGCCGACGTGGACGTGCAGACTGAAGGTGTTGTTGCGCCAGGCGACGTACTTGAGACCCTGCTCGACGCGTCGGTAGTGCTCGGTGTCGATGATCGGCTGTTGGCGATAGTCGGCCCAGGGGTGGGTGCCGGTGGCGGCCAGGGCGGCGCCTTGGCGCGAGGCCAGCGCGAACAGGCGGTGGCGGCGCTCGCGTTGGCGGGCGAAGGCGTCGGCGAGGTTCTCGCCCCGCCCGGAGACGATCTCGATCTCCGAGGAGATCAGCTCGCCGGCGATGCCTTGGGCCAGGAGCGGGTCTTGGGTGCGGGCGCAGTCGCGCAGCTCCTCGAAGCGGGGCACGAGATCGAGGGTGACGGGGTCGAGCAGGGCAAACTCCTCCTCGATCCCGACCGTCAAGTCGGTCGCTCGGGCGAACGCGTCAACTGCCTTGTCGAAATCCAAGCTGGTCATTTTGGGGAGGGAAAGGGGCGTGCGAAGTGGCGCGACTCGCTCGGGGTGACTCCCAGCTTACGATCTCCGGGCGTGCCTACCGGACTGGGATGGACTCAGGTGAGATAGAAATAGAGCGCGTAGAGCAGGTCGACCGCCGGGCTCGAGGTATGGACCGTCACCTCGGGCGGTACCGCCAGGAGCGACTCGGAGTAGTTGAAGATGATCTTGACGCCTGCTTTTACGAGCTCGTCGGCCAAGCCTTGGGCGGCGGCGGTGGGCACCGCGAGGACGCCGACGACGATGTCCTCTTCCTCGACCACTCGGGCCAGGTCGCTGGTGTGACGCACCGCTTGGGAGCCGACTTCGCTTCCGACCTTGGCCTCGTCGACGTCGAAGATCGCGACGACGCGGAAGCCGTGGTCGGCGAAGATGTCCGAGGAGGCGATCGCCTTGCCCAGATGCCCGGCGCCGAGCAGGGCGATGTTGTGTTGTCCGGCGGTCCTGAGGATCTTGCGGATCTGGGAGACGAGCGACTCGACGTTGTAGCCCACGCCGCGCTTGCCGAACTTGCCGAAGCCGGAGAGGTCGCGGCGGATTTGGGTGGAGTTGACGTGGGTGTAGTCGGAGAGTTCTTGGGAGGAGATCGTCTCCTTGCCCATCTTGCGCGCCTGGGTGAGCACTTGGAGGTAGCGCGAGAGGCGTGCGGCGACACCAAGGGAGAGCTTGTCCCCGACGATCGATTCGTCGCCGTGGATCGCGTTTATCGGAGTTGCCAGCTCGCGGTAGGCCATCTGGTGTGACTCTAGAGGATGGACCCCAGGCGCTTGCGCAGTAGGGCCTCGTCTACGAAATATTCGAATAGCTCTTGCTCGCCGAGGGCGACCACGGGTATGCGCTCGAAGTACGCCCTGTGCAGGGCTTCGTCAGTGGTTATGTCAACCTCGGACAGCTCGAAGCCGAGCTCGGGAGCCAGCTTGTCGAGCGCCACGCGGGCCTCGACGCAGAGGTGGCAGTCGGGCTTGGAGTAGAGCGTGAGGACGTTCACGAAGGTGACGTGTGGGGAGCGTTGGCGAGACCATTGACCGGGCCGTTTCCGAGACTGTTCGCGAGACCGTTGGCGAGACTGTTCGCGAGGCCGCTGGCGAGACTGTTCGCGAGACCGTTTCCGAGACCGTTCGCGACACCGTTGGCGAGACCGGTCACGCGGGCCGCTCGCCGGTCGCGAAGGCATCGACCGCTAGGTAAGCGGGGTAGGAGACGGGGGACGCGTAGAGCGCGGCGGCCCCGATCATGGCGGCGTTGTCGGTGCAGAGCGCCTTGGCGGGCACGTGCAGGGTCGCTCCCAACTCGGACAGGCGCCGTCGCAGCTCGCCGTTGGCGGCCACGCCACCGCCCACCGCCAAGCGGTCGAGGCCGGTCCGCTCTAGTGCCTCCTGGGCGCGCGCGAGCAGGTGATCGACGATCGCGGCTTGGAACGAGGCAGCCAAGTCGGCGGCCCGGCCGGAGACCTCGCGGGCCCCGTCCGTCCCAGAGGCGCCTTCGGGCTCACCGACAATGTCCAGCCCACCGGCGTTTGGCCCACCCGCGTCCTCCAAGTCGCGCAGCTTGTAGAGCAATGATGTCTTCAAGCCGGCGAAGGAGAAGTCGAGGCTCCGCGCGAATGGTCGCGTTGCGCCCCGACCACCCTTGGCGCGCGAGCCGGAGGCAGGAAACTCGAAGGCCTCGGGGTCGCCGGTGGCTGCGAGACGCTCCAAGGCGGGCCCACCTGGATAGCCCAGTCCGAGCATGCGGGCCCCCTTGTCGAAAGCCTCGCCGGCGGCATCGTCCAACGTGCGCCCCAGGGTCTGGAAAGTGTGGTGGTCGCGTACCAGAGCGAGCAAGGTGTGGCCGCCGCTTGCGATCAGGCAGACGAAGGGCGGCTCGAAAGGCTCGCCGCCGGCCTCGGGCACGAGGAAGTTGGCCGCCACGTGACCTTGGAGGTGATCGACGGGAACCAAGGGCAATTCTCGGGCAGCGGCCACGGCCTTGGCCGTGGAGAGCCCGACCAGGAGGGCTCCGATCAAGCCGGGGCCTTGGGTGACCGCCACGCGGTCGATCCGGTCCAACTCGACGCCGGCCTCCGAGAGAGCTCGATCGACGACGAGGTTGATCAACTCGAGGTGGTGGCGGGAGGCGATCTCGGGCACCACTCCGCCAAAGCGGTCGTGGGCTCGCTGGGAGGAGATCACGTTGGAGCGGATCGTGGCGCGCTCGTCGATCACCGCGGCGCACGTGTCGTCGCAGCTGGTCTCCACGGCGAGGATGTTCATAGGGGCTCCGGATTGGGCACATCGTCGAAGGATCCGGCAAGCGTGGATGGAGTGCGCCACATCACCAGAGCGTCCTCGCCGTTGTCTTGGTAGTAGCGGCGACGCAGGCCCGCGGCGCGAAAGCCCTCGCGCTCGTACAGGTGGATCGCAACGCGGTTGGAGCGGCGAACCTCCAAGGTGAAGCGCGCCGATTCGCCTGTGCCCGCGAGGGTATCGTCCACGCGCTCGTACAGCTCGGCCAGGAGCGCCGAGGCGACGCCTTGATGACGGTGGCCGAGGTCGACGGCCACGTTCATGACGTGCCACACGGTGTCGTAGCGCGAGCAGATCAAATAGCCCACGAGGCGCCCGTCATGGATCGCCGCCAAGCAGACGCCCGAGGACTTGGAGAGCTCCAGGACGAACATGGCAAGCGACCAAGGGGTCGGGAAAGCGCGCCGCTCGACGGCGATCACGCGAGGCAGATCGGCATAGGTGAGCTCGCGGATGTCCACATAGAAAGACCCGTCGGTCCTCATCTCGGCCATCGAGGAGCCCATCAGGAGACCCTTCCGGGACGCTGGAGGGCGATCGGACGGGCCCGTCCGGGACGCTGGAGGCCAGTCGGACGAGCCCAAGGCGACGAGGAGCCCATCAGGCGACCCCTTCCAGCGAAGCTTCGGCGTCGGGGCGGCGCAGGTAGTCGGGCACGACGTCCCCCCCGCCTTTGCCGTCTGAGAGGTCGAGCGCCAAGGCGCAGATCGCTGACGCTTGAACCCGGTGGGCCTCCGCGCCGTCTTGGGGAACGCGCAGGCCGAGCCGCTCGAACCAATCGCGGTAGAGCAGAGCGCCGTCGCCCACCGCGGTCCACTCCTCCCTATGAGGATCGAGCGAAGAGGCCGCCAACAGCTCCGCCAGAGCCTCGGGGCGAACGGCTTGGGGCGCCAGCAATTCTCGTTCGGCGTCATAGGCCGCGAGGAAGACCTCGCCACGGCGCGCGTCGATCGCCGGCACCGTCTTTGAGGCACCAAAGGCGAGGGCTCGCAAGCTCGATATGCCCACCAGACCCACGTCCAAGGACTGCGCCAAAGCTCGGGCCGTGGCGATACCGATGCGAAGGCCTGTGAAGGTGCCCGGGCCAACTCCCACGGCGATCAGCTCGATTCGATCCCAGCCGAATCCCGCTTCGGCCAGGAGCCGGTGGGCGAAGTCGAGCAGTCGCATGGAGTGTCCGGGGCGCCCCCCGGCTCGAGGATCGTCGCGCGCTTGCAGAACGGTGCCATCGTCCAGGCGAAGCCCGGCAACGGTGGCCGGTGTGGAGGTGTCCAGGCCGAGGACGATCATGTCGAGCCCTCCCGCAGCTCCACCCGCCGGCGCTCCTCGCCCAGGTGGGCGAGGGTGACCTGGACCCTTGCATGTCGAAGCTCGGGCGCAGTGTGCTCGGGCCACTCCACGAAGGCGATCCGGCCTGCTCCGAGATAGTCGTCGAGCAGATCTGGCTCCTCCGCTTGGAGGCCCGCCAAACGGTAGAGGTCGAGGTGGGACACCGTTACATGTCTACCCTTGTATCGGTGGCCGATCGAGAAGGTGGGGCTGGTGACCGGGTCGGTGACGCCCAAGGCCCTTGCGGCGCCGCGCACGAACGTGGTCTTGCCGGCGCCAAGCTCGCCGATCACGAGCACGACGTCGCCCTCGCTCAGGCCGGCGGCCAAGTCGGCGCCGAGCGCTTCGGTTTGAAGCGAATCGGAGGTCTCCACGATGCGTGTGGCCACGCAGTAAGCCTAGTCAGTAATGCGTCCGGCTCAGGCCCCGAGATGCCCCAATAAATACGGCCGGCTCGCAGGAGAGGGCGTGCGAGCCGGCCGTGGTGCTTGGGAGGATGGAGATGATTCTGTATCGGCAAGCCACTTCGTCTGCTTGAGCGACACGACTGGCCCCACCGGGATCTAATACGGACGCGCTGCGATTTTGGATGCCTCAGAACAGGCCGAGTTGATCGACGGCGTCCGTTTCGGTGGCCGTCGGCGGACTTGGCGGGGCCTCTTGGGGAGGCTCCTCGGAGTGTCGCTGCGCCGGCTCGGCCATCGCCAGAAGCTCGGGCAGGCGCGCGAAATCCTCGCGCAAGGTCTCGAGCATGCGCGGGGTGTAGAGGGCGGCGGCAGGATGGAAGATCGGGTAGAGGCGGACTGTGCGGGCACCCAAGGTGAGCTCCTCGGGGCGCCCGTGCAGGCGCGTGATACCGGTCGGATCGTTCCGCAGAAGCTTGGTCGAGAAGTTGCCCAAAGAGCAGATCACACGGGGCTGGATCAGCTCGACCTGGCGGTACAAATATTCGTGACAGTTATCGATCTCGACCGGCAACGGGTCGCGGTTTCCGGGAGGGCGGCACTTGAGCACATTCGCTATGAAGACGTCCTCGCGCGCCAGACCGATCTCGCCGAGCAGCGTGGACAACAGCTTGCCGGCTCGCCCCACGAAGGGGAGGCCTTGCTCGTCCTCGGAGGCGCCGGGCGCCTCGCCCACGAACATGAGGTCCGCGTCGGCGTTTCCGGCGCCGAAAACCACGTTCTTGCGGGTCGCGGCGAGCTCCTGGCAGCGGACGCAGGCGCTGGCCTGGGCGAACACATCCTTGAGCGCCTCGCGCCGCCGGCGCGCCGATGTGGAGATGTTCTGACCAGACATGAGCGGGATCCTATTTGCTCGAACGCCGTTTGGTGCCCTTGCTCGCGGTGGTCGGGGACGGTATGCTTGAGGCAGTCGCGACCGGTATCCCTGAGGGAACTGGACCGAGCCAGATGAACCCATCGATTTCGACATCGATCCTCTCGCCGGAGGACGCTCGCGGTGAGCAAGCGGAGAATAGTCCGGCTGTTGTTGTGCGCACCGTGGCCGGCTTGCGCGCGAAGTTGGAGCCGGCCAGGGGGTCACACCGCACGGTCGGCTTGGTGCCCACGATGGGGGCTTTGCACGAGGGGCATCTGTCGCTGATCCGTAGGGCGCGTGCGGAGTGCGACGTGGTTGTGGTCTCGCTGTTCGTGAATCCCACACAGTTCAACGAGGCCGCGGACTTGGAGCGCTATCCGCGCGAGGAAGATCGCGACCGCGAATCCGCACAGGCTGCCGGCGCCGACCTGCTGTTCGCGCCGTCGGTGGAGGAGGTCTACCCGCGAGGCTTCTCCACCGCGGTGGAGGTCTTCGGCCTGACCGACCGCTTGGAGGGCGCCGTGCGCGGGTCCGCCCACTTCAAGGGGGTCACGACCGTGGTGACCAAGCTCTTGAACATGGTGGCCCCGGATGTGGCCTATTTCGGCCAGAAGGACGCCCAGCAGACGATCGTTATCAAGCGTATGGCGCGGGACCTCGACATTGCGGTTCGTATCGAGGTGTGCCCAACCGTGCGCGAGCCGGACGGGTTGGCGATGTCAAGCCGCAATGCCCACCTCAGCGCGAGCGAGCGCTTGCGCGCTTTGGCCCTCTCCAAGGCCTTGGCGGCCGCGGCCATGGCCGTCTCGCGGGGGGAGCGCTCAGCCGAGGCGCTCACCGCGATCGCGCGCGCTTCGATGGGCGAGCTCGATGTGGAGCCGGAGTACGTGGCGCTCGTCAAGCCTGACACCCTCGAGCCCGTCTCCGAGCTGGAGGAGCCCGCCTTGCTGGCGATCGCGGCCCGCGTCGGCGCGACGCGCCTGATCGACAACGTGACCTTGGATCCCTCGGTACCCGTCAAGCCACAATCAAGAGAGGCAGCCATCGCATGCAGCGTGTGATGCTCAAGTCAAAGATCCACCGTGCCACGGTGACCGACTGCGACCTGCACTACGTCGGTTCGATCACGATCGACCCGGACCTGTTGGAGGCAGCGGACATCCTCGAGCACGAGCAGGTTCACGTTGTCGACGTGGACAATGGGGCCCGTTTTGAGACCTACACGATCGCCGGGCAGCGCGGCTCGGGCGACATCAAGGTCAACGGCGCCGCCGCGCGCTTGGTGCATCGCGGCGACACGATCATCGTCATCTCCTATGGCCAGTACGACCGTGCGGAGATGGAGCACTACGAGCCTCGCGTGGTCCACGTGGAGGCCAAGACCAATCGCATCATCACCGTCGACGACGCGGTGGCGACCCTGCTCAGCTCCGCCGCGGCTCCTTATGAGGCCGCGACAGGAAGCTGAAGCGAGGCGTCAACCGGGTCAGAGAGGACTCACATGTCAAGCCACCCCAGTAACCCCACGCCGGCCGACCCGGGCGCCGCGATCCGTTCCGCGGGCGCTCCCACCGTCGGCCACCCGGTCGGAGCCGTGCCGTCGGACCCTGGCCGTTTGCCGATGACCTTGCCGCTGCTCGCCGAGAAGAAGCGCTTGGGCGAGCCGCTGGTGATGGTCACCGCTTATGACTACCCGAGCGCCCGTGCGGCGGAGGCGGGCGGTGTCGATCTCGTGCTCGTCGGAGACTCGGCCGCCACCACGATCCTCGGCTACAACTCGACCACACCGGTCGATCTCGACGACATGATGGTGCTCGCGCGGGCCGTGCGGCGCGGCTTGAACACTCCCCTGATGATCGGCGACTTGCCGTTCGGCTCGTACGAGATCAGCGACGAGCAGGCGGTCGCGAGCGCGGTGCGCATGGTCAAGGAGGCCGGTTGCGACGCCGTCAAGTTGGAGGGCGGGGGCCCCGCTTCGGCCAGTCGTGCTCGCGCGATCGTAGGCGCCGGGATTCCCGTCATGGGCCACGTCGGATTGACCCCCCAGAGCTCCACGGCGCTGGGTGGCTGGAAGGCTCAAGGGCGCACCGCCGAGGCGGCGGCCCGCATCGCCTCGGAGGCTTTGGCCCTACAGGGCAGCGGCTGTTTTGCGATCGTGTTCGAGGCGATCCCGAGCGCGGTCACCAAGGAGCTGATGCCTCACTTGGAGGTCCCCGTAATCGGCATCGGCGCGGGCCCGGACACCGATGGGCAGGTGCTCGTCTTCCACGACCTGCTCGGCATCAGAGATGGCTTGGGGCCGCGTTTTGTCAAGCGCTACGCGAACATCCAGCAGGAAATGGACGCCGGTGTCAGCGCCTATGCGCAGGACGTGCGCTCAGGCCGCTACCCGGGACCGGAGCACGGCTATTCGATCGACGCCGAAGAGTTGGCGGAGCTTCACACGTTGCTCGCCTGATCTGCCCAGCAGGCTCAGCCGGTCGCTATCGCGCGTCCGGCTGGCCCTGCCTCAAATCCGACACTCGGCGCTCGGGGTATTCGACTTTCCGCAGCACCCGAGCCGGCGCTCCCGCCGCAATCGAGAACGACTCGATGTCTTTGGTGACGACGCTGTTTGCGCCGATCACGCAGCGCTCGCCGATACTCACGCCGCTTGTCACGACCACGTTGGCTCCAAGCCAACAGTTGTCGCCGATCCTGGTCGGGCCCTTGCTGTCGAAGCCCTGCCACGTGATCGGCTTCTCGGGATCGTCGTAGCGGTGGGAGGCATCGGAGACGAAGCAGCCGTTGGCGAGCATGCAATGGTCGCCGATCTCGACCAGCTGCTCGGCGGCGACCATCACGCCCATGTTCAAGAAGGTGCCTTCGCCGATGCGCACCCGGGCCTCGCCCGGCAAGGTGATCCAGACGCCGGGCTCGAGCAATGTGTGGGGGCCGACCTCAAGGCGTCCCGCGCGCAAGGCCTCCAATACGTTGCCGTGCACCGGCCAGCGAGCGAAAGCTTCCCTGCGCATGAACTCGCGGTGAATCGCCACCCGATTCCAAGGCAGCGAGTTGCGCTCATACCAGCGCCATCTGGCTATCCAGAGACGCAGTTGAGCAGCACTCACGCGGCGACCTTGACCCGTCGCTTACGTGGCGCCGGCTTGCGCCTCGGCTTCGGTGCGAGCAGCTCGCGCAGGAATTCGCCCGTGTGGGAACCCCGTTCGCCCGCAACCTCCTCGGGAGTGCCGGCGGCGATCACCATGCCGCCCTCCTCTCCCCCCTCGGGACCCATGTCGATCAGGCGGTCGGCGGACTTGATGATGTCCAGGTTGTGCTCGATCACGACCACGCTGTTGCCCGCGTCCACGAGTCTTTGCAAGACCTCCAAGAGTCGCTGCACGTCGGCGAAATGCAATCCGGTGGTGGGCTCGTCCAAGATGTACAAGGTCCTGCCGGTCGCCACCTTGGAGAGCTCGGTGGCGAGCTTCACGCGTTGGGCCTCCCCGCCGGAGAGGGTGGTCGCGGGCTGACCGAGCCTGATGTAGCCGAGGCCCACCGCGTCCAAGGTCTCAAGGCGCCGGCGGATCTTGGGGATGTGCTCGAAGAACTTCAAGGCCTCCTCGACCGGCATCGCCAAGACCTCGGCGATCGACTTGCCCTTGAACTTGACCTCCAAGGTCTCCTTGTTGTAGCGGCGCCCGTCGCACTGCTCGCAGGGCACATACACGTCGGGCAAGAAGTGCATCTCGATCTTGATCTGCCCGTCTCCCCTGCACACCTCGCAGCGCCCGCCCTTCACGTTGAAGGAGAAACGTCCCGGCTTGTAGCCCCGCGCGCGGGCCTCTTGGGTCTTTGAGAACAAGTCCCTGATCACGTCGAACAGCCCCGTATAGGTGGCCGGGTTGGAGCGAGGCGTACGTCCGATCGGCGACTGATCGACGGCGATGATCTTGTCCAGCTGATCGAGGCCCTTGATCGCCCGATGGGCGCCCGGCCGCTGGCGAGCGCGGTGCAGCTTGTTGGCGACCGCCTTGTACAGGACTTCGTTGACCAAAGTCGACTTGCCCGAGCCCGACACTCCCGTCACGCATGTCAAAGTGCCCAAGGGCACATGCACGTCGACGTCCCTGAGGTTGTGCTGGGAGGCGCCCAAGATCTCCACATAGCCGCTCGGCGTGCGCCGCTCGGAGGGCAGCTCGATCGTGCGCGTGCCCGCCAAGTACTGGCCGGTCAAGGACTCCTTCACCTTCTGCACCTTGGCCGCGGTCCCCTCGGCCACGATCCAGCCTCCGTGTTCGCCCGCGCCCGGCCCCAAGTCCACGAGGTGATCGGCGCAGCGCATCGTCTGCTCGTCGTGCTCGACCACGATCACGGTGTTGCCGAGGTCGCGCAGGCGCTCCAAAGTCGCGATCAGCTTCTCGTTGTCGCGCTGGTGCAAACCGATCGAAGGCTCGTCCAGGATGTAGAGCACGCCCACCAGCGAAGACCCGATCTGGGTCGCCAAGCGGATCCTCTGCGCCTCCCCGCCGGAGAGCGTGGCGGCCGCGCGGTCCATCGAGAGGTAGCCGATGCCCACGTTCTCCAAGAACTGCAGGCGCTCAGAGATCTCGCGCAAGATCAGGCGCGCCACATGCCGGTCGGTCTCCGACAGCTCGACCTCCTCAAGCCACGCCAACGCCCGACGCGCCGAAAGCCCACAGAAGTCCTCGATTCGAGTGCCCGCCACGAGCACCGCCCTGGACTCGGGCCTCAGGCGAGCCCCGCCGCACTCCGGGCAGGCGCGCAAGGACATGAACTCCTCGATCTTCTCCCTCGTCCACTCCGAATCGGTCTCGCGATAGCGCCGCTGCAGATTGGCGAGCACCCCCTCGAAGCGCGTGCCATAGGAGCGCGTGCGCCCAAAACGGTTCCTGTAGGTGATTTGAAGAGGATCCCCGTTCGTGCCTGTGAGGAACAGGTCGCGATGCTTTTGCGGAAGCTCCTCCCAGGCCGCGCTCAGGTCGACCTTGTAGCGCTTGGCGATCGCCTCGGTGACCTGCTCGTAGTAGTTGGAGGCGCTGTTGGCCCAAGGGGCGATCGCGCCTTCTCCGACCGACAAGCTCGGGTCGGGTACGACCAGGTCCGGGTCGATCACCATCTGCGAGCCCAGGCCCGTGCACCGCTCGCACGCCCCGTGAGGAGAGTTGAAAGAGAAGATCCTCGGCTCCAACTCGACCAAGGAAGGCCCATGCTCAGGACACGCGAACTTCTCCGAGAAGGTGAAAAGGGTCCCCGGATCCGGCCTTGCGCCCGGCACGATCTGGGCGTTCGCGGCCTTAACGCCGAGGGCGCCGGAAGAGTGAGAAGGGCCCCCGTCCGCTGAGGGTAGGCCACTCTCTGGGTGGGTGGGATTTTCATCCGTACCAGCACGCGAAGACCCCACGATCTCGATCTCCACGAGGCCGTCGGCCAAGCCGACCGCCGCCTCGATCGAGTCGGCCAGGCGCTTGCGGATGTCGTGGCGCATCGCCAAGCGATCGACCACGACCGAGATGTCGTGCTTGTAGCGCTTGTCCAAGACGATCGACTCTTCGAGCATCCTGATGCGCCCGTCGATCTTCACGCGCGCGTAGCCGTCGGCGCGCAGCTCTTCCAGCAGCTTGCCGTACTCGCCCTTGCGACCCCTCACGACCGGCGCCAAGACCATGAAGCGCGTCCCCTCGGCCAAGCCCATCGCCTGATCGATGATCTGCTCGGCCGACTGACCTTGGATCGGACGCCCACAGATTGGGCAGTGGGGCTTGCCCACCCGCGCCCACAGGAGCCTCAAGTAGTCATAGATCTCGGTGACCGTGCCCACCGTCGAGCGCGGGTTGCGCGAAGTCGTCTTCTGATCGATCGAGATCGCCGGCGAGAGCCCCTCGATCGAGTCCACATCGGGCTTGTCCATCTGGCCCAGGAACTGCCTCGCATAAGCAGACAAGGACTCCACATAGCGCCGCTGGCCCTCCGCGTAGATGGTGTCGAAGGCAAGGCTCGACTTGCCCGACCCCGATAGACCGGTTATGACAACCAAGGCGTCCCTGGGCAGCTCCAAGGAGATGTCCTTCAGGTTGTGCTCGCGCGCGCCGCTTACGACGATCTTGTTGCTCTGGGCCATTCGCCTCTCATTGTATTGACCCGAACAGACGTTCGCCCCATTGCTCACCGCGACGGCCGACTCGGCTGGTCCCCGCGATACCCGCAAGACAGGTCGACGGCGGCACTGACGCCCCTCCCCCGGTCAGACCCAGAGATCTCCTGCCGATATGCTGCATCGCCGTGGACGATCCAGGCCTACCCATCTCCTACGAGGCGCTCGATCCCGGCACGCCCGTCTACAGTAGCGACGGCGAGCATGTCGGGTCTGTCGCGCACGTGCTCAGCGTGCCCGAGAAGGACGTGTTCGACGGGATCGTGATCGACGAGCGCGAGGGTCCCGGCGGCCACCGCTTCGCCGACGCCGACGATGTCGACTCGATCCATGAGCGCGCCGTAACGCTCAAGCTGGACGCCGGCGCGTGTCGCGACTTGCCCCAGCCGTCTGCCAACCCGGCAGTCATGGTCGACGATCCGGCCGACTCCAGCTCGGGGCTTTCAAACAAGCTGCGCCGCGCATGGGATCTCGTGTCCGGCAACTACTGACGCGCGGCACATTGGCTTGCACGAGATTCAGTGCAAGCTAGCACTGGTTTTTAGGTGCAACCCCGCACCGACCTGGGCCCACTCGACGCCCTCCCTTACTCGACGATCCCCTCCAGCAAGGCCGCGACGTTGAGGTCGCCCGCGCCCGCTACCGGCGAGGGCACTGCCGCGCCCTCCCTAAAGACCTCACAATGGCCGTAGCCGTCCGGCCCCAGCTCCGTGCGCACCTCGATCGCCCTGCCGGGCACGTCCACCAGCCAATAAGCCGGAACGCCGGCACGCGCATACATGGCTGACTTTGCACCACGATCGAACTGGTGTGAGCTGACCGTCACCTCGACGATAAGCAACGCCTCGCTCGGATGCCGGCCACGTGGAGGCCGCCCAGCGAGTACCGCGAGATCGGGCTCTGGCATCGAATCGGGCGGTACTAGGAAGGGCAACTGGACACGCACCCGCGCTCGAGAACGTGCGAAATGCTCTGTCAACGCTTCGATCACTTCCGCGTGACCGACTCCTTGGGGACTCATCATGTCGACGATCAGCCCCTCTATGAGCTCGACTGGCTGACCATCAAGCGCACCCGACTCCACGATCCTGCTGTACGTATCCACGTCGAGTCGGTGAATCGGAAGCTCGCCGATCGCTTGCGTTGCCATTGCTCGATTCTACCGCCACCTATAGGCCCGGACGGTGCGTCAGGACCGACGACCATCGTGTGCATGTCTCGCACGCCCAACAAGCGCACCCTCGATATCTGTGCAGATCATTGTCTGCATCCTACCCGCCGGTGGCGACGGAACTCTGCGCCTATCCTTCGATCGCCGCGTAAACCTCGTCGAGCAGTTGCTCGCGGTTGGGCACCGTGAAGTTCTCGGCCAGGTATTGCCCGGTCTCCTCACGCGAGTCGCCGTTGAGCGCCATGTTGAGCGCCACCAGGCGGGCTCCGTCGAGATCCTCCGAGGCGGAGGCAGCCGCGGGCGCCGGATCGGCTGGGTTCTCAAACGAATGCACCGGCTCCGGGGGCTGCTCGACGAGCACGGACTGGGCCGCATCCAGCGACGCCGCGGCATAGGGATCGCCCTGCATCCCTTCGTGGGACTCGCGGGACGGCTCGGGAAATGGGGTCGCATGGGGTTGGGCCGGCGCAACCGGGACCGGCTCATCGCCCACCGCCACGTATTGTGCCGCCGGCTCGGCCGTCATATCGACCCGCCCGGCGTCCTCAACCCCCGCGGCGCGACCTGAGGCGGCGTCATACAAAGCGCTCATGTTGCCCTCCACGCTCGCCAAGTCCTCAGCCAGCCGACCCGCTCCGGTGCGCAAGCTCTCCACGAGCGCCTGCGCCTCGCCGTCCATCGTCCCGACCCTCGCCAACAGCACCTCGGTCGCCTGGGATACAGCCGCCACACGCTCCTGCGCGCGCGCGATCGCCTCTTCGCGGGTGCGCTGCGCATCAGCGTCCGCCGTGGCCCGCACCTCCTGGGCCGCCTGCGCCGCCTCACGCTCGATCGTCTCGGCGGTCGCCTGGGCCGCCTCGAGGATGCCTTGCACCTGCGTACCCGCCACCGCGGCCAGCGAGTCTCCTCCACGGCTCTCCGCTTGCAGACGCAGCTCCTCGACATCGGCCGCAAGCGCCCGCAGGTGGGCATCCACGCTCGCCGGGTCGTACCCGCGGCGCACGATCGGGAAGTCGCGCCTCTCGATCACCTGGCGGTCCAGCTCCACGGCCCCATCCTATGCAACCTCGCCGGACGGAGCCTCCACTGTCTCCGGCTCCGCCTCTCCGGCATCGTCGTCCGAGGTCTCCCCGCCCTCGCTGCCGCCGCCAGGACCCTCGACCGCCTGTACATCGCGTAGCTCGCGCCGAAGTTCCCTGATCTCATCGCGCACTTGGGCCGCATACTCGAACCTGAGGTCATCGGCCGCGGCGATCATCTCCTCCTCGAGCTCGACGATCATCTTCTCCAGCTCGTGGTTTGGCATCTCTTTGGCCTTGGCTCGCGTGGCGTTCTTGCGCCGGCCGCTCTTGGGCACCTTGGACTCGGCCTGCAAGAACTCGGCGATATCGGAGATGCCCTTCACGATGCTCGAAGCAGTGATCCCGTGCTCCTCGTTGTAAGCGACCTGGATCTCGCGTCTGCGGTCGGTCTCCTCGATCGCCGCCTTCATCGCCTTGGTCTCCTTGTCGGCGTACATCAGCACCTTGCCCTTCACGTTGCGCGCCGCTCTGCCGATCGTCTGGATCAGCGAGGTCTCCCCGCGCAGGAAACCCTCCTTGTCGGCGTCGAGGATCGCCACCAGTGAGACCTCCGGCAGGTCGAGACCCTCGCGCAGCAGGTTCACGCCCACGAGCACGTCGTACTCGCCGAGCCTCAGGTCCCTGATGATCTGGATGCGCTCGAGCGTGTCGATCTCCGAGTGCAGGTAGCGCACCTTGAAGCCCATCTCGATCAGGTACTGCGACAGGTCCTCGCTCATCTTCTTCGTGAGCGTGGTCACCAGCACCCGCTCGTTCACGTCCACGCGCTTGCGGATTTCGTTCATCAGATCATCGATCTGGTTCTTGGTCTCGCGCACGTCGATCTCCGGGTCCACGACCCCCGTGGGCCTGACGATCTGCTCCACGATCCGCTGCGAGCGCGTGCGCTCGTATTCGCCGGGCGTAGCCGACAAGAACACCAGCTGCGGTGTGATCGAGAGGAACTCATCGAATGTCTGCGGCCGGTTGTCCATCGCGCTCGGCAACCTGAAGCCATAGTCGACAAGCGTGCTCTTGCGCGAGCGGTCGCCCTCGAACATGCCCCCGATCTGGGGCACCGTCTGGTGGGACTCGTCGATGAAGCACACGAAATCCTCGGGGAAATAGTCGATCAAGCAGTAGGGCCGCTCGCCCGGCTTGCGACCGTCGAGGATCCGCGAATAGTTCTCGATGCCCGAGCAGAACCCCATCTCTCGCAACATCTCCATGTCGTATTGGGTGCGCTGTCTCAGGCGATGGGACTCAAGTTGCTTGCCTTCGGCCTCCAGCTGCTCACAGCGCTCGTTCAGCTCCCTGCCGATCGCCGCCACGCCGTCCTCGATCGTGCCCTCCTTGACGTTGTAGTGCGTGGCCGGCCAGATCGCCACGTGCTCGATGTCGTCTTCGAGCAACTCCCCCGTGAGCGGGTCGAAGTGCTGCAATCGCTCCACTTCGTCGCCGAACAAGGTTGCCCTGAAAGCGGTCTCGGCATATGCCGGGAACACCTCCAGCGTCTCCCCTTTGACCCTGAACGAACCGCGCGCCAAGACACTGTCGTTGCGCGTGTACTGGATCGACACCAGCTTGCGCAACAGCGCGTCGCGGTCGATCTCCTCGCCGCGACGCAATATCTGCATGTTCATCTCATAGGTCTCGGGCGAGCCCAGGCCATAGATGCAAGACACCGAAGCCACCACGATCACGTCCCGCCTGGCGAACACCGCGGCGGTGGCGGCGTGCCTGAGGCGGTCCACCTCCTGGTTGATCGCCGAGTCCTTCTCGATGTACAAGTCCCTGCTCGGGACATAAGCCTCGGGCTGGTAGTAGTCGTAATAGGACACGAAGTACTCGACCGCGTTGTCCGGGAAGAACGTCCTGAACTCGTTGCACAGCTGCGCCGCCAAAGTCTTGTTGTGAGCGATCACCAAGGCCGGCTTCTGAACCTCGGCGATCACGCCGGCCATCGTCATCGTCTTGCCGGTGCCCGTCGCCCCCAAGAGGGTCTGGAAGCGCTCGCCCTCGCGCACTCCCTCCGACAGCGAAGAGATCGCCTTCGGCTGATCGGCGGTCGGCGTGAAGACCGGGTCGAGCTTGAAGGGCGGCATCGCCCTCTACGTTAGCCCCAGCTGGTGTGCATACACGGAGCGGTACTCGGCTTGGGCGCGCAGCACCTTGACCACATATGCCTGGGTCTCCGGGAACGGGATGTCCGCGGTCGTCAATTGGCGACCTTCTTCGTGTGCTTTGGCCACCCACGAGTCCACATTGCCCAAGCCACCGTTGTAGGCGGCCACCGCCTCCATCTCGTTGCCTTCGTAGTGATCGAGCAGATAGCGCAGATACCAGCTCCCATATGCCACATTGATCTTCGGCGTTGCCAAGTCGCCGGTCGTGAAGCGAAAACCGCCCGAAAGGTGCGCGATGTAGTGCGCCGTCGCCGGCAATATCTGCATCAAGCCGAGCGCCCCCGCGGAGGAGGTGCGCGGTTCGAACTTGGTCTCGGCATAGATCACCCCCGCGATCAGCGCCGGGTCCAGGTGCTTGTCTGCCGCCTGTTCGCGAATCACCTGGGCGTCACTCAGCGGCAGACCGGAGCTGCCGGCCATGTGCTGCAAGCGCGAAGCGATCATCGCGAGCAGCGCAAGCACCAGCGCCAATCCGATGACCATGCGTCCAAGTGAGCGACCAGGAGACGACTTGGCCGCCCGCCCCCTTCCTGCTCTCCCCCGCGCGCGGGGCGCCGCCGAATAGCGCGTATAGCTCATCCCGATAGCTTGGCAAGCACCCCGGCCAGTTCGCGCCGCAAGTCCGCTTCGCTGCCGTCGTTGTGGATCGCGTAGGTAGCTCTTTCGGCCTTCTCCTCCTGCGATAGCTGGCGCGCGACACGCTCGTCCGCAAGCGCATGGCCGCGCCCGGCGGCCCGCTCGGCACGCGTCTGCTCTGCGGCTACCAAGGCGATCGTGGCATCGAAGCCGCGCTCCATGCCGGCCTCGAACAGCAGGGGAACCTCGACCACAGCTGCCTTCGGCGCAGGGCTCAGGGCGCGCACATGCTCCAGCCAACCGGCGATCCTTGCACCCACGAGCGGCCACAGCAGGCCCTCCAGCCAGTGGCGATCCTCCTCCCCGCCGGCGAATGCCTTGGCTGCCACCGCCGAGCGATCGACCACTCCGTTCGGCGCGACCTCCGCTCCCCAGCGCTCGACCACGGCATCGCGCACCTGGGTCTCGCCGTAGAGCTCATGGACCACCGCATCGGTGGAAAGCACCTGCGCACCCAGCGACGCCAGCTCTTTCAGAGCTGTTGACTTGCCGGCCCCCATGCCGCCGGTCAATCCGACGAACGGGACCGCCGGTTTCATCGCCCCGCCCGTCAGTCTTGCGTTTGCTCAGCCGCAGGCTGCTCGCCGGCGCCCTCGGCAGACGGCTCATCGAGGGGCGCGGCCTCGCCAGACGGCTCCTCAGCGGTGGGCTCCTCGATGGCGACCTCGCTACTCGAAGCCTCCGCGACCTCCGTCGCTGTCGCCGTCTCGGCGGCTGGCTCGTCTGCGACGGGTGCCTCCACGACAGGCTCGGGAGTCGCTAGAGCGGCGGCGGCCGCGTCGGCGGCAAGCTCCCCAGCGTCCTCGCCGACCGCGACGTCGAGAGAATCCTCGAGCACGACCTGCTCGTCGGCCACAGCCTCCGGCGCCGCCGGCGAAGCGGCAGGCGCGTCCGGGCGCGGCAGCGGCAGGATCTGGTCCTCGACGCGCTTGGCCGAAAGCGACAGGCGCCTGCGCTCGGAGTCGATCTCCAGGATCTTGACCCTGATCTCATCGCCCGGATGGACGATCTCGCGCGGGCTCTCGACATGGTGACCGGCCAGCTCGGAGATGTGCACGAGGCCCTCCACACCGTCCAAGACCTCCACAAACGCTCCGAAGGTGACCACCTTGGTGACCTTGCCCGCGAGCTCGTCGCCCGGGTTGTAGGTGTCCACGATGCGCTGCCACGGGTCTTCTTGGGTCTGCTTGAGACCGAGCGAGATGCGCTGACGATCGCGGTCGATGTCGAGCACCTTCACCTGCACGGTGTCGCCGATGTTGAGGATCTCCGACGGATGGTTGACGTGCGACCAGGAAAGCTCTGAGATGTGGATCAAGCCGTCGATCCCGTCGAGGTCCACGAACGCGCCGAAGTCGACGATGTTGGAGATCTGCCCCTCCACCACCAGACCGGGCTGCAAACGGTCGAGGATCTGCTGGCGCACCTCCTTGCGCTCCTCCTCGAGCACCGCGCGACGCGAAAGCACCACGTTGTTGCGCGAGCGGTTCAGCTCGATCACCTTCGTCTCGATCTGCGTCCCCAGGTACTCGTCGAGGTTCGGCACGCGGCGGATGTCGACGAGCGAGGCCGGCAGGAAGCCGCGCACCCCGAGGTCGATGATCAAGCCGCCCTTGACCACCTCGATGACCGATCCGATGACCGGCTCGCCGGACTCGGCGGCGGCCTCGATGCGACGCCACGCCTTCTCGAAGCGGGCCCGCTTCTTGGACATGATCAGGCGGCCGTCCTGGTCCTCCTTGGTGAGGACCATCGCGTCGACCTCCTCGCCGAGCGACACCTCCTCGCGGGGATCCACCGACTTGCGGATGGACAGCTCGTTGGCGGGGATGACCCCCTCAGACTTGTAACCGATGTCGACAAGAACCTCGTCCTTGTCGATCCTCACGACATTGCCTGTGACGACCTCGCCCTCCTCGAAGGGCTGCATCGTGGCGTCGTAGTTGGGGACTATCTGCCCGTCGATTTCGAGCAGGAGTCCGTTTGACCCCTCGACCACATGGGCCTGGGGATTCTCGATAAGTGTTTGCACCGACGGAAGCCTAGCGCAGCCGTATCATTGGCTGCCCTATGCCTGTGAGAGCGACCAAGCGCGGGGCGGAGCGCACGCCGCTGCAGCGCGATTGCGACGTGCTCGTGTGCGGGGCTTCGTTCGCTGGGCTCGCGGTGGCGCGCGAGCTGGCCGATACGGGAGCGCGCGTGCTCGTGATCGACCGCTATGAGATCGGCGAGCGCCAAACCTCGGCGTGCGGGATCCCCACTCTGTGGCTCGACGCGCTCGATTTGGGGGGTTCTCTGCGCCAGACCTTCGACGAGCTGGTCGTACACACGCCTTGGACGACCGCCACCTGGAAGCTGCCTTGGAGCTTCTCGACCTTCGACTATCGCGAGCTGTGCGCGCTCCTGTGGGCACAAGCAGACCCGGACAACTGCGAATTCGAGACGGCCACGGTCAGCGGCCGCGACGGAAACATCGTTCACACCGATCGCGGCGATTTGACCGCCCCCCTGATCGTGGACGCCCTCGGCTGGCGACGCGTCCTTTCGAACGCCGCGCCGATCCAGCCGCCCAACGCTCGCCTCTCGCGTGGCTTGGAGGTGCATCCCCACGGCGCCGGCGAGGAGCTGGAGCTGTGGATCGACCCCAAGTACGTGCGAGCCGGCTACGCCTGGAGCTTCCCCGCGACGGACGAGCTGCGCGTGGGCGTCGGCTCGTTCTGGCCCTCCCACCACGTTAAGGAGCCGACCGTCCGCTTGGCCGGCGATCTGGGCCTGCCCCCGGACGGATACCAGGGCAACTGGATCCCCCACCAGTTGCGCCCCGCGGTCGAGGACGGAATCTTCTTTGTCGGCGACTCGGCCGGTCACTGCCTGCCACTCACCGCCGAGGGGATCCGCACCGCCATCTACTTCGGCTTGGCCTGCGCACGCGAGCTCAGGCCGGTGCTGGCCGGTCAGGCCACACGCGAGCAGGCACTCAGTCGCTACGGTGCGTTCTCCTACGCGCACGAGCGCAAGTACCGCTGGCTGCTGAACACCCAGCGGGCGGTGGGACGGCTGACCCCGAGCCGCGCGATCACGGTGATGGCGCGGAGTTTGGCCTCGGAGCGGTTCTGTCACTGGGCCTTCAACCACTATTTGGAGATCGCGCCACCGCGGTTTGCAGACAGTGGCCGGGGTCAGCCGCGCGGGCGAGCAAACGCCGCCGTGGCGGAGTCGGCCGCCGCTGCCTGACCGGCACTCGGCAGCCGTGAGTCCCCATCACGGCTGAAGCGCAACAGCGCGCTCGCGCGGTTGAGATGCGCGCGCATATCGCCTTTGTGCCCAGCATCCAGAGCGATCCACACGAAGTCACTCAACTCGACTGGAAGGGCAGCTACCTCGGTGCTCGCCAGCTCGGCCAGCGGAGCTCGGAACATCTTCGCCTTGCTCGTGGGTACAAGCTCCGCGAGTTCCCTTGTCTTCGCCCAGAGCGACCAGCCGTCCGTGCCATGACGCAGGGCTTCCACAGCGGCGATGAGCCGGTAGGCGCGCGCCCTCCACCCCCACGGCCGTAGGTGGACCGGACGCTGCAAACCAGACTGCTGCGCAGCGCGGATTAGCTGCCAAGCCTCGCGCTCCTCATCGAGGCAGTCCCCCCAACGTTCGAGCCGGGCACGCAGTCCGTCAAACGGTTCGCCCGCTTGCACCTCAACCTGGCAGCGCTCGCACTCTTCCCGATACCGCTCCCGGCAATAGTCGTTGAGCGCCGACCCAGCGGTTGGCGCCGAGGCCCACCAAGAGCAGATCGACGTCATACATCTGCCTGGGCACGGCCGCCGCGCGCGTAGCCTCTTCGATCCCGACCGGCTTTTCCGCGAGGGTCATGAGCTTGATGGCGATCTGGTAGGGAAGCTCCGGAAGGGCCGCCGTTATCTCGGGCGTGGCAGCCGGCCCGAGTGTGCCCCTGATCAGCTCCGAGGCTGGCAGCCTGCGCTCGAAATGGAACTCGAGCTTGATCTCGCTCTTGCGGCTGTAGCCGTGGTCGAGCCGTAGCGGCACCGGAACGACGTAGGTCGCAAGCGGCAGATCACGCACCGGATTCTTAGGCTGGTATCGGCGAGGCTGCATCAACTCACCGAGCAGCGTGAACCTACTTCCGAAATGCCCCATCAGCCGCTTTATGTCCCCCGCGGTGGCGGCAGTGAGGTAATCGTTGTCGCGCGATCCGCGTTGTCTGATCGCATCGAACCGCAGCGAGGCCCCGTTGCCGCCCATCAGCAAGAGCTCTATTCCAAGCTTGTCGGCAGATTCGCGCAGGTGCTCGTGGATCTCGGCGCACCAAGCCGCCAGCTCTGCTGTATATCGGTCGGCGACTTTGGCGTCACGAATCCGCTGCTCCAACAGACCAGGATCACCAATCCAGTCGGACTTGAAGAGCGAGAGATGCTCGTCGAGCGTACTCATGACGCATATCCTGCCGCCAACTGCGCCTGCTCGATGCTGGCTGGCGCGCGAACGCCAAACGCGGCCTCGACCCAAGGCAGGTAGCCGGCGTTTCGTGCGTAGGTGCGAAGTTTGGCGATCGGAACCCCTGCACGCTCCATCGAGCGCAAAATACGTCCAAGCTCGCCGTAGTCGAATCCGAGACGACTTCGACGCACCTCTCGCAGCAGATCCACCCAGGCCTTCTCTGGCAGCGCGAGATGATTGCTCACCGGATACCGGCGTTCGTCGTGAGTCTGCCCACGCACGATCACGGTGCGATCATGGGGACCGCCGAGACGCACATGATGACCCGCCGGTAGCAGCACCCAATCCTCCCCTGAAAGCTCGTGGGTCAAGCCACTGATGTGTGATGGATGGCAGTACACGAGGTGCGTGTAGCCATATGCGAACTGGTGGGCATACCGCGCAAGCACGTCGAACCCGGTCAGGTGCGCATCGGCCTCGGAGCAGCGTAGAAGCATCAACAGCTCGCCGCCCTCGAAGCCCATTTCAGGTTCGTCGAGTGGTCGTCGACCGTAGACGCCGCGGGTCCAGCGGAACAATATCCCGCCGTCGATCAGATCGCTCAGGCGGCGCTCAAGCGTTCGTGCTGGAACACCAGCGCGCTGCAACAGGGTCGCATAGTCGACCGCGTCACCTTCGCCAATCAACTCGATCAGGCGAGCAGAAGTGAACTCTCGGGCGGTTGATCCTTTGGTGGCCATGGCGGTCGGTACGGTATGCCCTTTAATACCGTATCAGCAGACCCGCGGGACACCCAGAAAACCGGACACCCGACCATCACCCAGAGCCCCAGACGCCAGTCCTCACCGCTCCGCGCGCCGATGCGCCAGTCAACGACCCCACGATGCGTTACTGACCCGCGCTCCTAGCGACCGACAGGCCCCCGGCTTCGACCGCTGCCCTCCGGGGCGGCCTTAGGCTTTGACGAGTTCGCGTTCGGCCGCGTCGATCACGCCGGTCCGGTTCTTGTGGGAGCGCTCGTAGGAGCGCACGCTCTTGGTCCGCCCCTCGTCGGCGTTGTCCAGCGCGGCGCGGATCTCCTCGACCCCGAGCTCGTCATAGCCCGGCCACGGCTCGTCCGCACGCAGCGCTGTGATGCGGCTGAGTACGGTGGTGCGGTTGTCTGTCTTGCGCTCATAGGAGTCGATCTTGGCGAGATCCACCTGGGAGAGATGCGGGAGCTTCTCGACTATCTCTGCGGCGGTCAGCTTGCCATAACCGCTGATCGCGAGGTCCTCTTCGGAGGCGAACGCTCCCTTGATCTGGCCCTCGGCGTGGGCGACTCCGGGCACCTTGCGTGCTTGGCGTGCCGAGCGTCTTGCCTTGGCCGATGCGTCGCGAGCGACGTCGGTCACGCTTTCCGATGCCGAACGGGCGGTGTCGGTCACGCTTTCGGAGGCCGAGCGCGCCGCGTCGGCCGCGCCTGTCTTGCGGGCGTCGTACGTGGAGTTGCCTCGGATGTCGGCGCCGACCACAGCCCGGGTGAGCTTGGGGATCTCCTTGAGGACACGGTCGAGCATCTTTTGCTCGTCGGCCAGGATCGACTTGGCCAAGCTTCGGGTCGTCTCGTCGCTGACGGTGTCGGCCAGGTATTCGATGGCGGTGTAGGTTGCGATCTCCAAGGCCTCGGCCGCGCAGGCGTCCTTGGCGTTCTTGAGGACTTTCTCCTCGCCGCCGCTGCCTCGTACCAGGTCGAAGGGTGTCTTTCCCAGGGCGAATGCTTGCCCCACGACACTCTGGAGGATTCCGACACCCAGATGGAGCGGGCCGTTTCCTTGGCCGAGCTCGTCGAGGCGACGCTGTACGCGCTTTGCGTGCTCGCGTGTCTCACGTAGATGGGTTTCGAGGCCTTCGCGATAGCTTCCGCGCGGGGTCATCGCGATTTGCGATTGGAGCATCGTCACGAGCGTCTTCTCCATCGCGTGGGCCTCGCTGAGGTATTGCACAATCTTCTGTTCGGTCTTGGTCTCCATTGGTCTCGGCTTTCTTGGTTTGTGGGATTGGATTCACGAAGGGCGCCGACGAAGGCGCCGCCGCCCCACCGCGGGACGCCCTTTCGAACGGCTCGGCGCGAACTTGGCCGCAGGGCTCAACTACAACCCTGCGGCCTCCCCGCGCTGGGAGCTGGGCTCCGTGTGGGGTCTCAGCCGCGCTCGCGGCCGGCGCTCTGGTCCATAGCCAGCGCCTCGTCTTGGCCGCTGTCGCTCGCGTCGGGGTCCAGTTCGCGCGCTTGGGCGTGGTGTTCGCGCGCGGCTTCGGTGAGATGCTCGGCCCTGATGGCCTGCTGCTCGGCGTCGGCGTGACCTTGGCGCGCCTGCGCCGCTCGTTCCTCAGCTTCGGCTTGGGCTCGCTTTGCTTCGGCGGCCTGTTCGTCTGCCGAGGCGCGTGCGCTTTCGGCTTGGATGGAGCGGCTTCTCGCTTGCTCTCGAAGCTCGCCCGCCTGTTCGCGTCGACGTTCGTCACGTCGGCGCGAGGAGGCGCGAGCCGCGAGGACAACGAGAATCAACACCACCACGACGGCAGCGACGATTATGAGGATCGTTGCCGTGCTCATGGGGTGGGACGGGTCGTTGTGCTCGGCATGCTAGATCCTGCCGCCTCTGCGATAGCCGAACCCACCGCCCGTGAAGAAGATCACGAGGGCAACCAGCAGAAGCAGCCATAGCAACGGGCTGACGCCGATTCCACCGGCGATCGCCGCGATCACTAGAACAATCAAAAGCAACTCGATGAGGCCCATTGGGGCCCTCCTTTGTTGTTGGCTTACTTATCGGTGCTGGCTGGTCCACTACCCCGCGGCGTGCCCGGCGAACCCTGTTATGCGTTCTCTCATCGAACAACCCCGCCGGAGCGGGGCTTTTCCTTAGCGGGTCGATAACGATGAGGCGACTCGCCGTCCCTCGCCCTCCAGCCAGGCACGGGCCCTCGTTGGATGTCCTGCAGCCCGCGTATGACTGCTCCTCCGCGGTTTCGTTCGTGCTGCACGCCGGCGGGGCGCTCGGAGCCGAGGCGCTGGACTCCACAGGGCTTGAGAGCTTTGGGCTGCCCGGGCCCGGGCGTTATGTCCCGATCTATGCCAACGCCGAGCACGCGTTCGTCTTCGTCGGCGGGCTGCGGCTCGACACCGTCGAAGCGCCCGCATACGACCACGGCCCGAACGCCGGGAAGCTTGGGGCGAAGTGGCGGGTGTTCTCAGGGGTGCCGGGGTGGGGGCGGCGGGTGGTCAGGCATCCGGCGGGATTGTGATGTCTTCTGTCAACATCACTTGTGATATTATGATCGCTATGCGGGCTAGAGATGCGATCGTGGTTGCGCGGCGGCGGGCGGGACTCACCCAGCAGGAGCTCGCACGCCGGCTCGGGGTGCCGCAACCGACGGTCGCGCGCTGGGAGAGTGGGGTCAACGAGCCGAAGTTCGAGACGGTTCAGCGAGCCGTAGACGCGTGCGGGCTGGAGCTCACGTTCGGGTTCGCCAACGCCGACCCGGGGTCGTGGACATCGCTGATCTACGACAAGCTGGCGCTTTCGCCGGCCGAGCGGGTACGGAAGCTCTCTCATGACCGATTCGACCGGGTCGGGGCTCTGCAGACGCTCGCCGCGTCGGGCGCGAGGGCGATAGCGATCGGCGAGGTCGCCGGCGCTCTGCACGGCTGGCCGCTGCTACTCGCCAGGGAGGGGGGCTTGCAGCTGCTGGTCCATCCCGACGACCTCAAACAGGCTGAGAGCGCGGTCGCCGCGGTGGCGGACCGCGAGTCGATTCAGCTCCTCGAGGCCGCGCCGGGCACAGCGGGCTACGCGGACCTTGCGCGCAACGCGGTGCGGATGGACGTCGACGGCGTCCAGGTCCAGGTCGCCGCGCTCGTCGACCTGGTACGCATCGCGCACAGCGAGAGCGGTCAGTACAGCCGACGCTTCGCCCGCGCGTTCGACGAGACCTTGCGGATCACCGAACGGCTGCGAACCTCGCCACGCCGTGAGCGGCGCAAGCTCACCGATCAGCAGGCGCGCGAGGAGGTGGAGAAGTGGCTGGAACGCCAGACGGCAGCGTAGGCGACCCGGAGCGCGAAGCGCTGCTGCGCGCGCTGCGGGATGGCGGCGTGCGCTTCGTGTTGATCGGCGGCGCCGCGATCGAAAGCCACGGGATCAAGTACGACACCGAAGACATCGACATCGCCCCAGAGCGCGGGCACGAGAACCTCGAACGGCTTTCGGCCGTACTCAACGGCGTTGGATGCCAACTGGAGATCGATCCCGACGATCCCGACACGGCGATAGACCTGCCGAGCGACTACTTCACGGCCGCCACGCTGGGACGGTCGACGGTCTGGAACCTGCGGACGATCCACGGCAAGATCGACCTGACAGTCGAGCCGGCGGGCTTCCCGGAAGGCTACGTGCAGCTCGCCCCCTGCGCGCGAGAGCTGCGGGTCAACCTGACCGACGTCGAGGTATCGGTGGCCAGCCTCGCCGACGTCGAGCATTCCAAGCGCATCGCCAACCGCGACAAGGACCGCGGCTATCTAGAGGGTGTCGGCCGGCTCGCGGCGCCGCTCGAACCGATCGAGGACATCTTGGCCGGGCACGACCACGGGCACGAAGACGAACTGGAAGCGCCCTCGCGGTAGACGCCGCGCGAAGTCGCTGGATGGTTTGCACCGGTCCCGGTCAGAGGGTTGTGTCCGATGCGAAGCGGTTGATATTGGCTTGGGGTTGGACTTATGCTTGGGTTTGGGAGGTTACGGGCGCCGTTGGGGTTGTGGTGTGGGAGGTTCCGGGGTTGGGCGGGGTTGCTCGTGGGGCGCTTGGGCTCGCTTTGTCCGGGGGGCGTAACCCGCCGCCCACCTTCGCGGGGTTTTTGCGATCGGGGCGAACAACGCCCTGCGTTGCGGTTGGCTCGACTCCGGTGGAAGCTAGCAACTCGCGCAAGAGTCCCGGGACGGTCGACACCTGTTCTGAAACGCGTCCCCGTCTGTCAGCTCGCCATCGGTGGTCCCGCGCCGACCGTCTTGGACGCTGCCGCGATCTCGCCGCGGAGTGTCTTCAGCGCGGCGACGTAGATCTCCGAGAACGTCGGGAAGGGCTGGATCGTGTCCGTCAGAACGCCGAGTGGGACCTGGGCGCGGATCGCGAGCGTGGCCTGCTGCAGCCACTCGCCCGCCTCGGGGCCGAGCGTGTAGGCGCCGGTCAGCCGCTGGCCGTCGCTGAGCAGCGTCAGGAAGCCGTTGCGGTCGGCGTAAGCGCGCGTGTAGGTCGCGGTCTTCGCCACCTCCGACAGTGCGACCGTGGCGCTGAAGCGCCCCGTGGAAGCGCCCACCGCCGCGGCTTGCGGGTCGGTGTAGACGACCCGGGGAACGGCCTCGTAGTTGGCCTTTCGCGGCTCGCCGAGGATGTTTGCCGCGACCACCTCGCCCTCGTACTTGCCGACGTGAGTGAGCGGCCACTGCCCGTTCACGTCGCCGATCGCCCACAGGTTCGCCGCCGCCCGCAGGTGCGCGTCGACTGGGACTCCGTGCGCGTCGGCCTGCACGCCGACGGTCTCAAGGCCCAGCCCGAGCACCCGCGGACGCCGGCCGGTGGCTACGAGCAGCCGATCGCCACGCAGCTCGCGTCCGTCGTCGATCTCGAGGACGTAGTCCTCGCCCTCGCGTCGTGCCGCGCTCGCGTTCGCGGACAGAACGAGCTCGATGCCCTCACTGCGCAGAACCTCGCCGAGCGCCTCGCCGAGCGGGGCGGGCTCCCGCCCGAGCACGTGCTCGGCCATGTCGATCACCGCCACCTCACCACCGAGCCGACGCACGGCCTGCGCCATCTCCACGCCGACCGGCCCGCCGCCGAGGATCAGCAGACGGCGGGGAACGGCCTTCATCGAGGTCACCTCGCGGTTGCTCCAAACGCCCTCGAGCTCGCGCAAGCCCGGTACGGGCGGCACGACCGGATCGGCGCCGTTGGCGAGGACCACATGGTCCGCGGTATGGCGTACGCCGTCGACCTCCACGACCCCCGGCCCGGCGAGCCGCCCGCTGCCGCGCAGCAACTCGATGCCGCGATCGGCAAGGAAGCGCTCCTGGCCGGCGTCGGAGTATTCGGAGACCATGAAGTCACGCCAGGCAAGCGCCGCCTCAACTTCCACTTCGGCGCTCGCGGCGGCTTCGCGCGCGCCATGGACCGCCTCGCCCGGGCGCAGCAGCGTCTTCGACGGAATACAAGCCCAGTAGGAGCACTCACCTCCGACTAGCTCCCGCTCCACGACGGCTACACGCAGACCGCCCTCCGCCAGAGCGCCCGCACAGTGCTCGCCCGGGGAGCCACCGCCGAGCACGATCACGTCGTAGTCGCTGCTCACCTCGAGAACTCCTCAGCGACCCGGCAGACGCGTGGTGATCTCCTGGAGCAGCCAGCCGTTGCCATCTGGATCGGTGAACTCGGCGAACGAGCCGTAAGTGCTGTGGTCGGGCGCCGGCCCGGGCAAACGTCCGGGATCGTGGAAGCGAGCGCCCAATGCCCGCTCGTGGAACACCTCGCTCACCTCCACGCCGCGTGCCAGCAGATCCTCACGCGCCGCCTCGATATCGGAGACGCTCAGGTAGACGCTCTGGACCGAACCGGGCTCGACAGAGGTGACGTTCCTTCCAAATTGAATGGAACACCCCGAGCCCGGTGGCGTGAACTGGACCAGATGCAAGTCCCCATCCGCAGTCACGTCCGCGTCGAGCCTCCAGCCGAGGCTTGCGTAGAAGTCCTTCGCCTGGTCGACATCCGAAACCGGCAAGACCACGACCTCGAGCTTGAACTCCCCGGCCTTCACCGGTGGGGCGCCCGCCGCGCTTTGGCTGCTCACCTCGATATCGCTCATATCGCCTCCACGATCCTTCGGGTCGCGCATACTCTCCACCTCATCCCAGCAGATGTCAAGGCTCTCCCGGGCGGTGCGTGGCGAGTCAGGGGCGCTCGCTATCGAACCCGCTCGGCGGCCGCGTCGCCAGGCACATGCACGAACCTGGATCGACGCCAGAAACCGAAACCGACCTGCAGGTGCCAACATGAGAAGCATGACCATGAGCGGTCAGCTTCCGGACCCTGGCCTCAGGATGGTCTACCGCCTGGAGGTCACCCTCGGTGAACCACTCGATCTCGGCGAGGTCGCGCAGGGCCACCGCCGGATCGTGCCCCAGACCGGCGGGACATTCACCGGTCCGGAGCTCAGCGGCGAGCTGCTCGGAGGCGCCAGCGCGGACTGGCAGATCGTTTTGCCGGATGGCACTTCATTCGCGGACATCCGCTACACGCTGCAAACCGACAACGGCGATCTGCTTTACGTTCAGTCGCGGGGAGTCCGCCACGGTAGCGCCGAGGTGCTCGCCCGGCTCGGGCGCGGAGAGGATGTCGACGCGAGCGAGTACACGTTCCGCGCCTCTACCCAGATCGAGACGGCGACTCCCCAGCTCGACTGGCTGAACAAGGGCGTGTTCATCAGCGTCGGCGCCCGCCAGACCGACGGCGTGATCTACGAGACCTACCTCGTCGAATGATCCCGCCGCCTAAGCACGAGGAGAAGGTCGCGATCATCACTGGCGCGTCGCAGGGGATCGGCGCAGGTCTCGTGAGCGCATACCGCAAGCTCGGATATGCGGTGATCGCGAGCGCTCTATCGATCGGACCGTCCGATGACCCGAGCATCGTCGCCATTGCAGGCGACATCGCCGAGCCCGACACGGCGCAGCGCATCGTGGAGGTGGCGGTCGAGCACTTCGGCCGCATAGACACTCTCATCAACAACGCCGGGATCTACGTCGGCAAGCCTTTTACGGAGTACACCCTCGAGGACTTCAACGCCCTGATCGCCGTCAACCTCGCGGGCTTCTTCCACATCACGACGCGCGCGGTCAAACAGATGCTCGATCGTGGCGCCGGGCACATCGTCAATGTCTCGACGACGCTGGCCGAGTACGCGGAAAGCAAAACGCCGGCCGCACTGCAAAGCCTCACCAAGGGGGGGTTGGCTGCGGTCACCGGATCGCTCGCGATCGAGTACGCCTCACACGGCCTGCGGGTAAATGCGGTTTCTCTGGGTGTGATCAAAACGCACGACGACAGCTCCTATGCGGGGATGG
The DNA here is from genome assembly GCA_963703135.1 of uncultured Solirubrobacterales bacterium. Taxonomy (GTDB): domain Bacteria; phylum Actinomycetota; class Thermoleophilia; order Solirubrobacterales; family Solirubrobacteraceae; genus Palsa-744. The sequence goes on along the minus strand of OY969791.1, from coordinate 2,548,775 downwards.
GTGCGCTGCACCCCCTCGGTCGGGTCGGCGAGATCGAGGATGTGGTCGGTGGAGTCCTGTATCTCGAGTCGGCGCCGTTCGTGACCGGCGAGATCCTGCACATCGACGGCGGTCAGAGTGCGGGACACTGACCGTATGAGGGCACTGACCGTATGGCGCGACTGTGGAGTCAATTCCTACAACGGAGGTCAGTATGAGCAACATCAATGAGGAGATCGTCTTGGCTCATTTCATCGTCTCCGATGATGTCGAGCGTTCTCGGCGCTTCTACACCGATGTGCTCGGCGGCAGGTTGGCCTACTCCGGGCCCGGAGGGCTGACCTATGTCGCGCTGGCCAACAGCTGGATCATCATCAATGTCGGCGGTGGCCCGACCGACGACAAGCCGACAGTGACTCTCCAGACGCCGCGCGATCTCGACCGGGTCAGCAGCTTTCTCAATATTCGGGTCAAAGATATCGAGGCCGTATATGCCGAATGGAGCGCTCGGGGCGCTCAGTTCCTGACGCCGCCCAAGCAGCACCAGTACGAGATCCGTTGCTACATTCGCGATCCCGACGGGCATCTGATCGAGGTCGGGCAGACCACGGACCCCGCCGGGGACTGGACGCCCCCGCAGTGGTCGTCGAGTGCTGCCGGCGCCGGGGAGTCATGACGACCGCGGTCATCGGGACCGGGACGCTCGGATCGGTCATCGCACGCCTGCTGGCCTCAGGCGGCGAGAGCCTGCGGCTCTCGAGCGCCGACAACGAGTCGGCACGAACGCTGGCTTCGGAGATCGGTCCAGCTGCGGTCGTCGCCGGCGACAATCGCGACGCGTTGCAGGGCGCCGACGCCGTCGTCCTCCCGCTGCGGTTTACCGCGCTGAAGGGCGTCATCGACGAGATCGCCGACCGGTCGACCGACAAGCTCGTGGTCGTTCCGAGCAACCCGCTCGGCATCGACGCGCAAGGTAACGTCTCACGTCTGCTGCCGACAGGGCAAGCCTCTGGCGGGGTTCTAGTCGGGTGGTTGCCGGTGGGGACGCGCCTGGCGATGGCGTTTGGAACCATGTCGGCCGATGTTCTCGAGTCCTCCAGCAGGCGATCGCCGGAGCCGGCGGTCCTCTTCTACGTGACCGACGACGACCGTGCCGGCCAGGAAGTCGAGCGATTGATCCGTACAGCCGGCTTCGAGCCGGTGAAGGCCGGCGGGCTCGAACAGTCGACTCGACTCGAGGTGAGCGGCGAGCTGCACGACCTCGTAGTCGGCACTGTAGAGGCGCGGTCATTGACCGATGGGGCCTGATCGCTCTGCGGCCCCGGGCCGGGGATATCTCTTCGGTCGGGCCGTTCGCCCGAATGGGCTCCACGACGCTGCGCATCGCTCATCGCTTCACTCCCACCTCAGTCCCCTCGGTGTAGCGAATCGCTTCTCCTTCGACTGGGCTCACCAGGAACTGCTCGCGCTCGCCGCGATCCCAGGCCTCGCGCAGCCCCGGTGCGCCCAGATCGAAGTCGGGGCGCAGGTTACGCATGACCTCCCGCAAGTCGCGGTGCAGCTCTTCGACCGTCGGGCGCCCCCAGTACCAGTAGCCGTTGTAGATCGCGGAGATCTGAAGCCCAGGGGCGAGCACGAACGTGTGAGGGACCATCGGGTCGTGGACGGGGTCCGTGTACTCGACGATGTCCAGGTCGTTGCGCACCGTTCGCTGCGGGTCAGAGAGGAACGGGAACTGCGCGCCGACGCTGTCACGGAACTCGTTGAGCTCGAGCTGGTTGTCCGTCGAGATCAGGGCCACGTGCGTATACCCGACCCGGAAGTCGAGGTATGCGTCGACCAGATAGTGAAGGAAACGGTGCTCCTTCGGATCAAACCCGCCGCGTGAGAGGTGGAGCACCATCGGGTTTGAGCCCTGCAGGTCCGACAGGCGGCGTACTACGCCGTCCTGATCGGGCAGTTCATAGTCGGGAAAGCGTGCCCCGACCTCGATGTCGCCGCGCATAATGGGCCTCCAATCGAAATTCGGCTGAACTTCGTCACAATATCGGCTGCAAACCCGCCCGTAAGGGGGTATGAGTCCCCAACAAGTGGAGGTGGCAGATGGCCGAAGCAGGACCGCCCACCGAGGGAATTGTGGTGACCCGCTTCATCGTCTCGGACGACGTCGAGCGTTCTCGGCGCTTTTACACCGACGTGCTCGGCGGCACGTTGGAACGCTCCGGAGAACCGACCAACGTCGCGCTCGCCAACAGCTGGATCGTCATCAATCGGGGCGGAGGCCCGACCGACGACAAGCCCGCGGTCGCTCTGGAGACGCCGAGCGACTCCGACCGGGTCAGCAGCTTTCTCAATATTCGGGTCAAGGACATCGAGACTGTGTATGCCGAATGGAGCGCTCGGGGCGCTCAATTTCTGACGCCGCCGAAGCAGCACCAGTACGAGATCCGTTGCTACATTCGCGATCCCGACGGGCATCTGATCGAGGTCGGGCAAACCACGGACCCTGAGGGGGACTGGACCCCACCTCAGTGGCTATCGAGTACGTCCGCCGAGGAGAAGTCATGACGACCGCGGTCATCGGCACCTGGACGCTCGGATCGGTCATCGCACGCCTGCTGGCCTCAGGGCGGCAAGACCCTGCGGCTCTCGAGCGCCGACGATTGGTCGGCGCGAATGCTGGCTGCAAGGATCGGTCGAATTGTAGCCAGGCCGAATCAGAGCGTCGGTACGCACGCCCATCACAACTAGCTGGGATGGCGATGCGCGATTCGCCAGGTCATGAGCACCGCGTGCAGCTGAAAGCAGGTCAGCACGTCAGCCCATCGCGAGTCCCGCAAATCGCCATAACGAGGGGAGGCGCACCGCGCCCGCTCTCGCGGCTGAGCAAGCGTCTGAACTGAGTCCTGCCTGGCGCTCGCTGCGGACGAGTACCGGGCCTGGGCGGCGGTCTGACTCAGTCGCTCCCTCAACGTCCCTTGCGAGCGTAGACCATTCGACGAGACACAGCGCTCGTACTTGCGGCCGACCGGCCGCCCTGCTAGAACTTGCCGTGCGGTGCGGAGTGCTGCCGGCCAGGGGCCGGGCGCCCGCGCCGAGCGATCCCATAGAAATCGCCCCGAGAGCCGCTTAAGCGTCTTAGCGTGTTTAGTCTCCAGCTACTGACCCCATAGAAAAACCCCGCCGGAGCGGGGCTTTTCCTTAGCAAGTCGATAAGCCGGATTCTGTCGTTGAGCAGCCATCCATCTGTGCGGCCTACCTGGATCTTGGCGGGCAGCCTGCGAGCGATCCGCTTTGGCCTTGCATCGGGTGGGGTTTGCCCAGCCGCCGCGTCGCCGCGGCGCTGGTGCGCTCTTACCGCACCATTTCACCCTTGCCGGCCCGCCGTTCACGTGGGACGGCGAGCTTTGGCGGTTTGTTTCTGTGGCACTTTCCCGCGGGTTTCCCCGGGTCGATAACTCGACCACCTTGCCCTGTGATGTCCGGACTTTCCTCGAAGGCCCGAAGACCTCCGCGGCTGCTTGACCTGCCTGCTCACCGTAGCGCGGCGCGGGCTCGATGGGAAGGCTTGGCTAGGAGAGTTGCGAGCCGCAGCCGAGGCAGGCGCCAACGAGGGCGTCTCCATCGTGTTCGGGCGAGGGCGATGTTCGCATCTGACTTGCGCAGACCGGGCATGCGACGGCGCCGCGCACGGCCAGGCCCTCCCATGCGCCGGTGATCAACTCATCCAGCGTCAGCCTGCCGTGCGCGTCGGTGGTCCCCGCGAACATCGCCCTATCCAGCCGATAGGGCGCGTCGCGCTCGAAGCCCTCGTCAAGGACCGGGGACCGCTCGAGCAAGAGCGTGCTCATCACATGCTCCTGAGCAATCCAACGACCCGTCCAAGCACCTTGACCTCCTTGGTGCGGATCGGCTCCATCGTCTCGTTCTCGGGCTGTAGGCGAATGTGGTCGGGTTCGCGGAAGTAGCGCTTGACGGTCGCCTCCTCGCCGAGCAAGGCCACGACGATGTCGCCCTGCTGAGCGGTGTCCTGCTGATGAACGACGACCAAATCGTCTTCGACGATGCCAGCGTTCTTCATCGATTCGCCCCTGATGCGCAGCAGGTAGTCACCGTCTCCACCGCCCGCGAGCGTCGGTACAGGCACGTACTCCTCGACGTTCTCTTCGGCGAGGATCGGCTGCCCGGCGGCGACCGACCCCAGCAGGGGCAGGCTGTCGGGCCGCACGATGTTACGCACACCCTCCACAGCGGTTCCGACGGCTCGGTCGAACAGCTCGATCGCGCGCGGCTTGGAGGGGTCGCGGCGCAACAGGCCGATCTTCTCGAGGTTGGCCAGATGGGCGTGCACGGTCGAAGACGAAGCCAAGCCGACCGCCTTACCGATGTCGCGCACCGTCGGCGGATAGCCGTACTTGGCCGAGTATTTGCGGATGAAGTCGAAAATCTCCTGCTGACGCTTAGTCAGATCCATGTGGGCACGGCTCCCGTATCGATTGGATTGGGGGATGAAACGAACATGTGTTCGTACAGTAGCGCGGGGCCTGGACGGAATCAAGGTCGGACGGTCTGAGCCGGGCTCGGCGGGCTATACTCGCCCGCTCTGCGCTCGTGGCGGAATTGGTAGACGCGCAAGGTTGAGGGCCTTGTGGACCGAATGGTCCGTGGTGGTTCGAGTCCACTCGAGCGCATGGAAAAAGCCCTGGAAATCAGGGCTTTTTCTCGTTAAAGACCCTTCCGTCGCAGGATCGCGCTACTGTTCGGAAAGTTGCCAATGACAACTCCGAACACTTTTCCGAACATTTTCCGAACGGAAATGGAGCGACGATGACGATGAGCTACAGCACTGCGAATGGCGTCTGGCAGGTCAGGTGGCAAGACCCCACAGGACACCGGCAGTGCCGGCGCTTTTCTCGTGGGTCAGCAGCCAAGGAGTTCATTAGATCGATGCGCAGCCTCACGAGCTCCGATCGCGAGAGCGGACGGAGCGGCGATCGTCAAGCGCTACGGCGTGGGCGGTGGGCGCGGTGAGCTACAGCTTCGCAAGGGGCAAGTGGGAAGTCCGCTGGCGGGACGCTACCGGGCGCCAGCGCTCGCGACGCTTCGGCAGCGAGGAGGTCGCCGACGAGTTCGACAAGTCGATCCACGATCACGAGCTGGTCGAGCGCCGACGCGAGAGCAAGCACGGACGTAGCGGCGGCGTCTATCCATACGAGACCGCATCGGGAACCAAGTGGCGATACGTCGCTCGACGCTCCGACGGCAGTTTGACGAGCAAGCGTGGGTTCACGAGCGAGACGGCAGCTCGAACCGCACGCCGGCGGATCACCGAGAAGCGCGAGCGGGGTGAGATCGTCCATACGAAGGAGACCTTCGGCAGCTTCTTCCCCCGGTGGCTAAAGCGACGCAAGCCTTATCTCAGCGAGGGGACTTGGAAGGCATATGAGCGCGACGGTCGGCTCCGGCTCGTGCCTGCGTTGGAGTCGATCCCTCTCGGGCGTCTTGACGTCGATCATGTTCGGGATCTAGTGGACGAGTTGGCCGAGTCAATGGAAGCTGGCGAGATCGCCGCGAAGACGATCAATAACACTCTCGTCACTCTTGTCGTAGCCCTCAATGAAGCGGTAAAGGTAGATCGCCTGATGCCCTCCAACCCGGCGCTAGAGGTTCAACGGCTGCCTCCCGCCGACATCGAGCGTGACTATCTACGACTACACGAGATCCCGGTCTACCTGGACTCCTGCTCGGATCTGTACCGACCGCTGGCCGAGACGTTGATTGGCGCCGGCCCGCGAATCTCCGAAACTCTTGCTCTGCGAAGGATGGATCTGGAGCTCAGCGAGGAGGGTGGCGTGATCGTCTTCCATTCAACTAAGTCCAAGAAGTTTCGTGCGGTTGAGATCGGGCGGGCTCTCGCGCGGGTGTTGAGCGACCAACTCGATCGTCGTGCGGAAATGCCTGGCGGCGATGCTCCCGACGCGCTGGTGTTCGTTATGCCGGTGCGGATACGAAAGCGGGATATGGGAAGGTGGGAAGGCAACGGTGACGGCGACGCGATGAATCGCACAACGGTCTCGCGCGACTGGCACAAGGCCGCTCTAGAGGATGCCGCGCTGCGCGACATGCCTCTGCACGCGCTACGTCACACCGCGGCGGCCGCGTGGTTGGCAGCGGGCAACTCTCTGAAGTACGTGAAGGATCAGCTCGGGCACTCGGACATCACGACCACCGAGCGCTACTACGGACACCTGGAGCGCAGCGTGCGCCTCGCAGGACCCGCCGCTACCGAAGAAGCGATTGCTCGCGCGGTTCGACTGGCAGCTTAGGGGCGGGCAGCTAGGGTCTGCGACGACTCAGCCGCGTGCGCCCGCTCGCCTGAAATGCATCAGAGCGAAGCGCAGCGGGAGAGCGCGTCGCACGGGCTGGGCCACCAGGTCGCCATTCGGCTCGGGCTTGGTCGATCCAGCGCTGGAGGTCTTCGGCGACGAACCGAAGTGGACCCTCGGGTCCGCCAATGCGGATCGACGGGATGCGGCCGGCTCTGGCTGCCTCGTACAGCCAGGTCCGCGAGACGCCGAGTCGAGCCGCGACCTCGGCGGGCTTGAGAAGCTTGGGCGCTGGGAACGGCGGTCTCATCTGGCCCCACTGCGGCGGTCTGAACTGGCCCCATCTCCGTCCGACCGGCGGCCGACTGTTCGGTGCTCATGGAGCTCGAGCGGGAGGCGGCGGAAGGAATGGGATCACGAGTGGAGACGTTCGAGCAGATCAGGAGGGACCGGGATCGGGAGGGCTTGTCGATCCGGGCGTTGGCCGAGCGATATGGCGTTCATCGCCGGGCGGTGCGCCAAGCGTTGGTCGCGCCGTTGCCGCCGGTCAAGAGCAAGCCGAGAAGTCGCCCTGCACCGAAGCTGGGTGCGTATCGAGAGCTGATCGATGGTTGGCTTGATGGGGATCGTGATGCGCCGCGCAAGCAGCGTCATACCGCGAAGCGGATCTGGGAGCGCTTGCGTGATGAGCACGCTGCTGATGTCGCTGAACGAACGGTCCGGGAATATGTTCACGGTCGTCGACGGGAGCGGGGCGAGGGTGTTCAGGCGTTCGTGCCGCAGGTGCGTGAGGCGGGCGTGGAGGCCGAGGTCGATTGGGGTGAGGCACAGGTCGCGATGGCTGGTGTCGCGAGCAAGGTCTACCTGTTCCATATGCGCGCGTGTCATTCGGGTGCGGCGTTTGCGATGGCGTTCCCGCACTGCTCCCAGCAAGCGTTCTTGGAGGCGCACGTTGAGGCGTTCGACTGGTTCGGTGGGGTATTCGGTCTGTTGCGCTATGACAACCTGACCAGTGCGGTCAAGCAGGTGTTGCGCGGTCGCCAGCGCGTGCAGACCGACCGGTTCATCGCGCTGCGCTCGCACTATCTTTATGAGTCGCAGTTCACGGTCCCCGGGGTTGAGGGCGCGCATGAAAAGGGCGGTGTCGAGGGCGAGGTCGGGCGTTTCCGCCGTCGTCATCTCGTTCCCGTCCCGGAGGTCGCGACGCTTGGCGAGTTGAACGCGAGGATGCTCGCCGGCTGCGAGACCGATCTGGCGCGGCGGATCGCCGGGCGCCAGGAGAGCGTCGGTGAGTCTTTTGCTCGGGAGCGCCCGTTGTTGCGCGCACTTCCAGCCGAGCGGGCGTCCACGGCCGAGGAGGGCACGCCACGGGTGGACTCAAAGGCGTTGGTCACGATCAAGCAGAACCGCTACTCGGTGCCCGTTCGTCTCGCCGGCCTGCGTGTTCACACGCGCGTCGGTGCACGCGAGATCGAGTGCCACCACGGCGGGCAGCTCATCGCTTGCCACGAGCGCATGCAGGGCCGTTTCGGTGTCTGCGCCAGGCTCGATCATTACCTGGAGTTGTTGGCGCGCAAGCCGGGCGCGCTGGTTGGCTCGCTCGCTCTCTCCCAGGAGCGCGAGCGCGGTGCCTGGCCATCGTGTTTCGATGAGCTATGGGGCAAGCTCACCGAGCGTTATGGTCCCTCGGAGGCCGCGCGGCAAATGGTCGACGTGTTGATACTCGCACGCGAGCACAGCGCGAGCGAGGTCGAGCTGGCAGTTCGTGGCGCCCTGACTGCGGGCGCTCACGATGGACGCGCGGTCTCGGTCCTGGTGAGCCGTAGCGCTCGCGCGAAGTTGCCTGCACTCGACGATCTCCCACAGCGCCTTCAAGGGCTCGGAGTGCCACCACCGACGCTCGACCACTACGACGAGCTGCTCGTGGCGAGAGGTGCACGGTGAGCGCCCCGGCGAAGGTCCAAGCGATGGAAGCGCTGATCGACGCGCACGCCCGGGAGCTTCGTCTCCCGACCGTCCGTGCTCGTTTCCGCGCATTGGCTGAGGAGACCACGCGCGATCAGCAACCACCGGTTGCTTATCTCGCGGCGCTCCTTGAGGGCGAGGTCTCAGAGCGCGCGGAGCGCCGCGAACGCCGCCGGCTCATCGACGCGCGCTTCCCACTCGTCAAGCGTTTGGAGGACTTCCGCTTCGAGGAGAACACGAAGATCCCCCAAGCCACGATCGCCGCGCTGGCCCAAGGAACATGGATCGACGACCGCGAGTCGATCATCCTCCTCGGCGACTCAGGGACCGGCAAGACACATTTGGCGATATCTCTCGGCGTGCTCGCTTGCCAGCAAGGACGCCGCGTCAGGTTCACCACACTCGCGGCCCTGGCGAACGAGCTGCAAGCAGCCGAGAGCAAACGAGAGCTCGGGAAAGTCATCGCGCGCTACGCACGCACCGAGCTTGTCGTCCTCGACGAGCTGGGATACCTCGCACTGCCAGAGGGCGCCGCGGAGCTCGTCTTCCAGGTCATCTCCGAGCGCAACGAGCGAGCGTCGCTGATCGTGACCACCAACCTACCGTTCGGGGAGTGGACCAAGGTCTTCCCCGACGCCCGCCTCGCCAAGGCCGTCGTCGACAGGATCACCCACCGAGCACACATCATCGACACCGGAGGCGAGTCCTGGCGCTTCCGCCACGGACTCGCCCGCACCAAACAGAAAGGAGCCGCCTGACCCCCCGCCCACGGGCCGCGCCGGCGACCTCTCGTTCCGCTTCGCGCTACACGAGACGCCGCCAAACCCCCCAATCAGAGAAGATCAACCACACACACAAACCGACGCGAAGTGGGGCCACTTCAAGCCGCCGCGCCGGGGCCACTGCAAACCGCCGCGCCCAGGCGCGTTGATCTCTTGGCTACTCACATGGGTTATTGACCGTGAGCGGCCCAAAACGGCCAACGACTTCGCCGGAAGGTGCTTTCGTCGAATCGGAGTACGCGTCAACGGGGATCGGAGCAAGCTCGGTCGCCTCAGCGCGGCTTGGGGGGCAGGTCCTGCTCGACGCCCAGCGCCCGCAGCATCGCCTTGGGAAAAAAACAGTACGACGGACCGGTTCTGCCCAAGCCGATCGACAAGCTTGATCGTTTCGCCATCTTGATAATCCAGAATAACCGACTATTTCTCAAGCTTTGCGATCTCGCCCTTGGCGGTGTCGATGGGAACTGCGAAGGCGATGCCCACGTTGCCTGCGTGTTCGCCGCTTGTCTCAATCTGGGAGTTGATTCCGATCACCTGGCCCGCTTCATTGAGCAGCGGCCCACCCGAGTTGCCGGGGTTGATGGGGGCGTCGGTCTGTAGGGCATCGTCGATCGCCAGACCGCTGGGTGCTTGGATCTTTCGTTCCAAAGCGGAGATCACGCCAGTCGTCAGGGTGCGTGTCAGTCCGAACGGGTTACCGATCGCGAGCACGGGATCGCCAACTTGGATCTTGCTCGAATCGCCCAGAGTCAGCGGATGCAACGTAAGGCCGGCCGTCGGTATTCGCAATATGGCGACGTCGTGCGAGGTATCCTTGCCTATCAGGCTCGCTTCGATAGACCTGCCGTGTTCAACGCCCACCGTGATCTTGACGGCGCCTTGGACGACATGCCAGTTAGTGACGATCGTGCCGTCACCGTCGATCTCAAAGCCCGAGCCGGTTGCGACCGCCGGCCCGCCGACGGCTTCTCCCTTAAGGTATTTCCCTGATGACTGCGCCTCGTCCACACCGCTCACGCTCACGAAGACCACACCCGGAGCATCGCGTCTGTAGACCTCACGAGCGGTCGGCCCGTGGCTCTCGAGCGGCAGAGACGCGGACATTACCGGTGTTTGATCTATCACCGTAACTGCCTTGATCGAGGACCCAATGCCTCCGAACAACACTACAGCACCAAGCGCCGCCACCACGACAACGGCGCCGCCCAACATACCCGCACAAAAAGAACCAAATGCAATTCGACCTAACCTCACCGCTTTAACAGTGTACGAAGTGGCGCTCTCAAGTCTTCTCCGATCACCAGACCTTGTCAAACCAAAAACATCCTTTCCGCCGTCCCTTCACGCCCAGTAGGCAGCCCTAATTTAGCCTCTTTCTTTCTTATCCACTGGGTCGCCGCCCGGCCGACGGGCGGCGACCCACACGGCGCACTCGCGCGCCAACAAGCGCCACCATGCTAAGCAAAAGCAAAAACACAATTCCACCGAGCAGGAAAGTCTGCACCTCGACCGGGCGCGCCGTCACGAACTCCGCTCGCGCGACAATAACAACCACGGCAACTGGCACAAGTATAGCCGCGCCCTTACCAAGGCTTGCGCCGCCAACAAAAGCAATAACCACCAAGGCGATAAGGAGAACGCTCACTGGCGCCCAGATCGAAAGCACGCCAAAGATGCCAATCACGCCAATCACTAGCAGCGCACTCCGTATAAACGCCGGGCGTTTGACACTGGTAAGTTTTTTTTGTATTCTCTCTAGCATTTTCTGCGCTTCAGTTCGCCGTGTTCGGCCATCGCATGTCCTATCGTCGTCTCTTCAGCACCAAGTTGGCCCGCAATCATAATTTCGCACTTGAGCTGGTGCCAGAATTTGCGAGCTTCTTCTTCAATCGAAGGTCCACCACCACTTCCAGCTTTACTCCAAATTTTGTGCTGTCTTGAGCAATTTTTAGTCCGCGCACAACCTCCACCTGGGCCCCCCTTCACGTCGCGGACAACTCCACTACCACCGTCGAACCCATTTACGCCTAGTGACATGTCCGCTTCATTGACGCCAATGTTCGCATCTTCGACTAGAGGCTGGTAAAGCATCCCTTCTTCGGTGTGCCCTGTTCCATATTCAGCGTCGCCGCCGTCGTGATAGCTAGCGTATTCGTAATCGCCTTCTTCTTCCCATTCTTCTTCGTATTCTTCGTATTCTTCGGTGCCTGCAGTGATTTGGTCCCAGGGCGGGTTCGCTTGGAAGGCTGCTTCAATTTGGACGTTGACCGGTAGGGGCATGATCGCTCCGGCTGCCACGCCTTCGACGACTTGGGTGCCCGTTCCTTCCGATACTGCGGATAGTCCTCCGGAGGTCTCGTTTAGCGTCCAGGCTCCGCTTAGGTCTGTTTCGTTGACGGGGTTTCCGTAGGTATAGGCGTAGACGTCGCCCGAGCCTCCCGGGGAGGGGTCCGGTTGAATGAATCTACCGATCGTCGGTATGTAGGAGCGTGCGCCCATTGATGCGATGCCTGATGGTAGCTCAGTCGGCAGCTCGTGGGCGCCTAGCCATGAATACTTCGGGGGTGTTTCTGTAGCTGGTATGCCCCACTCGCTGGCTTCGCCGATAGTGGAGGCCAATGTGCTCGCTGTTTCCGAGTTGTATGCGGTGGCGACGATGTCGCCGTGCAGGTTGCCGAGTTGCAGGATTGGTGTTTCGCCGTTGTGCTGGATCGCGTCGACCAAGCCGCTGATACCGCCGATGTAGCGGGTCCAGTTTCCCGACGGTTCGTTGGACCATGATGACGTCGTGCCAGGTCCTGGATAGTGTTGGATTTCGGTGGCCGTGACTTTTCCGGTCGATACCGTTTCGCTAATTCTTCGTCCTGGGTCGAGGTTATACCCAATGGTTTGTTCGCCTTGCGTTTGGTTTTGGGTTTGCCCGTCCACATAGAATTTGGTGGTTAGTTTGGTACCGCCCGCGTCTCCCGCCGCGAGGCCAGTGATGTCGCCGAACGGATTGTATTCGACGCCGGCATCCATGAGTCTGTCTGCGGTGTCGTATAGATGGCTTTCGCTTGTGCCGCCGGTGCTTATACATTTTCCTTCTGCGTTCGGCGGGCGCGTCGTGATGCTAGTGCGATTTCCGTCGCTATCGTAAGCATACACTCGCGCGGTGCATCCTTTTCCTGGCGGTGTGTCTTGCACTTCTGTCAATCGTCCCGTTGCGTCGTAGGCATAATTGACTTTGTGTTGAGTCGAGCCGACAAGACTGCTGATCTGCAGCAGCCACTGTCCGTGAATCGAAGGTGTTGCGTAGTCATCGAACCATGTGCAGCTTGCCCCGCAGTTGTTTGCCTTGTGATATTCGATTTCTGCGGCTTCGCCGACTGGGTTGTATACAACCTTCGCCGTGATACCGTCGGGTAGGCTTTCCGACGCCAGTCGTCCTTCGTTGTCGTAGGTCGCCGTGAATTTGCCTGCTGCGGTGTCGTTGAGTTCGGTCAACTCTCCGGTTTTCGATTCGTCGTAAGTGTAGGTTTGCGTGCCCTTGCCGTCATTAAACGTCTTAAGTCGTCCGTCCTTGCCATTTTCGTATTCGTAGGTCGCTACCGCGCCATCAGCGTCAGTATAGGAAGTGAGTTGTCCAATCTTGTTATAGACACTTGTTATTTTTTGTTCTTCCGCGCCTGAGCCCGTACTTTGCTTTATGGGCAGGCCAGTTTCTGTGTTGTATTCGTAGACAACCTTGGGCAATGCGGTACCGCTAGTCGATGTCGTTTCTTTACTAATGATGCGTCCTGCAGCATCATAGATTTGCGTTTCGACCCGTTTCGATTCGCCACTGGTGCTGGTAGTGACTTCCGGTTGATCCCACATGTTGTACGTGTAATCTGATACGGGCATGTTTGGCAGTCCGCCGGCTTCGGGTTGGTGCGCTGGTTGTGTTTGACATGGTAGGTTTGCCCATTCCTTATGGTTTTGGCACACTGCAACGCTTGATTCTTCGCCTGGGGTGTAGTAGACGATCTGACTCGTGTGAGCACCCGTGTTCCCGCTTCCACCGCCGGGCGATTGTGTTTCGAGGACCTCGCCCGTTGACGCACTGTACACCGTCGTATGCGTTAGTTTGAGACCGGCTGGATCGGTAATGGTGGATGTTGGCTCATGGAGCTTCCAACCCTCGTTGGTGCCGCCGCTGTAAGCGTTTGAAACGGTGCGTACGTCTTCTTCTCTGCCGGCGGTCAGTGCGCTTTCTTTGGTGTTCGTCACCAATCTGTATGGGCCGCCTTCGGTGGGCGCGCCTTCGTCATAAGCGTATTTGACTTGCTTGCGGGCCTCGACTTCACTTCCTGACGGTAGCCTGACGTTGTGTTCTGGGCCTAGACTGTTGGTCAACTCGGTGCCTTCGGTGTTATAAGTCAGGATGGTGCTGAGATGTTCGGCTTCTTCAACTGGTTTTGCTTCTTTGAGCGCTACCGATCGGTTACGTGCAGATAGTGTTCTTGTCTCGTTGTCATGCGAATCGTATTCGGTGGTAGAGATCCCGCCTGTGGGGCTCGAAATGTTGACATTTCTGTTTGTCGAGTCGAGGTAATATATAGTGGCGCGTTTATAATCGGATGCTGGCCATGTTTGGGCCTCGTCGGGCGGGAATATCGCCGTTGCCGCCGCTTCAGCCGGAAGGTCTTTTTGCCCCCATTTTTCGACTTCCGTTTTAGTCATCGTTGGTAGGCCCGTTCCAGAAAGTGGGACATTGTACTCAATGGTCGATCCTGGTTCAGGTGTTAGCGTTTCGCCTTCGGCAGGTTTCACCGTAATCTTTGTCATCTTGTCTGTGTCCAATCCAGGAATCCAGATATTTCCGTCTGGACCTGTCGTGATTCCACGCGGTTCACTGCCCGACAGCAGCCCAAATTCGTGGAGATGATTCGTAAACGGATAATATGCCGCTGGCTTACGTGCCATCACAAGGGCTTCGTAGGCTTCTTGTGTGGTCGCATTGTGATCTGTCAGAATTTCAAATTCCGACAGTGGCTGATTATATACCGTCGCGTCACTGATGCTACCCCAAAAATATCCGCCGATCGTAGGCCCGGCGTAATCGTATGCTCCTACAGCGAGAGGATAATTATATTTTCCGAACGCAGATTTTGCGATTGCTCCTTGCGCCACACGCGACCCGTTAATGAGTATGGTAGCCGTCGAACCGTTGTATGTAGCGGACACATGGGCCCACTGTCCTGCGACAAGCGAGCCGCCTTCAGCTGAGGCGACCCAGCTAGAGCCATTCCCAAATAGCGCGCGTATGTGATTTACTCCCGGTGGAATATCTATTTGCGCAACATATGTCTTGCTTATGATCTCTTGATAAGAGCCGTCGGCAACGTTATTTGGCTTGATCCATGCTTCAAGGGTCACACCTGTGGCGCCATTTGTGTTACCAGCGGCGGTACTGGCACTAGTTAGGTATCCACTGGAGCCGTCCAATGTGATAGCAGACGATCCTGTTGTGGGTCCCGCTGCTGGATAGGTGACCCCTCCCGAGGATGTCATCTGATACCCACTAGCCGATGAGTCAGCGTATGGTCCCTTCCAGGTTGGGGAGAGCACTCCAACCTTATTTGTTCCGGGTAGTGCCAGCCATAGATTTCCGTCTGGTCCTGTGGTGATCCCTCGTGGCGCACTTCCGGCGGGGAGCGGATATTCCGTGGTCGCTCCAGTCGTTGTCATGCTAAAGACCCTGTTTGTCGCACCGAAGTCGGTAACCCAGAGGCTTCCTTCGGGCCCAGATGCGATCCCATAAGGAGTGCTACCCGACGCCAGGGGATATTTTGTATAGGAGCCGCCAGAAGCCGTCATGGTACCGACCTTGCCAGTGCCAGCCTCGGCGAACCACATTTTGCCGTCTGAACCCAAAACTATGCCATACGGATGAGCACCTGAGGTGAGGGTATATTCGGTTCTTGTGCCTGAAGTGGTCATCTTTTCGACCTTGCTTGAGCCATAGTCCGTGAACCAAAGATTTCCTTCTTTCCCGACGGTGATTCCCCACGGTTCGCTGCCCGCCGGAAGAGCGTATTCAGTGATAGCGCCGGCGGTCGTGATCCGCCCTATCTTGCTAGTTCCGAAGTCCGCAAACCAGAGTTCACTGTTAGGTCCTGAGACGATGCCTCGCGGGGAGCTGCTTGTCGGTAGAGCATATTCGGTCACCGATCCTCCAGGCGTCATCTTTGCGATCTTGTTGCTGCTTGCCTCGGTGAACCAAAGGTTGCCGTCTGGACCAGACACCGCCCACAATGGACCGCTCCCGCTGACCAGAGCGTATTCGTTGGTTTGGGCTGTAGTCACCACAGCTGTGGCCACACTCGCGGTGGTCGATCCATCTCCGTTGGTCGCCGTTACCTGGGCGCGCACTACGTGCCCCGCGTCACTTGTCGCTATCGCGTAACCAGGATTTGTAGCGCCACCTATCGGAGCGCATTCTTCACCGACCTTATTACAGTCTTGCCATTGGTATGCGTAGGACACCGGTGTGGGCGACCATACGCCGTGGGCTACGGTCATTCTCGTCCCAACGACAGGCGAACCAGATAGATGCGGTGCTTCGGTGTATTTCGTAGCTACGCCAGTCCATAGCGCCGTAGATGCAGGAGCCTGGAGGACCTTCAAGAGACGCCCTGTGTTCGCATCCCCTACAATCGTGCCATACGTGAACGCCCACGTCTCCTGACCTGGCGGAGTCAGCGACGTGATATGGCCTTCAGTGTCATACCCGTACTCCGTCTTCAGTGCTGGCGAGATTCGTGGATCCCACTCGGCACGCAAGCGTCCTTTGCCGTCATAGGCATACTGGGCGACTGAGGTCGTAGCCATCGCTTTGGTCGAAGGATTCCATGCTGTGAAGTAGACCCTTGTGAGATGCCCTTTGTAGTCGCCCCATTCGCTTGCGGCTTCCCCCGTTGCCGTCGTACTAGTTGCGTAGTTGAATGTCAGCTCACGACAACCGTCGACAAGTTCTTCGGGATGTTCCTTGACACAGTTGATCGTCGACGGGTAAGGCGCCAGCACCTTCGTTGGCTCAACGATCCCTTCAGCAGTCTTCGTAAAAGTGTAGGTGACCTTATTCAGTCCACCAGCCGCGGTCGCTTGCATGGTCCCGCTCGGTGTCAGCACAGGTTCAGTTTCTTCTCCGCTACCGGCCCGTGTAAATATGGTCGCGTTGCCGCTTCCGTCAGTGATCCTGTATTCCAGCGGACTCGATGACGTCTTAGTCAAGACATCCGTCTGATATCCAGGCGGAGACGTGTAGCTACTCCCATTCAACGCAAAGGTAACTGGTGTTCCACTGGCGAGCATTACCCGTACCGCACCGGTGGTTAGCACCTGCAGGCTTTGCCAAACTCCGTTTGCCGCCTGATCGGGAAGACTCAAGTTCCATTGAGGACCCAGCGGACCGTTAGCTCCTTGCGTTAGCTGGCGCGAATCATATGAGCGTCCTATCTGCAACGACGCGGCAGGGTTCGCCACTGACACATCCGTCGCCGTCAACTTGTAGTCGCCTGTCTTAATGTTGACCGAGCCCGGTCCCATCGCCTCATAGGGTGCTTCGTTGATCGTCACATGGAAGGTTTCGGTAGTCCGATTGCCAACCCAATCTTCGGCAGTAACTGTAATGGCGTGAGAGCCAGCACCGTACTTCTGGCCTTCAAGGGTCCAACTGCCGCTCAACGTATAGCATCCCGCCGCCGGCACAGCAGTCGGATACGGACACGTTGTCGTCATTTCGCTGACACGCTTACCGTCTACAGAAACGCCGATCCAATCCATGCCGGACTGGGGCGAGGACGAGCTCCCATCTTCAGCTGAGAACGTCAGGTTGAAGTTCCCGTTGCCGATCGTTCCGTTGTTTGCTTCATAGAGAGACCCACCGAATGAAAGTTTGGGAGGAGTATGATCTATATATATCACCGGGGTGGGCAGTTCTCCACGGAAATTACCCGCCGCATCATATGCAGTCGCACCGAGCGTATAAATGCCTGTTGCAAGCCCAGACAGATCTATATAGCTAGTTTTTTGTTCGCGCGAACACCCGTTGAAGCCCGCTTCACCAGCGCAACCGAATTCCTGGCTGAAAAATGGTTTGCCTTCACTATTCAGTTTCCCCGGCGGTATCTCTACAGTCGCCGACTCAATTCCTAGCCCTTCGTCATGGGCCGTAAGGTACATTTCGTTAGCCGGACCGTATTGCGACCATCCCGTTGGAACTTTTACCAGAGACACTTTATCGGGGATCGTATTGTCAATATATCGGACTACCGCCCCAGTAATTTCCGTCCAGTTATACACGCTTGTCCAGCCGTTTACTTCGTTCTCAAGAAATACAGTGCTGGCCCCGTATTCTTCGTTGCAAAGCGGCTGTTCGCCCCCGTCATGGCCTCCTGCGCCCTGGGCGCAAACCGCCATTGCTCGCCCGGACATCACAGCTTTTGTCCAATATGGGAGGCTGCCTTCCGAACCAGCAAATCCATTGAAGGTATACACCGGGCCACCGCCATTATCTTCCCCTAGCTGAACCGACATACTCGATTGTTCGGAGTCATGATTCACGCCCGACAGGTCAACTCTTGTAATGCGGGAACCACCCGCTTCCCAATAGCCCGGCGCGGAAAGATCCCACCATCCCGCGTACCCAGCAGGCCACGGAGCATTGGCTATAGACGCTATCAGTTGGTTCGAACTCGCGAAGAAGCCGTAACATCCCGTACCACAGTTATCAGCAGAGCTCCATCCTGTCCACGTACCGGCACCATAGGATCCAAACGTACCCAGAACAGTTGGATCTACTAGGACAGGGAAATCCACGCTACCACTAAGACCTACATGTGTAGTTAGGGTGTCTCCACTAATCGTGTACGACGCGGGAAGAGGACTTCCGTCAGACTGCTTAGCTACTGCCGGAGGTATTGTTGCCAATGCCTGGCCTTCGCTTACGATTTCTGCACCACCCGGCACAGTCTTGCTCAACTGCAACGAGGCTCCTGCGGGTAGCGTGAACCGAAGACTATTATCTTCGGGACTGGCTTCCGAGCGTAGCTGCCAAGAAGTCTCAACGCCGCCGGGCAATGGTTCAATCATGAAATCTGTATCCGGCGCAGTGCCAGGATAGACGACCTTGTTGCCAGCCAGAGCCGAACCTTCCGGTGTCGCCGCTTGAGTAGGAGCCACAGATATTCCTAGTGGCAACAATGCACCTCTAGAAGGAGCCTTAGAGATCGTGACGGGAATCAAGGGATTTACTGGCTGGTAGGATTCGCCATCGTCCCGAAGCGACAGAGACATAGGTGCATTCTGTCCGGATCCAACGCCACTCAGCAGAGGCACCGTGGACTGAACAAACACATGCTTGCCGTCCGGCAACGTTTCGACAGCGGCTGAATTACCCACATATTTGGTGATATGTCCGCCGCCCTGGCTTTCGGGTGACACCCACGACGGGTGCGCTATTCCGAAGTCTTTTTCCGCTAGGTTGAGAGCAGTATCGCGATCAGCACCCTCATACTCTGTACGCGACATTGCTCGTTCGGTGACAGCTCCGGGAGAAGCGCGTCTCGCTTCTTCCGCGGCCGCCTGCTGGCCATCGGCAAAAGAAGGCGGACCCGGCAACACCAGGGGATTACCCGTCAACGATACGTTGGTGCTCGATGATGGCTCTTCCGCGCGCGTAACCACCGGCCAGCTAACAAGACT
Source organism: uncultured Solirubrobacterales bacterium (assembly GCA_963703135.1). Taxonomy (GTDB): domain Bacteria; phylum Actinomycetota; class Thermoleophilia; order Solirubrobacterales; family Solirubrobacteraceae; genus Palsa-744. Next base: position 2,529,994 of record OY969791.1, on the reverse strand, counting down.
CACGAGGCCACACACCAGACACGCCAACAACGCACGCCACGACGACCTCATAATCCACGCCCCTTGTATAGTTAATTGTTGCTGGCTATCCAACATTGCTAGATGCTTATTCTTGTGATCGCTGGTTCAGTTTTTTGACGACACGCATAACGACCGATATTCGTTATCAGGACACGTCATCCATGCGACGAAACCCAAGACGAGCAGAAATATTGTCGGCGGTCACCAACAAGTGGGACAAAAATTGGGTTTCCATTGCCTCCAAAGGAATCATTGAGGTATGCGCAGCCAAGTTCAAGGCGGCAATAACCTCTCGCCGCTCACATCGGATCGGACACGCGATCGATACCAAGCCAGGCGCCAGCTCCTCATCGTTTCCCGCCATGCCATTCTCAAGTACCCGCTCAAGCTCTACGCGCAGTGTCTTCTTGCTAGTGATAGTGTTCGGGCCAAGCTGCACAAGCGCCATTTCGGTTAATCAGTTCGCGCTGATCCAACTTGGGAAGATTGGCCAACAGCACCTTTCCCATTGCAGTGCAATAACTGGGCAGCCGTGATCCAGGACGGAGATTTAGGTCGATCTTGTTCTGTCCACGACGGAAACTGCGCGCACGATCAACATAAACGATTTCCGACCCATCGAGGACAGCGATGCTGGTCGTATACGAGGTCCTATGGCGCAGTTCTTCCAAATACGGACGCGCGTGCTCTCGCAGCCCAGTCGAATTCAGGGCCGAGATACCAAGGGCGGTCACACGAAGACGCAACCTATACTTATGCGAGGCGTCCTGCTCCAAAAAACCAAGGGCAAGAAGCGTAATTGCATATCTATGCGTGGTCGTGCGGCTCATACCAATATCGTCAGCAAGTTCAGCGATCCCTAGCAAAGGACGCTCGGGCGTGAAGTGCGCGAGAATAGCCAACCCACGCTCCAACGATTGGGAATAGCGTGCTTCGCGCAGAGCCGGAAACTGCTCCGACCCGTGCTTTTCACCTCTACGCACACCAATCTCAGGCCTCCCGGGAACGCGAGGACTCATCTTGTCCTAGTCGCGGCGCGACGCCGGGTCGTCTTAGGAAGTTCACGCCGCCAGCGCACAGCGAGCTGGTAGCGACGGTCCCTCCGCTCTTCAAGCACGCCTACAGCAACCCAGGTTTTCAGATATCGCCAAACGGTGCTGTTGGCCATTGAGAGCGTCTTGGAGAGATCGTTAAGAGCGTGCGGCTCGCCCGACGCGAATGGGCCGAGAACCAGGAGGCTGTGGATAACCGTCTGAGAGATCTTCCGATCGTGGGCACCCTCGTCATGGCTAACCTGTTCGGGACCCATTTGCTCGCCTATGCCGTTGAGCGCCAGAAGGACGCCAAGCAGTCCTCGTCCGGCCTCGCGATTCTCGGCCTCTTGCTGTACGACTTCCTGGACCTGCCCGTCGGTGAGCGGGAGCCAGAACTGCTGCGTGGCGCCGCCCTCGAGTAAGGCAGCCTTTGGCACTTCGCTGTCGGCCATTGAGGGCGCTGGGGCGGGTCGTGCGTCAGGCTCCATGCAAGCCTCTTTGTCGCTCGACCCGCCCCAGGACACGCCTGGTGATCGCGAGGGGTGCAGCACCAACCTGCTGCAACTCCTTCTCTCTCCTCCACGGATGGCCGGGCAGGTAGCCTCCGTTGCGGACCTCGGCGGCAACGGTTAGTCCCCGTCTGTTGCGCAGACCGTCGTTGGTCGCAGAGCACTCATGATGCCGGCTCGTCGAGCCTGCGACGACCGCTCTTGTTTGCGTGTCTTTTGACGCCACGGTCGGCATGATGGGACCCTTAGTCTTCTTTGGCTAGGCATCATTTTGACGTCCAAAGTTTGGGACAACCGAATAGCCGATGGAATGGCGCATTTCGGCCGGATGGAACTTCCGGTAGGCTGCGGAGTTCGATGGCTGCGATATCGGCAAGAAAGAGGCCCAGCAGGACGATGACTTCGGTCGTCTACTGGGTGCTCCTTGGGCTCGTGATCGAACGTCCTAGCTACGGTCTTGAGCTCTACAATCGCTACGAACGTCTATACGCCGATCTGCTGCCTCTAAGCGGTAGCTCGCATATCTACACGGCGCTTGACGAGCTTCAGAGGCGAGGATTCATCGAGGCCATCCCTAAAGCTGCGGAGGGCCGCCAGCCCAAGCCGCACTACCGTGCGACGCCGTTCGGAGCGAGCAGCTTTGAGGACTGGTATGTGGAGCAGATGGAGTTACAGCGCCGCAGCTTGGAGCTTTGGGCACGACAAATGGGTATCTTCGCTCCTGATCCCGAGGCCGCACTGCGCGTCATCGGTCGCTTCCGACGTGAGTCTCTTGCAGCAGCAGGTCAGATCGGCACCGGGCCGGCCGCTGTGATCGACTCGCGCGACGCATTCATAGACGAAATCGTTGCTGAGCAGATGCGTATTGCCTCGGGCGGGCTACTTTCGTGGCTTGGGTTCGTTGCCGCCAGATTCAAGGACCGCGTGGGGAGCGGCATAGACGATGGCCCTGATCGAACTTGAGCGTGTCGGCAAGCGCTACAACAGCGGTTCTCGCATCGCGCTGGACGACGTCTCGATGGAGATCCATACGGGCGAAATGGTCGTCGTGTGGGGCGAGCGCCGATCTGGACGCTCCACTTTGCTGCGGATCGCGGCAGGTATCGAAGCGCCAGACACAGGCACCGTGAGCTTCGACGGCGGCCGCCTCACCGCGAGGCACCGAAGACTGCTGGGCAATGGGATCGGCTATTGCCGCCTGGAGTTTCGACGCAATCGAGGACCAACCGTTCTCGACCAGCTGATTGTGGGTCAGCTCGGCCGCCGCGTCCCACAGCCCACAGCGCTCACCAAAGCATGGGAGGCATTGGAGCGTGTCGAGGCCAGAGCGTGCGCGGACCTTGAAGCGGTAGACCTGAAGCCTGATGAAACTGTTCGTGTTGCGATCGCTCGTGCGCTGACCTGCCAGCCGCGTCTGCTTATCATCGACGAGCCGACGATTGGTGTCGAGGTGGCCAAACGAGATGCGATCCTCAAGTTGCTGCGTTCGCTCGCGGACGACGGCATCGCGGTCCTCTCCAGCACCGGCGATGGGCGCGGCTTCTTGGGCGCTGACCGCGTACTGGCGCTCGAAGAAGGCAAACTTGACGGAGAGCTGACCCCTCGACTGGCGCAGGTGACAGACCTAAACCGCCGTCGGCAGGCGCAACGCTAGCCAGAGACTGGCGGCACCAAGTTGCTTGAACTCGAAAACGTAGTCAAGCGCTACAAGGGCGAGGGTGAGGAGGTGCGCGCCGTCAACGACGTGAGTTTCACGATCGCCCCACGCGAAATGCTCGCCCTACTCGGCCCCAGCGGTTCTGGCAAGACAACGCTCCTGCTACTGATAGCGGCGCTGTTGAAGCCCGATGCGGGTGCGATCCGCTACCAGGAACGCGACATAACCATGATGTCCAAACAGGAGGCAAGCCAGTACCTGTTGCGCGATGTGGGATTCATCTTCCAAAACTTTCGTCTCATGCCCCGCGTCTCGGCATTGGAGAATGCTGCGCGCAAGCTACTCATTGGCGGTGTTGGGTTGCAGCAGGCCCAACGCAGTGCGGCGCCTTGGCTTGAGCGAGTTGGACTCGCTTCTCGTCTACAGCACCCGCCTGAGAAGTTGTCCGGTGGCGAGCGCCAGCGTGTAGCCATAGCTCGCGCACTCGCACCTGAACCGAACCTTATCCTTGCCGATGAGCCGACCGGCAACCTCGACAGTGCTCGCAGCAGGGAGATCGTTGAGCTGCTGAGCTCGATCGCGCGTGAGCGCGAAGCGTGTGTTCTGCTCGTCACTCACGACACCGAAGTAGCCGCCATCGCCGACCGTTGCTGCACCTTGCACGATGGAAAGCTCCTCATCGAGGGCGATGCGACTAACACGAGCGTATCCCACAACGCGGGGCCTCAAGCGGTGGCCGCGAGAGAGATGGGCAGTCTTGAGCGGCATTGAGCGCTCAGAAGGACCTGGACTCGTACGGGTTCGCACGCTCGTCTACCTCTATGGACGACGGCTGCGAGTGCATGCGATGCAAGAGATCCTGGCTGGTGTCGGCGTAGCGGTAGCCGTTGCGCTCGTGTTCGCCGTCAGCGTCGCCAACAACAGCATCACAAGCTCCGCAAGCAGTGTCGTCCATGCAGTGATAGGCCCAGCAGACCTACAGCTTCACGCGCGCAGCCCAGACGGTTTTGACGAACACATACTCTCGCGCGTCGAACATATGCCGGGTGTCGAACAGGCTGCTCCTCTACTAGAACAGACAGCGACAGTGGTCGGCCCGCACGGTCGTCGCGCAACGGTCGACGTCGCCGGTACCGATATCGGTCTGGCTTTGCTCGATGGCCTAATCCACACGCTACCCCTGGGAGCCCTCTCCCCCGGCGGTGTCGGCCTGAGCCAAACAAGCGCCGGAGAGCTCGGAATCACCGCCTACCATCCTCGAGAAAAGCCGATCGTCGTGTCCATGCAGCTCCGCGGACGCTCAATCCCGTTGAAGGTGTCCGCAGTGCTAGGTCACGAAACCGCTGGTGCGCTCGCCCAAGCGCGTATAGCGGTAATGCCACTCACTCGGCTACAGCGATACGCTGGACTTCCCCACCGCGTCACACGCATACTTGTCGAGAGTAAGCCCGGACACAAAAAGCAGGTGCAGCAAGAGCTGGCCACTTTGGGCGCGGGACGGCTGACGGTCGCTGCGGCCGATCAGGACGTCTCACTGCTCTCCCAAGCACTACGCCCAAGCAACCAGGCAACCGAGCTTTTTGCCGGGCTCAGCGCCCTACTGGGATTTCTGTTCGCATTCAACGCAATGTTGCTCACCGTTCCAGAGCGACGCGAAGCAATTGCCGATCTGCGCCTCGACGGTACTCCAGGCATCGCGATAGTGCAAATGGTCATCTTCGAGGCGATTTGCCTTGGACTGGCCGCATGTCTCGTAGGACTATTGGGTGGGTATGCGTTGTCGGTCGGGTTGTTCCATCAGTCCCCGGGATATCTCACCAAGGCTTTCACGCTAGGTACGAACACCGTTATCGGAGCGAGCCCAATCGTGTTCTCGTTCGCTGCCGGAATGCTCGCGACGTGTCTGGCATCAATCGTTCCGCTGCAGGACCTTCGTCGCGGACGACCAGTCGATGCGGTCTTCTCCGAAGGTGAAGCGATAGGCGGCGTCCCTTTCCGAGCACGAACGTGGCTCGCAGGCGCCACCATCATCTTGGTGATCCTCGCCACCGCCCTGTTCGTATTCATACCTTCAGCGGCAATCATTGCATGCGTCGCACTCGCCGTAGCCACCGTGCTCGCTGTCCCGCTAGTCCTCGGTGCTGTTCTGCGCAGCGCCCACACCCTTTCCGCGAGCAGACAGAATCTCACGGTATTGCCCTTGGCGTTGTCATCGCTCAGAACGACAAGTTTGCGTTCGCTAGCGCTCGCGGCGACCGGCGCGGTTGCTCTTTTCGGTAGCGTCGCCCTCGGAAGCTCCCGCGACGATCTACTGCGCGGCATCAACGGCTACACATCCCACTACGTCGGCAGCGCCAACGTCTGGATCGTTAACCCCAACGACAACCAGGCCATTGACGACTTCAGCAATGGAGCGGCATCACGGATCAACGACGTCCCCGGTGTTGCGAGCGTGAATGTCTTCCAAGGGAGCTTTCTTGACGTTGGTGATCGCAGGGTTTGGGTGATCGCTTGGCCATCGAACACGCATTTTGAACTGTTGGCTGGTCAGACCATCCACGGCGATGAAGCAATCGCAGTCGCGGACCTGCGCCGAGCTGGATATATCTCCGTCTCAGATCAGATCGCCAGCGAACGCCACGTCAACGTGGGCGACATGTTGACACTGCCCACACCAACCGGGACAGTCAGGCTTCGCGTCGCGGCGACTACAACCAACTTCGGATGGAGTCCGGGCGCGATCCTGATGAACACCCACGACTATCGGCGAGCCTGGGGGGCCACGACGCCCTCCGCTCTAGGCGCCAACGTCAAACCCGGCGCGAACCCACTAGTAGTCAAGAAAGCGATCGTGCAGGCATTGGGTCCTGCAAGTGGCTTGGAAGTATTGACGGCTAAGTCACGAGAAACAACGATCGATGCGTCTGCTAGCGAAGGTCTTGGACAGCTCGGGTGGATCGCGACGTTGCTGCTGCTCGCCGCGATTCTAGCGATGGCAGCCGCACTGGGATCGAGTATTTGGCAGCGAAGGAAGTCGCTTGCCGAACTACGACTAGAAGGCGCACCCGACCGTCAACTACGGCTGGTGCTGCTCGTCGAATCCGCGTTGATGCTCAGTGCCGGATGTCTCACCGGCGCAGTAGCGGGAGTCTATGGTCAGGTCGTGATCGACGGTTATCTCAAGCATGTCACTGGCTTTCCAGTGGCAGGCGTCACCACTGGTGAGCGTCCGATTGAGATATTCGCGCTAGTCATCGTCGCGGTACTTGTGATTGTTTCCATACCAGGCTGGGTTGCTTCGCGTGTACCCGCAACGCTCGCGCTCAATGAGTAATGAGCGCTCACACATTCCTGGCAGGGTGCCGCTCGGAGACGAGCGACTAACGAGCTAAGCCAAATCGAGCATGTCGGCATTCGGTGATCGCCGGCTCCTTCTACGAGCCGGCGCGGCCCTGGTGCTCGCCAACGTCCGCTTCTGGCCAACAATTGCACCCGCCACAATCCGAGAGCTTCAGCGCTGGGAGGATCGAGCACGCGAGATAGACGACCCCATACTGCAAACCCTAGCACTGGAGAAGCTGAAGGAGGAGCGGTTTAACTCGGAGGTCGCCGCGACACTCGCAACGCTCGCACCCAAACAACATCGCCAAGCAGTCGTCGAAGCAATCGTGGCCTACGAGGTGATGTACGACTATCTCGACGGACTAACCGAGCAACAGACAAACGACCCACTTCACAACGGACACGAACTCTACCAGGCGTTTCTGGACGCGATCACTCCCGGCCCCGCACCCACCGACACGTATTACGCCTCCCGACCATCCGACGACGGCGGCTACCTCAAAGATTTGGTTGCTGTCGTCCGAGGCGGCCTCGCCCGGCTACCTGCGACGAGCGCCATCACGCGCTCGGCCGCGCGCGCCGCCGAAAGGTGCTCTGAGGCACAGATTCGTGCTCACGCAGTCCCAAGGCTTGGGTCTGGCCAGCTTGAACAGTGGGCCTCAAGCGAAGTCGCCGGCTCTCCGCTTGGTTGGCGCGAGTTCCTCGCAGGCGCTGCCTCTTCGGTCCTGGCCGTTCATGCCCTGATCGTCGCGGCAGCCGATACGCGCACGACACCAGCGGAGGCAGAGGAGATCGATAGGACCTACCTCTCGATTTGCGCCCTAAGCACGATGCTCGACAGCCTCGTCGACTACCAGCGCGACCTAGCCGCGGGTGAGGATGGCTACGTCCGCTACTACGCCGACCACGACCAACTCGCACAGGACCTTGCAAACGCCGCCGGACGAGCAATCAAGCACGCCGCACCCCTACAAAACGGTGCGCACCACACGATGACCCTCGTCGGCGTCGCCGCCTACTACATCTCAGCGCCGACCGCCAACAGCGACTTCGCTCGACCCGTCACAAGCCAAGTCCGCCGCGAGTTGCAACCCCTAATCACTCCGACGCTCGCGGTCATGCGCGCTTGGCGCGTCGCCAAGCAAGCCCGCAAGGCCACCAAACGCAAAGGACACCATTGATGCGCCACGACACGAGGGAAGCGAATGGTGAGAAGATCGGTGCGCGATATGTGGCGATCATCGCCGACGGCAACGGACGCTGGGCACACGCCCACGGTCTCCCCGTCCAAGACGGCCACCAGGCAGGAGCCGACACACTGAAAGCCAGACTCCACGACGCGGTAGAACTCGGCATCCAAGAGCTCACCGTCTACTCCTTCTCCACCGAGAACTGGTCGCGACCCGCAGACGAGGTCCACGCGTTGATCGCGATGATCGCCCATCGCATCACCCAAGAGGCCCCAGCACTCAACAGTCAAGGAATCCGGATGCGCTTCGTCGGACGGCGCACCGGAGTGCCCGAACACCTGATCGAGCAAATGCGAATAGCCGAAGCGCTCACCGAGACCAACCAACACCTCATCCTGTTCATCGCATTCAACTACGGCGGACGCGCCGAGATCCTCGACGCAGCAAGACGATTCAAGGGCGGAGGAGAAAACGACTTCCGCGCCTGCCTATACGCACCCGAGATGCACGACCCAGACATCATCATCCGCACCGGAAACGAGCAACGACTCTCCAACTACCTGCTCTGGCAAGCCGCCAACTCAGAGCTCATATTCCGCGAGGAGCCCTGGCCGGACTTCACGCGGCAGTGCCTCATCGAATGCCTCACAGAGTTCAGTCAGCGCCGGTGCGAGATCCGCGTACGACGAATGGGACCACGCTACGCAACCCCAACCCCTAGCGCTATCGCAGCACGACTGAGCGCTAACGATGTAGGATTTGATCGAACGATTCGGTTCCGCCGACAATAGATAGACGCCTTATAGCCCAATGACCAAACTACGATGCTTCGGCCTTGCGACCCTCGCCGCGATAAGTCTGCTCGCGATCTCCTGCTCGTCCTTCGTTGCCGCTACGTCTGGCCGAGAGCTGGCCGGTAGCGTCCCCTCGGCACGGGTGTCGCGTGCGTTGAAGGCCACCGACGAAGCGCACATGAGCTACGTCAAGCACCGAAGCTCGTCCTCTCGTTTGTTCGAGAAAGGCATCGTGCACGGCACGATCCCTGGCAGCATGAACGCCTACTGCAGCCTCGGCGCGACGTTCGCAGCCACCTTCACGATCTACGCCAAAGGCGGGACTATCGACGGGCACGGCACCGCCACTCCGCACGCCAGCAACGGCGGACTCTACGAAAGCTTCGCCGGAACGCTCACCGTCACCGGCGGCACAGGCCGCTACGCCCACGCGCACGGACACGCCGGACTCTACGGCGCGTTCAACCGTCGTACCTACGCGCTCACCGTGCAGACAACCGGCTCGCTCTCATACTGAGCACCCAACGGTGAGCCGGGGACAAGCCGCACGGCGCACCATCGGTCTACTAACCGTCGCGATCTTCGGTCTCGGAATGTCAAGCATCGCACAGGGAAGACAATCGGTCAAACTCCACGCAGCACTCACACCGGAGCGACTGGGCCAAGGAACAACCATCAGCTTCGGGTTTCATATCGCAGCGTCAACCCGACATGTGCCACCACCCCTCACCAGCGTTGAAATCAGCTATCCCGTTGAATTCGGCTTCGCATTGAGCGAACTCGGCCTCGCGACATGCTCAGCAAACACACTCGAAATAGCCGGACCGGAAGGATGCCCGCCCAATTCGCTCATGGGACACGGAACCGCACTCGCCGAGATCCCCGTAGGCCCGGAAATCCTCGACGAGACCGCGCAGATCACGATCGTCAGGACCATTGAGCACAGCGGACATCTTGCGCTACTCATCTACGCCGAAGGCCAAACTCCCGTCGACGCCGAAATCGTATTCCCCGGCCTCATTCTCCCCGCCTCGCCACCTTTTGGAGGCCGCTTGAGAATGGGCGTCCCTCTCATACCAAGCCTCGCCGAAGGACCCAACGTAGCGATCGTGCAGTTCCAATCAACGCTCGGACCACTACATCTTCACTACACCGAACAAGTACATGGCAGGACCGTGAGATACGAACCCAAAGGCATACCACTACCCGATCACTGTCCGCAAGGAGGGTTCGCGTTCGCCGCCAAATTCAGGTTCATGGACGGCAGCAACGCGATTGCCCGTACTGCAGTGCCGTGTCCCTGACAGCCCGCGCCCGCATTCTGGTGGCTAGGCTGGAGACCACTCGTCGGGTGGTGCTCCGGGTGGGGACTGTCTGATTAACGGGGACTGTCTGATTAACGGTGGAAGTGCTTGGTCTGACCGAAGGGGATGACCATGACGGGAGCTAACGGGTCTGACCGATCAGGGCGAGATGATCGAGTCTATGACCGTAGATATCGTTGATCAGAAGGAGCTTGCTGAGCAGTTGCTTGAGCAAGCGAAGGAGCAGAACATTGAGCTGGTCGGCCCTAACGGGCTGTTGGGCCAGTTGACCAAAAGCGTGCTCGAGACGGCGCTTGACGAGGAGATGAGCGAGCACCTCGGCTATGAGAAGCACGACCCGGCAGGACGGGGCAGCGGGAACAGCCGCAACGGGACGCGCGCCAAGACGGTGCTGACGGAGATAGGCCCGGTCGAGATCGAGGTCCCTCGGGACACCGAGTCGACGTTCGAGCCGCAGATCGTCAAGAAGCGCCAGCGGCGGCTCACCGGCGTCGATGAGATCGTTCTGTCGCTGACCGCGCGTGGTTTGACGACCGGAGAGATCGCCGCTCATTTCCATGAGGTGTATGGCGCCCGTGTCTCCAAGGACACGGTCAGCCGGATCACCGAGAAGGTCACCGGTGAGATGACGGAGTGGTTGAACAGGCCGCTGGAGAAGGTCTATCCCGTGATCTTCATAGATGCGATGGTCGTCAAGGTCCGTGACGGGCAGGTCGCTAACAAGCCGGTGTATGTCGTGATCGGCGTGACCATGGACGGCGAGCGCGACATCCTCGGGCTCTGGGCCGGCGATGGCGGTGAGGGCGCGAAGTTCTGGTTGAGTGTGTTCACCGAGATCAAGAACCGTGGCGTGCAGGACGTCTGCATCGCTGTCTGCGACGGGCTGAAGGGCTTGCCTGAGGCGATCACGACGACGTGGGAGCTCGCGACCGTCCAGGCGTGTGTGATCCACCTGATCCGCAACACGTTCGGGTTCGCCTCCCGCAGGTACTGGCAGGAGATGAGCCGGGACCTCAGACCCGTCTATACGGCACCGTCAGAGACGGTTGCCCGTGAGCGCTTCGCGGAGTTCGACGCGAAGTGGGGTAAGCAATATCCAGCGATCGGCAAGCTCTGGGAGAACGCCTGGAGCGAGTTCATACCGTTCCTGGACTACGACGTGGAGATCCGGCGCGTGATCTGCTCAACGAACGCGATCGAGTCAATCAACGCCCGCTACCGACGCGCCGTCCGCGCCCGAGGGCACTTCCCCAACGACACAGCCGCGTTGAAGTGCCTGTACCTCGTGACCAGATCACTCGATCCCACAGGACGAGGCAGAGCACGCTGGGCGACACGATGGAAGCCCGCCCTCAACGCATTCGCAATAACCTTCCAAGGAAGAATCAACTAAACCAACCAAGCCAGATCCACCGTTAATCGGACACTCCCGCTCTTTGCGACGGACCTACTGATCGCATTCCTTTGGAGGTCGGTTGATCAGGATGGGATGCTGCCTGTACTCGTGTGGGACTGGCTGGTCGAGTGGTACTCGCCTAGGTACAACCCTCAGATTACGAATGCCGCGGAAAGCGAGCTTGGGTCGGAGTCGGTGCGCCAAGCCATGCGACATCTAGAGTTGGACCAGGAACTGGAGCACGAGGACGCATTGACACGGGCCGTCGTAGCGGTAGTCGAACGCGATGGGAGCCTGTCCAAGGCGGAGCGGTACATCGATCGATTTGTGAGGCTGATTGAGCTGTACTTTCATGAGCTGCTGGCCGAGGTCGGGCTGTAAGGTCGGCGAAGACGAGATCCGCCTGGTTCTCGCGGCCAGACTCGGCCGAGAGCCCCTAGAGGAGCATGCCGTCCGCAGCGAGCTCAAGCAGCATGACGTTGATGGCCTGGGCTTCTCGGGGCGCCCAGAGCACCGTTACGTCGAAGACGACCGCACTCAGGGCTGGCGTCGCGCAACGATTTCGGCCGCGAGCTCCTCATCTGAAGGACTGGGTGCACTCCCGACGCGCTCGACCAACCTTGCCTTGAGCTCCGTTGCGTCCTCCTCCTTAACGAGGTCACGCGCTGGGTGCAGGTCGGCGAGGATGTCGTGCACGACTTGTTCGAGGGCGACTGGCGCCTCGGCGGCCGTGGCGCGTAGATTGGTCCTGACGCCGGCAAAGGCGAGTTCGGGGCGAATGTGCTCGAGCAGCTGACGGGTTGCGCTCGCGCGCAGGTACTCCGAGGCCTCGATCAGATCGGGCTGACGCGACCAGCGCAGGATCGTGCGCAGTACCGCGAGTAGCTGCGGCCACTCACGATGGCTCGGCAGCTTCTTGGGCGCGAGGTTAAGTAGGGCCGCCCATGCTGACTTGTCGATCGTGTAACGCTGCTTGCCCGAGGTCGTGAACACGGAGATGGCTCCGGCATCGGCGAGACCCGCGAGCGCGTCGTGAACGTTTCGCTTGGCGTAGACGCTTGTGCGTGCGAGCGCGCCGGCAGTGATCCACGGCGCATCCACACAGAGCATGATCCGGACGACCTCAGCTCGAATGCCAACACCAAGCATCGCCCGCAACCGGAAATCAAAGTTGATCGGACTCCTGAGATCGGGCGCCTGAGACTTCCGGGAAGGCTCCGCAGGCGGACGCAACAGGCCGTGGGCGGCGAAGTCCGGGTCAGCACCTCCGATGGCCGGGCGGCCGTCGAACAGTGGCTCCAGGCCGCTTTGCGCCTGATGACGTTCGCTGCTGCGAAGGCGCGCGCGGGGCCGACGGCGACCGAGCCAGGAAATCGTCGCAGCGACGAGCGCGCGATCGATCTCATCGATGCACATGGCACGAAGCCGCCGGACGCTTAGGAGACCCTCGTTGTGCAGAGCCCAGTCCAGTAGCTCGTCGAACAGTCGCGGGTCCGCGCGCGCGACCTCGAGGGTGAACACCAATAGGGCCTCGGGATCCTGCGCCCAGCGGCTTTCATGATGCGCAGCGGTCGATACGCCCATCTGCGCCCACTCATCCCAGGCGAAGTTGAGCAATTGCATGCTGAGCCTGTCGCTAAACGCAGTCAGATCCATTGCTAACCCCGAGATAGGTGAGGAGTTCCAGCAGGACACTGCGATAACCCTCGGACGGATCGTGAGTGCGACTCCAGCGCGCTGCCTGTAGCAGCTCCGGTTCGGTTGGCTCAAGCGCCTGTAGGTCTGCGAAGTGGCGCCCAGCGCCTTGGTCGACTGCCGCGTAGAGCTTGAAGTGGATCTGGTCGATGCGCGAGGCGAACATCACTGTAAGCGCCTCGCCATAGTCACGACGTTGAGCGCGCTGTAGGAACCCCTCTGGTAGCCCGAGATCCAGCAATGACGCGGGACCGGCGTTCAGCCAGTCCATCGGCAGACCAAAGTCCCGAGCAACTACCCGCCCGGCCTCAAGCAGACCGGGTGGGAGCGGCTCCGCAGAGACGAGCTCCCCGCCATCCATGATCGCGAGCACGTCGACATCGCGGGTGGTGCGGGCCACCAGCTCGAGCGTAAGCAAAGCGGAGCCACCGATGACTACGAGGGAGTAGCACTCCTCGCGCAGCGCGAGCTGTTCACCCAGAGCAGCTAGGAGCCTGTCGGCTTGTGCGGCGTCCAATGATGTGCTGGCAGACATCTCATTTCGAGATGTTAGACATCTCAGGACCTTTTTCCAAGTCCTGACCAAGAGAGCATTCAAATGCGTTTGCGGCACAAGACGTTCGAGCTGGACGACGCTGGCTACGAGCAGCTACCCCACACCCGTCGAGCGCCGGCACGAGCACGCTATCGAGCTGGCCCGTCGCCAGAATCCGTGACCCATCTCTGGCCCAAGTCATTTCGTCCGATACGTCCCATGTGTCCCGGAAACCGCACAAAACGGACGATTTGGACGCTGGCGGACGTATCTTTCGCGCGTGGACAAGGTTGAGGGCCTTGTCATGTGTAAACATGGTGGTGGTTCGAGTCCACTCGAGCGCATAGAAAATCCCTGCAAATCGGTAAGTACATAGGTTGACATCTAGCTTCGCTATTCCGAATGTTGGGCGCGTGGCAACGCCGTGGCGACACTCGCTGCGGCGATGCGGTGCTGGCCACAATGCAGCACCCGCCTAGCGCCAACGTCGCTGGCTAAGAGTGGCCATTGCTGGCTGCTGCTTGGCTTGGAAAGGAGCGAGGCGTCCGGGCGTCGGCTTGACTGATGCTCGTCGTCCGATCCGGTCGTCTGCGCGGCTCTGGCTCGGACGCCCGCTTGCTCGCGAACCCAGTAGCGCGATCCGAGCGCGCTAGCCACATCTCGGTCAGTGTCGGCGAGGTTGTTCGAAGATGGCGGGCATGCCGTGACTTTGTCGCGTCGATGGTTCTCAGCGGCTCTTCGACCGGCGGGAGGCACCGGGTGATAGACGTGGAATGATTGCTGTGTGCCTTCTGGCGAAGATACGCCGCGTGTGCTTCGGTCGCTCGGCACTACGCGCATGGAAGCATTCAGCGACGGTGTGTTCTCGATCGCCGCGACGCTGCTGGTACTGGACATCGCGATTCATCCGCCGGGTACGGCATTTGAGCAGGTGCTTCACGCGTGGCCGTTCTATCTCGCCTATGTCGTCAGTTTTCTGACGATCGGCGCTGCCTGGCTGGGCCACTCGCAGCTCACGGAGGGGCTCACTCGGACAGATCCCTTGCTGTTGAGGATCAACCTGCTCGTGTTGCTCGTGGTGGCGTTCCTGCCGTTCCCAACCAGACTTGTCGCGGACTCCCTGCATTCCAGCTCAAGCGAGCGTGTCTTCGTAACGATGTACGGGCTGACCCTGCTGGCCATCCGGGCCCTTAGTTTCGCATTGGACGCCTATGCCCGGCGCGAGGGCCTCTCCTCGCCTGCGGAAGCGGGTGCGGAGCAGCAGGATGAACCACTCGAACTGCTTCCCGTGCTCGGCGGATACCTGCTCGCAATCCTGATCGGGCTCGTTGTACCACTGGTGGCCGTGACGGTCTATTTTGCCGTCGCGCTTTACATGATCTTCTTCGAGGCCCTGGCACGACGTCGGTCGCACTCCCGTCGTCTGCGCCGGTGAGCGCCCGTCGCCGGACCGATCCGCTCAGGCCGAAACTGTGCTGGCCGCGACGAGCAGCAGCGCGAGCCTGACCGTCGCAAGGCCCCAGTCCACCACGCCACCATAACCGGGCGCAGCATTTCGCTGATTCCAGACGCAAGTCGGTCCCTGCGGGCACGCTGGGCGGATCCGTGGGATCGCCGGCAATGTGCAGCCGATGTGCGGGGGACTACCGATGGAGGGCAGCTCGCTTCGTTGGAGGATGTCCGCGTTGCCGCGTTTCGAAGTCGGTCACTGACGCCTTAGAAGGAGGCCCAGATGTCATCACAGCTCGCGTCAGTCATGGTGTTCAGAGTCTGTAGGCGCCCAGCGGTCCTAGCGGCGATCCTGCTCGCTCCCGTAGCGCTGGCCGCGTGTGGCGAATCCTCTGAAGAAAAGGCGACCGCGCAGGTGTGTTCCTCCACCAAGGCAATTCAGGCGGAACTTTCGAAACTCTCTGGGCTGTCGATTTCCACGAAAGCTCCGGAAGAAATCAAAGCCGCCGCCACCGCGATGGGCAAAGAAGTAGCCAAGATCAAGGAATCCACCGGAAATCTGGCCGCCGCGAGTAAGGCTCCAGTGCAGACCGCGCAAACCGCCCTCCAGGCCGAGCTTGCCGGACTCGCGAAGACCCTCGTCTCCACGGCGCGATCTTCGGGAAACATCGAAGCGGTGCTCAAGCAATCCGAGCCCCAGGTCAAGACCGCAATCGCCGGACTCACCGCCAGCTACAAGCAGGCATACGAATCCCTCAAATGCTCCTAGCACGGAGCCCGGGCAGCCCCCTTTTCAGAACATCCCAAGCTACGAACAGGAGATCAGATGAGCGACAGACCGGTTTTCATCTATGCCGCTACCTACGCTGACCGTGCTGGCGCGGAGGCGGACTACGACGCGCTGCTCGAACTGCATGCGGCGAAACTCGTAGGTACGTATGACGTTGCTTTGGTGACAAAGGACACCGACGGCAAGGTCCATGTCGAGAAGCACGAGAAGCCCACCCAGCACGGCGCGTGGGGAGGCATCGCAGTCGGAGCGGCGGTCGGGGTAGTGGCTGCGCCAGCGGTCATCCCGGCGGCCCTGGTCGGGGGCGTCATTGGCGGTCTGGGCGGACATTTCAGAAAGGGCATTCCCGGGGATGCCGCCAAGGAACTTGGAGACCTCATCGAAGCTGGGGAAGCAACACTGTTCGTGATCGGCGAGTCGCGCGTTGAAGAACAGCTCGACAAGGTGCTCACGCGCGCTGAAAAGACGATCGAGAAGGAAATCGACGTTGACGCCAAGGAGTTCCAGAAGGAACTCGAGAAGGCCGAGAAGGAGTACGCGGCTGGCTGACATTCGGCATCTGAGCGCGAGGGGCGGTTGACGAGTTCCTTGTACGCGATCCTCGTACGCAGCGCTGGCGCGGTCTAGGGCACGCTCGCGAGACAACACTAGACTTGGCAATCTGCTCTGCCCCCGCCTGCTTTCGACGCCCACGGTGCCGACGAAGCCGGCGATTCGCGCGTCGCTATCCGAGGCGCCCTCACCTCCGACCGCGGCTACCATCAAGCGCTCGCAAAGCAGCACTCAGCGGGGCGAGGCGCAGCGCTGCCGCTCGTCGTCCATAGCGACAGCGCGGAGCGTGTCGATTGAGACGACCGCATTGCCACTGAGGGACAGGGCACCTGACCCCTATTGCTTCGGACCGCCACGCGCAACTTCGCGGTGACCGAGGGTGCCGGGGTGGCCTATGTCCAGGGGCGTGGGCCAGCACTACAGTCGTTGCGTTTCGGGTGTCAGAGGACGACGACGTCCTCCGCGACATCTGTAGGGCAGACTCTGTCCCGGCGATGTCGGTCGTGAAGCCTTGGAGGAGTGCGCCGTCTGAGGCGAGCTCCAACAGCTTGAAGTTGTAGCCCGTTGACTTTCTCAGGACGCCGCAGAGCACCGTGGCGTCGAAGACTACGAGCACTCAGCGGCGACGTCGCGCGACGATCTCAGCCGCCAACTCCTCGTCAGAGGGACTGGCAGCACTCCCTGCGCGTTCGACCAGCTTGCCTTGAGCGCTGTGGCAGCGTCCTGCCTGGCGCGATGGCGCTCGAACTGGTCGGCCGCTAGTCGCCAGGAGCCGCCCGGGGTCCGCTCCGCGCTGACGCGTCCGGACTCGATCCATTTGTAGACCGCCTGCGGCGTGACGCCATAGCGTGCTGCGACCTGAGCCACGGACAACCACTCCGGCGCCTCGTGTGCTCGATCGCTGACGTGCCCCAGCCAGACACCAGCAAGACGAATTTGTCCGAGGAGTGCCTCACGTGCAACGGCCACTATTTAGTCCATTTGGGCTATCATTAGGCCATGGATGTAGCGAGGCCGTATACGGTGATCTCCCCCAGCGTGGACACTGCGGTGCTGATCGTGCTCGCGGGATCCAACATGCCACGCAGCGGACGCGAGATCGCGCGCCGCGCCGGCCGCTCTAAGACCGGCGTTCAGCACGTGCTCGAGCGACTCGTGGGCCAGGGGATCATCGAGCGTCTTCCAGCCGGCAACGCCCAGCTCTACTCGCTGAACCACCGCCATCTGCTCGCTGGCGCAGTCGAGCAGATGGCCGGCGCGCACGCTGAGCTGATCCGGCGACTGCGGGAGGAGATCGGCTCCTGGGAGATACCCGCGATGCACGCTTCGCTGTTCGGCAGCGCAGCGCGAAGCGACGGGGACATTCACAGCGACATCGACCTACTAATCGTGCGGCCCAGCAATCTCGACCCCGAAAGTGAGCGGTGGCGAACACAGATCGACGCTCTCGCAGAGAACGTGCGCCGCTGGACGGGCAACAATGCCGGCATCGTGGAGATCTCTACAGCCGACCTGCCGCGGCTGGTCGAGGAGCAGCCGCCGATCCTCGCCGAGTTTCGCCGCGATGCGATCGAACTCGCAGGCAAACCACTCCGTACCCTATTGCGAGGACTCTGACGGTCAGACGACCGTCGCGCACCCAAGTTTGCGGACCCGTCGAGGCGCGCCGCCGCCTCGACCACGCTCGCAGCTTCCTGGAGGTCGCCGAGCTGACAGCCGACGTAAACGACCTCTCGCTCGAATACGCAAGCGTTGCTGTCTCGGTGGCGATCCTCGCGGGAATCGCCGCCGCCGACGCGACCTGCTGCCACGAGCTTGGACGACGCTCGCGCTCGGAGAACCACCATGACGCCGAGACGCTGCTCGCCACGATCACACCCGGCGGCAAGCGCGCCGCCAGCCAGTTGCGCCAGTTGATCGAGATCAAGGACACCGCCCACTATGGGTTCATCACCGTCACCACAGCCGAGCTGAAGCGCTCGCTACGACAAGCGCGCCACCTCGTCGAGTTCGCCGAAGAAGTCCTACGGCGAACTCGACCCGAATAGTCAGATCCCCCCTCCGCCGTGGCAACATCGTGGCAACACTCAGATCGTCCGATGTGTCCTATGCATCCCGAAAACCAGACAAAACGGACGATCTGGACACAGGCGGGGTCTGTCTGATAAACGGTGGATCTGGCTTGGTCTGACCGAAGGGATGGACCAATGACGGAGCTAGCGGGTCTGACCGATCAGGAGGAGATGATCGGGTCTATGACTACAGATATCGTTGATCAGAAGCAGTTGGCTGAGTATCTCTTGGAGCAGGCCAAGGAGCAGAACATCGAGCTGGTTGGCCCCGACGGGCTGTTGGGCCAGCTGACCAAAAGCGTGCTCGAGACCGCGCTTGACGCGGAGATGAGCGAGCGCCTTGGCTATGACAAGCACGACCCGGCAGGCCGCAACAGCGGGAATTCGCGTAACGGGACGCGCGCCAAGACGGTGCTGACGGAGATCGGACCGGTCGAGATCGAGGTGCCGCGGGATACCGAGTCGACGTTCGAGCCGCAGATCGTCAAGAAGCGTCAGCGCAGGCTCACCGGTGTTGATGAGATCGTCCTCTCGCTGACCGCGCGTGGGTTGACGACTGGGGAGATCGCCGCGCACTTCGGGGAGGTCTATGGCGCCAAGGTCTCCAAGGACACGATCAGCCGGATCACCGAGAAGGTCGTCGGCGAGATGACTGAATGGTTGACCCGGCCGCTCGATCGCGTCTATCCCGTGATCTTCATTGACGCGATGGTCGTCAAGGTCCGCGACGGACAGGTGGTGAACAAGCCTGTCTATGTCGTGATCGGTGTGACCGTCAACGGTGAGCGGGACATCCTGGGGCTCTGGGCCGGTGATGGCGGGGAGGGCGCGAAGTTCTGGTTGAGCGTGTTCACCGAGATCAAGAACCGCGGCGTCGATGACGTCTGCATCGCTGTCTGCGACGGGCTGAAGGGTCTGCCAGAAGCGATCACGACGACGTGGGAGCTCGCGACAGTCCAGGCGTGTGTGATCCACTTGATCCGCAACACATTCCGATTCGCCTCGCGCAAGTACTGGGATCAGATGAGCCGCGACCTCAGACCCGTCTACACAGCACCGTCAGAGGCAGCCGCAAGAGAGCGTTTCGCGGAGTTCAACGCCAAATGGGGCAAGCAATACCCAGCGATCAGCAAGCTCTTGGAGAACGCCTGGAGCGAGTTCATACCGTTCCTTGACTACGACGTCGAGATCCGACGCGTGATCTGTTCCAGGAACGCGATCGAGTCGCTCAACGCCCGCTACCGACGCGCCGTCCGCGCGCGAGGACACTTCCCGAACGACACGGCCGCGCTGAAGTGCCTCTACCTCGCCACCAGAGCGCTGGACCCCACCGGGCGAGGCAGAGCACGCTGGGCAATGAGATGGAAGCCCGCACTAAACGCGTTCGCGATAGCGTTCGAAGGAAGAATCAACTAAAACCACCAAGCAGATCCACCGTCAATCTGACACTCCCCACAGGCGGACGCATATGGCGAGGCGGACGCATATGGCGCCCCTGAATAAGGTTGAGGGCCTTGTGGACCGAATGGTCCGTGGTGGTTCAAGTCCACTCGAGCGCACCATCATGTTCGGACTCAAACCCTGAGAGGGGTTTGAGTGCTGTCCACTCGGGAGCCTGGAAATCGCCGTAAATCGGCAAGTACAAGGGTTGACATCGCGCTTGGCGCGTCGCGGCCGGTTGAGTTGCGTGGGTTGCAGCCGGCGCTAGCCGTCGTGTGGCTGGAGCATCGGGAGTAGCGCGAGGTTGACCAGGCGTCGGACTGAGTGGGGGTCGTCGAGTGTGATGGTTCCGTCGCGAGTGAGTAGGAGTGAGATCGCGAGGCGTGCGATGACTTCGGCGACACCATCGAGGTCTTCTGTCTTGGCGCGACCGGCGTTGACTTCGGCTTGGAGTCGATTGGCGATGAGTGACCGGTAGAGCTTGAGCACGGGTCCGCCGTCGAGGGTGAGCGGCGGTAGCAGGACCTCGGGTTCGCTGCGTAGCAGCCGGTCGAATAGCCGGTGGCCGCGCACGTAGCGCCCGGCGAACTCGAACCCGGCGACGAGTCGGTCCTCTAGCGTTTCCGCGCCTTCCCATAGGAGGTCGAGCTCTTGCATTCCGCGATGGACCTCGCGTGCGATGACGACCTCCACGAGACGCTGCTTGCTCGCGAATCGGCGGAAAACGGTCATCCGTGAGACACCGCCACGGCGGGCGATGTCTTCCATGGAGGTGCGGCGGATGCCGTGCTCGGCGAACTCCTCGAGCGCCGCTGCGGCGATGCGGTCAAAGAGCGCGTCGTCGCCCACGACGGGAGCCACCTCAAGCAGTTCGGCTATTGGCACCATTGGATACCATGTTACTCTATTCCTCCCTGAGTAACTAGAGAGGATTGGGCTCATGAGCCAAACGCTTACCGACGTGCCTCGACTGCGACGTCCTGCGGTCGTCAATGCCGCTCAGTATTGGCTTGCGCCAGAGCAGTTCGCGCAGCGCTGCCAGCGGCTCGGCGATCGTTTCCTCGTGCCGATGCCAGGGACGGGGCCATGGCTGTGCCTGACCGACCCCGAGGACATCAAGCGCGTCTTTACTGCCGACACCGGCGTGCTTCGCCTCGGGGCGGCGCTGGCAAAGGTGTCCGCGCACCATCTCTTCCTCGGCCCGACGGGGCTCACGAACATCGACGGCGCCGAGCATATGCGCAGGCGACGAACGCAGCTCCCCCCTTTCCACGGCGACGCGTTGAGCAGCTACCACGAGACGATGCAACGCAAGACAGAAGAGGTTCTCGCACATTGGCCCTACGGACATCCCACTCCCTGTCAGCCGCACATGGAAGCGATCAGCCTCGAGGTGATCATGGCCACAGTGTTCGGGGTCACCGACCACACACGCGTGCAGCGGTTGCGCTTGGCGACGCTCGCGCTGCTCCGAGAGGGCCACTCACGACGGTTCTTCCTACAGACGATGATCGCGACCAGCCGACAGAACGGATGGGACAAACCTTTCCCCCGAGTCCGCCGCGCGATCGACGCGGTCGACGCGATCGTGCTCGAAGAGATCGCCCAGCGGCGCAGCGAGGACAAGCTGGATGGCGAGGATGTGCTCGGTATGTTCCTGCGCACAACCGATAGCCAAGGCCGCCTGATGAGCGAGGAGGAGATCTGCGACGCGATGCGCACCCTGCTGCTCGGCGGTCACGACACCACCGCTTCCACCCTGACGTGGGTTTTCGAGCGGGTCACTCGCTACCCAGATGCACTAGCCCGCCTACAAACAGCCGCGCTAGACGGAGACGACGACTACCTCGACGCTGTCGTCAAGGAGGCAATGCGATTGCGCCCAGCCTTCCCGCTGACCGCACGACTCGCAACCGAGCCGTTCGAGCTACCCGGACTGACGATCCCGAGTGGCACGATGATCGCCCCCTACATAACGCTCGTGCACCGCCGCCCAGAGCTCTACCCCGACCCACTCGCCTTCCGCCCAGAGCGTTTCCTGGACACCCGCGCCGGCACCTACACCTGGATTCCGTTCGGCGGCGGACCGAGACGATGCATCGGCGCCGCCTTCTCCCTCACCGAGGCGCGAATCGTGCTCAGAACCATCCTGCGCCACGCCCGCCTGGAGCCTTCCCCTCAGCGTGCAGAGCGAGTTGCCCACCGCAACGTATTCGTAGTGCCCGCACGCGGCGGACGCATCACACTCCACCCCCGCACACCCGACACCAACCAACGACACGTCACCCCGCACCACCACGCGCAAGTCACCTAGCCACAATCGCCTTACTGGATCGGGACAACTCTTCTGGATGGTCGCGCAGCTAGCCGGCGAGCTCCGAGGCCATTGAGCGAGTTAGCGTCGATCTTCCCCATATCCCCATGTGACCCACTCAGCGTTGGCGTTCAAGTCGCGCCGCCCAACCGTCGATATTCCAATTAATGGTCATTTTCGGAAAGATCGGCGCTTTTCTACCGTCACGGCAGCGTGTTTGCGGCGTGCTCGCGGTAGCGGGCTCTGCATGGTGGCTGTCAGGCATCGTGGCCGTCATTCCGGACGCAGCGCTGGCTAAGTCAACTTCTGCTCGATCGTGCGCGCCATCCGCATTCACAGGGCGGGTCGGTCCTGCGCGCCCATCACGGTGCCGGCGCCAGCCATCCCCGACTGCGGGACCACGCGGGCGACGAGGACACGCGGGCATTCGCGGCCCAACAGGTTTCGCGGGACTACCAGGCCCGGACGGACCAGAAGGCCCCCACGGTCCACTGGGCCCAACTGGGCCAGGCGGGCTCACGGGCGTAGCCGGCGCGAATGGGCTGAGCGGTCAAGAAGGCGCTACAGGCGCTTCGGGTTCGACGGGAGCTCCGGGCGCAACCGGACTCAGCGGGGCCATCGGCGCGACTGGCTCTACAGGATCCACGGGACTCACCGGCAACGAAGGCGCACCCGGACTTGCGGGGCTGATCGGACTCACAGGACTCAGCGGCGCAGCGGGCGCGACGGGATCTGTGGGACCGACCGGGCCTCCGGGCGTCGCCGGCGCTAAAGGAGAAGCCGGACCCAAGGGCGAAACTGGCGCAGCGGGCTTTACGGGTGGAACAGGGCCCCAGGGCGAAGCAGGCGCACAGGGTCCCTCCGGTTCGATCGGGCCTGCCGGTTCGACCGGACCTACCGGTGCGACCGGGGGCGCCGGTCCGCCCGGGGCTAATGGCCCGACCGGGCCCACCGGTCCTGGAGGCTCGGCAGGATCAACGGTTTACGCAGAGTTCTACGCTCTGATGCCGCCCGACAATGCGGCGACGGTTGCGGCCGGCGCCCCGGTCTCCTTTCCCCAAAACGGTCCCGCCTCGGGTGGGATCGTTCGTCTCAACGCGAGCGAATTCGTGCTACCAGGCGCGGGCACCTACAGCGTCGACTTCTCGGTATCCGTCAGCGAGCCTGGTCAGCTGGCAATCGCGCTGGATTCTGGGAGCGGGATGGTCGAATTGCCCTACACCGTTTATGGGCGAGCGACCGGCACAAGCCAAGTTGTTGGCGATGCACTCGTCACCACCGGCGTCGCGAACTCCAAGATCGAGCTTCGTAACCCAGCGGGAAACACTCCGGCGCTTACGATCACTCCACTGGCCGGAGGCACGCACCCCGCGGTTGCTTCCATCGTGATCCAACAACTGGGCTGACGTCGAGTCCTCCCGCGGTCAGTGACGGCTATGCATTTTTTCGTTGCGAATTTCCTGCGAGCCGTACCGTAGGGCAACGTTCTTGCACTCGGGGACCGAGCTGAAGTTGGGGCTCGTCGAACTGAGGAACGGATAAGTGATCGACGACGGATTCGTTTGTCCGCTGTCGAGGTGCCCGAACAGGTGCCCTACCTCGTGCGTCATCGCGTCGCAGAACCACTGGAAGAATTCATCGTCCTGACGCCAACTTGGCCAGATGGAGGTGTTGATCGTGATCGTGCACCGCTGGACTTCTGTCCACATCTCGACCACGGAATTCGCCGGTTCGGGGCTCGTGACGGCTTCGTAGGTGGTGTTGGGCAGTTGACCGGCACTGGTCAGGATCTTAGGAGTCCCGCACGCCGGCACCCCGTGCCAGTAGCGCTCGGCAAGCTTCAGCGAAAGTGCCACCGGGTCGGTGCTCAGAGCGCGAGGCAGTGTGCCGTGAGCTCCTGCCGGCGAAGACGGCAGAAGCACGGTCGCCAGCACGAAAGCCAGGACGAAAGGGAGTAGGAAACGAGCCACGCCTTCCATGCTGAGGCCGCCGGGCGCCCGGTTCTTCCTCCGTGAAGGGTGGTCTTGGGGGGAGCGGCGGGGGGAGCCGAGGGTGAGACGGGGCTCACCCTTACGTCGATTGCTGCCGATGAATACGTGCGCGCTGGCCCACGCCTGGGCCGCCTATGCCAT
Organism: uncultured Solirubrobacterales bacterium; assembly: GCA_963703135.1. Lineage (GTDB taxonomy): Bacteria > Actinomycetota > Thermoleophilia > Solirubrobacterales > Solirubrobacteraceae > Palsa-744. Next base: position 2,505,747 of record OY969791.1, on the reverse strand, counting down.
CACATGCCCCCATCACAGTGGTTCTCGCCCACTTCGACGATCTCTTCGCCGGCGGGCTACGCAAGCTGATCGAGAGCGACCCGAGCCTGCTGGTCGTGGCTTCCGATGTGGATCAGGGTCGAATCGGAGTCGTGCTGCGCGCGCACCGTCCGGATGTCGCGATCCTCGACATCGACGCCCTCGGCAAGTTGGCCGAGGTGCGCGAGCTCTGCGTGTCCCACCCGGCGACCCGTCTCCTGCTGCTCGGGCACGATCCCACTGCCGCCGAGTGTGCACAGGCGCTTGCGTTCGGGGCGAGTGCCTGCCTTGGCGGGGACACGCAATCGCGTGACGTGATCAACGCCATTCACCTCGCTTCGAGGGGACTCCAACTGATTCCCCGCGCGCGCCCCTCTTCCGGCGCTCCGCTCGGTCGAGGCGTGAGTCAGCTGACCCGGAGGGAGGCCGAAGTGCTTCCCCTGCTTCAGCAGGGCCGCTCCAACGCACAGATCGCTCTTGCGCTCGGGGTGGGAATCGAGACGGTGCGCACGCACGCACGCAACGTCTATCGCAAGCTCGGCGTTCGCACGCGTCGCGAGCTTGCCGTTCCGCTCACACGCGAAGCCGCGCTCGACATGCGTTGAGAGGCCCACGTATCGCTAATGCCGGAGCAAGCGCCTGCCGATACAACAATAGGTCGAAAGAGACCGGGGAGCCATTCCCCTTCTATCGCGGCGAGTCAAAGCCGCAGTCAGGAGACGCCCTATGAACAGCGGCGTCCCACCGCAGCACCAGACGCCCACACATCGCGGCGTTTCTGAGCAGCACGAGCCGTCAACCGGCGGCTCATCCGCGGCAAAACGTCACTTGCCCTGGAAAATGGGAGGCATGCTTCGAGCGGGATTGATCCTGCTCGGCGCACTGTCCAGCCTGATCTTCGCCAGTGGCGCGCTCGGCGCCACGACCGTGGGGTTGGGCAAGGCCGCAAGCTTCTCCGTGTTGGGCGGCTCGACGATCACCAACACGGGCGCGACCACGATGTTCGGCGATCTCGGTCTCGCTCCCGGCTCCTCTGTGACCGGCGCCCCGGTGGTGCTCGGTTCAGAACATGTCGATGACGCGGTGGCAAATGAAGCCAAGAGCGCTCTCACGACGGCGGCGACGACAGCCGCAAACGAAGCGAGCAGTGGCTCGGCCGGAGAAGAGCTCGCCGGGCAGGCTTTCCTGCCGGGCGTCTACACGGCAAGCTCATCGTTGCTTCTCTCCTCCGGGAGTGTGACGCTGAACGCCCAAGGCGACCCGAATGCCGTGTTCATATTCCAGATCGGAACGACCTTGACGACAGGCTCCAACACCAGCGTCTCGCTCATCAACGGGGCGCAGGCGTGCAATGTCTTTTGGGTGGTCGGATCTTCCGCGACGCTCGGGAGCGGCACACACTTCGTCGGCACTGTCATGGCCGCAGACAGCATCACTGCGAATACCGGCGCGACGATCCACGGCAGGCTGCTCGCCCGGACCGCCGCTGTGACCCTCGAAAACAACACCATCACGACGTCCAACTGCGCGTCCAGCGCCAGCGGGAGTGGCGGCGGCACCGAAACCACCACCCCGCAAGAAACCGCCGCGATCGAAAAGACGACCGTGGGCGGAGAAACGACTACCACCACGGGCGCGGGCACGACCACCGGCAGCGGCTCGGCGGTGACGACACCGGGCGTGGGAGCCCTCCTCTCCGGTACCGGCGTCGGCACGACGGCCCCGACGGCGCCCATCGCGTCGAGGACGACTGCCAAGCACCACAGACGCCATAGGCGCCACCGTGCCCGCAAAGCCTCCACCCCGCGCACACCGGCCCGCCCGGCGCTCCCCCACAGGCCCGGCGCATTCACCGGCTGAGCATCGTCGGGCTGGCCGTGTGCCTGCTCGGCTTCACGGCAGGTCCGGCCCTCGGGACGGGAACTCCGGCACGGGTACAGGCCACTCAGCAGCTCGCACAGATGCTGAGTGGCCATGGCGCACATCGCGCGCCGGCGGCCAGCTCGCCTCGGGTGGCATTCGTCGCGGCTCGTAGGCCGATCACAGGCGAGCGCACGACGCTGCCGGTGATCGGCAGTTTCACCGCTCCGGACGCCAAGCGATGGTTGAGGGTCATACTTCCCGGCCGCCCCAATGGGTCGACGGGATGGATCGTGCAGGCCGGCACGCGCAGGCTCGTAACCGGCTGGCGCATCCTGGTGGATCTCGGCGCACGCCGCGTGGCCGTTTATCGCGACGGCCGCATGGTCGCGGCGATGCGAGCGGTGGTGGGCAAGCCCTCGACCCCGACCCCAACGGGCCGGTTCTTCGTCGAGGAGACTGTGCAATTGGCTCCCGGGGAGGCCGACGGTCCGTTCGCGCTTGCGCTCAGCGCACGCTCCAACGTGCTTCAGGAATTCGAAGGCGGCCCGGGCCAGATCGGCATCCATGGCCGTGAGGGCCTCGGCGGGACGCTTGGCGAGGCCGAATCACACGGCTGCGTGCGGCTCGCCACCGCGAGCATCGACTGGCTGGCCGCCCACATCGGCCCCGGCACACCTGTGAAGATCTACTGATCCCCGAGTCCGGCCTCAAAGATGGACTCGATCAGGCGCACCTTCGTCCGCGAGGTCGACTGAAATCGGCGTTTCACCAGGCATCAAAGCCAATGCCGCCATAGCCTTCTGGCCGTGGCCCGCAGCCAGGTGCAGGCCCGGGTGCGACGCGGCCGGCGCGGCTATTTCTCATCTCGATGCAGCGCCTCCTTGGCTCTTTCGGCGGCGCGGTCGATCTTGTCCTTGACCGAGGCCTTGGCCCGGTCGACTTTGCCCTCGTTCTTCAAGTCGCCATCGCCGCTCAGGCTGCCCGCGGCCTCCTTGAGACGACCAATGCCCTCGTCCACGTTCTTGTCGGTATCCATTGGGACCTCATTTCTGTAGCTGAGAAGCCCTCTACCCGCTCAGCCCGCGGGGAACCAAGAAGGGTGACGGGGCTTGGTCCCACGGGATCCGCCCGGCGTGCCCGCAAGGACCGACTTGTGTCTGAAATCAGCGAAATGCCGCGCCCGGTTATGGTGGCGTGGTGGACTGGGGCCTTGCGACGGTCGGACTTGCGCTGCTGCTCGTCGCGGCCGTGTCGCGGCGGCTGTCAGGCACACCGATCACGACGCCCATAGTGGTCGTCGCCCTCGGGGTTCTCGCGGGCCCGCTGGTGTTCGCAGATCTCAACGTGGGACCGACGAGCTCAACGGTGCGCGAGCTCGCCGAAGCGACGCTGGCGGTGGTGCTGTTCTCCGATTCCTCGCGCATCGATCTCAGGTCGCTGCGGCGGGAATCCGCGATGCCGGTGCGCCTGCTCGGCGTCGGACTGCCGCTGACGATTGTGCTGGGCGCGGTACTGGCACTTGCCTTGTTCGGATCGTTCTCGGTGGGCGATGCCTTGATCTTGGCTGTGATCCTCGCGCCGACCGACGCGGGACTCGGTAGCGCGGTCGTGACCGACAGAAGCCTTCCCCAACGTGTGCGGCAGTCGTTGAACGTCGAGAGTGGGCTGAACGATGGCATCTGCGTCCCGATCCTCTTGATCGTTCTGGCGACCTCTGAGACCGGAAGTGGAGTCCATGCGGGGCAGGTGATCGGCGAAGAGATCGGCTACGGGCTCACCGGTGGCATCGCCGCGGGAGCTATCGCCGCCATGATCGTGAACAACGCTGGCGCGAGAGGCTTGATAGCCGATGAGTGGCGCCAGATCGTCCCCGTCGCAGGGGCGGTGCTCGCCTACGGGATCGCGGAGGCTCTAGGCGGGTCGGGCTTCATCGCGGCCTTCACCGCCGGCGCGCTGTTCGGCCTGATCGCTCGCGAGAACGCGGCCTCGTCGATGCGCTTCACCGAGGAGACAGGGGCGCTGCTGGACAGCGTGACGTTCCTTATCTTCGGTGCCATACTGCTCGGCCCCGCGCTCGAGCACGTGAGCTGGCAGATCGCGCTCTATGGCGTTCTGAGCCTGACGATCGTTCGCATGCTGCCCGTAGCCCTATGCCTACTGGGCACCAAGGCGCGCGCCCCGACCGTGGCGTTCATCGGCTGGTTCGGTCCGCGCGGGCTCGCATCGATCGTGTTTGCGGTGATCGTCGAGGACACCCATCAGGCTCACGCAACGACGATCCTCACGGCCTGCTATCTGACCGTGGGCCTGTCGGTCCTCCTGCACGGCCTCTCGGCGTCGCCGCTCGTAAGTCGCTACGTCGCCTGGTACCGCGCCACCACAGGCGGGCCGGCTCCCGAGATGGAGAGTCAGTCCGCACACGAGCATCGGGCGAGGGGCCCTGGCGCGCTACAGGGCAGCCAATCCGTCGCGAAGGCGTGAGCACAGGTTCGGTTTGAGCGGATCGGTCCCGCGACTGGCGCTCACCGCGCGGTCGACTGACAAGAGAGCGCCGCGACCATCATTGCGACCTCAACAGCATCTCCGCTTGGCGCTCCATGTCGACGTAGGGCTCGCCGCTGACGTCGATCACGACTCGGTCGATGCGCCCGCCGACGAACGCGTAAGGAGACTCGCCCGGGTAGTCGTCGGTGACGGGCTCTCCCGCGTGTCTTGCCACGAACAGAGGAGCGCCTGAGATCGCGAAGGCTCCGAGCTGGGTCTTGAGCGGGGCTGAGCCGACCTCGTGCTCGCCGTGATAGAGCTTCAATGTGCCGGTCGCGCTGATCGGCTCGTTGCCTTCCTTCTCAAAGGAAGCGGACAGGATCAGGTTCTTCCCGGTCGGCAGGTCCTCGGTGGCGACGATCATCTGCTCTTCCGCGCCGACGAAACTGTTCACGTAGTGGAGTCTGCCTTCCTTGACGTAGAGGGCGTGTCCCCCAAAACGGGTGCCTTGCGCGAAGATCACTCCCTGTGCGCCGGGCTCGGGGATGTCCACTAGCGCCCCGATCACGAACGAGCGATTCTTCGTGTTGACCGCCTGCCACTCCGGCACAGGCGAGTTGCCTGGATAGTAGATGTAGCGGTGGCGCGGAGCGGTGAGTTGTGGGCGGGGCTCGCTCAAGATTTCGACCGGCAGCCGGTCGTCCAAGGGGAAGGCGCCGTTTGCGCCTGCCTCGGCGAACCACACGTTGACCAGTTCGCGCAGCTTCTCGGGCTGCTCGGCGGCGAGGTTGTGCAACTCGGATCGATCGACGTCGGTGTGGTAAAGCTCCCACTCGTCTTCGTTGAAGTTGCCCCAGCCGGCGATGCAGGGGTGGGTGGTGACGGCCTTCCAGCCTTCGTGCCAGATCGAGCGCGACCCTAGCATTGCGTAGAACTGGGTCTTGCGCCGCGACGCGGCTGAGGCGTCGTCGAAGCTCTCGCGCAAGCTGACGCCGTCCAATTGAGACTGGGTGTGACCCTTGATCGTCTGGGGAGGCTCGACGCCGAGCACATCGAGGACGGTCGGCACCACGTCGATCGCGTGGCAGTACTGCTCGCGAATCTCCCCTCTCGCCTTCATACCGGCCGGCCAGGAGATGACGCACGGGTCGGAGGTGCCGCCGTTGTACTCGTAGCGCTTCCACATCTTGAAGGGCGTGTTGAATGCCATCGCCCAGCCGGTCGGGTAGTGGTTGTAGGTCTTCGTGCCACCCAGCTCGTCGATCATCGCGAGGTTCTGCTGGAGGTCGTCGGGGACGCCGTTGGCGAACTTCATCTCGTTGACCGAGCCGTTCGGGCCGCCCTCGGCGCTCGCCCCGTTGTCGGACACCACCACGATCATCGTATTCTCGAGTTCCTCGCTTGCCTCGAGGTAGTCCAGTAGTCGCCCGATGTGGAAGTCGGCGTGGGCGAGAAAGCCGGCGTAGACCTCGGCCATGCGGCAGAACAGCTTCTTCTCGTCGTCTGCGAGCGAGTCCCAGGGGCGGGTGTAGTCGAGCTCGGGGAACGGTTGACCCTCCGGGCCCTTGCGCGTCTCGGGCGTGCCGATCGGGTTCAGCGGCGGCAATTCGGTGTCCTTGGGGACGATCCCCATCTCCTTCTGACGGGCAAGCACCTGCTCGCGGATCGCCTCATAGCCCATGTCGAAGCGCCCCTTGAACTTCTCGATCCACTCGGGCGGCGCCTGGTGGGGCGCGTGACAGGCCCCGGGCGCGTAGTAGAGGAAGAACGGCTTCTCCGGGGCGACCGCCTTGGAGTCGCGGATGAACTCGAGGGCCTTGTCGGTGATGTCCTCGGTCAGGTGATAGCCCTCCTGCGGCGTCTTGGGCTGGTCGATGAGATGGTTGTCGTAGACGAGGTCCGGATACCACTGGTTGGTCTCGGCGCCGAGGAACCCATACCAGCGCTCGAAACCGCGACCGCTCGGCCAGTTGCGCCGGGGCGCGGCCAGGTTCATCTCATCGGTGGGGCACAGGTGCCACTTGCCGACCATGTAGGTGTTCCAACCGCGCTCGCCGAGGATCTCCGAGAGCATCCCGTTCTCCGGCGGGATCGTGCCGCTGGCGTTCGGATAGCCGATCGCGGCCTCGGTGATACAGGCCATGCTGTTGCGGGTGTGGTTGCGTCCGGTGAGCAGACACGAGCGCGTGGGCGAGCACAGGGCGGTCGTGTGGAACTGCGTGTAGCGCACACCCGCTTGCACGATCCGGTCGATGTTGGGGGTCTCGATCAACCCGCCGTAGCTGCTCATCGCCGAGAAGCCGACGTCGTCGAGCACGATGTACACGACGTTCGGCGCGCCCTCGGGAGCGCGTGGTGGCTCGAACGGCTCCCAGTCGGGAACGGAATCCCTGATGTCGACGTTGACGACGCCTTTGAACGGCATTCCCATGAGCTTCGCCTCCGGTCGCAATCGTGCCTGGTTTCGCGGGGTGACCCGCACGGTCTCGACTGCGACTCTATAGGCAAGCCTCAGAGTCGCGTCATCCACTTCGGAGGATACCGTCACTCCAAACCAGGCATGATCAATCCTGAGATGCCGAGTTCCGACATGATCCAGCTCCAGGGCGCTCGCTTTCGGATGGGCTGCGCCGAGTTCTATCCGGAAGAGGCGCCCGTTAGAGAGGTGCAGCTTGACGCGTTCAGGATCGACCGGGACCCGGTGACCGTCGAGCGCTTCGCAGGTTTTGTCGAGGCGACCGGCTATGTGACCGTGGCCGAGCGTGCTCTCGATCCAGCCGCCTATCCCGAGGCCGACCCCTCGCTGCTGTACCCCGGGTCCGCGGTGTTCCACCCGACGCCGGGCCCGGTGCCCCTGAACGACCCGACTCGGTGGTGGTCCTATGTACCGGGAGCCAGTTGGCGGCACCCATGGGGCCCTGACAGCAATAACTCGCAGCGAGGCGAGCATCCCGTCACGCATGTCGCTTTCGAGGACGCCGAGGCCTACGCCAGGTGGGCGGGAAAGCAACTGCCGAGCGAGGCCGAGTGGGAGTACGCCGCTCGCGGCGGCCTCGACGGCCGCGCATACGCCTGGGGCGACGAGCCGCATCCGGGCGGCGAGCTGATGGCGAACACCTGGCAGGGCGAGTTCCCTTGGCAGAACACGGGCGCGAAGGGCTGGCGGGGGACCTCGCCGGTCGGCCTGTTTCCCGCCAACGGCTTCGGGTTGCGCGACGTGACCGGCAACGTGTGGGAGTGGACGGCCGACTTCTATTCGCCCGAGGGGGCCGGCTCCGAGCCGCCGAAGGCGTGTTGCGGGCCGCCTGTCAATCCGCGCGTGCAGACGCCGGCGGCGAGCTATGACCGGGGACGCCCCGGCGAGAGCATTCCGCGCCGTGTGATCAAGGGCGGCTCGCACCTTTGTGCGCCCAGCTACTGCCTGCGCTACCGCCCCGCCGCACGCCAACCGGAGGCGGTCGACACTTCCACGAGCCACATCGGCTTTCGCTGCGTCATCCGCGAGACGAACTGAGCCCTGCGCCAACCGGGCCGACCGGTTGAAATTCAGGCCCAACGCTAGGCGATCGTAGTTTCGCTTCGACCCGACTCAACCACCCCCACCCCCCAACTCCCGCGCCACCTCTCCCCCGTCTCCAGGCGCACCAAGCCCTCGCCGCTACGAAACGCGTTCGGGGCGCAGCTCATCGGCTCGATCGCAAGCCCCCTGCGCGCGCGCGTAGGGGCAAGCGTGTCGGCGGTGAACACCTCCAGGAAAGGATAGGCCTCGTCCACCCAAATCTCCAGGCGAGAGCCATCTGGACGAGTTAGCTTGGCGACGGCCCGGCCGGAGACGGGCTCTCGAATGAGATCGGCGAAAGCCGAATCTATGATCGCGCCGTCGAGCGAGCGGCCGGCGCGATAGTCGTAGTCGGAGCCCTCGAGGGGTTCGCGCCCGACCGGCAGCTGACGCTCGGGGTCGGTGAGGATGCGCGTGGCGGCCGGCAACTCCAAGGCGCACTCGTCGACGGTGCCCTCCCCGGGCGAGAAGTAGGGATGCTGGCCGGTGCCGAACGGGCAGGCCCGCTCGCCCACGTTGAGAGCACTCGTCGTGACGGTCAGGCCGTCCCGCCCGAGCTTGTAGGCCACTGACACGTCAAGCATGAATGGATAGCCGGTCGAGGGGTGCAGACGGGTGCCCATCGCGACCCGGTGCGGCTCGCGCTCCAGACACGCCCAAGGCCGCCAGCGCAGAAGCCCGTGGATCGCGTTGCGCTTGGCCGGCTCGCTGAGCGCCAACTCGTGGCGCTCGCCGTCGAACTCGTAGCTGCCGTCCTCCAGACGGTTGGGCCACGGGATCAGGGGCGTGCCGTGGGCGCCGTCGCACATGTCTTGCAGCCCATAGGGTTGCAGTACCGGGCGTTCGGCGACCGTGTACTCGCGCACGCCGCCTCCGACCTCGACGATCACCGCCCGCTGCTCGCCGAGGGCTATCTCGAACTGCTCACCCGACGGTACGCTAGCCATGCGACTCCCTCCCCATGAATGCCACTCCCGAGCCATCGATCGACGCGGTCGTCTGTCTGGTCACCGCACCTCAGCCTAACGCCCACGCGATCGCGGCGAAGCTCGTAGAGGGCGAACTGGCGGCGTGCGTGAACATCGTCCCACTGGTGCAATCGATCTACCGCTGGGAGGGCAAGATCCAGGAGGACGGCGAGGCTCTGTTGATCGTCAAGACGACGCGGGCCGCAGTCGCCGGGCTCGAGGCTTTGCTGGAGGAGATCCACCCGTATGACACCTTCGAGCTCGTCGCGCTGGATGTCGTGGCCGGGGCTCGTGGCTACCTGGACTGGGTCGGCGAGTCGGTGACTGCCCGCTGGCCGTCCTCACGCGCGCGCGTGGTCGGGCCAATCGGCTACACCCACACCGCCTGACCAGCCCTGTCCATTTGCGGAAAAGCACCGCCTTCTATGCTGAACGTATGACGCGCCTGCTCTCGGCGGGCCACGCCACATTCAAGGCGTTCGAGGTCCCCAACTACCGCCGCTACTTCGTTGGACAGGCGATTTCGCTGAGCGGCACGTGGATGCAGATGGCGGCGCAGGCGTGGCTCGTGCTCACACTCACCGGCTCTGCCACCACGCTCGGGCTGATCGTGGCCCTGCAGACCTTGCCGATCCTGCTGCTGGGCCCGTATGGGGGCGTGATCGCCGACCGGGTCGACAAGCGACGCGCGATGATCTTGTTGCAGGGGCTGATGGGGGTGCAGGCCCTGGTCTTGGGAATCCTCACCGTGACGGGCGAAGTCAAGGTTTGGCAGATCGGGGCTTTGGCGGTTCTGTTGGGCATCAATAACGCCTTTGAGAACCCGGCCAGGCAGTCCTTCATGCTGGAGATGGTCGGGTCCGAGCACCTGCGCAACGCGGTCAGCCTCAACTCGGTCTTGGTCAACGTGGCGCGTACGATCGGGCCGGCATTGGCGGGCATTCTGATCGCGACGGTCGGCGAGGGGGTCTGCTTCCTGGTCAACGCGGCGAGCTTCGTGGCGGTGATCTTCTCCTTGGTGACACTCGACCGCTCGGCGATCCATCCCTCTCCCCCAACGACGCGCGGTCCCGGCCAACTTAGGGAGGGCTTGCGCTACATAAGGGGCGAGCGCGAACTGGCGATCCCGCTGCTGATGATGGCCTTGGTGGGGACACTTGCCTACGAGTTCCAAGTCACCTTGCCGGTGATGGCCAGGCAAGGCCTGCACGTGGGCGCGACCGGCTATGGATTCATGACGGCCGCGATGGGCGCCGGGGCGGTCGCAGGCGGGCTCGTGGTGGCGGCGATCGGGCGCACCGGACTGCGCCCGCTGGTGCTCGCGGCGGTCGCTTTCGGGGCGGCGATCATGCTCGCGGCGCTGGCCCCCACCTTGCCGATCGAGCTGGCGGCCCTGGCGCTCGTGGGCTGGGCGAGCATCTCATTCATGGCGACCGGCAACTCGACGCTGCAACTCGCCGCGGAGCCCTCGATGCGGGGCCGGGTGATGAGCCTGTGGTTCGTGGCCTTCCAGGGATCGACGCCGATCGGGGGGCCGCTCATCGGTTGGGTGATGGCCTGGGCGGGCGCCCGTGCGGGGCTGGGCGTGGGCTCGATTACTTGTCTGTTGGTGTCCGGCCTGGGTCTGATGGCTCTTCGCCGAAGAACTCGAGCAGCAACTCGTTCACCCGCTGTGGAGCGTCGTGCTGCACCCAGTGCGTAGCGTCGGGGATCGGCTCGAAGCGCACGTCGGGCACCCACTCGGGCGCGGGCACGGCCAGCTCGCTGCCGAGGTGACGGTCGCGCATGCCCCAGATCACGAGCGTGGAGGCCGGGATCGGCCTCATCCGGGCGAGCGCCTTGCTGGGCGTGCGGCGCAAGGCGGCTCTGTAGTAGTTGATCATCCCGGTCAAAGCGCCCGGCTGTGACCAGGCTTCGACGTAGCGTTCGAGGTCCTCGTCGGTGAAAGCGTCTTTGGCGTCTGAGCGCAAGGAGCGCTTGGCGAAGGAGAAGTCCTCGCGCGAGAACATGTACTCGGGCAGGCGCGGGATCTGGAAGAAGAACATGTACCAGCTCTTGCGCAGCTGCTTGAGGGTGCGGAAGCCTTCGGCCATGCGCGCCGGGTGGGGCACGTTGAGGATCGCAAGGCGACGCACCACCTCGGGGTGGGACATCGCGAGGGTGTAGGCGATCGCGGCCCCCCAGTCGTGTCCGACGACGTAGGCCTGCTCCTCGCCGAAGCTGTGGATCAGCCCGGCGATGTCCTCAGCGATCAGGCCGGCGTCGTAGGAGCGCCAGCTTTGCGGACGGTCTGAGAGGTCGTAGCCGCGCATGTCGGGGGCCACGACGTGGTAGCCGGCCTCGGCGAGAGGCCCGATCTGGTGGCGCCAGGAGTACCAGAACTCGGGGAAGCCGTGCAAGAGGATCACGAGCGGTCCGGAACCCGCCTCGACGTAGTGCAAGCGGATGCCCGCGCCCACATCGGCCTTGCCGTGAGTGATCTGAAGCTCGACGGTGCTCACCGAAGGACATCGTAGAGGGCACCGTCCGAATCCGGTGTCACCTTGTAGTACTCGCTCACAGATTTGGAGGACCGTTGTTCGTACTTGTCTTGATAGTGGGGCTGGCGGTTGGCGCCCTTGCGGGCGCCCTGATAGCCATGTCGAGGGCCCGCTCGGACCGGGAGCTCTTGCGCGCCGACCTGGAGGCCCTCTCGAGCGAGGGCAGGGAGCGGATGCGCGACGAAATGAAGTCGATCTCCGCGGATGTGCTCAAGCAGACCGGAGACTCGCTGGCCCAGCGCTTGGCCGACCAGCGCCGCGCCGAGGAGGAGCGCGCGGCGGGCGAGATGGCAAGGCGCGCCGAGGAGATCAAGGGCATGGTGGGGCCGGTCAACGAGAAGCTGGGCAAGGTGGAGCTTGAGATCGGACGCCTTGAGCGCGAGCGCAAGGTGGCCCAGGGCGAACTGGCCACGATGGTGCGCCAACTGCACGAGGGCGTGGGCGGATTGCGCCAGGAGACCGGCAACCTCGTCTCGGCCTTGAAGCGGCCCTCCACGCGCGGCTCGTGGGGCGAGATCCAGTTGCGCAACGTGATCGAGATGGCCGGGATGATCGAGCACTGCGATTTCTTGGAGCAGAGCACGATTCGCTCCGAGGATGGACCGCTGCGCCCGGACGTGCTGGTCAAGCTGCCGGGCGAGAAGGTGATCGTGGTCGACTCCAAGGTGCCGCTCGACGCTTACTTGGCTCACCTGGAGGCCCAGACCGACGCCGAGCGCGAGGCCGAGATGGCGCGTCACGCCAGGCAGACTCGCGACCACATCACGAAGCTTGCCTCAAAGGGCTATCAGCGCCAGTTCGACACGACGCCCGACCTGGTCGTGATGTTCGTGCCCTCGGAGGGCATCTACCACGCCGCTTTGGCCGAGGATCCGGGGCTGATCGAGTACGGGGTCCACCAACAGGTGCTGATGGCGACCCCCACGACCTTGATCGGACTGCTGCGGGCCGTCCACTATGGCTGGCGCCAGGAGCTGATCGCCGAGTCGGCGCGCGAGATCGCGGAGGCCGCGCGCGAGTTGCACCGGCGCATCGGACGCTTTGTGGACCCGCTCGCCAAGGTCGGGCGCCAATTGGGCTCGGCCGTGGGCGCTTACAACGAAGCTGTCGGCTCGTTCGACAGCCGCGTGATGCCTCAGTTGCGTCGCGTCGAGGAGGCGGGCGCCAAGTCAGAGCGGGAGCTGAGCGCCCCGGCGCCTGTGGAGGCCGGGCCCCGCCCGCTCGCCTCGCAGGCCTTGGCCTTGGAGGACCTGCCCGAGGGCGAGCCGATCTTCAAAAGGATCACCAAGGCCACCGCCACCGGTACTGTCGCGGGCAGCTCCCCCACGGCGAAGAACAGCGTGTCGAATGCGATCGCCAGCAGCGCCGCCAGCAAAGCCCCGGTGGACTGAAGCGCGCGTGGGCGGCCGGCCAGGCCGGTTGCGGCGCCCGGCCTACCGAAGGTCCACCCGCGGGCACTGCTCGTGCGCGCGGCCACGCAGGCCAAGAGCCCGCCGAACACGCCGGCCACGAACAGGTCTCCATAACCCATGACGGCCGAGCCGAACACCTCTGCCTGTAGGCGGGGCAGGCCCTCGACAGGATGGGCCACGTTGAGGGCGTTGTTGGGGGCTTGCAGGAGGTCTGAGATCACCAAGGCCGAATCGGCGAGGGCCATCGCGACGATCCCCACCGCCAGCCAGCGTGCGGGCGTCACGCCGGCGATCAGGGCACCGAGGGCCACGCACGAGAGCGCCGAGAGGACGAGCGCGGCGCCCTGGCCGGCTAGCGCACCGCGGTCGGCCCAAGCTAGGGCGAATAGCGGTATGACCAGGAGGGCAAGCCTGGGCCTGGCTCCGTGCATGAGCACGCCGAGCGCCAGCGCGGCGAGCAGGGGCACACCCACCAGCGCGATATATGTGAGCGCCTGCGCGCTGGCTTCTTCGGCGAGAAGGCCGACGGCGACGAAGCCGATCACCGAGAAAGCCGGGACCAAGGCCCACAGGCGGCTGTGCAAGCGCTCAGTCCAAGCCGGCGAGAAGGCGCGCGGAAAGGCCACCACCGAGCCTTGGCAGAGCGAAAGCACGCCGATCGAGAGCCAAAACGGAATCACATAGTCAAAATAGAGACGAATGACTCGCTGGGACGACTGGACATGGGAGGAGCGCTCCCAGGCAAACCGCACCCCCACGGTCGAGCCGGAGGCGAGCAGCGAGTCGCCACAGGACGGCGCCGGGGGCCCGGGAGGACGCGCGAATCAGGTGTTCAGGCGTCGCCGCGCGGGCGCCGGGATCGGCGCGATCGTGGTGGTGGCGCTCCTGATCGCGGCGCTCACTTCACACAAAAACCCCGCGCCGGCCAGGCACGCGAACAAGCCGCACGTGGCGGCCGTCTCACCCGACCAGGCCGAACGGGCGGCCGCCGCCTTCAAGGCTGAGGAGCGAGCGATCAACTCCGTCTTGGCCTACACGCCGGCGGTCACCAGCGGCGGCGCCAAAGGAAACGAGGTGGCGCTCACCTTCGACGACGGGCCAGGCCCCTACACCCAGCAGTTGGTGGCCGAGCTGAACCGCCTGAAAGTGCACGCGACCTTCTTTGCGATCGGAAACCAGGAGCAGTACTTCTCGGCGGGGACCGTCGCGGAGGTGGATTCGGGCGATGTCGTCGGGGACCACACCGAGACCCACCCGATGATGGCGAGCCTCTCCCCCCACGAACAGTACGAGGAGCTCTTTGAACAGATGGTTCAGGTGGAGGTGCTCGGCGCCAAGCGCCCGCGCCTGTTCAGGCCGCCCTACGGCTCGTTCGACCAGACCACTTTCAAGGAGCTGCGCCACCTGCACCTGTTGATGATTTTGTGGTCGGTCGACACTGCCGACTACACCCAGCCGGGCACCCAGGCGATCGTTGAAAGAGCCTTGGCGGGAGCCAAGCCGGGCGCGATCATCCTGATGCACGACGCGGGCGGCACGCGCACCGAGACGATCGCGGCGCTGCCGGCGATCGTGAAAGGTCTGCGCAAGAGGGGCCTGCGCCCGGTCACAATCCCCCAGCTGCTCGAGGACGACCCGCCGCCACACGGCCAGCCGATCCCGACGAGCCTGACCGGGGGCTGAGCGGCCCAAGTAGGATGATCGGGTGAGCGCATCCGCGCAGAAGGCGCCGCCGATCTTGCATCTGTCTGCTTTGGTGGGCAGTCCTTTGCGCGACAGCGACGGCGAGCGCTTGGGCCGGGTCGAGGATGTGATCGTGCGCTTGGGCGGCGTCGGCTATCCCCCGATCACCGGCTTTTTGGTGAAGGTCGCGGGGCGCACCTCCTATCTGGGGGCCGACCGCGTGTCCGCGATCGAGGACGGCGTGATCCTGCGCAAGGCCAAGCTCGACTTGCGGCACTTCGAGCGCCGCGAGGAGGAGGTGTTGCTGGGGCGCGACGTGCTCGACCGCCAGCTGATCAACGTCGACGGGGCGCGATTGGTGCGGGCGAACGAGATCGAGCTGGCCGACATCGCGGGCTCTTGGCGTGTGGTCGGTGTGGACACAGGACCACGTGGAGGCTTGCGTCGCCTGCTGCCAAAACCATTGGGACAGCGCATCGCCACGGGCGACTTCTTGGACTGGGCGAAGGTAGAGCCTTTCGTGGGGCACGTGCCGACCGTACGCCTGAGGGTCCCCCACCCCAAGCTGGCCAAGCTTCACCCTGCCCAGATCGCCGACCTGGTCGAGGCGGCCTCCAGGCGCGAGGGCGAGGAGATCATCCAGGCCGTCGGCGAGGACGACCGGGAGCTCGAGGCCGACGTGTTCGAGGAGCTCGACGATCACCACCAGCGCGAGTTCTTGGAGGATCGCCCCGACGAGCAGGTCGCGGAGATCCTCAGCAGGATGGCACCCGACGACGCTGCCGACGTGGCGGGCGAGCTCGAGGAGGAGCATCGCGAACGCGTGCTCGCGCTGCTGCCGGCGAGCCACCGGATCAAGGTGCGCAAGCTGCTCGGCTATGACCCGGCCGAGGCGGGCGGCTTGATGAGCCCGGAATTCGTATCGCTACGACGGACGACGAGCGTGAGCGAAGCGCTCGATGCGGTGCGCCTGTCGAAGATCGCGCCAGAGCTGCTCACCGCTGTATTCGTGTGCTCGCCGGAGGGCGCTCTCGACGGAAGCGTGCCGGTCGCGGCGCTCGTGCGAGCCGAGCCGGACCGTCGCTTGGGCGCGCTGGTCAAGCACGAGCTCCCCTCGCTGCGGACCGACGCCTCCTTCGAAGAAGTGGCGCGCGTGATGGCCGACTACAACCTCACCTGCGTGCCGGTCGTGGACGAGCGCGAGCACATGCTCGGGATCGTGACGGTCGACGACGTGCTGGAGGCGATGCTTCCGCGGGGCTGGCGCAGGCGCTTCGGCTTGCTGGGCGAGGACTGACCGATCCAAGCGTGCCTTCCCCGGCTCGGCGCTCGCCGGGCCCGATCGCCTTTGACCCATCCCGGTCCGGGCGTTGCAGCGAGGCGCCCGCCGGGGCGACGCTCAGACAACTAGACTCTGCGCCGTGAACGGCTCCAGCAATCAGTTCGATGGCGGTCCGAGTACCGTCCGTCATTCGCCGCATCCGCTCGGCCACGCTTGGCCGACCGCGGCTGCCTGCTCGGCTTAACCCTCGCCGAGCGCGCCTGTTCGCCGTACTGGCCCTGCTCGGGCCAGGCCTGATCGCCGCCAACGCGGGCAACGACGCGGGCGGCATCGCCACCTATTCCTCGGTCGGGGCCAAGTACGGCTATCAGCTGCTCTGGGTGATGGTCCTGATCACGGTTTCGCTTGCGATCGTGCAGAAGCTGGCTGCACGCATGGGCGTGGTGACCGGCAAGGGCTTGGCGGAGCTGATTCGCGAGGAGTACGGCATCCGCTGGTCGGTGCTCGCCACGACCGCTGTCTTGATCGCCAACATGGGTATCTGCATCTCCGATTTCGTGGGTGTCGGCGCCGCGCTGGGATTGGCCGGCATCCCTGTGCAGCTCTCCGTGCCGATCGTCGCGGTGGGCATCTGGGCGATCATCGTGAGGGGCTCCTACAAGTCGGCCGAGCGCACCTTCATTTGGCTGACGATTCCCTTCTTCGCCTACCCGATCGCGGCGATCCTGGCCCACCCCGATTGGGGTGAAGTGGGCAAGGCGATCATTGCCCCGGAAATCCAGACGGGCGGCACGTACCTGCTGCTGGTGATCGCCACGGCGGGCACCACGATCACCCCCTACATGCAGCTCTACCTGCAGTCGGCCGTGGTGGAGCGGGGCGCGCGCGAGGAGGATCTCCCCCACGAGGAACGCGAGGCGGTGGCGGGCGCGATCTTCGCGAACCTGGTGGCGTGCTTCATCATCATCGCGACCGGCGCCACGCTGTTCAAGCACGGCGTCCACGAAATCAACTCCGCGGCCGGCGCGGCGCGCGCGCTGAGCCCGTTCGCGGGCTCCTACGCGGAGGTCCTGTTCGCGGTCGGCCTGCTCGGCGCGAGCCTGTTGGCGTGCGCGATCCTGCCGATCGCAACCTCTTATGTGGTCTCCGAGTCGCTCGGCTATGAAAAGGGGATCGGTCGCCGCCGCGAGGAGGCGCCGGTGTTCATGTCCTTGATCACCGGCATGATCGCGATAGCTGCCTTGGTGGCGATGGTCCCGGGCGTGCCGGTCATCTCGCTGCTGGTGGGTGTGCAGGTCGTCAACGGTCTGCTGCTTCCGATCAACCTGTTCTTCATCTGGCGATTGTCGCGCTCGCGCAGAGTGATGGGCGAGCGGCGCAGCAAGGGCATGCTCGACGGCGTGGCCGGCATTACAGTGGCGATCACCTCGACCTTGTCGCTGGTGCTCGTCGCGATCACGCTGACCGGTTTTTGAGCCCGCCGGGCGAAAGACCGTGCGTGCCTGAGCTGCCCGGCATCGCTCACGCGGCGCAAGCGGGCTGCCCGGCATCGCTCACGCGACGAAGCGGCGTTGCGCGGCGTCACTCACACAGCAAAGCGGCGCCGATGGCCCCGCCGAGGTCTCCCAGGGCGGCCATGCGCAAGACGGGCGGATGATCGTCCTTGAGTAGGTGCGGCCTCATCGCCGCGAGAATCCGCTCGAGCATCGGCTCTCCGAAGCGCGAGCCCAAGCCACCCCCCACCAGGACCAACTCCACGTCGAGCAGGTTCACCGCGGAGGCGACGCCGCTGCCGAGCGCCTGAACCGCGCGCTCGATCAGGCGCTCGGCGAGTTTGTCTTTGTGGTGCAGAGCGTGCTCCCAGACACCGCTCGAGAGCGTGTTGCGCCCGCGCTCGCGCATGATCTCGAACAGGTCTGTGTGGTGGCCTTCCTCCATCAGGCGCTTGGCCTTGCCTTCCATCGAGCGCCTGCCGGCGTAGGCCTCCATGCAGCCGCGTCGTCCACAGCCGCAGCGGGCGCCGCCCTGCTTGACGACCATATGGCCGATCTCCCCCGCATCGCCGCGACCGTGCCAAAGCTTGCCCTCGAAGGCCACACCGCCACCGACGCCGGTGCCCCAGAAGACGGCCAGCATGGAGTGAACGCCGCGGCCGGCGCCCAAGACCAGCTCGGCCTGGGCGGCCACGGACACGTCGTTGCCGAGCTTGACGCCAGGCCCGAGACGCTCGCCGAGTATCGACGCCAAGGGCACCGGGTGCTCCCATTCGGGCAGGTTGGGGGCGCTCGCGAGGCTGCCCGAGGCCACATCGACCTCCCCGGGGACGCCCGCGCCGATGCCGTCGAGGTGGGCCGCGTCGATGCCGGCCGACGCCGCTGCCTCGGCCATACATGCCACCAGCGCGTCGATCACGGCCGCGGGGCCACCCTCGTGGGGTGTCAACCTGCGCGCCTGTCCGAGCACGGAGCGATCCTCGCCGCGCATGACGATCGTCTGTATCTTCGTCCCCCCGAGGTCGATCCCGCCGTAAGTGGGCATCGCGAGGACTTTATCCATATTTATGGGGCTTCTTCGCCCCCTCTTACGCATTGAGCCCAAGATCGAGGTGGCGATGACCGAGCACGCAGGACGTCCCTGGCTCAACTACCTGCTGGGCCTGTTGTGCGTGGGAGCGATCGTGGCCGCGGTGCTCGTGGTCGGGCCTGCCTCCGGGAGCACGACCGCCGTGACCCGTACGGCCAAGGTCGCCGAAGGCGTCGTCCAGTCGACCGTGTCGGGTAGCGGCAATCTGGCGCCGGCCTCGCAGCTCAACCTGGGATTCAAGACCGGCGGGACCGTCACGAAAATCTTTGTGACTCAAGGCGAGTACGTGACCGAGGGCAAGCTGATCGCCGAACTGGATCCGCAGAGCGCCGAAGTGACGCTGGAACAGGCCAAGGCATCGCTGCTTTCTGCGAAGGCGACTCTGGCCAAAGAAGAAGAAACCGGAGGAGAAGGCTCGGGCGTCGCGAGAAGCGAAACGTCTCAGGCGAAAGCAGCCGGCACGCAGCTCGCTGGGCACACGACCACACAGGCCTCCGGTCCACAGACCTCGACCTCGCAAAACCCGACCTCGCAAGGCTCGACCCCTCAAAGCTCAACCTCGCAAAGCTCAACCCCGCAAAGCTCGACCCCCACGATCTCAGCCGCCACCCGCGAAGCGAACCTGGCGTCGGCGAGGGCGGCGGTGAAAAGCCAGGAACTGACTGTGCGCAGCGACGAAGAAGCTGTGGCCGACACCATGCTGTTTGCCCCCCGGGACGGCACGATCGTGACCTTGTCGGGCCAGGTCGGGGAAGTGGTGTCGGCCAGCGGCACGACCAAGGCCTCCGGCGGCTCCTCGGGCTCGAGCGGCTCCAGTGGCTCCAGTGGCGCGAGCGCCGGCGCGTCGGGGCTCGGTGGTGTCGGCGCGGGAGCCTCGTCCTCCAGCGGTTCGGGCTCCAGCGGCTCGGGCTCCTCCGGCTCGGGCTCCTCATCCGGCTCGGCCTTTGCGGTGCTCAGCGACCTCTCCTCGATGCAGCTCGTGGTGGCGCTCAGCGAATCGGAAGTCGGCAACGTCAAGGTCGGGCAGATAGCGACCGTCACGATCGAAGCGCTCGAAGGCAAGAAGTTGGCCGCCCACGTCAGCGAAGTGGCGACGCTCTCGACCAGCAGCAGCGGCGTCGTCAGCTACGACGTCACGTTTAGGCTCGACCAGATGACCGCCGGCCTGAAGCCCGGCATGAGCGCGACCGCCGAAGTCGTCGTCAAGCAGGCCGAAGGTCTCAACGTCCCAACCACCGCGATCACGGCGAACTCGGTAACCGTTGTGCGCGCCGGCAAGGACGTGCGCCAGCGCGTCGTGACCGGCTTGGCCGGCAACACCTCGACTATCGTCCTCAGCGGCCTGAAGGCGGGAGAAACGATCGTGCTGCCGGCGGCGACCGGCACCGGCTCCAGCACGAGCTTGACCTCTCGCCTGAGCCGCCTCGCTGGTGGGGGCGGTCTCGGCGGGGGCGGCGGCGGCTTCCCAGGTGGTGGAGGTGCCTTCTTCAGAGGCGGCGGCTAGATGGTTCCCGTGATACAGGTGAGCGGAGTCTCGAAGGTCTTCGAGCTGGGCCAGATCCGCGTGCACGCATTGCGCGACGTAACGCTTCGAATCGACACGGGCGACATGGTCGGGATCATGGGCAGCTCCGGCAGCGGCAAGAGCACGCTGATGCACATTCTTGGCTGCCTGGACATACCGACAGGTGGGCGTTATCTGATCGACGGCGTCGACGTGAGCCACATGGACGAGGACGACTTGGCCGACCTGCGCAACCGCAAGATCGGCTTCGTCTTTCAGAGCTTCAATCTGGTGCCGCGCACCAGCGCGCTCAACAACGTCGAGCTGCCGCTCGCCTATGCGGGCTTGAAGGGCGCCGAACGCCGGCGCCGCGCCGAGGCGGCGTTGGCGTCGATGGGCATGGCCAACCGCCTGCACCACCAGCCCTCCGAGCTTTCCGGTGGCCAGCAGCAGCGCGTTGCGGTGGCGCGCGCGATCGTGACCAACCCGTCGCTGATTCTGGCCGACGAGCCGACCGGCAACCTCGACTCGCACTCCACCGAGGACGTGCTGCGCATCTTTGCTCACCTCAACGAAGAAGGCCGCACCGTTGTGCTGATCACGCACGAGCCCGATGTCGCCGACCAGACAAAGCGCGTGATCCGCCTGAGCGACGGCGAGATCGTCGAGGACCGACGCTTGCTGGGTGTGCGGGACGCTCCGCCGGCCCCGCATGAGCAGAAGTCCTCCCACCGAGCGGCCGGCGCGAGCACCGGCATTGGCACACCCGTAGGAGGCCCTCAGACATGACCGGGGTGGGTGGGACACAAATGCTGCTCATCGCTTGGAGCGGTATCACCACCAACAAGCTGCGCTCGGGGCTCACGATCCTCGGCATGACGATCGGCGTTGCCTCGGTGATCGTGCTGATCGCGGTCGGCAACGGTTCCTCCAAAGCCGTGGAGTCCCGCATCCAGAGCCTCGGCACGAACGTGCTGATCGTGATGTCCGGCGGCGGGGGCTTTCGCCTCGGCGCGCGCGCAAACAGCCCAAGCGGCCTCTCGCTGACCAAGGCCGACGCCCAAGCGCTCGAGAACCCGAGCCTCGCCCCCGACGTGCAGAGCGCCTCCCCGGTGGTCAACGCCGACTCGGTGAAACTCGTCTACGGCAGCTCCAGCTACGAACCGTCCTCGTTCGTGGGCACGACTCCGTCCTACCTGAGCGCCCACAGTTACCAAATCGCCGAAGGCTCCTCCTTCACGGGAGCCGACGTCAGCCGGCACAAGCGCGTCGCGGTGATCGGCCAGACCGTGGTGGAAGAACTGTTCTCCGGGGTCAGCCCGCTGGGCCAGAACATGAAGGCAGGTGGCAGCAATTTCGAAGTCGTGGGGGTGCTGGCGAAGAAGGGCACGAGCGGCGTCACCAATGAGGACGACATCGTGATGGCTCCTATCACCACCGTGCAGAACACGCTGACCGGCGCCGGTCCGATCGACTCGATCACCGTTCAGGCGCGCTCAGAGTCCTCGCTCAACGCCGCCGAAGCCGAGGTCTCGACGATCATCGAGGAACGCCACAAAATCAAGGACACGACCGAACCCGGCTTCAACGTGCTCAACCAGGGCTCGCTGCTTGAAACCTCGAGCTCCACAAGCAGCGTGTTCACGACGTTGCTGGGCGAGGTCGCCGCTATATCGCTGCTCGTGGGCGGCATCGGCGTGATGAACATCATGCTTGTGAGCGTCACCGAGCGCACGCGCGAGATCGGCATCCGCAAGGCGATCGGCGCGCGCCGATCGGACATCCTCACGCAGTTCTTGACCGAGGCCGTGCTCGTGTCGCTGATCGGCGGCCTCGCGGGCGTGCTGCTCGGCGTGGTCGGCAGCCAGTTCGAGATCGCCGGCGTGCACCCTGAAGTCGCCACCTATTCGATCTTTTTGGCGTTTGGCGCCGCCGCACTGTCGGGCCTGTTCTTCGGCACATACCCAGCCGCTCGCGCGGCGTCAATGCGACCGATAGAAGCGCTGCGCTTTGAGTGATCGACTTTCACCCCAAGAGGAGTCCACAATGTCAAGCGAGCAAGTGACCGTTGAGGAGCAGCATGAGGAGTGGCTGGAGGAACCGCCCGAGTCAGAACTGCCGCGCCGGCCTCGGCGCCGGCTCTTGACGCCGATCCCGCTCGCGCTGATGGCTGTACTGCTCACCGCGTGCGGCTTCATCGGCGGTGTGCTTGTGGAGAAGGGCGAAAGCTCTTCGGGCTCCTCCGTGGGCGGCGCGTCGGGCTTGGCTTCACGCTTTGCCTCCTTGCGCTCCACCGCGGCCGGTGCTTCGGGGGCTCCCGGCGCAACAAGCGCGGGCGGCGGCGGACGCGGCGCGGGCCTGTCCGGTGCGGGCGGCGCCGGCGCGGGCGGCCTGGGTGCGGGCGGCGCGGGCGGCCTGGGCGCGACGGTGGGACAGGTCGCCTATGTGTCGGGCTCCACCGTGTATGTGACCGACAGCGAAGGCAACACCGTCAAGGTCAAGACCTCGGACGCCTCGACGGTCAGCAAGACGGTCAAATCAGACGTCAAAGGCATCCATCCCGGCGAAACCGTGATCGTGACCGGCAGCGCGGGCGCTAACGGCGCGGTCCAGGCCGAATCGATTCGCGTTAGCGAAGCTGGGGCGAGTGGAGGTCTCGGGGCGCTGTTCGGCGGCGGGGGCTCGCGAGCCACTGGAGGCTCGAGCAGCGGCGCGTCGAGCTCCGGCGGCGCCTCGGGTTCGAGCGGCGAACCAGCGCTGTTTGGAAAGTAGACATGCGACAGTTCGCACACCAACAGATCCGCAAATGAGGAGTTCGATGCCCAACTTCGAGAATGTTCCGCCTTGCACACAAGAGGGCGGAGGCGATGCAGCGCAAACCTCCCAGCGTCCATCGGACAGGCGCGAGCGGGTGGCTCCTCGACGCGTCCGACGCCCCCGGGCGATCTGGGTGACCGCGATCGCGGCGATCCTCTGCGTGGGCTTGAGCGCTTGTGGGGGCTCGTCGAAAAGCTCCTCCAACGCAGCCGCGACGAGCGCGCCCGCCAACGGCTCCGCAAACACCACTTCGACAGGCGGGAGCTCCACCGGGGGCTCGTCGACGAGCGGCTCCTCAAGCCAGGGCGCAGCGCCCGCGGGCGGGCGGGGACGCTTTGCGGCCGTCCGCGAATGCTTGCAAAAGAACGGTGTGACGCTCCCCACGCGCACACCCGGATCGAGGCCGCCTGCAGGTGGGGCGTTCCTGGGTGGCGGGGGCGGCGGGGCTGCGCTTCCCAAGGGCATGACCCGCACCCAGTTCCAAGCCGCGCTCGCGAAGTGCGGCGGCAATTTTGGGGCGCGCTTCGGTGGCGCAGGAGGACCGGGCGCTCGCCGTGTCAACAGCCCGGTGTTCAGGGCGGCGCTCACCAAGTACGCGGCGTGTCTGCGTGAAAACGGAATCGACATCCCGGCACCGAACACCTCGGGCAAGGGACCGATCTTCAGCACCAAGGGAATCGACACTTCGAGCGCCAAGTTCAGGACGGCCACGATGAAGTGCCGAGCAAGCCTTGTCGGCGCGTTCCGCCGTCCCGGCACGACGACCTCGCCCTCGAAGTGAAGCCGGCGCGAATCCGCCTCGCCTTCTTTGAGCGCGTCCCGTAGGCGGCGACGGGTCCTCTCGCCGCTAGGGCAAAGTGCCGGGCTTGGACCCGGCGTTGCCCGCGGCGGGCTTGTCGCGGATCGCGGACGAGGTCGGCTTGTGGGGCACGTGTGGCTGTTGCAAGGTTCCGACCTGAACGACCAAGCGCTGCCATTCGAGGGAGTTCAGGACGAGGTTGGCCGGCGCACTGGCGCCCGCCGCGGCGGAGGTGGCTGAGCCGGCCGAATGCGCGCCCGCTGTCTTGCTGACCTTGGCTTTGGCTATGTGGCGCGGCAGGTCGATCTGAATGTAGGTCGAGTGGTCTGCTCGAGCCTCTGTGCTGGGCGCACCGGGGTACTTCATCAAGCTGACGATCCGCTCGGGCGCGAACTTGTGGCCGAGCGTGAGCAGTGTGCGGATCGTGATGTCGGTAACCGTGCCGGACCCTTGATGGCCTGCGATCGCCACGCCGTTGATCGCCGCGATGTCGAGCGTGCCGGCGGATGGAAAGACTGTGCGGGGACCGTGCGGGGTGGACGCGACATGGCCACAGCGCAGCTCCCCCACGGTCGGCTTGAGTCCGCTGCGCGAGAGGAACACGAGCAGGGCAAGCGCTTGACGACTCACTTTGCCGGCGGCCACCTGTGTCCGGTCGCAGTGTCCGAGCTCGATGCCCGGATCGGCCAGGACGGCGCGCTCCAGTTCCGGTTGGGAAAGTAGGAAGGCGTCGCTCGCCGTCGCGCCGTCGAGTACGGGCCCGTCTTTGGCGCCCTGAGGATGGAGAGCCGCGTCCAGCTGGCGCCAGTTGGCGAGGATCGGCCGCGGGTCGATCGCGCTTTGGGCGCCGGCCGGGCGAATCGCGAAGCGCATGCTCGCCTGCTTGGCTTCGTCGCCGGTCCCGAGGTGACCGAGCACGGTGCCCTGGGCCACCACCGCGCCGCGCGCGAGCTTCTTCCAACCGCCGCTGTCCGGGCGCTTGCCGGCACGGATTCGAGCCGCGGCGAGCGCGTCGGGGTTGCCGGGATGAGCGAAGACTCGCACCTTGCCGACGCCTGGGCTCGCTTCGCCGCCGGCTTCGGCCTGCTGGCCCGAGGCGCTCGCGGAGGTGGATTGTTGTTGGAGTTTGCTCGCGCCGGCCTTGCGCTTGGCGGCCACGTGCAGCGTGACCGGAAGCTGGCGCCCGGCGGTGGCGGCCTGCTTGGGCGTCGGATCGCTGGCCGATTCGCCGCTCGGGAGCGAGCCGGTTGCGACTTTCACCTGGGTTGGCTTGGGCAGGCGGTAGCGAGCGGCGACGCTGCCGAGCCCGGCGTAGGTGAACAGGTCTCCGTAGGTGTCGCGCAGAACAACGTAGTGGCCGAGCTTGCGCGAGGAGCCGATCCCGACGATGCGTCCATCCTCGACCGCAAGCACCGGAGCCTTTTCGCGGGCGAGCAACTCAGATAGCTGCGACGGCGGCGCGGCGGCGTTGAGCGCCCTTTCGGCGCGTGCGGCGCTGGCGGCTGGCGAGGGCGCCGGGGTTGAGCCGGGGAGCGCGGCCGTGTGGGCGCTCTGAGCGGTTGTGGTGGACGGCGTGGAGGCGCCGGAGCGAGCCGTGGCAGCGGCGGAGGCGGTGGTCGCGGTGCCCGAGGTGTCGCTGGCGGCACCCGTCGGCGAGGGCGCCAACACTCCGGTGGGAATCGTCGCGGTGGGGCTCAGGACCGCGCCGCCGACTGGCAGGCTGCCCTCGGTGAGCCCGGTCAGGGTGGCGATCACCGAAGGTGGATAGCTGGCGAACAGACGCGCGCGCAGGAGCACCGATTCGACGTAGGCTTCGGAGTGGTTGTAGGCGAGGATCGCGGTCCGCAGGTTCGTCGAGGCGCCCGCCGCATGCAGATAGCGCGCGGCGGCGAAGATCGCGTCGACGGGGTTGTATGGGTCGGCATAGCCCGCTCCCAGCGCGTCCACCCCGTACTGCAGCCACGTTTCGGGCATGAATTGCATCCACCCGACGGCGCCGGCGGTGGACACCGAGAGATCGGTGCCGAAGTTGGTCTCCACTTCGTTGATCGCAGCCAGTACGGGCCAAGGCACGCCGTATTGAACCGAGGCCGCCTGGTAGATCGGAAGCAGGAACAGCGGGATGCGGTAGAAGGCGAGAGCGCGCGCGGATGCGGCAGAACCGGCGATCGCCGCGGCGAGCGCGCTCTGCTGGGCCGCCGCGAGCTGCGGAGCCACCGCGATGTTGCCCGAGCTGTTGGCCGGAGTGCTCGCGGGCGCGGGGGTCGTCGTGGTGGCGCCTGTCGTCTGCGTGGTTTCGCTCGCCTGCTGGCTCTGCTGGACGACGACGGGGGCCTTGACGCGGCGATGCGGCGCCGGCGTGCTCGCGGGAGTGGTCTGGGTGCTGGTGGGCGTCGGCGCGCTCGGCGTGGCGGCGGTCTGGGTGGGAGTGCTTTGAGTGCTCGAGGGCGGAGTGCTCGCGACAGGAGTGGAAGCCGTGGTTTCGGTCGGGGCCGGGGTCGTCGTGGTGGGCGTCGTGCTCGTCGTCGACTGGGTGGGCGCTTCCGGTGCGGGGGTGGTGGAGGTTTCCGTCGCTGGGCCGGTCGTGCCCTGAGAGCCCGCGGCGGGCGCGTCGGCGGCCAGCGGGCCACCGAGTCCGGCGACGGTCAAACCGCCCCCGGCGAGCGCGGAGACGAGTGCTCGACGCATCCATACGGGCGCGCTCCCAGGCTGGGGCGCGAAGGCGAACCGGCGCTCGGATGCGTCCGCGCGAGGGTCGTTCACGCCTGACATAGCTGGCCCCTGCTCATAGTGGTCTCGTCCCATGGTCGCGTTGGAGCAGGGCACCCAAACGCCCCGAGCGCCCCCTGACGCAATTCATATCGGCAGAGAAGCACGACTTGGTAAAGGATTCGTAATCGAAGTTGCGATAGAGCGGCGCGATCGCGCGATGTTTGGGCATGGAAACCACCACAGCGGGAGAGCGACCGGACTGTACAGATGCGCGAGGCGCCAACCCCGAACCTGGCCGAATTGACCGACTTGACGCACGCCTTCTTGCAAAAGAAGCTACGCTTTGCCGATGGAAGCGATCTTCTCGATCATCCAGGTTTTCATCGCGGTTGGCCTCATCTTCCTGGTGCTGATGCATTCGGGCAAGGACTCCGGCCTTTCGGGCGCATTCGGCGTCGGCAGCGGCCAAGGCCCGCTCGGCGGCGGCTCGATGGTCGAGCGCAATCTCAACCGCTGGACCGTCGGCTTTGCGATCCTCTTCGCTTTGAACACGATCCTTCTGCTGAAGAAACCCTGGTAGGGGACGCACACGCCGGCAAGCGGCGCGCACGGGATCAAGGACGGGCTCAAGAAGCCCGGGCAGGGAACGCACCGGGACTACTTCGGCGAGGTCGAGTCGAGCTCCTGCCGCTCGGGCGAGTCGGGGTCGCCCTGTTCGGAGACCTCGAGGCGGTCAAGAATCTCGACCGCCTCGGCCCGTAGAGCTCCGTTGACTGTTTCGTAGTCCTCGGTGGAAAGCTTGCCGGTGCGATAGTCGAGCTCGGCGTCGCGGATCTCGCGGTACTTCGCCTCTCGCTCCAGCTCGAGCTCGCTGCGCGCGGACGATGAGGACTCGCGGGAATCGCTCGGTGTGCGCGGGTTGAGCAGAGGTCTGCTGACGACTGCGATCACAGCGGCCAGCAGAGCGAGCGTCAACACGGCGAGGAGAATGTTCATCCTCCGCTCAAGCGCGAACCAGATCGCGCGCGGCGCGGCCGGCTGCGCGTACCTTCACGCGCTGGCGCACGACGCTCGGGGACGGCCACAGGGCGATCAGACCGCCGCCCAGGACGATGGCGCCGCCGATCCATATCCACAGAACCAAGGGCGAGACGATCAGCTTGAACTGGGCCGGCGGCGGCGCCTTGAGGTATTCGCGCTCGAGCACTGCCAGGGCGATCATGCCCTCGTCGGGCCGGATGTAGGGGATCGTCCTGTTGGCGATCGTCATGATCCGTTGCAGCCGCGGAGTGCTGATGTCGGGCGCGATCGCGCTCCACACGTCGCGTGTGACGCCCGAATTCATGCTGACGTGACTTACCGCTTGACCGCCGATCAGGTGGCTGACCGACCCTTCGCTGGGATCGCCGGAGTCATAGAAGCCCTCGCTCGGGGAGAGGGTGGCGACGTGCTTGCCACCCTTGCTCACGTCGAGCAGTGCGCCGAGGCTCATCGTGGCCCCGGTGTGGGCGGTATCCGACTGAGAGGTGATCGTCGCGGTAGGGCGCAGATAACGCACCGTGTAGGCGCCCACCTTGGTCGCCTGGCCGGGCGAGAGGCTCAGCTCGGAGACGTGCTGAAACGAGGACGAGGCGGCCACGCCCACGAACAGGACGGCGATGCCGATGTGGACGATGTAGCCCCCGTAGCGTCTGCGGTTGCGCTTGACGAGCGCCACGAGCGCGGTGGGCGCCGGCTCGCCGGCGATCGCCCGGCGGACTCGCACCCCGCGCCAGTACTCCTGACCGACGCTCCCGAGGACGAAGGCAGCACAGCAGAACATCGCGATCGCGGCCGGTTTGCCGGCGGAGACGCCCGCTATGAGCAGCACGGCCAAGGTGATCAGGGCCACCAGCACGGGCACCACGAAATTGCGCCGCGCGTTGGCCCACGTCGCCCGGCGCCAGGCGATTACGGGTCCGATCCCGCTCAACAAGACCAGGACGAGCGCGAGGGGAACGGTGTAGCGGTCAAACCAAGGCGGCCCGACCGAGGACTCGTGTCCGGTGAGAGCTTCGGAGATGAGCGGGAAATAGGTGCCCCAGAAGATGACGAAGCAGAGCCCGACGAGGACCAGGTTGTTGGCGAGGAAGACCGACTCGCGCGAGAGCAGGGAGTCCAGGCGGTGCTCGCTGCGCAGCATCTCCCGGCGCGAGCTGACCAGGTAGATCGAGCCGATGATCAGCACGCCGATCAGGACGACGAAAGGCACTCCCAGGGTGGCGCCTCCGAAAGCGTGGATCGAGCTGAGGATGCCGCTGCGCACCAGGAAGGTGCCCATGATCGCGAGCGTGCCGGTCGCGAGCACCAAGGATACGTTCCAGACCTTGAGCATCCCTCGCTTCTCTTGGATCATCAGCGAGTGCAGGAATGCGGTGCCGGTCAGCCAAGGCATGAGCGAGGCGTTCTCGACCGCGTCCCAGCCCCAATAGCCGCCCCACCCGAGCTCCGAGTAGGACCAGCGCGCGCCGAGCATGATGCCTACTCCGAGAAACAGCCAGGCGGCGAAAGCGAAGCGGCGCGTGGCCCTGATCCACTCGGCGTCGACTTTGCGCGCCAGCAGCGCCCCCATGCCGAAAGCGAGCGGCACGATGCACAGGGTGTAGCCCGAGTAGAGCATCGGCGGGTGGATCATCATGCTCGGATGGCGCAGGAGGGGATCGAGCCCCACGCCGTCGGCGGGGGCCGGGTTGGTGGTGGCGAAAGGCGTGGCGTAGAAGATCATCAGGGAGATGAAGAAGCCCCCGAAGCCGAGCAGGATCGCGGTGGCGTAGGCGCTCACGTCGTGCATCCGCTTGCGTGTCAAGAAGAGGACGAGGCTCGACCAAAGCGAGAGCAGCCAGGCCCACAGCAGAAGGGAGCCTTCTTGGGAGGCCCACACCGCAGCGGCCCTGTAGAAGGTCGGCGTAGTGGTGCTGGAGGTGTCGGCGACCGTGTTGAAGCTGAAGTCGTTGCGCAGGAAGGCCAGCTCGAGCACCAGGAAGGCGACGGTGAGAACCCCGGCCAGGGCATATACCGAGCGCCGTCCGGACTCGGAGAACTCGGGCCGGTGGGCGCGCACGCCGTAGATCGAGGCGCAGATCCCGTACACGCACACGCCCAGCGCCAGGATCAAGCACGCGCCGCCGAGCAGGGCCATCAGGAACTCGTGGTGTTGCTCGGCGTTTCCTTGTACTTGGATGGGCACTTCGTGATCAAGGAGTCCTGCTGTCCCACGTACCGCGTGCCCTGCTTTTCGACGGTCACGATCACCTCGCGTCCTTCGCGGAAGGGACCGGGCACCTCGCCGGTGTAGCTGAGCGGGACCGAGGCTTCGCCGGTACGGTCCTGGATCGCGAAGTACAGCGTCTGCTCTTCGTGGCGCACCGAGCCGGGCTTGACCTTGCCGGTTAGCTGGTAGGCGTGGCCCGGCACCGCTTCACGCACGAGTTGACTCGGTGTGACGGTCGGGCTGGCGGCGCTGAAGCTGGTGTAGATCAGAGCGCTGGCGAGGATCACGGCCGCACTCAAGGCCACCACCAACCGCACCGTTCGCTTGCGCGCGGGATTCATCGGCCCTGATTATCACAGAAGCGCGCGCATGCCAGGCCGGCGAGCCGACCGATCGAGCACGCTTGGGGCGAGTCGCGGCACACGCGGCCGCGGCACACACGGCCGCGAGGCACACGGCCGCGAGGCGCACGGCGAGGCCATTGGTCGCTCGGCCAGGAATTTTCCGAGCCGCACCGAAACATTTGGGCATCGGGCGCGTCATAAGAGTTAGAGATCGATGAGAGCAAGCCTCCTACATCCACTTACGGCCTGGCGCCAACACGAGCAGGCATCCTCCGCGACGACCGCGCCCGACATCGCGGTGCGGCGCAACCGAGACGCCGGCGGCCCGGTCGACGAAGCTTGCTATCCGTGCTCGTGCGGTTTCTTTTTCATCGCGCCGGTCTCGACCAGCGTGCGCTGTCCGCACTGCGGCACCACGCAAGCCTGGTAGATCGCCGATCTCCGCGGTCAGCTGGCCGCTGTCTGTTTTAGTCGCTGTTTGGCCTCCTCGAGCCTGTCGTCGCCCCAGAACAAGTCCCCGCCGACGGCGACGGTAGGCACCCCGAACACGCCGAGGGAGTGCGCGGCGTCGGTGGCTTCGCGCAACGCGAGCTTGATCGCGAGATCTTGGGTCGCGGCCTCCGTCTCCCCCGCGTCCAGTCCCGCATCGGCGGCCGCTTGGAGGATGTTGGCGGGAATGCTGAGATCGGCGCCCTGCTGAAAGGCGTGGCGAAACGCCGAGAGCGTGAACTCGCGCCCGCGCCCGGCACAGAAGGCAAATGTGGCGGCGCGCATCGCCATCAGGTAGTTGCTCGGCCATGGGTCGGGCCAGCGGGTCGGGGGCAGCCCGTAGAGCTGCGCGCGTCGCTCCACCTCGGCCATACCGGCCTGCCGAGCATCAGGCTCCCCAAGCGCCCACGAGGAACGGCCGGTGAACTTGAACAAAGCCCCCAGCGACACGGGCCGCCAGATGGGCGGTGTGGGCATTATTTGGTCGATGCGCTCGGCCGTCAGGTACGCAAATGGTGAGCCCAGATCGAAATAGAACGTTGCCTGCGCCATCGTGAACCTCCGCCTGAGTGCGGGTAGCGAACAATACGGTGCCGCGAGGCGCCCACCAGCGACCCGAAGTTGGATGCGGCTGGTATCCATCTCGTATTGCCAATCGGGTATACTGTCGGTATGACTGTGCAGATAGCCGTCAAGCTACCGGACACCCTCGCAAGCGAACTCGACCGTCTCGTCCGGCGCGGCGAGTTCGAGAACCGCTCACAGGCGCTGCGCGAAGGGCTTCAAACGATCCTTGCGAGCCGCGAGCAGGAGTGGCTGCGGGAGCGCTACCGCAAGGCGATCGCCGAACACCCCGAGACAACTGGGGAGGTCAGGGACGCTACTCGGCTCGCCGTCGAGTCAATCGAGGAAGAGCCGTGGGAGCGATGGTGGTAGCGCGAGGAGACCTCTGGTGGGGTGAGACGCCAGAGGAAAAGGGCCGACCGTTTCTCGTCGTCAGCCGCGACATCGCCAACGAAGTGATGCAACGCGTGCTCGTCGCGCCGGTGAGTACCCGCATCCGTGGCCTGCCAAGCGAGCTGACGCTCGGCCCGGAGGAGGGACTTCCAGTTGAGTGCGTGGCGTCGTTTGACAATCTGCGGCCGTTCCCGAAGGCAATGCTCGTGCGTCGACTCGGCGACCTTGGATCGCGCTCACATGAGATCTGCGCGACCGCAGACGCAACGCTCGACTGCTAGGAACCCGGCCGACAACTTGTGGACAATTAGGCCGATACTCGTGGGCAATTTCGAGATTCGATTTTTATATTGCCCCGCCCGACCCGTGAGGATGGCCCGAGAGCGCCCTAGCGGAGCGAGCAACGCTTAGCGGAACGTCACCGTGATGTTCTTGCGCAGCACCTTGCGCTGCTTGCCATTAGCGGGCGTGAAGCGCAGCAGCATCTTCGTGCGCAGCTTGCCGGCCTGGTCCTCTTTGAGGGTCAAAGTGAGTGTGGAGTGACCCTTGGCCGTCTTGACGGCTTTGGAGACGCCGTTGCCGCTCGCGACGAGCCTCCCGGCGGCAGGTACCGAGACCTGCAACGTCAACGTACGCTTCTCGACGCTGCGGTGCACGATCCGCAGAGCGTAGGGGCAGCCCTGCACATCGATCGCGGTCTTCTGGCTGAGCACCGCCCCGTTCTGAGCGTGGAACGTGGTCGGCAGCGTCAGGCGGGCCGAGCACAGATCGGCGTTCGCAGCCAGAGCCGAGAACGGACCTTCGGGCAGCGTGAGTTCGAAGGAGCCCACTGGCACGTCCGGCACCGATTTGAAGGTTGTGGACGTTATGCCGGCCTTGCTTATGAATGTTTCTCCTTCGAGATCAACAGTCACTCCATAACCTTGAAGAACCACTATCAATTCTGGAAATCTCTGACCTCCATGAGAAACAAAATAAGCAGGACCTTCTAGAGGAACTGGAAGCACTGGAGTCACAGCCTTGGCAAATCCAACCCTTGACTGCGAAGGACAACTAGCTGGGTTTCGATTGAAAACAGAATCCAAACAAGCATGATTCAAAGTACTCAAACGAGAAGGCAAAGCCTTCGGCAG
This sequence comes from uncultured Solirubrobacterales bacterium, assembly GCA_963703135.1. GTDB lineage: Bacteria > Actinomycetota > Thermoleophilia > Solirubrobacterales > Solirubrobacteraceae > Palsa-744. The sequence goes on along the minus strand of OY969791.1, from coordinate 2,473,350 downwards.
TTCAACGTGAACGCTCCTGACGTTCGCCTGAGTCCCCCGAGGAACGTTCGGATAGGCAAGCTTCACACGCAGACTCGCGCCGTTGGCCCTGGAGGTTTTCCCGCTGGTGGAAACGGTGAACTTTGGCGCGAACTGTAGCGCTCTACAGGCTCCCATCTGGAAGTGCGTGGCGATCGGCGCGCTCGTGCCGCTGCCGCCGGCGCCCGGCGCGGGTGCACCGTAGGCGGTGCCCGAGAACGACTGCGGTTCGCAGTTGGTGGGGTTGATCATGAAGCCCGGGTGGTCGATCACTGAGTCGACCGCGCGGAGGTTCGTCGGGACGCCCGAGACGACCTGTGGCAGCGGGTCGGTTGTGATCGTCAGCTGCGCGGTGTTGGGGTCCACTTCGATCTTGGCGCGCACGCGTTGCGTGGGCAGCGTGAACGGCCCGACGTGTAGCGGCACGACGATCGAGAGACCGAATGGAGCGCCCTCGTAGCCTTCGGTGAGGTAGATCGGCGCCTGCGGCTGCCCCGGTTCGGGCACAACGAGCGGGTAGGGCCCGGCGCCGGACTCGACGCTGGTGTGCCCGATCTGCGACGCCGCGGGGCACGCGTTGGCTTCAGCCTCGGCGTTGGTGCACAGCGGGACGCTGGCCAGATTGCCAGTCAGCCCAGGTGGCGCCTTGAATTGCAGACCGCGGATGCGCTGCTGGTCGTCGCCACGGGTCAGCAGCAACGAAAAGTCGGTATAGCCGCCCGCCTGATCGGTGGTCGAACCGGCGGTCAGGCTCGGCGAGAACGGCAGTTCCCCGCCGGGGCAAGCGCCACCACCAGTGCCATGGTCGATCACGAAGCTGCTCGAGGAAAGCGCGTCGGGCTCGAACGGGGCGCTCCACGGCGTGAAGTCGCTCGCCGAAGAGAACGTGCCGCAGCCGGTCGGCGTCGTGAGTGCCGCACGCGCGCCTCCGCTGAACGCGAGGCGGAAGATCGTGAACGGCAACTCGGGCGTTTCGTCGAAAATGGCCGTCAGCCGGCCGGTGGCTTCGTCGAGCCGCACGTCGCCGACGAGCTTGATGTTGACACCTTCGCCGGAGGCCGCGACCAGCAACTTCAGGTCCGGCGGATTGGAGTCGAGCACGTACACGTTGCCCTTCAGGGCGTGCGCGAGCAGCGGCGTCTCGATTTCGTCGGTTCCGACGATCGAGGCGTTGGGGCAGTTCGGCGGGCCGGTCGTGCCGATGCCGTCTTCGGCCGCTGTGCAGACGCCGAGGCCCGTCGCCTGGCCGGGGTTGATCACCATACCTTCGGGCAGCGTGACCTTCGTGTCCTTCAGGTTCGCTGCCGCCAAACCTTCCTGCGTCGCGAGACCTTCCTGCGGCGTCTTCAGTTCGACGACCGGACCCGTCGGCGTGTCCGCATATGAGGTGTCCGGCGCGATCGACAACGTCGGAGCGAAGCTCAAATGATCGCAGCCGCTCAATCCCACCGGCACGCCCCGTTGATTGTGTGTGGCGAAGGTCAGCTCGTCCGTTTCGCTCTCGTTCAACCAGGGCGATACGGAGGCAGAGAACGTCTGCGGCCCCTCGCACGCGGTCGAAAGGGTCAACAACGGTGCGTGCCCTGCGCCGGCGAGCCCGCATCCACATTCGCGCAGGGGGTCGTGAGCAGAGTCGCCCGGCACACCCCAAACCGTGACTGAAGCCCCAACGATGCCGCGCTCCACGACGTTGCTGACGTTCTCAGTGATCCCATAGTCCCCGTCGCTGCGCACACTCGCGTCGAGAAAGGTCTGATTGCCAAATAGGGTGAAGGCGAACTCCGCCGGGCGACCGGGCGGCGGCACGAGATTGTACAGCGCGAACGTAAGACGGAGGAGGTGTTCGTTTTTTGTCACGACGTTGGCGAGGAATCCGTACACGACGCCAATTTGCGATCCCGCCGGACATCGTTCATTGTCAAATGCTTCGCGCGTGCACTGAGGGAACGCTGTGGGGCTGCCGACCATCCCCTGCGGCAGGTTCACGACTATGTGGCGCATTTCCTCTTCGGGGAGCGCTTCTCCTCCAAGGGCGCCCCTCGAATTCAGCCTGTTGTTCAAGAAGAAGTTGAAGGTGGTCGCGAATGGGTGCGTTCCGGCCTGCGTATCGATCGAGCCGTCGGCATTGGCGGACCAACCGTTGACGGTCGTCAAGCCAAAACCGGAGGGAAGGGTACCTATGGTGAGTTCGTCCGACGAGTTCGCGCCGCTGCTGGCTCCGCCGCTTACCACCACCGTGTTGATGGCGGGGCCCGGCAGTGCATTCCCTTCCACCGATACGTTCAGGAGATATTCTTCGGATGCACCGCTCTTGATCGGAAGCACGTCGCTGCTGCAAACGTCCGGTACCGCGTCGGTGCATGTCCAGCCGCGGCCCGAGACTCCGCGCACGCCGGCCGGAAGCGTGTCGAGGAGAACACCTCCTTCGCTGGTCGGTGCACCGCCGATGTTGTACACCTCGACGCCGATCACCGCGTTGGCACCCGGAGTCATGTTCGTCGGATAGCTGTGCGATTCGACCTCCCAACCCGGGGCGTCAGCTGCCTGCGCGGGGGCTATCGCAACCGTCAGCGCAGTGGTAGTGATGAGAATGGCTAGCGAAGCGCGCACAAAACGTATCTGACGGAAGCTCATCGCTTACCTCCCTTTGAGCGCGCAGAGCGCATAGCTGTCTTTTTTTCTTGCTCGGCGGCGGGGTGCCCTGCTCGCCTGGCCTTCTTCGCCTGTCGCTTCGGGCCGTAGCGCCGACGTGCCTGGACCCTGCATCTCACGCGCTTGCCCTTTGGACCCCTGGCGCACACCCTCAGCGCCTTGGCCAGGCGCCGAGCGCGGGTCGGTGGCTCCAACCTGCGCGCAACTCGCCTCGCGAGCGGTGACGGGAAGTTGCCCACACCGGCATAGGTGGCGCTGGCCGGCGTCGCGAAAACCGGGGGAGCCGACGGTACCCCTTGACAACCCTGTCCGATGCAGCGTGTCGATGTTGGCGGAAGCGCTGCGCCGACGCGGGCATCGTAGACATCGACGTCCTGGTTTTCGTCTTCGGGCAGGACTTGTCCGCGTGTGGTGAAGAAGACGTCATCGCCGGTGGTGCTCGACCCGATCAGAAACGATCCTTCCGTACTCGTGCCGTCGGACAGCAGATAGATACAACCGGGACTAAAAGTGCAGGTCCCCGTACCGGCGCGCTCCCACTCGTACACATCGGTCGTCCCATTGCTGTCCTGCGGGACGAGCGGATCGAGGGAATCGAAGAAAATACGATTCCCGTCATTGGAGATCCAATGCGGCAGCGCGGTCTTCATCTTGCTCAACGGCAAGAGCGCCGAGTGATTAGAACTGCCTGCACTTCCCTTCAAGTGTTGTCCCGGCGATTCCCCACTCTGGTCACATGAAACACACGTGATTTGACCGCTCGCCGCATCGTACAGATAAGCCTCCGTCCGCAGATTGGCCTGAAATCCGGTTAGGGAACGTCGTGAGACGAACAGCAGGTGCAAGCCGTCGGGCGTCGCCTGAGCTTCCTTGTCGGCCAGACCCGCCTCCCAGCCGCCGGCTTGAGCTTCCTCGAAATACTGGTTACGTGAGTCGTAGCGGGATAGACGCGCTATGAAGCGTATACCGGACCCGACGTGAACGACATAGAGGTTACAGCCCGCGGTTGGCGTGACCTTACCGGCTTCTTCTTCCTGTTCTTGCCCTTCACTACTTGCGAAGCTGCATTTCTGATGAGTTGCGCCCGGCGCGACGGCGCCATCGCCAACGAAGTAGACATAGGAGAGGTCTTCACTTGCTCCTACGATTCCGAGCGTTTCCGCGCCCGGTGCGAGGTCGGTACTCGCACCCAACGCCAGATCGTACTCGTAGAGATCGCCCTCGTGGCTGTACAACACCCTGGATCCATCGGCCGAGGCGTCCCAGAATTGGGCATTCGCGGCAATCAGAACCGTGCAGGCATCGCTCGCGACCGTGCAGTGGCCAGCCACTTCCGGACTCTGTGGCGCCGTGTCGTTCTCACGCACATAGAGGTCGTGCGTGTTAAGATCTGTCCAGAAGATCCGGCTGCCGTCCGCGGAGATGTCGTGCCCGAACGCTGGTACCTCATCTTTTTCGCCCCACGAAGGCGGCCCGCCAAACGTCGCGTTCGCTTCCGTGCTGCCACCCGGCAACACGTTGACGAGGGTCGTCGTTCCGTCGTGGAAGTCATAGAGATTGTTGGCTGCGACACCTTCGTCCAAGGCGTTTTCCGTGAGAGCGTCGTTGGCCACAAACAGCAAGTGAGAGCGATCCGCCGAGCTCCCGGCATAATCTGGCGCGTGCCAGATCTTGCCGAAGATCTTCAGCGGGTCCCAAGCGCCAAATTCTTCCGCCGACCGATTCGGCGGCGTGTTCGTCACAAGCGGCTGATAGTCCTGGCTGGCGAAGGACCGCTCGTACAAGACTGTGTAGCCGCCGCCCGGCGCGCCCACCGCCAAGGGCGATTGCGCTTCCAAAACGCCAGCCGATAGATCTGGGGAGAAAGCCTGATAGGTTGGAACATCTAGGAAGCCGGTCGACACAGGCGTGATATTTCTCGCGTCCCAACCAGTGCTGGTGCGGGTCGCCAGGTACTCATTGCCCTGGCCGATTCCCTCGAATCCGGTTCCTCCCGCTTCGGAGCTTCCACCGACATAGGCGATAGCTTTTCCGTCGTCTGCCACCGCGAACGGCAAATTCGACTGCGTGTATTCGGCTGCCAGCACTCCGAAACCGATTGCATCCTGATATACGTTAGAATCCGCATTCGCGTTTGGGGACACCTTTTCGTAGCCGCGATCGTCGGGCAACAAGTTTGAGGTCGGAATGTGCGTCGTGAATGTCACGTCGGCGCCTCTGCTCGTGCCGTTTTGATTGGAAGCCACCAGCCGTACGTGATAAGTCGTTGCAGGCTGTAGGTCGTTAAGTTCGACGTGGACTTCGGTCGGTTCGTCGCCAAGCGCCATCGTCGCCGCCTGGGTGTCCGATCCGTACGCGGTCGTCAATCCGTATTCCGCCAGATAGCTCACGGTTTCTCCTCGCGCTTCGACGGTCCCGCTCACCTCGGAACTAGTGAAGCCAACTTCGGAGAAACGCCCGCCCGAGAGGCTCGGCGGCAAGGCAACTCCCGGTCCGAATATCTCAACGGAGCCACTGTTCCCAACATAGACCATGCCACTCGCGTCATTGACTGCCACCCCAAAGGAGCTTAGGAGCGCTCCTGGCCCGGACTTTCCCGACGCGCCATCCTGCGCCGGCGGTTCCCTGCTCCCGTCGTACTGAACGAGATCTTCGGTCTCATCGATTAGCACTTCGTTGTCTGAGCCGCTTACGGTAAGCGTCTTGCCGGATTGGTCGACAACGGTGCCGATTGCCGCCACAGACCCGAACTGTTGCGCGTCGTACTTTGTAACTCCCCCGAAGTAGGCGGCTGCGTAGACGTCGCCGCTGCCGTCGACCGCAACGTTGCAGACGTTCGACAGCCCTTCCAGCGCCCCGGAAATTTCGTCGGCGTTGGTGGCCGGGTTGGCGACAGGCACATACCGCCGCACAGTGGAAGGGTAGATCCCGACGTAGACGGTTCCCGTGGAGCCGACCGCGACGCCACACATTTCGCCGCCGCTGAGTTCGCCGAGCAGGGCGCCAGCTTCGCTGTAAATACGGACGCCCTGCTCGTTGGCCACATAGATGTCGCCCGCGTCGGGGCCCGCGGAGCTGTCCACTGCTATCTCCGCTTCGGCGCCGAACGCCGAGCCAACGCCTTCGATCACGTTAGTGCCGGTGCTCGAGAAATCGACGGGGGCCCCCGAGGAGTCGAACTTGTACACCCGCCCGCCTTCAGCCTGGTCGAGCACGAACACATCGCTGCTCACCTGGTCCACGGCGACACCGACGACTTCTCCGAAGCCACCGACACCGACGCCGCCGGGCCCAAAGGACACTCCGGTGTACTGGTGGACGATCTGGGCATGCGCCGATGCGCCAGCCAGCGAGGCACTCAGCAGAAACAGGCTCACAAAAGTTCCGAGCAGCCGGCGGACACGAGGACTGGTCGCCTTGAACCTGCCGTTGGCCGTGCCGGTTTGCACAACTACACCCGGCGCATCAACTGATCCTGCGCGCATCTTTGCTTCCTCTCCTCGACGCCTGTCACACACCAGCCTCACTCCTCCCCCTCGCTCCACCTCGACGACCCGGCGCGATTCGGACCGCACGAACTCACATACGTCCGATCCCAAATCGCTCAACGACCGGGAGTTGGACTCCCCACGCGGCTGAGTCCGGCCGGCGTTCTCCACCAGGCCGCGCGGTGGGCAGCCGGCCGTATGGGCGCGGATGCGTGCGCCTGGCTTCATCGCCCGTGGGCTCCGTGGTTTTGGTTGCCTTCGGTGTTGGCGCGGATGCTCTCGGTGACCTGGCGGCCCTTGTCGGTGAGCGTCCACGCGTTGGGTGCGCCTTGACCGGGACCGAGACCGGCGTTGGTGAGCATCCCCGCGCGCTCCAAGCGACTGAGCAGCTTTGAGATCTGGCCCTGGTCTGTGATCTCGGCGGTGTCGGCAATCAGGCGGTTTGAGGCTCCGGGATGCTCGGCCGTCGCCATCAGCACGCGCACCGTGCGGTAGGTCAACCGCATCCCGGCGTCTTTGAAAGGATCCCCGAGCGGAGTGCGCTCGATCGACTCCGAGGAGGGCGCTGGTGTGGTGCGCTGTAGCTCGCGCCTGACTGCCGGAGCACCGAGGTACGGAAGGACGATCATGCTCATCAGCTCGTTTGTCAGGGCGACGAGCGGCTTGGGCTTCGCTTCCGCCAGCCTTGCCTGGATCACGGCGAGCACGCCACCGACTGTTCCCTCCGCCGCGAGCGCGGAGATGTTCTCTGCCTTGCCCTCCTTGCGGCCCTGATCGACGATCCGGGTGAGACAAGCGAGGATCTCGGCTCTGCGCGGTGTGACTCTCTGACCGCTGGCCTGTGACTCGCACAGGAGCATCTGCGCGACGCTCGGCTGCTCATCGCAGAACGCGAGGAATGCAACCAGGCCCGCTCTGATCCGCTCCCGCCAACCGTTCTCGGCTTCATACGCTGGGACGACCCGCTGCGAGGCGATTGTGAGCGCACGCTCGAACGAGGCGAGCAGACAGTCCTCACGATCGGAGAAGTTCTCGTAGAACGTGCGCCGGCTCACACCGGAGCGCTTCACCACATGGGCGACGGTCACGCTGCCCGCCCCCCTTTGCGCCACGACGTCGAACGTCGCGGCGACGATCCGCCCACGCTGAAGGTCGGCGAGCTGCTCCCGGACAGCGCCGTTATAAGCGTGCGGTGCGTGCGCGCGACGATGGGTCCGGTCACCTGTATCGGCGTGTGCAGACCGTGATGCTCGCTCAACACCGGCCATTTCACCGTCTCCCCCCACGCCAGTGCCCCCTCTTCATCGGGCCTGCCGGCCCCAGGGCGGTGGTGAGGACGGACCCCTGGACGCCCAGGAGCGCTGACGCCCCAGTGGAGATGGCGTCCAGGGGCTGCCCGTCCGGCAGAACGGAGGCAGGGTCTAGTGCGACCATCCCGCGTGGGTACGACAATGAGGGCACACGCCGCACACCGCCAGGCGAGGGCGCACGCGAAGAGAAACCATCTGGCCCGCCAACATCAAGCCCACGTCGGGCGTTGAAGAGACGAGAAGCAGCCCCTCCCCCACCGGGGGAGGCCGGCCGCGGAGCTAGACCGCGACGAGAGGTGTCAGCCCGAGAAAGCCGGCTCGACCAGAGAGAGAGAGAGAGAGAGAGAGACGCGTCAGCGACGCTGACGCGTCCTATTACGGACCCGTCATGCGCACAACGACTCTCGACTGCGCTATTCCCCAATGAAAACACGCTGACTACAACCCTCTCTCAGTTGCGACCCGGTTCCTCTCCCGGAATCCCCATCCAAAGCGCTTGAACTCGATCACGAGGACCGACCCAAAACGAGTCTTATGTTCTGCCCGCCAGCCAGGCCGGACAGCAAGTCAGAAACACCATATACTATCCTCAGCCCAATTGTCAAGAGGGGACGACAGGATATTTTGGGAGGTCGCAAACACAAACGGCCGAGCCGGCTCCTCGGCCGTTTGGCGAGGCGCCCGCTCGGCTCGTGCAGCTCGGCGCCCTACTTGATGTGCATCCCCGAGATCGCGCGCGAGATCACCAGCTGCTGGATCTCGGCTGTGCCCTCGAAGATGTCGTAGATCAGCCGCCGGTGGCTTTGCAGAGCCGTTCTGGCTTCCCTATGCGGAATCGACTCCGGAGTAATCCGGTGGAATCCGGCCAATCGGGACACGGCTGGCGCGAGACTGGCGCGCAGTATCCGGGGAGGTATGTCCTTGCGCCGACCCGGCCCCACGCGGGAACGCCCGATGCAGTCGTCGCACCACAGCGCATCATAAGGCCAGTCGCCCAGCTCGGCCCACGGGCAGCTACTCAAGCAGCAGGGCGAGCACCGGCGCTGGCAACGCCCACGCAGGGTTCGACAGATCGAGGACCGTCCGCGTAGCCACCACGCCCGCAGAGAACTTCCCCTCGACCACCCTCGCCTCGGTACGCCATCCGGAGGACACCCACTTCGACTCGATCGGCACGGTATGCGCCGTCCCCGAGGGAGTCGGCACGGCGAGTGCAGCGAAGTCGAGCTCCTTCCCTCCGCCCGTCCGCAGGTACCCGATGGAGTCGTCGTCCTCCCATCGCCCGGGCTCGAGATCGTCGACGGCGCGGGCCAGCGCAAGGCCGAGACACGCCTCGGTGAGACGAGTGAAGTCAGGGTGTGGGAGTCCGGCCCGCAGCCGCGAACCAAGCCATGCGAGCAGGGGGTCACAGAGGTAGAGCTTCGACTGGGCCCCAGCCACCCTCCGGCCGTCCTCGTCGACCTGGTGGCACCAGATCGCCGCGTAGGTACGGACGAGACGCATAAGACGCAGGTCGGCCGTCTGGCGGCTCCCATAGCCGAGATCCTCGGCAAGCGCTCGACGGTTGAGCGGCGAGGTGCAGCGGCCCCCGAGCGCGGACAGGAGCTTCGGCACTGAGTCCTCCCCCGCCTCCGGGTCCACGTCTCGATGCAGCCACGCCGCCAGGTCCCGCAAGAACGCCTCGCCGACCTCGCCGGTCTTGTGGTGCTCCGCGACCGCCCGCGGAAAGCCGCCCGAGGTGAGGTACGCCTGCCAGGCGAGGTCGAGCTCATCCACGAAGAGCTCGAGCGACTCCGCGAGGACCCGGGCGGCCTCGTCCTGGAGCGCCCACGGCGAGAGTCGAGCGGGCAGGGGAATCTCCCTACCCGCAGCGGCGAGCACATCCCGGAAGCTCATCGGATGGAGGATCCGGGATCTTCTTCTCGCGGAGGTCCCGGCCCTGCCGGCGAGGAGGTCCCGCTCCACCTCGGCCTCCCGGTCCCAAGAGGAGCCGGTGCACACCACCGTGTCGGCGCCAAGCTCGGTGTTGTCGCGGAGGTACTTCAGCGCCTGCGTCCAGCCCCGCAGACCACGTCATCGAGCAGGCCCGAGCGATAGCCCAAGTCATAGGCAGCCCTGGCACGCAACATCTGGTCGCTCTCCACCCAGGCGAGGGCATCTGTACCCGTGGCCGCCGCACGCCACCAGGGGTTACGATCTCGCAGTCGCTCGCGCAGTTCGTCATCCCTCATACAGCTAACTTACCAAAACTGCCCCGGTTTTGGTAAGGATATACCTCATCAACTACCCCGGTTTTGGTAAGCGATACCCAAAACCGGGGGAAACGCGGCTACTTGATGTGCATCCCCGAGATCGCCCGCGAGATCACAAGCTGCTGGATCTCGGCCGTGCCCTCGAAGATGTCGTAGATCTTGGCGTCGCGGTGGAAGCGCTCGACGGGGAACTCGCGTGTGTAGCCGTTGCCGCCGAGGATCTGGATCGCGCGCTCGGTCACCCACACCGCGACCTCGCCGGACTTGAGCTTTGACATCGAACCCTCGGCGTTCTCGAAGGGGACCTGGTTGCGGCCCATCCAGGACGCGCGCCACACGAGCAGACGAGCGGCGTCGATCTCCATCTTCATGCGAGCCAGGGTGAAGGCGATCGACTGGTTCTCGATGATCTTCTTGCCGAACTGTTCGCGCTCCTTGGCGTAGTCGAGCGAGTACTCGTACGCCGCGCGGGCGATCCCGAGCGCCTGCGAGCCGACCGTGGGGCGCGAGGCCTCGAAGGTGGCCATCGAGGCGTTGGACTTGTTCTTCTTGCCCTCCTTGGCGCGGGCGAGGCGTTCGTCGAGCTTCTCCTTGCCGCCGAGCACGTAGTTCTCGGGGATGCGGCAGTCGTCGAGGTAGACGTCGGCGGTGTGGGAGGCGCGCAGGCCGTGCTTTGAGACCTTGGCGCCTTCGGAGATTCCCTTGGCTTCGCTCATGGGCACGACGAAGGCAGCGTGTCCGCGCGAGTTCAGCGAACGGTCGACGGTGGCGATCACGACGTGAACGTCGGAGATGCCGCCGTTGGTCGCCCATGCCTTCTGGCCGTTGAGCACCCACTCTTTGGTGGCCTCGTCGTACTTGGCGGTGGTACGCAGCGCGCTCACGTCCGAGCCGGCGTTGGGCTCAGAGGAGCAGAAGGCGGCGACCTTGATGTCATCGGGCGTGCCGAAGCACCGCGGGATCCACTCGCCGATCTGCTCGCCTGAGCCCTGGCCGAAGATCGCGGCGACCGCAAGCGAGGTGCCCATGATCGCCATGCCCATGCCGGCATCGCCCCAGAACAGCTCCTCGTTGACGATCGGCAGGGTCAGGCCGGTCGGATCGGCGAAGAATTGGGCCAGGCCCTCGAAGCCGTACAGCCCGATCTTGGCCGCCTCTTCGATGATCGGCCAAGGGGTCTTCTCCTTCTCGTCCCACTCGTGCGCGGCGGGGCGCATCACGTCGGCGGCGAAGCCGTGCACCCAGTCGCGGATGTCCTTCTGGTCCTGGCTGAGAGCCATCGAGAAAGCGACGTCTTTGCCGGCCGCGCTCGTGATCGCCTCGACGGCGGCCTCGGCGGCCTCGGTCGCCTCGCTGGCGGTTACGTCGGTTGCTGACATGGGACGAAAGCTCCTTTGCTGGCTTGGTGACTGGGTGGGGCTGAAATCGAAGTCTTGCCCGTGACGCCCGCCGGTGGGCGGTCGCCTGACCCGGGACACCACGCAAACAGGTAACCCGAGGTCGAGCAAGGACGGACGGGCCAAAGCTCGACAGGCTTCATGCTAGCAAAGCGTAAACGGTTGTCAAATGCGAGATTGAACGACGTTTACATTCGCGGTATAGTCCGATCGAGATGGCGAGCGCGCCCAGCTACCAAGCCTCCCCACCCAGCCGCGCCTCTCGTCGCAGGGAGCGCGAGCGCGAGATCGTCGCGGCCACGCGTCGTCTGTTTGACGAACGCGGCATGCAGGAGGCTCCGATCGAGAGCATCGCGCGCGCCGTGGGCATCAACAAGGCGCTCATCTACAGGCACTTCGCCTCCAAGGAGGAGCTGTATGTGCTCACTCTCTCCGACTACCTCGCCGACTTGGCCGAGCGCTTCGAGGAGGTGCCACTGCGGCTCGATCCGGTGGCACGCTTGGAGGAGGGCTTGGTGCGCTACACCGAGTTCTGCCTTGAGCACCCGGCTTTTCTGGATTGCGGCCTGTCGTTGATGCGCCGCTCGGGCGAGGAGCTGCGCGAGACGATCTCCGACGCCACGTGGATTCGCCTTGGCCAGAACATGGCGGCGTGCCTGGGGCAGTTGTCGAGGATTCTCGCCGAGGGCGCAGCCCAGGGAGTCTTTGAGGTGGATGACCCCGACTTCACGGCCAACCAGCTCTATGCCCAGACGCTCGGCTCGATGCAGCTTGCGCGCGTCGGCGTCGGCGTGCGCACCACCAGCGGCGGCGTTCCTGAGCCGTTCGAGATCGACCCGCGGCGCGTACAGCGCGCGTGCATCGACGCGGTGCTGGCGTCGGTCGGCGCCCACCGCGGTCGCTGATCCCAAACTAAATAGCTAATCCCGATCTGGTTTGTGGTGTTAGACTGCGTCGCTCATCTTCATGTCTCCGATGCAGAAAGTGGCTATGCGCACACGCACTCGTCTGTCTTTGCCGATCCACCGAACCGCTCGCTCGACCCTCTCGCTGATCGCGCTGGGGGCCACGACATTCGGCCTGCTCGCTTGCGGCTCTTCGGGCGGGGGCAAAGAACTCACGCTGGTCGCCTACTCCACGCCGCAGGGCGCCTATGCCGACCTGATTCCCGCGTTTACGGCCACTAGCGAAGGCAAGGGGATCAAGTTCAACCAGTCTTATGGGCCCTCCGGCGACCAGAGCCGATCGGTTGCGGCGGGTCTGAAAGCGGATGTCGTGAACTTCTCGCTGGAACCGGATGTGACACGCCTGGTCAAGGCGGGGCTCGTCTCCTCTGACTGGAACAAGAACGCGACGCACGGCTTCGTGACCAATTCGGTTGCGGTCATCATCGTGCGCAAGGGCAACCCGAAGCACATCACCAGCTGGAGCGACTTGGTCAAGCCCGGCGTGGGAGTGGTGACACCGAATCCGTTCACCTCGGGCAGCGCACGGTGGAACATCATGGCCGCCTATGGAGCCCAGATCAAGGAAGGCAAGACGCCCGCTGAAGCGCAGGCTTATCTCAAGCAGCTGTTCCACAACGTGGTCAGCCAGGACAGCTCGGCGCGCAACGCGCTGCAAACGTTCTTGGCCGGGCGCGGCGACGCCTTGATCGACTACGAGGACGAGGCGATCGCCGATGAGAAGAAGGGCTCGCCGATCGAATACGTGATCCCCAAGTACACGATCCTGATCCAGAACCCGATCGCGATCGTCAACAACGGCAACACGGCCGGCGCACAGAAGTTCGTCAACTACCTGCTCTCCCCCGCCGGCCAGAAGATCTGGGCCGAACACGGTTACCGGCCGGTGATCGAAGGCGTGGCCAAGCCGGGTGAGTTCCCCACTCCCGCCGGACTGTTCACGATTGACGACCTGGGCGGATGGAGCAAAGTGGGCAAGGAATTCTTCGAAACCGAAGGCACGCCCGGAATCGTCACCAAGATCGAGGAATCGCTGGGAGTGTCCACCAGCAAATGAGCCCGCAGCCGACATCGCAGGCGCTCGCTCCGGGCGCCGTGGCCGCACGGCCTCGGCGCGGTCCGTTTGGACGCTCCGCAGGAGACCGGCTCGGTCGGGGCGGACCCGGTGGGGTCGGGGGACGCCTGCGCGGCCGCGCCGGGACGGCGCTCGGCGCAGGGCTGCTCGGCGTATATCTGTCGGTGCTCGTGCTGCTGCCGATCGCCGCCCTGCTCGACAGCGCCACCAAGGGCGGTACGACCGCCTTTTGGCACGCGGTGTCGAGCCCTGAGGCGGTTGCGGCGCTGAAGCTGACACTGATCGTGTCGGCGATCGTGGTCGCGATCAACGCCCTGTTCGGCACTTTGATCGCGTGGGTGCTGGTGCGCGACGAGTTCCCGGGTAAGGGCGCGATCAACGCCCTGATCGACCTGCCCTTCGCCCTGCCGACCGTGGTCGCCGGCGTGGTCCTGCTCGCGCTCTATGGCAAGGGCGGCCCGACCGGGATCGACATCACCTTCACCAGGGCGGCAGTGGGACTCGCACTGCTATTCGTGACGTTGCCGTTCGTGGTGCGCTCGGTGCAGCCGGTCCTGCTGGAGCTCGACGGCTCGATGGAGGAAGCCGCGAGTTCGCTGGGAGCAGGCGGATTGACGGTGTTCAGGCGGATCGTGCTGCCCAACCTGACCCCTGCCATCCTCTCCGGAGCGGCGCTCTCGTTCGCGCGCGCGCTTGGCGAGTTCGGATCGGTCGTGCTGATCTCGGGCAACCTGCCCTTCAAGACGGAAGTGGGCTCGGTCTACATCTTCAACCAGGTCGAGAACGACAACGTGTCGGCCGCGGCATCGGTGTCGGTCGTTTTGCTCATATGCGCGCTGATCGTGCTTGGCGGGATGACTTGGCTATCGCGCAGGGGTTCGCGTCATGTCTCGTGAGCGCCCGGCCCCGATGAGGTCGACCGATGTCGGCTAGCGAGGCGCTGATCGGACACTCGGCGGCATCCCGCGCCCACTCGGGCGAGCCGCGGCACGCGCGCGAGCGCGACGGCGAGAGGGCAAAGACCGCCAGACGTCTCGGTCTACGCTTCGTTGCGCTCGGCTACCTGCTCGCGCTCCTGGGCGCGCCGGTGGCGATGATCTTCTACAGGACTTTCGAACACGGGCTCGCGCCGGTCTGGAACGCGGTGACGCAACCGAATGCGATGCACGCCTTCTGGCTATCGGTGGAGCTGGTGGCGATCGTGGTGCCTTTGAACACCGTGTTCGGCATCGGGATCGCACTGTTGATCGAGCGGGGGCGCTTTCGCGGCAAATGGCTGCTTGGCTTGATCTTGGACCTTCCCTTCGCGATCTCTCCGGTTGTGGTGGGGCTTTCGCTGGTGCTCGTGTATGGGCGTACGGGCTGGTTCGGAGACTGGCTGAGCGCGCACGGCATCGAAGTGATCTTCTCGATCCCGGGAATGGTGCTGGCGACCGCGTTCGTGTCGCTGCCGTTCGTGGCGCGTGAGACGGTGCCGGTGTTGCACGAGTTGGGAGAAGACGCCGAGCAGGCCGCGGCGACGCTCGGGGCGAATGCTTGGCAGACGTTTCGCAAGGTGACCCTGCCGGCGATCAGGTGGGGCGTGGTCTATGGAGTCGTGCTGACCACCGCTCGCGCTTTGGGCGAGTTCGGCGCGGTGAGCATCGTGAGCGGGCGTTTGGAGGGGCAGACCCAGACGCTGCCCCTGTATGTGCAGGACCGCTTTGAGAACTTCGACACGACCGGCGCCTATGCGGCCGCGGTGGTGTTGGCGCTGCTGGCGTTCGCGACGCTGCTTGGAATGAACTTGCTCGCAAAGCGGACACATCGAGACGAGGTGGTTTGATGGCGATCGAAGTCAAAAATGTGACGAAGCGCTTCGGCGAGTTCTTGGCGCTCGACGACGTGAGCGTGACGGTCCGCGACGGAGCCCTGATGGCCTTGCTCGGCCCCAGCGGCGGCGGCAAGTCGACCCTGCTACGCATCATCGCGGGGCTCGAGACTCCGGACGAGGGCGAGGTGTCGATCGGGGGCGAGGACGTCACTCACGCGCCCGCGCGCACGCGAGGAGTGGGGTTTGTCTTTCAACACTATGCACCGTTCAAGCACATGACCGTCCATGACAACGTGGCGTTCGGATTGACCGTTCGTCGCGCGCCCAAGGAGGAAGTGAAGGGGCGTGTGGAGGAGTTGCTCGGGCTGGTGCGCTTGGACGGCTTGGCCAAGCGCTATCCCTCCCAGCTCTCAGGCGGCCAACTGCAGAGAATGGCCTTGGCGCGAGCGCTTGCGCCGCGACCCGAGGTGTTGCTCTTGGACGAGCCGTTCGGCGCGCTCGACGTGCAGGTGCGCGGCGAGTTGCGCGAATGGCTGAGGCGGTTGCACGAGGAGATCCACGTGACGACGATCTTCGTGACCCACGACCAGGAGGAGGCGATGGACGTGGCGGGCCAGATCGTGGTGATGAACGGTGGGCGCGTCGAGCAGACGGGCACTCCGCACGAGCTGTATGAGCACCCCAGCAACGAGTTCGTAATGTCTTTCATCGGCCCGGTCAACCGCTTGGGCGATGCGCTCTTGCGCCCCCACGACATCCAGATCTTGGGTGCCGGCCAAGACCTCTATTCAGACGAAAGCACCGTGGAGGCGCTCGTGCGTCGCGTGGTCCATCTCGGCTTCGAGGTGCGCGTCGAGCTGACTCTGCCTGACGGCCGGGACGTGTGGGCGCAGGTGACCCGCGAGACCGCCTCCGAGCTGGAGCTGGCCGAGGGCCAGATCCTCGCGGCCCGCCTGCCTCCCCCCCGCGTCTTCGTCTGAGCCAAGCGGCCCGCGGGCCGCTACCTCGTTTCCCAGGCTTGCTCTTGCTTTGTCAAGGCGACGATCTCCTTGGGCAGTTTGCCGGAGGCGACGTCGGCGACGGTGACGTGCTCCAAGACCTTGCGCAGGTTGGCGCGCAGGGCGAGCCATACCTGTTGCAGGCACTCGGCCGAGCCGACGTACTCGACCTCCTCGGGACGCTGTCCGCGCACGCCGACCAAAGGTCCGTCGACGGCGCGGATCACCTGGGCGAGGTTGACCTCCTCGGCCGGCTGGGCCAGCCAGTAGCCGCCATCGGGCCCACGTTGGGAGCGGACCAGGCCGGAGGAGCGCAGCTGGGTGAGGATGTTCTCCAGGAAGGAGAGCGGGATCTGTTGGGCCTGGGCGAGTTGATCGACCTTGCGGGGCGCCTCTTGGCTTGAGCCGGCCAGCTCCACGACGGCGCGAACGGCGTAGTCGGCCTTGGCGGTGACGTGCATTGCGGGGATTCTGTCCTAAACGGAGGCGGGAAGCGTCGTCGCATACCATGGGTCCAATGGCGGAGTCCGCATCTACCGCGATACCGGCCGATCTGGAGCGCGAGCTCGAGCTGTATCGGCGCGAGCTGACGGGCTATTGCTATCGCATGCTCGGCTCCCCATTTGAAGCTGAGGACGCCGTCCAGGAGACGCTGCTGCGGGCTTGGCGGGGATACGAGCGCTTTGAAGGTCGCTCGGGGCTTCGCTCTTGGCTTTATCGGATCGCGACGAACGTGTGCTTCGACATGACCGCGGGTCGCGCGCGGCGGGCGCGGCCGATGGATCTGGGCAGCGCCCAGACGCCGGAGGCAGCGAACCTGAACACGCTGGCCGAGGTGACGTGGATCGAGCCGATCCCGGCGAGCATGGTCGCCTCCCAGGACGATCCGGAGCAGAGCGCGATCGAGCGCGACACGGTGCGCTTGGCTTTCGTCGCCGCGCTACAGCGCTTGGCGCCCCGTCAGCGCGCGGCGCTTTTGTTGTGCGAGGTGATGCAGTGGCAGGCCAAGGAGGTAGCCGAGTTGCTGGATACGAGCGTGGCGGCCGTCAACAGTGCGCTACAGCGCGCGCGCGCCACTTTGCAGACCGAGGATGCGAACGCCGAGCTGGCCGCAAGCGGGGACATGGACGCCGCCCAGGAGGCGCTGCTGGCCCGTTATGTGCAGGCGTTTGAGGCCTACGATCTCGATTCGCTGACGAGCTTGATCAAGGAGGATGCTCGCCAGTCGATGCCGCCTTATGACATGTGGTTGAGCGGCCGCGAGGACATCTTGGCTTGGTGGTTTGGCCCGGGTATCGAATGTAGGGGTTCAAAGCTCTTGCCCACGGTGAGCGCGAGCGGGTCGTTCGCCTTCGGCCAATACAAGCCCGCGCTCGATGGTTCGGGCTATGAGCCGTGGGCGCTACAGGTGATCGAGCCGGCGGCTGGTGGAATCGGCGAGATGACCTTTTTCTTGAGCACAGAGCGACTATTTCCGCTGTTCGGGCTGCCGCCGAGACTCGCACGGGAGGATGTCGGCGAGCCCGGCGAAGGCGATCAAGTCCAGTAGCTGCGGTGAGGCGCCGCGCAGGCTCACCGGACAACCGTGACGCCGTGCGACCAGCCTCAGCCGAGCGAGAGCGTCGAGGGTGACGGCGTCGGGCGCGGACTGACCGACGTCGAGTACCGCCAAGTCCATCTCCTCCTGGGCCAAGAGCGCGCCCAGGCGCCCGCAGAGCGCCGGCAGAGCCGTGCGCTCGAGCGGGGCGCCGATTGGAAAGGCCAGGTTTGCCAGTGGCCAATCCTTAAGGCGCGGGGGTGTAGACCAGTGTGGCTATACCCTCGCCGACCACAGCGCTGTCGGTGAGTTGCAGGCGCTTGAGGTCGCTTGTGGGGCCGAACAGGCGCTTGCCTTCGCCGAGGACGACCGGGAACACCATCAAGCGCAATTCGTCGACGAGATCGTGCTCGAACAGACCTTGGGCGAGCTGGGCGCTGCCCGCGAGCAGGATGTCGCCGTCAAGCTGGTCCCTCACCTGGGCTACTTCGGTGGCCATGTCGCCGTCGAGTACCGTCGAGTTGTTCCACTCGGGGTTCTCGAGGGTCTTTGAGACGACGTACTTGGGCATGGAGTTGAACTTGTCGGCGAATGGACCATCCATCGAGGGCCAAGCAGCGGCGAAGCCTTCGTAGGTGACCCGCCCGAGCAGCTGCGCCTCGGCCCGTTCGAGCTCCTCGACCTTGAACTTGTCGCCGTCCTCCCCGCGCGCGAACTTGAAAGTCCATCCACCATGCTTGAAACCCTCGGCGCCGCCGGGGTCCTCCATGACGCCGTCAAGCGACACGAACTCGGTCACCACGATTCTTCCCATTTCGAGCCTTTCTTTCAGCCGCGCTGGACGATTAGCAGACGATTTCCGTCCTGGTCGCGGAAGAAGAACATCGGCGGTACCGGGTCGCCCATCCGCATGACCTCCTCGTCCACGTCGACGCCGCGCTCGCTCAGGGCGGCGTGGTCGGCGTCGACATCGTCGCTTGCGAAAGCCACGCGGGTGGAGATCCCAACCTCTTCTCCCTCCTGGGGAAGAATCAGCGCCAAGGAGGTCTGGGCGCCCCGGGGGGTCACTTCCACCCAGCGGTCGCCCCTGCCGAAGGGCGTATCCGCGGTCTTCTCCAGGCCGAGCTTGCCGACATAGAAGTCGAGCGCAAGGTCCTGATCGCTGACGGGGACCATCACCGTCCCGACCTGGGAAATGTGGGTCGTGGTCGAAGTCTCGCTCATCGTGTCCTCCTGGATAGTTGGCTTTGTTTGTACAGACTGTGGCGCGCTTGGAAACTCATCGCACCGAGCAATCTAGGGCGGCGCCCATCTCAGTGAGGGCGAACTGCGCGGGGCGCTTTGCTTCCCGATAGTCGGCATGATTTCATGTACTGGCAGTTCGTTGCCGGTAAGATCGAGTCATGGCCGGTTGGTTAGGCGCGAGGCCTTCACTGGAAGGCCGGTTCGCCCTGCGAGCTTCTGGAGCGCTCGATGGACTGTCTCGCGGGTGATGCACTCCGAGCCACTCGAGCTGTGGTGGTTGACGACGACCCGCTCGTATTGGCCACCGTACGAGCGTTGCTCGAGCGCGAGGGCATCGAGGTCTCCACGCTTGAGGATCCCAGAGACTTCACGAGAGCGCTGGAACAGGCGGCTCCCGAGCTGTTGATTCTGGACGTCGACATGCCTGAGATAGATGGCAGAGAGCTGTGCCGCGTGGTTCGCGGTAACCCCGATTGGAGTCGGGTCGCGATCGTGTTCCTGACGGTGCACAAGGACCCGCGCACGATTCGCGAACTGTTCGAGGCGGGCGCCGACGACTACCTGACAAAGCCTGTCATCGAGAACGATCTCCTCGGGCGTGTGGCCAACCGCCTACAGCGGATCCGCGCGCACAGGGCCGAGGCCGACACCGACAGTCTCACTGGCCTTGACAGTCGAGGGAGGTCCGCCGAGGGCTTGGCTCAATTGCTTTCCCTCGGCGACCGCTTTGCCCAGCCTGTGTCTGTCGCGATGCTCGACCTGGACCGCTTCAAGCAGGTCAACGACACCTTCGGCCACGCGGCGGGGGATGCGGTGCTGCGCGGCTTGGGCGAGCGACTGAGGCGCGACTTTCGTGGCAACGACGTGGTTGGACGATGGGGCGGCGAGGAGTGCGTGATCGGCATGTATGGGATGCGGCGCGACGACGGTGTGCGTCGTCTCGCCGAGACGCTACGAGACTTCAGGGCGCTGCGGTTCACAGCCGGTCGCGGCGACTTCAGCGCGAGCTTCAGTGCAGGTATCGCCGAGTATCCAGCTGACGGGCGGGACCTGGAGAGTCTGTTGCTGGCTGCCGACGAAGCGCTTTACAGCGCAAAGCAGGCGGGACGAATCCGGGTCTTGGCCGCCGAGGAGAGGACCTCCAACAAGCGCAAGAGTCGAGGGCCCCGGTGAGCACGACCAACATCGACAGCCCCCTCCAGATGGCCCCGCGCGTCAAGCTCAAGCATGGGCGCGCGAGCATCTGTGGGCTTGCGCTCGCCGGATATCTAGTCCTGTATTTGAGCTGGCAGCTGTTTCACTGGCTGCCGGGCAAGCAGCAGTTGGGACAGGCTTTCCTGATTCCGGCCGACCTGGCGGCGCTGAGCGCAGCTTTGCTGGCCGCCCGGCGCTGTTGGGGGTTTGCGCAGCTACGCTCGTTCTGGTTGCTGATGAGCTTGGCGATCGCCTCGGAGACGATCGCCGACATCCTGCTCTTGCGGACCGACATCGACTATCGGGTGGCTCCGTTTCCGAGCTTGGCCGACGCGTTCTTTCTCGCCTTCTTCGTGTTGTTGTTTCTCGCGCTGCTGCGTGTACCGGTTGCTCCGGTGACCGCGCAAAAGCGCTTGCGCGTACTGCTCGACGGAGCCGTCGTCGTGCTGGGAGGAGGCGTCGTGGTGTGGTATTTCGTACTTGGCCCCACCGCCAGGGCCGGGGGGAATGACGCCTTTGCGATGGCCGTCTCGGTCGCCTACCCGGTGGGCGACTTGATTCTGCTTGCGGGACTCGCGGCCGTTCTGCTGCGTCGGAGCTCCCCGCTGATGAGAACGCCGCTATTGCTGATCGCGGCCGGCGTGCTCGCGTCGATCGTGGCCGACGTGGTCTATGGCAACGGCGTGTTGAACGGCACCTACACCGCGGGAGATCCAATCGACACTCTGTACCTGCTCGCGTTCGTCCTGTTTGCGCTGGCCGGCATCGCCCAGCCCGCCATCGACTCAAACACGCGCGTGATGGCCACAGCGGCGTGGACCGAGCCCGCGCCACGAGCGAGCTGGCTGCCGTATATCGCCGCACCGATCGGCTTCGGACTGGTCATCGGCGTCGAGTCCGGCAGGCCCTTCTTTCCGGATCTGAGCCTGATCTTGATTTTGACAATCATCGGAGGGCTGGTTGCCGTGAGGCAATACCTTTCGCTGCGCGAGCTGGCCAGCGCCGAGGCGCGTCTGCGCCAGAGCGAGTCCACCAAGGACGAGTTCATCTCCGTCGTCGGCCACGAGCTGCGCACTCCCCTGACTTCGATCCGGGGCTCGCTTGGGCTGCTGGAGGGCGGGGTCTTTGGCGAGCTGCCCGTGGAGGCCAAGGACATGGTCTCGCTCGCGGTGAGCAACACCGATCGATTGGTGAAGCTGGTCAATGACGTGCTCGACATCGAGCGCATGGGCGCCGGGCGCATGGAGCTCGAGCTGGCGCCGGTTTCCGCGTCGAGCTTGGTGCGCAACGCGATGCAGATCGTCCAGATGACGGCCACGGAGGCCAAAGTGACCTTGCGGGCCGACTTTGGAGCGCAACCGACGGTGTTGGCCGACGCCGATGCGATCGTGCAAGTGCTTGTCAACCTGCTCGGCAACGCCGTCAAGTTCTCCTCCCGCTGGGGCACCGTGAGCGTCGTCCTCACAAGCGCGAATGGACGGGCCACTTTCGCGGTGAAAGACAGCGGGCGGGGCATCCCAAGCGATCAATTGGGGGCGATCTTCGAGCGCTTCCATCAGGTCGACTCCTCCGATGCGCGCGAGAAGGGCGGTAGCGGCCTGGGGCTTGCCATCGCGCGCGACATCGTCAACCAGCACGAAGGCCACATCGACGTGGACAGCGAGGTCGGGCGGGGCAGCACATTCAGCTTCACGCTCCCACTGGCGTCATGAGTCTGCGTCTGCTGCTCATAGAGGACGAGGACGCGATCCGCACGATCGCGACGATCAGCCTGGAGCGGATCGGCGACTGGACGGTGATCGGCGCCTCCTCGGGACAGGCCGGTCTGGAAGCGGCCGCGGACGACGGACCCTTCGACGCGGTCCTGATGGATGTGATGATGCCGGGGCTGGACGGGCCCACGACGCTCGAGCGCATGCGCGACGGGGCGCTACCGAATCGAGTGCCGGTCGTCTTCATGACCGCCAAGGCGGGCGAGGACGAACGCCGGCGGCTGGTCTCGCTCGGCGCCGAGGGCGTGATCGCCAAGCCGTTCGATCCGATGACTTTGGATCGACAGCTGCGAGACATCCTCGCCAAAGAGATCGACCCTGGCGGCTAGCGACCCGCCCCCGTACAGGAGGCCGGTTACGGCCCGATATGGACCTGACGCCGGCGCGCCAAGCAGCGCGCCGGCCGGTCCGTGGTCTTGACGGCAAGAGCCTCGACCTTGAGCTGACTACACGGTCTCCGGCTCGCCGAGCACTGCCAGTCCGTGGATGACGATCAGGCAGATGGCGAAAATACCCAGCGACCAGAAGGGATAGGCCCCGCCGATCGACAGCAACGCCCCTACTGCTCCGATCGTGGCGGCGATGATCCCCACCACACGACCGTAGGCGCCTCCGCCGAACAGGGAAAGACCGGCGGTCAACTGAATGACGCCCAGGATGATCGTGATCCATCCCCATGTGTGGAGGCTCGCGAACACGTAGCGGTTGTCGTTGACGAAGAAGCTCGAGTTCCCGACCGCGGCGATGCCGTAGATGATGTTGAGCGTGCCCGCGACCAGCAACAGGATGCCCGCGAACAACGCACTACCGACTCCTCGCATATGCACTCCTTCAGTTAGGGTGCCTTGTGACACCTGTCACATGTTCGAGGGCGGCGGCCGGAATCCTGTCGCGCCGGAAGGGATGTTGCGGCGCCGATGAGCGGAGTCGATACCGAGGTCGTGCTGGTTGCGCTCGGCGCGATGCTCTCGCCGACGACTCTGTTCTTGTCGGTGCTGGCCCTCGTTCTGGGCGAGCGGCCGTTGCGCACCGGCGCCTGGTTCTATCTCGGCGCGTTCGGCGTAACCATGTTGATCGGCGTGGTGGCCGCGTTCGTGCTCGGCAATGCGGTTGCCTCGCCCAAGCCGGACACTCCCAAGACTTGGGTAGCGATCGTGGATGTGCTTGCGGCGCTCGTCCTCGTCTTCTTCGTGGTCCGCTTTCTGCGCCGCCCGCGCAACCCCAAGCGAGTCGAGCGCATGGTCGAGCAGATGAGCAAGGTGGCTTCCTCCCCGGCGATCGCCATCGTGGCCGCCGGCGCCACGCTGGCAAACCCGGGAGCTTTCATTCCGCTGGCGTTGAAGGACATCTCCGAGACAAACCCGAGCGCCGGCCAATATGTCCTTGAGTGGCTGGCTTTCGCTTTCGTGTCGCTACTGCCGCTGTTCGTTGCCTTGGTGATGTTGGCGCTCGCGCGCGAGCCGACCGAACGAGCGTTGACGGGGATGCGCGGAGGCCTCGAGCACCATGCAAGGACGGTGGCGGCCGGGATCCTTTTGTTGCTGGCGGCGGCGCTGATGCGCAACGGCATCGCGGGCCTCACCGGCTGAGAACGGCCCTCAGGACCCGCTATGAAAGCGGATCCTCGAGGACCGGGCCAGTGACGTTTGCCTTGAAGCCCGCAGCCGTCAACCGGGCCGTGAGGCGACCGACACGACCTTGCTCAATATCCGGTGTTCGTCTTGACCCGTTTGCGGTCGGACTCGTGCAAACGGCCCTTCTTCTCCAAGGTGTCGCACGCTTCGACTATGTCTTCGCCGAGCGTCGCCACCAGAGAGTGCCCCAGCGTCTGCTTGACCAAGGCTCTCATGATCTTGATGTGTTCGGCGTTGGGCGGCAAGGTGTAGGCGGGGACCATCCAGCCACGCTCGGCGGCCAGCTGAGAGGCGACGTCGAACTCGTCGTAGCTGTGCTCGCCTTCAAGCTGAAAGGCGACGAGCGGAAGCTGCTCCTCCTCCTCTGAGCCGATCAGCTTGAAATTGCCGCAGTCGACTATCTCATGGGCGAGCAGCCGCGCGTTGTATTGCATCGTCTCCATGATGTAGCGATACCCGTCGTGGCCGTAGCGCACGAAGTTGTAGTACTGGGCCAACACCATCGCCGAGCCTGTGGAGAAGTTCAGCGTGAAGGTGGCGTCGCGCTTGCCCAAATAATTCTCATAGAAGACAAGGTCTTCGGGCAGGTCCGCGGTGTCCCTGAAGATGAGCCACCCGATACCGGGATAGACGAGCCCGAACTTGTGACCGGAGACGTTGATCGAGCGAACCTGCTCCAGGCGGAAGTCCCACTCGGTGTGGGGGTAGAGGAACGGCCACACGAAACCGCCGCTGGCGGCGTCCACGTGTAGAGGCACGTCCAACCCCTTCTCCTCCTTGAGGCGCACGAGATGGTCGTTGATGCCACGGATGTCGTCGGCGTGCCCGGTGAATGTGGTTCCGAGGACGGCTGCCACGCCGATCGTGTTCTCATCCAGATGAGGCTCGACGTCCTCCGGGCCGATCGTGTACTTGTCGGGCTGCAGCGGCACGATGCGCGGTTCGACGTCGAAATAGCGACAGAACTTCTCCCACACCACATGCACGTCGCCGCCGAAAACTAGATTGGGACGGTCCACCGCCTTGCCTTCGGACTGGCGCCGGTCGCGCCACTTCCACTTCAGAGACAGCGCTCCGAGCATGATCGCCTCGGAGGAGCCCTGTGTGCGCGCGCCGGTCGTCTTGCCGGGGGCGTGAAAGAGGTCTGCAAGCATCCGGATGCAGCGCTGCTCGATCTCGGCCGTCTGGGGATACTCGGCGTGATCGATGAAGTTGGTGTGCAGCGACCCCGCGATCAGCTGCTCGGCCTCAGGCTCCATCCAGGTCGTCACAAACGTCGCCAGATTGCGCATTGGCTGGCCATCGAGCAACACCTCTTCGCCCACCAATCCGAGCGCGTCCTCGGCCGGCATCCCGCTCCTTGGCAGCTTGCCATCGGGCGCCGGCTCCAAGCGATAGCGGTTGCCGTACTCGCTCTCAAGCTTTGCGATGCGCTTGCCCCGCAGGTCGGGTGGGCCCTCGTCGGTGAGCTGATCAGCTGTCTGGTCCCTGGGCGGCACAGTCGTCCTCCTCGAAGTCACACTGCCGTTGGCGAATCGCTGGGGTCAGATTACTCCGTCCACGGAGCCGTCAGGCAGCCGAGCGGAGTAGATAGAGCGCGCCCTCAACCGCCGCGAGACGACGGTCGCCTCCACGACCGCGAGCAAGATCGGCACCATCAGGCCGTCCACCTTGTGGGTCAACTCGAGCAGCAGCACGACCGCGGCAAGTGGGGCTTGCATGCTTGCCGCGAGAACCGCTGCGCCTCCGATCACGGCATAGCTCCCGAGCGGCGTGCCTGGCCACAACTGCAACCAGCCGTCGCCCAACACGCCGCCGAGAACCACGCCGAGGGCGAGTGTCGGGGTGAAAAGGCCCCCGGGCGCGCCGCTGCCCAAACAGGCAGCGGTCGCGAGCGGCTTGAGCACGATCAAGACCGCCATCACGCCTACCGCGAGACCGCCGACCATCGCCAATTGGACGACCCCCTTGCCGTTTCCGAGAACCTGCGGATATGCGATCGCGACCACCCCGAGCGCCAGGAACACTGCGATCGGAGCCGCGACCCGCAGCCAACCCTGCGGACGCAGGGCGTGGGCCGTTGAGATCAGGCGGATGTAGAGAACCGAGACGAGGCCGGCGACAGGACCCACGAGCAAGGCCCAAACGATCTGGGAGGTGTGGGCGTCATAGCTGGGAACGAGATATGTGGGCCGCGAACCGAGCGCCACCCACGCAACCGCGGTGGCGATCAAACTCGTAGTCAGCGCCGGGAGGACCAGCGGCAGACTCAGTGTGCCGAGCAATACCTCAAGCGCGAACAGGGCGCCGCCCAGAGGGACGTTGTAGACCGCCGCCATACCGGCACCTGCTCCTGAAGCGACCAGCAGCCGTCGCTGCCAGACGGGCAGGCGCGCCCAGTCGCTCAAGCGAGCCGCCACGGCGGCCCCCACCTGTTGGGGCGCGGCCTCGCGACCGAGCGAGGCACCGAGTCCAACGATCACGATCGACTCCACGGCTCGCACGAAGCTGCCGAGCAAGGGCATCCGCCCTGCCCGCAGCCAGAGCGCCTCCGAGACGTCTGTTCCACCGAGCCGGGCGAAGACGATCGCGCAAACCGCCACGATCAGGCCGGCGCAAAGGAGCACCAGGATCCGGCGAGCGTCCGTGCTGCGCTTGACGCCTTCCAGGAAATGACCGGTCTCGTAAGACCATGCAAAATGTTGGACGGCCCGCAGAAGCTCCATCAGCGCCGCGCCGCCGATTCCGGTGGCCAGCCCGATGAGCACCGCCAGCATCCAGAAGCGCGGACTGTAGCCGGCCACGATCCCTCGACCGGGAACGTTGGGCTGCGCGGATACCGGCTCCATCGACCCCCAGTCTGACGGGCCGACGGGGGGCGCGTGCCGCGGGCCGAACTGAGCTCAGGGGCACCGAGAACCGATGCGCTCGCGCGCCCAGGACGAATGGATCCCTAAAGCTGACACACTTGCGGCGTGCTCCCGAGCCTTCATGGTGGACGCGTCACGCTGCGCCCTCAGCGAGACGGCGATATCGATGAGCTCGTGGGCATTCTGCGCCGTCACGGAGTGAGAGAGTGGTGGGGTTCGCTAGAGGACACCGCGTACGTGAGGGAGGGCCTGGAGAACGAGGGAGCGGCATTCTCGATCGAGGTCGATGGCGTGTTGGCGGGATGGCTTGGCTACACCGAGGAGACCGACCCCGAGCACCGCTGTGCCGGCCTTGACATCTTTTTGGCGCCGGAGTACCAAGACCGTGGGAACGGACCCAACGCGCTGCGGCTCGCAGCGAAATGGCTGTTCGAGCAGCGGGGACATCATCGCCTCACGATCGACCCTCGGTGTGAGAACACCCGCGCGATTCGCGCATACGAAGCGGTCGGATTTCGGCCGGTCG
This sequence comes from uncultured Solirubrobacterales bacterium, assembly GCA_963703135.1. Taxonomy (GTDB): domain Bacteria; phylum Actinomycetota; class Thermoleophilia; order Solirubrobacterales; family Solirubrobacteraceae; genus Palsa-744. The sequence continues at coordinate 2,446,604 of OY969791.1, read as the reverse complement.
GGACGATGCGACGCTACGAACGCGGCGGGGATGGACGGTGGCACGACAATTTGCTGATGGATATGTTGCGCGAGGAGTTGCGAAGCGAGGGCCGTCCAATCGACTGACCAATGCTTGGCCCAGTGCGCCTCAGTGTTTGCGCCGCCGGACGAGTGGAACCTTCATCGCAGTCGAGTGGCTCGGGCCGCCTGAGGCAGTGAAGCCGATCGACACCGAGACCTGGAGTCGAGCCGAGGCCGCCAGCGCGCGTCTGCCCGCCTTGGAGGGCCTGATCACCAACTTGAGGGGCCCGGCGCCACCGGCCCTCGCGGTTGCGCTCCCGTAGAGCACCGCGTGCGATCGGGAGAGCCGAGCGACGGCCGCCCGAACACGAGCGGTGGTCATGGCGCGCGCCTTGAAGGTGCCGGCGCCGGGAGCGATCAGCGCAATCGAAATGTCGCCGCTGGCGTCGGTTTTCACGCGGGCGACCTCGAAGATCGCCGAGAGCGGACCGGAGCCGCCGCCGGGGAGGCCGGAGCCGCCCGTCGCCGCACCGAGACCGCCGGAGCCGCTCGGACCGGGACCGCTCCCGGTGCCGGGCGAGCCGCCGCCGCCCACATTGGCCGGTGGCTGTTCGCCTTCGATGACCGTGCCGATCACCGGGCTGCCGTCCTGGAGGATCTCGGTCCCTTGTTCGCCGCTGGCAATCTGCACCTGCCCGTTGAGGGGGCCGTAGGCGAGCGTGACGAGGGGCCCTTCGTCGGTCATTTCGGTCACTGTCAGCTTCAGGGCATTGGCGGTGCCGGCGATCGTGACCGGTTCGAAGGCGTTCGCCAAGAACTGGGTTTCGCCGGGAAACTCGAACAGGTCGATCTGTTCCTTTTCGGCTGCCGCTTCAAGCGATAGCGGTTCTTGGGCTTGGGTCGCGACGCGCACCTTCCGGGAGGCTCGAGAACGGGAACCTCCAGCCGCGCCGGCACGCTTGACGGCCATGGGTTTCGGTTCTCCGAGGGTCCCGCTGTAGATACGGGTGAGCGATCCGCCGGCCGATGCCGGTCCTTCGGTCTTGCGGGGGGTGCGACCGAAGTCCAGGTATTCCAGGTAGTCCTTCTCGACCGGCTGGGATTCGGCCTCCTTCATGTGGGTTATGTGCCCGATGTCCTGCACGTGGACGGCGGGGTCGCTGGGTTGGGAGCCGATCTGTCCCATCGTCGCGCTCTTGGCTGGGACGGTTTCATCGCCGTTTGTGATGCCCAGGTGCACGGTCGATTCGCCACCGGGGCTCCCTTCAATCGAAATCGACCCGGGCGTGAGGACGCCGGTTCCGACGACGATGCGGTAATCGATCCAGCCGTAGTCGGTGAAGACGTGGTCATAGGTCGTTTCGTGGTTTGTCTGCGCGGCTTGAAACAACGTGGTGTTGTTCCCGAGCGACCCAAGAAACGACGAGACAGCGCGCCCGCCGATTGCCGCGGCGCCATCGACGGACAGCCACGGCCCAAGACTGGGCGACGGGAACAGTTGCATCAGGCCGGTCAGGTTGTGGCTGAAATCCTTGAGTTCTTCCTTGATGAAGAAGTGGTTTAGGAAAGAGCCCGGGAGCTCGATCCCATAGGCCGAGGGGAAGATCGCCTTGGGCGAGCCCCAGTAGGGCGTCCCGACCGTCAAGACGCGGGCCACCCGCTTGGCGTATTCGGGCTTTTCGATGAATGCGCGGGTCAGCAGCCCGCCGTAGGAGTGGGCCATGATCACGACCCGCGTGGCCCCCTCTTCTTCTGCGCATTTGTCTTTTTGGAGCGCTTCGGTGATCTTGGTGTTCAGCGCTTGGAAGTTCGGTTGAGGCGCCTTGCGCCAATCCCAGCCAAGCACGTTGGCGCGTTCGCAGCTGAAGGGCGTATGCGAGGCATTGAAGGTTTCTTTGATCCATTTCGCGATTTCGCGGTAGGCGAAAGGGGAGATCAGTTCGCCGGTCGGGGCGGCGTCGGAGCAGACCGCGTTGGTCTGACCGTCGGAGGCGAGCGACATTTCGTTCAGATGCCCGTAGTTGAACCACGCCGTCGAGCCGCAGGCCTTGATTTCTGAGCCGAGGAAGCCGGGAATGAAGATCACCGGCAGCTGCTGGGCCTGGACGTCCCATAGCGAGCGGGTGAATCCGCCACCGCTGTAGTCGACGCCGCCGCTGTCGATCCAGCCGAGCTCGAAACGGTCGCGGGCTTCGTCCTCGCGCGTGTCTCCTTCGGGGTCGGGCGTGTGTTCCTCGAAGATGCCGCAGCGCTTCATCGTTTTGCCCCCGACTTCGATCTGGTCACAGTCGTCGTGGAGGACGCCGTTGCCGGTGTTGGAATACCGGGTGAGGACGGTCTGAAGACCTTCGGCGAGGATTTCGTCTTGCCCCCCATCGACGTTCACCACGTGATCGTCGAAGGCGCCGCCATTGCGGGTCGAATAGGTGACGTGTTCCCCGTCTGGGGAGACGTCGAAGTCGGTCACGACCTTGGGGTCGACGATCATGCTCGGTTCGCCACCGCCCGAGGAGAGCAGGCCGAGCACCTGACCGTTTTCGTTTGGTTCGTCGTAGGCCACCACGATGCCCCGCTTGCCCCAGACGCCGCTCATGTATATGCGACTTTCCCCGGTCGTCAGCTGGGTTTCTCCCCCGCCATTGGCAGGCACCGTCCAGATGTTGATTCCGCGCTGGGAGTACATCGAGTCGATTTCTCCCGCCTGGACCGATCGGACGAAGGCGATCGTGTTGCCGTCGGGACTCCAGGTTGGCATGTAGTCGCTGACCTGGTGGCCGTTGCACGGTTCACATTCCGGCGGCGGCACGACGGCTTCTGCGGGGAACGTGACCTGTTTGGGTTCGCTGCCGTCGGCGTTGGCGACCCAGATCGCGGTGTGGTAACCGGTGACTTCGTGGGGCCAACCTTGGTCGCGTTCGATCTTCGAGTAGGCGATCTTCGTGCCATCCGGCGAGAAGACGGGCGTCGACGCTTGGCCGAGGACGATTTCGTCGACGCCCGTCGCGTAGTGGAAGGTTTCCGCCTCGATCGTCTTGATGCCCTTGTTCGGTTCGCTCGGCGTGGCAAGACCGGGGTCCCAAAGCTTGAGCGGAAACTTGCTTGCGGCTCCCCCGCTCCCGTCGACGTAGACGATCTTGCCGGGCGTGCCCTGGTACTCAGCGGCGGCTTGGTCAGCCAGGAGCGCCAGGGCGGCAAGCGCCAGCAGCGTCGCGACAAGCGCCCCCCTTCGGCCCGCCGACCTTTGCTTCCACATGGCGCGGATTATCTCAGATCGCCGACGAAAAGCGGTGGCGAACAAGCCTTGATCAGGACTCAAGCTTGGGAGACGATCTCGGCGTTCGGTAGGGCATGTGTCGGCGCATGAACTCGTCGAAGCGGGGCACCGTGAAATCGACGTGACCGTAGTCCTCTGTGGCGTAAGTCAGCCCCTTGTCGATCAGATGTTGACGAGTCATAGAAACCTCTGGGGTCCTACGCCCCAGCTTCGCCGCGACCTGCCCTGACCGATAAGGCCCGTCGCCGAACTCGACCATCGCTCGCATATAGCGGCGCTCCTCCCGGGTGGCACGCTGAATACGGACCTCATACTTGCGCATCTCCATCTGAAAGGCTGGCGATCGCCGGGAACGTGAACAGGCGCTCGGCGTATGAGCGTGCCTCACCGGTCAACCGCAGGATCTGAGGTAGACCGGCGGCGGCGACAACTTATAACAGCTTATAACCGATATCGCTAAGTCCTTTATAACTCGCACGAACTCGAAGAGGTCGGTCGCTACCGGCGATCGACAACCGTGGGAGGCTCGATCGAGCCAAGCGGCGGACGGGCCTCGAACCCGCGACCTCAAGCTTGGGAAAACCCGACGTAAGCGGCGGACGGGCCTCGAACCCGCGACCTCAAGCTTGGGAAGCTTGCGCTCTACCAACTGAGCTACCACCGCGCTTGGCAGATATTACGCCGTTGGAGCGCGCGCACACTACGCTTGGCCGTCGATGTCCAAACGTCCCCTGATGCCCTTCGCGATCGGCCTGTTGGGAGCTGCCCTGATCGGGCTGCTCGTGTATGGGATCTCCACGCAGTCGCCGACCCGCACGCTCGACGATGCGATCGCGCACGGGGTTCGCCCCGTTGCGCCCTCCGCCGCGAGCCGACTGCCTCTGCTCTCGGGGACGGGCGAGCAAACGCTTGCGTCCTATCGGGGCAAGGTCGTCGTCTTGAACTTCTGGGCTTCTTGGTGTGAACCGTGCCAGGCAGAGGCGCCGATCCTCGAGCGCGCCCAACATTCGCTTGCCGCTCACAATGCGACCGTCCTGGGCGTCACGTTCAGGGACGCCTCCTCGGACTCGCGGGAATTCGTCGAGCAGCACAAGCTCACCTTCCCCATGCTGCGGGATCCCAGCGGCGAATTTGCGCGCTCCTACGGCACCAGCGAGATCCCGGAGACGTTCGTGATAGACCGCTACGGTCACGTCGTGGCCATCTCGCGCCAAGAAGTCGGCGAAGCGTGGCTGAACCGAGCCGTGAAACTGGCGGAAAGCACGTGAGCATGCGCGTCCTGGCCCTGGCGACGGCCGCCGCGGTGGCGTTGATGGCGAGCGCCCTCCCCACGGACGCGAGCGCAAGCCCCACCGACGCGAACTCCCTCCCCCCCGTCTCGCGCACCGTCGCGGCCGGGACGAGTCTGCCTGTGATCGAACGTCAAGTCATGTGCGTGACCTGCAAGATCCCGTTGAACGTCGCCGAATCCCCTCAAGCGGACCGCGAGCGGGCGTTGATACGACGCCTGATCGCCGACGGCAAGAGCGAAGCGCAGGTGAAGAGCGCGCTGGTGGAACAGTACGGCGCGGCGGTGCTCGGCTTGCCGGCCTCCAAAGGTTTCGACCTGGCCGCCTATCTGGTCCCTGTGGCGGTGGTCTTGGCTTTGTTGCTCTTGTTGGCCCTCTTGCTTCCAAGCTGGAGGCGCCAGGCGCGCGCGCGCGCCGCCTCGGCGCCCACAGCACCTGTGCTGAGCGAAGGCGACGCCGCGCGACTGGACGCCGACCTCAAGCGCTTCGACTGACCCGCGGCCCCACCTTCGCCATGGTGTCGGGCGAGCTCGAAGGCGAGTTCCGACGCGCCTACATCTCCGTCGGCGCCTGCACTCCCAGCAACTCCAGGGCGCAGGCGATCGTGTTCAGGCACGCCACGCACAGGGCAAGCCGCTGGGTTTCGAGCGTCTCGGGTTCGGCTCCGAGCACGCGACAGTCTCGGTAGAAGGCGGTGAACTGCTGGGCCAACTCCAAGGCGTATGCCGCAATCCGGTGAGGAGCCCTGCGCGTCGCCGACTCGCGCACCTCGCCCGGGAAGGCGAGCAGCTTCTTGATCAGGGCGCGCTCGGGCGCCTCCAAGGGCTCCCCGTTTTCGCCGACGGTGCGCAGGGACGCCTCGACGCGCTCCACCCCGGCCTTGGTCAGCATCGAGGCGATTCGTGCATGCGCGTACTGGACGTAGTAGACGGGGTTCTCGTTGGACTGCTCGCGGGCGAGATCGAGGTCGAGATCGATCGTGGTGTCGTGCGAGCGCGAGAGCAAGAACCAGCGCGCCGCGTCGACCCCTATCTCTCCCAGCAGGTCCTCCAAGGTGACGAACTCGCCCGCCCGCTTTGACATCTGGGCGCGCTCGCCGCGGCGCACGAGGTGCACCAATTGCATGATCAGCATCTCCAAGTGCCCAGGATCGCCGCCCAAGGCCTCATAAGCGGCCTTCATGCGAGCCACATAGCCGTGATGGTCGGCGCCCCACACGTCGATCTGGCGGTCGAAGCCGCGCTCGCGCTTGTCCTGGTGGTAGGCGATGTCAGAGGCGAAGTAGGTGTGCTCGCCGCTTGAGCGAACCAGGACGCGATCCTTGTCGTCGCCGTAGTCGGTCGTTCGCAACCACAGGGCGCCCTCGCTGCGATAGGTGTGGCCGCTCTGCTCCAGCAGCGCGAGGGCGTGCTCGACCGGGCTTGCCGGCTGACTCGACGCCCCGGCCAAGTCCGGATCGGGCGTGTGCAAGGAGCTCTCATAGGCCCAGCGGTCAAAGCTCTGAACGCGAAAAGCCTCCAGCGAGGACTGCATCCGCCCGACCATCACCCTGACGGCCGCGGCGCCCAGGGCACCCGGGTCAAGCTCGGCTGCACTGGGGGTGGCTCCCAGCTCGGCCTCGACTTCGGCCACGAGCGGCCCCACATACTCGCCGCGGTAGCCGTCCTCGGGAACGTCCTCTCCGCGCGCCAGCGCACGGATCGACTGGCCGAGCTTGAAGACCTGCGAGCCGGCGTCGTTGACGTAGAACTCGCGTTCGACCTGATGCCCATGAAAAGCAAGCACGCGAGCCAATGCGTCGCCGTAGGCGGCGTTGCGGGCGTGCCCGACGTGCATTGGGCCGGTCGGGTTGGCCGACACGAACTCGACGATGATCCGCTCGGGTGTGGGCGCTCCCGCACGACCGAAGCTCTCGCCCGCGTCGAGCATCGCCGCGAGCGCGGCCCGGTGCCAAGCATCGGCGAGGAACAGATTGAGAAAGCCCGGACCGGCCACCTCGAAGCGCTCCAGCTGCTCGCCCAGGCGCTGGGCCAAGGTCTCGCCGAGGCGCTGGGCGAGCTGACGCGGAGGCATGCCGGCCGTCGGCGCGAGCAGCAGCGCCGCGTTGGTCGAGTAGTCGCCGAAGTCCGACCGCGGTGGGCGCTCGAGCGTGATCGCCTGCCGGCCAGTGTGGCCTTCGGCGACTTCTGAGGCGATCGCGAGGACAGTCTCGCGCAGGCCGGTCTCGGTGGTGATCGGGCTCATGGCGAGGATCTTATGCGCCGTCCGCGCACTGTCCCCCGCCCGGGTTGCGATACTAGGCTTGTGAACGACGAGAACCCAGGCGCCGAGCGCCACATAAACATTCATCTCTCCCCGGAGATCATGGGGGGCGTATACGCGAACTTCGCGAACGTGAGCCACTCCGACTACGAGTTCACCGTCACCTTCGCCAGAGTCGACCACGAGGTCGAGTCCGAGGAGGTTCCGGGCGTGGTCGTCTCGCGCGTGAACCTCTCGCCGCGTTTCATGCGCGAGCTGATCGACGCGATGGAGGACAACTACTCGAAGTGGCGCACTCGCGAGGGCATCAAGAATCTGCCCGAGTACGGCGGCGCCGAGGCCGGAGAATCCGACGAGTAGTTGCGCGGGGTTGCGCCCGTGAGGTGCGCACTCCCGCACGCTCTTGCACGCTCGCGCCAAGCTAGGCGCAGGCGCAGACCCGGCGAAAGCTTCGCGCGATGAAGGTCGCGGTCGTCTCGGACATCCATTCCAACCTGCAGGCTTTCGAGGCCGTGCTCGAAGCTGTCGCCGCCAGCGAGGCCGAGGAGCTTTGGTGTCTGGGCGACATCGTGGGCTACGGAGCCAACCCGGACGCCTGTGTGGAGATGGTGCGACGCCATGTGGCGGTTTGCTTGGCGGGAAACCACGACATCGCCGTCGCCGGAGAACTCCCCTTGGACGAGTTCACGCGAGGCGCGAGCCTTGCCGCCGAGTGGACACGTGAGGTGATCGAACCGGCGAACCTCTCCTTTCTCGCCCGGCTCAGCCCACAGGCGCAGGAGAGCGGCCTGGGCCTCTACCACGCCAGCCCGCGCGACCCGGTCTGGGAGTACGTGCTTTCGGCGCTTTTGGCCGAGCTGTGCCTCGACGTCCAAGCCGGCCGCGTGTGCTTGATCGGCCATTCTCATGTGGCGTCTTCGTTCGTCCGCTACCCGGGCGAGGCGGCCACCGGCGAACCTCGTCGCGAGGGGGTCGAACTGGACATATCAAGCGGCGAATGGCTCCTGAATCCGGGGAGCGTGGGCCAGCCGCGCGACGGCGACCCTCGCGCCGCCTGGATGATGTTGGATCTCGACGCGCAAACCGCCTCCTACAGGCGCACCTCCTACGATGTTTCGGGCGCGGCCGCCGCGATCCGTGCGGCTCGCCTGCCAGACTCTCTGGCCGAGCGCTTGGAGTACGGTCAGTGAAGCCAGTGAACATGCGAATCCTCATCCGCCTCACCGTGACGGCTCTGCTTGGCGTGGCGACAGCCGCGCTGGTCTCGTGCGGCGGCACGGGCAAGGGGTTGATCCCCTCCGCCGACGCGACGCCGCTGCAGAGCGATTTCGAAGCCGTCGCCCGCGCCGCCGAAACGGGCGAAGGCAGCTGCGCGGAAACCGAATCGGCGCTTGGCAAGACAGAGCAGGATTTCCTGAAGCTCCCGACGACCGTGGACCGGGGTCTGCACGCGCGCTTGCAAGAAGGCATCGAAAACCTGCGCAAACAGGCTTTGACGATGTGCGAGCAAGCGGCCGAAACCAAGACCACCGGGACACAGACCTCGACGACCTCGACAACCACGCCTTCGACCGGCACGGAAACCACGCCGCCCCCGCAGACGACCCCGACCACGACCACGCCAACCACGAGCACGCCGACCGCGACCACGGCTCCGAGCGAAAGCGGCGGCACCGAAGCGGGAGAAGCCGAAGAAGCCGGCAAAGGCAAAGGGAACGGCAAAGGCGAAGGCGAAGGCAACGGGAAACTCGAAAGCGAAAACAATTCCGGAGCCGTGGGTGGAGCGAGCCCGGGAGGCGGTAGGTGAGCACGCTGGAGATAGCGGGCCGCTACCGCTTGGAAGACCGGCTCGGCTTCGGCGGCATGTCCCAGGTCCATCTTGCGTTCGACCTGCGCTTGGAGCGCCGCGTGGCGGTCAAGCTGCTGGCCGAGCACTTGGCCGAGGACCCCACTTTCGTGTCGCGCTTTCAGCGCGAGGCTCAATCGGCGGCGCGACTGATCCATCCGAACATCGTGCAGGTCTTCGACTCCGGCCAGGACGAGCGCACGGGCCAGTACTTCATCGTGATGGAGTACATCGAGGGTCAATCGTGCGCGGAGATCCTGCGCGACGATGGCTGGGTCGAGGTCGACGAGGCGGTAGCGATCATCGAGCAGGCCTGTGAGGGCTTGCACTACGCGCATCGCCACGGGGTGGTGCACCGCGACGTGAAGCCGGGGAACCTGTTGCGCTCGCGCGACGGGGAGGTCAAGCTCGCCGATTTCGGCATCGCCAAGGCGACCGAGCAGTCGAGCATCACCCAGGTCGGCTCGGTGCTCGGCACCGCCGCCTACCTGGCGCCCGAGCAGGCCCGGGGCGAGGAGGCAGGGCCACGCGCCGACCTCTATGCGCTCGGCGTGGTCACCTACCAGTTGATCTCCGGCAGGCTGCCCTACGAAGCGGCCTCGTTGACCGAGTTGGCGCTCAAACAGCAACAGGAAGAGCCGGCCATGCTCGACTCGCTCGTGGCCGCGGTGACGCCCGAGTTGGCCGAGGCGGTGGCGATCGCCTTGGCGCTCGACCCGCGCGATCGCTATGAGAGCGCACGTGAGATGGGTCGCGCGATCAACGACGGCGCGCTCGGCATCTCACCCGTCGAGCACCGCCAACCCTCGCGCGCGGGCGGCCCGGCGACCGAAGCCACGAGCGTGCTGGCGAGCCCCACCCGCGCCCACAAGGGCTCGAGCGGGCGCGAAGCGGCTGTGGTTCCGCGCCAGCCGCGCCGCGGACCCGCTCGCAAGGCTCCTCCCGTAGTGGCGAGCGTCGCGCCTGCGCGTCGTTCGGGCACCAAGCGTCTGATGAGGCTGCTGGTTGCCCTGCTCGCCCTGGGCGGCGTGATCGCGGCGATCGTCGTTCTCAGCTCTCCCGGGCCCACCAAGATCACGTTGCGCAACGTCCTTCAAAAAGACGCCCAAGAATCGGCCGAATCCCTGAAGCAGCTGGTCAACGAAAACACGAAGTAGCCAGAAGGCGGAGTCCCCGACCGCGCGGGACCCCGATAAGGACCACCGTGCCGCGAGCGGGACGACTGTCACCCGCCGCGCAGCTTGGCCGCCGTTTCAGACAAGTGTCCGCCGAGGATCGCCCCTCGCAGGTCCGCCATCAGCCGCGCCAGGAACGCCAGGTTGTGTTCGGTCAGCAGCCTCATCCCGGTGATCTCTTTGGAGCGCACGAGGTAGGAGAGGTAGGCGCGCGAGAGTCCGCGCCGGCAGGCTTGGCAGCCGCAGCCGTCGATCAAGGGCTCCGCGGACTCGCGCCACACGCTTTTGGTGAGGTCGACACGCCAACGATTGGAGGGATCGTGCACTAGCGCCGTGCCGTGGCGACCCAAGCGCGTGGGCATCGCGCAATCGAATGTGTCGATGCCGAGTTCGACGCCCCGGATCAGGTCGTCGACATCGCCGATCCCGAGCAGGTGGCGCGGCAAGGACTCGTACTCGCCGCCCAGCTCTGAAACGGCGTACCCGACGACCTCATACATCTGTGCCTTCTCCGCCCCGAGCGAGCCCCCGATCGCGACTCCGTTGCAACCGCTCGCGGCCACTACACGGGCCGAGGCTCGGCGCATGTCCTCATAGACGCCACCCTGCACGATTCCGTAAACCAGCTGACCGGCGGGCCCGTACTCTGCATGCCAGCTCAGACACCGCTCCAGCCAGCGATGGGTGCGTTCGGTCGATTGCTCGGTGTACGACCGATCGACATGGAAAGGGGTGCACTCGTCGAACACTAGGGCGATATCCGAGTGGAGCGATGCCTGCACGGCCATCGAGTCCTCCGGGCCCATGAAGCGCTCAGAGCCGTCCACATAGGAGCGAAAGCGCACGCCCTGCTCCTCGATCGAGAGAATCGCCCCCTCGCGGGCGGGCACGATGCCGGCCGCCGATCGACTTCGGGACGAGCGAGCCTTGATCTCATCGGCCACGGTGCCGTGGCCCATCGAGAAGACTTGGAAGCCGCCCGAGTCGGTGACGATCGGCCCCTCCCAATCCATGAAGCCGTGCAGGCCACCGAAGCGCTCGATCAGCTCGGCGCCCGGATTGAGCATCAGGTGGAAGGTGTTTCCGAGCACCATGTCATAGCCCAAGGCCTTGACCTCTTGCGGCAACAGACCCTTGACGGTGGCCTTGGTGGCCAGCGGCACGAAGGCCGGTGTGCGAACATCGCCGTGCGTCGTTGCCAAGCTGCCGGCGCGAGCGTTCGTGGCGCCGTCGCGCGCTTGGATGGTCAGGGCCACGAATGGGCATCCTAGAAGCCTCCGATCATGCTCGCCTCCCTCATCGACGTCACCCACCTGATCGAAGTCTTTGGCTACCCCTTGCTGTTCTTGGTGGTGATGGCCGAGTCAAGCGGCGTGCCGGTCCCGGGCGAGACCGGCCTGATCGCGGCCTCGGTGGCGGCCAGCCAAGGCAAGCTACAGATCGAGCTGGTGATCGCGATCGCCGCGGTGGCGGCGATCGTGGGCGACAACATCGGCTATCTGATCGGACGCAAGGGGGGCCGCTGGATCTTGGAGCGGCCCGGACGTTTTGAAAGCCAGCGCCGTCAGGTGCTCGTCACGGGCGAGCCCTTCTTTGAGCGTCACGGCCCCAAGGCCGTCTTCTTCGGGCGCTTCTTGCTCGGCTTGCGCGTGTGGGCCTCTTGGCTGGCGGGCGCTACCCACATGCGGTGGCGCTCCTTCTTCTTGTGGAACGCGTTGGGCGGAATCTGCTGGGCGACGGCGATCGGCCTGCTCGCCTATTTCTTGGGCAATGCCGCGGGCAACGCGATCGAAGCTTTCGGTCTCTACGGCGTGGCGGCAGTGCTGATTGCGATCGGCGTCTTCCTCGTGGCCCACTTCCGGCGGCGCAAAGTCAAGCGCGACAGCACTCGGATGTGATGCGCTCCCACATGTGGCCGAGCGCTTCGAGCTCGGGCTCTGAGAAGTGGGAAAGGAAGTGCTCTCGTACGACCGCCCTGTGGGTGCCGCGCGCGGCCTCCAAGCGCTCCCGGCCGGTGTCGGTGAGGCACGCATAGGCACCGCGAGCGTCGTGTTGGCAGGTGCAGCGGCTGAGCAGCTCCTCGCGCTCCAGGCGATCGACCAAGCGTGTGAGTCCGCTGCGCGAGAGCTGGACATGCTCGGCCAGGTCGCACATGCGCATCTTGCCGGCCTGAGCATCCATCAGGTGTTGGAGCACCTCGTAGGAGCTGAGCTGGAGTCCGTGCTCGCGCTCGAGCCGGCTCTCCAAACGCTTGGCCAAGGAGGCGTGTGCCCGCAGCAGGCCGCGCCAGGCGCGAAGCTCGGCCTCGCTGAGCGAGTCCTGCTGCCCCAGCCCATGCTCCTTGCCTGGAGCGAGCTTGAGGACCGTCGCGGTTGCGGTTGCGGTTGACATGATGGCAATCGACACTAGCTGCGTGCTGAACCGAACATAGCAGCGTCAGAGGTGGAAATCCCGGTCAACCGAGCGCTTGGGGCGCCTCAGCTGCGACGTTGAGTGGCCCTCCAAGCCCACCACATCATCATCGGTTGCAGCGGCAGGCGCCCATACAAGGCCCAGCGGGGGATCTTGGCGAAGCGCTCGGGGTTGCGGGCCATGTAGAGGTTCGCTGGAAACACTGCGAGCAGCAATGCGATCAACCCGAGTCCGGCGGGGCGACGCGTCCAAGGCAGCAGCACGCCGAGGCCGCCCGCCACCTCCGCCACACCGCTCGCCGCGACGATGTCCTTGGCGCGTCCTTGCATGCTGGGGGGCACGATCCCTTCGTAGGCCTTGGGCATCAGGAAGTGGTTGATGCCGGCGCCTACGAAGGCGAGGCCGAGCACCACGCGCGATCGCCCGCGCCGGCTGGGGCGATCGGATCGGTCTGGGCCGGCGCCCTGCGCGGTGGAGCCGCCCATGAGCGTGTCGAGGGCGGCGTTGAGCGGGTCCTTGGTCTCTGTGTCCATTTCTCTCCTAAAGAGGGCTATTGCGCGGGCGATTTTCGACCGGAGAGGAGCGAAGTCCCGGTCATCTGGGCGGGTTGCTCGATCCCGAGCAGGTCAAGGACGGTGGGCGCCACGTCGGCGAGGATACCGCCCTCGCCGCGCAATTCGACCTCAGAGGAGGTCACAATCAAGGGCACCGGGTTGAGCGAGTGGGCCGTATTGGGCGACCCGTCGGGCTCGAGCATGTGGTCGGCGTTGCCGTGATCGGCGGTCACGACGCACACGCCGCCGGTGCGCGCGAGAACCTCGACGATCTTGCCGAGACACTCGTCGACCGTCTCGATCGCCTGCACCGCCGCGGGGATCACGCCGGTGTGACCGACCATGTCGGCGTTGGCGAAGTTGATCACGCCGAAGCGAAATCCGGCCGCGGGTTCGCTCCACGCCTCGACGAAAGCCTGGGCGGCCTCGCGGGCGCTCATCTGGGGCTTGTGGTCGTAGGTGGGGACGTCGCGCGGCGAGGACACCAGCTCGCGCCGCTCGCCCTCGCACGGCTTCTCCTCGCCGCCGTTGAAGAAGTAGGTGACGTGGGGATACTTCTCGGTCTCGGCCACGTGCAATTGGCGCACACCGGCTTGGGCGAGCACTCTGGAGAGCGTGATCTGGGGGCGCGCGGGGGCGAAGGCGACCGGGTAGGGCCAGCCCTCCTCGTACTCGGTCAAGCTCGCGAGGCGAGCCACGGGCGCGGCGCCTCCACGTCCTTGCCAGCCCGGCTCTGCGAAACCGGGCTCGGCGAGGGCCCTCACGATCTCGCGCATCCGGTCGGGGCGGAAGTTGAAGCAGAGCACGCTGTCGCCGGGACGGATGCGGGCCTCCTCGCCGACAAGTGTGGGCTCGAGAAACTCGTCGGTCTCGCCTCGCTCATACGCGTCCAGGACGGCCTGCTCGCCGGTGGCGGCGCGGTGGGGGGCGCGAGCGTGGACCAGCATGTCGTATGCGCGTTGGACGCGCTCCCAGCGGCGGTCTCGATCCATCGCCCAGTAGCGCCCGATCACCGAGCCGACGCGCATCCCGGCGCTGCGATCCAGGTCGGCCAAGTAGCCCGCCCCGGCATGGGGCAAGGTGTCTCGCCCGTCGGTGAAAGCGTGGACCACGAGGTCAACTTCCGGCGCTAGATCTTTGCCCAGGGCGATCAAGGCGTGCAGGTGCTCCAGCGAGGAGTGCACGCCACCGTCGGAGACGAGGCCGATGAGATGTACGCGGGGGGCCCTGGCGAAGGCCTCGCGCAAGACCGGATTCTCGGCCAAGGAGCCGTCTGCGATCGCCTCGTCGATGCGCACCAAGTCCTGCTTGACGACCGAGCCCGCACCCAGGTTGAGGTGGCCGACCTCGGAGTTGCCCATCTGGCCTTCGGGCAGGCCGACCGCGGCCCCGCATGCGGCGAGGGTGGTGTGGGGGTAGCTTGCCCACAGCTTGTCGAATGTGGGCGTGTCGGCCAAGGAGACGGCGTTGCCGGGCCCCGGCTCGGCCAAGCCCCACCCGTCGAGCACGACCAGGCAAACGCTGGTCGGGTGCCCGGGCGAGGCGTTCATGACTGTGCGGCGGTCACGATCTCGGCGAATGAAGCGGCCTGCAAGGAGGCCCCTCCCACGAGCGCGCCGTCCACGTCGGGCAAGGCCAACAGTTCGGCGGCGTTCTCGGGCTTGACCGAGCCCCCGTAGAGAATCCGGACCTGCTGGGCCGCCTCGGTGGAGCGACCTCCCACCAAGGCGCGCACGAAAGCGATCGCCTCTTGGGCCTGCTCGGGCGTGGCGACTTGGCCGGTGCCGATCGCCCAGATGGGCTCGTAGGCGATTGTCACCTCGGCGAGGCGCTCCTCGGGCACGCCGGCGAGATTCTCGCCGATCTGGTGGCGCAGCTTGCGCTCGGTCTCGCCCTGTTCGCGCTCGGTCTCGGTCTCCCCGACGCAGAGGATCGGGGCCAAGCCGGCCGCGAGCGCGGCGGGCACCTTCGAGGAGAGCGCCTTGTCGGTCTCCCCAAACAGCTCGCGCCGCTCGGAATGACCGAGCACCACGCCACCCACGTCGAGCTCTGAGAGCATCGCGGCGGACACCTCTCCGGTGAAGGCTCCCTCGGGGTCTTGGTGCATGTTCTGGGCGTACACCTCGACCCGCGAGCCGCGGGCGCTATCCACCATCGCTCGCAGGTCGGTGTAAGGCACGCAGATCGCGATGTCCACGCCGCTGATCGAGGACACGCGCGGGAGCAGGGCTTGGATGTACTCCTCGGCTTGGGCCTCAGTCTTGTACATCTTCCAGTTCCCCGCTACGAGGGGGGTGCGCGGGGACTCCGCCATCAGAGGATCCCGGCGCCCTGTAGCGCCTGGACTCCGGGCAGCACTCGACCCTCGACCATCTCCAAGGTCGCGCCGCCTCCGGTCGAGAGGTGATCGACTTGGTCCTCGAGGCCGAAATGGGACAGGGCCGCGGCCGAATCGCCGCCACCGACGACCGTGATGCCGGGGGCGCGTGCGACGGCTTGGGCGATCGCGCGAGTGCCTTGGGCGAACGGCTCGTACTCGAAGGCGCCCATCGGACCGTTCCAGAAGATCGTCCCGGCGCATGCGATCTCGGTGCCGTAGCGCTCGACCGTGTCGGGCCCGATGTCGAGTCCCATCCAGCCCGCGGGAACCTCGACACCCGTGAGGATCCGGTGCTCGGCGTCCTCGGCCAGACGATCGCCGATGACCAGGTCGCTGGGCACGAGCAGGCGGGCGCGGCCGGGCTGCGGGGAGTGGGTGTCGCTGGCCTGGGCCAGCAGTTTGCGGGCGTGCTCGGTGTCCTCCTCGCCACACAAGGACTCCCCCACGGTGTGGCCTTGGGCGCACAGGAACGGGAAGCACATGGCGCCGCCGATCATGACGACGTCGGCCAGTTGCAGGAAGCGGTCGATGACTCCGATCTTGTCGGCCACCTTGGCGCCGCCGATGACGGCCACGAGTGGGCGCTCGGGGTTCTCCAAGATCGCGGTCAAGGTGCTCACCTCTCGTTCGAGCAGGCGCCCGGCGGCCGAGGGCAGGAGGTGCGCCACACCGGCCGTGCTCGCGTGCGCGCGGTGGGCCGCGCCGAAGGCGTCGTTCACGTAGACGTCAGCCAGGTCCGCCAATGCGACAGCCAAGTCGGGGTCGTCGAGGGTCTCGCCGGGCTCGAAGCGAACGTTCTCGAGCAGCAGCATCTCCCCCTCTTTGAGGGCTTCGGTGAGGGCCCGCACTCGCGGCCCGACGACTTCCGGGGCCAGCGTCACCTGGGCGCCGGTGAGCTTGCGCAGGCGCTCGGCGATAGGCGCCATCGAGAGGTCGGCCTCGGGCCTGCCCTCGGGGCGCCCGAGGTGGGAGACGAGCACGAGCCGGGCACCTGCGGCGCGCAGCTCTTCGATCGTGGGCAAAGCCTGCACGATGCGGGTATCGTCGGCCACGACCCAGGCGCCGTCGCCCTCTTTGCGCATGGGCACGTTGAAGTCGACGCGCACGAGCACGCGCTTGCCGTGGACCTCGAGCTGGTCGATCGACTTCACAGGACGCGCTGGACGAGGTCGACGAGACGGTTGGAGTAGCCCCACTCGTTGTCGTACCAAGCGACCACCTTGAGCATGGTGTCGTCGATCGTGGCCGTCAGCTGCGAGTCGACGATCGAGGAGTAGGGCGAGGAGACGATGTCGCTGGAGACGATCGGGTCCTCGGTGTAGGCGAGCAGACCGGCCATGGGGCCGCTGAGAGAGGCCGCCTTGAGCGCGGCGTTGACCTCCTCGACGGTCGTGGGGCGCTCGCACTCGACCGTGAGATCGACGACCGAACCGGTCGGCACGGGGGCCCGCACCGCGAAGCCGTGGAGCTTGCCCTGGAGCTCGGGTACGACCAGGCCGATCGCCTTGGCCGCGCCTGTGGAGGCGGGGATCAGGTTGATGGCGGCGGCGCGCGCGCGGCGCAGGTCTTTGTGGGGCAGGT
Organism: uncultured Solirubrobacterales bacterium; assembly: GCA_963703135.1. Taxonomy (GTDB): domain Bacteria; phylum Actinomycetota; class Thermoleophilia; order Solirubrobacterales; family Solirubrobacteraceae; genus Palsa-744. The sequence continues at coordinate 2,429,829 of OY969791.1, read as the reverse complement.
CCTGAAGGCGCTGGTCGGCAGTGTAGGCGTGAATCGTGGTCATCAGGCCGTGCTTGATGCCCACGGTGTCGACCAGGACCTTGGCTACGGGAGCCAGGCAGTTGGTGGTGCAGGAGGCGTTGGAGATGACGTCGTGGGAGGCGCGGTCATAGGCCTGATCGAAGTTGACGCCGAGCACCACGGTCACGTCAGGATCGGTGGCGGGCGCGGAGATCACGACCTTCTTGGCGCCGCCGGCCAGATGCTTGGCGGCGGAGGGACGGTCGGTGAACAGGCCGGTGGACTCGATCACCACGTCCACTCCGAGATCCCCCCACGGCAAGGCGCCGGGGTCGCGCTCGGCGAGCACCTTCAACTCGCGGCCGTCGACGAGGATCGTGCGCTCGTCCTTGGCCTCCACATCCCCGGGGTAAGGACCGAGGATGGAGTCGTACTTGAGCAGGTGGGCGAGCGTGCGGCAGTCGGTTAGATCGTTGACCGCCACCCACTCGATCTCGTGCGCGTCCTCCCGAGCCATAGCGGCGCGGAACACGTTTCGGCCGATGCGACCGAATCCGTTGATTCCCACGCGTACGGACATTAATGGCCTCCTAGAAAATTAATGAAGAGGGGCCCGGCTCGCCAGCCTACGGCCGGCTGCGCCACCCCGATTGCAATAAACGAGGGGCCCGGCTCGCCAGCCTACGGCCGGCTGCGCCACCCTCTATGTAATGATGATGCCGGGCCTCAGGAGGATCGCTCCGTTGCCCGGCGTGGGCGGGGAAGGCTATCAGCGGCTCACTCCATGGCCACTGAACGCCTACCCGCCAACCAATCAACGCATTCCCCGACGCTCGACTCGCGCCGGCTCTCAACCGGCTCTCAAGAGTCGCGCGAGCGCTTGTCGATGTCCCGGTGGGCCACCGCCACCGTGAGCTCGTCGCGGTCGCGGTAGCGGTCGGCCAAGTGCTCGGCTATCGCGACTGAGCGGTGCCGCCCTCCGGTACAGCCGATCGCGATCACGAGATGGGCCTTGCCCTCGGCGACGTACTCGGGCAGGAGGAAGTCGAGCAAGGCGTGCAGGCGCTCCAAGAATTCCTCCAAGCGACCGTCGCGGCCGATGTAGGCGACGACGCGCTCGTCGTGGCCGGTCAGCTGGCGCAGGTCGTGCTCGTAGTGGGGGTTGGGCAGGAAACGGACGTCGAAAGCGAGGTCCTCCTCGCGGGGGGGACCGTGCTTGAAGCCGAAGCTCATGAATGTGAGCGCGAGCCGTCCGGCGGCTTGACGGGGCAGCATCTCGTCGGCGATGCGCGAGCGCAGCATCGCGGCCGACATGCCGGTCGTGTCGATCACGAGGTCCGCGCGGGAGCGCAGAGGCTCGAGCAAAGCGCCCTCGGAGGCCACGCCCGCGGCGACGCTCCCCTCGGGCGCCAAGGGATGGCGACGGCGGGTCTCCTTGTAGCGCGTGGACAAGGTCTGCTCGCTGGCCTCCAAGAACAAGACGTGGTGGGTGATCCCGAGCGCCTCCAAGTCCTCGATCACGGCGGTGAGCGCCTCGAAGTAGACGCCGCCGCGCACGTCGGAGACAACGGCGGCGCGCTCGACCTTGGAGCCCTCGTGGACGAACAGCTCGACGAGTGAGCGGATCATCTCCGGGGGCAGGTTGTCCACGCAGAAGTAGCCGGCGTCCTCGAAGACGTTCATCGCGGTGGACTTGCCGGCGCCCGAATAGCCCGTGATGACGACGAGGTCTTGCAGACGCGACACGATCGTCGGTCCGCTTGCCGGCTTGGGAGGCACGGGCCTTGTGGCGGCCATCTCTAGTCCATTGTGCAGCTTGCGCCGGGGGAAAGGGCCGCTCAGCCTGCCCGATGCATCAAGGCGTGGATGTCCCGGGCGGTCTTGGCGGGCAGGCCGGGCACCATTTGCAACTCCTCGCGCGAGGCGGCGAGGATCGCGTCGGGGGAGCCGAAGTGGCTGAGCAGGGCGCGCTTTCGCACCGGGCCGATGCCGGGCAGGCCGTCGAGCAAGGAGCCGGTCATCGCACTGTCGCGCCGGTTGCGATGGTGGGTGATTGCGAAGCGGTGGGCCTCGTCGCGGATGCGCTGCAGCAGTTGCAGCTCGGGTGTGGAGTGGGCGAGCAGGAGCGGCTCGGAGCGTCCCGGAAGGAACACCTCCTCCAGGCGCTTGGCGAGCGAGATCACCGCGACGCCTCGTTCGCGAAAGCCGGAGAGAACCTCAAGGCCCGCCGCCAGCTGTCCCTTGCCACCGTCGATCACGATCAGATTGGGAAGGGAGGCGAAGCTGGGGTCATGGGAAGGGTCGTGCGGGGAGATATCCGCTTGGCGCTGCCATTGGTCCGCACGCCGGCCGAGCACCTCGGCCATCGAGGCGTAGTCGTCTGGAGCCGCCACGCTGCGGATCTTGAAACGGCGATAGTCGGATTTCTTGGGCGCTCCGGCCTCGAAAACGACCATCGAGGCGACTGTGTGGGTGCCGCCCAGGTTGGAGATGTCGAAGCACTCGATTCGCACCGGCACGGCGTCGAGCGAGAGCGCGAGCTGCAAGCCCTCCAAGGCCTCGGCGCGACGCTGATGGCGACGCTCGTCGCGCAGACGCTCTTGGTCCAAGGCAAGCAAGGCATTGCGGTGGGCGAGCTCGAGGATGCGGTGCTTGTCGCCTCGCTCGGAGGCCCTCAGCTCGACCGGCCCGCTGCGCCTACGCGAGAGAGCCTCGGCGAGGACCGGCCGCTCGGCCAACTCGCCTTGCACGATCAGGAGGGCCGGAATCGAAGTGGGCCCGCCGTAGTACTGGAGCATGAACTCCTCCCCCACCTCGCCTATATCCCGCTCGGTCTCGTTGGAGAGGTAGAAGGAGTGGCGGTCCGACAGCACGCCGTCGCGCACTTGGAACACTTGGGCGTTGGCGTCGCGCCCGTCGACGGCCACCGCGACGGCGTCGAAGGTTCCGATCGACTCCTTGGCCACGCGTTGGCGTTCCATCAGGGAGCGCACTGCGCGCAGACGGTTGCGCTCCAAGGTCGCCTGCTCGTAGTCGAGCGCCTCGGAGGCCGCGAGCATGCGCTGCTCGAGGTCGCGCTCGATCGAGCTGAAGCGACCGGACAGGAAGTCGATCACGCCGTCGATGCTGTGGCGGTAGTCCTCCTTGGAGACGTAGCCCACACAAGGGGCCTCGCAGCGCTTGATGTAGTAGTCCAAGCACGGGCTGCCGCTGCGCCGGCCCGGCTCGGGACCGGTGCAGGAGCGGTACATGAACACCTTGGCGAGGACCTCGAGCGTGGAGCGCACGCGCTTGGCGCTGGAATAGGGACCGAAATAGGCTCGGGCGGAGCGGTGGCGCTCTCGCGTGAAGTAGACCCGGGGGTAGTCCTCGTCCAGGGAGATCGCGATGAAGGGGTAGGACTTGTCGTCGCGAAGCCGGATGTTGAAGCGCGGACGGTACTGCTTGATGAAGCTCTGCTCGGCCAGGAGCGCCTCGGCCTCGCTGGCCACGACGATGCACTCGATCGCGTCGACCGCCGCCACCATCTCCGCGTGTCCGGGACTGGACGGCACTTGGGCCTTTGAGAAGTGGGACGCCACCCGCTTGCGGATCGACTTGGCCTTGCCCACATAGATGACCCGTCCGCGACTGTCGCGGAAGAGGTAGACGCCGGGCCGGTCCGGCAAGGCGCGCCGCTGCTCGGCCAGGCTCGTGGCTCCCTGCTCGGCCAGGCTCGTGGCTCCCTGCTCGGCCAGGCTCGTGGCTCCCTGCTCGGTCGAGCTCGTGGGTCCCTGATCGGCGGGGGCGCTCAATAGGTGCGCGAGTAGCGGTAAACGGCCAGCAAGGTGTAGAGGACGAGCCCGACCAAGACGAACCACACGAACTCCCCAAAGCTGGTCAGCCACATGCGTGTGCGCGCCGCGGCGATCAGGATGCCCAAGGCCAGAGCGCCGTAAAGGGCGGCGCGATGCCGGTCGCCGAGGCCATAGAGGTCGACGCGTCGTTCGCGGTAGAGCCGATATGCGAAGTAGCCAAAGCCGGCGGCAAACACCACCCAGAGAGCGGCCGCGAAGGCTTCGGCCACCTGTCCTCCGCCTGGCAAAAACTCGACGGCGGCCGCGATCAAAGCAATGATCGCGACGTTACGCAGCGTCTTCAAGCGGTCCACGGGGAACTCCTCATGAGATACCCAGTCTAGTTGGCCGCCCCGCCGCTCTCTTGGTCGAGCGCCATGACGCACGGGGGTGCCTCGCGCGCGCGCGGGGCACCCCGACCAGCACACATATCCCTCCTCCCTCCGTCCCACCGAACGAACAGGACAGGCCGAAAAACGGACCGTCGAACCTACAAAAACCCGCAATATGCGGGGTCCTGCAAGAAGTCATGCAACGTTTCCCACAGCTGACCATTTTTCCGCTATACTGCGTAAGCCCATTCGGTCTTAACCCGACCGAAACGAGGGTTGGTTGGCAGGCGCCGGGGTACTCGTCATTCAGGTCAGAGAGCCCCGGCGCCTGTTTTTGTTTAAGGACCAAGTCCGATCCACTCATCGGATCCTGTCCAGGCCCCAGTCCGAGCCACCCACTGGATCTGGGCGGAGATAGATCTGACGGGGACCTTGGTTCGCGTTAGTCGACCAAGGCGCCGAGTCGCTCGTAGGCCGCCTCGACGGCACGCTTGGCCGCGGTGTGACGCGCCTCGGACTTGGCCGCTTCGTACTTGGTGGCCCAGGCCACCGGATCCGCGAGCTCGTCTTCGAGCGCTTGCAAAGCCGCCTCTGCCTCTTCGACGGCGAGCTCGGCCTTGTCTTGCTCTCGAAGCCGATTCTTGGAAGGCCCTTTCCGCTTGGGCTCGCCGGAGCTCTTGGGGGAGTTCTCGGAGCTCTTGGGGGAGTTCTTGGCCTTCTTTGCCGGGGAACGCTCCACAACAGGGTCCCGGGCCCCGTTGACCATTCGATGCGGGCTACCGGCCACCGAGCTTGGAGGGGCCGAACTCCTCGCGCCGGCACCCGGCCCCGCACCCGAGGCCAAGCGTTCCTCGCGTATCCGCACATACTCGGGCCAGCCGCCCTCGTAGCTGCGCAGAGAACCGTCCTCGATCGCGACGGTCCTCGTGCCGACCGCGTCGAGCAAGGCCCGGTCATGGGACACCAAAAGGATCGCTCCGTCGAAGGCACGCAGGGCGTCCTCCAAGGCCTCGCGGCTCTCCAGGTCGAGATGATTGGTCGGCTCGTCGAGGATCAGAACGTTGGGCGGGCGCGGCGTGCCGTTCATCAAGATCGCCAAGGACAGACGACGGCGCTCCCCTCCGGAGAGACCGTCCAAAGGCTTTTCGGCATCCTCGCCGGAGAACAGGAAGCGTCCCACCAAAGCCCGCGCCTTGTTCGGCGAGAGGCCGGTCGCACGGGCGGCAGCCTCGGCCACGGTCTGTCCCGGAGCACCGCCGGCGCCCAACTCCTCGGCGTGCTGGGAGAGGAAACCGACGGACACGTTGTGACCGGTCGACAGCCGCCCGGCGGCGAGCGCGCGCACGCCCGCCAAGGTCTCGATCAAGGTCGTCTTGCCCGCCCCGTTGGGCCCGACGAGCGAGACGTGCTCGCCGCGCTCCAGCCACAGCTCGGCGTCTTCGAGCAACACGATTGGGTCCCCACCCATTCCAGCGGCGGCGTCTGCCCCGGGGGCCGGCGGCTCGCGAAGCGCACGACCATCGGCTGAGCGGCCAGTGGCCGCGAAGCCCTCCCCCTTCCCTCCCACCTCGATTCTCGCGTCTTGCAATTCGAAGATGACACGGCCTGTTCGCTCCGCCGCCTTGAAAGAGAACTCCAAAGAGGCCGCCTCGCGCGGGTCGCGCTCGATGCGCTCGATCTTGGCCAGCTTCTTCACGCGCGATTGGGCTTGGCGGGCCTTGGTGGCCTTGGCCCGGAAGCGCTCCACGAAACGCTCCATCCGCGCGATCTCGGCCTGCTGCTTGTCGATCGCCTTGCCCAGAGCGATCTCGCGGGCGGCCTGCTCGCGCCGCCACGTGTGCCAAGTCCCGGCGAAGAAACGCGAACGCGATGGCGCCCCGCCCGCCCCACCGTAGAGCTCCAACACGGCGGTGCCCACAGCCTCCAAGAACCAGCGATCGTGAGCGATCAGCATGATCGCCGCGTCGAGGTCGACGAGCGTCTGCTCCAACCACTCCAAGGACTCGATGTCGAGATGGTTGGTGGGCTCGTCGAGCAACAACACATCGGCATTGGTGGCCAAGGCGCGTGCGAGCGAGGCACGCGTGAGCTGACCGCCGGAGAAGGTGTCAAGGCCACGTTCGGAGTCGGCCTCGGAGAAGCCCAGGCCGCGCGTCATGACGGTCGCGCGATCGCGCCACAAATAGCCGCCGAAAGACTCCAAGCGCGCCTGGGCACGGGCGTAGCGGTCGAACAGGGCGTCGTCACCGGCGCCCTCGCTCATCTGCCGCTCAAGCGTCGCGAGTTGCTGCTCGACGGCCAGCTCCTCGGCACACCCGGACAAGACATAGTCGCGCAAGGACATCCCCCGCTCCCGCGGAGGCCGTTGGTCGTGCAGGGCGATGCGCACGCCCTTGGCGACACTCAACTCGCCCTTGTCGATCCTCTCCTCGCCGGCGATCATGCGCAGCAAGGTCGTCTTGCCGGCGCCGTTGCGCCCGGCGATCGTGAGGCGTTCGCGGCGCTCCAGCTTGAAGGACACGCCGCCGAGCAGGGGCTTGCCGGCCATGTCCTTGCGCAGGTCGGATGCGATCAGAAGTGCCACGACCGAGATGGTAGGCTCCCGGGCGTGCGCCGCTTGCTCGCCACCCTCTTCACGTCCGCCTTGCTCTTGCTCGCGCTCGCCCCGGCGGCGCTGGCCTACAACGATGGGCGCGGCTTCTATGGGGCCACCGACGACAAGGTGGTGACCAAAGCGGGCTTCATCCTGATCATCTTCTTCCCCACCTTCGTGCTGCTCATGAGCCTGTTGCAGTGGCGCTTGGACAAGCGCAAAGACGCGCGTAAAGCCGCCCAGAAAGCTCATGTGGGCGATGCTCGCTGGCGCGGCGGCTGGTAGCAACCCCCAGGGCGGAGATCGATGAGCGAGCCCGAGGCGCCGAACCCGAGCGTCGCCGGAGGGCCACAGCAGGGCGGGCCCGTCTCCTACGAGCGCCAAGGCGAGGCGGCGCTCGTCAGCATCGAGCGCCCGCAGCGTCGCAACGCCGTGGACGGACCCACGGCCTTGGCTTTGCACGAAGCGTTGATGCGCTTTGAGGGCGAAGAGGACGCCCGGGCGATGGTCTTGTGCGGGGCGGGCGGGGTCGCTTTCTGCGCCGGCGCCGACCTGAAGGCGATCGACACTTTCGGGGATCGCCTGATGGCCGAGGGTGGACCGATGGGCTTCACGCGCCTCACACCTTCCAAGCCGACGATCGCGGCTATCTCGGGCTATGCCTTGGCCGGCGGCTTGGAGCTGGCGTTGTGGTGTGACTTGCGCATCGCCACCGAAGGCTCCAAGCTCGGCTATCCGGAGCGTCGCTGGGGCGTGCCCCTGATCGACGGGGGCACCCAGCGCTTGCCCCGCATCGTGGGGCTCGGCCGCGCCTTGGACCTGATCTTGACCGGGCGCATCATCGATGCCGCAGAGGCCCACGCGATGGGCCTGGTGAGCGAGGTTGTGCCGGAGGGCCGGCACTTGGAACGGGCCGTCGAATTGGCCAACAACTTGGCGAAGTTCCCTCAGCGCACGATGCTCGCCGACAGGCGCGCAGCGATCGAAGGGCTGGGCATGACTTTGGAGGAGGGCCTGGCCTTGGAGTCCCGGGCCGGCCCGGATGTTTTCGCGGACGCGGTCGCGGGAGCGGCGCGCTTTGCCGGGGGCGAGGGTCGCGGGGGAGCCGGAGCGGGCGCATAGCGCCTATCCTCGGCTGATCGAACCGCGGGAGACGAGATGACCTACTTCGTGACGGGAGCGACCGGCTTCATCGGCCGCCGACTGGTCGAGCGCTTGCTGGAGCGCAAGGGCAAGATCCATGTGCTTGTGCGCGAGGACTCGCTGGGGCGCTTGGACGAGTTGATCGAGCACTGGGAAGCGGTCTGCGAGGCGACCGTGAGCAGGCGCATCCACCCGGCGGTCGGCGATCTGCGCATGCCCTTGTTGGGACTCGAGCAGGAGCGGATCTCAGAATTGGAAGGGACCGTCGAGCACTTCTTCCACTTGGCCGCCGTCTATGACATGACGGCGCCGGTGGAGCTTGACATGGCGGTCAACGTGGGTGGCACCAACCATGCCTTGGAGCTGGCCGCGGCGATCAGGGCCGAGCGCTTCCATCACGTCTCCTCGATCGCGGTCGCGGGCGCCTACAAAGGCGTGTTCGGCGAGAACCAGTTCGATGAGGGCCAGCGCCTGCCTTCGCCCTACCACGCCACCAAGTTCGAGGCCGAGCGCACGGTGCGCGAACAGGCGCTGATCCCTTGGCGCGTCTACCGGCCGGGGATCGTGGTGGGGGATTCGAGGACCGGCGAGATGGACAAGGTCGACGGGCCCTATTACTTCTTCAAGGCGATCCAAAGGATGCGCCAAGTCGTGCCCCAGTGGATGCCTTTGGTGGGTTTGGACTTGGGCAAGACGAACATCGTGCCGGTCGACTGGGTCGCGGGGGCGCTCGACCACATCGCCCATCGGCCCAACCTCGACGGTCAAGCCTTCCACCTGACTTATCAGAGCCCCCAGAAGGTGGACGAGGTGATCAACGAGCTGGCGGCAGCCGCGCACGCTCCCCGTTTCGCGGTGAGCGTGGACAAGAGGGTGCTCGACGCGATCCCGACCGCCCCGCTTTCGCTGCTGATGAAGGTGCCACCGCTTCGCCAGGCGCGCAAGCTGACCTTGCGCGAGTTGGGGATCCCAGACGAGGTTCTCGAGCACCTCGACCTGGTGCCCACTTTCGACACGCGCCAGGCCGAGCGGGCTTTGGCCGGCTCGGAGTGGGAGCGTCCCCCGGCGCTTCGCGAGTACGCGGTGCACCTGTGGGACTACTGGGAGCGCGAGATGGATCCGAGCATCAGCCGCGGGCGCACCTTGGGGCAGGCGATCAAGGGCAAGCGCATCCTGATCACCGGCGCCTCCTCGGGGATCGGCAGGGCGTGCGCAATCAAGGTGGCGGCGGCTGGCGGCGTGCCCTTGCTGGTGGCGCGCAACGTGGAGAAGCTCGAGGAGACGCGCGCTGAGATCGTGGCCGCCGGCGGGGTGGCTTACGTGTATGCGGCCGACATCTCCGACATGGATGAGATCGACCGTTTGATCGAGCGTGTCAAGCACGACCATCGCTATGTGGACATGCTCGTCAACAACGCGGGGCGCTCGATCAGACGCTCGATCGCGCTCAGCTATGAGCGCTTTCACGACTTCGAACGCACGATGCAGCTCAACTATTTCGGCGCGGTCAAGCTGATCATCGGTTTGTTGCCCCAGATGCGGGCGCGGGGGTTCGGACACATCGTCAACATCTCCTCGATCGGCGTGCAGACCAACCCGCCGCGCTTCTCTGCCTATGTGGCCTCCAAGGCCGCGCTCGACGCCTTCACGCGGGTCGTGGCTTCTGAGGTGATCGGCGACGGGGTCACTTTCACCACGATCCACATGCCTTTGGTGAGGACCCCGATGATCGCGCCGACCAAGCTGTATGACGCCTTCCCGACCATCACCCCGGAGGAGGCGGCGGACATGATCTGCGAGGCCTTGCGCACTCGCCCCAAGCACATGGGCACGACCTTGGGTACGACCGGCGAGGTTCTCTATGCCTTGGCGCCCGGCGTGGTCGATCGCATCCTGCACCTCGCCTACAAGGTGTTCCCCGATTCGGCCGCCTCGCGCGGGGAGACGGGCGGCGAGGAGCGCGCTTCGCTCGAGCAGCTGGCGATGGCGAACCTCATGCGGGGCGTTCATTGGTGAGCAGTCCCGCGATTGAGGTCCGGGACCTGCACAAGAGCTACGGCTCCTTCGAGGCCGTGAAGGGCATCGACATCGAGGTGCACGTTGGCGAAGTGTTTGGCCTGCTCGGGCCCAATGGCGCCGGCAAGACGACGACTGTGGAGATCCTCGAGGGCTATCGCCAGCCCAGCTCAGGCACGGTCTCGGTGTTGGGCCACGATCCGCAAAGGCGCGAGCCGGCTTTGCGCAAGCGCATCGGGATCGTGCTCCAGAGCGGCGGCATCTATAGCCAGGTGACACCGCGCGAGGCGCTCAAGCACTGGGCGCGCTTCTATCCCCACCCGCGCGACGTGGAGGAGGTCTTGCGCTTGATGGGCCTCCAAGAGAAGGCCGACGTGCGCACGCGCAAGCTCTCGGGCGGGCAGTTGCGACGCTTGGACTTCGCGCTTGCTTTGGTCGGGGATCCGGAGTTGATCTTCTTGGACGAGCCGACCACCGGGTTTGACCCCGAGGCCCGCCGCACAGCGTGGGAGACCGTCCGCTCGCTGCAGGCGTTGGGCAAGACAATCCTGCTCACCACCCACTATCTCGACGAGGCCCAAGCCTTGGCCGACAGGGTTGCGATCGTCAAGGACGGCCGGGTGCTCGCGATCGGGCCTCCGCGCACGCTGAGGGGCACAGGCGAGCTGAGCTCGGGGTCCGCTCGTTACCGGATCGCTTATCGCAACTCGGAGGGCGAGCTGGTCGAGGTCGAGAGCGAGGATCCCACGCGCACCTTGCACGAGCTCACCGGCGAGGCGCTTGCCCGCGGCGAGCAGCTCGATGAGCTGAGCGTGGGACGGCCCAGTTTGGAGGACGTGTACTTGGAGCTGACGGCCGATGCCTGACGCCTTGGTCCTCACCTGGCGCCAGTACCGCTTGGAGCGCCACATGTTCTGGCGCAACCCGAGCGCAGCTTTCTTCAACTTCGCTTTGCCTTTGCTGTTCTTGGCGGCGGGCGGTGCGATCTTGGCCGGCAATCAGCACGATCTCAACCTGCTGGTGCCCGCGATCGCGGGGATGAGCGTGATGTCCACGACGTTCACAGCGCTCGCTTACAACATCGTGTTCTTGCGCGAGCGGGGTGTGCTCAAGCGCATCCGGGGCACTCCCCTGCCCGGCATCTCCTACTTCGGGGGCGTGGCGGGCAATGCCGTCACCAACACGGCCTTGCAGATCGCGATCATCACGATCGCCGGGAAGCTGTTCTTCGGGCTCGGCTGGCCGGTGGACTGGGGCGAGCTGATCGTTTTCGTGGTCGTAGGGGTGGTTTGCTTCGCGTCCCTCGGCGTGGCCTTCGCGCATGTGATCCCCAATTTCGAGTCGACCGCCGCTTATGTCAACGCGGTGTTCTTGCCGGTGGTGTTCGTGTCCTTCTATGCGTTCGACTCGACCAGCGCGCCCGCGTTCGTGCGCCACATCGCCGAAGCCTTGCCCTTGAAGCCTTTGATCGATGGGCTTTCGGGCGCGATGGTGACAGGCGAGAGCCTCAGCTCGAACCTGTCGGCGCTTGCCGTGATCGCGCTGTGGGGCGTGTTCGGTGTTTACTTCGCGGTGCGCGGGTTCTCTTGGGAGCAGTCGCGCGACTGAGCGAGGAAGACCTGGCGCACCCGAGCCACCGCGGCCGAGAGCGTCCAACCGACCGTAGGAGGGACGCGATGAAGCAGCTCGCCGAGGACGTTTACATGCTGGATGGCTTCCCGCCTAACGCGATCAATGTGTACGTGGTGGGCGATGTCTTGATCGACGCCGCCACCAGGCAGGCCGAGAAACGCATCTTCAAGCAGATCTCAGGCCTCACGCTCGGCGCCCACGCTTTGACCCATGTGCACCCCGACCATCAGGGCTGTAGCCATGTCGTGTGCGAGCGACTGGGTATCCCGTTGTGGTGCGGCCAGGACGATGTGCCGGCGATGGAGAGTCCGGGCAAAGTCACGGGGCCAGGCGTGCCAGCCTGGGCGAAACGAGTTCAGGAGCGCTTCTGGGTCGGTCCCCCCCACCCCGTCGCCAAGGCACTGCGCGAGGGCGATGAGGTTGCCGGCTTCACGGTGCTCGAGACGCCAGGACACACACGCGGACACGTGGCCTTCTGGCGCGAGCGCGATCGCGTGCTGATCTTGGGCGACGTGCTCAACAACGTGCACATTTTGACGGGTGTGCCCGGACTGCACGAGCCACCGCACATGGTTGCGATCGACCCGACCCAGAACCGTGCCTCGGCACGCCGCCTGGCTGCCCTGCGCCCGGCGCTGGTTTGCTTCGGGCACGGCGCGCCACTACGAGACCCCGATAAGCTCGCGGACTTCGCCGCCGGGCTCCCGGCCTGACCACGCAATCGGCCAGCCAAGACACGCTCAACATGACCGACAGCATTTTTGTCGCCGACGGCGGCGTGTTTGTGCCGACCGAGCACGCTCGCGGCCCTTGGGATCCGGGCGCCCTGCACGGCGGCGCCCCGGCCGCCTTGATCGCCTCGGAGTTCGAGCGGATGCAACCTGGCGAGGAGCTTCCTTTCGCTCGCTTGGCCTTTGAATTCCTACGGCCCGTTCCGATGGCGCCCCTGAAACTGGTCAGTCGCCTGTCTCGGCCCGGAAGGCGGGTGCAAGCGCTGGAGGCCGAGCTCGAGGCGAATGGAGTGGTCGTTTGTAGGGCGAGCGCGCTGCGCTTGGTGGCAACGCCGGATGAGCTCCCCGAGCTGGCTTTGTCAGAAGTGGTCGCCGCTCGAGCACAGGCGCTCGCAGCGCCACTGGATGGACAGCCTGTGCGTTTTGGGCTAGACGATTCCGACCACAAGAGCTTTGCCTCGTCCGCGATGGAGATGCGTTTTCTCAAGGGTGCGCCATTGGTCGGGAAGCTACCCGAGCAGGACGGGGGATCCAAGCACACACCGGGTGGCGCGGCTACGGTGTGGATGCGGCTGCGCTATCCGTTGCTCGAGGACAGACCGCTGACGCCTCTGGCCCGGCTGGTTGCCACTTCAGACTTCGGCAACGGCGTGGCCACGGTGCTGCCGTTCGAGCAATACCTGTTCATCAACGCGGACCTCACGATCTCCTTGGACCGCCGGCCCGAAGGTGAGTGGATCGCCCTGGACGCCCGCACCCTGCTCCATCCGGGCGGGATCGGATGGGCCGAGAGCGTTGTCCACGACCAGCTCGGCCCGGTAGCGCGAGCGGCGCAGGCGCTCGTCGTTCAACCTCGATAGCCCGCGCCCGGCCGCCCAACACGAACAGGCCGCGCGGGGACTGACGTCTTCACGCCTGAAGGGGCGCCGCGGCGGCCACGCCGTGAGCGGCGCCAGACGAGGCCACGCCCTGAACGCCGCCCGAGGCGGCCACGATCTCGAACTCGGCTAGGTTGTTGCCCTGTTCGAGGTCGGCGAGCTCGCCCTCGCGCTCTTGCAGGTAGGCGCGCAAGGTCTTCTCCAAGCCCTTGCCGCGCCTGAAGCCCTCGAACATCTCGTGGATCGGCAGCTCGGGATCGTCGAGCCGGGCGACGATCCGCTTGAGCTCCTCATAGCCTTGCTCGAAAGTGATTTGCTCGGCGCTCACTGTTGCTCCTCTCGCTGGATCTCCTCGATTGTGGCGGCGACCTCGCCGTCGGCGAAGCTCAGATTTAGCGTCTCGGTAGCACATAGGCCGGCCACGCTTCTGACGGGTTGGCCCGCCTGGCTTGCCATGACCCAGCCCCGCCTGCGGAAGTCCTTGGCGTCGATCACGGCGCCGAGCGCGGTGAGCCGCTCGCCGTGACGGACCAAGGCCCGATCGGCCGCCGGGGCGATCCGGGCGGCGTCTCGATCGACCGCCTCGCGTTGGCTCAAAAGCCGCCGGCGCAGCTCGCGCATCGCTTCGCCGGAGCGCCGGTCCAAGGCCGCGAGCAGGTCGAGCCGCTTGCGTGTCACGCGCGAGCGCGAAGCTTGCAAGAGCTCCCCCATGCGCTCCACCATCAACTTCGGACGGTCAAGGACGCGGGCGAGCGCGACGCGGTGGCGCTCGAGCTCGTCGAGCAACTCGGCGGCCGAGTGACGGATCGCGAGTTCTGCGGCCTTGGCGGGGACCGGCGCGAAAGCGGCGGCCACGTGATCGCAGTTGGGACGATCCTTGGTGTGCCCGATGCTTGTGATGACGGGCACCGCGCAGGCGAAGATCGCGCGGCAGAGGCGCTCATCGTCGAAGGCGAGCAGGTCTGAGGGCGAGCCGCCTCCGCGAGCCACCACGATCACGTCCACACCTTCGACCGACTGAAGCCGGCCCAGCGCGTCGATCACCGATCCGACGGCGTGCACGCCTTGGACCGAAGCGGCGCAGAAGACGATGTCCTGAGGCGGAAAACGCTTGCGAAGAGCTTGAATGACGTCGACGTTGGCGTCGTTGCGGGCGGCAACGACGCCAACTCGCCGGGGAAACGCGGGCAATGCCTTGCGCCGCTCGGGGTCGCACAAGCCCTCGGCACGCAGGCGTCGCAATGTCTCTGCGCGACGACGCAGCAGCTCCCCGTCGCCGGTGGGACGGACTTGATCGAGCACCAGCTTGGTGGCGCCCCGCGGCGCGTAGAAGCTGATGCGCTCATAGTGAGCTTGGACTAGTTCGCCCTGCGTTGGCAAAGGTTGGCAGCGAGCCGCACGCCCCTTCCAGATACAAGCGTCGAGGCTGGCCGTCTCGTCGGCGAGTGTCAGGTAGACGTGCCCCGAGGAGCGATGCACGCTGATCTGAGTGACCTCGCCCTCGATCCATCCGTCGCCGAGACGGCGCAGCGCTCCGTCGATACGTCCCGCCACTTGCGCCACCGAGGCAGCGGTCTCGGGAATCGTCTCGATCGAAAGCTGGGCCACAGCCGTCTAACGCTAAAGCCCGGCCCGGCGTTTAGCCGGAGCGGATGGCTGGGAGGCGGGCTTCAAGCCGGAGAGGATGGCGGGGACTCGGAGCGTCAAGCCGGAGCGGATGGCTGAGAGGCGGGCTTCAAGCCCGAGCGAATGGCTGGAAGTCGGGGCGTCAAGCCCGAGGCGCATGGCTGGAGGCGGGTCAGACCGGAAACGGGTGGGCCAGCGAGGCCAGCACGTGGTCTGCGCCTGCGGCGCCCAACTCGTCCACGTCATAGCGCCCGGAGGCGACCCCCACCGAGACGGCGCCCACTCCCTCGGCGGCGGCCACGTCGAGCGGCGTGTCCCCGACGACGTAGACCTCGCCCATCGCGATGCCGTCGCGCATCTGCTTGCCGCGGCTGACCGCGGCGCGGGTCAGCTCGACGCGATCCTCGGAATCGGAACCGTAGCCGCCGACATAGAAGTAGTGGTTGAGCTGACCGCGCCCCAGCTTGGCGTGCGCGGCGGCTTGGAGGCCACCTGTGGTCAACCCCAAGAGGACGCCTTCATCTGTGAGCCGCTGGAGCAGGGCCTCGACGCCCTCCAGCACTCTGTAGTCCGGCGAGGAGGCCACGAAATCGGGCAGGACCGCCTGATAGCTGGCCATCAAGCGCGCCAACTCCTCGGCGCTCGGCTCACGACCCATCGCCTCGCTGAAGGTGACCCGCCCGATGGCTGGGTCGGTCATGCCGGCGGTGGAGTGTTCGGCGATGTCCACGTTTTGGCCGAACTGCCGCTCGAAAGCCCAGGTCCAGCTGCGCGCCCCGGCACCGCCCGTGTCGATCAAGGTGCCGTCGATGTCGAACAGGACCAATCTCGTGCTGGTCGCCCGGCCGAAGCGGGAAGCCCCGCCATTAGTTGAGTGTGCAATCATCTGTTATAAGTTGCTTATACAACCAGTGACGGGGTAGCCCGCAAGCCCAAGCGATCAAAGGAGATTCCAATGTCCACCAGCTCAGCAACCCCAGCCGCAGCCACCACTCCGCTCCCCCAGGGTACTTGGCAGGTCGATCCGGTCCATTCGAGCGTCGAGTTTCATGTCAAGCACCTGGGCATCGCCACGGTCAAGGGCCAGTTCAAAACTTTCGAGGGCACGCTCGAGGTCGGCGCCGATGGTGCGCGGGCTTTCGGCACGGTCGATGTGGCCAGCGTCGACACCCGCGAGCCCCAGCGCGACGAGCATCTGCGCTCAGCCGACTTCTTCGAGGTCGAACGCTTCCCCACGATCGAGTTCCAGTCCACCGCGATCAGGCCTCTCGACGAGGACGAGTTCGAGATCGACGCCAACCTCACGATCCACGGGGTCACACGTCCGGTGACTTTCAAGGCTGAGTTCGAGGGCGCCGAGACCGATCACCAAGGCAACGACCGCGTGGGCGTCTCCGCGAGCACCCAGATCAACCGCTCGGACTTCGAGATGAAGTTCAACGCGGCCCTCGGCTCCGGCAACCTGGTGGTCTCCGACAAGGTCAAGATCCTCGTCGAGGTGAGCGCGGTCAAGCAGGGCTAGCTCAGCGAACGAAAACCCCATCCAACGCCTCGTCGATCGCGGCGAGGGTGGAGGCGTCGAGCGAGAGGCCCGAGGCGGAGGCGTTGGCGCGCACCTGCTCGGGTCGGCTCGCGCCGACGATCGCCGAGGCGACATTCGCTTGGCGAAGGACCCAGGCGAGGGCCATCTGGGCCATCGTGAGGCCGATGCCCTCGGCGATCGGCTGGAGGCGCTGGACGGCTTCGAGCACGGGGTCCTGCATGAGGCGGTCCATGAAGCCGCTCATGCTCTCGCTGGCGGCCCTCGAGTCACCGGGAGGCTGCTCGCCGGGGCGGTACTTGCCGGTGAGCACGCCTTGGGCCAGAGGCGACCACACGATCTGGGAAATGTTCTCGCGTTCGCACAGGGGGATCACCTCGGCCTCGGGCGAGCGCCACAGAATCGAGTATTGAGGCTGGCTTGAGACCCAGCGCGCGAAGGATGGGGACCCACCCACCCCTGTGGACCCACCCACCCTAGCCAAGGACTCTTCGATGCGAGGCACGGGCCACTCGCTGAAGCCGATATGTCTTGCCTTGCCCGCCTCGACCACTTCGGTGAGGGCTTGCATGGTCTCCTCCAAAGGCGTGTCCTCGTCGTAGCGGTGACACTGGTAGAGGTCCACATAATCGGTTTGCAGGCGCTTCAGCGAAGCGTCGATCTGCTTGTGTATCTGAGCTGCGGAGAGGCCCCTGTCGGTGGAGGACATGGGGAAATAGACCTTGGTGGCGAGCACGTAGGAGGAGCGGTCGTGCCCGCGGAGCGCTTCGCCTAGCAAGATCTCAGCCGCCCCCTGCCCGTACACGTTGGCGGTGTCGATGAAGTTGATCCCCTCCTCGAAGGCCGCCTTCACGCACGCTTGGGCCTGCTGGCGCTCGACCCCACCCGAGTAGGTCAGCCAGGAGCCGAGGCTGATCTCCGAGACCTCCAGACCGCTTGAGCCGAGCTTGCGGAAGTTCACGCAGGGCACACTACCCGCTCGGCGCCGGTCCTATCGTCGCCGCCCGGAAGCGAAGCTCTGCACGGGCGGCGCCACAGCCCGCATAGTCGCGCCGATCGGCACGGCCTCCTTCCCCTCGGGCGCGGCGAGAAAACGCTCGAGCGGCTCGATCTCTCGCACGATCACGTTGGTGACGCCGTCGTGACGCTCCAGGCGTCCGCGCGCCACCAGCAGCGGCTCGGAGCGGGCCAGGGCACGACGGGCCTCGTATACGGCCTTGGGCACGATCAGGTTGAGGACCCCCCACTCGTCCTCGAACAGCAGGAACATCGTCCCTTTGGCAGTCCCTGGTCGCTGCCTTGCGATCACCAAGCCCGCCACCGTGACCGAAGAGCCGTGTGGCAATCGGGCCAGCTGCGCACTGGTACTGAGCATTGGCACGCGCAGGTGCGCTCGCAGGGCCGCCATCGCGTGGTCGTGGGCGCTCACATCGCTGGTGGCGTAGTCGGCTAGCACCCGCTGCCAGCGATCGAGCGCTCGCAGGCCAGGGGTGACGGGAAGCTCGACCGGCAAGGCCAGCTGCACCCCCTCTTGGGCGCTCTTTCCGGTGGGGGCGACCCCCAGCTGCCAGAGCGCTTGGCGTCGCCCGCCGGCGATCCCGTCGCAGGCGCCCGACCAGGCCAGTTGCTCGAGCGTGCCGCGACCGGTGCGCGTGCGCGCCGCCAACTCGCCCAGGTCACCGAACGGGCCGCCCCGATGGCGCTCGGCCACCAGTTCGCGCACCTCCTCGGCGTCAGCGCCCTTTATGTAGCCGAGCCCAAGCCTCACGCCGAGTTGCTCGCCCACCCTCTCCACCTCGCACAGCACCTCAGAGGCGTTCACGTCGAGCCCGAGCACAGGTATCCCCCGCCGCTGGGCCTCGTGTACGAGGCTGTCGGGGGCGTAGAAGCCCATCGGTTGCTCGTTCAAGAGCGCACACAAGAACTCGGGTCCGTAATGGACGCGCAGCCATGTCGACTGGTAGGCGAGCAGGCCGAAGGCGGTGGCGTGAGCCTTGGGGAAGCCGAAACCGGCGAAGCCCGAGACCATCTCCCAGATGCGCTCGGCCGTCCGCGGATCGGCGCCGCTGTGGCGCATCGCTCCGGCGAGAAAGCGCTTGCGATGCGAGTCCATCGCCTCTTGGGAGCGCTTGCGGCTCATCGCCCGGCGCAAACCGTCGGCCTCGCCCGGCGTGAACCCGGCAAAGGCTTCGGATAGGAGCATCACCTGGTCCTGGAAGATGATCGTGCCGAGCGTCTCGCCCAAGACCTCCTTCAGGGCAGGATGCTCGTAGGGCGGCTCATAAGAGGGGTCGGCAAGCAGACGCGAGCGACGCTCGATGTAGGGGTTGATCGCTCCGCCTTGGATCGGCCCGGGACGCACGATCGCGACCTGGACCGTCAGGTCTTGCAGGTTGGCGGGCTTGGTGCGCTTGAGGGACTGCATCTGGGCGCGGCTCTCGATCTGAAAGACCCCGACGGTGTCGGCCTGCCTGATCGCCGCGAATGTGGCTTGGTCGTCGAAAGGTATGCGCGACAGGTCGATCCGCTCTCCGCGCACACGGTCGATTTCATCGACGCAGCGTTCGACCGCCGAGAGCATCCCCAACCCGAGCAGGTCGATCTTCAAGAAACCGGCGTCGGCGCAGGAGTCCTTGTCCCACTGAACCATCTGCCTACCCTCCATCGCGCTCGGCGCCATCGGAGCGCAGTCGATCAAAGGCTTGGTCGATACCACCA
The DNA here is from genome assembly GCA_963703135.1 of uncultured Solirubrobacterales bacterium. Classification (GTDB taxonomy): domain Bacteria; phylum Actinomycetota; class Thermoleophilia; order Solirubrobacterales; family Solirubrobacteraceae; genus Palsa-744. The sequence continues at coordinate 2,410,784 of OY969791.1, read as the reverse complement.
TGCCACCCGGGTGCTGGGATAGGTGGCGGGGCAGCCCATAGGCCTGCTCCACCAGACGCGCCAACCAACGCCAGCGCGGTGACCCGGCGGGCAGGTCCTGCGGAGTTTTGCGCTCCCAACCGTCGGCGGTGCGTGCGACACGCTCGATCTCACCCGGTGGCAGACCGAGGGTCTTGCCCAGCTCGCGGATCGCTCCGCGCGCGCGGAATGTGGGAAAGGCCGCCACCAAGGCGGCCCGGTCGCGCCCGAAGCGCTCGTGCACGCGAGGGATCAGGGCGGCGCGGATTTCGCGGGGGAAGTCGAGGTCGATGTCGGGCAGGCCGCGCAGGTCCTCGTGCAGGAAGCGCCCGAGCAGCAGGTCGTTGGCGATCGGGTCGATGTGTGAGAGGCCGGTCAGGTAGCAGACGATCGAGGAGACCGAGGATCCCCGGCCCCGTCCCGGCGCCAGCAATGCCCGGGCCGCGTCGCGATCGCGTACCTCGTGGGCCACCTCGCGGGCCAGCTCCAACATTTCGTGGTGCAACAGGAAGAAGCCGGCCAAGCCGAGTTTGGCGATGACGCTCAGCTCCTCCTCCAGGCGAGCCAGCGCTTGCGCGCGCGCGCCGCCGCCGCCCGCGCCCGTGCCCGTGCCCCGATCGGCGTGCCCACCGAACTTGGAGCGGGTGTCCGGATAGCGTTCCTCCAAGCGCGCCCCGCACAGTTGCGCCAACTTGCGCCCGGCGTCCCCGTCCTCGGCTCCGGGGTAGCTGTAGCCGAGGTCTTTACTCAGATCGAAGCGCAGCCGCTCGGCCAGGTTCAAGGTCTCGCGCACCGCTTCGGGGTGGTCGGCAAAACGGGCGGCCATCGCCCGGGGAGTGCTCATGACGTGACTGTGGTTGCCTCGCCGCAAGGGCTCTGAGGCATCGAGCGTGGTGCGGTGGGCCAGAGCGACGAAGGCATCCTGTAGCTCGGCTCGCGAGCGGTCGTGGGCATGCACGTTGCCGCTGGCCACGCACGGGACCCCCAGCCTGCGGGCAAGCGCGGCGAGCGCGCGATTGCGAGCCCGATCGTGGCGGGCGTAGGGTCTCTGCAGCTCGACTCTCAGGCGCCCCGGCCCGAAGGCGTCGAGCAGCCGTCGCGCCGTGGACTCGTCGCGGATGCCGTGTTCGGCGCACCCGGTCAGACAGACCAGTCCCCGCGAGTGATCGAGCAGGGTGGGAAGGTCGATCGAGGGCTCGCCGCGCTCACGAGCGACCCCGTCGCGGGTGTGCGCATGGGCGTGGGTGAGAATCCGGCACAGGTTGCGCCAACCGTGGTGGTCGGCTACGAGCAAGGTCAGGTGGGCGCGACCCGGCTCTCGGCTTGTCTGCCGCCCCACCCCCGCACGCGGCTCGCCGCTTTCCTTGCCGCTCCCCAAAGCGAGGTCGATCTCTGCCCCGTGGAGTGCCCTCAGGCCTGCGTGGGGGGCCGTTTGTGCCAGCTCCATCGAGCCCGACACCGAGTTGTGGTCGGTGAGCGCCAGGGCGACGTGGCCGAGCTCGGCCGCTCGCAGAGCGAGCTCCTCGGGCAAGGAGGTGCCGTCCAAGAACGAGTAAGCCGAATGGCAGTGCAGCTCTGTGTATGGCGGGGTGCCCGACATGGCTGAGCGTCAAGAGCCTTGTGTGAACCAGCCGCCGGCACAGAGGTCGTGAAAGACGATCGAGTTGCGCCCGCGCACACTCACCAGCTCCCAGTAGCGACGGCGCAGAGGCGTGTCCGTCCACCAGCGATCCTCGACCAGCCATGACTCTCTCACCGCCTCGACCGGCTCGCCGTTGACCTCCCCGGGGATTCCGTCTCGCGAACGGACGCGCGCCGCTCGCGGCAGATTCAGCAGACGGGGACGCCCAGCCGCCTCCGGAGAGCTCGGAGCCCGCGAACGTGTGGCGCCCCCAGAGAGACTCATCCCGGCAGCGGCGTGAGCACAACCCTGCGCTCGGGTACGCGCGAGTCCGGATCGATGCTCACGGCTCGTAGCGCGGCGTGGCTCCCCGCCACGGCGCGCACTTGGCGGACGGCCTCGCCGAGGCGCTCGTGGCGCGCTTGGCGGCTCTGCTCGAGGAGCGTGTGCTGCTCTCCGCCCCCGGGCCCGAAGCGCTCCACGCCGAGGCTCAAGGACTCCGCGGGGGCGGGCAACAGCAGCAAGCGAAGCGACAAAGCCAGGCGCATGCGCTTGCTATCGCCGAGGGCCTGGCGGAAGACGACCCGCTCGCGCCAGGTGCCGCCGCTCACCAGCCGCGCGGACAGTACGACCGCTCGCAGGCTCCTGCCGCGGCGCTCGGGACGCGCGAGCAGGCGGTCCACGAGCACCCCGAGTACGCGTTCGAGCATCGGCCCGCTGCCGGTATCGCCGATCTCCAGGGACTCCTCCAAGCGATCCTCCACCTCGCGGGGCGCGAGCGGCCCGTCCTGGCCGCGGGCGAGACGGTGGGCCAACGTGCCCGCCTCACCGAAGCGGTCGGCCAAAGCGTGAGGGCCGAGCTTGCGCAGCTCACCCAAGGTGCGCACACCGAGCCGCTCCAGCGGCTCGACCAAGCTCTCGGTGTCCTCGCGGAGACCGAGCACGCTTACCGGCTGAGCGGCCAGATAGCCCACCGCGGACCCGGCTTGGAGGATCTTGGCTCGTCGCGCCCTCGCTCCGAGCGCGGCGACCATCGCGACGAAACGCGTCGGAGCGACCCCGATCCGCGCGGGTCGAGCGAGCGCGCGGCGCGTGGCCGCGAGCGTGTGGGTGTCCGAGCCATAAAGGCCTCGCAAGCCGTCCAGCTCGAAATAGGCGAGTCCCTCACAAGCTGACTCGACCGCCGCGCCGAGGCCCTCCAAAGCACACAAGATCTCCTCCCATGCCTGCGTTACGGCAAGTGGATCGGCTTCGATCAAGCCGAGCTGGGGGCAGCGCGCGAGCGCCTCCCCCAGGGGCATACCCTCGCTCACGCCGAAAGCCTCGGCTGCGCCGGACGCCTCCCCCACCCGCAACTGTGCTCCGACCATCGGCGCAAGGGCCAGCTCCCTACCCGCGAGCGCCTCGGCCCCGCCGGCGAGAACGGTCAGGGCAAAACGGGGAATACACACACACACGATCATACGAACACATGTTCGCATATGACCGGGACGCCACCACAGACAGTTGGGCGCAACCGGACGGCAACCCGACGCGAACACCCCCCGCGCGCGCGTAGGGCACCCTTTTCGCAGACAACACCCCAACACCAACACCCCGCGCACGCACGCACAAGCGCACAGGGCACCTTCCACACAAACCCCGGCCCCACGAGCGAGCGCGACACCTTTCGCCGCAACCCTGGCCCCCGCACGCGCGGGGCACCCCGTTTTTGCTTGCTAGTCCATGCCGAGCGGGCCGCTGGCCGACCCGCTCAGGAACTGGCGCACGAAGGGATTGTCCGAGGAGAACATGCGCTCGGCATCTCCGGCTTCGACGATCCGTCCACGCCACAACAGGGCGATGTACTGGCCGATCTGGCGCGCCGAGGCGATGTTGTGGGTCACGACGATGTAGGTGCCGCCGTTGGCTTCGTGCATCTCCTGGATCAGGTCGCAGAGCAAGGCCGTGCGTACCGGGTCGAGCCCCGAATCGGGCTCGTCGAAGATGACGATGTCGGGCTCGGTCACCAGGGCGCGCGCGAAGCCGGCGCGCTTTCGCATTCCGCCCGAGAGTTGGGAGGGAGCGTCGTCCATCGCATCGGCCAAGCCGACGTCCGCCAAGCGCCGACGCACCCGCTCACCGATCTGGGCTTCGGACATGTCGGTGTGTTGGCGCAGTGGGAAGGCCACGTTGTCGAACACCGACATCGAGCCGAAGAGGGCGCCGTCCTGGAAGAGCACGCCAATCCTGCGACGCAGCTCCAAGAGCTTGGGCATCGTCAGCTTGGGCACCGAGTTGCCGAGCACTTCGATGTTGCCCGAGTCGGGGAACATGAGCCCGATCAGGTGCTTGATGAGCACGCTCTTGCCTGTCCCTGAAGGGCCCAGGACCACCGTGATCATGTCGTCGGGGATCGCCACGTTGAGGCCGTTGAGCACAGGAATCCCGGCCAGGCGCTTGACCACGTCGGTGCAGCGAATCGACCACTCGCGGTCGGTGGCCTCTCCGGCCAGGTCCAGGTCGGCGGCGGAGTGGTACTGGAAATGGTCCTCGTGGTCCTCGTCCTCGACGCTCACCGGCACGTCGGGAGCAGCCAAAGGCTCGTCCGCCAAATCCTCCCCATGAGTCCCCTCGACACCCTCCACGGCCTAGATATTAGTGACCGGCGCGGGCCCGATCAACCGAGGCTTTGGTACCGGCTCATACACATCCCCTTGACATACCGGGTCCGGTGGGTTTACGATCAGGGATCTGGGAGGTAGGAGATGTTCGATCACAGGCGCTATGGCGCCGAAGCTGGGTTGACAGAGGACCCGCGGACCGAGGGTTCGTCCTTGAGAGACGCAACCGAGACCGCAGCCGCGAAGACCACGGGCACAGCCCTTGCGGACCTGCCCCGCAACGATCCTCGCGGGCGTCTGCTTGAAGCGATGATCGAAGTGGTGGCCGAACGTGGTTATGACCGCACCACGATCAGCCGCCTGCTTTCGCGAGCCGACGTTCCCGAGCCGGTGTTCAGCGAGCACTTCAGGGACAAGCACGACTGTTTCATGCAGGCGATCGACGTGGTGATCGGTCGCGTCGAGAGCTCGGCGATAGAGCTGTTCGCTCAAACCACACCTTGGCCCGAACGCGTCAGCCGGGCGCTCGAGGGGCTGCTGGCGGCGCTTGCGCGCCACCGGGACGCGGCGGATGTCGTGTTCGTGGAGATGCTCGGGGCCGGTCCGGCGGCCGGCGAGCGCCATCGCGAAGCCATGAGCCTGTTCGCCTCGCTGCTGGAGGAGGGCCGTGGGTTGTGCACCGAGGACGCACACCTGCCGAAGCAGACCTCTGAGGCAATCGTCGGGGGGATCGCCTCGATCGTGCACCGGAGGGCGCTGCAGGGGAAGCTGGCCGAACTGCCGAGCCTGCACGGCGACCTCACGTATTTCGCGCTGCTGCCCTACCTGGATCACGAGCGCGCCGCAGCCATCGCGGGCTTGAGCTGAGAGCCGCGGCCTGCGCGAGGCCTCTCATAGACCGGACCGACGCGAGGCTTGCCGAAGCGCCGCCGTCGCGGGCCTGGCATGAAGCCTACTTCGAAGGCGTGACGTGGGGGTACTGGCTGGTTTCGCCGTTGAAGGTGAACGGCGCCTGTTGCTTGCAGGCGGGCGCCGGGATCGCGTTGCCGGGCTTTTCGGGGTTGTTGGCGATGGGCGCGAACAGGTTGTGGTTTTCCACGGGGGCGCCCTTCTTGCGGCTGCCGGGTTCGAGTCCGACCAGCTGTTCGATGATTTCTTCGCTGATCGTCCCTCGTTCGGGCCCGCTCAAGGAGGGAGCGGAGTTGGCGCAGTTGGAGCTGCTGAACACCGACAGGCCGCTGGCGATCGAGTTGAACGCGCCCGGCAAGGGGTAGGCGTTGGCGCGGTTGGTGCCGATTCGCTGCTGATAGACGGCGAGGCCTTCGGGCGTGATCGTGTTCATCACCTTGAGCACGTGCTGCTGGGGGCCACCGGCGACGTTTTTGTTTTTTTCGTGGGTTTGGGTGGCGGCGGTCGCGTTGGCGAATAGGGCCTGTATCTCGGGCACGTAATCGCTTGCGTACTGGAAGAACGGGTCGAAGTTGTGCAGCGCGGAGGAGGTGGCGGCCAGTAGCGGCGTCGTCAGGTCGAGCTCCTTCTTGACCGCGGGCAGGCCCGTCTTGGCGGCCTTGGTGAACGGTCCGAGTGAGGTCATGAGCGCGTCGAAGGGCGGCGTGAACGGCTTGACGGCTTCCAAGAGAGGAGTGAGTTTTTCCTCGAAGGGACGGATCGCGTCATACAGCGGCACGGTGTTGGTGGCGAAAGCGTCGAGGCTGCGCAGGGCGGTGCGGGTGTTGCGCTGGAAGGCAGGCAGTTCCCGCCAGGCTTGGGCGAAAGCGTCGCTGGATTCGGCCAGCGCGTGGGAGGCGCGCGCGCCGTTTGTGATCAGGCCCCGGAACTCTCCCTCGCGCGCGGTTAGGGCATCGAAGACGGCGCCGGTGTTGTGGATGGAGGCGGTGAGCGCACCCTCTTGGGAGGCCGCGACTTCGGTCAGCTTGTTGGCGTCTTCGACGAAGGGTTGGATGACCGCGAAGGAGGAGTTGATCTCTTCGCCTTTGCCGCCGAGGCCTTCGGCGAGGGATTGCATCCAGATCTGGAAGTTCTTGCGCGTTTGGGGGGTGAGCGCGGAGAGGATGTCGTCGAGCGTGACCGCTGGTTCGACGTGGGTGTTGGGCAGCACGCCTCCGTCGGGCAGCGGGCGACCGCGGAAGGCCTGAGGCTTGAGTTGGACGTAGGTCTCGCCGAGCAGGGTCTTTTGACGCAGGATGGCGCTCATGTTGGAGGGGATCGGCGCGTACTTGCTGGCGATTTCGATCGTGACGTGGGCGCGCCCGTCCTTGTCGTAGGCGAGGCTGATCACGTGTCCGACGTTGACGCCGCTGATGCGCACGTCGGACTGTTCGGCCAGGGCGATCGTGCGGGGGAAGGCGATCGTGAAGCGATAGCCCTTGGGCTTGAGCGGGACGGGTCCGCCGAAGGACTCCCACAGGAACAGGAGCAGGCCGAAGCAGCTGAGCGCGAACAGGACGATCACGAGAATGTTGGCGAGGGTGGGCGCGCGCTTTTGCATTAGCGACCTTCTCCGCTTGCGGTGGCGATCCGCCCGAAGGCGCTGTGCTTGGAGCCGAGCAGTTTCAGGGTGAAGCCGCCGGCGCGCTTGGTGTGAGCCCGTACGCGAGCGGCGGCCGCGGTGGTGGTGGTTGCCGCGGCGCCGGAGCTCAACCCTTGGGCGGCGCATTCGGCTTCGTTGGGCGGGTTGAGCAGCGCGATCAGCAGACGCACCGTCGGGTTGACGGTCCCCACCGCGTTGAAGATGGGCAGCACTTCGCAGTTGGCGTAGAGCACCGTGCGGCCCACTGGGCCGTGGGCGTCGGCGGTGGAGAGCACGGAGTTGAGGTTGTGGTTGGCCCACACCAGGAAGAACAGGAAGCCGCCCTGGTTGGGACCGGGGTTGTAGGCGAGCTCGTTGAGGAGTTCGTTGAACACGCCAAAGCTCTTTTCGAGGCCGGGGAAGGCTTCGCCCAGTTCCTTGAGGGAGGGGTTGAGTTGGTTGACGATCGGCAGGACCTTGCGCGCGAAGGGGCGGATTTCGTTCTTGATGATCGGCGTGGTCGTCTTGAACAGTGAGCGGTTGGCTTCTTGGGCGGGGGCCAGGGCGGCGGCGAACGGCTGGAGCTTGGTCAGGGTGGAGCCTGTGACGGCGGCGGCGGTGGCCAGCTTGCCGAGTCCGTTGCGGGTCTTGGTGAGTGCGCTGGGCAGGAGGTGCAGGGTCTGCTGGAAGTTTTGGTCCTGTTCGGCGAAAGTCTTGAAGACGGCGTTGGAGGCGTCGATCGCTTGGGAGATTTCGGTGTCCTTGTTGCCGAGCGCGTTGACGATCAGCTGGAAGTTGTGGATTGCCCTTTCGATGTTCTTGTGGCGCAGTTGTAGCTGGGCGGTGATCTTGCGCGCGTACAGGGAAATCGGATCGAAGCGCTTGAAGGTCGCCGAGAGGTTGGCGGAGTTGCCCTTGAGGCCTTCCCCGGCTCCGGCGATCAACTCCTGTAGGTAGGCGCGCGTTTCCCCGTCGAGGGCCGCCAGGAATTCCTCGAAGTTGACGTCGGGGGCCGTGTGGGATTGGGAGACGGTGAAGCCGCTTGGGACGCGTCCGGCGCGTGGGTTGCCGGGGTCGACCTCGACGGTCATGTCCTTTAGGCCCGTCTTGGGACGCAGGAGCATGGTGGCGTCGCGGTAGATGTAGCGGGCGTACTTGGGCGTGATGTTCATCGTCACGAGCGCGTTGCCTGCGTTGGACTTCACGCTTGCGATTTCGCCGATCTTGGCGCCGGCGATCGTGACGGCCTGGCCCTGGCCGGGCGTGACCGCTTGGGCGGTGCGGAATTCGGCCTTGAGCGTGACGTATTCCTTGCCCAGGACGGGGACCCAACCGGGCAGGGAGAGGCGCTCGTTGGAGAGGATGTAGCCGCCGACGAACAGAGCGATCACGACCATCGCTACGACGGAGATGAAGGCGGTGCGGTAGCGCGCGATCTGGTCGCCGAGGCCACGCTCGCCCTGGTGCTCTTGGTCGGGCGTCATGGTTGGCTCCCATCGGCGGGGCCGTGCGAGAGGGGGCCGTTGAAGTTTTGGGGGGTCTGTGTGTAGCAGGGCACGAGCGGCTTGTAAGGGGGCTCGGTGGCGGGGAAGGCGGGGCTCGTGCCCAAGGGTGCCTGGGAAGTGTGGGCGAGCAAGGGGAGTTTCTTGCCGCGGGTCGAGCTACCGACGACGGTGGCGGGGGCGGAGCGCAGCGTTTGGTCGCCGGTCTCGACGAGGAAGCGGCTGGTTTGACCGTTGCCGTCGAAGCTCTGTCCTACGCCGGCGAGACCGGCCATCGAGTACCAGAACTCCTTGTAGGCTTCCACGCCCGAGGTGTTGGCGCCGTCCTGCAGCTTGGTGTTGCCGGCCGGGAAGAAGATCTTGGACAGGCACTGGGAGAACAGGTCGACCTGTTTGAAGAAAGCGGGCTGGGGGACGATCAGTCCGGCGATCGTGGGGGCGGCTTCGCGCAGGCCGCTGGCTACGCCGCCGAGCTCGCTGGGTGCGAGCGAGGCTTGGGTCTGTTCGATCCAGGGATAGGCGGCTCGGATCGTCGCGGGCGTCTGTTCGACTCCGGGGATGAAGGCGAGGGAGAACTTGCGGATCGCGGGCGAGGCGGCGTTGAAGTTGGCAAAGGCGCTGGAGGCGTTGTGGAGAGTGCTCGGCAGGACGGCGAGGGTGGCGGTCAAGCTGGTGGACTGGTTGGAGAGGGCGCCGAGGAAAGTGTTGAAGTTTTCGACCCATTCGCCGAGCTGCTGTTCGTCCTGGTTGAGGGCGGCGAACAGTTGGTTGCCGCCGTAGATCAGTTTGGATAGGTCGTTCTGGTCGACGCCGGCGAGCGCCTGGTTGACGATCGCCCCTCCCTTGAGCGCTTGGGGTGAGTCGTAGTAGGTCTTTTTGAGCGCTTGGGCTGCGTTGAGGCCGCGCACCGCGGGGTTCTGTTCGGCGTTCTCGGCAGGGGTTGGCTTGGCGGTCAGGGCGGTGCCGTATTCGTAGAGCAAGGTTTGCAGGTTCGAGCGTGTGTCGGTGTTCAGGGCGTCGAGGATTTGGTCCAGTTGGACGGGGTCGGAGGTCTGGGTGATCGGGATCGTGTAGCCGGAGGAGACCGTGGGCGAGGTCGGGGTGCCGGGTTGGAGGTCCACGAACCAGTTGCCTTCAAGGAGAATGCGCGCTCTGATCTTGAGCGTGGCGTCGCGGTGGATCGGCAGGCCGTCTTTGGTGATTTCCATCGTGACCACGCCGGTGTTGCCTTGACGCGTGACCGAGGTGACGGTGCCGACGTTGACGCCGGCGATGCGCACGGGCGATTTGGGGCTGATGTTGAGCGCGGTGCCGAATACGGCCTTCAGGCGGAAGCCGTGCTTGAACGGGATGTGCTTGGTGAAGCCGAAGTAGACGACGATCGCGGTGAGCACGATCACGACCAGGCCGAAGCGCACGGGGTTTGACTTTTGCAGCTCGGGGACGGGCATCTCGTCATAGCGTTTCCACCAGCGCACGCGACTCATTTGGAGGCCCCTTTCGAGCTTGTCAGGCCGAGCGCTTGGGCCGTGGAGGAGGGGTAGGGTTCGCCGAAGAGGTCGTTCTTGCGTTCTGTCGTTTCGGTCTTGGTGCCGACGTTGCCGGGCACGTTGCCGATCACGGCTTGGCCGATCTTGTAGGGCTCGTTGCCGGCTTCGCACTCGTGGGTCTGGCCGGGGCCGGCCACGTTGGGGTAGGGGTTGACGTGCACGTGGTTGTTGTCGACGAGCGGCCCGACGGTGCCGGGTGTGGGGCCGGGCGAGTGGTCGACCGAAGGACCGTTGGCGTAGGAGGAGGAGGGGGCGCCCTCGTTGTTGGGTCCGTTGGGCGAGAGCACGCCCATGGCGCGCCCGAGCGTGCCGACGCCGACGCTCTCGGAGAGCAGGCTGGCGATGTTGCGGAAGGTGAGCGTGACGTAGTTGCAGGTCGTCTGGGCGGGGGCGAGCCCGGCGAACAAGGGGTTGCCGAGGGTCAGGGTTTGGGTGAAGCTTTCGAGGCCGTTGGTGACGACTGGGTTCTTGGCGAATTCGGCGATCGCTTGCGTCGCTTCGGCGACCTCGTGGTTCAAGGCGGTGGCGGCCCGGACGTTGACGGCGCCGACTTCGAAGGCGTGGCCGAGTGGGGCGGCGACGGTCGTGAGGATCTTGGCGCTGGGTCGCAACAGGCGCATGAAGTCGGCGCTCTTGTTCACGAATTCGGCCTGGTGGGGCAGCGAGTAGGTGGCCTGGTGAAGCGTGGCGGGACCTTCGGCGATCGCCTTTTCGAGCGAGGGCGCGACGCTTGCCCAGGCGGTGAAGAAGGTGTCGAGGTTGCTGTAGAGGTCGGCCTGTTCTTGGGCTACGGGCGCGACTTCTTTGGCGGCGCGGTCGAACGCTATGAACAGCTGGCCGAACCCGGTTTGGGGCGAGGCGAGGTTGCGCAGGACTGGGATGGCGTTGGTGACCAAGGGCTTGAGCGTGGCGATCGTTTCGTTGAGCCCGATGCCGCGCCCGGCCAGGCCGTTGCCGAAGGTGGTGAGGTTGACCTGGTTGGCGTGGCGGGTCTTTTCGTCGAACATGTCGAAGAACTGGTCGAGGTCGACCGGTTCCTTGGTTTGGGAGACGGGGATCGTGTCGCCGGCTTTGAGGGTTTGGGTTGAGTTGCCTCTTTCAAGGGACAGGTACTTGAGGCCGATCGTGGAGACCGATTGGACCAAGGCTTTGGTGTTGGCGGGCAGGGGTTCGACCTGCTTTTCGAGCTTGAGCGAGACGATCGCGGTGACCGTGCCGGTTTTGGGGTCTTGGTAGGGGCTGAGTCCGCTGATCACGCCGACTCGCTCGCCGCCGATGCGCACCTGGTTGCCCTTCTGCAGGCCGGACGCCTCGGGCAGTTGCACCTTGATGTCATAGGTGGGGGTGAAGGGCAGGCCGTTGTTGGCGTTGTAGGAGAGGAACACAGCGACGACCACGATCAGGGTCGTGACCGCGCCGATCAGGAGCGGGCTGCCAGCGAGTGAATTGGATCGACGCCTGTTCATGGCACCTGGGTTGGGTCGCAGCCGAGCTGGCCGTTGTCGGCGAAGGGCGAGGAGCCGTCGGCGGCGGGCTGGGTGCCGGCGCCGGGGCAGCGGCGCAGCTGACCGGTCTTCAGGCTGCCCACGACCTGGGAGGGGTTGGCGGGTTTGAGTGTTTCTTCGGAGCCGAGCGCGAAGTCGGGGAACAGGCTGGAGACGCGCGCGTAGTGGCCGTTTGCGTCGTAGTAACCGGTGCTTTGGCCGAAGGAGCGCACGAGACCTTGGAGGTCGGGGCTGTAGGGACCGAACAGGGCGGTGATCGGCAGGGATTCTTCGGCGGCGCGCACGCCGTTGGGCGACGCGGTGACGAGCGCTTGGGCGAGACCCGGCAGAGCCAGGGCCGCTTCGGTGAGGTCGTTGCTCGAGCCCGGCTTTGAGAGCGCTTGACTGAAGTCGCCGACCACCGGCGTAGCGGCGATCACGAGGGGACGCAGCTTGGTGACGAAGGGTCCGAGCAGGGGCGCCCCGGGCTTGGCGGCGTTGACGAGCTTGGTCAGGTCGGCGAGCGTGGCGGGCAGCTCTTCGAAGGTGCGGGTGCCTTCTTTGAAGGTGACGGGGAGCTCCTTGAGGCCGGCGGTGAGATTCGCTTGCTGGGAGGCGAGCGCTCCGAAGGTGGTGTCGGCGTGGCTGACGAGTTCGGTCAGCTGTTGGCTGTGGGCGGCGAGGACGGTTGTGGCCTTGGCGCTTTCTACGAGGAAGCTCGAGAAGGTCTTCTGGTCGCCGCCGATCTGGGCGAGGACGTGATCGAGGGCCGCCAGGGCGGGCGGGAAGTAGGCCGAGCTTTCTTGTAGCTGGGGCGCTACGCCGTCGTACTGTTCGGCCGAGCCCTTGATCAGGCGTTGCAGGCCGACGCGGGTCTTGGCGTTGAAGATGCCGAACAGCTGGTCGAGGTCGACCACGCCGTGGGTGGCGGTGGTCGGCAGGGTCGAGCCGGGCGGGAGCGCGGGACGGTTGTTGGGGCCGGGCGAGAGCGCTATGTAGCGGTTGGCGACGCTCGAGAGCGAAGGCACCCTGATTTCGGCGGTCGTGCCTTGGTGGAGGGGGGCCAGGGAGGATTCGACGTTGATCGTGATGCGCACGTTGTAGTTGTTGAGGAGGGTGATGTCCTTGATCGAGCCGACGGGCACGCCTCCGACCTGGACTTGGTCGCCGCGTACGAGCTGGCCGGCTTCGGGGAAGATCAGCTGATAGGTGGCGCCTTTTTTGGAGGCGATGACGAGCGCGAGCACGATCACGATGACGGCGGCGAGCGCTCCGAAGGCGATGAAGCGCATGTTGCGCGCACGCCGCGGTGGCGGCCCGAGCGGCGGCGGCGAGGCGGGCGGCGGCGGCGGCGATGTGGGAGCGCCTGGGGGGACCGTGGTGGCCATCGCTAGTTGCCTTCCGCCGCGGAGCCGGACGCGGACGAGGAGTGGTCGGGGATCGCCGCGGGCGAGGGCTTGGGGGCGACGGCGGGGTCGGGCACCTGGCCGAGGCGGGCCACGAGGCGCAGCCACTCGGCGGGAGTGAGACCCGCGGAGGAGGAGGCGGCGTGGGCTTGGGTGCCTTGGGAGGGGGCGAAGGAGATGTGGATCAGGCCGGCGTATCCGGGCAGGACGACTGTGTGGGGCGCGCCTGCGAGGTGGATCGCCCCGGCGATCTGGAGCGGCTTCATGGGGCCTTGGAGGGCCGCCAGCTTGCCGAGCGCGAGCCGCGCCGAGGGGGCCTCCCCGGCGGGTCCGACCACGGGTGTGCCGTCGATCGTGGAGATGTCGAGCGTGTCGGAGATGGAGGAGGCGGCGAGTGGACGGACCGTCGCGGCGCCGGCGCTCGGCTGCGCGGCGGCGGATGGGCAGGTGCGCGAGGAGACGCCGGGGCGCAGGCCGGAGGCGGCGAGGAAGGCGAGCGTGGCGAGCACGCGCCGGTCGACGCGACCGTCGGCGATGAGGCGCCGCTCGCACGCGGGAAGGTGTACCTGCGTCTCGCGCGGGACCTGTTGCTCGAGCTGGGTCTTTGACTCGAGCAAGGTCTGCCCGGGTGTGGCCGAGATCTTGGCGAAGGGGTCGCGACCCTTGGCTTTGATGACCGAGGAGCTCTGCAGCTTGACCCAACCGTCGAGGATCGGCTTGGGGTCGACGAGGGTTGTGCCGATTCCGGCGGGCTTGATCTGGAAGACGATGTGCGGTTCGGCCCCGGGCCCGACGTGGCCGAGCACGGTGCCGGCGATCACGTGGGCTCCGACCTGGAGGGGGTGGAGATAGACGTTGTCGGTGCCCGCGCGGAATATTCGCGTGGCGCCGGAGGCGGCGGCGGTCGGCGCCCAGGGCCCGCCGCGGCGGCCGCTCGTTGCGACCGATGCGGTCTTTGAAGCAGCCGCGCTTGCGTGGCTGGAGGATCGGAGCTTCGATTCGATCGCTTCGAGCATCGGATAGAGCGTCGCGGTTGAGCCGAGCTCGGAGTAGATGTAGGTGTTGCCGTAGGCGTCTTTGAGGGAGATGGTGCGCCCGAAGGGGCCGGCTTGGCCGATGTGGACGATCGTGCCGTCTTGGACGGCGATGACGGGCGCGCCGTCTTGGGAGACGATCGTGGTGCCGGGGTCCGTGTGGGGCGAGGAGCCTTCGGTGGCGGGGAAGGAGTCGTCGTAGTGGGAGGCGGCGTATACGGGGAAGCGGGCTTCTGTCAGGCCGGTGATCGCGCCCAGCAGTTCGGGGGGCGTGCCGCCCAGCAGGCGGGCGCGTAGGAGCACGGAGTTGAGGTAGGCCTGCGAGTGGTTGTAGGCGAGGATCGCGGCGCGAATGTCGGTGTCCCCCCCGGCGGCCTTGAGGTAGCGCGCGGCGGCGAAGATGGCGTCTGCGGGGTTGTAGGGATCCTCGAAGCCGTCGTTGTTGACGTCCACCCCGTACTGGTCCCAGGTGCTCGGCAGGAACTGCATCCAGCCCTCGGCGCCTGCGCTCGAGACCGACAGGTCGCGTCCGTAGTCGGTCTCGACTTCGTTGATCGCGGCCAGGATCTGCCACGGGATGCCATAAGCCGCTCCGGCGGCTTGGTAGATCGGCAGCAGGAAGGGCGGGATCGAGAAGCTGTCGATGAAGAAGGAGGACACGCCCGAGAGTTGGCCGGTGAGACTGGTGGGCAGGGGCGGCGTGAGCGAGGAGGGCGAGACGGCAGGCTTGTGCGAGCCGGCTTCGCCGCTCTTTTCGGGGGCGGTCGTGCTCTTGGCGTGCGCCTTCGTTTTGGTCGTCTGCGCCGGCGCGATCGCGGTCGGGTGTTGGGAGCGCTGGGCGGAGACTTCGGGGGCGGGCCCGGTGGTCGTTTGCGTGGTCGTCGTCGGCGCGGGAGGCGTCGAGGAGGATGTGGTGGGCGTGGGCGCGGTCGAGCCGGCGGGTGAGGTGGAGCCGGCGGGAGCTGTGCTCGTGGGAGCGGTCGTGGTGGACCCCTGGATGGGTTCGGGCGTGGGCGGAGCGGGGACGGTTGTGACTTCCGAGGTGGACGCTTGGGTTTCGGAGGCCGGCACGACCGTTTGACCGCCGGCGGGCGGCGAGATCGCGAGCGCCGCGAGAAGCGCGAGGGGGGCGAGTGTGAGCGGTCTGGGCACGGTCGGTCAGTTCCCGAGCAGGTAGTTGAGGAGCATGCCGCTCGCTTCGGAGCTTTCTTCGGGCGAGTAATAGGTGGTCCCGGCGGCGGCTCCGCCGACGGGTTGCGCGGCGGAGGTAGCGCCTGAGCCGCCCGCCGGGGCGCCGGAGCCGCCGGCGGTCTCGGACTTGAAGGAGCCGGGGTACTTGGCGATCGCCTGTGCGGGGGTCATGCCTTTGAGGACGGCCAAGGTGCGTTGCATGACGAAGCTCGTGGAGGCGGCGCTGGCTGTGGCGGTGCTCGAACTGGAGCCGCCGCCGATGAATTTGCCGGTGGTGCAGAGCGGGTTGGTGGTGACGGCGTAGCCGATGCAACCGGCGCTTGCGACGAGTTCGGCGCGCAGGAAGTGGCCGAGCGCGTCGTATCCGTTGACGCTGCCGCCGCCGAGATAGATGAAGTCGAGCAGACGCTCGAGACCGCCGGTCGTCTTGATGCTGGTGAGCAGCCCGGAGAGGTTGCTGGAGAAGGGCTTGGCCGATTTGCCCAAGTTCTTCAGCAGCGGCAGCAGGGGTTCGACGGCCTCCAGGGCCGAGGAGGTGGTCCTGGAGTTCTTGCCGAAGGTCTTGAGGAAGCCTTCGAAGGATTTGGAGAAGGGACCGAGGTTCTCGAAGGTCTTGTTGATCCCGGGCGCGGCGATGCCGAGGTCGGTGAGGGTGGGCGTGGTCTGATCGGCGAAGCGGCCGAGTCGTTCCATCGCCGGGCCGAGCTGTTCGAGGAAGGCGGGGAAGGCGGCGAGGTTCTGGGCGATCGCTCCACGCTGGTTGGCGCTCGCGCGGGCCACCTTGCCGCTTTCTTTGACGAAGCCGACGAGTCGCTCGCGTTCGGCCGCCAGGGGCGCGGTCGCGCGGTCGCCTTCGACGGCCAGGTCGGTCAGGACCTTGTTCTCTTTGGCGAGGATCGCGAAGACCTGTTCTAGCGCTTGCAGGGCGGGGTTGGAGCGGCGCAGGACGGCGTTGAGGTCCGAGCCGCGCCCGGCGAAGCCGGCGCCCAGCTCGTTGATGATGATCGTCAGGCGCTGGGCCTCGGGCAGGCGCGTGATGTCGCCGAGCAGGTCGGGGTCGACGGGGCTGTGGTTGTTGGCGACCGGCAGGAGCACTTGGCCGGCGCCTTCGTGGCCCGCGGGGATCGTCTTCAGAGGCGGCGGCAGGGGCGTGCCTTCGACGCGCGGCTGTGTGGGCAGGCAGTCCACGAACTTCTCCCCGATCAGGGCCTGCGGGCGGATCGTGCAGGAGGCGTCTTGGCGGAAGTCTTGGAAGCCGGGGTTTGAGATGTTCAGGACGACGGCGGCCTTGGCGTTCGGGGTGGGCGTGACCGAGCCCACGGTGCCGACCTTGACGCCGTCGATCTTGACGTCCTCGCCGACGGTCAGGTTGCCGGCGTCGTCGAAGATGGCGCGTACCGCATAACCGCCGCTCGAGCCTCCGGCGGAGGTCGCGAGCAGGACGACGAGGACGATCGCGGCCACGCAGGCTGCGCCCGCGATAGCGGCCTTACCCCTCCTGAACCCCTCGCTTTGCGTCCTCAACGCGACCCTACCTCTGTGTTTATAACGAGAAGAGAGCGGCTCCGTCCATTCAGACGGGCCGCCCTTCCCGCTCTCGCTCAGACCTTACCTGCAAGGCACATCTTCTGAGCTATGTCTTACGTTTGGTCTTCTCGAAGTCCTGCCGGTGGCCGCCCATTCGGGGCTGCCACCGGCAGTGTTTCGCAACTAACTCCGTCGACGCCCTATTTCTTGGGGCACGGCGGCTTGGCCGTCACGGCCACCGATTCGCCGCTGTAGAACTTCAGCGAGGCCTTGACGGGGAAGCCGCCCTTGGGGCACTTGGTTGGGATCGTGCCGTAGGAGACGAGCTTCTTGCCCTGCATGAAGGCCGCGCCGACCTTGACCTTGATGAATTCGACCGACCCAAAAGGCGCGCCGGGGACGGTTTCCACGAGCGGCACGGTGCCTGTGAACACCGGACCCGAAGCAGCAGGGGTCACCTTGCCGGGAGACAGGAGTTCGATCTCCGCGGGCGAGGTGCCTTCGGCGTAGAAGGAGAGCCCACCGGCCGAGAAGAACGGTTGCACCGAGAGCGTCTCGTGTACGCGAGTGCCGCCGAAGCTGACCACGCCCTTGGCTTCGCCCTTGGGCCCAGCCGCGGACTTCTTGGGGCACTTCTGCACTTCGTGGCTTTCGAGGATCGCGGTGGAGCAGGTCGTGAAGCCGCTGCTCGAGACCTTGGTCCCGGCCGGAAGGGTCACCGTGACGCCCACAAGAGGCGAGGGGAAACCGCCGTATTCGGTGCCGGCGATCGTGAATTCGGTTTCAAGGGCGGCGCCCTTGCCGAAGAAGTTGCCGGTGCCCGGGTATGTCGGGCCACCGTTGGAGCTCGGGTTCTTGGGGATCGGCACTGCCTTCACCTTGAGCGTCACGGTCGGCGCCGCCCCCGCGGCTGCCGGCAGGCCCAAGGTCGCTACGGCAAGGCCGAGCAAGGCCAAACGGATAGATGCTCTGCGCATCAGCTTCTCTCCTCTGTCTTGTATAGGTGCGCCTACGATCCGGGTAGCTCCGGATCCTTGACGGTCCGGCGACATCGAGTCTTCGGGCGTCTCAGCCGTCCGAAGAGCATTGGCGATTTGCCCGCAAGGTTAGCCGTAACGTGGGACGGGTTCAACCAGACGGGGTGGGCGAGGCCGCGAATTCGAGCTCTGAGCCGTCGTAGAGGACGCCGATCGGCTCGACGATCACGCGACGCGGGCCGTCCTGCACCGAGCCCGCCACGAGCGCCTGAAGGCCCAAGCGGCGGGCGATCTCGACGACCTCCTCACCGCTTCCCCCAGCGCAGTAGACGGCGTAGCCGGAGCCCATGTTGAAGGTGGAGTACGCGGCGTGTGCGTCGAGCCCAGCCTTATCGGCAAGAAACGCCAAGACCTCCGGGACCAGGGGCAGGGCCGAGATGCGGTAGCTGAAGGAGCGCGGCGGGCGCATCAGCTTGAGCAGGCCGTGGCCGGTGATGTGGCTCAGGTAGGAGATCCGCAACTCGGACTCGAGCAGGGCTTGCACCAGAGGCACGTACATGACGCTGGGGTCGAGCAGGGCCTCGCCGAAGGCGCGCCCGCCGGGCAGGGCGGTCGCGTAGCCCTCGGGCAGGCGATCGGCCACCAAGCGCGCCAAGGAGGCGCCGTTGGCGTGCAGGCCGCTCGAGGCCACGAGCACGATCTCATCGCCGGCCTGCAAGTCTTCGCCCAGGATCGGTGCGCGACCGGGAGGCACCGCGCCGACGGCGGCGCCCGCGAGCTCGATGTCCTCGGCGGATACGAGGCCGGCCAAGGAGGGGGACTCTCCCCCGCCCCAGGTGCAACCGGCGTCCAGACATGCTTGCTGCCAGCCTTCGAGCAGGGCCGCGGCCCGGTCGCTTTGCAGGTACCACTCCGAGGCGCCGGTGGCGAAATAGGCATTCACCACCAGGGGCAGAGCGCCGACGCAGGCGAGGTCGTTGAGGATCGCGGCGACGGTGTCGTAGGCGACGTCGGCGAAGCGGTTGGAGCCGTGGCGCTCGTAGAGCAGGCGCGCGACGATCGACTTGGTGCCGAGGCCCTCGACCACGAAGGCGAAGCTGCGTCCGTCGAGGTCGAACACGAAGGCGGGCTCGCCGCGCGAGGCGTCGCGAGCCTGTCCCCCGCGTCCGGCCAGCAGCGACGAGGTGGCCAAGGCGCGGGCCATCGCATGGCGCTTGCCGGCGTCGAGCGCATCGTAGTCGACGCCCGCCGCCTTGTAGCTGGCGGAGGAGTCTGTGGCCGGGGAGGCTGTGGGCGGTCGGTCGGCGGCGGACGAGCTCCCGGCGGCGGACGAGCTCCCGGCGGGGGGGTCGCCGGGGGAGCAGTCTGTGGCTGGGGCGTCGCTCATCGGCGATGATCCTATTCCCCACTGCCGAGGAGGAGACAAATGGACTTCCAAGCCAGCGACCGGTGCGTCGAGTTTCAGGAGCGCCTGAAGGCGTTCATGGACGAGCACGTGTATCCGGCCGAGCCGATCTATGCGCGCCAACTCGCCGAGTCGGGCGACCCGCACCACCAGCCGAAGGTCATGGAGGAGCTGAAGACCAAGGCCAAGCAGGCCGGGTTGTGGAACATGTTCCTGCCGGACGCCGAGCACGGCGCGGGGCTGTCCAACAGCGACTATGCGCCGCTCGCGGAGATCTTGGGGCGCAGCCATATCGCCTCGGAGGCATGCAACTGCTCGGCGCCGGACACGGGCAACATGGAGGTGCTGCACCAGTTCGCCACCGATTCGCAGAAAACCCAGTGGCTTTACCCTCTACTTGAGGGTGAGATTCGTTCTTGCTTTGCGATGACCGAGCCGGAGGTCGCCTCATCGGACGCCACCAACATTTCGCTGCGGATCGAGCGCTCTGGCGAGGACTATGTGCTGAATGGGCGCAAGTGGTGGATTTCCGGGGCGCTTCATCCCCACTGCAAGATCATGATCGTGATGGGCAAGAGCAATCCGGACGGCCCTAGGCACCGCCAGCAGAGCCAGATCCTCGTCCCGATCGACACCCCGGGCGTGGAGATCGTGAGGGGGCTGCCGGTGTTCGGCTACCAAGATCAGGAGGGTCACGCCGAAATCGTGTTCACCGACGTGCGGGTGCCGGCGGACAACCTGATCGCAGGCGAGGGCGACGGCTTCATGATCGCCCAGGCCAGACTGGGGCCGGGACGGATCCATCACTGCATGCGCTCGATCGGAGCGGCCGAGCGGGCTTTGGAGTTGATGTGCGAAAGGGCCGTGGCGCGCACCACCTTCGGCCAGACGGTGGCTTCGCGGGCGAACATCCAGGACTGGATCGCCGAGGCCCGGATCGAGATCGAGATGGCGAGGCTGCTCACGTTGAAGGCGGCTTGGCTGATGGACACCGTCGGCAACAGGCACGCACGCACCGAGATCTCGGCGATCAAGGTGGCGGCGCCCAATATCGCCCTGAAGGTGATCGACCGCGCGATCCAGGTGCACGGCGGGGGCGGCGTATCCGAGGACTTCCCCTTGGCCTGGACCTATGCCCACCTGAGGACCTTGCGCTTGGCCGACGGGCCCGACGAGGTCCACAAGCTCTCGATCGCAAGGCGCGAGCTCGCGCTTTACATGCCCTCCGAGACGACTTGACGCAAGGGCCCACGCGCGCGCATGGGCCCTTGCGGCGCGGGGGAACGCTCAGGAGCGAAAGAGGCGCAGGCTGTAGAGGACGGCCGCGACCGAGGTCGCCAGGTTCAGGCTCGAGACGCCCGGGCGCATCGGCAAGCGCAGGCGGGCGTCGGCGCGCGCCAGCAGCTCGGAGCTGAGCCCGTCGCGCTCGGTCCCGAAGGCCAAGAGCGCACGCGCGGGGATCGCCTCGGGACGCAAATCCTCGCCCTCGGGGTCCAAGGCGAGCAGAGGCCGGGGCAAGGGCTCGGGCAGCGCTTGTAGACGTGCCACTGGCAAAGCGAAGTGCAGGCCGGCCGAACCCCTGACCGCAACCGGATCCCAAGGATCTTGACGGCCCGTCGTCAACACGCCAAGCGCGCCCGCGGCGGCGGCGACCCGAATCACGGCTCCGAGGTTGCCGAAGTGCCGGGGGTCCTCGAGCAGCACGACAGGTCCCTCCCCCTTTCCTTCAAGGACAGCCACTGGATCGGCGGGGACACGCTCAGCGATGGCGACCACGCCGGTATGGGGTACATAAGGCCCGAGTCGCTTGAAGGCCTCGGCCGGCAGGACAACCGCGAGCGCTTGGATCCGCTCCAGCAAATCGGGCGCCAGGGTGAGCGCCAAGCGTTCCAGTTCGGCCGCATCGCTACATGCGACCAAGTCGATCGAGGCGCCGAACCTGAGGGCGTGCTTGAGCGCGTGAAAGCCTTGCAACACAACCGAAGCCTCGCCGCGCCGGGCCTCATGGAAGCGCCGCACGACGCTCGCGGTATCCGAAGCGGGGATCTCGCTCAGCACAGACCGAGTTTACGGGCGCCTGGCGGCCCGGCGCGCACCCACCGCCACGGCCCCGGCATGGCCTTGCCGACACAGCACCAGCGCAGGCACCCACCGCCCAGCCGGCCCGGGGCGTTACCTTTGGAGGATGGGAACAACCCAATTGGAGACCCGACCGCTCGAGCTGACCGCCTGCGCGAGCGCGCTGCGCGAAGGCAAGTCCAGTTCGGTCGAGATGGTGGAGCAGGCGCTTGGGCGCATCGAGGCCACGCAGCCCACCCTCAACGCGTTCCGGGTCTTACGCGACACGCAAGCGCGTGAGGAAGCGGCCGAGGCCGATCGGCGCATCGCCGCCGGCGAGCGTCTGCCTCTGCTCGGGGTGCCGGTCGCGATCAAGGACGATGTTGATCTCGCAGGGCACCCCACCTCGTTCGGCTGCGACGGGCCTTTTGAGGCCAAGCGCGAAGACTGCGAGATGGTGCGCCGCCTGCGCGCTTCGGGCGCGGTGATCGTGGGCAAGACCAATACGCCCGAGATCGGCCTGTACCCGTTCACTGAGGGCGCGGCCTTCGGCGCCACCCGCAACCCTTGGAGCTTGGAGCACACGCCGGGCGGCTCCAGCGGCGGCTCGGCGGCGGCCGTGGCGGCGGGAATCGTGGCGGGCGCCGTCGGATCGGACGGCGCGGGCTCGGTGAGGATTCCGGCCGGCTGGTGCAACCTGGTCGGCGTCAAGCCCCAGCGCGGACGCATCTCGACCTGGCCGGACCCCGAGTCCTTCAACGGCCTGACTTGCATCGGGCCGCTGACCCGGACCGTGGCCGACGCGGCTTTGATGATGGACGTGTTGAAGGGCAACCATCCTGAGGACCTGCACGCCCCGCCCGCTTCCGCCGAGCCCTATTCCCAGGCGATCGAGCGCCTCGGGCCCCGCCTGAGGATCGCGTTGTCCTTGCGTCACGCTTTCAGCGGAGCGCCGGTGCGCCTGCACCGCGACATCGAAGCGGGCGTGCGCCGCCTCGGCGGGATCTTGGCCCAGATGGGGCACACCGTCCAAGAGCGCCATGCCCGCTACGGCTTGATGGGATTGACGCTGATCGCTCGCGGCGAGTCGGGCGTGCACGGATGGGTCCAGCGCGTGCCCGACCAATCTTTGCTCGACGAGCGCACGCGCTCGACCGCCCAGATCGGAGGGGCCCTCTCGCGAACCTTGTTGCCGCTGGCCCGGCGCTTGGAGCGACGCTTCCAAAGAAGGGTCGGCTCGGTCTTTCACGAGTTCGATGTTTTGATCGCCCCGACCAGCGCCTCCGCGGCGTTGCCGATCGGCAAGACGGACGGCATGTCCAGTTGGTCCACCCAGCAGGTCATCGCCGGGAGTTGTCCTTATGCGTGGCCTTGGAACGTGCTCGGCTGGCCAGGCGTGAGCATTCCTGGCGGGCTCACCGAAGAGGGTTTGCCCTTTGGTGTCCAATTGCTAGGACCCGCCAACAGCGAGGCCACCTTGTTGTCGCTCGCCGCCGAAGTCGAGCAGGTCGAGCGCTGGCACGAGCGGGTCGCGCCGCACGCGGTGGCTTAGCACCGAACCTCGCTCCCGGGCGGCGATTTCCGGGCATTACCGTGCCCGCCCTGGGGCGCAAACTCGCCCCGCCCCGAAGCGCCCGCTCAGCGACCCAATGTGCGGGTGACGTCGCGCGCGCGGGCGCGTAGGCCGCCCACCAATTCGCGCACCTCCGAGAGACCGGCGCGCAGCTCGGGGTCGCCCACCTCGACCGGCAGCATCGAGTCTTGGAGCTCGCCCAACATCCCGTCCGCCTTCGCTGCGGCGTCCACCGCGCCGTCGATCAAGCCCTTGGTGCCGCTCGCCGGAGCCACTTGGGAGGGTGTGACAAATTCGCGCGGCGGCAAAGCGTGGCGCTCGGCGAAGCCGGCATAGACACGCTTGGCGCGACCGTAGGCCGCCTGTGTCGGCCGGAAGAGGGCCTCTTCCAAGCGCTCGGCCGCGTTTTCGTCGAGATGCTCGTAGGCCTCGCTCAGCAAAGCCAAGGCCGAGGCGATCTCATCGGCGGCGGCGCCCAAGGCGTCCAAGATCTGTTGTCGGCCCTCGGCGGCGGTGTAGGTCACGGAGACCCACCTTAGCCGCTACTGATTCAGGGCAAGCACTTCGAGCAGGTGATCCCAGTCGTCTTGGCCGCGTTCGAATTCGAGTTCCCCGAAGCGAGTGTCGAGTCGCACGTCGGCCGCGATCAAGGCACGGTCGGAGGATTGGGCGTAGGGCAAGAGCAGCGTGCGGGGGATTTCTTTGATTTCGATCGCTTCCACCCGGCGGTCGTATTGGGCGACATTGGCGGGCATCGCCTTGTAGCCGCTCGCAGTCCACGCGCGCACATCCCCACACAGGTCGGGGACCGGCAGCTCGGTCATTGCGTGCAAGCTTTTGGTGAACTTGCGGGCGGCCCGGGTGATCGCGGGATTGCTCCAGGTGAGCGGGCCGACCGCTTTGACGAACTTCTGGACCACTTTGGCCTCGGTGCGGTAGCCCGTGGCCCACAAGGCCCCGGCGACCTCGGAGCTGAGCAATTGCTCCTGTTCGCTCTGGGGCGAGCCAGCCCCCACCTTGGGGCATTCGGCCTGGAACTTGGTGTCCAGCCGGTGGATCCCCGCTTCGACGGTCGACCATTTGGTGACCACCTCGTGCAGCGCCGCATACGCAGCGACCGCATACGCGTGAGTGGAGGCGATGTCTTTGGCCGAGGCCTGCGCGCCCGCCGGCGCGACGCCAAGCGCGAGCGCGGCCACCGCTGCAAGAGTCCCCAAGCGTCCCTTCATCCCACTGTCCAGGGTAGCCCATCGGCCCGGACGCCGGGTAGGTCCACGCCGATGGGCTCACAGGTTCCTGACTGCGCTCGGGGAAATGTCCGAACGGTCAGCCCGTGGTGGCCGGGGCTGCGGTCCAGTGGACGGTGCGGTTGCTGCTGGTGCCGCCTTTGAAGTGGGAGCTGACGGTGCCCGTCGCGAAGCCTTGCTCGAGGAACTTGCCGGTAACCGTCTCGGTGCCCTCGCTTTTGTTCGAGCCGGGAGGGAAGTCCAGGTTCAACGTGACCTTGAACGCGCCCTTCTTGGAGATCTTCGCCGACGCCGGGCTCCCGCTGCCGATCCCACCGCAGCCGCCTTGGCAGGTGATCGGGGTCTGCACCGTGAGGTCGAGGACCTTCTTGCCACTCGGGGAGACCTTGAACGAAATTGCATTGGTCTCGCCATCCGAGTAGGAGCCGATATAGGACGCGCCCTTCACCGCGTGGGAGGCGAGCGCGACTGACGCGACCGTGAGCGTCGCAACAGTGGCCAGGCCACCGATACCGCGAAGCCGCTTCTGAAAATCACTTGCGATGCTCATTCCAAACTCCCGCCTTGTCTCGTTCGCATGTACTTGGGCAAAGGAGTCTATTGCCTGCGCGAGCCAACCCGCGCGCAGCTAGCGCTCGGGTTTGTTGTTCTCCAGAACGTCAAGCCCGGGCCGAGACTTGCAGCGAGCGTTGGCAGAGGCTAAGCGAGGGCTAGCTTGAGGTCTGCTGGACTGGCCTTTGCGGGCAGCTCCAGTCGAAGCTCGCCCTGGGCCCCGTCGAGAAGCTTGCGGATATCGATCAGCGTCAGGCCCACTAGATCGCCGTTCTCGTCGAAGCTGACGGCGTGCCCTTCGGGCGTCTCGTCGAAATCGACGGCCCGCGCGGGATCGCCCTGAGCGAGATAGAGCACGTCCGCGTCGCGGTCGTAGCGCACTCGGTCGAATGTATATGGGCCGATGTGGACTGTCATGGCTTGCTTCTCCTCGGGAAAGCGGTGCGTATGCTCCCAACGGAGTCCTCGTCAAAGGCTACTACGACCTTGAGCCATTGACTGGGACCCGCATCCCGCAGGTAGAACCAGTCCTGGCCGGGCCGCGGCCCCTCGATCAGATCAGTCGGCGCCTCGACCGCCCGCAGCACCTCGGCGCGGAACGGCGTCATGTATGGATGGCCGTCGATGATGTGCTGCCACCGCTCCTCGGCCAGGCGGACGGTGCGCCCAAGGGGATCGATCGTTTCGTCCATGCCTGCGATTCTTCCGGACGGTGCGGCTGGCAAATCCGGCTCAATCCGGCCGCCGCGCGCCCAGTTCGAAAAAGTGGAGACGCCGGGAATCGAACCCGGGTCCGCGGTCGCGTGAGAATGGCTTCTACGAGCGTAGCCGGCGCTCTAGTCTCGTCCCCCGCTCGCCTCGCCGGCCGGGTTGTGGGGGACCAGCCTCCTGAAGTGTTCCCGGGTCAGCGGAGGCGGGCCTCCCCGGGTGAGCCTACTTTCTGATCCCGAGGATCCCCGCCGTAGGCGAGCGGGGCTCGAGACCTCGTGCCTTAGCTATTGACTAAGCAGCGAGGGCGTACTCGTGAGAGTCCGCACTTATGGTTTTCCCGGGTGTTTTACGAGGCCGCCCGGGACCTCGACTCGCCACCATCCACACGAGCCGACTGCGTCGAAGCCTGTCGTCCCCTTGGATGTCTTGCGTGTCCATTGTAGCCGCCGCTTGGTAGCCGCCGCTTACTTCGACGCGCGGACTCGCTACATGGTCTGTCGCGGCCCTTGGCCGCGCTCGCTTAAACAAGTCGACGCGGTCCCGGGCCGCTTCGAGGAACCTCACGCCGGTTGGCCCGAAAGCCTTCCAATGATTGGTGGCGCGGCCTCACACCTCAGTGGCCTCGCTCTTTGCGGCTCGGGGTCCGCGTCTTCATCCAACGTACGCCTGTCCTTGGACCCCGTCAAGGGCATTTTCGCGACATCCCCGCACATTGCGCAAAAATCGGATCTCGGGACATGCGAAGCCGACTTAGGAGAGGCTTATCGCAGCTGCCACAATGGGTATATGGACAGCGATCTCCCGGTGGTGAGCGAGAGCCCTTTCGGTGGAGCGAGCACTTCGCCGGCAATTCCGGCGCGAGGCCTGCCAGGCGCGGGTGCGCCGCACGGAGGCGAAGCGCCGTTCGGCAGACCCGCCCGCTCGCTGCGCAAGCGCGCGGGCAGCGCCCTCGCCGGTCTGGCGGCGCTGGCAGCCAAGTTCGGGGCCTACCTCAAGAGCGGGGCCTTGCTTTTGGGCAACGCCAAGTTCTTGACGACTGGGGCCACCGCTTTGGTGTCGGTGGCGGCCTACAGCCTGTTCTGGGGGTGGCAGTTCGCGGCTGGGTTCGTGGCGCTCCTGTTCGTGCATGAGATGGGCCACGTGATCCAGCTCAGACGAGAGGGCATCAAGGCGAGCACGCCCATGTTCATCCCCTTCTTGGGAGCCGCGATCTTTTCGCGTTCGCTCGGCGACAACGCTTTGGCTGAGGCGCGGGTGGGCTTGGCCGGGCCCATACTCGGCACGCTCGGCGCGGTGGCAGTGGCGATCGCCGGAGCGATCACGGGAAGCGACCTGCTGCTGGCCCTCGCCTATCTCGCTTTCTTCTTGAACCTGATCAACCTGATCCCGGTGGTGCCGTTCGACGGCGGCCGGGCGATGGCGGCCGTGGCACCGTCGATGTGGTTCTTGGGGATAGGCGGTCTCGTGGCGATGATCCTGTTGCTCGGCAACCCGTTTCTGTTGATCTTCATCTTGCTCGCCCTGCGCGAGATGCCGACTCGCTGGCGCCAGCTCAGGTCGCGTTCGATCGAGCAGGCCGCCTACTACCGTGTGCCGCGCCGCTCACGAATTGCAATTGGGGCCATGTATATCGCCTTGATCGTGGTGCTCGCGTTCGGGATGTCCCAGACCCACATCCTGGTGAGCGCGGGCCACAGCTTCCGCTCGATCTGAGGACCCTGTAGGCTGCTCCGCTGGGTGGGGTATTTCTGGCACTCGGAACGGGGAGAGGGACATGGGATATAGAAGCAAGGTTAGTGTCGCGCTAACAGCCGTCGCGCTCGCCGCGTCCGGCTGCGGCTCCTCCTCCAAGCCGCTCACCCGAGCCGAATTGACCGCGAAGGCCAACGCGATCTGCAAGACCGTGGCAGCGAAGATCTCCTCGAAGTCGGCCAACAGCGAACAGCAGATAGCTCGCGTGGCCGGCGAACTGGCCGGTTTCGAGCAGACGGCGCTCGCAGATCTCAGCAAACTGGTGCCTCCCGCCGAACTGGAAGCCGATTGGAAACAGTTCGTCTCCGGCGCCCAGACCTTGGCTGAAAACACAGCCAAGCTGGGGGAATACGCAAGCTCGAAAAACCTGAAGGCGGGCAAAGCTCTGATCCTCACCAGCGAGAACACCCAGAAGCAGATGGTCGTGATCGCAAAGCGGGATGGGCTCACCGCCTGCGAGCAGGTCGCCTAGCCGCCCGGCCTGGCCTGACCGCCTCAGGCCACGCCGCCCACCGTCGCTGGTGGCACCCGGCGAGGCGACTAGCGACGAGCTTCGCGCAGACCCCTTTCCATGTCGCGCTTGGAGTCGCGCTCGCGCATGGTTTGACGCTTGTCGTAGAGATCCTTGCCGCGGGCCAAAGCGATCTCGACCTTGGCGTGGGATTCCTTGAAGTAGACGCGCGTCGGCACCAAGGTCAGCCCCCGCTCGGAGACGCGCCCGGCGATCCGCTCGATCTCCTTGCGGTGTAGCAGCAGCTTGCGCGGACGCTCTGGATCGTGGTTCTCGCGCGAGGCCGGCAGGTAGGGCGGTATGTGGACCGATTGCAACCACAGCTCGCCCTCGCGGATGGCCGCGTAGCCGTCCTTCAGTTGGGCGCCTGAGGCGCGCAGGGCCTTGACCTCGCTGCCCTGCAGCACAATCCCGCACTCGATTCGCTCGGTGAGCTCATAGCGATAGGAGGCATAGCGGTTGCTCGCCACGTCTCCGGCGCCGATCTTGCGCTTGCTGCCCTTGGTTTTAGCCACGAAGCGAGCCTAACGGGCCGGAGCGAGATCCACGCGTCCGGCGGCGGCATCCACGCGCACGACCCTCACATCGACCGGGTCACCGAGCCGAAGAGTGGCCCCCGAGCGCTCGGCGCGCAGGATCGTGGACTGCTCGTTGAGCGTCCACCAGTCTCGCTCCTCGCCCGCACTGAGCATCCGGACCGGCAGCATGCCCTCATAGATGGGGCGCGCTTCAGGCCCCCTAAGTTTTTCGTCCGGATCGGTCTCTACAGTGCTCCCGAGGGCGGTCTTCGCGCGCGCGCGCGAGTCACTCGCAAACGCAACGAATGCCCCCGCCCCGATCAGGCCGGTGACCTCCCCGCGAAACACCTGGTCATAGCCGTCCTCGAGCAGGATCTGCTCCAACAAAAAGCAGGCAGCGATGTCGTCGCCCTTGTGCTCGAGCTTGGCGGCCTCGCGCTCGCGTTCCGAGGTCCATTCGCCGAGCTCGGCCAGCTTCGCCCCGGGAGCGCGCTTGCGGCCCCTCTCTCCCCTCCCCAAGGACTCCAGCAGAGCACGGTGACAGACGAGATCGGGGTAGCGACGGATCGGCGAGGTGAAGTGGCAATAGCAGGCCGAATGAAGTCCGGCGTGGCCCTCATTGACCGGCGAGTAGCAGGCCTGCTTGAGCGAGCGCAACACAAGCGAGGAGAGCGCCGCGCGACCGGCGCCGGTGCGACGTACATGGGCATCCACGCGACGGGATATCTCCCCCACCAGGTCCGCGGCCTGCGCTCCGAACAGGGGATCGGGCACAGGCGGCGTGGACACGCCAAGCGAGGCAAGCTGTTCGACGAGTCTGCGGATGCGCTCGGGGTCGGGGCGCTCGTGAACCCGGTAGAGGCACGGCACACGAGCCTCGGCTAGCCGGCGAGCCACCGCTTCGTTGGCGGCGATCATCAGGTGCTCGATCAGGCGGTGGGACTCGGTCTGCACGCGCGGCACGATGGCCAACACGTTGCCGCGATCGTCGAATGAGAACTCGGGCTCCTCGGAGTCGATCGTCAGCGCGCCGCTTGACTCGCGCGCAGCCTGAAGCTCGGCGGCGGCGGCCCGGGCGGCCGCCAGGGGACGACCCCACGGCTCGGGCGCGGGCGAGGAACCCGCGAAGACGCCGTCCACCTGCTCGTAGTCCAGGCGCATGTCCGAACGGATCACAGACCGGTAGAAGGCGCCAGACTCGACGCGCGCGCCGCGCAGCACCAGCTCGATCGTGACCGCCAAGCGCTCGGCGCCAGGCACCAGCGAGCAAGCGTCGCTTGAGAGCGCGTGCGGAAGCATCGGCACGACCATTCCGGGCACATACACGCTGGTGGCTCGCATGCGGGCCTCCTGGTCGATCGCCGAGCCGGGAGGGACGTGGGCGGCGACGTCGGCGATATGCACCCATACGCGCACCGCGGGACCCTCAGCATCCGATTCGAAGCGCTCAGCGGATACCGCGTCGTCGAAGTCGCGGGCGGTGGCCGGGTCGACCGTGAACGTGGGCAACTCGCGCAGGTCGCGCCTAAGACCGTCTTGCAGTTCGGTCTCGGCCGTCCGCCACGCGCGTTCGCCGGCAGCCTTCGCCTCCCGCTCGACTGCTCCCTCGAAGCGGGCCGCCAGGCCGGCCTCGCGCAGCATCTGCTCGATCGCTTCGCGCGCGGTCTCCGTTCGCTCCTGCGGAGGCCAGACAACGCGGGTGTTGGAGGACTTTGCGACACGCGTCCTGCCTCCCCGCGAGGCGGTGCTCTTCTTGACCGTCGTCTTGCCCTTCTTGGCCGTCCCCTTGCGCGGACGGCCGCCGCGCGGTGGATTCATTTGACCTTGAGCAGCAAAGTGTGCAAGGCCACCTGCAGACCGTGTTCGGTGTCGATGCCGTGGGGGACGAGCACTTCGGGGGTTATGCCGGCGCCCTCGTGGACTCCTCCCCCACCGAGGTTGCGTCCGTTGGGGGTGTAGTACTCGCCGACCGTGATCTTGATCGCACCGCCGCCGGAGAGCGGCTCGAGCTCTTGGAAGACACCCTTTCCATAGGTATGTGTGCCGACGACGGTGGCGCGATGGTGGTCTTGGAGAGCGGCGGTGACGATCTCAGAGGCCGAAGCGGTGTCATGGTCGACCAGGACGACGACCGGGATCGAGGTCGGGATCGCACCGCCGGCCGCAGTCAGGACGGTCGTCGGCTGGGAGCGTCCACGCGTGGTCACGATTACGCCGGAGGGCACGAAGATGGAAGCGACCAGGCGCGCTTCTGAGACCAGCCCGCCGCCGTCGGCGCGCAGGTCGAAGACGAGACCCCGCGCGCCCTGTTTGAGCAGCCCTTGGACGGCGTCGTAGAGCTCGCCGTGGGAGCCTTCGGAGAAGGTGGCCAGATACACCCAACCGAGCTTGACGCCATGGACGGTGCGCATTTCCGAAGCGACGACCGGCTCTGAGATCGTGGCGCGCGTGATCGTGAAGCTGCGAGGCGCCGCGCCGGGGGGCTTGACGGTGAGCTTGACGTTGGTGCCGGGCGGGCCCTTGATCAAAGCCACCGCGGTGTTGGGAGGCAGTTTGTGCAAAGACCGTCCGTTGACACCCACGATCATGTCCCCGACCTTCAGGCCGGCGCGCTGGGCGGGACTGGTGTCGAACACGCGCACCACTTCGAGGCCGCCCGGCTTCGGATCCACCGAGACGCCGATCCCCGCAAACGATGCGGGCTGGTCGAAGCTTTGGTATTCGTGCGGGGAGAGGTAGGTCGAGTAGGGGTCTTTGAGGCTTGAGATCATCCCGCCGATCGAGGAGCTCGACAGAGCCGACTTGGACACCGGCCGGTAGTAGTCGTGGGCGACCCGTTCGATCGCTTCGTTGACGACCTGGGTTTCGTGGTTGGCGATGAACGCGTTGCGCACGAAAGCGGGCAGCTTGGCGGGATGCCCACCGAGCCAGACGCCCAGGAGGAGCAGCACTATGGCCAAGATGACGCCCAGGAGGGCAAACAGCGGCTGGCGCTTGAGGGACTGCATATCCCCCACCCTAGGGGTTCAGACGCGGAGAAAGCGCCGCAACGAGATGCCGGAGCCGGCGGCCGAGACGGCGATGGCACAGCCCATCAGGATCACGATCAAGAGCCGGAAGTCGATCATCGCCGGCTGGGAGATCAGCTTGACGGTCGAGGCCAAGGGGTCGATCAAGGTCAGCTTGGCGAGCGCAAGCAGGCCGATCGCGCACAAACCGCCAAGGGCACCCAGAAACAGGCCCTCGAGCACGAAGGGCCAGCGGATGAACCAGTCGGTGGCGCCGACCAGCTTCATCACCTCGACCTCGCGCCGGCGCGAGAACAGGGAGAGACGGATCGTGTTGGAGATGAGCAGCATCGAGGAGAAGATCAACAGGGCCGCGAGCAAGGCCATTGTGATCTTGACGATGCGGGTCGCCGACAGGATCTTGTCGGTTTGGGCTTGGCGGTTCTGGACGTCGGCGATCGCGGAGTCGGTGACCAGGCGCACTCCCACAGGGCTCGATTGGTCGAGCTCGGCGCGCAGGGCATCCGCGTCGGAGGGGTTGGAGGGCGTGACCCGCAGGATGTCGGGCAGAGGGTTGTAGCCGATCAACTGGAAGGCTTGAGGGTCGATCTTGCGCTCTTGTTCGTAGCCGGCCTGCTTTGAGACCAGTTCGACGTGGCCGACGTAGCGGGCCGCTTCCACCTCGTGGCGCACCCGCGCGGTTTCGGCCGGGGTCGCTGTCGTGTTGAGGTCCACGTCCACCACGACTCGCCCGCGGATCGAGTTGGCCGCGCCGTTGGTGGCTTGGACCACGGGGATGAAAACGCCGAGCACGAGCGTCGTCACCAGAACACACGAGAGCGCGGCAAACGAAGGCGCCGGGTTGCGGCGCATCGAGCGAACCGCCTCCTTCAAGAAGAACCCCAGTTTCATCGGCGCGCGCCACCGGAGGGGCGGGGGTTGGCCTCGGCAGCCGTTTCGCGCTTCAATCTCTCCGCCAAATCGCCGGTGGTCTCGTCTTGGGTGTAGAGCCCGGTGGCCTCGTCGCGGATGATGCGCCCGCGCTTGAGCTCGATCACGCGGCGGCGCATCTTGTCGACCATCTCGTTGTCATGGGTGGCCACGATCACGGTCGTGCCGGCGCGGTTGATGCGGTAGAGCAATTGCATGATCCCGATAGAGGTGTGCGGGTCGAGGTTGCCGGTGGGCTCGTCTGCCAGCAGCAGAGGCGGGTGGGAGGCGAACGCACGCGCGACGGCTACACGCTGTTGCTCGCCGCCGGAGAGCTGGTGGGGATAGTTGTGGAGCTTGGTGGAGAGGCCGGTGAGGCGCAGGATGTCGGGCAGGGAGGCGCGAATCTGCTTGCGCGAGGCCCCGGTGACCTGCAGGGCATAGGCGATGTTGTCGTAGACGGTGCGCGTGGGCAGGAGCTTGAAGTCCTGGAAGACGATGCCGATGTTGCGCCGGTAATAAGGCACGCGCTTGTGGTCGATCTCGCCGAGGTGGCGTCCGGCGACGCGGATGATGCCCTCTGTGGGGTCTAGCTCCTTGATCAGCAAGCGCATGATCGTGGACTTGCCCGAGCCGGTCGAGCCGACTAGAAAGACGAACTCTTGGCGGTCGATCGCGAATGTGGCCCGCTCCAGGCCGGTGTCGCCGGAGTCATAGGTCTTGGTGACGCGACGGAAGTCCACGACGGTGTTGGCGCCGGGAGTGTTGGCCGGGGGCTTGGGGGCCGCGACGGGTCGACTCGCGGCGGGTCCGACGGCATCGGATCCGACCGGCGAAGAGGAAGGCCCGACGGTAGGCGCGACGAGACGACGGCGGGTGGGGTTGATGTGACGCGCGAGCGCTCGGCGCGGGATCACGCGCGGCGGACGGGCGCCTTCGTTGGGCTCTGCCATGGCCGGGCACAGTAGCGAGGCACGGGCCGGCAGGTCGCACTTTTCCCTGCATGCAATGGGATTTGCAATAAGGTTGACGCGTGCCTGAGATCGCAACGACGACCGTGACGGCCAACGGCTTGCCGGTTTACACCGTGGGGCTGCCCGGCACGCGCGCGCTGACCGTGCTGGTCGCGTTCGACGCCGGCGCCCGCACCGAGAAGGCGCAGGAGAACGGGATGGCCCATTTCCTCGAGCACTTGGTGTTCAAGGGCGGGGAGAAGTACTCCACCTATAAGGACGTCAACGAGACGGCCGAGCGCTTGGGGGGAGTGCTGAACGCCTATACGAGCCATGACTTGGTCGCTTTCCACATCACGGTGAGGGCGGAGTCGGCGCCGGAGGCGATCGACCTGTTGAGCGACTTCGTGGGCCGCCCGAAGATCGACGCCGAGGAGCTCGACCGCGAGCGGGGCGTCGTGATCCAGGAGATCAACCGGGCTTACGACCAGCCTTCGACCGTGGCCGAGTACCTGATCGACAAGGCTGCTTTTGGCGAGCACCCTTTGGGGCGTACGGTTCTGGGTCCGGAGGAGAACCTGAGGAGCTTTACGCGCGATGCGATCGTGAGCTTCAGGGAGAGGCGCTGGGCCGGCGCGAACGGGGGCGCGTTTTTGGTGGGGAATACAACGTTCTTGCCTGGTGGCGATGAGTTGGGCGATCTGTTTGGCCGTTTTCCCTCCCTGCCCACTCCCGAGCCTTACGTTGCTGCGCCAGAGTTCGCGCCGCAGACGATGGTCGAGCAGAGGGACACCAACCAGTCGCACCTGCGCATGATCTACAGGCCCAAGGTGCGGGTGAAGGACACCAAAGAAAGGGCCGCCCTTGCGATCTACTCGACGCTCTTGGGCGGCTCGATGGGCTCGCGGCTGTTCGAGGAGATTCGCGAGAAGCGGGGCCTTTGCTACTCGGTCTATGCACTGGCGCACGCTTTCGCGGACGTGCCGATCCTGCAGCTCGGCTCGGGCCTGGACTCGGAAAAGTGCATCGAGGCCTATACGCGCATGAGGGAGATCGTGGACGAGCTGCGAACGGACGGACCGACCGAGGAGGAGGTTCATCGCGCGCGGGCATACGCGGCGGGACGGATGGTCTTGGCCTTCGAGAACACGAACGCCGTGGCTCGGTATGGGGCCAGCCAGAAGATCGTCTACAAAGAGGACATCGACCCCGACCGGGCGATCGCCGCCTTGGACGCGGTCACCTTCGGTGAGGTCCGCGAGGTCGCTGCCAACGTGGCCGACGAGCTGGCCGTCGCCTGTGTCGGCCCGCACGAGGCCGAGGAGTTCTAACGTCGGGCCGCACGCGCCCGACGAGTTTAGGCGCCTCGCCGAGGGCGACCCGGGCCCGATTGGCTCCTAACCGAGGGCGACCATACGGTCGATCGGCACGCGCGCCCGCTCGGCGATCTCGGGCGACACGCGCACCTCGTACTTCATCTCCAGCAAGGCGTCGCGCAGCTTCTCGAGCGTGATCATCTTCATGTAGACGCAGCTCGCCTCCGCGTTGGCCGGAATGAACTTCACGTCGGGCGCGGCCATTTCAAGCGGATAGAGCATCCCCGTCTCGGTCGCGACAACCGCCTCTCGCGGCCCCCCGAAACGCTCTGCTGTCCCCTGGGCGACCGTGCCCGTGGCGGGTTCATCGACCCTCCCATTGGGGCCGTCACCTCGGTTCCCGGCGATCTTCTCCAACTCGTCGGCATATCGCAGCATGCCCCCCGTGGAGAGCATGTGCACGCCCTCGGGCGACACGTCGCCGGCAGCCACGTACTCCATGATCGAGGTGGTGCAGCCGCACTCCGGGTGGATCAGGAAGTCGGCGCCCGGGTGGGCGGCGCGGGTGGCGTCGATGTCCGAGGGCCGGATACCGGCGTGCACGTGACACTCGCCGTCCCACACGTGCATGCGCCGGGCGGGTGGGGACGTCATCTTCTCCACGTAGGCGCCCAGCCACATGTCGGGCCCGAACAGGATCTCCGTGTCGGGCCCCCGGGTCTCGTAGATGTGGCGCACCACATCGACCGCGTTGGCCGAGGTGCAGCAGTAGTCGGTGAGGGCCTTGACCTCGGCGGTGGTGTTCACATACATGACGACCACGCCCTCTGGATATGAAGCGCGCCAATCGGCGAGCTGCTCGGCGTCGATCGAGGCGGCCAACGAGCAGCCGGCGTCCAGGTCGGGGATCAGGACCGTCTTCTGAGGGCACAGGATCGAGGCGGTCTCGGCCATGAAGTGCACGCCGCAGAAGACGATCGTCTCGGCGTCGGAGGCGGCCGCTTGACGCGAGAGCCCGAGCGAGTCGCCCACGTAGTCGGCCACGTCTTGGACCTCGGGCACCTGGTAGTTGTGGGCGAGGATCGTGGCGTTGCGCTCGGCCGCCAAAGCCCGCACTTCCCGGTGCAGCTCGGCCACCTCGTCCCGGCTCAACGAGGGCAAAGGCCCCTGGGTGGGGATCATCGGCAGCGTCTTCATTTGCTCAGTGCCGTGATTCACGGCACTACCTCCAGCATCAGGGACAGGTCGAGCGCCGGCGCGGAATGGGTGAGCGCGCCAACTGATATGAAGTCTACCCCGGTCATGGCGCGCTCCCGGATGTTCTCGAGCGTCACGTTGCCGCTCGCCTCGAGCTTCGCGCGTCCCCCCACCCGGGCCACGGCGCCCGACAGCTCGTCGACGCTCATGTTGTCGAGCAAGAGGCACGGCGCACCGGCGGCAAGGGCCTCGTCGATCTCTCGGGTGTCGCGGACCTCGACCTCCAAAGTGTCCACCAACTCGGGGGCCGCCTCACGCGCGCGCGCCACGGCCTGCGCGATCCCACCGGCGGCGGCTATGTGGTTCTCCTTGATCAGCATCGCGTCGTACAGGCCCACACGGTGGTTCGTGGCGCCGCCGGCCGCGACCGCCGCCTTCTCGAGCGTCCTCAGGCCGGGGGTCGTCTTACGCGTGTCGAGTACGACCGTGCCCGTGCCCTCCACCTCACGCACGAAGCGCGCCGCCAGCGTCGCGATGCCCGACAGCCTGGCCAGGAAGTTCAGCGCGGTGCGCTCCCCGGTGAGCAGGGCGCGGGCAGAGCCTTCGATCGACAATACCGGTCCCCCTTGCTCGCGCCACGCCCCCTCCTGGACGAGCCGCTCGAAGCGCGCGTCCGGGTCGAGCGCCTCGAAACACGTCTCTGCCGCCTCGAGCCCGAAAACAGCACCCGGAGCCTTCTGGGTGATGAGGGCCCTCGCGCGCGCGTCGAGAGCCACGGTCGCCGCGGTCGTTACATCGCCGTCGCCCACGTCCTCCTGCAGAGCGCGCCTAGCGAGGCCTATGAGCTCATCCTCGCTCACGATCCAGCGGAGGCCGACTTCAAGAGATACGCACGAACGAACCCATCCAAATCCCCGTCCAAAACGCGCTGCACGTCGCCCATCTCGTGGCCGGTGCGGTGGTCCTTGGCCATCGAATATGGATGCAACACATACGAGCGGATCTGCGAGCCGAAGTTGACGTCTTGGGCCTCGCCCTTCTCGCGCGCTATCTCTTCTGCGCGTTCGCGCTCCTGCTTCTCAACCAGCTTTGAGCGCAACATCGCCATCGCCGTGGCCCGGTTGGAGGTCTGGGAGCGCTCGTTTTGGCACTGCACCACGATCCCGGACGGCCTGTGGGTGATGCGCACGGCAGAGTCGGTCTTGTTGACGTGCTGGCCGCCCGCGCCCGAGGCCCTGTAGGTGTCGACTTGGAGGTCGTCCTCGTCGATCTCGACCTCCCCGGCGTCCTCCACAACGGGCGCGACCTCGACGCCTGCGAAGCTCGTGTGGCGGCGTTTGGCTGAATCGAACGGGGACAGACGCACGAGCCGGTGCACGCCCCGCTCGGCGCCGAACAGACCATAGGCGTTTTCGCCGGAGACCTTCAAGGTGGCCGACTTGATCCCCGTTTCCTCGCCCGGGCTTGCCTCGAGCAGCTCGACCCCGAAACTGCGCCGCTCGGCCCAGCGCATCATCATGCGCAACACCATCTCGGCCCAGTCCTGGGCATCGGTGCCGCCCGCGCCGGCGTTGACGCTGACGAGCGCATCGCCTGCGTCATAGGGCCCGGAGAAAAGCCTCTGCTCCTCGAGCTCGGCCAAGCGCTGCTCGACGGAGGCCAGGTGCTCTTGGACCTCGTCCTCGAGGCCAGGCTCCTCGGCTGCCATCTCCACGAGTCCGTCGAGGTCCTCCACGTCGGAGCGCAACGTCGTGAACATCTGCAATCGCTTGCTCGCCTTGGCGTGCTCCGCGGA
Organism: uncultured Solirubrobacterales bacterium; assembly: GCA_963703135.1. Taxonomy (GTDB): domain Bacteria; phylum Actinomycetota; class Thermoleophilia; order Solirubrobacterales; family Solirubrobacteraceae; genus Palsa-744. The sequence continues at coordinate 2,373,815 of OY969791.1, read as the reverse complement.
CACCTTGGCGGCCTGTTCGGAGTCGTCCCAGAAGCCGGGCGCCTGCATCTGCCCTTCGAGCGCTTTGGCGCGCTCCTCCAACTCAGCTGGGTCAAAGATAGTCCGAGAGCAGCTCAAGCTGTTCCCGGACGGCTGCGACGCGTTGCGGTGTGGACTCGCTGGGAGCGGTGGTCGCCATCGCGGCCCACCTTATCAGCGGACCATCCCGCCTTCGAGACCGGCTCACTCCGACCAAGTCCCAAAGGTTCGACCGAAACGGCGTTGGTTACTTGAAAGTCCGGTACTTCCGTCCACCCCTGCCCTCAGGCACAGCCAGGTCGTGTACGCTCTCGTCATAGCTGTCATGCGCGAAGCCGCAAGAATCAGCGAGGCTCCTCGACGCTTCGTAGTCCACAACACCTACGAGCAGATCCAACTGGCTGCCGTGAGGGTCGTTGCCGCCAGGGGCTACCACGACACCGGCGTGAAGGACATTTGTGCGGAGGCCAACATCTCCGCCCGCTCCTTCCACGAACACTTCGCCTCCAAGGAAGAGGCCGTCTTCTCCGGTGTGGAAGCCGGCGTGGACCACGTCATGGGCTTCTGCCAAGAGGTCTACAAGCGTTCCGCCTCCTGGCCCGACGCGGTCTGGGACGGGATGCAGGCCTATGCCGAATGGATCCGCAACGAGCCCGCTTTCGCGCGCACCGGCATCGTCGAGCTGCTCACCGTCGGCCCAACCGCCCACGAGTTGACACGCTCTTTGATGGACGCCTTCTCGATCTTTTTGCAGCCCGGCTACGACCTGCTCGACCCTTCGGCCGCGGGCAGCCTCGACCAGCCCGTTACCCAGCGCTTCTTCGAACTGCTCTACCTACAGATCACCCAGCACTCGACCGAGAGCATCCCCACGATCCTGCCTGAGCTGGTCCGCACGATCCTGACGCCCTTCATGGGTCCGCAGGCAACCGAGGCGTTTATCGCGAAGCGCGAAGCCGCCGGCGGGTCTCGTTCCCGCAACCAGGCCTCATAGGGCGGCCGTAGACCAAGCGAGACAAGGATGCAGCGAGCGTAGTGTGCTTACTGCACATGAGCGAGCGAAGACGCGGTATCGCGCAGCGTCTACGGTCGTCCTAAGCGCCGTGGCAGCGCTTGAACTTCTTGCCGCTGCCACACCAGCACGGATCGTTGCGCCCCAGCTCATGCTCTGAGTCGGTCACGCGCTGCTCGACGACCGGCAAAGCCTCGACCGGTTCGCCTTCGCCCGCATAGGCTGCGCCCGCGGCCCCGGCCTCGGCGGCGGCTGCGGCCAAGGCGCCTGCGCCCATCGCGGAGGAGCCGCCGGAATAGGAGACGCGCCCGGCGCTGGTGGAGCTGCCGGAGGCCGCGAAGGCCGGGCTCGGAACGCCGCCTCCTCCCCCGTTCTGTCCGTCCACCGAAACTTGGACGTTGAAGATCATTCTGGTGAAGTCCACCCAGACGCTGTTCATGAGGTCGCCGAACAGCTCGAATGCCTCGTTCTTGTAGGCGACAAGCGGGTCGATCTGGGCGAAGCCGCGCAGGTGGATGCCCTCGCGCAGATAGTCCATGTCGTACAGGTGCTCGCGCCACCGTTCGTCGATGATCTGCAGGATCAAGAAGCGCTCCAAGGCGCCCATCAGCTCATCGCCGAGCTCCTGTTGGCGCGCCTCGTACTGCTCGATCGCCTGCTGGGTGATCGTGTCGGTCAGGTAGCCGCTGTCCACCGTCTCGGGGTTGAGGTCCTCCTGCTCGATGTCCACCGGGAAGAACTGCCCGAGCGCGGTGAACAGGCCGTCCAGGTCCCAGTCCTCCATGTAGTCGCCCGGGGTGTATTGCTCGATCGTGCGCTCGATCGTGGATGCGACCTGTTGGCGCGCCTCCTCACCCATCTCCTTGCCTTCGAGCACCTCGTCGCGGTAGGCATAGATGATGCGTCGTTGCTCGTTCATCACGTCGTCGTACTCGAGCACCCTCTTTCTGATCAAGAAATTCTGTTCCTCGACCTTCTTCTGGGCCTTCTCGATCTGCTTGGAGAGCATCCCCGCCTCGATCGGCTCCTCGTTGCCCTCCTCGTCGACGCTGCCCAAGCGATCGAGGATCTTGTAGATGCGATCGCCCGCGAACAGCCTCACCAGATCGTCCTCGGCCGAGAGGAAGAAGCGGCTCTCTCCCGGATCGCCCTGACGTCCGGCGCGTCCGCGCAGCTGATTGTCGATGCGCCGCGACTCGTGGCGCTCGGTGCCGCAGATGAAAAGTCCGCCGGCGGCCATCACACGCTCGCGGTTGGCCTCGACTTGGCTTTCGATGCCGGGTAGGAGCTCCTTCATGCGCTCCTCATAGGCGGGGTCTTCGGGATCGACCTCCCGCTTGGCGAGCTCCAGGCGAGCGAGGTGCTCGGCGTTGCCCCCCAGCTTGATGTCCACGCCACGCCCGGCCATGTTCGTGGCGATCGTGACCGCTCCGGGCTGGCCGGCCTCAGCGACGATCTCGGCCTCGCGCGCGGCGTGCTCGGGCTTGGCGTTGAGCACCGTATGAGCGACGCCCCTCTTCTTCAAGCGATCGCCCAGCAGCTCGGAGACCTCCACCGAAATGGTCCCCACGAGTACGGGCTGGCCGTTCTCGTGGCGGGCGACGATCTCTTTGACAACCGCCTCCCACTTGCCATCCTTGGTCTTGTAGACCTGATCGTTGCGGTCGTCGCGCACCATCGGCATGTTGGTCGGGACCTGGACCACCGACAGCTCGTAGATCTTCATGAACTCGGTCGCCTCGGTCAGCGCGGTCCCGGTCATCCCCGACAGCTTGTCGTAGAGGCGGAAGAAGTTCTGGTAGGTGATCGTGGCGAGGGTCTGGTTCTCCTCCTGCACCCGCACGCCCTCCTTGGCCTCGACCGCTTGGTGCAGGCCTTCAGACCAGCGCCGCCCGTCGAGGATGCGGCCGGTGAACTCGTCGATGATCTTCACCTCGCCGTCGATCACCGCGTAGTCGACGTCGCGCTTGTAAAGCGACTCGGCCCTGAGCGCCTGGATCAAATGGTTGACGAGGTGGCCGTTCTCGGCCTTATACAGGTGGTCGATGCCGAGAAAGCGCTCGGCCTTGGCCACGCCCTGCTCGGTTATCGCGACCGTCTTCTGCTTCTCGTCGACCTCGTAGTCGAAGTCGGCCACGAAATCCTTCTTGGCGCGCGGGTCCATGCCCAGAGGGGTCTCGCCCGACTTGAGCCGCGGAGCAAGACGCGCAAACCGCGCGTAGAGATCGGCGGCCTGTTCGGGCGCGCCTGAGATGATCAGAGGTGTTCGTGCCTCGTCGATAAGGATGTTGTCGACCTCGTCCACGACCGCGAACGGATGCCCGCGTTGGACCTTTTCGGTGAGGTCCTTGGCCATGTTGTCGCGCAGATAGTCGAAGCCGAACTCCGAGTTGGTGCCGTACACGACATCACAGGAGTAGGCCAATTGCTTCTCGTCGTAGGCCTGCTGGTTCTGGAGCACTCCTACGCTCACGCCAAGAGCGTTATAGAGGGGGCTCATCCAGGCGGCGTCGCGGCGAGCCAAGTAGTCGTTGACGGTGACCACGTGCACACCCTTGCGCTCAGGCGCGGCCTGCCCGCTGCCGTTCTCGCTGCCGACAGCAGCACCGTTTTCCCCCCCGCTTTGGCTCGTGCCAGCAGCGCTTTGGCCATCGCGGACCGCCAAGGAGTTGAGCACCACCGCCAAGGTGGCGGTGAGCGTCTTGCCCTCGCCGGTCTTCATCTCGGCGATGCAGCCCTCGTGCAGGGCCATCGCACCGATCAGCTGCACATCGAAATGGCGCATCCCCATCGTGCGCTTGCCCGCCTCGCGCACGATCGCAAAGCACTCGGGCAACAGGTCGTCCAAGGACTCGTCTTCGGCGGCGCGCTCGCGCAACACGTCCATGCGCTCGCGCAGCTCCGTGTCGCTCTCCAGTTCCAGCTCAGCCTCATAGGCACCGATCAGCGCCACGCGCTTCTCGTACTGCTTGAACTTCTTGGCCTCGCCGATGTTGAGCGCACGATCGAGGATCGACATGCCCCCAGGGTACCGACAACTGCCCCTCGCGCGTACCTGTCGGCGCTTGGAGCCGGCGAGCGTTACCCGACGGCGGGCGAAGTGCCCGGCGTGGACGCCGGGGCGACCCTCGCGGCGGCCGCCGCATGGGCCTCGCGGCGACGACGACGCTTGTCGCGATGACGCTTGACCTGACGCGCCAGCTCGTCCACCACGAGGTTGAGCGAGTGGAGCATCTGCGGGGAGGCGTCGCGCGCCCTCAAGGTGACGCCCTTCAGGTAGAGCGTCGCCTCGGCCACATCGTGGTCGGCCACGCGCGGATTGGGCTCCTTGAATATCTCGAACTCCAAGCGGGCGAACTCGGACACCTGGCGGGAGATCTTCTCCAGCCGGCGCTCCAGATGCTCACGCATATCGTCGGTGACCGGGACATTGCGGCCCTTGATGTCAATCTGCATCAGGGACTCCCTTCACTCGGAGACGCTTATAGATCCATCGTACGCCTCTTCCCGGCGGCTGTCCACCGGGTTTGCACGGATGTTCGACAGGTAGTTCGCAAGGCTGCGCCGGATCCCATCCCAAGTTCTGAGTAGCCTCGGCCGCGCGTCCCACGGGACGCGGTTGCCCTCGTAGCTCAGTGGATAGAGCGGCACTTTGACGAAGTTGCAGGTCCCGGGTTCGAATCCCGGCGGGGGCGTCAAAATCGTCGCCAGCGTGGGCTAGACTGATGACCGTCAAAGTGTCGCCAACTGCGCTGGACCTGCTTTCCAGCTGGATTGGTGTTCCGGGGGGCCCGTGAATGCGGGTCCCCCGGTTCTTTTATCTGGCTCGCAGACTCTCAAGAATGCCCGCGTGCCCGGCGATCGCTCCGATCAGGATCGCTTCGGCGGCGACCTCGGTGCCGGGCAGGACGATGCTCTCGCGTAGCTGCGCTCCATCGCCCACACGAACCCCGTCCCCCAACACGATGGGACCGGTCAAGCGCACGTTCTCGCCGAGTTTGACGTCCTGGCCGATCCACACGGCTCCGTCGATCTGGACACTGTCCGGCAAAGCGCTGTCCTCGGCCACCGTCACGCCCGGCGCGACCTCCCTGCCCTCGACCTGTAGGCGCAACTCGCCGTTGAGTGCATCGAAGGTGCCTTGGCGCAGCTCCGATAGCGAGCCCACGTCATTCCAGTAGTCCCGGACCTCGTGAATGTGGAAGGGCACATCGTGCTCCAAGAGGGCCGGGAACACGTCCTGGGCCCAATCCACGAAGGGGCGCTCCGGGAAGTAGTCGAAGATGGCGGGCTCGAAGATGTAGATGCCGCAGTTGCCGAGATCCGAGAGCGCCTCCTCGGGACTGGGCTTCTCCTGAAAGCCGGTGATACGTCCCTCGCGGTCGTGCAAGACGACTCCGTACTCGCGCGTGTCTCCCACCTTCTTGACCGCAAGCGTGCCGATTCCCCCTGCTTGGCGGTGGCGGGCCACGAAAGCGCCCAGGTCGATGTCGGTGAGCGCGTCGCCGGAGATAATCAGAAACGCCTCGTCGCCGAAGAAGTCCGCGCAGGCCCGGACGCCACCGGCGGTGCCGAGCAACTCCTCCTCGTAGCGATAGCTCAGGCGCTCGCCGAAGTACTGCTTGATCGAGTCGGGGAAGTAGTGCAGGTTGGCGATGACGTGCTCGAATCCGTGCCGGTCGAGCAGGTCGAGGATGTGGGCCATCACCGGTCGGTCGAGCACGGGCACCATCGGCTTGGTGATCTCGTTCGTGAGTGGGCGCAAGCGGGTGCCAAGACCCGCCGCCAAAACCATCGCTCGCATGGCGCGCAACCTATAGGAAACCAAGACGCCCCGTAGGCGGCCGTAGACCAAGCGAGACAAGGACGCACCGACCGCGGTGTGCTACGCACACAAGGGAGGGAGGACGCAGTATCGCGCCGCGTCTACGGTCGCCTACGCGCCGTGTTCCCAGCTGCTCCGATATACCCGCTGATCCTCGCTGAGCTGGTCGATCTCGATCCCCAAAGACTCCAGCTTCAAGCGCGCGACGTCGTCATCGATGCGGCCCGGAACGGGCACGACTCCCGCCTGGAGTTCCCCGTCGTGGGTGACCAGGTGCTCCACACACAGTGCTTGGGCGGCGAACGAAACGTCCATCACCGCGGCCGGATGACCCTCGCCGGCGGCCAGGTTGACGACGCGACCTTGGGCGAGCAGGTTCAAGCGACGCCCGTCGGCGAGCCGGTGCTCCTCCACCAGGGGCAACACCTCGCGCCGCCCGCCCACCGCCAAGGCGCGCAGATCCTCGAGCTTGATCTCCACGTCGAAGTGCCCCGCGTTGGAGAGCACCGCGCCGTCCTTCATGCGCTCGAAGTGCTCTCCCCGCAACACGTCGCGCCCGCCGGTGACTGTCACGAACACGTCTCCGCGTTCGGAGGCGGCGAGCGAGCCCATCACCTCATAGCCCTCCATCCTGGCCTCCAACGCACGCAGGGGATCGACCTCACAGACGATCACCGAAGCGCCCGCGCCCCTCGCGCGTAGGGCAACCCCGCGACCCGTCCATCCGTAGCCGAACACGACCACGGTGCGTCCGGCCAACAGCAGGTTGGTGGCCCGCAGAATCCCGTCGATCGTGGACTGACCGGTGCCGAACCTGTCGTTGAACGCGCGCTCGGTGCGCGACTCGTTGACCGCCAATACCGGACATGCGAGCACACCCCGCTCAGCCAACGCGCGCACCCGCAGAAGACCGGCCGTCGTCTCCTCGGTGGCGCCCAGCATGTCGGCGGCCCTGGCCGGGTCGGTCTCGTGGATCTCGCCGATCAGGTCGGCGCCGTCGTCGATTGTCACATCGGGCGCGCCGGCCACCAGAGCGTGCACGTGCTCGGCGTAGCGCTTGGCGCTCTCGCCGCGCTCGGCCAGGACGGTCGCGCCGTCGCGTTCGGTGAGCGAGGCGACGACGTCGTCCTGCGTGGAGAGAGGGTTGGCGGCGCACAACCCCACCTGCGCGCCGCCCGCGATCAGCGTCCGCACGAGGTTGGCGGTCTCCGCTGTGACGTGCAGACAAGCCGCCACGCTGACCCCGGCGAGCGGGCGCTCGTTGGCGAAGCGCTCGCGCACCTGGGCCAGGACGGGCATTTGCGAATCGGCCCACTCGATGCGAGCCAGACCCGTGAGCGTGGATAGCCTTCGGCGCTCGGCGTCCTCGGTCGCTCGCGTGCTTAGCACGCCACGCTCCCTGCGTCCTTGATCGCCTCGACTCTCCACACCCACGGAGCTCTATTTCGAGTTAGTAGCGGTAGTGGTCGGGCTTGTACGGGCCACCGACCGGGACGCCGATGTAGGCGGCCTGCTCCTCGCTGAGCTCGGTCAACTTGACGCCGAGCGCGTCCAGGTGCAGGCGGGCGACCTTCTCGTCGAGGTGCTTGGGCAACACGTAGACCCGCTTCTCGTAGTCCTCGTTCTTTGAGAACAGCTCGATCTGGGCGATCGTCTGGTTGGTGAACGAATTGCTCATCACGAAGCTGGGGTGCCCCGTGGCGTTGCCCAGGTTCAGGAGGCGTCCCTCGGAGAGCATGATGATCGCGTGGCCGTCTGAGAAGACCCACTCGTCTACCTGCGGCTTGATGTTGATGCGCTCGATTCCCGGCGTCTTGGCGAGGCCCGCAATGTCGATCTCGTTGTCGAAGTGTCCGATGTTGCCGACGATCGCCTGGTGCTTCATGCGCGCCATGTGGGCGGCGGTGATGATGTCCTTGTTGCCGGTGCAGGTGACGAAAATGTCGCCGCTCTCGACCACTTCGTCGAGCGTCCGGATCTCATAGCCCTGCATCGCTGCCTGTAGCGCGCAGATCGGGTCGATCTCGGTGACCACCACTCGGGCGCCTTGCCCGCGCAAGGATTCGGCGCAGCCCTTGCCGACGTCGCCGAAGCCGCAGATGACGGCCATCTTGCCGCCGATCATCACGTCGGTGGCCCGGTTGATGCCGTCGATCAAGGAGTGCCTGCAACCGTAGAGGTTGTCGAACTTCGACTTTGTGACCGAGTCGTTGACGTTGATCGCCGGGAACAGCAGTTCACCGTCCTCCACCATCTGGTAGAGCCGGTGCACGCCGGTCGTGGTCTCCTCGGTGACGCCCTTGATGCCCTGGCCGATCTTCGTCCAGCGCTGGGCGTCTTCGCCCAGGGAGCGCTGTAGAAGCGAGAGCACGATCTCGAACTCCTCAGAGTCCGCGCCGGCCGGATCGGGTACGGCCCCGGCGGCCTCGAACTCGGTGCCCTTATGCACGAGCAGCGTCGCGTCGCCGCCGTCGTCGAGGATCATGTTTGGCCCGCAGGCACCTTGCGTACCGTCCTCCCCGGGCCAGCGCAAGGCGCGATCGGTACACCACCAGTACTCCTCCAAGGTCTCGCCCTTCCACGCGAACACCGGCACGCCGCGAGGGTCCTCGGGGGTGCCGTCCGGGCCGACTGCCACGGCGGCGGCGGCATGATCTTGGGTGGAGAAGATGTTGCAGCTGCACCAGCGCACCTGTGCGCCGAGCGAGGTCAGCGTCTCGATCAGCACGGCGGTCTGGATCGTCATGTGCAGGGAGCCGGTGATGCGGGCGCCCGCGAGCGGCTGGGCGGCGGCGTACTCGCGGCGAACCGCCATCAGGCCGGGCATCTCGTGCTCGGCGAGTGTGATCTCCTTGCGCCCGAACTCCGCAAGCGAGAGGTCGGCGACCTTGAAGTCGGTGTCGGTCAGGGTGGCGGTGGGGGTCATGCGATCTCCATGGTCGTGGTCTCAGATTTGACGTCGGCGGAAGGACTCTTCGCCGGGGCGAGACGATTGTCCGCGCGGGAAGTGGTTCTACCCACCGTGGCCAGCAGACGCTCGTGCTTTTCCTGCTCGAAGCGCAACCAATCGGCCGCGCTGACATCGTGTGGGCGCGCGGGCTCGGCGGCGAGCCAGCCCGCTATCGCCTCGCGCAGGCCCGGCTCGCGCTGGAGTCTGAGTACGAAACCGACCTCGCCCAGGTCGAGGCCTCGCTCCTCCAAGAGCTCGCGCAGAGTGCTCAGCCGCTGCAACTCGGCGGGACCGTAGAGCCTGTAGCCCGAGCTGGAGCGCGCCGGCTCGACGAGCCCGATGTTCTCGATGTAGCGCAACATCCGCGCCGACCAACCGGTCGTCTCGGCAGCCTCGTTGATCGTCAGCGCGTCTACGGCCTCAGCCTGCATTGGGCAGACCTTATCACGACCGTGTCAAGGTTCTAGCGGTTGCCGAGATCCGCCTTGAGCTGCTGGATCAAGTTGACGGGACCCGGGTCGACGCCACGCAGCGCCGCCATGTAGATCGAGACCAGGTCCCCGAGCAACACCAGGGAGATGACGCGCTCGATCGTGGTCTGACCTCGTGTCTCCAAGCGCAGACTGGCCGCCGCGTTGCCGGCGATCAACTTCTCGGTCAAATCCATGCGCTCCTTCACGCGTGGATGGGCGTCCGAGTCGTCGAGGAACACCGCCGAGAAACGGCCGACGTCCTGCGCCCCCTCCCATCCCTCGAGCTCGTTGTGGTCGAGCTCGGGCAGCTCGTGCGCGAACGCCGGCTGCTTGGCGTTCTCGTTGATCTGGGTCTTCCAGCGGTATGCAATCGGCACCGTCAGGCCTGCGCCGGCGATGACCGGGGCTGTGCCCAGCAGGGCACGGGCCGTCTGCTTGGCAAGCGAGTCCTCGGAGGCGTCGGGACCCCACTCCGCCACCAGCTGCTCGGTGTGGGAGGCGGCGACGTCGATCTCCGAAGTCAGGCGCGGACCGGCTCCACACAGAGCGGCCACCTCCAGGGCGGCAACCGTCATGTATGCGACCGCGGCGCGTGGCTGGAAGCCACCCGGGAGCGGGATCACGGGCACGCCGTCGGCGCGCGCCATCTCGGCAAGCCGTCCCCCTGTGGTCACGGCCACCCGCTGAGCGCCCAGCGCACCGGCCGACTCGTAACACGCAAGCGTCTCCTCGGTGTTGCCCGAATAGCTTGCGCACAGGACGGTCGTGTCAGGGGTGGTCCACGGCGGCAGGCCGTAGGCGCGCGTGACGAAGATGGGTCGGGAAGCGTGGTCGCCGAGCGCCGCGCGTGCCAAGGCGCCGCCGATGGCTGAGCCACCCATGCCGGCGACCACCAGCCCAGCCGGGGTGTCCCACTCGGCCATGATCGCCGACTCCACCCGCCACAGCCCGTCGCGCAGATGCTCGGGAAGGGCGAGCACGTCGTCGAGCTGACCGGAGGCGTCGACCGCGGCAATCGCCTCACGCGAGAGCGAATCTGTGGTCGGTGTTGTGGCGCCGTCGCTCATAGGTTGGCTCTCCAGGTGGGTGTAATGACTAGAACTTGATCGCGCCGTCAGGGAGCGTCACACCAGGGAAGATACGCGCGCCCCCGGCGATCGCGTTCTCAGCGCCGATCGTGACGCCCTCGCCGAGCACCGCCCCTTCGCCGATGTGGGTGCCCGAGCCGATGCGACAGCCGCCCGCGACGATGCAGTCGCGCAAGACACAGTTTTCGCCGACGTGGGTGCCGTTGAGGATCACGGCCCGCTCGATCGAGCTGCCGGCGCCGATGTGGACGTCGTGGCCGAGCACCACCAAGCTGCCGACGTGGGCGCCCTCGGCGACAACCGCGCCCGCCTCGATCACGGCGGGCGGGATCGCTCGTCCGTGCACCTCGGCGGTGGGCGCCACCGCCATGTAGTTCTCGCCGAGGCGCTCCCCCACGGCGGTGCTCACGTTGCCCTCGAGGATGTCGAAGGTGCCTTGCAGGTAGCGGGCGGGGGTGCCAATGTCCAGCCAGTAGCTCTCCGAGGGAAACCCGTACAGGCCCTCCCCGATCAAGCGCGGCCACACTTCGCGCTCGATCGACACGTTGCGCCCGGGAGGCACGAGCTCGAGAACCTCGCGCTCGAGCACATAGGCGCCGGCGCTGATCAAATTGGTATCGATGCGGTCCGGGCTTGGCTTCTCGACGAAATCGCGCACGGCCCGATCGTCGTCAAGGTGAACCAAGCCGTAGGCGCTGGGATCGTCGACCGGCACGAGCGCAAGCGTCGCCTTGGCTCCCGTGCGCTCGTGCTGGGCGATCTGCTCGCTTAGATCGATGTCCGTGAGCACATCCCCGTTGAGCATCAGGAAGCGCTCGTCGAGCATCGACTCGGCGAACTTCAAGGCGCCCGCCGTGCCACGCGGGTCGGGCTCCTCGACGAAGCGCAGCCTGATGCCGTAGGCCGAGCCGTCGCCGAGCACGTTGCGCACACTGGTCGCGAGAAAGCCGCAGGACATGATCACATCGTCGATTCCATGCGAGCACAGCCACTCGAGCATGTAGGAGATGAAAGGCCTGTCCACGAGCGGCACGACCGGCTTGGGCACCGTGGAGGTGAGCGGGCGCAGACGGGTACCCTCGCCGCCGACGAGGATCACGGCTTGCATCAGCCCCTCCCGATTCCCTCGTAGGTGAGCCCCGCGCCGCGCACCGTGGCCGGGTCCAAGGCGTTTCGCCCGTCGATCACCAGATCGCCGCTCATAGCGCCCGCGACCTCGGAGAAGTCGAGCTCGAGGAACTCGGGCCACTCCGTAACAAGCACGACGGCATCGGCATCTGTGAGTGCATCCATAGCGGATTCGGCGAAGCGAAGCCCGCTGATCAAGGTACGCGCCTCGGTCTCGGCCACCGGGTCAAACGCGCTGACGAGGGCGCCGTCGGCGTTCAGGCGCGCCGAGAGCACGAGCGAGGAGGCCTCGCGCATGTCGTCGGTGTTCGGCTTGAAAGCGAGGCCGAGCAGCGCTATGCGCTTGCCCACGAGGCCCCCCAAGTGCTTCTGGAGCTTGGCGATGACGCGACGCTTCTGTAGCTCGTTGACCTCGATGACGGAGGTGAGCAGCTGGAAGTGATAGCCGGAGTTGCCGGCCAACTGCTTGAGCGCGTTGACATCCTTGGGGAAGCACGAGCCGCCGAAACCGATCCCGGCCTGTAGGAACTTGGGGCCGATGCGCTCATCCAGGCCCATCCCCCGCGCGACCTCGACGACATCGGAGCCGGTCTCCTCGCAGACGTTTGCGATCTCGTTGATGAAAGAGATCTTGGTGGCCAGGAACGCGTTTGAGGCAAGCTTGACCATCTCGGCGCTCGCGATGTCGGTGCGCACCAAAGGCGCGTCCAAGGGCGAGTAGAGCTCAACGACGGCGTCGCCGGCCCAATCTCCGTTGTCGCCCACGACGACACGGTCGGGATTCATGAAGTCCTTGACCGCGGAGCCCTCCTTGAGGAACTCGGGGCAGGAGACGTAGGCCAAGCCGTCCTTGCCTCGCTCGCCGAGGATGCGCTGGATGGCCGCGCCGGTGCCGCACGGCACCGTGGACTTCATCACCAGGGCGTGGTTCTCTGAGGCGGGAATCGCGTCGACCACGGCGTGAACCGCGGACAGGTCGGCATCGCCCGAGTAGGTCGGGGGGGTGCCGACGGCCACGAACAGCAGCCGGGCCTGCTCGAGAGCTTGGGACAGATCGGTGGAGAAGTGGAGACGTCCCGCGTGCTCGGCCAGGAGCTCCTCCAGGCCGGGCTCGTAGATCGGCACCTCGCCTGCGCGCAAGCGATCGATCTTGGCAGCGTCGATGTCCACGCACCACACATCGCTGCCCAGGGCGGCGAAGCCGGCCGCGGTGACGAGTCCGACGTAGCCGGTGCCGATCACTCCTATCGGTTCACGCTCAGCGCTCATGCGCGACGGAGCCTAGCTTGCGACCGACAGGAACGCCTCGTAGCGCTTGGCATCGCGCAGAGCGCGGGCCTTCTCCTCGCTGCCGTCCTCGGCACGCTCGGCCGCCGCGCGGGACTCGCCGAGGCGCGTCTCGAACGCGGCGCGGTCGAGCGCGTCCGGGGCGATTGCCTCCTCCACCAGGACGAGGGCATGGTTCTCGGAGAACTGTAGGTACCCCTCTGCCTGAGCGAAGCGCACGATCTCAGACTCCGAGCGGTACAAGCGCAACTCGGTCGGTTCGAGCTGCGCCAGCAAGGGCGCGTGGTTTGCGAGCACGCCGATCGACCCGACGGAGGTGCGTGTGGAGAGCATCTCGATCTCGTCCTTGAACACCTCCCCCTCGGGGGTGAGCACTTCGACTGGAAACTTGGTGCGGGCCACCGAGATCAGCCTTTGTCGGCGTCTTCTAGTACTTGCTCAATAGTTCCCTTCAGGAAGAACGCCCGCTCTGGCACGTCGTCGTGCTTGCCGGCGATGATCTCTTCGAAGCCCCTGATCGTCTCGGCGATCGGCACGTAGGCGCCGGGGGTGCCGGTGAATTGTTCGGCGACGAAGAACGGCTGGGAGAGGAAGCGCTCGATCTTGCGGGCTCGCTGGACGATCAGCTTGTCCTCGTCTGAGAGCTCGTCGATGCCGAGAATCGCGATGATGTCCTGTAGCTCCTTGTAGCGTTGCAGGATCTCCTTGACCTGGTTGGCGACCTTGAAGTGGTCGTCGCCGACGATGTCCGCCTTGAGAATCGTCGAGGTTGAGTCCAAGGGGTCGACCGCCGGGTAGATCCCCTTTTCGGAGATCGCCCTGGACAGCGCGGTGGTGGCGTTGAGGTGGGCGAACACCGACGCCGGGGCCGGGTCTGTGTAGTCGTCGGCGGGCACGTAGATCGCCTGGACCGAGGTGACCGAGCCTTGCTTGGTCGAGGTGATGCGCTCCTGTAGCTGACCCATCTCGGTCTCCAGGGTGGGCTGGTAGCCGACCTGGGAGGGCATGCGTCCGAGCAGGGCCGAGACCTCGGAGCCGGCTTGGACGAAGCGGAAGATGTTGTCCACGAACAAGAGCACGTCCTGGCCCTGGTCTCGGAAGTGTTCGGCCATCGTCAGACCCGAGAGCGCCACGCGCATACGCGCTCCGGGCGGCTCGTTCATCTGGCCGAAGACGAGCATCGTCTTGTCGATGACGCCCGACTCCTTCATCTCCAGCCACAGGTCGTTGCCCTCGCGTGAGCGCTCGCCCACGCCGCAGAAAGCGGACAGGCCGCCGTGCTCCTTGGCGAGATTGTGGATCAGCTCCTGAATCAGGACGGTCTTGCCGACGCCGGCGCCGCCGAACAGGCCGACCTTGCCGCCCTTGGCGTAGGGGGCGAGCAGGTCGATCACCTTGATGCCGGTCTCGAACATTTCGGTCGTCGGCGTGAGGTCCTCGACCTTCGGCGCCGGCTGGTGGATCTGGCGGCGGGGGGTGTCCTTGGGCAGGTCCTCGCCAAGGTCGATCGGTTCGCCGAGCAGATTGAAGATGCGCCCGAGCGTGGCCTCGCCGACGGGCACCGTGATCGGGCCTCCGGTGTCGATCGCCTCGGCGCCGCGCGCCAAGCCGTCGGTCGTGTCCATCGCGACCGCCCTCACGCGGTCGTCGCCGAGGTGCTGCTGGACCTCGCACACGAGCACGTCCCCACCCGCCTCGGCAGAGATGCCCTCCGCCTCCTCCGCGTCCGCGGCGGCGGGACGGGCGATCGTGATCGCGTGGTTGATCTCGGGCAGCTTGTCGGGGAAGACGACGTCGAGCACGACGCCCTGGATCTCCTCGATGCGCCCGACGTTGCGCGCGCCGGTGTCTGCGGCGGTGCTCACTTCGGTTGTCGGCTCGGTTGCGATGCTGGCGTCCATTTCTCTTTCGTTTCTCCTAGTGGTCTATCAAGTCTGGTCGAGATGCCCCTGCTGCCTGCAGACGGCTGTGAGCCCGTCGTTCGGTCGCATCCCACAATCGCGGTCGGGAGAGGCTGTGAGGTAGTTATAAAAATTTGAGTTCATTTCAGAAAGGAATAGTTTCAAGTTGAAAGATCTCCAAAAAAAGAAGTGCACCCCACGAGGCCCAACTCCGCGGGTACCCACGCGGCTCAATCCTGGCAATACCGGCTCAAGTCAATCCCTCCGCACCCGCCACTACCTCCATGATCTCCTGCGTGATCTCGGCTTGGCGAGCCCGGTTCATTTGCAAGGTGTAGTCCTCGATCAAGGTGCCGGCGTTCTCGGAGGCGTTGCGCATGGCGGTCATCTGCGCGCCGAAGAAGCCTGCGGTGGACTCGATCAGGGCGCGGTAAATCGAGATCTCCACGTAGTCGGGCACGAGTCGCTTGAGTATCTCCTCGGGGCCGGGCTCGTATTCGACGAGTGCGTGCGGGACGCCGCCGTGACCCTCGGGGGAGCCCGCGCCGGAAGCATCCTTGCGGTCGCCCGCGCCGGAGGCGCCCGGCCGGACGCCCGCGCCGGAGGCGCCATGCTGGTCGCTCGTGCCCGAGCCTCCCCGCCCATCGCCCGTTGCGGCATCGCCGTGTGCACCCTCGCCCATGATCGCTGCCTGAGACAGCGGCAACAAGGTCTCGCGCGTGACGTGCTGAGTTAGCGGCGAGACGTAGGAGTTGTAGAGAATGTCCACCCTGTCGAGCTTGCCGTCGACGTAGGCGGCGATCAAGTCGTCGGCGATCCCGCGCGCGTCGGCGTAAGCGGGACGGTCGGAGAAGCCGGTGTAGCTGCCGGCCAGCTCGCGCCCGCGGAACGTGAGCGACGAGACCCCACGGCGCCCGGTCGCGTACCAGACGGCCTGCCGGCCTTGATCGGCGAGCTCGGCGCCGCCACGCACCCCGGCCCGGATGATCTGGGAGTTGAAGGCGCCGGCCAGGCCGCGGTCGCCGGTCACGAGCAGGAGACCGACGTTCTGGACCTGCTCGCGCTCCTTGAGCAGAGGTAGGTTGGCCGCCTCGGCTCCGGCGGCTTGCGCCGCCTGATAGGTCATGCGCCTGATCGCCTCGGCGTAGGGCCGCAGGCGAGCGATGCGCTGCTCGGCGCGGCGCAGGCGCGCGGCGGCGACCATCTCCATCGCACGGGTGATCTTCTGGATGTTCTTGACCGAAGCGATCCGGTTCTTGACGTCGCGCTGGGAAGCCATGAGCGTGAGTTCGGGCCGCTAGGCCGCGACGGCCCCCTCGAGCGGTCGATCGTCCTCCAGGGGCTGGCCCTCCTCGTCGAGGTCGTAGCCGAAGTCGCCGGCAAACGCCTCGATCGCCCCGCGAGCCTGTGTCTGGACCTCTTCGGACCAGTCGCCGCCCGCGATCTTCGAGCGCAACTCGCCGTGTTCGGAGTGGCAGCGTTCGGTCAGCTCGGCCAGGAACTCGGGTACGCGATCGGCGAGGATGCGGTCGAGGAAGCCACTGGTGGCCGCGAAGATCTGGATCACCTGATCCTCGACGGGCAGGGGCTGGCGCTCGCCCTGGTTGAGCGTCTTGACGATCCGCTCGCCGCGGGCGAGGGTGCGCTGGGTGTCGGCGTCGAGGTCGGAGCCGAACTGGGCGAAGGCCTCGAGGTCACGGTATTGGGAGAGCTCGAGCTTGATCCTGCCGGCCACCTTCTTCATTGGCGAGATCTGAGCGTTGCCGCCCACGCGCGAGACGGAGATGCCGACGTTGATGGCGGGTCGCACACCCGAGTTGAACAGCTTTGGCTCGAGGAAGATCTGCCCGTCGGTGATCGAGATCACGTTGGTGGGGATGTAGGCGGACACGTCGCCGGCCTGGGTCTCGATCACGGGCAAGGCCGTAAGCGAGCCGCCGCCGAGCTCGTCGTTGAGCTTGACCGCGCGCTCCAAAAGACGCGAGTGCAGGTAGAAGACGTCGCCCGGGTAGGCCTCGCGTCCGGGCGGACGACGCAGCAGCAAAGACATTTGCCGGTAGGCGTAGGCGTGCTTGGTCAAGTCGTCGTAGACGCACAGGGCGTGCTTGCCGTTGTAGAGGAAGTACTCTCCCATCGCACATCCGGCGTAGGGCGCCATGAACTTGATCGGCGCGGCCTCGTCGGCGGGGGCGGCGACGATGATCGTGTTGTCGAGGGCTCCCGCTTCGTCGAGCGTCTTGGCCAAGGCGACCACGGTGGACATGCGCTGACCGATCGCCACATACACGGACACAACGCCGGTGTCCTTGTTGTTGATGATCGTGTCGATCGCGATCGCGGTCTTACCGGTTTGGCGGTCGCCGATGATCAGCTCTCGTTGGCCACGGCCGATCGGGATCATCGCGTCGATCGCCTTTAGGCCTGTCTGCATCGGCTGGGTCACCGGCTGGCGCTGCACGACGCCGGGAGCCTTGAACTCGGCGGGACGCAGCTCGGTGGTGTTGACCTCACCCTTGCCGTCCAGAGGCCGACCCAAGGGATCGACGATGCGCCCCAGCAATGCCTCCCCCACGGGGATCTCGAGGAGGCGTCCGGTGCGCTTGACGGTGTCGCCCTCGGCGACACGCTCCCAATCGCCGAACAGGACGGCTCCGACGTTGTCTGACTCCAGGTTCAACGCCAGGCCGGTGACGCCGTGGGGCAGCTCGAGCATCTCGAAGGACATGCAGTTCTCCAGGCCGTGCAGGCGTGCGATGCCGTCGGCCACCGACAGGACGGTGCCCACCTCGGTCAGCTGGGCCTCGCCGGCGCCGAGTCCCTCGATGCGGCTCTTGAGGATGCTGGTTATCTCATCTGGGTTGATCTGCATGTCTTTCCTAGTCGTTCGTGGTCGAAGGCGCTAGTCGCGTGAGCCGGGGCACCGGCTCAGCTGGCGCCCTGAGCTACCTGCGTGCGCAGTTGCTCGAGTCGATTGCGGATGGAGGCGTCGAGGATCGAGTTGCCCACGCGGACGACGATCCCTCCGATGATGTCCGGCTCCACCTCGGTGGTGAGCTCCACGGTGTTGCCGGTGCGCTCGCCGATGCGCTTCCCAAGATCCTTGACTGTCTGCTCGTCCAACTTCACAGCACTGGTGAGCACGACGGGCAGAAGTCGATTCTCACGCTCCCATAGTCGGTCGTACTCGCGGCGCAGGCGATAGATGACCGGCATCCGGTGGTTCTCGACCAACAGCTTCAAGAAATTCATGAACTGCTCGTCGGCGCCGTCGAGCAGCTTCTCCAGGCCTTCCTGCTTCTCGTTGCTGGAGAAATAGGGAGAGAAGAAGAACAGCTCGAGTTCACGGTTCTGCTTCATCGCGTCCGCGAACTGACCGAGCTGCTCGCGTAGCTCGTCCAGCTTGTCCTGCTCGCGGGCGACCTCGAACAGGGAACGGGCGTATACCTGGGCTAGCTCCTCCATCGGCTCGCCTCCCGCTCGGCCTGGCTTGTACGCGGATCGTGCATGGACTTAGTTTTCGCTGGCTCCGGAGGAGATGCCCGAGAAGTCCAGCTCGCCCAAAGCCTCCTCGACGAGGCGCTTCTGATCTGAACTGTCGAGCACCTTGCGCGTGACCTTCTCGGTCGCCATGACGGTCAGGTCGGCGACCTCCTGACGCAGTTCACCCAAGGCCCGCGCGGTCGCGGCCTCGATGTCGCGCGCGGCCCGAGCCGAGGCTTCGGCCGCGAGCTGGCGACTGTGCTCCTTGACCTCGCGCTCGTGTGCCTCCGCGGTCTGACGAGCGCGCTGGACGATCTCATCCGACTGCGAGCGAGCCTCGTGCAGGCGCTCGCGGTATTCGGTGAGCAGCTTCTCGGCTTCCTCGCGGGTGCGCTGAGCGCTGTCGATCGAGTCCTCGATCGCTTTCTGGCGCTTCTCCAAGGCTTCGGAGATGCGCGGGAACACCAGGCGTGCGAGCAGCACTACGGTGATCCCGAAAGCGACCAAGGTCCACAGCATCACCCCTACGTTGGGCGACACCAGGAAATTTCCGCTGCTCGAGGCAGCGATGATTGTGGATGCCATCGACTAGCCCAGGAAGAATGCGATCAGGCCGAAGATGAACGCGTAGAACACGATCGCCTCGGTGAGGGCGAAGCCAAGCCACTGGATTGAAGTGATCTCGTCGCGCATCTCGGGCTGGCGGGTGATCGCCTCGATCACCTTGCCGAAGATGTAGCCGACGCCCACGCCCGGTCCGATCGTGCCGAGACCGGCGCCCACGCCGAGGGCGATGGCCTTGATCGACTTGGCCATTTCTTCGCTGCCTGTTGTTGCGAGTAGGAAATGCACGAACGCTCCTTGTTTTTCAATGAGACTCGGCGACCGCGCCGCCGAGGTAGATGGCCGTGAGGGTGGCGAAGATGAAGGCCTGTAGGCCTGCGATCAAGACCACCTCGAAGATGAAGAACAACGTTGCGACGATAAGCGTCAACGGACCGAGCGCCGCGACCCCGACCAGGACGACCAAGCCGCCACCCATGAACAGGATCAAGAGGTGTCCGGCGAGCATGTTGGCGAACAGCCTGACCGACAGAGAGATGATGCGCACGAAGTGCGAGATGACCTCGATCGAGAACACGAAAGGCACCATGAACGCGCGTGCGGGCACGCTGTCCATGCCGGCCGGCAGCCAACTTTTCAAGTACGGGATCAGGCCCTTGCGACGTATGCCGACGGCGTGGTAGCTGACCCACACCATCAAGGCCAGGACGAGCGTGACCGAGATGTTGGCGGTCGCCGCGTAGATCTGGAAGGCCGGGATGTTGACTCCGAACAGACGGAAGGTCTCGCCGCTGTTCACCGGCAGGGGCAGGTAGCCGAGGATGTTGGAATAGAGGATGAACAGGAACAGGGCGCCGATGAAGGGGAACCACCTCAAAGCCATTTGGCGTTCGATGTTGTTGGGGCCGGCGATGTTGTCGCGCATCACACCCCACAAAACCTCGACCGCGGTCTGGACCTTGTTGGGGCGCTCCTGCATCCGCCGTGCCACGTAGATCATCGTGCTCGCGGTGAGCCCACAGGCGAGCAGGAGGTAGAGGACCGCCTTGTTGATCGACAGGTTGACCGAGCCCGCGTGGATCGCGATCCAGTCTTCGAGCTTGAACTCGTTTTGGGGCTGGTACTCGGTGTTCATGCCGTGCGAGCCGGTGATCGCAAACAGGGCGATCATCACGGCCAGCAGGAGAGCCCCCGCCAGAAGCACCTTGACGCGCGTGCTCATCGCGGCTCGCCCTCGGGATGCATTTCGAATGGACGCAGGATCATGCGAACGCTGAAATAGACGGTGAACAGGGCAATCACGAGCACGGCGGCGGCGAGACCGGCTTCGTTGTCGCTGAGGCCGACCAGGAAGACGGCGATCGCCACGAACCAGCCGCGGGCGATCATCGAGCCGGCCAGGAGCCCGACCACGGTGCGGGGGTCGGTGGATGCGCCGGCACGGCGTTCCAAGTACTCCTGTAGGCCGCGCTGGGCGACCCAGGCGCCACCACCCACCAGCCACCCGGCCAGGGGCAGGCCGGCCACCAAGAAGACGGGCAGCGCGAGCGCGACCAGGAGCAGGTCAAGATAACGAGCAATTGTGAGCATAGTGTTGGGCCACCCTACAGACGCAAAAGCCCGCTCGTTTTTTCGCGGCGGACTTACGACTCCCCTCAGAGCGCGTCTTCAGAAGCCGCGGGCAGTGTACCTGTTCTGGGACTTAGTAACAACTTTGTGACATGCGCCACGGACCAAGGGCACGGCCGCAAACGCCAAGGCCGCTGTCGCGAGACCCGCTAGGAGGTCCATCAAGTAGTGGTTGCCGGTGGCGAGCACCGCGAACGCGGTGAGACAGGGGTAGGCGAGCGCCACCGCTCGAACCCGGGCGTCGGCGGAGAGCTGGAAGAGGACGACGGTGCACCACACCGCCCAAGCGATGTGCAAGGAGGGCATCGCGCCGAACTGGTTGGCGTCGGCCGCGAGGCTGCCCGTGTGCCAGGAGCCGAACGTGTGCGAGGAGGCGATCACGTCGGTGAAGCCGCTCAGCATTCGCGGCGGGGCGACCGGGTAGAGCCAGAACACGAGCAGGCCGATCACGTTGATCGCCACCAGGGAGCTGCGCAAAGGCCGGTAGATGTCGGCTCGCTTCCACCACAACCACCCGAGCAGGCCGAAGGTGACGATGAAGTGGGCGTTGTCGTAGTAGTAGGACAGCAAGGTCCCAAGGGTGGCGTGGGCTACCAGCCAGCTGTTCAAGGCTGCCTCGGGAGCGAGGTGCAAGGAGCGCTCGAAGCTGAGGATCTCGCTTCCGTGCGCGACGGCCAGCTTTTCGCGCAAGGGCGCGAGGTTGGCGATCGTGTCGTAGGCCCAGGCCAGGAACACGATCACCAACAGCTCGCCCCACCAGCGCGGGCGCGCGATTTCGCGCGGCACGGCGCGCGGCACGGCCAGCCCAGCGGCGACAGGCGGCGTCAGGGCCTCTTCCAAAGGCCCCCCGCGCGCACGCGTAGGCACCCCCATTTTTGTATCGCACACCACCCCCTCCCCCGACGCGGAGGGCGTGCCGACTGCGGACGCAGCGACCAAGGAGCCACGCCGCTCTGACGGATTTGACGGAACAGAGGACAAGCGAGCGATGTTATCCCCGTAGACACGCGGAAGCCGGAAAAGGCCCACAAAGGAAGCCAGAAAAGGCCCGCGAAGGAAGCCGGAAAAGGCCCGCGAAGGAAGCCGGAAAAGGCCAGCGAATCCTCAGGGCACGACGGTGGCCAAGCCGCCCCGCGCGAGGACGTCGAGCACCCGCGGCAACGCGGCGACCGTGCCCCGCCAGGAGCCGGGCGCACCGTAATCGTCGGCGTCGTGGAGCAACAGGACAGAGCCCTCCCCCACGCCATCGGTGAGCTCGGATGCGATCGACTCGGGCGTGGCGCGGGCACGCCAGTCGCGACCCCAGTGCGTCCACAGCAAAGTACGCCGCTCGGCGCGCTTGGCCAAGCGCAGGGCGGCGGCGTTGAGAATCCCGTAGGGCGGCCGATACAGGCCCGGGGAGACGCCCGCGGCGTCCTCGATCGCGGCTTGGGCGCGCGCGATGTCCTCGCGCACCTGCCACGGGGCCAGGCGCAGGAGGTTGCGGTGGCGATGGCAGTGCAGGCCGATCGTGTGGCCGGCGGCGACGATCTCTCCCGCCAGGCCTGGGTTGCGCAGGACCTGCTCGCCGACGAGGAAGAACGTGGCCGAAACGCCGTGCGCGGCTAGGACTTCGAGCACGGCGGGGGTGCCGAGGGCGTGGGGGCCGTCGTCGAAGGTGAGCGCGACGCCGACGCCAGAGGCAGTGCGGTCCTCCACGCCAAGGACCTCGCGCAAGGTCCGCGAATAGAAGGCTAGGGCGGGCGTGAGGTAGCCGGCCATGGCTATGGCCGCGAGAGTACCCGCGAGGCGAGGAGCAGGACTGCGATGATCGGTGGCTGAGATGACGCTCTTCCTGGGAATCGTGGCGGCGATGGCCGCGTCGGCGCTCTACAGCCTAGGGGTCGCGCTGCAGGCGATGGATGCCAAGCGCACGCCGCACACCGAGCACCTGCACCCGGCACTGGCGTTGACGCTCCTCAGGCGAGCCCGCTGGCTGGCGGGAACGGGGTTGTCGATGCTGGGCTGGCCGCTGCAGGTGGTGGCGCTTCTTTTGGCGCCGCTGGTGGTCGTGCAGCCGACGATGGCGATGGGGCTGCTGGTGCTGTTGTTCTTTGGCGAGCGGATGCTTGGCGAGCGCGCGGGGCGGCGCGAGCACTTGGCGATGGCTGCGATCGTCGTCGGTGTGGCGGGCACCGCGCTGTGCGCGCCGGCGCGCTCGAGCACGCACACCAACAATCTGACTGTGACGCTCGTCCTGGTGGGACTGGGTCTGTTGACGGCGGCGCCGTACATCGTCAACCGGGTGCGCAGACCGGCCGCTTCGCTGACGATGGTCGCGGCGGGGCTGGGCTTTGCTTGGAGCGGAGTCGCGACGAAGCTGTTCTCCGACGACCTCTCCCAAGGACGGCTTTGGTTCGCGGCGGCTTGGGGCGTGGGCACAGCCGCGGCTTCGGCGGTTGCCGCGCTGAGCGAGATGAGCGCGCTTCAGATGCGCCCGGCAATTCAGGTGGCGCCGGTGGTGTTCGTGACTCAGACGATTGTGCCGGTGATGCTGGCACCAGTGTTGCTGGGGGAATCCTTCAGCGAGACTCCGCTGGGCGGGGTGCCGCTCACGCTGTCGCTGGCGGTCCTTGTAACCGGAGCCGCCGCGCTTGCGCGCTCGCCGCTTTTGCTCGCCTTGATGGGAGGCGAGTCCGTGAGCGCACCCAAGGGCTCTACCGAGAGTCCCTCGGAGCGCAACCGGGAGACGATGCGCTCCAACCCGACGACCGAGGAGGGGCTGCCGTCGACCGAGACGACCAAGACGTCGCCGGCGCGCAGCCGTTGATGGGGGATCGACCCGGTGGCGGAGAGCCGCTCGGCGCCGGCGACGGGCAAGGCTCCCGCGGTACGAGCGAGCACCAGTTGACCCACGGTCAGGCCGCCTGGAGGCTGTAGGAAGTAGAAGCGGTGGTGCAGGCCCAAGGCTCGGGCTTGGGAGCGCAAGGTCCCGCGCGTTCGCACCCACCGCAGGGGCGAGCCGGAGCGGGGGACTTCGGGCACCAGTTCGTCGCGTAGGGCGCGTAGACCGGAAATCGTCGCGGAGGCATCGAGGCCATCGTCGGTGAACGAGGCGTGGATACCGGCGTTTGACAACTCCCTCGCCAGGAGGATCACCTCGCCTGAGGGCGCCCGCAGGACCAGGCCAACATCGGGCTTGGTGGTTTCGACACGCTTGAGCGGATGCACTCCCAGGAAGAACCCGGCGAAAGCGGTCACCTCGTCGGTGCTCATGAGCCAGGTGCTGATCGCTACCAGCAACACGAATTGGGTGGCGAAGGCGACCAGGCGCAGACGCCATAGCGGGATCGGGCGCACGCGCCGGGGAGCGTCGAGTACGAGCTCGACGGCGGTTGGGTCGGGTGCGGCCGGCTCGGGCTCGGAGGGATGGACCTCGTCGGCGAGTTCGGGCGCGGCGACCGTGTTTTGGCCGGCGACGGCGACGAGGCCTTCGCGCGGATGGGAAGCTCGGCCGCGCAGGGCGTGGTGTTCGGCGAAGGAGGCCTGCACCTGGTCGCGCAGCTCGGTGGTGTCGTTGGCCAGGCGCAGCAGTCCGAGGTCGGCCATGGCGCGAGTGTTGAGACGGGCGTGGCCGACGGGCAGGCCGTAGGAGACGACGGGGGTACCGGTCGCCTTGGCCTCCAGGCAGGTGACGCCTCCGGTGGAGTGGACCAAGGTGTCGGCGGCGGCGAGGATCTCGGGCATGCGTTCGGTGAAGCCGTAGACGTGAACGCGGGGCTCGGCGGCGAAGTCCTCGGAGAGGCGCTGGTGCAGCTGTTCGTTGCGTCCGGCTAGACAGACGATCGAGGAGACGTCGGGGATCGAGGCGATCGCGCGCACGGCGCCCTCGACGTCTCCGACGCCCCAGCCGCCGCCGGAGACGACGACCATGTGGCCGTCCTCGGGCAGGTCGAGCAGCCGGCGAGCTTCGGTTTGGGGGCGCTCGTCGAGGAACTCGGAGGAGATGAGGGGGCGCACCAGGCGCGCGGAGCCGCGCCCGGCGATGCGCTCGACGGGACCCATCGACTCGCCGTACATGACGAGGTGGGTGTCGATGCCGGGTTGGGCCCAGAAGAACAGGCCGGTGAGGTCGGTGATCGTGGCGACCGTGGGGCAGCGGACCTTTTGGGTGCGGCGCAGGCGTGCTAGTACGACGGTGACGGCGGGGTAGGTGGAGACGACGACGTCGGGCTCGTGCTCGGCTATGCGCCGGGCCAAAGGTCGCGATCCGAGCAGGCAGAGCAGCTTGCGCGCCAGGCCGCGGATGGGGGCCACGCGCTCCAGCAGGAGGTAGACGACGGTGTAGGTCCAGGGGAAGAAGCGCAGCTGCACGCGGTAGCCGTCCTCGACCACTG
Organism: uncultured Solirubrobacterales bacterium; assembly: GCA_963703135.1. Lineage (GTDB taxonomy): Bacteria > Actinomycetota > Thermoleophilia > Solirubrobacterales > Solirubrobacteraceae > Palsa-744. The sequence continues at coordinate 2,349,084 of OY969791.1, read as the reverse complement.
GCTGTAGGAGCGGGCCCATCGCGGCGAGACCGTCGATGACGGTGACCTGGGTGGGTTCGGGGGAGGCGTCGAGCTGGCGCGCGAGCGCGCGGGCCGCCGCGGCGTGACCCTCGCCGACGTCGGCGGAGAGGATGAGCACGCGCTTGGGGCCGGGGGTACGGCGCGATGAAGGTGTGCGGTGGCGGCGTGGCATACAGTTCAAGCCTTGCCCGCCCGGTGGACGGTGAGGCCCGCGCGTGCGCAAGGTGGAAGATGCTCGCAGAGCACGAAGACATGGAAAGCGTAGCGGTCGTGGCGAACGGTCGCACGCATAGAGGCCGGGGCGAGCGCTCCCAGGCAACGATTGCGGCGCTCGGCCGGGTGGGCTTGGTCGGTGTGGTTGTGAGCGTGTTTGGCGTGGTGGCGGGCGCGGCGGGGACGCCCACCTCCTATGTTCCGGGGCGCAGCGGCGGTTGGCCGGGGTGGCTGTCGGGGCCGCTGCATGGGCTGGGCGCGGGGATCTCCTCCTCGAGCTTTCAAGCTTGGACGCTGGCGATGTGCGCGAGCTATGCGGCGGTGGTGGTGGCCGCGAACCGGCTCTCGGGCAGGGCGATCGGGGTCTCGATCGTGCTCGCCTACGCGCTCGTGCTGGTGGGGCCGCCGCTGCTTTCCCAGGACGTTTTCGGCTATCTGTCGTTCGGGCGGTTGGGAGCGCTACACGGCCTGGATCCGTACACGCATGTGCCGGCGGAAGCTCCGACGGACGCGAGCTTTCCGTTTATCGGCTGGCCGTTTCAGCATTCGCCGTATGGGCCGTTGTTCACGCTCGGCTCCTACGCGATCGCGCCGCTGGGTTTGGCGGGCGGGCTTTGGGCGCTGAAGGCCGTCGCGGTGGGCTCGTGCTTGGGCGCTATCGGGCTAGTGGCGCTGGCGGCGCGTCACATGGGTCGCTCGGCGCGGGCGGCGGCGGTGTTCGTGGGGCTCAATCCGGTGCTGTTGGAGCTGGCGGGGGCGGGCGCGCACAACGACACTTTGGTGTTGCTCACCTCGGCGGGAGCGCTTGCGGTGGCCGCCGGGCGGGGCGCGCCTGTGGCGACGGGTCGGCGGGAGGGAGGGGATCGGTTTGGGAGGGATGGGTCCTACCGGTTGCGCTCGGCGGCGGCGCTGATGGCCGTGGGCGTGGGCGTGAAGGCCTCGGCTGGGCTTGCGCTTCCTTTTATGGTCCTCGCCCCGGGGGACTGGCGGGGGCGGGCTCGGGTCGCGGGCGGGGCGGTGGCGGCGCTGGTGGTGTTGGCGCTGGTTGCGGTGCTCGGCTTCGGGGGGCACGCGTTTGGCTTCGTGGGCGCGCTGGGCGAGCAACAGCAGTTGATCGCTACGCATAGTCTGCCCGCCGAGACGGCCAGGTGGGTCGGGCTGACGGGGCTTCCGGGCTGGTGGCGGGAGCTGTTCTTGGTGGGCTTCGGGGCGGTGCTAGCGGCGACCCTGTGGCTCACCTCGCGGGGCGCGGATTGGCGTTCGATGGCGGGGTGGGCGACGCTGGCGCTGTTGCTATCGACCGCGTGGCTGTTGCCGTGGTATGCGATATGGGTGTTGCCGCTGGCCGCTCTCGCCGACAGCCGCCGCTTGCGGGTCGCCGCGCTCGTCTTCTGCGCCTATGCGATCTTGATCCATCTGCCTTTGGCCGACCCGGTTCTCAGCCCCGCTCGACACGTCTCCCACCGTCCCGTCGCCGGCCCTGTCTACCAACCTCGCGTCGCCCGTCCTGTCTCCCAACTTCGCGTCGTCCGCCCTGTCTACCAACCTCGCGTCGTCCGCCCTGTCTCCGACCGTGGCGCCGCCACCCTGTCGCCGACCGTCGCGCCGCCGGCAGTTGAGGCGTCAAGCACGGCGTCGTATTCCCCGGTCTCGAGGTCGTGGGCTATCGAGCGTTCGACTTCGGCGGGGGTCGCGTCGGGGCGCAGGCGGCGCACGCGCAGGGCGTCGAGGCGACGGAACTTGAGGATCTCAAGGACGTATACGAGATAGACGGAGGCGGCGCCGACGAGCAGGGCCAACGCGACCATGACGAGCAGCCAGCCGGTGTGGAGGTGGCCTTTGTGGTCTGAGTAGGGGATGAAGCGCAGGGCCAAGGCAAGCCCGGCGAGCAGGAGGGTCCAGGCGTAGAGGTAGGCGATCGTGCGCCGGGAGGAGAAGCCGATGCGGGCCATGCGGTGGTGGAAGTGCTCGCTGTCGGCGGCGTAGATGGGGCGCCGGTACTTCAGGCGCTTGAGCACCACGAAGGTGGTGTCGAGGAAAGGCACCGTGAGCAAGATCAAGGGCAAGACGAAAGACACAACGACAGGCGTCTTGACGGCCGCCTCGACGGCCACCACCCCCATCAGGAGGCCGAGCAGGTTGGCACCGCAATCGCCCATGAAGGAGGACGCGGGCGGAAAGTTGTGGATCAAAAAGCCGAGCGCGGCTCCGGCGGTGATCGCGGCCAGGACTCCCGGTTCGGCGCGGTCGAGGTCGAAGGCGATGATCGCCAAGGTGCCGGCGATGATCACGCATACCCCGGCCGCCAGGCCATCCACTCCGTCGGAGAGGTTGACGATGTTCATCATTACGACCAAGCCGACCACGGTCAAGGCGGGTCCTGCGTTCGTGGGACCGGCGTTGGGGAAGTGCAAGGCCCCCACGAAGGGCAGGGTGACCGCCTTGACGGACACGCCGTAGTGGACGACGATGACGGCGGCCGCAATCTGTCCGGCCAGCTTGACGACCGGCGGCAGGTCGAAGCGGTCGTCGAGCGCGCCCACGAAAGTGATCAGGGCCGCGGCGATGAGCACGCCGTGCCACATCTGGGCGCTTTCGCCGTAGCCGGCAGGCAGGAAGGCGAGTACGGCGACGAGCACTCCGGCGAAGATCGCGAGGCCCCCGAGCAGGGGCGTGGCGCGGTCGGAGAGGCCGCGCTCGCGCGGTTCGTCCACCGCACCTATGGCCTTGGCGAGGCGCATCGTGAACGGGGTCAAGACCGCGGTGACCGCCGCGGCTGCCAGGAACGCGTAGAGGGCGTCTAGCTCGTTGAGATGGGCCATCGACTCGCGCACAGCATCGCAGGCGCGGACGTCGGCAGTGCTACACGGGGGCCGGGTCGTTCAGATGTTCGTACAAGGGGTAGCGCTCGACGATCGCTTGGACGCGCTCGGAGAGCTCCTGCTTGCGGGCCTCGAACTCGGGGGTGAGGGCGGTCGCGACGATTGCGCCGACCTCGGAGAAGTCCTCAACGCCGACGCCGCGGGTGGCCAGGGCGGGGGTGCCGATGCGCAGGCCGGAGGCCTCCATCGGCGGGCGCGGATCGAAGGGGACGGCGTTGCGGTTGACGGTGACGCCGATCTCGTGCAGGCGGTCCTCGGCTTGGCGCCCGCTCAATTCGGGCTCGCAAGCACGGAGGTCCACGAGGGCGAGGTGCACGTCGGTGCCGCCGGTGAGCACGTTGACGCCGTGACCCGCCTTCATCAGTTGCTCGGAGAGGGCTTGGGCGCCGTCGATGGTGCGGCGTTGACGCTCGGCGAAGAGCTCCGAGGCCGCGATCTTCAAGGCCACGGCCTTGGCGGCGATCACATGCTCCAAAGGTCCTCCCTGCTGGCCGGGGAACACGGCGGAATCGATCTTCTTGGCGTGCTCGGCCTTGCTCAGGACGATCCCGGCGCGGGGGCCCCCCAAAGTCTTGTGGGTTGTGGTGGTGACCACGTCGGCGCCGTAAGCGATCGGGTTGGGGTGAAGACCCGCGGCGACCAGTCCGGCGAAGTGGGCCATGTCGACCATCAGGAGGGCGCCGACCTCGTCGGCGATCTCACGGAAGCGGGCGAAGTCGAGCCTGCGGGGATAGGCCGACCAGCCGGCGAGCAGCAGCTTGGGGCGGCGCTCGCGCGCGATGCGGGCAACCTCGTCCATGTCGATGATGCTGCTCTCGCGGTCCACCTCGTAGGCGGCGATGTCATACAAGCGACCGGACACGTTGATTTTCATGCCGTGCGAGAGGTGGCCGCCGTGGGCGAGGGAGAGACCCATGATCGTGTCCCCGGGCTGCAGGAGGGCATGGTAGACGGCGGTGTTTGCTTGGGCGCCGGAGTGGGGCTGGACGTTGGCGTGCTCGGCGCCGAACAAGGCCTTGGCGCGGTCGATGGCAAGCTGCTCGGAGACGTCGACCCACTCGCACCCGCCGTAGTAGCGGCGTCCGGGATAGCCCTCGGCGTACTTGTTGGTGAGCACCGAACCTTGGCATTCGAGCACCGCTTGGGGCACGAAGTTCTCGGAGGCGATCATCTCCAAGGTCTGTTGCTGGCGGCGCAACTCCCCGTCTATCGCCGCGGCGACCTCGGGGTCCACCTCGGCCAGCGGGCGGTTGAAGTAGTCGGGGCTGAGGTCACCCTGACGGGCATGAACGGACATGGGCGCGCTCCTGGAGCTTGTGAATAGCTATGGGTGCCCAGGCGCGCGGCAGTATCTACGAGCCGCTCCCCGGTGGTTATGTCCACCTATCGCGCCAGTCGCGGCTGTGCTCACGAGGCTAGCAGGCCTCCTGCACCGAGTTTCATCCCAAGTCAAGCGTAGCGTCCATTGGGTGACGATTGACAAACGCCAGACGCTCGATCCGCATGGACGTCAGGTCGTGCTTGACCTGCGCGTCGAGCAGCATCTCCGGCGGCGACGCCCGAGGATGCTCGCGCATATGGAGTCGATACTCGACACTATTTCCCGACCCGATATTCACGAAGAGGATCTCGTGCCTGGACGGGAGCGCTATTTCCGTGTGGACCTCGATCCTGGTCGCGCATTGCGAGTGGTCGTAGACTTCAACGAGACTCCGGGCTTCGTGGTAACCGCCTTCGTTCAATCCTGGGACCCGGAGGCTCAACGATGACGATCACAATCGCCGGAGTGGAGTTCGACCAGCACGACTACGACGCGCGTGGCGATGTGCTGTACCTGAGCGTAGGCGAGCCCCGAGAGCCAGCCAAGACGCTCGCGACGCCCGAGGGACACGCGATCGACTACGACGACTCAGGCGCGGTGATCGGGATGGTGCTCGTAAATGTGCGGTTCTTGCTTGACCGGGATGGCGCGATCGTCCTCACCCTCCCGCCCGAGCGAGTCTTGCCGGCAAGCATCGAGCCGGCGCTCTTCGCGGCCTGACTCTCGCCCAAGCGCACGAGCGAACGCGTCCACGCCGACCGGTCCTTCGCGGACGACCCGCCAGGAGCCATCCTGCTCGTATTTTGAGAGGTCGATCACGGTCGAGGCGACGCCGGGCAACCCACCCCCGTCGAGCACGAGGTCGACGCCTTCGCGCAGCTCGGCGGGCACGTCCTGTAGACGACGGGGATCGGAGCCACCGGCGAAGTTGGCGCTGGATTGGGCGGCGGGCACGCCAATTGCGTGGAGGGCCGCTAGCGATCCCACGAATGCGGGCACGCGAAGACCGAGCAGGCCGGGGCCATCGCCCGCGGGTGCGCACGCTCCGGGGTAGCGGCCACACGGATTAGCCAGTAGCAACGTCAGCGGTCCCGGCAACAGCGCTTCGACGGCGGCACGCGTGTGCGGACCCAGCTCGGTCAAGGTGTCCAGCGCCGCTTGCAGCGAGAAGAACATCACGGCCGCCGGCTTTTGGGGTGGGCGGCGCTTGAGCTCGTATATGCGGCGCAGCGCGAGCTCGCTGTCGGGGTTGCACGCCAGGCCGTAGACGGTGTCGGTCGGGATCAGCGCCACGCCGTCGCCCGCCAGGCACGCCTGCACACGCTCCACGTCGATCGTGGTGAGGGGCAGCCTGACTTGTCGGTCCTCGCGGGATGGGGCGCCGACCCTGTCCTGTGGCGGGTCGCTCACGAATCGGCCTTTTCGCCGACCACGACGCGTTCGATCCCCGCCAGGTCGCGCTCGGTGCGCACCGCCGCGAACCCCGCTTCGCGCATCAGCTTGCCGACCGCCTCGGCCTGGTCGTGCCCGATCTCGAGGGCCAGCGTGTGGGTGCGCTCGCGATGCCCCGCTTGTGCGAGCAGCCGGCGGACGACGTCGAGGCCGTCCTCGCCCGCGAATAGAGCCGAGGCCGGCTCGTGGCGCAGGATCTCCGGAGCCAAGATCGCCCGGTCGCCGTCTTGCACGTAAGGCGGGTTGGAGAGAATCGCGTCGTAGTCGTCGCTCACACCCTCCAACAGGTCGGCCGCGAGCAAGCGTACGTCCAGTCCGAGCCGCTGTGCGTTGGCGCGCGCGAGCGCCAACGCCGTCTCGCTCAGGTCGCTGCCGGTCACGTCGAGATCGGGGCGCTCGTCCTTGAGGGCGAGCGCTACGGCTCCGCTGCCGGTGCCCACGTCTAGCACGCGCGCCCGTTCGGGCAGCCCGAGCGCGACCTCGACTAGCAGCTCGGTCTCAGGCCGGGGGATCAAGGCACGCCGGTCGACACTCAGCTCCAGGCGGCGGAAGTGGCGGCGGCCGAGGATGTAGGCGACCGGCTCGCGCTCCACCGCGCGACGCCTCACGAAGTCTTGGAAGGTGCGCACGGCCGGGCCGGCGACGGTCAGCTCGTCCTCGTTGTGACCGGCCGCCAAGAACACACGCTCGCGCGAGACGCCGAGGGCTTGGGCCAATAGCAGTTCGGCGTCCAGGCGCGGCGTTTCGCAGCCGGCGGCGGCAATCGCGGTGACGGCGCCGTCGAGGGCGTCGCGGACCGAGGTCCCTCGGGAGAGCGACACGCCGCTCAAACCGCGGTCTGGGCCTCCAGGCGGCGGCGCTTCTCATCCGCCTGTAGTCCGGCGGTGATCTCCCCCAGCTCGCCTTCGAGGACTTGGTCTAGGTTGTGGACGGTCAGCTTGATGCGGTGGTCGGTGACGCGGCGCTCGCCGTAGTTGTAGGTGCGGATCTTCTCGGCCCTGTCGCCCGTGCCGACCTGGGAGCGGCGGTCGGCGGCGAGCTCGGACTGCTGTTCGGCCAAGGCCCGCTCGTACAGCCTCGCGCGCAAGACACGCAGGGCCTTCTCGCGGTTCTGTAGCTGTGACTTCTCATCCTGCATCGAGACGACGATCCCCGAGGGCTTATGGGTGATGCGAACCGCGGAGTCGGTCGTGTTGACCGATTGGCCTCCCGGACCTGAGGAGCGGTAGACGTCGATCTGAAGGTCTCCCGGATTGACCTCCACGTCCACGTCCTCTGCTTCGGGCAGGACCGCGACGGTGGCGGTCGAGGTGTGGATGCGGCCTTGGGACTCGGTCTGGGGCACGCGCTGCACGCGGTGGGTTCCCCCCTCGAACTTGAAGATGGAATAGGCATAGGGCGGGTGGGATCCCTTGATCGCGAAGGTGTACTTGCCCTCGCCGATCTCAAGCGGCTCAGGTTTCAAGCCCGCGCGCTCGGCGTAGCGGGTCAGCATCCGGTAGACGTCGCCGGCCCAGAGCCCGGCCTCGTCGCCGCCGGCGCCACCTTGGATTTCGACGATCACGTTCTTCTCGTCGTTGGGGTCGCGCTCGACCATCGCGAAGCGGATCTCCTCTTCGAGCGCCTCGATCCGCTCGCGTGCCGTTTCGAGCATTTCGCGCAGCTCGGCGTCCTCGCCGCCCTCGGCGATCAGCTCTTGGGCACCGGCCGCGTCGTCGCTCGCCAGGCGCCACTGCGCGGCGAGCTTGGCGGCAGGCTCGAGCTGGCGATAGGCGCGGCCCACCTCGGCGTAGCGTTCGCGATCGCCGATCACCTCGGGGTCGGTCATCTGCTCGCCGAGCTCGGCAAAGCGCGCTTCGATCTGCTCGACCAAGTCTTCGATCATGAAGGCAAGTCTATGCGGCCAAGAGCAACCCCACCGAGGCCAGTCGCCGGGCGCACTCCACGACCTGCTCGACGGGAGCGCCGAGTTCGGCGGCGACCTCGGCGAGCGTGCGCGTGCCGTCGAGCAGCGCGAGCGTGCCCCCTTCGAGCTCACCGTCGAGGCGCACGTTGGCGTGCAGCAGCGAGCTGAGCGCCTTCAGGCCGGCCGCCCTCTGGGCACGCGCCAGGGGGCTGACGGTGGGGCGCTCGCCCAACTCGCCGCTCACCCCAGGCGAGTAGCCGGCGAGCATCACTATCCGGGCCAGGTAGGCCTGCAACAGGACCGAGCGCAGCCGGGCCTCCACCAGCTGAGGCGGGGCCTCGGGTCCAGCCGCCTCGCGGGCGCGCTCCAGCAGAGCGGGGAATGCGACCGACCGTGGCCAGGCCTTTTCGAGCGCGGCCATCGCGGCCTGCACGAGCGGCTCGCTCGTGGTCATCGAGAAGCCTTCGGGCGTGAGATACGTACGCTCGACCGGGTCCTCGCCGGGCATCGGGATGTGCGAGACGGGCTCGTTCTCGCCGCGGGCAGGCCCGTCCTCCCCCTTTCCCCCCGCACCCTCTCCCGGTGCGGCCCTCGATGAGATCCAGAGCCCTTCGATCGCCGCCTCGTCGAGCGTGCGATCCAGGGGTGCGGCTTCGTGACAGATCAGGGTCTGGCGGAACATGCGGTTCTTGAAGAAGTCCATGTACTGCTCTCTGACGACCGCGTCCTGCGGCAGACTCGCCATCAGCCGCCCGGCGCTCTCGGGCACTTCGCGCATCTGGCTCTCGAACAGGTCGGCCTCCGACAGAAACTGGAGGCCGCGTGCCTGGGCGTGTTCGACGAACTCGTGGAAGTAGAAGGGCGTTGAGACCTCGGCGAGGTCGTCGTGGAACAGGAGGGCGTCGCTGTAGCTGAGCATCCGCTCCATCTGCTCGCGCAGTACCCGCGCGAATGGGCTCGGCTGCTCGATCTCGACGATCGTCTTCATCAATTCCTGCGCGCGCGCCAAGCGTTCGCCCGGGTCGATCACCCCTTGGACGTGGTAGCGCAGCATGTCGCGCGCCATGTCCCTCAGGTAGCTGCCCGGATAGGCGTTGTAGCTGACGAAAGCGATCCCTTCGGGTGCCAAGCAGCGCTTTACGCAATCCAAGAGCGCGCCCCGTGCCTGGGGCGGCACCCACGAGTAGACGCCGTGGGCGACGATGTAGTCGTACTGGGATGGCGCGCCCACGATCGACCCGACCGGCTCTGTCCTCGCGACGTCCCCCTGCTCGCGTCCTTCGGGCTCCCCCAAGCCCTCTCCCAACTGCTCGAACGTGGCGCAGCGCAGCTCCACGTTGCCGAGCCCCGCCGCGAGCGCCAGCTTCGTCCCGCGCTCGATCGCTCCGGGCGAGGCGTCCACGCCGAGCACCTGCGCGTCCGGCAGAGTCTGGGCGATCGAGAGCGCGTTGCCCCCGTCGCCGCAGCCCAGCTCCAACACGCGACACGAGCGTGCCGGAGCCGGGTTCAGCCCGAACAGTCTGCCGATCGCCTCCGAGCGCCCTGGGTGGGTCGCCGGGTAGGCGAAGCCCGGGTAGGAGAGGCTCTCGTAGGCCTCCGCTGTGCTCAGAGCTTCAGGTTTGTCGAAACGTTGAAGTTGACGGTCGCCCCCACCTTGCCGTTGGGCTGGACGAACGCCTCCGAGACCTTCTGGAAGGCGAAAGTCACCTGCTCGGTGGGTTGCCCGCCGCCGGAGCTGCCGTCCTGCACCGAGGAGATAAAGACGTTCTGGAAGTCGAACTTGAGGTAGGTCTGTTCCTTGCCGCCGGCTTTGCGGCTGAAGGAGAGCGTCGCGTCCTTGAAGTGTTTACCTGTAGCAGCCGCTTGGAATAGGAGTGGCGAGGACTTGTCGAGCGTCTTTGTGATCGAGAAGCTCTGGATACTCACCTTGCCTGCGCCCGCACCCGATGACTGCGAGCCGATGCTCTGGGAGCTCTGAGCGCCGACCGAGAAGCTATCGATCTGGATCTCACCCTTGTGATCCTTCTGGGTCGACTCCCCCTCGATGCCGTCGATCTTCAGGAACGTGGTGCCGCCGCCGCTCACGCCGAAGGTGGTCCCACCGATCAGGGGTGTGCCTGGGGCGCCTTGGCTGCCGGCTGCGCCTTGACCGCCGGCTTTGCCTTCTTCCCCACGTGGCCCCACTGGGCCGACCGGACCTTTCTGGTTCCAGGTGATCTGTGTCTCCTGCTGTGGTTCGCACACGGCAGCCAGATTGGCGGCGGGAGCTGCACCCAACGGGTTGCTGATGGTGTGGGGAAGGCTCGGATCTATCACGCGTAGCGCTCCTGGCGGCTCAGTGATCCCGTCCGAAGCATTCGGCGGAAAGAGTGTCGCGCCAGTCGTGCCGGCGTAGCAACCGGTGATTGTGCCGTCGCTTCCGGGGATCGATCCTGCTGCGATGGCCGCCCCCGCCCCGAGAGCCGCGGCCGTGGGCAGCGCGATCTGAACCGCCCGTTTGGAGTGCCTCATCCGCTGTACCGCCCGCGCTATCCGGCTTGCCTCTTCCGCGCTCATGTCACCGCTCCCAGGTCATTTGCTCGTAAGGAGCGCTTCGCACGCTCTCACTCGTCTCGTGGGGCGAACCCAACCAGACGACCCGGACGCTGTCAAGCGAAATGGACGATCTTTGGCCCCGGCGGCCCCGGCGGCCCCGGCGGCATTTTGCGTGACCGGCGGCCTGAGTTGTGCGTTCTCTTTTGCGAGATCGTTCCGTTCGGAACGATCTCGCTAGGCGACTACCTCAACCCCGACAAGATCGGCGGCGTCCATGCTCCCGGGGGTCTCCAGCGCGAGCACAGCCTCCAAGGCCGCAATCGCGACCGCGAGCTGGTCGAGGCTCGGCTCCTGCGTGGTCAACAATTGCAGCTTCAAGCCGGGCCACATGATCGCTTTGACCCAGCCCCGGTTGCGGTTGCGGCCCGCGAACTTGATGATCTCAAACGATATGCCGGCGATGATCGGCACGCCCACGATGCGCGAGATCACGAGCAGGTACCAAGCCGGAAGGCCGACCGCGCCGAACACGAAGATCGAGACGACCATCACGATCAACAGGAAGCTGGTGCCGCAGCGCGGGTGCAACCGCGAGAAGCGCTGCGCGTTCTGGGGCGTGAGCGGCAACCCGGCCTCGAAGCAGGAGATCGTCTTGTGCTCGGCGCCGTGATACTCGAAGACGCGTCTCAAGTCTTTGATGCGCGAAAGAGCGAACATGTAGCCCAAGAAGATCGCGGTCCTCACGCAGCCCTCCACGATCCAAAACAGGGCCGATGAATTCAACTGCCCCTTGATCAGGCTGGTCAGGCCAAGCGGCAACAGGAAGAACAATCCGATCGCGAAGACCAAGGCCACGACCACGGTGCCCGCCCATACGCCCGCCCCGATTTCCTGGGCGTCCTCGTCGGCCTCGCCCTCGGGCAGTTGAGCGTTGGCGGAGATCCCGAGTGCCCTGAAGCCGATCGCCAGCGAGCCTCCGAGCGCCACGATGCCCCTCAGGACTGGAACCCGCAGCCACCGGTGTCGCGCCAAGGCGGAGGTGAGCGAGAATGTCTCAACCTCGATCTCGCCGAGCTGCTCGAGCTTGCCTTCCTCCTCCTCCCTGCCGAGTTCCCCCTCGCGCTCGAAGGCGACCTCGAAGGAGTGGGAGACATCGTGCAGGTTGGCGGGCTCCGCGGGGGCTGATTGGCCGTTGCTCGACGGCGTTTGGGGCGCGGCAGCGGACCGCGCTGCGCCTTCGCCAGACCCATCCTTGCCCTGCGGCTCGGCGTCCTCGCGCAGCGGCTTGCGCACCGCGACCGCCCAGTGACGCACGCCGCGCATCATTACGCCCTCGAGCACCGCTTGGCCCCCAAGCGGAGCGTCGCGACGCGCGGTCAACTCGCCGTCGGGCAGCTCTCCGACGGCGCTCGTGTCGGTTGCGGGGCGCGTCGCATGCGCGCTCGCGGTCGCCTGCAGCTTGCTGACCTCGACCCTCCCACCGGCACCCGGTCGAGAGGACATCGTCTTATTGGGGGCGTGCCTGCGCCTGAGTGCCGGCCGTCTGGGCCTTGTGCTGGCGACCCTTGGCGACCCTGCGCTGGAAGCGCTCGACGCGTCCACCCGTGTCCACCAGCTTCTGGCGCCCCGTGTAGAAGGGGTGGCAGTTGGAGCACACCTCTACGTGGATCTCATCCTGCGTGGCGCGCGTGGTGAATTCGTTGCCGCACATGCACCGCACGTGCGCCTCGACGTAGTTTGGGTGGATCTCCGCCTTCATCGTCTGAACATTCTAGCGACCTCAAGCGCCGGGGGCCGGCGGGGTCTGCGTAACCTGCGCGGGCAAGGTCGGCTCGACGCAGCGAGGCGTGTGCAGTTCGTCGCGCTTGAGCAGGCGTCCCGCTTCCCCGGTCCAGCGGAAGCGCACGAGCACACGATAGGCCGCCGAGGACTCGAGGTTGGTGACCTGCTTGACGTACTTGTAGATCTTCACGCCCGGTTCTGAGACGCGCCACACGCCGAACCCGGGGGCAGCGAGCGTGTGGAATTCGCTTTCGCCGCGCAGGCGCTGCTGTAGTTCCAGGCGCATCGCCATCTTCTGGGTCGCCATGGTTGCGTTCATCTGCGCGGTGAACGTGGCCGAGCGTTCCAACTGCACGGTCGAGGTCACGCACTGTTCGATCCCGACGGTGGCGGCCCCGTCGGTGATCGTGCTCGCCAAGGCAGCCTGCCCGCAGACCAGCAAGGCCAGCAAGCAGCCGCCGATCAGCGCCGCCCTCGCGGCCCGCATGAGATGGAACGTCCTTGCCATGTCAAAGCCCCTAACACCGCCGAATAGCAGGTGTTTCGGATCGGCTCTAGGTTATTTGATACAGAGGCCCATCTCCACCCTCCGGGGTGGTCAAGCGACCGCCCTTGGCGGTGATCGCGCCGCACTGAACGCAGTTGGTGTAGTTGACGATCACGTCCACAGACCCCGTCTCCGGTGCATCCTCGGGGATCTCATACACCCCCGCCGGGCACATCCAGCGCCACGTTTCGGCGACCTCGCGCGGGACGTGCTTCTGCACCCGGATGTGGTTGGGGGCGTCGTCGCGGGTGGCGTTGCCGGTGATGAACACCGAGGAGAGCTTGTCGAAGGTGTACTTGCCGTCCGGCTTGACGTACACGTCCTTGGTGTTGCCCACGAACACGGGGATCGAGTCGTTGCGGTGCCAGTCGGCGCGGCCGGGAAGCTTACCCTTGGTGATCTGCTGGATACCCGACAGCGGGCCTCCCACAAGCAGACCCTTTTGCAAGGGCTGGCGGGCGTTGCGGACCTCCCACAGCTCTTTGCCGACGGACGAGTTCTCGATCGCCTGCTCGTAGTCGGAGAAGTCGCTTGAGCCGCGCTTGATCGCAGCGTAGATCGACTCGGCGGCCAGCATCCCCGACTTGATGCAGTGGTGCACGCCCTTGAGCGCCATCGTGTCGACCATGCCGCCTGCGTCGCCCACGAGCACCGCGCCGGGCATCGAGAGCTTGGGCATCGACCAGTAACCGCCACCCGGCAGGGCCTTGGCGCCCCAGGCGACGCGCTCGCCACCCTCGAGGATCCCGCGCACGAGCGAGTGCGTCTTGAACGTCTGCAGGAGGTCGTGGGCCGAGGTCGTGGCGTCGGCGTAGTCGAGCTCGACGACGAAACCGATCGAGACCATGTCCTCGCCGGTCTTCTCGTTCTTCATCGGGTAGATCCAGGTGCCGCCGATCTGCCCGTACTTCGATGAGATTTTCAAAGGCCACGGACCCATCGTGTGAATCAGGCGGTCCAGCGGCTTGGGAACCTTCCAGACCTCCTTGACGCCAAGCTCCCACACCTGGGGCTCGCGGCCCTTGGCGAGGTCGAACTCGCGGATCGCGGCGCCGGTGAGGTGACCCCAGCAGCCCTCGGCCAGAACGGTCGCGTGGGCCTTGATGTCGGTGCCGGGCTCGAAGTTGCCGAGCTCCTCCCCGTCCTTGCCACGGCCCTTGTCGCCCGAGCGCACGCCGACGACCTGACCGTCCTCCACGACCAGCTGGGTGGCCGCGGTCTCGGTGAGGATGTAGGCGCCGGCCTCCTCGGCCTGCTGCTGCTGGTAGCGAGCCAGGGCGGATACGGACATGACCTCGTTGCCGTGGTTCTTGAACGGCGGAGGCGTGGGGATGCGGACCGACATTTTCGAGGTCGGCGTCAAGTAGACGGCCTCCTTGGTCACTTCGCCAAAGGCGAAGCCCTCCTGGCGCCATTGCTCGCGGGTCATGTCCGGGAACAGCTCTTCCAGCGGACCCGGACGCACGACCGCGCCGGAAAGGTTGTGCCCGCCGCAGGTCTTGGCCTTCTCGACGACCGCGACCGGCACTTCGCCGAGGCGCTCCATCGTCTCGGGGTCGTCGCCCAGGAGCTGCAACAGGCGGTTGGCGCAAGCAAGGCCGGCGGTGCCGCCACCGACGATTGCGACGCCTACCTCGATCAGCTCGTCCTCGGGGTCGAGGCCGTGCTTGACGAACTCCTTCTGGGGATCGACGGGCGGCGGGAAGGCCGCAGGGACGACCTTCCCGTTGCTTGAGCCATTATGAGATGACATTAGTTGCTCCTTTGATTCGCTCAGCAACTTCCCCGCCTAGCCCCCGATGGGTCCTATGACCAAGCTGGACGACGCGGGGCGCCGAAGGGCGTACTGGTTGTACGTTCGAGGCGTCACGTGGCGTCCAGCGCCGTGTCAGAGGGCCCATCGGTCAGCCTTTCTTGGCCTTGACTGCCTCTGTCAACTTGGGCAGGATCTTGTTCAGATCGCCCACGATGCCGAGGTCTGAGAATTCGAAGATCGGCGCGTTGGAGTCCTTGTTGATCGCGACGATGTTCTCCGAGGACTGCATTCCGACCTTGTGCTGGATCGCGCCGGAGATGCCCGCCGCCAAATACAGCTTTGGGGCGACCGTCTTGCCGGTCTGGCCGATCTGGGCCGCGTAGGGGTACCAGCCGGCGTCCACGACCGCACGGGTGGCCGCCACCGCGGCGTTGTTGCCGAACGCCGCCGCCAGGTCCTCTGCGAGCTGGAAGCCCTCGGCTTTGCCGAGACCGCGCCCGCCGGCGACGAGAATGTCGGCACCCTCGATGTCCACGTCGGCGCCGCGCTGTTCTCCGCGCGTGACCATCGTGGCCTGCTTGGCGTGGTCTGAGAGCTCGAAGCTGACGGACTCCACAGGGGCAGCTCCCGCGCCGCTCTCTTTGATCTCGAACGCGTTGAGGCGCCCGATCACGATGCCGACAGGCGAGCGGTATTTGATCTCCGAGATGGCCGAGTCGCCGAGAATCGGCCGCTCGGCGATCAGCTCGCCACCCTCGGCACGCACCGCGGTGACCTCCATCGCCACGCCGGCGCCCAGGCGCGCGGCCAGGCCGGCGCCGATCTCAAAGCCGAGCAGCCCGCCGCCGAACAGGGCGTACTTGTAGTCGCCGTTTGAAATCGCCGCGCCCATCGCGTCGACGACCGGCTGGGCGAGCCCTTCGGGGCCCTCGGCGACGAGCACCTTCTTGGCGCCATAGTTGCCGAGCGACGCGGCAAGATCCTGTGGGACCCCCTCGCCGACGAGGATCGCGTGCGCCTCGCCACCGAGCTCGGCCGCCAGCTTGGCGCCCTCGGAGACTGCACCCAGGGAGTTCTTGTTGATCGCGCCTTCGTAGTGGAGCGCGTAGACCAGGATGTTCGCCATCTAGATCAGCTTCCTCTCGTCGAGCCAGGACACGATCTTTTCGACGGTCTCGGCGGTGTCCTCGTCCTCGATGATCTCGCCGGCGGCCTTCGCAGGCGGCGCCTTGGCGGCGACCCACTGAGCGGCGGAATTGTCGCCGCCGACCTTGGAAGCGTCGATGCCGACGTCGCCCGCGGTGACGGTGTCCAGCGGCTTCTTCTTGGCACCCATGATCGCCTTCAGCGAGGGGTAGCGCGGCTCGTTGATCGCGTCTCCCACCGAGATGACAGCGGGCAGCTTGATCTGAACCGTGTCGTAGCCGTACTCGGCCTGGCGCTCGCAGCGCAGGGCGTCCGACTCGACGTCCATCTTGATGACCTGGGTGAGCGAGGGCATGCGCAGGTGCTCGGCGACAACGGCGCCGATCGTGTAGCACTCGCCGTCGTCTGACTGCTGGCCGAGCAAGACCAGGTCCGGTTTCTCGCGATCCAAGGTCTGCGCCAACGCGTAGCCGGTAGCGGCCACGTCCGAGCCGGCGACGGCCTCATCAGATAGGTGCACGGAGCGGTCGGCTCCAAGCGAGACGGCCTTGTGCAGAGCGCGCACAGCGCTCTCCGGGCCCATCGTCACCGCCACTATCTCCTCCACGGGGGCGACGCCGCCCTCGCGAATCTGCATCGCAGCCTCGATGGCGTGCGTGTCATACGGGTTGAGGTTCTTCTCCCCGCTGCGGTCCATGCGCCCCGTCGAGCTGTTGATGCGCTTCTCGACGGCGGCGTCCGGGACCTCCTTCACCAGGACGCAAATCTTCATTCAGCTAACTCCTTCAGGGATGTCGATGGGGCAATCCTACCTGAGTTGACTGACGAGTCAATCAGGCCTCGCGTGCGCGCGCGTGTGAGGCAGGCGCAAACGGACTACTGGGCACCGCGGTCAACCGTGGCCTCGCGGATGAAATCAACGATCGCCTGAGTAGGGGCGCCCGGGGTGAAAACCTCGGCAACGCCGAGGCCCTTCAGCTCAGGGATGTCTTCGGCGGGGATCGTACCGCCGACGGTGACCACGACGTCGTCGACGCCCTGCTCGCGCAGAAGCTCGACCACGCGCGGCACCAAAGTCATGTGGGCCCCGGAGAGGATCGAGAGGCCGACCGCGTCGGCGTCCTCTTGGATCACGGTCTCCACGATCTGCTCGGGCGTCTGGTGAAGGCCCGTATAGATGACCTCCATGCCGGCGTCGCGCAAGGCGCGCGCGATGATCTTGGCGCCGCGATCGTGGCCGTCAAGCCCTGGCTTGGCCACGACCACGCGGATCTTGCCCCTGGGGGGGGCCTCAGCGGACACGGCCTCAGACCTTCAAGATAATCGCGTCGCCTTGCCCGCCACCCGAGCAGATCGCGGCGCAGCCGAGGCCGCCGCCGCGACGGCGCAGCTCGTAGACGAGGGTGCCGATGATGCGCGCGCCCGAAGCGCCGATCGGGTGGCCGAGCGCGACGGCGCCGCCGTTGACGTTGACCTTGTCCTCGTCGATGCCGAGCACGCGGATCGAGTTGAGCGTGACCGACGCGAAGGCCTCGTTGATCTCCCACAGGTCGATGTCCTCAGCTTTCAAGCCGGCCTTCTCCAAAGCCTTCTTGGCCGCGGAAGCGGGTGTGCGAGCCAGGTAGGCGAACTCGTCGGCGGACTGGGCGTGGGTCACGATCTCGGCCAACACCTCCTTGCCGTTGGCCGACGCCCATCCGTCGGAGGCAACCACGAGCGCGCCGCCCGCATCGTTGACACCGGGTGAGTTGCCGGCCGTGTGGGTGCCCTCCTTACCGACCAGGCCGGGCAGCTTGGCGAGAACCTCGAGCGAGGTGTCGCGGCGGGGCGCCTCATCGACCTCGACAGTGGTGTCGCCCTTTCGGCCTTTGATGGTGACCGAGACGATCTCCTCGGGCAGGCGACCCTCGTCGGTGGCCTTGATCGCCAGCTCGTGCGAGCGCAAGGCCCAGCGATCGAGGTCGGCGCGCGTCAGCTCGAGCTCGTCGCCGACCTCGGTCGCCTCGACGAACATCTGCTTGCCCGAGAAGGGGTTGGTGAGGCCGTCGTGGACCATCGCGTCGAGCGCCTTGACGTCTCCCATGCGAAAGCCGAAGCGCGCGCCTGGCAAGAGGTAGGGAGCTTGGGACATCGACTCCATCCCCCCGGCAACGCCCACCTGGACATCGCCGGCGCGGATCGCCTGGTCGAGGATCACGGTGGCGCGCACGCCGGAGGCGCACACCTTGTTGATCGTCTCGGAGGAGACCTCCTTGGGGATGCCGGCCTTGATCTGGGCTTGACGCGAAGGGATCTGACCTTGACCTGCCTGTAGGACCTGGCCCATCACGACGTGCTCGACCTGGCCGGGCTCGACCGAGGAGCGCTCCAAGGCAGCCTCGATCGCGATCGCGCCGAGCTCGGGGGCTCCCAGCGTGGACAGGCTCCCACCCATCTTGCCGATGGGCGTGCGCGCGGAGCCGAGGATCACGGTCTTGGGCATCTGGGGGATTCTCCTGGTTTGGATTGGTCCGCCCGGCCGGGGGTGGGTGGCCTGGGGGATGAACGACCTGGGGACGGGAATGCTAGCGGGGCAGCTATCGTGCGCGAATCGTGAACGTGTCTTGGAGCAGCCGCGAAGTCGGCCAAAACGACGCCGACACGGTCGTGCTGGGTGTGTTCGTGGGGTCTGAGACGCCCGCGGGAGCGCCGGGCGAGGTGGCAGAGCTGCTGGCCGATGGCGAGGCGCGACGGACGCCCAAGTCTTTGGCTTTGACCCATGCGCGGGGCAAGCGCTGGCTGGTCGTGGGCTTGGGCGAGCGCGAGGACTTCACGCCCGAGCGCGCGCGTGTGGCCGCGGCCGTGGCGCGCGAGCGCACAAAGGAGCTTTCGAGCAAGACGCTCTGCTGGCAGCTGCCGGACGGCCTCGGCGAGAGCGCGGGCGAGGTCGCGGCGGCGCTCGTGCAGGGCACGATCTTGGCGGACTACAGCTTTGACGTGCACAGGTCCAAGACCGCCGATCCCGGGGGTGGCGCCGGGGATCCTCAGGCCAAGCCCAAGCACCTGGACGGCTTGATCCTTGCCGGCGAGGGCGAGTTGGAAGAGGCGGTCGCGCAGGCGGGGATCGTGGCGAAGGCCGCCAACGAAGCGCGGGACCTGCAGAACAGACCGGCCAACGACCTGACTCCGAGCGCGCTCGCCGAGCATGCGCGCAAGCTGGGCGAGGAGCTCGAGCACCTGACCGTCGAGGTGGAGGGACGCGCGGGCATCGTGCAGCGAGGCATGGGGGCTTTCGCCGCGGTGGCGCAGGGAAGCGAGCAGGAGCCGGCGCTGATCACGCTGCGCTACGAGCCGCCGAATTTGCCCGAGGCTGGCCCGACGCTCGGCTTGGTGGGCAAGGCGGTGACGTTCGACAGCGGCGGCATCTCCTTGAAGCCGGGACCGAAGATGAGCGAGATGAAGTTCGACATGTCCGGCGGCGCGGCGGTCATTTCGGCGATCGCTGCAATCGCGCGTATCGGCTTGCCGGTAAGGATCGTGGGCGTGGTCGGAGCGACCGAGAACCTGCCGAGCGGGCGCTCGGTCAAGCCGGGCGACATCGTGACTGCGTCCAATGGCAAGACGATCGAGGTCAACAACACCGACGCCGAGGGGCGACTCGTACTGGCCGACTGCCTGTGCCACGCGATCGAGTGCGGCGCCGAGCGGGTCGTGGACCTGGCGACCTTGACGGGTGCGGTGATCATCGCGCTCGGCTCCACCTATGCGGGTCTGCTCTCAAACGACGAGGAGCTCGCCGGCGAGATCGCCGAGGCGGGGCGACGCAGCGGCGAGATCGTATGGCGGTTGCCGCTTCACCCCGAGTACGACGAGCTGATCAAAGGTAGGTACGCCGACCTGGACAACGCCCCGGAGGGCCGCAAGGCGGGCACGATCGTGGGCGCCACCTTCTTGTCTCACTTCGTCGGGGATACCCCCTGGGCTCACTTGGACATCGCGGGTTCGGCATGGGAGTTGGGGCGTGCCTACGTCGGCAAGGGCGCCTCCGGCTACGGCGTGCGCCTCCTAGTAGACCTCGCGCGCGCCTACTGCGCTTAGAGAGGCTCACTTTCAAGCGTTACTTGCAGGTGACTTGCAAGTAGGGTTTGGCTGGCGATGGACTTCGACCTGTCCCCCGACCACGAGCTGATCCGGCGCACCGTGCGCGAATTCGCCGTGGGCGAGGTGGCTCCGGTAGCCGAGGAGCTGGACAGGACCAAGTCGTTTCCGTATGAGATCGTGGCCAAGCTGGGCAAGCTCGGGCTGATGGGAATCCCGTTCCCCCAGGAGTACGGCGGGGGCGGCGGGGACACGCTGGCCTACGCGCTTGCCGTGGAGGAGCTGACGCGGGTGGACTCCTCGGTGGCGATCACACTGTGCGCGCACACCTCATTGGGCACGCAGCCGATCTACCTGTTCGGCTCGGAGGAGCAGAAGCGCGAGTGGATGCCGCGGCTTTGCGCCGGGGAGAAGCTGGGCGCGTTCGGCTTGACCGAGCCGGAGGCGGGCTCGGACGCGGGCAACACGCGCACGCGCGCGCGCTTGGAGGGCGATGACACAGACTCGGCCGAATGGGTGATCGACGGGGCCAAGCAGTTCATAACGAACGCGGGCACCGACATTTCGGGTGTCGTGTGCATCACGGCCGTAACAGGAGAGGCCAATACCCCAGAGGGCACACCCCATGGCGGGGCGCAAGCAGGCGGCTCCAAGGAGATCTCAAACCTCATCGTGGCCAACGGCACGCCCGGCTACGAGCAGGGCCAGCCCTATAGGAAGATGGGCTGGAACGCCTCGGACACGCGCCCGCTCACTTTCACCGAATGCAGGGTGCCCGAGGAGAACCTGCTCGGCCCGCGGGGCCAAGGCTTCAAGCAGTTCCTGCACATCCTCGACATCGGCCGGATCGGCGTCGCGGCGATGGGCGTCGGGCTGGCGCAGGGGGCGCTCGACGAGGCACTGGCCTACGCCAAAGAACGCAAGGCCTTCGGCAAGCCGATCTCCAAGTTCCAGGCGATCCAGGCCAAGCTGGCGGACATGTCAGCCGAGATCGAGGCGGCCCGGCTACTCGTCTACAAGGCCGCGCGCGAGAAGGACGCCGGGCGCAACTTCACGCTGACGGCGGCCCAGGCGAAGCTGAAGACGGGTCGTCTGGCGGTGAAGTGCAGCGAGGAGGCCGTGCAGATCCACGGCGGCTACGGCTTCATCGAGGAGTACCCGGTCTGCCGCTTCTACCGGGACGCCAAGATCCTCACGATCGGCGAGGGCACCGACGAGGTGCAGCAGATGGTGATCGCCAGGGCCCTCGGCGCTTAGCGGCCCGCTGGCATCGCCGGGCGGCGTCCTCCCTCGGAGGCTTTATGAAGGTTCGAGGACGACGAGCGGTATCTGGCGGTCGGTGCGCCGCTTATATTCTTCGTAGCCGCCGTAGACTGCGACCGCGCGCTTCCACAGGCGGTCGTACTCCTCGGGCGCGGCCTCGCGGGCGTGCACGGGCATCCGCTTGGAGCCGATCTGGATCGTCGTGTCGGGGTTGGCCTTGAGGTTGTAGTACCAAGCCGGGTTCTTGGGGTAGCCGCCCTTGGAGGCGATCAGGACGAAGTTCTGGCCGTCACGCGCGAACACAAGCGGGGTGTAGCGGTGGGTCCCGCTCTTGGCGCCGACGTGGTCGAGTAGCAGCATCTCGGGCGCGCCCGGCACGCGGTGGCCGATCAGACCATTGGTGGCGCGGTAGACCTTGGCGTGGCCGCCCATCAGCCGGATCAGGGTCGGCCAGGTGCGGTCGGCGATTTTGAGGTAGTCGAAGCCCATCGGCCGCACTGTATACGCAATGCCGTCGAATGTCCCGAAGCCTTGCCCTTGAGGGGCAAAGCGAAGCGTTGCCAGATCGTTACGCAAACTTGCGTAACGCAAACTTGCATAACGATCTTTATGCAAATATGTATACAATGTGGATATGGCTACAGCGCCAGAACCAAACCCGTTCCGCTATGGAGCGCTGGCCCTGGACGAGGCGTTCACGGATCGCGAGCGCGAGACGGCCGAGCTGAAGGCCGACGCGCTCAACGGCCAGGACGTCGTGCTGTTCGCCCCACGTCGCTACGGCAAGTCCTCGCTTGTATGGCGGGTGTCCCAGGAACTGATCGCCAAGCGCGCGCTGGTGGCACACGTGAATCTGATGACGACGCCGACGATCACCCAGCTCGCCGAGAAGCTGGCCAAGAGCATCCACGAGGACATCGCCTCGCCGCTCTTTCGCGCGAAGGAGCGGTTGCGCATCTTCCAAGGACTGCGTGTGCGCCCCACCGTCACCGTGGAGCCCGAGGACGGTTCGCTCAGCTTCAGCTTCGACGCGGGACCCCGTGCGGATGACATTCGCGCCACGCTCGAGCGCCTGTTGGAGCTGCCGGGCCAGCTCGCGGGAGAGCGCAAACGTCAGGTCGTACTGATCTTCGACGAGTTTCAGGAGATCGTCGAGATCGACCCGAGCCTTCCCCGGATGATGCGCTCGGTTTTCCAGGAGCAGCCGGAGGTCGCGCACATTTATCTCGGCAGCAAGCGCCACATGATGCAGCGCATCTTCAACGACGAGAACGAGCCGTTCTGGCGCAGCGCCAAGCAGATGGAACTGGACGTCATCGGGCCCGAGCCGTTCGCGGAGTACATCGCGAGCCAGTTCGCACGGACCGGCAAGAAGGTCGCCAGGGCCGCCATCGAGGCGATCTTGGAGACGACTCACGGTCACCCCTACGCGACCCAGGAGCTTTGCTATTTCCTGTGGCAGGACACGCGCGCGCGGGGCGCCGCCGACCGAACCAAGGTGGTCGATGCGATAGCTCAGGTGCTGAACTCCGAGCACGCGCACTTCAGCCTCGTGTGGGAGAGCGCATCCGCCCATCAGCGACTGCTGTTGAGAGCCCTTGCCGAGGAGCCGGGCCGACCGCTCGCCGCGGACTACCGCCGGCGCCATGCGCTACCGGGCGCCTCCAGCGTGCAGCGAGCACTCGGCGCGCTGGAGCGCGCGGAACTGGTCGGACGCCGCCGTAGCGAAGCCTGGATCGTCGAGCCGTTCTTGGCTCAGTGGCTGCTGTTGAACGAGGAATAGCCCATTACGCAAGTTTGCGTAACGCAACTTTGCGTAATCAGCCTCGGTGGCGCTCCAGCAGCGCGGTGGCAGCGCTGGCCGGGTCCAGGCGGCGCTCCACGACCTCGTCCAGGAGCCTCTGGAAATCGGCGTCCTCGCGCAACTCGTCCTCCAGGCGCCTGCGCATGCGGGCCGTGGCTATCGCGAGGACCTCATTGCGCAGATTGCGCCCGCGTCGCTCCTGCAGGGTGCCCTCCCCCAGGATGTGCTCGCGGTGGGCGTCGAGCTGGGCGACCAACTCGTCGATGCCCTTGCCGTGGGCCGCCTCGGTCTTGACGATGGGGACACGCCAGCGCTTCGCTTTGGGCGCGGACTGCGCCCCGGAGGATTGTGCATGGGCGTCGTCGCTGTCGAGGTTGGCGAGCGACAGGACGCCGCGAATCTCGCGCACCATCGTGTCGGTCAGGGGGTGGTCGGCCTTGTTGATGACGATGATGTCGGGGATCTCCATCACACCCGCCTTCAGGGCCTGGATCGAATCGCCAGAGCCGGGCATCAGGACGAGCACGATCGTGTCGGCGTGGTCGATGATGTCGATCTCGGCCTGCCCCACGCCGACGGTCTCAACGAATACGTCCTCGCGCCCGGCCGCGTCAAGCAGCAAGGCCGCCTGCAAAGCCGCCTCGGAGAGCCCCCCGAGCGCACCCCGGTTTGCCATCGAGCGGATGAAGACACCCCTGTCGAGAAAGTGCTCGGTGAGACGGATGCGGTCGCCGAGCAAGGCACCTTGGGTGAAAGGCGAGGAGGGATCGATCGAGAGCACCCCCACCGAGCGCCCGGCCTCGCGCCTGGCCTTCGTAAGGGCCCCGATCAAGGTGGACTTGCCGACCCCGGGCGGTCCGGTGAAGCCGTAGACGGCGGCTTTGCCGGTGTGGGGATAGACCTCGCGCACCAACTCCCAGCCCTCGGGGCGGTCGTCCTCGACGAGTGTGATCGCGCGCGCGAGGGCGCGGCGGTCTCCGTCGAGCAGGCGTTGGGCGAGGGTGGCGGTCATGCGGGGCGCAATCATTACAGGCGCGCCAATACGATTCGCGTCGTGGAGCAACCCGCCCGATGAGCACCACCGAGATCAACGGCCGCCCGCCGGAGTCGGCGCCGACGTCCGAACCGCGACCACCAAGTCCGCCACAGCACAGCGGCGCGCTGGCGCTACTCCGATGGATGCGCGCCAACAACATGCTCAACCGCCACTACGCGGTGCTGGGCGCGCGCCTGTTGTGGCTGAAGCTGCGCTGGCGCGGGCGCCTGCAGACGGACGGCATCTGCTTCTTCTGCCCGGGGGTCAAGCTCGAGATCGGCAGGAACGCGACGCTTAGGATCGGCCGCTGGTCGTGGGTCGGCCACGGCACGAAGATCAGGGTGCACGAGGGCGAAGTCTCGATCGGATCGAAGACGGTGATGGGCCAGGAGTGCACGATCTCCGCCTACCAGCACGTCTCGATCGGCAATGAGTGCATCGTGGCCGACCGGGTGATGCTGATCGACTTCGACCATGGCGTCGTCGAGGTCGAGCGTCCGATCCGCCTCCAGGGGATCTACAAGCGCGACGTGCGTGTCGGCAGCAACGTCTGGATGGGCTACGGCTCGTGCGTGCTGCGGGGCGTGAGCGTCGGCCACAACAGCATCGTGGGCACCAACGCGGTCGTGACCCGGGACGTGCCCGAGAACGCGGTCGTGGGCGGAGTGCCTGCGAAGGTCTTGCGAATGCGTGAGGCGCCGAAGGAGCTGCGCTGGGAGTAGGTCCTGGCCCACCCGCGACGACCGACTGGCCACGCAAACTTAAGTTCGCTCGCCCGGAGTTCGCTCGACCGAACTTAAGGTTGCTATGCCCTATGTCATGCCCTATATTGGCTTCTGATGCGAAAGACCAGCGTCTATCTCGACGATGCACAGGCTCAGCGCTTGGCACGACTCGCCCGCCAGGAGGGCCGATCGCAGGCTGAAGTTCTGCGCGAAGCGGTGGCCACCTACCAGGCCAAACCTTCAGTGGATCGCGACTTCGCGCTGGCGGCCGGCTTCGATCGAGTCGACGGCGACAGCCGCCCAATCTCGCAAATCCCCGAGGGTGAGTTGCTCGAAGGCTTTGGCGAGTGACCCTCATCGTCGACGCCGCTCCGATCGTGGCGATGTCCGACCCGAAGGAGCCTCGCCGATCAGCGATCTTGGACGTTCTCCGAGAAGAGCCGGGCGCCCTGGCTATGCCCGCGCCGGTCACGGCTGAGATCGACTACCTGCTCGGCGCTCGGTTCGGACGCCCGGCAAGATCTGCATTCCTGCGCGATCTGGCCGCGGCTCGTTTTGCCGTCGCCGGCTTGGAGCTCGAGGACTATGCGACGGTGCAGAGGCTTGAGCGACAGTACTCAGCCCTTGACCTCGGATTGGCCGACTGCGCGATTGTGGTCCTCGCCGAGCGCTTTCAGACCAAGCGCCTCTTGACCTTCGACGAACGCCACTTTCGAGCTGTCACGCCGCTACAGGGGGGTTCCTTCGAGATCCTTCCCGCAGACGGTTAGTCAATCGCTTGGCCAAGTTGGCCAAGCGGCGCCATGCTCCGCTCATGCCCAGCTACAGCATCGGCGAAGCGAAGACTCAGCTCTCGAAGCTCGTTCACCAGGCTCTCCAAGCCGGCTCGTAACGCCATCGTCGCCCAAGCGCTTAGCGACAACAGTCCTCTGGTCACGCGCGATCCGGTCTTTCCGGCCTATGGGGTGACCACGATCTGGTAGCGGCAGCTCAACCTCCCGCCAGCGCTGCCTGCACCGCCTCTCCGCGCTCGGTGAGCGTCCAGGCGTTGGCCTCGCCCTTGACCCGGCCCTGGCCAGCGTTCTCGATCAGCCCGGCGCGCTCCAGGCGCGTCAAGAGGCGCGACATCTGGCCGTCGTCGGAGACGCCTGAGGTGTCGGCCACGAAGCGGTTGGACGCGCCCGCGTTGGCGGCGATCGTGGCGAGCACCCTGGCGGTGCGATACGTGAAACGGATCGAGAGGTCCTTGAAGGGGTCCTTGATCGCGCCGTTGTGCGCGCCGACGGCCTCCGGCGCCGGGCGAGCAAGCTCGCGACGGGCGGCCGCGGAGCCGAGGTAGGGATGGACGATCATCGCCATCAGCGCGCCCGTGAGGTCGCTCAACGGCGGCTGCGGACCGCCCACGGGCGCTTGCAGCAAGCGCGTGTGCAGCACAGACAAAGCGCCGCCGACCACTCCCTGTCCGGTCAGCGGTGGCGGCTCGCCGGCGGACTTGACCTCCGCGCGGCCCCGCTCGACCGCATCCACCAGGACCGCGACGATGCGCGCGCGATGCTCCATTACGCTCGGCCCCGCCTTGAGCGTCTCGACCACGCACACGCGTGCGGCCGCGGGTTCCGCGTCGAGTTGCTCCAGAAGCACGGTCAGCGCGGCGCGAGTCCGCTCGCGCCAATTTCCGCCTCCCTCCCATGCGACACGCACCGGTTCGGCGATCCGCTCCACCGCCGCGTCGAACGCGTCGAGCAGGCACTCGTCGCGGTCGTGGAAGATCTCATAGAACGTGCGCCGCGAGACACCGGCGCGCTTGCACACGCGCCCGATGCTCGCGTCTTCGTAACCGTTTTCGGCGAGTACTTCGCTCATCGCCAGCAGCAGGCGGCGGCGCTGCATCTCCTCAACGTGGCCGCCTTGACGGCCAACGCCGGCAGAGGTCGAGCTATTTCCTCTTGTTGCGAGCACTGGCCTTCTTGTGCTTGGTCTTGTTTTTCTTGATCTTGGCCTTGGCGCAACCGGTGACACTGATCGGCGTGGTCTGCTTGAGCGTCGCTCCGTTCTGGCCGGTGAACGCGGTGGGCATCTTCAGTTTCGTCGTACACAGGTTCCCGTTCGCCGCGAGCGCCGAATACGGGCCCTCGGGTAGCTGCAACTCGAAGCTCGTGATCGGGACGTCGGGTACTTGACGGAACGTGCTGCTAGTGATCCCTGCTTTGCTGATGAACGTTTCGCCGTGCAAGAACACCGTGACGCCGTAACCCTGCAACACGATCACGAGTTCGGGGAACTTCGCGCCACCGTACGAAACGAAATACGCGGGACCGGTCAACTGCACCGGCAAGACCGGCGTGATCGCCGTCGCAGTCCCGACCTTGGAGTCTTCAGGACACGCGGCGGGGTTGGCTTCAAATGTCTGCGATGGACACGCCTTCTGCAACGTCGTCAACCGCGACGGCAACTGCTTGGGCAGGTCCACCTTGACCATCTTCACGTTCGACTGCGACGAGGCTTGATTGTCTCCAAGTTCGCCCGTCGGGTAGAGAATCTTGGCGTCGAGACTCGCGCCGTTCTTGCGCGAGGTCTTGCCCGAGGTTGAGACTTTGAAGTTCGGCTTGAACGTCAGGGCGCGACAGGATCCCATCTGGAAATGGCTGCCGATGGGAGCGGACGCTCCTTCGCTGCTCGTCGCGGTGCCGGAGAAGCTTGACGGTTCGCACCCGGTGGGGTTGAACATGAAGCCCGGCCTGTCGATCACGGCGTTGATCGCCCGCAGGTCGGCCGGGATCCCGTCGATGATCGTCGGCAACGGGTCGGTCGTGACCGTCAACTGAGTCGTGATCGGGTTGACTTCGATCCGTGCTCTGACAACCTGGGTCTGCAACGTAAACGGACCGACGTGCAACGGCACCACGATCGAAAGCCCGTATGGCGCGCCCTTATACCCTTCGGTCAAGTAGATCGGCGCCGGCGATTGACCGGGTTGGGGCACCACCAGCGGGTACGGTCCCGGACCGGCCTCGACGACCGTGTGGCCGATCTGAGACGCGGACGAGCACGTGCCCGCATTCGCCTGTGCTTCGGGGCACAGGGGAACCTTGCTGATCATGCCAAGCAACCCCTCCGGTGTCTTGAACTGGAGTGTGCCGATGCGTTGTTGGCCGTCTTCCCGCGTCAACAGCAGCGAGAAGCTGGTGAAGCCTCCCGCCTGATCTGTCGTCGACCCGGCGGTCAAGTTCGGCTTGAACGGCAGCGGCCCGCTGCAGCCTGCCGTCCCGTCGCCTCCGGGACCGCTGTCGATCGTGAAATTGCTCACCGGGAACGCATCCCCCACGGCCGGGGTGCTCCAGGGCATGAAGTCCGACGTGGTCGTGTAGGTGCCACATGTCGTCGGGGTCGCTAGGGCCGCCTGGGCGCCGCCGCTGAACGCGAGCTTGAAGCTCGTGAACGGCAGCTCCGGGGTTTTGCTGAACGTCGTCGATAGCTGGCCCGTTGCTTCGTCGAGGTGCACGTCGCCGACGAGCTTCAGGTTCACCCCTTCTCCGGACGCCGCCACCAACAGCTGCAGATTGGGCGGGTTCGATTGAAGGACGTACACATTCCCCTTCAAACTGTTTTTCAGCAGCGGCGATTCGATTTCATCGGTTCCAACCTTCGACGCGTTGGGACACGACGGCGCCTCCTGTGTCCCGACGGCGTCTTCGCCGGCTTGACAGGCCTGAAGACCCGCGGCTTGACCGGGGTTGATGACGACGCCTTTCGGCAGAACGACAGTCGTGTTCTTGATGTTCGAAATACTCAATGCTTCGCTGTCCGCCAGACCTTCCTGGGGCATTTTGACTTCGACCGTCAACCCCGCGGGAGTGTCGGAGTAGGACGTGTCGGGCGCAACCGTGATCGTCGGCTGGAAACCTAGACGGTCGCAGCCCGTGAATCCCGTAAGGGCACCGCTGCCGTCATGGGAAAGGAATTCGTAGCTCCCAGTGGCACCGCTATCGCCCCAGGCATCGGAGCTGATCGAAAACGGTTGCGCGCCTTCACACGACGTGGGCAACGTCAAGAACGGCACTTCCTGTGCACTGGAGGGTAGATCACACTCTTCAAGTTCTTCTTTCACAACCGTGCATCGTTCCACGTCGTGACTGGGGTCGGCCGGGACCCCCCAAAGCGTCACACGACTGCGAACGACAGCTCGCTGCGGCACATCGTCGACATGCTCCGTGATGCCATAGTCACCGTCGCTGCGCACACCGGCGTCAAGTATTGCGTGTATTCCGAATATGCTAAATGCGAACTCGGCCGGAACGCCCGGCGGCGGCGTGAGGTTGTAAACCGGAAACTCAAATGTGGTCGGCAACCCCCCTTCTGGAACACCAAGACCCGTAGGCGCGACTCCGATTTGACTCGAAGCCGGGCAACCTTTTTTGTCGAATTGCTGACGAGAACACTGAGGCACGGCAGTCGGATTGCCGACCAATCCGGGCGGCAAATTGACCGCGATGTTGCGCGTTTCTTCCACCGGCCGACTGTGCACCGCAGTATTCACGTCATAGTCGAAAGTCACCTCATACGGGTGCGATCCCGCTTGGGTATCGGTCGTGCCGTCCGCGTTGGTGAACCAGGCGTCCGCGTCGGCAAAACCAAAATGCGCCGGTGTGGCGCTGACCGTGAATCGGTTCGACGCACTCGCCGGATTGGGCGCGCCGCCTCCGGCGACTGTGACTTCGTTCGGAAAGGACCCTTCGGCAGCGCCCTGGTTCACCGTGACTTCCAGTTCGAGCTCCGCTTCTTGCGAAAGCCCAGGCAAGGCTTCCAGTTCGTGCGTGCACGTCACGCGCGCAGCCGTGCCACAGGTCCACCCATTTCCCGTTTCGGCACTAACGCCCTGCGGCAACGTATCGGTGACGATCGCTCCGGCAAGACTCGGGGCTCCGCCAACATCGTAAACATCAACATTCACATATCCGCTGCTGCCCGGCGCTAGATTTGTGGGGTAACTGTGAGAATTGATCATCCAACCCGGCGCGTGGGTCATCGCCTGCGCTGGGGCGCTCACAACCCCCATACAAGCCGCGGCCAGGGTCGCCAAGATAGCCCGCTTGAACATGTTACTTCCTCCCCTTTGCCAACCGGCTGGCTTGTGTTTTTGTTCCGTACCGCTTCTTTGCGCGCGCCTCACAACTCAAGCGCCTGTTCTTGGGCTTCACACGACGACAAGCCCTCAAGGCATTTGCCAAGCGTTGACTACGCGGGAGCGTCTTCGGCTGCGTCTTGACGCTGGCGCCGGAGGACCCGGGGAAGTTCCCCACCCCGTTGAAGGTGACACTCGAAGGGGTCGCGAATATCGGCGGCGCCAACGGCAGGCCTTGACAGCCCGAGCCGGTGCAGCTCGGTGGCGAGATCCGTTCTGCGGTGCCGACTCTCGCGTCGTAGAGAGCAAACGTCCCACCAAGGTTTTCATGAACCAGTTCGGCCCTGGTGACCACAAAGACGTCGTTGCCGTTAGGGCTCGCGTCCGCGAACTGAGAGTTGTCGGAGCTGGTGCCGCCCGACAGAAGATAGATGCACCCTTCGCTTCGTGTACAACTGCCAGCTCCGTCGCGCTCCCACTCGTACACGTCGCTCAACCCATTGGTGTCCTGCGGAACCAGGGCTTCCGTACTATTGAAGAACACCCTTGAACCGTCTTCGGATAGCCAGCGCCGTATGTAGGTGTTGCTGAAACTGGGCGTTACCTGAGCATTTGAAGTGCCTCGCGGTCCGCTCGCCACCTGCCCGCTCGGGTTGCAGGACGTACACACGAGTCGCCCCGCGCCTGCAGCGTCGTACAAATAGACCTCGAAATGTCCATCCGCTTCATAGCCGGTGAGGTTGGCCTGAGACATGAACGCCAGATGCGTACCGTCGGGTGTCACCTGGGCGGTCCTATTTCCAAGCCCTGGCTCCCACGCGCCGAATGCACCCGCGCCGTTCCCCCCCGACGCGTCGTCGTCTTGACGAGACAGAGCGGCGATCAGACGAGTGCTTCCGTCGTGGACGACGTAAAGGTTGCAGAGCGATTGAGCTTCGCCCCTCGCGCACGTCTGCGGTGTGGCGTCCGGTGCGAGCGCGCCGCTTGCTACGAAGTAGAGATAGGAGCCGTCTTCGCTGGCACCCACAACTCCGAGAACGTTTGCGTGTTCTCCGGGATGCCCGTCTACCGCCAGATCGGTGAGATGGCCGCTTGCAACGTCGTATTCATACAGATCGGGAGCACCGGACGAGGCGGTGGAGTCGCCGGTCAGCTGGCTTTCGTCGGTGAAGAAGACCTTTGAGCCATCGGCACTAGCGGTCCAGAATCGTCCGCCGCCACTCGCTCCAGCACCGTGGGAAACGTCTATCTCCACGGTACTCGCCGTCGGCGAGGTGTCGTTTTCCCGCATATAGAGGGCGCGGGGCGCTCCTTCGCCGGTAACGGTGCTCCAGAAGATACGCGTGCCGTTGGCGGATATATCGTGGTCGAAGGCATCCGAGTTTTCGTTGCCCTGGCCTCCTGTACTGCCAAATTCGCTCACCCACTGGCCGCCGAAACTTGCCCCCGGTTCTGTTGTTCCGTCGGGAAGGACGTTGATCAGATACAGCTGCCCGTTGACCGAGTCATACAGATTGTTCGCTTCTTCCCCGCCGTCGGTAGCGCCTGGGGTTGATGTGAGTACGTCGTTGGCCTCGAAAAGCAGATGTTCGTAGTTTGAGGATGCACCCGCAAACACAAGCGGTTTTTCGCCATGGCCAGCGGCTTCATAGGACTTGAATGCTTCCCGCCCCCGGTTGGGTGGTGTCGTCAAAAAAAGCGGATGGAAGTCGCCGCCGGAATCTGTCACAGAATAGAGGACGTGATACTTATTGGCGGGCGCTCCCGGCGCCAGTGGCGACGCCCCTCTATAGTTGAGGATCCCGAGCGACAAGTCCGGCGAGAAAGCCTCATAGGAGGCTGTTTCTGCGATCGACGCCGACGGCGGATCGATATTCCTGGACGTCCAACCGCCTTCTGGCCGCCGGGCACTCAAATATTGGTTGCCGTTTGAAGTGCCCTCGCTGCCGTTTCCACCAGTTGCCGAGGGGTCGCCCGCGTAGGTGATCGCATTGCCATCGACGGCCGCTTGGAAAGGAAGATTCGTGGAATCCCCGTTGAAGCTGATGCCACCGTACCGAAGCTGAGGTTCGTACACATTCCCATCCGCGTTGTTCACGGGCGAGACCAGTTCATATCCTCTGTTGTCGGGGAGCCCGAGCAGGCCGACCGGCAGTGTCGTGAAGCTCGCGTCCGAACCGCTCGCCACTTCGCCCCCGGCGTTGGTCGCTACGACACGGAAGTGATAGACCGTTTCCGTTTTCAACCCTTCCAACGAGGCGGTCACACCAACACCTTCGCTGGCGGAGCCGGCGCTCGTCACCGGCGTGGTCGCCCCGTACGCTTCGCTGGTCCCGTATTCAAACTGGTAGCTGGTGAGGCTGCCGCCCGCATCGATCTTCGCGCTCACCGTGGCGCTGCTCGAGCCCACGTTGGTGAACGACTCCGCTTCGATCGTGGGGGCCGCCGCAGAAGCCGGCGAACTAGCGGCCCCCAACGTGCAACAGGCTAGGAACAACGACAACACGGTCGCCTGAACCGACCCAAAGCTACGAACGCCCATAAAAAGACCCCTCCTCACAGAGACTCGAACGAGATCCGCCCGAGCCCGGGCAGCACAAGACCGCCGAGGACACTCGATCCTCGACGGCACACGAACACGAAACGTCGCCTCGACGACGCAAGAAAGCCAACCGGCCGAGAAGGCCGGGAGGAACGGCTATCTGGCTGGGAGCTAGCTGAGCGCCGGCCCGGCCAGAGAGAGAGAGAGAGAGAGAGAAGCGCGTCAGCGACGCTGACGCGTCCTATTACGGACCCGTCATTGACACACGGACTCTCAAGCACATGATCCCCAAATGAATGCACGCGAAAAACAACTCCCTCTCAGAAGCGATCCGGTCCCTCTCCCAAGGTCCCCGTCAAACGTTTAAAGCTGCCGGCCACGAAGACCGACCCCTACCCGACCTTATGTTCGTTGCACCCTTCCGGGTGCTGCCCCTTATCGGGACTCCCCTCCGCCGTCTGGCAAACGGGCTATTGGGTGTTTATACACGACTCTTGAACTCATGTCAACCCTTACTTGTCTAAAAGATCCGCGCGCGGCTCGAATGGCCTACGGTAGTGGGCGAGAGTCCGGCGGCGACGAGGGAGCGCTGGCCGGGCGCGTGCGACGTCTCAGGGTCCGAGCAGCGAGCCGGCCTTGGCGTGCACGCCGATGTTGCGTACACATGCCGCGCTTGCGCCCGGCCCGCCGGCCAGCGCTCGCTCCAGCGCTTTGCAGTGCCCCTCGAAGCGCTCCCGCGCATACGGCGCAGCCAGGCCGCGCGAGACCATGAAGGCCCAGTCGCTCGCCTGCAGCGCCAAGAGCTCCCTCACCGCCACCTCGCCCGCCGAGTGCCCGGCAGCCACCGTGCGCAGCTCGGCGGCCCTCGTCTGAAACGCGATGTCCGCCACGTCCGCGCCCGACCAGGTCGACAGATCGCCGTTCGTGCCCCACGTGCTCGGCTCCCACTCGGGGGGGCCCAAGGGCGCCGGGTCTGAGAGGGCCTTCGATTCGTCGATACGTACGAGCGACAATCCCTCCCTCTCACACTCCTCCACGACTGCCCGCAGCCAAGCAATGCCCTCGTACCACCAGTGCCCGAGCAACTCGGTGTCGAGCGCGCACACGACCAGTCCGCCGCCGGGTAGCGAGGCCGCGCCATCGTCCGTTTCGTTGGCGGCTCGCAGGCGCTGGATCGTGGCGGCCACGAACTCCCGGGCATGCTCGCGCGCGAGACCAAGCGCGAAATCGTGCTCGTAGGCCTCTCCGTCGTTGGCCCACGGATTGTGGTGGTGGACGGTGTGGTGGTGGTAGTCCCTGTAGGAGCCGTGCGCCGGGTAGCCCGAGTCGCTCCACACGCGCGCGATCGTGGCCCGGTCGATCGGCGCCAGCACGACGCCCGCCTCGCCCACATAGGCGCGCAGGTGCTCGCGCGCGCCCACGCCGAAACGGCGCGTCAGCTCGACGCACGTGGTCCTCACGCCCG
The DNA here is from genome assembly GCA_963703135.1 of uncultured Solirubrobacterales bacterium. Lineage (GTDB taxonomy): Bacteria > Actinomycetota > Thermoleophilia > Solirubrobacterales > Solirubrobacteraceae > Palsa-744. The sequence goes on along the minus strand of OY969791.1, from coordinate 2,315,489 downwards.
CCTCCTCCAAGAGCGGCTCCAGGTAGGGGGCGTGAGCGCACTCGGGCAGCCAAAAGCCTCCTTGCCAGCCCGCCTCGCGCGCGCGCGCGTGGCGTGTGTGAGAGTCGGGAGGGGCCCCCCACGCGCGCGCATCACGCGTGCGGGCGTGCGTGGGGTCAAAGCGGGCGCGGTGGGCGTCCACGCCGCTCTGCACCTGGGCGCGGACGGCAGCGTCGGTCGCGATCAGCGGCAGGACGGCGTGGGTGGCGCTGGAGGTCCACTGGGCGTGCGGGGCGAACGCCCCCAGCAGGTCTCCCCCGCGCTCGCGAAAGCGGGCCAAAACGCCCTCGTACTCCGCCCACGAGCGCTCCAGCTCACGGGCGAGCGTCTCGAAGCCTTTTTCGCGCAGGCCCTCGATGTCTTCGGCATGGGTGCGCCGGCGCACCACGTCCACGAACGCTTCGAAGCGCTCCCCCACCCCCGGCGCCTCCAGCTGGTCGCAGAGAACCGGCGTGAGCGACACGGTAAGGGGCGCGCCCTCGTCAAGCAGGTCCAGCAAGGGCAGGTAGCTGCCTGAGATCGCCTCCCACAGCCACTCCTCCCCGAACGGCCAAGTCCCGAAGCCCTCGACGTAGGGCATGTGGGTGTGCAGGACGATCGCCAGCTCGCCCTGGGGCTGGCTACGTGCCGGCCGCACGGCGCCCTTGTGCGATCCAGCGCGCGAAGAGCGGATCGGTAAAGCGTGCGCTTCCGGCTCCGGGTTCGGCGAGATCTCCCGCCGCGACCAGACTGTCGCGCGAGGACAGGGCCGAGGCCTTACCGATCTGATGCTTTTGCAGCGTCGCCTGTGCCGTGAGCGGATCGCCGGTCGCGATGATCTCGAGCACCCTGCGCTCGTTCGGTGTGAGCGCATCCCATCCTCTCTGGAACGCCTCGTGCAGCTCGCTCAATGTCGCGGCAACCGCGAGAAGCCAGGTCTGCTCATCGGCCTCCTGCCCCCGGGCGGTGAGCAGCCAAAGATGGTGGGCGAGCAGCATCGCACGCTGTGGATGGCCGGCACAGGCATCGAGCAGTAGCTCGAGCGCCCGCCCCGGATCCCGGCCGCCGGCAACAAAGCGGGCGACGATGTACTCGCCGAGAGCTTCCGCCGGGAGTGGATGCAGTATGAGCGGTCGTGCGAAGCCGTACAGCGGGCGAGCGCGGTCGTCGAACAGACCGGCCATCATCGATGGATGAGACCCGGCGAAGACATAACTGGCGCAATCGCCGTGATGCTGGACGCGAGAGCGGATCAACGTGTCGATGCCGGCTCCCGCGCTCATGACGTCTTGAAACTCGTCAAAGACGATCACAGTGCGGATACCATCGCGCTCGAAGGTGCGCGCGGGCAGCTCCAGCATTGCCAGCAGTCGGCGCTCGGCGTCCGTCTCGGGCGGCACGGAGGAGACCTGTAGACCGGCGATCCCAGGAGCACCCACGCCGGCGCTCGGTCGCAGAGTTCGCAGGATGCTGCGCACACGGCGCTGGACCTCGCCGCGCAGACAGCGGTCATAGGCGTCTTCGATGCGCAAAGACACCTGCTCGAGCGTCACGACCCCATAGAGATCGACATAAACCGTGTGCAGGCCGGCCCGATGTTCGACGATGTCGAGCGTGCGCTTGGCGATCGTGGTCTTGCCATAGCGTCGCGGGGCGGTCAGCCTCACCGCGTGACCGCTTTCGGCGTAGCTGGTGAGCTGCTCCAGCTCGACATCGCGATCGACAATGTCCTCCAGTCCTACCGGGCGCTCGGTTATGAACGGGTTTGCGTCGAGACTCATAAGGTATATCAGCAGTATACCAAGAAGGTCTATCTATAGTAGACCTATCTGATGTATCTTTAATATGCTTGTAGGCAAGCGCTCGTCGCCTGACTAGTAGATGGCGCAATAGACTATTGCGCGATATACAAATTTCCCAGCGAATCCGGCGGCTCAAGGCCGGCAGACGGCGATGAAATCGAGCGCCTTGTCGAGGTCCGCCTCGCCCGCCGAGCGCAAGGCGAAGTCGCTGGCCGCGATCGCGGGCGTGAAGCGGTCGTAGAAGGGCTTTGTGAGCTTCAGGCGCGGGTGGAGGGCATCCCAGCCCAGTTTCAGGGCCAGCGCGTGCAGGTGCAGCTTGCGGGCGTGGAACAGCCCGTACATCTCGACCCGGGCGAACGTGTCGCGGCAGAGCATCTCGAATTCCTCGCTTCTGTACTCGTGCACGTGCCACGGGTTGTCCGAGCGCTCGGCTCCCTTGGGGGCGAGCGTGAGGACGTTGGGCGTGGACACGAACACGACCCCCTGACCCATCCCTCCAGGCTGTGTGCCCCCCACCAAAGACTTGAAGTGCCGCAGCACCGCCGAAGGATCCTGGAGGTGCTCGATCGTTTGCAAAAACACGACCGCGTCGGCGGGCTCTGCGAACGTCTCGACCAGGTCGCGGGCGAAGCGCAGGTTGGGACGCGTGTAGCGCAGGCGGGCGTGCTCGTGGGCCTCGGGGTTGGCGTCCACGCCGACGACAGAGGCGGCCCGGTGGGCGAGCACATCCGAGCCGTAGCCCTCGCCGCAAGCCATGTCGATCGCGCGCAGGCCCGCCACCTGGACTGCGATCCACTCATACACCGCTAGATGGCGCCTGAACCAGTAGTTCTCCTCGGGCACGTCCGGCAAGGTGCGCTCGCCGGTGAGCGCGAGCGGGGGCACCCCCTCGGGCTGGTTGTCTTGCAGGTAGAGCTGCGCTGGAGGCACGGACAAGCCGGCGAGTATATGGTGCCCGCCGTGACTGAGACGATGAACGCGCAGGAGATCAGAGACGTCAACACCCGCTACCACGACGTGGCGGCCGACCATTACGACGCCAAGTGGGGGATCGACTTCGGCGACGTCGGCCAAGCTCAGGTGTTGGCCAAGGTGCGCAAGGCGCTCGGCCGCGACATTCCCCGCTTCGAGCGCTCCTTGGAGATCGGCTCGGGCACCGGCTACTTCACGCTCAACCTGATGCTGGCGGGCACGATCGGTGAGGCGACCTGCACCGACATTTCCCCGGGAATGCTCGCGACACTGAGCGCCAACGCGGAGCGCCTGGGCTTGGACGTGAGCACGGTGGCCACCGACGCCGAGCAATTGCCTTTCGAGGACGAGAGCTTCGACCTGGTGATCGGCCACGCGATCCTCCACCACATCCCAGACCTGGGCCAGGCCTTCAAGGAGTTCGCGCGGGTCCTGGCGCCCGGCGGCACGGTGCTGTTCGCGGGGGAGCCTTCGCGCTATGGCGACCAGCTCGCCAAAGTGCCCAAGCGCGCGGCGGGAGCGGTGGCGCCGGTGTGGCGTCGCGCGATCGGGGCCCGCCCCGCCCCGCCCGCCGACGGCGGCGCTCCCGAGGCCTCTTTGGAGGGCTTCGTCGACGTGCACGCCTTCGCGCCCGGCGAATTGACGGGCTTCGCGCGCGAGGCGGGCTTCACCGACATCAGGGTCACGGGCGAGGAGCTGTTGGCCAACTGGTTCGGTTGGACCAACCGCACCTTGGAGGCCACCGCCCACCCCGAAGACGTGCCTTGGGGTTGGCGCAACTATGCCTATCGCGGCTACTTGGCCTTGCAGAAGGTGGACCGCACGCTCCTTGAGTCGCGGTTGCCCGCAGCCATGTTCTACAACCTGATCGTGGCGGCGCGCAAGCCGTAGCCCGCAGGGTCGTCCATGGCGCGTCCATCCGACCCGATGCCGCTGTTCAAGGGCACCCGCCCCCTCAAGCGTTGGCGCTACGTGGGGGTGTTCGACGAGCGGGTCATGATCTGCGCGGCCTCTGTCCAAGTGGGGCCCGCGAGACAAACTTTTTGGGGGATTTACGTTCGTGCCGGCGGCGCGCCGGGCAGCGCCGCGGTAATCGAGCGCACCCGGTTGATCCCGCGCCGGGGCGCGCTTGACTTCGAGCCGGGGCGGCTGCGCATCCGCGACGGGGAGGTCTCGCTCGAGCTGGAACTCGACGAAGACGAGGGCATCGAAGCCAGGTGCCCAAACGGCGATGCCTGGGTGTGGACGCGCAAGCAGGCCGGCGTGCGCGCGCGGGGCACCCTCACGCTTGGCGCGAGCCCGCCGATGGAGATCGACGCGCGGGCGGCAATCGACGACACGGCGGGCTACCACGCGCGCGTGACCGAGTGGTGGTGGGCGGCCGGGGTCGGGGTGGGGCCGGACGGGACGCTGCTGGCGTTCAACCTGGTGCAGGGCGTCAACGACCCGCCGCAGGGCAGCGAGCGGGCGGTGTGGGTCGCCGGCGTGCCCCACGAGGTGGCGCCGGTGCGCTTCTCGAGCGATTTGAGGGCGATTACCTCAGAGGATGGCTCGCGGCTGGCGTTCTCCCCGGAGGCCGAGCGCAGCCGCAAAGAGAACTTGGTGCTGGTGCGCAGCGATTACCGGGCGCCCTTCGGCACGTTCGAGGGCACGCTGCCGGGCGGCATCGCCTTGGAGCACGCCTTGGGCGTGGTCGAGCACCACCGCGCCCGCTGGTAGTCAGCACTCCAAGCCGCCGCACACGGTCTCCACGACCATCTGCTTGGCGCGCTCGAACTCGTCCTCGCCCTGAGGCAACAGCCCGAAGATCCAGCCGGTCAAGACCTGCTCGATCGCCCCGTAGAAGGTCATCGCCGCGAACTCGGCGTCGATCTCGGCCTTGAAGATGCCATCGCGCTGGGCCTTGGTCACGATCTCGCCGATCAAGCGATAGGCCTCCCTGATCTGGCCGAGGTGGGTCTGGCCGAACGAGTTGGCCGCGCGTGTGACCTCGACGATGATCACCTTCATCATGTCGGGGTCGTGGCGGTAGGAGTCGACGATGAACGAGGCGATCGCGCCCAGCTTCTCGCGCACGGGCTCGGGCTTGCGGTCGACCTCGCGGATCATCTCGAGCATTACGCCCCAACGCTCCAGGAAGAGGGTGTTGAGCACTTCGTCCTTGGAGGGGAAGTAGTGGTAGAGCAGGCCATAGGCCACGCCGGCCTCGTCGGCGATGTCCGACACACGACAGGCGTGAAAGCCCTGGCGCGCAAACACACGCACGGCCGCGTCGAGGATCGCGCGCCGACGGTCGGGCACCGCCTTGGCGCGGGGCGTGCTCATCGGTGGGCCTCCCGTCCCCCGTCGCCCCTGTCCGGGCCGGGAGCGGTATGGGTCTGCGCGGAGGAGCGGCCCGCCCCCCCTTGTGGGTGGTGATACAGCTTGGGGCGACGATGCTTCAGCAGGGGTATGCGCCGGCGGACGTCGTCCTGGTGGGCGTAGTCGAGCTCGGCGATTACGTATCCGGGCGTCTCGCCGTCGGCCTGCGCGAGCACGGTGCCCCACGGGTCGACGATCATCGAGCGGCCGCCCGAATGGTGGCCGCCAGGGTGCCGGCCGACCTGATTGGCGGCGACCATGAACACCTGATCCTCGATCGCCCGGGCGCGCACGAGCGGCTCCCAGTTATCGCGCGTGGTCGGCAAGGTGAAGGCGGCAGGGAGCGAGACCACACGCGCGCCGCGCAAGGCGAGCACCCGGAACAGCTCGGGGAAGCGCAGGTCGTAGCAGATCGCCATGCCCAGGTTGGAGCCGTCGGCGAGAACGCTTGAGACGACCTCATCGCCCGGCTCGTCGGTGTCGGACTCGCAGTAGCGCTTGCCCTCGATCTCGACGTCGAACATGTGCAGCTTGCGGTAGACGGCCTCGATCTCACCGTTGGGGCCTACATGGACGGAGGTGTTGCCGAGCCGCCGATTTGCCGAGGACCCGCCCGCCGGACCCTCGGCGGCGTCGGATGTGCGGCGCTCGGCGATCGAGCCCGCGACGAGGTCTAGTTTCAGCTCGGCCGCGGTCTCGCGTGCCCACGAAATCGCGGAGCCGTCGAGCGTTTGCGCCCCGGCACGCAACTCGTCGGGACTGCCCATGACCGTCCACTTCTCGGGCAGTACGATCAGCGTGGCGCCGTCCGCGGCGGCCGCTCGCACGTGCGTGTCCGCGGCGGCGATGTTCGCCTCCACGTCCGAACCCGAGTTCAGCTGAATCGCAGCCGAGTAGATTGACTGGTCAGTCAATCGTCGAAGGATAGCGCCGAACGATCGAATCAGCCCAGGAACGACGCTCGATTGGCGCCGTCCGGAGTACCCGCCACCGCGCCCTGCTCGACCAGCTCTGCCACCTGCTGCTCGCTGTAGCCCGCCGTGCGCAGCACCTGCTCGGTGTGCTCGCCCAGACTTGGGCCCGGCAGTCGGTTGTGCTCGCCAGGGGTGCGGTCGAGCTTGACCGGGATTCCAAGCTGGCGCACGCCGTCCGACACCCCGGGCTGGTCGAGCGTGACAACCATCTCGCGCTCACCCACGAGCTCCGAGGCGAGCGCCTCATCCACCTCCAAGACGGGCTCCAGACAGCAGTCGTGCTCGCCGGCGAACTGGGTCCATTGCGCGCGCGTGCGTCCCTTGAAGACCTCGACGACCTGAGCGTGAGCGTCGGAGCCAGGTTTCTCAAACTGGCGCTCGATCAAATCCTCGCGCCCGACCCCGCGACACCAGGTCTGCCAGAACTTCGGCTCCAGGGCTCCCAGCGTGACCCAACCGTCGGCACACTCGTAAGGTCGGTAGCAGACGACCGAGCCGGCCAGCATCTGCTCGCCTCTGCGGGGCACGACACCGTCGGCGAAGTACTGGCCGGCGACCATCGCGAGCCACGAGAGGGCGCCGTCAGCCATCGAGACATCGACCATCTGGCCTTCGCCGGAACCGGCTTGGGGCGGTCGCCCCGGGTGACCTTCGCGCGGAGGCTGGGCGCAAGCCCCGTCGCGCTCGCGCAGCGCCGCCAAGATCCCGAACGCCGCCATCAGGGCGCCCCCGCCGAGGTCGGCGATCTGGCCGGCCGCTTGCGTGGGATGCCCACCCACGTCGTCCCCCTCGCCGGAGAGGCCGAGCATCCCAATCAGGCCCAGGTAGTTCATGTCGTGGCCGGACGCGTTGCGCTTGGGCCCGGTCTGTCCGTAGCCGGTGATCGCACAGTAGACGAGACCTGGATTCTCCTCGCGCATGCGCTCGTAGCCGACGCCGAGACGGTCGAGCACACCCGGCCTGAACGACTCCAAGACGACGTCGTATTCGCGCACGAGCCGCAGCAACACCTCGCGACCGCCCTCCGTCTTCAGGTCGATCCGGATCGAGCGCTTGTTGCGGTTCAAGGACAGGAACAGGGCGGACTTGGCGGAGTCCTCGGCACCCTCGTAATAGGGAGGCGCCCAGCGAATGTAGTCGCCCGCGCCTGTGTCCTCCACCTTCAAGACCTCGGCGCCGAAGTCGGCCAGCAAGAGGGAGCAGAAGCCGCCCGGAAGCAGGCGCGACAGGTCGAGCACGCGGATGCCCTCGAGTGCGTGTCGTGTCATGACGGGGGATGCTATCCGGGGTCAGCCACCGACCGCCGGGGGCGGCTGATCGCCGAATGGGTTCTCGACGCGCACCCCCCCGTAGTCCTGACCGTCATTCATGTCCTCGGACAGCACCACCTCGCAGCGCAACCCGCGGGCCGCCTCGATGATCGCGGCATCCCAGTAGGAGATCTGAAATCGCTGCTTTGTCTCCATTGCGGCCAGGACCAGAGTGGCTGTCGTCTCCTGCACGGGGAAACGCCGGAACGATTCGATCAACGCCACGGCTTCAGGGTGCGCGAGCCCGTCCGAACGATGCGTGTGGGTCGCCTGGACGTAGAACTCCTGTAGCACCTGCGTCGAGAGACCAAGATCTCTCGACGAGAGTATCTCTCTGGCCAGCTTTGCCTTCGTCTGCTCCGGGGATCTCCGCGAAACCGCGTAGAGCAGTACGTTCGTGTCAACGAATCGCACGGTCGTGGACTTCGTCGCGGCTCAGACGATCGCTCGCGCTGAAGCGCGGGTCGATCTGACTCTGAATGCGCTTTTGTTGCGCCTCGAGCCGCTCGAACTCGGCCTCCGATAGCGAGCGCAGATAGTCGGCGACGAGCGCGCTGACCGAACTGCCCTTCTCCGCCGCGCTGATGCGCGCGGCCCGATAGACCTCATCGGGGACAGTTACGGTTATATTGGCCACTGTGCAACACAGTAACACAATTGCACAGGACTAATCCTCAGCCGATCCCCAACAGCCCGCGCGCCTCGGTAACCGTGGCGGGCCGCCGCCCAACGTCTTCGGTCATCTTGCGCGCCTGAGCGATCAGGTCGCCGTTGGAGCGCGCCATCGAGCCGTCGGGCAGATACAGGTTGTCCTCGACGCCGGCCCTGATCGAGCCGCCCAGCGTGAGCGCCGTGGCGATCAGCGTCCACTGGTCGCGGCTGATGCCGATGACCCCCCAGTGGTGTTTGACGTGGCCGCCTCCCGGAACGTCGGCGATGTTGTCCACCATCGCCGCCAAGTTGCGCGGAGTCGGCGGGATGCCGCCGACCACGCCCATTACACAATCGACGTGCAGTGGCGCTTTGAGTACCCCCATGTCAACGAGCGGCGTCAGGGACCCGACGTGCCCAAGGTCGAAGCACTCGTGCTCGGGCTTGATGCCCAGCTCGTTCATCGCCTGTAGTAGCTCGACGATCTCCTCGAACGGGTTCTGGAAGACCATCTTGAAGACGAATTCCTTGCGCGAGCGCGAGTACTTGGCGTAGTTCATCGAGCCCATGTTCAGCGCCGCGACTTCGGGGCGGCAGGCGCGCAGGTACTCGATGCGGGTGGACACGGGCACGCCGATCGTGCCCGTTGAGTAGTTGATGATCACGTCGTCCACAGCGCCGCGGATCGCCTCGGTGATCGCGCTGAAATCCTCGATCTCATAGGAAGGCGTACCGTCGGGTTTGCGCGCGTGGATGTGGATCATCGACGCGCCCTCGTCCACGGCGCGCTTGGCCTCGGCGCCGTACTCCTCGGGCGTGTAGGGGATCGCGGGACACTGCTCGCGATTGGCGATCACGCCAGAGATCGAGCAGGTGATAACGACGGGATCCTCCAAACTCATTTGGCCCTCCGCGGGTGCGACATCGTGGAAATGAACATGGCGGCCACGGTCATACCGGGACGACGCCCGACTTCTTGTAAGGCCGCTCGATCTTCTTGCCCTCTGCCAACTCCAGTCCGCGACAGATCGTGAGGCGGGTCTCGCGCGGGTCGATCACGTCGTCGATCAGGTCGTTGCCGGCGGCGATGTAGACGTCGAACATCTTTTTGAAGTTCTCGACCAGCTCTGCCTTCTTCGCAACGGGGTCCTCGGCGGCGTCGACCGCCTTGCGGAACGCGATCTCAACGACACCCTCCGCACCCATCACGCTGATCTCCGCGCTCGGCCACGCGACGATCAGATCGGGCTCATAGGCACGTCCGCACATCACGTAGTAGCCGGCGCCATAGGCCTTACGTGTGATCACCGTCAGCTTGGGCACCGTGGCGTTCGCGACCGCATAGAGCATCTTGGCCCCGTGCCTGATGATCCCTTCGGCCTCGACCTTGGTGCCAACCATGAAGCCGGGCACGTCCTGGATGAATACCAGGGGAATGCCGAAGGCGTTGCACAGGTTGACGAAGCGCGCGGCCTTGTCGGCGGAGTTGTTGTCGAGGATGCCGCCGAGCTGCTTGGGCTGGTTGGCGACGATCCCGGCGGGGCGCCCGCCGAAGCGGGCGAAGCAGGTGACGATCGTCTTGGCCCATTGGCCCTTCATGTCGAAGATCTCTCCGTCGTCGACGATCCGCTTGATCACCTCGTACATGTCATAGGGCTTGCGGTTGGACTCGGGCAGCACGTCGAGCAGCTCCTCGTCGCCGCGCTCGATGGGGTCGCTCGCCGGCCGCACCGGCGGGCGCTGCTCGCAGTTTTGCGGCATGAACGAGAGGTATTGCTTGATGCGTTCGATGCACTCCTCGTCGCTTGCGACCTCCATGTCTCCGACCCCGGACTTGCGGCAGTGCACACGCGAGCCGCCCAATTCCTCTTGGGTGACGTCCTCGCCGACGGCGGCCCTTACGAGATGCGGACCGGCCAAAGCCATCGAGCCGCGACCCTTGACCATCGGCACGAAGTCGGCCAAGCCGGGGATGTAGGCGGTGCCGGCGGCGCATGGTCCCATCAGGGCAGCGACCTGGGGTATGACGCCGCTCATGATCACCTCCTCGCGGAACAGGTGACCCGAGCCGGCGAACATCGCTCCCGCCGCCTCCTGCACGCGCGCGCCGGCGGAGTCGAGCAGCCACACAAAAGGAATTCGCTTCGTCAAGGCAAGCTCGCGCAGACGCGTGACCTTGAACTCGCCGGTCATGCCCATCGAGCCGGCCATCACCGTGAAGTCATAAGCGCACACGGCGGTGAGGCGGCCGTCCACCTTGCCGTAGCCGGTGATCACGCCGTCGGCGGGCGCCTCCACCCCATCCATCGCACGCTGGGAAGTGTGCGGCTTGGCCTGGATGCCCAGCTCGACGAACGTGTCCTCATCCACAAGCAGAGCAATCCGCTCGCGCGCGGTCAGGGCTCCCTTCTCGTGCTGGCGGTCGATCTTCTCCTGACCCCCGCCGAGGCGAATCCGCTCGCGGCGAGCGTGCAGATCCTCGACCAGCGGGCGCAACAGTGAAGTCGTCTGCTCGGCGCTCATGCTCACGCCATCCCCTCATACGGCCGCGTGACCCAAGATCGGATTGCGATTGGGCTGCTCATTACCGCCCCTTCCATTCGGGCTCGCGCTTCTCGAAGAACGCGGTCACACCCTCGACGATGTCCTCGGTGGAGATCGCCAAGGTGAGCTGGGCGCGCAGATAATCCAAAGCGTCGTCCAAAGGCATGTCGAGCTGGCGGCGCATCGCTTCCTTACCGAGGCGCATGATGAGCGGCGACTTGGACGCAAGCTTCGTGGCCCACTCCCCCACCGCGGTGTCAAATTCATCAACGGGGACGACCTTGTTGACGAGGCCCGCCGCGAGCGCCTCGTGGGCCGACCAGCGCTCGCCGAGCAGCAACAGCTCGTTTGCCTTCTTGCGCCCGATATTGCGGTAGATCAGCGCCATGATCATGAACGGGAACGCGCCCACGTTGATCTCGGGAGTGCCGAACGTGGCGTTCTCGGAGGCGACGATCAAATCGCACGCGAGCGCGATCCCGAGCGCGCCGGCGAGCACGTGCCCGCGCGCAGCACACACAGTGGGCTTGCCGAGCGCGACGATCAGCTTGAACAACCCGACGAAGCGATCCGAGCCGAAGTGCTTGTGCACGAGCGCCACATCGGCTGCGAAACCGCCCAAGTTGGCGCCCGAAGAGAAGACCGTCTCGTGCGAGGAGGCCAGCACCACGACGCGGACCGCCTCCTCGTCGCGGGCGCGTTCGAACGAGTCGATCAGCCCGCCCAGCACCTCGGCCGAAAGCGCGTTGCGCGTGGAGGGCTCGTTGAGCGTGATCGTGGCGACACCGTCGGCCACCTCGTAGAGCACACACTGGTCGGGCACGCTGGGCATCCTAACCGTCGCGCGGTGGGGCTGGCCGCTCGGCCAAGAACCCCGGTAGCCTTGCGGAAGGAGAACCGACGAATACAAGACAAGGAGCCACCCAATGGCCGCCACCGCCGAGAGCGTGCTGAAGCCCGACCATCAGAGCAAGCGCAAGCACTTCATCTTCACCGACGAGCACGAACAGCTGAGGGAGTCGATTCGCAGCTTCGTCAAGAAGGAGCTGGCCCCGCACGCGGAGGAATGGGAGGAGACGACCTTCCCCGATTCGGTCTTCAGGCGCATGGGCGAGCTGGACCTGCTCGGCCTGGACAAGCCCGAGGCCTACGGCGGGCAGGGTGGCGATTACTTCACGAGCCTCGTGCTCGGAGAGGAGATGACGGGCGCCAATTCGGGCGGCTTGGCGATGGGTGTCGCGGTGCACACCGACATGGCGATGCCCCCGATTCTCGCCTTCGGCAGCGAGGAGCAGAAGCAGGAATGGGTCGTGCCCGCCATCAAAGGCGAGAAGATCTTGTGCATCGGCATCACCGAGCCCGACGCCGGCTCGGACGTCGCGGGAATCAAGACGCGCGCGGTGAAGGACGGCGACGAGTACGTGATCAACGGCTCGAAGACCTACATCACCAACGGCCACAGGGCCGACGTGATCGTGCTCGTGACGAAGACCGACCCGGACGCAGGCTATGGCGGCTTCACCCTGTTCTTGGTGCCGATGGACGCACCCGGCGTGATTCGCGAGAAGAAGCTCGAGAAGCTCGGCATGCACGCCTCCGACACGGCGCTGCTTGCCTTCCAGGACGTGCGCGTGCCCGAGACGGCCGTCCTCGGCGAAGTCGGCAAGGGCTTCTACCACATCATGTGGGAGCTCCAGGGCGAGCGCCTGATCGGCGCGGCGGGCTCGGTCGCGGGCGCCCAGAAATGCTTCGAGCGCACGCTCGAGTACGCCAAAGAGCGCAAGGCGTTCGGCCGTGAAATCGGCAAATTCCAGGTGATCCGCCACAAGTTCGCCGAGATGGCGACAAAGATCGAGAGCGCCCGCCAGATGGTTTATGTGACCGCGTGGCGCTTCGCCAACGGCGAGTACCCCGTCAGGGAGATCTCGATGGCCAAGCTGCACGCTTCGCGCATGGCCGTGGAAGTGGCGGACGAGTGCATCCAGATCCACGGCGGCGCCGGCTACATGAAGGAGTACGGCGTCGAGCGAGCTTGGCGCGATTCGCGGTTGAACAGGATCGGCGCGGGGACCGACGAGATCATGCTGGATGTGATCGGCCGTTCATACGGCCTTTGATCCAGGCGCAGTTCACGCTTTGAATACCTCGTCCCCCACCCCTCCCTTTGCGGAGGAGCACGAAACGCTGCGCGAGTCGGTTCGCGGCTTTCTCGACCGCGAACTGGCCCCGCACGCCCAGGACTGGGAGCGCGAGGAATGGTTTCCCGACGAGGTCTTCGGGAAGCTCGCCGCGCAGGGATTGCTCGGGCTGAAGTATCCAATCGAGCTGGGCGGCCAGGGCGGCGATTACCTGCATGAGGCTGTGCTGATCGAGGAGCTGGCCAGGATCGGATCGGGCGGGACGGCCGCAGGCATCGGCGCGCACGTCAACATCGCGACCCCGCCGATCTGGAAGTTCGGCACCGACGAGCACAAGCAGCGCTACCTCGTGCCCGCCATCAAGGGCGAGAAGATCGGGGCGCTGGCGATCACCGAGCCCGACGCCGGGTCGGACGTGGCGGCATTGCGAACGAAGGCCGAGCGGGTGGACGACGGCTGGGTGGTCAACGGCGAGAAGACCTACATAACAAACGGCGTGCGCGCGCACTTCATGGTCACAGCCGTGAAGACCACCCAGGAGGGCGGACATCACGGGATTTCGTTTCTGATCGTCGACCGCGGCGAGGGCGTCCGCTCCTCGAAGCTCGAGAAGCTCGGCTGGCACGCCTCGGACACCGCCACGATTTCCTTCGAGAACGTGTTCGTGCCCGAGGAGAACCTGCTCGGAGAGCTGCACGAGGGCTTCAAGCTGATCATGGCCAACTTCCAGTGGGAGCGCCTGGCGATGGCGCTCGGGACTGTCGGCGCGATGCAGCTCGCCTACGAGCGCACGGCGGAGTACGCGCGCGAGCGCACCGCCTTCGGCAAGCCGCTCTCAAAGCACCAGGCGATCAAACACAAGCTGGCCGACCTCGCCACCAGCGCCTATACAGCGCGCTGCGTCACCTATGACGCGCTACGCCGTTTCGTCGCCGGCGAGGAACCCGTCAAGCAGGTCACGATGGCCAAGCTGATGACCCAGCGCGCGTCCTTCGAGCTGATGGACGAGTGCCTGCAGATCCACGGCGGCATGGGCTACATGGGCGAGCACTGGGCCCAGCGAGCCGCCCGCGACGCCCGCCTCGGACCGATCGGCGGCGGCTCGGACGAGATCATGCGCGAGATTCTCGGCCGCTTGCTCGGGTTGTAGAGCAGCTCCGCGGGCGACCGGGGCGAGCCCGGCACGACGACCTCATGTCCCGGATCCCAGGGTCGGTCGGATGAGAGTGCATGGCCCTCTTTACATACCTCTCCCCCCCTGGGCCGTCCAGCTTCAACGCGTGGGCACAGGTGGTAGGTGGTAGGTGTCAGGTGGTAGTCGTACAATGATCGGAGATGAAGAAGATGAGTATCTATGTGGACCCACAGGTGGACCGCGAGTTGACGCTCCGGGCCGAACGCGAGGGGACGACCAAGGCGGCCCTGATCCGCAGGGCACTCGCCGACGCGGCGGGCATCCGCCCGCGCCCGCGCGCGGTCGGACTCTTCTCCGGCCCCGGCGACCTGGCACGCAACCTGGACAAGTACCTGGCGGAAACCAAATTCGGAGAAGTGTGATCGTCCTCGACTCCTCCGTCGTACTCGCGCTGGTCGACCACGGCGACGATGACCACAAGCGCGTGTGGAAGTGGATAGAGGACGTGCCAGACGAGCTGTGCACCACCCCGCTCGTGCTCGCCGAGCTGGACCACATGGTTCCGCTGAAGGGCGGCTCGGTCGCCGCGGAGGCCGTGCGCGAAGATTTCCGCGACGGCGCCTATACGGTCGAATGGTGGCGCTCGGCGCTGTTCGAGACGATCGAGATCGCAAACCAGTACGAGTCGATCGAACTGGGCCTGACCGACGCCTCGCTGATCGCCCTCGCGGCACACCTCGAAACCAACCGCATCGCCACGCTCGACGAACGCCACTTCCGCGCCGTTCGCCCGGCGGGCGGCGTGGCCGAGCGCTTCACGCTTCTGCCGGCCGACGCGAGCTAGGAACCGGCGTCTGGCGTCGGTTGCGCGCCGCTCGCGGTCTGCTCGGCGAAATGCTTGCTCAGCATCGTCTCCTGGCCCTGGTAGTTGGAGCCGATGTCCTGCCCGTAGAGCACGTCGGGCTCGCCTGCCATACGCTCGAACGCGAGCTTGCAGACCGGCTGACGATGCTCGACCATGAACGGCACGTCGCGCGCGCGCACCTCCAAAGCCGCTCGCGAGCCGTGTCTGCGCTCGCCCTTGGAGTAGCCGAAGCCGGGGTCGAAGAAGCCGGCGTAGTGGGTGCGCAGCTCCCCGGCGGTCGGGTCGTAAGCGAGCATCTCGGCCGCATATGAGGGCGGGATGCTGACGCCCTCGGCCGAGAGCAGCAGGTAGAAGACCTCGGGCTCGAGCACGATTCGCCCGCCCCGCTCGGGGTGCACCGGCTCCCAATAGTCCTGCCACTTCAGCTTGCCGATCCGCTCCAGGTCGACCGGCAGGCTGTTGCGCTTGGCCCTGTAGCCGACGATGTTCTCCTGGCTGCCTTGGATGTCCAGGCTGAGGAACAGGCCGTCGGCGAGTGAGAGCTCGGAGGCGCGCAGCGCGTGGCTGTCCAGGTAGAGCAGTGGGAACTCTTCGTGGACGGTCAAGAGCTCGCGGTCGCTGAGCCGCGCGTCGCCGTGACTGAGACGCACCTGGTTGAGCGAGAGCCCCTGCTTGACGCGGATCGCGAACGAGCGCGGGACCACCTCCAGGTAGAGCTTGCCGTGGTAGCCGGCGGCGATTTCGTCGAAGCGGTGGCTGCGGTCGGTGATCACGCGCGTGAACACGTCCAGGCGCCCGGTCGAGCTCTTCGGGTTGGTCTTCGCACGCACGTCTTGGGGCAGGTGCAACTCCTCGATCAAGGGCACCAGATAGGGGCGATCGCGCTCCAAGGTCGCCCCGTCGCGCAGGTCGATCTGATCGAAGGCGAGATCCTCGATCTTCTCCTCGACCGTCGAAGCCGAGTCGGGCAGGAAGCTGCAGCGCAAGGCCCACGCCGAGCTGCCGAGACGCAGGTCGAGGCTGGCGGGCTGGACCTGCTCGGAGGGCACACGCCAGTCGCCGGCTGTGATCCAACCGTTGGTGACGGCTTCGCGCAAGCTTTGTGCCGGCAAGACCCCGCTCGCGGCGTCCGTCCCCGGTTCCGAGCCGGTCGGCTGAGTTGCCGGATCGCTTGCCATAGGAGGCTGAGTCTATGCGGTGGATGCGATGCAACGTTCGGTCCAGCGCCTGTGCCCGGGCATCAAGCAAGCGTGGGGTCGTGCCGATACGTCGAGGGTGAACCGCTGCCTCAAGCTGTTTGTTGGTCTCGCAACGGCCGCCCTGCTGCTGGTCGCGCCAGTCGGCGCGGGAGCCTCCGCGACGCGTTCGCGCGCCGGAAAAGGGCGCGTTCGGCACGAGACGATCCATCGTGCGCCGCACAAACACTCCAAGCACGGCCACAAGCACAAGCGCAAACATCACACGCACAAGCACGCGGTGCACCACGCGCGGAGAACCCGCCCGGCGACCGCCGCCGACGAATGCCCGAACGCCAATCTCACCCCCACTTCGGCCAACCTTCCAAGCGTGGTCGCGGCCACGCTGTGCTTGGTCAACGACGAACGGGTCCGCTTCGGCGAGTCGGCCCTGATCGAAGACCCGCGTCTTGCGAGCGCCGCGCTCGGGCATTCCAAGGACATGGACGCCCACGGCTACTTCTCCCACGTGAGCCCCACCGGCTCGACGCTCCTGCAGCGCATCGAAGCGAGCGGCTTTATCCCCAACGGCAACGTGGGCTACACCCTCGGCGAGAACATCGCTTGGGGCACCCTCTGGCTGGGCACTCCTCGGGGCATCGTCAAAGCCTGGATGGAATCCCCCGGCCACCGCGCCAACATCCTCAACGGCTCCTTCCGCTACACCGGCGTCGGCGTGGACCCCGATCTCCCGCATTCGATGTCGAGCGGGCAGGCCGGCGGGATGTATACGCAGGACTTCGGCACGATCATCGGCTGACGTTCAACTCGCGGCAAATGGCGAGTAGCAGCCTGGCAAATGGCGAATAGCCATTGGTCGGCGCGCCCGGCAACGCCCGCCGATGCGCGGACGGATAACCTCCCAAACCCGACCACTACAAGGGAGAATCGACAGCTATGGGAGTACTCGACGGCAAGGCGGCGATCGTTACCGGCTCGGCGCGCGGCATCGGACGCGCGACGGCTGAACTGCTCGCCTCGCAGGGCGCGCAGGTCCTCATCAACGACCTCGACGGCGACGTGGCCGAGCAGGCGGCCAAAGAGATCGCGGGCGAGACCGCCGTGTTCTCCGGCGACCTGACCGCCGGCGACGCGCCCGACAAGCTGATCGCCAAGGCGATCGACTCGTTCGGCAAGATCGACATCATCGTCAACAACGCCGGCTACACGATCGACGCGCCGATCCACAAGATGTCAGACGAGCAGTTTCAGAAGATGCTCGACATCCACCTGATCGTGCCCTTCAAGGTGATCAGGGCCGCCGCGCCGCATCTGCGCGAGCCCGCAAAGAAGGAGCGCGAGGAAGGCAACGAGGTGTTCCGCAAGATCGTCAACATCTCCTCGATCTCGGGCACGATGGGCAACGCCGGACAGGCCAACTACTCTGCGGGCAAGTCGGGCGTCGTGGGCCTGACCAAGACGCTCGCCAAGGAGTGGGGCCAGTTCAAGGTCAACGTCAACGCGGTCGCCTTCGGCTTCATCGAGACGCGCCTGACGGCCGCCAAGGTCGAGGACAACACGATGGAGATCGGTGGCGAGAAGGTGCAGCTCGGCATCCCCGAGCAGATGCGCGGGCTGGCCTCGATGCTGATCCCGCTGGGCCGTCCCGGCACGCCTGAGGAGGCCGCGGGTGGCGTGTTCTTCCTGTGCTCGCCTTGGTCGAACTACGTGCACGGGCAGGTCTTGAACGTCACGGGCGGACAGTTCGTCGGGATGACTTCCTAGCCAGCTTCTGTCTGGGGTCGGGCCACCGGCCTGGCCCCAGACGCTTCGTCGCGGCTAAGCCGTGGCGGGACCCTTCGGCCGGGCGTGGCGCTCGGCGCGACGCAACTCGCGCGCCTTCTGGAGCATCTTCTTGCGGCCGTGCTGCTCCAAGCCGTTGTAGAGAACCTTGATCTCGTCGAGCACAGCGTCGGCAACCGCCTGCTGCTGCTCGCGCGTTGAGTTCTCGATCGGCTCCCAGCGGATCGGGTCTCCGTACTGGATCGTGACCTGCGGGAACTGCAAGCGCTTCCAGTTGCGGATCTTGCTGGAGCCGTGAATCGCGATCGGCACGATCGGGGCACCCGTTTCCAGGGCGAGGCGCCCGATGCCGGTCTTGGCGTGCTCGGCCAGTTTGCCGTCGCGCGAGCGACCTCCCTCGCAGTACATCGTGATCGCCCCGCCACGGGCCAGGATCGCTTTGGCGGTTATGAACATCTCTTCGTCGCGCGCGCCCCTGCGCACTGGAAAGACGCCGCCATGTGTGTAGACGAACTGCATCGGCGCCTTGAAAAGCTGCGACTTGGCCATGAACCTGACCTTGCGCCTGATGTAGCAGCCCATCAGGAAGTGGTCCATGAAGGAGAAGTGGTTGGGCGCCAGGATCACGGCGCCGGAGCCGGGCACCTTCTCGGTGGAGATCGGGCGCGCCCTGAAGAACGTGTAGGCGTAGATCGAAGTGAGCAGACGGGTCACGTCGTAGACCCAGTCCGGTTCGCGCGTGCGGGCGCGCTCGTGGAAGCGGTCGAAGTACTCCTTGGGACGCGGGTCGGAGTAGACCTGCTCGCGCATCGGGGCCAGATCGGTCATCTAGATGGCCTTACACCGAGCGCAGGCAAAGTTACGCGCAGGCACGCCGCAGCGCGTCGGCCCAACCGGCGAGCAGTCCGCGGCGCTCCTGCTCGCCCATGCGCGGCTCGTAGCGGGCGCCCTCGCGCCTGGCGTCGCGCACGTCGGCGATCGTCCACGCCCCCACCCCCACACCCGCCAAGCAGGCCGCGCCGAGCGCGGTCGTCTCGGCTACCTCGGCCACCGAGATGGGCGCGCCGAGCACGTCGGCCTGGAACTGCATCAACCAAGCGTTGGCGGTGGCGCCGCCGTCCACCCGCAGCTCGCGCAAGGGCTCCGCGGACACGTTGCCCATCGCCTGCAGCGCGTCCACCGTCTGGTAGGCGATCGCCTCCAGCGTCGCGCGTGCCAGATGGGCTCTGCCCGTGCCGCGCGTAAGCCCGACAATCGTGCCGCGCGCACGGGGATCCCAGTGCGGCGAGCCCAAGCCAGTCAGCGCCGGCACGAAATACACGCCGTCGTTACTCTGCAAGGAGGCCGCGAGCGCTTCGGTGTCGCTCGCGCGCTCGATCATTCCCAAGCCGTCTCGCAACCACTGCACGGCGGCTCCGGTCACGAAGATCGAAGCCTCCAAGGCGTAGCTCGTCGAGCCGCCGATACCCCAGGCGAGGGTGCTCAGCAGACCCGGGGCGGGCGCGGGCGCAGAGAAGCCGGTGTTCAAGAGCGCGAAGGAGCCGGTGCCATAGGTGTTCTTGCCCATACCCGGATCGACGCATCCCTGCCCGAACAGGGCCGCCTGCTGGTCGCCCGCCACACCGCTCACCGGCGCCGCGTGCCCGTGGAGGTGCTCCGGGCGAGTCTGTGCAAACGTGCCGGCGCTGCCAGCCACACGCGGCAAGGAGCGCTCGGGGATGTCAAACAGCGCCAGCAGCTCGGGATCCCAGCGGCCGGCCCCGATGTCGTAGAGCATTGTGCGCGACGCGTTGGAGGGGTCGGTGAGGTGCTCTGCGCACAGCTTGAAGATCAGCCAAGAGTCGATCGTGCCGAACACGGCGCGGCCGTCTCGGGCGCGCTCGCGCAGTCCCTCCACATTGCCCAGCAACCACTCGATCTTGGTGGCCGAGAAGTATGGGTCGAGCACGAGACCCGTGCGTGCGCGCACAAGCTCTTCGCTGCCCGCCGCGCGCAACTCTTCACAGCGAGACACCGTACGCCGGTCCTGCCACACGATCGCCCTGTGCAAAGGCTCTCCGGTGGATGGGTCCCAAACACATACGGTCTCGCGCTGGTTGGCGATCCCCACCGCCAGCAGCTCCCCGGAACGCACTTCGGCATCGGCCAGCGCTTCGCCGGCCACCGCGTGGGTCACCTCCCATATTTCTTGGGCATCGTGCTCCACCCGGCCCGGCTCGGGAAAGTGTTGGGCGAACTCGCGATAGGCGCGCCCCACGGGCTCGGCCTGATCGTCGAACACGATGCAGGTGGTGCCCGTTGTGCCTTGATCGATGGCCAAGATCATCGACGTCCGCCTTGCATATGCCCCCGCCCCCACACGCGTGCTGTCATCTCCAAGCGAGCCTATCGCCGCGCCCGATAGACGCGTCCGAAATCGACCAGCTGGCGACCTCGATGAAGGAAGCCAGCGAAGGTCTTGCCGGTGGCGCGGTGGGCCAGGTCCAAGTCGATCTCCCTCACGCGTGCGCCCGCACGGGCGGCGTCGATCGTCATACCGATCTCCATGCCGAAGCCGTGCGCGAACGGCAGCACGCGCGCGAGCGTTTGCGCATTGAGAGCACGCTGTCCCGATATGGGGGCCCGCAACGCAAGCCCGCAGCGCCTGCGAATCGCCCAGTGAGCAAAGCCGACCGCCAAGCCGAATCCGCCGCCGACCCGCTTGGAGAAGACCGCCACCGCAAGGTCGGCTTCGCCGCCGCGCACCGCTTGCACAAGCGGACCCAGCTGTGCCGCGGTCTCGCCCAAGTCCCCGTCGCAGAGCAAGACCACCGAACCCTCCGCCACCGGGGCACTACGGGCCGCGAGCGTGACCGCGCCTCCCTTGCCGACCATCCGCTCACTACGTACGACCGTGGCGCCGGCGGCCTGCGCAACAGCGCCTGTTCGATCGGAGGATCCGTCGTCGGCAACCCAAAGCGAGACGCCCGGAAAGGTGTCCGCGAGCGCGGCGAGCGTCGTGCCGATGCAATCGGCCTCGTTGTATGCGGCCACGATCGCAAGCACGTCGGGACCAGCGCTCGTTGGGTTGGGATCTGAGGTCATTGTCGCGTCGCCCGCAATCGTCACCGATCGGGGACGGCGGCTATTGTCCCCAACCGTTATCCAACGGCGTCTCCACCCACACGGAGGCGCCAACCAACGGCGTCCCGTGGAGGTCATAGACGTGGCTGAGGTAGAGGCTCACATCACCGGTACGGTCTGGAAGATCGAGTGCGCCGTGGGCGACGAGATCGCGGAGGGCGACACGGTCGCGATTCTCGAGTCGATGAAGATGGAGATGCCGGTCGAGGCCGAGGACGCGGGCAAGGTCGTTGAGATCCTCTGCGAGGAGGGTCAAGCGGTCAACGAGGGCGACACGCTGGTGGTCTTGGAGTAGGAACGCAAGGGCCAAACGCCACAGCGGACAGTTCGGAAGTCCGACTGGAGTAGCCTTCCGCGCCGTGCCCCCCAGCGCCGCCAACCATCGCGAGCTCGCCGACGGCAAGCTTCTCGTCGACCGTCCGAGCGAGGCGATCGTTCGCCTCACGATCTCCAACCCCCAGAAGCGAAACGCCCTCGACCACCCGATCCTCGATGCGATCTCGGCCGTCTTGGAGCGGGAGGCCGCCTCCCGGTCGCAAACCCGCTGCGTGGTCGTCACCGGCTCCGATGGCATGTTCTCGGCCGGCTATGAGATCGGCGAGATCGCCGACGGGCGCTTCCAGCAAGAGGCCGAGCGCCTGGTGGCGCACCCCTTCACCGAAGCGATTGAAGCACTCGAAGCATTTCCCTATCCCACGCTCGCGGCGCTACCGGGCCACACGATCGGTGGAGGTTTGGAGCTCGCTCTTGCGTGCGATTTGCGGGTGGCCAAGCATGGCATCAAGCTGGGTATGCCACCGGCCAAGCTCGGGCTGGTCTATTCCCATACCGGGCTGCGGCGCTTTATCGATGCGATCGGCGCGGCACGCACGCGCGAGCTGTTTCTGTTGGGCAGCTACATCGACGCCGCCACGGCACTCAGTTGGGGTCTGGTCAACCGGGTCGCCGACGGCGATGAGCTCGAAGGCACCGCCCTGAGCATCGCGGACGAACTCGCCGCCAACGCGCCGCTCTCACAGGTCGGCAACAAGCTCGTGATCTCCGCGTTGCTCACCGCGGAGGGGGAACTGTCAAGCGAAACAGAAACGGAGTTGATTGAGCTGCGCCGCGCGTCTTTTGCTTCGCGCGACCTGCGTGAGGGGATGGCCGCCTTCGCCGAGAAGCGCCCACCGCGCTGGCGCGGCGAGTAGTCGCGCACCGCTCAAATCGATGCGCCCATCCGGAGAGCGACGACCCTTGGACCCACCGGCTAGCGCTCCCGGAACATCGCCAGTCGCTCCTCGCCGATCGATGCGCGCAGCTCGTGGTCTTCCACGCCCAAACCCTCACCCTCAGCCAGGCAGAGCACACCCACCTTGCCGACGTGACGGTTGAGCTGGACGTCGCGCGCTGCCTGGCCAACCTGCTTGAGGCCGTACACCTTCGACAAGGCCGGAACAATCATGCCCATCTCGATCAGACGGGTGACCTCCCACGCCTCCTGCCAGTTGGCGGCGTGGCTGCCGATCACACGCTTGAGTCGCATCCAAAGGCGACGGTTGTCGTACTCGTGGCGGTACCCGGTGCTCGAACCGCAGGTGATCACGATCCCGCCGCGACGCACCAGATAGACAGACGCTCCAAACGTCTCGCGCCCCACGTGTTCAAAGACGATGTGCGGATCTTCGCCGAAATGGCGCCGAATCTGGGTGCCGACCCGCTTGCCCATCTCCACTTCTGAGAGGCCGTCGAGCCCGAGCTCGTCTCGCCGCAACACGAGATCGCAGCCGAGCCGTTCCAGCACCTCGCCCTTCTCACCCGAGCCGACGACTCCGATAGCGATGCCGCCTCCGTTTTTGATCAACTGCACCGCGTAGCAACCGAGACCTCCCGCGGCACCCCAAACGAGGACCAAGTCGCCTTGCTTGAACTGCGCGCCGAGCTGACTCACAAGCATTCGGTAGGCGGTCATTGCACACGTTGTGTTGCAAGCCGCCTCCTCCCAAGTGAGATGACGCGGCTTGGGCAGCAGCTGGTTTGCCTTGACAATCGTGTAGTGAGCAAGCGCGCCAAAGTTCGTCTCAAAGCCCCATGCGCGCTGGTCGGCCGCGAGCATCCCGTCCACCTGACTGGCCGGGTCTTCGGCGTCAATCACACACGGAAAAATGACCACACGATCGCCCACCAACCATTTTCTGACTGCCGCGCCCGTTCTCACGACCACTCCGCTGGCGTCGGAGCCGATGACGTGGTATGGGAGGTCGTGGCGGGCATCCCATCCCCCACGCCGGCCCAAAGCCTCCAGGAAGCGGAAGGTGGGGATCGGCTCGAACATCGCCGACCACACGGTGTTGTAGTTGATGGCGCTGGCCATCACAGCGACCAGCGCCTCGTCGGGCGCCAATTCCGGCATCGGCACCTCCCCCACCCTCAACGAGCGACGAACGTCCTTCTCGTCCATGCCCTCGAAGATGCCCTCGTCCGCACGCAACAGGTGCGCGGCCATATAACTGGAGGGGGGCTCGTGAACGAGCCCGTCGCGATCGCCGATAACGCTCTGTGACTCGTTCCCCACCGCCGACTGCGCTGCGCTCATCTACTCACCTCATCCTTTTTTGACATTCACCAATACCCGCAAGCCATTCCTGCACCGCCCCCGCGGCCGTGTCGGCGTGGAGCTCCATCGCCGTGAAGTGATCGCCGGGAACTTCCACGACTTGGTCGCAAAGCTCCCAGCCGGACTCGATCCCCGCCTCCGGGTCATGCCGATCGGCGGCGCGCAACAGGAGGGTGGGCGCGGCGATCCTCTCCGGCTCCCACTCGCGCAGAAGACCCAGATAGGCGCCCATCGCCGTCATGCGAGCGTCGTCGATCGTCAGGTAGGCTCCGTCGCGGCCCAACATGCCCTCGACGATCGAATCGAGATCGCCCAAGTACTCTCGCTCGGGCGAGTAGGTGTCGATCATCGCCACACCGGCCGGCGCTATGCCGATTGCCTCCAGGCGCCCGGCCAAGGCATAGGCGAGCGCGCC
The DNA here is from genome assembly GCA_963703135.1 of uncultured Solirubrobacterales bacterium. GTDB lineage: Bacteria > Actinomycetota > Thermoleophilia > Solirubrobacterales > Solirubrobacteraceae > Palsa-744. The sequence goes on along the minus strand of OY969791.1, from coordinate 2,291,607 downwards.
TCCCGAGGAATGCCCAGCCAGCACGAACGGACCGTCGGCAGCCACGCCGACTACGGCTCTCACATGGGCCTGAACCGCCGCCGCGATGCTCGCCGGCACGAGCTCCTCCGACTCGAATCCGGGCAAAGTCAACGCGAGCACGCTTCGCTCGCCTCCGAAGCCGCGCGCGAAACGCAGATACTGGTGAGGGCCCGAGATGGCAAGCACCGAAGGCAGGCAGACGACGGTGGGGTGCTTCGCGCCATGGGCGAGTGTCGCCACTGCGTGGGGATCGCTCAAATCCGTGTGCTCGTCGAACGTGGGGCGAAACCGCGCGATAGCCGAAAGCGATCGCATGAACTCATCCAGCGAGCCGCGCCGCTGCGCCTGGAGCAGGAGCGAGCCGAGCGTCTGCGTGGAGGCGGACCCACTCGCGACACCGGCGCGTTCGGATTGCGCGATCGGGGCCGGCACATCCAGACGCGTGGCGGCGTTGCCCCGCTGGGCGTCGTCGAGCTTGCGCAAGATGTAGCCGGCCAAGGCAAGGGGATCGGGGTAGTCGAAGATCATCGTCGAAGGCAGCTGACAGCCCGCCGCGCGCTGCAACCTGCTGCGCAGGCCGATCACGGCCACGGAGTCCAGTCCGAGCTCGGCGAACGCCCGCCGCGGCCCGATCTTCTCGGCGGAGGAACCGTCGAGCGTGGCCGCCAGTTCGGCCAACACGAGCCCCAACACCGCCTGCTCACGCTCCTCGCCGGAGATGCCCACCAAACTGTCGAGGAACGAGCGTTGACCCGGACCGAGCAGATCCTCGGGGGCTTGCGCGGTCTTTGCGTGCGCGAACTCCGGCAGATCGCCTATCAGAGGGCCTTGGTGGGAGAGCATGAATACCGGAGCACTGTGCTCCCAAACGATGTCCGCCACCACGAGGTGGGGCTCGTCGCGGTCGAGCACCTGGTTCAGGGCACGAATCGTCAGCTCTGGGGACATGCTGGGCAGTCCCGCCCGCAGCGAGAGATCTTCCTCCTCGCCGGCCATGCCTTCGCCTGCCCACGAGCTCCAGGAGACCGACGTAGCGGGGAGCCCTCGCGACCTTCGATGTTCACCAAGGCAGTCGAGAAACGCGTTCCCGGCCGAATACACGCCCAGCTTGGCACTGCCGAAAATCGAGGTGATCGAGGAGAACAGCACGAACGCGTGAAGGTCCATGTGCTCGGTCAGCTCGTGCAAATGCATGGCAGCACCCACCTTGGGGGCAAGCGTCGTCTCGAGTTGCTGAGCACCGACGGAGCGCAGCCACTCACCCCGACTCACGCCCGCGGCATGAAAGACCGCCGACAGAGGCTCGTCCTCCCCGATCGAGTCCAACAACCGCTTGAGCTGTCCCCGATCGCCGACATCGCAAGCTGCCAAGGTCACCCGCGCACCCATGGCGCGCAACTCGGCGGCCAGCTCCCGCGCTCCCGGCGCACTCTCTCCGCGGCGACTTGCCAGCAGCAGGTGCTCGGCGCCGGCGCCGGCCAGCCAGCGGGCGACGTGGGTCCCGATGGCGCCTGTGCCGCCAGTCAAAAGCACCGTTCCTCGCGGCGGTTGCCAGCCTGGCGATGACTGAGGAGACCCGCAGGGGGCATGTACTATGCGCCGCCCCCTCAGCCCGTCCGGGCGCAAGGCCAGCTGGTTCTCCCCGCTGCGTCCGGAGAGCGCCGCGCACAGACGCTCGCCGGAGCGCTCGTCGAGCTTGTCCGCGATGTCGATCAAGCCACCCCAGCGCTGCGGGTACTCCCAGCAGATTGCCCGGCCGAGGCCCCATACGAGCCCTTGTAGCGGTCGCTCGGCGACATCGGAAGGGCTCACGGCCACGCATTGGCGGGTCGCGATCCACAATGGCCCCTCGATCTCAACATCGCCAAGCGCCTGCACCAGGGCCAAGGTCGCCTCCAGACCACGCGACACCCCAAGCCGCGATGCATCCGAGCACTCGCTCGCCGCCAGCAGCGAGAGTACGCCGGCAGGCTTTGGCAGGGACGCTTCCTGAGCTTCATCGGATTCGATGCGGTCCCCCAGGAGCGCTTGCGAGAGCTTGCCGGCGAGCCACTGCCGCTCCACTCGGCCGACGTCCATCTCGACCAGCACCGTGCTCGCGCCGCCACTCCTCAAGGCCTCGACAATCCCGAGCATCCAGGGGTCGCTCTCCCAGCCCGCGTCGAGGAGCACCAGCCACGACCCTTCGAGCCTGCTCGGGGATACGTCGGGCAGCGTCTTCCATTCCATCCGGTAGCGCATCCGGTCGACCTTGGCCCGGGCGATTCGCTCACGCCGCCATGCCTCCAGCGGTTGCAACAGAGCCTCGAGCGATGCTCGCTCCAGCCGGCCCTCGATCTCGAGGGTCGCCGCCAGGGCGTCGACATCGCCTTGCTCGACACTCGCCCATAGATCGTCGTCGCCCCCCTCCGCTACCGCCGAGCCCGTGGACGTCTGGACCCTCGGTGTCTCTTCACCCTTCAGCCAATAGCGCTGGCGCTGAAACGCGTATGTCGGCAGCGGAACGCGCCGTGCGTCGCCTCGCCCCAGGATCGCGCTCCAATCGATGTTCGCCGCTCCCCTGACGAACATCTGGGCGAGCGCAGCCAACAGCGTGCGCGACTCCGAGCGCTCACGCAGAAGCGTGGGCAGCGTCTGGATCTCGTGCGGCCCGGCGCTCGACTCCTCGTCGCTGGAGGGACCCGTGGACGACGCCCGCTCGTCGAGGATTTGCCGGCTGAGCGCGCTCAGCACGCCGTCAGGTCCCAGCTCCAGGAAATTCCGCACCTCGGCCTGCTCCAGCCAGCCGACACAATCCATGAAGCGCACCGGCGCACGCGCGTGCTCGGCCCAGTAGCCGGGATCGCTCAGCTGCGCATCTGTAAGCGGCTCGCCTGTCACGTTGGAGAGCACCGGGATCTCCGGCCTGGAGAACTCGATGCCCTCCGCCGCCAAACGGAGCTCGTCGAGCATCGGCTCCATGCAGGGCGAGTGAAAAGCGTGGGAGACGCGCAATCGCTTGGTCTTGCGACCCTGCCGCTCCCAGTCGCGTGCGAGCTCCAACACCGCCTCGCGGGCGCCCGAAATGACGACTGCCGACGGTCCGTTGACCGCCGCCAGCGAGACGCTCCCCTCCAAGCCCGTGAGCGCCTGTGAGACTTCCTGCTCGGAGGCCTGCACGGACACCATCGCGCCATCTTCAGGCAGAGCCCCCATCAATCGACCTCGAGCTGCCACCAGCCGGCACGCCCCTTCCAGCGACACGGCACCGGCCACGTGAACGGCGACCAGCTCGCCGATCGAGTGACCGGCCAGATAGTCGGGACGCAGACCCCAGCTCTCCAGCAGACGGAACAGGGCCACCTCGAACGCAAACAAACCGGCCTGCGTGAACATCGTGAGATCCAAGGCCGCAGCGAGCGGGGCGTCGCCGTTCGCTGCCGGCGAACTGGACTGTGGCTCGCCAAACAACACACCGCGCAAATCGCAATCCATCAAACCGTCGAAGACACCACACACCCGGTCGAGGCTCTGCGCGAAAACCGGGAACTCGCCGTAGAGCTCTTCACCCATGCCCACTCGCTGAGCGCCCTGACCAGTGAACAGAAATGCGGTCCTGCCGCGAGAGCCGCGCGTTCGCCCTTGCAGAACATTCGGCGCCACCCGGCCGTTGTGGATCGCTTCGAGCCCGTCCACCAGCTCTGCCCGTGTCTGCCCGAGCACGACCGCGCGCCAATCCAGCGTCGAACGCGTGCTGACGAGCGATAGCGCTGTGTCCGCGTCCCGCTCCCGGTGAGACAGAACGTGTCGACGCAGTTTGTCCGCCTGCGCCCGCAGCGCCGCCTCGCTGTGCCCCGAGAGGACCCAGGCCAGCACCCCGCTCTGCGCGGGGAGCCCATCCTCCATATCTCGCTCGGCAGGGACGGGTGTGTCAGGCGCCTGGGAGACGATCACGTGGGCGTTGGTGCCGGTGATGCCAAACGAGGAGATCGCGGCGCGGCGCGGCGCGGCGCGCTCCGGCCACGGCATCTTCTCCGTAAGCAGGGAGACGCCACCAGCCGACCAATCGACATGCTCTGAGGGCAAATCGAGGTGCAGCGTCTTGGGCAGCTCCCCATGGCGAATCGCCATCACCATCTTGATGACCCCGGCAACCCCGGCGGCCGCTTGCGTGTGACCGAGATTCGACTTCACCGATCCTAGCCACAGCGGGCGTCCTTGTTCGCGCTGCTCGCCATAGGTCCCAAGCAGCGCCTGAGCCTCGATCGGATCTCCCAAAGCGGTGCCGGTGCCGTGCGCCTCGACTGCGTCGACGTCGGCTGCGCTGAGACCGGCATCGGCGAGAGCTTGGCGAATGACCCTTTCTTGGGAGGGCCCGTTGGGGGCGGTGAAGCCGTTGCTTGCACCGTCTTGGTTGACCGCGCTGCCGTCCACAAGCGCCAGTACCTGGTGGCCGAGTCGCCGCGCCTCAGAGAGTCGCTCGAGCGCCACGACACCCACCCCCTCGGCCCATCCCACGCCATCCGCGGCGCTCGCAAAAGACTTGCAGCGCCCGTCCCTCGCAAGACCTCGCAATTGCGAGAAGGCGATGAAGGCCATCGGCGTCCCAAGTACCGTCACTCCACCCGCAAGCGCAAGCGAACACTCGCCCTGGCGCAGCGCGCCGCAGGCAAGGTGCAAGGCCACCAGCGAGGAGGAACAAGCTGTGTCTACCGTCATCGCGGGTCCCTCGAGTCCGAGGTGGTAGGCCACACGCCCCGACACCACGCTCCCTCCCGAACCCGGCATCAGCATGCCCTCGTGCTCGCTCAACGCGCCGGCGGCAAGCCCGTAATCCTGGGACATCACTCCGGCGAACACCGCTGTCTCGCTCCCCCGCAGCGAACGGGGGTCGATGCCGGCGGATTCGCACGCCTCCCAGGAGACTTCCAAGAGCAGTCGCTGCTGTGGATCCATCGCCACGGCCTCGCTCGGACCGATCCCGAAGAAGCTTGCGTCGAACCGGTCGGCATCGTGGAGAAAGCCGCCTTCGTTGACGTAGCTCGTGCCCGGATGATCCGGGTCGGGGTCATAGAGACGCTGCAAGTCCCAGCCGCGACCCTCGGGGAATGTGGACATCGCATCGGCTCCCACTCCAAGCAAGCGCCAGAGCTCCTGCGGCGAGTCGGCTCCACCGGGATAGCGACAGCCCATCCCGACGATCGCGATCGGCTCTTGCGAACGGGTCCGCCGCCGCGAGGGCGCCGGCTTCTGCCCGTCGAGGTCTTCCACTCGAGAGCGCAGGAACTTGGCCACAGCCGCCGGCGTGGGATGGTCGAACACGAGCGTCGCGGGCAAGCGCAGACCGGTGACTCGATCGAGCACGTTACGCAGCTCCACAGCAGCCAAGGAGTCCACTCCGAGCTCCTGGAAGCTGTCGTCCTCGCCGATCGCGGTTGGGGACTCGTGCCCGAGCACGCCCGCCACGTGAGTGCGCACAAGCTCAAGCACAACCGCTTCGCGCTCGGACTCTGAAAGCTCGATCAATGCTCGCGCGAGTGAGCCTCCCTCGACGCCCGAGCGTCGCGTCGGCAGCCCGATCAGCCCACCCAACAGGCGTGGGAGCACTCCCATACGGGCGTGCCCACGCAAGGCATCCATGTCCAGGCGCGCCGCCACCAGCAGCGTCGAGTCACAGCCACGTGCAAGGTCAAACAGGCGCAAGCCTTCCTCGCTGCTGAGCGCGTCGACCCCGATCCGACCCAACCGCGCCATCGCAGAATCGCCCAGCTCACCGGTCATACCCGTGGCCTGAGCCCACAGGCCCCACGCAAGCGAGCTCGCCGCAAGGCCCCGAGCATGCCGTTGCTGAGCGAGCGCGTCGAGGAAGGCATTGGCGGCAGCGTAGGCGGCCTGGCCTGGACTGCCGATTACCGCAGCGCCGGATGAGAACAGCACGAAATCGCTGAGGTCCATACCTTCTGTGAGCTCGTGTAGATGCACCGCCCCGTCGACCTTGGGCCGCATCGCTCCTTCGAGCAGATCCACGTCCAAGGACTCGATGGTGGCGTCGCCCAAGGTTCCGGCGGCGTGAATCACTGCAGTCAACGGCCTCTCGGATGGAATTGCCTGAATCGCGCTCGCCAAGCTTTGGCGGTCCGCAACGTCGCATGCGACCACGCTGGTGGCGCACCCCACCTGCGCCATGTCTTCGACCAGTTCACGAGCACCAGGAGCGCTCTCGCCGCGACGGCTGATCAGCAATATGTGACGAGCGCCGTGTGCGCTCGCGAGATGACGCGCCACGAGCGCGCCAAGTCCACCCGTGCCGCCGCTCACAAGAATCGTCCCGGCCGGATCGAGCGGCTTCTTGCCGGCGGGCTGCTTGACCTGGGCCCAGGCCAGCCTGGGTGCAAAGACCCGTCCGGCGCGCAAGGCAAGCTGGGGCTCGTCCAAGGCCGACAGAGTTGCCCACGGAATATCCGAGTGTTCGCGCTCGGGGTCGGGATCGAGGTCCACCAGTTGCAGGCGCCCCGGGTGCTCTGTCGCGGCGCTGCGCACCAAACCCCACACAGCCGCTGTTGCGGGGTCCGCGGACTCCTCGCCAGAGACGGCCAAAGCACCGCGCGAGACGAGCAACAGCCGCGCGTTCGCCCAACGCTCTTGGGAGAGCCAGTCCTGAACTAGCCTGAGCGCGTGCGCCGCGCCTGCATGAGCCGCTCTGACAGGATCCTCGCCCTCGCTGTGAGACCTGGCGAGCGCGATCACCAATTGGGGCACGCTCGCACCCGACTCGATCGCCTCGTCCAACTCCGACAGATCGACGTAGTGGCTTGCGGCCCAGTCGAGCGAGTCATCCAGGCCTCCCAGCCAAGCCATCGAGCGCACGCTCTGCTCCTGAGCGCCCAATGTGAGCTCTGACCAGTCCAGTCGAAACAGCCAGTCCCGCTCGCTCCGCCCGCTCAGCGCACCGAGCGTCTGAGCGTCGACCGGCCGGGCCATCAGCGCGCCGACGCTGAGCACCGGAACGCCCTCGCCGTCAAGCGCCGCCAGCCCGAGCTCGCCCTCGCGCGCGGTGTCGATGCACACCCGCAGAGAGCCTCCGGCGGGACGCTGTAGGCGCACGTCGCGAAGGGCGAACGGCAGCAGCAGGCGATCTTGCTCGGAGTCCTCGTCGACGTCGAGCATGGCCGCATGGAGCGCGGCGTCCAGCAGGGCTGGATGAACGCCGAAGCGTCCGGCCTGCTCGGCCTGCTGTTGTTCGAGCGCGACTTCGGCGAACAGTTGCCCGTCCCGCCGCCACGCCGCCGTGACGCCTTGAAAGGCAGGGCCATATTGCAGTCCTACAAGCGCGAGTCGTTCATAGAAGCCGGCCACGTCGAGCTCCTCGGCGTCCTGAGGCGGCCAGGTCTCCTCGCGTAGGAGCTCAAGACTCGCGGACGAAAGATCCTCTTGGCGCACCGGTGCGAGCACGGCACTGGCGTTACACGTCCATTCGTGCTCGGCTGTCGCCTCGGCCACCGCGGGCATCGCGCGCGAGTGGATCTCCAGACCACGCCGCCCGCCGGCGTCGGGTTCGCCAACCGTGAGCTGCAACTGGGCTGTGGCGTCCTTGGACAGCACCAGCGGCGCCTGCAAAGTCAGCTCCTCCATCATCTCGCACTCGAGCTGACGCCCCACGGTGAGCGCCAACTCGACGAAGCCGCTCCCGGGGAGGATCACGACATCGCGGACTGCGTGATCGGCAAGCCACGGATGGCTTGCCAGCGATAGTCGCCCGGTGAATGTCCAGCCGCGATCGCCGACCAGCTGCAACGCCGCGCCCAGCAACGGGTGTCCTTGGGCCTGCAGACCCGCTGCCGAGACATCGCCGGCATCGGCGCTCGGCTCCTGCCAGTAGCGACGGCGCCGGAAGGCGTAGGTGGGGAGCTCGACAAGACTCGCTCCGCGCCCCTCCATCGCCGACCGCCAGTCGACCCGCAGACCATCGACATGGACCTCCGCCAAAAATGAGAGAAGGGCGGCGGTCTCGGCGCGGCCCGCTCGCAGCGTTGGCGCCGCCAGCGCTTTCTCGCGCATCGACTCCTGCGGCGCCGGCTCGTGCGTCTGCTCCTCCAAGCATGAGCCGACCATGGCCGTCAGCACCCCGTCGGGACCGATCTCCAAGAATCGTCTTGTGCCGGCCAGTTGAAGCGCCCGGACCCCCTGGGCGAAACGGACCGTCTCGCGCACATGAGCGACCCAGTAAGCGGGATCGTGAGATTCGCCGGCTCCGAGCGGGGCCCCAGTCAGGTTGCAGACAATCGGGACCTTCGCCGGGTGCAGCTCGAGGCCGTCGGCCACCCGCTTGAAGTCCTCGAGCATGGGCTCCATCAAAATCGAGTGAAATGCGTGGCTGACTCTGAGGCGCGAGGTCTTCCGACCTTCCTCGCGCCAACGCGCGGCCCACTGCTCGAGTGCCTCCGACGGCCCCGAGAGGACCACCGCGCGAGGGCCGTTGACCGCGGCCAGCGAGAGCTGAGGATTGCCCTCGAGGCGCTCCACAACCTCCTGCTCGCAAGCTTCGAGCGCGAGCATTCCTCCGCCATCGGGCAGAGCACCCATGAGCCTCCCGCGTGCCGCCACCAGTGTGCAGGCGTCGGCGAGCGAGAAACATCCGCCCACGTGTGCGGCGACGATCTCGCCGATCGAGTGGCCGATCAGCATGTCCGGGCGCACGCCCAGGGTGCCGAGCAGGCGAAACAGCGAGACCTCCAGTGCGAACAGGCTCGCCTGCGCGTATTCGGTCCTGTCCAGCAGTTGCGCCTCGGGCGAGCCCTCGATCGAGAACATCAACTCCCGCAACGGGCGTTCGAGGTGAGGCTCGAACGCCCCCCACACCTCGTCGAGGGCCTCGGCGAATACCGGGAACGTCTCGTAGATCTCCATCCCCATGCCCGGCCGCTGGGCGCCCTGACCGGTGAACATGAACGCCGTGGGGCCACCTCGTGCGAGGCCCCGCCGAACGCCTGCGCCGGCCTCCCCCCGGGCAAGCCGCGCGAGGCTCTCCAGTAGCCCATCGCGACCTTCGCCGAGCAGAGCCGCGCGCTGGGGAAAATGAGTGCGGCCCGTCGCCAGCGCGAAACCCACATCTGCCTCTTGAAGCTCGGGATGTCGCCTCAGATGCTCAAGCAGCGCCTCGGCTTGCGCGCGCAAAGCCGCCTCGCTCTTGGCGGAGAGAAGCCATGGCGTCGTGCCCAGACCTGGCAATCGGGGCTCGTGGCCCTCCTCGGAGGTGCTCGGCGCTTCCTCGAGAATCAAATGCGCATTGGTGCCGCTGATCCCAAACGAGGAGACTCCGGCGCGCCTCGGACGCTCGCCCCGCCGCCAGGGACGAGACTCGGTGAGAAGCTCCACCGCGCCCACCGACCAGTCGACGTGGCGCGTGGGAGCATCGACGTGCAGTGTGGGCGGCAACGTTTCGTGTCGCAGGGCTTGCACCATCTTGATCACCCCGGCGACACCGGCCGCCGCCTGTACGTGAGCGATGTTGGACTTGACCGACCCGAGCAGCAGTGGGCGCTCGTCGGGTCTTTGCAGGCCGTAAGTGCTCAGCAGTGCCTGCGCCTCGATCGGATCGCCCAAAGTCGTTCCTGTCCCGTGCGCCTCGACGGCGTCCACATCGCTTGTCGCGAGTCCGGCGCTCGCCAGCGCTTGACGGATCACGCGCTGCTGGGACGGTCCGTTGGGCGAAGCGAAACCGTTGCTGGCGCCGTCCTGGTTGACCGCGCTGCCGCGGAGAACCGCAAGTACGCGATGGCCGGCACTCTGAGCATCTAAGAGGCGCTCCAACAGCAGGACTCCGACCCCCTCGCCCCAGTTGGTGCCATCCGCCGCGTCCGCGAAGGACTTGCAGCGCCCGTCCATGGCCAGACCGCGTTGCATGCTGAAGCCGACCAGCAGGCTCGGCTGGGACATGACGGTCACACCGCCCGCCAACGCCATCGAGCACTCGCCACGACGCAACGAGCCGCAGGCAAGGTGCAGCGCCACAAGCGAGGACGAGCAGGCTGTGTCCACCGTCATCGTGGGACCGACCAGGCCAAACAGATAGGCGACGCGACCGGACACGATGCTGCCCGTGTTGCTCGTCACCATCTGGCCCATGCCACCCACGTCCGGGCCGGCTGGATAGTCCTGATACATGACGCCGGCGAAGACGCCCGTTTGCGTGTCGCGAAGCGCGAGCGGATCGATGCCGCCCGCCTCGATCGCCTCCCAGCTCGCTTCGAGGAACAGACGCTGCTGGGGATCCATGGCGAGTGCCTCGCGTGGAGTCAGGCCGAAGAACTCGGCGTCGAAATCGCCTGCGTCGCCGAGGAAGCCGCCTTCGCGCACATAACTGGTACCGGGATGATCCGGGTCCGGGTGATAGAGGCCCTCAAGGTCCCATCCCCGATCGGTGGGCAGCCCGCCGATCGCATCGCGTCCACCGTCGAGCAACTCCCAGAAGTCCTCGGGCGTGCTGACGCCACCCGGAAGACGACAGCTCATGCCCACGATCGCGATCGGCTCGGATGCGGCGGCAAGCAGCTGCCGGTTCTGGCGGCGCAATCGCTGCGCTTCCTTGACCGAGGCGCGCAACGCCTCGGCGACCTTCTCGGGGTTGGCGCTCACCTCAGTCCTCCCCCAACGAATCGGACAGCGGCTCGCCGGCGCCGAGCGTCATCTCGACCAACGCCCCAAGCTCCATCTCGTCGATCGAGTCGGCGAGGTCCTCGGACTCGGTGTGAGACCTCTCCTGCAGTCCGGCCAGCTCCATCAACGTGCTCAAGACGCCCGCGTCGCGCAGACGCGAAATGGGAATGGTGGCGAGGGCTGCGCGGAGATCGTCTTGCTGGAGTGGACCTTCGCGCGACTCCTCGACGCACGGGGAGATCTGCGTCAACAGGAACCCACTGAGCGAGCTCGTGGTCGGATAGTCGAAAACCAGCGTCGCCGGGAGTTGGATGCCGCTCGTGGCGGTCAGGCGGTTGCGCAACTCGATCGCGGTCAGCGAGTCGAATCCAAGCTCGTTGAACGCGCGCTCGGTATCGACCGCCTCGGCGGATGCATGGCCCAGCACGGCGGCCACCTCGGCGCGAACGAGCTCCAGCAGCACGCGTTCGCGCTCCTGCTCGGGCACGCCGGCGAGCCGCCGTTGCAAGGACCCACCCGCACTTTGCGCGGGCCGGGCCGGCATGCGCACCAAACCACGCAACAGAGGCGGAACGAATCCCGCGGCGCCGCCAGAGCCGAGCGGGCCCACGTCAAGCCGCATCGGGATCGTGACGGGCTCCCCAAGCGCATAGGCCAGATCGAACAGGTCGAGTCCTTCGTCGGCCGAAAGCGCGAGCATCCCTCCACGTTCCATGCGGAGGCGATCGGCCTCGGCAAGGTCTCCGGCCAAGCCCTCGGCAGCCGCCCACCAACCCCAGGCGAGCGATGTGCCCACCAGGCCGAGCTCACGGCGTCGATAGATCGCGAGCGCGTCGAGGAACGCGTTGGCGGCCGCATAATTGGACTGCGCGGGACCGCCGATCGTTCCGGTGCTGGATGAGAAGAGGATGAACGCCGAGAGCGGCTTTTGCTGGGTGAGTTCATGCAGATTCCACGCGCCCTGGAGCTTCGGGGCGAGCACTCGATCCAGCCGCTCGGCGGTCATCGATTCGATCACGCCGTCGTCGAGTGCCCCCGCGGCGTGTATCACCGCGCTCAGCGGGAAGTCTGCGGGTACCGCTGCGATCGCCTCGACAAGCCGCTCACGGTCGGTGACGTCGCAGTCAAGCACGGTGACCCGCGCTCCGCTCTCCGCCAGCTCCGCTTGCAACTCCTTTACTCCTGGCGCCTTCCCACCTTGCCTGCTGAGCAGCACCACGCTGCGAACGTCGTGGACGGCAACGAGATGTCGCGCGAGCGCTGCTCCGAGTGCCCCTGTGCCGCCTGTGATCAAGACGCTGCCAGGCTCCCCCGACGGCGTGAGGGCGAGCTGATCGCTCGCCTGCTCGGGCGGAGAGTCCGCTCGCGCCAGGCGAGCCGCGTAAAGATCCGTGCCTCGCAGCGCCAGTTGGGGCTCGTCCCCGGCGAGCGCTCGGTCGAGCACTTCAGAAGAGACCGATGCCTCCTCGCAATCGAGCAAGACGAAGCGCCCCGGATGCTCAGATTGGGCCGAGCGCATCAAACCCCACAGGGGAGCCAGCTGGATGTCGGGAGATCCCTCCGCGGCGTCGACGGCGATCGCTTTGTCGGTGATCACGACAAGTCGCGATTGCGCGAGGCGCGGCTCCTTCAGCCACTCCTGCACGAGCGACAGACCTCGTTGCAGGGTCGCGCGCACCGCCTGCGCCGGCGAGTCCTCACTCGGCGAGGAGGGCTCCGCGGCGATACGGGCGAGCACCACCTCGGGCACCGGAAGACCCTCGTCGAGCTCGGCGAGCAGCGGAGCAAGCCGTTCCTCGGAGAGGGTCGTCGCTTTGCCCGAGGTCTGCAGCTCGCCCGGCATCGGCGAATCGAGCGCCACCCACCTCAGGGCAAACAACGAATCGTGGCGTTTGGCGTTGCGCAAGCTCGAGGACAGCTCCGCCGAGATCGGGCGTACAACCACGGAGTCGACCGACATCACCGCCTGACCATGCTCGTCGTAGGCGACCATCGACATGCCGCCCGTCTGTGTGCGCGTGACATGCACCCGCAGCAAGGACCTGCCAAGCCCGTGCAGACGCAAGCCGGTCCAGGCGAATGGAAGCACGGCTTGCCCCGCCTTCTCCGGATCGGCGGCCTGCATCAGCATCACACCGGTCTGAAGAGCCGCGTCAAGCAATACCGGGTGCAGGTCGAACTGCTGAGCCTTCTCATGCTCGCGCTCGGGCAGACGAACTTCTGCGAACGCTTCCTCCTCCCTGCGCCACAGGGCCTGTACGCCCATGAACGTCGATCCGTATTCCAGACCGGAACGGGCTAGGTAGCCGTACAGCTCGTCCACCGCTACCGGCTCGGCGTCGACCGGCGGCCAGTCCACGGCTTGACGCTGCCTCGCGAGCTCGTCGAGAGGCTCTCCGGGCTCGCCCTGACCATCGCTGGGGTTGAGCACCGCGCGCGCGTGGCGAACCCACTCGGAGCCCTCCTCGACTCGCTCCGAGCTGGTGAAAATCTCCAGCTCGCGGCGTCCCCGCTCGTCGCTCCCGCCGACCAACACCTGCAGGCGTCTGCGATCGTGCTCGCCGAGCACAAGGGGGATTTCATGGACAAGGTCCTCCACAACCGCGCAGCCGAGTTCCCTGCCGGCGCGCAGAGCCACCTCCACAAAGGTCGTGCCCGGCACGAGCACCGCTCCCGCGGCCACGTGGTCAGCCAGCCAAGGTTGACTTTGCAGCGAGATGTGCCCGGTGAAGAGCCAACTGTCGCCACCGGCGAGCGCGGTGGCGGCGCGAAGCAGCGAGTGGTCGGTGGCGAGCAGACCGGCCGCCGCGATGTCGGCACCCCCTGACGTACGCTGCTCAAGCCAGTATCGGTGACGGTCGAACGGGTAGGTGGGCAGGCGCACGTGTGACCGTGCATCGGTCCCCAAGACCGCGGCCCAATCGACCTCGGCACCCTGGACCCAAGCTTCGCTCAGCGAAGTCAAAAAACGGGTGCTACCGCCATCGTCGCGTCGCAGCGACCCAACTATCGTTGTCTGCGCTGCCGACGCCTCGGCCCTGCCCTGTTCGGCGTTCAGCGCGGTTGAGGTTTCGTTCAAACCGACCGCCAACACCGGATGCGGGCTGACCTCCACAAACGTCCGATAGCCCACCTGGAGCAAGGCCCCCGTCGAGCGTTCGAATTGAACGGTCTCCCTCAGGTTGCGATACCAGTACTCGGCGTCGAGCGGCTCCGATCCGAGCAGCGCCCCGGTCACAGACGAGTAGAAGGGCATCTGCGGTGGGCCCGCCGCTATGCCGGCGCAGCCCTCGAGCAAGTCCGCTCGAATTCGCTCGACCTGGGCCGAATGGGCCGCATAATCGACCGGGATTCTGCGCGCCTTCAAAGCTTGGCGCTCGCAATCGCCCAGCAACGCCTCGATCGCGTCGATCTCGCCCGATACGACCGTCGCGCGGGGACCGTTGACCGAGGCGATCGACAGCGCGCCCGCGTATTGCTCGATCAGGGCTTCGACGGTCGGCGCGTCGGCGGCAAGCGACACCATGGCGCCCTGCCCGGCGAGCGCCCTCAACGCGCAGCTGCGACTCGTCACCACCCGGGCGCCGTCGGAGAGCGAGAGAGCCCCTGCCACGCAAGCTGCCGCGATCTCCCCCTGGGAGTGTCCGACGACCGCGTCGGCCTGCACGCCACAGCTTCGCCACAGCTCCGCCAGGGCGACCATCACTGCAAACAGGGCGGGCTGCACCACATCGACGCGGTCGAGCAGACCTTCCCGGTCGCTCAGGGCGTCCTGTAGCGACCAGTCCACGAACGGCGCGAGCGCCTGCTCGCATTCCCGCAGTCGCCGGGCGAACACCTCCGAGCAGGAGAGCAGCTCGAGCCCCATGCCGGCCCATTGAGAGCCTTGGCCCGGAAACACGTATACCGTCGGCCCACCGGCAGCCCCGACCGAGCCCTTGACCACGCCGAGGACCGAGGACTCGCTTGCGAGCGCGTTGATTCGTGTGAGCGCCTCCGAACGCTTGCCGGCTATAGCAACAGCGCGCTGCTCGAACATTGGCCGCCGGGCCAGCGACCTCGCAAGCTCGCCCGGACCCAACGCCGGCTCACTCTGGAGCAAAGACACCAGGCGCGAGGCCTGGCCGGCCAGTGCCGATTCGCTGCGAGCGCTGACGAGCAGCGGGTAAGCCTCGCCGCTTAGCACCGCCGGCTTGGGTCCGTCCGCGTCCCCCTCCACATGCTCATCGGCCGACCGTGGCGCCTCCTCGAGGATCACGTGCGCGTTCGTGCCGCTGGCACCAAACGAGGACACGCCCGCGCGTCGCGGCTCCTCCGCCTGGGGCCAGACTGCGGCCTCCTCCAGCAACTCCACCGAGCCTGCCTGCCAGTTGACGCTCTGACTCGGGCGGTCGACGTGCAGGGTCTTGGGCAGCAGTTCGTGGTGGAGAGCCATCGTCATCTTGATCACGCCGGCCACGCCGGCCGCCGCCTGGGCATGGCCGATGTTCGACTTGATCGAGCCCAGCCGCAGCGGCTTGCCCACTGGGCGACTCTGACCGTAGGTGGCCAGAAGGGCCTGAGCCTCGATCGGGTCCCCCAAAGTGGTGCCGGTACCGTGGCCCTCCACTGCATCGATCTGATGGGCGGCCAGACCGGCGCTGGCCAGCGCGGCGCGAATCACACGCTGCTGGGAGGGGCCGTTGGGAGCCGTCAGCCCGTTGCTCGCGCCATCCTGGTTGACCGCGCTGCCGCGCACCAGCGCAAGCACGGGATGACCGAGGCGGCGAGCCTCCGAGAGGCGCTCCACCAAGAGCATCCCCACGCCCTCGCTCCACCCCGTTCCGTCCGCCGCCTCCGCGTAGGACTTGCAACGCCCGTCGAGGGCCAGTCCGCGTTGGCGCGCGAACTCCACGAAGACGATCGGCGTGACCATCGCGTTCACCCCGCCGACCAGAGCCATCGAGCAGTCGCGCGCGCGCAAGGCGCCGCACGCGAGGTGCAAGGCCACCAGCGAGGAGGAGCATGCGGTGTCGATCGTAACCGCCGGGCCCTCCAAACCGAGCGTGTAGGCGATGCGCCCGGACATGATGCTGCTGAGCGTCCCGCTGCCGTAGTAGCCCTCCAGCCCGTTGGCCGAGGAATTGAGCGCACCCGAGCCGTAGCCGCTCGCCGCGGCCCCCACGAAGACGCCGGTCTGGCTGCCCCTAAGTCCCAGAGGATCGATGCCGGCTCCTTCGATCGCCTCCCAGGACGCTTCCATCAAGAGTCGCTGCTGGGGGTCCATCGCGAGCGCCTCCCTCGGGCTGATCGAGAAGAAGTCGGAATCGAACTCGGCGATGTCCTCGACGAATCCCGCTTCGCTCACATACGTGGCCCCAGAGCGGTCGGGATCGGAGTCGTACAGCTGCCCGAGATCCCAGCCCCGGTCGGTCGGAAACGCGGAGATCGCGTCGTGACCCTCGCGCACCAGCCGCCAAAGATCCTCGGGCGAGGAGACCCCGCCCGGATAGCGGCAACTCATGCCGACGATCGCTATCGGCTCGCTTACGGTGTCTTCGAGATCACGCAGGCGTCCTCGCGTGTCGTGAAGGTCCAGCGTGACCCGCTTCAGGTAATCGCGCAGCTTGCGCTCCTCGCTCATCAAATCCCCCCCAGCTCGTTGTCGATGAGACCGAAGATCTCCTCGTCGGAGGCGCTCTCCATACGCTCGGCAAGTGACGCTCCCGCTCGTTGCCGCTCGCTCGAGGAGTCGTGTAGTTCGTCCCCCAGGCCGGCCAGCAGATCTCGCAAACGGGCGCTCACCTCGCTTCGCTTCGGCCCGGCGCCGAGCGAGGCCAGTCCTCTTTCAAGCGCAGCCATCTCGGCCTCCAGCGGTGTGGCGCCAGATTCTTCGCTTCCGGTGAGCAGGGCGCGCAGATGGTCGGCCACAGCGAGCGGGCTCGGGTAGTCGAACACGAGCGTGGCCGCGAGTCCCAATCCGGTCGCCCGCTCCAGACGGTTGCGCAGTTCCACGGCCATCAGAGAGTCAAACCCGAGTTCCTTGAACGGACGCTGGCTGTCGACACTGTCAAGGGACGTGTGGCCCATCGCCCGCGCCACCTCCCCGCGCACGAGTTCGAGTACGACCGAGGAGCGCTCCTGTTCGGGGGCCTGCACGAGGCGCTCGCGCAAACGAGCCCCCGTCTGCTCGCCCTCCGAGGCGGTGCGACTCAGCGCCGCGGCGACCTCCGGCAGATCTTCGATCAGCGGTCGCGATCGTGCCAAGGCAAAGATCGGAGCGTAGGTTTTCCAACGCACATCGGCGACGATCGTGTGCGCCTCGCCCCGCTCCAGCCCTGCTTGCAAGGCCTGGACGGCCAGCTGAGGGTTCATCGGCTCCAGGCCATGACGGCGCAATGCCTCGCCCACCGCGTCATCCGCGGCCAAGCCCTCGCCGCTCCACGGGCCCCAGGCAAGCGACGTGGCCGACAGGCCGCGCGCGCGGCGATTGTGGGCGAGCGCGTCGAGAATCGCGTTCGCCGCCGCATAAGGCGCCTGCGTTCCCGAGCCGAAGCTGCCGGCGATCGAGGAGAACAACACGAACGCGTCCAAATCGAGCCCCTGCGTGAGCTCGTCGAGATGCAAGGCGCCCCACGCCTTGGCGGCAAGCGCCTGCTCCAACTCGGCGGACCCGAGCGATTCGATCGTGCTCTGGCTACCCAGTCCGGCTGCGTGCACCACGGCCCGCAACGGCCGATGTCCCTCAACCGAACCCAACAGATCCTGTACCTGCTCGCGCCGGGAGACATCGCAGGCCGCAAACGTGACTGCCGCGCCCAAGCTTTCAAGCTCGACTTGCAACTCCTGTGCGCCTGGCGCGTCGCCGCCGCGTCGACTCGTGAGCAGGAGGTGCTCGGCGCCCGTCTCGGCAAGCCACCGCGCGACGTGGGCGCCAAGGCCGCCCGTCCCGCCCGTGATCAAGGTCGTGCCCGACGGCGGCCTCCACCCGCCCGCCGCCCCCGACTCGTGCACGGAACCCCGCTTGATCCGTCGCGCGAATACGCCCGTGCTGCGTATCGCCAACTGGTCCTCGCCGCCTTCGCCGCACAGCACCCCAACGAGTTGAGCCACAGTGCGATCGTGCAGGGCTGCGGGCAGATCCACGAGGCCGCCCCAGCGTTGTGGCTGCTCGAGCCCCAAGGTCATGCCGAAACCCCACGTCCCGGCCTGGAGGGGTGCGTCGAGTCGATCGCTCGACCCAACCGACACCGCGCCGCGCGTGACCAGCCACAGCGGAGCGTCGATCTCCGCCTCGGCGAGAGCCTGCACCAGGGCCAGCAGCTCCGGCAAGCCGGTCGGCTCGGAAGCCCCGCCGCGCCCAAGGCTCGCAAGCGAGATGACTCCGTCGATCTCCGTCGTGGAGCCCGACAATCGGTCGAGTGCATCGAGGCGCACGGTCTTCAGGCGTAGTCCACATCGCTCGAGCGACGCGAGCAACTCGTTTTCCCAAGACCCATCGGCCGCGTCGGCAAGCGCGACCAGCCATGCGCCATCTGACGCACGGATCGGGGCCGGGGAGATCGGCTTCCACTGAACCTCATAGCGCCAGCTGTCCACGGCGGAGATCTCAGAGCTGGCTCCCGGACGTGGCGCGGAGCTCTCAAGCCAATAGCGACGGCGTTGGAACGGGTAGGTCGGCAAAACCACCCGCTCTCGCTCACCCTCGCCGAGCATCGCAGCCCAATCGACCGGCGCCCCCTGCGTCCACAGCTCCGCCAGACCGCCAACCAGCGTGCGCTCCTCGGAGCTTTCGGCTTTCATGCAGGCGACGACCGCATGCGCTTCGCGGTCGACTTCGAGCCGCGGGTCGCGCAGGCATTCGGCGGCCATGGCGGCCAGCGCCGCGTCGGGACCAACCTCCAAAAAGCCGCCCACGCCCTGGGCCACGAGCCAGCCGATCCCGTCAGCGAAACGGACCGTCTCGCGCACGTGCCTGACCCAGTACTCGGGCGTGCAAATCTCCTCGGAGCCACCCTCGCCGATGAGGTTGGAGACCAGAGGAATCCTTGGCGTCTGGTAAGCGACACTCTCGGCTACCTCACCGAAGGCATCGAGCATTCCATCCATCCTTGCCGAGTGAAATGCGTGACTCACGCGCAGGCGCTTGACCTTGCGTCCACGCTCCCGCCAGCGCTCGGCGACCGCGAGGACCGCGTCCTGCTCGCCCGATAGCACCACCGCCTCTGGCCCGTTGACGGCAGCCAAGGACACCTCGCGGGCGCACCCGGCAAGCGACTCGAGCGCCTCCTGCTCGGAGGCCTGCAGAGCGACCATGATCCCTCCCGCGGGAAGCTCGCCCATCAGCGCTCCGCGCGCGGCGACGAGCTTGCAGGCGTCCCGCTGGGAGAAGACGCCCGCCAGAAACGCTGCGCTCAGCTCGCCGATCGAATGCCCGACCAGAAAGTCCGGTCGCACGCCCCAGCTGTCCAGCAGTCGAAACAGCGAGACCTCGAGCGCGAACAGGGCCGCCTGGGTGAATGCCGTCTCATCCAACAGCAGCGCGGCGGCTGAGCCCTCCGCGGCGAACATGACCTCCAAGGGCGAGCTCGGCAAATGGATCTCAAGCTCTGCGCTGATCTCCTCGAGCGCCGCCTTGAAGACCGGAAACGCTTGGAAGAGCTCGCGACCCATCCCCAGTCGCTGGGCTCCCTGTCCGGTGAACAGGAACGCCAGTGGCCTTGCGGCATCGGCCCTGCCGCGGATCACGCCCGGCGGTAGCTCCCCCGATCGCACACCGTCGAGCCCGCTCAGCAGCTGCTCGCGACTCGCGCCGATCGCGACGGCGCGGTCCTCCAGCTCGCAACGACGCGCGAGCGAGGCCGCCACCGCCGAGATCTCAAGGCCCTCCTCGGCCCGCACGAACCGCTGCAAGCGCTCGGCCTGATCGCGCAGGGCCGCCTCCCCCCGTGCCGAGATCGGCCAGGCCACGAGTCTCCCCTCTGCTGCGGCGCTCTCGAGGTTGTCCAGGCTCGCACGTTCGTTGAGGGCACCCGGGGTGGACTCTTGCTCGAACGGCGTCTCGGGCTCGGGCTCAGAGGTGGGGGCAGACTGGGCCGGCGGGCCCTCTTCGATGATCACGTGCGCGTTCGTCCCGCTCACGCCGAAGGAGGAGATGCCCGCGCGGCGAGGAGCCGATCCGCGCGTCCAGGGCACGGGTTCGCTCAGCAGCGATACCGCCCCGGTCGACCAATCCACCTGAGGGGAGGGCTCGTCCAAGTGCAAGGTCTGAGGCAATAGTTCGTTCTGCAGCGCCATCGCCATCTTGATCACTCCGGCAGCGCCCGCGGCTAGCTGGGTGTGGGCGATGTTGGACTTGATGGAGCCAAGCCATAGCGGCCGCTCGCGCTGCTGCCCGTAGGTCGCAAGCAACGCTTGGGCCTCGATCGGATCTCCCAAGACGGTGCCCGTGCCGTGCGCCTCGACGGCATCGACTTCGGCGCCGGAAAGGCCTGCGTTGGCCAGCGCTTGGCGAATCACTCGCTGTTGGGCGGGTCCGTTGGGCGCGGTCAAACCGTTGCTTGCACCATCCTGGTTGATCGCGCTGCCGCGCACCAAGGCATGCACGCGATGGCCGCGACGCCGAGCGTCGGAGAGCCGCTCCAGCACCAGCATCCCGACGCCCTCCCCCCAGCCGGCGCCGTCGGCCGAAGCGGCAAAGGACTTGCAGCGCCCGTCACCGGCCAGGCCCCGTTGGCGACTGAACTCGACGAAGGCGTCCGCCGTCGACATCACGCTGACACCCCCGGCCAGGGCCAGCGAGGTTTCCCCGGATCGCAGGGCGCCACAAGCCAGGTGCAGGGCCACCAGCGAGGAGGAGCAAGCGGTGTCGATCGACATGGCCGGCCCCTCGAGGCCGAGCGTGTAGGCGATCCGCCCGGATGCCACGCTGCCCAGCGAGCCTGTCAGGCGAAAGGCCGCCACGTTCGCCTCGGCCGCGGCGGCGTCGCTCCCGTAGGCGATCGCACCCACCCCCGCAAAGACTCCGGTCGAAGTGCCTTGCAAGGAGCGGGGATCCAAACCGGCGTCTTCGAGCGCCTCCCATGAGGCTTCCAGGAGCAGCCGCTGTTGTGGATCCATCGCGAGCGCCTCGCGCGGACTGATCCCAAAGAAGTCCGCGTCGAAATCGCCTGCGTCGTAGACGAAGCCACCCTCGCGCGTGTGGCTCGCCTCGGGGTCGGGCGAGTCGGCTCCGTACAGGCCCTCCAAGTCCCAGCCGCGATCGGTCGGGAATGCCCCGATCGCGTCCGTGCCGCTGGCCACCAGCTCCCACAGATCGGCCGCCGAGCGCACTCCGCCGGGGTAGCGACAGCTCATGCCCACTATCGCGATCGGCTCGTCGCTGGTTGACAGGACCGAAACGTTCGTCTTGGGGACCTGGAGCCCGGCGAGCTCGCCGGTCAGGTGTTCGGCCAAGGCCAGCGGACTCGGATAGTCGAAGACCAGGGTGGCCGGCAGACGCAGACCGCTCGCGGCGTTCATCCGGTTGCGAAGCTCTACCGCCAGCAGCGAGTCGAAGCCGAGTTCTTTGAAGGCGCGCTCGGCCTGGATCGCCTCGGCCGAGGAGTGACCGAGCACCGCCGCCACCTCTTCGCACACAAAGCGAAGCGCCACTCGACGGCGCTCTGCCTCGGAGACCGCGGCCAGGCGTTCGACGAGCAGGCCGCTTGCGGGCTTGACGGCGCGGTTGGTTGCTCCACTGACGAGATCGCCCAGCAGGGGAGCGAGCTCTCCGTCGCGAGCCTGGCTGCGCAGCGTGGCCATGTCCAGGCGTACCGGAACGACCACAGCCTCCCCGCTCGCGCGCGCGGCGTCGAAGAGCTCGAGGCCCTCTTCGCCCGAGAAGGCGCTTACGCCGGACCGCCGCACACGTCTCAGATCGGTCTCGCTCAACTCGCCGGTCATGTCGCTGAGCTGCCGCCAGCCGCCCCACGCCATCGAAACCGCGGGCAGACCTTCGGCTTGGCGCTGACCCGCGAGGGCGTCAAGGAAAGCGTTGGCCGCCGCGTAGTTGCCCTGGCCGGCCGTGCCAAGGGTGCCCGCCACCGAGGAGAACAGAATGAAGTCCTCTAGATCGGAGTCCTTGGTCAGTTCGTGCAGGTGCCAAGCGGCGTCGACCTTCGGGGCAAATACTCGATCGACGCGCTCCGGGGTGAGCGACTCGATCGTGGCGTCGTCGAGAACGCCCGCGGAGTGAACGACGACGCTCAGCGGACCTTCGGCCCGGATCGATTCGAGCAAAGCGCTCAGTTGCGGCTTGTCTGAGACGTCGCACGCCACGACCCGCACCTGCGCCCCGAGCTCGGTGAGCTCCGCGCGCAACGCCTCGATCCCGGGCACGTCCAGGCCGCGCCTGCTCGCGAGCACCAGCGAGCGCACACCGCGCCGGGCGACCAGGTGGCGGGCGACTGCCGCTCCGAGCTCGCCGCCGCCGCCGGTGATCAGGGCGCATCCTCGCGCGTCGATCTCCGCGGGCAGCGTGAGGACGATCTTGCCCACATGTCTTGCTTGGCTCATGAAGCGAAACGCGTCGCGGGCGCGCCTGAGGTCCCAAGAGCGCACCGGCAGCGCCTCCACTTCCCCGGCGGCCAACAGGTCGAGCAATTCCAACAACATCTCTTGGATGCGGTCCGGCCCTGCTTCGGGCAGATCGAACGCGCGATAGCCCACGCCCGCATGCTCGGCGGTCACGCGAGCAGGATCGCGAACATCGGTCTTGCCCATCTCGATGAAGCGACCTCCCCGAGGCAGCAACTCCAAGGAAGCGTCCACGTACTCGCGCGCCAATGAATTCAGGACTACATCGACGCCCTCACCGGCGGTCGCCTCCAAGAACTTTTGCTTGAAATCGAGGTCGCGCGAGGATGCGATATGTGTGTCGGGCAGGCCCAGTCCCCGCAATGCATCCCACTTCGATGGGCTTGCGGTCGCCCACACCTCCACGCCCAAACGCCTGGCAAGCTGCACCGCCGCCATGCCGACGCCACCGGCTGCCGCGTGCACCAGCAGACGCTCACCCGGCTTGATCTTCGCGAGGTCGCAGAGGGCATAGCTGGCGGTCAGAAAGACCCCGCACACCGAGGCGGCCTCGATGAACGACCAACCCGGAGGCATAGGCACGATCATCTGCCGGTCCACCACGGCGCTCGTGGCGAACGAGTCGAACACAAGGCCCATGACTCGGTCGCCGACGGAGATGTCGCGCACCGACGATCCCACCTCGAGAACGACACCGGCGCCTTCGCTGCCGATCATTTCATCGCCCGATCCGCGACGGGGAACGAGCCCCAAAGCGGTGACCACGTCGCGGAAGTTGAGACCCGCCGCTCTCATGGAAACGCGCACCTGACCGGGCTCCAGCGGAGTGTCCGTTTGGATCGGCGCGAGGCGCAGGTCCTCGAAGGTGCCCTGCGGGCCGACTTGCAGTCGCCAGTCGCTCGCCCCGGGAGGTGGTTTGAGCGTCGTGCCCGCGCCGGCCCGCGTGAGCCGAGCGACATACACCGCGCCGTCGCGTATCGCCAGTTGAGGCTCCTCCTCGATGGCAAGCGCGCCGTCGAGCGCCCGCCAGGATGCGGGCTCCCCGTCGAGGTCGATGAGCGTCAGACGTCCCGGATCCTCTGCCTGGGCTGCTCGCACGAGCCCCCAAGCGCTCGCCGCGGCCGCGTCGACGTTCTCGCCGGGCCGCGCCGCGACCGCGTTGCGAGTGATCACGAGCAGGCGAGAGGCGCTCAGGCTCTCCTGGGCAAGCCAGGCTTGCACCAGCCCGAGCGTGTTGTGCGCGATCGTGTGGGTCCGCTCAAGCGCGCTTTCGCCGGTTCTGGACGCCATCGACGGACAGACGATCGTCACCACCGGCGATTGTTTGCCCTCTCTCACGCTTTGGGCGAGCGCCGCCACGTCTGCGTAGGTCTCGCCCACGCTCGGCGGATCCGGGGCCCCGACCAGCGCCTGGATCTCCTGCGCGTCGGAGCCGATGCTCGCGATTGCCCGAACTTCCGGCGAGGACTCCGCGGGCGCGACGACCCAGTCCAGGCAAAACAGGGCATCGCCCACGCCCTGCCTGGCTTTTCTGAGCTGTGCTTCGGATACCGCCCGCAACGACAGGGAGCCCACCGTGGCGAGGACCCGCCCGGCTTCGTCGGCGGCGATCAGAGAGACGGTGTCCTCGCCCAGCGGGGTGAGGCACACCCGTAGTGAGTCTGAGCCTCTCGCGTCGACCCACACGTCGCTCAATGAGAACGGCAACCGTACCCCCGCGGACTCAGAGCTCGACTCGGCAACGGCCGGTTGTTGGTCGAGGAGGCTCGCGGCGAAACCGTGCAGGGTCGCGTCGAGCAGCGCCGGGTGCAAAGCAAACTCTGCGGCCTGCTCTCGTTGCTCCTCCCGCAATGAAACCTCCGCGTAGAGCTTTGCTCCCTCTCGCCAGAGAGCCCGCAAGCCCTGGAAGGCTGGCCCGTAGGCGACGCCGAGTTCGGCCAGACGCTCGTAGAGACCCTCGATTGCCACAGGCCGGGCCCCGCTCGGCGGCCAACTTCCCGTGCCGAGATCACTCGTCGGCTCGAGCGCAGAGCGTTCCCGCGCGAGCAGCGTGCCGCTTGCGTTGCGCATCCATTGGGACTGCGCGACAGAGCCTGGACTCGCCAGATCGCACAGCCGCGAGTGGATTGTCACCGACCGAGCCCCACCGTCGTCCTCCTCGCCGACCTTCACCTGGAACTGAGTCGGGCACTGCTCGTCGAGTATCAGCGGCGCCTCGAGAGTGAAGTCCGACACCGCACCGCAGCCGATCGCGGTACCTACGTGCAGCGCCAGCTCGAGCAGCGCGGTGCCCGGCAGCACCACGTTGCCCATTACCGCGTGATCGGCAAGCCAAGGATGTGTCTGTAGAGAGATCGAGCCGGTGGCCCTCGCACCTTCGCCCTCGGCGTCCACCAAGATGGCACCGAGCATGGGGTGATCGCCGGCGCCCAGTCCCAGCGACGCGAGATCGACCGCGCCGGAGCCGAGCTCGGGCCAGTAGCGCTTGCGTTGAAAGGCATAGCTCGGCAGCCTCACCCGACTCACCTTGGAACGCTCGAACAGGGACTCCCAGCGGACCGCGACGCCACTCACCCAAGCTTGTGCGAGCGATTCGCAGAAGCGCTGTGGTCCTCCCTGCTGGCGACGCAGCGAGCAGATGGCGTTTACCGGCTCCTCGCCGGCCGTCTCCTCGATCCCCATCGTCAGCACCGGGTGGGGGCTCATCTCGATGAACGTGCGACGGCGCTCTCCAAGCAGATTTCGAATCGAGCGCTCGAATCGCACGGGCTCGCGAAGATTGCGATACCAGTATTCGCTGTCGAGCACGGCGCCGTCGAGGGCCTCGCCTGTGACCGAAGAGTGGAAGGGAATTTCACCTCTCTGCGGGTCGATCCCGGCAGAGCCTTCGAGCAGGAGCTCCCGAATGGACTCGACTTGCGAGGAGTGAGCCGCGTAATCCACGGGAATGATTCGGGCGCGAATTTCTTCTTGTTGTAGTTTGGTGTGTAGTTGTTGGAGTGTTTGTGTGTCTCCTGAGAGGACGGTGGAGTTTGGTCCGTTGATCGCGGCGATACCGACCTTCTCCTCCAACCCCGAGATGCGCTTTGCGATGTCCGCGCCTGCCAACGCGACAGACATCATCGTGCCCTGCCCCGCCAACTCAGCCAAAGCACGACTACGAACAGCGATCACACGCGCCGCGTCCCCCAAAGACAAAGCACCAGCCACACAAGCCGCCGCGATCTCCCCCTGAGAATGACCTACAACAGCAACAGGATGCACACCACACGCACGCCACAACCCAGCCAAAGACACCATCACCGCAAACAAAACAGGCTGCACCACATCCACCCGATCAAGCGAAGGCGCACCCACAGAACCCCTCAACACACCCTCAACAGACCAATCGACAAACCCAGACAAAGCATCCTCACACGCCCGCACACCATCCGCGAACACCACCGAACTATCGAGCAACTCGACAGCCATCCCCTCCCACTGCGAACCCTGACCCGGAAACACGAACACCACACCACCAGCACCATCGCCCGCGACACGCCCACGCACCAAACCAGCCACAGAACGACCCTCAGACAAAGCCCCCAAACCACCCAACAACCCATCGCGACCATCACCCACAACCACCGCACGATCCTCAAACACAGAACGCTCACACAACGAAAACCCAATATCCCCCACACCCACACCAGCCTCACGCCCAACCCACTCACACAACCGACCAGCCTGCCCCTCAAGCGCCCCACCACCACGACCAGACACCACCCAAGCAACCACACCACCACCCAACACACCATCAACACCAACATCCCCAACCACACCCTCAACATCCCCACCAACACCATCCCCACCACCGACACCGTTCAGGCTCACCCCGAAACGCCCGCCCCCCACACCATCCCCAGACGGCGCCTCCTCCAAAATCAAATGCGCGTTGGTCCCACTCGCACCAAACGAAGACACACCAGCACGACGCGGCTCATCCCCACGCTCCCACACAACGCTCTCACCCAACAAAGACACCTCACCCGCAGACCAATCGACCTCCCCAGACGGACGATCCACATGCAAAGTCGCAGGCAACACACCATTACGCAAAGCCAAAACCATCTTGATCACACCACCCACACCAGCAGCAGCCTGGGTATGACCAATATTCGACTTCAAAGACCCAAGCCACAAAGGCCCAACACCACCACGCGACCGACCATAAACAGACAACAAAGCCTGCGCCTCAATCGGATCGCCCAACCTCGTACCAGTCCCATGACCCTCAACCACACCAACCTGCGACCCAACCAAACCAGCACTCAACAAAGCCGCACGCACAACACGCTGCTGCGCAGAACCACTAGGAGCAGTCAAACCATTACTAGCCCCATCCTGATTCACAGCACCACCACGAACAACACCCAAAACCTCATGCCCCAACCGCAACGCATCACCCAAACGCTCCAACACCACAACACCAACACCCTCTGAGACTCCGGTCCCATCCGCCTGGTCGGAATAGGCCTTGCAGCGACCGTCCGGAGCCAAACCACGCTGACGCGAGAACATGACGAATACGCCCGGCGTGGCCATCACCGAGACACCGCCGGCGAGCGCCAATGAGCAGTCCCCTTGACGTAGAGCTTGACAAGCCATGTGAATGGAGACAAGCGAGGACGAGCAGGCGGTGTCCACAGACACGGCCGGTCCCTCCAAGCCCAACGCGTAAGCGACAATCCCGGAGGCGACGCTTCCACTGCTGCCCGAGCCCAGGTAGCCCTCCAGCGTCGCCGGCAGCCGACCCAGGCCGCCGCCGTAATCGTGGTACATCGTGCCCACATATACCCCGGTGCTGCTGCCGTTCAGGGCAAGCGGATCGATGCCGGCGTCCTCGATCGCCTCCCAGCATGTTTCGAGCATGAGCCGGTGCTGGGGGTCCATACCGAGCGCCTCGCGGGGGCTCGTCTGAAAGAACTCGGCGTCGAAATCGGTGGCGTCGTGGAGAAAGCCGCCTGCGCGGGTGTAACTGGTGCCGGGATGGTCGGGATCGGGGTCATACAGCGCCTCCAGATCCCAGCCGCGATCGGTCGGGAACTCCCCGATGGCGTCACGACCGCTTGCCACCAGATCCCACAGATCCGTGGCGCAGCGCACCCCGCCCGGATAGCGACAGCCGATCCCGACGATGGCGATGGGCTCCTTGGCGGCGAGTCGCAGCCGCTCGTTCTCGCCGCGCAGCCGCTCGTTCTCCTTCAGTGAGCTGCGCAGCGCCTCGACCACCTGCTCTTGGGGCGTTCCCATCAGGAGCCTCCCGCCGAGGATGCGGGGGAACCCGACCGCTCCATGGCCTGTTCGACGAGCTCCTCAACCCCCATCGCGTCGATCAGCTCAGCCTTCTCGTCGGAGGCGACGCTTCCGTGCTCGCTTTCCTCTCCAGCGAGGCGCATAAGCGGTTCGAGCAGCCCTTCCCGGCGCAGTCGATCCAGTGGGATCGAGGCCAGCGCCTGTCTGATGTCCGCCTCGCCGCAGGATGTCTCCGCACGCTGCGGAGACTCCTCGGGAGTGAGCTGGCCCAGCAGGTGATTGGCCAGCGCAACGGGCGTGGGTCGATCGAAAACCAGTGTCGAGGGCAGCCGCAGACCGGTCAGCAGATTCAGCCGGTTGCGCAGCTCGACCGCGCCCAAGGAGTCCATGCCGAGCTGCTTGAAGGCGCTCCGGGGGTTCACTTCCTGGACCGATGCGTAGCCCAAGATGCTCGCCGTCTCTGCGCACACCGCCTCGAGTGCCACTTCCTCGCGTCCCTCAGCGGCCGTCGAGGCTAGTCGCCTGGCCAGCGAACCCGGCGCCTGCGAGGCATCCCGTGAGGGCAGTCGGATCAAACCCTGCATGAGCACAGAGAGCACTCCGGCCTTTGCCCGGGCGCGCAGAGCGAGCGTATCCAGACGCATCGGCACCACCAGGGGACGATCCATCCTCAGGGCCGCGTCGAACAGCTGCAGTCCCTCATGCGATGACAGCCCTCCGATCCCAAGTCCGGCCGAGCGTTCCAGGTCGGAATCCTGCAAACGATCGACCACGCCGGTGTCGCTCCAACCTCCCCACGCCAGCGACACGGCGGGCAGCCCCCGCGCACGCCGATGAGCCGCGAGGGCGTCCAAGAAACTGTTTGCGGCCGCGTAGTTGGCCTGGCCCGGTCCACCGAGAACACCCATGACCGAGGAGAACAGGACAAACGCAGACAGGTTCGAGTCCGCGGTCAGTTCGTGGAGCATCCAGGCGGGGTCGAGCTTGGGCTCGAGCACGCGATCGACGCGCTCATCGGTCAAAGAGCCGATCGTGCCGTCTTGGAGCGCCGCCGCGGCGTGTATGACTCCGCGTAGCGGGCGCGCCGGGGGCACTGCCCGCAAGAGCTCCTGTAGCTGCTCGCGATCTCCCACATCGCAGGCGACCACCTTTAGTTCGGCGCCGAATTTCCGCAGTTCACCGTCGAGCTCGTCCAAGCCCGGGGCGCCGGGCCCGCTTCGACTGGCCAATATGAGGCTGCGCACACCGTGCTCGCGCGCCAGATGGACGGCCAGGAGCCTGCCCAGATCGCCTGTTCCGCCGGTGATCAGAATCGAACCATCGGGGTCGATCGCGCACGGTCGAGCGTCGTCCGCATCTGGCGCTTGCGCTTGGACCCGCGCCAACCTGGGTGTGAGCACCTCACCGTCGCGGATCGCCAGCTGGGGATGCTCTACGCCCAGCGCCTTTGCCAAAGTGGCCGTCGAACGCTCGTGCTCGTCGAGGTCCACAAGCGCGATGCAGTCTGGATTCTCCGACTGCGCCGAGCGCACGAGACCCCAGATCGGGGCTTGGGCGAGGCCGGTCACGTCCTCCTCGGCGGTGGTCGCCACCGCGTTGTGTGTCAAGACCACCAAACGCGCTTGTGAGAGCAGGCGCTCCTCGGCAAGCCACGACTGCAATACCGCAAGCACACGCTTGGTCGTCTCGTGGGAGCCCCGGATGAGTGTGTCTGCTTCGGCGAAGGGCTGCTCCTCCTGTGAACCGTACGCCGCTGCGCGGTCTGCCGTTGCCGGGGCGTCGAGCTCGGCGCAATCCAGGAGCACCGCTTCGGGGATCTCAACTCCCGCATCGAGTCCCTTCAGCAACGCCGGCAAGTCTGCCCATGCCTCGACCTCGACGCCCGCATCTACCAGGGCGGCCGCCCCTGCGCTGCTCGCACCCAGCCACGCGCATCGGCTCGCTCCCCTCGCCGCCAAGGCGGCGGGTGCGGGCTGCCAATCCAGGCAGAACATCGAATCGTGTACCGCGGAGCTTGCGGTGCGCAATTGCTCCTGGCCCAATTCACGGGAGACAAGCGAGTTCACCACGGCGACCGGAGCGCCTGTGTCATCGGCGATCGCGAGCGAGACGGTGTCGCTCGCCTCTCGACGCAGCGATACCCGCAGCCGGGCCGAATCGCCTGAATACAAGCGCACCCCGGCCCAGGAGAACGGAAGCCGCGGCCCGGTGCCCTGGTCCCGTTCCACGTCCGCCCCCTCCTCTTCGCCGAGCACCCCCACCGCGTGCAGAGCGCCGTCGAGGAGCACCGGGTGCAGCGCGAATCGGCCTAGCTCGCTGTGCAGCTCCTGAGCGAGCTCGACCTCGGCGAATACCTGCTCTCCGGAGATCCACGCTGCCGAGAGACTGTGGAAAGCCGGTCCAAAGTCCGCCCCGATCTCCGCCGCGCGTTCATAGAAGTCGGTCAGCTCGACCGGCTGCGCTTCGGCCGGCGGCCACGCACCGGCCCGTCCTGCCGTGAGGACGTCGCCGCTTGAACCCTCACCGGCGGAGCCGGCTTGCGCGAGCATGCCTTTGGCGTGACATATCCATGGCTCATCGCGAAGCTCATCCTCCTCATCGAGCTCGATCGCGCGCGAGTAGATGCCGATGGCCGGCTCCGCATCCTCGGCGGACCTCTCCACAGACACACGCAGCGCGACCTTCCGGCCCTCCCGCAATACCAGCGGGGCTTCCAGAACCAGCTCCGAGACAGCGGGGGCTCCCACCTCCCGGCCGGCGAACAGGGCCATCTCGACGAAAGCCGCTCCCGGCAGAATCGCAACGCCTGTGACCGCGTGGTCGCCCAGCCAAGGGTGCTCGCGCAAAGACAGAGCGCCGGCGAAGACGACTCCGCGCTCGTTCGGCAACTCCACCTTCGTCCTCAGGAAAGGGTGGTCGACGGCGGCCAATCCGATCGAGCTCACGTCTCCCAGGTCGCTTGCAGGCTCGAGCCAGTAGCGCCTGCGTTGGAAAGCATAGGTCGGCAGCTTCACGGGCCTGCCGGCGGGCCGGCCGAGCACGGCGCGCCAGTCGACGTCCTCTCCGTGGACAAACACTTCGGCCAGCGATTGGGCGAAGCGCGCGGCCCCGCCTTCGCCGCGGCGCAGCGATCCGCACGCGAGAATTTCATTCGGGTCCTCGACCGCCTGCCCGGCGATATCCCCGACCGCGCCACTCAGCACTGGATGGGGACTCATCTCGATAAACGTGCGACGTCCTTCCTCCAAGAGGGCGCCGACCGCGGCTTCGAACTGCACGGGCTCTCGCGCGTTGCGGTACCAATACTCGCCATCCAGCCGCGGGCGCTCCAGCAGACCGCCCGTGACAGTGGAGTGAAAACGCACCTCGCCAGGCGCAGGGTTCAGTGTCTCGTACGCGTGCAGCAAATCGTCTCGCAACACATCCATCAGGGGCGAGTGCCCGGCGGTCACCGCCGCCGCGATCATGCGGCTGTGAATTTCTTCTTGTTGTAGTTTGGTGTGTAGTTGTTGGAGTGTTTGTGTGTCTCCTGAGAGGACGGTGGAGTTTGGTCCGTTGATCGCGGCGATACCGACCTTCTCCTCCAACCCCGAGATGCGCTTTGCGATGTCCGCGCCTGCCAACGCGACAGACATCATCGTGCCCTGCCCCGCCAACTCAGCCAAAGCACGACTACGAACAGCGATCACACGCGCCGCGTCCCCCAAAGACAAAGCACCAGCCACACAAGCCGCCGCGATCTCCCCCTGAGAATGACCTACAACAGCAACAGGATGCACACCACACGCACGCCACAACCCAGCCAAAGACACCATCACCGCAAACAAAACAGGCTGCACCACATCCACCCGATCAAGCGAAGGCGCACCCGCAACACCCCTCAACACACCCTCAACAGACCAATCGACAAACCCAGACAAAGCATCCTCACACGCCCGCACACCATCCGCGAACACCACCGAACTATCGAGCAACTCGACAGCCATCCCCTCCCACTGCGAACCCTGACCCGGAAACACGAACACCACACCACCAGCACCATCGCCCGCGACACGCCCACGCACCAAACCAGCCACAGAACGACCCTCAGACAAAGCCCCCAAACCACCCAACAACCCATCGCGACCATCACCCACAACCACCGCACGATCCTCAAACACAGAACGCTCACACAACGAAAACCCAATATCCCCCACACCCACACCAGCCTCACGCCCAACCCACTCACACAACCGACCAGCCTGCCCCTCAAGCGCCCCACCACCACGACCAGACACCACCCAAGCAACCACACCACCACCCAACACACCATCAACACCAACATCCCCAACCACACCCTCAACATCCCCACCAACACCATCCCCACCACCGACACCGTTCAGGCTCACCCCGAAACGCCCGCCCCCCACACCATCCCCAGACGGCGCCTCCTCCAAAATCAAATGCGCGTTGGTCCCACTCGCACCAAACGAAGACACACCAGCACGACGCGGCTCATCCCCACGCTCCCACACAACGCTCTCACCCAACAAAGACACCTCACCCGCAGACCAATCGACCTCCCCAGACGGACGATCCACATGCAAAGTCGCAGGCAACACACCATTACGCAAAGCCAAAACCATCTTGATCACACCACCCACACCAGCAGCAGCCTGGGTATGACCAATATTCGACTTCAAAGACCCAAGCCACAAAGGCCCAACACCACCACGCGACCGACCATAAACAGACAACAAAGCCTGCGCCTCAATCGGATCGCCCAACCTCGTACCAGTCCCATGACCCTCAACCACACCAACCTGCGACCCAACCAAACCAGCACTCAACAAAGCCGCACGCACAACACGCTGCTGCGCAGAACCACTAGGAGCAGTCAAACCATTACTAGCCCCATCCTGATTCACAGCACCACCACGAACAACACCCAAAACCTCATGCCCCAACCGCAACGCATCACCCAAACGCTCCAACACCACAACACCAACACCCTCGCCCCAGCCGACGCCGTCGGCCGTGTCCGAGTAGGCCTTGCAGCGACCGTCCGGCGCCAAACCACGCAGACGCGAAGACCACACGAACAGGGCGGGCGACCACATGACAGCCACCCCTCCGACCAAGGCCATCGAGCAGTCGCCTTTGCGCAGGGCGTCGGCGGCGCTGTGGATCGCCACAAGCGAGGATGAGCACGCTGTGTCAAGCGAAACGGCCGGCCCCTGCAAGCCAAGCGCATAGGCCACACGTCCGGAGACGAGGCTGCCGGCGCTGCTGGAACCAAGACCCGAGTCCAGGCCCAGCTGGGCGGGACCGCGCATCGCACTGAGGTAATCGTGGTGCATCACACCCGCGAAGACGCCCGTATCGCTGCCGCGCAGCGAGCGGGGATCGATGTTGGCGTCCTCCAGCGCCTCCCAGCTCACTTCCAACAACTGGCGCTGCTGGGGGTCCATGCCGAGCGCCTCGTTGGGGCTTATCTCGAAGAACTCGGGGTCGAACTCGCCCGCGTCGTGCAGGAAGCCCCCTTCGCGGGTGCAGCTCGTGCCGACGTTTGCGGGGTCTGGGTCATAGAGCCGATCGACGTTCCACCCGCGATCCTCGGGCATCGCGCCGATCGCGTCGCGACCTGCGCACACCAGCTCCCAAAGATCCTGGGGGGAGCGCACGCCGCCCGGATAGCGGCAGGCCATCCCGACGATCGCAAGCG
Organism: uncultured Solirubrobacterales bacterium; assembly: GCA_963703135.1. Classification (GTDB taxonomy): domain Bacteria; phylum Actinomycetota; class Thermoleophilia; order Solirubrobacterales; family Solirubrobacteraceae; genus Palsa-744. Next base: position 2,258,396 of record OY969791.1, on the reverse strand, counting down.
GGCTGCGGCGTTCCTCTTCCAGCTCCAGCACACGCCGTCGGGCGCTGCGCAGGTCGGAAGTCGCGCGCTTGAGGTAAGAGCGCAGCTTGGCGTCGTCGCTCATCGGCGCACTCCGTCGAGGCAAGGGAGTCGCAAGCTCATAGCGCCCCCAGCTCGGTGTCGAGGATCTCGAACATCTGCTCGTCTGTGGCCGAGTCGAGGTCGACCTCGGGACCGTCGTCTTCGAGCGCCGAGAGGCATGCCCTGAGGCGGGCCGCCACTCGTCGTCGCTCGGCCGGCTCGCCGTCCATGCGAGCGAGACTCGACTCCATGTCCTCGAGCGCCCGCTCGAGCGACGGGGCACGGGTCGTCCCCGCGCCGTCCGGCTGCTCTCGATCCAGCTCGCCGAGCAGATGCTGAGCCAGCTCCCGCGGGCTTGGACAGTCGAAGATCAAGGTGGCCGGCAGCCGCAGGCCGGTGACTGCTCCCAGGCGGTTGCGCAACTCGACGGCCGCTAGCGAATCGAACCCGGCCTCCTTGAAGGCCTTGCTCGGTCCGACTTCGCTCGGCGAGTCGAGTCCGAGCACGCCGGCCGACTCGCTTCTGACCAAGGCAAGCAACATGTCCTCGCGATCCTCCTCGGCCGTTTCGGCGAGCCGGTCGCGCAGCGTGTCCTTTGCGGGCGCCGACCGCGGGGCTTGGGGAATCCGCACGAGACCTCGCAACAAAGGCGGGAGACTTCCCGAGCGCGCCTCCGCGCGCAAGACCGACAGCTCGATCGGGGCGGCCACCACCATCGGGTCGGTGCCCGCAGCCGCGCGGTCGAACAACTCCAAACCGTGGGCGCGCGCGAGCGGCCGCAGGCCCGCCGAGCCGACCGCGCTCGTGAGCTCGCGCTGGCCCATCTCCGCGCCGGCGCCGGCTTGCTCCCAAAGTCCCCAGGCGATCGAGGTCGCGGCGAGCCCGCGAGCGCGGCGGTATTCGGCGAGGCGGTCCAAAAACAGGTTCGCGGCCGCGTAGCTGCCTTGCCCGGGTCCCCCGAAGATCCCGGCGACCGACGAAAACAGGATGAACGCGGAGAGCTCCATCGACGCGGTTAGCTCGTGCAGGTGCCAGGCGGCCTCGGCCTTGGGCGCCAGCACACTCCCGAGGCGCTCGGGCGTCAGCGAGTCGAGCAGACCGTTGTCCATCGTGGCCGCGCTGTGCACGACGGCGCCGAGCGGATGGGAGCTCTCCACGGAGTCGAGCAACCGTTGTAGTTGCTCGCGCTCGCCCACGTCGCAGGCCACGATCCTCGCGTGCGCGCCAAGCTCGCTCAGTTCGCGCTCGAGCTCGGCTGCTCCCGCGGCGGACGGCCCCGAGCGGCTGGCCAACAGCAGGCTGCGCACACCGTGCGAGCGCACCAAGTGTCTCGCCAAGAGCGCACCCAAGCCGCCGGTCCCCCCGGTGATCAGCACCGTGCGCTGCGGATCGAAGGCTGGGGCGAGCGGCGCATCGCGGGGCACGCGCGCCAATGTCTGCTTGAAGGCGGTCCCTGCGCGCAGAGCGAGCCTGGACTCTGCGCTCTGGAGCGCTCGGACCAGCACACGCCAGGACTCGGAGTCCTCGTCGCAATCGACGAGCACCAACCGCCCGGGGTGCTCTGCCTGCGCCGATTGGACCAAACCCCACACGGCCGCGCCGGCCAGATCGCGACACTCCTCCGGCGCGCGCACGGCGACGCTTGCGCTTGTGAGCACAACCAGGCGCCCGTCGGCGAGCGACCTACGGGCCAACCATTGCTGCAACACGTCGAGCACGCGAGTCGTCGCTGCCCGAACCGAGCCCGGCAAACGCTCGCTTGCAAGCGGGCGGCAGTCAAGCAGAGTGACCGACACCGGCGGTGAGCCGCGCTCGACGGCGAGGGCCCAAGCGCCGTCGTAGAGCTCGCACGCGAGACCCGTGTCGCGCAAGCGGGCCAGCATCGCCGCAGCGGTATCGGGGTGGCCGAGCAGCTCCCAGCGGCCGCCACTGGAGGGTTCGGCGGCGTCCAAGGGTAGCTCCGACCAGCAGGGACGCAGCATCGACTCGTGGACGCGGTCGTGGGCGCTTGAGATCTGTTGGGCGGAAACGTCCCGCCTGAGGACCGAACCGACCCGCACGACCGGCGCTCCGGACTCGTCCTCGCCGACCAGCGACACAGTCCCCTGGGCGCCCCGAGAGATTTGCACCCGCAATGAGCGCGTCGCACCTGCGCCCAGCGTCACAGCGGCGAAGGAGAAGGGGAGGCTGACCGTGTCCCCGGCGCCGGCGTCGCAGTCAAGCTCGTCGATCAGCACGTGAAATGCGCTGTCCAAGAGAGCCGGGTGGATCGAGAAGCCGCCGTGCTCGGCGAGCACGTCGTCAGCAAGGGCGACTTCGACGAAAAGCTCCTCGTCGCGGCGCCAGGCCCGCCGCACACACTGAAAGGCTGGTCCATAGTCCAAGCCGTGCCGTCCCAGACGGTCATATAGCTCGCTCGTGTCCAGGGGCTGGGCGTCTCGCGGAGGCCAGCTTTCCTCGCCCCGCTCCACCAGGGGCGCGATGTCGGGTGCGCTCTGGACCGAGCCGAGCGTCCCGCTGGCATGGCGAGTCCACGACTCGTCCGAGAGTGCCTCGATCTCTTGCCGGGCACGCGAATAGATCGCGACGGTGCGATTGCCGTGCTCGTCCACCTCGCCGACGGACACTTGCAGTAGCGCCTCGGTCCCTTCCTCGAGGGCCAAGGGCGACTCGAAGGTCAGCTCGTGCAGATACTCGGCGCCAAGTTCGCGACCCGCGTGAAGCGCAAGCTCGACGAAGGCTGTGCCTGGCAGAAGGACGGTACCGAGGACCGCATGGTCGGCAAGCCAAGGCTGCTCGCGCAAGCTCACGCGACCGGTGAGCACCCCACCATGCTCCCCGGCCAGTGTGAGCGCCGCTCCGAGCAGGGGATGATTCACCGAGCTCTGGCCTACCGCCGCCAACTCGTCTGAGGGCGAGCGGGGCTCAAGCCAGTAGTGCTTGCGATCGAACGCGTAGGTCGGGAGCTTGACCGGAGTTCCGCCGTCCTCGAACATCGAAGCCCAGTCGACCTGGACTCCGCGCGCGAAGAGTTCCCCGAGCGCGCTCATCAAGCTTTGCCCCTCCGGACGATCTCGCCGGAGCAGGGGCACGGCCGCGATCGCTTCGACTGGCGCACCGGCGCCCACCCCATCGCCCGCGCCTCCCAAAATGTCCGCCGCCATGGCGCTCAACACGCCGTCGGGACCGAGCTCTAGGAATCCGCGGACGCCCTGGGACCCAAGCCAAGTTATGCCGTCGCCGAAGCGCACCGGGGCGCGAACCTGACGCACCCAATAGTCGGGCGAGCAGATCTCCGCGGCCGTGACAGGCGCTCCGGTCAAGTTCGAGACGATCGGGATCCGGGGTGAGGTGAGGGGGATCTCGCCGGCCACTTCGGCGAAGCGCTCGAGCATGCCGTCCATGCGCGCGGAGTGGAAGGCGTGACTGACGCGCAGGCGCTTGACCTTGCGCGAGCGGCTCTCCCATAGTTCGGCGAGACGCAACACGGGCTTCTCCTCGCCCGAGAAGACGACCGCGCCTGGGCCGTTGACGGCCGCGATCTCCACGGCCCGCTGGCCTTCGAGCGAGTCCAAAGCCTCTCGCTCGGAGGCTTGCACGGCGACCATCGCACCGCCTGTGGGCAGTTCGCCCATCAAGCGTCCGCGAGCGGCGACGAGCCGGCTCGCATCGCTGAGCGAGAACACGCCCGCGACGTGCGCGGCGGCGAGCTCTCCGATCGAATGGCCGATCAGGTAGTCAGGACGTACGCCGTAGCCCTCGAGCAGCCTGAACAAGGCGACCTCGAGCGCGAACAAGGCGGCCTGCGCGAAGGCGGTGTGATCGATCGATCCGTGCTCTATCGGATCGACTCGGCTGGAGGCCTTCGCGAGCGGAGCCCCGAGCACCAGCTCGCGCACCGAACCGTTGAGGTGCTCCTCGAGATGGCCGCACACGTCGTCGAAGGCGCGCGCATAGAGCGGAAGCTGCTCGTAGAGCTGGGCCCCCATCCCCGACCGCTGCGAACCTTGACCCGTGAACAGAAACGCGAGCGTGGCCTCCCCGGTGGCTTGCAACTCGGAGGTGGACGGCACGACGTTGGAGGCTCGCTCTCCTTGCGCGACATGGCCGAGCGTTTGCATCAGATCCTCGCGATCGCGCCCCAACAGGACGGCGCGATGCTCGAGTCGGGGTCGCTTGGCGAGCGAGCGACCGACCTCGGTTGCGCTCGAGTCCTCGGCTAGCAGCAGATGATCGTGCAGGCGACGGGCCTGCACGCGCAGAGCTTCGGCGCTGCCGGCCGAGAGCACCCAGGGCAAGCTCTCGGGGGGCGCCTGAGCGCGCGCCCCGCCGGGCGGACTTTCGGGAGCGAGGGACTCCTCGGCGCTCGGCGCCTCCTCGAGGATCATGTGGGCGTTCGTGCCGCTGATGCCAAACGAGGAGACAGCCGCACGCCGCGGCCTGTTAAAGCGCTCCCAAGGCTGTGCTTCGCTCAGCAGGGAGACGGCGCCGGCGGACCAATCCACCTCGGTTGAGGGCCGATCGATGTGCAGAGTGCGGGGAAGCACACCGTGGCGCATGGCCATCACCATCTTGATCACACCGGCGACGCCGGCCGCGGCTTGGGTGTGTCCGATGTTCGACTTGATCGAGCCGAGCCACAGGGGGTGCTTGCGATCGTGGGATTGTCCGTAGGTGGCAAGCAGGGCCTGCGCCTCGATGGGGTCGCCCAAGGCGGTGCCTGTGCCGTGACCCTCGACAGCGTCGATGTCGCCGGTGGAGAGACCGGCGTTGGCGAGGGCCTGGCCGATGACCTGCTGCTGGGAGGGACCGTTTGGCGCGGTCAGGCCGTTGCTGGCCCCGTCCTGGTTGATGGCGCTGCCGCGGATGAGCCCGAACACGGTGTGGCCGTGGCGGCGGGCCTCGGAGAGACGCTCGAGCACCAATACGCCGACACCCTCTCCCCAGCCGGTGCCATCGGCCGAGTCGGCGTAGGACTTGCAACGCCCGTCGGCGGCGAGTCCGCGCTGGCGCGAGAACTCGACGAACGCGGCGGGCGTCCACATCACCGTCACACCGCCGACGAGGGCAAGCGAGCACTCGCCCTCGCGCAGCGCTTGGCAGGCCCAGTGCGCCGCCACCAGCGAGGAGGAGCAGGCGGTGTTCACCGATACGGCGGGTCCTTGCAGGCCAAAGGTGTAGGCGAGTCGACCGGACACGATGCTGCCCGAGCTGCCGGTTCCTAGGTATCCCTCCAGGCCGGCCGCCTGGCTTGGATCGATGCTGCTGGCGTAGTCCTGGTACATGACGCCGGCGTAAACCCCGGTCTGGCTTCCCTTCAGCGAGGCCGGGTCGATTTGGGCGTCTTCGAGCGCCTCCCAGCTCGCTTCCAGCAGCAGGCGTTGCTGGGGATCCATCGCGAGCGCCTCGCGGGGGCCGACACCGAAGAAGGCGGCGTCGAAGTTGGCGGCGTCTCGCACGAACCCGCCCTCCATCGCATGGCTGCTGCCGGGACTCTCGGCGTCGAAGGCATGCAGCGTGTCGAGGTTCCATCCACGATCCTCGGGAAACGGCGAGATCGCGTCGCGGCCGCTGGACACGAGCTCCCACAGCTCCTGCGGGGTGCCCACTGAGCCCGGATAACGACAGGCCATGCCGACGATCGCGATCGGCTCCTCCGCGCGAGTGGGCGCTGCGACGGCGCGGGGGGCGGCGGCGCGCTCGCTCAAACGCCCAAGCAGGTGCTCGGCCAAGGAGGCGGCCTCGGGATAGTCGAAGATCAGCGTCGAGGTCAACCGCAAGCCGGTCGCGGCGTCGAGCCGGTTGCGCAGTTCGATCGCCGCCAGCGAGTCGAAGCCGAGATCCTTGAAGGCGCGCTCGGCGGGAATCTTCTCGGGCGAGCCGTGTCCCAAGACGAGGGCTGCCTGTTCGCGTACCAGGCCGAGCACGATCTCCTTTGCCTCCTCCTCGGCCGCCCCAGCCAGTCGACGGGCCAGCGGCCCTCCCGCGGGGGTGGGCGAGCGGGCGGGGGTGGGCAGGAGACCGCGAAACAGCGCAGGCAGCTTGCCGGCGCGCGCACTGGAGCGCAGTGTCGTGGGGTTCAGGCGAGCCGCCACGACGAGTGTCTGGTTTTTGCTACAGGCGGTGTCGAAAAGCTCCAAGCCGTCCTCGGGTTCGAGCGTCTCGATCGCGGCGTCGGCGATGCGCGCCCGATCGCGTCGGCTCAAATCGGTGGCGAGCCCGGTGCTCGCCCAGGGGCCCCAGACCAGCGAGAGGGCGGGCAGGCCTTCGGCGCGGCGACGCATCGCGAGCGCGTCGAGCGCGGCGTTTGCGGCAGCGTAATTGGCCTGTCCCGGGCCCCCGAATGTCCCGGCAATCGAGGAGAACAGCACGAAGGCCGACAGCTCGAGTTCCTTGGTCAGTTCGTGCAGGTGGATGGCGGCGTCGAGCTTGGGAGCAAGCACGCGATCTAGCGCATCGCTCGTGAGCGATTCGAGGACCCCGTCTTCGATCGTGCCTGCCATGTGCACCACCGCGCTGAGGGCGAGCTCGGGTGGCAGGGAGGCGATGGCTTGTTCGGCCTGCTCGCGCTCGGCCATGTCGCACGCCCTGATGAGGACGCGGGCACCCAACCGTTCGAGTTCTTCTTGGAGCTCGCCGGCGCCTTCGGCCTCGGGACCTCGCCTGCTGGTGAGTAGCAGACTGCGCACTCCGTGTGCACGCACCAGGTGCTTGGCGATCAAGCTCCCCAAGGCACCCGTGCCGCCCGTGATCAGGGTGGTCCCCTTTGCGCCGAATGCGCCGCGAGTGTCCGGTGAGCGATCCCGAGAGTCGGGGCCGATGGGAGTGGGGATAGAAGTTCCTACAAGTCTCGCTACCAGGATCGTGGCGTCCCGAATCGCCAGTTGTGGCTCGTCCTGCTGGAGCGCGGTGGCGATTGCCGCGGGCAGGAGCCCCCAATCGGCGTCTGGGCTGCCCGACCGGGGCTCGCCGGGCAGATCGATGTGGAGAAGTCTGCCCGGATGCTCGGCTTGGGCGGAGCGCACCATACCCGCAACCGCTGCTTGGGCCAGATCGGGGGGCGCGTCTTTGGGGTCGACCGAGACGGCTCCGTGGGTCACCAGTGCGCAACGCGCGTCCTGGAGGCGCTCGTGGGACAGCCAGCTTTGGAGCGAAGCCAGAGCGCCTCTCACGGCGAGATGCACCGCCGCGATCGGGTCCTCGGCCACGCCTTCGTCGGCTAGCGAGCGCGCGTGGCCGGCGCAGTCGATGAGCAGTAGTTGTACGGGATCTTGGACACCGTTCTGCGAATCGGAGATCGAGCCGGCGAGTGAATCGACGGCGATATTCGCCGCGCGCAATGCCTCGCAAACAAGGGGGTTCTCGCTGTCCTCGGACACGGCCCAACGCTGGCCGGGGCGCGGCGGCGCAAGGACGCGGAGGGGCTCCCAGCCCAGCAAGTACGAGGATCGCCTCACCCCGGCGCGCTCGAAGGAGACCATCTCCTCGACTGAGATCGGACGGGTCTGGAGCGCGTCTATATCGGCGAGGAGATCACCCTCGGTACTTGCCACGATCAGCGACAAAGCGCCCGTCTGGGGCTGGTCCGAAATGCAGATGCGCAGCGCCCCGGGCCTCGCCGCGTGCAGCTTGACCCCTCGCCAGGCGAAGGGGACGCGAACTCCCTCCGAGCGCTCGGAGGAGCCGGGAGCCGACCGAAGATCGTGCAGGGCGCTCGCGTGCAGAGCGCAGTCCAGCAGAGCTGGATGCAGCGCGAACCCGTCGGCGCCCTGCTCGTTCTCGGCCGGCGCGACTTCGACGAGCAGACGGTCTCGGTGACGCCAGGCGGCTTGCAATCGTTGGAAGGCGGGCCCGTATTCCAGTCCAAGCTCGGCAAGTTCGCCGTAGAGGCCGTCGAGCTCGAGCTCCTGGGCCCCCTGCGGCGGCCAGGCTCCAACCACGAGGGCGTGCGCCTCGGCGCGGGCTGCGCCATCGGCCTGGCCGCGATCCGCGTTTTGGGCCTCGGCGCGATCCGCGCTGTCGGCCTGCCCCCCCTCGGACGGGCTTCCCTGAATCAGGGTCCCTCGAGCGTGACACCTCCAGGCCGCTTGGGTCTGGTGCTCGCCCTCGGCGTATGTGCTGGAGCGAATCTCGAGCGCCCTGCGACCATGCTCGTCCGGTTCGCCGACGGACACCTGCAATTGGCTGGCATCCTCAGCGTGCAAGGCCAGCGGCGCCTCGAGCGTCAACTCCTCCAACTCGTGACAGCCGAGCCTCGATCCGGCGTGCAGCGCCAACTCCAGCAGAGCGGTTCCGGGCAGCAGCGCGACACCCATGACGAGGTGATCCGCAAGCCAAGGGCAGCGGGCCAGCGAGACCCGGCCGGTGAACAGAGCGCCCCCGTCGCCTGGGAGCGCCACCGTCGCGCCGAGCAAAGGATGCGCCTCGGGCTCGATGCCCGCGGCCGCGAGGTCTGCGCCGCGCGGGGCGGCCTGCAACCAGTGCCGCTCGCGCTGGAAGGCGTAGGTCGGCAGCTCGATTGCGGGTGCTCCGTGGGTGTCCTCGAAGGCGGCCCAGTCGACCTCGACCCCGTCCACCCAGAGCGCCGCAAGCGCAGCGCTCAACGAACTGGGCTCGAAGCGATCGCGCCTCAGGGCGGGTACGGCAACGAGCGCGCGGGTCTGGTTGCCCTGGCCCTCGCGCGACTCGTGACAGAGGGCGGCCAGCACTCCGTCGGGGCCGACCTCGAGGAAGCGCCTCACCTCGTGCCGGCGCAGCCAGTCGATGCCGTCGGCAAACCTCACCGCTTGGCGCGCGTGTTCGCGCCAGTAGAGCGGATCGCGCATCCTCTCGCCCGACACCGGCTCGCCCGTCAAGTTCGAGACAATCGGGATCGAGGGCTCGTTGAAGGTGAGACCGCGGGCCAGCTGCGCGAGCTCCTCGAGGATCGGCTCCATCAAGGGCGAGTGAAACGCGTGGCTCACCGTCAGACGCTTGACCTTGCGCCCTTTGCTTTCCCAGGAGCGAGCGAGGCTCTCGACGGCCTCTCGCGCACCGGAGAGAACGGTCGCCGATGCACCGTTTACGGCGCCCACAGATACCTCCTGCTCGAGACCCTCCAGAGCGGGCGCAAGCTCGCTCTCGGATGCCTGCACGGCCACCATCGCTCCCTCGGGGGCAAGCGAGCCCATCAAGCGTCCGCGCCCGGCGACAAGAGTCGAGGCGTGGCCCAAGGACAGGACGCCGGCCACGTGCGCTGCGGCGAGCTCACCAATGGAGTGGCCGATGAGGTAGTCGGGACGCACTCCGACGCTCTGCAACTGTCTGAACAGGGCGACCTCGAACGCGAACAGGGCGGGCTGAGTGAAGGCTGTTTCATCCAGCAGACGCGCCTGCGGGGAGCCCTCCGATGCGAACAGGACCTCGGCGAGCGGTTGCTCGAGCAGCGGGTCCAGGTGCAGGCAGACCTCCTGGAAGGCAGCTCTGAACACGGGCAGCGCCGCGAACAACTCGCTGCCCATGCCTGGACGCTGGGCGCCCTGGCCGGAGAACAGGAACGCCAGCTTTCCCGGGGCGGGCGGCGCGGTGCCCTGCACCAGTTTGCCGTCCGCCCGACCCTCAGAGAGGGCTTGGACCGCGTGCAGCAGCTCCTCACGGTCGCTCCCTGTCGCGACGGCACGATCCTCGAAGGCTGAGCGTCTTGCCAGGCCGGCTGCCACATCCGCGGGCTTCCAAGCCGACTGTCTGCCCAGATGAGCCACGAGCTTGTGGGCCTGCGCACGAAGCGCGGCCTCGCCCTTCCCAGACAGCGGCCATGCCACCTCGGGGGCGGCCGAAGCAGACGCTTGCGATCGCGTCGAGGGGCCGCTCCCGTGGGCTGGGGCCTCCTCCAGGATGAGGTGGGCGTTGGTGCCGCTGATCCCGAAGGAGGAGACGCCCGCTCGGCGGGTGGTGGCGCCTCGGGGCCACTCCCGTGCCTCTGTGAGCAGCGAGATCGCGCCGGCCGACCAGTCCACGCTTGCGGCGGGGCGATCGACGTGCAGCGTCTGGGGCAGCGTCTCTCGACGCAGAGCCATCACCATCTTGATCACTCCGGCCGCGCCTGCGGCGGCCTGGGTGTGGCCGATGTTCGACTTGACCGATCCGAGTCGCAGCGGTCGCGACCGGGAACGCTCGTGGCCGTAGGTGGCCAGTAGGGCCTGCGCCTCAATCGGGTCGCCGAGCGTGGTCCCGGTGCCGTGCGCCTCGACCGCGTCGATTTCGTGCGCGGCGAGGCCGGCGTTCGCCAAGGCGCGTCGAATGACGCGTTGTTGGGACGGCCCGTTGGGGGCGGTCAGGCCGTTGCTGGCCCCATCCTGGTTGACCGCGCTGCCTCGCACGAGCGCGAGCACCTCGTGTCCGAGCCGCTGGGCGTCGGAGAGTCGCTCGAGCGCGACCAAACCGACTCCCTCGGAGAACGTCGCTCCGTCGGCGCTGTCGGCGAATGGCTTGCATCTTGCGTCCGGCGCGAGCCCTTGCTGACGATTGAATTCCAGCCAGACCGCGGGGCTCGATTGCACGGTCACGCCTCCCGCGAGCGCGAGCGACGATTCGCCGGCCTGCAGCGACTGGCAGGCCAGGTGCATGGAGACCAGCGCAGAGGAGCAAGCCGTGTCGACCGTGACGGCGGGACCCTCGAAGCCGAAGGTGTAGGCGACCCGGCCGGAGATGACGCTGGCGGCGCTCCCGGTCATGCCGTAGCCGTCGAGGCCGAAGAGGCCGTCGCCGCCGAGGCCGTAATCCTGCGAGCTGATGCCCGCGAACACCGCCGTCTCGCTGCCCTTCAGCTCAAGCGGGTCGATCCCCGCGTGCTCGAGCGCCTCCCAGCACGCTTCCAAGAGCAGCCTCTGTTGCGGGTCCATCGCGCTCGCCTCGCGCGGCCCGATACCGAAGAACGCAGCGTCGAAATTGGGCGCGTCGTACAGAAAGCCTCCTTCCAGCACGCGAGAGCTCGCAGTCTGGGAGTCGGCGGCGTCGAGCAACTCCTCCAGGGGCCAACCACGGTCGGCGGGGAAAGCAGAGATGCCGTCGCCGCCCCGCGCCACCAGATCCCAGAGGGCGGCCGGAGAGTCCACGTTACCGGGAAAGCGACAGCTCATCCCGACGATCGCGATCGGCTCGCTCGTTGACGTCGTCGTGCCAAAAGCGCGGCCTGAAGAAGTGTTCTCGCCGGTCATTCGGGCCAGCAGGTGGGCGGCCAGCTCCTCGACGGTCGGATAGTCGAATACGAGTGTCGCCGCCAGTCGCACGCCGCTCGCGCCGCTCAAGCGGTTGCTGAGCTCGACCGCCAACAGCGAATCGAACCCGAGGTCCTTGAACGTGCGGCCCGGTTCCAGGTCGCCGGCGGAGGAGTGTCCGAGGACCTCCGCCACGTGCCCTCGGACGAACTCACCCACCGCCTTGCGACGTCCTTGCTCATCCAGGCTCGCCAGACGCCGCGACAGCGCAGCGCCCTGCGCACGTGAGCCTTGTCGTGCCGAGGATCGCACCAGGCCAGAGAGCAGTGGAGCGAGCCCGGCGGATCTCGCTGTGGCCCGCAGCGCCGGCATGTCGAGCGCGACGGGGATGCTCAAAGGCCGGTCGAGCTCCAGCGCGGCATCGAACAGGTCGAGGCCTTCGACGGAACTGAGCGGGCGTACACCCGCGCGGCGCATCCTCGCGAGGTCGGACTCGTCCATGTGCGCGACCATCGCCCCGGTCTGCTCCCACAGACCCCAGGCCATCGAGTTCGCAACCAGTCCCCGCGAGCGTCGGTGAGCGGCCAGGGCGTCAAGGAACGAGTTGGCCGCCGCGTAGTTGGCTTGTCCGGGGGCGCCGAACACGCCCGCGGCGGAGGAGAACAGGATGAACATGCGCAGATCGAGCTCGTTGGTGAGTTCGTGCAAGTGGACGGCCGCGTCGAGCTTTGGCGCGAGGACGCGGGCCAACTGCTCGGGTGAGAGCGAGCCGAGCAGACCATCTTCGAGCACTCCGGCGGCGTGAACGACGCCGACCAGATCGGACTCGGCCGAGATCGAGTCGATCAGGCGCTCGAGCTGGGAGCGGTCGGATACGTCGCAGGCGACGATCTGAGTCGCTGCGCCGAGCGCCGTCAGCTCCTCTCCCAGCTCGTTCGCCCCTGGCGCTTGGGGCCCGGCGCGGCCGGCGAGGACGATACTCGTCACGCCGTGGGCGAGCACCAGGTGCCGGGCAAGGGCGCCACCGAGCTCGCCGGTACCTCCGGTCAGCAGCACGGTGCCTGCGCCCTTCAGCGGTCCTCGGCCCTTCGACGCTCCCCCATCCGTCGGCGGCCCCCCATCCGTCGGCGCTCCCCCATCCGTCAGCGCTCCCCCACCCTTCGACGCTCCTCCATCCGTCAGCGGTCCGCTTGAGGACATCGCCTTGGCTCTGGCGAGGCGCGGCAGGTAGGACCTACCGTCTCGTATCGCCAGTTGCGACTCGCCGTCGCCGATCGCCCGGGCGATCGCAGGGCCGAGCGCCTCAAAGGACGCGGGCTCCTCGTCCACATCGACGAGCAGGAACCGCCCAGGACTCTCGGCTTGGGCCGAGCGCACGAGGCCCCAACTCGCGCTCGTGCGAAGACCGGGCAGCGTGTCCTGCCGCTGGACCGCCACCGCGCCTCGCGTCATTACGATCAGCGCAGACTCCTCGAGGACCGGACTGGCCAGCCACGCCTGGGCGAGCCGGAGCGTCTCCCGCGCATGTTCGTGCGCGGCCGGCCCAAGCTGTTGGATGGCTTGGGGCATTCCCTCCCAGAGCACCGCGTCAGGCGCTTGGGCTCCACCCTCTATCGCGTCGGCGAGGGCATCGAGATCCGCGTGGAAGTCGAGGCTTGTCGCGAGCCGGCCGAGGGACTCGCGCCGCTCGGGCGAGTGCTCGCCTAGAACCGCGACGCATCCAAGCGTGGAGTCGTGGGCGCTCGCGCCGGGCACCCAGTTCAGCTCGTACAGCGACGAATGCTCCGCTGCTCGCTCGCCGCGTAGCTGCTCCGCCGCCACCGAGCGGACGAGCAGAGACCCGACCGAGAGCACGGGCGCTCCCTGCTCGTCGAGCGCGAGCAGCGAAATCTCCCCGTCGCCCACGCTGGAGCAGACCATTCGCAACCGGGTTGCGCCTGCTCGATACACCTGCACATCGCGCCAGGAGAACGGGAGACCTACGGAGCCCGAATCTGGTTGCCCGCCGGCACCGGGGTGCAGACAGGCGTCGAGCAGCGCCGGGTGTATCGCAAACAGCGAACATGCCTCGCGTTGCTGCTCGGACACGCTCGCTTCGACGAATAGTTCCTCGCCAAGGCGCCAAGCCCCCTCCAAGCCCTGGAACGCGGGGCCGTATTCGAGCCGGCGATCGGCAAGCGTCTCGTAGAGCTCTTGGACGTCCACGCCCGCAGCGCCTGGAGGCGGCCAAACCGCGGGCACAGGCGTTTGTGGGCGATCGACCTCTTTTGTGAACTCGCCCTCGCCCGGCTCGAGCATCCCGCTGGCGTGACGCGTCCAACCGTCGCCCAGATCGCGGTCCTCGCCTGTCGCACTCTGGCGCCGAGCATGGATCTGGACGCGCCTGCGCCCGTCCTCCTCCGGCGCGCCAACCGACACCTGCAACTGGATCGAAGATCCTTCCTCGAGCGTCAGCGGCGTCTCGAGGACGAGCTCCCCGACGCGCTCGCAACCGGCTCGCGCTCCGGCGTGCAAGGCGAGCTCCAGCAGCGCCGTTCCCGGCAGGAGCACCGTACCGGCGACCGCGTGGTCGCCAAGCCAGGGGTGCGTCTTCAGCGACAGACGGCCGGTGAACAGCCAGCCGCTTTCGTCGGCCAGGGCCACGACCGAGCCGAGCAGGGGATGTTCGGACTGTGCTTGCCCCACCGCTCCGGCGTCGCCGGCTGGCGAGGAGTCGAGCCAATAGTGCTCGCGCTGGAACGGATAGCTGGGCAGGCGTGGGTGCTCGGCGACGGACGCGCCGAGCACCTGCGGCCAATCGACAGGGATGCCGTGAACCCAAGCTTCCGAGAGCGATGTGAGCATACGCTCGCATTCGGGCTCGTCCCGTCGCAGCGAACCCAACACGGGAGCCGGATCGCCCTTGGCTGCCTCGTGCCGGTCTCCGCCGGGCACCTCGGCCCGCATGGCGTCGAGCGTTTCCCGCATGGCGATCGTGAGCACCGGGTGTGGGCTCACCTCGACGACGGCCTGCACTCGCTCTGAGAGCACGCTGCGCATCGCCGCCTCAAAGGCGACCGGCTCGCGCACGTTTCGATACCAATACTCGGCGTCGAGCGTTGCGGCGTCCAGCAGGCCGCCGGTGACAGCCGAATAGAAAGGCAGTTCGCCGGGTCCGGGCTTGACCCCATCGCACCCGTCGATCAGCAGCTCGCGAACGCTCTCCACCTGCGGCGAGTGCGCCGCGTACTCGACGGGGACGATACGGGCTCGCACGTCCTGCTCCTCGCATCGCCCTTGCAGCTCGCGCAGCGCTTGCGCCGGCCCCGAGAGGACGATCGAGGACGGGCCGTTCCTCGCCGCCAGGACGATCTCTGGGTCGAGATGACCGAGGCGATCGGCGAGCTGGGAAGCGTCCAGCGCGACCGACATCATGCCGCCGCGATTGCCCGCGAGCTTGGCCAAGGCCCGCCCCCGGACGGCGATCACCCGCGCCGCATCTTCGAGGGAGAGCGCGCCCGCGACATACGCGGCGGCGATCTCGCCCTGAGAATGCCCGACGACCGCCGCCGGCTGCACACCGCAGGCGCGCCACAGCCGTGCCAGCGAAACCATCGCCGCGAACAGGACCGGCTGTACGACGTCGATCCGCTCGAGCCCGGGCGATCCGGGCGCGCCCCCGAGAACGTCGCGCAAGGACCAGTCCACGTGGGCGGCGAGAGCCTCCTCGCAGGCCTGAATCTGCTCGGCGAACACGGGCGATTTCTCCAGCAGCTCGCGCGCCATGCCCTGCCATTGAGATCCTTGACCGGGGAACACGAACACGACGCGTCCGTTGCCTGCGGCCCGACCGCAGAGCGCAGCCTCTGTGCGCTCTCCACGAGCGAGCAGATCCAGACCCGACATCAGCCCCTCGCGCGTGTTGCCAAAGAGAACCGCGCGGTGCTCGAGCGAGGGCCTGCGGGCCAGAGCACGAGCGAGCTCGGATGGGCCGAGGTCGGACGCCTCGTCCAAGTACTCGCCCAGCGTCTCGGCCTGAGCGCTCAGGCCCGCGTCGGTGCGCGCCGAGAGGACCCACGCCGAGGTCTCGGCGCCGAGCACACCGCGCGGCTGCTCAGGCGCGACCGATTCCTCCGGCGCGACCGATTCCTTCGGCGCGGCCGACTCCCCCGGCGCGACCGACTCCCCCGGCTCGGGCGCTTCCTCGAGGATCACGTGGGCGTTGGTTCCGCTGATGCCAAACGAGGACACTCCCGCACGACGCGGTGTCTCCCCGATCGGCCAGGGACGCTCCTCGGTCAGCAGCGAGACCGAGCCCGTGGACCAGTCGACCTGGCTCGATGGTCGATCGACGTGCAGCGTCTTTGGCAAGGACTGGTGCTTGAGAGCCATCGTCATCTTGATCACCCCGGCGATACCGGCCGCGGCCTGGGTGTGTCCGACGTTCGACTTGACAGAGCCGAGCCACAGCGGTCGCTTGGCCGGGCGCGATCCGTAGCTCGCTAGCAGGGCTTGCGCCTCGATCGGGTCGCCCAACTCGGTCGCGGTGCCGTGCGCCTCGACCGCGTCGATGTCCGCGGGGCTGAGGCCGGCGTCGAGTAGGGCTGCTCGGATGACCCGCTGCTGGGCGGGCCCGTTGGGGGCGGTCAGTCCGTTGCTTGCACCGTCCTGGTTGACGGCGCTGCCCCGCACCACGGCGAGCACGCGGTGACCATGGCGCTGGGCGTCGGATAGGCGCTCGACGAGCAGGACGCCTACCCCCTCTCCCCAGGCGGTGCCGTCGGCGGCCTGCGCGAAGGCCTTGCAGCGGGCGTCGGGAGCGAGTCCCCCCTGGCGGCTGAAGTCGATGAATATCTCGGGACCGGCGATGACGGTGGATCCGCCCACCAGAGCCAGTGAGCACTCGCGGCGACGGAGGGCGTGGCCGGCCAGATGCAGGGCCACCAGCGAGGAGGAACACGCGGTGTCGATCGATATCGCCGGGCCCTCCAGCCCGAGTGTGTAGGCGATGCGCCCGGAGGCCACGCTGCACGTCGTGCCGGTCAGCCTGAAGCCCTGCGGATCGTCCCACTCGGCCGCTTTTGCTCCGTAGCCGAACGGATAGATGCCGACGAATACACCCGTTGAAGTCCCCCTCAGCGAGAGGGGATCCAAGGCCGCGTGTTCACACGCCTCCCAGCAGGTTTCGAGCAACAGCCGCTGCTGGGGATCCATCGCCAGCGCCTCGCGCGGGCTGATGCCGAAGAAGCCGGCGTCGAACTGCCCGGCGTCGGCGAGGAATCCCCCTTCCCTGACGTTGGTCTTGGCGGGCGTGCTGGGATCGGGGTCATACAGATCCTCGAGCGGCCATCCGCGATCCTGCGGGAACCCGACGATCCCCTCCCGGCCTGCCTGTAGGAGATCCCAAAAGTCATCGGCCGAGGAGACGCCCCCCGGGTAGCGGCAGCCGATCCCGACGATCGCGATCGGCTCGCGATCGCGATCGGTGAGCTCGTTTAGCTGACGTCGCGTCTTGCGCAGGTCGAGCGTCACGCGATTGAGGTAGTCGCGAAGCTTGTTCTCGGCGCTACTCATCGTCTGTCCGCATCGTCTTGGTGTGTGAGCGGCCGGTCATGACGCCCCGATCTCCGCGTCGATCAATGCGAACATCTCCTCGTCGCTGACCGAGGCGATCTCGGCGTCGGGGGTCTGGCGGTCGGCCTCACCCGAGCGCTCCCAGTCGGAGAGCATCCGCTGTAGTCGCGTCGCGATGCCCGCCCGCCGCACCTCCTCGACGCTGACGCCGGCCAAGGTCTGCTGCAGCATGTCCAGCTCGACGGCGGCCCGGCGGATGCCCGCTTCGCGGTCGTCGTCGAGCTCGCCGACCAAGCGCTCGGCCAAGGCAGGCAGAGTGGGATGGTCGAAAACGAGCGTGGAAGGCAGACGCAGACCCGCAGCCGCTTCGAGTCGGTTGCGCAGTTCGACGGCGCTCAGGGAATCGAAGCCGAGGTCCTTGAAGGTTCTCTCGACGTCGAGCGCCTCAGCCGAGGCATATCCCAGCACGGCCGCGGTCTCTGTGCGCACAAGCTCGAGTACGACCGCGATGCGCTCTGAGGTGGCTGCGCGAGCCAAGCGCGCGGCCCAGGAACCTTGACTTTGGATGGGTCTCGCACGGGTGCTCCGGCCGATCAACCCCCGCAGCACAGCCGGGATGTCCTCGCGTCCGGCTCGCGCACGCAGCGCCGCCCGGTCCAGGCGTGCCGACACGACGAGCGCCTCTTCGCACGAGAGCGCCACGTCGAACAACTCCAAGCCTTCCTCCGCGGTGAGCAGGGGAAACCCGGAGCCCGCGATTCTCGCGAGCTCGGCTCGGGTGAGCCGAGCGGTCATTCCCTGCTCTTGTTGCCAGGCTCCCCAGGCCATCGAGACGGCGACCAAGCCTCGTGCACTCCGATGCAGCGCAAGGGCATCCAGAAACGCGTTTGCCGCCGCGTAGTTGCCCTGACCGGGAGCGCCGAGGGTGGCCGCCACCGAGGAGAACAGCACGAACATGTCGAGTTCCGAGGACTGCGTCAGCTCGTGCAGGTGCCACGCACCGTCCACCTTCGGGGCCAGCACGCGCTCGACCCGCTCGACGCTCAGCGATGCGATCGTCGCGTCGTCGAGCACTCCGGCTGCGTGGATCACTCCGCGCAGTCCGGCTCCTTCTTCCACCGAGGCGATCAACTCCGCGACCTGCTCTCGTTGGGAGATGTCGCAGGCAGCGATCCGAACCCGGGCGCCGAGCCGCTCGAGATCGTCGCGCAGAGCCGCGGCGCCGGCGGCGCGCTCGCCGGAGCGACTGGTCAGGACCAGGTCGTCGGCGCCTTGTGTAACCAAGTGCCTGGCCAGGAGTGCGCCGAGCCCACCGGTGCCGCCGGTGATCAGGACGGTGCCACGCGGCGCTTGCCCACTCTGCCTGCGAGGCGCTCCGGTTGGGGCCAAACGCGGCGTGAAGGCTTGGCCTTCGCGCAACGCAAGTTGGGGGTCGCCCTGGAGCACCGCCGCCGGAAGGGCTCCCCAGGAGGCCGATTGCCCGTCGATGTCCACCAGCAGCAGCCGTCCAGGGTTCTCCGACTGAGCCGAGCGCGCCAAACCCCACACCGCCGCCCCGACGAGATCGAGCACGTCCCGGTCCTCGCCGGCCGCGACCGCCCCGCTTGTGAGCAGGATCAGACGCGAGCGCTCCAAGCGCTCGCACTGGAGCCACCGCTGTAGCGCCGCCAAAGCCCCGGTCACGCCGCGGTGGACGTTCTCGGGCGGGGCGCCTTCGCCCTGACAAGAGAGCAATACGAATTGAGGCACCTCAGCGTCCTGCTCACAGTCCTCGACGAGCGAGTGCAGATCGTCGTAGTGCGCCAGCTCCACAGGCAACTCCTCAAGCGAAGCTCGGTGTGCCTGCGCCCCGATGCAAGCCCAACGCCGGGGCTCTTCGCCGAGCGTGCCCAGCGGCGTCTGCTCCCAAAGCAGGCCGTATGTAAGCTCGCGCTTGGAGGAGGCGCGGGGCAGCTCGGATGCGGCGGCTGGCCTGGTCAGCAGCGACCCGACCGAGCCGACCGGTTTGCCGCCGTCGTCGCTCAGGGCGATCGACACTGCGTCCTCTCCAACCGCGGCCAGGCGAACGCGCAAAGTCGACGCGCCGCGCTGTAGCAGCTTCGCCTCACGCCAACAGAAGGGCAGGCGCGCTCCCTCGGTGCCATCCTCGTCGCGGTGCTGAAGCGCAAGCCCATGCAGGGCCGCGTCGAGCAGGGCGGGATGCAATGCGAAGGAGTTCCCGCGCGGGGACTCACCGTCGGGCAGTGAGACCTCGGCGTAGACCTCCTGCCCGCGCCGCCAAGCTCGCTGGAGGCCTTCAAACAGCGGGCCGTATTCCAGACCCGCCGCGGCAAGTCCGTCGTAGAGCTCCTCGACCGCGACCGGCTCCGCACCGGGCGGGGGCCAGCTTTGGTCGTACTCCGGCTCGCGCTCCTGCTCCAGCTGCGATCGGTCGCCCGAGCCCTCCAGCGAGCCGACCGCGTGGCAGATCCAAGGGTTCTCTTCTGCCGTCGCATCCTCAAGGTGCCACGCCCGCGAGTAGATTCCAAGCGTGCGTACCCCGGCCTCGTCCGAGGGCCCGAGAGTCGCCTGCAACTGAACGGTCTGGTGATCGGCCAGCACGAGGGGAGCTTGCAAGGTCAGCTCCCGAACAACCTCGCAATCGCAATGGGCGCCGACTTGGAATGCCAGCTCCAGGAACGCCGCTCCCGGCAGCAGTATCCGCTCGAAGACGGCGTGCTCGCCAAGCCACGGATCTGTGCGTAGCGAGAGCTGGCCGGTGAACAAAGTCGTTTGCGACTCGGCCAGGAGGACGGTGGCGCGAAGCCAGGGATGACTCAGAGCTCGCTGACCGAGCGACTCCACGTCCGCCGCCGCGGTCGAGCTCTGCTCGAGCCAGTAACGACGACGCTGGAACGGGTAGGAGGGCAGCTCGAGCCGACCTGCCTCGAGATCGGCGAAGCTCGACTCCCAATCCAGCTCGACCCCGGCCGTCCAAAGGCTCGCGAGCGCACCAATCAGCGTTTCGCTTTCGCTGCGCTCGGGGCGCAGCGCCGAGACCGCCACGATCGGCTGCTCGTCGAGACCGCGGCGCTCCAGACCCTCGCGAACGAGCGCGCTGAGCACGCCATCGGGCCCGACCTCGAAAAAGCAACCGACGTTTCGCTCGTTCAACCAGGCAACGCCTTCACCGAAGCGCACCGTGGCTCGTACCTGGGCAACCCAATACTCGGCCGAGCACAGGTCGCTGTCCTGGGCCGGGCGCCCCGTCAAGTTGCAGATGACAGGGACGCACAGTTTGCCGAAGGCGATGCTCTCGGCGACCTCGCCGAACTCCTCGAGCATCGCCTCCATCCGCGCCGAGTGAAAGGCGTGGGAGACGCGCAGGCGCTTGGTCTTGCGCCCGCGCCGACTCCATGTTTGCGCGAGCTCCAGCACGGCAGGCTCATCCCCGGAGATCACCACCGAGTTCGGGCCGTTGGCCGAGGCGAGCGCGACGTGTCCGCCAGCCCGAGAAAGCTCGTCGAGCATCTCCCGCTCTGAAGCCTCGACGGCGACCATAGCCCCGCCCTGGGGCAGCGCGCTCATCAAGCGTCCCCGGGCGGCGACCAGGCGACAGGCGTCCTGGAGCGAGAGCGCCTCCGCGACGCAGGCGGCCGTGAGCTCCCCGATCGAGTGCCCAATCAGGTAATCGGGGCGCAGCCCCCAACTACAGACGAGTCGATACAGGGCCAGCTCGAGCGCAAACAGGCCGGCCTGCGCCCACTCGGTGTCATCCAAGCCCGCGGCGCGGGTGCTTTCGGCGGGCGCGAACAAGACCTCCTTCAGGGAAGCTCCGAGATGGCGGTCAAGCTGCTCGCAAGCCTCGTCGAGCGCGCTCTTGAAGACGGGGAACTCCTCATATAGCTGCGCTCCCATCTCGGGCCGCTGCGCGCCTTGGCCGGTGAACATGATCGCCAGTGGTCCTGGTCGTGGAGGCAGCTTGCCGCCGTAGACCCCGGCGCCTGGCTTTGCTCGCGCCACGGCTTGCAGCCCTTCCAGCAATCGCTCCCGGTCGGCGCCCACGACCACGGCGCGTTGTCCAAGCGCCGAGCGCGTGGCCAGCGACAGCCCGACGTCGATCGGCTCGCAAGGAGCGTCTTCGAGGCATCCCAGCAGGCCCTCGGCTCGCTCCCCCAGCGCCGCGCCGTCGCGCGCGGAGAGAACCCACGGGATAGCTCGTCCGGGTGGGACCGAACGCGACCGAGTCCGCGAGGCGGCCGGTCCGTCGGGCGCGGGCGACGGCGACGGCGCCGGCGCCTCTTCGAAGATCAGGTGGGCGTTGGTTCCGCTCAAGCCAAAGGCGGAGACCCCAGCGCGACGGGGACGCCCATCGCGTGGCCACGGCACGCTCTCGGCCAGCAGCGAGACCGCGCCCGCGGACCAATCGACCTTGCTCGAGGGACGGTCGAGGTGCAGGGTCTTGGGTAGGCGCTCGTGGTGCGCCGCCATCGCCATCTTTATTACTCCTGCCACACCGGCCGCCGCCTGGGTGTGTCCGATATTGGACTTAACCGATCCAAGCAACAGGGGACGGGCCCGATCGCGGCCCTGCCCGTAGGTCGCAAGCAGTGCCCGCGCCTCGATCGGATCGCCCAGGCTGGTGCCCGTTCCGTGACCCTCGACAACGTCGATGTCGGCGCTGTTCAATCCGGCGCTGCGCAAGGCTCGCTCGATCGCCTTGCGCTGAGCGGTCGCACTCGGAGCCGTAAGTCCGTTGCTCCTTCCGTCTTGGTTGACGGCACTCGCTCGTATGACCCCTAGAACTCGATGACCGAGACGTTGGGCCTCGGAGAGCCGCTCCAGCAACACGATGCCGGCACCCTCCGACCAACCGACCCCGTCGGCGGCGTCCGCGTATGACTTTGAGCGACCGTCGGGTGCAAGCCCGCGTTGACGCGAGAATTCCACGAAGGGCTGGGGCGTCGAGAGCAGGGTCACGCCACCGGCAAGGGCCAGCTCGCACTCATCCGCTCGCAGCGCCCCGCACGCAAGATGGATCGCGACAAGCGAGGAAGAACAGGCCGTATCGATTGTGACTGCCGGCCCCTCCAAGCCGAAGCTGTAGGCGACGCGCCCGGAGGCCACGCTGGCCGCTCCGCCCATGCCCAAATATGCCTCGAGCTCTGAGGGGCCCGACCCGGCACGCGTGCCGTAGTCGTGATACATGACGCCCGCATAGACGCCGGTCCTGCTGCCGCGCAGCGAGTCCTCAGAGATGCCGGCGCTTTCGAATGTCTCCCAACAGATTTCGAGCAGGATCCGCTGTTGCGGGTCCATCGCGAGCGCCTCGCGAGGGCTGATGCCAAAGAAGTCGGCATCGAACAGATCCCCGTCGTGGAGGAATCCTCCTTCACGCACATAGCTGGTGCCGAGGCGATCTGGATCGGGGTCGTAGAGCTCCTGCAAGTCCCAACCGCGGTTCTCGGGAAAACCGTCGATCGCGTCGACGCCCGCGTCCACCAGCTCCCAGAGTTGCTCTGGCGAGCGCACCCCGCCGGGGTAGCGGCAGGCCATACCTACGATCGCGATCGGCTCGTCGGCGCGCTGACGCAAGTCGTCGGCCTCGCGACGGGCGTTGCGCAAATCGAGCGTGACTCGCTTGAGGTAGTCGAGCAGCTTGGCTTCATCAGCCATGCTTCGGCTCCCCGCTCCCAACCGCATGGGCGTCTCCGTCGCGCGTGTCCAGCGGCCCGAGCTCACGGTCGATCATCTCGAACACTTCCTCGGCGCCGGCCGCCAGCAGATCCTCGTCCTCGCTCTGCAGGCGTGTGTCGGCTGGCAGGTTCGTGTCGGCGCCGAGTTCCCGTAGGCACGAGTGCAACTGGGCGGCCACGCGCTCCCGCTGCGACCCATCGGAGGCGATCTTTGCGATCTTGCCGCGCAGGGCGAGGAACTCGCTCTCGAGCGAGCCGGCCGGCGTGGAGGCGGCCGCCGGCGTGGAGGCGGCCGCCGGCGCCAGCTCGGCGAGACAGCGCGCGAGATCTTCGGGCGTTGGGTTTTCGAACACGAGCGTCGCCGGCAGCGGACGATCCATCTCAGCCGCCAGCCGGTTGCGCAACTCAACCGCGGTCAGGGAGTCGAAGCCGAGCTCCTTGAATGGCTGACGAGACTCCAGCGATGCGGGCGAGGCGTGCCCGAGCACGGCGGCGGTGTGGGCCAGCACCACGTCGAGCGCGAGGCGCTCGCGCTCGACGTCGCTCGCATTCGCCAGGCGCTCGCCCAGCGAATCCGCACGCGACTGGCGCACACGATGCACGGGGCTTCCCAGGAGGCCGTCGAACATCGCGGGCAACCCCGCGCTGCGAGCTTGTGCTCGCAATGAGGCCATGTCCAAGTCCATCGGCAAGGTGAGCGCCACGTCGCGGCGAAGCGACTCTTCGAACAGGTCGAGCGCGAGCTCCGCGGGCAGCGCTCGCATGCCTGCGCGGAGAACGCGCGAGCGGTCGGCCTGCTCGATGCGACCGCCCATGCCGGCGTCGGCGTCCCACAGCCCCCACGCCATCGAAACGCACGGTAGACCGCGCGCGCGCCGGTGGAAGGCGAGCGCATCGAGGAATGAATTGGCGGCCGCGTAGCTGCCCTGACCTGGGGCGCCGAGAGTTGCCGCGGAGGAGGAGAACAGCACGAAAGCGTCGAGCTTCAGCTCGGCCGTGAGCTCGTGTAGATGAAGCGCGCCATCGATCTTCGGTGCGAGCACGTTCGCCAGCCGGGAGGGTGTCAAGCGCTCGAGCACGCCGTCGTCCAGCACGCCGGCGGCGTGGATCACACCCCCGAGCGGGCGCTCGGGCGCAATCGCCTGCAGCAGCGCTTGTACCTGAGCACGGTCGGAGACGTCGCACGCGAGGGCCTCCACCTGCGCGCCGAGCTCGCCGAGTTCGGCGACCAGCTCCGGAGCGCCGGGCGCTGCGAGCCCCCCGCGGCTGACGAGCAGAATCGAACGAGCGCGATGGCGCTCCACCAGGCGTCTGGCGAGCAGAGCTCCGATCCCTCCCGTCCCACCGGTTATCAGGATGGTGCGCTCGCCCACCCAGTCAGGGAAGGCCCCCCAGGCCCGCTCGGTCGAAGCATTGCCCGCGGATGTTGCTCGCACCAGACGAGGCACGAGAGCTCGATCTGCCCGAAATGCGATCTGGGGCTCGCCCTGCTCGAGGGCTTGCGCGAGCAGCTCCCATGAGAACGACTCCCCGGCCACATCGGCCAGCACGATCCGTCGGGGATGCTCGGCTTGGGCCGTCCGTCCGAGCCCCCATACCGGCGCTTGCTCGACGCCCGCGAGCAGGTCCCCGTCTGCTGCGGCGAGCGCCTCGCGAGTGATCAGCACGATCCGGGACTCGGCCAAGGCCTCGCTCGCCGACCAACGTTGCAGTAGCTCAAGCGCCCAGCGGGCGCTCTCGTGCGCGCCCGCGAGTCCTGGCTCGGACACACCGTCGGCGCCCTCGGCGCCTGGTCCGGCGGGCGCAACGGCAAGAACGACATCGGGAGGCAGCGCACCGCCTGCGATCGCCTCGAGCAGGGCGTCGAGGTCCGAGTGCAGGAACGTGTCCCAGGGAGTCTCCGCACAGGCGCGGGCAAGCCAACCGTCCTTGTCGCGATCGAGGGCCGCCCAGGAGAGAGTTGCGGGGGGCTCGAAGCCGCTGCCGCGGAGTGGCGCCCATTCCAAGCCGAAAAGCGACTTTGCGAGATCCGAGCCCGCCAGCTGCGCGCGCGTAGCGGGGAGCGTCGCGAGGGTCTCTATCTCGATCGCGGGCGCACCCGTATCGTCGAAGCCGACCAGCGTCACCTGTTTTTCACCCGAAGGGGTTACACGCACGCGGAGCCGGTTGGCTCCGCCGTCGTGCAGCCTCACCCCACCAAGCGAGATCGGCAACTCCGCGGCGTCGCCGTCGGTGAGCGGCGCCCTCAGCGCCAGGCAATGAAACGCGGCGTCGAGCAGCGCGGGGTGCATCCCGAAGCGATCGGATTGCCTGGCCTCGTCATCGCCGAGCTCGACCTCCGCGCAGACCTCATCGCCCGAGCGCCAGGCCCGCCGCAACCCTTGAAAACGTGGACCGTATTCGAGTCCACCGGCGAACAACAGCTCGTAGAAGCCGTCAACATCGATCTCGTTCGAACCCTGCGGCGGCCATACGGGCGCGCTCTCGGCTTGCGAACGACCGGAGGCGCTCGACACCCGAGTAGACGCGAGCCTCCCGATCGCGTGACAGGTCAGCGGCTCCTCGGGCCACTCCGTCTCATTGGCGGGCTCGCGTCGGGAATGCACCCCGAAGGCGTGTCGCCCCGAGGCATCGGGCTCGCCTACGAGCACCTGGATTTGAATTGAGGCGTCCTCGGAGAGCTCCAAGGGCGAAAGCAAAGTGAGCTCCTCGATCTCCTCGCAACCCAACTGCGCCCCCGCATACAGCGCCAACTCGACGAACGCACTGGCCGGAAACAGGTTCAGATCCATCACGGCGTGGTCGGCCAACCACGCGTGACTGTGGAGTGAAAGTCTGCCCGTGAAGAGTGACCCGGCGTGGTCGGGAAGCGGCACGGCAGCTCCCAGCAGCGGATGCCTGCTCGCCGCCTGGCCCAGCGACGCTGGGTCGCCGAGGTCATCGCGCTCGGCCTCCAGCCAGTAGCGCTCACGCTGGAACGCGTATGTGGGCAGCTCGACGTGTTCGCCGCCATCCTCCAACGCGCCACGCCAAAGAACCCCGCCCCCTGCTACCCATAGCTCCGCCAGGGCGCACAGCAAGGAGTGCGTTTCCGAGCGCTTGGGACGTATCAGCGCCAGCGCTGGGACCGAGCGATCGAGCAGCCGCTCGTCCTCGTTCTCGGCCCGGGCACCGGTTTTTGACGCCTGACCCGTCCGGTCCGGATTCGCGGCGCTTGATGCCAAGGCCTCCTGCACCATCGAGCTGAGCACGCCCTCGGGCCCCAACTCGAGATAGGCACCGACGCCCGCGCCTCGCAGCCAGTCGAGTCCGTCGGCGAAGCGAACGGTCTCCCGCGCGTGGCGTACCCAATACTCTGCCGAGAAGTCACCCTCTCGCATCTGGCGACCGGTCACGTTGGAGATCACAGGGATCGCAGGCTCGTTGAAGGTGAGTTCGCCCGCAACCTGGCGGAACTCGTCCAGGATTGGCTCCATCAGGTGCGAGTGAAACGCGTGAGATACACGCAGTGCCTTCGTTCTGACCCCCTGCTCCCGCCAGGCCCGAGCCAGCTCAAGCACCGGCGCCCGCTCGCCAGAGATCACAACCGACGTGGGCCCGTTTACCGCGGCCAGCGAAACTCGATCCCGACAGCCCGCCAGCGCATCGAGGGCTTCGTCCTCCGAAACCCCCGCGGCGACCATCGCCCCGTTAGCCGGCAGCGATGCCATCAGGCGCCCACGGGCGGCGACGAGAACACAAGCGTGCTCGAGCGAAAGCACCCCCGCGACTTGCGCGGCGACCAGCTCGCCAATCGAATGACCCAGCAGGTAAGCGGGACACAGACCGAAGGACTCGACGAGGCGATAGAGGGCCAACTCGAATGCGAACAGCGCCGGCTGTGCGAGCCGTGTGTCCTCCAGCGCTTGCCCTTGAAGAACCGCATCGGCTGTCCCCCTCTCGACCGTGGAGAACGTCGCGTCCTTAAGGGATTGCCCGAGATGTCCGTCGAGCTGTTGGCAGGCCCGATCTAGCGCTTCGCGGAAGACTGGAAACGAGTCGTAGAGTTCCCGGCCCATGCCGGCTCGTTGCGAGCCCTGACCGGTGAACAGAAACGCAAGCACCTCGGAGCGATCCTCCAAGAGACCTTCGACTACAGAGGGGGAGCGAGCTCCTTGCTCCAGACTGCGCAGGCCCTCCAGCATGTCCTCGCGATCTGCGCCGATGACGACCGCGCGGTGGCTGAGCTGGGCACGCGTGCTTACGAGCGAGAGCGCTACGTCGCCGACGCTCGAGCCCTCGGCCGCTTCGGCGTGGACTCGCAGACGCTGGGCTTGAGCGCGCAGCGCCGGGACCCCCTTGGCCGAGAGGATCCACGGCACGTGACGGTGATTGCCGCGATCGCGCTCCGCGCCGTCTGCTTGCTCTGGTTCCGAGGCAGCCGCTTCCTCGACGATCACGTGGGCGTTCGTCCCACTGATGCCGAACGAAGAGACCCCCGCGCGGCGGGGCTCGCCGTTTCGCGGCCACGGCCTCTCACTGCTCAACAAGCCAACGGCGCCTTGCGACCAGTCCACCTTCTCGGAGGCTCGATCGGCATGCAGCGTGCGCGGCAAGATCCCGTGCCGCATCGCCATCACAGCCTTGATGACGCCGGCGACCCCGGCCGCCGCCTGGGTGTGGCCGATGTTGGACTTGACAGAGCCCAGCCACAAAGGACGCTCCTCAGAGCGCTCCCTTCCATAGGTGGCGAGCAGCGCCTGCGCCTCGATCGGGTCGCCCAGGGTCGTGCCCGTACCGTGCCCCTCGACCACGTCCACCTGACTGGGCTCCAGCCGAGCGTTTGCCAGGGCCTGACGAATCACGCGTTGCTGTGAGGGTCCATTCGGGGCGGTCAAACCGTTGCTCGCGCCGTCCTGGTTGACCGCGCTCCCGCGCAGCACGGCCATTACCCGTCGTCCGTTGCGGCGCGCGTCGGAGAGGCGCTCGAGCAACAGCACGCCCGCACCCTCCCCCCAGCCCGTACCATCGGCCTCGCTGGAGAAGGACTTGCAGCGACCGTCCGGTGCGAGGCCTCGCTGGCGCGAGAATTCCAAGAACACCCCCGGTGTGGAGAGCACGGTCACGCCGCCCGCAAGCGCCAGATCGCACTCACCTGAGCGGAGTGCTTGGGAGGCCCAATGCATCGCGACCAGCGAGGAGGAGCACGCCGTGTCGATCGTCACGGCCGGCCCCTCCAGGCCGAGTACGTAGGCGGTTCTCCCGGACACAACGCTGCCCGCACTGCCGATCCCCATGTACGCCTCCAAATCGCCGGGCACCGAGCTGCCCAAGCGCGAGCCATAGTCGTGATACATGACTCCCGCGAACACCCCCGTGTCGCTACCTCGCATCGCCGTCGGATCGATCCCGGCTCGCTCGAAAGCCTCCCAGCAGAGTTCCAACAGCACGCGCTGCTGAGGGTCCATAGCCAGCGCCTCACGGGGTGCGATTCCGAAGAAGGCGGGATCGAACTCATCCGCGTCGTAGACGAAACCGCCCTCGCGCGTGTAACTGGTTCCGGGCCGATCTGGATTTGGATCGTAGATCCGTTGCAGATCCCAGCCTCGGTCTTGCGGGAACGAGCCGATCGCATCGCGTCCTTGCGCGACCAGTTGCCAAAGCTCCTCGGGTGAGCGGACTCCGCCTGGATAGCGACAGCTCATGGCCACGATCGCAATCGGATCCTCCGTGTCGATTCTCGCGGGCGCCGGCACCCGCTTTGCTGCCCGTGGGGAGGTCTGGGACTGGGCGAGTTCGTCCAACAGAAAGCGCGCCACCGAAGCGGGTGAAGGATGGTCGAACACCAATGTCACCGGCAGGCTCAGCCCAGTCGCACCGGCGAGCTGATTGCGCAATTCGACTCCGACGAGCGAATCGAAGCCGCTGTCCTTGAAGGCGCGCTCGGGCTCGATCGCCTCCGGTGTGGCATACCCGAGCACGGCTGCCGTTTCGGCACGCACCAAGCGCAGCACCTCGCGCTCGCGCTCCTCCTCGCCGAGCTCGGCCAAGCGATGCACGGAGGAGCCCACGGTCTTCTCGGTTTTGGACGAGAAGCGCCGGCGTGGGAACAGACTTCCGAGCAATCCCTGCAGTGCGCCCGTGGCGGCGCGTCGGCGCAACGCGGACATGTCGAGTCCCACAGGCACCGCCAGCGCGGCTTGGGTCGAGCGAGCGAGATCGAACAGCTCCAAGCCTTGCTCGGCGCTGAGCGGGGTCATGCCGGCCCGCTCGACGCGAGCCATGTCGGCGTCGCGCAAAGCGCGACGCATCCCGCCGGCGTCGGCCCACAAACCCCAAGCGAGCGACAGACCGGCAAGCCCCTGGGCTCGACGGTGGGCTATCAGGGCGTCCAAGAAGGTGTTGGCGGCGGCGTAGTTGCCCTGTCCGGAGCTGCCCAGCACGCCGGCCACCGAGGAGAAGACCACGAACTCCTCCAGCTGCATGTCGCGGGTGAGCTCGTGCAGGTGCCATGCCGCGTCGACCTTCGGGGTGAACACCCTGTCGATCCGCTCGGGAGTGAGCGCATCGACCACGCCATCGTCCAAAGTCCCCGCCGCGTGCACCACGGCGCGCAGAGGTTGCTCGGCCGGGATCTCGGCCAGCAGCCGCTCCACTTGGACGCGATCTCCCACATCGCACGCTCTCACGCTCGTCTGGGCGCCAAGTTCGTTGAGTTCGCCCACCAGCCGCTCGACCCCGTCGGCCTCAAGCCCGCGCCGGCTCGCCAAGAGGAGCGCGCCGGCGCCCGAGCGCGCGAGATGCAGTGCGATTTGGGCACCCAGACCGCCCGTGCCGCCGGTGATCAGCACGGTGCCCGGGGATGTCGATCGGGCGTGCTCCGCGCTCGGCTGTGATGTGGGGCGCAGGCGAGTTAGACGCGGAACCAGCAAACGTCCGGCTCGTATCGCGAGTTGCGGCTCGCCGCTCGCTATCGCCGCTGGCAGCGCCTGGCGCGCCTCCGGGCCAAGGCCGTCGACGTCGATCAACACAAAGCGACCGGGGTGCTCGGACTGGGCCGAGCGCACGAGGCCCCACACCGACGCGCACGCCAAAGTTTGCACGTCCTCGTCGGGCCGGACGGCAAGCGCGTTGCGGGTGACCACGACCAGCCGGGAATCGACCGGCGTCTGCTCGGCCAGCCATTCTTGGATTGACGCCAAGACGCGATGGGATACCTCATGAGCAGTCGCCGCGGGGTCTCGCTCGTTTGCTTGGTGGGCGCTGAGATCGAGTATCGCCGCCCACGCATGGCCGCCCTCGAGTCGGGCGCCGACCTGTGCGAGCGCCCGCAGATCGGCGACGGCTTGCAATCCTGAGACGATGCCTGACGGCTCCGTGTCTGAGAGCGCCACCAGCGGGGGCGGTTCCGATTCCGGCGTTGGTGAATCCAAGGAGACCCAATCGACACCAAAAAGCGAATCGCCGCTTTGGCGCTCGTCTGCTTGAAGCTGGGCGGCGGAGACCTTGCGCAAGGACAGCGCCTCCGCTGTCAGTACCGGCTGCCCTTCCTCGTCGCACATGACGAGCGCGACCGTTTCCTGTCCCGCTGGTGAGAGGCGCGCACGTAGAACCGACTCGCCGGCACCGCGCGCAGTGACGCCATTCCAACAGAATGGCAGCCATATGTGCTCCTGCTCTGCGTGTCCACCCTCGCTCAGAGCACCCGCGCCGAGTGCCTGAAGGGCGCCGTCCAGCAGGGTCGGATGGACAGCGAAGGGACGGTCAGGGTCCGGCTCGCTCGCCTGCAGCACAACCTCCGCGAATGTCTCCCGCCCGCTGCGCCAGACAGAGCGAAGGCAGCGAAAGAGGGGCCCGCATTCGAGGCCTTCTTCGGCCATGCGCCCGTACAACCTCTCCACGTCTACGGCGACGGATCCGGGCGGCGGCCATACCTCGATCGGGCCCGGTCGCTCGCCGAGGGATTCCTTGGCTTGGGGCCCGAGCCAACCACTGGCGTGACATGCCCACTCGCCCTCCGCGCTCGGCTCGGCTTCGAAGACGCCGCCCCTCCGGGAATGGATTGCGATCGACCTGCGTCCCCCCTCCTCGGGCGCACCGACCTCGACCTGTAGCTGAAGCCCCTCGCGCTCGGACAGGAGCAAAGGCGCCTGTAGGGTCAGCTCGCGAACCACCTCACAGCCAACCTGCTCACCGGCGTGCAGGGCAAGCTCGAGGAGTGCCGCTCCCGGCATTGGTGTCGTTCCAAAGACGACGTGATCGGCCAACCATTCTTGCGAGTCGAGCGAGATACGCCCGGTGAATAGCCTGCCACCATTGCCAGAGAGGGACACCGAGGCGCCAAGCAGGGGGTGACGCGCGGCGCCCTGCCCGAGCGCCTCGACATCGCCCGCGCCCTCCGCCGTCGGGCAGATCCAATAGTGCTCACGCTGGAAGGCATAGGTCGGCAGCGCCAGCCGTCTGTCTCCGAATGCGCCGCACATCGCCTCCCACGCCACATCCACTCCGCGCGCCCACAGCTGCCCCAGAGCGCGCTGCAAGCTGAGTTGCTCGGGGCGGTCTCTGCGCAGGAGCGGCACGGCAACGAGAGATGGCACGGTCGGGCCGTCGTCCTGGAGCGGCTCGGCGACGGCGTCGCCAACCATCCCGCTGAGCACACCGTCGGGCCCAAGCTCGAGCAAGGTTCCGACGCCCGCTCGGCCAAGCCACTGAACGCCGTCCGCGAAGCGCACCGGTTCTCGCACATGACGCACCCAGTAGTCGGCGGTGCAGAACTCGCCCGAGAGCGGCTCACCGGTGACATTGGAGATGACCGGAATGGAGGGCTCAACGAAACATATGTCTTGCGCTACGCGCCTGAAGTCGTCGAGCATGCCATCCATATGTGGAGAATGAAAAGCGTGTGAGACGCGTAGCCGCTTGATCTTGCGTCCGCGCTCCTCCCAGACGCGCGCGACCTCCAGCACCGACGATTCATCGCCAGAGATCACGACCGACTTTGGTCCATTGATCCCGGCGAGCGCGACGCTTCCCTCCAGCCCCAGCAGCGTCTCGGTCGTCTCCTCCTCGGATGCCTGCACCGCGACCATCGCGCCGCCCTCGGGCAACTCACCCATCAGGCGTCCGCGTGCCGCCACCAGGCGGCAGGCGTCGGGCAGAGAGAAGATGTCGGCGAGGTACGCGGCGGTCAGCTCACCGATCGAGTGACCCATCAAGTATTCGGGCTTCACCCCCCAGGAGCAGACGAGCCGGAACAGGGCTACCTCCAAGGCGAACAGTCCCGTCTGGGTGAACATGGTGGCGTCCAACCGTCCCGCTCGGCCGGGCTCACACGATCGCTCCATGACGACCTCGCGCAGTGAACATCCCAACAGCGGGTCCAGATGCAGGCAGACTTCGTCGAACGCCTGTGCGAAGACCGGCTGGCCCTGGTACAGCTCCCTGCCCATGCCGATGCGCTGGGCGCCCTGGCCGGTGAACATGAAGGCGACTCCCGGGCCCTGCGGGACGACCGTCCCGCGCACCAGATTGTGCGCGCTTTGGCCTGCCGCCAGCGCTTGGAGCCCAACGCGGAGCTCATCGAGAGTGTCGCCGAGAAGCACGGCGCGATGGTCGAAGGCAGGCTTGCGGGCGAGCGCAAGGCCAACGTCGCGCAGGTCGTAAAGCTCGGCCTGTAGGAACCTCTCCAGTCGCGTCGCCTGCGCCGTCAACGCTGAGACGTCTCTGCCCGAGAGGACCCAGGGCGCAGAGGCTCCGAACCGGGGAGTTCCCTCGACCTGGGTCACGGCAGGCGCCTGCTCGATTATCACGTGCGCGTTGGTGCCACTGATGCCGTATGAGGAGACGCCGGCGCGGCGAGGACGCTCGGACGTGGGCCACGCTCGATTCTCGAGCAGCAACTCGACCGATCCCGCCGACCAGTCGATCTCACGCGAGGGTTGGTCGACGTGGAGTGTCTTGGGCAGCATCCCCCGTTCCATCGCCATGACCATCTTGATCACACCCGCCACGCCAGCCGCAGCCTGGGTGTGCCCGATGTTTGACTTGACCGAGCCGAGCCACAGGGGTCGCTCGGCGGGGCGTTCCTGCCCGTAGGTTGCGAGCAGAGCGTCGGCCTCGATCGGGTCGCCGAGCTCGGTGCCGGTACCGTGAGCCTCGACAACATCCACCTGGTCGGCGGCCAGGCCGGCCGACGCCAAAGCTTGACGTATGACTTGTTGTTGGGCGAGACCGCTCGGCGCGGTCAAGCCGTTGCTGGCTCCATCTTGATTGACAGCACTGCCACGCACAAGCGCCAGGACTCGGTGCCCTTTCTGTTCGGCTTGATCCAAGCGCTCGAGCATCAAGACGCCCACACCCTCGCCCCAGCCGGTGCCATCGGCGCCGTCGGCGAAGGACTTGCAGCGACCGTCCGTCGCCAACGCTCGCTGCCGGCTGAAGGCCGCGAACAGACCCGGTGTTGCCGTGACGCTGACACCTGCGGCAAGTGCGAGACTGCACTCGCCTCGCCGCAGCGCATTGCAGGCCAAATGGAGCGCGACGAGCGAGGAGGAGCAAGCAGTGTCGACTGTGAGAGCCGGGCCCTGCAGCCCGAACACGTAAGAGACTCGCCCGGCGATCACACTGGCGCTGCCGCCGGTCATGTTGTAGCCCTCCAGCCCGTCCGGGTCGAGCCACAGACGGGGGTTGTAGTCGAGCCGGTTGATCCCGGCGTAGACGCCGGTGTCGCTGCCTTGGAGGGAGTGTCCGTCGATACCGGTGGATTCGAAAGCCTCCCAGCAGGCTTCAAGCAAGAGACGCTGCTGCGGGTCCATCGCCAAAGCCTCGCGAGGGCTTATGCCGAAGAAGCCGGCGTCGAACAGTGCAGCGTCATAAAGGAAGCCTGCTTCGCGCGCATAGGTCGTCCCGCTGCGGTCGGGATCCGGGTCATACAGAGCCTCGAGGTCCCAGCCGCGATCGGTGGGGAAAGCACCAACGGCGTCCTCGCCGGCTACGAGCAGCTTCCAGAGGTCCTCGGGCGAGGCGACGCCGCCCGGCAGGCGACAGCTCATGCCGACGATTGCAATCGGACGATCGCTCGATTCGGCTGAGAGGACTGCCGAGCCCGATCTTAGTGCAGTGGACTTCTTTTGAGCCATCCGCTCTTCCAGGTATTTGGCCAGAGCGACCGGCGTGGGGCAGTCGAACACCGACGAGGTCGATAGGCGCAAGCCGGTCAGCGAGCGCAGTCGGTTGCGCAACTCGACCACGCCGGTGGAGTCAAGGCCAAGCTCCTTGAAGGACTTTCGAGTCAGCGTGGGCTCGAGAGGGCCATCGCCGAGAACGCTCGAGAGCTCCTCGGCCACCGCCCCGAGCACGATGCGCTCACGCTCCGGCGCAGCCTTGCCGACGAGCCGAGCGGCGAGCTCCTCGTCGGAGCGGGGCTTGGTGGAAGCCAAGGCTTCGCGCGCTCTCTCCCAATCGATCGGGACACCGTGGGCGGACATGTTGGTCAACGCGCTCCACATGCGGGCTGGCCCGTCTTGGTCGCGACGCAGCGTGCTCTCCACCAATACCTCGACACCCTCCTCGCAAACGGCATCCACGGTTTGCTGGATCGCCGCGGAGAGCACCGGGTGTGGCGCAATCTCAAGGAACGTGGCGTGGCCTTCGGCTAGCAGACCGCAAGTGGCTTGCTCGAACTGAACGACGCCGCGCTCGGCTCGATACCAGTGCTCCCCGTTGCAGTCACCGCCCTGGAGACGCTCGCCGGTCACGGTCGAGAAGACCGGGATCTCGGCGGCGCGCGGCTCGATCCCGTCCAGAGCAGTGAGCAACCGCTCGCGCAACGGCTCGATCTGGCGAGAGTGAGAGGCGTAGTCGATCGCGACCTTGCCCGCCTTGATTCCGTGCGCCGTGCAGATCCTGAGCAAGTCCTCGATCGCCCCCGGAGAGCCTCCCACGGCGAAGGAACCGGGCCCGTTCACGGCGCCCAGGTCGAGGTCCTGAGTGGCAATCCGCTCTTGGAGCCAGTCCCTGGGACAGGCAACCGCGGCCATCCGTCCCTTACCGGAGATCTCGGCGAGCAGGCGACTCCTCCTGGCGATGATCAGCGCGGCGTCCTGGAGCGAAAGCGCGCCCGCGAAGCACGCGGCTGCGAGCTCTCCCTGGGAATGCCCCACGACAGCTTGAGGAGTCACGCCGCAGTCGCGCCACAGCTCGGCCAAGGAGAGGGTGACCGCAAACAGCGCTGGTTGGACCACGTCGACCCGCCGCAGACGACGAGCGCGCGGCTTGCCTCGGAGCACGTCGGTCAACGACCATCGCAGATGCGGCTCCAGCGCCCGCTCGCAAGCGTCGATATGACTCGCAAACAGTGGCGATGTGTCGAGCAACTCGCGCGCCATGCCGGGCCACTGGGCGCCGTGGCCGGAGAAGACGAACACGATGCCGGTAGGACTGGCGCTGTGCGGGGCGTCGCTCACCGCGCTGCGCCGCCTACTGGGGATGTTGACAGGTGGCCTCGGGTCACGAGCGCTTGATCAGAGGACTTCCGTGGGAGGCACTCAAGCCTGCACCGGTCGTGGGCCCACCGCAAGAGCCCTCGGTTCGCGAGACGTCCCCAGCTCCTGCACGGCCCACTGCCTCTCCCCCATCGCTCGTCCCGCCGCTTGCGACGTGCCCCCCATCGGGCCTGTCAGAAACATCGCCAGTGATACTAAGACGAGCCGGGCACAGTTGTCAACCAAGACTTCGCGAGCGCGCTGAATCGCTCAAACGTCCGTCCAGCAGGCGGTATTTGAGCAACCGGACACCCGGGGTCGCGGCAAACCACTGATGCGTTCTCGAAACACTCGCGGAACAATAAACGCGCGCGGTTGATTAGCTGACGGGCGTATCTCGTATGCCCGACAGTGTCAATATGCTGACCCACAAGGCACGTCGCCGTCCTGACGATTAGGCTGAGGGCCAATGGGCGCAGGCGGGGCGTCGCGGACGGGGGCGACAAGGGTGAGTCAAGAGCACGATAAACACAATGTCTATCGCTAGAAAGGCTCGCAAGGGGACGCAGCGCGAGCGCCTGCTCGACGGGATGCTGTTAGCCGCTGTGCGTCGCGGCTATGCGGGCGCCAGTGTCGCGCAGGTGATCGCCCACGCCGGTGTCTCGAGACCCACGTTCTACGAGTACTTCGCCGACCGCGACGATTGTTTTTTGGCTGTTCATCGCGATGTCTCCGAGCAGCTGCTCGCCCATGTCGAGGAGGCGGTCGGCGCCGCGCCGCCGGAACGCGCCGTGCAGGCCGGCGTGCGGATGCTTTTCGTGCGCGCCCAGGCGCGACCCGATCGGGCTCGCTTCCTGGTCAACGAGACCTTGGCCGGTGGTTATCGCGCGCTCGATCAGCGCGATCGCCTGATCGACCGGATCGAGCAGATCATCGAGCGGGGCCGAGCGCGTGTTTCGCCTCAGACGCCCACCCCGGACCTGCCTACCCAAGCGCTGCTTGGTGGCATCTGTGGATTGTTGGCGCCACGCCTGCGCCGCAACGAATACGACTTGACCGATTTGGCCGACGAAATATGTGCGTGGATCGACTGCTACCGAAGGCCGACCGGAGAACATCGCTGGCGCGCACTGGACCCCGGACCCGCGATGCCCGTGCCCCGCCACCTTTCGGAGCTTTCGCTCGGCCCTCCACCGGCGCTGCCGCGAGGCCGCCCCAGCCTCTCCTCGGCAGAGATCGCGGCCCACCAGCGCGAGCGGATCGTCTACGCCACCGGCGAGATGGCTTCGGAGAAGGGTTATGCGTCCACCACGATCGCGGACATCACCGCCGCCGCGGGTGTGGACCGGCGTGTCTTCTATGCCCATTTCAGGGACAAGCAGGAGGCGTTCCTTGCCGCGCACGAGCTCGGCTTCCAGCAAACGATGGCGGTCTCCGCGAGGGCCTACTTCAGCTGCGAGGACTGGCCGGAGCGAATCTGGGAGGGACTCCATGCGGGAGCGCACTTCAACGGGACTCACCCGGTGGTGGCCCACATCGGCTATGTCGAAGCTCATGCCGTCGGCAGTCCGGCCATTCAGCGCGTGGACGACAGCCGTGCGGCTTTCAACATTTTTGCCCAAGAAGGCGTCAGATACACCTCCGCGCCGCCACCCGCGGCAACCCTCGATGCGCTGTCGGCGACGATCTTCGAGATCGGCTACCGCCACGCGCGCAGGCGCGAGGTTCATTTGCTTCCTCGACTGACAGGCCACGCAGCCTATCTGGTGCTGGCGCCGTTCTTGGGCGTCGATCGAGCAAACGAGTTCATCGACGCAAAGCTTGCCCATGCGCGCGCCGCGCTGGCAGATGTCGAGCAGCCACGTCGGGGCGAGGTCGAGCAGACCCACCGCACCAAACACGGCGAGCGGCGACGGCCCACTCATCGCAAAGCGCGCGAGGGGGCCTCGGCGATGGCGATCGACGCTTAGCGCGCCTCGATGGACTCGCGTCCGACCGCGCGGGCGCCGAGACGCTCCGCAAGCCCGTCGGCGAAACGGTCGATCAGAACCCCAGCTTTGGGGAGGGCCCGATCGAGCAACAGAAAGCCGTGCATCTGATCGCCGGCGTGGACGTGCTCCACATCCACGCCGGCGCGGGCCAAGCGTTCGGCCAAAGCTATCCCCTCGTCTCGCAGAGGATCGAACTCGGCGGTCATGATCAGCGTGGGCGGAAGGCCGCCGAGCTCGGCGCTCGCCAGAGGGAAGAGATAGGGGTCGCGCAGCTCTTGGCCGGCGGGCAAGTAGTTCTCGAGCGCCCACCTGGCAAACCGCAGGTCGAGCGTGTAGCCGCTTGCGCGCTCTCGGTAGGAGGGCCATTGCTCGAACATGCCCGCCACCGGGTAGGCGAGGATCTGACAGGCGGGCGCGGGAGCGCCGAGGTCACGCAGCAGCAGGCTCAGACAGGCGGCGGTGGTGGCGCCCGAGCTTTCCCCGATCAGCGCGGGGGCCGAGGGATCCAGTTCGAGGCCCTCGGCGTTGTCGAGCAGCCAGCGATAGGCGAGGTGGGCGTCTTCGAGCGCAGCGGGATGCTTGTGCTCGGGGGCTCGACGATGGTCGAGGGCCGCGATCAAGCAGCCCGAACGGCGAGCGATCAGCCGGCAGAGCCGGTCGTGGGTGTCGAGGTCGTTGATGCTCCACCCGCCTCCGTGCAGGAACAGGGCCGCGGGCAGTCGTCCTTGGGAGGGTCGGAAGAGGCGCACGGCGAGCGGACCGTGGGGGGTGGGCAGCGAAGCGTCTCGTACGTCGTGAAGCGCGATCGTGTCTGCTCGTCCGACGAGCGCGGCGCGCATCTGCTCGCGAGCCTCTTGGATCGTCAGCTCATAGGCCTGCGGCGCACCCATGGCGCTCATCACGTCAAGCAGCGCTTGGGCGTCGGGGTCGAGTCGGTCGGCCATCGACGCGCAAGCATGCCAGAGGACCTCCATCTCCGGTGGCCGCGGTCCGGCACACGCCGATCGATCAGCGAGCCGCGGGCCGAGTCCAGGCGATCGCGCTGAGAAGGATCCCGCCACGCTGCATCCACCTGCCGGAGAACGTGCTCAGCGGGCCGCCTTCGGTGGGAACGGGTGCGAGGAGCAGTTGCGCATGAAAGGTGCCCGCATCGGGATCGATCGCGACCGTCGCATCCTCGAAACCCAGCCAGCGCCGGGTGAGCGGAAACCAAGCCTTGTAGATGGACTCCTTGGCGCTGAACAGAAGACGATCCCAGTGCACCTCGGGGGCGCGGCTGCGCAAGCTTGCCAGGCGGGGAAGCTCCTCGGGCCGCGCGATGTCTTCGATCAGGCCCTCCGGCAGAGGCGCGTTGGGCTCGGCGTCGATCCCGAGCGCGAGCATGTCCTGGGCGCGCGCGAGCACCGCTGCGCGATAGCCGTGACAGTGGGTGATGCTGCCGAGCACGCCGGCCGGCCACAGCGGCTCCCCGCGCTCGCCCGTGAGGATCGGGGCGGGCGGGACGCCGAGCTTTTGCAGCGCGTCCCGCGCGCACACTCGGGCGGTCGTGAACTCGTTGCGTCGCTTCTGCACCGATGTTGCGATGAGGGCCCGCTCCTCCTCGAAGAGGAACCCGTTTGGGGAGTCCGCGCGCCGCTCCGAGCAGGCCACGCACGCCGGCAGCAACTCCTCGATCACGCGATCGGCTCCACGGGTGCGATCGTGCGAAGAGATGGCTTGCCCGAGCGTCGGCGCAACCACTCGCGGGGGTAGCCGAGGGAGACCTCCTCGAAGCGGACGCCGTCTTGGAAGGTGGTGCGGGGTATGTGCAGATGCCCATAGACCACGACCTCGGCTTTGAAGCGGATGTGCCAGTCGGCGGTCAGGGTGGTGCCACACCACTGTGCGAACTCGGGGTGGATGAGCACCTTGGTCGGGACCTCGGTGAGCGGGAAGTGGTTGACGAGCGCCAGCCGGGCCTCGCCGCAGCCCTCCAGTCTTGCTTCGGCCTCGCGCACGCGGGCGTGGCACCACTCGGCGCGACTCTCGAAGGGGTCGGGGTGCAAGAGGAACTCGTCACTGCACACCACCCCGGCTCGGTGCGCCAGTGCGAGAGCCTGGGCGGGCGTGGAGGCGATGTTGCGCGAGAAGGAATAGTCGTAGAGCAGGAACAGAGGGGCGACCGTGAGCGGGCCGCCGGGCCCGTCCCACACGGGGTAAGGGTCCTCGGGGGTGAGCACGCCCTCGCGCCGGCAGATCTCCACCAGCCGCAGGTAGCGGCGCTCGCCGCGCAGCGCGGGCCCCTCCTCGGGGGCGCTCCACAACTCATGGTTGCCGGGTGTCCAGATCACCTTGGCAAAGCGGGTAGCGAGCAGGCGCACAGCCCATTCGATGTCGGCCAAATTATCGCTGAGGTCGCCGCACACGATCAGCCAATCGTCCTTGCGCTCGGGCCGCAAAGCTTCGACGATGGTGCGGTTCTCGGGGTGGGTGACGTGCAGGTCGCTCACCGCCAGCAGGCGCCCGGGGGCCACCTTGGAGGAGGTCATCGGCGCGATGTTAGCCGCGTCTCTGGAGCCTGTACGACCCTGATCGTTGCGGTACTGTCAGCACCGCTCCATTACTTCTCACCGTCCGAGCACGACCGGAGGTTGCCGCCAGATGCCGCCCTTGATAACTCGCGAGGAAGCCGTGAAGCTTGGCGAACTCGAGGATCATGCCGCCATCGAAGCGCTGGTCGAGCGCGCTTGGCAGGCGCGCAAGGAGCGCTTCTCGGACTCGACCGACATGTGCTCCTTGGTCAACGCGAAGTCGGGGGGGTGCGCCGAGGACTGCGGGTTTTGCGCCCAGTCGCGGTTCGCCGAGGCCGAGACGCCGATGCACGCGATGATGGATCCCGAGCAGATCCTCGAACACGCCAAGGCGGCGGAGGCCGCGGGGGCACACCGCTTTTGCATGGTCACCCAAGGCCAAGGGCTCTCCAAACGCGACTTCGAGAAGATCTTGGAGGGCGCGAAGCTGGTCGCCGAGAAGACCAACTTGAAGCGGTGCGCCTCGATCGGCCACATGTCTGCGGCACGCGCCAAGGCGCTGAAGGAGGCGGGCATTCAGCGGGTCCACCACAACGTGGAGACGGCCGAGAGCTACTACGACGAGGTCTCGACCACGGTGCGCTATGAGGGGCGCTTGCGGACGATCAAAGCGGTGCGCGAGGCGGGCCTCGAGACGTGCGTGGGGGGGATTCTGAACCTAGGCGAGACGCGCGAGCAGCGCGTGGAAATGGCCTTCGAGCTGGCGGCCATCGATCCGACGAGCGTGCCGATCAACCTGCTCAACCCCAGGCCGGGCACGAAGTTCGGCGACCGCGACTACATCGACCCTTGGGAGGCGGTCAAGTGGGTGGCGATCTTCAGGCTGATCTTGCCTGAAGCTCTGTTCAGGCTGTGTGGCGGGCGCGTGGAGAACTTGGGCGAGCTGCAACCGCTGGCGGTGAAGGCGGGGCTCAATGGGGTGATGATGGGCAACTTCTTGACCACGCTCGGCTCCACTCCCGAGGAGGACCGCTCGATGTTCGAGCAGCTGGGCCTGAATGTGGGGCGTCAGGCCGACAACGGCTCCAACCCCCGCCCGGACAACCGCTCGGGTTGGCTTGACGGCGAGACGCCCGACCTCGTGGAGGAGCTGCTTGGGGGCGTGCCGGGACAAGCCGGGACACCAGGATCGAAGGAAGGCATCGAGGTGCGCATGTGGGACCCCTCGACGCAGCTGCGCTTCAAGGCCAAGCAGACCGTCCCGCCGCGACCCGATGGCGCGCGCAATGCGGTTCCGGCAGGTTGGGGCGATTGATCGAGCCGAAGCCGTGCAAGGATGGAGCACGGTCATGAGCGCGGATCAGCCGAGTAAGGATTCCCGCGACGAGTTCGCGGGCGAGATCGGACGGCGCCTGAGTGAGATCGAAGAGCTCGGGCTGGAGCGCCGTCTGCGCATCGTATCGGGGGCTCAGGGACCTAAGGTGGTGCTGGACGGCGAGCCGGTGATCCTGCTCTGCTCGAACAATTACCTGGGCCTGGCGGACCATCCCCAGGTTCGCGAAGGCGCGGCGCAGGCGGCGATGCGGTGGGGCGTGGGCGCGGGCGCTTCGAGGCTTGTGTCGGGCACGATGACGATCCATCTCGAGTTGGAGCGGCGCTTGGCGGCGTTCGAGGGCAGCGAGGCGTGCGTCCTGTTCGGCGCCGGCTACCTGGCCAACATGGGCGTGATCGGAGCACTCGCCGGACCGGGCGACACGATCTTCTCCGATGAGCTGAACCATGCTTCGATCATCGACGGCTGTAGGGCCTCGCGGGCACGTGTGGTCGTCTATCGCCATCTCGACACGAGCGATCTGGAGCGCTGCCTGCGCGAAGAGAGCGGCTCGGGGCGAAGACTGGTGGTGACCGATTCGGTGTTCTCGATGGACGGCGACGTGGCGCCGCTGGCAGAGATAGCGCAGCTCGCCAAGTCATATCGGGCGCGTGTGGTCGTGGACGAGGCGCACGCGATAGGCGCGCTTGGCGAGGGTGGGCGCGGGGCGCGGGCCGACGCGGGCCTGCAGGGCGAGGTGGACGTGTCGATCGGAACGTTGGGCAAGGCGCTCGGCTCCTACGGCGCTTATGCGTGCGCGACGGAGGAGACCGTGCGCTATCTGGTCAACACGGCCCGGCCGCTGATCTTCTCGACTGCTCCCTCGCCGCCGTCGGCGGCGGGCGCTTTGGCGGCGCTTGAACTGCTTGAAGCCGAGCCGGAGCGGGTGCGGCGCCTACACGAGGCGGCCCGTTGCCTGCGGGGAGCGCTTGCCGAGCAGGGCTTTGCGGTCGAGCGCGACGAGATGCACATCGTGCCACTGGTGGTCGGCGACAGCGAGGCCGCCGTGCGCTTGTGCGGAGCGGCCCTGGAGCGGGGGGTGTTCGCCCAGGCGATCCGCCCGCCAACGGTGGCGCCAGGCACAGCGAGGCTGCGCCTGGCTGTGATGGCTTTGCACTCGACAGACGAATTGCGCTTGGCGGCCACGGCGCTGGCCGAGGCCGCGCGCGAGGTGGGACTGGACCCGGCACAGCTCGGCGAGCCCAGCTCGATCCCCGCACGCCGACTCGTCGGTATCTCCTAGAGGCGAGCTTGCGAGGACTATTCGTCACTGGCACGGGCACCGGCGTGGGCAAGACGATCGTGAGCGCCGCCTTGCTCGCCGCGATGCGGGCGGCGGGCGAGCCGGCGCGCGCTTACAAGCCGGTCGTGACCGGGCTCGAGGAGCCGGCCGGCGAGTGGCCGCCCGACCACGAGTTGCTGGGGCTCGCCGCGGGCGTGGACCCTGAGGAGGTCGCGCCGCTGCGCTACGGGCCGGCTGTGTCGCCGCACCTGGCCGCCTCGCTGGCGCACGAGCGGATCGATCCGGTCGACTTGGTCGGGAACGCGCGCGCCGGGACGAGCGCCGGAGAGACGCTGATAGTGGAGGGTGTGGGCGGTCTGCTCGTGCCACTCGCAGAGAACTTCACGGTGCGAGATCTCGCGGTCGAGCTCGGCTTGGCGCTGGTGATCGCCGCGGCGCCCGGGCTGGGCACGATCAACCACACGCTGCTTACGATCGAGGCGGCCCGAGCCGCGGGGCTCCAGGTCGCGGCGGTGGTGCTCACGCCGTGGCCGGCCGAGCCGGGTCCGATGGAGCGCTCCAACCGCGAGACGATCGCCCGGCTCGGCGAGGTGGAGGTTGCGGTGCTCGAAAAAATCGCGAGCCTCGATATCGCCGAGTTTGCAAGGGCAGGCGATCGTTTGCCATGGCGCGAATGGCTGGATGGAGAGAGTTTCGTCGCAAGCGAGTCGTAAGGTCGGCAGATGGCAAGTCAGATGTTGCGGACGCACCTCCTCTTCGGGCGGTTCCGGGGTCGTACCCCCGGAGAAAGGAGTTGCAGTGCCAGAAGCAATGT
Source organism: uncultured Solirubrobacterales bacterium (assembly GCA_963703135.1). Lineage (GTDB taxonomy): Bacteria > Actinomycetota > Thermoleophilia > Solirubrobacterales > Solirubrobacteraceae > Palsa-744. Next base: position 2,215,522 of record OY969791.1, on the reverse strand, counting down.
CCGTGCTAGCCATCGCCCTGCTCATCGCGCTGCTGGTCATCGACCGGCTAACGCGATAGCAGGGTGCCCTGGCGGTCGCAGCAAGGACGATCCCGGCTACCGCCAGGGACATTTTAACCCGGAGGGGCCCGGTTGCCCGGGCCCTCAGGAGAACGCAGATGCCGAAGCCTCAGCGCACTAGCCGCCGAAAATCATAGTGCGTGACCAGACGGACCTCAAGCGACGGCCTTCATCTAGCCGCGAGCACCATCGCACCGGTGACGCGGGCCAAATCCTCCTCGCCGATCACGTACGGAGGCATCGCGTAGATCAGATCGCGAAACGGTCGCAGCCAAACACCGCGCTCGACGGCCGCGGCGGTGGCAGCGGCGAGGTCCACCTCGCGATCCAGCTGAATGACGCCGACGGCACCGAGCACACGCACGTCGAGCACTCCGGGCAAGTCGCGCGCCGGGGCCAAACCAGTGCGCAGGCCGGCTTCGATGCGAGCCACGTCATCGCGCCAAGCGCCGCCTTCGAGCAGGTCGAGCGAAGCCGAGGCGACCGAGCACGCGAGCGGGTTGGCCATGAAGGTGGGACCGTGCATCAGGGCCCCACCCTCACCGGCGGAGATGGCCTCGGCGATCGCGCTCGTGCAGAGCGTGGCGGCCAGCGTGAGATAGCCGCCGGTGAGCGCCTTGCCGACGCACATGATGTCCGGGGCGATGTCCGCGTGCTCGCTTGCGAACATGGCGCCGGTGCGTCCGAAGCCGGTCGCGATCTCGTCCAGGAGGAGAGGAAGTTCGTACTGGTCGCACAACCCGCGCACCGCGGAGAGACATGCCGGTGAGTAGAAGCGCATCCCACCGGCGCCCTGAACGATCGGCTCGAGGATGACGCCGGCCAACTCGTGGACATGGCGGTCGAGGAGCTTCTGGAGATGCTCGGCCCAGGCTTCGTCCAGGGGCGCCTCGAAGCCGAGCGGCGGTCGCTCGGCGAAGAGGTGAGCGGCGAGCACGCCCGTGAACAGCGAGTGCATCCCGCCGATGGGATCGCAGACGGCCATGGCGCCGAAGGTGTCGCCGTGATAGCCGCCGCGGACCGTGAGCAAGCGAGTACGCTCGGGACGCCCGATCGCCCGCTGGTACTGCAAGGCCATCTTGATGGCAACCTCGACCGAGACAGAGCCGGAATCCGCGAAGAAAACCCGGTCGAGGCCTGGCGGGGCGATTTGCACGAGGCGCTCGGCCAAAGTTACGGCGGGCTGGTGGGTCAAACCGCCGAACATCACGTGAGCCATGCGCCCCAACTGCTCGCGCACGGCCTCGTCGAGCGAAGGGTGGCGATAGCCGTGGATCGCACACCACCAGGAGGACATCCCGTCGATCAATTCGCGCCCGTCGGCCAGGCGCAGACGGACACCTTCGGCGGAGACGACCGGCAGGGGCGCGGGCGATCCGGGCGAGGCCGAGTAGGGATGCCAGACGTGGCGCCTGTCGAGCTCGGAAAGCTCGGCCCAGTCGCTCAGCGGACGTCCTAATCCTCGTAGAGCGTGAAGTCGCGCTTACGGGCTCCGCACACTGGACAGAACCAGGTGTCGGGAATGTCCTCGAAGGCGGTGCCGGCCGGGATGCCCCCGTCGGGGTCGCCATCCTCGGGGTCATAGATGTAGCCGCAGGACTCGCAGATCCAGCGTTGCAGGGTTTGGGTGGTGCTCATACACCTAAGACTACCGGCCGCTAGGGTCCTTTGGATGAGCGCCCAGTCCCCCAGCGAAGGCGACGCGTCCGAAGGCGAGCTCGACCTCGACGGTCACAGCGGGCCGGGCCAGACGCTGAATCTGGGAGGCGCCGAGGAGCCCGGCCAGGGATTGAACGTGGGCCCGGCGACGCCGCCGAGGCAGGCCGCCACGGTGATCCTCCTGCGGGGTGGAGCGCAAACGCTCGAAGTACTGCTCGTGAAGCGCACCGAGCGGGCCAAGTTCATGGGCGGCGTCTGGGTCTTCCCAGGTGGCGCGGTGGACGAGGCCGATCCCGGATCTGGCGGGCAGGCGCACCGCGCGGCGGCGGCCAGGGAGCTCTCCGAGGAGGCCGGGGTGACGCTCGCAGGTCCACAGTCGCTGGTGGAGTTCTCGCGGTGGATCACCCCGGAAGAGGTGACCATCCGTTTTGACACCAGGTTCTTCTTGGCCGAGCTTCCGGAGGGACAGGAACCCGAAGTGGACGGCCAGGAGTGCGTCGATCAAGGCTGGTTCACGCCACGGGGCGCTCTGGATGCGTTCGGGCGGGAGGAGATCGTGCTCGTCTTTCCCACGATTAAGCACTTGGAGCAGCTGGAGGGCTTTGGCAGCGTGGGTGAGTTGCTGGAGTACGCCGGCGGGCGCGAGGTCTTGCCGGTGCAACCGAAGGTGTGGTTCGACGGAGAGGTCGCTCGCGTGGCCTTGCCGGGCGAGCCGGGCTACGAGTCGCGCGGATAACGCTCGCTAGGAGGGCCGGATCGAGTCCATCACGTGGGTGACGGCATTGATCAGGGCCAGATGCGTGAAGGCCTGGGGATAGTTGCCGAGGTGGCGACCGCTTGAGGCCTCGAGCTCCTCGGCGTAGAGGCCAAGTTCCGAGGAGTAGCCGAGCAGGCGCTCGCACAGTCCTCGCGCTTGGGTGTGCTCGCCGATCTCACACAGCGTCGAGACCAGCCAGAAAGAGCAGATGAGAAAGGTGCCCTCCTCCCCACTCTGGCCGTCGTCGGTCTCATCAGTGCGGTAGCGCATAACCAGGCCGTTCTCGCTGAGCTCGTCGCGGATCGCCATGACGGTCGCTCGCACACGCTCGTCGTCAGGCGGCAGGAAGCGCATCAACACGATCAATAGGTTGGAGGCATCGAGCGCGTCGGTGTCGTAGTGCTGGCGGAACACGCCCCTCTCGTCGACGCCCTGCTCGAGGATGTCGGCCTTGATCTCCTCGGCGATGCCTTGCATGCGCTCGGCGTGCCCGTCCTCGCCTCGGCGTTCGGCCAGCCGCGCGGCTCGGTCGCAGGCGACCCAGCACATCAGCTTGGAGGAGACGTAGTGACGCGGCTCGCCACGCGCCTCCCAGATGCCTTGGTCGGGTTCTTTCCAGACTCGCGCGGCACATTCGGCTTGGTCGATGAGAATCGGCCACAACCGCTCAGGGATGTGATCGCGCTGCTTTGAGTGCAGATAGACCGAGTCGAGCACAGCGCCATAGACGTCGTTTTGGCGCTGGTTGTAAGCGCCATTGCCGATCCGCACCGGCCGGGCGCCCTCATAGCCCTTGAGGTGGTCGAGAGTGGACTCGCTGAGGTCCTTTTGGCCCTTGATCCCATACATGATCTGCAAGGAGCCGTCCTCGTTGCGCTCCATGTCGGCGACGTACTGGATGAAGTCGTCGGCCTCCCAGTCGAGGCCCAACGCGTGCAAGGCCCACAAGGTGAACGAAGCGTCGCGCATCCAGCAGTAGCGATAGTCCCAGTTGCGCGAGCCCCTCGGCGTCTCGGGCAACGAGGTCGTGGGCGCCGCGACGAGGGCGCCGGTCGGCATGAAGGTGAGCCCCTTCAAAGTGAGCGCCGAGCGTTGCAGGTGGGCGCGCCAAGGATGGTCTGGATAGTTGCCTTCGGCGAGCCAGGTGCGCCAGAAGTGGCAGGTGCGCTCGATCCGCGCCTGAGCCTGCTCTGCGGTGCGCGGGCCGCGCAGCTCCCGTGTCCAAGAGAGCGCGCAGAAGCGCGTCTCGCCCTCGCTCATCGTGTGGCGCGAGTGAGCTCGATTGCCCTCGATGCCCATGCGCGTGTCGCTGAACAGACGGAAGGCCTTGGTGCCGTCTGTCGCGTCCAGGCCGCGCCCTTGATCGTCTTCGACGTGGCTCCACTGGGCGGCGGTGGCGCCGAAGTCGAGCATCGGCTCGCACACCATCTCGACCTGGACCTGTCCTTGGATGCACTCGACCAAGCGCACGAGCAGGTGGTCGGCGTCGAAGTCGGTGGGCGGGCGTGTGTGGCTCGTTTCGCGATCCTCGTCGTGCCAGTCGCTGATCGTGAGCGCGTCGATGACACGCAGCCATCCTTGGGGGGTCATCCAGGTCGTCTCGATCACGTTGGTGCCCGGCAGGTAGCGCCGACCGACCGGTACGTATGTGCCATAGGGGCCCACCCTGAAGCTACCGGCGCCACGGTCGAGCATCGCGGCGAAAACCGAAGGGGAGTCGAAGTGGGGCAGGCACATCCACTCGATCGAGCCGTCGGAGGCAACCAGGGCGCCGGTGTGACAGTCCGAGAGAAAACCGTAATCGGCGATCGGGGGAAACGGCGAGTCGTGGGCCGGCAGGGCGGCTTTCATGCCTCCTGGCTGCACCCCGGGCGCCTTGGCTCCCGCGCGCGCCGGCTTGGACGGGGGAGCGCTCATCGCGCAAACGGTAGCGGCAGCCGTCCTTCTTCGCCCAGCTTGTCCAGGTGCGCGGTCAAACTGATGGCCGCGACCGGACGCAGGGCGCCCGGCACGTCTCCCCAGGCGGCGTCGAGCAAGTCCTCTGTCGAGCGGCGCCCTTCTTCGAGCGCCACAACCAGGCGACGCTCGCGCTCCAGTCGGTGCTCGATGTATTGGTCCAGACGCTCTCTCGGATTCCAGATCGGCGGCCCGTGGCCGGGACAGAGCAACTGCAACTCGCGCTCGCGCAACTGCCGCAGCGCCTGTAGATATCCCGCCAAAGCGCCCGGGTCGGGAGCGATGAAAACGCTGCCTTCACCGAGCACGGCGTCGCCCACGAAGCAAATGGCGCCGGCGATGAAGGCAAAATGGTCGGGGGCGTGACCGGGGAGGTGGATCGCTTCGAAGGGACCAACCCGGGCACCGTCGGTGAGTGCGATGTCGGCCGGCCCGCGCGCCGCGGCGAGTGGGGCCGGGAACCGTTTGAGCAGCGACTGGACGCCTTCGCAGTGATCGATGTGGTCGTGGGTCAGCACGACCCCGCCGAGTCCGCCGCGCTGGATGATCGCCGCGTCAAGCGCACGACCGTGGGAGGACAGCTCGGGTCCAGGGTCGACGACCCAGGTCGGATCGCGCCCAAAGACCCAGGTGTTGGTGCCCGACATCGTGAGCGGCCCCGGGTTCTCGGCGAGTACACGCAGTAGGCCCAGATCTTGCAGTCGCTCGGCCTCGGAGGGTGTGGGGCTCACGCGGGCGACGTTAGCCGCTTGCGAGTCCAAGCACCCGCGCCTCGGAGTTCGCGCGAGCGCCACCGCTACTTGTTGACGTTGCAACTGTTACTAGGGATAAGCAAGCAAGGAGACGACGATGAGCAGATCTGAATATGGCGATGGACCTGTAGCGATCGCAGAACATGAGACGCGAAATCGTCGGCGTGCGTCGATATGCGGCTACTTGCTCGCATGCCTCGCGCTGGCGGCCGTCGCGTTGCCGTCGATCGCGGGCGCCGCACCTGTGGTGGCTGTGAAAGCGAAGATTCTGCCGGTGCCGATCAATCCGGCTTCGGCGAAAAGCAAGAATTACCCGAAAACGGGCAACATCCTGGGCGCGGGCGCCTCGGTGGAAACACAATTCACGATCAGCGGCACCGAATACGGCGGCTATCCGTCGCCGCTGACCGGCGTGGTCGTGTATCTGCCCAAGGGAACGAAGCTGCATCCCCAGGGCTTTGCGACGTGCCCGAGCGGAACCCTCGAAACCCACGAAGTGCAGAAGTGCCCGAAGAAATCGATCGCCAGCCCGAAGGGCGAAGTGCTGGGCGTGGTCAGCTTCGGCGGCACACGCGTCGAGGAGAAAGCCAGCGTGCAGGCGTTCTTCACCTCCGGTGGCGGCTTGGCGTTCTTCACCGAAGGCACCTCGCCCACGCTGATCGAAATTCTCTCCACGGGACGCTTCGCGGGTGCCTCGGGCGCCTTCTCACAGAAGCTGACGGCCGTCGTGCCGCTTGTGGAAACGGTCCCGGGCGCACCTTACGCGTCGGTTCAGGCCATCAAGATAAAGGTGGGTGCAGCCTATCTGAAGGGCAAAAAGCTGATCTCATACGGGACCGTGCCGACCAAGTGCCCCAAGGGAGGCTTCCCGGCCAAGACGGAACTGAAATTCTTGAGCGGCGAAACCTCGACCGCGAGCATCAAGGTTCCTTGCCCGAAGAAATGATCGGGCAGACAGACTGAGGCGGGGTACATCCAGGTGGAAGGGGCTCCCTGTTGGGGGACGGGGAGCCACCTGGAGTCAGATCGCATCTCGGGCGGCAGGGGGAACACCTGTTGGGGGACAGGAGCCGCCCGGGGAGCGTTCATTGTGAGCGCGGACCAGAGCGAAGAAACGAGCACGACAAGGACGAGCGCGTAGAAGCCTCCCGGGCACGGGCTGCCCGGGAGGCCGGCTACTAGAGGAGGCGCTCTCTAGTAGATGTTGCGGTCGCGAACTTCGCGTTCGACCGGCGGCGCTTCGCGCCTGCGCCCGGCCCACACCCCGAACCAGAGCAGCGAGAACACGAGGCCGACGACGCCGACGATCATGAGCACGAGACCCACAACGTGCAGGTCGATGCCGCTGACTGTCGCCGTGACCGCGTAGCGCAAGATCGCTCCTACCGCGATCAATATGAGTGAGCTTCCAAAGGTCATCGCCGCCATACATGCCCCCGATGGTTGCCTCTCAACCCTAAAAGCCACCCGTCCCCATCTCATGCGAACATCTGTTCGTGCGTTGGAGCAACCTCAGCGAGCAGGACGACGAGCAGAGGCGCCTGCCGGGCTACCGCGACGAGGCCGTGGTACGCCATTTCGACGCGCCCGAGGCACTCCAGACACGCTTCTATGAGGTCCGCGCCCGCTCGGTGCTCAACCGTGTACCCGCGAGCTCACGGATGCCCTTCGGCTGGACGATCAATCCCTACAGGGGATGCAGCCACGCATGCGTTTTTTGCTTCGCCAGGCCGACCCACCGCTACCTGGGATTCGACGCGGGACGGGACTTCGAGCGCGAGATCGTGGTCAAGGTCAACGCGCCCGAGGTATTGCGCATCGAGTTGGCGCGCCGCTCCTGGAAGCGCGAGCACGTCGCGCTCGGCACCAATACCGATCCTTACCAGTGGGTGGAGGGCCGTTACCGCTTGATGGTGGGCATTTGGGAAGCGCTGCGCGATGCCGAGAACCCGTGCTCTGTGCTCACCAAGTCGCCGCTCCTGCTGCGCGACCTGTCCCTGCTGCTTGAAGTCGCGCGCAGGACCACGATCACGGCGAGCCTCTCGATACCCACCTTGGACGAGCGCGCGTGGCGAGCCACCGAGCCTCACACGCCCAGCCCGCGCGCGCGTCTGGAGGCGGTCGCCGAGCTCAATCGTGCGGGCATCCCGACCGGTGTCCTGGTGGCGCCCCTGATGCCTGGGATCAACGACGCTCCCGCTCAGCTCGAGCCGCTCCTCCAAGGCGCCGTGGACGCCGGCGCCACGCACATCGGTGGAGTGGCATTGCATCTTCGCGGCGAGGTCAAAGACGTCTTCATGGAGTGGTTGGGCGCCGAGCGTCCGGACTTGGTGGAGAGCTATGGGCAGCTCTATCGCAACCGCGCCTATGCCCCCGCCCACGAGCGCAAGCGACTGTCCGGCCTCGTGCAAGGGCGTCTCCCGCCGAGCCGGTTCAAGCGATGGTCGCGCCCGCGCGAGCCCGAGCGCGAGTCGGCGAGCAAGCCGTCTGTGCCCCAAGGTCGCCTGTTCTGAGGCGCAGAGCACGAGTCGAGCGCAACGAGAACGCCGGGTCCACTAGGCTCGCGCCCATGGCGATGGACGGTGCATCTGAAGCCTCGGGCGAACTTGCCCCGCGGTCTGCGAGCTTCACCGATCGCACCGCTTGGGCGCGCAACCTGGCGACTCCGGTACGCGACTTCCTCACGACCGAGACCGGCGGCGCCGCGGTCCTCCTGGGCGCGGTTCTCCTCGCTTGGGTCTGGGCGAACTCGCCGTGGTCGAGCTCTTATGAGTCGTTTTGGACCACCAAGCTGTCGATTCAAATCGGCTCCAGTGGGATCTCCCAAGATCTGCGCCACTGGATCAACGACGGTTTGATGACCTTCTTCTTCTTGGTCACCGGCTTGGAGGCGCGGCGGGAGATCGACATGGGACAGTTGCGCGAGCGCCGCCGCATAGCTCTGCCGGCGATCTCGGCGCTGGGCGGCGCGGCGGCGGCGGTCCTGCTTTACCTGGCCCTCAACGCTGGCGGCCCGGGTGCACACGGGTGGGGAGCGGTCATGTCCACCGACACAGCTTTTGCGCTCGGTGTGTTGGCGCTCGTCGCTCCCGGAGGCACCCGCCTAAGGGTGTACTTGCTCACGCTCGCGATCGCCGACGATTTGGTTGCGTTGGTGGTGATCGCGACCGCCTACACGGCGCACGTCTCGCTATGGGCCTTGGCGCTTGCGATCGGCTTCTTCGTGGCCTTGCTGGCGCTGCGATACGTGCCCCGCCTCTGGCGCAGGCGCCTGCGCCCGGTGCTCGGCCTGGCGATCTGGGTGGCGCTGTATGAGTCGGGCATCGATCCGGTCATATCGGGCTTGGCTTTGGGCCTGGCCACAAGCGCGTATCCGCCGGTGCGCGACGAGCTCGAGCAGGTGAGCGAACTGACACGTTCCTTTCGCGAGCAGCCCACGCCCGAGCTGGCCCGCACGGCGCAACTGGGCCTCTCCTCGGCGATCTCTCCCAACGAGCGCCTCCAGCACCTGTTTCACCCCTGGACCAGCTACTTGATCGTGCCGCTGTTCGCCCTGGCCAACGCCGGGGTGCACATCAGCGACACATTGCTCACGCGCGCGGTCTCCTCGCCGATCGTGCTGGGGATCGTGCTTGGTTATGTGGTGGGCAAGCCCTTGGGGATACTGGGCTCCTCGTGGCTGGCCACGAGGCCCCGCCTGGGCGGGCTACCGCGCGTACTCAGCTGGCCCGGGATCGCCGGCGACGGCGCGGTTGCGGGAGTCGGCTTCACCGTGGCGCTCCTGATCGTGAGCCTGGCTTTCAAAGGAGTGGAGCTACAGGAGGCCACGCTCGGAGTGCTCGCCGCCGGCGTGCTCGCCTCGCTTTGCGGTTGGTCGGTCTTTCGGGCCATCCGCCTACTCCCCAGCTCCGTGCGGGCGCGCCAACTGCTTCACACCGAGGAGGAGATCCTCGACCTCGCCGACGAGATCGACCCCGCGCGCGATCACATCCGCGGCTCGGCGGACGCGCTCGTGACACTGCTCGAGTATGGCGACTACGAGTGCCCTTACTGCGGGCGCGCCGAGCTCGTCGTCCGCGAGCTACTGGACTCCTTCGGCGACGAGCTGCGGTACGTGTGGCGGCACCTGCCCTTGAGCGATGTCCACCCGCACGCCCAGATGGCCGCCGAGGCCACCGAGGCGGCCGGCGCCCAAGGTCGATTCTGGGCTTTGCACGACACTCTGCTGAGCCACCAGCAGGAGCTGATGCCCACCGCGTTGCGGGCTGACGCCGAGCTGCTCGGCCTCGACGTGGAGCGTTTCTGGGAGGAGTTGCGCCACCGCGAGTACGCGCCCCGGGTGGACGACGATGTGGCCACGGCTGACGCAAGCGGCGTGGCCGGCACGCCCACGTTCTTCATCAACGGTCGTCGCCACCACGGAGCCTATGACGTCGCGAGCCTGACCGCTGCCGTGTCCGCGTCGCGAGCGCGGGCCAAGCTGAGAGTTCACGCCGCCAGCGGGCCGGCGGACACCTGAAGCGTGCTCAGGGCTCGCAGATGAGTTCGGCGGTGCGCTTGACCATCGGGCCGACCTGCTCGAGCAGTTGCTTGGCTGTGTAGGCGCTCGACGGAACGGTCACCTCGATCGCCAACGGATACTCGCCGGAGGGGCGCGGAAGCAGGACGGCGACCGAGCGCGAGCCGGCGGTCAGCTCTTCGTCGCTGAGGGTCGGCTCGCGTGGGTTCATGCGGGCGAGCTCCTCGGAAAGTTCGCTCTTGGCGACGATCGAGTTGGGACCGTGCGGCACCAGCTGCAACCTTTCGATCAGCTCGCTGCGCTCGGCGTCGGAGACGCTTGCCAACAGGACCTTCCCCAGAGCGGTGCAATAGACCGGCACGCTCGCTCCCACCCCGAGCTCCAGGTCGATCGCATATTGACCGCGGCGATGACCGAACAGGCGGTGAACGTAGACGACCCGATCGCGGTCGAGCACTCCCATGCTGACGGTATGGCCGACTTCGTCGCGCAGCTCTTCGAGGGCCACGCCGGCCGAGACCTGTCGACGGACCGCGCCGATGGCCGAGCGCCCGGGCCCGGACGCCCGCGTGGAGAGCCGGTACCGGCGCTTGCCGTCCTGCTCCAAATAGCCGAGCGCCACCAAGGTGACCGCGTAGCGATGAGTGGTGGGCCGGCTGAGGCCCATGATGTTCGCCAGCTCTGAAATGCCAAGCGGGCGGCGCTCGCGCGAGAAGGACTCGAGCACCGCGACGCTGTATTCGAAGGACCGCGACATACGCGGGTCGGGCGACTCTTTGATCCGCGGCGTCGAGCTGGAGGAGTCCTCGGACTTCTGCGACGCCGAGCCCGAGCCGGCCCCGGACCGCTGCGACCCCGAGCCCGTGGCCCCCTCGGACTTCCGGGACCCCGAGCCTGAAGCCCCCTCGGACTTCCGGGACCCCGAGCCCGAAGCCCCCTCGGACTTCTGCGACGCCGAGCCGGAATTGGCTTCGGACTTCTTCGACGCCGAGCCAGAAGCCGCCTCAGACTGCTGCGAATCGTCCTTGCGCCTGCGCTTCGCGGTGGGCTTGTGCTGGTCTGCGGCCCCGGCCATTAAGCGCGGGGAGGCCTGATACGCGTCCCCCTGATCGATCCCCCCGGCGTCGATCCCCCCCGCGTATCCTGCCTCCCCGTATTCCACCGTCAGGATGATGGGCCTCCGGCGCTCGCTTGGGTAGGCATGCTTTGAGGGTTCAAAGCTTTGGATGACATTTCGGGACCGGAGTGGTTCGTTTCTATTGGCACGAACTTCCACTATGCTTCCGCTTGGAGTGTCTGCTAGATCGGCAAGCAAGAGGACCAGTCGGGCGATGACCTCGCCCGTGAACTGGACGATTTTGGGCCTGGTCATCGAGCGCCCGAGCTACGGGCTGGAGCTGGCCAATCGCTTCCAGCGCGTTTACGCTGACGTGCTGCCATTGAGCGGAGACTCGCACGTGTATTCAGCCCTCAACATGCTCCAAGGTCGCGAGATGATCGAGATCGTCTCGCGCACCAAAGTCGACCGCCAACCCAAGCCCCACTACCGGGCAACGCCGCTGGGCGTAAACAGCTACGAAGACTGGCTGGTGGAGCAGATCGACGCCCAAACACGCACGCAGGAGCTGTGGGTGCGCCAACTGGCGATCTTCGCCCACGACCCACACGTGGCGCTGCGGATGCTCGACCGCTACGAACGTCGATTCCTCAAGGACGCGGCGTCGACCGGCTACAAGCCCACCGGCTCGGGACTCGACTCGCGCGAGGAATTGATCGACGGACTCGTCGCCGAGCAGAGGCGCGTCGCCGTCGGCGGAATGCTTTCGTGGTTGCGCTATGCGCGCGCCAGATTCGAGGCGCTGGCCGGAAGCGGCGACGGCGATGAGCCTGCTCGAACTTGATCGGGTAGGCAGCTCTCGCGGCTCGCGCGCCGCTTTGGAGGACGTGTCGCTCACGATCGACGCGGGCGAAATGGTCGTCGTTTGGGGAGAACGTCGCTCGGGGCGCTCCACGCTTTTGCGCATCGCCGCCGGCATCGAGCTGCCAAACCGAGGCGTCGTTCGCTGCCACGGTCGCGATCTGACAGAGCGCGGAACGGAGATGCTCGGCGATGAGATCGGCTACTGCCGTCTGGGCTTTCGCCCGGAGCGCGGGGTGACCGTGCTCGATCAGCTGATCTCAAGCCAAATCGCTCGCAAAGTCTCGCAAGAGGCCGCGCTGACACGCGCCTGCAAGGCGCTGGAGCGGGTCGGAGCCGGTGCGTGTTCGCAGCTGTCGGCCAAAGACCTGAAGACCGAGGAAACCGTAATCGTGGCAATTGCCCGAGCGCTCACGGGCGACCCGAGCCTGCTGATCGTCGACGAGCCGACCATCGGCGTGGACCCGCTCAGACGCGACGACATCCTCCGCCTGCTTCGCTCGCTGGCCGACGAGGGCATCGCGATCCTCGCAAGCGCGGGCGAGGGTACCGCCCTGCTGGGCGCAGACCGGGTGCTTTCGCTCGATAAAGGCACCTTGCGCGGCGAGCTCGACCCAGACCTGGCGCCGGTGACCGAGCTCGAGCGTCATCGGCGGGCTCGCGGGTAGCGGGAGACCGACGCGAGTGCTCGAGCTCGAAAGCGTCGTCAAGCACTATCGCGGGGCGGCAGAGGAGGTGCGAGCCGTCGACGGCGTCAGCTTGAGGATCGCCCCTGGCGAAATGTGCGCGGTGCTCGGCCCCAGCGGCTCGGGCAAGACCACGCTACTGCTGCTCATCGCCGCGTTGCTCAAGCCCGACGCTGGCACGATCCGCTATCGCGGTCGCGAGGTGTCCTCGTTCTCGGAGTCCGAGGCGAGCCAGTACCTGCTGCGCGACGTGGGTTTCGTGTTTCAAGGATTTCACCTGATGCCGCGGGTATCGGCGGTCGACAATGCTGCCCGCAAGCTGATCATCGGCGGCCTCGGATTGCGCGAAGCCCAGGCCCGGGCGATTCCGTGGCTCGAGCGCGTTGGCTTGGCCGAACGGCTCGAGCACACGCCAGAGACACTCTCCGGCGGTGAGCGTCAACGCGTCGCTATCGCTCGGGCGCTCGCCGGCGAGCCGCGTTTGATCCTGGCCGACGAGCCCACCGGGAATCTGGACAGCGCTCGCAGCCACGAGATCGTGCAACTGCTCGGATCGGTCGCCCGTGAGCGCGAGGCGGGTGTGCTGCTCGTGACCCACGATCGCGAGGCAGCAGGGCTCGCCGACAGTTGCTACACCCTGCGCGACGGCCAGCTCGTCGAGGACGCTCTCGAGGAGGAGGTGGAGGAAGCACCCCTGCAAGCGCTGCCGAGCACCCCGAGGAGCCCGCACAGTCGAGGGGGGTCCTTGCGCTTCGGCGCGAGCTCGGATCGATGAGGCCCTATGCGCTGGTCTATTTCTATGGTCGACGGTTGCGGGTCCACGGTGTGCAAGAGCTGCTCGCAGGCCTCGGGGTCGCAGTGGCCGTGGCGCTCGTGTTCGCTGTCATGGTCGCGGCGAGCAGCCTCACCAACTCGGCCGCCAACGTAGTCCACACGGTCGCCGGCCCCGCCGACCTACAGGTCCACACTCGCGGCCCCGAAGGATTTGACGAACACCTGCTCGCTCGAATCGAGCGCCTGCCCAACGTCAAGCAGGCGGCACAGTTGCTCGAAGAGAGCGCCACGATCATTGGCCCCAACGGGCAACGGGCGACGGTCACGATCGCCGGTGCCACCAGCGGTCTGGCCTTCATGGACGGCCTCGCCCACACCCTGCCGGGCGGCGTGCTTTCGGCCGGAGGCATCGGCCTGAGCACCGCAAGCGCCCAAGCGATCGGCGTCGGCGGACTCAACTTAAGCGCCCCCACCGAAGTGACGGTCGCCCTGCGCGGACGAGCCCAGCGTCTACAGGTCTCGGCGATCTTGGGACACGAAGCAGCCGGTGCCCTGTCTCTCGCCCAGGTCGCCTTCATGCCGCTCTCCCGCCTACAGGCATTTGCGGCGCTGCCCCATCGGGTGAGCCGCATCTTGGTCCAAAGCGCCCCGGGCAAGCAGCCGGCCGTGCGCTCAGAGCTGCAAGCGCTGGTGGATGGCGGCCTCGCGGTCGCGCCGGCCGACCAAGAAGTGAACCTGCTGCGACAAGCTTTGCGCCCCAGCAACCAAGCGAGCGCGCTGTTCGCCGGGCTGGCCGCTTTGCTCGGATTTCTGTTCGCGTTCAACGCGATCTTGCTGACCGCCCCCGAACGACGCGCCGCAATCGCGGACCTGCGCCTGGATGGAACCAGGCGCGGGGCGATCGTCGAGATGGTCCTCTTCCAAGCGTTCTGCCTCGGCGTCGTCTCCTCGGCCATCGGACTTCTCGCAGGCTACGCGCTGGCGCTGGGAATCTTTCAAACGAGCCCGGGCTATCTCGCTCAGGCCTTCACCTTGGGCGGCAACACCGTCATCGGAGCGAAGCCGATCGTGCTGTCGCTGGCGGGCGGGATCCTCGCCACGTGCCTGGCCTCCTCGGTTCCGCTGGGAGACCTCCGCCGTGGGCGGCGCCTTGACTCGGTTCTGGTCGAAGCGGGCGAGCGCGATCAAGCGCCGCGCCGCGGCACCCAACTGAAGCTGCTGGCGATGGCTGGCTGCCTGCTGGTGCTTGCAACGGGCCTGTTTGCGCTGGCTCCCTCCACAGCGATAGCAGCGTGCGTGCTGCTCGCGCTAGCCACGATCCTGGCCGTGCCCCTGATCCTCTCGGGAGTCTTGCGAGCAGCCGAGACACTGGCGCTTCGCAATCACAAACTCACGACACTCCCCTTGGCGATCGACTCGCTGCGCGCCCGAACGGTGCGTTCCCTGGCGCTCGCCGCGACCGGCGCCGTCGCTCTGTTCGGAAGCGTGGCACTGAGTGGCGCCCAACACGACCTGCTGCGGGGACTCAACAATTTTGCCGAGGCTTACGCCACCGATGGCGAGGTCTGGGTGGTCAATCCCGGCTACATCCCGGAGACCACAAGCTTTCTCGCCGACGGATACGCGGCGCGGATCTCGCACGTGGCGGGAGTCACCGGAGTTCATGTGCTTCAGAGCGAGTTCATGAACATGCCAAACCGCCGCATCGTGATCGTCGCCCGCCCGCCGGGCTCCGGCAGCGAAGTCCTGCGCACTCAGATCCTCAGCGGAGACTTTGCCAGTTCCCGCCAGCGGCTGGCGGAAGGCGGCTGGGTGGCTGTCTCCAAGCAGATAGCCGAAGAACAACACGTCCGCCTCGGCGGTGTGCTCGCGCTGCCGACGCCAACCGGCACCATTCGGCTTCGCCTCGCGGCGCTGACCACCAACTTCGGCTGGCCGGGCGGTGCCGTCCTGATGAATTCGAGCGATTACAGTCGCCGCTGGGCAACCCAGGCGCCAAGCGCCCTGGCGATCTCTCTCGCGCCGGGAACCGACGTGGCTAGCGCCCAGCGCGCGATCGCACGCTCCTTGGGTGCGCACAGCGGCTTGGAAACGATCACGGCAGCCACTTGGAGTCGTCGTTTCGACACGCTTGCGGGCGAGGGACTGGCCCAGCTGGGCGACATCTCGATGCTCTTGATCCTGGCCGCGATCATGGCGATGACGGCGGCCTTGGGCTCGAACATCTGGCAACGTCGAGCGTCGCTTGCCGAGCTGCTTCTGGATGGGGCCTCGCGGCGACGCCTTCGCCACATACTGCTCACCGAATCGCTGCTGATGCTCAGCGCGGGCTGCTTGGCCGGCGC
This sequence comes from uncultured Solirubrobacterales bacterium, assembly GCA_963703135.1. Taxonomy (GTDB): domain Bacteria; phylum Actinomycetota; class Thermoleophilia; order Solirubrobacterales; family Solirubrobacteraceae; genus Palsa-744. Next base: position 2,200,096 of record OY969791.1, on the reverse strand, counting down.
GGTGATCGGCGTGTACGGCCAGTTCGTTATCGACAGCTACCTGAAGCACATAACGGGCTTTCCGGTGGCAAGCATCGCCACGCTGGCCCGTCCGGTCGCGCTGTTCGCACTGGTGATCGCCGCGGTGCTCTTGCTCGTGTCGATTCCCGGTTGGCGCGCCTCGCGTGTCCGCCCCGCGCTCGGGCTGAGCGAGTCCTAAGACGAAACGATGCTTGGTCGCGCGCACGAGCGCCTCTGAAACGGCATAGGCTCGACGACGATGCCCTCATTCGGCGACCATCGGCTCTTGGCGCGGATGAGCAAGGCACTCGCACTCGCAAACATCCGCTACTGGACCGCTGTCGCGCCACTGGTAGGCGACCGGCTCGGCCATTGGAGGCGGCGCGCCGAAGGAATTCCCGACCCGAGGCTGCGCCTCCTGGCGCTCGCCAACCTTAGAGAGGAGGGCTTCAACGCCCAGGCGACCGCCACGCTTGCCACGCTGGCGCCCCGTCGCTACCGCGCACCGGTCGCCGAAGCGATCGTCGCGCTCCAGGTGCTCTACGACTACTTGGACAGCCTCGTGGAGTGTCCCTTGGACGACCCGCTCGGGGACGGGCGGCGACTGTATCGAGCGTTCCTGGACGCGATCGCTTTGCGGCGCGAACCCGCTGGCCGGTACTACCCGCCCAAGGAGTTCGCCGCCGACGGCGGCTACCTGGAAGAGTTGGTCCACGCCGTCCGCCACTCACTGAAGCGCTTGCCTTCGTGGGGCGAGATCGAGCCGGTGTGCGCCGCGACCGCCGAGCGTTGCGCGGAGGCGCAGGTTCGCGCCCATGCCGCTGACATGGAGCTCGAGCGATGGTCGCGCGAGCGCGCGGCCGAGACCGACTTGGGATGGCGCGAGTTTTTGGCCGGAGCGGTGTCTTCGGGACTTGCTCTGCACGCGCTGATCTCCCTGGCCGCAAATCCCCGGGCCTCGCGCGAGCAGGCGCTTGCCCTCGACGCGTTGTACCTGTCGCTTTGCTCGGTGACGACGCTGCTGGACGGACTCGTGGACCACCGTCAAGACTTGCTCAGCACCGGGCAACCCGGTTATCTTCGCTATTACCCCGATCGCGAAACGCTCACGCGGGCGCTCGTGGGGGCCATCGACCTCGCTGCGAACCAGGCACGAGAGAGCCCCGATGCTCCCCACCACCTGGTGACGCTTGTCGGGATCGTGGCCTACTACGCTTCGGCGCCGACGGCCCGCGACGAGTTCGCGCGACCCGCGATCGGCCAGGCGACTCGCAAGCTCGCGCCGGCGATCGTGCCCGGCCTCGCGATCATGCGGACGTGGCGCGCCGCGAAGCGTCTCAGTCACTCGATAGCGAGCATCACCGGTTGTCGATGAGGGGCGTCCTCGCGGACGCACGAAGAGGAGGTTCGCAAGATACGTAACGTGGCGATCATCACCGATGGCAACGGACGCTGGGCACAGACTCGCGGCTTATCGGTCAACGAAGGCCATGAGGCGGGAGCGGACACCCTCAAAGCGCGTCTGCGTGACGCGATCGCGCTCGGGGTGCGCCAGCTGACGGTCTACTCCTTCTCGACCGAGAACTGGTCGCGACCTGCCGAGGAGGTGCGGGGCTTGATGGCAATGCTCGCACGACGCATCGCCACCGAGACACCACGTTTGAGTAGAGCGGGAATCAGACTGCGTTTCGTGGGGCGCCGCCAAGGCGCCCCGCGGGATTTGGTCGAGCAGATGCAGTGGTCGGAAGCGGTGACCGCGGAGAATCGGCGCTTGGTCCTGTTCATCGCGCTCAACTATGGGGGACGAGCGGAGATTCTCGATGCCGCGACTCGTTTCAGCGAGGGAGGCGAAGCGGAGTTTCGCAACTGCCTGTATACGCCTGACATGAACGATCCCGACCTGATCATCCGTACCGGCGGGGAGCAGCGCCTATCCAATTTCCTGCCCTGGCAGGGAGCCGACGCAGAACTGGTATTTCGCGACGAGATGTGGCCCGACTTCACCAGCGCGGCCTTCGCTCAAGCCTTGCAAGGACACAGCTCGGGGCGCTCGCGCGTCGTCAGGGCTGAGCCCGACGAACACGACCCGAAGAATGAAATCACTGCAAGCAGATCAGCATATACTGTCCTATAGAACGATTCCTGGGGATTGTGGAGGTATCAGCTGTATGGCCAAGCAAACCGCCTCACGTAAGCGGAGGGTCCTGGCAGGGAGGCTTCTCGCATGCGCCGGCCTCAGCCTTGCGAGCGTTCTCGCCGGCACGCTGGGAGCCGCCGCGCGGCCGGCCGGCGCGAGCGGCGCGAGTACCGGCGCGGCGAGGATCGCCTCGCGCGTCCTGAACGCGACCGACACCGCGCACCTGCACTACGTCAACAGTTCGGGAGCGGAGCTGTTCGAGGAAGGCTCGGCCGCGGGTAGCCTGCCCGGCAAGATGCGGCTGCACGGCGAAGTGGGCCCCACCCTGACCGCCGGTTTCACAGTCTATGTGCGCGGCGGCACGATCGACGGCCGCGGAACCGCCAAGGCGCACGGAACCGGCAGATACGAAAGCTTCGCGGGGTCGCTTACGGTTACGGGCGGAACTGGACGCTACGCCCATGCTCACGGACGTGCCGGTTTTTATGGCGTCTTCGATCGCCAGACCTATGCTTTGACGGTGCAGACAACCGGCCGGCTGCTCTACTGACCGCCGCTGAGTGCGACGGCCGGCCTTGCCCCGATTTCAAAGCCTGCTTGCCACACTTCTGTTGTGCGGCTTGCTGGCCACGGGGGCGCATGCAGCGCCTTCGGTGAAGCTCGAAGCCGCCCTTAGCCCCGAGCATCTCGGACAAGAAACCACGGTCGGCTTCGGCGTTGCGATCGGCGGTCGCGACGATCGCGCGCCGTCGCCTCTCACCAATGTCGAAGTGCGCTATCCCGAGCATCTCGGACTGGCCTTGAGCGGCCTCGGCTTCGCCAGCTGCTCCCCCTCGCGCCTCGAAGCCGACGGAGGAGCGGCCTGCCCGGCCAACTCCCTCATGGGTTACGGCACGGCGACCGCGGAGATTCCGATCGGCCCGAGCCCTCTCTATGAGAAGGCGCGCGTCACGATATTCCGAGCGCCGGCCGAACCGGGCCAGGTGGGACTGCTCTTCCACGTGGAAGCCACGAGCCCGGTCAGCGCGGAATTGGTCTTCCCCGGAGTGCTGCTCTCGGCGGCCCCGCCCTTCGCCGGCAGCATCGACATCAAAGTGCCGCTCGTGCCAGGGCTTCCTTTCGGACCGAACGTGGCGGTGGTGAAGCTGGCCATGACGGTCGGTCCGACGAGCAAGATCTTCTACTACGAACGCGTGCGCGGCAAAACGCTTCGCTACCATCCCCGCGGCGTGCTTCTACCCGACTCGTGTCCCAGCGGGGGCTTCCGGTTTGCGGCCGTTTTCGGATTCGAAGACGGAAGCCATTCCAGCGCGAGCACGGCGGTGCCCTGTCCGCGCTCCTCCTCGCGCAGAGCTCGTCGCTGAACCCAACCTGAGAGGCCCCAGGTTGGAGCCCGCCGACGCGGCCCGAGCGGGACCCTTTCAGGCTTGCGGCTTGGCGTCGGGCGTCTCGGCGGCCAAGCCGACCAAGCGTGCGCTCTGCTGCCACAGTCGCTCGGCAAGCGACTCATCCTGGGCTTGCGCGGAGGGCGCGAGGACTTTCTCATCCTTCACATACTCGCCGGTCAGGCCGGCCGCCTGCTCGGAGAGGGCAAGCCACACGAGCGAACGAGCGCCTCGCTCGGGGGAGCGAAAGACGGGCCCGGCCACGGTCGTGAGGACCTTCCAGATTCCGTTCTCGTTCTTGCCAAAGCCGGTGCGCACGACGCCCGGGTGAAAACAATTTGCGCGCAGCTCGGGCGCCCGCTTGGCGAGCTCGCGAGTAAAGAGGATGTTGCATAGCTTGCTGGTCCCATAGACACGCATCGCCCTATAGGTGCTCTGCGATTGCAGATCTGCCAAATCCAGCTGTCCTTGCTCGTGTGCGTCGGAAGCAGTCGTGACCACGCGCCCACCGGCGAGGCGATCGAGCAGCAGGTTGGTCAACAGAAACGGCGCGAGATGGTTCAGCGCGAAAGTCCGCTCCAAACCCTCCGGGGTCTCCTTGCGCGAGGCGAACAGCGCCCCCGCGTTGTTGGCGAGAACGTCGATGCGCTCATATCTCTCACGCACCTCCCGCGCCAAGGCCCGCACTTCGGCCATCGAGGTGAGGTCGGCCACGTGCTCGTGCACAGGCGCCCCTCCCCCAGCCGCCCTGGCTTGCTCGGCGACTTCTGCGACGCGCTCAGAATCGCGGCCCACAAGAGCCACCTCGGCGCCTTGGCTGGCCAACTCGATGGCGGCGGCGTGCCCTATGCCACGGGTGGCGCCGGTGAGCAGGACGAGGGTCACGATCCGGCGGCCTCGCCAACCAGCTCTTCGAGCAGGCCGTTCATCTGCTCGAGCACAGACTCGTGCCCGGCAAGTTCGTATGCGCCGCTCAGCCCGCGCGGGTCGCTGTGCCCGAGCAGCGTTTGATCCCCGGTTCTCCACACCAGAATCCGCAAAGGCAACTCGATCCCGACACGACGATCGCTCTGCATGAGAGGCGTGCCAGCGCGAGGATTGCCGAACAGCACGACCTCCTCCTCCTCCAAATCCATACCCGCCTCGCGCGCGGCCGCGGCGTGATCGATGCGTGCGAACACCGTGAGACCGCGCCGCTCGATCGCCGCGAGCAGCGCCTGCACCGTGTCGGCATAACTCGACACGCTCCGCTTGAGGATCACGCTGGACATTCCGCCCGCTTCACTATGCCAGCAATCGCCCGTTCAGGTTCAAAGGACGGGTTCGTATTCGCAGCCGTCACCCCTTCCGTTTGGCGCCCAGCCAACCGGGTAAGGATCGAGCACGTGCCAACCATGGATCGAGTAGAGGCTCTCCGCCCGAGGTATTGGATGCCGACAAGGGCCCCTTCTGGGATGCCCCGGATGCGCGCCCGGCTACTCTGCGAGACCGGCCCGCTTGCGGCCAGCCGCGACGCGCCGGGCGACGCCCGCCGCACGATTGTCCAAGCACTGCGGCGCCAAGGCTGCCAGGAGGCTCTGGTCCAGAAGGCCGCATTGGTGGTCACCGAGCTAGCCGCCAACGCCGTGGTTCACGCAGAATCCCCATTCTCGGTGTCTGTGAGCCTGCACGAGGCGAGCTTGCGAATTGTCGTTGCCGATGACGATCCCATCGCGACAGACCCGACCAGTCGCCACTGGGTGGCCCGCCAAGGAAGAGGACTGGGCTTGATCGACGCGCTTTGTACGCGCTGGGGCGCCGACGCCACCGACCGTGGCAAGGTCGTCTGGGGAGAGTTGAAGCTCTGAACGTTCTAAGTCGCTACCGGTCGACCGAGGACCGACCTTGCTAGCCGAACCAGGCCGCGCGCCGGCTTGCTCCGAAGTGCTCCTTCTCGGCCACTAGCGCCGTCGAGGGCTCCCGATAGGTGCCGGTCGGTTTGGGGCCTGAGAGGAAATCGACGTCGACGCGCCCCACACGCCCGGCGCCAAACTCGATGTAACAGGAGCCCATTCCCCCGTACCCCTCCGGCTCTGGCTCACCGCGCAGCCTCGCCGTCAGCTCGGCCGCCACGACGCGGGCCGCACCCTCGGAGAAGACGCCTGCCTTGGGCACCCCTACCGTGGCCACGTCGCCGACGGCGTAGACCTCTGGAAAGCGAGTGCGCAAGGTCCGCGAATCGACGGGGATGTAGCCGTCCTCGGCCATACCGCTCGCAAGCACGACGTCGGGAGCCCTGTGCTTGGGGACACCCAGGAAGAGCTCGTAAGGCATCTCGCTGCCGTCGTCGAGCACGGCGAGGCGCCGCTCGCCATCCAGCGAGCTTATGCGACGGCCTGGCACGAATTCGATGTCGCGCTCGGCAAAAGCCGCCAGCAACGCACGCGAGGTCTCAGGCGAGGGCGGGACCGGACTCGGGAGGGGAAGCACAAACGAGATCTCACACTGCTCGCGCACGCCGCGAGCAGTCAGATAGTCGTGCAACAACAGCGCGGCCTCGCTCGGCGCCGGAGGACACTTGAAAGGGGCTCCGCAGACCCCCACTATCGCCCGTCCTCGCGAGAAAGCCGGCAGCGCCTTGGCCAGTCGCGCCGCGCCCCCCACCGAGTAGAACTCGTTGTCCCCGTCGGAGAGCCCGGGAGTGGCCTCCAAGTCGTAATCGGCGCCGAGCGCGACCACCAGGTGATCGGCGTCGTGGACGCCCGCGTCGGTCTCCACGCGACGAGTCTCCGGATCGATCGCCACGATCGTCTCTTGCAGGAAGCGCACCCCCGGCTTGGCGATCTTGCGGTAGGGCAGGCGGACCGCGTCGAGCGTCGTGCGCCCAAACAGCACGTCCAGCTTGGAGTAGCCGAACACGAACGAGTCGCTCTTGTCGATCAAGGTCAGCTCGATCTCCTCGCCAAACGTGCGCGAGAGGACCGTCACCAGCTCGAGCCCCCCGAAGCCGGCGCCCAGTACGAGTACTCGACTCTTCACGCGGTCCAGTGTAAGGGATCGTTGGCCTACCCCCTGGGTGGCCAAGCGTGCGCGAAGGCATCGCCGCGAGTGCCTCCAAGGCACCCTGGAGGCATGGCCCTAAGTCTCTCCAGGCTGCGGAGATCGATGCTACTCGGGCAGCAGCCTGTAGCGACGAGTGTCCGGATCGCGCTCGAGCAGTCCGGCGGCGACCAGCGTCAGCACATAACGATGAACCGTGCTCGTATTCAGTTCCAGCTGCTCGGAGATGTCCTTGATCCCGATATCCATCCCTTCCGGGGGAAAACACGAGAGCACGAGCAGGCCGGCCAGCAGCGAACGAGACAAACGACGGTTGGATTGCAGGTCGCGGTATCTCAGGTTGAGCATGTCGCGCGCGTGAGAGCCATGAAAGCCGGTCCCCGAGACCATGCCCGAGAGGCTCGGCGCGGCCTCGTCTCCGAGCGCCGCTCGCATGACGTGGTCCACCTGGTTGCGCGACAATGTGATCGAGACGGGTGGCTCGCGCGGCGGCTCAGAACGCGGCTTGGCTCCCGGTGACTGTCCGCCGCCGCCGGAGGGCACCGACCCCGCGGCGCCTCGGTCGGGCAGGCCGTCCGGCTGGAAATCCGGGTCGATCGAAGATTCTCGATTCACAACATCAACCCCCTGGAACCGCCCGTCCGCGGGCGGGGAAATCGACAACATTGTCGCGCTCTGGAGAGGCGCCCGTGGGCACCAGCAGACGACCGTCGCTGAGCGATCCGATCCGATGGGCGTGCACCATCGAAGGCATGTCGGGCACCGTGATCAGCACCGCCAACCAATCCTCCTCGGCGGTGCTGCGCAGCAATCCCATCACCTCCTCGCGTTGCAACACGTCGAGATTGGCAGTGGGGTCGTCGACGACGAGCAGGCTCGGCTGGCGCACCATCGCGTGCGCGACCGAAACCAAGGTGCGCTCGCTGTCGGTCAAATCCTCCCAGCGCCCTTTCGAGCATTCGGCCACGCCCACGCGCGCCAGCGCCGCGGCGGAGCGACGTCGCGCGCGGCGCATGTTCTGGCGTTTGAGCAGCGGCAGGGCAACATAGTCGAGCATCTCAAGCTCGTTGCTCTCGGGCCCCGAGCGCCTGGCCCAACCGATCTCCTCGCGCAACAGGCGCACGAGCCCGGTCCTGGACATGCCCACCAGATTCTGGTCCTTGAACCTCACGATCCCGCTTTCGGGCGACTCCAGGCCGGCCGCGACCTTCAGCAAGGTCGTCTTGCCAGAGCCGCGCTGTCCCCACACCGCGACGCACTCGCCCGCGAACACAGACAAAGAGATGTCCTTGAGCACCGCCGTCTCATGGGGACCGCGCCAGTAGCTCTTACTGACTCGATCCAGTTCCAGGCGCGCCTTCGAGCTCAAGCGACCCGATCTCCTCGTGCGGGGCCTCGCGCGTGGGCGCCGTTGAGCCTGGTCATGATCGCGCGCGCCTTCTGTAGCCATTCGACACGTGCTTGCAATTGCTTGATCTCGGCGTCGCGAACCAGCAGCCCGGCCACCTCCGACCACGCTTTCGGAGCTTCACCCGGCCCGCCGGAGGGTTGCCTGAGGCTCTGCATCCGGGCCAGGCAATCCTCCTCTTGGCTGCGCGCCAACTCGATCAGACGAGCCAAGTTATCGGGTTTGGAGAGCGCGATCTTCATGTACAGCTCGTCGCGCACAGGCGCCAGCGAGGAGCTCCCGAGCATCCAAGCTTCGAAGTGATCGACGCCCTTGGGCGTCGCTTCGTAGATGGTGCGCGGCGCCGCCCGCTCGTTGCCGGCGTTTCTGCGCTGACCCACGCTGCGCACCATCGCGTCGGCGCTGAGCTGATCCAGCGCCGAATAGACCCCAGTGGGAGCGAAGCCCGAAGATCCAAATCTGTCTTGGAGGCGCCGCGCCAGGTCATAGCCGTAGCCCGGTCGCTCTATCACCAGCCCCAAGACAGCGTTCTTGGCCGACATCGCCCGAATCGGTCCTTAGCTCAAAACGTCCGCTGACATCACCGACACAGTATGCAAGATACAGGGCGGATGTGTCCTTGTGCCGAACAATTTCAATGAGCCGCGATTGGGCCGCGTCCCCGTGCGACCCCACCCGACCCTGCTTCGGAGGCTTCGGCGACGAAGCCAGGGAGTTCGAGTGTCACGCACGTCCCGCCCTCCGGGGACGCCGCGACGGCAACCGAGCCGCCATGCGCCTCGGCGATGGCCCGCACGATCGCGAGGCCGAGACCGGTGCCTCCCGAAGCCCTGTCTCGCGCGGTGTCGGTGCGATGGAAACGATCGAAGACGCGCTCGCGCTGGTCCGGGTCGATGCCGGGCCCATCGTCTTCCACGCGGAAGCGCACCCGCCCGCCCCCCGGCGTCTCGATCCGCAAACGCACGAGCCCGTCGGCCTCAGCCGTGTGCTCGACGGCGTTGGCGATCAGGTTGCGCAACGCCTGAGTGAGCCGGTCCGGGTCGGCTCGCAAACGCCCCTCGGGCACAGCCCCCAGCTCGAAACGACGCGGGGCGAGCACACGAACTCCGTCCCACAGGCCGCGCACATAGTCGGGAACATCGATCGACTCCACGCGCAAGAACTCGGTTTGCTCGGCCTTGGCGAGCAGCAGCAGGTCGTCGACCAAGCGGGCGATACGACCGATCTCGGCCGCCACCAGCCGCTCGACCCGCTTGATCTCCCGCGGGGAGGGATCGCTCTGTGCCGCGAGCACTTCCATCTGTCCCCGGATCACCGTCAAAGGAGTCCTCAGCTCATGCGAAGCATCGGCCACGAAAGCCCGCTGGCCCGCGAACGCCTCGGTCAGACGGTCGAGCATGTGATTGAAAGCGTCCGAGAGCACCCTCAACTCGACCGCCTCGCCCGAAAGGTCGTGGATGCGCGGGTGGAGATCGCCCGCGTCCACCTTGGCGGCGACCGCCGCCATTCTCCTGAGCGGACGCGACACCCGCGCGCCAACCACATAGGCCGCCACCAGCGCGCCCAGCAGAGCGAGGATGCCGGCCAAGACGAACGCGCGCGCAACGCTGCCCTGGGCATGGGCCACCACAGCCAAGGGCTCGCCCGCGGCGACGAGGACGTGCAGCCCACCGGGCAGGACCACTGTGCGCTCGAGCAGTCGCAGGTCGCCCACGTCGGGGAGCTCCAGCGTGGTGTAGCCATCGTGGACTTCGCGCAACTTGGCAGCAAGTCTGTTCTCGGTGGCCTGCTCGGCCGGCGACTCGCCGTTGTCCGCGCGCGCGTTCGCAAACAGCTCAGGCCTGTTGGAGCTCGTCGGCGCACCGGGCACCTTCACGAACAGCAAGGTCGAGCTGGCGCTGAAGGGCTGGGCGCGGATATAGCGTGTCGCCCGCTCGGCGACCTCCGCCGGTTTTTTGGCCTCCTCGGAGGCGATCAAGGAGTGCGAGAGCTCGCTCGCGTCGCCGTGGATCTCCTGGTCGATCTGATGTCGCAACTCGCTGCCGGTGCGACGGTAGACAACCACGAAGGTGACGGCCGAGGAGATGAGCACGACGAGCGCCACCCAGGCGCCCAGGCGCCAGCGCAGGCCGCCGGGAACGATTCCTCGAGCCGCCATCACCGCGCCGACCGCCCGGACGGACGGAAAGCGCTCCTCAGCTTCCCTCGCCGAGCCGGTAGCCGACTCGGCGCACAGTGAAGATTGGCGCCGGGTTCTCGGGGCGGGCGAGCTTGCGACGCAGATAACCGACATAGACGTCCACCACGTTGGTGGCAGGATCGTGCTGATAGCCCCACACGGAACTCAGAATCTGCTCGCGCGTGACCACCTGGCCACGGTGGCGGATCAAATAAACCAGCAGCTCGAACTCGGTGGTGGAAAGCGCGACTTGGACTCCCTCGCGACGCACCTTGCGGGTGAGCAGATTCACCTCGATGTCGCCGCTTAGGATCGTGGTGGTCGAAGTCTGGGCGGCCACGCGCAGCTGAGCGCGCACGCGCGCAAGCAACTCGGCCAACGAGAACGGCTTCACCAGATAATCGACCGCGCCCGCGTCCAAGCCACTCACCCTGTCCTCGATCTCGCCGCGGGCGGTCAAGACGATCACAGGCAGCTCCGGCTTGAGCTCGCGCAATTTGGCAAGCACATCCAGGCCCGGAAGCCCCGGCAGCATCAGGTCGAGTACGACCATGTCAAAGCTCTCGCGCAACGCCATCCGCTCGCCCTCGCGCCCGTCGAGCGCGGAGCGCACCACAAAGCCCTCGGCCTGCAGGCCTCTTGTCAAAAAATCGACGATCCCAGGCTCGTCCTCGACAAGCAGGATCGACGGCGCAAGCGAGGAATCCGACAGCGGCTCGGCCAACTCGGACATTCCATCAGGATAGATCCAACGGAGGCGAACTTCTCCACCCCGGCCGCCGCGCCGAGTTCGCCCGCGGGGGCGTCGACGCAGGCGGCGTTTGACCTACCGCCGGATTCGATGATTTTTCTCATGTCGCTGTTAGGGGATCCTTAGCAACCAACCACACACTGGCTGCATGTCCGCAAGCCGACAAACGCCTCGACAAAGCCGCACCAGGAGCGGCCTCTCACCGACCTCCGGCGCTCCGACCCACAACGGCGCGATGGCATCCGGCCCGATGAGCTCACCACAAGCCCCGGTGGGCGCCACAGGAGCCGGTGGGCGCCTGGCCGGCGGCGGCACCTTGGGCAACGAGCGCCTCACCGCGTCCACCGGCGTGCTCTTGATCGTGCTGTTGGCGGTGATCGGCGTGACTCTGCTGCGCATGCATTCGCTGATCTCGGTGCATCTGTTCGTCGGGCTGCTTTTGATTCCCCCGATCGCCCTGAAGCTCGCGAGCACCGGCTACCGCTTCGTGCGCTACTACACCTCAAACCCCGAGTATCGCGAGCGCGGAGCGCCCCCGATCCTGCTGCGGGTGAGCGCGCCGGTCGTGGTGGCCTCCACACTCGCGGTGCTGGGTACCGGCGTCGCGCTGTTGTTCGTCGGCCCCGAATCCGGGGGGCTGCTACGCGAGTCGCACAAGCTGAGCTTCATCGTTTGGGTCGCCTTCACCGCCCTGCACGTGCTCGGACACCTGCCCGACCTGCAAAAGACTTTTCTCACCGAACGCGGGGGGCGCTTGGAGTACAACCAACTTGCGGCCGGTAGAACCGGACGGGCCATATCGGTCGTCGGCGTACTGATCGCCGGGGCGGTGCTTGCGATCCTGCTGATCCCCCACTACGGAGCCTGGTCGAATTTCGAGGCTTTCCACCACCACTGAGCATGTCTCCCAGACAAACCAACGCCAGAGACGCGGCCCTTCGCAGGCTCAGTAGAGCAAACCGCTGGCTGGTTGCCGGATCGGTCACTCTGACAGGAGTCTTCGCCGAGGTCGCGGCCAGCGCGTTCCCCGGCAAGACGGTGAAGGCGAGCAGCGCCGGCGGATCGAAGAAGGCCGGCACGCACCCCCCGAAAACGGCGGCGAAACCGATCCAGCAGCCCACGCAGGCGCCCAAAGCCGGCACCACCCCCGAACCCACGACGACGCCCGAATCGCCAACTCGAGAATCCGCGCCCTCCGAAGAAGCGGCGCCCGCCAAAGAATCAGCCCCCGCAGAAGCATCCGCGCCGACCCAAGAATCCGCCCCCGCCCAGGAATCCGCGCCCCCCAAAGAATCGGCGCCCGCCCAAGAATCGGCGCCCCCCAAAGAATCCGCGCCGGTCGAACAGTCCGCCCCGACCCAGGAAAGCGCGCCCACCCAAGAATCCTCGGCGCCGGTGGTCTCCGGTGGGTCCTGAGAAGCCCGATCAGGCGCTCGCTCGCGCCAACTGGCAGGCACTCGGCACGAGCGCGGTGCTGGTCGTGGGCGAGCCCGAAGCGCTCGCCGAGGCCCGCGCGATCGTCGAGCAAGAGCTCGATCGGATCGACCGAGCTTGCAGTCGCTTTCGCGAGGATTCCGACTTGACTCGCGTGAACGCGCACGCGGGGCGGGCCGTCCGCGTCGAGCCGCTTCTGGTGCAAGCGACCGAAGTTGCCCTGCGCGCCGCCGAGCTGACCGACGGGGACGTCGATCCAACCCTCGGCAGAGCCCTCGAGCTGGCCGGTTACGTGCGCGACTGGCGCCTGCTCGACCAAGGCTCCTCCACCGAGACGAGCCCGCCCTCCACCGCGACCGTGCCTCCGAAGCCTCTGCGGGCCCGCTTTCGCTCGGGCTGGCGCACGGTCGAAGTCAACCGCGCGCGCGCCACGTTGAGGATTCCCGCCGGGGTCAAGCTGGACCTCGGCGCCACCGCGAAGGCCTGGGCCGCCGACCGGGCCAGCCAAGCCGTCTACGAGGCGACTGGCTGCGGAGTCTTGGTGAGCCTCGGCGGCGACATAGCCACGGCCGGCCCGGCGCCCGCCCGAGGCTGGCGCATACACGTGACCGACGACCACAGGGACGGACCCCAGGCCCCCGGACAGACGATCGCAATCGAGGGCGGTGGTCTTGCCACCTCCAGCACGACCGTGAGGCGCTGGCGCCACGAAGGGCACGCGATGCACCACATCCTCGATCCGTCCACGGGCGCTCCGACCCGGAGCGTGTGGCGCACGGTCAGCGTCGCGGCGCTCGACTGCGCGGATGCCAACATCGCGGCCACAGCGGCGATCGTGAAGGGGCCCGGCGCCCCGACTTGGCTTGAGGGGCTGGGCCTGCCGGCGCGCCTGGTCGCCCACGGCGGAGAGGTCCGCACGGTTGGAGACTGGCCCCGGGAGGCGTGCCCATGAGCGCCCTGCTCGCAAGCACGGGACCGAGCGCCTACTGGTACCTGACACGCTCGAGCGGGGCGGTCGCGTTGATCCTGCTGACACTCGCGCTGGTGCTCGGGGTGGCCGACGTGCAGCGCTGGAGCACCGAGAGATGGCCTCGCTTCGTGGTGGACTCGCTGCATCGCAACGTGTCCCTCTTGGCGCTCGCGTTCTTGGCGCTGCACATCCTGACGGCCGTGCTCGACAGCTTCGCGCCGATCTCCTTGATCAACGCCGTGGTTCCCTTCACCGGCTCCTACCGACCGTTCTGGTTGGGCTTGGGTGCCCTCTCCTTCGACTTGATGCTTGCGGTGATCCTCACTAGCTTGGCGCGCCGACGCATCGGCCACTCGACTTGGCGGGCGGTCCACTGGCTCTCCTACGCCAGCTGGCCGATCGCCCTCCTGCACGGATTGGGCACGGGTTCGGACGTGAAAAGCAATTGGATGCTGGCCCTCAGCGTGGGCTGTCTGCTCGCCGTCCTGGCCGCCATCGTGGTACGTGTCGCGGCCGGCTGGCCCGAGGGACTTGCTCGTCGCGGGACGGCCCTGGGCGGCGCGGCGATCTTCACGCTCGGCCTGATCCTGTGGCTGCCGAGCGGGCCCCTCGGCAAAGAATGGGCGCGTCGCTCGGGAACCCCTTCATCCCTGCTCGGCTCGGCCTCCAAACAGTCCCCTAGCTCTACTTCCGGCTCGGGAGAAACGGGTCGATGAGCCCGGGCGCAGACACAGCGGAACTGGCCGGTGCGGGCGCTCTCGCCGCGAACTCGGGCTCCGAGGAGCGAGCGAGCGAGCGCGGCGAGGAGCAAGCGAACGATCGATCGATGGGCGAGGACCGCACGCCGACGAGCGGATTGCCGCGCCTGTTGGAGGCGGTGCCGGCGCGCGGGGCGATGGACCTGCAAACCCACATCGACACCCACGGCCCTCCCCCCGTGCCACGCCGACGCGAGCGACGGGGCGCAAGCACTGCGATCGACCGGATCGAACAAGCCGGCTTGGGGGGGCGTGGAGGCGCGGCCTTTCCGATGGCCAAGAAGATGCGCGCCGTGGCCGCGGGCAAAGGCAAGCCGATCGTCGTGGTCAACGCAACCGAGGGCGAGCCGGCGAGCCTGAAGGACCGCACTTTGCTTGAGACCTTGCCTCATCTGGTGCTCGACGGGGCCGCCTTCGCGGCCCGTGCGATCGGAGCCGACGAAGCGATCCTGTGCGTTTGCGAGTCGGCAGGGGTGGCGATCGAGCGCGCCGAACGAGCGATCTCCGAACGTCGCGGACTTCCGGGCAACTGGCCTCGCATGGCGCTGAGCGTGGTGCCCGCCGGCTATGTGAGCGGCCAGGAGCTGGCGCTTGTAAATCACCTCAACGGCGGTGCGCCCAAGCCAACTTTCTCGCCGCCCATGCCCTTCGAGCGTGGCGTGCGGCGACGCCCGACGCTCGTCAACAACGCCGAGACCTTGGCGCATGTGGCCCTGATCGAGCGCCACGGCCCGCGCTGGTTTCGCGAACTCGGACTCGCCGAGCAGCCCGGCTCGACGCTGTTGACCTTGACCGGACCGGTCGCTTATCCGGGGGTCTATGAGGTCGAGTACGGCGCTTCGCTCACCTCGCTGATCGAGGCCGCCGGAGGGACGACCAGTCGTGTGCGCGCCGCCCTCTTCGGCGGTTATGCAGGTACTTGGATCGATGGCGGCGCACTATCGGAGCTGGCTCTATCCAACCCTCACCTGGCGCCCTTCGGGGCCACTTTGGGAGCCGGCGTCGTGCTGCTGCTCTCCGAGCACGCGTGTCCGGTGGCCGAGAGCGCACGCGTCACACGCTGGCTCGCGGCCCAAAGCGCCGGACAGTGCGGACCTTGCGTACACGGCCTGGACGCCCTCGCCGAGACTTTCGAGCGAGTCTGCGCGGGCATGGCGCCCAAGCACGCCGATGCCCGCGTGGAGCAACTGGCGCGCCTTGTGAGCAGACGCGGCGCCTGCGCTCACCCCGACGGCACCGCTCGCTTTGCGATGAGCGCCTTGGACGTGTTCGCCCATGAGTTTGCCGATCACGCGCGCCACGGAGCATGCGAGGCGTGTGCGCATCCCTCGCAGATGCCTCTCCCCGATCCTCCCCGCACCGCGGCGGTCGGCTGAGGATGGCCGAGCGCGTGCGCGTGAACCCAATCACCTGCGAGGCCCATGGCATGTGCGCGGAGCTGCTGCCCGAGCGCATCAGCTTGGACGAGTGGGGCTACCCGATCGTCGACGAGCGACCGCTCTCCGCGGAGCTGGTCTCCCACGCACAACGCGCCGCCCAGGCTTGCCCGACGTTCGCGTTGCTCGTGGAGCGCGAACGCTCCCGCCGCTAGGTCTCGGATCGCGCCGGCGTGGACCGGCTCGAGTCCTGCCAGGCTCGTATCGGCTCAAGTCCCGCCGGGCTTGGACCGGCTCAAATCGCGCCGACGTGCACCGCCGCCAGCCCTTGCCAAGGCCCGTAGCGCGCAAAGAAAGAGCGCACCTCCTCTTCGCCGGCATACGCGCGCGGATCGCCGCCGCTGAGCTCACGCCCGACGTACTTGAGCAGACCGAGATCGCCGGCCGGCAGCTGGTCCAAGCGTCCTTGACCGCGGAGGGCGAGCATCTCCACCGTCCAAGGCCCGACGCCCGGGATCGCGCGCAGCCTGCGCCACGCTTGCTCGTGCTCGTGGCCATGAAGATCCAGGCGACCGCTCGCCACTTCGCGTGCGACCTTCACCAGCAGGCGCGCCCTGGACCCCGCCAAGTCGAAGGACTCGAGCCGCGCCGGGGCGGCGCCGGCGAGCGTCTCGGCTTGGGGCACGTCACGCAAGGGACGCTCACAGCTCTGCCATGCGCTCCAGCGAGACCCCATCGACGCCACGATGCGCCTTTGGATCGCGGCGGCGCGCTCATACTCGATCAGTTGCTCGCAGATCGCCCAGGCGAGCGCCTCGAAGGGCTCGGGGCGCCTCCTCGGCCGCAACCATGGGCGGCGACGAATCGAACGACCGATCAAGGGATCGCGCGCGAACTCACGCTCGAAAGCGCTCAAATCCTCATCGACGCCCAGCGCAAAGCGCATCCGCTCGATCCCGTGGCGCGCCGCTTGCTCGTTCGCGGCCCGGGCCCCGAACAGGACGGCGTCCGGCGCGGTTTGGGCAACCCGTACGTGTACCGGCGCACCGTCGCGATGGAGCAACCTTTCGAGCAGCCCCGGGCGGCTGCGAAGCACTCCGTCCATGCCGCCACCGCGCGGCAGGCGAAACGGCCCCGCCGGCTTGACTTCGACTCGCAGCTCGACGGACTTGCTCAACGGCCCCTGAGCGGAGCCCCGAGCAGATGCACGTCAACCAGCAGCGAGCGCGAACCCACGATCGCGATCTCCCCGGACTGCTTTGAGCTCTTGCGGGCCCTTCCGCGCCGCCGCGAGGCAGCGGCGCGCGCAGATGTGGCGTGGCGATTGTGACGGCGACGCACCAGGCCGAGGAAGGCCGCTCCCGCCAGAAAGCTGCCGGCCGCGACGGCGGCAGTCTGTACCGGCGCGCTTTGGGCGAGGGTCAAGGAGCGCGACTCGGAGGCACCGAACATGGCCTTCGAGGACACCTCCTCGGCGAGGACGGGCACCCCGTCCAGAACCTCCTCCTCAAGCCGTTCGCTCACGCCAAGCAGTGTAGGCATGAGGGCGGACTGCTCGCCTCACATGCACGGGCCGAGTCCACGCCGCCAGGCGCCGGAGGGCCGGCCTTGTGCTAGAGCTCGCGCTCGTAGACGCGGTAGCGGCGCACGATCTTGCCGCCCATGCCTTCCATCGCACGGTTCATGGGCTTGTTGATCTCGAGGATCCAACCCATCTCCCCGCCCTTCTGGGGCGTAGTTTCGGCCGCATCGAAATGCATCTGATAGAAGCGGGCCGCGACCCCCGTGTGTTGATACTCGGGCTTCACCCCGAGCGCGAACACCCTCACCGAATCGATCTTCTTGCGCTCACGCAGGGCCGTGATCCAACCGAAGGGCAACAGGCGACCGTTCATCTTGGCCAGGACCTGGTTGAAGTCGGGCAGAGTCAAGGCCGCCCCGACGACCTCGCCGGTGTCCTTCTTTTCGGCGACCATCGCCCAGTTCTCATCCAGGACGGGACCGAGATCCTTGGCGTAGTGGCGCACCTCCTCTTCGGTCAGCGGCACGAACCCCCAGTTGCGCTCCCAAGCGGCGTTGTAGACCTCAAGGAAACGGCTGACCTCCTGCTGCAGATCTTTCTTGCGGAAGTTGCGACACACGATTCCGTGTTCGGACTCGAGCTTGTCGGCCATCTCCCAGATCGCGGGGTGCACGTTCTCACGGCCGGTGACGTGCAGGCTCCACATGTACAGGTCCATCGCCTTGGCCATGCCGATGTCCTGCTCGAATAGGCGCTGATAGTAACGGTGGTGCCACGGGCACAAGATGATCGGAGGACGCTCGTGACCCTCGACGAGCAGGCCACACTCGTCGTTGGTGGTGAAATCCATCGGACCGACCATCCGGTCGCGTCCGCGCTCACGCAACCACTGCTCGGCGGTGGCCAAAAGGGCGCGCGCCGCCTCTGGGTCGTCCTCGCACTCGAACCACCCGAACAGACCCCACTCGTTGTCTTGGAACTCGTTGAGGTTGCGATCTATGTGGGCGCTGATGCGGCCCACCGGCTCGGATCCCCGGTAGGCGAGGAAATACTGGGCGTCGGTGTGCTTGAAGAACGGGTTCTTCTTCTGGTCGAGCCTTTTCTTGACGTCCATCAAGAGCGGCGCGACCCAGTTGGGCTCGTTACGATAAAGACGCCACGGCAGCTTGATGAACGTGTTCAACTCGCTCCGGGTTCTGACCGGGCGAACCTCGACCTTCATCGTCTTCCCCGAAGTCTCGACAGCCATCGCCGCGCACCCTATAGGAAGAGAGCCGATGCCAACCTCAACAACACCCACACTCCCGTCCGCGGGCGGGGAGCACATCAGATGACCACCTCCATCGACGTGTTCGCAAAGGTCCGCGGTCACGAGCGCGAACAGCTTCTGCGTGAGGCGCGCGAAGCCGACCTGATGCCCTACTTCCGCACCGTCGAGTCGCCGGCGATGCCGGTCGTGGAGATGGAGGGCGCCCCGCGGATCATGCTCGCGTCCAACAACTATCTCGGCCTAACCGCCGACGAGCGGGTCATGCAGGGCGCGCGCGACGCGCTCACTCGCTACGGAACTGGACTGACCGGCTCTCGTCTGCTCAACGGCACGACGCCGCTTCACCTGGAACTGGAGCGCGAGCTGGCCGAATGGATGGACACCGAGGATGCGCTCGTGTTCACGACCGGCCATCAGGCCAACGTGGGCACGCTCGGAACGATTCTGCAAGCAAACGACACGGTGATCGTCGACTCCGCAGACCACGCTTCGATCCTCGACGGGGTGCTGCTCTCCAAGGCAAAGATGAGACCGTTCAGACACAACCGCATGGACAAGCTCGAGCGCGCTCTGCAGCGCGCCGAGGGCGACGGGGGCGGCGTGCTCGTGGTCGTCGACGGGGTCTTCTCGATGGAGGGCGACGTGGCGTCGCTGGTGGACATCGTCGAGCTGTGCGAGCGCCACGGTGCGCGGCTGATGGTCGACGAGGCCCACGGGGCCGGTGTGCTTGGCGCGCGGGGCGCTGGCGCCGCGGAGCTGCTCGGGGTCGAGGAGCGAGTCGATTTGAGGATGGGCACCTTCTCCAAGTCGCTCGCCGCGTGCGGCGGCTTCGTGGCGGGCCCGGCCGAGGTGATCGACTATTTGCGCATCTCCAGCCGCGCCTTCTTGTTTACCGCCTCGGCGGTGCCCGCGGCGTTGGGGGCCGCCTTGGCGGCGCTGCGGATCGTGCGCTCCTCCGAGGGGCCGCCCCTGCTGGAGGCGGTGCTCGCGAACGCCCGCTACCTCGCCGAAGGTCTTCGCTCGCTCGGCTTTCAGACGCTCAGCGGCGAGCCGGTGCGCCTTGGCCCCGGATCGGACAGCGAGACGGGCTCGGTGGCCACGCCGATCGTGCCCGTACTCGTCGGCGACGACTGGAAGGCCGCTTTGCTTTGGCGGGCCTTGTATGACGCGGGCGTGTTCACCAACTGCGCGCTTCATCCAGCCGTGCCTCCGGGGGGCGCCCTGCTGCGCACGAGCGTGATGGCGACCCACGATCGCGCCACGCTCGATCGAGCCTTGGATGTGTTCGCGCGGGTCAAGCGGGAGTTCGAGAGCGAGCACGGCCCGCTTTCTCCGCCCGGCAACTCCTGAGCAAACCCGAAGACGCTCCGACGAGCGCTTCGAGTAACCGGAACGGCGTAAAGACCCTTAACGGCTTGTACACATCTTCACAAGTCCAAACGGCCTTAAAAAAGCCCGCTTCTAGCGAACGTTTGCGCGGAACACTGTTGACCGAACGGCCTTGGCTGGCTAGCTTCTCAGAACGCAAAGCACGACCGTCCGAAGCTCACCCGCAGGCCGCCGGTAGAGGGGTGCCGAAGGCTTTCGCGACAGCTCGCGAGGGGAGCCAAGGAGGTCGAGCGGACGCGCTACTCGTCAACCAGCCAAGCTTGTTGCACGCCCCGGGAAGACCCGCGGCGGCGACGGGGAGTGAGCACACATGAACGCGACAGCGACTATTGCCCCTGCCGGTCCTCAGCACATGCGCGCCCTGGAACGCGCCAATCAGGTTCGTCTAGCGCGCGCCGAACTGAAGCGACGGATCGCCGGCGGCGAGATCGCCGTCGCCGAGGTGATCTTGGAGTGCCCTTGGGAGGCCGACTCGATGGCCGTCTCGGACCTCTTGATGAGCCAGCGCCGCTGGGGCCAGACGCGCTGCCGCAAGTTCCTCGCCCAGATTCCCATGTCCGAGCAGAAGACCGTCGGCTCGATGACCGAGCGCCAGCGTCGCACGCTTGCCGCGATGCTCACCGCTACGGGACCCGAGACGATGCCGAGCCCTTGGGTCACCGCTCGCCGTATGCGCCCTGGCGCAGCTACGGGCAGCCGGATGACAGCTTGACCTGCCACCAACCGGCGAGCATCCCGATCAAGCCGAGGCGCGGTCGCACCTCCCATACGCCGCAGTGCCCGTCGCCCAGGTCGGCGACGGGAACGCGCACGTACTTGTAGCGGCCCGGTTCCAGCTTCATTCGACGCAACAGCTCGCGTGAGCGACGCTCCAAGGCCGTCCGCTCGCCGACTTCGCCTTGGACCTCGCCGACACGCAGAGCGAGCCGGTCGCGCACGCGCTCCAAGTCGCCCAGTGAGAGTAGGCGAGGACCACTGAGAAGCTCGCCGGCCCGATCGTGGGGCGAAATGTGCGGGAACGTGTGGGCCACCAGCCCGGAAAGCTCGCGCTCGAGCTTGGCGATTTGACCCTTGAGCGCCTCGCGCGCCGCCCGATCGGCGGTCGGCCGCGCCTGCTCGAAGCAAACGTCCGATGCGCTCGGCCCGAGACCACGCCCTTGGCGATCGACGGCGAGCTGCTCGGTATGGGCCATCCTCTGCTCCTCCCGCTTGACCAACCCGATCTTAGCTGGCCAAGAGGCTGCGGTAAAGGCTTCAGCCCTCGCCCGCGAGCGCGGAGCGACAAGCCCACAGCGTCTCTTCGGCGTGCAGGGCGGGCACGCCGGCGACCTGCACCGCGAACAGAGTCAAGCGTTGCGTGCTCGACGACGGCTCGTGACCGGGACCCAGCTGGCCGAAGAGGATCGCAAGGGGACATTCGGCGTCTGCCACCACGAGTCGCCCCGCGCCAAGATTTGGGCCGTCGGCGCTTCGCCCGAGCCGCTCCTTGGAGCGGCTCACACGGATTCCGAGCGGACCGTTGACCTGGTCGGCGTCGAGCGCCCACACCGGCACCGCGGTATCGATCAAGGCGATTGTGAGGACATCCGCCAGCAAGCCTTCGGAGATGAAACCGCCGTCGATCATCCGTTCCAAGACGGCCGCCTCGATCGGGGTTCTGGCGATGTCCGGGTCGAAGCCGATCTGGCGAAAGAAGACCCGATAGGCGGCTGGTATCGGCTCTTGGCGAACGTGCACCGCGCGCGCGCCGCGCCAGCGATTGGAAAGTTCGCGCAGGCGCGAGCGCACCGCCGGCGGCGAGGCCCGCGTCAAGGAACGGGAGCCGTCGAGCTCGACCGTGACCGACATCAGCCCAAGCCCGGGCAGCTCCTCCTGGACTTCGCTCTCGCACCAGCCGCGCAGAGGCTCTTCGTTCATCGACTCATCCTGACGAGGGGACCCCCACCCGACCAGGGCCCCGGCCGCCCGACCCGGACCTCGCCCGCCGCAGCAGGACGAGCGTTCGGCGCTTCATATGCTGCTCGGCTTCCAACCGCGCCTGCGCGAGGCTGCCGCCAGATCCTGTACGCGTTCGCGCAGGAGGGGCAGTGAAGGGGTATTCAACAGCGAAGGACTCTGCACGATGCCACCTGGATATACGAACGTGACCTGGGGACAGCTCACCATCGCATAGAGCTGGCCCAATCTGCCTTCGCCGTCCACCCCCACGGGGAACGTCAAGCGCTTGGCGCGAACGAGGGCGGCTGTGGAGGAGGCGTCGTCTTTGACGGCCACCGCTGCAAAGCTGACCCTCGGAAACTCGAATGTCAGTTGCTGCATCCGAGTGAGAACAGTGGGGCACGAGCCGGCTTTGAAGAACAGCGCGAGCACGACCGGACTGCGTTCGTAGAGCTGACAGATGTCGAGGATCTTCGGGCCGCGCTCCCGACAGGCCGCCACCCTCCCCGCCAATCCATCGTTGGCGTGCGTCGCGACGTCGACTTCGCCGGGTGGCCCGCCGAGCGCGTAGGGCGCGGCGAATGGAGGAATGCGCGTGCCGGGCCGTACCGCCGTGCTGGCTTTGCGTGGGCTCAGCGCGACGTGGACGGTGAACGCCGCAAGCGCGATCAGCCCAAGGAGGGCGACGTAGCCCGCGTAGTTCTTCTGACCCATAGACGCTCCTTCCCCTCGGCGATCGCGATCGCGGCCGGCAAGGCGACGAGCACTCCGACCAAGGACACCGACAGGTCCACGAGCGTGACGAAGCCGAAGTCGCGCAGCATGGCGATTTCCGAGAAGGTGAGCACGCCGAAGCCGGCGATCGCGGTGACCCCGGAGGCGGCGATCGCGGCGCCGGTGTGGCCGTAGGCGCGACGCAGGGACTGCGCCGTGGAGTAACCGGCGGCTCGCTCCTGTAGTTGACGCTCGGAGAGCAGCACGCTGAACTCCGTGGAGATCGCGATCACGAGGGCTCCGAGCGTGACCGACATCGGGTTGAGCGGGATCCGCAATGCAAACAGCACCAAGGCCGACCAGCCGGTGGCGAGGACGATCGGGGCGCAGGGCACAAGGGCCCGGCGCGTCTGGCCCCTGAACGCGATCAGGAGAATGATCGCGACGGCAGCCAAGGCGAGGATCAGCGTGAGCACCCGTCGCCATGGAGAGGCGATCTGGGCTCCGGCTTGGGCGGCGAGGACCGACAGGCCGACAAGGTGGGCGCTGACACCGCGCGGCGGATTCAACTCGGCGCGCATCCCTTCGATGACCTGCTGTTGTTGTTGCAGGGGCATCGCACGGATGCCGAACGCGAGTGTCGCCGAGCGGCGGTCGGCGCTGATCACGTCCTGTGAGAAATATGTGGGTATGGCCGCGAGCACGCCGTGAACCTGCTTTTCGGTGAGCTTGGCCGAGGCGCCGGCTTCGGACTGGAAGAGGTCCGGCAGAGAGAAGGCGGGGCACAATTGGGCGTGACCACAACCTTTGCCTTGGCTGTAGCCGAAGCGCTGGAGCACGGCGCTCTCGTAGCGGCTCATCCATTCGACCGTGGCGGGCTTGGTTAGCGCGCTTGAGTTGACCAAAAGGTCGATCTCGCCTCCCACCCCGGTCGCTCGTTCCAGGGCGCTCAGGCTGTGCAGGGAGGAGAGACTCTGGGGCGCCAGCTTGGCGATATCGGTTTGGACCTGCGTCTGGGTGTCCAAGCCCCAACCGAGCGCGGCGAGGGCCAACCCTACGCCGAGCACGCGACGGGGACGGCGCACCGCGTAGCCGAGCGCCGCGCCGGACACGAAGCGGGTCGCGGGATTGTCGGTCAGCAGTTCGCGGGCGCCTTGCCATGCCGAGGAGACCGGCCTCGCGACATCCGCGAAGGCCCCCCGCGCACGCGCGCGTAGGGCACCCCCATTTGCAAACACAACATCTCCCCTCTGGCTCGCCCCAACAGCCCCCCTTTGGCTTGCGCGCCCGGATCGCGTGAAGGCCCCCACCCCCAGCCCTGGGCCCGCTCCTCCTCGGGCGCCCACCAGCACGAGCACCGCCGAGCCGGCGGTGAGCGCGCACAGGAAGGCAAGTGCGATCCCCAAGACCAGCAGCAGGCCGAAGCCGCGAACCATCGGTACCGGCGAGAGCATCAGGACCAGCAGCCCGCCGATGCTGGCAAGCGCCGCGGTGGCGATCGTGGGAGCGCCTTGAGCGGCGGCTTCGCGTATCGCCTCGAGCGCGCTGGCGGCGCCGTCTTGGAGCGCCTCGTGGACGCGGGACTGGAACTGGATTGCATAGTCGACCGAGAGGCCCACCAGGACAGGCAGCACCGCGACAGAAGCCATCGTCAGCGACGAGCCCGAAAGCGCCAGCGCTCCGAAGGTGAGCGCGGTCGCGAGCAGGGCTATCCCCAGCGGCAGTAGACGTGGGCGTCCCTTGAAGATGAGGCTCAACACGACGGCCATGACCAGTAGGACGGCGATGAGCAAGAGCTCAATGGAGCTTGTGATCGAATGGGTGAGGTCGCTCACGATGACCGGCTCGCCGGTGACCGAGTAGGACTCGCCACCCGCCAGATGCCACTGGCTCATCGCGGTGGCCTGGCGAATCAGGGAGATCGTTTGCGATCGCTGGGCTTCAGAGAGGCCCGCCTTCAGGCGAACGGTCACCAGGGCGGCGTCGGGACTCGGGAACAGGTAGGCGAAGCGCTGCTTTGGCGTGCCGGAGGGCTTGCTGGG
This sequence comes from uncultured Solirubrobacterales bacterium, assembly GCA_963703135.1. GTDB lineage: Bacteria > Actinomycetota > Thermoleophilia > Solirubrobacterales > Solirubrobacteraceae > Palsa-744. Next base: position 2,175,784 of record OY969791.1, on the reverse strand, counting down.
GTCGAACACGACTTTGGAGACGAATTCGTGGTTGTCCAGGCTGGGGGTGCTTTTCAGCCCGTAGCGAATCGCAAGCGCGCTGATTTCCGCGGCGAAGCCCGCCATCGTCGCCTTGCGCGCCTCCTCGCCGAGCGAGGAGGCTTGGCTGGCGGAAAGACCGCGGGCGATCGCTTTGCGATAAACCGCGCTCTGGGCCTGTTTGGCCTCCGCTTCGGCCTGCTTGCCGCGTACACCGAGCAGGTCGACCGCCTGGAGCGCGGCCTCGTTGAGGAAGGTGCCGGGCCCGAACACGACCTTGACCTCTTTGGCGCGTGTGAGCTGACCGCAAGGACCGCCCGAGCCTCCCTCTTGCGCCAGAGCGGCCTTTGGGAGGTTGCCCGACAGGCACCCCTCCAGGCCCACGAGGCGATCGATGTCCGAGCTGAGCACGAGCTTGCGCAAATCGCCCGCGACCAGGACCTCGACAGGCTCTTCGCCGAAGCGGGCGTAGAAGCGCTGGGTTTCTTTGTAAGCGGAGCTCGATTGCCCCACCAAGGTGTCTGTGGCGGCGGTCGGACGCAAGCCGAGCGCGGCAATCGCGGACCCAAGCGCGAGCAGGCCCAGCAGACAGATCGTGAGCAGGGGCCGACGCCCGGCACGCACGGCCAAACCCGAGAACAGCCTCCCCGCAGTCACATTCAAAGGCTAGTCAATCTCGAGTCACCATCGGCCACCAGGCGGCCGCCTGGCTCACTCCATGCCCAAAGGTCCCTGCGACTCGCCGGAGAGGAACTGGCGGACAAACGGATTTTCGGAGTCGAACAGCTCGGCCGCCGGACCGGACTCGACGATGCGTCCGCGCCACAGGACCGAGATGTGCTCGGCCACGCGACGGGCGGACATGATGTCGTGGGTGATGACGACGTAGGTACCGCCGTTCTCTTCGTGGACCTCTTTGATCAATTCGCAGAGCAAAGCGGTGCGCACCGGGTCCAAGCCCGAATCGGGCTCGTCGAAGAGGACGATCTCGGGGTCGAGCACCAGCGAGCGGGCGAAGCCGGCGCGCTTGCGCATGCCGCCGGAGAGCTCGTTTGGCATCTTCTCGCCGGCGTTGCCGAGCCCCACCTCGCGCATGCGTCGATCGACGATCTCGGAGATCTCCTCGTCGCTCTTCTCGGTGTGCTGGCGCAAGGGGAAGGCGATGTTGTCGTACAGGTTCATCGACCCGAACAGGGCGCCGTCCTGGAAGAGGACGCCGAACTTCTTGCGGATCTCGAACAGCTCGGCGTCGGGCAAGCTGGGGATCGAGCGTCCTTGCACGATCACGTCGCCCTCGTCGGGGTAGAGCAAGCCGACGATGTGCTTGATGCAGACCGACTTGCCGGTGCCGGAGGGACCGAGGATCATCGAGATCTGGCCCTCGGGCAAGCCCATGTTGAGACCCTGTAGGACGTGGTTGGAGCCGAAGGACTTGTGGACGCCGACGAACTCGATCGCGTCGGGCACCCCCGTGGGCCGGTTGGTGCCTGTGTGGAACTCGAAGTCGCTGCTGTCCTCGGGCGCAGCCACCTCAGCCTCCGATCGGCGCTTTCGGATTGGCTCCCCAGAACACCTGGGTGCCGAGCATCCCGATCAAGTGGACCAAGATTATGTTCAACACCATCGACTTGGCCGTCGCCGTCCCCACGCCGACGGGCCCACCACTGGCGTTGTAGCCGTAGTAGCAGCCCACCAGCACGATCGCGGTGGCCATGAACATGGCCTTGATCAGACTGAAAAGGAAGTCGGGCGGGTTTTGGAACTGCCAGAAGACCAAGAGGTAACCGCCTGAGGAGACGGTGGCGACCTGCTGCACGACGGCGATGTAGGAGGCCAGGAAAGCCGCTCCGACGCCCGCCAAGTACATGAACGGAAGCACCACCCAGGCCGCCAACAGGCGCGTGGCGCAGAGGAAGGTGAGCGAGTCGATGCCCATCACCTCCAGGGCGTCGATCTCATCGGAGATGCGCATCGCACCGAGCTCGGCCACGATCCCGGTGCCCACCTTGGCGGCCATCATGTAGCCGAACGCGTAGGGGATGATCTCGCGCAGATCGCACCAGGCGGTGAACACGCCTGCGTACGCCGGGGCGCCTTGGGCCTCCAGGAAGTAGGCGCCCTCGATGCCGCACTCTAGGCCGAGCACGAACATCAAGGCCCAGATGATCAAGGTCGAGGAGACGATCAGGATGCCCGACTGGCGCAAGGCCTCGCCGAAGAAGCGAAAGACACGCAGGCCCCAGACGTCGCGCACGATGTTGCCCGAGAAGCGGCCGATCTCGCCGGTGGCGGCGAGCCATTCGCGCGGTGTGACGAGCAGTTCGTTCACGTGCTCACCCTTAGCCCGACCTGGATGGTCGAGGATCGAGCCCAGCAAGGACGCACCGACCGCCGTGTGCTCGGCACATAAGGGAGGGAGGACGCAGCTGGGCGAAGGTCATCGGCCGTCCAGGTCACTTGATCACGAGGATGTTGGGGTGCGTCGCCAGGAGCAGCTGGGTGTAGGCGTAGTCAAAGGCGAAGATCGCCAGGAACGTGACGACGACCGCTTGGTTGACGGCGCGACCGACGCCCTCGGCGCCGCCGGAGGCGGTCATGCCCTTGTAGCAGCAGACGATCGCGATGATCGCTCCGAAGATGGTGGTCTTCAAAGCCGAACCCCACAGGTCGGTGGTGGAGGCGTTGGCGAACAGGGTGTCCCAGAAGGGACCGAGAGGCTGGCCGTTGACAAGCTCGGCGAGGATGCCGCCGAATAGGCCGAAGAGGATCGCGTAGACGTTGAACAGGCCGGTCACCAGCATCAAGGCCAAGAAGCGCGGGACGACAAGATTCTTGACGGGGTCCACGCCGAGCACCTGAAGCGCGTCGAGCTCCTCGCGAATCTTGCGAGCCCCGAGATCGGCGGTGATCGCTGTGCCCGCGACGCCGGCCAGGACGATCGCGGTCACGTTGGGGCCGATCTCGCGGATCGCGGCGAGCACGAAGATCCCGCCCAGGCGATCGAGGGCGCCGAACAAGGTCAGGAAGTTGGCGGCCTGAAGGCCTGGCGCGGCGTAGCAGATGGCCACTGTGGAGATCAGCAGCGGAAACCAGCACAGGCGCAGGGCGAACAGGAACTGGGAGACGAACTCGCCGCCGTAGGGGTAGGGCGGGCGCAGGGCAGAGAGGATGGTCCTGCCGGTCAGGATCATCATGTCCCCTATTTCCTCGAGCAGGTTCCTAGTCGGTAGGAAAGCCCGCTCGGCTGCACTGCGCACCATCTCAACCCCTCCTCGGGGAACGGCCCCAGGCTCAGGGACCGATCGTAACCGCGCCTCCAAACTGTACTGACCCGACCTCCAACTTCGACCCAGCCTCCTTTGAGGCGTTTCCCACTCTATGCCATCCGGGCGCCGAAGGCCGCGGATGCATGCCCGAAACGCCAGGCCCGGTGCGCGCCGGGAGGCACTTGGACGGCGGGACGGCCGGCGAAGGCCGCTGCCCAGAGAGCCACCTGCACTGGTATCGTGGCCAGCGCTGTGGGGAGGAGAAAGTTGCTTGCGAGATGGGCGCTCGCTGTGTGCGGCGTGCTGGTCGGCGCTCTGTTGAGCGGGTGCGGCGGCTCTGAACGCAACGTGAACGAACCGAAGGGCCTCTACACGGTCGAAGTCACGGCCGTGCACTTCCCGGTCAGGCAGGCGGTCGCCAAGGACACCTATCTCGGGATGATCGTTCGCAACGCGGGCCCCAAGACGATCCCCAACGTGGCGGTGACGCTCGACTCCTTCTCCTACATGAGCAACTTCGCCAACCTTTCCTCCCGCAAGCGGCCGATCTGGATCGTGAACACGGGGCCGGGTGCGACGGCGACGAACCCGCCGGTCGCAACCGAGGAACTCAACCCGCCCGGAGGCGGCGAAACGGCGTTCGTGAACACCTGGGCTTTGGGCGCGCTCGGTCCGGGCCAGCACCGTTTGTTCCTGTGGCACGTGACGCCGGTCAAGGCCGGCTTGCACGTCGTCCACTACACGATCTCGGCCGGCTTGGACGGCAAGTCGATCGCCCACCTTCCTGGAGGCCGCCGACCTGTCGGAGCGCTGGTGGCCCACATCGCTCCCGCTCCCCCGCCGACTCACGTGAACCCGGAAACGGGCGAAGTCGTACGCGGTCCAGTCCCGCGGTCCGCGGCGACTGAATCGGCTGCTCCCTAGCCGTTTGGCCGAGTGTCCAAAGATCTCCTTCCAGCTTTCGCCACCTGAGCGACACTCGGGCGCGTGCGGGGGGCTACGATGCGAGGCCGCCTATCGCTCAGGACAAAACAGGAGGAGTCGAGCCCACCCATGCCAAAGAGCCGCCAGCAGAATGTGACAGCCGCGCAGTGGAGCGCCAACGGGAGCGCGCTCGGCGCGATGGACCTGACGCTTCCCGCAAACCAGATCTTCGCTTCGGACGTGTTCAGCGTCGCGGTCCAGCGTCGCCGCTTGCCCAAGCACGTATTCAAGGCGCTTCAGCGCACCTTGGAGCGCGGCGAGGCCCTCGACACCACGCTTGCCGACGCTGTGGCCCAGGCGATGAAGGAATGGGCGATGGAGAAGGGTGCCACGCACTACACGCACTGGTTCCAGCCGCTGACAGGCTCCACCGCGGAGAAGCACGACTCCTTCTACGGGCCCGCCGGCGACGGCACCGCGATCGCGGAGTTCTCCGGCAAGGAGCTGATCCAAGGCGAGCCGGACGCCTCGAGCTTCCCCACGGGTGGCATCAGGGCGACCTTCGAGGCCAGGGGCTACACCGCCTGGGACCCCACCTCACCGGCATTCATCCTGGAGAACCCCAACGGCGCGCTCTTGTGCATCCCGACCGCGTTCACTTCTTGGACCGGCGAGGCTCTGGACAACAAGATTCCGCTGCTGCGCTCGATGGACGCGCTGTCAGGCGCGGCGGTTGGGGCGCTTGAGCTGCTCGGCATCGAGGATGCCGGGCGGGTGTTCACGACGATCGGCTGTGAGCAGGAGTACTTCCTGATCGACGAGCAGTACTACTTCGAGCGCCCCGATCTCTTGACGACCGGGCGCACGCTGTTCGGCGCCAAGCCGCCCAAGGGTCATGAGCTCGACGACCACTACTTCGGCTCGATCCCGGAGCGCATCCTCGCGTACATGCTCGAGTGCGAGGTCGAGCTGGCCAAGCTGGGCGTGCCGATCAAGACGCGCCACAACGAGGTCGCGCCGAACCAGTACGAGGTGGCTCCGATCTTCGAGAACTCGAACGTGGGCGCCGACCACCAGATGATCACGATGCAGATCCTCCAGAACACGGCGCGCCGCTATGGCCTGGTGTGTCTCCTGCACGAGAAGCCGTTCGCGGGCGTCAACGGGTCGGGCAAGCACAACAACTGGTCGATGGGCACCGACACCGGCCTGAACCTGCTCGACCCGGGCGATACGCCCGAGCAGAACCTCAAGTTCTTGTTCTTCTGCGCGGCGGTCATCCAGGCGGTCAACAAGCACCAGGCGCTGCTGCGTGCGTCGATCGCCAATGCCGGCCAGGACCACAGGCTCGGCGCGAACGAGGCCCCGCCCGCGATCATCTCGATCTTCTTGGGCGCCGACTTGGAGAAGGTGTTCACCGCGATCGAGGCGGGCAAAGTGCAGGCGTCCAAGCCGGGATCGTTCCTGGGGCTGGGCACGCCGGTCTTGCCGCCCCTGCCGCTGCACGGCGGCGACCGCAACAGGACCAGCCCGTTTGCGTTCACCGGCAACAAGTTCGAGTTCAGGGCGCTTGGCTCAAGCCAGTCGCCGGCTTTGCCCAACACGGTGCTGAACACGATCGTGGCGGAGTCGATCGACGATCTGACCGACAAGCTGGGGACGGCGCTCAAAGCGTCGGGGGCCACCCTCGAGAAGGCCGTGACGAAGATCGTCAAGGATGTCTGGTCGGCCAACAAGCAGGTGGTGTTCGACGGCGACGGCTACTCCGAGGAGTGGCACAAGGAGGCCGAGAAGCGCGGCCTTGCGAACCTGCGCACCACCCCGGACGCGTTGCCTTGGCTCGTGGACAAGCAGACGGTGGCCGCCTTCAAGAAGTACAAGGTGCTCTCCAAGCGCGAGCTCGAGTCGCGTTATGAGGTGTTCACCGAGCAGTACGCGGTGAAGCTCAACATCGAGGCCGAGACGGCCGCACAGATCGCGCGCACGATGCTTCTTCCTGCCGCGGTGCGTCACCTCAACGAGCTCAAGGCCACTGGCCTCGACGAGCTGGTAGAGGAGGTGGAGCCGCTTGTGAAGGAGTTCCAGTTCGCGATCGTCAAGCTGGAGGACGCCAATCTGAGCGACAACCAGCCCGACAGTTCCGCCATGAAGTGGGCCGTATACATGCGCGACACGGTGATCCCGGCGATGGACGACGTGCGCGATGTGGCCGACCGCTTGGAGAAGCTCGTGGCCGATGACTTGTGGCCGCTGCCGAAGTACTCGGAGATGCTGTTCATCAAGTAGTGAGCTCCCAGACCCTCGGCGACGGCCAGATCCGTTCGCCGAGGGTCTGGGCTTGGATGTTCGGCGTGGGGGTGCCCTGCGCGCGCGCGTGGCGAGCGCTCCACGCATAGTCTTTAAGTAGGCCGCACGCGCGCGCGGGGCACCTCATTTCGTAGTACCCCGCACCCGCCGCCGAACGTTGTCATAGGCGTGTCAAGGTTGCTGTGAACGCTGCTAGCATCCGAGCGAATGCGCGACTACCTGAAGGCCCTCGGCGAGAAAGTCGTCGTCTACGACGGCGGCATGGGCGCTACGCTGGAGCAGTTCGAGCTGACCGCCGAGGACTACGGGGGCCTACAGGGCAAGTGCCATGAGGCGCTCGTGCTCAACCGCCCGGACGTGATCGAAGGGGTGCATGCCTCGATGCTGGAGGCGGGCGCCGAAGTCGTCGAGACCGACACCTTCCAGGCCTCGCGCCTGAAGCTGGACGAGTGGGGCTTGGCCGACTACACGGTCGAGGTAAACACGAAGGCGGCTGAAATCGCACGCAAAGCCGCTGGCGAGCACCGCTTCGTGGCCGGGTCCATCGGACCCACGGGCTTTTTGCCGGCCTCCGACGATCCCACCCTCGGACAGATCTCCTTCGGGGAGCTGGTGGAGGTGTTCACCGAGCAGGCCGAGGGCTTGATCGACGGCGGCGCCGATTTGATCATCATCGAGACCGCCCAGGACATCCTCGAGGTCAAGGCCGCCATCTTCGGGGCGCGCGCCGCTTTCAAGGGCACGGGCAAGACGTTGCCGATCCACACCTCGGTCTCGCTGCTGCCCAACGGCGGCAAGATGCTGCTCGGCACCGACATCTCCGCGGTCCTGTGCACCTTGGAGGCGCTGAAGGTGGACGTGATCGGGCTGAACTGCTCGACCGGCCCCCAGGACATGAGGGACGCGATCCGCTTCCTCGGCGAGTTCTGTCCGGTTCCGGTCGCTTGCATCCCCAACGCGGGCCTGCCATTGCAAGGGCCCGACGGAGAGACGATCTTCCCGGAGAAGCCCGGGCCGCTCGCGGAGGCGCTCGGCGAGTTCGTGGAGCGCTACAGCGTGGGCGTGGTTGGCGGCTGCTGTGGCACCACCCCCGAGCACATCAAGGCGATCGCCGAACGTGTGGCCGGCAAGTCCGTGGCACCTCGTCCCGGACAGCGCGCACCGCATGTGTCCTCGATGATCGCGGCAACGCCACTAGTGCAGGAGCCACGCCCGACGATGGTGGGCGAGCGCGTGAATAGTCAAGGCTCGCGCAAGGCCAAGCGGCTGCTGCTGGCCGACGACTATGACGGCCTCGTGCAGGTCGCCGAGGACCAGGTCGCGGGCGGCGCGCACGTGCTCGATCTGTGCGTGGCCTTGACAGAGCGAAGCGACGAGGACGAGCAGATGAGGCAGCTGGCCAAGCGCATCTCCCTCACCCAGGAGCCGCCGATCCAGATCGACTCGACCGAGCCGGAGGTGATCGAACGCGCCTTGGAGCAGATCCCGGGCAGGGCGATCGTCAACTCGGTCAACCTGGAGGCCGGACGGGACAAGCTCGACCGGGTCGTGCCGAGCGCGCTTGCGCACGGGGCGGCGCTGATCGCGCTCACGATCGACGAGGTAGGGATGGCAAAGACCGCCCAGCGCAAGGTCGAAGTCGCCCAGCGCATCAAGCAGCTGTGCTGCGATGAGCATGGCCTTGACCCCGAGGTCTTGATCTTCGACTGCCTTACCTTCACGCTGACCACAGGGGACGAGGAGTGGCGTCCGTCGGCGGTGGAGACGATCGAGGGCATCAGGCGGATCAAGGCCGAGATCCCGGGCGTGAAGACTTCGCTGGGGGTCTCCAACGTGTCCTTCGGCGTGTCCCCCGGGGCGAGGGCGGTGCTCAACTCGGTCTTCTTGCATCATTGCGTGGAGGCGGGCCTTGACCTGGCGATGGTCAACCCCAACCACATCACTCCCTACTCGGAGATAAGCGATGAGGAGCGGGGACTGGCCGACGATCTCGTGTTCAACCGCCGCGAGGACGCACTCGAGCAGTTCATCGCTCATTTCGAGTCCAAGGGTGAGGAGGAGGCACAGACGAGCGCCAACCCGACCGAGGGGATGGAGCCCGAGGAGGCGCTGCACTTCCACATCCTGCGCCGGCGCAAGGAGGGCGTCGAGGACTGGATCGACGCGTCTGTCGAGAAGGTCGGCGCGGTGCCCACGCTCAACGAGGTGCTCTTGCCTGCGATGAAGGAGGTGGGCGACAAGTTTGGGGCCGGAGAACTGATCCTTCCGTTTGTGTTGCAGTCCGCCGAGGTGATGAAGAAGGCGGTCGCGCGGCTGGAGAACTATTTGGACAAGATCGAGGGCTACACGAAGGGCACAGTGGTGCTGGCCACCGTGTTCGGCGACGTGCACGACATCGGCAAGTCGCTGGTCAACACGATCCTCACCAACAACGGCTACACGGTCGTGGACCTTGGCAAGCAGGTCCCGATCCAGACGATCCTCGACGCCGCACAGGAGCACGAGGCGACGGCGATCGGCTTGAGCGCATTGCTCGTGTCCACCTCCAAGCAGATGCCCGCCTGCATCCAGGAGCTGCACGCCAAGGGCATGCAATACCCGGTCTTGATCGGTGGGGCGGCGATCAACAGGGCCTTCTCCTACCGGGCGCTGTATCCGGGCGGCAAGGAATCCGACGAGCAGTATGGGCCCGGCGTCTTCTACTGCAAGGACGCCTTCGAGGGCTTGTCGGTGATGGATCAGCTGATCGACGAGGGCGCCCACGAGGCATTGCTCGAGAAGCTCCGCTCGGGCGCCACCGCCTTCAGGGAGAAGGGCGAGGAGCCGGAAGAGGTTCTCAACTTCGCCGATGACAGCGTACGCTCGGGCGTGAACACCGACCAGCCGATCCCGACGCCTCCTTGGTGGGGCGTGCGTGAGGTGCCGGTAGACATGGACGAGGTCTACTCCCATCTCGACACCCATGTCTTGTTCAAGCTGCACTGGGGCGGCAAGGGCGTCAAGGGCGAGGCGTGGCGAGAGCTCGTGGACGAGAACTTCAGGCCGCGCCTGGAGAGGATGTGGGGCGAGCAGGACTACCTGCACCCGAGGGCCCTACTCGGCTTCTTCCCGTGCTATGCGCAGGGCAACGACATCGTGGTGCTCGATCCTCGCGTGCTCGACGGCGAGCTCGACCCGGCCGATCCCGCAAGCGAGCTGACGCGCTTTGTGTGCCCCCGCCAGCCGAAGGGCGATCGCATCTGCCTTGCGGATTTCTTCAGGCCTGCCGTAAACGCCGATGGCAAACCTTCAGCGCAAGGCAGCCCGCCCGCCGAGCTCGACGTGATCGCGGTGCAAGCGGTGACCGTCGGCTCGGAGGTCACCGAGCTGATGGCCAAGCTGGAGACCGACGGCGAGTTCGCCGAGCAGCTGTTCGTGCACGGCCTGGGCGTACAGACCGCCGAGGGGCTGGCCGAGTGGCTGCACTGGAAGGCCCGCGAGATGCTGTCGATCCCATCGACGCAAGGCCGGCGCTACTCGTGGGGCTACCCGGCCGTGCCCGAGCAAGCCGAGCACCTGAAGGTCGAGAAGCTGCTCGGCCTGGAGCAGATCGGCATGGAGATCTCAGACGGATACGCCCCGATCCCAGAGCAATCGACGCTCGCGCTGGTCGCCCACCACCCTCAGGCGATCTACTTCGGGACGCGTCAGGGCCGGCTGCTGCCGGACGGCTCGCCGGATGACACAATCAGGGGCTCCTACCGCGACCCGTCGCTGTTCGGCGAGCTCGACGACATCGATCCGCCAGAGGGCGCGGTCGAGGCGGAGGATCAGCCGGCCAGGGCCGGCAGCGGCGCCTGATCTACCAAGACCAACTTCTGGGCGCGCGGAAGGCGCTTGATGCGCATCTCCTCCCGCATGGCCGACCCGCGATCCGGCATCGCCCAAGCGGCGGCGAGCTCGACCGGCAACCTGCTTGCCGTGTAGCGACTCGCCTTGCCCGCCGAGTGCTTCGCGACACGTCGCTCGAGGTCATTCGTCCAACCGGTGTAAAGCGAGTCGTCGCCGCAGCGCAGGATGTAAACCCAAGCGTCGGTCAAAAGGGTTCACTCATCGCGCGCAGTCTTGGAAGGACAACTGTCTCGGCACGCGCTTGACTAGCCATGTCTGGCCGCAGGGCAGCAAGTACTCCCTCCGGGAACCGAGGATGGCCCATCAGACGCTTAATCTCGTCAGCGAGATAATCAGAGAGAAGCGGGTCCGTCTCATTGACCTCTGCAACAAGCTCCTCGCGCCCGTCGACGAGCACAATGAAGTCCCCAAGGTCACGGCTGCCAAGGAAATCTTCGTCTCCGCGACCCTCGAATGCCTCGATCTTCATGGCGAGAAGATGCGCCGCAGGAGCCGCGCGAATCTTCGCCCCGGAGGACAGCGTCCGCTCTACGGCATACGGAATCGCTGCCCCTTGCCAATGATTCACGAATCCCAAGATGGCTGGGTCGGCTGGCATCGCATCGAGAATCAACTCGCTGTCGATATGACTCCAGCGGCAGATAACACCATCTTCGTGATCCTCCCTAAAACGCAGCGCGCGAAGTCGTTCCTCGAACTCATAGAAGGAAGACCGAGTTGCAACCTCGACGACCACATCGACATCCTTTGTCGGACGCACGGGCGGAGCGGCAGGGTCGGTTATCCAAAGGACCAGCGTCGCGCCACCAAGAAAGACAACCTCATCGAGCACCGGATCGAGCGCTTGCGCCGCGAGCTCGAGAAGCTCCATGCTCATAAGCTTTGACCTGCCCCGGAGAGACACCTCTGGAGTGCCTTTACAGCCAGACCACGAATGCGCGCATCACCGAGACGGATGGCGTCAACGAGCGCGAGCCGCTCAGCGAGGGCGCGGTCGTGGCGCACAATCGTCGCTACCGATTGGTGCAGCGGTGTGAGCGCAAGGCCACGGAGCCGCCCCTCGGGGTCTGGCCAGACAGGCGGCAGATCGCTCGACGGGGCAAGCTCGGCGACGAGAGGCATGGTCGCCCAAGCAGTAGGGATGCCACGCGTCTCGCCTCCGAGCACAGGGGGGAAAATGTACTTGACGGCATGTATTAGGAACTCTTCAGCGTTGCCCCTGTTCACGCTTTCTTGTCGCGCATTGAGCAATCGCGCCTCGGTCAGGCGACCTAGTGCACGGTGTATGACGCTGCGGGGAATGCCGGTTCCCTCAGCGAGCGAGCGTACAGTCCAACCACCGGGGTCAACTGTCAACTTCAAGAGAACGACGACATCCTCGCCTTTGAGCATCCTTGAAGAGTACAACCTTTGTCCCTAGTCCCGGGACTGGGGACAAATCTGGTCCGGGAGGAGCCTGAAGAATCAGGCAAGACACCATAGTTCTCAGGACTGCACTCGCGAGGGCGCCCTGCGCGTGGCGCCCGGCAAGGGCGGCAACTTGACCGGCGAGGCGTGCATTGTGCGCAGGCGCACGTCTTTCCAGGAGAGGCCCTCCCCGACAAGGGCGGGCATGCCCATGATGACGGCGGTGGCGACCTCGACGGCTTGCAGGAGGATTCCGTAGGCGAGGGCATCGGCGGTGGGCACGTGGTAGGCGCCGGCCAGGACCGCGACGCAGGCTGCTTGGAACACGCCGACGTTGGCGGGCGTGGCGGGGATGACGGCGGTGACGTTGACGGCGAAGAGGACCGCCGCGGCGGCGCCAAGGCCGACCCGGGTGTCGAGCCCCAAAGCCATCAGGAGAAGCCAGCAGGACATCCACTGAAGGCCCCAGGCCGACAGTTGCAGGAGGGTCGCGGCGGAGGCTTGGCGGGGGTTGCGAAAGACGCGCAGGCCCGCCCGCACCCGCACCAAGGCGGCACGCACGTTGGCTAGCAAACGTGCGAGTCGACGCGAGCGCGAGACGGCAGCGGCCGGCACCAAGACGGGCGCCACGAGCAGCGCCAGGAGAACACCCAAGGGCGCGAGGGCGACTGCCACCAGCGCGTTGGTGTGGTTGCCGGCGAAACTGACGCTTGAGAGAGTCACGCCGCCCAGGATCGCCAAAGCGAGCAAGTTGAGCAAGGTTTGGGAGACCATCGTGCCGAGCACGACCGGCAACGTCTCGCGCGCACGGCCGACTCGACGCGCCACGATCAAGGCGCGCGAGGGCTCCCCCAGGCGTGCGGGCAAGGTGGCGGACATGAGCACTCCGATGAAGGTCCCCTGCAAGGCATCGCGCCGCCGCGCCACACGCCAGGTCGGCGCGGCCTTGAGGATCGCGTGCCAGGCGATGCCGCGCATGAACATGGAGGCGCACATCACCCCCACTCCGGCCGCGACCAAGCCAGGCGAGGAGGCGACCAAGCTCGCGGCCACGTTGGTGACGCCGATCTTTTGCAAGGCAAAGTAGGCGAGCGCGATCCCGACAAGTGAGCTGGCCAGCAGGGCCAGGCGGGAGAGCGCGCGCAGGGCGTGGCGCTCGCCGGGCTGGTCGGGCTCCAGGCTGGGCAGGCGCCGGGCGGGCTCGCGCGGGAGCAGGTCGGCGGGCGCGAGGCCGTGACGTACGGCGAAGCGGGCAGGGCGCGTGGCGGGGCGGCCCACGGCGATCGCTTGGGCGTAGACCTCGGAGACCTCCTCGGCGACGTGGGTCCAGGAGAAGCGCTCGGCACGCTCGCGCGCGGAGATGGCCATCGCCGCTCGCCGAGCGGGGTCGAGCGCCAGCGTGCGCAAGGCCTGGGCCAAGGCAAGCGCGTCGCCGGGCGCCACTAGCAGGCCGTCGATTCCCTCCCGCACGACGTCGCGATAGCCAGGAATGTCGGAGGCGACCACGGGCGTGGCGGCAGCGAAAGCCTCGGTGAGCACCATCCCGAAGCTCTCGCCGGAGAGGGAGGGCGCGCACAGGACCTCGGCGCGGCGCAGCTCGCGCAGCTTGCGCTCCTCGGAGACCTTCCCGAGCGCGCGCACCTGTGCCCCCCCGCGCACGCCGCGGTCGTCCAGCAGCATTGGCGCTATCTCGGCGGCGGACGCGCCGACGAGGGTGAGCGTGGCGGGCACCTGCTCTCGCAAAGCCTCGAACGCGCGCAGGAGCACCGGCAGTCCCTTGCGCTCCACGGCTTGGCCGATGAAGAGGATGTTGAGGAAGGGTCGTTCCTGCGTGTCGGCGAAAGTTCGCATTCGGTCGGCCCAGGCGTCGCTCGACCGCCCCTCCAATTTGTTCGTACCGTCGTTGTGGTCGCGGTCCAGCGGTGCCCTTTCGGGCACGAGCACCCCGTTGGGCACGATGCGGTAGCGGCCCCCGTAGAAGCGTCGGGCCGTCCAGGCTGCCGCCTCGGACACGGCGATGCGCGCGTGCAGGCGGTTCATGCGCCGTCGCCCGTCGAACACGAGCGCCCCGAGGCTGTTGGAGATCTGGTTGGTGGAGTAGGTGTGGAAGGTCCCCACCAGGGGCAAGTCTCCGCTGGACATGAGCGCGTCCCAACCGATCATGGGGACGATCGGCTCGTGGATGTGGGCTACGTCGTAGCCACCGTGGCGCAGCTCGCGGCGCAAGGCGTGGATCGCGGTGGGCAGGCCGGTGAGGTTGGAGACCGCACCGTTGGCGGGAACTCCGAATGTGCGCCCCAACGAGACGAAGTTCTCGGGCGGATCGAGCCGCTGCGGGCGAGCTCCGCGATGGACGCGACGCGAGAAGGCGTCGTCGGGGTCGAACGGTGCGAGGATGCTGGTTTCGTGACCTTGGAGGATCAGCTCGGCCGAGAGCGCCTCGATGTGGCGCGTGACGCCGCCGGGGTAGGTCCATGAGTACGGCGAGACAAGGGCAATCCGCACGGGGTGAACTCTAACGCGCGCCGCACCCGTACGCCGAAGGATTCTCCGCCGAGCAGACGGGCTGCGGGCATAGGGTCTATGTGGGCGCACTCTCCAGCGACTCGACCCAACCGGCCACGCGCTGGATCGTGGCAGGCGTCGTCTCCAGTTGGCCAAGAACGGCTGTACGCAACTCCGACATCGAAAGCTCGACGTATATGTGCTGGCTGGTATTCCGCACTTTGCGCTGCTGCTCAATCGCCGCCTGGACCTCGTGGGTAATGACTCCAAGGCCACGTAGGACGTCGAGCGGAGGAGCATCCTCATTTTCATTCAACGCCCCGAGCCTTCTCCCCAGCTTGACGCTGAGCACGATCAGGTCCGCCAGCAGCATGTAGGTCTTCTCGCAACAGGCAAGCAGAAGACCAACGCGGTTACGCTCGGTGGGGTCGTCCGAGTCCCACGCGGACACCAGGGCCTGCTCGTCGAGGTCCGGCTCAAACTGAGCCGCAGCGACGCTGAGTTGTTCGAAGGTCCGCCTGAGCGCGTCGACGGTTTCCGCGTAGGACTCGCGTAGCTGTGCCACGTTCCGGCGCGGACGATGCGGATTCAACTTGACGCCTCGGCCAGGCGGGCGAACATCTCGACGGCCTCGCGTGCGCGCTCGGCGAGCATCCGACTACGCTCACGCGCCTGGGCTTCGATACTTGGCGCTTGCGCGCAAAGCTCCGACCAGCTCCCGTCTCGATCGACCAGTACGCGTCCATCACGCAGGACCTCAACCATGAACGAAGGCCGGCGCAAAGCGGCCTCCAGCGCGATGACCTCGAGTGGCAGGTCTGTGTGCTTGCGAAGGCGCCCCTCGAGCGCAACCCGGTTGCCCAACCCCGGATCGCGCAAACCAACAAGCAGATCGACATCAGACTCCTCATCGTCATCGCCGCGCGCAACCGATCCGAACAGGACGGCCAGCGAGACGTTCGGCTCGGTGCGCAGCGCCGAGCGAAGCCTGCTGATGGTGGGCCAGTGGCGGCGCAGATATACACGCTCTTCGACAGGGACACGCAGCTTGTAGGGGCTGACCCGCTCGCCGCGGACGGTCCCAAGCGCCCAGGCACGACGAAGTGTGCGCTCATTCACCCGAAGGTTGTCGGCCAGGTCACGAAGCTCCAAACTCATGTGTCCAGTTTATCGAGCTTATGTGTCCATTTTAAGCGGAAGGTGACGCCATATACTCGTTCGAGCCATGTCCGACCGCCACTTCGTCAAGTACACCTTCCTCAAGCTGGACCCGGCATGGCGCCGCCTGGACTCGGACGCCCGCGCCGAGGGCAAGCGGGAGTTCGCCGCCGCTTGCGAGGACTTCGCCGACGGCCACCTGCTGCAGTCCTTCTCGCTGGTCGGCACTCGCGGCGACGCCGAGCTGCTGCTCATAGCCGAGGCCGAGAACCTCGACAGGATCCACGAGTTCCATGTGGTCCTCGCCCAGAGCGGCCTGATGAAGTGGGCCGAGCAGCCCTACTCGTTCTTGGGGATGCGCAAGAGCTCGGAATACTCCGAAGACGAGCGCGTCAACCCGCGCGGCTTCAGGGGCAAGTACGTGTTCGTGTATCCGTTTGTGAAGTCGCGCGAGTGGTATGCGCTGCCTGCCGAGGAGCGCTGGCGAATCATGCAGGGGCACATCACCGTGGGTCGGGAATACCCGGGTGTGGACAACCACACCACCTACTCCTTCGGCCTTGACGACCAGGAGTTCGTGGTGGCCTTCGACGCGGACGATGTGGGCACGTTCTTGGACCTCGTCCAGCGCTTGCGCACCACCGAGGCTTCGCGCTTCACGGTCAGGGACACGCCCAGCTTCACCTGCATCGCCTGTTCGTTGGAGCGGGCTTTGAACGCGCTCGACGGCGAGCCGGTGGCGCTCGACACGCAGGCGCTGCGTGGTTGAGCGGATGAGCCCCGCCGCCAAGAGAGCGACATCGGCCGCGAGCCCAGGCCGCACAAAGTCACCGGCGCCTCACGCTTCGCCCAAGCGCAAAGCGACATCTCAGAAGGCGGCGGTCGAGGAGCTGCGCGCGTCCGACCCGACGATGGCCGGCCTGATCGACATGTGCGGCGTCATCTCGAGCCCTCCACGCAAGAAAGCCGCCCCCGAGGAGCACTACGGAGCTTTGCTTCACGCGGTCGTCAATCAGCAGCTCTCGGTGAAGGCGGGCGCCGCGATCTACGGCCGGCTCACCGAGCGCTTCGGCGGGAACACCCCCACTCCGGAGCAGCTGCTGGCCGATGACCCCGAAGAGCTGCGCACCGCTGTCGGCCTATCGCGTTCGAAGGTTGGCTTCATGCGCTCCCTGGCCGAACACATCCTCTCGGGCGAACTGGAGCTGGAGCGCTTGGACTCCCTCTCAGACGAGGAGGTGATGGCCGAGCTGGTGGCGGTCAAGGGCATCGGCGAGTGGACGGCCCACATGTTCCTGATGAGCCACCTCCACCGCCCCGACGTGATGGCCCCCGGGGACCTCGGCATCAAGCGGGCGATCGAAAAGGCCTACGGCCTCGAAGACCCGGACCGCGAGACGATGGAGCGCCTGGCCGAGCGCTGGCGCCCCCACCGCACCTTGGCGTGCCGCTACCTGTGGCGTTCGCTGAACAACGAACCGGTAGCGCGCCCAACTGGACACCCCGGCAAGAAGAGCGTCAGGCCCTCGGCAAAGTCGTGAGCGAGCAGCATCGCGCCGCTCCCCGACCGTCAGACCGCTGAGACCTGCTCTTCCTCGGCGACCCTGAACGAGGACCCGCAGCCGCAGGCGGCGACCACGTTGGGGTTCTCGACCTTGAAGCCGGCGCCTTGCAGGCTTTCTTGGTAGTCGATGACCGAGCCGCTCACGAACTGCAGGCTCTCTTTGTCGACCAGTAGCTTGAGGCCTTGGTCTTCGAAGACGAGGTCGCTGTCGCGCTGCTCGTCGAAGGCCAGCTGGTACTGAAAGCCTGAGCACCCACCGCCCCGCACGCCCACGCGCAGACCGGCGAGCGCGACGTCGGCCTGTTGGGCCTCCAAAAACTCGCGCACCTTCTCCGCACCCTTGTCCGTGATCGAGATCATCGCTTTCCAAAGTATAGCGACCTCGTTTCTTGGCTAAGCTGAGGAGCAGGTGCCCACCGCAGATGAAATAAAGCAGCGAATCGAGGCCTCCATCCCGGGGGCCAAGGCCGAGGTCGAGGACTACACCGGCGGCGGCGATCACTTCCGCGCTACCGTGATCAGCGAGGCCTTCGCCGGGCGCAGCCGCATCCAGCAGCACAAGCTCGTCTATGAGGTGTTCGGCGAGGAAATCGGCGGTGCGATCCATGCGCTGTCGCTGAAGACCGAAGCCTCGCCCGGCACGCAAGCCGAAGCCTCGCCCGGCACGCAAGCCGAAGCGTCCCCCCACCCGCAAGCCGACGAAGCGACGTCAGGAGCAGTCAATGTCTGAGAGCGATTCCAACCCCATCCATGACGCGATCGCGCAGGCGATCTCAGAGCACGAGACGATCCTCTTCATGAAGGGCACCCCCGACGCGCCCGCGTGCGGCTTCTCGGCCAGGACGGTCGCGATGCTCCAGTCCCTGCAAGCCCCCTTCGCGGCCGTCGACATTCTGCCCGACCCGCGCATTCGCCAAGAGCTCTCGGCGATCTCGGGCTGGCCCACGATCCCCCAGCTCTTCCACAGGGGCGAGCTGATCGGCGGCTGCGACATCGTCACCGAGATGTACGAGTCGGGCGAGCTTTCCGAGGCGCTCGGACTGGAGGCCGGCGAGGAGACCCCCGCCGCCCCGCAGCCCGTCGCAAGCGAGCCGCACCCTGAAGGGCACAGGCAGCCGGCCGGCTTCACGCCGATCGAGAATCGCCTCCCCTAAGCCGCTCGAGGCGCTGCCGGCCGTCTCGCAGCAGCTCGCCGACCGGCCGAGCCAGCCGTAGCCCGGCTCGGACAGCGAAGTCCTCGCCCGAAAGCTCGCGCCCATCGGTGCGCTAGGGTCCCCCGCGCCGCATGACTTCTGTTGCCGTCGTCGCCGACTCCACCAACTACCTGCCGCGCGAGCTGGCGGACAGGGAAGGCATCCGCCAAGTCAGCCTGTACGTCGGCTGGCAGGACGACCCCCAGCGCGAGATCGACTTGGCTTCGTTCGATGCCTTCTACGAGCGCCTGCGCACCGACCCCGAGCTGCCCACCACCTCCCAGCCTTCGATCGGCGATTTCTTGGCGGTTTGGGAGCCTTTGCTCGACGAAGGCAAGGACATCGTCTCGGTCCATCTCGCCGGCGGCATATCGGGCACCTGCGAAGCGGCCCGCCAAGCGCACGGCCTCTTGGTCGAGCGGGGTTTGGGCGAGCGCGTGGATGTCCTCGACGGGGAAACAGCCTGCGGTGGGCTTGGCCTGCTGCTGCTAGCCGCAGCCGCCGCCGCGCGTGGCGGGGCCGACAAGCAGGCGGTCACCGCCCGCGTGCGCGACGCGCGCAAGGCGCTGAAAATCTGGTTCTGCCTGGACACCTTGGAGTTCCTGAAGCGCGGCGGGCGCGTCGGCAAGGCGCAGGCTTGGATCGGGGGAACGCTGAAGATCAAGCCGATCCTCTCCTTGGAGTACGAGATCACCCCGGTCGAGCGTGTACGAACGTCCAAGCGGGCCTTCGAGCGCATGGTCCAATACGCCCACGAACTCAAGGACAACGGCGCCGACCGCTGGGTGGTCCAGTACATCCAAGCCCACGACCAGGCCGAGCGCCTGATCGACCGTTGTCGCGAGATCTTCGACTCCGAGCCGATCTTCACCTCGGAGGTGGGACCTGTGATCGGCACCTACACGGGTCCGGGCCTGCTCGGCGTCGGCGCCTTGCCGAACGTCCTATTCGGCCCCTGAGGCGCTCCACCAAGCTAGGTCGCTGCGGTACGTCGTAATGCGCACTGGTAGCCGCCAAGACGGCACTTGGCAATCCAGCGCCGTGTCAGAGACCTCAGCCGCGGCGTTTTTTGCGCCGGCGGCGGCGGCCCAGCAGCAGCACGCCCACGACACCAACACCGATCGCGATCTCGCGCTGGTGGCGCTCGATGTGACCGCGCCAGTCGGTGATGCGCGCCACTTCCCCGTGCAGAGTGCCCAGGGAAAGCGCCAGCTCGGCGCGATTTGACTCGATCGAGTCCCGAATCTCAGCTGCCGTGCGCGCCGCCATCGACGGTCCCCCTTCCAAGGTCCGATCCATTTGACACGGGGGCGGCCGGCGCCGGCGAGCCGGTCGCAGCGGTACCCGAAGCGGGCGAGACGGCGCCGACTGGCGGCGGCACCGGAATGGACGGCGTCGCGGCCGCCTTGGTGGTGGAGGCCTCCGAGGAGGCGCTCACGGTCTCCCGTATCTTGCGGGCCTCTTCGATCGCCATGTCAGGCGTCGGAGGCGCGCCCGATTTGACCGCCTTGGCGGCCAACAGGCCCGCGATAACGCCCAGGAAGACAAGGATCAAGGCCATCGCGAAGAAGCCCCAGAAGTAGGTGAACTCGTTGCCGATCGGCAGCTCGTAGTAGAGCAACCAAGCACACCCGATCAAGACGAAGAAGAGAGCCGTGAAGAAGAACACGCCGGCGACAATGCCCACGACCGCGCCCTTGGCAAGGCGCGTGGCCTTCTCGGTCATCTCGGTCTTGGCGAGCTCGATCTCCTCGCGGACCAACACGCTCGCGCGTTCGGTCACCTCGGTGATCGCCGCTGCGATCCCCGGCTGTCCCGGCTTGCCCCCGCCGGGGGGCGCATCGCCCGCAGGGCGCCCGCCCCCTCCGGGGCCCGCGCCTGCGCTACTCACTCCGGGGGCTCCTCGTCGAACAGACGCCTCCACAGCGCGCTCGCCGTGCGCTGCGTGAGGATGCTCGCGATGGCGCCCACCGCCGTCAGCAGGCCGGACCACATCATCTTCTTCACAAGCTCGTTCTCCATCCGCCGCAGTGTAGTGACCGCCAGGGACGACGTCTGCTTCGACCTAGACTGGGGTAGATGGCTGAGGTGCCCGTTCAGGACTTCCCGCTGTTCCCGCTCGGCATCGTGGCGCTCCCCACCGAGAGCGTGCCCTTGCACATTTTCGAGCACCGTTTCCGCACGATGATCGCGGAGTGCCTGCAGGGCGAGAGCGAGTTCGGGATCGTGTGGCTCTCCGAGGAGGAGCTCAAGCCCGTCGGCTGCGCCTGCGAGATCGAGCGGGTGCTCGATCGCGAGGACGACGGGCGCTTCACGATCTTGGTGCGCGGAACCCGCGCCTTTCGCCTGCTCGAGCGCCAGGACGACCTGCCCTACCCGGCCGGGATCGTCGAGTTCTTGCAAGAGCAGGAGGAGCACTTCGACGAGGACGCGGCGCAGGAGGCCCGAGAGCTCTATGGCGAGTTGGTGGAGGCGGCGACCGATCGCACCCTCTCCGAACCGGAACTGGACGCGCTCGGCGCCTACAGCATGGCCGCCACGGTCGACTTCGGCGTGGAGGCCAAGCAGGAGCTCTTGGAGCTGCGCTCGGAGAATGCCCGCTTGCGCCTGCTCTCGCTCCTGTTCAGGGCCGCGCTCAAGCAGCTCGAGCTGAGCGAGCGTGCGCAAGAGCGAGCCCACTCCAACGGCAAGGTCCACTTCACCTGAGGCCGTTGGGCCGCCGCTTCAGGAGCGGCCTGCGCCTCCCTCGAGAAGCCTCGAGCCCAGCTTTGCGCCCTCAAGCCCCCTGTTGGGAGAGCCCGCACACGTCCTGGGCCACAGTGAGCACGAACGCGGCCAGCTTGCGCATCGCCGAGGGCTGGTGGGCCGAGTTGTCGCTGAAGCGCACATCGCCGTTGGCGTCGCGCGCGTAATAGCTCAGCACCGAGCCCGGCTGTGCCGGCAGAGACTCGTGCTGGGAGGCGGCGCCTTCGAGGCCTTCTTGGATCGTGCGCGCTTCGATGATCTGCGGGTCGCTGAGGTGATGAGGGGGCCCGTTGTCGCAGTGGACCACCCCTTCTTCGCTGACCAACATCGTCAGCTTCGCTGCGGGCGCGCTGCCGCTGCGATAGACGATGAACAGGTCGGGCGAGACGACCCCGCCGCACCCACCGCCCAGGAGTGCCGCCCCCGTGCAAAGAGCCACAACGGAGAGAAGGCGCGGGGTGCGCACAATACGCAGGAGGCGCCATACGCGCGTACGCGCGCGCGCGCGCAGGGCACCCTTTTGCGAGATCAAACCACCAGCTCGCCCACTCGAGCCACCACCTCGCGCCATCGAGCCACCACCTCGCGCCATCGAGCCACGACCTTGCCCAGCCGAGCCACCACGGTGTCCGGTCGAGCCACCACCGTGCGAGATCAAGCCACCACCGCCACGCCGCCCCGTCGCGGATCGCCCGCACCGCTCAAGCAGCCTTCGCGCCGCTCGACCGCCTGGACGCCGCCGAAGAAGAGGTTGAGGTCGTGAAAACGCACCACCTCGCGGTCCTCCCCTGCGGCTCCCGCCGAGGGCTCGAGCCCAGGCTCGTGATAGACGATCCCCTTCTCGAAGTGCGCTCGCGGAGCGCGCACCGCCTCGGGCGCGCTCAAGCCGCGGTCCACGACACCCACGATCGTCTGCAAGAGGGCCGAGCGGATCCGGTTGGATCCGGCGCTGCCCAGCACCAGCTCGACCTCCCCCTCGCGCATCACGATCGAGGGGGCCATCATGCTTGGCATCCGGCGCCCCGCCGGGTGGCTGTGGAAGCCGAGCGGGCTGAGGTCCTCCTCGCCCATCACGTTGTTCAGATGGATGCCGGTCCCCGGGATCACGACCCCGGAGCCCTCACCGTTGGTGCACGTCACAGAACAGGCGCTCCCCCCCGAGTCCAACACCGAGATATGGGTCGTCGCCCCGAGTCGTGACGAGAGGAAGCTGGCCCCAAACCCCTCCTGACCCAAGCCTTGGACGAACTCGGGCGTCCTCTCTGCCTGCGCCGCTTCCATAGCGCCGATGATGGCCTGTAGCGGCGGTGGCCCCGGCTTGCGGTCGAGCAGGCCCAAGGAATAGGCCAGCAGGGTGCCTCCCGCCGAGGGCGGGGGGTTGGTGAAGACCTCGCGGTCGCGATAGCTCATGCGCAGCGGCTCGCGCTCGATCGCCTCGTAGGCGGACAGCTCGCGGGCATCCAGCGAGCCTCCCCTCTCTTTCAGCCAAGCGCACACGGCCGCGGCGATGTCGCCGCTGTAGAAGGGCCGCGCGCCCTCCTCTCCGAGCCTTGCCAAGGCATCGCCGAGATCGGGGTTGCGCAACAGCTCGCCCTCGCGCAAAACCCTCCCCTCGGGTGCCCACAAGGCCGCGCACTCCGGCGTGGAGCGCAGCAGGTCGGCCAAGATCTCCACGATGTAGGCCTGCCCCGCGTTGATCCGGACCCCCTCCCTGGCCAAGTCGGCCGCGGGCGCGGCGAGCTCGGCCAAGCCGATCGTGCCCCAACGCTTGGCGGCCTCGCACACTCCGGCCGGGGCCCCATAGACGCCACAGGAGGCGGGCCCGATGTAGAAGACTTGGACGGCGTCCCCGAAGGACACGTCGACCGCGTCGAGCTCGGCCGCGCTGCCGTCGCCCGCGCGCGTGGGGGCCGCCACGAAGAAGTCAAGCAGGCTCGGCTCTTGCCCCCCGCCCGCGACCATCATGTAGCCGCCCGAGCCCAACCCGGTCAAGAGAGGCTCGGCCGCGAACGAGGTCAGCATCGCCGCGATCGCCGCATCCACCGCGTTGCCGCCTTCGCGCAACACCCGCGCTCCAGCCTCAGCGGTGAGCGGATGCCCAGCCGCCACAACCCCCTTCTCAGCTTCGCTCATACGTGAGCGATAGCACAGCGCCTAAAAATTTGGGATGAACTCAGGCACGTCCATATCGGAGACCGCCAGACCGCCACGACGCGATTGGCGCTCGCCGCGCGCGGGCCTCGCGTCGCGGGCCGAGGGGCCGGTCCGCTTGACGCGCGGCTCGCCGTCGGGCTCGCGCATCGCGGGCCGTGAGTTCTTCACCCCGTAGCCGGTGGCCACGACGGTGACCCAGACTTGGTCGTCGAGCTTCTCGTCGACCATCGCCCCGAAGATGATGTTGGCGTCGGGGTGGGCCGCCTCTGAGACTGCCTTGGCGGCCTCGTTGACCTCCCACAAGGACAGGTCGCGCCCGCCGGTGATCGACAGGAGGATCGAGCGCGCTCCCTCCATCGAGGTTTCCAAGAGCGGCGAAGCGACGGCTTGGGCGGCGGCCTCGGGGGCCCTGTTCTCGCCGACTCCCATGCCGATACCGAGCAAAGCGTTGCCGGCGTCGGACATGATCGTGCGCACGTCGGCGAAGTCCAGGTTGATCAGGCCGGGCAAGGTGACGAGGTCGGAGATGCCTTGGACGCCTTGGCGGAGCACATCGTCGGCGACCCGGAAGGCCTCGACCATGGCGGTCGCCTTGTCCAAAACGCTGAGCAGGCGGTTGTTGGGCACCACGATCAAGGTGTCCACCTCCTCGGCCAAGGTCTCCACGCCACGCTCGGCTTGGGCGGCGCGCCTGGAGCCCTCGAAGCCGAAAGGCTTGGTCACGATCGCGACGGTCAAGGCTCCCACCTCGCGGGCGATACGGGCCACGATCGGGGCCGCCCCCGTACCGGTGCCTCCCCCCGCTCCAGCCGTGATGAAGATCATGTCCGAGCCCTTGAGCAAGGCCTTGACGCGGTCATAGTCGTCCATCGCAGCTTGACGACCGACCTCTGCGTCCGAGCCCGAGCCGAGACCCCTCGTGAGCTCGGCGCCGATGTGCAAAGTGATGTCGGCCGTGGACTGTTGCAAGGACTGCAGGTCGGTGTTGATCGCGAGGAACTCGACGCCCTCGACCTCGGCCTCGACCATGCGGTTGACGGCGTTGGTGCCGGCGCCGCCGACGCCGACCACGCGGATGACAGGTTGGGTGACGGGCATCGCTTCGCCGAAGGGGCGCGACTCCTCGCGGTAGGGGCTCTCTCGCGGGGGCGCCTTTGGCGGGATGGGCGCTTGGGCGAGCGGCTCGCGGTTCTCGCTCAGGCGTGCGGGAGTGGCGGGCGCGTCCATCAGGTTCTCGGGGATCTCCGAGGAGAAAGCGTGACGCAGGCGCTCCTGGGGTGTGGGGATGCGTGGCCGGCTCTCGTCGAGGGCGGGATCCAGCGAGGGGTGGGGCACCGAGGCCCCACGTCGCTGCTCGGCTTCCGCGGAGGAGGAGTCCTCGGGTTGGGAGGCTTCGGTTGCGCGGGCGGGTGCGGGCGCATCGTTGGGCGTCTCGGCGCTGCTCTGAGACGAGGCCGCGCGCGCAGTCGGCTCATCCGCTCCGGCGGGCGTGGCCGCCTCGGGCGCGGAGGGCTGCTCGGCGGGGTCCTTCTCCAAATCCTCGGTCTTACGAAACAGGGCCGCCAAAGGCCCTTCGCGCATCGATGCCCGCTTAGGGTTTGCCATGAGCCAAGACCTCCTGTGCCAGCTGCCGATAGGACTGCGCAGCGACACCATCCGGCTCGTACTTGAGGACCGACATCCCCTTCACGGGAGCCTCGGCGAAGCGCACCGTCTTGCGGATGCGCGAAGCGAACACGCGGTCGCCGAAGTTCTCCTCGAGGATCTCGATCGCCTCCTTGGCGTGAATCGTGCGGGAATCGACCAAGGTCGGGAGGATACCCTCGATATCGACGTCCGGGTTGAGGTTCTCGCGAATCATCGCCAAGGTGTTTTGCAGCTGGATGAGCCCACGCATAGACAAGTACTCACACTGCACGGGCACAATAACCTTGTCGGCGGCGGTAAGCGCGTTGATGGTCAAAAGACCCAAACTTGGCGGCGTGTCGATGCAGATGAAGTCGTAGTCCTCCTTGATCGGTTCGAAGGCCTTCTGCAAAGAGCGCTCGCGGCCGATCATCGTGGACATCGCGATCTCGGCGCCCGCCAGGTCGATCGAGGCGCAGGCCACGTCGATCTCGCGTTTGCGGATCACCTCTCTGATCGTGGCGCGCTGGGTGAGCACGTCGTACATCGACAGCTCCAAGGTGTCGGGGTCGATGCCTTGGGACATCGTGAGGTTGCCTTGGGGGTCCATGTCGACGCACAGCACGCGATGGCCCTCCTCCGCGAATGCGGCGGCAAGGTTGAGTGTCGTCGTTGTCTTGGCCACGCCGCCCTTCTGATTGGCGAAAGCGATGACCTTGGCCCGTGCGGTCACGGCAGGCTCCGATGTTCGAATTTGCGACGGAACGGTGTCGAGCTTCACTATTCGCACGGCACGCCGCGATTCCTGCTCGGAGGTATCGGGGTTGTGGCTTGCGTAGCAGTGCTCGTTGGCCCTGCGCGCACATCCGCTTGCCCGCGATGTCCCGACGCGCATGCCCCCTAGGATCCTCGGGTGTCTTCGAGTCGCCGCACTACGCTGGATCAGCGCCTGGAAGACATGAGGGTGTGCGTGTGCGTGGGCGCGGGCGGCGTGGGCAAGACCACGATCTCTGCGGCGCTCGGGCTGGGGCTCGCCTCGCGGGGCCAGAAGGTGGCGGTTGTGAGCATCGACCCGGCCAAGCGCTTGGCGAGCGCTTTGGGCCTGGAGGAGCTGACAGGCGAGCCGCACAGGCTGGAGGACGCCACGCTGGCCGAGCATGGGATCGAGTTGGAGGGCGAGCTGTGGGCGATGATGCTCGACTCCAAGGGAACCTTCGACGATTTGATCGCGCGTTTGTCTCCGGACGAAAGAACGCGCGAGGAAGTGCTTTCCAACCGCATCTATCGCGAGTTGTCCTCGGCGGTCGCGGGCTCCCAGGAGTTCACGGCGGTCGCCAAGCTGTATGAGCTTTACAAGAGCGGCGAGTGGGACGCGATCGTGCTCGACACGCCGCCTTCGCGCGACGCTTTGGATTTCTTGGACGCCCCGGATCGGCTGACGCGGTTCTTGGAGGGCAGAGCCTTGAAGGTGCTGATGGTCCCCTCGGGGGTGACACGCGGGCTGTTGGGGCGCGGCGCCGGGCTGATGTTGTCGATGTTCGCGAAGGTCACGGGCGTGAACATGATCGAGGAACTCTCGGGCTTCTTCGGCGCGCTCGCTGGGCTCACCGACGGTTTCTCAGAGCGCGCGCGGGGCGTGGAGAGGCTGCTGCGCGATCCGCAGACGGGTTTTTTGATCGTGACTTCACCGGAGCATGAGCCTTCGCGCGAGGCCCGCTTTTTGCACGAGCAACTGGCGCGCCAAGGCATGCGCTTTGCGGGGCTGATCGTCAATCGCTTGCACGACCACGGGCTCGAGGGAGCCAGCCGCGAGCAGGTGGCCGACTTGCTTGAGTCTCGGCTTGACGGGGGCCTGGCCGGGCGCGTGGCTCAGAACTTGGCCGACCTGGACGTGTTGGCGCGCCGCGACCGCGAGAGCGTGGAGGCCCTGGCGGAGGCTTTGGATGAACCGAGCCCGGTGGCGGTGCGTCAACTAGACGGCGACGTGCAGGACCTGACCGGCCTGGTGCTCCTCGCCGGGCAGCTCTTCGCCTGAGAGCAGGAGCTCGTCGGCGAGCGTGACCAAGTCGGCGGGGAGGTGCCCGCACACCACGTCGCGCAGAAGCGCACGCAGATGGTCGGAGAGGTCGCGCGCCACGGCCAAGCCACTGGCGCGTTCCACAGCGGCTCCGGTGAGCGCTTCGCGCTCGAGGGCGATCGCTCGCAGGGTTCGCTCGGTCAAGGCGGTGCGCCTGTCCGGCGTGGCGCACAGGGCGGCCAAGCGTGCGGCGAGGAGGCCGTCGGGCGTCCCTTGGGGCTCCGCCTCGGAAGCTCCTCCGAGGAGTGCGCGCAGGGCGAGCAGGTGGTCGCTGATGCCTTCGTACTCCGAGCTTCGCTCGCAACCGAGCTCGAAGCGCCGCAGAGCCCAGGCGATCTCGTTCTCGTGGGGCGCGCGACGGGACACCAGGTTGCAGAAGCCGCGCAACTCGTCCTCTTGCTCGGCGCTCACGAGCAGCATGCCGTGGGGGCGTCCTCCGCCGCCCAGCGCGAGCGGGTTCCAAGGAGCCGAGCCGATCCGCGTCCAGGCAAGCGAACCGAGCGAGATGCGTCCGTCGCCGAACAGGCGCAGGGCGCGCAGCAGCTCGCGCACGACCTCGATCCCACGATCCAAGCCGGCGCGGGGGTCGGGGTCTTCGGCGGCGAATACGATCAGGAGGTGGTCCTTGGGCGCGGCCCCGAGCTCGCTGGAGGCCTGTTCGGGAGCACCTTGCAAGGCGTTTGGTTGGGCGATCGTGAGGCCACGCGTGAGCGCGATCTGGGGCGAGGAGATGGTCAGACCGTGGAGCGTGGCCACGAGCGTCAGCTCGGCGGCTCCGGCGGCGAAGGTCGAGTCCTCCAAGCGCTCCAAAGCTCGGTTCAGGCGCTCGGGATGGCGCTCGAGTAGGCCGTCGAAATCGGTTTGCTCGGCGCACACCTCTTGCAGGAGGGCCAAAAGAGCGGCGTCGCGGCGCCCCCTGGCCGGGCCGCCGCCGCCCCCCATGGCGGGGGAGGAGCCGCGACTATCGCGTGCGTCGAGCAAGCCGCGGGCGAGCAGGTAGCGGTCTAGCCCGTCGAAGGTCTCGAGCGAGGCCGCCGCAGGTCCGTAGGAGTCGAGTGCGCGCAGCGAGGGGAAGCGCTCGGCGAGGTAGCCATCGGTGAGCGGCCGATAGCAGTAGAGCGGCGAGGCTCCCCGCCGCCCGCGCCCGCCCTGGGCGGCCAGCTCGAAGGGGACCTCTTGGCCGGCCAGCACGTCTGAGTGCAAGCGGGCCGTCGCTTGGGCGAGGAACTCGGTGAGGGCGGCTTGCAGCTGGATGGATCGCACGGATGGCTGTTCGCCGCGGGTGCGACTGCTCCTGCCGACGCAGGGAGTCTTGCGGTCGATGGCGCCGATCGCGCATCGACACAAACGCAGACCGCAGCCCCGGGACCCGAAGTCCGCCTGCCCGAACCGCTTACGAACCTACGACTACGCGGCGGCTATAACGAGCGTGGAGGCAACCGCGTCTTGACAGTCGGCGGCCAGCCAGCGCTCCCCGTAGGAGCGCATGCCCTCGATGATCGGCAGCAAGGCGAGGCCCTTGTCGGTGAGCGCATACTCGACGCGCGGAGGCACCTCGGCAAAAGTGTGGCGCTCGACGATGCCCTCGTCCTCCAGCGCTCGCAGGCGAAGCGAGAGGGTGCGGGGACTGATCCCCGACAGCGAGCGCTCGAGCTCGCAGAAGCGCGAATGTCCCTCGGCGAGATCGCGCACCAGCAAGAGCGTCCACTTACCGCACACCACTTCTGCGGTACGGCAAACCGGGCAGGTGTCGTCAACGGCCATTTCAACCGTTACTTTACCAAGTGAAGTAGCGGAGACCCCGCTCGGCGCCGGGATTCAGCCGGACTTGGGCGTGTTCGCCGGGTGCGATTTACCCGACGGTGGCCGGCGTACCTGCGGGAGCGACCGGGGGCGGCGCTACAGGAGTGGGTCCGCCCGGTGCGGGCGCGGACGGCTGAGGCGGAATGTGGGGTCCCGGCGCCTCGGCGCCTTCCCGGCGCGCCTGGGCTTGGGCGACGTCGGCCATCGTCGTGCCCTGGCGCCCGTCGGCCTGTAGGAGCAGCTTGAAGTCGTGGGGGCTGCTCGCCACTTTGACGGCTTCCTCGGTGGTCACGCGACCGGCCTTGACGTGGTGGAAAAGCGCTTGGTCGAAGGTCTGCATGCCGTAGTAGGCGCCTGAGGAGATCGCCTCGCCGAGCTGTCCGGTCTGGTCGGGGTCGACGATCATGTCGCGCACGCGGCCGGTCATTCGCAGGATCTCGCAGACGGCGACGCGCCCGCCTTGGGCGCCTGGGACCAGACGCTGGGAGATGACTCCCCTGATCGTCCCGGCGATCATCGAGCGGGCTTGGTTGTGCTGGTGGGGTGGGAAGAAGTCGAGCAGGCGGTTGATCGACTCGGCGGCGTCGACGGTGTGGACGGTGGAGAGCACGAGGTGGCCGGTCTCGGCGGCAGACAAGGCCGTGCGGACGGTCTCCTCGTCGCGCATCTCCCCCACCAGGATCACGTCGGGGTCCTGGCGCAGGACGCGGCGCAGGGCACGCTCGAAGGACTTGGTGTCCATGCCGACCTCGCGCTGGTTGATGACCGAGCGCTTGTCTTCGTGGACGAACTCGATCGGGTCCTCGATCGTGACTATGTGCTTGTTCATGGTCACGTTCATGTGGTCGATCATGGCGGCCAAGGTCGTGGACTTGCCCGAGCCGGTGGTGCCGGTGAGCAGGACGATTCCGCGCTCTTCCTCCGCCAGGTCGCGCACGACGGGGGGCAGCGCGAGCTCGTCGATCGTGGAGATCTTCGCGGGGATTGCGCGGCAGGCCAGGGAGATCAAGCCGCGCTGGCGGAAGGCGTTGACACGAAAGCGGGCGAGACCTTCGATTTCGAAGGAGAAGTCGACCTCGTGGTCGTCGGTGAACTCCTTCAGCTTGACCTGGTCGTGGAGCAGCTCGTGTAGGGCGTGTTCGCTGTCCTCGTTGCTCAAGGGGGGAGCGGTGGTGTCGGGCCCGAGCGAGCCTTGGATCCGATACAGGGGCGGCGAGCCGACCTTGATGTGCAGGTCGGATCCTTTTTCGGCCACAAGCTTGCGCAAGGCCGCGTGCACGTCGAACATGCACGTTGCATCGGCTCAAGACCCGTATCGCTTGAGCGAATACTCGCGCGAAGGCTGGTCCGAGCGCCCGACAGCCCCAGACAAGGACTTCCCAAGCGCCGCGAACAACTTCCCAAAAAACCCGCTAAGCGTGCAAATCTGAAGATGTACTGTAGAATTGCACAAATGCTCGAGCGTCGTGTGGGCCCTGAGGTCCAGTCGTTGCTGAAAGACTTCGCGGCCGTGGCTCTGATCGGGCCGCGCCAGGCCGGCAAGACCACGCTGGCGCTGGAGATCGCCGAGACGCGTCCTTCGGTGTACCTCGACCTCGAGTCGACCGCCGATCGGGCGCGACTGGCCGATCCGGCGCTGTATCTACTCGACCACGTCGACCAACTCGTCGTTCTAGACGAGATCCATCGCGCACCCGGGCTTTTCGAAGCACTGCGCGGCGTGATCGACACCGGTAGACGAGAAGGCCGGGGCACAGGGCGATTTCTTCTACTCGGATCGGCTGCGATCGCCCTGCTGGCGCAGTCGGGGGAGAGCCTCGCGGGCAGGGTTGCATTCGTGGAATTGGCGCCGTTCGATCTGACCGAGGTGGGCGCCGATCGGATGAATGAGCTGTGGGTACGGGGCGGCTTCCCCAACAGCTTCCTGGCGTCCGCGGAGAGCACCAGCCTACGCTGGCGAGAGGACTTCATCCACACCTACCTGGAGCGCGACATACCGGCACTCGGCCCACGCATCCCCGCCGAGACGTTGCGGCGGCTTTGGACGATGTTCGCCCACCACCAGGGCGGCCTTCTGAACGCGGCGCAGCTCGCGCGCGGACTGGGGGTCAGTGGCGCCACCGTAGCCCACTATCTGGACCTGATGGTGGACCTGCTGCTCGTCCGGCGGCTCCCGCCCTACCTGGCAAACGTCGGCAAGCGGCTGGTTCGCTCCCCGAAGGTGTACGTGCGCGACAGCGGCCTCGTACACGCGTTGCTCGGCCTTTCCAACAAGGAGGCAATACTCGGCCATCCCGTCGCCGGACCGAGCTGGGAGGGCATGGCGATCGAGAACCTGCTCGCCGCCGCCGGGCCACGCGTGCAAGCGAGTTTCTACCGTACCGCCCACGGAGTGGAGATCGATCTCGTGCTGAGCTTCCCGGGCGGTGAGTTGTGGGCGATCGAGGTCAAGCGCAGCCTCGCCCCGTCACTCGAGCGGGGAACTCACTCCGCACTGGCCGACCTCGCGCCGCAACGCGCGTGGGTCGTGTATCCCGGTGCCGAGCGCTACCGTCTGACGCGCGAGACCGAGGCCATCAGTCTGGCGGATTTGTGCGAGGAGTTGCTGAGTACCGCCTGAGGACGCGACGCGATGCGAGCGAGGTCCCCGGCCCTACGCGACGTCCCTCAGCTTCTGGGCCTCGGCGAGGCTCTGCAGCTTCTTCAGCGACTGATTCTCGATCTGGCGGATGCGCTCGCGGGTGACGTTGAATGTGCGGCCCACCTCGTCCAGTGTGCGGGGATGCTCTCCGCCGAGGCCGTAGCGCAACTCGAGGACACGGCGCTCGCGGTAGGAGAGGTTCTCAAGCGCCTCACGGAGCGCCTCCTTGGTGAGGATCTCGGCGGCGCGCTCATACGGCGACTCGGCGCGCTCGTCGGCGATGAACTGGCCGAACTCCGACTCCTCCTCGTCGCCTACCGGCTTCTCCAAAGAGACGGGCGCTTGGGCGGAGCGCTTGATCGAGTCGACCTCTTCGGGGTCGATGCCTGTGACCTCGGCGATCTCATCCGCTGTTGGCTCACGGCCCAGCTCGGTGACGAGCTTGCGCTCGGCACGGCCGATCTTGTTGAGCTTCTCCACGACGTGCACGGGGATGCGGATCGTGCGGGCCTTGTCGGCGAGCGCGCGGGCAATCGCCTGGCGGATCCACCAAGTCGCGTAGGTGGAGAACTTGAAGCCCTTGCGGTAATCGAACTTCTCGGCGGCCCTGACGAGCCCGAGCGTGCCCTCTTGGATCAGGTCGAGGAAAGGCAGGCCTTGGTTGCGGTAGTTCTTGGCGATCGAGACCACGAGGCGCAGGTTGGACTCGACCATCTTCTGCTTGGCGTCGAGGTCTCCGCGCTCGATCCGCTTGGCGAGATCCACCTCCTCTTGGGCGGTGAGCAAGCGCACCTTGCCGATGTCCTTGAGGAACAGCTGCAAGCTGTCGGTGGTCATGTCCGGCTTGAGGTCCAACGCCGTCTTGGCCTTGCGCCGGCCGCGCTTGTCGGGCGCGCGTTCGACCTGGGAGCCGGCCGCGGTGGCCGGGTCGATGTCCTCGACGAGCTCGATCTCCGATTTCTCGAGGTAGCCGTGAAGCTCCTCCACGTCGGACTCGTCCAAGTCGAGGTCCGAGGTCGCCGTCGAGATCTCGGCGAAGGTGAGCACTCCAACCTGCTGACCCTTGGTGAGCAGGTTCTTGACCTCTTCCAGCTCTTGCAGTTCCACCACTGACATGCGTTTTCCGTTTCCGTCGGGAGACACCCGAGATCGCCACCCGCCTACGGGTCGCCTCAGGGTGCTGTTCGAGGACTACCTTAGCCGGGAAGTGGCCGAAACCCTCCCGACAGTACAACTCAGATGTACGCGTCCATCCTAACGCTTCCCGACGGGCGACGGGACCAAAAAGCGCGCACCTTGGCGGAAATGTATGCACCGTGCACGATCGGGGCAGGTGCGCGATGATTGCGAGACCTTGAGCACGCGCGAGACCAACAGCTCCGATGCCCAACCGGAAAACCCTGTCGAGGGCGGAGTCCTGGCGGCGCTCCCGCGCACCAGGCCGCAGCGGGTCAGCCCGCGCCGAACTGCTGCGCGCACGCGGGCGAGCGCGCGCAAGACCTCGTCGGAGTCGGCTGACTCAAGTACGGCTACCGGCAACGCGGGTAAGGCTCCCGGCACGGACACGCGCGCGACCGCAAGCAAAAGCTCTTCCGAGACGAATCGCCGGACGAAGCCCGCTCGCAAGGCGACGCCGACCGGCAAGGTGACGCCGACCAAGGTCAAAGCCAAGCCATCCACGGCGAAGGCCAAGCCCAAGATCACCAAGGCCAAGTCGTCCGAATCCAAGTCGTCCGAATCCAAGTCGTCCGAGGCCAAGCCGACTCCGATGAAGGCGAAGGCCGCCTCCCCCAAGACCAAGCCCGCCCCGGTCAAGAAGGCCGCCGAGCCGCCCGCCCCGAAGCAGGGATATGAGCCCGAGGAGGAGGTCGAGCTGGGCAAGACCATAAACCCGCCGGGCGGCGTGGAGCTGGTCGAGTCGGTCGCGGACATCTTCGGCGAGCTCGCCAACTCTAGCCTGGCGGCGGGCGGGCGCATACTGAAGGACGCATTCTCGTTGCTGCGCCGCCCGTAGAAGACGTCCGCCGGCTTGTTTGAAGGCGAGCGTGTCAGCCCGTTGGAGACGTCCGGCCAGCCCCATAGAAGACGTCCGCCAACCCCGCTGAAGGCGTCCGGCGAGTCTGTATACTGCCCGGACGCCGAGTTCTCGAAGCCCTGGCTGCGAGGAACGGGGGACCCAATGCACACCGTAAAGCTCGACCTCGAGCAGGCGGAGTGCGGGGGCGAATCGGCCTATCTCAGGTCGTAGCGCGGCAGTCGCGCGAGCCCGTCAGCTCACCCCGTAGGCGACGCTTCAAATGAACCGAACGTTTGCGAACAAGACGCTGCTTGCCGTGGCCATCGCGCTCCTGAGCGCGAGCGCACAGGCCTGCGTCGCGCTGGGCGCGACCGGAGGCTCCTCCGCGCCCGGAACCGCCCCGAGCACGCCGCCCACGACGCGCCACGGCGCGCAGATCGCGACCTGGTTTGGACCCGGCTTCTACGGTCAGAAGACCGCTTGCGGGCAGACGATGAGCCCGGTCATCGTCGGTGTGGCCTCGCGCACGCTGCCTTGCGGGACGCTCGTGCTGGTCAACTACAAGGGCCACCGCCTCACCGTCCCGGTGATCGACCGGGGGCCCTACTCCAACGGCGCCACCTGGGACTTGACGTGGGGCGCCGCCAGCGCGCTCACGATCGCCGAAACGGTCCGCGTGAAGACGAAGGTCGTGGGCAAGGCGCCCAACACGCCGCTGCTCGGAGTGCCGGCCGAAGCCGTGCCGAGCCCCGAAGCGGTTGCGGCGGGCGGCACCAGCGCCGGCTGAAGCCGGCCCACCGACTCCAGTTGCGGAGCCGCCCTACCGGCCGCAACCAGTCCGACGTCCTCTGCGGCCGGCTACCTTCAGCTTCCAAGCAGCCAGGCCACGAGACTCGCCGGGATCGCCCAGATCGCGTCCTGTTCGCCAACCAGGAGCGGCGAGCGCGTGACCATGACCCCGCGTCCGTACCGAGCCCGCATAGCTTGGGCCTCTCGGCGCCAACTCGCATCGGTGTACTTGCACTCGAAGGGGATGTCGAGCTCGGGCCCGACGAAGTCGATCTCCGATTCGGTCTCGGTCCGCTCGTACATGACGCTGTCAGATTGAATGAAAGCCGCCGGGCGGGCAAATGACACCGACCTGGCCAGGGCGAGACCTATCTGCTGCTCGCAGAGTTGAGAGATGTCCGGTTCGGGAAAGCTCGGGTTGCGTCGGTGGGCGAGTTGGGCGAGTAGCGGATCGACAAAATAGAGCTTGCGCCGCGCCGCGGTATTCGGCCGACCGTTGCGAACGCGGTGACATTGCCAGGCAAGAAACGCAGCGACGAGATCGTCAATGCGGGCCACGACCGTTTGATGGCCGGAAAGTCCAACCTCCTTGGCCACCTTGCTTGTGTTGAGGGGGCTGCACATGCCTTCCACCAGCCGGGCCATCAAAGCGGCGACCTCGGCCTCGGAGATACGGGTAGCACGAATCGCGTCTCCCACCACGACATCCCACATGCCTTGGATGAAGCCGTCGCTGACGCCGCCGCTCGCTACGAACTCGCCGACGGCGCGAGGAAAGCCCCCGATCGTCAAGAAGAGTTCCCAGGCGTCCCCCAGAGCGTCGCTCCAGGGCTCCAGTGCCCAGATTGCCTTCTCTGCGCGACGGGTGAGCAGGTCTCTTGGCTCGACCACTTGGTCGGGTAGATCGTCGAAGCCGTCGAGCGAGCGGCAGAAGGCCCGAAAGCCCATCGGAAGCAGCAATCTGTCGGAGTCCGCGATTCCGCCTCGTCTGTCGGCCAGGTCCGAGCGTGCGCGTTCGAGATCCCGCGCTGAGGACCCGGTCAGCACGACGCAAGACTCGCGGAAGCCGGTGTCCTGGTCACGCAAATCCTTGACGATCGCCGACCATCCCTCCACGGCGGTGATCTCGTCGAGGAACCACCAACGCGGCCCGGGCAGCGTTCGCGTGACGTTTTGCCCCTGGGAGATCAGGCGACGCAGGTCTTGCTTGGCGAGTCCGTCGCACGAGCAGTAGAAGATGACCTTCGGGTCCGTGCCTCCTCGAATCAAGCGGGCGACAGCGCGCTTGAGCTCCACGCTCTTGCCTACTCGCCGCGGACCTCGAAATACATAGAGGCCGGGAGGACGAATGTCGAGCAGGGACTCGGGGCTGTAGTTGAGCGGCAGCTGTGCCGCCGCGCGCAGATCGGGATCTTGACCCTCCCAATGTGAGTTAGCTCGCCAAGGACTTCGGCTGTCGAGCAAGCGACGGAGTTGGTGATCGTTCACAGGTGATTGGGAGTAGACAATGTCGGTTGCTGCATCCAAGTTGTTGCTTTATAGAAGCATAGTTGGCGAAAAACCATAGTTTTTTAGCGAAGAGTTGGCGAAAAACCATAGTTTTTCGGCGAAGAGTTGGCGAAAAACCGTAGTTTTTGGCCATTGGCCCCGTGATCGGCACTCAGCGACGCCGGATCAGGCGGAAGGCGGATCGGTGTGGGCGATCGAGCGCCCTGTGGCCCGGGCCGAGTAGACGCCCAGATCCGCCCGGGCAGCCAAGGCGGGGGCCTCGGTGCCGTCGTCGGGGCACACTGCGATGCCGATCGCGACCTCCATCGGGACGCCGCGGTGAGAGGCCGAGGTGCGCACGAGCCGGGCCAGGCGCTCGGCGAGCATTCGCGCTCCGGTTCCGTTGGTCTCGGGCGCCACGAGCCAGTAGCGGCCGAGCGTCTCGCGGGAGAGGTGGTCGGAGGCCCGCATGCCCGCGCCCAGCGCGGCCTCTACCTTGGCAACCAGACCATGCAGGTCGTGGGGAGTCTCGGAGCGCTCCAACTGGGCCACGTCGACGATCTCGACGAGCAGCACGGCGAAAGGGAGGCCGTCCTCGGCATGACGCGCGAGCAGCCGCCCGACCGAGGAAACCCAGGCGGAGGGGCCCTCCTCGCGGCGGACATCGCGGATCTCTATCTCGGGCGCGAGCGGCTGTACGGTGGCCATGGGCTCCGGGGTGGTCCCGGACGCCTGCTCGTCCACGAGCTTGGTGGGCGACTGCCCACCCAAGGACGCGACGCCCGGAGGGTAAGCGGCGGCGGGATCGTGGGCCGGCGGCTCCGACGGAGCGGGCGGGGTGCGCCGCTCGCCCACGGGCCGTCCCAGCGCCGGCGCGGGCTCGGGCGCGGGCTCGGGCGCCGCGGGCCGGGGAGGTGGCGCGGGCGTGTCGCCATCGGCGGGCGCGAGCATCGCCACCGTCGAGGTCACCTCGATCAGACGCTCGGAGAGATCCGCCACACGCGCGGAGTCGGGGTCGAGCAGCTCCTCGTGCAGCGCCTCCCACAGCACCTCCGAGAGCTGCTGAGCGGCGCGCGCACCGCGTCTCATCCGCTCGAGCGCGGCCACCTCAACGGATCGATCGGACGGGTCTCTCACAGGACGTTGATATCAGCAGCGAAGGACAAGACCCAGCCTCATCGACAGGCGGGGGGACGCTCTTTACGCAAACAGCGCACATCCAATCAACGGGCCAGAGGCCGCCCTGCGTGCGTATAGCCTTGGGGCGTGGCTCGCAAACCGAAGATCGCCGAGGTGTCCGACCTGGTGGACCACACCATCGAGGATCCCGCGAGTGGGGCGATGCGCTCGGTCCAAGGGGCCGAGATGACGATGCCCGAGGCGGAGCTCGAGCGGCTGTGGACCCCCCCGCACCTGGAGCGGCTGGCGCGCACCTACTGGCGCTTCATCGCACGAGTCACGCTCGGGCTCGTGCGGGTGATCTACAGCGAGTCCGAGCGCTCGGTCGTACTTGTGGCACCCCCCTTGAAGCTGCTCACCTTCGACGCCCCTGAATACGACTTGGACGGCGAACACGGGCGGGTGCGCTGGCGCATAAAGCGTGGAGTGCTCGTAGCCCGCAACGGGCGCGGCGGCCTCGGCCACCTACAGATCGACGTGCGCAGGCTCCCTGACGCGACGCCGGGCGAGGGCAAGTTGCGGGTGGAGGTCGAAGTGGCCAACTTCCATCCGGCGATCGCCTCGAGGCTCGGTCGGCGCGTATATAACGCCACCCAGGCCAAGATCCACCTGGTCGTGACCCACGGCTTCCTGCGCTCATTGGCGCGCCTTGACTTGGCCGAGTCGAAGGTGGGGCGTCTCGTCCCTAGCCGAAGCGAGAGTCGCCGCTGAGCGCGCGCAGCTTGGCGCGGTCGTGCGTGGCTCGAATCCGGCGCACGGTGCCCGAGCGCGAGCGCGTGACCAGCGATTCGGTAGTGGCGCCCCCCGCGGACGGGTAGCGCACCCCCTGTAGGACGTCTCCGTCGGTGATGCCGGTCGCCGAGAAGAACACGTCATCGCCGGCGACCAGGTCATCGCGGGTCAGGACGCGCTCCAAGTCATAGCCGGCGTCCAAGGCGGCCGAGCGCTCCTCGTCGTTGCGCGGCCACAGCCTCCCGAGGAGCTGCCCCCCCAAGCACTTGATCGCGGCGGCGGAGATGACCCCCTCGGGCGTACCCCCTATCCCCCACAAAAGATCGACCGGGGAGCGCTCGGTGACTGCCAAGAGCGAGGCCGACACGTCACCATGAGCGATCAAGCGCACGCGTGCACCCGCATCGCGTATCTCGCGGATCGCCTCCTCATGGCGCGGACGGTCGAGCACGACCACGATCACATCGCCCACGGGATGCCCCTTGCGCTCGGCGATCAGCCTCACCGTCTCTGACAGGGGACGATCGAGGTCGAGCAGATCGGCGATCTCGGGGCGCCCGGCCATCTTCTCCATGTAGACGCACGGGCCCGGGTCGAACATGGAGCCCTTGCTCGAAAGGGCGATCACCGCGAGGGCCGAGGGCATGCCGTGGGCGGCCAAGGTCGTTCCCTCCAAGGGGTCCACCGCGATGTCCACCTCGGGCGGGGAGCCATCGCCGATGCGCTCGCCGTTGTAGAGCATCGGCGCCTCGTCCTTCTCTCCCTCGCCGATCACCACGGTGCCGTCCATCGCCACCGAGTGCAAGGCGTAGCGCATACCGTCGACGGCAGCCTGATCGGCCGCCTCCTTGTCGCCCATGCCGACCAGGGGAGCGGCCGCGAGCGCCGCGAACTCGGTCACGCGGACCAGCTCGAGCGCGAGGTTGCGGTCGGGGCGTGTCGAGGCGACCGAAGAAGAATCTGGGCTCATCGTGACGAAAATCTACACGAGCAGGCTAGGATGCCGACGTGAGCGAAATCGGATTCGTCGGACTGGGCAAGATGGGCGGAAACATGGTGCACCGCATCCGCCGCGATTCCGAGCATGAGGTGGTCGCTTTCGACTTCGACAAGGGTGCAGTCGCGCAGGCCGTGAAGAACGGCGCACGCGGGGCGACGTCGCTGGCCGACATGGTCAAAAAGCTGAGGGCCCCGCGCATGGTGTGGATCATGGTGCCGGCCGGCGACCCCACCCAGGACACCGTGGACAAGCTCGCCAAGCTGCTGGAGAAGGGCGACACGATCGTGGACGGCGGCAACTCCAAGTGGGTCGATGACAAGCGCCGCGCCAAGGAACTGTCCAAGCAGGGCATCCGCTACGTCGATGTGGGCGTGTCCGGCGGCGTGTGGGGCATCGACGTGGGCTACTGCATGATGGTGGGCGGGCCCGCGGCGGCGGTCAAGCAGCTCTCCCCCATCTTGGATGTGCTGGCCCCGGAGACGAGCGAGGACAGCGTGGCGGCGATCGGCGAGCGGGGCTGGCTGCGCTTCGGCGGGCCGGGCGCGGGCCACTACGTGAAGATGGTCCACAACGGCGTGGAGTACGGCTTGATGCAGGCCTACGCGGAGGGCTTCGACGTGTTCGACGCCTCGGAGTACGAGCTTGACAACGCCAAGATCGCCCACCTCTGGAACCAAGGCTCGGTCGTGCGCTCTTGGCTGTGCGAACTGGCGGCGAGGGCCTTCGAAGCCGACGGCAACGAGCTGGAAAAGATCGAGGGCTGGACCGAGGATTCCGGCGAGGGGCGCTGGACGATCGAGGACGCCACCGCCAACGACGTGCCCACCCCGGTGATCACCGCGTCGCTGTACGAGCGTCTGTCCTCACGAGGAAACGGGGAGTTCGCCCACCGGGTGCTGGCAGCTTTGCGCAACCAGTTCGGGGGCCACGCGGTCAAGCAGGCCCAGAAGAAGTGAGCGCCGTAGCCGTCGAGCAGGAGAACCCGCTCACGGCCGGATTGGAGCGTTTGCCGGTCGCCCCGACCACGCTCGTGATCTTCGGAGCGACGGGCGATTTGGCTCGGCGCAAGCTGCTGCCGGCCCTCTACAACCTGGCTCACGAGGGAGCCTTGCCCGAGCGCTTTCACCTGGTCGGCGTGGCGCGCCGGGAAAAGCAGCACGAGGATTACCGCGAGGAGTGCGAGCAGGCGATCAGGCAGTTCTCGCGCCGCCCCCCGGACCCCGACGTGCTGGGACGACTGCTCGAAGACGTCAAGTACGTGCAAGGCACCTTCGACGACGAGAAGGTCTATGCGAAGCTCGAGAAGACGCTCGACCGCTTCGAGGAGCACGCCGGCGAGCCGCTGAGCAGGGCCTTCTATCTCTCGACCGCGCCTTCCTTCTTCCCGGTGATCGTGCAGGCCCTCGGCGCGCAGGGCCTTGACCGCCACGAGGGCGCCGAGGTGCGGGTGGTGATCGAGAAGCCTTTCGGGACCTCCTTGGAGGAGGCGCGCGAGCTCAACCGGACCGTCTTGGGCGTGTTCGAGGAGCAGCAGGTCTTCAGAATCGATCACTACCTGGGCAAGGAGACCGTCCAGAACATGATGGCCTTCAGGTTCGCCAACGGCATGTTCGAGCCGCTGTGGAACCGCAACTACATCGACCAGGTCCAGATCACCGCGGCCGAGGACATCGGCATCGGTACGCGGGCCGGCTACTACGACCATGCGGGCGCGCTCAGAGACCTGATCCAGAACCACATGCTGCAGCTGCTGTGCCACGTGGCGATGGAGCCGCCGGTCAGCTTCACGGCCGATGAGGTTCGCAACGAGAAGGTCAAGGTCTTGCAGTCGATCGCCGAGCCGATCGAGTCCGAGATCCCCGACATGGCGGTCCGGGCCCAGTACGCGAAGGGCCACGCCGGCGGCGAGGACGTGGCCGGTTACTTGGAAGAGCCGGGCATCCCCGCCGACTCCACGACCGAGACGTTCGCGGCGATGCGCTTGGAAGTGGACAACTGGCGCTGGGCGGGCGTGCCCTTCTACTTGAGGACCGGCAAGCGCTTGGCCCGCAAAGTGACCGAGATCGCGGTCGCGCTCAAGCCGGTGCCCCACCTGGCCTTCAGCCAGGACGGCTCGCTGGGGGTACTGCCCAACCAGCTGATCCTCACCTTGCAACCCAACGAGGGGGTCTCGCTGCGCCTCGGCGCCAAGATCCCGGGCTCGCGCATGGTGATCCGACCCGTCCACATGGAGTTCCTGTATGGCACCGCGTTCCTCTCGCAATCGCCGGAGGCCTACGAGCGTCTGATCACCGACGCAATGCGCGGCGACGCGACGCTGTTCACAAGGGACGACGAGGTCGAGGCGCAATGGCGCATCTGCGACCCGATCCTCAAATACTGGGAGTCCACCGGTCCGGAGTCCTCTACAGAGGGGCCTGCACGGATCCCCCAATACGAGGCCGGTTCTCAAGGCCCCGCCGAGGCCGAGGAGATTCTGCTCCCCGAGCAGGCTTGGCGGGCGATCTGACGGTGGGCGGCGCGTCCGGATCGATGCCCGATGCCGTGTGGAGCGCGGAAGGCACCACACCGGATGCGATCGAAAGCGCATTGCGCCTGCTGGTCAAGGAACGCCACGGCGAAGGCGGCGGCCTCGCGCCTTCCCGAGCCCTGAACATGATCGTGTTCGTGGAGAGCGCCTACAGCGGCGAGATCGCCAATCGCCTCGCCGGCGTGGGGCGCTACCACGCCTCGCGTTTGGTGGTGCTCTCCTACGAGGCGAGCCGCACCCGCCTGGACGCGAGGGCGGTCGTGGCGACCGACACCGAACCCAAGCACGGCGAGCTGGGGTTGCTGCGTGAGACTGTGACTGTCGAGATCGGCGAACGCCACCTGGACGACCTCGTGACGATCGTGGACCCGCTCGTCGTGACCGATCTGGCAACTTTGCTGTGGTCACCGCACGGTCACCCGGAGGCCGTGGACGAGCTGCTGGAGCTCTCCCAGTCGGTGCTGCTCGACTCGCTGGACGATCCCTCTTGGCGCGCGGCCTTGGATCGCGCCTGCGCGCTGCGCAAGCGGGCCTATGTCGTGGACCTGGCCTGGCTTCGCAGCACCCCTTGGCGCGAGCGAGTCGCGGCCGCCTTCGACTCCCCCACGATGCGCGCGGAGCTTGCGAGGATCGACGCGGTGTCGGTACGCCACCACCCCGATTCGACGGTCGCGGCGATGATGCTCGTTGGCTGGCTCGCTTCGCGCTTGGGCTGGCAGATGAGCCCACTTGTGGCCAGAGGAGGCGTCCTCACGGGAGCCGCGCAGGCGCGGGAACAAGAGATTGCCTTGAAGCTCGAGCAGGCGCCAGAGCAAGCGGTCCCCGGCATCGAGAGCCTGGCCGTATGCACCGCCAGCGGCCGACGCGTCGGGCTCAAGCGGGGCACCGGGGGGTTGCGAGCACGCAGCCGCGACGAGCGCGGACGCGAACGCGAATGGACGATCGTGGGCGCCTCGCGCGGGGAGAGCGGCATCCTCGGCGAGGGCATCAGACAATCGCTGTTGCGCGACCCCACATACGGACCCGCCCTGGCGGCCGCCGAGGCGATGACGCCATAAAGTCGACCCGGCGAGCGTTCCGATACCCGGGATCCCTTCGCTTGAGCGCTCAACCTTCTACAGTGGCGAAGCGAAGCTATGGCAACGATCGCGCCGCGCGACCCCATCGCTCCCTCACTGCCCATCGGCCTCGAGCCGAAGGAGGCGCTGGCGGCGCTGCACGACGTCAGAGCCGACACGCTCGAGCTCGTCTCCCATCTGAGCGACTCACAGCTGCAGGCGGTCCTCTCGCCGATCATGAGCCCACTCGTATGGGACCTCGCCCACATCGCGGCCTACGAGGACCTGTGGCTGGTGCATCGCCATGGCGGCCTGGAGCTACTCCGACCAGATCTGGCCGAGCTGTACGACGCCTTTGAGACGCCCAGGTCCGTGAGGGGCGAGGTGGAGCTGCTCGTGCCCCGCGAGGCACGCCGCTACCTGGAGGACGTCCGCGAGCGAACCGCACAAGTCATTGAGAAGATCGGTGTCGACGATGGCACGGTTTATGAGATGGTGCTGCGCCACGAGCTCCAGCACACCGAGACGATGCGCCAGACGATGGCGCTCGTCGGTCTGCTTCCCGCCGGCGAGCCCACGCTCGGACCGGTGGGCCACGAGGACGCCCTTGTCGGCGACCCCAAAGGCCGGGAGCGCCCAGATGGGCACGTCCAGATGGCACAAGACGAGCAGGCAGGGGCTTGGGTCACGGTGCCCGCCGGCTCGTTTGAGATGGGCGCCGCCGCGGAGGGGTTCGCCTACGACAACGAGCGTCCTCGGCACGCCGTCGATTTGTCGGCCTTCCAGATCGCCGTCCAGCCCGTCACCAACGCGAACTGGGCACGCGTCATGGGCGGCTCGCGCGAGGGGCACCCGAACGCGCCTGTGTGCCACGTGAGCTGGTTCGAAGCCCAGGAGTTCGCCGAGGCGCAGGGCGCACGACTGCCGAGCGAGGCCGAGTGGGAGAAGGCGGCTTCGTTGGGACTGCTCCAAGCGGTGGGCGGGGTGTGGGAGTGGACTGGCAGTTGCTTTAACGGGTATGAGGGTTTCGTGGCCCATCCCTATAAGGAGTACTCGGAGGTCTTCTTCGGCGAGGATTACCGCGTCCTGCGCGGCGGCTCCTGGGCGACCAGTCCGCGCGTGAAGACGCTCACCTTCCGCAACTGGGATCTGCCGATCCGCAGCCAGATCTTCAGCGGCGTGCGTTTGGCCAGGGACGTGGCGCGATGAGACGCTCCCAGCGCTCGCGCCCGTACGGCCTAGCGCTGATGGAACTCCGAGGAAGTGGGCCACGGCCCGAAAGGACACGACAATGGAGCCCGTAGCCGATCCGCAGAGCACGATTACGATCGATTCCTACCTGCACGAGGGCCAGGAGCGCTCGCTCGCAGACGACGTGCTCGACGGGCTCACCAAGCCCTTCAAGGAGCTTCCGCCCAAGCACTTCTATGACGCCCGCGGCGCCGAGCTGTTCGACCAGATCTGTGAGCTGCCCGAGTACTACCCGACGCGTACCGAGCGCTCGATTCTGCAGGAGGCGG
Organism: uncultured Solirubrobacterales bacterium; assembly: GCA_963703135.1. Classification (GTDB taxonomy): domain Bacteria; phylum Actinomycetota; class Thermoleophilia; order Solirubrobacterales; family Solirubrobacteraceae; genus Palsa-744. Next base: position 2,132,192 of record OY969791.1, on the reverse strand, counting down.
CCGAGCGACTAGCGAGCGCGACCGGCGCCGAGGAGCTGGTGGAGCTCGGCTCGGGGACGGCTGCCAAGACGAGAGTGTTGCTCGACGCGCTGCACAGGGCGGGCACGCTGAAGCTGTACGTCCCGGTTGACGTCACGGAGAGCATGGTGCGCGATTGCGCTCATGAGCTGACCGAGGAGTTCCCGGGCCTGCGCGTACACGGGGTGATCGGCGACTTCGAACGTCACCTCGACCGCGTCCCGGCCCCCGAGGGACCAAGGGTCGTGGTGTTTTTGGGCGGCACGATCGGCAACTTCCCCCCCGGCTCGCGGCGGCGCTTCTTGCGCGAGATCGCAAAGCTACTCGGACCCGAAGACCATCTGCTGATGGGCACCGACCTGGTCAAGGACCCGGAGGTCTTGACCCAGGCATACGACGATGCCCAAGGGGTCACCGCCGAGTTCAACCGCAATCTGCTGAGGGTCCTCAACCGCGAGCTTCAAGCGGACTTCGACCCCGACGATTTCGAGCACGTAGCGCTGTTCGACCGCGAGCACGAGTGGATCGAGATGCGCTTGCGGGCTCGCCGCGCCCACACCACCACGGTGCGCGACCTGGGTCTGTCGGTGCGCTTCGAGGAGGGCGAGGAGATGCGGACCGAGATCAGCGCCAAGTTCACCCAGGAGCGCGTCGAGCACGACCTCTCCGCGTCGGGCCTGGAAATCGTGGATTGGCTGACCGACCCCGAGCAGCTGTTTGCGATCACCCTGTCGCGTCCGGTCGGCTAGAAGCTCCCGAGGCCGATGAGGTTCACCTCGGAGCGTTCGCGCTCTATCTCGCGCAAACGCTCCGAGAAACCGGTGCGATCGAAGAAGTACAACGCCGGCGAGCCGACGCCCAACATTTGTCCCACCGTCTCCAACTTGTCCAGCTCGGCGGCATCGTGCGAGCGGGCACTCCACTTGCACGAACCGAGCGCCAAGACCCGGCCCGTCGCGTCGACCGCGACGACATCGGCCTCGTAGCGACGCGTGCGCAGCCCCTCGGGAGTGCGAACGCGCTTGGAGCCCCACCAGCGCCCGACTTCGACCGCCTCCGGTATGCAGTCCAGCAGCCAGCGCTGACACACCTCCTCGAAGGCGTCGCGCGAGACGAACTCGTCGAGCGCGGGCAGGATCGTCTCCCGCAGGTGCCTGTCCGCGGACGCGCGACTCTGCAAGCGACTCTCATACGGGGCGACGAACCTGAACCAGAAGCGCAGGAAGGGGTCTGTGATCGCGTAGAACACCTTGGCCCCGCCGCGCGCTGTGACCGGATAGCGGCGACGCACCAGACGCATACCCTCGAGCGTCTCCAGAAACGACCGCGTGTCGTTGGGGCGGCGTTGGATGCGCTGCGCGATCTCGCCGAGCTTTGTGTGGCCGGCGGCGATTGCGCGCAACGTGGACATGTAGGTATCGCGCTCGCGGATGCGCGACTCCTGAGCGAGTAGGAACTCCGGCTCGTCGCGCAGCAGGCCGTCGGGATAGAGGATCGTGCGCACGATATTGCCGCTCAGATCGTTGCTCGGATCGAGCTCGTCCAGGTAATAGGGCATGCCGCCGTAGACCGCCCACGCGCGGATGCGATCCTCGACGCTCCAGCCGGGCAGGAACGGCTCGATGCTCGACCACGCGAATGGCTCCAGGCGCAGCGAGCCGGTGCGCCTGCCGTAGGAGACGGCGCCGTAGCCAACCACCTCGCGCTCGAAGAACGAGACGTCGCTCCCCGCGAGAATCAAGCGCAGGCGCGGATCCTCGCGGTGACGCTCGATCAAATCGTTGACGAGCGAGCCGATCTCGGCGTTGCGGCGCGCAAGGAACTGGAACTCGTCGAGCGCGATCAGGATGGGACCGTCCTCGAGCAGCTCCTCGAAAGCGGCGAATGCCCCTCGCCAACTCGTGAGAGGCTGCTCCTCATACACCCTCCGGCCTGACACGCGGGCGATCTCCCGGCCGATGTCCTCGAGATGGTCGCGTTCGCTTCCCCCAGTCGCCTCGTAGTACAGATGTCTACGCTGCTCGCCCCAGTGCGTAATCAACCGGCTCTTGCCCACGCGGCGTCGACCGAAGACGATCATCAGCTCGCCACGGTTGGATGCCCAGCGCTCGTCGAGCGCCTGAAGCTCGTCTGTGCGGTTGAAAAACACCATGTCTGTTCGCAGTAATGCTAGCACGATCGAATCGGTTGTAACCTAATTTTTGCGAACAGGGTGGGCCAAGCCCGATGCGCACCCTGGAGGCACACCACCAAGACGTGTGCGCCGCCACGCTGTAGGCTCCTGCGCCATGCGCATCGATGGAAGCGGAGCACTCGTCGTGGGCGGTGCCTCGGGTCTCGGCGAGGCGACTGTTCGGCGATTGCACGAGCTGGGCGCCCAGGTCACGATCGGCGACGTCAACGCCGAGAAGGGCCAGGCGTTGGCCTCCGAGCTGAGCGTTGAGTTCGCCCCGTGCGACGTGCGCGAGGAGAGCCAGGTCCAGGCGGCGGTCGAGCGCGCCGCGACCGCGCCGGGCGGCTTGCGCATCGCGGTGTGCTGCGCGGGAATCGGTTGGGCCCAGAAGCTGGCCGGCTCCAAGGGTCCCCACCCCTTGCTTCCGTTTGAGACGACGATCCAGATCAACCTGATCGGCACCTTCAACGTCCTGCGCTTCGCCGCGACAGCCATGATCGCGACCGAGCCCGCCGACGACGGCGAAAGGGGCGTGTGCGTCAACACCGCTTCGATCGCGGCCTATGACGGGCAGATCGGCCAGATCGCCTACTCGGCCTCCAAGGGCGGGATCGTCGGAATGACCCTCCCGGCCGCGCGCGACCTGGCCGGGCAAGGCATCCGCGTGAACACGATCGCCCCCGGCCTGTTCGACACTCCCCTGCTCGCAGCCCTGCCCGAGGAAGCGCGCCAGAAGCTCGGCGCCGGCGTGCCTTTCCCCAAGCGCCTGGGCGCCCCCGCCGAGTACGCCCAGCTTGCTTGTCACATCGTCGAGAACCGGATGCTCAACGGAGAGGTCATCCGCCTCGACGGCGCTTTGCGAATGCCCCCGCGCTGAAGCTGCTCAGCTGCTAAGCCCGAGAGCCGAAGCCGGCGCGCGCTCAGCTCGTCGCGCGCCGGCCGTGGTTCTCGTCTAGGAGAGCCGTTCCACCAGCATCGCCATGCCCATGCCGCCGGCGACACACATCGACTCGATGCCGAACTTGCCGCCCTTGGTCTCCAGGTTGTTGAGCAAGGTGGTCATGATGCGGGCTCCGGTCATGCCGAAGGGGTGACCGAGCGCGATCGCTCCGCCGAACGGGTTGAGCTGCTCCTCGGTGATCCCCAGCTCGTCCATGCACGGCACGATCTGGGCGGCGAAGGCCTCGTTGATCTCGACCACGTCGATGTCCTCGATCTTCTTGCCCGTGTTCTCCAGGAGCGCTTTGATCGCCGGGATCGGGCCGAGACCCATCACCTCGGGGCGGATCGCGGCGACCGTCGAGGCGATGATCCTCGCCTTCGGCTCGAGGCCGAGCGCCGACGCCTTCTCTTCGGACATGACCAAGACCGCAGCGGCCCCGTCGTTGAGCGGGCACGCGTTGCCTGCGGTGACCGTCCCGTCCGGCTTGAATACCGGCTTCAACGAAGCGAGCTTCTCAAGCGTCGTGCCGGGGCGCGGACCATCGTCCTTGGTCATGACCGTCTCGGGCACATCGATCTCATTGCCCTCCTTGTCCACGTCTTTGTGGGCGGGCACGGTGACCGGAACGATTTCCTTGTCGAAGTGGCCGCTGGCCTGGGCCTCGACCGCCCTCGTCTGGGAGATCAGCGCCCACTCGTCCTGAGCCTCGCGCGAGACTTTGCGTTCGTCGGCCACGTTCTCGGCGGTCATGCCCATCGGGATGTAAACGTTGTAGAGCGAGCCCTCCGAGCCGTCCACCAAGGGATGGAACTCGAACTGGGCAGAGCCCCGTCCCGCGCGCGAGACGGCCTCCACACCGGCTGATATGTAGGTGTCGCCCTCACCCGCTTTGATCGCGTGGAAGGCCATCCTGATCGTCTGTAGCGAGGAGGCGCAGAAGCGGTTGACGGTCGTGCCCGGCACGCGATAGTCGATGCCCGCGATCAGGGAAGCGATGCGAGCCACGTTGTAGCCCTGCTCGCCCTCGCCGTAGCCGCAACCCATCATCACGTCGCCGATCGAGGTCTGCTCGACCTTGGGGTTGCGCTCGACGATCGCCTTCAGCGGGATCGCTGCGAGGTCGTCGGCGCGCACAGTCTTGAGCGACCCCTTCACGGCCCGCCCGATGGGCGTACGGATGGCGTCGACGATCACAGCTTCAGGCATGTGTGCTCTCCTTGATATGTCGTTTGCGGGGACGGACCCCTCCCACCCGCCCCGCACGGCGCGGGAGCAAGGCGCATCTTATTCGAGATCGGGGATGGGCCTAGAGGTCCAAACGCGACACGCCGAGCTCGTCGAAGCCCACGTGGTGGGCCAGCTCGTGGCGCACCGTCTTGGTGACCTGTTCGCGCAGCAGCTCCGGGTCGTGGCCGAAGTCGCGCCGGATCGTGTCCCTGAAGATCACGATGCGATCGTGGACGTCGTCGCGCGCCACCGTCGCCCCCTGATAGAGCCCATAGGCGCCGCGTGCCCGGCCTCCGTCGGAGATCACGACCGCCACGTGGGCCAAGGCGTTGCGCAACAGATCGGGCAGGTCGTCCAAGGCGTCGCGCACAAGCTCTTCGAAGTCCTCGTCGTTGAGCGGGTCGAGCGCCATGAACTCCTCTTCGTCGGGATCGACGATCAGCCCTTCGCGCGCCAGCTCCTCGGAGTGACGCACCAGCTCTTCGAACTCGTCCTCTGACTCCGGATCGCGCCAACCGGCCAAGTGCACCGCCACGAAAGCGACCGCTCCGGTCAACACGCCGATCATCAGGGCGCCCAAGACGATCTCCTCGACGCCCCTTACGAACGGGATGTTGCTGAAGCCCTGGCCCACCACCAAGACGATGAGACCCAGGGCGAGCGCCACGAACGCGGCGAGCGCGACACGACGAGTGTTGCCGAAGGCGCCTGGCGACCTCGACGCGCGCATCCCTATTCCTACTTCAGCGTACGGGCGATCACGAGCCTCTGAATCTCGTTCGTGCCCTCGTAGATCTGGGTGATCTTCGCGTCTCGCATCATGCGCTCCACCGGGTACTCCTTGACATAACCGTAGCCGCCCAGGACCTGGACGGCCTCCACGGTGACCGCCATCGCCGTGTCCGAACAGAACACCTTGGCCATCGAGGAGTACTTGGCGCGCTGCGGATGTCCTTGATCGGCCATTGCGCAAGCCTTGTAGAGCAGCTCGCGCGCCGCCGCGGTTTTGATTTCCATGTCGGCCAGCTTGAACTGGATGCCTTGGAATTCGTTGATCGCCTGACCGAACTGCTTACGCTCGCGTGCATAGGCGACCGCATAGTCGGTGGCTCCTTGGGCGATTCCCACCGCCTGGGCGGCCGCGCCGAGTCGGGTGCGCTCGAGCGTCCCCAGGGCCACCCGCAGTCCGCGGCCAACCTCGCCGATCACGTTCGCAGCGGGCACCCTCACGTCCTCGAAGATCGGCTGGCCGGTCGGCGAGGCCCTGATGCCGAGCTTGTGCTCGAGCTTGCCCACGCTGAAGCCCGGACGGTCTGACTCGACCACGAACGCGGTGATCCTTTTGCTCTCGCGGTCGGTCACGGCGAAGACGATGTAGAAGTCGGCGATCCCCAGGTTGGAGATCCAATTCTTGGTGCCGTTGATGACCCATTCGCCCTCGCCCTCGCCCGGAGCCCCTGGACCGTCCCAGACCGCTGTCGTCTGCATCCCCGCCGGATCGGAGCCCGCTTCTGGCTCTGACAGCGCGAAGGCGGGCGACCACTCGCCGGAGGCGCACTTGGGCAGGAAGCGCTCCTTGAGCTCCTCCGAGCCGAACAGCTGGATCGGCAGGGTGCCGAGCTCCTGCACCATCAAGATCAAGGCGCAGGCCGCGTCCACCTTGGCGATCTCCTCGACCCCCATGTTGAGCATCAAAGTGCCGGTGCCGGTGCCGCCGTACTCGGTCGGAAACGGCAACCCCAAGATGTCCTGCTCGGCGAGCACTTTGCGGATGTCCCAAGGGTATTCGGCCTGCTCGTCGATCTCCGCCGAGCGCGGTGCGATCTTCTCCTGGGCGATCTGTTTGATCGTCGCGCAAAAGTCGAGGTGCTCCTGCGGGATGGTGTAGGTGTCGGTGAGGGTCTCTTGCATCGTTTGATCCTAGTCATCCCGCTAGTCTCATGCTCCGATGGAGAGCCCTGAGACCGACATCGACCCGGCCGAGCTCGCCGATCTGATGGAGCGTGGCGAGACGGTGCAGGTGGTGGACGTGCGCGAGCCCTACGAGCGCGAGGCCGGCCACATCGCCGATACACGCCACATTCCGATGGTGGAGCTCACTTCGCGCGCGGCCGAGCTCGACCGGGATCTCCCGGTCGTCTTCTATTGCAGGGTCGGGGCGCGCTCGGACATGGCCGCCCAGGCTTTCCGGGCTTCCGGCTTTCAGGCCATGTCGATGCGAGGCGGCTTGGTTCGCTGGGCCGGTGAGAACAGGCCGCTCTCCCCCGAGGGCGGAGTCGTGGCGGACCACTGACGGGCACTATTCGCGCTCGCAACTGCGCAGTCCATTTCACACAGACCAAAGGAGACCCCATGGAGGCATCGTCGGAGTACCCCAAGGTGATCGCCGGCGAGGGCTATGCCGTCGCTCCCGATCTCGACGCGCTTGGCGAGGGCTATGGCTTTCGCAAGCTGCGCAAGGGCTTGGGCGTGACCGCGTTCGGCGTCAACGTGATCTCGATGCCCTCCGGCTACGAAACCGGCTCCCATTATCACGACGAGCAGGAGGAGCTCTACTTCGTTCATAAGGGCACGATCGAGATGGAGTTCGGCGACGGCTCGATCCAGCGCCTCTCCGAGGGAGGCTCGGCGCGCGTGGACGCCGCCACCCTTCGCAAGATCCGCAACGTGGGCGACGGCGACGCCGTCTATTTGTGCGCCGGCGGCAAGGACGGCTATGTCGGGCGCGACGGCAAAATGCCCGACGGCGAGACCCGGGTCAGCGGCCCTCCCGGGGCGGCTTGAGGGTCCCTCCCGGGGCGGCTTGAGTATTTGCGTTTGGGGTGCCCCGCGCGCGTGTGCGGCGGGGTACCACGCTTGTCTTTTAATTAGACCGCGCGCGTGCGGGGCACCCCTACGGCGCTGCTCGCACCTCAGCCGCGCCCCTGGCGCGCGGCGGCACGCTCGACGATCGCGACCGCCTGCTCGGGCGTGTCGGCGACCTGGATCAGGTCGAGGTCCCCGGGAGCGATCTTGCCCTCGGCGAGCATCGTCGCGCGCAGCCAGTCGAGCAAGCCGTTCCAGTAGTGGTTGCCCAAGAGCACGACCGGAAAGTGGAGGATCTTGCCGGTCTGGATCAAGGTCAAGGCCTCGAACAGCTCGTCCATCGTGCCGAAGCCGCCGGGCATCACCACGAAAGCGCACGAGTAGCGCACGAACATGACCTTGCGCGTGAAGAAGTAATGGAAGCGCAAGGAGATGTCCACGTAGGGGTTGAAGCGCTGCTCGAATGGCAACTGGATGTTCAGCCCGACCGAGGTCGCGCCCACGTCCCGGGCGCCTTGGTTGGCGGCCTGCATCACGCCGGGACCGCCGCCCGTGATGATCGCGAAGCCGGCCCGGCCCAGCATTCGCGCCACCTCCCGCGCCTGCTCGTAGCCGGGGTCCCGCGGCGCGGTGCGAGCCGAGCCGAACAGGGACACGCCGCGCCCGATGTGGGCAAGCGCGGCGAACCCCTCCCCCATCTCCTTGCGCATCCGCTCCAGGCGCTCCTCGTCGGTGTGGACGCTTTCGAGAACCGCATGCTCGGCTCCCAAGAGCTCCTCGTCGGAAGTCTTGGGCGTGCGCACCGCCATCAGTACAGAAGTTCCTTGACGTAGCGCTGGTGCAGGCGCCCGAGCGCGGTCTTTTCGGGATGGAAGCCGATTGCGTCGAACGCGTATCCGGTGACGGGCGCCCAGGCCACGATGAAATACACGCCCATCAGCAGCGCGGCGGTGCGCAGTCGAGTCGAAGTCGAGAGGGCCGCGAGCGGCAGCACCCACAGCACGTACCACGGCAGCACCCAGGCAAGCGTGATGAGCAGGGCGATCGACGCCCAGCCCGCCCAGGTCAAGGACTCGCGCCGCCGCCAAGCGAGCACTGAGCAGGCTGCCACACACGCAAGCAGCACGCCGCTGAGCACGACGCGCAGCGCTTCGGTCTCACCGCCGAGGCCGAGCGCCAGCCCGAGCAGGTTGGGCATGCTCACCATCGTCACCAGGCGTCCTTGCGTGGCCAGGTCGGGGAAGTGGGGACCGAACGCCGCCACGCTGCACACGCCGAGCGCGACCGCGGCAAGAGCCATGCCGAGCACGACCTGCGTCAGATCCCGCCGTCTGGGCAGCAATGCGGCGAGCACCACGGGCAGGAGGATGCCCGCGGAGGCCTTGATCGCCACGGCCACCACGAACGCCGCGCCCGCGCCGAGCAGGGCCGGCGACCACAGCGGCGCTTCGGGCTTTTCGATGTCATCTCCGCCAGGCCGCGCGCCGACCGGATCGGCACCGGTAGGCTTCGTCCCGCCTCGAACCGCCCCGGGCATCGTCCCGGCTACCAGCAACAGGTAGAAGCCGAGCACGACGAAAAACATCATCAAAAAATCGTTGTGGTCGCCGCCCAGTCCCCATATCAAGACGATCGGGTTCAGCCCCACCAGCACGATCGCCGCCACCGGGTCGCGGCCCAGCAGGCGCGCGGCGCGCCACACCAAGAAGACGACGCCCAAGCTCGTCAACATCAACAGGCCCTTGAGCGTCCAGAACGAGGCCGCCACGCCAAGCGGGACAACCGCGAAGGTGATCAGCGTGAACACCGGCCCGTAGGGGCTGAGCAGCTGATGCCAGTTGCTCAGCGAATAGCTCGGGTCGCTGTGAGGCTCGAGCACCGGAACCGTCGTATAGGGGTTCAGGTGGTGGACGATCTCCATGCGCCCGTAGTTGACGTAGTTGAAGACGTCGGTGAGCGCCAGAGGAGGCGCCGAGAACATGATCAGATGCACCCCGATCACGGCTCCGATGGCCCAGGCCGGCGACAGGCGCGGCACGTACCTGAGCCCGACCAGATAGCTCACATACATGAGCACGATCGCCCCGCTGAACAGATAGCGCAGCGCCTTGGTGGAGCGCGTCAAAGACGGCCACAACCCGCCAAGCGGGCCGGCCATCCAGTGCGGGAAGAAGTGCGGCGTGGTGGTCGCCGCGAGGATGCTCGGACGGTCCGCGGCCGCCAGCACCACGACCAAGGCGCAGCCCAAGATCGCAACCAGCGCCCCGACTCCCAGCGCTACCTCCAAACGTCTCGGCCGCGCCCGGGAGTCCGCCCGCGACTTTTCGCGCTCCGAAGTGCCGGCGGGGCCCCGCAGGGCCCCGATGACACGCTCGCCGCTATGGGCGTATCCCGTCATGGACGCTTCTCCGCGACGGGATCAGCCCGGATGCCCACTAAAGGTGGACCCTTCCTGCTTGGGCGACTCAGATGGTTGTGACGTTGACGGCCTTGGGGCCCTTGTCGCCCTGCTCCGCGTCATAAGACACCTTGGTGCCCTCCTGGAGCGAGCGATAGCCTTCGCCGTTGATCCCTGTGTGGTGCACGAACAGGTCCTTGTCGCCATCATCGGGGGTGATGAAGCCGAACCCCTTGTCGTCGCTGAACCACTTCACGGTGCCGGTGGGCATGTGATTTTTCCTCCACGATATGTGCGTGCTACTACGCGGAGGATGCTTCTAGAGCTTCGACCTGCGAGAGCTTGCACTACTTTTCGCCGGGTTTTTTAGCCGGCCAGACCGCACGACCGTAGCAGGTCGATATGCCCATGTGTTAGCAAGTGGTATTCGCCCGGTAGCTCGCGACGGCGATCGAACTCGCCGCGCCGACGGCCGCAAACACGCGGTGGACGGTCGGCCGTGACCTCGCGAACGCCCTGCCCGATCAGTTGCCACCGTCGTGGCGGCGCCCGCGTGGAAGGACCGCCACGTTGAGCACGAGACTATTGGGGACCATGATCGGCCCCTCCTCGGTGGCAAACGTCGTGTAGAGCAGGCCCAGCGAGCTGACCGTGCCTTCGACCTGACCTGCCAAAGGGCCCCCTTGCAGGCGCACTCGGTCGCCCACCCGGAAGGGGCGCGCACTCAGAAGGACGGTGCCCGCGAACATGTTGCCCAAGGTCTGCTGGGCGGCCAGCCCGAGGATCACCGCGGTGAAGGCCCCGCCGAGCGCGAGCGTGCGGGGATTGATGCCCGCGATCCCGAGCGCCACCACGAACGCGACGGCGACCGTGAGCAGGCGAATCACGAAGCCGAGGGTGCCGGCCGCCGCCGGATCCATGCGGCGGAACAGGGCCGGCCCGAACGCGCGCCCGACGTCCCTGGCGATCGCCCAGCCGAGGATCATCAGGATCACGACCGTGACGAAGGTGACGGGCGTCAGTAGCCATTGCAGGTCGCCGTGCCCATGCTTGTCCAGGCCGAGCAGGCTGTAGCGGTATTCGTAGAGCACGACCACGCCCACGAACAAGGGCACGAGCAGGAAGGCCTCCCAGCGCGCGCGCCTGACCGCGCCGGGGCTCACCTCGTCGATCAGCCCGGCTTCGCTCCACGCCTGGCTGCGGGTCTCGAACATCTTGGGAGGGGTCTTTGGGCGGGGAACCATCGGGCGAATGATCTACTCTTCAGCGGCGATGAGCGCTACCACCCTACGAAAGCTCGTGGTCCCGGCCGTCACCCTCGGCGTCGTCCTCGTGATCGTGGCGATCGTGTACTTCGTGGAGCCCGCCCATTCGCTGCCTTCATTCTTCCCGGGACACGTGTCGGCGGGGGACAAGGAAGCGGGCCATCACCACGGCAAGCACGGGATCGCCGCGCTCGTGGTCGCGCTGGGCTGCTTCGCCTTCGCCTGGTTTCAGAGCGGACCGAAGAGCGCTACAGCGCAATAGTCAGCGTCGCTACAAGGCCGAGCGCGATGCAATAGACGCCGAAGGGGGTGAGCGTGTTGGTTTGAAACCAGCGCAGCAGGAACTTGACCGCGAAGAACGTGGTTAGCGCCGCGCACAATCCCCCGACGAGCGCTTGGCCGCGCACACCGTTGCCGGTCGAACCGAGCAGTTCGGGCAGCTTCAGCAGGCCTGCGGCGAAGATGATGGGAGTGGCGAGCAGGAAGCTGTAGCGGGCGGCGTCCTCGTTTGAGAGCCCGACGAGCAGTCCTCCGCCCATCGAGAAGCCGGAGCGGGAGATGCCTGGGATGAGCGCGGCAGCCTGGGATGTCCCGACCGCGATCGCCTGGGTCCATTTGAGTTTGGCGATGCGGACGTCGGCGTCGCCGAGATAATCGCCGGGCCGGGGGGGACGCTTGCGCAGACGCTCGAACAGGAGCAGGGCGACGCCGTTGACGATCAGGAAGGCGGCCGCGAACGAGGCGGAGGCAAACAGGGAGCGGAGCGCTTTCTCCAGCACGAGGCCGATGATGCCGGCGGGGATCGTGCCTACCACGAGCAGCCACCCGAGGCGGGCGTCGACGTCGTCGGCTCTTATCTCGCGGAGTCGCAGGGAGCGCAGGATGCCGGTGACGATCCGCACCCAGTCCTTGAAGAAGAAGGCGAGCAGGACGAACGCCGTGGCGATGTGGGTGGCGACGAGGAAGGTGAGGAAGTATTTGTCGTTCTGGTGGATGTTCCACCCGAACAGGGTTGGCAGGACCACGCCGTGGCCGAGGCTTGAGATGGGGAAAGGCTCGGCAACGCCTTGAACGAGCCCTAGGACGATGGCCTGGAAGTAGGAGATCGGTTCGTGCACTGCGGCGAGAGCATATGCGAGCGGCGGGACGGGGGCCGGCTACCCGGGTGAACGTGGCGATGTTTGCGCTCGAATGACTCGGGTTGTCAGCTCCTGAACCGGGTTGGGCGGCCAAGCGTTCACCAATCGTTTACACGAAAGTCCCCGACTGGTCACAAAAGAGGCTATTTGCAGGGAGAACCTCTTAGTCATACGAGAAAAGACCGAGAGGAATAGAAATGGAAAGCTCGACCACACGGGTCGATGCACAGGACCCGACCCCGCAGACCGGCGCCACGCCGTCGAAGACACGGGTCGACATGCACTGTCACTCGACCGCCTCCGAGATCTCAAAGCTGGGCGTCCAAAGAGCGCTGGGCCTGCCGGAGTGCGCGACGCCTCCGGAGGAGGTCTACGAATTGGCCAAGCGCAGGGGCATGGATTTCGTGACGATCACCGATCACGACACGATCGAGGGCGTGCTTCAGATCGCCGACCGCCCGGACGTGTTCGTCTCGGAGGAGCTGACCGCCCACTTCAGGGGCGAGCCTCAGGCGGTGCACGTGCTTTGTTACGGGATCACGGTTGAGGACCACGAATGGCTGCAGGCCAACAGCGGCGACGTGGAGCTGTGCGCGATGTATATGTACGACAGGGACATCGCTTGCGCTTTGGCCCACCCCTATTACGCGGTGGGCGCCCCGCTGAGCGCTCGCCACAGGCGCCGCTTGGCCGAGCTGTTCGAGGTTTGGGAGACCCGCAACGGGGCTCGCGCAAAGGATTTGAACAGGCCGGCCGCGATGTACGTGGCCACGCTCGACGGCACAGGCATCGGCGGCAGCGACGATCACGCCGGAGTTGACATCGGGCGGACTTGGACCGAGGCGCCGGCGGCGGAAACCCCGGAGGAGTTCTTGGCGCACATGCGGGCGGGGAACGTGGCGCCCAAAGGCAAACAGGGAAGCGCCGCCAAGTGGGCGCATGCTGCGATCGCGTTGGCGGCCCGCTCGCTGGGCCACGCGGAGCTCGAAGGCGATCCGGCCAAGCCGGACCCTGTACGGGTGATGAGGATGATCCAGCGGCTGCTCAAAGAGGGCGACGCGCGCGAAGGCGCCGGCGCGGCCGACCTGGCCCCCGCCGACGCGCGCTGCCTGCTGCGGGCTTGGCTGGCGGCGGTCGAGCTCGATCACCTCGATGAGCGAGGGCTGATCGCCTACATGCAGGAGGAGGGCTTCAGCCACTCCGACCTTTACCGCAAGGCGTGCAGGCTGCACGAGCGCAAGCTGCGCGAGGCGGTCGAAGCGGCGGTGCGCGCGATCGGCGCGCCCACGCAGGGGCGCGGATCGGGCGAGGCCGAGGAGCAACGCACGGGCACAACCCGGGAACGCGGCCTGGCCGACGCAGGGGCGGGGCTGTTCGAAAGTTGCATCGCGGCGATCCCGTATGCGCCGGCGACGGCTTTCTTGGGCAAAGAGCAAGCCAAGCTGGCTCGCTACACCGCAAACTCAGACGACGAGCTGCCGAAGGTGGCGATCTTGGCCGACGGGATCGGCTCGACCCATGGGGTCAGCCGCACGATCGACGAGATCAGGAGGCGGGGCGTGCCGGGCTTTGAGGTGGAGGTGGTGGCGACCGACCCGGACGTGGACCGGCGCCTTTCGGCGGTGCTCGAGCTGGAGGTGCCCCACTACCCGGGCTTGACGATCGGCGTGCCGAGCATCGCGGCCGCGGCCCAAAGTTTGGCCGACGGCGACTTCGACGCGGTGCACGTTTGCTCGCCGGGGCCGGTGGGGATCGCGGGGGCGATGCTGGCCCGGGCTTTGGGGCTGCCGCTGGTGGGCAGCTACCACACCGAGCTGACCGCGTATGCCAAGTTGCGCTCCCAAAGCCAAGAGCTGGCTGACGCGATGGCGATGGCGGTCGCGACCTTCTACAACGCTTGCGATTTGGTGCTCTCGCCCAGCGACGCTTCCGACGAAGGGCTCGCCTCGATCGGGACGAAGACCGAGAAGATCGTGCGGTGGGACCGCGGTGTGGACACCGACCGTTTCGACCCGGCGTTGCGCAGCGACGAGGTGCGAAGGATTTGGGGGGAAGGGGCCAGCCACGCTTCGGCGGGGGCCTCTCGCGAAGGTAACGGAGCCGTGGTCGCTCCTGGCGCGCCTGGTGCCTACCCGCGGGTATTCGTGCTCTATTCGGGCAGGATCACCCGCGAGAAGGGGGCCGAAGTGTTGGTGGAGGCCTTCGCGGCGGCCAAGGCTCGGGACCCCAGGCTGCACTTGGTGCTCGCGGGCGGAGGCCCCGAGCAGGAGCGGGTGCGCGAGCGACTCGGCGCGGACGCGACCTTCTTGGGCTGGTTGGAGGGCGAGGAGCTCGCTCGCGTGTATGCCTCGGCGGACGTGTTCTTGTTCCCGAGCTCGACCGATACGTTCGGGCAGGTCCTGTTGGAGGCGCAGGCTTCGGGGCTGGCGGTGCTGGCGGTGGCCGCGGGCGGGCCGCTGACGCTGGTGAAGGACGGAGTCAACGGTCTCTTGCGGGCGCCCGACGCGAGCGCGTTGGCGGACGGTTTGGTCGAATTGGCCGCGGCGCCCTTGCTGCGCGCGCGGCTGGCCGAAGCGGGGCTCGGCGCGGCTCGCGAGCACACTTGGGATCGGGCGCTCGAGCGCCTGGCCGAGGGCTACCGGCGCGCGCTTGCGGGCGGGGCGCGCGATTCTTGGGACACGGACCGCTTGGTCGCATGACCGGCAAGGGGCACACGGGCGGACCGCGTCGCACGCTGGCTGTGGCCCTGCACGACATCGAGCCGGCGACTTTCGAGCGGTGCGCTTTGATCCGGGACTGGTTGGACGACCATCGCGTCAAACAGGTGACGCTGCTTGTGATCCCGGCGAGGGACCTGCATCCGCTGGCCGAGCGCTCGCCGGAGATGGTGCAGTGGCTGATCGAGCGCGAGCGGGCCGGCGACGCGATCGCCCAGCACGGTTTCCAGCACATGAGCACGCGCGGGACACGTGCGTGGAGGGGCCGGACCGACGGGGTGGGCGGCCTCGCGCGCGCTTTCGGCGCCGACCGCGAAACGGAGTTCTTGGGACTGGATCCCCTCGAGACGAGGCGCGCTGTGGACGCGGGACGGCGGGTGTTGAAGCTGGCGGGGCTCGAGCCACGTGGCTTCGTGGCGCCGGGCTATGCCTATACGCCGGCGCTGCGGGACACCTTGAAGGAGCGCTTCCACTGGTGGACCGCTCTGCTGGGCCTGCATAGGGCCCATCCGGGGAGTGGAAGCTGGACGGGGGGCGCAGGCGTGACGGAGGGCCCTCCCCACCCGGCCGGCGGGACCTGGGCGGAGGGTGAGCGCGCTGAGCGCGGGCGCCGTGAGCGCCTGAGTCCGCCGATCGCCTTCTCGAGCGGCGGGCGCCTGCGCAAAGCCCTCTCGCCGACGCTGATGCGCGCGGGCGCGCTGGTGTCGGGCTCGACGCTGCGCTTGGACCTGCACCCGGCCGACCTGGATGACCCTAAGCACATGTTGGCCTTGGAGTGGGTCCTCAAGCGCACGGCCGCCAACCGTGAGGCGGTGACTTATGAGGAGTTGGCGTCGCCGGGGATGGCTCCCGTCTCCCACAGGGCAGAGATTGGGACGGCGAGAAGGCGGTCTCCAAACGGGAGCACATGCTCGCCACCGTAGAGGACGACGCCGAGGACGAAGCTCGGCCCCAGACCGTCGCGCATCCGCGCGAGCCAGCGAAACCAGTCTGGTTTTGCGGTCTGACCGACCTTGACCTCGATCGCGACCACCCGACCGTCGGCCGCCTCAAGCACGAAGTCGACCTCGGCGCCCGAGCGATCCCGCCAATGGAACATCGTTGCTTCCAGGTCGGCCCAGGTCATTTGGCGACAAAGCTCGGAGAACACGAACGTCTCGACCAAGCGGCCGGTCGCGGGATCGGTTGGATCTTCAAGCGCGGCAGGTGTCTTGCCGACCAGCCACGCGGCAAGACCGGAGTCTGTGATGAACACCTTGGGGCGCTTCTTGACACGCGCGGTGAGGTTGCGCGACCAGGCTGGTAGCCGGGTCACGAGGTGGATCGTTTCCAGCCAGGCGGTGTGGTCGTAGACGGCCTGGCGCTCCAGCGCCGAATCGGCGATCACGCTTTGCATTACGAGCTCGCAGCCAGAGCGAGCGCCCAGCAGGCGTAGGAGTTGTCTGGTCTGGGACACCTTTCTGATGCCCGACATCTCGACCACGTCTCGCTCGATCGTGGTGCGTACATAGTCGCGAAACCACGCTGGACGCTGACCCGCCGGGAGGACGTCGACCTCTGGATAGCCGCCGGTGCAGACCCTCTGCAAGAGTCCCCCCCGCGTGAGCTCGCCAGGCGTGTGGGCGGCGACGGCGTCCGGACCAGCGAAGGCGAGGTCGACGAAGCGGTCTGAGACTCCCGCCAGCTCGCCTTGGGTGAAGGGCCAAACTTCTACAAAACCCGCTCGTCCCGCCAACGACTCCGAGAGCGTGGGGATGGTTAGGAAGTTGGAGGATCCGGTGAGGACGAATTGGCCGGGGCTCCGATCGCGGTCCACCCGTGCCTTGATCGCTCGTATCAAAGGTTCGCCGCCGCGCTGGACCTCGTCGATCACCAACGGGCTGTCGCCGAGGCCTACGAATCCGACCGGGTCCCCCAAGGCGGCCGCGAGCACACCCTCCTCGTCGAGGCTGCGCATACTCCCGCCGGTGTCTCTGAGCTGACCGCGTACGAGAGTTGTCTTCCCAGACTGGCGTGGACCGGTGACGACCGTGACCCGCCGAGCAGCCAATGTCTCCCGATAGCGGCCCTCGATTGCGCGCCTTACCATTCTCCTATCATTCACATCGCCGCTCTCCTATCATACAGAACGCGCTAGCGCTACCATACAAAACGCGCGACCCGCAACATACGTTTTGCGGCGATGGTGAGGCTTCCGGTTACCCCGCAGGCGCTTCCGGTTACCCCGCAGGCGTTTACTCGACGCGGGCCGGCTCAACCACGCTCGGAGCGTCTCCCTCACCATCCGCGGCGCCACCGTCGGGCCCGCCCTCCTGCGCGGCGGCGATCTTTGTGGGGCGGATGTAGAGCAGCCAGACGGCGGCACCGAGAAGCAGCGTCGCGCACAGGATCCAGCCGAGCGCGGTGGTACCGACACCCACGTACTTCAGGCCGGAGGCGGCCACCACGAAAGTGATCATCGGCCTCACGTACCGGTCGGGGGCGCTTGAGGAGACGAGCGAGCCGACGAACACGGCGGGCACGCTGCCGATGATCAAGGAGGCGGTGACTCCGAACACGACGTGGCCGAACGCGAGCGCGCCGAGGGCCGCCGCCAAGGTGAGGGGCACGGCCTGGGTGAGGTCGGTGCCCACCAGTTGGCCGGCGCTGAGCAAGGGATATAGAAACAAAAGCATGATGATCATCAGGGATCCGGAGCCCACGGAGGTCATCCCGACGATGATGCCCCCGACCATGCCGATCGCCACGGTGGGCAGTGGCCGCGGAACGATCTCGTGGACGGTCGCCGTCCGGCGCGAGCCCACGCGGCGGTCCAAGCCATAGCGCAAGACCATCGCGGTCGCGCCCACCAAGAGCGCGGCGCCGAGCGCCACCTCGATGTTTTGTTGGGCCGACTTGGCGTTTCCCATCAGGTGAAGCACATAGGCGCCCAAGAAAGCCATCGGCGCCGAGCCGAGCACCATCCAGCCAACCAGGCGCAGATTGACGGTGCCGCGGCGCAGATGCACGGCCGCCCCGATCGGGCGCATCACCACGGCGGCCACCAGGTCCGAGGAGATCGCGGCGGCTGGCTGGACGCCGAACAGGAGGATCAACATGGGCGTCATCAAGGCCCCACCGCCGGCTCCGGTCATGCCGACCAGGAAGCCGATGATGGCGCTGCCGAGGACTATGTAAGGGTCGATGTGCATGGCCTCATCCGCGAGCGACCTCACGCGCCGCGCGACGCAAGGATAGGGCCAGGACCAGGACCACGGCCGGCGGCATGAACCACCAGGCCGCAGTGCCGAGTGCCGCGAGCAAAGCTGTCGCCCCGAGGGCAAGAACCACGCCGAGCGCGGTGCGCCAATCGTCGCCGACCACGAACTCCCAAACGCCGAGCGGGAGAGCCTTCAAGCGACTCATGGCCCGGTCCCGGTCAGGTGCGGCACATCGCGACTCATAGCCCGCTCCCGGGCCAGGCCCGCATATCGGTCGCGAGTGCCCGTTCGGCCGCCGCCGAACGCAGCGAGCGGCGCAATATGACGACCATCGCGTTGGCCACGATCAGAACTCCGGGGACGATCGCGAGTAGAGCCGCATCGTCGCCCGGCCATCTCGCCCCCGCTCCCTCGGCGCCCCAGAACATGCCAAACGAGCTGAGCATTACCCCGACCGCGAACTTCATCGTGTTCTCGGGCACCTTGGCGAGGGGCGCCCGCGCGAGCAAGCCGGCGGCCAAGACGACCAGCACAGCCACCGCAGCGGCACCGGCGGCGAGCCCGATGCGGTGCTGGTTGGCGCCGAAGGTGAGCACGATGAAAGCGACCTCCAAGCCCTCGAGCAGGACTCCCTTGAAGGAGATCGTGAAGGCGTAGCTGTCAAACGCGAAGGCGTGGCCGTCAAAGCCAGAGCTTCGGCCCCGCGCGGCTGCGCGAGCGGCCTCGGACTCCTCGCGGAAACTTTGGAGCTCGTCGTGCTTTGCCTTGAGCCCGGTCGAGCGCAGGATCGCCTTGCGCAGCCACTGCAGGCCGAAGATCAGCAACAGCCCTCCGACCACCACCCTGAGGACGTCGATCGGAAGCGCCGTGAGCGCCGGTCCGAAGGCCGCCACGATCGCCGCGAGCACCACCGTCGCGGCACCTACCCCTGCCATGGCCGAGGACCAGCTGCGCGTGGTGCCCACCGCGAGCACGATCGTCAACGCCTCGACCGCCTCGACCGTGCAGGCCAGGAACACGGAAACCGCCAGGCCCAGCTCGGCGCCGCTCATGGCCGCGACCAAGTCACAAGCCGACGTCGGGAATCGAACCCGAGACCTCATCCTTACCATGGATGCGCTCTGCCAGCTGAGCTACGTCGGCACCGGCTGAGACAGGATACTTGAGGATCGCGATATCGCCAGTCGATCCGCTACCCACCAGTCGATCCGACACGCGTTCCTCAGGCGCGCGGCGTCAAGAAGTAGATCCGAGTCGACGCGGGGCCGGGCCACGAGAAGACATCCCAGCTGAGACCGCGATAGCGAACAAGGCCTTGGCGCGGCAGACGGAGCGGGCCGCCGCCGGCGAGGCGCGCCGAGCCGGAGCGCACGAACGCGCGGCCGCCGGAGACGCCTTGGAGGGTGTGAACGAAATCTTCGTAGTGGGCCGCCAATGGCGCGAAGCGGGCGGCCACATGCATCGCGATCTGGCCCCAGGCGGCGGTGCGAACCGCCTCGCAGGTTGGAGCAGCCGGTGCACCGGAGGGGACAGCCGGGGCGTGACTAAGGGCAACCGACGCGCCAGACGGGTGGACCGGTGCGCCGGAGGGGTCGACGACGAGCAAGGCGGCCTCCAATTTGCCGGACGGGAAAGCGGTGGCGTTCAGCGCCAAGACCCGATAGCGGACGCCGGCGAGGGTCAGCGATTGCCCGTTGCGGGGCGCGACACTTGGCGCGGGGAAGGTTCCCATCACGGGAGAGCCGTCCCGGTATAGCTCGACCGGTGCGCCGATGAAGCGGGTAACGAGCTTGGTGTAGCCGAGATCGTCTTGGACCGACATCACGAAGCGTCCCACGACCTTGCCTTTGCTGCGCAAAGCCCCGGACACCGGAGCGATCACATCGGGGCCTCCCACATCGGCGAGCATGTGCCCGAGACGGGTGACCCGCAGGCGTACGATGTGCCAGTGGGGGGTGTAGACGATCTTGTGTACCGCCGCATAAACCGCGCCCTGATTTGAGCTGTCGAGCGCGGTCCTCAGTTGGGCGGATTCCTGGATGTGAGCGAGATCGGCCCGCACCTCGTAGCCGCGTAGCTCCGCGACATAGATGCGTCGCGCAACCTCTTCCTCGACGCGGGCGACCGTCGCGGCGCTGGCCCCGCCGCAAGGCCCCGCGGGCGAGGCGACGGCCGATCCGGGAACGTGGGCAGCTCCTCCCGCGAGCGGCAAATCGATGTCTTGGGTCGCCAGCAGGACCGCCGCGAGCGCGGCGACGCTCAGGACCCCCGGCAAGAATCCTCGACGCGGCCGTCGATGCGATGCGCCGAACATCCCTCCGATTCTGGGCGGGCGCCATTAGCGCAAGGTGTGGGCCCGGTGAGAGACATCACACGATCGCTCACCCGCAGGCCATCGGATCGGCCTCGCCCCCGGTAGACCCCGCTCCCGCCGCAAAGTCGAAGCCTGTGGCTCAAGGCGCCGCGAAGCGCCGCAGACCCGATAGGCCCGGCACCGGCGCGCTGTGGGCGTAGGCCCACACTTGGTTACCTGCGCAGTGCACTCCTGAGTGACAGGCGCGGGGCCGGGCGAAGTAATAGCGAACAAGTCCCGCCGCCACGTCCTCGCGCAGACGCTTGGTCCGCGTCAAGGCCCCGTCCACGCTGTTGAGCATGAGCACCGGCAAACCGTCGCGAGCGACGATGCCGATCGCGTCGTTGACGCTGGCCCCGGCCACCTCGTAGCGCGCCCCGTCGCGATGGCTTCGCAGGTAGCGGCTGAGCGAAGGCGTGCTGAAATCGCTCAGTAGAGAGTCGGTGCGCCCGCGGTCGATGAGATAAGAGTCCTTGGCCAGGGAGAGGACCAGGAGAACGGTGCCGACAGCGACCAAGGCGCCGCAAAGCGCGAGCCGGCCGGGGCTTCGATTGACGCCCACGCCACCCCGCCCGATGCGCCCAGACCCACGGTCGCCGGTGTCAACGCCGGCCCGCCCAAGGTCGCCCTGCGCGCCCCGCCCGAGACCACCCCCTCCGAAGCCCTTCCGCCCAAGGCCGCCGCGCCAGAGCACACCCACCGAGAGGCCGAAGACGGCGCACAATGCCGGGGCGAAAGCTTCCAAGTAGCGCGGTTGCAAGCGGTGCATCGCGCTGAAGGCGACCAGGCCGGTGAGAAACCAAACGATGATCGCGATGGCGAAGCGTCCCGCCGGGCGCCCGAAGGCGGCCTTCAGGGCGACCCTCCCGTCTCGGGCCAGGATCGCGGCCAAGGCCGCGCTCGCCAGCAGACACGTGGCGAGCAGGGCGATCCCGATCAAGGTCCAATATTGGAGCGGGCCGCTGTTGAGCAGGCGCAGAGGCCCGGGGCCGCCTTCGGCCGGCGGACTCGCGCCCTGACTGGACAGTCGGCTGAGGCCGTTGTAGACGAGCGTCACGTGCCAGATGCTGCCGTTGGAAGAGCCGATCGGGAAGGGCCTGTGGCTGGAAGGCGTAAGCGACGCGATCGCCGACCAAGACAGAGCCAAAACCACGAAAGTCGCGGCGGTGGCGAGCGCCGCCCGGACACGCCGGCCCGGGGCGGCGGCCCACAGCCACAACAGGGCGAAGGCGGGCAGAGCGATGAGCATCTCGGTGAGCTTGACGTTGAAGGCGAGACCCATCAGCGCGGCGGCGGCCACCGACCAGCGCAGGCGTCCGCTTTGTAGCGCTCGCCAAGAGAGCCACAGGGCCCCCACCTCCAATGCCGCCAAGACCGAGTCCATCGTGTCGCTGCGGGCAGTGAGCACCGAGATCGGGAGCACCGCCAAGGCGAGCGCCCCCGGGAAGGCCACGGCGTCGCCGAACGGACGCCGCAACGCGCCGAACAGCAGCCCGCAGGCGAGCACCCCTCCAAGAACCTCGGGCAGGTGCAGAGCGAACAGCCCGAAGCCGAACATCCGGGTGCTCGCAACCTGTAGCCACAGGTCGACGGGCGGCTTGTCGATCGAAACCGTCCCGGAGGGCTCGAGCGCACCGAAGAAGAAGTTGTGCCAAGAGACGCCCATGCTGCGCACGGCTGCGTCATAGAAGACGTTGCCGGGGACGTCTTGGATCTTCCACAGACGCACCCCGCAGGCGATCGCTAGGACCAGTCCCAACCCGAACCATCCCCAGACGGACCCGCTCCAGGCCACACGCCGCGTACCGGCCACGCGCCGGCCACCGGGCAGGCGCCTACCCGGCGGGCGTTGCGCAGCGGCCGGTTCGTGCAGACCCGAAGCATCGGAGACCGCGGCGACGCGGTCGCTCATGCCGAGGCGACCGGGCCGGCGCAAAACCATGGCGTGGAGGCTCGACGCACCACCTAAACCGCCGCTGATCGGGCGATGAGAAACCATTTAGACCAGCGCACCGCAAGGCGGCGGGGTGCCATCGATACCATCGCGGGGACTTCGACGAAGCGGAGTCGAGCGATGGCCCGAGCACAATCCCACGAGCCGACCCCAAAGCCGCGACCGACCAACCAATCTGTCGCGCCGCCGGCGAGCGCCAAGCCGAGCTGGGCCTTCAAGATCGCCGGATGGGTCGTGCCCGAGCGCTACCCCGCCGGGGTCGTGTACGGCTTGATCACGGTGGGGGCGCTGTTGGCGGCCGAGAGCGGCCTGAAGGACACCTACCCCGAGACGGTCGGCTCGATCGCGATCGCGATGACCTTGTACTGGTTCGCGCATGCCTATGCGGACGTGCTCGGCTTGCGCTTGTCCGAGCAACGGCGCGTGGGCTCGGCGGAGCTTTGGCACACCTTCGTCCAAGACTGGTCGATCGTCAGGGGAGCGGGGCTGCCGTTGCTGGCGCTCGCTGTGGCTTGGGCCTTCGGCGCGAGCCAGTCCGTGGCGGTGACAGCGGCCGTATGGGCGGTGGTGGCGAGCCTGATCGCTTTCGAGCTGGCGGCGGGCGTGCGCTCCAAAGCCAAGCCGGTCGAGCTCGCCATCGACGTGTCTGTGGGGACGACTTTGGGGCTTGGCATCTTGGTGCTCAGAGTCCTCTTGCATTGAACTTGGAGCCGATTTTGGCCCACGAGGCCGCGCGTAGCGGACCGGGTGTCGTAGCCTGAGCGCCCTAACTGTACGTAGACAATAAATCTCTGACATGGAATGATATTGTTTTCAAGACTCCTTGATAGTCGAGGGGCTATAAGTATTCGAGGAGATAGAACGCAGTGAAGGAGGGTGGGAACAACCTCGGCGGCGGCGCTTTGGCGCGCCGAAAGCCTTTGCCCACGCAGACTTCCTCAACGCACACCCGCAAACCCCCTCAGAATGGGGGGATGGCCCCGCTTTACAAGCGATTGCCGCGCGGGCCCCACCAGATGGATCCCGACGAGGTGGCGGCCAACCAGAGGTTGCGCATGTATGGGGCCATGATCGAGGCGGTCGCGACCAACGGTTACGGGCGCACCAGCGTCAAGCAGGTCGTGAGCTTGGCGGGCGTGTCCAGGCGCGCCTTCTATGAGCAGTTCGCCAACAAGCAGGAATGCTTCTTGGCCACGCTAGACCTCGTCGCAAGCCGGGCGATGGACCGCATCGCGATGGCCTACACCACGACCGACGGCCCGCTCGAGGATCGTCTGCGGACGGCTTTGACGGAGTTCGCGGAGGTGGTCGAAGGCAACACCAAGGGAGCCCGCCTAATGCTCGTAGAGGCGCCCTCGGCCGGCCCCCCGGGTTGGGAGCGGCTGACCGGGACCTTGGCCGTGTTCGAGCAGCGCTTGGCGGCCAGCTTCGCCGAGGCCCCCGACGCACATGCGCTGCCCGAGCCGATCGCCCGCGCGATCGTGGGCGGCTTGCGCCGCGTCACGTTCGTGCGCCTCCTGGAGGGACGTACCGAGGAGATGAAGGGACTTGTGGAGGACATGCTGAGTTGGACGCTCGCGTTCAGTACTCGCGAGCCGAACCCTCTGGGCGTGCGCCTGCGGGCTGTCTCGACAGAGCCGAGTCTCGGCCCGGAGGACGAGCGCGCGAAGGTGATGCGCAGCGCTTTGGAGCTGGCCTCCTTGGAAGGCTATGGCAACCTCACGCCGATGCGGATCGCCGACGAGGCAGGCGTCTCTATCGACACGTATTTCGGATTGTTCGACGACATGGAGGCCTGTTTTCTGGCCGCCATCGAGATGCTCGGCAAGGAGGTTCGCGAAATTGTTTCCGACCCGGCCTTGGCGCTACCGACCAATTGGCCGCGGGCGGTGCGCGAGGCCATGGATGCATTGATGCGCTACTTCGCGGCCCGCCCCGCCTACGCCCAGACGATCGCCACCGGCGTGTTCGCGATGGGCCAGCGGGCGGTCGATCTGGGCGCCGACTTGGCCTGCGAAGTGACCGCCAAGCTGACCGCGGGCGCTCCGGGCCCGCCCCGCACCAAGCTCGCCGGCGAGGGGATCGAGGGTGCGATCTGGCACACGATCTACTCACAGGCGACCGACGGCTCCACGGGAGCCCTGCCGGCACTCGCCGACTACCTCGCCTTCGTGGTCCTCGCTCCCTACCTGGGCGCCGAGAAGGCAGCCCGCATCGTCGCCTGAGGCGCGCTCGCGTGCTGACGCGCGAGGCGCTGCCGTCGCCGACGGCGATGCGCTCGCCCGCGTCCTAGCGCTCGACGCGCCCGTCCCGGCGCGCGAGGGGCTCGCCCGTCTCGGCGCGCGAGGGGCTCGCCCGGAGCCTCAGCGCTTGCGCCGGTATCGCATCTCGGCGAAGTGGGTTATGACGATGCCGGCCAGGAAAGACACCAAGATCACGATGATCAAAGGGGTCGAGGTCTTGCCGAAGATCCATTTGACCTCGACCTTTTCGAGGTTTACCACCGCGAACAAAGTCATCAGGACCGCCAACACTACGAGCAACCCCGTGCGAGCGACCTCGCGGCGGTTGCGCTTCTGAATCTGCTCCTGGGTCGAATCGATATTCGCCACCGCTTTGATGCTACCCGCTGGAGCAGGCGCCAAGCTCGGCCTGAACCCAGGAGCAGCCCGCGGACAGTTCGGCGACGCCCATCGCGGCGGCCACGTTCAGGGCCATGCCGTGGCGGAAGAAGTCATCCAGATCCTCCGCGTCGGCTTGGGAGAGCTCGCCGACGTAAGTCACCAGCTCGGCATAGCGACGGCGCACATGAGCCCGCACGACCTCATCGTCGCAGGCCGCATAGGCCTGATGCTGGAGCATAAGGTAGGCCCGATCGGTGGCCAACAGGTTCTTGTAGGCGCTGCCCATAGCCATCAACACGTCCTCGCAATCCGCGGGAGCCCGCCCGGCGCGGTACTCGGCGGCAGCCTCGGCGAACGTGGAGGCGAAACGATCGAAGCAATGCTCGACCGCCGCCACGAACAGCTCGCGCTTACCGGCGAACAGGCTGAACACATAAGGCTGGGCGACCCCCACGCGTCTTGCGACCCGGTCGACGGGGGTGCCGTGCAGGCCACTCACCGCGAACTCATGGACCGCCGCCTCGATCAAGGCCTCGCGCCGCTCCGCAGCAGGCACACGCCGGCGCACCACACTCACGCGGCTTCTCCGACGAGCACCGCAAGCGTCGCTTCGGGGGACACCTCGGCCGCGGCCGCCTCACCCGCGCGGGGCGTGCGAAAGGGCAAAGCCAAGGCGGTGAGCGCGCCGGCGCCGAGCACCGCGACACCCACCCACATGGCTGGGATCAGACCGTCCACGAAAGCCTGCGGCGAGGAGTAGCCGCCCGAGCCGGTGAACACCGAGGCCAATACCGCGACGCCGAGCACGCCACCCACCTCGCGGATCGCGTTGTTGGCGCCGGAGGCCTGGCCGGCTTGGTCGACGCGGACCGAGGACAGCACCGCGTTTGCTGAGGGGGCGAATACGAGCGACATGCCTGCACCGGCCATGATGAACGGTATGAGCATGTGTGTGTAGGGCACGTGCGTCGAGGTGATCGCGGCCAGCCAGCCGAGTGCCACCGCTTGCAGGGTCAGTCCCGCCACCATGAAAGGCCGCGAGCCGAAGCGCTCGGAGAAGACTCCGGCCAAGGGCGCGACGATCATCGAGGCCCCGGTCCAGACGAGCAGCTTCAGACCGGCCTGAAGGGGCGTGTTGCCGAGCACGTTTTGCATGTACTGGGAGAGGAAGAAGATCGAGCCGAACATGCCGAAGTACATCGACAAGGAGACCACGTTGGTGACGGCGAACGAGCGCTTGGCGAAGAAACTCATCGGAAGCATCGGCTCAGAAGCGCGCAGCTCCCACAGCACGAAGCCGGCCAGGAGCACCGCCCCTCCAATCAAGGAGAACAGGATCGCGGGTGCGCCCCACCCGAGCGACTGGGAGCGCACGAGGCCGAACACGATCCCGAACGCGCCGCCGCCCGCCAAGAGCAGCCCGGGCAGATCGAGTGTGCCGTAGGGCCCGCGCGACTCGGCCAAGCGGCGCATCGCCACCGGCAACAAGACCAAGCCGATCGGGACGTTCAGCCAGAAGATCCAATGCCAAGAGATGCCTTGCACCACGGCGCCGCCCACGAGTGGGCCGATCGCCACGGCCGTGCCCGAGATGCCCGACCACACGCCCAACGCGATCCCGCGGCGTTCGACCGGGAACGCGTCGGCCAGCAAGGTGAGCGTGAGCGGCGTGACGATCGCCGCGCCGGCTCCTTGGATCGCTCGCGCGGCGATCAACAGATCGCTTGTGGGCGCCAAGGCCGCCGCGGCCGAGGCGAAGGTGAACACGGAAAGCCCGATCAAGAACATGCGCTTGCGCCCAAAGCGGTCGCCCAAGGCCGCACCTGTCAGCAGCAGCACGGCATAGGCGAGCACATAGGCGTTGACGGTCCACTCCAAGGACTGGATCGAGGAACCGAAGTCGCGCCTGATGCTCGGCAACGCCACGGACACGACGAGGTTGTCGAGCACCACCATGAACAAAGCCACCGAGACGATGCCCAAAGTCCAGTTCCTGCGCTTGCTTGTCATCTGCGCTCCCCGCTCGTGGACGATCCGAGCGACTTATCTTAGCAGTCGCTAATAATTTTATACCGATGCGAGGATGAAGCCTCGTCACGACGAATAGGGGGAGACGATGCTCAAGCGGCCCACAACAATGCTTCTCGCTGCGGCGGCAGCCGCCG
Source organism: uncultured Solirubrobacterales bacterium (assembly GCA_963703135.1). Lineage (GTDB taxonomy): Bacteria > Actinomycetota > Thermoleophilia > Solirubrobacterales > Solirubrobacteraceae > Palsa-744. Next base: position 2,105,211 of record OY969791.1, on the reverse strand, counting down.
CCACGATCGCCGGGTGCGGCTCAGGGGGCACGAAGACAGTGTCCGTGGCCAACACCACGCCCTCCGAAACTGCGAGCCAGGCGACGAGTGGCACGGGTAAGACGATCCAATCCTCTCCCCCACCCACAAGCTCCACGAACACGACCACGCACGCGAGCGAAACCGGTGGCGCGGAAGCGACGCGGACGAGCACCGCGCCCGCGTTCACCAAGGAATCGACCAGCGCCGAAGGCGCGAGCGCCGCCGCGGCCGTGGTCCGGGCCCACGGATACACGCCGAACGAAACCTCCCAGTACCGACCCGATCAAACCTTGCGCGTGCTCGTCGGCACGAAAACGGGCTCGGCCGACGGCTACGGCCAGCAGGCCTTCTTCTTCGTGGGCGGGCACTACCTGGGCACCGACACCAGCCAAGCGAGCGCCACCGTGAAGGTCGTGAGCCAAGGCGACACCGAAGTCGCGCTCTCCTATCCGGTCTACAAACCGGGCGACCCTCTCGGCAAACCCAGCGGCGGCGAAAAGACCGTCCGCTTCCAACTCAACAACGGACACCTGGTCCCACTCGGACAGATCCCTTCCGCGGCGGCGCGCAACGGCGAATAATTTGTGCGAGCCGGACCCCAGTTGCGGGTAGATTCTTCTCACCACTCTCAACCGCAAGGGGAATCAGATGAGCCAAGCGATCGAAGGCCGTGCCGAGGAGCTCTTGAAGGGCAAGAACTTTGTGACCGTATCGACCCTGCGCGAGGACGGATCGGTCCACGCCGCCCCTGCTTGGGTGGACGTGCAAGACGGACAGCCCGTGCTCAACACCGCAGAGGGCCGCGCCTGGCCGCGCAACCTGGAGCGCGACCCGCGCGTCACCTTGACCGTGCAGAACCTGGAGAACCCCTACGAGTACGTGACGATCCGCGGTCGCGTGGCCGAACGTACCCACGAGGGCGCCGACGCCCACATCGACGCGCTCGCCATGAAGTACATGGGCGCCGAGACCTACCCCCTGCGCCAGCCCGGCGAACAGCGCCTGATCGTGCGCATCGACCCCGACTACGTGCACGTCTATCCCAGCTGACGGCCTGGCCGCGCGGGAGGGCGCGGTGTGTTGTGTCGTCGGGGGTGCCCCGCGCGTGTGTGCGCACGCGACGCGCATGCGCGTACGCGCGCAGTCACCGGTTTCAGCGGATAAGTCCCCACAGCCGCCGCCACCAAGACCGCGGCTTCGGCTGGGTGCGTAGCCAGTCCTCGCGCAACATCAGCCGGCCGCTTTCGCGGGCAGCCAAGACGCATCGCGTGTGGGCGTGGCGGCGCCTGCTTTTGTCGTCTTCGGGGAACATCAGCATGTGCTCGCTCATCGCCGGCAGTTGGCGCCCGCAAAACGGACAGCGGTAGGTGGCGGGCTTGAGGCTGTGGGCGCGACGCACCGTCCACCAGCGCGCATCTGGCAACTTGGGCATGAATGTATTGTCGCGGCGATAGCCTCCACTGTGGGGGTTGCCGGTTATGGCTATTGGAAGCGATCGAGATGTGGTCCACGAGGCGCGCAAGGCGATCAAGCGGATGCGCGCGCTCGCGCGCCTGTTTCGCAAGGAGATGGGCGAGGCCGAGTTCGAACGCGTGAACTCCTCTTTGGGGGAGGCGGGCCGGCGCTTGGCGAGCGCCCGTGACTCCCAGGTGCGCCTGGCCACCTTGGCGAGCCTCGCCGAACGCTACCCAGACACGCTCGCACGAGCAGGGATCGACCGCTTCGGTGTCCACCTGGAGCATGAGCGAGCCCAGGAAGGGGAGCCCACCAACAACGCCCAGGTGCTGGCGGACATCGCCGCGATGCGCCAACAATTGGCGCGCTGGAACCTGCTGGAGCGCGACTTCGAGGATCTCACACCAGGGCTACAGCGCATCTACAAGGAAGGCCGCAAGCGCTACGACCGCGCCAAGCGGGAGCAGCGCGAGGTCGACTGCGACCTCGAACACGTGCCCTCAGACCAAGCAATGCACGATTGGCGCAAGCGGGTCAAGAGCCTCTACTACGCCTTGGACATGCTCGGCGGCAAGCGCGCCCGTGGAGCCCGCAAGGCAACGCGTCGCGCCGATCGCCTGGGGGACCTGCTCGGCGAAGAGCACGATCTTTGGATGCTCGGCCGCTACGCCGAGAAGCACCCGGACGCGTTCGGCGAGGACGCCCGCGCCCGCGAAGACCTGCTCGAGCTGATCCTCCACCGGCGCAAGCGCCTGCGCATACGAGCCCTCAAGCTGGGCGCGCGCCTCTACAAGCGCTCGCCGAGCCGCTTCACCCAGCATCTGCGCAACTCATTTTCGCGCTGAACATTCAGGGTTTTGCCGTCGGCAGCCGATGTAACTGGCGACCCGCAAAGCCAATGCGCGCACGCCTGAGACTCCATCTCCCGACCTTGGTCCTCGCCGCCCTGCTGGGGGGGCTTGGCGTGTTTGCCCTGCACACCGTTTTCGGCTTCGGCGGCCCCGGGGGCGAGGGTCTCTTTCAGGACGGCATCTACAACGTGTTGATGCTCGGCTCGGGCGTGGTGGTGCTCGCGCGGGGCGCCTTGGTGCGCGAGGAGCGCGCGGCCTGGCTCACGATGGGCGCAGGCCTGCTCGCCTGGGGCTTGGGCGAACTGTATTACTCGTTCTTGATCGAAGGCACCGCTGCCGAAGCGGGCGGCAGCGTCTCGGGCGCCGATGTCCTTTATTTGACGATGTACCCCTGCTTCTACGTGGCGCTCGGGCTGCTCGCGCGACGCCATCTGCGCGAACTGCGCCTCAGCATGTGGCTCGACGGGCTGATCGCCGGCCTCGCCGCCGCCTGCGTGGCGGCCGCGCTTGTGCTGCCCCCGATCTTGGACAACGCGATCGGCGTGCACAGTTCGATCGTGGTGTCCTTGGCCTATCCGATCGGCGACCTGCTCTTGATGATGTTCTCCGTCGGAGCACTCTCGATCACGGGCTGGCGTGGAAGCAACCTGTGGTTGCCGATCGCCGCCAGCATGTTGGTGAGCGGCGTCGCCGACTCGATCTACCTCTATCAGACGGCCACCGACTCCTACCAGGCGGGGACTTGGCTTGAATGCCTATGGCCGCTGGCCGCGATCCTGCTTGCGATCGCCGCGTGGACACCGTCGGCTCGGATGCGTCCACGGCGGCTGAAGGGCTGGCAGATGATGTCCGTGCCCGCTCTCGCCTTGCTCGCCGCGCTCGGGGTGCTCGTGTATGGCAACCTCGGCCCCCAGCTGACCGTGCCCGCCCTCATACTGGCGGCGGCCACGATCCTCGCCGTGGGCGCTCACCTGCTCGTCACCCTGCGCGAGAACCTGACCCTGCTTGACCATTCGCGGCGCCTCTCCTTGACCGACCCCCTGACGGGGCTGGGCAACCGACGCCTCTTGATGAGCGACCTGCGACTCGCCTGCAAGACGGCCGGAGCCGAGGCGCCTTGGGAACTTGTCCTGTACGACCTCGACGGCTTCAAGCTGTTCAACGACACCTTCGGCCATCCGGCGGGCGACACTTTGCTGGTGCGCTTGAGCGAGCGCCTGCAAAGCGTGGTGGCGCCGCACGGCACCGCCTACCGCATGGGCGGAGACGAGTTTTGCGTCTTGTTCGACGTTTCCGCCCAGCCCAACGAGCGCTTCGTGCACTCCTCGGTGGCAGCCTTGTGCGAGCACAGCCCCAGCTTCTCGATCACGGCCTCCCACGGAGTCGTCCAGATCCCGGAGGAGGTCGACGATCCGGCTTCGGTCATGCAGCTGGCCGACCAGCGCCTGTACCGGCGCAAGGAGGAAGTGGCCGCTCGACGGGCAAGCGCCATGTTGAACGCGGAGGCCGCCGGCACCCTGCTCGCGTCGGCCATCGCGCCTTCGCTCAGCCCGGAGCGGGTGGCCAGGGAACTCTCAGGAGACGCTTACGACGGTGAGGACGCTCTCGCCCTTGGGCAGCACGACGGAGGCCCGCTCGCCGGCGCGGCGCCCGAGCAGAGCCCGGGCGACCGGCGAATCCGCCGAAAGCCGTCCTTCTGAGGGGGAGGCGTCGTGCGAGCTGACGATCTGCCAGCTGCGCTCCTTGCCTGCCTCGTCGCGCACCACCACGGTCGAGCCGAAGCCCACTGCTCCGTCGTGCGCCTCGGAAGCCTCGACGATCTCTGCCGTTGAGATTCGTTCGCGCAGTTTGGCGATCTTCGTCTCCAGGTGGGCTTGGTCGTTCTTGGCGTCGTGGTACTCGCTGTTCTCCTTCAGGTCGCCCCACTCGCGCGCCGTTTTGATGCGCTCGGCGATCTCGCGACGCCCCTCTCCTTCGAGGTTGGCGAGTTCGCCCTTGAGCTCCTCGAGCCCCTCGGCGGTGATCATGTTGGCGGCATCCGCGCTCATCCGCCCCCAAGCGTACTTCAGAAGTAGGTGCTGGGTGAGATCGAGAGCAGCGCGTAGATCTGAGCCACGGCTGCTTGGTAGAGCAGTTGTGTGGAGGGGGGTGAGCCAAACGCGAACAGGTTGTCGCTCAGGCGCTGGTGTACCCATATGGAGTCCACGTAGGCTTGGGCCGGCTTGGCTCCAGGGGGATCGTGGGTGACCGCGTCGAGGTACATCAGGTTCCTGAAGTAGACCGACGCGAAGAACGGGTTTTCGCCGAGCAGCGTGGGAATCGTGTAGTAGGCGAGCGCCAGCTTGGCGGTCTGGCGTGCCTGGAAGAGGAATTCGGGGTTGCCGGTCGCTTGGTAGAGCAGGACGCCGGCGCCGATCATGGTGCCTTGGTTGTAGCTCCACTCGGTCGGGTCGATCACGCCGTGCAGGCGGATGTGGTCTGCGTAGAGTCCGTTTGACTCGGTCAGGCAGGTGCGCACCCACTGGTAGGCCTGCTGGGCGAACCCCAGATAGGTCAGGTTGCCCGTGAGACGGAACAGTTGCGCCCCCAGCTCGGCGGCGGGAGCGTCGGTCACGGTGTTGCGATCGGTGTTGGAGGGAGCGTCGGAGAAAGGGATCCCGCCCGGGCAGGCAAGCTTGGGGTTGTTCTCCCAGCCGGCCATCACGAAGGCCATGATCTGCTCCGCCTTTTCCAAGGCGGTCGCTTCGTGGCGCAGCTTGTAGAGGCGCAACAGCTCGATCCCCACCCACTCGTTGTCGTCGTAGTAGCTGGCGCCCCCGGGCGGCACGACCTCGCCATTGAAGGACGGCAGCGTGGGCGGCGCGATGCCGGGCGCTTCGGCGGGTTCTGAGCCTTCCCCGGTTTCTTCGCCTTCGGGCTGCTCGCCGGTGGGGGCTTTGCCTGCGACCGGCGAGGGCGTCGCCCAATACCTACCCAGGCCGAGCAGGCGCGCCTGGATTTCGTGGGAGTGGGCGCTGGCCTGGCTTGCCGCTTGACCGGAGATCGAGGACACGCTGATGGTCGCAGCCATCGCTTGCGAGAAAGACCACAGGTAGGAGTACGGTTCGCCCTCGTACAAGCCGGTGCCGGGGATGTAGAAGTTCTGTTGCATCGCCTGGTAGGCGAGCAGCGCGCGCGCCGGATCGCCGTGCAGGCCGGGCTTCTTCTTGGCGGGCTTCGTCTTGGCCGGCTTCTGCTTGTTGGCGGCGGTCTTCGCGAATTCGCTCGGCCGGGCTATCCGGCTGGGCCGCTGGGCCTGCGCCGGGTAAACCGAGCCGGCGCCCTCGCCGTGGCCGGAGCGCGCCAGCGCGGAGGACGGCGCAGAGCACGCAAGCGCCGCCACCACAAGCCCCGCCGGCAGCAATCGTGTATTGATGTATCGAATATGTGCGCTTGGCATCGGCTGAATCTGTGCCCCCAACAAACTACGTGTGCGGTCGATGCGGTCGCGGCTATTGTGCCCGGCCTGGGCGACAACTCCGGGAGACGACGTGACCACAGTTAGAGAGGCCGTGTTCGAGCTGTTGCGCGAACGGTCGATGACCACCGTGTTCGGCAACCCCGGCTCGACCGAGCTGCCGATGCTGACCGAGTTCCCGAGCGACTTCAAGTACGTGCTCGGTCTACAGGAGGCCACCGTGGTCGGCCTCGCCGACGGCTATGCCCAGGCGAGCGGACGCCCGACGCTCGTCAACCTGCACACCGCGCCCGGTGTGGGCAACGCGATGGGGGCGATCTTCAACGCCCAGGCCAACAAGAGCCCTTTGGTCGTGACGGCCGGCCAGCAGTACCGCTCGCTCATGACCCTGCAGGCCAATCTCACCAACAGGGACGCGACCCGCATGGTGCATCCCTTGGTCAAGTGGAGCTATGAGCCGCCGCGCGCCGAGGACGTGCCGCATGCTTTGGCGCGCGCAATCCACGTGGCGGGGCTGCCTCCGAGGGGCCCTTCGTTTCTGTCCATCCCGATGGACGACTGGGGTGCGCAGGTGGATGACGGAGCCGTCGCCCATCAGAGCGCCCGCTCGGTGTCCGGCGCCACCCAACCCGGCCCGGAGGCGATCGCCCGGCTCGTCGAGCTGCTTGTCCAAGCGGAGCGCCCGGCCCTCGTGGCCGGCCCGGAGATCGACGCTTCGGGTGGCTGGGAGGCCGCGGTCGGCTTGGCCGAGCGCCAGCGCCTGGCCGTGTATGCGACGCCCGCCCCGGGCGGCGGGCGGATCGGCTTCCCCGAGGCTCATCCGCTCTTCCAAGGCATCTTGCCGCCGGCGGTGTTGCCCGTCGGGGAAATGTTGGCGGGCCACGACTTCGTCTTGACGGTGGGCACCTCGGTGTTCCCCTACTACCCAAACGTCCCGGGCCCACTCTTGGCCGAAGGCACGAAGCTGGTGGCAGTCACAAACGACCCCGACGAGGCCGCGCGCGCGCCGATGGGCGATGCGCTCGTGGCCGACCCGGCGCTCACGCTCGCCGCGCTGCTCGCCGCGGTGGGCGAGTCCGAGCGCCCCGCGCCGCCGGTGCGCCCACCCGCGCAGGCGGCGCCGACCGCGGACCCGATCAGCCCCTCGACGGCGGTGCGCGCTTTGGCCGAGGTGTTCCCGCAAGACGGGGTGATCGTGCTGGAGTCGCCCTCGGCGACGCTCGCTTTGCGCAACCAGTTGCGCCTGTCGGCGCCCGGCAGCTACTACTTCTCCTCGGGTGGCGGCCTCGGCTTCGGGATGCCGGCCGCGATCGGGGTGCAATTGGCCCAGCCGAGCAGGCCGGTCGTGTGCGTGATCGGCGAGGGTTCGGCCCAGTACGCGATCCAGAGCCTGTGGACGGCGGCGGCGTACGAGGTGCCGGTCACGTTCTTGGTGCTGCGCAACGACGAGTACGCGATCCTCAAGTGGTTCGGGATGCTCGAGGACATCGTCGACGCGCCGGGCTTGGATCTGCCGGCGCTCGACGTGGCCGCGGTGGCTCGTGGCTATGGCGTGAATTCGCGTGTGGTCGGCGACGCCGAGGACTTGGGCGAGGGGCTGAGCGAGGCGCTCGCCTCGAGCAAGCCGGAGCTCGTCGAAGTGAAGGTCTCGCCGGGGATGGCTTTGGCATGAGCCGGCGCACCCCCACGCGCGAGGTGGGTGTGAGCCGCCAACGTGTGATCGGCTTGGGACTATGAGCGATCGGCAACCCGATGCGATCGTCGTCGGCGCGGGGCTTGCGGGGCTTGTCAGCACCTTGGAGCTGTTGCGCAGCGGGCATGAGGTTCTCCTGCTCGACCGTTGCGCACCGCAGGAGATCGGGGGCTTGGCGAGGGAGGCGTTCGGGGGCATGTTCATGGTCGACTCTCCCGAGCAGCGCCGCTCGCGGATACCCGACAGCGAGCGGCTCGCGCTGGAGGATTGGCTGCGGATCGCCGAGTTCGACGATGAGGACGTGTGGCCGCGGCGCTGGGCCGAGCAGTACGTGACGCGTGCCCGCGACGACGTGGGCGCTTGGCTTAGGGAGTTGGGCGTGAAGTTCTTCCCAGTCGTCAACTGGGCCGAGCGGGGCAATTTCGGCGACGGCAACTCGGTGCCCCGCTTCCACCTGACTTGGGGCACCGGCAAGGCCTTGGTGCAAGCCGTGTGGGGCGCGATCGAGGCCCACCCGCGACGCGCCTCGCTCGAGTTGCGCTTGCACTCGCGCGTGAGCGCTCTGATCGTCGAGGAGGGACGCGTGGTCGGCTGTCGCGTACTCGACGAACAGGGCGCCACGCGCGCGCGTATGGGCACCCCGGATACGAAGCACACCGGCTCCACCCCCGGAGACGAAGTCACCGACTTGCCCATCGCACCGGACGAGTACGAGGCCAGAGCCGCCAAGGCGGTCGTGATCGCGGCGGGTGGGATCGGCGGCAACCTGGACATCGTGCGACGCGAATGGCCGAGCGACCGGCTTGGCCCGGCGCCGAAACGACTGTTGATGGGCTCGCACTACTACGCCGACGGCGCCCTGCACGAAGAGGTGACCCGGGTCGGCGGCAACGTGACCCACCTCTCGCGCATGTGGAACTACGCCGACGCCGTGCGCCACCCCAAACCCCAGCGCGAGCACCACGGGCTGAAGCTGATTCCGCCACGGTCGGGCTTGATGTTGAACCCGGACGGCCACCGCTACGGGCCGGTGCCGGTGATGCCCACCTTCGACGCCTATGCCGCGCTCGAGCGCATGTGCGAAGACGAGCGCAAGTATTCGTGGCTGGTGTGCAACTTCAAGATCGCCAAGCGCGAGCTGGATGTGTCGGGCTCCCAGCACAACCCCCACCTCAGAGAGCGTCGAGTGGTGCCGTTCCTGCTGAGCGTCCTGCTCGGCAAGCCGGGGCTGGTGAACCATTTCTTGGAGGGCTCGCCGGACTTCGTGGCGGCCGGCTCGCTCGGCGAGCTGGCCGAGAAGATGAATGACGTGACCGGCCAGCTGACGGGCGAACGGCCGATCGAGGCGACGGTGCTCGAGCGCGAAGTGGGCCGCTACGACGAGACGATCGCGCGCGGCAAGGGGTTGTTCAACGACGACCAGCTCAGGCGCATCGGCCAGCTTCGCAACTGGCGCGGCGATCGCTTGCGCACCTCGCGCTTCCAGCGCATCGTGGACGCCAAAGCGATGCCTCTGGTGGCGATCCGGTTGCAGCCGATGGCGCGCAAGAGCCTGGGCGGGATCCAGACCGACCTGAGCTGCCGCGTGTTGCGCGCGGAGAGCGACGGGCACGGCGGCGAGCCGATCGCCGGCCTGTATGCGGTCGGCGAGGCGGCGGGCTTCGGCGGCGGCGGCGTGCACGGCAAGCGCTCGCTGGAGGGCACCTTCCTCGGCGGTTGCGTCTTCACGGGGCGCCTCGCGGCGGCATCGATCGCAGGCGCCGAGTTGCCGGTGCGCATCCCGCCCCGCGTCGCGTGACGCCGAGCTTCGACTATGTGACCGTGGGCCATGTGACGCGCGACGCGATCGAGCATCCCAAGCGGGGCACGCTCTATCGGGTCGGCGGGAGCGCCTTCTACAGCGCCTTGCAGGCGGCGCGCCTGGGGCTGCGAACCCTGATTCTCACGCAGGGCGTGCCTGGCGAGATCGAAGACTTGTTGGCCCCCTACTCCGAGGAGGTGGAGTGGCGGGTGATCGAGGCCGAGCAGACGACGACGCTGGGCACTCGCGGGATCGGCTCGCAGCGCAGCCAAAGCGTGCTCGCTTGGGCGGGCCCGATCGAGCAGCCGATCACGGTGGACACGAGGATCTTGCACCTCGCCCCGGTCGCGCGCGAGACGCCTCGCTCTTGGCGGGGACGCGCCGACTTCGTGGGTCTCACGCCCCAGGGGCTGGTACGCCGATGGTCGTGGGAGGAAGGGCCGCCGCTGGTGCAGTTGGACACGGGCTCGCTGTTGGGCGACATCCCGACGGTGGCGCCCGCCGAGGAGGCCTCGCCGCAGGACGTCTCGGCGGTGGCGCTCGACGCGGACCTGCTGCCGGAACGCTTCGACGCGGCCGTGATCGCCGAGCACGAGTGCCCGGATTGCCGCGAGCTGTTCAAAGCGGCACGTGGCCACGGGGCTTCGATCGCGGTCACGGCGGGGTCGCGGCCGACCACCGTGCACCTGCCGGGCGGCGACTCGGTGCTGCAGACCCCGTTTCCCCCGGTCACGGCGGTGCGCGATGAGATCGGAGCGGGCGATGTGTTCGCGGCGGCCTTCTTCGTCGCTTTGGCAGAAGGTCAGGCCCCGCTCGAGGCGGCGGTGTTCGCCAACGTGGTTGCCTCGAAGCGCATCTCAGACGAGGGCCCGGGCGCGATCGCACACCGCGACGAGATCGTTCTCTGATGCGCTCTGCATCGGGGTGCCCGGGCGCACCCCGCGAGCAGATCATTCTCTGAAGACGCCCTCGCGCGCGAGCACCGCGTCGAGCATGGGCTTCAGCTGCGCTTGGTCGAGCGTTTGCTCGCAGCCGGCCAGGCGCGCGGCGAGCAGCAGGCAGCCACCGACCGGCACCATCTCGACGACGGCCACCGACGCTTCGGGGGCGCGCTCGTGGATGACCGCCGCCAGCGGCTCCACGAACAGGTCACCGGCCTTGAAGGCGCTGCCGATCAAGCCGACGGGGAAGGAGCCGGAGAGTCCAGTCTGGGCGATCACGGCGGCGACCTGCCCGCCCAGCTCGAAGGCCGCGCGCTCGTAGAGACCGCGCGCGACCTCGTCGCCGGCCTGGGCGACGCGGGCGGTCTCGATCGCGAAGGCGGCTATCTCTCCCTTGGTGAGCGGCTTGGAGTAGACCGAAGCGGCCAAATCCTCGACGGTGGGCACCTCGAAGAACTCGGTCGCGACGGCGCTGAGGGCCGTTGACGGACCGGAGCGCTCACGGTCGCGCAGGGCGGCCTTGATCGATTGCAAAGCCAGCCAGTAGCCGGAGCCCTCGTCGCCGAGCACGTGACCCCAACCTCCGGCTCGCCAGGCGCGCCCGTCGGCGCCGACACCGAAGACGTTGCTGCCGGTGCCCGAGATCGTGCCCACGCCGGGGCGGGCTCCGGTGGCCGCCGCCCAGGCTCCGACGACGTCGTTTACTACGAGCCACTCTTGCGGCCGCAAGGCATGCAGGCGGGCCGCGACGCCGTCAGTGTCGGTGCCCGCGACCGCGAGCACGGCGGCGTCGAGCCGGTCGGAGTCGATCCCGGCGCGGGCGATCGCTTCGTCGGTGGCCTTCAGGAGCGACTCGGTGGCGGTGCCGGGACCGACCGCGTCCGGGTTGGAGGAGGCGCCGTGACCGAGATAGGCGCAGTGCTCCCGCAAGTCGAGGACGGCGGCGAGCGTCTTGGTGGCGCCGCCGTCGACGCCCATCACAAAGCGCGCGCCCGACGTGCCGTTGGCCACCGATCCTCCAGCCAGGGGACCGCGCAGGGCGGCGGGCAATGTGACGAGCGGCTCGCGCTGCATGGCGAGATCCTTGCAGGCAGGGGCGCGCGGGGGGTTACGATCTCGGCATGTCCGTCACTCCCCTCTTCCCGCGGGCCAAGCAAGGCGAAGGTATGTACGAGTCCTTCTACCTGCGCGCCGTCTCCCCGACCGAGCCAGTGGGCGTGTGGATCAGGTACACCGTGCACAAGCGTCCGGGGCACGATCCGAGAGGCTCGATCTGGTGCACCGTGTTCGACGCGGAGCGGGGCGCGCCGTTCATGCACAAGCAGACCACCTCGGAGCTCACCGCGCCGCAAGGGGCCTGGATCGCGATCGGCCAAGACTCCCGCCTGGGAGAGGGCGTCGCGGAGGGCGTGTGCGGGCCGGCTCGCTGGTCGCTGCGCTTCTCCGGCGACGCACCGGAACTGAGGCACCTGGCCCGAAGCTGGCTGTACAAGGCGCGGCTGCCGCGCACCAAGCTGACCAGTCCGGCGCCGGCCGGCACTTTCGGGGGCACACTGGAGTTGCCCGACCGAACGCTGCACCTCGATGGGTGGAGGGGGATGGTCGGCCACAACTGGGGCTCCGAGCACGCGGAGCGCTGGATCTGGTTGCACGGGATCGGCTTCGACGAGAACCCGGGGGCTTGGCTTGACGTGGCGCTTGGCAGGGTGCTCGTGGCGGGGCGCCTCACACCTTGGCTGGCCAGCGGCGCGATCTGCTTGGACGGGCAGACGCGTCGCTTGGGCGGCTTGGGCGCACGCGGGCTGAAGGTGGCCGAGAACGTGGCTCGTTGCTCGCTGAGCATTCCGGGAGAGGGCGGGTTGACGGTGGAAGCGCATGTGGACGTCCCGCCGGGCGCGAGCGCGGGCTGGCGCTATGCCGACCCGGACGGCGGCGAGCACGATGTGGCCAACTGCTCGGTGGCGGCTTTGGCTCTGAACGTGCGCCCGAAGGGGCAGGCCGCCCGAACGCTGCACAGCGGCCACGGCGCGGCGTATGAGTTGGGGATGCGCGAGCGCGACCACGGCGTCGAAGTGGCGCCGTTCGAGGATGGTTAGCCGATGAGGGACACCCTCGAGCGGTTCATGGCTTCGGCCCCGCAGCCCCAGAGGATGGGGATGAGGGTGTTGACGGCGCTTAGGCGCAGGCCGCGCGGGAGGTCGATGCTCGAACACGTACCGGCGGTGAACCAGCTCGCGCAGATGCTCTATGGACTCGGCCGCTATGACGACCGGGAGGTTGCCGAGGCGCTTGGTTGGGACGGGGCGGCGGTGGTGGCACGCGGGAAGGCGCTGCGCCGAGCGGAGGGAAGGCCTTGAGCGGCTCGCACACCGAGCGTGTGGAGGCCGACGTTTGCGTGGTCGGCGCGGGCGCGGGTGGGGCGGTCGCGGCGGCCGAGCTGGCCGAAGGCGACTCGAAAGTGGTTTTGGTCGAGGAGGGCCACTGGCACGACCCCGATTCGTTCACGGCCAGCCCCCCGGAGATGCTGGCAAGGCTGTATCGCGAGGCGGGACAGACGATGACGGTGGGCGCGCCGCCGATTTTGTTGCCGCTGGGCGGTGGCTTGGGAGGCACCACGCTCGTCAACTCGGGGACCTGCTTCAGGACGCCGCGACGCGTGCTCGAGAGGTGGGAGCGCGAGTTCGGCTTGGAACTGGATGAGCGGGGTCTGCGTCCCTTCTTCGAGCGCGTCGAGCAAGCGCTTTCGGTGAGCGAGGTGACCCCGCAACTGGCGGGCGGCAACGCCGCGGTGGCGCGAAGAGGCGCGGAGGCGCTGGGCTGGTCGCACGGCTACTTGAGTCGCAACGCTCGCGGGTGCGTGGGCTCGGGGGTGTGCGCGTTCGGGTGTCCGACTTCGGCCAAGCAGCACACGGGCATCACTTATGTGCCGCGCGCCGAACGGGCGGGCGCGCGGATCGTGACGGGGGCGCGCGTGGAGCGGGTGCTGCTGGAGCGGGTGGGCGCCTCCCCGAAGCGGACGATCGGGGTGAGCGCGCGGATGGCCAGCGGGGCGCGCCTGGAGGTGAGGGCGCCAACGGTGATCGTGGCGGCGGGCACGATTCACACGCCCCTGCTGCTGGCGCGCAGCGGGATCGGGGCGGAATCGGGCCAGCTGGGGCGCAACCTGTCGCTGCATCCGGCGACGGCCGTGTTCGCGCGTATGGCCGACACGGTGGACATGGCGAAGGGGGTGCCGCAGAGCTTCTACGTGGACGAGTTCGCCGGAGAGGGGGTCATCTTCGAGACCGTGGCGGGGCCGCCGGCCTATGCGGCGATGTCGCTGCCGCTGACGGGCGCGCGTCACGCCGAGGCGATGGCCGACTATCGCCGCTTGGCCCAGTGCGGGGTGATGGTGAGCGACAGCTCGCGCGGGAGCATTCACAGCATCGGCGGGCGGGCGCTGATCCGCTACGACCTGACCGACGCCGACGTGCGGCGCTTTCGCATCGGCTTGGCGCGCATCGGGGAGTTGTTCGAGGCGGCCGGCGCGCGCGAGGTGTACCTGCCGCTGCCAGACGGGGTCAGCCCGGGGAAGGCGCGCAGGCGAGACCTGAAGCTGATGGCCTTTCATCCGCTGGGAAGCGCTCGCGCAGACGCTCGCCCGAGCAAGGGCGTCGTGGACGGAGACCTGCGGGCGCACGGCACACGCGGGGTGTATGTGGCCGACGGGTCGGTGCTGCCCAGCTCGCTCGGGGTCAATCCGCAGATGACGATCATGGCGCTGGCCACGCGATTGGCCTTCGCTTTGGCCGGCCGCGACATATCCAGAACCGGACACGAGACGGTGGCGGCATGAGAGGATCGTTGTTCTTACGTAGCTACCAATCGGCTCCCGAGGAGAGACGGGCATGTCCTTCCTGATAGATCCCCCCCTGCTGTACAGCGGCGGGCGCACGTATGCGAAGCTCACGCGTGGCCAGAGGCCGAGCGCGAAGCGGGACTTGGCCGTGGGCGCCGCCTACATGGTCGTTTTCTGGGGCGTGAGCGTGGGGCTTTATCTCGACCAAGGCTGGACTCGGCCGGTGTGGAGGATGTGCAAGGCCAAGTCGGGCCGCGACTGGATGCTCAACTCGGGGGTGTTCCGCTTCGATTGGCGCGGCGCGGGGCTCCGCACCCACAAGATCTCGGCCGCGATCTTCGCCACCTATCCGTTGTGGCTGTGGCTGGGAATCAGGAAGGGTCGCTCAGCCCACTAGCTGCTGGTAGATCAGGAAGAAGTTCATCAGTGTGATGAGCACGACGATCACCCATGCCGCGATCTTCGTCAGCCGACGATTGACTTGGGCGCCCATCACGCTGTTGTTACTCGTGAGCATCACGAGGGGCACCAAGGCGAAGGGGATGCCGAAGGAGAGCACTACTTGGCTGAGCACGAGCGCGGCGGTGGGGTTCATGCCGGCCGCCAAGATCGCTATTGCGGGCACCATGGTGAGGGCGCGTCGGGCCACCAAGGGGACCCGGACCCGGATGAAGCCGGACATGACCACCTGACCGGCATAGGTGCCCACGCTGGAGGAGGAGGCGCCCGAGGCGAACAGGGCGACCGCGAAGGCGAGCGCGGCACCCCCTCCGACCAAGTGTCCTATCTGGGCGTGGGCCACTCCGATCGAGTCCAAGCCGGAGAACACGGGGGTGTGGAACAGCTTGGCGAACACGGCGAGCATCGCCATGTTGATGATCCCCGCGCATCCGAGGGCGACAATCACGTCGACGCGCTCGAAGCGCAGGACGCGGCGGCGCTCGGAATCGTTGCGGCACGCCATCCGGCCGTTCGTCAAAGCCGAGTGCAGGTAGATCGCATGGGGCATGACTGTCGCACCGACGATGCCCACGGCCAAGTAGATGTAGCTCGTGCCGTGCACACCCGGCAGGAGACCTTGCAAGGAACCGCTGGCCGAAGGGCCGATGCGCAAGGCCTCATAGAGGAAACCGAGGAAGACGATCCCCAACAGAGCGCTGATCGCTAGCTCGAAGCGGCGGTAGCCCCTCGTTTGGAGCTCCAGGATCGCGAAGGCGATCGCGCCCGTGATCAGGCCGGCCGGTAGCAAAGGCACGCCGAACAGGAGGTTCAAGCCGAGCGCCGCTCCGAGGAACTCGGCGATGTCGGTGGACATGGCCATGATCTCGGCCTGGACCCACAAGCCCCAAGTGACCGCGCGCGGGAAGCGTTCGCGACACAGCTCGGGCAGGTCGCGGTCGGTGGCGATTCCGAGCTTGGCCGAGAGGTACTGGATCAGCATCGCCATCAAGTTGGCAACCAAGACGACCCACAAGAGCAGATAGCCGAACTGGGCTCCCCCCTGCAGGTTGGTGGCGAAGTTGCCGGGATCGACATAGGCGATCGCCGCGACGAAAGCGGGGCCGAGCATCGCCAAAGTCGCCCGCACCCGGCCACGAGCGAGCAATTGCTCGAGCGCGCTGGGAACAACCGCGCCGTCGGGCAGAGCAACCGATGCGCCCTCCATCGCGGCGGCGGGCCGCAGGGCTGTCGCGGTCTCGCTCAAGCGGACCCCTCGCCGAGAGCGGCCGTTCGGCCCCGCCGGTGCGCCCCGCCCCGCCCGTCCGACCCACCGAGGCCGGCCGCCGCGCCCCGACCTTCCGCCGCACCCCGCCCGTCCACCCCACCGAGGCCGGCCGGCTCGACCGCTTCGGCGTTGACGCGCATCGCGCGCAGGAGGCCTCCGCCGAGGGTGTGCTCGCATCCGTCGACGCTCACTCGCAGGGGGCCGCCGAAGGGTTGGCGCTCGAGCACCTCGATGCGACCTCCGGGCATGATCCCTTGGTCGGCCAAGTAGCGAAGCATCGCGGGGTCCGCATCGGACACGCGCACAAACATCCCGTGATCGCCGGGATCCAAGGAGTCGAGGCTGCGAGTGGGGTGCTCCTCGAGCTCCAAGTCCACGCTCGGGATCGGGTCGCCGTGCGGGTCGATCGTGGGGTGCCCCAGCTTGGCGGCGATCAAAGCCTCGAGCTCCTCGGAGAGCACATGCTCGAGGACCTCGGCCTCGTCGTGCACGCGATCCCAAGGCATGTGCAAAGCCTCGGCGAGGTAGAGCTCGAGCAGGCGATGGTGGCGGATCACCTCCAAGGCGAGGCGACGACCTTCAGGCGTGAGACGAACCCCGCGGTAGGGCACATGCGAGATCAGCCCGAGTTCGTCGAGCTTCTTGAGCATCCCCGAGACCGAGCCGGTCGTCAGTTCCAAGCGCTCGGCCAAAGCGTTCGTTGAAACGGGCTCGTCGTCGCGCGTTTCGAGCGTATAGACCGCCTTGCAGTAATCCTCGATCGCGGCCGAGCGCACGCTTTCCTTGGTGGCCATGTAAACCAGAATAAGGCAAGCCAAGACTTTCTTCAAGCCCCTCCTCGAAGAACTTGAAGTCCGCCCGCGCCGGGCCAAAACTGGCTATGTAGCCAAACTCGCTGAACACGAGTAAGATCGGATCCGCCCTGGACCCGCGCAGCCGACTGGAGACTCCGATGAGCGCAACCGAAGCCAACCTCGCCGAGGCCGACCTGGCCGCAGCCGACATCGCCAAGCTCGAAGCGCAGTGCGTACTCGAGCGCGAACACTGGGTCGACGGTCCGCCCCATGCCTTGTTCAAAGAATTGCGGCAAGGTTGTCCGGTCCACTGGACGCGGGAGATCGAGGAATTCCCGGAGGAGGGCGGCTTCTGGTCGGTGACCCGGGCCGAGGACATACACACGGTGAGCCGCGACTGGCAGACCTATTCCTCTGAACTGGGCGGCGTCACGGTCGTCTCCGCCGTCTTTCCGATCGAGCTGGCGAGGGCGATGTTCATCGGCATGGACCCCCCCAAGCACGACCGCGTCAAGGCCCTCTTCCAGGCCGGTTTCACCCCGAAGCGGATCGCCGCCCACGAGGACGCGATCAGGGAGATCGTCAAGAAAACACTGGACAGCTTGGACGGGCGCGAGACCTGCGACCTGGTGGGCGACGTCGCCCAGCCCGTCGTCTCGCGGGTGATCGGCAGCTTCATGGGTATCCCGCCGGAGGACGACGCGACCTGGGCGCGCCTCATGAACTCCACGCTCGGCGCCGGCGATCCCGACCTCAACCCCGACGGGGTGGAGTCGGTCATGGAGAAAGAGATCCCCGAAATCTTCAAGCGCTGCGGGGACATGATCGCCGAGCGGCGCCAAAACCCCACGGACGACCTCACGAGCGTGCTGGTCCACGCCGAAGTGGACGGCCACAAGCTCGAGGAACACGAGATCGTGATGGGCTTCTTCCTGCTGGTGGCGGCCGGCAACGACTCCACCAAGGCCACCTATTGCAGTGGGATGCGGGCCTTGATGGAAGACCCCGAGCAGCGCCGACTCGTACTCGAAGACCCCCAACTCGCGAGCGGAGTCGTCGAGGAGTCCTTGCGCATGTTCCCGGCCTTCGCCCACTTCAGGCGAACCGCCACCAAAGACACCGAACTGGGCGGCCGTCAGATCAAAGAGGGAGAGAAGGTGGTCATGTGGTACGCCTCCTCCAACCGCGACGAGTCCCGCTACGAGGACCCCGACCGCTTCGACGCGCGCCGAACCACCGAGCACCAGGCTTTCGGGGCCGGCGGTCGCCACTTCTGCCTCGGCACGGCGCTCGCGCGGTTGGAGCTGAGGATCCTGTTCGAGGAGACCCTCGCCCGCTTCCCCGACATCCAGATCGACGGGCAGCCCTTGATGGTCGAGTCGGGCTTCATCAATCAGCTGAAGACGTTGCCGGTCCGGTTGAACGCATAGCCACCATCGCAGATATAACGCTCGCCGACGATCCCCAACCCTGGGAGGCGCTCGGCTTCGCGGTCAGAGACGAGGAGATGTGGCTCGGAGACGTGCGCGTCGTGCTGGCCGGCCGCGAGGCGGGCCGGGGCATACTCGGATGGTCTTTGCATGGGATCGCGCACACCGCACTCGACGGCTTGCCAACCACGATCTGCTCAGCGCCGCCTCCCACCACTGCCGAGTCGCTGAAGGACGCGCTTCGGAACATCCACCCAAACGGCGTGCAGGCGATCGACCACGTCGTAGCGATGTCGCCGAATCTCGATCGCGGGATCGAGGCGCTTCAGGCGGCCGGACTCGACCTGCGGCGCATCCGCGAGCGGCCGACCCCGGCGGGAGCCCCCCGCCAAGCCTTCTTCCGGCTCGGAGCGGTCATCCTCGAGCTGGTCCAAGAGCCCGCCGAGGTGGTCCAAGGCCGCCCCGAAGGCCCCTCCGGTCCTGCCCGTTTTTGGGGCCTGGCGCTGTTGACCGACGACATCGAGCACACCGCACGCACCTTCTCAGAGCATTGTGGGGAGATTCGTCCGGCGGTCCAGTACGGCCGCCGGATCGCCACGGTCAAACGCTCGGCCGGCCTGTCTTTGCCGGTCGCCTTGATGAGCCCCGCCGTTGAGTAGGCGACAATGTGTAGCGATGGCGAGCGCTGAGGACAGAGAGGCCGGGTTCCGCTACGGCGCCGTCTTCCTACTCACGCTGACCTTGCTCGTGTTCGTGATCGTGGCGCCCGCCGCAAACTGGTCGCGGGCCGTCGCTTGCGCCTTGCAGTGGCTTGCCTTGCTGACGGTCGTGGCAACCTCGCGGGCGAGCCGAAACGTCCGCCGTCCGGTCGCAATCGTGCTTCTCGGCCTCACCAGCTTCACTGTGGTGGGCGAGGCTGCCGGAGCGCTCTCCCCAGAAGTCCTCTTCGCGATCAGCGGTCTGCTGTCTGCGGCCATTCCGCTGGCCCTGATCGGTGGCTTGATGCGTCTGGTGCGCGCTCACGGCGTCACGCCCCAAGCCGTGTCCGGCGCACTCACTCTCTATCTGCTGCTGGGTCTCCTGTTCGCCTGGGTGATCGGCTTCGTCGACCAAGCCGAGACCGTCCAATACTTCGCCCAGACGGCCCACGCCACGACAAGCCAGATCGTGTACTTCAGCTTCGCGGTCCTCACGACGACCGGCTTCGGCGACCTCACCGCCGCCACGAATGTGGGGCGTTCGCTCGCGGTCGTAGAGATGCTGCTCGGCCAGCTCTACCTCGTGACGGTGATCGGCGTGCTGGTCGGCAACTTCGCGGGGCGTTCGCATCGCACGCCCGCACCGACCGCAAAAACTGGTCCCGACGATAAATAACCCGCGGATAGCATGCAATCAATGAACGACTCAGAGATCTCCTCAGAGGAGCTTGCCAAGCTCGACGCGGCCTACAAACCCTTCCCGGCATTCTCCGAGTGGCCGGCCAACCCACCAAGACCCGACATGTGGGCGGCCGCCATGAGATCGCTTGAATTGGCTAGAGCCACCGCCTCTGAAGGTGACCTGGCTCGCGCATCGCGTACAGCAATACGCGCAGCCGCATTCGACACCGGTGCGATCGAGCATCTCTATGAGACCAACCGAGGCTTGACGATCACGGTCGCCACCCAGGCGGCCGCGTGGGAAGCAGCGGTCAACGAGAAGTCGCCTCACGCTCTCGCCCTTTTTCAAGCTCAACTTCGCGCATACGAGCTTGTTCTCGACGCTGTGACCCAATCACTTCCAGTCGCTGAGGCATGGATTCGGCGTCTCCACGAGGAATTGACGGACCCTCAGGAGACCTACATCGTTCACACACCCATTGGGCGACGAGAACAGCAGCTGCCACACGGGGAATACAAGAAACATCCTAATCACGTGAAGCTGCAGGACGGCACAAGTCATTCATACGCGCCCGTCCTGGACACGGCGGCCGAAATGGAGCGGCTGGTCGCAGAACTCTCGTCGGAGGTGTTCCTCGCAGCCAATCCAATTCTCCAGGCTTCCTATGCGCACTATGCTTTTGTGGTCATCCACCCATTCGCCGATGGCAATGGTCGCGTAGCACGGGCCCTCGCCTCAGTTTATCTCTATCGGGCAGCCACAATTCCTTTGCTTATCTTTGTCGATCAGCGGACCATGTATCTCGAAAGCCTCGAAGCCGCCGACAGGCACAAGCCAGAAGCGTTTGTGCATTTCGTGGCCGCTACGGCGAGAAGTACGCTCGCGCTGGTAACCGAGAATCTCAGCACCGAGCTGTCCCCCGATCTCGACGACAGCGCTAGAGCACTTCGCCAAATCATCACCCACCACGAGGACCTGTCACGGGACAAGCTGCAAGAAATCGCGGTCGACCTGTTGGAGAGAATAGAGCAGCTCTCAACCGAGCGCATATTGAACCTCGACCTCCCCGGCGGCGTGCACGTCTCAGTACAACGCGTCCCCGAGTATGCACTGCGTTTGTCAAGCGAATCGCGCCCGCCTGCCGAGGTTCACATTGAATCGGACTGTGGTATCTCAATCGATCACAACGATCCGGAGCGTACATTTAGCGTGAGCGATGCCACCGCCAGGCAACACTCGGTCGACCTAGCGCTGCGCGATGTCTACCCGAGCATGACTGTGGCGAGCGAGCTGCGACTGCGCGGCTTCGTCGAACGATGGCTGGCATTCGACGTCGCCAAGCTGCGGGAAGCAGTCGCAACCAAGCTGCGTCAGTGAGGATGCCTGGCCGCCCCAACACTTGCGGCCAGGGCGTCCACAGCCGGAGCGACGCCGTCTTCCGCAAGGTTGGCGTAACCGATCACTAGGGCCGGCGAGTCGCCTCCACGTCCCTCGAGCGCGACGCCACGGGCGCGGGCCTCGGCGAGCACCGCCTCCTCGCTGAGGTCGTCCGGGAACCCCACGACGACATATAGGCCTGCGGCGGCACCAGACACCCTAGCCTCGGGCAGCTTGGCGGCCAGCGCCTCGAGGAGCACTTCCCGACGACGGCTGTAGCCACGTCGTTGGCGGCGCAGATGTCGGTCGAGCTCGCCTCGCTCGATTAGGTCGGCGAGCGCCAGTTGATTCAATGGTGAGGGCATACTGCCGCGTCGGCGTTGAAGGACGGCCACTCGCTCCGCGAGTCGCGGCCGAAGCACAAGCCAGCCAAGACGAATCGCCGGCGCGAGCGTCTTGCTGGTCGAGCCCGCGTAGGCAACCTGCTCTGGCGCAAGTCCCTGCAACGATCCAACAGGCTGGCGGTCATAACGATACTCGGCGTCGTAATCGTCCTCGACAATCAGTCCGCCGCGCTCGCGTGCCCATTGGACCAGCTCCAGACGACGAGAGGCCGAGAGAATCGTGCCTGTCGGAAACTGGTGTGCGGGTGCGAGCGCGACCGCATGCACTTGCTCGTGCCACAGACGCTCCACGACCAGACCATCCTGGTCGACTGGCAACGAAACGGTGAGCAGACCAGCGTCCACGGCGGTCTCACTTATGCCCCGCCAACCAGGTTGCTCGACCGCTACGCGGCGTGCCCCTTTTGCCACGAGCACGCTCCAAAGCAAGTCAACGGCCTGTCGCGTACCGCCCGTGACCACAATCTGCTCAGGCGTCGCTCGCACGCCCCGAACCCGACCCAGATATGCGGCGAGCGAGGCACGCAACTCGGGGGTGCCGGCCGGGTCGGGATAGGCCAGCTGCTCATCTGGGGCGCTGCGCAGAACGCGGCTCAGAGCAGACAGCCATGCTGTTCTGGGGAAGCCGTCGAGCGCCGGACGGTATGGGTTGAGATCGTGGCGAACCGAGCTGACCGGCATGGCGCTCGCCGAGCTTGTCCCATCCGCGACAGCCACGCCGGCGACACGTGTGCCGCCCCCACGACGGGTTTGCAAGTAGCCCTCGGCGGCGAGCTGGGAGTAGACGTCTACCACCACGCCGCGAGAGACTCCAAGCTGCGCGCAAAGGGCGCGAGTCGACGGCAGCCGGCTTCCCGGCGCGAGTTGCCCGCTACGCACCGCCTCCCGCAGCGCATGCTCAACGCGTGCTCGCAACGAGCCGCCGATCTCCGAGATCTCAAGATGCAAATCCATTGGCCCTTGATTTCTACATCGATTTGGCCCTTTTCTCAAAGCCAATGAGCCCGTAGATTGTTGTTATGAGCTCACCTACCGAGACCACCCGCTCTACCACAGCCCCCTCCCCTCGCACGCGCGTACGCAGGATGCCCGCTCGCGGCGCCTACGATCGGACAACGATCGAGGCGATCCTCGACGAGGCCCTGATTGCACATCTCGGCTTTGCCGTTGAGAAAACGCCCCATGTGATCCCCACGCTTCACGCGCGCGTGGGCGAGCGCGTCTACTTCCACGGGTCCAGCGCCAGCCGCACCGTCCGCGCGCTCGCGGCCGGCACGCCCATGTGCCTGACAGTGACCTTGATCGACGGCTTGGTCTTGGCCCGCTCGGCGGTGCATCATTCGGTCAACTACCGCTCAGTCGTGGTCTTCGGCCAGGCCACCGCGATCGAGGAGTCCACCGAGAAGATGGCCGCAATCGAGGCCTTCACCGAGCGGCTCGTGCCCGGGCGCTGGGAGGAGGCCAGGCCCCCGAGCGCCAAAGAGCTGAAGGCGATCCAAGTCCTGTCCCTGCCCCTCGACGAGGCTTCGGCCAAGCTGCGCACCGGGCCGCCCATCGACGACGAGGAGGACTACGCCTTGGACGTGTGGGCCGGCGTCATCCCCCTGCAAACCACACTCGGCGCACCGATCCCCGACGCGCGCCTGGCCGAAGGCATTGCCCTTTCGCCCGCCGCGCGCGCGTGGACGCCCGGACGGGGCCCGTCTCAATCGAAGTAGTAGAGCGTCGCTGCGCCGGACCTCGACCCCGCCACATGAACCACCGTTCCATGCTTTTCAATCCAAGCGTCGCGCGCCTTTACCGCGGCCCTGCTCGCGGCCGAGGAGTCGCCGCCCAGGCTCCCGCCCGCGCCGCCCCCGATCCCGGCGCTCAGGCCGCCGCCGGGTCCCGCACCCGAGCCGCCGCCGGGTCGGGCGCCCAGGCCGCCGACGCTACCGCCGCCGACGCCTCCGCCATTACCGCTCAACAGCACATAGTGCAACTGACCCGAGGAGATGAAGCTCTTGAGCTTGGCCAGGCTGGGCGCCGGGTCAGAGCCCATGAAACCGCCCATGTCGATCGCTTCCCGACCGCTCTCCACGGCGATGCTTCCCGCCGTGCTCGAGCCGACCGCGGCGACGATGTACGCGGCTTTACCCTGATGGGCCTTCAAGTAGGACACGAGCGCCTTGCTCGCCTGCATACCGCCCGCGCCCAGCCCTCGCGCCGCGAAGCCGCCGGCTCCCGAGAAGCCACCGACACCACCCGAAGCGCGTGCCGTGGCGCCTGCTGTCCCTGACGCTCCGCCGCCGAACAGCGCAGGCGGAGCGCCCTGGCCGGACACGGCACCAGCCGGTGGCACACCGCCCGGCACGCTTGTGCCCGTCAGGGTGCCCCCGCTTGGTGTGCCGCCGGTTTGGGGGCTCGGCCCCGTGACCCCCCGTGGGAGACCCGCAGGAACGAACCCTCCCCTCCCCACCCCGCTCCCAGGCGCCCCGCCCGGACCTCCGAGACCGGCCTGGGCGGACGCCGGACCCGCTAGCGGGTTGCCGCCGTCAAGGGCTTTGCCAACGGTCGCGATCGAATAAGCCGCAGGGCCGGCGAGCAGGGCCACAAGCGCCAGCGCCGCCGCGCCCATGGCGATGCGCCCCCGGGTCCTCGCCGAGCCGACCCGCTTTGCCCTGGCCAGCAGCAGACCCGTGGTCGCAAGCGCCGCCAGCGCCATCGCCGTCGGAGCCAGCCACGGCGCGAAGCCCTTCGCGCGTCCGAGCAGCACGGCGCCCAGCGCCACCGTGCCGATCACCGCCGCCGCCAACGCCACCGTCCACCCGATCGACGCGCGTGAGCGGTCCCACAACACGACCAGCCCACCGCCGGCGAGCACCGCCACAGCCGGCGCCAGCGCAGTCGTGTAATACGGATGGAAGATGCCTTTGGAGAAGCTGAACACCGCCCAAGAGACCACCGCCCAAAGCCCCCACAACACGTATGCCGAACGAGCCGAGTCGGTTCTGGGAGCGCGCCTGCGGGTCCACAAGCCAAGCGCCAACCCAACCACCGCGAGTGGCAACAACCAAGCGATCTGCCCGCCCACGACCGAATTGAACAGGCGTCCCGGTCCCGCCGCGCCACCGAATGTGGCCCCGCCGCCACCGCCGCCCGGACCGCGCGCGCCGCCTTCGCCCGACACGCGTCCAAAGCCGTTGGCGCCGAAGATCAGCGAGAACCAAGAGTTGTCGGTCGTGTCCCCAACCCAAGGCCGACCCGGGATCAGCATCATCGTCCCGTACCAAGCAAAGCTCACCGCCACCATCGCGGCGGCCCCCGCCAGCAACTGTCCTATGCGACGCCTCACCTTGCCCTGTCCCGCGATCAACAGCGTCGCCGCCAGCGCCGGCACGATCAGATAGGCCTGCAACATCTTCACGTTGAAGGCCAGTCCCACCAGCACCCCACAAAGCACCACTTCGCGCGTGCGCCCCGATTGCAGAGCCTTCACCATCGCCCAAGCGGCCGCCACCTCGAGCAACACCAGCAGCGCGTCCGGGTTGTTGTAGCGACTCATCGCCACGAAGATCGGCGTCAGCGCCAACATCGCCGCCGCCAAGATCGCCGCCCTATGTCCGAGCGTGCGCTTGACCGTGTTGTGCAACACGAGCACAGCGCCGATGCCGCAAAGCGCCTCGGGCAACAACATGCTGAAGCTCGAGAAGCCCAGCAGTCTGCCCGACAACCCCATCACCATGTTCGACAAAGGCCCCTTGTCCAGGCTCTCCGTGCCGCTCGAGTCGAGCGCGTTCGTCAGCCAAGCGGTCCAGTTGCGGCTGGCCGCCTGAGCCGCCTCCGCGTAATAGGTGTTCGCGTACCCACTCCTCGTCAAGCCCCACAAAGTCAGCACGCCCGCCACCAGCGCCACCAGCCACAACGCCGGGCGCGACCAAGCCGGATCGGCCTCCTTCCCGCGGACCAGGCGACGCCCGCTCGCCCGAGCGCGCGTCGCCAGATCGTCCCAGTTGGTCGGTGTGCGGGTCGGGGCGCTGATCGATGGCGTTGACATGCGTTTCCTTTCGGGTGGCTTGCGCCTCAGCATCGAGGACGCGCCCAAGATTCGGCTATGAGCCGTATAAGGCCAACGTAGGAGTTCTCCGCAATCGCTGCCCCACGCGTCAGAATCGCCTCATGAGGATTCTTGTCGTAGAGGACGATCGTGCCGTGCGCGAAGCTTTGCGGCGAGCGCTCACGCTCGGCGGCTACGAAGTCCAGCTCGCCGAGGACGGCGAGCAGGCGCTCGAGCTGGTCGTCCAAGGCGTGCCCGACGCCGTGGTTTTGGATGTGGGCCTACCCGGGATCGACGGTCTCGAAGTGTGCCGCCGGCTGCGCCTGCTCGGCAACCGTGTCGCGATCCTCATCCTCACCGCGCGCGATGTTGTCAGCGACCGCATCGACGGGCTCGACGCCGGCGCGGACGATTATCTCGTCAAGCCGTTCGACGTCGACGAGCTGAAGGCCCGTCTGCGTGCATTGCTGCGACGTACGAGCGCCCAAGGCGACCCCGACTCCCTGTCCTTCGCCGAGATCTACTTGGACAGCGCTCGTCACGGCGCCTCGGTCGAGGGTCACTTCGTCGAGCTCACCCGCACCGAGTACCAACTGTTGGAGCTGTTGATGCTCAACCCCAACCGCGTACTCCCCCACAGCCTCATCTACGACCGTGTCTGGGGCTATGACTTCGGCCCCGCCTCCAACGCGTTGCGGGTGTATGTGGGCTATCTGCGGCGCAAGCTCGAGGGGGCGGGGGCACGGCCTCTGATCCACACGGTCAGGGGTGTCGGGTACGTGTTGCGAGAGCCATGACCCTGCGCGCGCGCATTGCCGCCGCAGCCGGTCTCGCGGCGGCCGTCGCCGTGGTCGTCGCCGCCGTCAGCCTGTATGTGGCCGTGCGGTCGGACCTGCGCTCCGAAGTCGACAAGTCCCTGACCCAGCGCGCCCAAGCATTCGTCCCCGGCGGCGGCTCGCGCGACGGCTCGCAGACCGGGGGAGCGCCTCCGTCGGGCGCCCCCCAACGCGGCGGAGCGCCCCCACCCGGTGGGTCCCCCAGTGCCGGGGCGCTCGCCGGCCGGAACGCACCACCCCCCGGCGGCCGCGACGGGGGCGGCTTTCCCAGCAACGTCCAACCCGTGCCCCTCGGCGGCCCGTCCGGCTACATCCAGTTCGTGGCGCCCTCCGGCGCCATCCACGTGCCCGGCGGCCAGGGCTCATCCACCGCGATACCCCTCAGCGCCTCCGACAAGGCGATCGCCAAGAGCGGTGCCGGCCATGCCCTCAGCGACCGCACTGTCAAAGGCACTCGTTTGCGCGTGCTCACGCTCGGCACCGGCTCCTCCGGCGCCGTGATCGTGGCGCGGCCGCTCACCGAGGTCGACAAAGAGCTCAGTCACCTGCTCCTCGTCCTCGCCATCGTGGCCGTAGTCGGCATCGCCCTCGCCGCCACCTTGGGCGCTCTGGTAGGGCGCACCGCGCTCGCTCCCATCGCCCGCTTCACAAAGCGCACCGAGACCTTGGCGGGCGGCCTCGACCTCTCCGAGCGTCTGCCCTCAGGCGGACGCGACGAGCTGGCGCGCCTGGCCGCCTCCTTCAACGCCACGCTCGATGCCCTGGAGCGCTCGGTAGAGGCCCAGCGCAACCTGGTGGCCGACGCCAGCCACGAGCTGCGCACCCCAATCGCCAGCCTCAGGGCCAACATCCAGACCCTGGCCGACGCGGACCGCCTTCCGCCCGCCGATCAGGCCGGCTTGCGCGCGGACATCGTCAGTGAGCTCGACGAGCTCACGCGCCTGGTGGGCGATGTGGTCGAGCTGGCCCGAGGGGCCGAGCGCCGGGGCGCCGTCGGCGACGTCGAACTCGATGAGATCGTGAGAGCCGCGGTCCACCGTTCACAGCGACGCTCCGACGTCGCCTTTCAAGTGAACCTGGAGCCCACGCTCGTCTCAGGGGAAGCCGAGCGCATCGATCGCGCCGTCTCCAACCTGCTCGAGAACGCCTCCAAGTGGAGCCCCCCCGGCGCTTCCATCGAGGTGGACCTCAAAGACGGTCTGCTCACCGTCCGCGACCACGGCCCCGGCTTCGCCGAGGCCGACCTCCCCCACGTGTTCGAGCGCTTCTACCGCGCCGACGCCGCCCGAGGACAGCCCGGGTCCGGGCTCGGCCTGGCGATTGTGCGTCAGGCCGCCGAAGCCCATGGAGGGTCGGTTGTGGCTGAGAACGCGCCCGGTGGCGGGGCCTTGGTGCGGATCGGCTTCGGACCGACCGTCAGAACTCCGACCGCGGCGAGCCGGGAGGCCTGAAGCGAGCGGCCTGTGACCGGCGAGCGGCCTGTGACCGGAGCGTTCTCTACGCCCGTGCGACGGGGCCCTGCCGGTCGTCCTCACGGGCGGCGCGACGGGAACTCCACCAGCTCCAGCCGCCGACGGCCACGACGGGCACCACGAACATCGCGGAGGCGTACCAGTGCGTTGCGCAGGCGAGCACGGTCATGGCCTCAAACGCTACCACGCGCTCGCCTCACCAAGCTTCCTTTGCCTTCCCGGGACCCCCCGAGCCCGCGTCAGGGCCACCCGGGCCCGCCGTGCGCGCCCTTCTGCGCCGGACCCAAACCACGAAAGCGATCGCCGCCAGCACGATCGCGATCAACGCCACGATCGCCGCGACCGGGGCTTTGGAGGAGTCCGGCACCCAGTAGAGCTGGCCGTTGACCTCGCCCTTCTGAGTGCCCACCGAGATCGGCACGCTCCAATGGAAGATCAACGTTCGCTTGCTCGTGTCCTTGACCTGGGGCGGCGTCACCGGGCTCATCCAGTGGATGCGATGGTCGTGCCATTCGAAGGATCCGGTGCGATCCACGGTCACCCACTTGGGCGGCGCCGAGGCGCTCGCCGAGGCCGGCACGGTCACGTTGCCATAGAAGTTCGTGTTCAGGTAGACCGCCGGCGAGCGCGTGTTCTGTTCGGTCGTACCGTTGGGCTGCACGCGCGCGTAGGGCTCGCCCGAGTAGCCGTACACCGTGACCGTCTTGCCGGTGTGGTTGGTCAAGGCGAGCCGGTCGGCGAACTCGAGCACTTCGATGCTCAACCCCTTCACTTTGGGGGCGATCGAAGTTATTTCCGAACGATAGTTGTAGCTGCTGCCTTGGTCGGCTATCGGGTTGGCCACGCTTGACATGATCCTCAGGTTCCCACAGCCGAGAGCAACCACAAACCGAAGCTCGTGAAGGCGACCATCACCGCGAGCATCCAGTACTGCGAGCGGATCGCCTCCTGCGCGTTTGAATACATCGCCAGCGCCCTGTCGTGCGCGAGCGCGAGCCCGCCCACGTGGCCGGCGATCAAGGCCGCCACCTGCACGTACCAGATGGCAGCGTAAGAAATGACTTTGTAGTCGATCTGGTAAGCGTTTGTTCCGAATATGTTGGCGCCGTTGCCGAGCGGGTCTGAGGCCAGGTAGCCGATCGCCTGACCCTGCCAGATGAGCAGCGAGAAGTAGTGGGCGAGCACGTAGGCGAAGCCGATCGGCACAAGCGTGTGCGCGAAGCGGTGGCTCAGCTCGGTCGAGGAGAAGCTGTGGTTGACGCTGCGCACGCCCACGATCCCCAAGCGGTAGATGCCGGCGATCAAGAGCACGCACAAGACCAGGCCCAGCGAGTAGGCCAGCTCGATCGCCGGCGTCAAGTTGAAGCCGAGGTCGGCGAACAAGCTCTGCAAGTGCGGCTCGTTTGTGCGCCACACGCCCCCATTGGAGAGCCCGTCGAAGGTGGTGGTGCCGATGATCGTGCAGATCAACGCGATCGAGCCGCTCCCGATCTCCATGTCGGGCAGGCCGCTGAGCAGCCGACGGCGATATACGACCCCGCGCGCGTCCTGGCAGAGCGCTGAGATGCGCGAGAGCAGGCCGAAGTAGGCGCCGAAGCCGTCGGCCTTCTCGCACCACTCCTCCACCCCGAACACGGCCGTACCCGCGAGCATGAGCGCGAAATATGCCAGCGACAGGGCGGCCAGCGTGGCTGGGTGGTCGCGATCGGCCGGCACATACACGAGCTCAAGCCACGCGAAGCCGATCAGCAGAGCGACCGCCGGCCACATGCCGAGCCAGTCCGGATAGCGCAGCGGCGCGCGCGCAAAAGCCTTCGGCGCGACCCGCCTGCCCGCCCAGCGGATCGCTCGCGCGCATGAGCGCCAGGGACTGAGCGCCTTGAAGATGTCCCCGAATAGCACGCTGGCTACTGGCATCCCCACCCAGAAGACGACATAGATGAACGTCACGGCGAAGTTCGAGTTCGGCACCTGGGCCCCGGCAAAGCCCGCGTAGACGACCAGCGCGAACAACCCTCCCCCCAAAAGACTGCCCCCCCGAGCCACGAACGCCGGCAGGACAAACAGACGGCGCCGGTGCTCAGATTGAAGCTGCGGGGTCGTCCACAGGGTGGACAGAGCTACGAAGGACACGACCAACACGATCGCGGCCGTCCAACTGAACAGCCACACCGGGATCGGCAGGTCGGCCTTGCCCACAATCCCGTGCGCCGAAGCCACCTGCGGGAACAGCAACGCCGCAAGTCCCACGCCACCGAGCGCGGACGGCAGCAGGCGACGCGGGCAGAGCATGAGCGCGCCAGTCTATGCCAGGCTTGTCGTCCATGCTCCTGCTCGCCACGTCCACGACCCTGGAGGCCTTCCTCCAGCTCGGTCCGCTGGCCCTGTTCGGGCTGGCCTACGCCAAGCGCGTGCAAACGCTCGGGCGCCAAAAACGGCCCGTCCCCGGCTGGCGGCAGGCCTGCTTCTACGGCGGTTTCGTCACGATCGGGGCGGCGCTCACCTCGCTCGGGGGCGACAGCCAAGAGCTTTTGAGCGCGCACATGGTCGAGCACCTGCTGCTTGGGGACATCGCGGCACTGTTGATCGTGCTCGGCCTGACCGGGCCCTTGATCGCGCCGATCCTGAGGGTCAAGCTGTTCGACCGCCTGCGCATCCTCGCCCATCCCCTGATCGCCTTTCCGCTGTGGGCGATCGACCTGTACGTGTGGCACCTGCCTGTGTTCTACGAAGCGGCCTTGGAGCACTCCGCGGTGCACGCGCTCGAGCACGCGATGTTCCTCGGCTTCGGCATCAACATGTGGATGTGCCTGTTCGGGCCACTTCCGATGCCCTCGTGGTTTGGCAACGGCGCCAAGCTCGGCTACATCGTCGCCGTCCGCCTGACCGCCACTGTGCTCGGCAACGTGTTTTTGTGGTCGGGGACCGTCTTCTACCCCTACTACATGCACGGCGATGGGATCTGGAAAATCTCGCCTCTGGCCGACCAGAACCTGGCCGGTGCGATCATGATGATCGAGGAGAGCATCCTCACCTTGGGGCTGTTCTGTTGGCTGTTCCTGCGCACGGCGCGCGAGAGCGAGGAACGCCAGGATCTGCTCGAGTTCGCCCAGGCTCAGGGCATTCAGTTGAGCGACGAGCGCGCCGCGCGCGCCGTCGGCGCCGGGCGCGGACCCGAGCTGCGCCGGCGCCTGGAGGGGTCAGCTAGACGCGAGTAGGGGAGCGTCGTGCACGATTTCGGCCGGCGTGAAGCTGGCCGCGTACAGGGTCGTGACCTTGCCCTGGGCGTCGATCCCGTAGACCAGGCCCGAGTGGTTGACCAACTGCGGCTGTTCGGCGTCCTGTTCGGCGCCCACCCCCCAGGCTTTCCAAACCGGCCCCAGTTCGTGGGCCGAGCCGATCAGATATTGCATGCGACCCGCCACACCGTGACGCTGGAGGAACGCGGCCACCGCCTTGGGGGTGTCTCCGCGCGGATCGACCGACACGGCTATCACCTGCACTTTGGAGGCCTTCGAAGGTCCCATCTCGTTGAGTGCGACGCCCAGGTTGGAGGCGATCAGGGGGCACACGTCAGGACATTTTGTGTACAAGAACGTGACCAAAACGGCCTTGCCCTTGTACTGGGCGATGTTTACGCGTTCGCCTTTGTAGTTGCGCAGGTCCAGGGCCGGCTCGGGCTGTGCGGGCGAGGCAAGCGAACCGCTGTACTTGGGCGAGGCGACCCCATGCTCGGTGCTCGAGCTGGGCCGGCTGCTGCCGCCACCGGTGGTGAGCAAGGCCACGCCGCCGACGATCACGACGATCACCACCAGCGAAAGGACGATCCGCAGGTTCAAAACCCCGCCCGGAGACGGCTGGGAAGGCTCGGTGGGAGGCGAGGAGGGCGTGGACATGGCAGCTCGAAACTAGCACCACGGACGCGCTCTGAGCCCCATTCCTTCCCTGCCGGCGCCCCTGTCCGCGCGCCGGCGCGGACGCGGGACCGGCGTGGCTAGAGTCAAAGACTTGCGGCTTTACCCTCCCCCATCGGCCCGCGCAGGCGCTTCCAACGGCGATCGAAGCGCCTCCCACAGCGACCGATACAAGTGGATCGCCCTCTCGAACACGACCTTGGCCGTGCTCTTGGCGACCCTCGACGCTTCGATCACCCTGATCGCGATGCCCGACATCTTCAGGGGCATCCAGCTGGACCCGCTCGTCCCCGCGAACAGTTTCTACCTGTTGTGGATGATCCTCGGCTACCTGGTCGTCTCGAGCGTTTTGATCGTGAGCTTGGGCCGCCTCGGCGACATGTACGGGCGGGTACGCATCTACAACCTGGGCTTTGTCATCTATACGGTCGCGTCGCTGCTGCTCGCGGTGGACTGGTTGAAGGGCCGTGCAGGCGCCGACTACCTGATCGTGTTCCGGATCGTCCAAGGGGTGGGCGGAGCCTGCCTGCTGGCTAACGCGGCCGCGATCATCACCGATGCCTTCCCGGTCACCCAGCGGGGCATGGCGCTTGGCATAAACAACATCGTCGGCGTAAGCGGCATTTTCGTGGGCTTGATCTTGGGCGGCCTGCTCGCACCGATCGATTGGCGCCTGGTGTTCTTGATCTCGGTGCCCGTCGGCTTGTTCGGGACGGTGTGGGGCTACCTGAAGCTCGAGGAGCGCAGCCAGCCCAAAAAGGCCTCGATCGACTGGTGGGGCAACGCCACGTTCGCCGCCGGCCTGATCCTCGTGATGGTGGCCGTCACCTATGGCATCCGCCCCTACGGCGGCCACGCGACCGGTTGGACATCGCCGCGCGTACTGGCCCTCCTTGGAGCGGCGGCTGTCTCCTTGACCGCGTTCGTGGCGGTGGAGCGCAGGGTGGCCGCTCCGATGTTCAACCTGGCCCTGTTCCGCATCAGGGCCTTCACGTTCGGCACCCTCTCCACGTTCCTGGCGGCGATCGCGCGGGGCGGCTTGATGTTCATGCTGATCATCTGGCTGCAGGGGATCTGGCTGCCTTTGCACGGCTATTCGTTCACCGAAACACCGTTGTGGGCGGGCATCTACATGCTGCCTCTGACCGTGGGCATGCTGATCGCGGGACCGACCTCGGGCTTTCTCTCAGACCGCTTCGGCGCGCGCCCCTTCGCGACCGGGGGGATGCTGGGAGCGGCGCTGAGCTTTGCCTTGATGATGCTGCTACCGACTGACTTCGACTTCGGGGTGTTCGCTTTCATCCTGTTCCTGATGGGCGTCTCGATGGGCATGTTCGCCTCGCCCAACCGGGCGGCCGTGATGAACAGCCTGCCGCCGGACGCGAGGGGTGCGGGCGGGGGCATGAACCAGACCTTCCAGAACTCCGCGCAAGTGCTCTCGATCGGGATCTTCTTCACGCTCTTGATCGTCGGGCTCTCGGCCAGCCTGCCGGCCGCCGCCCAGTCCGGCCTGGAAGCGCACGGACTGTCCGCCGAGGTGGCCGGGCGCGTGGCCCATGCGCCCCCGATCTCGATCCTGTTCGCGGCCTTCCTCGGCTACAACCCGATCCAGAGCCTCGTCGGCATCCACGCGCTTGAGGCGGTGGGCCCACATGCCCAGGCGATCCTCACCGGACCCGCCTTCTTTCCACACCTGATCTCGGCCCCTTTCAGAGAAGGCCTGCACGCAGCTTTCGTGTTCGCGATCGCGGCCTGCCTGATCGCGGCGGGCGCGTCCCTGATGAGGGGTGGGCGCTACGAGCACGTCGAGCAGTCCGTGCCCGAGACCGAGGCGGCCCAGCTAGCCCCAATCCGGACGTCCGGTGTCGGCTAGCGAGCCGGCTCGGGCACGTAGCGCCGCACGTAGTCCCCGTCGGGGTCGAAACGATGAGCTTGGCGCAGGGGATTGAGGACGCGGTTGGGCCGGGTGTCGTTGCCGGTGCCGGCCATCCATTGCCAGTTGCCGACGTTGCACGCCAGGTCGCAGTCCACGAGCAGCTGGGCGAAATGGGCGGCCCCGATACGCCAGTCAAGGCCGAGCGTCTTGGTCAGATAGGAGGCGACGATCATGCGGGCGCGGTTGTGCATGAAGCCCTCGCGCGCCAGCTGGCGCATGCCGGCGTCCACTATGGGAAGCCCGGTGCGGCCTTCGCGCCAGGCCTGGGCGAGGGCCTCGTCGTGGCGCCAACGCTTGCGCCGCGGCCTGTAATCGGTCGTGGGCAGGTCGGGCCTTGCGGCGAGCACCTGGTGATGGAAGTCCCTCCAGCAGAGCTGCCTTACATACGCTTGCGCTCCCTCAGGCGAGTTCCCGGCGCCACCGCGCTGCTCACCGCGCTGCTCGACCCTTGAGCGAACCTCGTTCACGGACAAACAACCGAAATGAAGGAAGGGACTAAGCCGCGATGTCCGATCGGCGGCGAGCACATCGTGGGCTTGGTCATAGAGGTCAACTCCGGAGCGCAGCCATGCCGTGAGGCGCCGGCGGCCCTCCGTCTCCCCACCCGCCGCCAGCTCCGGCGAACGAACGCCTGGAGCGAGTATCGAGGGCACAGGCGAGGGGGCGAGTCGCACGAGACGCCCCGCCGAGGGCATCCGTCCGGCCTTGACGCGGTCGGGCACCCGCACCGTGCGCGGGGCGGGCTCGAGCTCGCGCCGCTCGGCCACGCTCCAGCGCCGCCAATAGGGCGTGAATACCCGGTAGTGATCGCCGCCCACCGGCACGAGATCGCCGGGCGGCACAACGTTATGGGCCTCGAACGTGCGCAGCTCGATTCGAGGCTCTGCGCAGCCCGCGAGCAGCCTTTGCTCGCGACGCGCGGCGTATGCGCTCGCATCGGCGCTCATGTACACGCGGTGAGCGCCCGTTTGGTGGGCCAACGCTACGACGTGCTGAACCGGATCGCCCCGTCTAACAATCAGACGCCCGCCACGACGGCGCAGGGACGCATCGAGGTCGCGCAAGCTGTCGAGCAGGAAACTGACGCGATTGGCCGTGCCGCATGAGCCGGCGAGCAGCCGATCGTCGAACACGAATAGCGGGACTACCTCTCGGCACTCGCGCACGGCCGCGGCCAAGGCCGGCTGGTCGTGCACGCGCAGGTCGCGCGTAAACAGAACGATCCCGGTCACCGCGCTACTGGCCAGTCGGCTTCACCGCGGGAGATCCTAGTGGCTGGTCCAGGATCAGAGAAAAGCATTTTCGAACGGTTCAACACGACCTGAGCGCACTGTAAAGCGCTGAGCAGAGCCATCCGCCAGGATGAGCGGATGGCGACACCCCGCAACCTGGTCAACCTGAAGGATGTCGCGAAGGGCTTTGGCAGCCGCACGATCCTCAAAGAGGTGACGCTCGGTGTCGCTGCCGGCGAGCGGATCGGCGTGGTCGGGGAGAACGGCGGGGGCAAGTCCACCCTCTTGAAGCTGGTTGCGGGTGTCGAGCAGCCGGACCGGGGCACGCTCACACGGAGCGGCGATGTCGGCGTGGCCCTGCTGGGCCAGCAGGACGATCTGGACCGGGACGCCACGATCCGCGAGGTGCTCGTGGGCGATCGCGCCGAGCACGAGTGGGCGGGCGACCGGGCATTCAGGGACGTGCTCGACGGTTTGATGGGCGGCGTCTCGCTGGAGCGCTTCCCATCCGGCATGGAGACCTCCATCGCAGAGCTGTCGGGCGGTGAGCGCCGGCGGATCGACTTGGCTCGCCTGTTGCTGGACCCGCCGGAGCTGTTGCTGCTCGACGAGCCCACGAACCATCTCGATGTGGAAGGGGTTGACTGGCTGGCGCGCCACCTGGCTGCGCGCCGCGGAGCGATGCTGGTCGTGACCCACGATCGCTGGTTCTTGGACGCGGTGTGCACCGCGACCTGGGAGATAGACGGAGGTACGGTCCACCAGTACGAAGGCGGTTACGCCGCATACGTGTTGGCGCGAGCCGAGCGCGACCGGCAAGCGGCGGCACAGGCGGGCCGTCGCGAGCAGTTGCTGCGCAAGGAGCTTGCTTGGCTAAGGCGCGGGCCCCCGGCGCGCACGACCAAGCCCAAGTTCAGGATCGACGCGGCCGAGGCTTTGATCGCCGATGAGCCGCAACCGCGAGACCGCGTGGAGCTGGCCCGCTTTGCGAGCGCCCGCTTGGGCAACAAGGTGTTGGATGTCCTGCATGTGTCTCTGACGCTCGGCGAGCGGGAGCTGCTGAGCAACGTGACTTGGCAGCTGGGTCCAGGCGATCGCTTGGCTTTGGTGGGCGTCAACGGTTCGGGCAAGACGACGCTTGTGCGTCTGCTCGCCGGCGAGCTCGACCCGACCGAGGGCGAGGTGCAGCGCGGGGAGACCGTCAGGTTGGCCCACCTCTCTCAGGACGCGACCGAGATCCCGGGCCATCTGCGGGTGCTGGAGTCCTTGGAGGAAGTTCGCGGGCACGCCGTGCTCAGCGACGGGCGCGAGATCAGCGCCTCGCTGCTTTGCGACCGCTTCGGCTTTCGCGGAACCAAGTCACGCACGTTGGTGTCCGACCTTTCGGGCGGGGAGCGCCGCAGGCTCGGCCTGATGCGGCTTTTGATGGGCGGCCCGAACGTGTTGCTGTTGGACGAGCCCACAAACGACCTGGACATCGAGACGTTGACGTCCTTGGAGGATCTGCTCGACAGCTGGCCCGGCACCTTGGTAGTGGTGAGCCACGATCGCTACTTCGTGGAGCGCGTGTGCGACGAGGTGTACGCGATCGACGAAGCGGGCGTGAGGCACGTGCCGGGCGGGATCGAGCAGTACCTGCGCGAACGTGGAGTTGGGGCCACCACGGGCGAGCGCCCTGACGCCGCGCAAGGGTCCGCGCCCCGAAAGCTCTCGGACGGAAAGCTTTCGCCCGGAAAGCTCGCTCCTGGAAAGCTCGCTCCCGGAAAGCTCTCGCCCGGCGCCGCTACGCGACAAGCGCGCAAGGAGATTCGCGGGCGCGAAATCGACGCCAAGCGCATGGAGCGGGCAATCGAGAAGCTGGCGAGCGAAGAGATCGGCCTGGAAACAGAGATGGCTGCCAACGCCGCCGACCATGGGCGCCTGGGCGAACTCCAGAGGGAGTTGGAGACGCTGAAGGCCGAGCGCGAACGCTTGGAGTCCTCATGGCTGGAGCTGGCGGAGTCCATTGAAGAAAAATGAGCGCCCTGCGTGCGCGCGCGGCTGGGGACCACGCTTCGCTTGTTAAGAAAGCCGCGCGCGCACGCGGGGCACCCCTTTGCGCACAATTTGGACAAGGACCCGCCTCGTTGAAGGCCAACCTCGCTGACGGCCCGCCACGCCGACCGCCCCAGCCATCGGACCCGTCTCATCGACCACACGGACGGCTAAGAACCCGACGCGCGACCGAAGCGCCCGGTATAAGGTCAGCCCCATGACATACACCCCACCCCAAGAGATCCTGGAGCGCTACGCATCGGTCCTCGTGAACTTCGCCCTGGGCGGCGGCGAGGGCGTGAAGACCGGCGAGGTCGTGCGGATCGCGACGCCCGAAAGCGCCAAGCCACTGTATGCAGAGCTGCGCAAGGCGGTGTGGCGCGCCGGCGGGCATGTGATCGGCGCCTACGAGCCCGACGACGACACTCGCACCAACCTGTCGAAGGACTTCTTCGAGACCACAAGCGACGCTCAGCTGGACTACTTTCCGGCCAAGTACATGCGGGGCCTGATCGACGAGATGGACCATCAGGTCTCGGTGCTCGCCGAAAGCGATCCCCATGCTCTGGAGACCGTCGATCCGGCGCGAATCATGCGTCGGGGGGAGGCGATGCGCAAGCTGCTGGACTGGCGCAGCGAGAAGGAGAACGAAGGTCGCTTCAGTTGGACCTTGGGGCTTTACGGCACCGCGGCGATGGCGGCCGAGGCGGGCCTGACCGAGGAGGAGTACTGGGAGCAAATCGTGCACGCCTGCTTCTTGGACGTGGAGGACCCGATCGCGCGCTGGCGCGATATCGGCAGACGCCTGGACGAGACGAGGCAGCGCTTGGACGCTCTGGACATCGAGCGGGTTCACGTACAGGGCGAGGACGTGGACCTGTGGGTGGGGATCGGCGAGCAGCGCCGCTGGCTCGGCGGGCGCGGTCGCAACATTCCGAGCTTTGAGATCTTCACGAGCCCCGACTGGCGCGGAACGGAGGGCTGGATCGAGTTCAACCAGCCCCTGTATCGCTACGGCAACCTGGTGAAAGGCATCCGCTTGGAGTTCGAGGACGGCCGTGTGAGCAAAGCCAGCGCCGAGGAGAACGAAGGTGTCCTGACCGAGATGATCGCCACCGAGGGCGCGGACAAGGTGGGCGAGTTCTCCTTGACCGACAAACGCTTCTCGCGGATCACACGTTTCATGGCTCACACGCTCTATGACGAGAACGTGGGCGGCCCGTTCGGCAACACGCACATCGCGTTGGGCCGCTCCTATCAGGACGCCTACACAGGCGACCCGGCTGCGGTGAAGCCCGAGGACTGGGAGCGGTTGGGGTTCAACAATTCCAGCGTGCACACCGACATCGTGTCCACCACCGACCGCACGGTCACCGCTCAGCTGCGCAGCGGCGAGGAGCGCGTCATTTACAGGGACGGCGAGTTCCAGCTCGATTGACGCGTATACCGGGCAGGCAGACGCCTGCGTAATTGCACAGCAGAGCGCTGCGAAACTGTACCGTAGTGTGCTGCGAAACGGTACACTAGGACGATGGGGAAGCCCGATGTCGACGCATCTCCGGCGAGCAACAAGCGCCCCTACCGACGACGAATAGTCGATAACGAGCTCGACGCCCTGCTCGATGGCCTGCCGGCGGTAGCAATCGACGGCCCAAAGGCGGTGGGCAAGACCGAGACCGCGCTACAAAGAGCAAGGACCGTCCATCGCCTTGACGACGACGACGAACGGGCCATCCTGAAGGCGGCGCCCGCACGCCTGCTGGTAGGGGAGCGTCCCATCTTGATAGATGAGTGGCAGCGTTACCCCACATCTTTCGACCGTGTGCGCCGCGCCGTTGACGAAGGCGCGGCACCGGGGAGCTTCCTGCTCACGGGGTCTGCGTCGCCCGCCGGCCCACCTACGCATTCGGGGGCAGGCCGGATCGTTCGCGTGCGCCTGCGCCCGATGACACTCGCTGAGCGCGGACTCGGGCCACCAACGGTGAGCTTGAGCAAGCTTCTAGATCGGCATGAAACTTCCATCGAGGGACGCACCGATATGGCGCTCGATGACTACGTCAGCGAGATTCTCGGCTCTGGATTTCCCGCCCTGCGCGATCTCTCCGGTCGCTTGCTGCGCACACAACTGGATGGTTATATCGAGCGCATTGTCGACCGTGACTTTGATGATCTAGGGCGGGACGTCCGCAGGCCGGCTGTACTGCGACGGTGGATGGAGGCCTATGCCGCGGCAACCGCGACATCCGCGTCCTACGAGAAGATCAGGAAGGCTGCTACGAGCGACCAGGGAGAGACTCCAGCGAGAGGGACGACGCAACCCTACCGGGACACGCTCGAACGCCTTTGGATCCTTGATCCTGTGCCTGCTTGGCTACCGACGCGAAACCGACTCAGCCGTCTTTCCTCACCACCGAAGCATCACCTCGCGGATCCGGCGCTGGCCGCGCGCCTTCTGGGGGTAGACGAGGACGCGTTGCTACACGCCCGGTCGACCGGCCCGCCAAGCCCGCGAGACGGTACCTTGCTCGGCGCTTTGTTCGAGTCGCTGGTGACGCTCTGCGTACGCGTTTACGCGCAACACGCAGAGGCCCGAACCGCCCACTTGCGTACTTGGAGCGGCGACCGAGAGATCGACTTGATCGTCGAGCGAGGGAAAGCGGTGCTTGCGCTCGAGGTGAAGCTCGGCCAGGTTCCCGAAGATCGAGACTTGCGTCACCTGCGCTGGCTCAAGGCAGAGCTTGGCGATGACCTGGTGGACGCAGTCGTAGTCACCACGGGCCGGGAGGCCTATAGGCGTCCGGACGGCATAGCTGTCGTACCAGCCGCACTGCTTGGACCGTGAGTCGCCGATCTCAGCGATGACGCTTCAAACGCCGGGTGGTCACGAGGCGCCCGACGTCACCCACCTGACGTACCGCGTGCTGAACCCACGGCAATCCACATAAAATGACCCAATGGGGGAACGTGGCGACCGGTCCAACCCGCTGGCGGTCGGATGAGCACCCGGCCTCGCCCGTTTGGACGCATCGCCCGGCGGGTCGACGCCATGAGCGTGGGTGGATTGTTGGCCGTGACTATCGGCCTGCTCTTGGCGCTGGCTGTGACTGGGATCGGCCTCGCCCTGTTTGCCAACAGCCAACTGGACAGCAATCGCCATCTCCTGCTCGACAAGGTCGGTCCGGCCCGGCGCGCGGCCCTGACACTCGAAAGCTCCTTGATCAACCAGGAGACCGGCGTGCGAGGCTACGTGATCACGGCCGATACAAGCTTCCTGGCGCCTTACCGCGACGGCCTGAAAAGCGAAGGACAGGCCCTGGCCACACTGCACGCCAACGAGCATGCCAGCGGCGCGACGGTGGCGAGAGAGCTTGCGATGGTGCAAGCCGCATCGCGCCTTTGGGAGCACAAGTACGCGGTGCCCTCGCTTGCCTCCCCGACAGCTCATCGGTCGGTCGCGATCGACCTGGAAGGCAAGCGCCTGTTCGACACGGTGAGGGTGTACTTGGGTGGCTTGCAGGCGGCGCTCGAAGCGCAGGATTCGCAGACTCGCGGCAAACTCGAAACGGCCGCCTCCAATCTGCAATCGCTGCTGATCGTGGCCACCGTGCTGATCTTGGGTGGTGTATTGGGCGCCGGCTACCTTCTGCGCCAGACGATCACGCGGCCGCTGGGCCGACTTGGCGCCGAAGCAAGGCGGGTCGCCGGCGGCGAGTTCTCGAGGCCGCTTCAAGTCGCAAGCGGCCCACGTGAGATCGCGGCCGTGGGTGTGGAGATCGACGCGATGCGCGAGCGGATCGTCGAGGAGCTGGCCTCGGTCGAAGCGGCGCGCGCGCGGGTGGAGCATCAGGCGCGCGAGTTGCAACGCTCCAACGCGGAGCTCGAGCAGTTCGCCTACGTGGCGTCCCACGACCTTCAGGAGCCGTTGCGCAAGATCGCGAGCTTCTGCCAAGCGTTGCAGACCCGCTACCAAGGTCAGCTGGACGAGCGCGCCGACCAGTACATCGACTTCGCTGTGGACGGCGCCAAGCGGATGCAGACTTTGATCAATGACCTGCTCGCCTTCTCGCGAGTCGGCCGCAGCGGTCGCGAACAGACATCGGTCGATCTGAACGAAACCCTCGCTGACGCCCAAGCAGCGTTGTCCGGCGCCGTGGAGAGCTCCGGCGCTACGGTCATCGCCGAGGCGCTTCCGACCGTCAGGGGCGACCGGGGACAGCTCGCCTCGCTGCTTCAGAACCTGATCGGCAATGCGCTGAAGTTTCGCGGCGCCGAGGCGCCGGTGGTGCAGATCACAGTCGCGCGCGACGGCGGCCAGTGGGAGATCACGTGTTTAGACAACGGGATCGGCATCGATCCGGAGTACGCCGAGCGCATCTTCTTGATCTTCCAGCGACTGCACTCGCGGGAGACCTACGGGGGGACGGGCATCGGGCTGGCGTTGTGTCGCAAGATCGTCGAATATCACGGGGGACGCATCTGGCTCGACACCGGCTATTCCGACGGAGCCTGCTTTCACTTCACCTTGCCCATCCTCGAGAACCACAAGGAGACCGCCACATGAACGCCGACCTGATCTCGGTTCTGCTCGTCGAGGACGACCCCGGCGACGTACTCTTGATTCGCGAGGCGTTCGCCGAGCACAAGGTCGGCAACGTGCTGTCTGTCGTCAGCGACGGGGTAGAGGCAATGCGATTCGTGCGCGGCGAAGGCGAGCACGCCGGGCAGGAGCGTCCCGACCTGGTCCTGCTCGACCTGAATCTTCCGCGCAAGAGCGGCGCCGAGGTGCTTGCCGAGATCAAGGGCGACCCGGAGCTAGCGATGATCCCGGTGATCGTGCTCACGACCTCAGAGGCCGAGGAGGACGTTATGCGCTCCTACAAGATGCACGCCAACGCCTACATCACCAAGCCGGTGGACTTCGAGCGCTTCAAGCAGATCGTGCACCAGATCGACGATTTCTTCATCGGCATCGTCAAGCTGCCCCCGCGCGGACGATAGCTCGGCGCCGTCGCAAGTTTCGCGCCCGCCGGGCCGCCTGTTTCGCGCCCGCCGAGCCCGCCGTTTCGCACCCGCCAAGCCCCTTTCAGCGGTGCGGGCAACGTTTCGTGGCCGCTATCCACCCAAAGGCGAAGGCGGGATCCGGGTCTCCCCCTGGACCTCGGGGATCAGCATCGCGATCTCGTCGACGAAACACCAGGACCAGGTCTCGCCGGGCTCCAAGGAGTGCATGACCGGATGATCGCTTGCGTGGGCGTGGGCGCTGGCGTGGCGGTTGGGAGAAGAATCGCAGCAGCCGACGTGACCGCACTCCAGGCAGATGCGCAGGTGAAGCCACTTGCCGCCCATCTTCAGGCAGTCCTCGCAACCCTCGACCGACTCGGGCAGCTGGGTGATGTGGACTTGTTCGAGGTGCGTGCAATTGGCCATGGTCACTCCGTTCGGGTTTGGGCGAATGGGATACGCACACTGAAGACGGTACGACCGGGCTGGGACTCGAAGCTGAGCGAGCCTTCGTGGCGGTCCACGACGATGCGCCGGGCGGTCGCCAGGCCGAGGCCCGTGCCTTGACCGACGTCCTTGGTCGTGAAGAAGGGATCGAACACGCGAGCAGCGGCCTCCTCGGGAATGCCGGGGCCGTCGTCGGCGATCTGGACCAGGACGCAGTCGCCGTCGCGACGGGTGGAGAGGCGGATCGTGCCTTGCTCGCCCAAAGCTTCGATGGCGTTGTCGAGCAGGTTGGTCCAGACCTGGTTGAGCTCGGAGCCGCGCACGGTCAGCTTGGGCAGCGTACGGTCGTAGTCGCGCTCGGTCGCGATCGAGGTGTGCTTGAGCTTGTAGCCGAGCACCGTCAGGGTCGTCTCGAGGCCCTCGTGGATGTCCACCTCGACCAGGGAACCGCGGTCCATGTAGGCGTAGGACTTGACGGCACCCACCAAGGAGGACATGCGGGCGGTGGACTCGCACAGCTCCTCGGAGAGACGCCCGGCTGTGAGCGTGGCCGCGACCCAGCGCAGGGCGGCCCCGGTCGCGGGACCGGCCAAGTCGGCGACGCGGTCGAGCCATGCTTGATCGACGCCGGCTGCCGCCAAGGGCTCGGCCAGGCGCCAAGGCTCCTCGACGTCGAGGTCCTCCATGCGCGCGAGCAGGTCCTCCTCGGCGTCGGAGGCGTCCAAGGCATCCAAGGCTGTGGCCGAAGCGGCTTGGGCGACGGCCTGCTGTTGTAGCTCAAGGAGCTGTGCGGCCTCGGCGCGCTCGACGCCGGCTTGCACGAACGTGGCCAAGGCCGAGCCGATCGCCTCCAAGGCTTCGGTCATTTGGGCGGCGGCCCGGCGCGCGGCGGCGGCCGGATTGTTCAGCTCGTGAGCCAGGCCGGCCGCCATCGTGCCTAGCGAGGCTAGGCGCTCCTGGTTTTGCTCGCGCTCGGTGATGCGGCTCATGACGGGGGCGACTTGGCGCATCACTCGCTGGTGGATCTCTGGCTGGGCGAAGGCCATGCGCTTGAAGTCATCGGGCAGGACGGTGGCGAGGCGACAGTCGGTTTCGGCCTGCATGCGTACCCCGAGCGTGCCACCGGTCAGGACGGCGATGGCCCCCATCCAGGTCGGAGCGGTGTGGTGACCGACGGGCTCGCTCTTGCCTTGAGCGAGGATGAAGGCTTGGGCGCGGCCCTCCAGGAGCAATTGCAGGCCGGGGGGCTCCTCGCCCTGCTCGGCGATGACCCCGCCCGCGGGTACGCGGCGAGGGTGCGCCAAAGAGACCCATTCGGTGAGGGCAGAATCGTCGAGACTGTCGAACAGGTCCACGCCCCGCAGCTCCTCGAGCGTGACGGCCGGCTCGTCGGCGGGCGGCTCGGGCGCGGGCGGCTCGGGCGCGGCGCTCATTGCGAGGTCTCGCTTGGCGGGGCGGCGGTGGGCCTCACGCGTCCACCAAGTATTCGTGGATCAAGGAGACGGCCATTGACCCCTCCCCGACCGCGCTTGCGACTCGCTTGATCGAGCGTGCGCGCACGTCGCCGGCGACGAATACGCCGGGGACCGTGGTCTCGAGGACATAGGGCTCGCGTTGTAGGGGCCAGCCGTTGGCTTGGGCGTCTCGGCCGGCCAGGATGAAGCCGCGCTCGTCGCGCGAGACGACTCCGTCAAGCCAGTCGGTGCGGGGGGAGGCCCCGATGAACACGAAGCATGCGTCGGCCGCCAGCTTGTCGTTGCCGCTGGGCGTTTGGATCTGAAGGCTCTGCAAGCGCCCAGCCTCCCTCTCGGCGGCGGTGGCCGATGTGCCGGTTAGGACCTCGATGTTTGGTTGGGCCGCGATCTGCTCGATCAGATAGTGGGACATCGACTTCTCGAGCGAAGGACCGCGCACCAGCATCGTGACTTGGGCTGCGTAGCCGCTGAAGTAGACGGCGGCTTGACCGGCGGAGTTGGCGCCGCCGATCACGACCACGCGCTGGTCGGCACAGCCGCGCGCCTCGGTCATGGCCGCGCCGTAGTAGATGCCGGCGCCGGTCAGCTCGGGGAAGCCGGGCGTGTCGAGCTGGCGGTAGGAGACGCCCGAGGCGACGATTACGCAGCTGGCGCTCAGAGCTCCACCGCCGCTGAGATCGACCAGGCGCGCGGAGCCCTCGGCGCGCAGGCCGACGGCCTCTTGGACTGTGAGCAGCTCGGCGCCCAAGCGTCGGGCTTGGTCGGTGGCGCGGCGCGCCAGGTCCGAGCCGCTGAGCCCGGCTGGAAAACCTAGGTAGTTCTCGATCCGACTGGACTGGCCGGCTTGGCCACCGGGTGCCTCACGCTCGACCATGACCGTCTTCAGGCCCTCCGAGGCGCCGTACACCGCGGCGGCGAGCCCGGCGGGACCGCCGCCGACTACGACCAGGTCGTAGTGGTCTTGGGCGGGGGTGGCGCTGACGCCGAGACGCTCGGCCAGCTCAAGGATCGTGGGGCGCTCCAAGACGCTTCCGTCCTCGAGCATGGCCACGGGCAGGCGCTCGGAGTCGACTCCGGCGACGCGCAACAGCTCGCGGGCCTCGCCGTCGCGTTCGACGTCCAGCCAGCGCG
This sequence comes from uncultured Solirubrobacterales bacterium, assembly GCA_963703135.1. GTDB lineage: Bacteria > Actinomycetota > Thermoleophilia > Solirubrobacterales > Solirubrobacteraceae > Palsa-744. Next base: position 2,060,529 of record OY969791.1, on the reverse strand, counting down.
CGGGAACGCGGTTGCGCACTAGGAAGTCGCGCAAGTCGTGGGATTCGCGCGAGAAGCGGTGTCCGATGACGCGTACTCCGCCCGATTCCAAGGCGGCGCCGGCCTCCCAGGTAGTGAGCAGGTCCTCGACGACGGGAAACAGCTGCTCCTCGGGGGGGTCCCAAGGCTTGAGCAAGTAATAGTCAAGAGCCACCTCGTTGATAGCGGCGATCGCCGCCTCGGTGTCGGCGTAGGCGGTCAGGAGTACTCGCTTGGCGTCGGGCACTAGCTGGCGGGCTTGGGTCAAGTACTCGGTGCCGGCCATGCCGGGCATGCGCTGGTCGGCGATCAGCATCGCGACGTCCTCGCCGCGGGCGCGCAGCTCGCGCAGGAGCTCCAAGGCCTCGGGGCCGGACGAAGCCCGCAGGATGCGGAAGCGCTCGCCGAAGCCTCTGCGCAGGTCTCGGGCGACTGCGGCCAAGACCGCGGGCTCGTCGTCGACAGCGAGAATCGCGGGGCGCCGGGGTGGCGAGGTGGGCTCCGGCCGGGGAGCGGGCTCGCCGCGGCGGGCCGGCTCGGAGCGGGAGTGCGCCTCGACGCGGGCCGGCTCGGGGCTGGAGATCGCCTCGGCGTGGGCCGGCTCGGGGCTGGAGATCGTCTCGGCAGGCTCGGCTTGCGCGGACATGTCTCGATGACAGTAGTGCGTCGACGGAGCGCACGCCTTGACGATCTCGATAGGTTCGGAGGGTGAAGGGAAGCGTCGACTATGAGCGCCACGGTCGCACCTATGCGGAGCACCGGCGCGCGGACCCTCGCATCGAAGCTTGCATCCATGCGGCGCTGGGCGGGGCTCGCACCGTTTTGAATGTGGGCGCGGGCGGCGGCTCTTATGAGCCTCGCGATCGATGGGTGTTGGCGGTGGAGCCGAGCGCGACCATGCGCGCGCAGCGACCTGAGGACGCCGCGCCGGCGATCGAAGCGCGCGCGGAGGAGCTTCCTTTCGACGACGGGACCTTCGATGCGGCGATGGCTTGCGTGACGATTCACCACTGGGATTCGCCGGAGCGGGGGTTGGCAGAGTTGCGTAGGGTGGCGAAGGGGCCGGTGGTGGTGTTCACGTTCGAGCTGGACCATCTGCCGGCTTGGCAGCTGGATTACCTGCGCGAGGGTGTGGCCGAGGAGCGACCGAGGTTCCCCGCGATCAACGATGTCGCGAAGGCGCTTGGCGGGCGGACGAGGGTGGAGCGGATGCCGACGCCTGGCGATTGCAAGGACGGCTTCTTCGAGGCGTTTTGGCGGCGCCCGGAGGCGTTGCTCGACGCGGAGGTGCGCGCGGCGCAATCGATGTGGGCTTTGCTCGACTCGGACACCGAGAGGGGGATCGTGGAGCGGCTCAGGGACTCCTTGGACTCGGGGGCGTGGGACGCCGAGCATGGGTATCTGCGCGAGCTGGACAGCTTCGAGGGCTCGCTGCGCCTGGTCGTCTCCGAGGCCCCTTAGGCGGCTGGCGAGGAAGGGCGCGCGATGGAGGTGTGGATCCCCGAACAGCCGGGCCATGAGGCGTTGGGCGAGGAGGTCGCGGGCGTGGGCGTTCACAGGTTCCCGGCGTCCGGACCGCTCCCCCGAGCGATCGCCGAAGCGGAGTTTTTGGTCCCGGGCCAGGACTCGAAGGAGCTGCTGGAGCTGCTACCTGGAATGGGGTCTTTGAGGGTGGTACAAACTTTGTCGGCGGGTATCGACTGGCTCACACCGCACCTCCCGCCGAAGGTGAAGCTTTGCGACGCGCGGGGCGCTCGGGACGGGGCGGTGGCGGAGTGGATAATGGCGGCGATCCTCTCCTCGGTGAAGCTGGTGGGCGAGATGCGCGACCGCCAAGGCGCGCATCGCTGGGAGTGGAGCGAACCCGAAGACTTGGCGGGCAAGACGCTTGTGATCCTCGGTTATGGTTCGATCGGCGCGGCGGTGGAGGTTCTGCTGAAACCGTTTGGGGGGACCGTCTTGCGGGTCGCGCGACATGCACGTGAGGGTGTCCATGCGGTGGACGACCTTCCGCGGCTGCTGGGGCTTGCCGATGTGTTGATCGTCGCATTGCCGTTGACCGGGGAGACCGCGGGCTTGTTGGATGGTGAGATGCTTGGCTGCCTACCCGAAGGCGCTTTGTTGGTGAATGCGTCTAGGGGGGCGGTGGTGGACACCGACGGGCTGGTGGCGCTGCTCGGGGAAGGCCGGTTGAAAGCTGTGCTCGACGTGACCGACCCTGAACCGCTGCCTGCGGAGCATCCGTTGTGGGAGGCGAAGGGTGCGCTGATCACCGCCCACGTCGCGGGCGACAGTCCAATAGCGCGGCGACGCGCGTGGGAGTTGGTAGGCGAGCAGGTGGGGCGCTACGTGCGGGGGGAGCAGCTGGTCAATGTGGTGCGGGGCGACTACTGACAGGCGGCGCATCCTGTCCTCTCCCCTCGCCAGCGCCGAGCCACCCTCGCAAAGCCTCGTGCATCGCTTCCACGCCGACGATCGGTTCGGACGGCTCGGGCCACTCCGAGGGGATCAAGGCGAAAGGCCGGGTCTGGGGCCCGCCGAGCCCGCCGTGGGAGCCCATGAACTCCTCGAAGGGGGCCACCTCTTGGGCGACTGGGTCGAACATGCAGTTGACGAGGATGTCGGGGCAGTGAGGGAAGCTGTCGTGGCGGCGCAGGTGGTCGGCCGCGGTGGCGTCGAAATCGGCCAAAGGGTCCTCTCCCTGAACCGTGTCGTCGCTTAGGCGCCGCTGTCCGGCGGCGCCGATCGCTAGCGGCCCATGCTCGGCTGAGCGCACCATGATGAAGCCGATGCCTGGGTGGTTCGCGAGCGCTTCGAGCAGGAGGGGGTGCGCTTCGGCGATCTGCTCGGAAGTCATCCGCTCGGGGCTGCTCGGCAGGTATACGAGGCCGAGTCCGCCGGAGACCATCACGATCGCCTCCTTTGAGGCCGCCTGGTCCCGGTCGGCCAAGGCCTCGCGGTTGGGCCCGAGCGCGACGGTGCCTTCGACCGTGCGCGCTTGGGTGGCGCGGGCGAGGACGCGCCCGGGCACGTTGTCCTCTTGGCGCGCGTCGGCAAGGACAGCGCCCATGTCGCCCCAGGCCTCGTCGAGTGCCGCGGGGGCGTAGACCTCGCCTCGGGCGAGGGCGTCGGAGACGACTTGCTCGAGCGTCTGGCCGTAACGTTGACGGAAGGGCGCTCCTTGGGTTTGACCGTGGTCGGAGAGCACGACCAGGCGATAGGGCCGGGGCGACTGGGCGGTGGCTCGCTCCAGGCGCGCCAATTGATGGTCGTGGCGCTGAAGCACTGCGAAAGCGTCGGGCTCGCGGATGCCGGAGTGGTGGGCGACCTCGTCGTAGCCGACGAAGGTCGCATAGCTGGCGGGCACGCCCTCCACTATGTCGGCCAGGAGCAAGGCGCAGACCAGGTCGCGCATGACGACCGCGATCGTGGCTCTGATCAGGGGATAGGCGCCTTTGCGGTCCACGTGGGGGGCTCCGGCGCGGCGCTGGCGACGAGCGGCGCGGCGCTCTTCGGCGATATCGGCCAGGGAGAGGACGATCGTGCGGATGAAGCCGTAGGGGTCGGAGAAGTAGGCGAACAGGTCGGAGGCTTTGGAGCGGGAACGGTCGCGGATCGTGCTCATCGTGGCGGTACAGCGGGGCGCATCGCCGGAGAACATGTTGCCGCGGCTGGTGCCCCCGTCGGCGAGCAGCCCGGCGCCCGAGGAGCGTCGCCGCTCGATCTCGGTTGCGTCGGCGGGGTGGTTGGAGACGATTGTGCGACCGGACTCCTTCTCATACCAGCGGAAGGCGGGCATGTCCCAGTTGGAGCCCAACAGGAGGCCCGCCTGGGATGCACCGGTCTGGGAGGAGAGGTCGCACTCCCAGCCGATCAGCCGGTGGGAGCCGTCGGATAGCCAGCGGGCGATCGTGGGCACGTGGCCGGCCCTGATCGCCTCGCGCAGGACCCCCTCGCCGAGGCCGTCGATCTCGAACAGGATGACTCCTGGAGTGTCTGTGCGGTGCTTGCGTCGGGAGCCCCTCAGTCTGCGGCGCACCACTCTGAGGTGGCGCGCGTCGCCGTCCACGTCGAGCAAGGGCGCTACCAGCATCGAGACCAAAGCCAGGCCGAAGGCGATCGCCAAGTCGGTCCAGAACGAAGGCGTCTTGCCGTCTACCGCGTAGAAGGCGAGCGCGACCATGCCGGCGCTGAGGGCCAAGGAGCCCAGCCCGAAGGTGAGGATCGTCAGAGGCAAGGCCACGCGGATCAAGAGAGGCCAGAGGACTGCGTTGAGGACCGCCATCACGGCCGCGACCAGGATGGCGGCGTCGAGGGAGAGCGTGTCCTGACCGGAGAGGAGCGCAGTGAGGGCAACGAGCGCGACGGCTTGGACCAGGAGCATGGCGAGCGTGCGCAGGGCGAAGCCGACGATTTGGCGCACGAGCCTGAGGCGCTGCGCGGGGGGGCGCTCGTCGGCCCGGGGATCGCGCCCATCGGTCAGAGGATCACGCTCGTCGTTCGGTGGATCACGCTCGTCGTTCGGTGGGTGCATCTGGTTGCTAGGTTCTCGCTATGGTCGATGGCGCGGGGACTGCCCGTCGCGGGGATACGGGCGCAGACCGTATCGCGTTCTTGGGCCATGCCACCGCGCTGATCGAAGTGGCGGGCTTGCGGCTGTTGACCGACCCGCTGTTGCGTGCGGGCGTGGCGCATCTGCGCCGCCAAGCACCGATGCCGGGGCAGGAGTCTTTCTCAGACCCTGACGCGGTCCTTATCTCACACGCCCACCACGACCACTTGGACCTGGCTTCTCTGCGGCGCCTCGGTAGGAACATCCCCTTGATCGTGCCGCGCGGCGCGGGGGCGTGGCTGGGCAAACGAGGGTTTGGGGCGGTGACCGAGTTGAGCGTGGGCGAGGCGACGCGCGTCGGACCGCTATGGGTACGGGCTGTGCGCGCCGATCACGATGCGCGCCGCCCGGGCGGCCCCCGCGCCGAGGCGATGGGGTTCGTGGTGAGCGGTCCGGGCGGGCAGGAGCGGACCGCGCGAGAGATCTACTTCGCGGGGGACACCGCCCTTTATCCGGCGATGGCCGACCTGGCGCCCTCACTCGACGTGGCCTTGGTGCCCGTCGCGGGCTGGGGCCCGAAGCTGGGCCCGGGGCACATGGGCCCGCTCGAGGCGGCCGAAGCGGTGGCTTTGATGCGCCCTAGACTGGCGATCCCGGTCCACTGGGGCACCCTTTTGCCACTCGGCTTTGGTCGCAGTCATCGCGGCCGGCTGACCGAACCGCCGCGCCTGTTCGCTGAGCACGCTGCGAGGTTGGCACCAGATGTGGAGGTGCGGATCTTGGACCCGGGCGCAGAGACCGTGCTTTAGACTCCGGGCAGTCGGCGCGTGAGCGTCGCGCTCAAGCCCGCCACGCTCAAACCCGCCGCGCTCAACCGATCGAGAGGCCTCCGATGCCAAGAGCCGCAAGCAAGACTCCTGTCGTGATCAGCCTTCTCGTCGGCGCCGTGGTGCTCGCCTCTTGCGGCGAATCCTCTGAAGAAAAGGCGAAGGCCCAGGTCTGCAAAGCCCGAACGGACATCTCGGCGCAGGTCAAGAAGCTGAGCGAACTGACGCTGTCCTTGAGCGCTCCGGGCGAAGCCAAGACGGGATTGGAAGCGATCGCGAAAGACCTCACGACGATCAAGGACGCCCAGCCGAACCTCCAACCGGCGCGCAAGGAAGAAGTCCAAGCAGCGACCCACACCTTCGAAGCGCAGGTCAGTTCGATCTTGTCGGAATTGACCTCGAAACCGTCGCTGAGCAAACTCGAAACGCAGCTCAAATCCTCGCTGACCCAGCTGGCGTCGAGCTACGAGAAAGCGCTGGCCCCGCTCAACTGCTCATAGGGGGGAGCTGGCGCCGCTCAACCCTCAAGCAGGGGAGATGGCGCCGCTCAACCCTCAAAGCGGGGAAGATGGCGCCGCTCAACCCTCAAAGCGGGGAAGCTGGCCTCACTCAACCCTCAAAGCGGGGAAGCTGGCCTCGCTCAACCCTCAAAGGGGGAAGGCACGTTGATTGTGGGATGACGATGCGCGGAAACGGCGTTACACTCGGCGAGAGCCTCCAGCCGAGACTCCTCCGGAGGCGAAAATCGATGCGGCGCACAAGCGGTCGCGTCGATCCGGAGACAACGGGCCGACAAAAGGAGCAGCAGTCGTGAGCAACGAGGAACTGGAGCTGGGTCCCGTCGATGTCGTTGTGATCGGCTATCCGAAGGACGCGCCGCGCACGGGCGAGGCGATTCCGCTGTTCATCGATCTCGTCGACAAAGGCGTCGTCAGGGTGCTGGACGTGCTGTTGGTGCAGAAGGACGATGACGGCACCATCTCGGGACTCGAGATCACCGACCTGGATGGCGACGGGGTCGACGATCTGGTCGTGTTCGCGGGCGCCCGCACGGGCATGCTCGGCGAGGAGGACGCGAGCACGGCCGGCGAGGCCTTGGAGCCGGGCGAGGCGGCCGTGATGATCTGTTTTGAGAACACCTGGGCTGCGCCGTTTGCCACAGCGGTGCGTCGCAACGGCGGACGCATGCTCGCTTTCGAGCGGGTCGCGGCGCAGGACGTGTTGGACACGCTCGACGCGCTCGACAGCGCGTCCTGAAAAACCGGAAAGGAAACATCGAAAATGCCACTCATGCGCACCATGGCCCGCACGGCCGTCATCGCCGGAACAGCGACCTCCGTGTCCAATCGCGTCAGCCGTCGCCAACAGGGACGCTGGGCCTCCCAAGAACAACAGCAGCAGCCCGAAGCGCAACCGCAACCCCAGGCGTATGCTCCGCCGGCGCCGGCCGCTCCTGAAACGGATCCGATGGAGCGCCTGAAGGAGCTCGGCCAGTTGCACGAGTCGGGCGTGCTCACCGACCAGGAGTTCGCCGACGCGAAGGCCAAGATCCTGGCTTGAGCGACCACTGCGAGTCGGGCGTGCCCACCGACCAGGAGTTCGCCTACGCGAAGGCCATCGTGGCTTGAGCGAGCGCTGCGGCCGGCGCGGGGCGCGCCGGCCGGCGCTGGTCAAGTGATCCTGCGGCTCGCAAGCCCGAGGATCGCGAGCCCGAGGTCGCGAGCCCGAGGTCGCGAGCCCGAGGTCGCGAGCCCGAGGTCGCGAGCCCGAGGACACTCAGATCAAGCGCACAAACGAAGGCATGGACACTCAAGACGCGGCCAAGCCCTCACGGCAGGTTCACCTGAGAGGGCTGCTGATCGGCGCGCTGGTCCTGGTCGTGATCGGTGCTGGGGCGACCCTCGCCGGCTGGGACATTGCCAGCTGGTTCAAACACATCTGGGACACCTTGACCAGCATCTCGCTGGGTTATTTGGTGGCCGCGATCGTGCTACTCACACTGCAGACGACGGCGACCGCGTTCGCTTGGTTTTCGATCCTGCGCTATGGCTACCCGGAGGCCGAAGTCCGCTGGATACAGGTACTGGCCTGCTACGCGGCCGCGGTGGCGCTCAACTCGGTGTTGCCGGCCAACTTGGGGACCTTCGCGATGCTCTTGATGTTCACGACGATCGTGGTGGGCTCTACTTTGGCGGGCGTGTTGGCAGGCATGGCGGTACAGAAGATCTTCTTTACGGCGATTGGCACCTTCTGTTACGTGTATCTGTTCTTGACGGTGAATGGGTCGTTTTCGCTCCAGCTTGGCTTCGTCTCAGAACACCCTTGGGCGACCGCGATCTTGGCGGTGGGGACCGTGGCGCTGGTGGTGCTGGTGGGGCGCGTCTTGCGCAGACGGGTGAGGCAATGGTGGGCGCAGGCGAAGGAGGGTGCTCAGATCCTTGTCCATCCCCGCGCCTTCCTGGGGCGCGTGGTCGCCGCCGAGGCGATTGCTTGGCTGGCGATGTTGGGAGTGATCGCGATGTTCTTGGCTGCGTATGACATCCCGGTGAGCTTTCACACTTTGATGAGGGTGGTCGCGGGCAACTCGATCGCCAACGTCAGCTCGGTCACGCCGGGCGGCGCGGGGGTGGTTCAGGGCTTCAATGTGCTTTCGCTGAAGGGCATCACGAGCACGGCGAACGCGACGGCCTACTCGGTCGCCCAGCAGCTGGTGACGACCGCTTGGGGAATCCTATTTGCGATCCTGCTGCTGATCAGGGCCTTCGGCTGGACCGACGGCAAGACCCTCGTCGCCCAGTCCTACGATCAGGCACGCGAGAAGAAGGCGGAGCGCTCTGCCGAGCGCAAGGCCAAGCGGAGGACCGGGTCTACGAGTAGTGCCTGAGCGGGACGCTACCCCTTCCCGCCACTCGCCCCCACCGATTCGCTGCCTTTTCCGGGGGAGTTGTGGGCCGCCGCGAAGAAGTAGCCGACAACCGGGCCCAGAAAGGCTATGAAAGCGGTCCCACTGACGATGTTCAGTGCGGTGAGCGCACCGGCGACTGTGAACGCAATGATCGTCGCGGCCACTCCCGCGAAACCGACACCAAGCAGCGGCACTCCCCCTTCGCCGGCCGACGCAAGTGCCGTCAAGTGGACCAGTGTCGGGGCTCCGCCGGCCACCGCCGCCTTGAGTGTGATGGCGCCTTCTTTCAATGCCGTCAGCTTGGTTTCGGCACCGGTCGCCGGCTGCACCGTGGCGCTGTCAGGCGGTTCGACCGTCCAGGTGCACGCCGCCGGCTGCCCGGCTACATTCGCCTTGAAGGTGGCCGGTTCACCGACGGCCACCCCAGATGGGCCTTCGACGACCGGCTGATCTGCGGCGGCTTGGGCAGCAACGCCCCGGACGCGGAAAACAGCGTTTTCAACAGGATTGAACTCCGTCTTGGGAAAACGATCCGTGAGGCGCAGAGCGGACCCGGCCAGCTTTTCGTAGCTGAGACGCCAGCCGTTGTAGAAGAGATAGGCGAGGCCCAGCGCGACCGCTCCGAGGACCAGGATCGCGATCGCCACACCGCGTTCGGATTTGGTGTTCGATTCGGTCGGAGATTTGCTGCGGGTCGAGGTCCCTGTGGTGGTGCCGCCAGTTGTTGTCGCTTCGCCGGTTGTGGGGGTGGCGGGGGTCTTAGCAGTACCCGTTGTTGCAGTCTGGGTGGGAGCGGTCGCGCTTACCGTTTCGGCGGTTGCGAGCGGCGCAGTGGCCAAGGCAACCACAAGGACGACCAAAATTGCGGCAATGCGATGCACGGCTCGCTCCTTTCACTCATCGTCAAGTCAGCAAATCGCACGCGATCCTAACATTGGAATCGTCTGACTGCTTGCCGATCTGGCCAGCCGCGACTGTGCTACTCGCCCAGCTAGCCGACGAGAATCGTCGTCATGCTTGTCAAGCTAGCCGGCGACAAGTGCGGTCGCCCTCGTCGAACCAGGCCGGGGACGATCGTCGTCACGGTCGTCGAGCTAGGCGGGCAAGGAGTGGTGTCACGATCGTTGAGCCAGCCCGGCGAGGATCATCGTCACAGCCGGTTAGCTGTCCGAGTCTTCTCACACCGAGACTGCAGAGCCGTCGTCCACCGGCACCGAGGGCTCAGCCCCGCGCAAAGCCCGCGTGAGCAACCGCCACAAGGTTGCCCGCTCCTCGGCGTCCAACCCCTGGAGCACCTCGTCCTCGATCGTCTCTTGGGCCCTCTCTGCCTTGACGAGCGCGCGTCGTCCACCGTCTGTCAGCTCGACCAGATGGCGTCGCCGGTCCTCGGGGTCGCGCCGGCGCGCGACATGACCGAGGTCCTCTAGCTCGTTGAGCAGGAGGACGACGTTGTTGGCGTCCATGCAGAGCGCCTCGGCGAGCTCTTGCTGGGGTGCGCCGTCGTGGTCGCGCAGATAGCTGAGGGCCATCACCAGGCGCATGTGGATGCCCAAGAGCTCCTCGGTGGAGCGGCGGTAGACCTGCTTGGCAAGGCGCGTGAGCAGAACCATCGAACCGAGGTCGGCGGTATGGATGTCCGCTGGTTGATTGGGCTTACCCATAGCCGTTCGATTATACCACGTCCCAGCAACCATCATTGCTTACAAGATGATACTTGTAAGATGGATTATCCATGCTATGGTGTTCCCGTGACCAAGACTGGAAGGAGCACCATGAGCACCGCTACCGCCCCCACAGAAGCCACTTCCGCCGCAGAAGACGTGCGGCACGCGCAAGACGCGGCGCCGGTGGCCACACCCGACAAGGCCGAGACAGCCACGCGCGGCAAGGCCGAGACAGCCACACGCGGAGAGGCCGAAGCAGACACACTCGCACGGACCGAGGCAGCCACGCGCAGCGAGGCCGAGCGCAGAAGCGAGCGCAGGCGGTGGATCGCGCTGGCGGTGCTGTGCTTGGGACAGCTGATGATGGTGTTGGACGCCACGATCGTGAACGTGGCCCTGCCCTCGATCCAGCGCGAACTGGGGTTCTCCCAGGAGAACCTCACCTGGGTCATCAACGGCTACTTGGTCACCTTCGGCGGCTTCTTGCTGCTGGCCGGCAGGATGGGCGACTTGGTGGGGCGCAAGAAGGTGTTCTTGACCGGACTCGTGATGTTCACGGCCGCGTCGGTCTTGTGCGGGTTCGCCCAAAGCCAAGGGATGCTGATCGGGGCGCGCGTCTTGCAAGGGATCGGCGGGGCGGTCGCCTCGAGCGTGATCTTGGCGATCATCGTGACCCAGTTCCCGCAACGCGCGGAGCAGGCGAAGGCGATGGGTATGTATGCATTCGTGTCGGCCGGAGGAGGCTCGGTGGGACTGCTCGCCGGGGGGGCGCTGACACAGTCGCTTGACTGGCACTGGATCTTCTTCGTGAACGTGCCGATCGGGGTGATTGCGTTCGTGCTCGGTTGGATGCTGATCGAAGAGAACGAAGGACTCGGTTTGGCGGGCGGCGTGGACGTGGCGGGCTCGGTTTTGATCACGCTCGCAACCATGCTCGGCGCTTTTGCGATCGTGAAGTCCAGCGAATATGGACTTTTCTCGGCGCGCACGCTGGGCGTGGGTGGCGCAGCGCTGGCGCTGCTGGGCGCCTTCTTGGTGCTCGAGTCGCGGATCTCCAACCCGATCATGCCCTTGCGGATCCTGAGGCAGCGCATGTTGATGGGGTCGAGCTTGGTCCGAGGCCTGTTGATCACGGGGATGTTCTCGGCGTTCTTCTTGGGCGCTCTGTACCTGGAGAAGGTGCTCGGCTATGACGCGATCGACACGGGGCTTGCGTTCTTGCCGTTGACCTTCTCGATCGCGGTCATGTCGATGGGCGTCGCGGCCAGGGCGGTGCAGCGCTTCGGCGCCTTGCAGACGCTTATGGCGGGTCTTACGGGGATCGCGGTCGGCTTGGTACTGCTGGCCTTGCAGGGCCTGCACGCGAGTTACTTCCCGGGGCTGTTCCTCGCCTTCTTGACACTGGGCCTGGGCGCGGGGGCTTCGTTCTTGCCGCTGCTGACGATGGGGATGTCCGACTCGGCCCCGCAGGACGCGGGCTTGGCCTCGGGCATCATCAACGTGTCGGTGCAGCTGTTCGGCGCGATCGGCTTGGCGACGCTGGGCACGATCGCGACCGATCACACCAAGACGCTTAGCGCGAGCGGCGATTCACTGGCGAGCGCCTTGACCGGCGGCTATCACCTGGCTTACGTGGTCGCGGCCGGGTGCGTCGGCCTGGGCATATTGGCCGCGTTCTTGGTGTTGCGCCCACCCGCCTCCGCCCAGCCGGAAATGGTCGCGGCCGAGGAGTTCGAGCAGGCGCGCGAGGGGGAGCTGGTGGCAGCGTAGCGGCGGGCGCCTGACTACTCCTCACGCAGCCGCTCGTAGACCTTCTGCAAGTAGTACTGCCCTAGCATCACGCGGAAGTCTTCGTCGTCGAGAATCTTCTTGTAGATCTCGTCGTTGGCGCTGACACGGGTGATGATGGTCTGTAGGAACTTACGATCGAACACGAGGCGGAAGTTCTCGAGGCTGTTGTTCTTCGCTTGGTCGGACAGTTCGTCGTCGGCGACCCAGCTCTCTTCGAACTGATCGAGCAGCAGCTTGTCGACATCGTTGAGATCGGTGCCGAAACGCTCGTTGAGGACCTCCACGATGCTCGAGAGGTGCTCGAGATCGATCTGCTGCTGAGTTCCTTGGCCTTCGCCAAAGAACGAGCGCACCTCCCCGATCTCTTCGTTCAACGCGAGCTTGCCGCTGAAGACGATTTGATGGCGCAAATGGGTCAGCTCCACCTCGGTGCCCAGGTCGAGGCGCTCGACCGTGCCGCTGTCGCGGAGATAGAAGGAGAGAGCGCGGCAGTAGACGTAGTCGCGCTCCAGCGCGGGGTCGGTGAAGGCTGCGATCTGGGACACGAACGAATAGGTGCGCACGAAGCGGTTCAGGGCATCGCGGAACTCAAGGCGCTCCTCGTCGTTGAGTTGCTCGAAGCGCTCCTTGCCGGGCGCGAGCGCGGCATAGGTTTCGGCCGAGCGCTTCTTCTCTGCTGAGCTTGCGGCGTCGAGTAGAGCGGGCAGCGCCGTCTCGATCTCCTCGGCTCGCAACACGTCGAAGTGGTCGAGGCGGCGCCTGGTGTCCCACAGGATGTTGGGGTCGGTGGGTGGAGCGACGGTACAGCCGTGGAACTGCTCGAACGCCGCCACGATGTCGTCTGTGTCGTTGCGGAAGTCGAGTACGAACGTGTTCTCCTTCAACGGGTGGATCCGATTCAGGCGCGAGAGCGTTTGCACCGCAGCCAAGCCCACCAGAGGCTTATCGACGTACATGGTGTGCAGCAGCGGCTCGTCGAATCCGGTCTGGAACTTCTCGGCGACGATCAGCACCCCGTATTCGAGCATGTCTGAGAATTCCTCGGCGGTCGCGACTTTCAGGGAAACCGTTCATGTTGGTCTCGGTGAGCGCCATGCCGGAGCCGTCGTCGATCTTCCCGGAGAACGCGACAAGCGTCTTTATTTCTCCGTAGCCGCCGGCGTCGATGTACTTGTCGATGTGTTGCTTGTAGCGAACCGCGTGCAGCCGTGAGGAGGTGACGACCATCGCCTTGGCCAGGCCGCCCATCTCCTTGGCTGTGTGGTGGCGAAAATGCTCGACGATGATCTCGGCCTTCTGGGCGAGGTGGTAGGGATGCAGGCTGACAAAACGGGCGATTGCGCGACGCGCCTTCTTGGCGTCGTACTCGGGGTCGTCTTCGGTTTGCTTCTCGATCTTCCAGAAGGTTTGGTAGGTCGTGTAGTTGGCGAGCACGTCCATGATGAAGCCCTCCTCGATCGCTTGGCGCATCGAGTAGAGGTGAAACGGTTCGTGCTTACCGGTCTGGGGATTGAGACGCCCGAACATCTCGAGCGTGCGTCCCTTTGGGGTGGCGGTGAACGCGAAATAGGAGAGGTTCGATTGGTGGCCGCCGCGTGCTCCGGCCGAACGCGCAAGCATCTCTTCGACGGGATCAATCGCGGCCGCCAATAGGCCTGCATCCTCGGCTTCGGCTGCCGTGAGCTCCTGCTCCTCGCCCGCGCCCAGCGCTATCCGCAGGTCCTTGGCGGCCTCTCCGGTTTGCGAGGAGTGGGCCTCGTCGATGACTACCGCGTAGTTACGCGCCTTCTTCTCCCCCATCTTGTCGATCACGAACGGGAACTTCTGCAGTGTCGTGATGATGATCCGCGCCTGCTCGCCTTCGAGCGCTTCCGCCAATTGGCTCGAGTCCTTGTCGATCTTGACGACCACGCCACGCGCGTGCTCGAACTGGAAGATCGTGTCTTGGAGCTGGCGGTCGAGGATGACGCGGTCGGTGATCACTACGACCTTGTCGAACACCTTGCGATCCTCGGCGCCGTGCAGCGTGGAGAGGCGATGCGCGGTCCATGCGATCGTGTTCGACTTACCGGAGCCGGCGGAGTGTTGGATCAGGTAGGAGTGGCCGGCGCCGTTTGCCGCGGCGTCGTCCTCCAGCTTGGTGACGGCGTCCCACTGGTGGTAGCGGGGAAAGATGACGGTCTCCGCGGCACGGCGCGCGGCCAGCGATCCCTTCTCGGGCCGCTCGACGTGGATGAAGCGGTGGAGAAGGTCGAGCCATGCGTCCTTGACCCACACGCGCTCCCATAGGTAGGAGGTCTTGTGGCCACTGGGGTTTGGCGGGTTGCCCCGGCCGAGGTTGTGGCCGAGGTTGAAGGGCAGAAAGCGCGTGGATTCGCCCTCTAGCTTGGTGGTCATCGCGACCGAGTCGGGGTCCAGCGCGAAATGCACGAGCGCGCGGCGGGCGAGCGTGACGTTCTTGGGGTCGCGGTCTTTGCGGTACTGGCTGATCGCGTGCTCGATGTTCTGGCCGGTCAGGTGGTTCTTCAGCTCGGCGGTGGCCACCGGGATGCCGTTGAGCAGGAGGCATAGGTCGAGGGTCTTATTCAAGTCGGGGTCGTACGGGAGCTGGCGGGTGACGGTGAGACGGTTGGCGTCGTAGTGAGCGACCAACTCCGGGGCGAGGCCGAAGGCGGGCTTGCGATAGGAGAGGCGGATCTCGACGTTCTGGTCGCGAACGCCGTGGCGGATGACGTCCACGGTGCCGCGCTCGTCGAGCTGTTGGGCTAGGCGGCTTACGAACTTTTGGCGGGCGAGCGCTTCGTCGCCGCCGTGGGCCTGTGCTAGCGCCTCCCACTGTCGGCTCTGGGTCGCTGCGATGAAGGCAAACAGCTCTGCGGTGTCGAGGCCGAGGGTGGGGTCGAAGTCTTGGCGTAGGTCCTTGTCAGTCCCGAGCTTGCAGGTGAGGTAGCCGCCTTGAGCAACGAGACTTGCCGTGATCTCATCCTCGAGCAGCTTCTCCGCTATCGAGCTCATGCGGACTCCGGGATGTCGAGTTGGCCGGTTACGGCTGCGGTTATCAGGGCTTGGCGACGCTCCTTGAGGAGTGTGATCTGTCTTTCTATACAATCAACAAGAGCCTGCATCTTCGTAGTCTCATCATCCAGAAGCCCAACGATTTCCGCCTGCTTAGCGATAGGCGGAACAATCAGTGATAGAGATCTAATGAACTCGTTATTGATGATTGGAAGCGTCGTGAATGGTGCAATTGCACGAATCTCGTCGCGACGAGCAAAGAGCTGCCAGGAGAGAAATCGGGGTACTATACGAGGACCTGTCACCAAACAGGTCATCTGTTGATTTCCCGACGCGACATGATCGAGAAATGCGATCTTCCCCGCAGTCGCACCGATCCCCACCAACAAGGTGGATTTGGCAGGAAATCGCGGCACCCTTCGTTCCTCGAGTGCGTCGGTCTTGAGCGTTCGTTCTGATTCGGTCAGATGGAGCCACTCACCGACATCAGCGGGAGAATACCAAGGAACGGCACCATCACTCAAGCGGGCAAACGCCTCGACTGGCGGCGTGGCACCCGTCTTTACCATGCAAACAAGATGACGCAACGGAAGTACGTCTCCATTCTTCGTGGTCCACGCATAAGCAAGTAGCCGAATCCGCTCCTCCAATAGCTCAACCATCCGCCGCTTCGCAGCAAGAAGATTATCGATCCGGGCGGTCTCGCGATCGAGGTAGTCAGCGATAATAATTTGCATGGCGTAAAACGGCAGGCACACCGGAATGAGACCAAGATCATCCTCATTGATACGGGGCGTCCGAACGTTACCTTGTTCGGTAGACCCAATACCCCGAAGGCGCGCTGTTATCTCACCGATGAATCGCGTGGATCGGAATGTATAGGACAGAAATCGCGGCTCCACGTTTGGATTGGCCCGAAGAACCAGATAGTCAGGGCTCACAAGCCCACTGACCGGACTGATCCCGAGTGCCCCCTGATACGCACTCATCCGGTTAATTACTACATCCTGCCGGGAGCAGACCTTGTAATTGCCCAGGTCATCCGCGCGAGCCACCTTATCGGTGATCTCATCCCTTCGAAGTACGCCACGCGATATAGAAACGGACAGCAGCGGAAGCGTGTCAGGGAGGTCGCCGACACGGTCGTCAACAACGCGATACAAGGACTTGGCCGGCACGGCTCTCTGCGCGCTCATCCAGCCACCTCCGCAAGCAGTCGCTGGATCTCATCCTCCAACACCTTAATCTCAGCGTCGATATCCTCCAAAGGCCGCGGAGGCACATATTTGTAGAAGTGCCGCGTCAGGGGAATCTCATAGCCGACCTTGGTGCGCTCGTGATCGACCCACGCATCGGACACATACGGGAGCACCTTACCCCGCATGTAGTCATCGATCGCCGTCCGATACTCAAGCGTGGCAAAACGCTCTGTGGGGTCTTCGACATATGAAACCGGGACCGAAGGCAATGGGACGTTCTCGTTGTCTCGCAGCTCGGGGTCGGGTTCGGGGTTACCCTTGCGGTCGGTGATGACCGGGGCGTTCGCGTCGCGCACGGCCAGGCCCCCCCACAAGGCCTTCTGGGCCGGTGCTCCCAGTTCGAGCACTCCGACAGCCGCCTTGAACGTGTCGACCAAGTCTCGCCGCGTCGCAAACGTCGCGCCGCGCTCGTCCTCCAGTAGCTCGCGCAGCGCGATGCCGATGTCCGGTTGCAACTTCTGGATCGCCTTGGCCGCGAACACCGCCGCGACGGTCTCATCGGTCACCTCCCAGCGCAGCCGCAGCGGCCGCTCAACCGTGATCCGCAGAAAACCGAAGGCCTCGTTGGGAAAGATCTTGACCTTCTCCCCCTCCTTGAACTCCCCGTACAGTCGAGTGATCTCCTCGATCTGGACCTCGGAGATCTGCTTGCGCTTCTCGCCGAGAGACTTGCGCATCTTCTCGAAGTACTCGCGCGCGTCCACGAGCTGGACCTTGCCGCGGCGCTCGGGCGCCTTACGGTTGGTGACCACCCAGAAGTAGGTCGAGATGCCGGTGTTGTAGAAAAGCTGGTCTGGCAAGGCCACGACCGCCTCGAGCCAGTCGTTCTCGATGATCCAGCGGCGGATCTCCGACTCGCCCGAGCCCGCCGCGCCGGTGAACAGGGGCGAACCGTTGAAGACGATCGCCACGCGCGACCCGCCGTCCTCCGGTCGGCTTCATCTTGGAGATCATGTGTTGCAGGAACAGGAACGAGCCGTCGTTGATGCGCGGCAGCCCGGCCCCGAAGCGCCCGTGGAAATCCTTGGTTTCGGCCTCTTTGCGAACCTCGTCCTCGACCTTCTTCCACTCCACCCCAAACGGAGGGTTGGCAAGCAGATAGTCGAAGCGTTCGGCCTCGTGGTGATCTTCAGAGAAGGAGTTGCCGTAGGCGATGTGTGAAGCGTCCTGGCCCTTGAGCATCATGTCCGAGCGGCAGATGGCGTACGTCTCGGCGTTGAGCTCCTGCCCGATAGACCTCCAACCGGGCCTTCGGATTGAGCTCGCGCAGGTAGTCCTCGGCCACCGAAAGCATGCCGCCGGTACCACACGCGGGGTCGCACAGCGTCTTGACGACGCCACGGCTTGGTGAGTACGTCGTCGGCGTCGTCGTTGAACAGAAGGTTCACCATCAAGCGGATCACCTCGCGGGGTGTGAAGTGCTCGCCGGCGGTCTCGTTGGAGAGCTCTGAGAAGCGGCGGATCAGCTCCTCGTAGAGGTAGCCCATTTCGATGTTCGACACCGCGTCCGGGTGGAGGTCGAGCTCTGCGAACTTGCCGATCACCTGGTAGAGCAGGTCTCGCCCGCCGGAGCCGTTCGATCTGAACGCTGAAGTCGAACTTGTCGATGATGTCTTTGGCCGCCGGGGAGAACCCGGCGATGTAGAGCTTGAGCAGAGTCGGCGATCGAGTCGGGGTCGTCGAGTAGCTTTGTGAACGTGAGCGGGCTCGTGTTGTAGAACTGCTCTCCCGCGATCGCCTGCAGGACGGGCTCCACGTTCTCGATCTTGTCCTTGGCCAGCCGCTCGTTCTCGTTCAGCACAGCCTGCTTGGTGGGCTCGAGCACGCAGTCGAGACGGCGGATCACCGTGAGCGGCAGGATGACCTTGCCGTAGTCGGATCTGCTTGTAGTCGCCACGCAACAGGTCGGCCACGCTCCAGATGAACGATGCGTGGTTGCGAATCGTCTCGTTCTGAGAGGCGCTTGTCGCGGGCTTGGGCGTAGCCATGAGCGCACTAGCCTAACGCCAAGGCATGTCGCGGCCTATGCGGGTAGTTCGTACCAAGCGAACTGGCGGCGCGCCTGGACCGGTTGGGAGTAGGCATGCACGAGCAGCTCACCGTTGATGGGACCTGAGCGCCGATGATGTTGTTCCCCCCGGCGCATGCGCCGGGGGCTGGGCCGCGCATGCGCGGCCCAGTTCCTACTCGTGCATGCACGAGTAGGCGTACGGTGCATGCACCGTACGGCCGGCGCCACATGTGGCGCCGGCTTGAATCCCCAGCGCGAGCATCGGTTAGTCTCGAAGAACAATGCTACGCGACGCTGCACTTTGGCTGAGGCCAGCGGACTGGCCGCTTCTGCCCGATGCGGCGCGCCGTCGCACGTTGCTGCTGGCCTGGGCCGCGACCGTCGCACAGGTCGTGTTCGTCGGGGGATGGTTCGTGGGCGGAGCGCTCGAACCCCACTTCTCTCAGGTGAGTCAATACATCAGCGAACTAGGGCGCGAAGGCGCGGCCGATCCTCGAGTCTTCACCGGTTTCATGACGGTCTGGGGGCTCGGGCTGATCGCGCTCGCCGTCGCGATCGTGCCGTCGCTGCGCACACGACCCTGGCCGCTGGCGATGCCCCTGTTCTTCGTGCTCGCCGGCGTGTGCGCGATCTTGGTGGGACAGTTTCAAATGGACTGCTCGCTGATCCTGAGCGCAGCTTGCAAATCGCGTGAAGCGGCGGGCACGCTCTCGTGGCACCACTACGCGCACGTGTGGATCAGCCTCGCCATCAAGGTCTCGCTGCTGGCGACCGGCTTCGCGTTTGCCCGCTCAGCTTGGCCGAGCCGGCTCGGACGACTTGTGCTGGGCGGCGCACTCGTACTCCTGGTCGCGGGCATCGTCACCTTCTTCTTGCACGATTCTTTCGATGGCTACAAGGGGCTGGAAGAGCGTATTTGGGCGCTCGTGGCCGTTGCTTGGGCGTCGCTGTGCGCGACGGTACTGATCCTCGAGGCCACGCTCCGACCGAGTGCCCTACAGGCGCGCGAGACCTCCCCGCAGGCTCAGGAGACCTCCCCGCAGGTTCACGAGACCTCCCCGCAGGTTCACGAGACCTCCCCGCAGGCGCTCACGACTCCGTGAACGCCGGCCTGGGCGGACGACACAGCCCAACGCCCCGCAGGATCGCCCGCGCGAAAGATGCGGCTACAGCGGCGGGACCTGATTGTTGACCTGGGTCCCGTGATACAGATGGTCTTGGTCGCGACATGGGGCCGGGAAGCGGAACTGGACACTGTCGCTGCGCACGCCGTTGTAGCTTGCGAACAGGACCGCCCGTCCCACGGTTCCAACCGGACAGGCCGGGTCGTTGCTGGCCCGCACGCGGACCCGGATCTTCATGATGTTCCCCGGAAAGCCCCACATCGACGCGTAGTGGGACTGGTAAAGGAGGTGGTGCCCGACAGTCATCGTGATCGAACGCGTGGGACCTTTGCGGACATGGTCTTCTTGGCAGAGGATCCCCGACACTGTGCGTGCTCCCAGGTCGATTTCGCCGTGCCCGCGCGCGAAGCTGCCAGCGGCCCCGACGACCGGCGATCCCGTGTGAAAACCCCACGGCGGAATCCCGTACACGATCGGAACCTGGCCGCAGCCGGGCGTATACGCAGCAGCACGGTCGGCCTGAGCGCCGAGCACAACCAATGCCGCCAGCGCGAGCACCAAGGCGCCCGCACGGGCCACGATGCGCTCGTTGACAGTTCCGATCACTCCAGTAGGTATCGGCTCAGGGGCCGCCGAGCTGAAGCGGTCCAACCAGGTCGCGTTACGAGGCCGCCAGCGCTTGCTCGAACCACAGCAGCGCCGCTTCGCCGTCCTTGGTCATCACTTCGGTTATCTCGCGACTGTGGCGGATGGCGTTGCGGAGCTCGGCGAGCTGCGTGAAGCGTACGTTGAGCATGTCCTTGTTGCGAAAGATCGGCTCGAAGCGCTCCCAGGTCGCCCTGGCCGTCAACAGCTCCTGTAGGTCGCGCAGGTCGAGATACTGCAGCTGGTCGGCAAGCGACTGAGTCCCGTCGATGGGCCGCGCGGGGTGCTTACGCGCGGCTGCCTCAAGGCGCTCTCGTGCCTTCGCCTTGATGTGGTCGGGAAGCGCAGCCGCGTCGCCGTCGAGGCGGGACATGATGAGCTCTCGCAGCTCGAGCTCCGCGGCCTCCAGCTTGCCGTCGAGCTTCGCCCGCCGGGGATCGAGTTGCGCGAGCGGCGTCTTTGCGGAACCCGTGCGCTCGATGAGTGCATCGTGGAGCCTTTCGATCCGCCAGGACCTGAACCCATCGAAGTCATCCGTCGCCAGCGGACTGGACGGACCAGTCGGGAGCATCTGGCTTGCGAGCACTTTGTCGAGCTCTGCTCCAAGTGTCTGGCGGACCTCCTCGAGGTAGATCGAAGGCGCCCGCTTGCCGATCCTGAGGTTCGTCTGCCGATCGACCAAACAATGGTTGAGAACGGCGTCGGTGCCGGTGCCGAGGCCGGCTTCGGAGAGGTAAGCGCGGGGGAAGACGTGGTGATCGTCGACGCGGTGTGCCTCGATAAGCTCGCGTGTCAGCGGAGCGCCTGTGTGGAAGTCGCGGGGCTGATTGGTCAACGTCAGCGCGAGGGTCGCTCGATATAGCCCCTGCTGGCGCGGAGAGACCGTCTCCCATCGCTGGGGGTTCCAATTGAAATTCGCCACGACCGGCGGCTCCGAGCCGTCGTTCAACCAGGCCCTGAGAACCGGGCTGTCGCGTTCCGCAAGCGTGGCCGAGGAGCTTTCGTACTCACCGGTGAACGCCGCACACCAGAACCACCGGTTGAGCTTCGCTCTCATCGTGCCCTGAACGGGCCCGGACGCGGCCGTGATCTCCCGCCAGCTCGCCGCGAGCGGAATCAGCATCGGCCGGTAGGGGAGCCACTTGGGAGCAATGACCCCACACTCGTCACGGAGCATCGCTATCGCCGCGGCGAGATCTGCGATGGCGGCCGGCCACTCGGCGGTGATCTCGTCAGAGGGTAGGCTGAGAACGGTCCCACGCTTGCAGGCAAGCCCGAGCCTGAGCGCGATCACCTGGAGCACGTAGTACGGCTCGATGTCGTAGTCGCTGAGGATCGGGTGATCTTCGAGTGCCCGGCTCCAGTAATCACGGAGGCTGTGTCCCCCCACGAAGGCGCGGGCGCTGATCAGCTCGAAGGGGGTGAGCGGCTTCCCGGTCCTGTTGAGCGTCTCGAAGATTGTGCAGACGGCCTCCAGCTCGGTATCGGCCGGCAAGATCGTGACTGGGAACGCGTAGCGGACGAGGGGATCGACGTAGGCTTCCTCGAGCCCGCGCAGCAACTCGCGCGCATGCGCCCCATCGTCGTCGTCGCGAAGTTCGACCACCTCGTCCCGCCACCGCCCCGCACCGCCGTTCAAGATCCTGGACAGGGGCATCATCAAGGCATCGGCCTGAGCTTCGATCGACTCGAAGGAAGCCGCTCGCTCGGCCGAGAAGACGCGCACCGCTTCGTCGACCGCCGCGCCCGCCAGCAGCGCGCCCATGTCCAGGAAGAAACGCGATTGGCCGACGCCGTACAGCGCCTGGTAGAGCGAGGTGAGCCGCTGCTGCCCGTCCAGCACCAGCGTGGTCGGCTGCACCTGTGCCGACAGCGACGGAGCCTGCTCGACCGCACGAGCCTTGAAGGCGGCGCCACCTGCCTGCAGGAACAGCAGCGCACCCGCCGGGAACGAACGGATGATCGAGACGATCAACTCTCTGGTGGCGTCGGGCGCCCACACGAAACTGCGCTGGAAGTCGGGAAGCGCAAGCTGTCCCGAATGGAGCTCTCCCAGGAGTTGCAGCAGTCTGCGCGGCACCGTCTGGAAGTCCTCGCGCAGCTGAGGCTTGGGCACTGTCACATCGGGCGGGATCGAGACCCGCTGCGGCGTCGCGGACACTGCCACCGTGTCATGTTGCGCAAGCGGCTCCGGCGGAGCGTCGGCTGCGTGCAGTTCCGCCAAGCGCGAGAACTCTGTTTCGTAGCTCGGCCGAGTGAAGGTCAACAGAGTGCCGGTCGCGTTCTTGGCCCCATAGGAAAGCTCGTCGCGCTCAACCCGCGCGAACCACCGCACCCCGCGACTGTGCCGGATATCGCCGGCCAGCGGCGCATCCAAGTAGGCGTAGGGTCCGTCGATGCGACCCATGAGAAGCGTGCGCGAGGCCGGCTCCGGAGTGAGCACGAGATCGTCCGCCTTCATGGTGTTGGCTAGTCGGTAGAGCACGTTGGCACTCGTGGAAACGTGGCTCCCGGCGATGTTCGGGTAGCGATCCTTCACCAGGTCCCTCACGGCCTCCCGTGAGAGCCCGGTGACATCCCCAGTGTCGCCCCAACCCACCACGATCGCCTTGAGTTTCACGAAATCCGGCGCGTGGATCCCGCCCCGACCGGCGCGAACGAGCCAAACGACCGGCCGCTCCCCTCCTGCGAGCTCGTCCCCGGGCAACTCCCCGCCCATGTCGGCGATCCAGGCCGCGTACCCAGGGCGATGCTCGAGCAGATACGCGTGGTCGATACTACCCTCCGCAGACGCGAGCGCCTCTCGTCCCGCATCTGTGATCCGGACGACCGATTGTCCAGGTTGCTCGACCAAACCGGCTCTCACCAGGCTGGTACACGCCCATCCCACCCGGTGCTCGACGCGACGAGTACCGGAAGGAACCTTCAAGGCACGCGTGGCGGCGTCGATCCCCAGGATGTCGGCGGCCATATCGGCGACCGTCGCGATATCGCGGGTTTGACCATCCGCGAGCGCTTCGAGCACCGGATGGAGAAGCTGCTTGATCGTCGGCGGGCGCAACTCGCGCGTTGCCTCCGAAGGGGGCTGAGCCTCCTGCTCAAACACCCCCGATAGTCTAATCAATTGCGACAGCCGAAAGCTTGGAAGATCGGGGGACGACTCGCGACATCCGCTGCTTCAAGCGGATCAAGTAGTTTTCCCATAGGCTGACCAGGGTTGTTGCTCATGCGGGCCTCAATGAGGGGCGGCAGACTCGGCGAAATCATGGTACGCGTAACCCCCCATATGTCGACTCGACGGTTGCTCGCGACGGTTTGCGGGCTACTCGTGCTGGCGGGCTGCGCGATGGCGCCCCGGGCCCACGCAACGCTCGTGTACATGACCGGAGGCTTCCCCACCGAACCGCCGCGACTGCCGGCGCCTGAATGGGTATGGTCGGCGCGCAACGACGGCAGCGCGCCTCACAGATTGGCCAGGGGCACCGCTCCCAAGGTCTCGCCCAATGGGAAGCTCGTGGCTTATGACTCGGTCTCGCAAGGGCACACGCGGCTCACGGTGGTGGCCGCCGCGGGGGGCACGCCACGCGTGTTGATCGCCTCGGGCTGGCAGGACCAGTCGACGCTCACTTGGTCGCCGGACTCGACGAGCTTGGTGGCGGTGATGGGCCCGGAACTGGGCGGCAAGCGACTCGTGCGCATCGACGTGCAGTCGGGCGCCGTGCTGGCGACGCTCGCCACCGGATATGACTTCTTCAGCGCCCAGTTCTCCCCGGATGGATCGCGCGTGATCTATACGCGGGCGCCCACCGAAAAGATGAACACCGACGTGTTCATCGTGACGCTCGCCAGCGGTCAGGTGAGGCAATTGACCCACGGCGGGCGCAGCTCCGGCGCGGTATGGGGGCCGCAATGGATCGTGTTCTCACGCTCGCGCAACCCGCGCCGCCGCGAAGACGCACCCAAGCTTGACCTGTACCTGATCAAGCCGGCCGGCACCGGCCTGCACAGGCTGACTTTCACCAATCCCCCGTTCCTGCTGTCCGGCTTGACGGCCACGGCGTGGTCCTCGGGCGGGAACAGGCTGCTTGCGGAGTTCGGCGGCCAGGACACGAGCTACGCGGAGACCGTGAACCCGAAGACTGGCAAGGTGCGGCGCGTGGGGACACCCTCGCAGGGGTTTGTGGGCTGGGACCTGTCGCGCGACGGCCGCTGGATACTCGCCACCAGCGGAGGCCCGGAACCGAGCGCCAACACCAATGTCGTCGAGATCCCCTATGGCGGAGGCAAGGCGAGAGTTCTCGCACGCCACGCGTGGTGGGCGGACTGGAGCCGGTAGGCCTCAGCGCTCTTGGTCTGTGGGGCGGATCAACATCTCGTTGACCGCAACGCCGCGCGGGCGGGTCACCATGTAGAGGATCGCATCGGCGATGTCCTGCGCTTGCATTGGCGATCCCAGGCCGGGCCGCGAGGCCAAGGCCTGGAGGACCTCGGGCCGGTTGTGACCCACCAACTCGGTGGCCACGGCCCCAGGCTCGACCAAGCCGACGCGCACGTAGCGGCGGGTTATCTCCTGTCGCAAGGACTCGCTGAAGGCGCCGATGCCGTGCTTGGTCAGGTTGTAAACGCCCGAGCCGTTGTTGACTTTGCGCCCGGCCACCGAGGAAACGTTGACCATGTCGGCCACGTTGCGCGGACCATCCTCTGCCGCCCGCAGCAGATGGGGCAAGGCCGCGTGGGCGCAATGAATGAGCGCGCGCACGTTGATGTCGATCATGCGCTCCCATTCCTCGACCGGCGCGTCCACGATCGGCCCGAGCAGCATCATCCCGGCGTTGTTTACAAGCACATCGAGACGACCTGTTCGGTCCACCACCTCGCTCATCACCCGGGGCGGCTCGGCCGGGTCGGTCAGATCGGCGGCGATCGCCATGGGCTTCGGTCCCACCGAAGCGATTCGGTCGGCCAGGTCCTCCAACCGCTGCTCCCGGCGAGCAACAATCGCGACCGTCGCGCCGTGTGCGGCCAAGGCAAGCGCGGTCGCCTCGCCGATGCCGCTGGAGGCGCCGGTGACGACCGCCACGGTCGAGTCGAGGGGGAGCGGTTTGGACATTGAGGTTCAGTATCTCAGCCTGGGCACTACGCTGCGCCCGGGAGGTGATGCGAACAAGGACATCGACCGTGGCCCCTAAGCTAGGCAGCCCCCCACGGTGCCGCTTGCAAATCACAATCACTTTGGAGGACACCCATGGCCGACACCACCTGCCACATGTCGATCTCCCTCGATGGCTTCGTCGCCGGACCAGATCAAAGCCGCGACAACCCGCTCGGTAAGCGCGGTCGCGAGCTTCACCTGTGGCACCTTGGCGACGAGCGCGCAAACGAGGCGGACGCCGCGAGCGAACGTCGTTTGCTGCGCCCCCGCGGCGCCTACGTCATGGGTCGCAACATGTTCGGACCGATCCGCGGCGAGTGGGAAGAGGAGTGGTCGGGCTGGTGGGGGCCCGAGCCCCCCTACCACGCGCCCGTATTCGTCCTCACCCATCATCCTCACGCGCCGATCGAAATGGAGGGCGGGACGACGTTTCACTTCGTCACCGACGGCTTCGACGCTGCCTACGCCCAGGCCCGAGAGGCTGCGGGCACGGACGGCATCGACATCGCGGGCGGCGCCTCGACCGTCCGCCAAGCGCTACAGGCGGGCGTCATCGACGAGCTCTGGCTCGACATCGCTCCAGTTCTACTCGGGTCCGGCGAGCGGATATTCGACGGCCTCGCCGAATTCGATTTCGAGCCCGCCGAGGCCTTGCATTCTCCACTGGCCACGCACATCTGCTATCGCCGGAGCCGGTGAGCAGGAATGGAGAAGCGACCTGGCGACCAGAGCGCTAAGTTGGCGGTCATGACCACCGTCAAGTCCGTGACATTCGAGCGGGCCGACGCAAGCGCCAGGAGAGCCTAGCCATGCCCTACGTCGTGGATTTCGACACCGTTTCGACCGCCGGCTTGGAGTCCTCGCCGGTAGCAGTCGCGCTCGCCGGTCTGCGCGCCAATGAGGCCCGCTACCTCAAGAACAAGTACGACCACGTGTTCACCGTCGAGCCCGCCGACGATGCCCAAGAGACGATCGACTGGGTACACCACATCCTCAAGGAGGAACGCGACCTGGTCATCCTGTCCCCGCCACTGGAGGCGAGCGCATTCCAGGTCGAGAACATCCGGATGGCCTACGTCTTCTATGAGAGCGGCCTGTCGATCAACGTCATGTATACGATCGACGACGACGGCAAGCGCGCCGTCGGTCTCAAGCTCTCCGACGGGATGGAAATACCGGCTGAGCTCGCTTCGCAGTTCAAATTCGCCCGACAGAAATCCAAGCTGGCCGGAACTATTCGCGGTTCGTTCTTCGTGATCAAGAAGGAGTACTGAGACCGAGCCGCAGAGCTTCAGGCAGCGACGCGTTTCTTCTTGGTTTTCTTCAAGACGACGGTCACCTGGCGGTGTTCGACTATCGCCTTCTGCCCTGGGATCGTGATGGTGACGAGGCTTCGATCTTCAGCGAGCCCTGCTTTTCGAGCAGCTTGATCCCGGCCTTGGTCAGCTTCATCTTCACTGGGCCGGATTGGCCTCCGGGGATCGTCGTCTTACCCTTGGCGACGACGACCTGGCGCCGCTTGCGCTTCAGTTGGGCATTCGTCCGCGCGGACGCAAGGAGGCCCGCCGGCGCGCCGTACTTCGCCTTGCCTTCAGTGGAGACCCCGCAGCTCGGGCCGCCGCAACCGTAGGAGCCGATAATCACGGTCAGATCGGGGCCCTTGGTCACGAAGATCCGGTTGGTGATCCAGACCGTCGTCGGTTTCGGCAGCGTCACCGGGAGGGCCTGGGCGGCGGGAGTTCCAGAGGCGCTCGTCGGCGTGAACACCTGCGGCGCCGCGCTCGGGCTCGGCCGCCAGGAGGGATACGTGGAGAAGCCCTGGTCGCCGGTGAGCGGAGTCACCGAGCCATTGCCGTCGGTGTTCTCTAGGTAGACGGCGTTGGTATCCGGTTCGCCGCCGAAGTAGAAGCCTTGATAGACGATCTGATTGCCGCTTGGCGACCACGATGGCGCCGGACCGTTCGGGTTCAAGCTCGAAAACTCGGGCAGGGCATGATCGCCCGAGCCGTCGGCGTTCGCGACCCGCCAATGGGTGTCTTCGCCCCCGCCGCTCACGTGGTAGACGACCTGCGAGCCCGAAGGTGACCAGGAGGCAAAGATGAACTGCCCCCCAGAGGTGAGGGTGACCGGAGTCCCCCCGTTCGGACTGATGATCCCGAGGTTGACCGTCGCGAAGCTCGCGTGCTCGCCGAAGGCGATCCGCGAGCCGTCAGGCGACCAAGCCGGTTCGTTGCCGGTGGCGCCTGCGACGGCTGTCGGGAACGCCGAACCGTCGGCGACCGTGGTGTAGACCTGTTCTGAGTAGGAGAAGGCGATCTTGGCGCTGTCGGGCGACCAGCTCGGATGCACGCCATGTTCGGTGACGACCAGCGGGGTTGCGGTGGTGCCGTTCGAGTTCGCGACCTCGATCTTGTCGTTCGATTCGGAGTTGCCGAGGACGAAGGCGAGCCGGGTGCCGTCCGGGGACCAGACCGGTTCCTCGAGCGGGACACCGCTCGTGAAGTGGGTCACCTGGACCGCCAGGTTGAATCCCTGTTCCGGCGCTTCGGGTTCCATCACGAAAAGGTTTCTCGTGCTCCCACCGACCCCGAAGTTCGAGACGAACGCCACCTTCTTGCCGTCCGGAGACCAGACCGGCTTTTCGTCGATGCTCGCTTCCCCGTTGTCGGTGAGGTTGGTCACCGCCGCCGGGTTCGCCGGATCGAGCAGACAAATGTCGAGTTTGCTGCAGTCGTAGGCGATTTCGTTCGCCGCCAGCGCCGCCGAAACGCCGGCTGTGGCAAAGCTCGCCGCCGCGAGGGCGCTGAGGACGAGCAGCTTGGGCAACAGGGAGGACCTCACGAGGACGCAATCTAACCCAGTCGCGACCCAGAGTCCAGAGGTCTAGTGTCATCAGATGACGAAAGCGTCAACATGGACCTTCGTCCTACTGAGACGCTGACCGACCCTTGGCGCGCAGACGGAACTGACCACCCCGACGACTCGATGCGCCTACGCCCGACTATGTATCTCACAGCTCAGTTGCCCAAGGGGCCCCAACGTCAACTCGGTGGCCTCCCTCAAGCATTCCTGTGTAAAAAGACCAGGCATGCAGTGCGTGGCAGGTGATCGTGTTCTAGCAACATACCCCTTTCCTGTGTAGAATATCTTCCTGCAACATGATGGCAATGGAGCGATAAATGCAGGAAAAAGCGTTGGCGATCAAGCGCGAGGCGACGCATCGCCTGCCGGAGATCCTGACTGAGTTGCTGGGCGAGCCTGGCCTACGTCTCGACACGCCTTCCGCGACGGACGGCGAGGTCGATCTCGTTGGCCACGACGAGCACGACCATCGCTGGGTCTTCCAGGTCAAGGCTTCGAGCCAGCCAGGCCGCGTCGCCGACACGGCGAGGCGGATGCGCGACCTCCGACGTGACGACACGATCCCAATCCTCGTGGTGCCATACATGACTTCCGCGGGAGCCCGCGCGGCGGAGGAGGTGGGGCTCAACTGGATCGACCTGTCCGGCAACGCCCGCATCCGCAGCGACGATCTCTACGTGCGGGTCGAGGGTCGCCCCAACCAGTTTCCGTCACGAGGCCGGCCCTCATCCCCGTTCGCACCCAAGAGTGCCCGTGTGACTCGGGTTCTGCTCGACGACCCTGGCCGATGGTGGCGCCAGAAGGAAATCGTGGCGGCCACCGGTCTCGATGACGGCAGCGTCTCGCGTATCGTGCGACGACTCGACGAAGAGCTACTGCTGGAGCGCCGCGAGCGCGATCTGCGCCCCCGGGACCCTGACCGCCTGCTGGATGCCTGGGCGCAGGACTACCGCTTCACCCACCACGACATCCTCACCGGCCACATCAGCGGCAGCGGGATCGAGCTCGCGCGCGACCTTGCACAACGCCTTGGCGCGCTCGACGTCCGCCACGCGTTCACCGGGCTCCCAGCCGCGTGGGCAATCGACCACTTCGCCCGCTTTCGCCTCACCACTGTCTACGTCGAGGGCGATCCCCGCAACGCCGCCAAGCGCCTAGAGCTACGCCAGAGCTCTGCGGGCGCCAATGTGCAGCTCGTCGGACCGGACGACCTCGGCGTCTTCATTGGCGAGCACCCCCATGATGGGCTCAACTGTGTCTCCCCATCACAGGTCTACCTCGACCTGCTGCGCCTCCCCGAGCGCGCGCCCGAGGCCGCCGAGCACCTACGCCATCACCATCTGCACTATGCCACCGCCGGATAAGCCCCGACACCACAGCGGCTATCAGCGCGAGGAAACCGTGCTGGTCGAAGCCGCCTGCCTGACGGTGGCCGTGACCCTCGGCGCGATGATGGACCGGCTGTGCATCGTCGGGGGGCTCGCCCCCAGCCTGCTCATCGATCGCCAGGCCGACGCCGATCCCACAGACGAGGCCGGACATGCCGGCACCAATGACCTCGACGTCGGCCTCGCCGTCGCACTGTTCGACGAACAGCAATACAGCGAGATCGCCAGACGCCTACGCCAAGAGGACTTCGAACCGGACGTCAACGACCGCGGCAACCCCACACCCCAGCGTTGGCGACTCGGTGAGCTCAACGTCACCATCGACTTCCTCATGCCACCCATCCCGGGCGCCGAACAGGGTGGCCGCGTGCAACCGCTCGAAGACGACTTCGGCGCCCTGATCGCCCCCGGCCTGGAACTCGCCTTCCAAGAGCGCGAGCTGATTCAGATCGACGGCCACACTCTCACGGGCGAGCAGGTCAGCCGCATCATTCCTGTCTGCGGACCCGGCGCCCTGGTCGTACTCAAGGCCCTCGCCCTCGCCGACCGCGGCGAGCCCAAGGACGCCTACGACATCGTCTACGTGCTGCGCCACTGGCCACACGGCATCAGCGACATCGCCGACCGTATCGCCCGCCACGCGACCGAGCACCGCGAGGTGGTCGAGCGCGCACTCAAGTCACTCACAAGCGACTTCACCGAACCCAACAGCCTCGGCCCCCGCCGCGCAGCGCAATTCGAGAGCACCGGAGACCTCGACCCCACCGCGACAGCCGACGCCCACGGGTATGTCGACGACCTCCTGCGCGCCTGTCGCGAGCGCGGGCTGCGCATGTAGCGCCGTACAAGTCGATCGAGACCCCGTGCAAGTCCCCAGCCCGCAGCAAGCGGGATCGCGCATGTACAGTCCTACCGACTGGCCACGGTCTGGGCATGCTTACCCCCACTGAAGCTGCCTCTGTGCTGCTGAAGTACGCACCGCAGGCCGCGCCGATCACGGTGGCGCCAGCTCGCCACCGCGATCGGGACGCCGTCGCCGTCAGCGGCCCGGGCCCGCGGTCGGCGCATGCACCTGGGTCGAGAGCGTTGGGCTAACGCATCGATGTATGAGTACACACGCAAGTAGCTGCACCCCGAGTGGCCCGAACCGCTGCCGCTGGTGCAGGCTTCCCTGGAAGAGCTCCTCGTTGGGCGTCGTGCGCCAAGGACCCGGCCGGCGTCGGGGCCACTCTCGATCGGCCAAGCCCAACCGGGCCAACGCTACGGGACGTGGAGCTATGGCCATCCAAGAGCGCGCGGAGCTCGATGTGGCGCCGTGGCTCAGCGACGACGAGCTCACCGAGATGACCGAAATCAGCAAGAGCCCGACCGAGTTCCTGGACAACGCAATGGACCCAACGACGATGTCCGTGGCGGACTGGGCGACGGCGGCTGGGAACTCGATATCGAGAACGCCAGCCTCACCGCCGACAACGGTGGCTGGCGCCTCACCGGGCAGGTGACCGTCACCTATCTCGCCGAGCCGCTGCTCACCCGAGCGGGGCTGGAGGCATACCTACTCTCCCCCTTCGACAGCCAGCCGAGAACCCACACGCTCGAACAGGTACTCGACACGACAGTCATCGCAGCTGTGAGGCGCAGGCTCGCCCCTGGCGGCGGCCGCGTCGAGCATTGGCAGCTCTCCACACCCGCAACACACTGATCTGCTGGGGTCGACCGCGAGGGATTCGCGGTTGGGTGGGCTCGCGAGCAATCGAGATCCGCCCGCCGGTTCAGGAGCCAGTTGCTGACCGGAGTTCGCTGCGCCGTTCACGTAAAGCCCGCAAGAGCTTGCCCAGCGCTTGACCCAGAACCACAGCCAGAGCCCGACCACCTCTCCGCCCACAAAAAAACCCCCAGATTTCCGTAACTGTTCAGGTTGTGGGGCAGGGGGTGGCGGCGAGGCCGCGAACGTTGTTATGTGTCCGAGGGTCGGCCGTCGTATGAGGATCTTGGGGCGCTTGTCGCTTCGCAGGCTGTGTTGATCGCGGAGTTGCGGGCGGAGGTCGCGGAGTTGAAGGCGCGTCTGGCGGCGAATTCGCGTAACTCGTCGCGGCCACCGTCTTCGGATGGGCTTGCCAAGCCGCCGGCACCAAAAAGCCTGCGCCGCTCGTCGGGTCGCAAGCCGGGTGGCCAGCCGGGTCATGAGGGTCGTCATCTACAGCGGGTGGAGCGCCCTGATGAGGTCGTCCGGCATCTCCCGTCGCGCTGTGAGGGCTGCGGTGGCGATCTCACCGACGGCGTGCTGATGGGCGAGGAGGCCCGGCAGGTCTTTGATCTGCCGCTGGTGCGTTTGAGGGTCTGCGAGCATCGCGCGCAGCGGCGGCGCTGCGCCTGCGGGCATGTTACGAGCGCCGGGTTTCCAGCGGGGGTGAGCGCTCCCACTCAGTACGGGCCGCGGATGCGGGCGCTGGGGATCTATCTGACCGCAGTTCAGCATCTGCCGTATAAGCGTGCCGCTGGGCTACTCTCGGACTGGCTCGGTGCGCCACTGTCAACCGGGACGCTCGTGGCGTTCGTCAAGGACGGCGCCGGTGATCTGAGCGCGTTCCTCGACCGGGTACATGAGCAGATCATCGACTCGCCGGTCGTGCATTTCGACGAGACTGGCATCCGCGCGGGCGGGAGAGGGCGCTGGCTGCACAGCTCCAGCACCAACACGCTGACCTTCTATGCGCTGCACGATCGCCGTGGCACCGAAGGTATCGATCACGCCGGGGTGCTGGCGCGCTTCAAGGGGATCGCCGTCCACGACGGGTGGCCGCAATACCGCGCCTACGGGAGCGCCGCTCACGCTCTCTGCAACGCCCATCACCTACGCGAGCTGTTGGCGATCATCGAGCAAGATCCCGAGGCACAGTCCTGGGCCGCCAAGATCGACGTCCTGCTGCGGGCACTGCACGTCACTGTCGAGGACGCCAAGGCCACCGGGGAGCAGTCGCTGGACCCGTGGACGCTCGCCGGCTACCGCGCCGCCTACGAGCAGATCATCGTGCTCGGCCACCAGCAGAACCCGCCCGGCACGATCCCCACCGGCAAACGCGGCGTAATCAAGCAGACCCCCGCGCGCAACCTACTCGTTCGTCTGGACCGCGACCGCGAGCAAGTCCTGCGCTTCGCCCAGGACTTCCGGGTCCCATTCGATAACAACCTCGCCGAGCGGGACCTCCGCATGATCAAGATCCAGCAAAAGATCTCAGGCTGCTGGCGCACCACGGCCGGTGCAGACAGGTTCCTCGCCCTACGCGCCTACATCAGCACCACCCGCAAGCAAGGCCGCGACACAATCGACGCCCTCGCGCAACTCGCCCAACACCAGCCCTGGCTCCCCGCTACCGCCGGACCCTAACGGCGACCTGAACAGTTACAGATTTCCGGAGGTTTTTCCGAGTAGCGGGGGCAGGATTCGAACCTGCGACCTTCGGGTTATGAGGTCGCCCAAGGGGGGTCGGGTACGGTGGGATTGCCCGTGGTTGTTGGGGTTGGCTCGGGCTCTGCAGGGTCGGTTTTGCTCAAAACGGAACCTTGAATGGAACCTTGGAACGGGCTCATCGGCGGCGACTCAGGCACAAGTCCGTCAGCCGCATCATCACCTCGCGCGTCGCCGTTGGCGGGAGCAGGCAGCATATGGTCGGCAGGCGTAAGCGGCAAGAGGTCGGGCGGCGATGGGGGGTCGCTACTGTCGGCCACAGTAGGCTCGGGGCGAATTTGCGGCGGCCGAGCCTGCCATGCCTTCAGGTTCTGCACGAGGTCGCGGTAGAACATCACCGACTGTTCTCGCGTCTCGCGCACGAACGAGCCCTCGTCGCGGCCTCGCTTCTGGCCCATCGGCCGGCTGAGTGTCAGCACGAACGATCGAGGCTCGCGCGTAGTGTCTGCGGGGGAGAAAAGGATCTCTGGACGCTCGCGTGCTTGCTCAAGGGTCGCCGCGACCGTCTCTCTGGCGTGCGGATACCAGACCTCGACGCGTAGGTCCGGCCAAGCCTCGGTGAGCTGACGTAGCAACCAACTGATGCGGGACTTCGGCCTGCCCTCCGAAGGAGCAGTCATATCCACGCTGAGCGACGTTTGCCGAGACTTGAGGTCAGCCCGTATCTGAATGTCGCCGACGGCATCTGGGACACGGATAGTTGCGCGAAGGTCTCCGTCGGTAGCCAGCGCCTTTTCCAGCTCGTCGAGCCGGGCGCCGGTCGTCTGCTTGCGCGGTCGAACCGACACGACGTTGCGTCCAAGTTCCTGCGACAAGCTGAGACATAGATACTCGGTGAGCTGGTCCCATCGCTCTGCAACCTGACGCGCACGTGGATCTCCGCTACGCAGCGTCCCGTCGTGAGCTGCGGTGCGCACCGGAACCCAGTCTTTGCCCATGTCCTCGAATCCGGCGACGCCCGACGCCCGACCAGTCAAGTAGTGGATCAACTCTCGAAGAACCCAAGCCTGATCAGAATCCGATACGCCCCTGCGGCTTAGCACCACTGCCTCCGTTAGGATGCGCCACCACGAGAAGTGCCAGAGGGTTGTTTTGCGGAGCTTGCGGCCGTCCACAGTCACCGGGGATTCGGAGGCGCTGTGGGTGATCTGGTTTGAGATCGTCAACACGCCGTCGAAGCAGTGATCACGCGCGATGTCGAGATATTTGCCGACCTGCTCATCCTTCAACATCGCGGCGCCAGTCTTTACCTCCACCAGACATGTCCAGCGCTTCGCGCCTCGCTGGCATACGATTGCTCCGTCTGGGATGTCCACCTTGCCGTCTGCGTTCTTGAAGCGAACCTCGGCAAAGGTGTCGATACTTGGCGACTTCGGCGCGCCCAACTCTCGGAGCAGGGCGTGACCGAACTCAGGAACACCGTGCATCACTGCCAGCAGGCACGAGGTCGCGCGCTTCTCTTGCTCGTCCTGACTCCGAATACCGTAGGTCGGGATCAAGCGAGCATGCAGCCAGCTATCCGCCTCCGAACCGGACTGCACCCCATCGCCGACAGTTGCCATAGGCGAAACTTATCGAGAAACTCCATCTGGCGGCATACCAACGCGCAGAGAGCCGACGCCGATGATCGTCGCGCCGGGTCTCAGGCAGGAGCGTCGAGCAGTCGTTCAACCGGCCGCTCAAAGCGGATGGGCTCATCGCCGTCGATCGAGTCCTGTTCCAGCTCAAGACGAACGAGGCGGCGCCCACCGACACCGATGTTGCCACGGTCCTCGATGACGCGGGCTCGCTTGACCTCAGCGCCCATGCGGATACCAACGAACGCACCGACCTTTGGGGTGGCGCGGCGCTGCCGACAATGTCCGTTCTGACGACTCATCTTGCGATCAACGGTATCACCAGGCACGGCTGCCAACGATGCTTTGCAGGTGCTCGGCGAGAGCCCGGTCGAACGTCGCCGCCAACCCGTCGCACGCCGAGCGAAAGGCGCGCACGTCGCTCAACCCAAGCCGAGCCGGCTCGCCCACCATCTCACGCTGGTGCTGCGAGAAGTCGAAGTCCTGGTGCGCAATTGCGTTGCGCCAAACGTTGAGCTGATCAAGCCGCCGTGCCCTCATCGGTGTACGAGCGTCAAGCCGCCTCGCGGCCTCCCAGATGTCGAGGTCGAACGCCTTGAAGTCAGCGCCTATGCTTCCGGAACTTGCGTTGCCCCTGTCCAGCTGGCGATTGCGGGTCAGCGCCATCAGCGCGATATCGGCCAGAGCCGACCCGTCCACCGTGGACGCATCGCCCGTCATAGTGATCGCGTCGGTGACGGTATCGGCGCACTCGCTATGTAGGTCTCGACAGAAGCCCTGGAACTGCGACGCGAGCACAACGGCGTACGCGTGGTTGAGCTGCAAGGTCGCAGAGCGCCGCCCGGGACCACGGCCGCCTACCGCGGCGTGCGCGGCGTCCAGCTCATCGAGTTGACGCCCGCGTGTCTGCTGCCAGGCCTGTAGAGCAAACGAGGACACCGCCTTGACGCTACCGGCCAGCACCGACGGTATTCGGCGGATCGGTGTCATCGCCGCCGCGTCCGGCGCCAAACGCCCGCTCCACGAGCGCAGCCCCGTGCGTAGGGTCGGGCGCGTAGTGCCGATAGATCTCGGTGGTCTTAGCGTCGGCGTGGCCCATCCACTCCTGGATCGCGCGCAGCGGCGCCCCGGCAGCCGCCATCTGCGTGCCGAACGTGTGGCGCAGCTCGTGGTTGTGCCGACATCGGCACAACCACGATTATGCCGATGTGCGCGTTATGCCGATGTCGGTGAGAAGTCGCTGTTCAGATGGATTTTGGGCATGGAGTTGTCGGCATAATCACAGGGCCTCCAGGAACGCGATGAGCGTGTCGGGGGGCCGGTAGCGGCCGGGTTTGGTGTTGATCGGTTTGGTGCGGTCGATTGCTTGTTGCTTGTGGGTCATGTCGGCGTGCAGGTAGATGTTCGTTGTCGAGATTTGCTCGTGGCCGAGCCAGAGGGCGATCACGGTGATGTCGTTGCCGGCGAGCAGTAGGCGCATCGCGGCGGTGTGCCGGAGCGTGTGCATCGTGATGTGCTTGCGGGTGATCGCCGGGCAGTCGCTAGCGGCGGTCTGTAGGTGATGTGCCAGGCGGTGCTCTATGGCGTCGCGGCTGAGTCGTTTGCCGGTGCGGGTCGGGAACAGCGGCGCGTCGGGTGCACCGGCACGCTCGGCAAGCCACGCTTTGAGCACTGTTCGGATGGTCGGGGTGAGCGGTGTTCGTCTGGTCTTTCTTCCCTTGCCGATTGTGTGGACGTTGGCGGCGGTCCCGAGCGTGATGTCTTGGCAGTCGAGAGCGATCAGCTCGGAGATCCGTAGGCCGGTCTGGATCGTGAGGGCTAGCATCGCGTGGTCGCGCCGACCGGTCCAGGTGGCCTGGTTGCAGGCAGCCAGGAGTGCGTCGGCCTCCGTGTCGGTGAGGTAGGTCAGCAGGTTCTTCTCGGTGCGCTTGGTTGGGATCGCCAGGACGCGTTGGATCGTGTCGGCGTGCTCGGGGTGTCCCAGCGCGAGGTAGGCGAACAGTGAGTGGATCGCTGCGAGCCGGTTGTTGCGGGTGGCGACCGTGTTGTGTCGGTCGGTTTGGAGGTGCTCGAGGAACGCAGCGATCAGCGGCGCGTCGAGATCGTTGATGTCCAAGGCGCTTGGGGGTGTGCCGGTGCGCTTGGTGGCGAATCGGAGCAGTAGCCTGAAAGTGTGGCGGTAGGCGGCGATCGTGTTCGGGCTCGCTTGTCGCTGGCTGATCAACCTGTCGATGAAATAGGCCTGCATGGAGGGGGCAAGTGCGGTCATGACCGTCCTCCGAGGTGGCGCTCGAGCCGCTCGGCGGCGAGCCCCATCAGCTCGGGGGTCGCACTCAGATACCAGTAGGTCTCCGCCGGGCTGACGTGCCCGAGGTAGGTGGAGAGCACCGCGATCTGCCCGTCGATCGGGACGCCTGAGCGCTGCCAATCGATCAGCGTGCTGAGGGCGAAGCTGTGTCTGAGATGGTGCGCGGTCGGGTGGACGGTGTCGGTCCGCAGGCCGAGCGTGCTGGTGAGCGTGCGCAGTGTTTTGCCGACCGCGCTGCGATCGAGGCCGGTGCCGATGCTGGAGAGAAAGAATGTGTTCGATCTCGGCCTCGGGCACAGTCGCGCTCGCGCGCTGAGGTAGCGCTCCAGGGCCCGGACGGTGCTCTGGTGCAGCGGGACCAGGCGGGCGCGCTCGAGCTTGGCGACGTGCGCCCGGATCGTGATCACGCCGTCGTCGAGGTTCACGTCATCTGGCTGCAGCGCGATCGCCTCACCGAGACGCATACCTGTCACGGCGAGCAGCCCGAACAGCGTCTGGTAACTGGCCGCCTTTAGCGGCGGACGCAGTTCGCTCGCGGCGTGCAACAGCCGGCGGATGTCCAGTGCCGACCACAGGTATGGAGTCGGGCGCTGGTAGCGGATGGCGAACACTCCCGCTGGTGGGACCTCGGTCTGCGGGTCTATCGTCTGCAGGTAGGCGGCGAACCCACGCGCGATCGACAGCCTGGCTGCCCAGTACTGCGGATGCGCGTCGGCGGGCATCCGTGCCCAGGAGATGGCCAGCTCGCGTGTGACCGTGCTCGCGCCGGCCGCCTCCAGGTAGGCAACCAGTTGCGGCAAAAGCCGTCCGTGACGCTCGAGCTTGACCCCCAGCGCACGACGTGCCCGTAGATACTGCTCCGTGTGTTCGTCCAGCGCGCTCATCGCCCCTCACCTCCTGGCCACGGTGCGGCGAGTTGCCTGAGTTGCTCGACATCCACCCGTGCGTAGATCGCGGTGCTCTGCAAACTGCGGTGGCGCAATACCTGTCCGATCCTCACGATCGGGACTCCGGCTGCGACCATCTCGCACGCGGCCGTGTGGCGCAGCCGGTGCGAGCCGACCTCCGGGATCCCGGCACGTCGGCACGCGCGGCGCACAGTCGAGGCGACCGTCCCGGACGCGATCGGCGCATACGGAGCGCGGGCTCCCAAGAACACCTCGCGCCGATCGCTTGCCGGCCTCCGCCGCAGGTAGGCGGCGATCGCCTCGCCAACATCAGTCGGCAATGGCAGCCGGTCCTCGCGGCCGCCCTTGCCACGCACCAAAAGCTCGCCGGCGCGCCAATCGATGTCATCAAGCGTCAACCTGGCAACCTCTCCGCGGCGGAGCCCGAGCCGCAACAGCAAGATGATCAGCGCGTAATCGCGCCGCCCAAGCAGCCGACGACGATCACAGGAGCCCAACAGCGCCCGGGCGTCCGTGCGGCTGATTCCGCGCGGCAGGACCGACGCCCGCCGGCCCCGGACCACCAGCGCCGCCTGCGACAGATCAGCCGCGACCAAACCCTCGACGAAGCAGAACCGCAGAAACGCTCGCAGCCCCGACACGAAGTTCTGCGCCGCGCTGGCCGATACCCCAGAGGCTGCCTTGCGCAGCACCGCACCCGTCACCTCACCCGCTGAGAGCCCGGCCACCCCACCAGACCCCAGCCCCTCCAAGAACCAGCGCGCATGAGCCCCATAGCCAACGATCGTGCCCGACGCCAAACCACGCTCGCAGACCAAGTACCGCTCAAACGAGGACAGCAACAGATCGATCGGCGAGCTCGCCGGCATAGGCATCTCGCAAGCGAGCAGCCCCAGACGGCCCAACACCTCCAACAGGCACACCAGGCCCGGCCGTGACCACTCACCGCGATGACGTCCACCAGCGCGCTGCCAGACCAGAAACTGCTCGATCCGCTCGACGCTCAACTCCGCCGCCGACAAGCCACGCGCCTCCAGCCACCGGCTAAGCCGCCCGACCTGCCGCAACTCGCTGACCGTCGTCAACGGCGTATAACCGCGCTCCCGCAACTCCGCCGAATACGCATCAGCGAACGGCGCCAGCGGCCCCGTCATCAACACCCTGCACACCCTGCTCGACGGCCTGGCCATCATCTCCTCCTTCTCCGAGAACAAGAAGGACAACAATCGCCAAAACAGCCAGCGTTATGCCGACATCTACGCGACCATCACGCCAACCCCAACAGCATTCCTACCCAAGGTCGGCATAACGCGCACATCGGCATAATCGTGGTTGTGCCGACATCGGCACAACCACGACCTACGCCACACCTTCGGCTCACTGGCGATCAACGTCGCCAGCATCGTCCAGGTCCAGGCATGGATGGGCCACGCCGACATCCAGACGACGATGCGCTACCTGCACCACAAGAGCCGCGCCGACGACGCCAAGCTGCTCTCAACGGCCTTCAGCCCCAAGAAGCGCAAGCCAGCCGCCAGGCGCTCGACAGCCGCCAAGAAGCGCGGTCCTCGCGTGCGCGCCACCACTGGGACAGCGCCGTCCTTGAGAACTTGATCGTGCGCGGAAGCGACGGGCAAGGACCGCTCACCGAACAAGACCTCTGAGAAGCGTTCAACGCCAAGACGACAAGCGAAGGCTCAACATCACCGACGCGCTGGACCGACTGGACGGCGCCGGGCTCATCGAACGTCGCGGCCGACG
This sequence comes from uncultured Solirubrobacterales bacterium, assembly GCA_963703135.1. Taxonomy (GTDB): domain Bacteria; phylum Actinomycetota; class Thermoleophilia; order Solirubrobacterales; family Solirubrobacteraceae; genus Palsa-744. The sequence continues at coordinate 2,021,293 of OY969791.1, read as the reverse complement.
TTCGATCGCCTCAGAGGTCGCCCAGTACCTCGATCGCATAATGAAGCTCTGACGCGCTCGCGCACTTGGCCATTGAGCGTCACTACCGCACGCCCCTCGCGCGCCCCTTACGCTCAAGGCCAGGCTAGCATACTCAGCGAGAACCCGACCTCAGTTGCGTCCTAGGATTCGTTCGGCCATCCATTGGCCCATGGCGCCGAGATTGCCTTCCTGGTAGTAGCCGGTATGAACTGAGATGTGCGAGAAAAAACTGGGAGCACACACCATATCGTGATTTGCACAGAAACTTATCGTCCGAGAAGTAACCGCCGCGGGTAGCAGTCCCCAGTGCGACCCATGTATCTTTGTCCACAGGCCTTCTGCCTTGTAGATTCCGGAGCCCGGCGCCGCCGGTACGTTTTCTTCTTCCCAAACAGGCTCGCTTTCGCCACCGACCTTCGCCGGATCGGCTATCAGCATGACCCCTGCGATGTGCGACGCCGACAGCATCGACGGATCCGATTCCGCTAGCTCGTTCAAAGCAAGATGAATCACAAGGGCACCCTGGGAGTAGCCGATCAGGATCGCCGGCTCAGACGGGCATTCGGTCTCCCGTTCGTGCAGCAAATGCTTCAACGACGAAACACCTTCCCAAATACTTTCGTCATATTCCCCGTTGAGCAAATCGGCCGGTTCCACCCCAGCTGCTTGGTAGCGGAGACCAAAAAGGTTGAAGTCCGCTTCGGTATGACCAAACACTTCCATCTCTTTCTCAAGCCCATGAAAGGCATCGAGGCCCCTCGTGCCGAAGCCATCTTCATCGCTCGAATAGACGGGGGGAAAGCCTTGAGGTTCCTCTCCGGAGCCGCGTGCACCGATGACCGAATAGTCCTCGCAATTATCGAACGTCGTTGGCGGTTCATACGGCGCTTCTGGCGGGATCGGCGGTTCCACATAACCGACCCACGGCTTGGCCAGCACTTCTCCTTCGATCGGGGTACCCGTACCGATTGGCGCTGGCCCCGAGGGACTGCCCCAGTTCACTTCGGTAGCTTCAACGTAGGCGTTAGCGGACACGCCGACAGTGGATTTTAGGATGGCGCCGTGGATCGTAACTTCGGACCCTTCCGCTGCCGAAAGCGCGGTCGCCGCATACTCCAATGTCGTGCCGTTGAGCGACGCTGTCCCACCCTGTTCCACTGTGATCCCACCCCAATCACCAGCAACTGGTGTGGTGGCTTTCCCGTTGCCGTTCGTGTCTCCGCCAACACTGTCGTCGTTGATCGAGGTGAACGTCACGGGCGAACCCGATGTGCCGTTCGCAACTAGTGACCCCTTCACCGTCAGGTGAGGCGCCCCGCAGCAGCTGCCAACCAGGCCAGTCCACGAAGCCTCACCACCTTCGCCCTTGACCGTCGTCCCGGGTTCCAGTGTTGCCGTGACTCCTGAGTCGACGGTCAAGCCGCTGCTTTCGAGACCGAGCATCGCGCTCCCCGTTGCCGGGAAAGCCCCAGAGTGATCGACTTCCGCGCCGTTGAGCACGATGCCAGCGAAATGCGAACCGCCCGTAAAGGTGTCACCACCAAGCTTGTCCAGCTCAACAGGCCCAGCCAACACCACATCAGCCGCCCCCGAAGACCCAAACGTGTCACCCGTGATCACAGGATCAGGAGTTTCCGAAACCCCCGACAACGCAACACAAGCGTTAGCGCAGAACCCGATCGAGCTGTTCGTCAACGACACGACAGCCTGATGGCCAACCAGCCCGTCGCCCGCATAATCAATCACCGAATGGGCCAGTTGTGCTGTCCCACCCTGTTCCACTGTGATCCCACCCCAATCACCAGCAACTGGTGTGGTGGCTTTCCCGTTGCCGTTCGTGTCTCCGCCAACACTGTCGTCGTTGATCGAGGTGAACGTCACGGGCGAACCCGATGTGCCGTTCGCAACTAGTGACCCCTTCACCGTCAGGTGAGGCGCCCCGCAGCAGCTGCCAACCAGGCCAGTCCACGAAGCCTCACCACCTTCGCCCTTGACCGTCGTCCCGGGTTCCAGTGTTGCCGTGACTCCTGAGTCGACGGTCAAGCCGCTGCTTTCGAGACCGAGCATCGCGCTCCCCGTTGCCGGGAAAGCCCCAGAGTGATCGACTTCCGCGCCGTTGAGCACGATGCCAGCGAAATGCGAACCGCCCATAAAGGTGTCACCACCAAGCTTGTCCAGCTCAACAGGCCCAGCCAACACCACATCAGCCGCCCCCGAAGACCCAAACGTGTCACCCGTGATCACAGGATCAGGAGTTTCCGAAACCCCCGACAACGCAACACAAGCGTTAGCGCAGAACCCGATCGAGCTGTTCGTCAACGACACGACAGCCTGATGGCCAACCAGCCCGTCGCCCGCATAATCAATCACCGAATGGGCCAGTTGTGCTGTCCCACCCTGTTCCACTGTGATCCCACCCCAATCACCAGCAACTGGTGTGGTGGCTTTCCCGTTGCCGTTCGTGTCTCCGCCAACACTGTCGTCGTTGATCGAGGTGAACGTCACGGGCGAACCCGATGTGCCGTTCGCAACTAGTGACCCCTTCACCGTCAGGTGAGGCGCCCCGCAGCAGCTGCCAACCAGGCCAGTCCACGAAGCCTCACCACCTTCGCCCTTGACCGTCGTCCCGGGTTCCAGTGTTGCCGTGACTCCTGAGTCGACGGTCAAGCCGCTGCTTTCGAGACCGAGCATCGCGCTCCCCGTTGCCGGGAAAGCCCCAGAGTGATCGACTTCCGCGCCGTTGAGCACGATGCCAGCGAAATGCGAACCGCCCATAAAGGTGTCACCACCAAGCTTGTCCAGCTCAACAGGCCCAGCCAACACCACATCAGCCGCCCCCGAAGACCCAAACGTGTCACCCGTGATCACAGGATCAGGAGTTTCCGAAACCCCCGACAACGCAACACAAGCGTTAGCGCAGAACCCGATCGAGCTGTTCGTCAACGACACGACAGCCTGATGGCCAACCAGCCCGTCGCCCGCATAATCAATCACCGAATGGGCCAGTTGTGCTGTCCCACCCTGTTCCACTGTGATCCCACCCCAATCACCAGCAACTGGTGTGGTGGCTTTCCCGTTGCCGTTCGTGTCTCCGCCAACACTGTCGTCGTTGATCGAGGTGAACGTCACGGGCGAACCCGATGTGCCGTTCGCAACTAGTGACCCCTTCACCGTCAGGTGAGGCGCCCCGCAGCAGCTGCCAACCAGGCCAGTCCACGAAGCCTCACCACCTTCGCCCTTGACCGTCGTCCCGGGTTCCAGTGTTGCCGTGACTCCTGAGTCGACGGTCAAGCCGCTGCTTTCGAGACCGAGCATCGCGCTCCCCGTTGCCGGGAAAGCCCCAGAGTGATCGACTTCCGCGCCGTTGAGCACGATGCCAGCGAAATGCGAACCGCCCATAAAGGTGTCACCACCAAGCTTGTCCAGCTCAACAGGCCCAGCCAACACCACATCAGCCGCCCCCGAAGACCCAAACGTGTCACCCGTGATCACAGGATCAGGAGTTTCCGAAACCCCCGACAACGCAACACAAGCGTTAGCGCAGAACCCGATCGAGCTGTTCGTCAACGACACGACAGCCTGATGGCCAACCAGCCCGTCGCCCGCATAATCAATCACCGAATGGGCCAGTTGTGCTGTCCCACCCTGTTCCACTGTGATCCCACCCCAATCACCAGCAACTGGTGTGGTGGCTTTCCCGTTGCCGTTCGTGTCTCCGCCAACACTGTCGTCGTTGATCGAGGTGAACGTCACGGGCGAACCCGATGTGCCGTTCGCAACTAGTGACCCCTTCACCGTCAGGTGAGGCGCCCCGCAGCAGCTGCCAACCAGGCCAGTCCACGAAGCCTCACCACCTTCGCCCTTGACCGTCGTCCCGGGTTCCAGTGTTGCCGTGACTCCTGAGTCGACGGTCAAGCCGCTGCTTTCGAGACCGAGCATCGCGCTCCCCGTTGCCGGGAAAGCCCCAGAGTGATCGACTTCCGCGCCGTTGAGCACGATGCCAGCGAAATGCGAACCGCCCATAAAGGTGTCACCACCAAGCTTGTCCAGCTCAACAGGCCCAGCCAACACCACATCAGCCGCCCCCGAAGACCCAAACGTGTCACCCGTGATCACAGGATCAGGAGTTTCCGAAACCCCCGACAACGCAACACAAGCGTTAGCGCAGAACCCGATCGAGCTGTTCGTCAACGACACGACAGCCTGATGGCCAACCAGCCCGTCGCCCGCATAATCAATCACCGAATGGGCCAGTTGTGCTGTCCCACCCTGTTCCACTGTGATCCCACCCCAATCACCAGCAACTGGTGTGGTGGCTTTCCCGTTGCCGTTCGTGTCTCCGCCAACACTGTCGTCGTTGATCGAGGTGAACGTCACGGGCGAACCCGATGTGCCGTTCGCAACTAGTGACCCCTTCACCGTCAGGTGAGGCGCCCCGCAGCAGCTGCCAACCAGGCCAGTCCACGAAGCCTCACCACCTTCGCCCTTGACCGTCGTCCCGGGTTCCAGTGTTGCCGTGACTCCTGAGTCGACGGTCAAGCCGCTGCTTTCGAGACCGAGCATCGCGCTCCCCGTTGCCGGGAAAGCCCCAGAGTGATCGACTTCCGCGCCGTTGAGCACGATGCCAGCGAAATGCGAACCGCCCATAAAGGTGTCACCACCAAGCTTGTCCAGCTCAACAGGCCCAGCCAACACCACATCAGCCGCCCCCGAAGACCCAAACGTGTCACCCGTGATCACAGGATCAGGAGTTTCCGAAACCCCCGACAACGCAACACAAGCGTTAGCGCAGAACCCGATCGAGCTGTTCGTCAACGACACGACAGCCTGATGGCCAACCAGCCCGTCGCCCGCATAATCAATCACCGAATGGGCCAGTTGTGCTGTCCCACCCTGTTCCACTGTGATCCCACCCCAATCACCAGCAACTGGAAGTCCGTCGCCGATCATTCCACCGACAGTGTCATCGTTGATAGATGTGAACGTTACCGGTGAACTGGCGGTGCCGCTACTTTCTAGCGACCCACGGATGGTCAGCAAAGCTCCGCTTTCGGCCTTGATGATCGTTCCAGCTTTGACCGTTAGTGTTGCTCCTTCTTCAACGATTACACCACAGGTCAGGACGTAGACTTTTGCGTATTCGAGCGACAAGGTCTCGTTGTGCGAAATGCTCCCGCACAGATCGATCTCGGGCGCGACTGAGTCCCATTCTGCGGTTGGTGGGTGCGGGTCGGTGTTCCCGGCTTTGTCTGTTGCCCGAACTGTGAACGTGTGCGGGCCGGCGGCGAGGTTCGCTGTTTTGAGTGGCGAAGTGCAGGCGCTGAATGCTGTGCCGTCGAGGCTGCACTGGAATGTGCTGCCGGGCTCGTTGGAGCTGAACTTGATTTCTACCGAGCCGGTCGCGACTTTGCCGCTTGGAGCGGAGTTGATCGTCGTGACGGGCGGTGTGGTGTCTACCGTGAATGTTACGGCCGAACTCTTACCGAGGTTGCCTGCTGAATCTGACTGCGTCGCCTCCGCCGTGAAGGTGCCGTCCGCTAGCGCGGTCGTGGGGCTTGTCGTCCAGTGGCCACCGGACTGGGTGCTTGTTAGCGTCTGTGCCGGAGTTCCTGAGGCCGAGGAGCCCGGGTAGATCATCAGCGTGACTTTTGAGGAGTCGCCGGGTTCGCTACCTGCGGCACCGGAGAAGGTTGGCTTGTTGTTGTTGGTGTCAGTTCCTGGGCTGGGCATGGTAAGCGTGACGACGGGCGCGATGGTGTCGATCGTGAAGGTGCTCGGAGCGCTCGTGCCGGTGTTGCCGTCGCTGTTGGGCTGGGTTGCTTGGGCGGTATAGGTGTCGTCCGGCAGCGCGCTCAGGGGAACTGTCGACCAGTGCCCGCCGGCTTGTGTCGCAGTCAAGGTCTGTACGGGCAGACCCGAGGTGGATGAGCCAGCGTAGATTTTCACCGTGACGGTCGAGGAGTCCCCGCTGGCGGTCCCGGCCGCTCCAGTGAACGTCGGGGTGGAGGCGTTCGTGGCAGATCCGTTTGCCGGTGCTGTCAAAGTGACTTTCGGCGCCACGACGTTGACCGTGAACGTGTTGGCATCGCTGGAGCCAACGTTGCCCGCCGCGTCCAACTGATGTGCCTGGGCGGTATAGGTCCCATTGGCCAGCGCGGCCGATGCCGGTACGGACCATGAGCCGGCTGTGGCAGTCGTGGTGAGTGCCTGAACCGGTGTCCCGGAAACGGCCGACCCTGCGTAGATATCGACCGCTACGGTCGACGAATCACCGGCAGCTGTTCCGGCAGCACCCGAGAACGTGGGCATCTGCGAGGTTGTCGTGGCGTCGTTGGCCGGAGTGGTGAGCGTGACTGCAGGCGGAATCGTGTCGATCGTGAACGTGTTTGGAGTGCTGTTCCCGACGTTTCCCGCAGCATCGGATTGCGTCGCCTGCACAGTGTACGTGCCGTCAGCAAGAGCGCTTGCGGGAGCGATCGACCAGCTCCCACTCGTCGCGGTGGCGGTCAGCGTGTCCACCGGCGAGCCGGAGATACTCGATCCCGCATACACGTTGACGGTGATCTTTGGGGAGTCGCCTGGCTCAGTGCCTGCGGCACCCGAGATGCTCGGCCGGTTGTCGTTGGTCGTGCTCCCGTTGGTTGGTTCGCTGACAGTGACGATCGGTGGCGTGGTATCGACCGTGAACGTGCTGGTGGTGCTCTTGCCGAGATTCCCCGCCGCGTCGCTCTGCTGTGCCTGAGCGGTGTATGCGCCCTGAGCCAATGCGCTCGACGCCGGCACCGACCAGGCGGCCCCGACGGCGCTCGTTGTCAGGGTCTGGACTGGGGTGCCAGACGCCGCAGAGCCCGCGTAGATGTAGACCGTGATCGTTGAGGAGTCACCCGACGCGGTGCCAGCGGAGCCACTGAACGCTGGGGCGACGTTGTTGGTCCAGCTCCCGTTCGCGGGATCGGTGAGCGCGACCGCCGGTGCAGTCGTGTCCACAGTCCACGACGCTTCTGCGGGTGTCAGGTCCACTTCTCCGGCGCTGTTGACCGCGCGGACTTGGAAGGTGTGGGTTCCGTCGGCGAGCGAGCTGTACTGCTGCGGGCTGGTGCACGTAGCCCACGGCGCTCCATCGAGGCTGCACTGGAACGTGTCATCGGTATCGCTGCCATGAAAGACAAACGTCGCCGAGGACTGGTCGATGGTGCCTGTCGGGCCGCTGTCGATAGCCGTGTCTGGTGGGCTTGAGGCGGGAGCCGGGCTAGGACCCGTGGGGGACGGCGATCCGCCGGGAGAAGGAGATGGAGAGGGTTGTTCTGGGCCCGTGGGTCCATATCCCTTGACCCCCGAGCTTGGATGGCCGACCGTGACTGTTCCTGCCTTACGGCATTCGCGGTTCTCGCTGAACTTCTCCACCTGGCCGAGAACATCCGCACAGACGCTCACCTCATATGTGCCCGAGGCAGCCTCAGGCACGATGATGTTGAAGTTCACCTTGTGAAGCTGGCCGGGCGCGAGCGCGGGCACTCTGAACCGGTGAATCTGCACCATGCCGCCGCCTTCGCGCGAACTCCACGCAAGGGCAGCGGTGGACGATTGTGCTCGACGAGCACCGACGTTGCGCACTATCGCCGAAACCGCCAGCACGTTTCCCGTCCGCAACGTCACACTGGCAGCCATCACCCGCAATTCGGCAGGCCTGTGGTGGCGAGCGCCGACGGCGACAGTGCGATTAGCAAGTCCGCTTGTCCCGCGATGATGCCCCGATGCCGCCAAGCTCGACACCACAGGCCAGCAAAGCACCAAACCAAACACCAACCACATGGCGCGGCGCACGCGCCCTCTTTCGGTCAACGCCAGCCCCCTCATCGCGGACAGTCGAGCGCCCGCGCGAGGGCGCGCATCAGGTTGTCTGGGTCCCCCGCAGAGATCATTAGGCCACCTTCGCGGACACAACGCTACAGGAAGCTCCCTGCTTCTGTTGGCGATGTCCATCTGGCATACGCCGCAAAAGACTACCGGGAACATGATCCCTAGGCATGAAGGGGCCTGCCCACCGAGGGTTCAGGGGTGCGCATCAGCCAAACCCCACAGATCGCTCTCGGCCGGGCAATCCGCCTGCGCCGCGAGGAGATCGGACTCACCCAAGAGGCCCTTGCAGATGCCGCCGACCTCGATGCAACCTCGATCCGTGGCCTCGAGCGCGGAACATCCAACCCTACCTGGGATGTAGCCGACCGAGTCTCGCGGGCGCTGGGTCTGGCCCTCCATGAACTCGCGCGCATGGCCGACGAGCTGGAGACCAAGGATCGACGACCCACCAACCAGCCCATACGCCAGAGAGACTGAGACGGGTGTACTACCTTCCGTGAAGGGCGCGGCTGGGTCGGCATGAGCAATGACATTGAGGCCCAGTCTTGCCCAGGCGACCGCAACAAGCAAGAGTCGGGATGTGATGAGACCGCCACGCGGCTGTGCGGAGCTGGGAGCACTCGGCTACTCTGCCCGCGTGTCGGGAGTCACAGCAAGCCTGGCTGACGAGACTGTTCCACAGACCAGCGGCAACGCGGTCGATATCGCTGCTGCGGCCACCGAGGCGCTTGCCGTGGCTGCCCTGCGTGTCGGCTTTGGCCTAATGACGATCGCCGCTGCGAGCGACACCGTGTTCGCGCTGATCGACGGAGGTGGGCTGCTCGCAGGCATTGAGGGTGTTGTCCTCACAGCTCTCGCGGTGAGCGGCCTGCTGCGCCCGGCGACAGCGGCACGGCTGTTGCGCCCACCTGGCCGTGTGGTGATCGCGGCCGCGCTGTTCGCCCTCGCCGGAGCATTCGATTGGGGCATCCAGAGCCACTTCTCCGAGGTAGCCCCGGCAATCGTGTGGATCGCTGTGATCGTCTCCTCGCCACCGTGGATCATAGCCTGCGTTCTGGTCTCCGCAGCCGGCTATCTCGTTGACCTTCTGCTGAAGGGCCATTCCCTCGCGTGGACACTGACCCCGACGGGGCGGGAACTCGTGGTCAACCAGTGGGCCGACCTCGCCGCGAACGCCGGCGCCGTGCTCGTGCTGGTCGTGCTCTTGCGCCGGTTCACTGTCGGTGTACCCTCAAGCCTTGCCGCCGCGCGAGCCGGCGGCCCATCGATCACCCCTGCACTGGCCGCAGCGGTGCGCGCCGAGCCGGTTGCACTGCTCCCGAGCGCCGATGCTGCCTCGCTGATTGCGCCGCTTACAGACGCCGAGCAGAAGGTCCTCGCGCTGCTCAGGGACGGCCTAGTGCCCAAGCAGGCCGCACTTGAACTGTCCGTGACCGTGGCGACGGTCCGCTCCCACATAGCCGCGGCCAAGCGCAAGACCGGAGCACGCACGATCGAGCAACTCGTCGGCATCTACGCTCAAGCAACCGATGCCTGCTGAACTGCAACCCACCTCGTCGCAGACGCCGAGCAGCGACACGGCCAGCACGGCACTGATCCGCCGCGGGGCTGACCTTGTCTACCTCACCGAGGAGCTCTACCTGCGCCTGTTCATCCTCACCCTGCTGCTCACGGTGATCGGCTGTGTCCTGTCTGTGTGGTTCGCCGTGATCGGCTCGCACACCTCGCTGCTGCTCACGAGCGTGATCGCGGCGGCCGCGCTCGCGTTCGCGGTCCTTGCGCTGGCAAAGCCACGGCCCTGCTACCTGTGGCTACGCCACAGCCGGCTACGACAACTCAGCCCCGCGGCTTTCGCGATTGTAGCCGTGCTGTGCAACGGCCCGGACAGCCCCTCTTGGTGGGTCGCGCTGTCGTTGCTATGGGTGATAGCCGCAGTCAGCTCCACCACCCTCTCCGTCGCCGCGGCAACCGTGACAGCCGGTGCGTACCTCGCGGGCACCGCGCTGGGTGGCGAATCACTGGTGCACAACGGCGATGCTGAAATCCTCGGCGCCGCCATCGCCCTACCCGGCAACATCCTTATCGGACGGCTCGTCTCGGAGGTATTCGCGCAATTCGTCCTGCGCCTGCACCAGCTCGAACGCCGAGCCGAAGCACCGGCACCACCGAAGCCGGTCCGCGTAGTCGCAGGCCCCGGCATCAGTGATAGCCCCGCGATACCTCGACCCGCCCCGGCCGATACACCGAAACGCCGCTGGCCTCACCTCACCTCCCGCGAGCTCGAGGTGATCCTCCTAGTACGCGACGGGCTGCTGCAAACCGAGATAGCGCTCGCCCTCGGCGTCTCCACCCGCCAGGTCGAGCGCCTACTCGCCTCGGCACGCTCCCGTACCGGCACGGCCACGACCAGTCAACTCGTGGCCAAGCTCGTCACCGAGCAACTATCGCCTTGAACGCCCTTCTCAGCCACCCTTTATAACCCGCACGATCAGCTCTATCCGAGTAGCTGTCGGTAGATCACGCGCGTCTCGCGCGCCGGCTCAAGGCCAAGCTCCTCGTCGAGGGAGCGCGTGAGTTCGTCGTAGCGGCGGGTGATCGACTCGCGGAGTCCGAGGGAGTGTTCGGCTTGGAGCGCGAGACGCCAGCTTGCCTCGTGGGACTGATGACGCTTATGTCTCGCACGTCGAGAGCGGCCGGCTCGATGTTCACTGGCGCACCTTCCTGCGGGCCTTTGCGCGCCCTGAGCGCGAGCCTCGCGGACCTTGCTGGCGAGCTCTAGGCGCAGTCCCACAGCGGCTAGGCTCAAACTCAGCCGGCGCTACCCCAGGCCCACCAGCACCGCTCAAAACAGACCAGATGCACGGGGGTGCGATCGCTGTGTAAGCGCTGTGCAACTCGTTGGCCGGTTCGGCGCGCTGAGGGTCATCACCCATGTGATGACCGCATCGAGCATCCCTGCGTCCGGAGGCGGCGGGTACGCCCGCTACCTGGAGAGCAAGGCCGTCACGCCGGAGCGCGGGGATTACTACCTGACCCCGGATGGCGAGATGGCGCAGGCTCCCGGCCGCTGGCTCGCCGAGGAGGAGACGCTGGCGGCGCTGGGGGTGCAGGCGGGCGAGCCAGTTCATGGCGCGGACTTCATCGCGCTGATGGACGGCCGGCACCCGGGCACCGGGCGCTGGCTACGACCCGGGGGCGCAGGCGGCGGTAGGGGCGGCGGGATCGACGTGACCTTGAGCGCTCCAAAGTCCGTCTCGGCGGTGTGGGCGCTGGGGGACCCGTGGCAGCGTGAGCAGATCGAGGCCGCGCACGCCCGCGCGGTCGAGCAGACGATCCTCTACCTTCGTGAGCAGGTCCCGGTCGTGCGGCGGCGCTACGGCGGAGGGGTGGTCGAGGAGCACGCCAAGGACGTGATCGCCGCGGAGTACCGGCACACCACCGCCCGAGGCGTCGCCGGCGCCCAGGCACCGGACCCACAGCTGCACAGCCACGTCGTCATCACCGGCGCTGTCCGTGAGGACGAGCGCATCGTCGCGGTCGCTTCCCGGCCAATCTTTCGTAGCGCACGGGAGCTGGGTGCGTTCTACCGCTCCCAGCTCGCGCACGAGCTGACAAGCGACGGCTACCAGATCAGCTATGGGACGGGGAAGGATGGCCGCTACTTCGAGCTGGCCGGGGTACCGCAGACGCTGCTGGAAGAGTTCTCCGGACGCAGCCGCGAGGTTGCCAGGGCCGCCGAGCGTTTTCGTGCGCGCTACGGCCGCGCGCCGGAGCGCGGGGAGCTGCGCGGCCTGGCGCTCGAGAACCGACGCGCCAAGCAGCCCGCAACCCGGGCAGACCTCCAGCAGACATGGGCCGACGCCGGGCGCCGCCACGGCTTCGGTCCCGACGAGACGCTGCGGCTGCTGGAGGGATCCGAGCGCGTCGGTCGCAGCGGGTCGGTGGAGAACCGCATCGAGGCGCACCTGACCGAGCATCGCGCGATCTTCAACGCGCGTGAGCTGCGAGCGGTCGCGCTTGAGCAAACCGCCGGGGAGATGCCGCCGGACGTGGCGCTCGGGATCGCCCGGGAGATGGTCCGCGACCGGCGCATCCTCACCCTGGAGGACGGACGGATGACGACGCTCGCTATTCGCGCCCAAGAGCAGGCGATCGAGCGGCGCGTAGCCGAGTTCGCCCAACCCGCAGGCAGGGACGCCGGCGAGCGCGCGCGTCAGGGCGCGGTGCGGGAGGTCGCCGAGCGGATCGCCGCACCCCTCAGCCCCGAGCAGCACCATGCGCTGGAGGCGGTCACCGGCCCCCAGCGGCTCGCCGTGCTCATCGGCCCCGCCGGCACCGGGAAGGGAGTCGTGATCGACGCGGCCGCCCGGGCGGAGCAACATGCCGGCAGGACGGTCCTCGGGATCGCGGTATCCGGCAGCACCGCAGAGCGTCTCGGTGCCGACAGCCCAGCGCTCGCCAGGCGAACACTCACCCTCGACTCGCTCGTGGCGCGCTCTCGCGCCGGGAGCATCCACGTCGACCGCGCCACGACGATCTTCCTCGACGAGGCAGGAATGACCGACCACCACCGCCTCGACGCGCTCACCAGGCTCGTCGAGCGCTCCGGCGCGAAGCTCATCGCTGTCGGCGACGGCAAGCAGCTCCCCTCGATCGGTCCCGGCGGCATGTTCGACCGGCTCAGCGGACACGCCCCCACCGCCGAGCTGCAAGACGTCTACAGGACTCGTGACCCCGCGGAGCAGCGCGCCTGGCAAGCGCTGCGCGCCGGCGAACCCGAGCGGGCGATGGCGCACTATGTCCTTCGCAACCAGCTGCACTTCCAGGACACCCGCGACGAGGCCGGCGAGGCCGCGGTGCAACGCTGGCACACCCTCACCCAGCAGCACGGCGTCCGCGAGGTCGCGTTGATCGCCGACGCGTCAAATCAGGAGATCGACCGGCTCAACGCCCGCGCGCAACACCTCCGCGCCCAACACGGCGAAGTCGGACAGCACCAGGTCCAACACCCCGACGTCCACTACTCGATCCGCGAAGGCGACCTTATCGCGTTCACCAGCCAGCACCGGCTACCGGGCCAGCCCAGGGTCGAGAACGGCACCCGCGGGGAGATCACCGCCATCCACCCCCGCGGCGTCCGGGTTGCACTCGACGGCTCGGACCGCCACGTCAACCTCCCCGCAGAGGATCTCGGCTCGATCCGGCTCGGCTACGCCCAACACGTCTACCGTCAGCAGGGCGCGACCGTGGAGCGCTCGGTCGTGCTCACCGGCGGCTGGCAGACCAGCAAGGAGAGCGCCTACGTGCAGGCCACACGCGCACGCCACGGCACCGATTGGTTCCTCGCACGTGACCAGCTCGGCCTCGAAGGACAAGACCCCGACCGCGTCCGGCGCCTCGCCGAACACCTCCGCCACAGCCGCTCACAGATCCCGTCGCTGGCGCACCCAGTGCGCCCCGAGCCTGACTGGAGCCTCAGCCGCGACCCGCTACGCCTTAACCGCATCCTCTCGCCGACCCGCTGGCTCACGCGAGCGCTCGGGCGCGACACCCCCGAGCGCAGCACCAGCCGCGGCCGCTGAGATCCACCATGTCCGACGCGGCCTTGTCTCTGATCCCCTGCGGAAATCGCTACCCCTCGCGCTCAACCGCGGTGCCATTCGGCCTCTCCGCCAAGCTCGCCAACAGCGTCGCCTGGGTGCTGCGCCTGAACGGACTCGCGTTCGCGCGGGGCGTGGCGGCCGCTGCCGCGTACGCACGCCCAGCCGCAGGCGGGCGCGCCAGCTGCACCACCAGCCAGTCTTCGAGCATCACCCGCGTGAAGCGCAGATGACGCCCCACGCGCACACACGGCAAATGCCCAAGCCGTGCCGCGTCACGAACCCAAGAGACCCGCACGTTCAGCAGCGCCGCCGCGGCAGCGCAGTCGAGCAGCGGCTCGTCCAACGACACCACCTCACCGCCGCCAGCCTGGGCCTGTCCAGAGGTCTTGTTGAGCCTCGCCATCTGCCTTCCCTCCTGTCCACTCGCCGGAAAGCGGGACGCCGCGCCCCATGCGAACTGGCGCAGTCGTGTCCCATCTACGTGTACTGACCACAACTGCCCTCAACCGGCCAACGAACTTCGGTCCAGCCCCCCAGACGACGCGAGCACTCCAGCCCCCAAAGCCATCAACGACGAGCACCGAGGGGCGAAGGATCGTCAAGCGGCATACCCGAACTCGCGGCAGCCCGAGCTGTCGCCGCGACCCTCACACGACGCTGCTCGTTGCGGCGCGGTGGCCGCCGCTACCTGCACCGGAGGCGTCGGGCTGCGCCCTCCTTGTTACGGCTACCAGCAGGCGTGCGAGCACGAAGCCCAACGCTGCGGCCGCTGAGACTCCTACACGTGCGCCAAGTCGCGCTTCTCGCGCGGGACTACCCCAACGCGGGCACCCAGCGGCGCCAGCAGTGCCGCAAGCGTGCTGGCGGTCGGGTTGGTCTGGCCGCGCTCGATCCGCGAAATCTCGGCCTGGCTGATGCCCGACGCGGCGGCGAGCTGCTTCTGCGTGAGATTGCGCTCCTTGCGCAGCTCGCGCACCTCACGAGCCATCGCGTAGTGAGCGTTGAAGGCACCCCAGCGCGCGATGGCGTCCGGGCCGCCGGCCTTCGCCCTCTCCTCAACCTCGCTGATGTAGTCGTCGAACTTCGTAGCCATCACAGAACTCCGGTAGTCGGGGCGTCCAACGGTATTTATGCAGCATACCGCATATTTGTCAAGACCTCCGCTTGCCGCGAGACTCACCCCGGCCGGCCGTCCGCTTGGCGCTGACCCTCTGCTCAGCCTTCCAGCGCGTCAGGCGCTGCCTGGCCCGCTTGATCTCCGCGTTCTGGCGCTTAGCACTCGGCTCCTTGCCCTTGTCATAGCCAGCCAGCAGCAGGACCACCTTCTTGCCGTGGGCATGGCAGAACACGCGCAACAGGACATCGGTGCTGGTCTCCTTCAGATGCTCGGGGACCGGCAAGCCACGCTCGCGCAGGATGGTCGCCGCGTCATGGCGCACCCGAAACTCGAAGATGCCCGGAGCACCAGGCACCCACTTGCCCCACGAGGAGCCGCACACCCCAATGCCCTCATAGGCAAGAACGTTGCGCAGCGCAGCCGCCAACGCCTGCTCCTTCAGCTCATCCAGGCCGCGCAGGAAGTCAAGCACCGGCTCCCGGCCGTCCTCCTCGTAGAACTCAAGCGTCCACGCCGCGCCGCTCATGAGGCCCTGGGGACGTTCACCGACACAGCCATCTCGGAGTCAGCCCCGTTCGCCATCGCGCGGACATCGCCGCATGATGCCAGCAGACCCCGATACCCCGATACGCTCGATCTCATCTCGGGAGGAAATCTCGGGAGGAAGCTCCACCAGCGCCCGAGCCCTAGAACCACGAAAGCCCTGGATTTCCAGGGCTTTCGGGGCTTTCGCTTGATAGCGGGGGCAGGATTCGAACCTGCGACCTTCGGGTTATGAGCCCGACGAGCTACCAGACTGCTCCACCCCGCGTCGCACCCATGTTCTAGCAAAGACGCGGCCCCTTCGGAAGGCCAGGGCGGCCGGCCCAGGCCACACGCGCGTGCGCGCGCGCAGGGCACCCTCAGCGCACACCCAACCCGCCCTTGCACGCACAGGCCGCCCTCGCACACGCACGCACACGCCGCACGCGCACACACGCACGCGGGCACACGCACGCGTGCGCGCGGGCACGCACACGCACACGCACACGCACACGCGCACGCGGGCACCCCCAACGCAGCACCCCAACCCCCCGCCCCCCGCCTCTCGCCCCCACCCTCTACGATCCCCGGCCATGCGCACCGCGGTCGTTGACATCGGGACCAACTCCACCCGCTTGCTTGTGGCCGACGTGGACCAAGCCACCGGCGCCGTCCAAGAGCTTCACCGCGAGTCCCAAGTCACGCGGCTCGGGGACCGGGTCGATTCCGGTGGCCGGCTCTCCCCAGAGGCGATCGGCCGCGTCGAAGCGACCCTCACCGCGTATCGAACCGTGATCGACAGCTACAAATGCGAGGCCAACATGGCCGTCCTCACCTCAGCGGTCCGCGACGCCTCCAACGGAGCCGAGTTCACCGAGCTCGTGCGCACTCGGTTCGGACTCGACGCCCAAGTGCTCTCAGGAGACGAAGAGGCCCAGCTCACGTTCTTGGGCGCCATGAGCGACCGCCCCGTCTCCCCTGAGCCGACCGCCGTGATCGACATCGGCGGCGGCTCCACCGAGTTCATTGTGGGATCCGACCACGAGGCCACTTTCCACGTCTCCGTCCAAGCGGGTGTCTTGCGCATGACCGAGCGCCACATCCACACCGACCCCCCTTCCCCGCACGAGCTCCAAGCCTTGGCCACCGACACCCGCTCCATATTCTTGGACGGCCTCCCCCCCGCCCAGCGCGTCTCAGTCAAACAAGCGATCGCCGTGGCCGGCACCGCCACCTCCGCCGCCTCGATCGACCAAGCCTTGGACCCCTACGACCCTGAGCGCGTCCACGGCTACATCCTGCTCCGGGCCACCGTCGAACTGTTGATCGCGCGCTTGGCCGACCTGACCGAAGCCGAGCGACGCGAAGTAGTCGGCCTGCACCCCGACCGCGCCCCCACGATCGTCGCCGGCATGATCCTCTTGGAGGAGGCCATGAAGGCCTTCGACCTGGACCAAGTCGAGGTCTCCGAGCACGACATCCTGCGCGGCGGCACGCTCCGTCTCGCCGGACTCGGCTGACCCCGAACCGCCACCTCCTCTCTGCCGGTACGAACCAGCGCCGATCTCCACCCCGGCCTCATCCTTCAGCGCCCGGCGGCCCTTTTCCGCTGGAGCAGCCAAGTGGACACAAATACGAAGGAACGACCCTCCCCTAAACTACTCCCGCCCTCCCACCGACACCCCCTTATCGGCAGTGGAGGGCGAGTTCTGTCGCGCCCCTCCACCCCGGTCCATAGACCCGCTTCGTTTCGGGTCACCCTACCCCGGCTTCGAGGCTCGCACCCCTGCCTATGCCTCGAGGTCAAGCCCCTAAGGAAGCCGTCCACCCGGGCGGCTTCCTTATTGCCCGGATCCTCGCCCCGCCCCGATGCCCGCAGCCGCAACCACCCCGGTTGGGGGCCCCGGCAGCCACAACCGTCCGGTTGGCGGCCGCCACTGCTCAGGCCAGGTTCGACTTGCGGGGGTAGGCCACCGTCGGGTCGGTCAACACGTTCACAAGCGCCGGCTTGCCCGAGGCGAAGGCGCGCTCGATCGCGGGCCCCACCTGCTCCGGGCGCTCCACCAGCTCGCCATGGCCGCCCAAAGCTTCGACCACTTGGTCATAGCGAGTGCCCGGCCTCAGGTCCGCGGCCACCGAGTACCCATACAAGAACTCCATCGGATGCTTCTCCAAGGCCCAAATCCCGTTGTTGCCCATCACGCCCACCACATCCACGCCGTGACGCGCAAGCGTGTCGAACTCCATCCCCGCGAAACCGAAAGCCCCGTCGCCCAGCAACAACACCACCTGGCGCTCCGGATGGGCCAGCTTCGCCGCCAAGGCATACCCCGGCCCCGTACCCAAGCACCCGAACGGCCCCGGATCGAGCCAACAGCCGGGCCCATAGCTGTCGATCACCCGCCCCGCATAAGACACGAAATCCCCGCCGTCGCCGATCACGATCGCGTCCCGATCGAGCACCTTCGCAAGCTCCGCATACAACCGCATCGGGTGCAGCGGAGCGCGCCCATCCTCGAGCTCGGCCCGCTCGGCCTCGCGCCGCTCCGTCTCGGCGCCCCTCAACTCTTGCACCCAAGCCTTGCCAGCCAGTTCCGCGCCGCCCGCGGCCACCCTCAGGTCCTTCAAGATGCAAGCCAAATCCCCATAAAGCTCGACCGCCGGCTCCCGCGGATGTTGGCGCTGTGGCTCAGCCACGTCGATCGTCACGATTGTCGTGTCCTCCCCGAAAGAGCCCCCGAAGCCCAGCCTGAAATCCATCGGCACGCCGATCACCAAAGCCACGTCAGCCCCTTTCAAGGCCTGCGAGCGAGTCCTCGAGAAGAACAGCTCGTGGTCGGCCGGCACGCACCCCCGAGCGAGCCCGTTCAAGAAAACCGGTATGCCCAAGGTCTGCGCCAATTCGAGCAGCGCTTGCTCGCCATGCCCCCAATACAGGTCCGTGCCAGCCATCACGACCGGCCTCTCCGCCTCTCCGAGCAAGCGCGCCGCCTTCTCGATGTCGGCGGTGTCCGCTCCGCGTGGCGCTTGACTCGCGCGTGCGTGCGTGCGCGCGCGCGTGTCGCCCCCCTCGGGCGCACTCATGAACACATAGTCGAGCGGAAGATCCACAAACGTGGGCCCTCCGTGCGGCGCCTGCGCCACCCCCAAGGCCTCGTCCACCAAGTCCTGGATCTCCGCCGTGCTCTGAGCCGTTGTAGCCAGCTTGCAAAGCGGCCTCACAAACGGCACATGGTCGATCTCCTGCAAAGACCCTTGCCCCCACCTCAAAGTGGGCGCCCGGCCGCCCAGCACGAGCATGGGCGAGTGATTGGCCTGCGCGGAGGCCATCGCGCTCATCCCATTGGTCACGCCCGGCCCCGCCGTAAGCGCACACACCCCCGGTTCGCGAGTCACCTTCGCCCAACCCTCCGCCGCGAACGCCGCCGTCTGCTCGTGCCTCACGTCCACGATCGCGATCCCCTCCTCCCTACAACCGTCATAGATCGAGAAGAGGTGTCCGCCCGAGAGCGTGAACAGCGTGCTCACCCCGTGCGCCTTCAAGCGGCGAGCGATCAACCGTCCCCCATGCACTTCCTCGGCTTGGTCTTGGGCCTGCGTGCTCTCTGTGGACATGGGTCGCGACTCTATCCGAGGTGACTCGCGCGCGCGTGGGTCATCCCTGAGCACTCGCCATTCGACCGATGGAAGGAGAGGGATGTTCGCGGCGGTCCCGAGATCACGCCCCGCCCAAGGGCCGGCCTCAAATGCGATCCCGACGCGACCCGTGTTCTTACCCGCTCGGGAGGGCGGCCCCAACAAGCGAGCGCTGCCAAGCGCTCGCGCAGTGCCCGGGGTGGGACTCGAACCTGCTCGCCCCTAACGGGGATCTCGCGCCGCAGGGCGCGGAGGGGATGCCCGGGGTGGGACTCGAACCCACACGCCCTTGCGGACTATCGATTTTAAAGTCGACGGCGTCTTCCAATTCCGCCACCCGGGCGCACTTTGACACTCTAGTCCAGCGCCTCGTGTGTTTGTCTAGTGTTGACATCAGCGGACACCCTCTTACATGCGCCCAAAGCAACCCAAAGGGCCGCGGAGCGCGCGCCAGACGCCTCCCCACCGCTCCGCAGGCGTTTATCTGGCCTTGTGCAAGGGCAGCGATACTTAGTAATAGACCGCAACTCCACCCTCGCTACGGTGTATTTAGGGGTGGATCAGCGAAAGGACCGCCGTGGAGGTCTCAGCACTAAAAGCCCCAGCAGCGCCCGGCCTCAGGAGCCCCTCGGCCCTCCTGCGTCTACAGTCCGACGAGCGCCTGATAGCGCTCATCCGGCGCGGCCAGCACGCGGCCTTCGAAACCCTGTTCTCACGCTACCAGTCGCGCCTGCTGGCCTTCTGCCGGCACATGCTCGGCTCCAAGGAGGACGCCGAAGATGTCCTCCAAGAGGTGTTCGCCGCCGCCTTCAACGCGATCCTCGCCGACGAGCGCGAGATCAACGTGCGTCCTTGGCTGTATCGGATCGCCCGCAACCGCTCGCTCAACCACCTGCGCAAGGCCTCCGCGATCGGGGTGGACTCGATGGATGTCCACTACGCCGAAGGCGGACTCTCGACCGCCGAGAAGGTGCTCAAGCGCGAGAGCTTCCGCCAGCTGATCGGCGACGTCCAACAGCTGCCCGAGACCCAGCGCACCGCCTTGCTCCTGCGAGAGATCGATGCCCTCTCCTATGAGCAGATCTCCGACGCCATGGAAACGACCGTTCCCGCCGTCAAGTCCTTGCTTGTACGAGCCCGCATATCTTTGGCCGAGGCCGCCGAGGCACGCAAGCTGACCTGCGACGAGGCTCGCCTGGAGCTCGGCGAAGTAGCCGAGGGCTTGGCCAAACCGACGGCCGCCGTTCGCCGCCACGTGCGCGACTGCGAGCGCTGCCGCGCCTTCCGCAAGCAGCTCAAGGACAACAACGTCGCGCTCGCCGCGATGCTGCCCGTGGGTCCCCTCCTCTTGCTCAAGAAGCTCGTCCTCACCAAGCTGGGGTCAACCGCCGGAGCCGGCCACGTCGCCGGCGCCGGCGGTGCAGGGGCCGCGGCCGGCGCCGGCGCTGTGGGAGGGGCCGGCGCCGGCGGCGGGTTCGTCACCGCCGGCGTCTCCGCGCTCGCCACCAAGGCGGTCGCCGGCCTTGCCGTCGCCGCGATCGTGACCGCCTCCACCGTCGAGGCCGACCACGCCGTCACGCCCGCCCACCACCACCATCACGCCGCGGGCCTCGCCTCGATCGCCTCGACCGCCCCAAGCGCGCCCGTGGTGACCCACTCGGTCTCCCAGCCGGTCAGCGCCACAGCACCAGTCGGCCTCGGCGCGGGCCTGGCCGTCGCCCACCGGCGCCGCCTCTTGCGCAAGACCAAGCCGGTAGGCGCTCCCCCGGCCGACCCCACGACGCTTCCAGACACCACCTCCTCCGCGGCTAGCCCCCTTCCCGCGCCGGTCGCGCCCAAGCCTGTCGCCCCGCCGGTGACCGAGGTCACGACCGAGTCGACCCAGTTGCCCTCCACCCAAACCCCCACCACACCGGCCGTACCAGTGGAAACGACAACCACCGCGACATCCACCACGCCCGCGCCCGCACCCCCCACGACGACGACCGAAACGACCCCGGTCGAAACGCCGACCACGCCCCCGCCCGCCACGCCGGCTCCCAGCGAAAGCTCGACGCCGCCCCCGGTGACCAGCGTCACAACCCAACCCTCCAGCGACTCGGCCGGCAGCGAGCCCGTCTCAGGCGGCACACCGCCGCAGGGCCTGTCCAGCGCCGGCAAATAGCCGCCGCATCCGAGCCCCGCGGCCTGAGGCCGCGTTCGATCTCCTGCACTCCGCCCGCCGAGGCGCGCCGCAGCGCGGCATCTCCTACCCGAACGAGAAGCTCTTCAGCGGCACTTCCAGCACACCCGAGCTGGCCACCGGCTCAGACACGGTCACGGGTTCGTCGCTCAGCATCTCGACCACAACCCCTTCGCGCACGCCGGCCCGTTCCGGCAGAAGCATGACGTCGCGCCCATGCATCGTCCGCCCCGCGACGGTGGCGCTGTAGAGCACCTCATAGCCGCCCAAGGTCGAACTGATGCGAGTCTTGCCCTCCCCTTCGAAGCGAAACCCCCCGAAGCGGCGGCCCAGCGTGCGCAAGTAGGTGGCCGCCGCCACCGGCAGCTCCCCGCTCACACTGCCCACGTAGGGGCTCAAGCGGAATGGAGCCACCGCGAAGGAGTCCTCCAAGCGACCCCCCCTCTGGCGCGTCACCTTCACATAGCCGCCCGGGTCCGGGGCGCTCCGGTAGAGCCCTTTGTACTTGAAGCTGAACGGCACCGGCGCCCCATGCGAATAGGAGGCATCGAGCAGATTCAAGGCCACATACCCGACAACCGCCAAGACCGCCAAGCCCGCCGCAACCACAAGCGCCCTCCACGCCGGCCGCGCCGCGTGCCACCTTGGGGCAAGCATCGTCCCCAAGGTCGGCCCGTACTGAGCCTTGAGCGGGACCGACGCCATCAACACTCGCCCCAGTAGCCGTCAAAGCCCATGCGCTCGCCGTGTGCCCTCCCGTCCACGACCGCGCTCCTACTCGCCGATCGAGAACAAGGACTCCAGGTCATGCCTGGAGAACGCGGCGAAGGCCACCATCGTCTGGGTGCGTCCCACCCCCGGCAGCCGCCCAATCCCGTCGGTGACGACGTCGGCCAACTGCTCATGGTCGGGAACCCTCACGATCGCGATGAAGTCCCATTGGCCGGTCACCGAATAGGCCTCCGCCACACCCTCCACGTCGGCCAGCTCGGAGCCGAGTGTCGACAGAGCGTCACGCTCGGCCTCGATCAACACGACCGCGTGAGTCATGGTCATGGCGAGAGCGACTCGCCCGGCGCCAACACGACCACCTCGGAGATGCCCCCAGCCTCGACCTCGGCCTTGAAAGCCTGGGCGTCGGTCTCGATCGGAGGGAACGTGTCGTAGTGGCACGGAACGACCTGCTTTGCCCCGATCAAGCGAGCCGCCTCGACCGCGTCGTGGCGATCCATCGTGTAGTGGCCGCCGATGCACATCAGGGCCACGTCGATCTGCCCCGCCTGTTTGGCGATAAGGCCCAGATCCGAGAACAGAGCGGTGTCGCCTAGGTGATAGATCTTCTTGCCCCCTATCTCCACGATCAGCCCCGCCGGCGTGTTGACCGTGCCCTTGGGCGTCGTCGAGGTGTGCCAGGCCGGCACCAGCTTGGCCGAACCCCAATCCAAGCGCACCGTGCCCCCGATGTTGGGGTCCCGCACGTTTTCAAGACCCTCCTCGCCAAGCTCATTGGCGATCTCCACGATCGCCACCACATCCGCGCCGCTGCTCTTGGCGATCGCCACAGTGTCGCCGATGTGGTCGGCGTGCCCGTGCGTCAACAGGATCGCATCCGGCTTGAGTTCCTCCGGGGCGGCGGCCGCCTTCGGGTTGCCCGTGAGGAATGGATCGATCAACACCGTAGTCTCGCCGTCCGTCAGCTCGAATGCGGCGTGGCCAAGAAAGCGGATCTCCATGTTCAAGGCTCCTCTGTCTGAATTGTTCGGGGCCGCTCCCATGATAAGGGCCTATCCCGGTAAGCGCGTGCGGTTGGGGCGATAAGCCGTGAGCTGCTCATTGCGGGCGCGCGAGCGGGCGCGCGACTCATTGCGGGCGCGCGCGACTCATCCCGAGGCCGAACAGGAGCCCGAGCAGCCCGCCCACGACACCCGCCAACCAGCTCACCTCCGGGCGCGCATAGGGCATCGCCAGCAACACCGCCGCGATCGCCCCCGTACCGAGAAGGTCGGCCTCGTAGTACTCGCCCGCCCGCGCCGCCAACACGCTCGGAGCGGCCCAAGCAGCAAGCAAGGCCAAGGCGCCCGCGTTGGCGCCGGTCACGATCGGCAGGGCATACAAAGCCTCCGCGGCCAAGCCACCGGCGACGCCGGCCGCGAAGAACAAAGCCAACACGACCACGGGCCCGTGACGACGCTCCAACAACCCGCCGAACACAGCCACCGCAAGCAGCGTCGAGAACATGAACAGGCCCGCCGAGAACCCCCGCCCGTACACGAACTGGGTGCTCAACAAGCGCCACCAGTCGCCTTTCAAAGGCCCCACCAAGACCCAGTTCTCAATTTTCAGATAGCCGCCCTGGGTGGCGATCCACACCCCGCACGAAGCCAACACCAAGGCGAACGTCGCATAAGGAGGAGTGTCCGAGCGAAGTCCGGCGATCTCACCGCTGCGCAGCCGGCCCAGCGAACGGCGTCGCAACAGCCCGGTGCGCGGCTTGCCCAAGCGCTCGCGCGGCAGCTTCGGAGCCCTCCTTCGCAAGCGGTGGCCGCAATAAGGACACTCCGTAATGTAGGGGCTGACCTCCGAGCCACACTTCTTGCAGACCACGAAGAGATCGGCGCTTGAGGTCATCGGTCTATTCTAAGGGCCTATCTCCGTCGGCCCCCAGGGTCGGCCCAGGCACGAGCCAAAGGAAACCGATCGATGCAACTCGGCTACGAGAAGAAGCTCTACATCCTGGCCTTCGACCACAGAGGCTCCTTCCAAAAGAAGTTCTTCGGGATCGAGGGCGAGCCCGACCCCGAGCAGACCGCGATGATCGCCGACGCCAAGCACCTCATCTTCGAGGGCATGCAGCGCGCGGTCGCCGAAGGAGCGGACGCCTCTATCACCGGCGTGCTCGTCGACGAGCAGTTCGGCGGAACCGTGCCCGAGGAAGCCAAGGCCCAAGGCCTCAAGCTGGCGATGCCCGCCGAGCGCTCCGGCCAGAACATGTTCGACTTCCAATACGGAGACGATTTCGGTGAGCACATCGAGAGCTTCGACCCCGACTTCACCAAGGTCCTCGTCCGCTACAACCCAGACGGCGACCTCGCCGAAAACAAGGAGCAGCTGGGCAAGCTGAAGCGTCTCTCGGACTGGCTTCACTCCAAGCAGCGCAAGTTCTTGTTCGAGCTGCTCGTGCCCGCCGAGACCGATCAGCTGCAGCAAGTCGAAGGCTCGACCGAGCGCTATGACAGCGAGATGCGCCCCGAGCTGATGAGGCGCGCGATCGCCGAGATCCAAGACGCCGGCATCGAGGTGGACATCTGGAAGATCGAGGGTGTAGACGAGCGTGCCGACTGCGAAATGCTGGCCGCCCAAGCCCGCACCGGAGGACGCGACGGCGTGGTCTGCGTGGTCTTGGGCCGCGGCGCCGACGACGCCAAGGTCGATCACTGGCTCGAGCAAGCCGCCCCCGTGGACGGCTTCGTGGGCTTCGCGATCGGGCGCTCGATCTGGTGGAACCCGCTCAAGGAATACGTGGACGGCAAGATCGAACGCTCCGTGGGCGCCCAGCGGATCGCCGCCAATTACCTGCGCTTCGTCGAGGTCTACAAGCGCGCCGAGGGCAAGGCGCCGGTGGGGTAGCCGCGTGCCGATGAATCCCAAACACAGCTCCCTCAGGACACCGTCATGAGGATGCGGCAAAGCATCAACGAGCTCGAGCAGGCCTTCGCCCGCGAGATCTCGATGGAGCGCCGGCGGCGCGCTTCGCTGAGGCGCACCGCCGAGCAGCGCGCGCTCAAGCGGGACATGGACAAGCGCCACAAACGAGGCTCGGTCCGCTTCGTCCTGCTGGTGCTCACCTTGATCTTGACCGCCGCGATCGTGACGGTCGTGATGTTCCGCACGCTGTACCTGCTGCTCGGCTAACCGAATCGGGTCGGGCCGTTGGCCCCTTCCTCGCCCAACCGGGCCGTTGGCCCCCCTCCTCGCCGTGGCCGGCGCTCGACCAACCGGGCAGCGGTCCCGCGTCGTTCTAAGCCTCGCCCAACTTGCCGATCGCGTCGTCCACCTCGGCGCGGGCAACCCCGCTCGTGTCCTCGGAGGCCTGCCCTCGGTCGCGCTGGATCTCCACATAGATCTCCGTGCGAAATACCGGAACGTCGTGCGGGGCATGGATGCCGATACGGACCTTCTCGCCTACCACCGAAAGCACCGAGACCTCGATCTCGTCGCCGATCATGATGCTCTGGTTTGGCTTGCGCGTCAGAACCAGCATCGCTGTGCACCCTTCCCGTTGGCCATGGACTAGTGGCGAAGTCGCCCCCGGCCCCGCCAAAAGCAAGCATAGTGTCCCGCCCCCCCGAACGCGAGTCCGCTCCCAAATGCTCGACTCGATCGCCCGTAGATTTCGCGTAAGTCGAGGCGATCGAGCGATCTGGAGCCGCTCGACGCGGGCCGCGGGCTCATGCGCTAGTCTCCCGGGCCGTTATGGGGTCCATTCATGGCTCGTAGATCGCTGCGCCCACACCTGAACCAGATCCGAAGCTGGGTCCGCCAGGGTCGTACCGACGCGTGGGTCGCCCACCAGCTCGAGGTCACCGTCCAGGAGATCGAGCAGTTCAAGCGCCAAAACGATCTCTCCGGCGAGGACAGCCCACCCGAGGGCGCCACCGCGACACCCGCCTACCCCGACGAGATCGATCTGCGTGCCGAGGACGACGAGCTGATCGCCGCCGAACTGGAGGCCGCGATGGAGGCCGAACGAGCCAAGGCCGAGGCCGAGGCCGCCGAAGCCGCCGAGCGGGCCGCCGCCGGCGAAGGCGAGGAGGACGACGACGAGCCACCCGCGCCCGCGCGTCGCAGGCGCAGCCGCCGTGGGCGTCGCTCCTCGACGAAGGCCACCGAGCCCTTGGAGGGGACGTTCGACCACGGCGAAGAGGGCTACGGGCTGTGGCTCGATCCCGCGATCCAAGACAACCCGGTATACGCCGAGCATTGGGCGGGCCATCGCCCCGTCGAGGTTGTGGTGGAGGAAGACCAGATCGTAATCCGTCGCGCGAGCAGCGACGACAGCTAGTCCGCCGGGATCAAGCGACCGCCCGCGTAGTCGGTGGCCTCGCGCAGGTAGCGCGCGAAGGCCGCGTCGATCACCACAGCCGAATCCCACGCCCAAGGATCCTCGGGGGCGGCATCCATCGCGAGCTGCAAACACCACGAAGTGCCGCGTTCGTAGAGTTCCGCCAGTTCCTCGGCGGTGAAGCGACCGCCCAAGCGTTTGCGCAACTCCGCGACCAGCCCATCCACGATCCCCTGCAGCCGGGGACGGCGCTCGGATGGTGCCCGGGAGAGGCGACGCTCGCCCTGCTGCCACTGGTATAGGGCGTTGTCGAATCCAGGCACGGGGCCCGAGGCTAGCAGCGCGCCTGCGCCTGCGCCTGCGCCTGCGCCCGCGCCCGCGCCTGGCCTACGCCCGCGCCTCGGCCGCGCGCCGCGCACCGAGCGCCGGGGTGCGCCGGCCACGCGCCGCCGCCCGCCGCGCACCGAGCGCCGGGGTGCGCCGGCCACGCGCCGCCGCCCGCCGCGCACCGAGCGCCGGGTTGCGCC
This sequence comes from uncultured Solirubrobacterales bacterium, assembly GCA_963703135.1. Taxonomy (GTDB): domain Bacteria; phylum Actinomycetota; class Thermoleophilia; order Solirubrobacterales; family Solirubrobacteraceae; genus Palsa-744. The sequence goes on along the minus strand of OY969791.1, from coordinate 1,994,763 downwards.
GGCCACGCGTCCAGTCGAGCCTGCGTCCGCGGCCGTTCAGTTCGAGGGCAGGCCGCTGACGACGTAAGCCTGCTCGCCCGGATGGATCATGCCCAAGCGGCGAGCATCGGCCTGCACGGCCCCTGCGCTCGAGAGCGTAGCGTGCTGATGGCGCAGCGCCCGATTCTGAGCTTCCAAGACCCGCGTTTGAGCCGCATCGCGCTTTGACTCCCCCCAGGCGGAGAACACACGCAGGCCCGCGCTCAGGTAGAGATAGGCGATCGCCGCCATCACGCACAACATCGCGATCCGGCCAACACGATCCCAGCGTACTTGGGCCATCGGCATCCCTTCGCATTCGCCCCGACCAGCCAAGCTCCTTCAAGTCAGGCGCGAAATACCGAGCGACCCGGAAACTCCGCGTCGGCTCCCAACTGCTCCTCGATGCGCAGCAATTGGTTGTACTTGGCGACCCTGTCCGAGCGCGATGGGGCGCCCGTCTTGATCTGCCCGCAGCCTGTCGCAACGGCCAAGTCCGCGATCGTGACGTCCTCGGTCTCCCCCGAGCGGTGGCTCATGACAGCCGTATAGCCGGCTTCGCGGGCCATCCCGATGGCCGCCAAGGTCTCGGTGAGGGTCCCGATCTGATTGACCTTGATCAGGATCGAATTGGCCACGCCCAGCTCGATCCCACGGGCCAAACGCTCGGTGTTGGTCACGAACAGGTCGTCCCCCACGAGCTGCACTTTCGCGCCGACGCGCTCGGTCAGCGTCTTCCACCCGTCCCAGTCCTGCTCGTCCATGCCGTCCTCGATCGACACGATCGGGTAGCGCCCCGCAAGCGTCGCCCAATAGTCGGCCAGCTCCGCGGCGCTGAGCGTGCGACCCTCGTGCTCGAGCACGTAGGCGCCATCCTCATACAGCTCGCTGGTGGCCGGATCCAGTGCGATCGCCACGTCCTGCCCGGGCTCGTAGCCGGCGGCCTGTATGCCCGCCACAAGCATCTCCAGGGCCTCCTCGTTGGAGGCCAGGTCCGGGGCGAAGCCGCCCTCGTCCCCCCCGGCGGTCGAGAGCCCGCGCTCATGCAGAGTGCGCTTGAGCGCGTGGAACACCTCGACGCCCATGCGCAAGCACTCCGAGAAGCTGGAGGCCCCGCACGGAACCACCATGAACTCTTGGAAATCCACCTTGTTATCGGCGTGAGCCCCCCCGTTGAGCACGTTCATCATCGGCACCGGCAACACCCGCGCGGCCTCCCCGCCGAGGTAGCGCCACAGCGGCATCCCCTCCTCGGCGGCCTGAGCGTGGGCGACCGCCAAGGACACGCCCAAGATCGCGTTGGCGCCGAGGCGCGACTTGTTGGGAGTTCCGTCGAGCGCGATCAGGGCCCCGTCGAGCGCCTCCTGGTCGCTTGCGTCCATGCCGGCCACGGCCTTCGCGATCTCGCCGTTGACGTTGGCCACGGCCTGGGTGACGCCTTTGCCCGACCAGCGCTCGCCGCCGTCGCGCAGCTCGGTGGCCTCGAACTCGCCGGTCGAGGCCCCTGAGGGCACCGCGGCGTGTCCGTGGGCTCCGGAGCGAAGCGAGACCTCGGCCTCGACCGTGGGGTTGCCACGACTGTCGAGGATCTGGCGGGCGTGGACTTTCTCGATCTGACTCATCGCTGTGTGCCCGCGCCCTTCAGGGTGTGCCCGTCGGGGCGCGCTTCGCTACCAGGAACCCAACCCGGCACCGCGTGGGTCGGCACTACTTGGTGGTGGTGCCGGTGCTGGTCGTGGGCGTGCCGGTCGTCGGCGTGGCCGTGCTCGGCAAGGTCGAGGTGGCCGGAGCTTTGTAGCCCTTGCAGTCCTTGACCGAGTATTCGGCGCGGCATTCGGTGCGACCTTCCCACTTCTTACGGAAGTTCTTGATGAATTCAGACAGCGACTTCTGCTGCTTTTCGGCCATGATCTGCTGGGAGATCGTGGACTGCACCTTGGAGAGCGCCTGCTGGCTTCCGGGGATCGTCTTGGTGACTTCGTAGATGTAGTAACCGAAAGGCGTCTTGATCGGGCCGCCGAGCACACTCAGTTGAGCTTTGAAGATGGCTTCGTCGAGCGCCTTCTCCTCCTGGCCTTTGACGACCCCGGGCAACGATCCGCCGGCGGCCTTGCTGACCGGGTCGATCGAGGAGCTCTTGGCGACGCTGGCAAAGCTCTTGCCGGATTCGATTTCTTTCTTGGCCTGTTCGGCCTGCGCCTGGGTCTTGGTCAAGATGATCTTGATGTTGCGCTTTTCGGGCTGGCCGTACTGGCTCTTGTGCTGTTCGTAGTAGCTCTGGATTTCTTTTTGGTCGGGCTTCTTGCCGGCTTCCTTGCTCACCTTCTGCTGGATCTTGGAGGAGAGCGAGTTCAGCTTCACTCGCAGCAAGAGGTCAGACACGGTGTAGCCGGTGCTGGCCAGGAATTTCTGGAAATCGGCTTCCTTGGGGAACTGCTGCGCCTTGATCTGGTTGAACTGCTTCTTGACTTCGGCGTCGGAAACTTTGATGCCGCGTTCTTCAGCCTCCTTGATCACCCAGTTGGCGGAGATCAAATAGGCGAGGACCTGTTGCTTGAGCGCGGTGTACTGCTGTTCGCACTGGCTCTTGAGCGCGGCGGCCGTCGGCTTGGCCTGCCCCTTGGCGGGCTTCGCCGCCGTCGCTTCGAGGTGAGCGATGCAGTTTTTGTAGGTGGGCGGATCCGGAACGACCGCTTTGGGCGCGGTCTGGCCGGAAGTCGTGGAGGAAGCGGCGCTTGAGCTCGCGGCCACGTTCATCCAGTGGTTGAACGTTTCCGTCGTGATCGGGGTGCCGTTGACGCTGACCACGGCGTTGCCCGGGATGCCGCTGCTGCCGCACGCGGCGAGCGCTACCCCTGTAAGCAAAACGGCGCCCAGCGCCGAAATTTGACCCGATAGTTTGGACACGACGCGGGCACTCTAGCGGAAACATCCCAAGCCGTGCTTAACCAGTTCCTTAAAGCTGGCTAAGTCGCGCGCCTAAGCAGCCTCGCGGGTGACCGCGAGGAGCACGTCCGCGGCGCGTACCACCGTGGGGAAACGCTCGGCGCCCTCCTTGGGGACACGCACCGAGACCTGCGAGCGGCCCGATTCGTACAGCGCCTCGGGCAGCTCCTCGCGCAGACGCTTGGCCCTTACCGAGTCCAGTTCGATCGGAGTCACCGCGAGACGATCCCCTCTGAAGCTGACAGCTTGTGCGCCCGCCTGGCCGAACTTGATGCGGGCGCGCTGTAGGGCCAGTAGGTTGGCCAAGGGCTCAGGAACCGGACCGAAGCGGTCCTCCAGCTCCTCGCGCAGGCGTTCCACGTCGGCCACCTCGAAGGCCGAGGCGACGCGCCGGTGCACCTCGATCTTGGCCTGCTCGTAGGGCACGTAGTCGGTCGGCACGTAGGCGTTGACGTTGACATCCAGGCGCACGGGCTCCGGCAGATCCTCCGCCCCCTCGCCACCGCCCTCGCCCTCGCCCGATCCAGCTTGACGAACGGCTTCGTCGAGCATCTGCATGTAGAGCTCGAAGCCGAGCGCGGCCACGTGGCCAGACTGCTCGTCGCCGAGCAGGTTGCCGGCGCCCCTGATCTCCAGGTCGCGCATCGCCACCTTGAAGCCGGCGCCGAGCTCGGTGTAGTCGGAGAGGGCCGACAAGCGCTGGGCGGCCTCAGGCGTGAGCGCGGCCGCCGAGTCGTACAAGAGGTAGGCGTAGGCGCGTTCGCGGCTGCGTCCCACGCGTCCCCTGATCTGGTAGAGCTGGGCCAGGCCGAAAGCGTCGGCGTGCTCCACGATCAGAGTATTGGCCTGGGGAATGTCGATGCCCGACTCGATGATCGAAGTGCACACGAGCACGTCGGCGCCGCCCTGCAAGTAGTCCATCATGACCGCCTCCAGCTCCCCCTCGCCCATCTGGCCGTGGGCGACCGCGAAACGCACCCCCGGACACAGCGCGCGCAGCCGCTCGGCCGTCTCTTGGATCGAGTCCACGCGGTTGTGCATGAAGAAGGCCTGTCCCCCGCGCCCGTGCTCGCGCAGGATCGCGCGCTTGACCAGCTCCTCCTCGTACTCGCCCACATACGTCTTGACCGGGCGCCTGCCTTCGGGGGGCGTCTCGATCACCGAAATCTCGCGCAACCCGGCAAGCGACATCTGCAAGGTGCGGGGTATCGGGGTGGCCGACATCGCGATCACGTCCACCTTCAGCTTGAGCTGGCGCAGAAGCTCCTTCTGCTTGACCCCGAAGCGCTGCTCCTCATCAACGATCAAGAGCCCCAGATCCTTGGCGCGCACGTCGCGCGAGAGGACCCTGTGGGTGCCAACCAGGATGTCCACCGCGCCGCTTGCGAAGCCCGCGAGCGCCGCCTTCTGCTCGGCCGTCGAGCGGAACCGGGAGACGTGCTCGATCGTGATCGGATAGTCGGCCAAGCGCTCTGAGAACGTGCCGTAGTGCTGTTGGGCGAGGATCGTCGTGGGGACCAACATCAAGACCTGCTTGCCTTGGCTTGCGGCCTTGAAGGCGGCGCGCAGGGCGACCTCGGTCTTGCCGTAGCCGACGTCGCCACACACCAGTCGATCCATCGGCCGGGGCGCTTCCATGTCGGCCTTGACCAGTTCGATCGCCTCCAGCTGGTCGGCGGTCTCGGTGAACGGGAAGCGCTCCTCGAACTCACGCTGCCAGTCGGAGTCGGGCTCGAAGGAGTGGCCGGCACGGCGGCGACGCTCGGCGTAAAGGCTGAGCAGCTCGCCCGCCAACTCCTGGGCGGCCCTGCGAGCGCGCGCCTTCATCGCCTCCCAGCGGGTGCCGCCCAGCTTCGACAGCGGCGGTCCTCCGTCGCCTCCGCCACCCACGTAGCGCGAGATCTTGGCCAGCTGGTCGGTGGGGACGAAGACCTTGTCGTCGCCTTGGTATTCCAGATACAGGTAGTCGCGCGTCACGTCGGCCACGGTGCGGGTCTCAAAGCCCGCGAAGCGAGCCACGCCGTGGTCCTCGTGCACGACGATGTCGCCCGTGCGCAGCTCGGTGAAGGAGCGCAGGGCGCCGCGCCTGGTACGCCCGCCGCCGAGGCCGTCCCCGGCCCCGCCGGCCCGGCTCCCGCCCGCCCGCTCGGCGCGGCGACGGCGCAGCAGACGATGCTCGGGGTAGACGGCCAGCTTCAACGAGGGCGCCACGAAGCCCTCGCGCAGAGAGGCGGCGGCGAAACGCAGAGACGCCTCCAAGGGCGCTCTGGAGATATCGACGTCGGCGTCCAACCAGTCCGCTTTGAGGCGCCCCAGGTTGTAGGCGGCCCTCTCGCCTTCCCCGCGCCGGGGGAAGGCCACGACCGTGCGATAGCCCGATCGGACAAGCTTCTCGAGCTCCGGCTCGGCTTCTGCCAGCGAGCGCGCCGCGGTGTCGGCGGCGGAGGCCCGCAGCTCGATCTCCTGTCCGCTTGACATCGAGGACAGCCAGGTCCGGGTGCGCTGCGCCACGCTCGCTTGGACATCCTCCGGGCTGACATAGAGATGGTGGGCGTCCTCGCCGGCGAAGGCTGCGCAGACGTCGGTCCAATGGTCGCTCAGCGCCGGCGCCAGCTCCTCCTCGGCTGCCACGATCAGCTCCGTGTCCGCCTCGATCAGGTCGAGCAGGGCGCCGAAGCGCTCGACCGGCAACAGCTCGGCGATATCGGGGCGCCCCTCGTTGCCCGCGGCGCCGTCGCCCTCGGCGGCGCTGAAAGCGCCTGTCGCGGCGGCGATCTCGGCCAGCTCTCGGTGCTCGGGGGCAAGCTCGGCGGCGGGCGCGATCTCGACCTCGGCGACATCGCCGAGCGAGCGTTGGGTGAACGTCGAGAACCAGCGCAGCGATTCGATCTCGATGTCGAACATGTCCACCCGCACCGCGTGCTCCTCGGTGGCGGGGAACACGTCGAGCAGGCCTCCCCTCATCGCGAATTGACCGCGCTCCTGGACCTGGTCGACGCGCTCGTAGCCGGCGCCGACGAGGTCGTGAGCGCACTCGTCGAGGTCGAGCAACTCGCCGACTCTCAACGTGAACGAGCGTGGGCGCAAGGCCGGGTCGGGCACCTTCTCCGAAAGGGCCACGGCTGAGACTACGACCACAGGCGCCTCCGCATCCGTGGTCGTACCCGTCGAATCGGCGCCAGTCGAATCGGTGCCAGTCGAATCGGCGCCAGTCGAGTCGGTGCGCTCCGGCGCGACTCGATCCCCGTCGCCGCTCGTGTCCGGCGCGGCAAGCAGGGCGTCGAGTGCAGCCACTCGCAGGCCCACCAGGTGCGGCGGCGGCGTCAGATGCGACTCATAGGCGACCCCGCGCGACGGGTAGAAGCGGACGCGCCGGGGCGCCAGCCAGGCGCGCAGGTCACTGGCGAGGTCGCGAGCCGCGCGGTCGTCGCCTACCACTACGAGCGTCGGGTGCGAGGCATCTCGGTCGGCGAGCGCGGCGATGATGTACGGACGCAGCGCGGAGGACACGAACGCGTGGCCGCCCTCGCGAGCCAGCCGCACGGCGCCGGCGTCCTGGTCGAAGGCGTCTAGGAGCGAGCGCAGCGGCATGGGCAAGATCTGGCGGCGGATGAGCGGAGCGCGATGAAATTCGGTCGAGAGCGGGTGACGGGTGGCCAAGAGCCGATGACAGGTGGCCGAGAGCCGAGGACAGGTGGCCGAGAGCCGAGGACAGGTGGCCGAGAGCCGATGACAGGTGGCTGGGGCGCCGCTGTTGTATGAACATTTTTCTGCGAATCTTCCAGTCTGTAACTATTCCGCTGAGACACGATCGCGCAATTTTGAACAAACATCTCCGCCGCTAACCCCCCGCGCCAAGCAGGACCCGCTCGACCGCCTCGCACGCAAGGTCGATCAAGTCACTGACCTCGTCCGCCGGCTCGCGAAAGCGCCCGAGCACGTACGCCGAGACGATCTCGGGGTCGGTCGATTTGGGACGCCCCACACCGACTCGCACGCGCATGAAGTCGGCGCCGCCCAACTCGCGCTTGATCGACTTCAGGCCGTTGTGACCGGCCAAGCCGCCACCCAGGCGCGTGCGCACATCGCCGAAGGGCAGGTCGATCTCGTCGTGCACGACCAGAACGCGCTCCAAGGGCAGCTTGAACGAGCCGCGAGCCGGCCCAACAGAACGGCCGGCCTCGTTCATGTAGGTCTGCGGCCAGAGCAGGGCGGCGCGTACGCGTGGGCGCGGGGCACCCGTTTTTGTGGATACCGCAGCGTGGAGGCTCTCCCCATCCAGACCTCCACCGAACCGGCCCTCCCCGGGCACCGTTCCATCGGCGATGAGCCCCCGAAAACGTGCTTTCCCACGGGGGAACTCCCAACGCTCGGCCAAGCGGTCGGCCACCATGAAACCGACGTTGTGGCGCGTTTGCGAGTGCTCGCGACCTGGGTTGCCCAAGCCGACAATCAGCCAATCTATGGCCGCGCCGCCGCCAAACAGCTTCAGGAGCTACTCCTCGGAGGAGCCGCCGTCGGCGGCCGCCTCGCCGGACTCGCCGCCGGACTCTCCGACGAGCTCCGTCTCGGATTCCAGCTCGCTCTCTTCCTCTGACTGCAGGCGCGGCGCAGAGACCGAAGCAACGGTGGTGGCGAGGTCGTCGAGCAGAGTCACGCCCTCGGGCACCGTGATCGCCTCGAGGGCAAGCGAGTCGCCGATGTTCAAATCCCCCAGCTCGTGAACGATCGACTCGGGGATTTCGGTCGGCAGGGCTTCGATGTTGAGCTCGCGCGTCAACTGCTCGAGGATGCCGCCTTCCTTGACGCCGGGTGTGTCGTCGACGCCGGTGAGTTCAAGCGGGATGACCGCGTGGATCGGCTTGTCCAGGCGCACACGCAGAAGGTCCACGTGGGTGGTTTCGCCGCGCACAGGGTCGCGCTGGGTCTCCTTGAGGACCACCGGGGTGGCTTTGGCGCCATCGATGCTCAGATCGACAACCGCGCCCGAGCCGGCCAGGGCGAGGCGCAGCTCGCGTGCGTCCACGCTGAAGCTGACAGGATCGTCGCCGCCGCCATATAGAACCCCGGGTATGCGTCCGGTGCGGCGCAGGCGCCTTGCCGAGCGAGAACCGTCGGGGTCGCGACTTGCGACGTCGAGCTTTGTGGTCGTGGTGGCCATGAGAAGCCCGAGGACTTTAGCAATCCGCTTCGCTGTTGATCGGCCGGCCGATTCCAAGCAGCTCCACCGAGATGCCCGTGAAGAAGTTCCCGGAGCGCCTGACCGTGACGCATTGGACGGTTGGCAGGTGCCCAATCACCGTCCAGGCCACGCGCGTGGGACCCGTGGCGGAGCCGAGCGAGTGGTTCGTTTCAGAGGTGAGGTCGAGGATCTTGACCGAGCCCTTGCGGTGCAGGTAGGCAGCATCCGCCTTGACCACAGCGACGCACTTGGGATCGCCGGCACAGCCGGAGAGCTGGGCAAGCATGCCGGGCTCGTTGCCAACCGCCTCGGCGCGTAGGACCGCGAGGATGTCGTCGCGTTCGATGTTTTCGGTGGCGAAGAAGCGCGCCAACAGACCGCTGATCGCGAGGAACGCGACAAGGACGAGCGCGATCAACGCCCAGTGGATCGGCCGCAGGGAGGCAAGCCAGGCGCGCAACGGCCGCGCAGCCGCATCCTCTCTGGCCTGGGCGGGCGCCCCCGTCGCCACTGCCTGGGCGGGCGCCCCCGTCGCCACTGCCTGGGCGGGCGCCCCCGTCGCCACTGCCTGGGCGGGCGCCCCCGTCGCCACTGCCTGGGCGGGCGCCCCCGTCGCCACTGCCTGGGCGGGCGCCCCGGTCGTAGCCGGAGAGGCGGACGCGCCCGTCGCCGCCGGTGAGGCGGGCACCCCCTGCTCGCCGCTCAAAACAACTGGTTCTCGCCGCCGAACACTTCGCTGACGGAGTCGTCGGTGAAGATGCGGCGGATCGAGTCGGTGAGCAGCTCCGCACAGGGGAGCACGCGGATGTTCGGCAACCCGCCCGCTCCGGCTGGCCGCGCCGGGATCGTGTCGGTGACGACGATCTCCTTGAAGCCTGCCTCGGTCAGGTTCTCGTAGGCGGCGCCGGAGAAGACGGCGTGCGTGGCGGCGGCGTAAACGCACCTGGCCCCGGCGTCGAGCACCGTGCGTGCCGCGGCCTTCAGCGTTCCGGCTGTGTCGATCATGTCGTCGACGATCACCGCCGTCTTGCCCTTGACGTCGCCGATCACGTAGCCGATCTCGGCGACCTGCTGGGCGGGACGCTCCTTGTCCAGGATCGCAAGCTCGGCGCCGATGATCGAGGCGAACTTCTTGTTGAGCTTGACCCGTCCGGCGTCGGGGGCGACCACGACGAGGTCGGAGAGTCCGAGGTCGGCGAAGTATTGGGTGAGCATGAACAGGGCGGTCATGTGGTCCACCGGCTTCTGGAAGAAACCCTGGATCTGGCCGGCGTGGAGATCCATCGTGAGCACCCGGTCGGCGCCCGCGGCCTCGATCATGCGGGCCACCAAGCGTGCCGAGATCGGCTCGCGGGGTGCCGACTTCTTGTCTTGCCGGGAATACCCGAACCAGGGCGTGACGGCGATCACGCGGTGCGCGGAGGCGCCGACGGCAGCGTCGATCATGAACAGGAGCTCCATCAAGGAGTCGTTGGCGGTCACCCCGGTGGCGGGATTGCCGCACGTGGACTGCACGATGAAAACGTCGGCGCCCCTGATCGACTCCTCGTAGCGACAGTAGACCTCGCCGTTTGAGAACGTGTTCAAGGTCACCGGGCCGATGTCAACACTCAGCTTGTCGGCGATGTCCACCGCGAGCTGCGGGTTGGCGCGCCCGGAGAAGAGCATCAGCCGCTTGTTGTAATCAATCGGCAGGCTCGTGGCCGGCGAGGACTGCGTGCGCGCGTCGATCACGCTCATGTACCCCGAGAGTGTAGAGCGCCAAGCCTCACGACCCGCCACCGCCCCCCGGGCGACTCGCGGGCGTCGGGGCGTCGTGCGCGTCCTTGGCGGGGCTCGCCGAAGGAGGGGCATCGGGACTTTCCCGTTTGGCGTAGCCCTCGACGTTCGTTTGGCGCGCGCGGGCCACGGCCAGCGCATCTGCGGGCACGTCGTCGGTGATGACCGATCCGGCGGCGGTGTAGGCACCATCGCCGACGGTCACGGGCGCCACGAAGGAGGTGTCGACCCCTCCGCGCACGCCACTGCCGATCGTGGTGCGGTGCTTGGCGCGACCGTCGTAGTTGGCCGTGATCGTGCCGGCGCCGAGGTTTGAGCGCTCGCCGATGTCGGCGTCGCCGATGTAGGAAAGATGGGGGATCTTCGCGGCGGGCCCCACGTCGGAGTTCTTGATCTCCACGAACGTGCCTGCCTTCGCGCCGGCGCGCAGGACCGTGCCGGGGCGCAGGTAGGCGAACGGACCAACGCTGACGCCGTCCTCCAGGAGACAGTCGACGAGATAGGAGCAGCGCACGACGCAGTCGGCGCCGATCCGGGTGGCGCCGCGAATCGTGGTGAATGGCTCGATCGTGGTGTCCGCGCCGATCTCGACGTCGACGTCGATCTGCACGGAGGCGGGGTCCAGGATCGTGACGCCGGCGCGCATGTGCCGCTCGGCGATCGCCGCCTGCGCAAGCGCGCGCACGCGAGCGAGTCCCACACGGTCGTTGACGCCGAGCATCAGTCCCTCGTCCTCGACCACATGCGCGGCGACCTTGGCGCCTTCGCCGCGCAGCAGATCCAAGGCTTGGGGTAGGTAGTACTCGCCCTGAGCGTTCTCAGCGGTGAGGCGCGGCAGAGCGCTGAGCAAGGCAGAGCCGTCGAACACGTAAATGCCGGAGTTGACCTCGCGGATCCGGAGCTCATCCTCGGTGGCGTCGCCCGGCTTCTTGGTCTCCACCACGCGCGCCACCGATCCGTCGGGATCGCGTACGACGCGTCCGTAGCCGCTGGGATCGTCGAGTAGAGCGGTGGCCATCGTCACGGCGGCGCCACCGGCCGCGTGAGCCGCGACCAACTCTCCGATCGCCTCGGCGCCCACCAGAGGCACATCGCCGCTGAGGATGACCACGGGCGCGTCCGGGGCGATGTGCCCGGCTGCCGCGCGCACGGCGCCGCCGGTACCGTCGGATTCGGGCTGGATCGCCAACTCGACCTCGTCGGGCAAGACGCCCTGGAGCGCGTGGGCGGGCGAGTCCACCACGACAACCCGCTCGGCGCCGGCCGCCAAGGCCGCCCGGACGGGCCACATCACCATCGGAATGCCGCACAGGTCGTGCAACACCTTGGGCGTGGCCGAACGCATGCGGGTGCCCTGCCCGGCGGCGAGGATCAAGACGGTGGGAGCGGTCAAGGCCATGACTGTAGATGCCCTCCAGACGGAGTGGCGGTTCTATAGGCGAACTGGGGAGCAGGGATTCGAACCCCGATTCTCAGGACCAAAACCTGATGTCCTGCCATTGGACGACTCCCCAAGGAGCGACTCGGGACTTTACCGCTGAGAGGCGCGCCCTGGTAACACGACAGCGACATTGCATCGTGGCCGCGTGCAAGAATGCTTGCGTGCCAAGGGGCGGGGATTGGCGATGAGGCGTTTCGGGGATGCGTGGCGCATGGGGCGCTTGACGCGCATCGGTCGCTTGACGCGCGCCACGCACGGGAGACGCACAGGCCACTTCACGCGCACAGGCCACTTCACGCGCATCGGCCACTGTGCGATCGTCCTGCTTGCGCTGGTCGGGGCGTTGAGCGGCCGAGTATCCTCGGCGACCGCCGTCTCGTCCAGCTCGACGTCTGCCCGAACCTCAGGCCGCGCGGCCTGCAAAGACACAAACCTGCGTCCCAGCCGCAAGGACATCGCCCGGGTCACCGCCGCGACTCTTTGCCTGATCGACCGCGAACGGGCCGTTTACGGGCTGGGAACATTGCGCTCGAACAGCTCGCTGCAACACATCGCGGCGAGTCAGGCCAAGGCGATGGTGGTCGGCGATTACTTCGGCGATGACACGCCCGGCGGAACGACTCCGTGGCAGCGCATCGCCGCTTCGCCTTATGGCATCGGCGCGCACAGCGTGGCGGCGGCGCAAAACATCGGTTGGGGAACCGAGCGAATGGCCACGCCGGCGGGGATGGTGAGCATTTGGATGCACTCGGCCCCGCACCGACAGATCGTGTTGACCGGCGGCTACCGAGACATTGGCATCGGCGTGGCCCCGGCGGCTCCCGCGCGCCTCACCGGCGGGGCGCCCGGCGCGACCTACACGGTCGAGTTCGCGACGCGAGGTTAATCCAACTTGTGGGTGCCTCGCCCGCGTACGCGGGCGCGCGTGCGGCTTACTTAACGAGGAGAGCGTGTTACCTAGCCGCGCACGCGCGCAGGGCACCCTCCAGAGAACAACGACCCCACCGCTCGAACACTGACCGACCCGGGCCACCACGAGGCCACACGGATCAACGCGTGCGGCCCAATCAACCCCGCCGCGGCACCCGCCCCCCACGCGCCCCATCCTCCGAGGCGGGGCCTCGCGCGGAGGAGATGCCGAGAACCCGCATCGCCTTCAAACCGAGACTGAGCTTCTCGCGCCCGTCGGAGGAGCTGACGTCGAGGCCGGTCAGCTCGCGGATTCGCTCCAGGCGATAGTAGATCGTGTGGCGGTGGGTGAAGAGGCGCTGGGCGGTGCCGGCCACGTTGCCGTCGGCCTCCAGGAACGTCCCCAAGGTGCCGAGCAGCTCGGTCTCGTACTGTTCGTCGTAGGCGACCAAAGGCTCGACGGTCTCGGCGTAGAAGCGCTGCAGCTCGTCGGGGTTCTCGGTCATGGCGCTCAAGAGCAGGCGATAGGCGCCGGTCTGCTCGAAGGCCAGGAGGACCCCTTCGGGAGCCGAGCCCTCGGCGACGTTAGCCGCCAGCAACGCCTCGCCGGCGGCACGGGACAGTTCCCCGGGATCCTCGGCCAAGCGTGATCGTCCGAGCGCGAACGTGTAGCCGGCTAGAGCGCTCTCCATCTCGCGTAGCACGCCTTCGGCGGCACGCGCGGCGGCGGTCTCCTCGCCGCCGGGCACGAGCAGCAGGATCTCGACGCCCGCGGCGCCGTCTCGCTCGGAGAGGGCAGCCAGGGACTTGCCCACGACCGCGCGGGCGCCGCGCTCGGCAACGGCGCGGGCGCGGGCGCGCCAGCCCTCCTCGGTGGGCGCTTGGGGATGCGCGCGCGCCACGATCACCGAGGCGCCCTCGGCCAGGTCGAGCGACAACTCGGCGGCGCGCGCGAGCAGCTCGTCGCGGGGGACGGGCTTGGGTCCCAAGGCGAGGCGCAGGAAATCGGCGGCGGCGGTCTCGGAGGCGAGATCGGGTGCGCGCACTCGCTCGACCTCCGAGGCGATCATCGTGACCAGGAGCCGACGCACGAGGGGGCTGGGCTCGGCCCGGGCGCGCATGTGCAGGGAGCCGACGACCGCGTCGGCGACACGCAGAGGCACGCTTGTTATGCCGTCGCCGCCGGCCAGCAGGGAGCGCTCGTCGGCGCTTGAGCGGGCCGCGACGGCGATCGTGGCGCCGGCGGCGTCGGTCACCGCCAGACTGGCGTCCAAGGCCCGCGAGGCGGCGCGCACGACCTCGGGCAGGCCGGCGCCGGACTCGACCGCCTCGGTGACCGCGTCTAGGCCTCCCAGCTCAGACACGACTGAGGAGGGTCGTCCGCAAAGGTGGACGGAGGCGGGACGCCAAGCTCGGCCAGGCTGCTGACCCGTGACGGGGCGCCAAGCTCAGCCCCGCGGATGGACGGCGCGGGGGCACCGGGGTCAGCCCCACAGGTAGACGGCGAGCAGGGCGCCGAGCACGCCGGCGCCGACGAGCACCGCGAGTACGTACAGGGACAGGACAGTCGCCGCCAAGCGCTCCCAGACGCGCGAGTAGGAGCCCCATGCGGGCACCAAAATCAGGCCCACATAGAGGGCCAAACCGAATACGCCGGCGCAGACCGCGACCAGATCGGTGACTGTGTTGTCGCTCACCGGGATCATTGTTGCGTACGCACCCGTTGTACCGCCCCGAAACCGGCGCCGACCGACGTCGCGGTGAGGGGCGAAGGCTCCAATCCGGGGAGGCCGGCGAGGGCGCGCTCGGCGCGCGCGAGGCCGTTGGCGCGCGCGAACAGGCCGAGCACGGTCGGTCCGGAGCCACTGACCAAGGCAAACTCGGCGCCGGCCTCGAGCGCTTGGCGCAAGGCGGGCGCGATTTCGGGACACAGATCGATCGCGGCGGCCTGGAGATCGTTTTGGAGCAAGATCGGGTCACCAGGAAGCGCGGGGGCCAGCTCGAAGGCCGCGCTGAGGGCGGCGCGGCGCTCTTGCAAGACCGACGCCTCGCGGGGCAGTCCGAGCCGGTCGGCGGCGGCGTAGACATCCGCGGTCGAGAGCGCCGCCTTCTGGGGCAGGAGCAAGACCCCGAATGGCGCGAAGGGGTCGGGCAAGGCCTCCAAAACCTCGCCGGCGCCACTCGCCAGCCAGCGCCCGGGCGTGACCTGGGCTGGAACGTCGGCCCCGAGTTCCGAGCCAAGTAGGAACAAGGATCCTTCATCTCCCAACCCTGAAGCGGCATGGGCGAGGCGCAGGGCAGCGGCCGCGTCGGCGGATCCACCCCCGAGGCCGGCCGCCACGGGGATGCGCTTACGGATCTCCAGACGCACGGGCGGCGCGTCCCAGCCGGTGGCGGCCCTGAAGGCGGCGAGGGCACGGGCGGCGAGGTTCTCGCCGGGCACGCCGGGACAGAGGACTTCGTCCGCGGATGCCGCCGGCGCCTCCTCCAAAATCAGCTCGTCGGCGAGGGAGATCGATTGCATAACGGAGACCAATTCGTGGCGACCGTCGGAGCGGGTCGGGCCGAGGAACAGGCCGAGGTTGATCTTGGCGGGGGCGAGCGCGCGCAGGGGCATCGCACTGGGGACGTGGACATCCGTGGAGGCCAGGTTGGTCATTGGAGGCCCAGCTTGGCGGCTAGCGCGCGGAAATCCGCGGGCGCGAGCCGCTCGGCGCGCACATCGGGGGGATGACCCAGGTCGACCAGGGCCGCCTGGATCTGCTCGCGCGGGTTGTCGATCCCGGAGATCGCGAGCGATCGCGCGAGCGCCTTGCGCCGGTGCGCGAAGGCCGCGCCCACCAGCCTGCGAACGGGTGGCGCGGGGGCCGGTCCGGTGCGCACGACCCGAACCAGAACCGAGTCGACATTGGGCACGGGCCGGAACACGGTGCGGGGTATGGCGCGCACGACGCGGACCTCGCCGGCCAGTTGCGCCAGGACGGAGGTGACCCCGTAGGTGCCGTTGCCGGGAGAGGCCGCGAGCCGCTCGCCGACCTCGCGCTGGACCATGACCAGCCACAGCTGGATCGAGTCGAGCTGCTCGATCGTGCGCAGGAGCAATCCGGCCGCGATCCCGTAGGGGAGGTTGGCCACCATCTTGGTCGGCTCGGGCTCGATCGCGGCGAGGTCCAGGCGCATGGCGTCGCCCCAGAGGAGCGTGACGTTGTCGAACTCGGCCACGCTCTCCCGCAAGACGGGGCGCAGGCGCTCGTCGAGCTCGACCACGTGCAGCCGGCGCACACGCGGGGCGAGGTAAGCGGAGAGGACGCCCTCGCCTCCCCCCACCTCGAGAACGACATCCTCGGCGGCCACTTGCGCCTCGCGTGCGATCACGCCGAGAATGTTGGGGTCGCGCAGGAAGTTCTGGCCGAGGTCGCGGCTGCGACGCGTGGGCCTGCGCACCTGGGCGCTCACCATCCGAAGACGCGCTCGGCGTTGCGCTCCACGAGCGCGCCAAGCTCGTCGAGCGAGACACCGCGCGACTCGGCGATGAAGGCGGCGGTGTGGGCCACGAAGGCGGGCTGGTTGCGGTGCTTGCGCACGACTTGGGGCGAGAGGTAAGGGGCGTCGGTCTCGATCAGGAGACGCTCGGCGGGGGTGACACGCGCGGCCTCGGCCAAAGCACCGGCGCTTTTGTAGGTGACGTTGCCGGCGAAGGAGATGAAATAGCCGTTGTCCAGGCACTCTTGCAGGCGGTCGGGCATGGAAAAACAGTGGATCACGACCCCGAGGCCGCCCGCCTCCGCGACCAGGGTGGCGAGGGTGTCCTCGTCGGCGTTGCGGGTGTGGATGCTGAGCGGCTTGCCGGTCTGCTGGGCGAGACCGATCTGGGCGCTGAACGCGCGCGCCTGGTCCTCGCGGGGGGCGTCCTCACGGTAGTAGTCGAAGCCGGTCTCGCCGATCGCCACGCAGCGGGGATGTTCGGCCAGGGCGGCCAGCTCGGCCAGGTCGGCGGCGTCGAAGCCGTGGGCTTCGTTGGGGTGGCAGCCGACCGCAGCAAAGACCTGAGGAAAGGCTTCGGCGGAGGCCAAGGCGGCGCGCGAAGAGTCACCGCTGGTGCCGACCGCGAGCATCTTGACGACGCCCGCCGCGACGGCCCGCTCGACAAGCTCGGCGTCGGGCTCCTCACAGAGGTAGAGGTGGGTGTGGGAGTCGATCATCGGGGCCTCACAGACCCAGTTTGGCATCGCGCGACCACGAGCGCCTGTCGCCTCGGAGCTAGACAGCGCTAGACGGGCTAGACGCAGCTAGACGCGCTAGACACAGCTAGACGGGCTAGACGACGCTAGACACGCTAGACAGCGCTAGACTGACTCGATGGCCCGGATCGAGAACCCGTACCGCCCCGGTTTCAATGAGCCCCCCAAGGAGTTGGCGGGCCGCGAGGCCGTACTTGAGGATCTGCGCGACGCGGTCGAGGTCGCGGCGCTGGACGGCCGGACTCCGCGACCGACTCTGCTCGCGGGAGCACGCGGAGTGGGCAAGACAGTCCTGCTGGCCGAAGCAGCGGCGATCGCAGGATCTCGTTTCGGATGGCCAAGGGTCCATGTGGAGATGCGACCTGACACGCCTTTTACACCTGATCTCATAGACGCGATCGGGCGCGCGACCGAGCTGCTTGAACAGCCGCCGCCCAAGCGCGGGTTGCGAGCCGAGTCGGTGACTGTGCGCGCGGGCGTGCCAGGGGTGGGCGGGGAGGTTCGGTTTATTCGCCCGGACACCGCGCCGGGCGACCCCACGCCCACCCTACGCCCCGCGCTCGCTGGACTGGCCGAAGTCGCGCTTCGACTTGGAAGTGGTGCGGTGCTCACGCTTGACGAGGCGCATCTGGCCGAGCGCCGCGAGCTGGCCGCGCTCGCCGCGTTGTTGCAGGAGGGCACGGGCGAGCGTTGGCCTTTCGTTGTGGCAATTGCGGGGCTGCCCTTGATGAGAGCCCCGGAGCACTCCGTGACGTATCTGGAGCGCGGCGCTTGGCACGAGCTGGGTGTGCTGAATCGCGAGGACACCGTGCGGGCTTTGCGACGTCCCGCCGAGTCGGCGGGAAGGCCGATGGACGAGGACGCGGCCTTGATTTTGGCCGACGCTTCGGGCGGCTATCCGTTCGCGGTTCAGCTTTATGGACACTACGCTTGGCGTGCTTCGACCGGCTCGCAGCGCATCGACGCCGACGCAGCCGACGCCGCGCTCCCTCGCGCCCACGAAGAGCTCGAGCGCGGGCTCTATGCCGCTCGCTGGACCTCGGCTAGTCCGTCACAGAAGCGCTACTTGGCTGCAGTCGCAGCCACTGGCGCCCGTGGCGAGGCAACGACCGCTCGAGCGGTGGCGGACGAGCTGGGCCGCACGCCAAAGCAACTGTCGTCGGTGAGGGACGATCTCCTCAAGCAAGGCACGCTGACCGTGGAAGGGGAAGAGTTGCGATTCACGATCCCGGGGATGAGCTCGTTCGTCAAGACACGTGGCTGAGCGTTGAAGCGCACGACCGCGCGGTCGGAGCGCGTCGCTCAGGCCGCCGACACGGCGGGCTCGTCCGCGTCCCGCTTCGGGAACAGCGCCTCGATCTTCTCCACCCGCTCGACCGCCCCGCTGCCGAACGCGGCACCGACGTAGGACACGTCAGACGCCCCCAAAGCCGCGAGCAGCTTGGAAGTCGCCTCGGGCAGATAGGGATGGAGGAGCACCGACACCACCCTGAGCCCCTCGGCCAAGGTGGCAAGCACGCGATCTAGATCTTCCGCGCGGGTGGGATCCTTGGCCAGCTGCCAAGGCGCTTGCTCCTCGACGTAGCGGTTGAGCCGCCTCACGCGCTGCCATATCTCATCCAAGGCGGTGGTCGGCTCCACGAGGTCGAGCAGGGTGGCGACACGCTCGGAGAGCCCTTGAAAATCGGCCGCCAAAACCTCGTCAAGGCCCCCGCTCACAGCCCCGTCGCGATAGCGCACGATCATCGCGAGCGTGCGCGAAGCGAGGTTGCCGTAGTCGTTGGCCAGCTCGGACTCGTAGCGCTGCTCGAAGGAGGCAGTTGAGACCGAGCCGTCTTGACCGAAGGGCACGTCCCGGAGCAGATAGAAGCGCAGGGCATCGGCGCCGAAGCGGTCGATCACGGCGAAGGGGTCGAGCACGTTGCCGAGGGACTTGGACATCTTCTCGCCGTCCATGAGCAGGTAGCCGTGCACGAACAGCTTGTGGGGCAAGTCCAGGCCGGCGGCCATGAGCAGGGCTGGCCAGTAGACGGCGTGGAAGCGCAGGATGTCCTTGGCTATCAGGTGGACGTTGGCGGGCCAGAACTTGTCGGTGAGCCCTCCGGGGAGACCCTCTGCCGGGGGTGGGAGTGTCTCTCCGGAGGGTGACTCGCGCGCGCGTGTATAGGCGTAGGCGCCGCCGGGCGCGCCGCCGGGCGCGGGCGCGTAGGTGAGCGCCGAGTAGTAATTGAGCAGAGCGTCGAACCAGACGTAGAAGACGTGGGTGGGATCCCAGGGGACGGGCACGCCCCAGGTCAGCTTGTGGCGCGAGAGCGGGACGTCGCGCAAGCCGGACTGGATGAAGGAGAGGGCCTCGTTGTAGCGCGTGCGGGGCGCTACGAAGTCGGGGCGCTCGGCGTAGAGCCGTTCCAGGGGCTCTTGGAAGGAGGACAGCGCGAAGAAGTAGTTGTCCTCTTGCTCGCGCGTCAGGGAGACGTGGTGGATCGGGCAGAGCTCGCCCTCGTCCACTTCGTTCTCGGCCTTGAAGTCGGCGCACTTGGGGCAGTACCAGCCTTCGTAGGTGCCCGAGTAGACGTGGCCGCGGTCGCGCACCCGGGCGAGCACGTCCTGCACGACCGCCATGTGGGCGGGGTCGGTGGTGCGGATGAAGAAGTCGTTGGTCGCCTCGATCCGGGGCGCCAAGGCCCGGAAGCGCTCGGAGTTGCGGTCGGCCAAAGCCTGCGGCTCCACGCCGAGCGCGTGGGCGGCGTCGGCGACCGGCTCCCCGTGCTCGTCGGTGCCGGTCAGAAAGAACACGTCCTCCCCGCGCTGGCGGTGGTGGCGCGCGAGGATGTCGGCGGCGATCGTCGTGTAGGCGTGGCCCAGGTGGGGGGCCGCGTTGACGTAGTAGATGGGGGTGGTTACGTAGAAGGACACGCTCCTCCCAGGCTACCGGCCAGACCGCGCCGAATACCATCCCAAGCGCGGGCTAGCTTGTGGCAATGGCGAAATCACGAGCAACCTCAGTACCCGGCAGAGGTCTGCCATCATGAGCGTCGTGGCGGAGCAAGCGCACGTGATTCTCAGCGGCGACATCAACGGTCCCTACGTTGTGACCGACCATCGGCCTGACGGTGAGCTGACGCTTGTACCCGACACATCCGCGCAGGCGATTCTGAGCCGACTCGGCCACCAGCAAGGAACGCTGGAGGACTTCGAAGCCGAGTACGGACCGGTAAGCCCGCCGGACGGCGAGGGCTGAGAAGTGCCGGCCGCGAGTCGCGGCCATGCGCACGTCGCGTTCGACGAGGCTGCCTGGGAGGACGACATGAAAGGCGCCGCGGCGGCTGCGCGCAAGGCTGCGGACGAGACACGCGAGCGCCTTGAGCGCGACGGTCAACCCGTTGACGATCTGCTGGCCTG
This sequence comes from uncultured Solirubrobacterales bacterium, assembly GCA_963703135.1. GTDB lineage: Bacteria > Actinomycetota > Thermoleophilia > Solirubrobacterales > Solirubrobacteraceae > Palsa-744. The sequence continues at coordinate 1,974,845 of OY969791.1, read as the reverse complement.
CGACAGCAATGGCGCAGACGGCACCGACCTTTCAGGATGCGTCAAGGCGTACATCCCACCGCCCGTTGGACCTTGGGGAATCGTGTACCTGATTGCGAAGGACAAGAAAGGCCGTCTCTACCTCGACTGCCTCGCTTTCGGCGAGCGCCATCCTCCCGTTGGGCGCCGGTCGAGCGTGTATCAGGTCGCTCACAATCGACTTCACGGTTAGGAAGCCTGCTTCTCCAACCCGGCGATCGACTCGTAGACCTGCCGTCCCGTCTCGGTGAGCGTCCACGCGTTGGGCTCGCCTCTCGCGGGGTCTCCCCCTTGATTCTCGATCAGGCCGAGCTTGTGCAGCCGCGCTAGCAGCTTGGACGATTGGCCTTGATCGCCGATCCCGGCGTGCTCGCCGACGGCGCGGTTGGACGGGCAACTGCCGCCGGCGCTGAGTTCGGCCACAGCGGTGAGCACGCGCATCGTGCGGTAGGTGAAGCGCATCGGCAGCTCTTGCAAAGGGTCGCTTCTGAGGACCGGTTCAGCGGTGCTCGCTTGCGGGGCGGGTCGTTCGATCTCCTTGCGCGCGGCGACCGGTCCGAGATAGGGGAGGACGATCATGCCCATCAAGGGACCAGCCAACTCGAGAAGAGAGCTCTCCACGGTCTCCGGTCGGCCCTCTTTCGTGCGTATCGCGGCTTCCGGGCCCGTGACTAGACGACCATGCAAAACCGAAAGCAGCCCACCGACGATCGCCTCGGCGGTCAAAGCGGGCGGGTCCAGCTTGGCCTTGCCCTCGCCGCGGCCGAGATCGACGACCGCAACCAGGCCCGCGATCACGTCTTGGCGCCGACGCAAAGCCCCCGGCCCGGCCGCCAAGCTCTCGACGATCAAGAGGCGAGCAGCCGCACGGTCGCGGTCCAAGAACCCGAGCAAGGCGATCAGCCCCGCCCGGACCCTCGTATGCCAAGCACCATCGTCCCCATACGCGGGAACCGCGACAGCCGCGGCGTGCTGCAAAGCCTCGTCGAAGGCCGCCAGGAAACAGTCCTCGCGATCGTGGAAGATCTCATAGAACGTGCGCCTCGAAACACCGGAGCGCCCGACCACATGCCCCACACTGACGTTCGCGGCGCCACGCTCCGAGACCTCTTGCACCATCGCGGTAAGTAGCCGAGCGCGTTGCAGCTCGGCTACCTGACCGCGACCGTGGTCATTTCTTCTTGGTGTGGTTGCGAGCATTGCCTTTCCCGCCCTTCTTGCCTTTCTTGGCCTTCTTCGGCTTGGCCTTGCCGCAGCCGGTGACGCTGATCGGCGTGGATTGCTTGAGCGTCGCTCCGTTTTGGCCGGTGAACGCTGTGGGCATCGTCAATTTCGTGGTGCAGAGATTCCCGTTGGCCGCCAAAGCCGAATAGGGACCCTCGGGCAGGCTCAGCTCGAAGCTCGTGATCGGGACGTCCGGAACCTGACGGAACGTGCTGCTTGTGATTCCGGCTTTCGAGATGAATGTTTCGCCGTGCAGGAACACGGTGACGCCGTAGCCCTGCAACACGATCACCAGTTCGGGGAACTTGGCGCCGCCGTAGGACACGAAATACGCAGGGCCGGTCAACTGCACCGGCAAAACCGGCGTGATCGCCGTCGCGCTACCCACCTTGGAGTCTTCAGGACACGCGGCCGGGTTCGCTTCGAACGTCGCCGAGGGACACGCCTTCTGTAGCGTGGTCAACCGGGACGGCAGTTGCTTTGGCAAATCGACCTTGACCATCTTCACATTCGACTGCGAAGAGGCCTGATTGTGCCCCGCACTGCCCGCGGGATAGAGAATCTTCGCGTCGAGGCTCGCCCCGTTCTTGCGCGAGGTCTTGCCCGAGGTCGAGACCTTGAAGTCCGGCTTGAACGTCAACGCGCGACAGGAGCCCATTTGGAAATGGGTGGATATCGGCGCCGAGCTGCCTTCGGTGCTCGTTGCCGTACCGGAGAACGCTCCCGGTTCGCAACCGGTCGGGTTGAACATGAATCCGGGCCTGTCGATCACGGCGTCGATCGAGCGCAGGTCGGCGGGGATGCCGTCGATGATCGTCGGCAGGGGATCGGTCGTGATCGTCAGCTGCGTGGTGATCGGATTCACTTCGATCTTCGCGCGCACGATCTGGGTCTGTAGCGTGAACGGACCGACGTGCAGGGGCACCACGATGGACAGGCCGTAAGGCGCACCCTTGTAGCCCGCGGTGAGATAGATCGGCGCCGGGGGCTGGCCGGGCTGGGGAACCACCAAGGGGTAGGGCCCCGGACCGGCCTCGACCACGGTGTGGCCTATCTGCGAATCAGAGGAGCATGTGCCGGCGTTGGCCTGCGCTTCTCCACACAACGGCACCTTCGAGATCATCCCGAGTAGCCCCTCGGGCGTCTTGAACTGGAGCGAGGCGATCCGCTGTTGATCGTCTTGACGTGTCAAGAGCAGCGAGAAATCGGTGAAGCCGCCGGCTTGATCGGTAGTGGAGCCGGCGATCATCGTCGGCGTGAAGGGGAGTGGGTTCGTGGGACAGGCCGCTCCGCCCGTGCCGTGTTCGATCGCGAAGCTGCTGGAGGGGAACACGTCTCCCACCAGGGGTGAGGCCCACGAGGTGAAGTCGGTGGCGGTCGAGTAGACGCCGCAACTCACGGGTGTGGACAGCGCCGCTTGTGCGCCGCCGCTGAACGCCAGCTTGAAGTCGGTGAACGGCAGCTCGGGCGTGTGGGTGAATGTCGTGGTGAGCCGGCCCGTCCGTTCGTCCAGGTGCACGTCGCCGACGAGCTTCAGGTGCACGCCGTCGGCCTGGGCGTCGAGCAGCAGCTTCAGATTGGGCGGGTTCGACTGCAATACATATACGTTCCCGGCCACGTGGTCGCGGAGAACGGGCGTCGTTATGTCGACCGTCCCGACCTTCGACGAGTTGGGACACGACGCGGGACCGTTCGATCCGAGCCCACTTTCGGCTTCCTGACAGGCGCCCAGGCCCGCCGCCTGCCCGGGGTTGATGACGACGCCTTCCGGCAGCGTCACGGTCGTGTTCTTGATGTTGGACATGGCCAAGCCTTGGGGGTCCAGCAGCCCGTCCTGGGGGACTTTCAGCTCGACCGACAGGCCCGCGGGCGTGTCGGCGAAGGTCGTGTCGGGCGCGACGGTCAACGAGGGTGAGAACGAGAGGTGTTCGCAACCGGTGTCGCCTATGGGCGTGCCCGTCTGGTCGTGTGAGAGGTAGCTGATTTCCGATGTGTTGGAGTTCTGCCAGGCTTCGGCGCGCATCGTGGTCGACAGCGCGCCTTCGCAGGACGTCGGCAGGGTCAGGAACGGTTTCAGCTCCGTTCCGTTGGAGGAGAGCCCGCATCTCTGCGCACCTGCGCCTTCGACGAATTCGCCTGGCACGAAGCCGCATCTTTGCGGGTCGTGCACTTTTTCGTTGGGCGATCCCCATACGGTCAAGACGTTGCCGACCGGCGCGAATCCGATGTTGTGAATGTTCTCGGTGACCCCGTAGTCGCTGGCGCTGCGCACTTCGGCGTCGAGCAGAATGTTGGTGCCGAGCGCTGTGAACCCGAGCTCGACCGGTATTCCGGGCGGCGGCACGAGATTGTACACCGGAACGACCGTCCTGAAGGGTGCATAACCGGGGTACGGCGAGGTCTCGGTTCGATCGACGCCGATCTGCGTCGTCGCCGGGCACCCACCGAATAGCGCCGAGAGGAACTCGGCTCGCGTGCACTGAGGGATCGCGTTGGTGTTGCCGACGAATCCCGGCGGCAGCGCGACCGAGATGTTGCGCACGGTGCCGCCGGTCGTGCTGGTGCCGGCCTCGTTGACGTCGAAACTGAAGGTGGCCGCGAACGGGTGCGAGCCTGCCTGTGAATCGGTGCTGCCGTCTTCTTGGCTGAACCAGGCGTCGGCGGCGCTGAATCCGAAACCGGGCTCGGCCGAGCTGATCGTCAACGGCGTGGAGGTCGAGGCGGGGCCGATGGCGCCGCCTCCGCTTGCTTCTACGTGGTTGGTGGCGGTCCGCGCGGCGCCTGGGTCGACTTTTACGTAGATACCGATACGGAGGACCGAGCCCGACACGATCGGGCGCAGGACGCCTCCGTACCCGGGGCGGGTTTTGCAGGTGACGACGGTCGCGCCTGTGCAGTTCCAGACTCTGCCTTCGAAGCCGAGTGGCACTTCTATCTTCAGTTTTTCGTCTTCTTCGATTTCGTGTTCACTGGATTCGATCGCTTCTTCGCTGATTTCTCCGAAGGTTTCGAGCGGGCCGGCCTTAGTCGCCGTCAGTCCCTGTGGCAAGGCGTCGGTCACGGTCACTTCGCCCTGGCTGGCGCCGGCTCCCACGTTGAAGAGTTCGACCTCGACAATCCCTTCTCCACCGGGAGGCAGATTCGTCGGGTACGCACGCGAGGTGACCTCCCACCCGGGTTGCCTGTTGGGGGTGAAGCCGAAGGAGGCGCTCGCACAGGCGAGCGAGAGGAGTGCCGCTAGCAGGATGGCGACGCAGGGGCGAGCTCGGCGTGAGCGGGCACCGTCCGCTTTGACTGAACGAATGCTCATTGTCATACCCTCTTTCCGCCCGAGCGCGTGCTCTTGGCTGCCTTGTTGACCGATGCCTTGCCACGGCCCCGCTTTGCCCTCTTGCCCCTCGCCTTCTTCGGCCTTGCCTTCTTGGACTTCTTCTTGGCCTTCGCCTTCTTGGGCTTGGACACGGCCTTCGTGACGGGCGCTTCGAAATTGCCGACCCCTTCGAAGGTGGCACTCGAAGGGGTGGCGAAGATCGGCGGCGCGCCGGGCACGCCTTGACAGCCGCTGCCGGTGCAGGCCGCGGGCGCCGTGGGCCTGAAGCCGCCGATGCGATCGTCATAGACCGAGAAGGCTTCGTCCTCGTCCTTGGCCAAGAGGTGTGCGCGCGTCACGATGAACGCGTCCCTCCCGTTGGCGCCGGCGTCCAGTAGATAGGATTCGGACGGGCTGGTGCCGCCCGAGAGCAGGTACAGGCAGCCGCCCGCCGCCTGGCATTCTCCCGAGCCCGGGCGCTGCCACTCGTACACGTCCTGCTTGCCGTTCGTATCCTGCGCGACCAGCGGCGATTCGCTGTCGAAGAACACGCGGCTGCCGTCGTCTGAGATCCAGCGCTTCTGGTAGGTGTTGCTTGCCGACAGCGGCAGGATGCTCCTCGAGTCTCCGGGCGCGCAGGATGCGCAGTAGATTGCTCCTGTGTCCGCGTCGTAGACCTCGATCCGCGACTCTTCGTGTGTCTGGCCTCGCACCATGTACACGAGGCTGCGACCGTCGGGGGTGACCTCCGCCAGGCGGTTTGCGAAACCGCTGGCCCATACTCCGCCTCCGCGCGCTTCATAGGGCGATACGTCGTGCCCGTCTTCTGCGGAGAGCGCTTCGATCTGCTTTGCCACCCCGGCGTGCCACACTTCCAGCTCGAAGGTCGATGTGACGTAGTAGACATACGAACCGTCTTCGCTTGCGCCGACCAGACCGGCGACCGCAACGCCCGGCGTGAGGTCGGTCGTGCGAGCCGTTTCTACGTCGTATTCGTACAGGTCGCCCTTGGTGTAGAAGACTTTCGAGCCGTCGGCGGTGGCGGTCCCGTAGGTGCCGCTCGGGCTGATCTCGGTTGTCTTGACGCCGTTTTCGCGCACGTAGAGAGCGCCTGTGTTCAGGTCGGTCCAGAAAATGCGCGACCCGTCGGCGGATATGACGTGACTGAAGTCGGGGTAGGCGGAGAATTCGCCTTGGGCGCTGCCGAAGGTGGCGTTGGCTTTCGTGGTCCCGTCCGGCAGGATGTTCACGAGCCGCAGGCTGCCGTCGACGTTCTCGTACAGATTGTTCTCTTCGGCGAAGCTGCTTTCCGGTCCGCCTTGCGCTTCGGGCGTGAGCGCGTCGTTGGCCTCGAACAGGACGTGGCTCGAGTCCGCCGACGCGCCTGCGTATGCCAGCACTCGACCGTTGTATGAGCGGTGTCCGGATTTGTCGTCGAAGGCGGGACGGCTGATGTTGTAGGTGCGAAATTCTTCGGAGCGACGGTAGGGAGGCTTCGTGGCGATGAGCGGCGTGAAGGAGCCGGCCATGTTTGTCGTGTAGGGGATGTCGTAGGTCCCCGCGTACGAATAAAATTCAGTGTCGGTTTCGCCGGCGCCGGGGGCGTTTGCGGTCAGCGGTTCGGTCGAGTCGAGGAAGCCCACCGACAGGTCGCTTGAGAAGCCCTCGTAGACCGCCGAGGGGGCGCTCGGACCGGCGATGTTCGTCTGCGTCCACTCGCCTTCGCCGGAGCGGGCTGCCACGTACTCGTTGCCGGCGTCGTAACCGGCGCTTTCGTTGCCCCCTGTGGTCGGCGACGCCACATATGCGACCTTTTCTCCGTTCGCGGAGGCCTGGAAAGGGTAATCGGTGGCCAAGCTCGAGGTGTAGCCTTTGCCGGCGTTCGGTTCGCTTACTTCCTCGCCGTAATATTCGAGCGGCGTCACCAGTTCGTAAGCGCGCGCATCGGGGGATTCGGCGCCCCCGTCGGGCGTGGGGGTTTCGGACGCGAGCGCCGGCGCGCACGCCACCGCCATCGTCAACGCTGCGGCGACGGCAAGACGCGACACCAAAGCACGAGCACGAGCACTCATCGAACAACCCCCTCCTCGAAGACACGAAATCCGCGCCGACCCCGATCCGGGCAACGCAAGACGGCCGCGCAGCGACGCTGAGCAGCCGGTGAAGACACGCCAATTGGGACGCGCTCGCACAGAGCGCGTGAGATATCCAGCCGAGCGCCAGGCTCGGTGCGCCGCGAACTTGCGGCGGAGAGATCCGGCTTAGCGCCTAGACGCCGGCCGGCCCAGAGAGAGAGAGAGAGAGAGAGACGCGTCAGCGACGCTGACGCGTCCTATTACGCCAGGTCTAGGAGCGCAAGGACTCTCGAACACGTTATCCCCAAATGAATGCACGCGAAAAACAACTCCCTCTCAAAACGACCCGGTCCCTCTCCCAAGGTCCCCGTCAAAACTAAGTTGGTGTCGACCACGAAGACCGACCCAGACCCGACCTTATGTTTACCCCCGGAAGGGGGTGTGCCCGCAACCCCGGCGCGACATTCACACAGAAGCCGCTGAAACCCAGTGAGATACAAGCGCTGGCGGCAACATACCACCAGCGATCCCTCCTGTCAAGTCCCCTTGAGCTAAAGTCAACCCTGTGGGCTGGTGCCTGGGCCGTCGTTAGGCTGCGCTGCGCGGGAGACGCCCGCGTCCTCCCGTCCTCAACCGTCCGCCGGCAACAACTCGAAAGACCCGCCTTGCAGAGGGGTCACCGCGCGAAAGGCGCGTTCGTCGAGCGTGAGCAGGCGACGGGTCTGCCAGCGGTCGGCGAGGACCACGAGCGAGGCGTCGGCGAGGCCCAGTTCGAGGTCGCGATAGCGGGCCACCACGTCCCGGGCGATTGCAAGCTCCGCCTCGGTGAGCGCGTCGACCACGTAGGTGCCCGCCGCCAGATCCTCGAGGAACGCAAGCTCCACATCGAGACCGAGGCGCTTGAGGATCAGATAGTCGGCCTCCGCGACGACAAGCTGGGAGGTGACGAGCGTGCCCTGCTCGCCGCGCAAGACGTCCGCAACCGCGGTGTGCTGGGGCTCGTCGGCGTCGGCCTGCGCATACAAGGCGCCGGCGTCGACGATCAAGGCCGTCATCCGCGGCCGGTGACCCTGCGGTGCAACTCCTCGGCGTCCCACTCTCGATAGGGAGCACCCCCACCGTGCCCCTTGCCGAGGCTGTGAAATACACGCTGGGCGGGCCGCCCCTCGTCGGTGACGAGTCGCAACCCCTCGCGGATCAGCTGAGCTTGGGAGCGGCCGGTGCGAGCCGCCGCCCGCCGCAGCCGCTCGACCTCCTCGACGGTGAGATACACGGACGTCTTGTGCATTGCCCTATGTAGGGTAGCAACCCGGAGCGAGGCAGGTCAGGGCAGCTCGAGCTCGAGCCGGCGACCGTCCGCGGCGGCTATCGCCCGCAGGTCCTCGGGATCGGAGCTGAGCACGACATCGCCCCGCCGCAAGGCCCCCTCGACGACTGCGGCGTCCACGATGTCGGCTGTCTCGGCCCGGGTCGCCAAGGCCCCTACCGCGCGTGCGTGGGGCTCGTCGAGCGCCTCGACTTCACAACCCGCCAAGAGCCTGGAGAGCAAGGCTTGGCGCGCGCCGCCGCGCCATCCCTGCGCGAGCACGGGCGCGGGCACGGTCGGCACCTCGCGGCGCTGCAAGAGCGCTCGGTGGCGCGCCCACATGCGACGCTCGCCGCGGTCGGCCGCGACGAGGGCGCCGGTGTCGTACGTGATCGCCATCAGGCCGCGCGGCGCGGCTTCGAGCGCGAGCGCGAGGCACGTTCGATCGCCTCGCGGGCCCACTCGTCGGCCTCCACGAGCTCCTCGCCGGTGAGAGCCCCGAGTCGCCGCTCCACCTCGGCGACCGCCTCCAAGCCGGCGCGGACCTTCAGTTCCCTGCGCGCGGCGTCGGCAAGCCAGCGGCTGTAAGTCACTCCCGCGCGCTGGGCCTCGACCTGAATCTCATCGTCGAGCTCGGGGGGAAGCGAAATCGATCTCTTTCTCCTCGGCGGCGCCACGACAATACGGTAGCACAGGAGTAGGACAGGGTCAGTTCGTTGTACTGCCCAGTCCTGCGATCGACTCGTGGACCTGCGCTCCGGTCGCGGTGAGCGTCCAGGCGTTGGGCTCGCCGCGCGCGGGGTCTCCCCCCTCGTTCTCGATCAGGCCGAGCTTGTGTAGGCGCGCTAGCAGCTTCGATGCTTGGCCTTGATCGGCGATACCGGCGTGCTCTCCGATCGCGCGGTTGGAGGCGCCGGGGTGCTTGGCGACGGAGACGAGCACACGCATCGTGCGATAGGTGAGGCGCATGGGGAGATCCTGCAAGGGGTCGCTCCGGACCACTGAACTGCCCGCGGCTGTCGGTTGGGGTACGGGTCGTTCGATCTCCTTGCGCGCCGCGAGGGGCCCCAGATAGGGGAGGACGATCATGCCCATCAAGGGACCCGCCAGCTCGAGCATCGAGCTCTCCACGGTTTTCCCGCGGCCATCGGTCGTGCTCGTCTCGCCGTCCGCGCCCACGGCGAGACGACCGTGCAGGACCGAGAGCAAGCCCCCGACGATCGCCTCCGCCGTCAAAGCGGGCGGTTCGAGCTTGGCCTTGCCTTCAGAGCGGCCACCGTCGACGACCGCGACCAGGCTCGCGATCACCTGTTGGCGGCGCCGCAACGCCCCGGGGCCCGCGGCGAGACTCTCCACAATCAACAGGCGAGCAGCCGCACGATCGCTGTCCAAGAAGCCGAGCAGAGCGATCAACCCGGACCGCACCTTCGCCGGCCACGCACGCTCCGCTTCATAGGCTGGTAGCACCACCGCCGCCGCGTGCCCCAAGGCCTCGTCGAACGCGGCGCGAAAACAGTCCTCGCGGTCGTTGAAGATCTCATAGAACGTGCGCCTTGAAACACCGGAGCGTCCGACCACGTGCCCGACGCTGACGTTCGCGGCGCCACGCTCTGAGACCTCTTGGACCATCGCGGTCAACAGCCGAGCGCGCTGTAGCTCGGCTACCTGGCCGCGACCGTGGTCATTTCTTCTTGGTGTGGTTGCGAGCATTGCCTTCCCCGCCCTTCTTGGCTTTCTTGCTCTTCTTCTTGGTCTTGTGCTTGGCGCAGCCGGTGACGGTGACCGGGGTGGTCTGCTTGAGCACGGCTCCGTTCTGGCCGGTGAACGCGGTCGGCATCTCCAGTTTCGTCGCGCACAGGTTCCCGTTTGCCGCCAAGGCTGAGTAGGGCCCCTCGGGCAGGCTCAGCTCGAAGCTTGAGATCGGGACGTCCGGAACTTTGCGGAACGTGCTGGATGTGATCCCGGCTTTCGATATGAATGTTTCGCCGTGCAGGAACACGGTGACGCCGTAGCCTTGTAGGACGATCACGAGTTCTGGGAACTTCGCGCCACCGTAGGACACGAAATACGCCGGACCCGTCAACTGCACCGGCAAGACCGGCGTGATCGCAGTCGCGCTACCAACCCTTGAGTCTTCCGGACACAAAGCCGGGTTCGCTTCGAATGTCGCAGACGGACACGCCTTCTGAAGCGTTGTGAGCCTCGACGGCAACTGCTTTGGCAAATCGACCTTGACCATCTTCACGTTCGCCTGCGAAGACGCCTGATTGGCACCGAGTTCACCAGTGGGGTAGACGATCTTCGCATCGAGACTCGCGCCGTTCTTGCGCGAGGTCTTGCCCGAGGTCGAAACCTTGAAGTCGGGCTTGAACGTCAAGGCGCGACACGAACCCATCTGGAAATGGGAGCCGATCGGAACCCTCGTGCCTTCGGTACCTGTAGCCGTACCGGAGAAACTGGACGGTTCGCATCCGGTGGGGTTGAACATGAAGCCCGGCTTGTCGATCACCGCGTTGATCGCGCGCAAATCCGCAGGGATACCGTCGACGACGGTTGGCAACGGGTCTGTGGTGATCGTCAACTGCGTCGTGATCGGATCGACTTCGATTCTCGCCCTGACGATCTGGGTCTGTAGCGTGAATGGCCCGACATGCAACGGGACAACGATGCTCAACCCGTACGGTGCGCCCTTATACCCTTCGGTCAAATAGATTGGCGCCGCTGCCTGACCCGGTTCGGGCACCACCAAGGGATAGGGTCCCGGACCAGCCTCGATCACAGTGTGACCGATCTGAGACGCACTCGAACACGTGCCGCTGCTTGCTTGTGCTTGTGGGCACAACGGGACCTTGCTGATCATGCCCAACAGGCCCTCGGGCGTCTTGAACTGCAAACTCCCGATCCGCTGCTGCCCATCGCCCCGGGTCAACAACATCGAGAAGCCGGTGTACCCACCCGCCTGATCGGTCGTGGAGCCGGCCGTCAAAGACGGACTGAAAGGCAATGCGCCACCACCGGGACACGCCGAACCGCTAGGCCCACTACTCACAACGAAGTGGCTGGAGGGGAACTCGTCGGCCACGAACGGCGTCGCCCACGGCGTGAAGTCGCTCGTCGTCTCGTAAGACCCACACCGCGCAGGAGTCACGAGCGCAGCCTGAGCGCCACCACTAAACGATAGACGCAGCGTCGTGAAAGGCAACTCCGGCGTTTTGGTGAACGTCGTCACAAGCTGACCAGTCTGTTCGTTCAAATGCACATCCCCAACGAGCTTCAGGTTGACCCCTTCACCCGAAGCGGCCAACAGCAACTTCAGGTTCGGTGGCTCGGACTGCAACACATACACATCGCCTTTCAAGCCGTGAGACAACAGCGGCGTTTCAATTTCGACCGTGCCCACCTTAGAGTTGCTGGGGCACGACGGTGCATTTAGCGTGCCGACCGCACTTTCAGCCGACTGACACGCACCCAGACCCGCGGCCTGACCCGGATTGATCGCGACGCCTTCGGGCAGCGTCACCGTCGTATCCCTTATGTTCGAGGACGCCACGCCGTTGACGTCTTCCAGGCCACTCGCGCTCGCGTGCACTTCCACCGTCAAGCCGGCGGGAGTGTCGGCGTTTGACGTGTCCGGCGAGACGCTTATCGAAGGCGCGAAGCGCAAGTGTTCACAACCGGACAGGCCTGACAGCGCGCCTTCCTCGTCGTGCGACAAGAAACTCGTCTGGTCGGTGATGCTTTCATCAAACCATTCGTTTCCGACGGCCGTGTACCGCTGTGGCCCTTCACACGACGTCGGCAACGTCAAGAACGGCACCTCGGCTTCGCTAGATTTACAGCCAAATTCATCGAAGCCCGTCGCGGGATTCAAGCAGAGCCTGCCACCATCATGGCTCGGGTCTGCCGGCACGCCCCAGATTTCGACCGCGGTGGTGGCGAGCTCACGTTGAGGGATCGCGTTGACTGTCGTGGTGATGCCGTAGTCGCTGTCGCTGCGAACGCTCGAGTCGAGCAGCACCTTGTTGCCCACGAGTTCAAAACCGAACTCAACCGGATGCCCAGGCGGCGGGACCAGATTGTAGATAGGTTCGGCGAAGGTGAACGGCGGCACAAAGCCGCTGCTGAGACCCACCCAGAGCAGACCGATCTGTGAGCCCGTCGGGCATTTTTCTTCGTCGAACGCTTGACGCTTGCATCGCGGGAGGGCGACCGCGTTGCCGACCAAACCGGGCGGCAGATCGACACGGGTGTTTCGCAGTTCGCCTTCGGGCTTGCTTCCAGCGTCGCTGTTCATTTCAAAGGCGAACGTGAAATCATAGGGGTGCGAACCGGCCTGTGTGTCGGTGGTTCCATCCGAGTTGCTGTACCACGCATCCGTTTTGGCGAACCCGAATCCCGCCGGTGCACTGCTGACAGTGAAGTGTTCTTCTCGACTCGCGGGATTCAGGGCGCCTCCCCCGTGGATGGCGACCGTGTTTTTGACGCTTCCCGCGAGACCTTCGGCGACGTTCACTTTCAACGCGTATTCATAGCGTTCAGCCGGAGGCATGCCGAAGACTTCGCGACTGCACACCGACGGAGACCCAGAGCAGCTCCACCCTTCTCCCGAGAGGCCTTCCAGACCGGCAGGCAAACTGTCTGTGAGTACCGCGGCGCCCGTGCTCGTGGCTCCACCCACGTTATAGAGGTCGACATCGACGTTGGCGCTACTGCCCGGCACCAGATTGGTCGGGTAGCTGTGTGCGCTCACCTCCCACCCCGGAGCGTCGAGTGCGAAGGCCGACGCGCTCGCAAGCAAAGCGCACAGCCCGACGGACAAGGCGATGATAGCCGCCTTTGACTTGATCGACAGACCCCTCATCAGTTACCCCTCCCGTGATTCTTACCCGACACGATCCGCTTGCCCTGAGATGCGCGCACGCCTCGTGTTGTGCGCTTCTTGTGACGCTTTTTCTTTTTCGCATTCCGCGGCCTTGCCGCCTTCTTCTTCGGATGCGAAGCGGGCGCTTTGCCCGACGCGGAGAAGTTGCCGACACCGTCGTAAGTGACGCTCGCCGGCGTCGCGAAGATCGGCGGCGCCGACGGAACCCCCTGACAGCCGCTCCCGGTACAGGCCGGCGCGACCGCTGGCACCGGGGCGTCCACCCGCGCGTCATAAGCGTCGATGTTTTCGTTTTCGTCTTCGGCCACAAGCCTTGCGCGCGTGGTAAAGAACACGTCGTTCCCGCTCGTACTCGAATCGATCAGGTACGAGCCCTCGCTACCCACGCCGGACGTAATCAGATAAATACAGCCGTTTACTTCGTTGCAGGAGCCGGACCCGTTGCGCTCCCACTCATACACGTCATTGGCCTCATTCGTGTCCTGCGGCACGAGCGCATCGACACTGTCAAAGAAGATGCGATCCCCGTCTTCGGACATCCACCGACGAGCGTAATCGGACATTCTACTGACGGGAAGAAAGGCCGAGACGAGACCATTTGCGCTGTGACCGCCTTTAGGGTGAATATTTTCCGGCGGCTCGCCCGTCCGATTACACGATATGCAAGTGAGCTTCGAACCTTCGAAATCATATACGTACACCTCCTCCATGGCGCGGCTTTCTTCTTGCCCTTCTTCATTCACCTCTTTCGCGATATTGTCGTAGCCCGCAAGAGACGCCGTTGTCCCGAAGACCAAGTGCAGGCCGTTGGGGCTCACCTCAGATTCTTTTGCGCCGGGGCTCGCCTGCCACGGCCCGACCTTCATGTTGAGGCTATTCGGCGCGGCTACGTAGTCGTTTGCGTTGAGGGCGCCGATGTACTTGATGGTTTCACCGTGGATCAAGTAAAGATTGCAGAGTCCTTCGCTACGGCCCGAAACGCATTCCTGGGGTTGGGCGCCGGGCGCCAACGCTCCACGCGCCACGAAATATACGTAGGACAGGTCGCTGCTCGCGCCGAGCACACCCTGCACTTCGGCGCCGAGAACGAGGTCGATCGCCTCGTGGCCTTCGGCGTTGTACTCGTAGAGATTGCCTTCCTTGGTAAAGAGCGCCTTCGAGCCATCGCTGCTCGCCAGCCAGAACTGCCCTTCGCCGCCAACCGATTCGTCGACCTGCACAGTCCGCGCACCGTCTTCGCGCAAATAGAGATTTTTGTTCGCGCCCAGCCCCGTCCAATAGGCCATGCTCCCGTTTTCGGAGATAGCGTTTGCGAGCGCCGGGCCGTTATACCTGGGGTTCTCCGACGTGGGACCCCCGAACGTCGCGTCCGCTTCGGGACTGCCACCCGGCAACACGTTCACCAGATTGAGCGCACCCTGATGAGCTTCGTACAACTCAGCATGTTCGCCGCCGCCGTCGACGGCGTCTTGCGTCAGCGCGTCATTGGCCTGATAGAAGACCCGCGAGAAATCGGAGGAGGCTCCGGCGAACATCTGCGGCGGAGAGCCGGTGCTGCCAGGAGCTGACCAGCCTGAGCTTTCGTTTCCGAATTCTTCCGCAGACCGGTTCGGTGGCGTCACCAAAAGTAGCGATTCGTAACCGCCGCTCGAGAAGTCGCGCACGTACGGAATTTGATAGCCGCCACTCGGCGCACCCGGAGCCAACGTCGTTTTGGATACGACGTAGCCGAGAGACAAGTTATTGGAGAACCCCTGGTAAACGGCGTAGTCATTGGTATTCTGCGTTGGCGGCGTCGCGTTGACGACGCTCCAGCCACCGCCGGCGTCGCGCGAAGAGATGTACTGATCTCCCTCGCTCGCGCCCTCGTGTCCCCCTCCTCCCGTTTCGGAGGGATCGGCCATGTAAGCGAGCGCTTCTCCGTCGGCCGCCGCGACAAACGGCTGATAGTTGTAGCCACCAGGGGTTGGTGAAAGTGCCGAGGTAATTGGTTGACCGACGTTGCCGTCGTTGTTGTCGTTGGGCGAGACCTTTTCGTAACCACGGTTGTCCGGCAGGCCGCCCGACCCGCTTCCCGACGGACTTGCAAAAGCGGTGGCGCTTACAGCCAGCGAGACACCGAGTACGGCGCACGACCCAACGAAGAATCTACGAGCACTCATAGAACCCATCCCCTTCTCAAAGAGCGATCCACACGAAACCCGCGGGACCGCACCCTGAAGGGCACGGGCGGGCACGACGAAACGTCCGCGCGCCTTAGGCGCACGGACGTCAAAGAACAACCATCGAAGGACGCGCTCAGCGCGCGCGAGAAACCAAGCCGGGCCTCACACCCAGCCTGCCGCGCGACACTGCCGCGGCGAGAAGGCCTAGCGGCTAGACGCCGGCTCGGCCAGAGAGAGAGAGAGAGAGAGAGAGAGAGAGACGCGTCAGCGACGCTGACGCGTCCTATTACGCCACCACTACAGGCGCAAGGACTCCCGAACACGTTATCCCCAAAAGAAACCACGCTGAATACAACCCTCTCTCAAAAAAACGAGCAGGTCCCTCTCCCAAGGTCCCCGTCAAAACTAAGTTGGTGTCGACCACGAAGACCGACCCAGACCCGACCTTATGTTCCGCTTGCGCCCCCTGGCCGCTTCAAACATGAGCGGGACCAGTGAATACAAGCGCTGGCGGCAACATACCACCAGCGATCCCTCCTGTCAAGTCCCCTTGACCGGGACGCTCAGCGGTGGCTTGGTCCTAGTGGACGCGGGAGCCTATGGGGTGTTGTCTCGAGGTTGCTGCTTTGAGGAGAGTCGTTCTGTCAGGTCCCGTTCTGGATGTTGCTGCTGCCGAGCTCGGCGATCGAGTCGTGGACTTGCTGTCCGGTCCCGGTGAGCACCCAGGCGTTGGGCTCCCCGCGCGCGGGGTCGCCTCCCTGGTTCTCGACGAGCCCGAGCTTGTGTAGGCGCGCCAGGAGCTTGGACGCCTGACCTTGGTCGCCGATGCCGGCGTGCTCGCCGACCGTTCGGTTGGAGGAGTTGGGATGCTCAGCCACCGAGACGAGCACGCGCATCGTGCGATAGGTGAAGCGCATCGGGAGATCCTGCAGGGGGTCGGTGCGCAGCGTGGGCTGACCCTTGGAGCTGCGTCGCGGCACGGGCCTGGCGACCTCTCGACGCGCGGCGGCAGACCCCAGATAGGGCAGTACGATCATCCCCATCAAAGGCCCGGCCAGCTCCAACAGCCCGCCCGGCACATCCTGCACCAGCCGCGCGTGCAGGACCGAGAGGACGGCGCCGACCACGCCCTCGGCGGTCAGTGCTCCCCCGTCCTGGGCCACAGCGCGCGCATCCCCACGGCCCAACTCAACGATCGGTATGAGTTGCGCGATCACGCTTTGGCGACGGGCCAAGACGCCCGGTCCCGCCGCCAAGCTCTCCACGATCAACAACCGTCCCATCGCCGGATCGCGCTCGAAGCACTCCAGGAGACCCACAAGCGCACAGCGCATCCCCTCACACCACGTCCCCGCCTGCTCATACGCCGGGACGACCAGCGCCGAGACTTGCTGAAGCGCCTCGTCGAACGCGGCGAGAAAGCAGTCCTCGCGGTCGTGGAAGATCTCATAGAACGTGCGCCTTGAAACACCGGAGCGCCCGACCACGTGTCCCACGCTGACGTTCGCGGCGCCGCGCTCTGAGACCTCTTGCACCATCGCGGTCAGTAGCCGAGCGCGTTGCAGCTCGGCTACCTGCCCGCGACCACCGGAACCAGCGTGCTCCTCGGGCTGTCCGCGACCGTCATTTCTTGTGCTTGTTGCCAGCATTGCCTTTCCCGCTCTTCTTCTTGGTCTTGTGCTTGGCGCAGCCGGTGACGGTGACCGGTGTGGTCTGCTTGAGCGTCGCTCCGTTCTGGCCGGTGAACGCGGTCGGCATAGTCAGTTTCGTGGTGCACAGGTTCCCGTTTGCTGCCAAGGCTGAATAGGGTCCCTCGGGCAGGCTCAGCTCGAAGCTCGAGATCGGGACGTCCGGGACTTTGCGGAACGTGCTGCTCGTGATTCCTGCTTTGCTGATGAACGTTTCGCCGTGCAGGTACACGGTGACGCCGTAGCCTTGGAGGACGATCACGAGTTCTGGGAACTTCGCGCCACCATAGGACACGAAATACGCAGGACCCGTCAATTGCACCGGGATGACCGGCGTGATCGCCGTCGCGCTACCAACCCTCGAGTCTTCAGGACACGACGCCGGGTTCGCTTCAAACGTCGCAGACGGACACGCCTTCTGCAGCGTTGTGAGCCTCGACGGCAGTTGCTTGGGTAGGTCGACCTTGACCATCTTCACGTTCGCTTGGCTGGAGGCTTGGTTTGCGCCCAGGGCTCCGGTGGGGTAAAGGATCTTCGCGTCGAGGCTCGCGCCGTTCTTGCGGGAGGTTTTCCCTGACGTTGAGACCTTGAAGTTAGGCTTGAACGTCAAGGCGCGACAGGAACCCATCTGGAAATGACTCGCGATGGGGACAGTCACGCCCTGTGTGCTGGTCGCGGTACCCGAGAATTCTTGGGGTTCGCAGTTCGTCGGGTTGAACATGAACCCTGGCCTGTCTATCACCGCGTTGATCGTCCGCAGATCGGTCGGTACCCCATCCAGAATGCTCGGCAACGGGTCCGTTGTGACCGTCAACCGCGCCGTGAGCGGATCCACCGCGATAGACGCGCGGACCACGATCGTGCCGAGGTTGAACGGGCCCGCGATCGCGGGAACAACGATCGAGAGACCGTATGGTGCGCCCTTATAGCCGCCGGTCAGGTAGATCGGGGCGGCGCCCAGACCCGGTTCGGGGACCACCAACGGGTAGGGGCCGGGACCGGCGGTGACCTGGGTGTGGCCGATCTGCGACGCGCTGGAACACGTGCCTGCCGCTGCTTGTGGTTCCTCACACAGGGGGACCTTGCTGATCATCCCCAACAAGCCCTCTGGTGTCTTGAATGACAGGCGCGAGATGCGTTGTTGCTCATCGGCGCGGGTCAATAGCAGCGAGAAGTTCGTGTAGCCACCGGCCTGATCAGTCGTAGACCCAGCCGTCAACACAGGCGTGAACGGCAATTGCGAGGTGCAACCCGTGTCGATGAGGAAGCCGCTGGAAGTGAAAACGTCTGGTGTGAATGGGCTGCTCCACGGCGTGAAGTCGCTTGTCGTGTTGTATTCTCCACAGCCGGTGGGTGTGGCCAGTGCAGCTCGTGCGCCGCCGCTGAACGATAGTTTGAATGATGTGAGCGGAAGTGCGGGTGTTTCGGTGAATGTCGTGGTGAGGCGCCCTGTTTGTTCGTCGAGGTTGACGTCACCGACGAGCTTCAGGTTGACCCCTTCTCCTGACGCCGCGACAAGCAGTTGTAGATGCGGTGGGTTTGATTGCAGGATGTAGACGCTGCCCTTCAACGGGTGCGCCAACAACGGCGATTCTATTTCATCGGTACCCACCTGCGAAGAGCTCTTACAAGACGGCGCTTCGAGCGTCCCGACAGCGTCTTCCCACGGCTGACACGCCGTCAAACCAGCAGCCTGGCCGGGGTTGATGACCACGCCTTCGGGCAACACTACCGTCGTGTTCTTGATATCGGCCTGCACCAGCCTGACCTTCTGTTGATAGATGCCCGTTTCGGTTCCGGTCAACGCTTCCTGTGGCATTTTGACTTCGAAACTCAGCCCGGCGGGACTGTCGCCCGCTGTGGTATCCGGTGCCGCGCTGATCGTCGGGGTGAAGTCGAGCTTATCGCAGCCTTCAAACGATTGCGACTGACCGGTCTTGCTGAGCAGTTCGAAGCCAACTTCGCTCTTGACGTTTTCGTCGAACCAACTGTTCACACCGAGTGTGAACGGCTCTTTGGTAGCGCACGATGTCGCTACCGTCAGGAACGGCACGTCAGGAGCGCTCGAAGCGCAGGGTCGCTTCCCTCCTGGGCATTCGCGTTGAACGTCGTGACTGGGGTCTGCGGGTACGCCCCAGATCGTGAACGAGTTGGCCACGACTTCGCGTTGGGGAATATTGTTGACGTGCTCGGAGATGCCATAGTCACCGTCGCTACGCACGCTCGCGTCCAAGAGCACTTTGATGCCTGAAATGAAGAACCCGAACTGCGCTGGCGCACCGGGCGGCGGCACCAAGTTGTACACCGCAAAGTCAAAATTGATTGGTGTAGCGCCGGATGCAAGCGTCGCGTCGTCTACTCCTATCTGTGTGCCACCGGGACATTTTTCTTCGTTGAACTGTTCTCTATTGCAGCGCGGTACAGCGTTCGGGTCACCAATTATCCCGGGCGGCAGGTTGGATATGAGGTTTCGCATTTCGCCTTTCGCAGGCTTGAATTTTTCCTCGTTCAGATCGAAGCTGACCGTGAACGCGTAGGGGTGCGTGCCCGCTTGAGTGTCGAATTCGCCATCGGCGCGCGAAAACCACGCTCTGCTATGCGCAAAACCAAAACTCACCGGTCCCGACCCGATCCGCAAGGTATCTGACGTGCTGGTTGCGGCCGCGGCTCCCCCGCCAGAGATCGCCACCACGTTCTGCGCCGCGCCTTCACTCGCACCGGCAGTGACGCGTACGGGTAGCGCGATTTCCGTCCTTTGCCCAGCGTGTAGTTCTGGTAGTACCAAAGTGCAGCTTTCAGGCGAGCCACCGTCACAGGTCCAGCGTTCTTCTTCGATGCCTTCGATACCTGTGGGGAGATGGTCTGTCACGGTCGCGCCGGGTTGGCTTGGCTTCGCTCCGATCTCATACGCGGCGATCTCGATCTCTCCAGTGGAGCCGGGGGCCATGTTTGTCGCGGGCACGCCACGCGACTCGACCTCCCACCCAGTCGCGTTTTCAGCAAACGCGGGGACAGCCGCGACACCAGCCACCATCAAACTCAACACGACAGTCACTACCGCGGCACGTGCACTTCGGCCTGTCTTATGCGCGTTCATCACTTGCCCCTCCCTGAAGACCGGCTGACATTCCCGTCTCGTGACGCTGAGCTCTTTGCGCGCTTCTTCACGCCATAGCGTCTGCGTGCGTTCGCCCGACACGAAGCTCGCCGCGTCTTCTTGCCCTTCTCGCACGTCCTCAATGCCCGGGCGAGCTTCTGTGCCCTACTCAACGACTTCTGTTTGACGACCACCGCCTTCGGCGAGGATGGTTCGAAGTTGCCGACCCCTGCATAGCTCACACTCGGCGGCGTGGCGAAAATCGGAGGCGTCGCGGGCACACCCTGACAACCGCTGCCCGTACATTGCGGCGGCGTCACAGGAGGTTTGGCACCGACACGCACATCGTAAACGTCGACGTTTTCGTTTTCGTCTTCCGGGACAAGTCTTCCTCTCGTGGTCATGAACACGTCATTCCCGCTGGTACTGGTACCTATCAAGAACGCGCCTTCAGGACTGGTGCCGTCGGAGAGCAAGTAGATGCACCCGGACTGTTCGTGGCATTCACCGCTGCCGTAACGCTCCCACTCATACACGTCGGTCGCTTCGTTGATGTCCTGCGGCACCAACCCCTCGCTAGTGTCAAAGAACACGCGGTTGCCATCGTCGGACATCCACCGAGCGGCGGCGGTCCCGACACTGCTCACCGGCAAGAACGCCGAGAATTCTTTGGTGACCGGTTCCCCGTTCGGCTTGCACGACAGACAATTCAACTGTCTGCTGGCATAGTCATACAAAAACACCTGCTCGCTATCGCCGCTCGCGTAACCCGTGGGACGCGCGGAGGAGGTGAACAGCAGGTGAGCACCGTCGGGCGTGACCTCGGCTTCGGTATCGCCAAGGCTGCCCTGCCAATCACCGGTCAAACGATTGAAGGACTCGGGTGCGAGACTGTTGTCTTTGCCTGACAGTGTCGCTACGAATCTTGGCGGTTCACCGACGTGTACCACGTAGAGAGCGCAAAGACCACTGCCGGTCTGCCCTTCTTCGCAGGGTCCCCGCTGAGCTCCTGGTACCGGTTCGTCGGGATCGGCTACAAAATACACGAACGACAAGTCGCTGCCGGCGGCGACCACGCCGCGCACCACCTTGCCCGGCGCCATTTCGACAGCCTGGCCTGACCCGAGCTCATACTCATAGAGTTTGCCTGCCTTCGTGTACAGCACCTTCGAGCCGTCGGGTGTGGCGTTCCAATACTGCGCGCCTTCGGCGATCAGCACAGTGCAAGCATCCGTGGGAACAGAGCATTTACCGCCCATCAACGGACTCTGCGGCGCGATATCGTTGTCCCTAACATACACATCGCCGGTATTCAAGTCTGTCCAGAAGATCCGGCTTCCATTCTCGGAAATGTCGTGCGCGAACATCGGATAGTTAGATTCGCTTCTTCTATCGATTGCGAGTGCGGGCCCTCCGAACGTCGCGTTGGGCTTGGTCGAACCGTCCGGCAACACGTTCACCAGTGTGGTCGTTCCGCCGCTCGTGTCATACAGATTGTTCTCCGCCACGCCGCCATCGACCGCGTTGGCGGTGAGCGCGCCGTTGGCCATGAAGAGATTGTGGGCGAGATCGGCCGAGCTGCCGCCGTACGCCAATTCGGCCGTACCGTCGTTAAACACGGGGTTTTCCGCTCCCCCAAATTCACTTGGGGTGCGGTTTGCCGGCGTGGTCGTGATCAGCGGCGAATACGCGCCCGTGTCGAAGTCCTTCGCGTAAAGTTGATTGTACCCGCCGCTTGGCGCACCTGGTGAAAGCTCCGCCTTGGAGTTCACAAAACCCGTCGTGAGATCGGGCGAGAACCCCTTGAACGCCGGTTGGTTTTCACGCCCGCTCGACGGCGGCTCCACGTTCTCGGCTTCCCACCGACCATCGGCGCCTCGACGCGAAACATACTGGTTGCCCAGGTCCGGACCCTCAGACCCCGTGCCGCCCCGTTCAGAGGGATCGCCCATATACGCAACCGCGTCGCCGGTCGGGGACACCAAAAACGGCTGTTCGGTCCAACCGCCGACCAACGCCAACCTTATCGGCACATCCTGGTAGACATCGCCGTCCGCATTAGCGGTCGGAGAGACCTTTTCATAACCGCGACCATCCGGAAGCGCTGCCGAGGGCGCCGTAACGGAGGGGGTCGTAAATGTCGTGTCGGCTCCGTAGACTGTGCCCGCTTCGCTTTCGGCGACCAGTCGGAAATGATATGTCGTACCCGCACTCAATTCACTCAGCGAAGCCGTGGTCGGCGCCGCGTTTTCCACGCCTTTGAGCCTTACCGGAGCCGTCGCAGTACCGTATTCGGTGGTGACGCCATATTCGAAGTGGACGTTGACGGGCACGCGATAGTCGAGCACCGTCGCACCGAGAGTGGAAGACGACGACGTGGTCGCAAGCGCGGTCTCTTCGCTGATCGTGGCCACCGGCGCGGTGCGGAACTCTTCGTCGGGACCGTACACAGTCCCGTCGGAGTTGGTCGCGACAACCCTGAAATGATAGAGGGTGTTTATCGCGAGACCTTCTTCGATTTCGGCATACACGCCCCCCGACCCTTCCGACCCCACATCTTTGGTCGGGCCGGACTCACCGTAAGCCGTACTCGTCCCGTATTCAAAATGAGCCTGCGTATCCAAGCCATGCGCTTCCACGCTGCCACTCAGTTCGACAGAACCCTGAGTGATGAACCGAGCAAGCGCGGAAACCACCGTCGGCCGCGCATGCACGTACAGAACGTGATCTTCGCCGTAAGTGGCGCCGTTGACGTTTCGCGCGACGATCCGATAGTGGTATGTGGCACCGGGCGCCAGTTTCGTCAATTCGGAGGACACCTGGTGGGTCGTTGAATCGGAGCCGACCGGTTCCGCGGACGCCGGAGCCACCGACCCATAACTCGTGGTGCTCCCGTACTGGAACTGATAGGTCGCCGCTACGCCACCGGGATTCACGCTGCCGTTGAGCGTCGCGGAAGTATCGGTGACACTCGTAGGCGCTTCGGTGCTCGCTTCCGGCACGGTCACCGGCGTACCGGAGTAAATCAACACCCGTGCCCCGCCGGTCAATATGTTGTCTTCATTATAGTAGTTAAAGTGCCTGGACGCATAGATATCGCCCGTCATCGAGCTGACGGCGACCGCATACGAAAGTCCACCTTCGCCCGGTCCGCCATGGAGCTCTTCTTCCCCGCTCGCCGACAGCATTTCCCCTGCTTCGTCGAACTCCACGATACGGTCAGCCTCGTCGACGTACACGTGATCGTTGGCGGTATCTACGGCGACCCTGACGCCCCTGCTGTCGATTAGCGTGCCTTCGGCTTCCAACGCTCCAAACAGCAGCGCGGTGAAACGTTCGACGCCGCTGCCGGACGCACCGTATACGTTTCCGTTGTCGTCAACTGCGACGTTGTCGACGTAGTGTTTTATAGACAGCTCCGCGGCGTAGTCGGCTTCGGTGACTGGATTGGCCGTCGGTAGGTACTTTCTAATTGTGCCGGACCGCTGATTAATGTTGTTTTCAGCAACATAGACGGCTCCGGTCGGGGCGACGGCCACGCCCGCGGACCTGTATCCCGCTTCGGCTTTGAGCTTTCCAAGCATCGCTCCACTCGGGCTGAATATCTCCACGTTGTGGCTGTCCGCAAAGTAAATGTCGCCTTTGGCCGGGCCTGAGGACGCGTCTACGGCAATCTCCACTTCGGAAGAGGTTTCGAGGTTTTCTCCCGCTATTTTGATTTTATTTGTGCCCGTGGCAGAAAAGTTGGCTGGCGCTCCGGTGGCGGTGAGCCGATAGATTTCCGGTTCGTTTCTGATGTTGAGCACGTAGAGGTCGCCGGTGGATTGGTCAACAGCATCGCCCGAAGCCGACGCAAAGTTGGCGGGTCCGTGGCCTTGCGGTCCAAGCGATTCCCCGGTATAGGGATGTATGACCTTTGCCTGGGCGGCAGCGACACAGAGCACGAGCACACCGCTCGAGACGAGCATCGCCGCCAGAAGCAAGCGAAGAAGACGTTGCGGTTTGATGGTGTTGCTCGGCATGTCTAGGTCTCCCCTGGGTGTGTCCTGTAAGGGCGTATTTGTTGCTGTGGTGGCTTGTCTGGATGGTGAGTGGCCGGGCCGGGCACGGGGGGGTCGAGACTTTCCGACCCCCCGCGGTGGACAGCGATCAGCCGGTGACCGCCCATGTGCCGAGACCGGATGAACTCGAGCTCACGCCTTCGAAGAAGACATACGCCCCGGATACGCTTGCTCCCGCTACCAGGCCCGAGAAGTTCCAAATGCCGCCAGCTGTAGCACTGCTCAGCACGCTTTGGTAAACACATAGGTTTTCTGAAGGCGCGGTCGGTTTTGCGGCGGTCCCTTTGCAGACGCCTCCACCATTTTCCGGCACGTAGTGGACCTGCGATTCACCGAGGGGCTGCGCGAGCGGAATCGGGAACGACATGGGCACGTAGGTTTCGCCGTCGCCCCCGCCCGTCAGAGACCACACGCCGGTCTCGCTCGCGCCTGGCGGCAGCGTCCCACCGGCCGTCCACGGCGAGCCGTTTTCACCGTTGCAGGCGTAGGTCGTGCCGCTTGCGGCGACGAACTTCGAACCGCCCGCTTTACAGTTGGCGCCCGCTTTTTCGACGTTACTGGTGACGCTGGTGCCGTTCGTGCCAGGAGCGCCGTTCGTGCCGTTCGCGCCGTCGGCGCCCTTCGCTCCGGTGGGGCCTGCGGGTCCGGCGGGCCCGGTTGCGCCTGGCGCTCCAGCGGGACCAGTCGTGCCCGCCTTGCCCTGCAACTGTTTGAGCACGCTCGGCTTGATCTGTTTCGTCGAGACGATCAGATATTTACTGGCGGCATACGCGCCACCGCTCATTGCGAACACCATCGCCAAAGTCGCGACGACATTCGCGTAGGTCAAACGACTACGCACACCTCTAACCATCTAGATCCCTCCCAACGGGCTCGAAACACACAAAGCCGTCACGGGCACACGACCCGCGACGGCACAAACACGAAAAGCTGAAAGCGCGCCTACGCGCGAGAAGCCAAGCCGGGCCTCACACCCAGCCTGCCGCGCAACACTGCCGCGGCGAGAAGGCCTAGCGGCTAGACGCCGGCTCGGCCAGAGAGAGAGAGAGAGAGAGAGAGAGAGACGCGTCAGCGACGCTGACGCGTCCTATTACGCCACCAATAGAGGCGCAAGGACTCCCGAACACGTTATCCCCAAAAGAAACCACGCTGAATACAACCCTCTCTCAAAAAAACGAGCAGGTCCCTCTCCCAAGGTCCCCGTCAAAACTAAGTTGGTGTCGACCACGAAGACCGACCCAGACCCGACCTTATGTTCCGCTTGCGCCCCCTGGCCGCTTTACATAGAAACGGGAACCAGTGAATACAAGCGCTGGCGGCAACATACCACCAGCGATCCCTCCTGTCAAGTCCCCTTGAAGGTAAGCAGCTCGCGTACGCCCGTGGAGTCGCGATGCCCGGCCTGTGCGACCGGGGTGCGTGGCGGCGCCGACCTATGAGTCCGTCAGCGCGCGGTACAGGTCGTTGGCGCTCAACCCGGTCAGCTTCGCGAGGGCGCTCGCGGCGGGACGGGGCTTGGCGCCTGCTTCCACCAAGGCCCGCAGCGCAGCCAGCGCCTCCCCCAAGTCCGCGCCGGCCCGCGAAGGCGCGCCCACGACAACCACGATCTCGCCGCGGGGCGAGTTCTGCTTGTAATAGGCAGCCAGCTCGGCGGCGCTCCCGCGCCTCACTTCTTCGTGGAGCTTGGTCAGCTCCCTACACACCGCCACCCGGCGGCCCGGCTCAAGGCCCGCCAACAACGAGAGCGTGGCCGCCAAGCGCCCCGGCGACTCGAAGGCCACAAGCGTGTCCTCGCCCTCGCCCAAGACCCGCTCCAAGTCCCCCCGCTTGCGCGGCAAGAACCCCACGAAGCGCCACCGCTCCCCCGGCAACCCGGACGCCACCAGTCCCGTGATCACGCTGCTTGGCCCCGGCAACACCTCGACGGGAAGCCCCCTCTCGAGACACGCACGCACGAGGAAATACCCGGGGTCCGATACGACCGGCATGCCCGCGTCTGAGACCAGCAAGACGACGTCCCCCTCCTCTATCCGCCCTGCCAAAGCGCGGGCCCGGTCCTGTTCGTTGTGCTCGTGGAAGCTGACCAGCGAGCCCACGATCTCGTAGCGCTCCAGCAGGATCTTCGTCCGCCGCGTGTCCTCGCAAGCGATCGCGTCGGCCTCGCGCAGAGCCTCGAGCGCGCGCAAGGTGATGTCCCCGAGGTTGCCGATCGGAGTCGGGCACACCACCAATCGTCCCGCGCCGTCCCGGACCATGTCCAGAGGATAGGCGGCCCTCGTCGAAGGGCCACGGTGGCCCTGGCGCCGAGTCTCGCAGACCGCGTGCTACGCTGTGCGACATGAGGACCGTGACACACCGTGAGATGCGCAACCAGAGTGGAGACATCCTGCGTCAGGTCGCCGACGGGGAAACGATCCAGGTGACAAACAACGGGCAGCCGGCAGCCTTGATCGTGCCGCCGGGCGCCGACGCGCTCGCCGACCTCGTCTCCCGAGGCCAGGTGCGCTTGGCGCGCAGGCCCGCCTCGAGTCTGCGGTCGATCGTTCGACGCCCGAGCACCAGGACCAGCGAGGCGATAGTGGCCGACGTCCGTGGCCCTTGGTGACGCTCAGTTACCTGGACACCTCGGCCGCGATGAAGCTCGTCCTCGATGAGCCCCAATCCGAGGCCTTGACCGAGGAGCTCTCAGGACGGGACGATCGCCGACTGGTCTCCTCGTGGTTGCTGCATACCGAGATGCACTGCGCCGCCGGGCGCCACCCCGACGATGTCACCCTCGGCTCGGTGGGGACCGTGCTCGACTCCGTGAGCTTGATCGACCTCACACGAGGGGACCTGCTCGCAGCCGGCACCCAAGCGCCGCTGCGGTCCAACGATGCCATCCACCTCGCGGTCGCGCTCAGGGTCGGCGCCGATGAGATCGTCACATACGACGAGGAGCTGATCGAGCGGGCGAGCGCCGCCGGTCTGGCCGTGCTCTCGCCGGGAGACAGCTCGTAACCGCGGCGGCGATGGCGGACCCGCCGAGTCCGGCGATCGATTCGTGGACCTGTTGTCTGTGGTCCGAGCCACCGCCCACTCAATGCGCGCTCATCGACTCAACAACTCGACGACTTCGGTCGCGATGAACGACACACGCCCGTTACGGACCCGCTCGGCGACGATGCCGAGATCCGCCAGTCTGCGCAGCGCGCGGATGGCTCCCTGATGCGTGATCTGGTGGCGAGCCGCCACCTGGGCGGCCCGCACGGTTGGCGCTCCGATCAACTCGCCGGCCACCCGCTCGGCGATGCCCGAGATGCCGGCCACGCGGATCTTCTCGAGCGCCTGCTCCCGCCAAGCCAACAGCGCTTCGACCCGTTGGCGCGTGCTTAGCGCCGACGCGCCCACTCCCGTGGCGAAGAACCCCACCCATCTGTCCCAGTCGCCACCCCGAACAAGCGCCAGAAGCTCGTCGTGGTAGCGGTCGCGCCGAGCCTCGAACCATGGCGAGACCACGAGCAGGGGGTCTCGGAGAACGCCAAGACGCATCAGTTGCAGAACGATCGCCAGCCTCCCGATGCGGCCATTGCCGTCGGAGAACGGATGCAGCGCCTCAAACTGGTGATGAGCAAGCGCAGCCTGCACAACCGCGGGCATATCGACGTGCGCCTCGGACACCCACGCCACCCACTGCTCAAGGCCCGAACCGAGCTGGTCTCCCGGAGGCGGCGGTACGTATCGCGCCTGCTCGATGGGCGCATCTCTCGCGCCGATGTAGACCTGTCTGTCTCGGATGCGCCCAGCGTCCGCGAGCTCACTCGGCGTGGCCTCCACGAGGATCCGCTGCAGAGCGCAAAGCATCCCAACCGTGATCGGCCGCTCCTCGACCCATTCGAAGGCCTGGGTGGCCGTGACTATGTAGTTGAGGATTTCACGGATCTCGAGCGAGAGATCCGCGCGTTCCTCGACGTTTGACTCCAGCACATCCTCAAATGGGGCGAACGTCCCCTCCAGCGCACTGGTGCTCTGTGCCTCACGACGGATCGCCGACATGCGTATGAGTCGCGGCTCGGGAATGTCTCTCACCGCTTGATCCAGGCGCGCGAGCTCCGCTTCGGTGCGCGCGACGATCGTCCATGTCGCCGGAGCGAGCTCCACGACGCCCGGCAGCGGGCGCGGCATGAAAGCGACCCCCTCGTAGGGCTCGCCGGTCCTGCCGTCGGTGCCTTTGATCTCCAGCAGTCTCCCAACCGGAGAGTCACCGAACTCCGCTCGATCCATGATCCAACTATATCTGGTGAAAAGTTGGATCATCCCGTGGCGGTCCAACTCGCGTTGGCCTGCGTTACGTTCAGATAGCTCTCCCCAGTGTCCTGGCAGCCGACCGCTCCGCGCGGGGTGTAACCACCTCTGCCATCCTAAACGTAGCACTAAACCAGTGAGAATGCTATGTTTATCTCGCCGAGTGACAGGTTCCGTCCGAGGCCAAACCCGTGCACACCTTCCGAACCCTAGACCGCCAGATCGGCGCCGTGCCCGGTTCGATGGCCGTGGCGCTTGGCCGGATCGACAACCTGCAAGGGACACAGACCGCCTCGCGCCGGAGTCGTCCGGAGGCGCTGAGGACGCTCACCGAGACCGCGCGGATTCAGAGCGTGCAGTCCTCCAACGCGATCGAGAACATTGTGGCCCCGGCGCCGCGCATCAGGGAGCTGGTCCTCCGCGACGCCGAGCCCGCCAACAGGGACGAGCAGGAGATCGCGGGCTACCGCGCCGTGCTTGACACGATCGACGCCGACGCTCCCCACATTCCATTCACCCCGAGCGTGGTCGAGCAGCTGCACCGGGACCTCTACCAATTCACGAGCCTCCCGGCGGGACGCTGGAAGACGGTCGAGAACTCGATCATGGAAGTCGGCCCGGAAGGAGCGGGGACCGTGCGGTTTCGGACCCTCCCCGCACTGGAGACGCCGGCGGCGATGGCCGAGCTGCACGAGCGTTTCGCCACCGCGGTGGCCTCGGGCGAGCACCATCCCCTGCTGCTAATCGGGTGCTACGTCTTCGACTTCCTCGCGATTCACCCTTTCAATGACGGCAACGGGCGCATGAGCCGACTGTTGACGCTCTTGGCGCTCTACCAAGCCGGATACGACGTCGGGCGCTATGTCAGTCTCGAGCGACTCATCGACGACACGCGCGAGACCTACTACGAGGCGCTGCAGGCCGCCGGGCACGGCTGGCACGAGGACCGCCACGACATCGGGCCTTGGCTGCATTACTTCGTGGGCATCCTCAACGCCGCCTACAAGGAGCTCTCCGCAAGCGCGGAGTCCGTGAGCGGCCGCGGCTCCAAGCGCGAGGCGATCCGCCGCTTCGTGGAGCTCTCGCTCGCGGAGGAGTTCACCGTCGCCGACGTCCGCGCCGCCGTGCCGGCCTCCAGCAATTCTTACATCAGCAAGACACTCGCCCACCTGCGCGACGAGGGTCTGATCGAACCGGTGGGCGCCGGCCGCGGCGCTCGCTGGCGACGGGTGGGGTGAGCGAGCGTGCTCAGCCTCCCAAGCCCGCGATCGAATCGTGGACCTGCTGGCCTGTGTTGGTGAGCACCCAGGCGTTGGGCTCGCCGCGGGCGGGGTCGCCTCCCCGGTTCTCGATCAAGCCGAGCTTGTGCAGGCGCGCGAGCAGCTTCGATGCTTGGCCCTGGTCGGCGATGCCGGCGCCTTGGCCGATCGTGCGGTTGGACGAGCCCGGGTTCTCCGCGACGGAGACCAGTACGCGCATGGTGCGATAGGTGAAGCGCATCGGCAGCTCTTGCAAAGGGTCGATCCGCAGAACCGGCTCGCTACCGGTCGGCGCCGGGACGGGCCGTTCGATCTCCTTGCGCGCAGCCACCGGTCCCAGATAAGGGAGGACGATCATGCCCATCAAGGGACCAGCCAACTCGAGAAGAGAACTCTCCACGGCGTCCCCTCGCACCTCTTTCGTGCGGGTCGGGGCTTGCGGGCCTGTGACTAGACGACCATGCAAGACCGAGAGCAAACCCCCGACGATCGCCTCCGCTGTCAAGGCGGGCGGGTCGAGCTTGGCCTTGCCCTCGGTGCGACCGAGATCGACGACCGCGACGAGCTGCGAGATCACCTGTTGACGACGCTCCAGCGCGCCGGGACCCGCCGCGAGACTCTCGACGATCAACAATTGAGCCGCCGCCCCGTCCCGATCGAGGAACCCAAGCAACGCACTCAACCCGGCCCGGACCCTCGTCTGCCAAGCACCACCGGTCCCATAAGCGGGAACCACAATCGCGGCGGCGTGTTGCAAAGCCTCGTCGAACGCGGCGCGGAAACAGTCCTCGCGGTCGTGGAAGATCTCATAGAACGTGCGCCGCGAAACACCCGAGCGCCCAACCACGTGTCCGACGCTGACGTTCGCGGCGCCGCGCTCTGAGACCTCTTGGACCATCGCGGTAAGCAACCGAGCGCGTTGCAGCTCGGCTACCTGCTTGTGCCCGCCAGGGTGACCGGGACCACCCGAACGGACATGCTCCTCAGGCTGGCCGCGACCGTCATTTCTTGCGCTTGTTGCCAGCATTGCCCTTCCCACTCTTGTTCTTGCTCTTGCTCCCGCTCTTGCTTTTGCTCTTGGTCTTCTTGGCCTTGTGCTTCGCGCAACCGGTGACGCTGACCGGGGTGGTCTGCTTGAGCGTCGCTCCGTTCTGGCCGGTGAACGCAGTCGGCATCTGTAGTTTCGTCGCGCAGAGATTCCCGTTTGCGGCCAAAGCCGAATAGGGGCCCTCAGGCAGGCTCAGCTCGAAGCTTGAGATCGGGACGTCCGGGACTTTGCGGAACGTGCTGGACGTGATCCCCGCTTTCGAAATGAACGTTTCGCCGTGAAGGAACACGGTGACGCCGTAGCCTTGGAGCACGATCACGAGTTCGGGGAACTTCGCCCCACCGTAGGACACGAAATACGCAGGACCCGTCAACTGCACCGGCAAGACCGGCGTGATCGCCGTCGCGCTACCAACCCTCGAGTCTTCAGGACACGAGGCTGGGTTCGCTTCAAACGTGGCTGAAGGGCAAGCCTTTTGCAGTGTCGTCAACCGGGACGGCAGTTGCTTTGGCAAATCGACCTTGACCATCTTCACGTTCGCTTGCGAAGAGGCCTGGTTAGCACCGAGTTCACCAGTCGGATAGACGATCTTCGCGTCGAGGCTCGCACCGTTCTTGCGCGAGGTCTTTCCTGACGTTGAGACCTTGAAGTTAGGCTTGAACGTGAGCGCACGACAGGAACCCATCTGGAAATGACTACCGATCGCGGCCACAGCGCCTTCGGTACCCGTCGCTGTTCCTGAGAAGCTCGACGGTTCGCACCCGGTGGGGTTGAACATGAACCCCGGCTTGTCGATCACGGCATTGATCGCCCGCAGATCCGCGGGGATACCGTCGATGATCGTCGGCAACGGATCTGTGGTCACCGTCAACTGGGTAGTCAACGGATCGACTTCGATCTTCGCCCTCACAACCTGTGTTTGCAACGTAAACGGGCCGACGACGAGCGGCACGACGATACTCAACCCGTACGGGGCTCCCTTGTAGCCGCCGGTCAAATAGATCGGCGCCGGCCGTTGGCCCGGTTGCGGCACGACCAACGGGTACGGTCCCGGCCCGGCCTCAACGACCGTATGGCCGATCTGCGAAGCACTCGAGCAAGTGCCCGCGTTTGCCTGCGCTTCGGGACATAGCGGGATCTTCGAGATCATTCCCAACAGGCCCTCAGGCGTCTTGAACTGCAAGCTCCCGATCCGCTGCTGGCCGTCTTCACGCGTCAAAAGCATCGAGAAGTCGGTGAACCCACCAGCCTGATCGGTCGTCGAACCGGCAGTCAACGAAGGGCTAAACGGAAGCCTCGAGCCGGTAGCACAAGCGTTACCGCCCGGACCATGGGACACCAGGAATTCGCTGGACGGGAACACATCCGACACCGCAGGCGTGCTCCACGGCGTGAAATCGCTCGTCGTCGTATACGACCCACAACGCAGCGGAGTAGCCAACGCCGCCTGGGCACCTCCGCTGAAGGACAAACGGAACGTCGTAAACGGCAACTCCGGCGTTTCCGTGAACGTCGTCGTCAACCTGCCCGTCGCTTCATCCAAATGCACATCGCCGACCAGCTTCAGGTTGACGCCTTCGCCCGACGCCGCTACGAGCAGCTTCAAGTTGGGTGGGTTGGACTGCAACACGTACACGTTGCCCTTCAAACCGTGCGCCAACAACGGCGTTTCTATTTCGTCGGTCCCGACCTTCGAGTTGCTCGGACACGAAGGCGCGTTCTTGGTGCCGACTGCGTCTTCAGATGCTTGACACGCACCCAACCCCGCCGCCTGCCCCGGGTTGATCACCACGCCTTCCGGCAACGTGACCGTTGTGTCCTTTATGTTCGCCATGGCAAGACCTTCAACCGAGCCCAAGCCTTCCTGCGGTGTTTTCAATTCGACCGTCAAGCCCGCAGGCGTATCCGCATTCGACGTATCCGGCGCGACGCTGATATGCGGCGCAAAACCCAAATGTTCGCACCCGGTCAAACCTTGAGGCGCACCGTCTTGGTTGTGGGTAAGCACACTTGTTTCGTCCGTAACGCTTTCTTGACCCCACTCGTTGACACCGGCCGAATAAGTAAGCGGTCCCGTGCATGAGGTCGGCAACGTCAAGAACGGAGTTTTGCCCTCTGGCGATTTGCAGCCAAATTGAATTTCTTCGCCTTTGGCGCATTTTCGCAGGGCGTCGTGACTCGGATCCGCCGGCACACCCCAAATCGTCACAGAGTTCGCGACTACCTCGTGTTGCGGGCTGTTGGGAACGTGCTCGGTTATCCCGTAGTCGCCATCGCTTCGCACTTCGGCATCGAGGAACACCTGGTTGCCGAATATATTGAACCCAAACTCCGCCGGGCGCCCCGGCGGCGGCACGAGGTTGTACACAGGTTGTGTTCGCAGTGTAAGCGGCAGCCTTTCTTCCACACCAAGCCCTATTGCCGTCGTGCCGATCTGAGAACCGACCGGGCATGTTTCTTGGTCGTACTCTTCGCGTGTGCACCGCGGCACCGCCGTAGCATTTGCCACCAGTCCCGACGGCACGTTGACGGATATGTCGCGCCCTTCGCCGATGGCCAACTCGCCCGCGCCGGTGTTCAGCTCGAAGTCGAACGCGACCTCATATGGGTGGGAGCCCGCCTGGCGATCGAGGGTTCCGTTCGCGTTGCTGAACCAAGCGTCAGTGCCGGCGAAGCCAAACGCGGCGGGACTGGCGCTGATCGTGAGCTGATTCGAAGCTCTGGTTACGCCCGACGCACCGCCACCTGCAACCGCGACCTCGTTCGTCAGCTGCCCTTCGGCAACACCCGGACCGACCTTGACTTCGAGACCATATTCCCATCGATCCCCAGCAAAGATGCTTTCCAATTCCATCGTGCATGTTACTGGCACTGACGAATCGCAGGTCCAGCCGGAGCCAGACACGCCTTCCAGTCCCGCAGGGAGGGTATCGGTCACGATGGCTCCGGCGGCACTCGGCGCCGCGCCAACGTTGTAGACATCCAACGCCACAATACCGGTCGCCCCCGGCGATAGATTCGTGGGATAGCTATGTGAGTTGACCTCCCAGCCCGGCAGATTTTCCGCCATCGCCGCCGTGCAGGCAAATGCTGACACACCGACCACGCACAACAAGACAAAGAGGCCCATAGCGGCCCTGCGGCCGATCCGCCGAGAAATCATCATTTGCCCCTCCCGTTGCCATTGGTCTGTCGATGTGCTCGTCTACCGGCCTTATGCGCCTTGCGACTGTGCTTCGCCGGTGTCTTTCTCTTCCTACCCCTTGACTTTGGCTTCCTCGCCTTTGGCGCGCTCTTGGCGGGCGACGCAAAGTTGCCGACCCCGTTGTAAGTGACGCTCGATGGAGTGGAGAACACGGGCGGCGCCGAGGGAACGCCCTGACACCCGGTCCCCGTGCACTGCGGCACCACCGCCGGTGTAGCCGCCCCCACGCGCAAGTCATACGCATCGACATTTTCGTTTTGGTCTTCCGGCGATAGCTGAGCGCGCGTCGCGAGAAAGACATCGTTGCCGTTGGCGCTCGCATCGAGGAGATACGCACCTTCGGCGCTCGTACCTCCGGAGAGCAGATATATGCAACCGGAAGGTGTCGTGCAGCTGCCCGAACCGTCACGCTCCCACTCGTACACGTCGTTCCAACCGTTGGTGTCCTGCGGCACGAGCGCGTCGAGGCTGTCGAAGAAGACTCGGTTTCCGTCTGCCGATATCCAGCGCGGCGTGTAGTCATTCATATGGCTGATAGGAAGCCAAGCAGACGTAACCTTTCGTCCGATTCTCCCCCTTGGCGGTTCACCAGTCGGGTTGCACGAGGCGCAATGCAGCTCCCCGCTTTCATAATCGTATATGTAAGCCTCTGCAGCGCCGTCATTCGCATATCCGGTAAGCGGTTCGACCGATACGAACACGAGGTGCCGCCCGTCAGGAGTTATCCCTGCCTCCTTGCTGCCCAAGCCGGCCTGCCAATCCCCAGCCAACTCGTAGAACGAGGTCGGGAACGTTTCGTTGTCCCGGTGAGACAACGCACCGATGAACTTTGGCGGATCGCCGCCGTGCAGCACGTACAAGTTGCAGCGACCTTCTTCCGCGCCGCAGGTCTGCTGTGCAGAGCCCGGAGCCAGCGCGGCGTTGGCGACGAAATAGATATATGACAGGTCGTCGGTCGCCCCAACGACACCCTGCACTTCGCCGTTGGGCGTCAAGTCGGTCGTCCGGCCACCGTTCACGTCGTATTCGTAGAGGTCTCCCCCCTTAGTGAAAAGCACTTTCGAGCCGTCGGCGGACGCTGTCCAAAATTGTCCTCCACCGCCCACGCTGGCATCGACCTGCACGGTGGTAGTACCGCTTTCGCGCATGTAGAGGTTCCCGTTGTTCAGGTCCGTCCAAAAAATGCGACTGCCGTCTTCGGAGATCGCGTGGCTGAAGGGCGGAATGCCTTCTTCGAAAGTGTAAGGCGCCGGCGTAGGACCACCGAAGATCGCGCTGGGTTCGCTGCTTCCGTCGGGTAGCACGTTGACCAACGTGAGCTGACCTTCATGCGTGTCATAAAGATTGTTCTCTTCTTCTCCACCATCGACTGCGTTTGCCGTCAACGCGTCATTGGCCATCCACAATACGTGTTTCAGATCCGCCGAACTTCCCACATATTGCGGTTCCGCACCAAACAGAGAATTCGGTACGATCCCGGTCGCGTGGAATTCGTTTATCCCGCGGTGCGGTGGCGTGACTGTGAGTAGGGGCGTGTAGCTTTCGGATGCGAAGTCGCGGAGATAAGGCACTTGGAAGCCGCCCGCCGGAGCGCCGGCTGCAAGCGGCTTCGTTTTGTTCGACACGAGGAAGCCGGCCGACAAGTCCTTCGAAAACCCTTGATAAATGCCCTCGTCTTCGTCTTGTTCTGAAGCAGGGGTTATGTTGGTCGCATTCCAACCGCCACCGGCGTACCGCCTTGCCAAATACTGATCGCCGCCGTTGGCAGCCACGTGACCGGTGCCCCCGATTTCCGGGGGATACCCCATGTACACCAGAGCGTTCCCGTCTTCGGCCGCGACGAAGGGCTGTTCGTTGCGCAGACCCCGTGCTCCTGCCCTTGACGTCATCTGGACCGGAATCGGAAAGTATACGTTGCCATCGGCATTGTTGTTGGCTGAGACCTTTTCGTAGCCGCGATTGTCGGGCAAGCCGAGGAAGGCAGGCTCGAATGTAGTGAAGGTTGCGTCCGTGCTCGCGGAGGGTCCGCTTTCGTTGGTTGCCACCAGACGGAAGTGGTAAGGGGTGCCTTGCTGTAGGCCTTCGAGCTGGGCTTGCACTCCGACGCCTTCGGTGCCGCCTGCGAGCGTGACTGTCGATGTGGAGGAGCCGTACCCGCTGGTAGGGCCGTATTCGAACTTGTATGTGGTGGCGGAGCCTTCCGGGTCGATCGCGGCGCTGAGCGTCGCGGTGGACACGCCGACATTTGAGAACGACACATTGGAGGTCGTGGGCACAGCCGCAAAGGCGGACCCCGTCACAACACCAAGCGTCGCCCCAACCACACACAAAGCGATCAATGACAACAGCACAGGACGTCGAGTACGCATCAAACCAATCTCCTCCTCAAAGAGCGATCCACGCGAAATAGCGACCCGCGGGACCGCGGGCAATACAAAACACCCATACGCACGGTGCGCACAGACGTTGGAGAACAGGCGTTAGAGGACGCGCTCAGCGCCCAAGAGAAACCAAGCCGGGCCTCACACCCAGCCTGCGGCGCAACACTGCCGCGGCGAGAAGGCCTAGCGGCTAGACGCCGGCTCGGCCAGAGAGAGAGAGAGAGAGAGAGAGAAGCGCGTCAGCGACGCTGACGCGTCCTATTACGCCACCAGTAGAGGCGCAAGGACTCCCGAACACGTTATCCCCAAAAGAAACCACGCTAAATACAACCCTCTCTCAAAAAAACGAGCAGGTCCCTCTCCCAAGGTCCCCGTCAAAACAATGTTGGTGTCGACCACGAAGACCGACCCAGACCCGACCTTATGTTCCGCTTGCAACCCGCGCGGCGCGATCTTCACAACGAAGACAGCCAATCCGGTGGGATGACAAGCGCTGGCGGCAACATACCACCAGCGATCCCTCCTGTCAAGTCCCCTCCTTGGCGCGCGAGTCCCAAATGGGCTCAAAATGCACACGCGACTTAGCGACAGACCCACGGTCGCGCGGTTCGCTGGCGCGACAGATCCCTTGCAACTGCCTCCTCGCGGGGTCTAGTACGGCAAAGATAGGTGCCGTGCCTCGCGACCCCGACCAAGCACCCCCCAACTACAAGCGCTACCGAGCCACGCCGCGCATCGGCGGTGGGCGCGACAGCGACACGCTGGTGGGCGATCTGCCGCCGAAGGGGTCGCGTCGCCCGCGCCGGCCGGGCGAGCCGCCGGGTGGGGATGGCCGTGGCGGCCGGGATGGCGCCAGAGCGGGCGGCGGGGCGGGCGGCGTGGATTGGCGCAAGCACACCAAACCCAAGCGCCTACTGCTCTACCTGCTCGGCGTGATCGTCGCCTGGCTGGCGCTGTCGCTCGCCCTCTTCTTGATCAGCGCCCACTTCGAGCGCACGCCTCCCCCCTCCGACGTGGCGGCGGCGTTGAAGCCTGCGGGGTATCCGCTCACCTCGCCCAACAACATCTTGGTGCTCGGCTCCGACCGCAGGCCCAAGGGCTCCAAGGAACCGGGCGCCAACACGTCCGGGCCGAGCAGGTCGGACACGATCATGCTGATCAGGACCGGCGGCGGGCACTCCGCTCGCCTGTCGATCCCCAGAGACACGATCGTGGACATCCCGGGCCACGGTCTCAACAAGATCAACGCGGCCTACGCGTTCGGCGGGCCCGCCCTCTCGATCAGGGTCGTCGAAGAACTGGTTCACATCCCGATCAATCATCTGGTTGAAGTCAACTTCGAAAACTTCCCCCAGCTGATCGACGCGATGGGCGGCGTGGACTACACCGGCGGCTGCTTCAAGGCCAACATCGACGGCGGTTCGGCGCGCGGCGGCTTC
Source organism: uncultured Solirubrobacterales bacterium (assembly GCA_963703135.1). Taxonomy (GTDB): domain Bacteria; phylum Actinomycetota; class Thermoleophilia; order Solirubrobacterales; family Solirubrobacteraceae; genus Palsa-744. The sequence goes on along the minus strand of OY969791.1, from coordinate 1,937,403 downwards.
ACCTTGCGTCTGTCGCCGGGCACCCATCGCTTGGACGGTCGCGAAGCGCTTGCTTTGGCCCGCACCCGCGAGAACTTGTGCAAACCCAATGAGACCGACATCCAGCGCGAGGAACACCAGCAGGCCCTCTTCAACGACATGAAGTCGCGCTTGGCGTCCTTCTCGAGCTTCGTGCGGATGCCTTTGATCGCCTGGAACGCGCCGCCCGCGATCATCTCCGACATGTCGGGCAGCACCTTGCTCGGCCTGTTCGGGGCCTTGGCCATAGGCGGGACACCCCCAACGCACGTGCTCAAGCCCTCGGGCAACCTCACCTTGCCCGACGGCGAAGAAGGCCTCACCGTCTCAGAAAGCGAGCGCCGCGCCGCCGCTGCGCGGTTCCTGGCAGGCTGAACCCACGATTTCGAGGCACCTTAACCCACGATTTCGAGGCACCCCAACCCACGATTTCGAGGACGAGGGCTCCGAGCACACACCCCACGCGCCCGCGCGTAGGCACGTCGCATGGAACAACTACTTCGCGGCCGCGACGGGTTTGGAGTCTGCCTTTTTCTCCGGCTTGGGCGTCGACTCGCTCTTCTTGGTCTCGGCTTTCGAGCCGGCATCGCCCGACGAGGATGAGTCCGAGGACCCAGAGTCGCTCGACCCCGAATCGCCGGAGGACGAGCTGTCGCTCGATGCCGCGTTCTCGCGCTGGCGCTTGCGGGTGCCGTAGTCGGTGTTGTAGAAGCCTTTGCCCTTGAAATGCACGGCGGGGGCGTGGAGCACCCGTTCGACCGGCACCCCGCTGTCGGGATCCACGGTCAGCGGGTCCTCGGAGAAAGCCTGCTGGATCTCGAAGGTGGTGCCGTCGGGACGCTTGTACTCGTAGATGGGCATGAGCCTTGATTATAAGACGAGGTCGATTTGTCAGTCTGAGGAAGCGTGCCGAGAAGGCGGGCTAGTCGGCCAGCAACGAACGGGCGCACTCGATGCCGGCCTGGATCGAGGCGGAGAAGTCGCGCTCGGGCTCGGCGATCATGCGCAACGCGAAGCCATCGCCGAGCGAGAAGAGGATGTCGGCGACCGCCTCGGGGTCGGCGTGCAGGCGCAGGACGCCCTCCTCTTGCGCGGCCGCCAAGACGCTGGCGAGGCGGTCGCGGGTGAGGGAGACCAGGCGGGCGTACTCGACGGCGATGTCGGCGTTGCGGCGCGAGAGGGTGAACAGCTCGAATACGAGCGTCACGAAGTCGGGGTCCTCGTGGATCGTCTCTTGCAGGTTCTGGGCCAGGAGCGCCACGAAGTCATCCGGCGTCTGGGCGCCCGCCAATTGACGCTCGAGCACTTCGATGCGCTGATCGCAATCGCGCCGGGCGGCCTCGACGAGCAATTGCTCCTTGGTGCCGAAGTAGTAGTGGAGCAACCCGCGCGAGACGCCGGCCTCGCGCGAGACGTGATCGAAGGTCGAGCCCGCCACACCGCGACGCGCCACCGAGTGGCGCATCGCCTCGACTATCCGCTGGGCCTTCTCACCCGACAAGGCCCTGCCCGCGGGCGCCTCGGCGGCGCCCACAGGCTTGGCGGCCGCCCGCGCGGTGTCGGTCGCGGCGCTCACGCGGCGGGAGCGCTCTCCGGCGTGGGGGCCTCCTGGGAGGGCATCGTGGTAGAGCTGTAGTCGAATTCCTCCTCGGCGCCGAACAGGAGGTCGAGCACCTTGGAGCGCAAGTCCTCGCTGAGGGCCAAGGCCAGCACCGCACCGACGACCGCAAGCAAGACCAGGCGCCCGAAGCCGCCTTTACGTTTGTGCTTGGGGGCCGGTTCGCGGATCGCGTAGGACGCGTCGCGCAAAGCGGTGGCCGCTTCGGCCAGCTCTTTCTGCAGCTTGCGGTCCTCAAAGAGGGCCTTGGTCGCCGGCTTGCCGTTGTTGACACGCCCGTAGGCGCTGCGCGCGGAGCCGTAGGCCGCGAGCAGGTTCGCCCGCAACTGCTCGTCTTCGATCAAGCGTTTGATGTACTCGCTGGAGCGCACCGCTTCGCTTGCCTTGCCGATCCTGTCTTTTGCCGCCATGGAAGCACCGCCTATGAGGGAAGCTTTGTCGATGGTGTCCAATATACCCCTGATGATCGGCTTCGAACGCCCCGCTAGCCCGGGCACATGGCCCGAAAGCTCCGATGCCCATGCCGCAAGCGTCCATCCGCACCCCTTTTTGACCTCGGGTACTCGCGGGGACGCGGCCTAGCGTGGCGAGCTTCCAGGCGACGGCCGCGTTTCTCGGCGGCCTGCTGATCGTGGGAGCGCTCGCGTCCGGGCTGGCGCAGCGCTCGTTCTTGTCCTTGGCCGCACTGTTCGTGGTGGCCGGCTTCATAGTCGGAGACGGGGGCTTCGGATGGGTCAGCTTTCACGCCCAGTCGGGGTTCGTGGAGGACCTGGCTTTCGTGGCCTTGATCGTGATCCTGTTCCGGGACGGGCTGGAGGTCGAGGGGGAGATGCTGCAGAAGGCTTGGCACCTGCCCCTGCGCAAGCTCGCGATCGCGATGCCGATCACGGCGGGGATCGTGGCCTGCGCGGCACACCTGATGGTGGGCTTGACCTGGACCGAGTCGCTCTTGCTGGGGGCCTTGCTCTCCCCGACAGACCCGGTGTTGACCTCGAGCATCGTCACCAACCCGCGGGTCCCACGCCTGATCAGGCACTCACTCAACTTGGAGTCGGGCCTCAACGACGGGCTGGCCTTGCCTGCGGTGCTCACTTTCTTGGCGGCCCTTTCCACCGAATCCTCGAACTTCGTGTGGTGGCGCTTCGTGCTCCAGGACGTGGGGCTCGGCTTCTTGTTCGGCGTGGCGCTCGGCTGGTGCGCATCGATGTTGATGCCTCGCGAGAGCAAGCGACCCTTGGAGCATCCGATTCCCTCACACCAGAAGTCTTTGTATGCGCTGGGCGTGGCGTTTGCCACTTATGGCATCACGGTCCTCTCGCCGCGCGGCAACGGCTTCATCGCGGTGTTCGTGGCCGCGATCGTGCTGGGGGTGCGCAGGCCGGACCTGAGGCGCCATTTCGAGCAGCGGGCAGACGAGATCGTCGAGATCGTGAAGCTGGGGATCTTCGTGGTGTTCGGCACGCTGCTCACCTTCGACGCTTTGGAGAGCAGCGGATGGGCCGCGCTCGGCTTGGTGGCCGCCACTTTCTTGGTAGCGCGACCGGTGGCGGTGTGGATCGCCTTGATCGGAACCGACACCGACGCTCAGACGCGTCTGTTCATGGGCTGGTTCGGGCCCAAGGGGGTCGCGACTATGACCTTCTCGCTACTGGTCCTCGACCAGCACATCGCGGCCGGCGAGCAGATCTTCGACCTGACGGCCTTGGTCGTGTTGTGCTCGATCGTCGCGCACGGCCTCACCGACACACCCGGCGCTCGCTGGATCGCCAAGCACGCCGAGCAAACAAAACGCCCTCAAGCGTGAAGAGCGGCCTGTTCCTGGGCCGACGGGAAAGCCCAAGCCGCGCGCGAGCGACGCTCTTGACGAAACTCGAAGCGCAGTTGACGCGGTGGAGCAAGCTTGGCCTCGGCGGGGCGGAAGGTCGCGCACGGCTCAGCCAAGTCCAGGGCGCAGAGCAGGTTGCGATGAAAGAAGCATTCCTCGCAGGTGACCTTGCGGGTGGCGCGCTTGCTCTGCTTCGGCACTGACTCTCCTTGCGATTGCGGTGCGGGGGAGCAGGATCAAAGCACTGGGAAGCTCCTCCCTCAAGGGGCGTCACGGACCCGACTCCGCAAATCGCAAGGAAAACCGCGTGCGTCATGATGGAGGCAATGCGTGTCCTGCTCACCGGCATCAGCGGCTTCGCGGGCGCGGCGCTGCTACCACGCCTGCTGGAGGAGGGCCACGAGGTGCGCGCCCTGGCCCGCGACCGCGGCCGCGTCGAGCAAGCGCTCAGGGCGAGCGTGACACCCGCCCGCGATCCGGTCACCCTCGAGGATTTCGAGCTGACGATCGGCGACACGCTGAGCGGCGCCGGAATGCTCGGGGCGCTGCGAGGCGTGGAGGTCGCCTACTACTTGATCCACTCCATGGAGCCTTCGCCGAGCGGCCCGGAGGGCGACTCGTTCCCGGCCCGCGAGCGCGCCTCGGCGCAGACCTTTGCGCAGGCTGCCCGCGCTGCGGGGGTGCGAAGGATCGTCTACCTCGGCGGTCCCTTGCCCAGGTCCGAAAGCGGCTCGCCCCACCTCTCCAGTCGCAACGCCGTGGAGCGAATCTTGTTGGAAGCGATTCCCGATTCGGTGGCCCTCAGAGCCTCGATCGTGATCGGTGCGCGATCTCGCTCGTTTCGCTTCTTGGTGAGGCTCGTCGAGCGCATGCCCATCCTGGCGCTGCCCGCGTGGCGACGGTTTCGCAGCAGGCCGATCGACGAGCGTGACATCGTCGAGATGCTGGCCGCCTGCGCTTCGGTGAGTTCCGTCGGCGGGCGTTCCCTGGACGCAGGTGGCCCGCAAACGTTGACCTATGGCGAAATCGTGGAGCGGATCGCCGAGCTGATGTTGCTCGGCCGCCCGAGCATTCCGATCGGGATCACTGTCACACCCATCGCCGCCCGCGTGGCGGCCGTCATCGCCGGAGAGCGCCCGGAGTTGGTCTTGCCTCTGATGGAAAGCCTGACCGGAGACCTTTTGCCCTCGGGCGAGGATCCGGCGGAGCTGCTCGGCGTGGACTTGCACTCATTCGACGCCGCCGTCGAACACGCATTGGCGGAGTGGGAACAGCGCGAGGAGCTCGCCGCGCGATGAGCACAGTTACCGCCTCGATCGAGATCGCGGCGCCGCCACACGAGGTTTGGGACACGGTCATGGATCCAAGCCGCCTCGGCGACTGGGTCACCATTCACCGCAAGCTGCGCCACAGCGACAAGGGATCCGTGAAGGTGGGCTATCGCATGGACCAACAAATACACCTGAGAGGAGTCAGCGTCGATGTTCACTGGACTCTGGTGGAGTGTGTGCCCGGGGAGCACGCTACCTGGAAGGGCCGCGGACCGGCCCGCTCCCGCGCGCGCACCGAGTACACCTTGGCACCTGTTTCCAATGGTTCCACGCGCTTTGACTACCGTAACGAATTCCATGCTCCCCTGGGGCCGCTCGGAGCGATTGCCAGTCGCGCCTTGGTGGGCGGCATGCCCGAACGTGAGGCCACACACACGCTCGAGCGTCTACGTGCATTGATGGAGAGCCATTCCCGGTAAATCCGTTGCAAAACATGCGTGTGTGCGCGGACAGTCCGGAGAATTGTGTAGAGTGAAGCTCAATAGACCGTGCAGCTCGACCTTCGGGCCGCATTCACTCCCAGTGAACAGGACACAAATCGTGACTGACTTCCTTGACGAGAAGCGCCAAGAGATCAACCAGCGACTGGCGGAGCTCAAGCCGCTGATCGACGAGTACAACCGCCTGGAGGCGGCGGCTTCGGCGCTTGCGGGTGTCCGCGGGTCGGCGTCCGCTCCCCGCACGGCGACGGCAGCGGCAGCGGCCCCCGCCGCCGCGCCCGCCAAGCGCGGACCGGGTCGCCCGCGCGGCTCGAAGACTGCGACCGGCAAGCGTCGCGGACGTCCCCCGGGGCGCAAGAACGCGACAAGCGCCGCCGCACCCGCCGAGGCGACTGCCACCACCGCCAAGGCTGCGCCCCGTCGCGCGGGCCGACGCAAGGGCAGCGGTACGCGTGCCGCCCAAGCCCTGCAGTACGTGACGGGTCAGCCCGGTATCACCATCCCCGAGCTGGCCGCCAAGATGGGGATCAAGCAGAACTACCTGTACCGCGTCCTGCCCGGGCTCGAGCAGGAAAAGAAGATTAAGAAGCAGGGCCGCGGTTGGCATCCCCAGTCCTAGTCTCGTCCTCCCTGGCGGCGTCCTCAGTCGCTTGTGTGCAGAGCACACGGCGCTCCCTGCGTCCTTGCCAGGAACGACGATCCGTCGGACTGAAGCGATATTGACAAACGGCCGGGTTCGCGCGAGCGACCCGGCCGTTGTTCTTTAAAAAATGAGAGATCGTTCCACCGCGGAACGATCTCTCATTTGCAATACAACATCTCTCCCCCTACCAGCCTCGTCTCATCTCGGGGGCAACATCTCTACCCCTAGACCTCAAATCAGCCCCTGGCTCCGGACCGTGTCGCGCTCGCCGGTCAGCTCGGCCACCGAGGCGTCGATCTTCGAGCGGGAGAAGTCGTCCAAGTCGAGGCCTTGCACGATCGACCACTCGCCGCCGGAGCAGGTGCACGGGAAGCCACTGATGAGACCCTCGGGCACGCCGTAGGAGCCGTCTGAGACGACGCCCATCGAGACCCAATCGCCGGCCTGTCCCGCTGGCGGGGTGCCCTTGACCCAGTCGTATACATGGTCGATCGCCGCGTTGGCGGCCGAGGCGGCCGAGGAGGCGCCGCGCGCCTCGATGATCGCGGCGCCGCGCTTGCCGACATTGGGCAGGAAATCGTTTTCGATCCACGCCTGATCGTCGACGACCGCGGCGGCCTGCTCGCCACGCACCTGGGCGTGGAACAGGTCGGGGTACATGGTCGGCGAATGGTTGCCCCACACACCCATTTTGGTCACGTCGGTGACGGGCGCGGCGACCTTGTTGGCCAGCTGGGCGACCGCACGATTGTGGTCGAGGCGCATCATCGAAGTGAAGCGCTCGCGAGGAATGTCGGGCGCGTTGTTCATCGCGATCAAGCAGTTGGTGTTGGCGGGGTTGCCGACGACCAGCACCTTCACGTCAGAGGCGGCCTTCTCGCCCAGAGCTTTGCCTTGGACGGTGAAGATCTTGCCGTTCTCCGAGAGCAGCTCGGCGCGCTCCATGCCCTTGGTGCGCGGGCGCGAGCCGACGAGCAGGGCGATGTTGACGCCCTCGAAAGCGTCCTCGGGGTTGTCGTGCAGGTCAAGACCGGCGAGCAAGGGGAAGGCACAGTCGACGATCTCCATGGCCACTCCCTCGAGCGCACCCATAGCCGGTGGAATCTCCAGCAGGCGCAGATCCACAGGCTGGTCGGGGCCAAGCAGCTGGCCGCTTGCGATACGGAACACGAGGCTGTAGCCGATCTGGCCGGCGGCTCCTGTGACGGTGACTCGTACGGGATTGCTCACTTATTCTCAGCTCCTAGTTGGGTGATTTTGGTTCGGGGAGGTTCAAGCCATCTCATGCTGAGACGTTTCGATCGTCGCCTGCTCGAATCTTCAGGCCATCGCCTGCTTCAGGTTCTGATCGATTGACGCGAGAAACTCCTGGGTGGTCTGCCACTGCTGATCGGGGCCGACGAGCAGGGCCAAGTCCTTGGTCATCTTGCCGCTCTCCACAGTCTCTATGCACACGCGCTCCAAGGTCTCGGCGAACCCTACGACCTCGGGGGTCGAGTCCATACGCCCGCGTGCCTGAAGGCCGCGCGTCCAAGCGAATATCGAGGCGATCGGGTTGGTGGAAGTGGGCTTGCCCTCCTGGTGCATCCGGTAGTGGCGGGTGACGGTGCCATGCGCGGCCTCGGCCTCGACGGTCTTGCCGTCGGCGCTCATCAAGACGCTCGTCATCAATCCAAGCGAGCCGAAACCCTGAGCGACAGTGTCCGATTGGACGTCACCGTCGTAGTTCTTGCAAGCCCACACGTAGCCCCCTTCCCACTTCAAGCAAGCGGCCACCATGTCGTCGATCAGGCGATGTTCGTAGGAGATCCCGGCTGCCTCGAAATCGGCCCTGAACTCGGTCTCATAGACCTCTTGGAAGAGATCCTTGAAACGACCGTCGTAGCGCTTGAGGATCGTGTTCTTGGTCGACAAATACACCGGGTATCCGCGATCCAAGCCATAGCGCATCGAGGCCCTTGCGAAGTCCCGGATCGAGGCGTCGAGGTTGTACATCGCCATCGCGATGCCCCCGCCCGGGAAGTCATACACGTCCAGCTCGATCGGCTGGGGTGCTTGTCCCGCGGGGTCCTCCACGGAAGGTGTGCCTCCGGAGGGACCCGCGCCGGCGGGCGTGAATGTGAGCACGAGCTTGCCCGGGCCCGGCACCACCATGTCGGTGGCGCGGTACTGATCGCCGAAAGCGTGACGGCCGATAACTATCGGCTTGGTCCAGCCGGGGACCAGGCGGGGAATGTTGGAGATGACGATCGGCTCCCGGAAGATGACACCGCCCAAGATGTTGCGCACGGTGCCGTTTGGCGAGCGATACATCTCCTTCAGGCCGAACTCCTCCACACGCGCCTCGTCGGGGGTGATCGTGGCGCACTTGACCCCCACCCCATAGCGCTTGATCGCTTCGGCCGCTTCGACGGTGATCGCGTCCTCGGTGGCGTCGCGCGAGACGATCGAGAGGTCGTAGTACTTCAGGTCGATGTCCAGGTAGGGCAGGATCAACTGCTCCTTGATGAACGACCAGATGATGCGCGTCATCTCGTCGCCATCGAGCTCTACGACGGGGTTCTGAACCTTGATCTTGGCCATGGGCGGTCCTTGCGGTGGAAGCGTTTGGGCGGGGCGGGCGATGCTATCGCGCCGGGTGTCCTATGCGCCCGAGAGGGTGCCCCGCGCGCGCGTGGCTTTGTTAACAGAACTCCCTGTTTAAGGAGACCGCGCACGCGCGCGTGGCACCCCTCAGCGAATAACACGACCCCCAGCTCTCCATCGCAATCCGTGCGACGGACTCTCTAACCTGTAGGTCGTGCCTTCCGTATCGGACCCCGCCAGCCCGACCTCTTGGCAGACGCACACCGTCGCCAACCAGCCACCCCCCTTGGAGGGCGTGGACGTGTTTGCGAGCAACCTGCCCTTGGTCGAGGCGACCGAGCGCGAGGGCGCCGGATGGGTCGCCGAGCGGGCCTCCCGGCTGGGCAAGCTAGTGGGCGGCGAGCCGCAACAGGTGTGGGGCAAGCAGGCGAACGAGAACAAGCCGGTCTTGAAGACCCACGACCGCTACGGCAACCGGATCGACGAGGTCGAGTTTCACCCCGCCTGGCACAAGCTGATGAAGATGGGGGTCGAGCACGAGTTGCACTCCCTGCCTTGGACCAGCTCCGAGCAGGCCCCCCACGCGGCGAGGGCCGCGATGTACATGACCGCGATGCAGGCCGAGGCGGGCTTTGCGTGCCCGATCACAATGACCTTCGCGGTCCTGCCGGCGCTGCGCGCCCAACCCGAGCTCTTGGCGCAGTGGGGCCCGCTCGTGACCGCCACCACCTATGACCCGCGCCTGATGGACGCTGGCGAGAAGGGCTCGGCGATCGCGGGCATGGCGATGACCGAGAAGCAAGGCGGCTCGGACGTGAAAGCCAACACCACGCTCGCCCGACCCCTGAATGGCGGCGGGGCGGGCGCCGAGTACGAGCTGGTGGGCCACAAGTGGTTCTGCTCGGCGCCGATGTCCGACCTCTTCCTCGTGCTCGCCCACGCCCAGTCCTCAAGCGGCGAGCCGGAGGGGATCTCCTGCTTTTTGCTGCCGCGCATCCTGCCTGACGGCAGCCGCAACGCGTTTCACCTGCAGCGCCTGAAGGACAAGCTCGGCAACCACTCCAACGCCTCCTCGGAGGTCGAATTCCACGGGGCCATCGCCCGCATGGTGGGCGAGCCGGGCAGGGGCGTGCCCACGATCATCGAGATGGTCGGCCACACGCGCCTTGATTGCGTGATCGGCGGAGCCGCCGGGATGCGGGCCGGGGTCGTGCAGGCCACCTGGCACGCCGCCCACCGCTCGGCCTTCGGCAAGCTCTTGATCGACCAACCCCTGATGCGCAACGTTTTGGCCGACCTGTGCATCGAGTCCGAGGCGGCGACCGCTCTGGCGATGCGCTTGGCGCGAGCCTACGACGAGGCCGGTGCCGAGTCTGTCGCGGCCGGCGAGGACGAGTTGGGCGACGCGCACCTGTTCAAGCGCCTGGCCACCGCGGTCGGCAAGTACTGGGTGTGCAAGCGCGCCCCCAACCACGCTTTCGAGTGCTTGGAGTGCTTCGGCGGCAACGGTTATGTCGAGGAGTCGGGGATGCCCCGCCTCTACCGCGAGGCGCCCTTGGCCTCGATCTGGGAGGGCTCGGGCAACGTGATGAGCCTCGACGTGCTGCGCGCCCTGGCCAAGAGCCCGCGCTCGCTCGAGGTGTTCCTGCACGAGGTCAAGCTCGCCGAGGGCGCCGACCCCCGCCTGGACGCTCACGTCAAGAAGCTGGAAGGCCAGTTCTCGGACCCGATGACTTTGGAGTCGCGCGCGCGGCGGGTCGTTGAGAGCATGGCGCTCGCTTTGCAGGGATCGTTGCTCGTACGTCACGGCGATCCCGCGGTCGCCGACGCTTTCTGCGCCTCACGTCTCGGCGGAGACGGCGGCTTGGAGTACGGCACCTTGCCCGCCGGCGCCGATTTCGGGGCGATCGTGGAGCGCAACCGCCCCCAGGTCTGACCCGGGGCACGGCCTAAGATCAAGAGATGGCCATGAGAGCACCGATGCGCACGCGCGGCTCGATTCAGCTGGCGCGCATCTTCGGCATCAGGATCGGCGTCAGCATGAGCTGGTTCTTCGTGCTGCTGTTCTTGATCGTGATCCTCTCCGAATACTTCCACCAAATCCTCGGCGGATCGACCAGTACCGCCTATGTGGTCGCGGTGGCGGGCTCGCTGGGCTACTTCGGCTCTTTGATCCTGCACGAGCTGGGCCACGCCCTGGTCTCGCGCCGCCTGGGCATCCCGGTCCTGGGCATCGACCTGTGGTTCTTCGGCGGCATGGCCAAGCAGGCGCGCGAACCGGAGACCGCCGGCGAGGAGTTCAAGGTCGCCGCGGCAGGCCCAGCGGTCACACTCGCCTTGGTCGTGCTTTGCGCGATCGGGATCGCGATCGCGGCGAGCGGGAGCAACTTCACCGAAGCGGCACTCACCAAGGAAGGGGCCATCACCACTCCCTTGCTCGGCCTGCTCGGATGGCTCTTGTTCATCAACACGCTCCTGCTCCTGTTCAACCTCGTCCCCGCCTTCCCCCTCGACGGAGGCCGAATCGCGCGTGCCGCGATCTGGTGGCGCACCGGGGACCGCAATCGAGGCACGAGGATCACCGGCCGCGCCGGCCAAGGTTTTGCGATCCTGCTCGGCATCGGCGGCCTTGCCCTGTTCGTGCAGGGCAGCCTGGGCGGCCTGTTCACGATGGTGCTCGGCCTGATCCTCTACCAAGCCTCCGGCGGCGCGATCCTACAAGGAGCTTTGGGGCAGCGCATCCAGCGCGTCACCGTGTCGGACATCATGGACCGCGAGCCCCCCGCGATCCCGGCCGAGCTGAACGTGCTCGACGCCCAAGAGCAGTTCTTCCAGCACTACAGGCGCCCTTGGTTTGCCGTGGTCGACCACGCCCGCCACTTCCTGGGCGTGGTGCGCTCCGAGCGAATCGACGCCGAGATCGCAGCCGGACGCCCGGCCTTGGAGGTGGGCGACGTGCTCGAGCAGGACTTGGCGGTGGGCATCGACGAGCACGAGCCTTTGGAGGCCTTGCTCAAGAGCGAGGGCTTGGGCCGCCTCGGCGGCATGGTCGCCGTCGACGCCGACGGGATCCTGCGGGGCGAGGTCACCGTGGCCCAGATACGCCAAGCGCTCAGCCCCGCGGGCGGGTCCTAGCGCGTCGCGTTATAGAGTCCCGGCCCATGCCATCACATGACGTCCTCATCATCGGCGCGGGCCTTGCGGGCCAGCGCGCCGCCCTCGCCGCCGCTCAGGCCGGCGCAAGCGTTGCGATCGTGAGCAAGGTCCACCCCGTCCGCTCGCACTCGGTCGCGGCCGCCGGGGGCATCAACGCCGCGATCAACGTCGCCGACGACTGGAAATCGCACGCCTACGACACCGTCAAGGGCTCGGACTTCCTGGGCGACCAAGACGCGATCGAGATCATGTGCTCCGAGGCCCCCCACGAGGTCATGCACCTGGAGCACATCGGCGTGACCTTCCACCGCAACGACTCCGGCGAACTGGACCTGAGGGCCTTCGGCGGCGCCTCGATGAAGCGCACCGCCTACGTCGCCGACATCACCGGCCAAGCGATCCTGCACGTGCTCTACGAGCAGCTGATGAAGCACCACGAACAGGTCGAGCGCTACGAGGAGTGGTTCGTCACCTCGCTCCTGCAAGACGACTCCGGACGCTGCACCGGGGTGATCGCCCGCGACGTGCGCTCCGGGCGCATGGAGGTCCTGGCGGCCAAGAACGTGATCCTCGCCTCCGGCGGCGCCGGCCAGGTCTACTCGCCCACCACCAACGCCTTGATCGTGACCGGCGACGGAATCGCCCAGGCCTACCGGGTCGGCGCGCCCCTGATGGACATGGAGATGGTCCAATACCACCCGACCACTTTGGTCGAGAACGGACTGCTCATCACCGAGGGCGCTCGCGGCGAGGGCGCCACCCTGCTCAACTCCGAGGGCGAGCGCTTCATGGAGAAGTACGCCCCCAACAAGATGGAGCTCGCTTCCCGCGACGTCGTCTCCCGCGCCGAGCAAACCGAGATCCTCGAGGGCCGGGGCGTCGGCGCCAACAAAGACGGCATCTACCTCGACATAACGAAGGTCCCGCGCAAGCGCACCTTGGAGGCCTTGCGCGAGATCGTGAACATCGGCAAGGACTTCGCCGGCGTGGACATCACCCGCGAGCCGATCATGATCCGCCCGGGCCAGCACTACATCATGGGCGGCGTCAAGACCGACATCAACGGCGCCACCTCCGTCGAGGGCCTGTACGCGGCCGGCGAGGTCGCCTGCGTGTCGGTCCACGGCGGCAACCGCCTCGGCGCCAACTCGCTCTTGGACACCTTGATCTTCGGCAGGCGAGCCGGCGAACACGCCGCCGCGAGAGCCGCCGCGATGAAGATGCCCGAGCCGGCAGACGCCCAGTTGCGCGAGGACGTGGCCATGATCGACGCGATCGTCGCCCGCTCGAAGGACGGCCGGCGGGTTTCGGAGATCAAGCAGGAGCTGGGCGAGACGATGAACCAATACGTCGCCGTCTACCGCGACCAAGAGGGCCTCGAGCAGGCCCATGAGATCGTCAAGCGCCTCCAAGAGGAGTCAAAGAGCGCCTACATCGACGACCGAGGCACAATCTTCAACCAGGACGTGCTCGGAGCGATCGAGCTGGGCTACATGCTCGACTGCGCCGAGGCGATCGTACTCGGCGCGATCGAGCGCAAGGAGTCCCGAGGCGCCCAGTTCAGAACCGACTTCCCCGAGCGCAACGACGAGGAGTGGCTCAAGCACATCGACATCAGTCTCGATGGCGACGGTCCAAAGGTGACTTACTCGGATGTGACGATCACCCAGTGGCAACCGGAGGAGCGGAAATACTAGACATGTACGAACAACGGTCCCCCAAAAAAACGCCCCCCGAGCACGAGCCGAGCTAGGAGCAAGTCCGATGGCCGAGACTCACAGACCTCCAGAAAAGTTCACTTTGCGGATGCGCCGCTACGACCCGGAGTCGGGAGAGGCGCCCTACTGGGACGAGCACACGATCGAGCTCGAGCCCCACCGCTCCGTCCTCGAGGGAATCCTGCAAGCCAAGGCCAAGTTCGACGGCTCGATCGGTATCCGCTGCTCGTGTCGCGCCGCGATCTGCGGCTCCTGCGGGGTGCGCATCAACGGCGAACCCGGCCTGGCCTGCCACACCCACCTGGACCACGCCAAGGCCTCGTCGGCGGACGGCGTGATCGAGGTCGAGCCGATGGGCAACATGCCGGTGATCAAGGACATGATCGTGGACATGGACGCGGTCCACTGGAAGAAGGTCCAGCGCGTCACGCCGTGGCTGATCAACGAGGGTCCCCAACCCGAGCGCGAGCACATCGTGCCGCGCGAGTCGATGGTGGACATCACCCAGACGATGGCCTGCATCCAGTGCGGCGCCTGCGTGAGCGACTGCCTGGCGATGGAGGTGGACCCCGGCTTCATCGGCCCCGCCGCCCTGGCCAAGGCCTACCGCTTCGTGGGCGACCCCCGCGACGAGGAGCAGCGCGAGCGCCTACTCGACCTCTCCGAAGACCCCCAAGGGATCTATGACTGCACCCACTGCTTCAAGTGCGTGGAGGCCTGCCCCAAGGACGTCAACCCGATGGGCCAGATCATGAGGCTGCGCCGCATCGCCGGATCGGACCAGCACATCGTGGATCGCAACAACGGCGAGCGCCACGAGGCCACGGTCGTCACTTTGATCAAGGACTACGGGCTCCTGCACGAGGCCGAGATGCTGCCGCGTTCATACGGAGGTAATTCGTGGTTCGGCAAGTTCCATCCGGCAGCCGGCAAGGAGCTGCTCAGCTCGCTGCCGGTCGCGATCCGCGCGATCACGAAACGCAAGATGAGCATCAAGATCGCCCTGTTCGGCCACAAGATCCCCTCCCAAGACCTCAAGGCTGTGCAGAAGATCTACGAGAAGGTCGAGAGCAAGTCCGAGCGCTACGAGCTGAACCTGTACGTGGTCGGCGAGGACGAAGACGAGCAGACGCCGGTCGCCGTCGGCGCCACGGAGTCGTCCTCGGGCGCAAGCGAGGCAAGCGCATGACCTCGCTCCGCCGAACGGTCCGAGCACACGAAGGGAGCACCAAATGAAGGTCGCCTACTGGCCCGGCTGCGTCAGCAGGGGCTTCACCCCCGAGCTGCACGGCTCGATGGCGCGGGTCGCGCCGCTGCTCGACATCGAGCTGGTCGAACTCAACCGCGCCAGCTGCACCGGCTGCGGCGTGATCGCCGAGCACAACCAAGAGCTGGCCGACACCTTGAACGCACGCACCTTCGCTTTGGCTCAGCAGGTCGAGGGCGCGGAGTTGATGATGAACATCTGCTCCACTTGCCAAGGCGCCCAAGGCGAGTGTCAAGAGCGCCTGGACGCCAACGCCGAGTACCGCGCCCACGTCAACTCCACACTCGCCGACGAGGGCCTCTCCTATGAGAAGGGCCTGACCAACAAGAACTTCCTGTGGCTGCTCGTCGAGGAGATCGGCCTGGAGAAGCTCTCCTCGATGGTCAAGCGGCCTTTGACCAACCTCAAGGTGGGCCCCTTTTACGGTTGCTACATCGTGCGGCCCCGCGCGCGCCTCGGGATCGACGATGAGCACCCGCGCGACCACTACCTGGAGCAGTTGATCGAGGCCTTGGGCGGCACCGTGATCGAGTACGCCGGGATGCGCAAGTGTTGCGGCTTTCCGATCGTCACGATGAACAAGGAGGCCTCGCTCAAGCAGGCCGGCCGCCACCTCGGAGACGCCGTGGACGCCGAGGCCGATTGCCTGGTCACGCCGTGCCCGCTGTGTCACCTGAACCTGGACATGCAGCAGCCGCTCGCCCAGAAAGTGGTCGGGCGGGAGCTGAAGATGCCGGTCCTGCACCTGCCCCAGCTGGTGGGCTTGGCCTTGGGCTTGGAGCCGAAGGACTTGGGCCTCTCGCGCCACGTCGTGCGACCCACCTCTGTGATCGACTGGTCGACGTCGGTCGTGGGCGCCGCAGCCTGAGGGCGACTAGGCGCGGCTGACGTCGTCCTCAGTCGCTCATGTGCCTCGAGCACACTACGCTCCTTGCGTCCTTGTCAGCCACCCCGATTCGCCCCCAGGATGCGTGACTTGTGAAGATCCTCACCGTCGTAGGCAACCGTCCCCAGTTCATCAAGGCAGCCGCGGTCTCCGGCCCCCTGCGGGCCGAGCACGAGGAGCTGTTGGTTCACACCGGCCAGCACTACGACGAGAAGCTCTCGACCGTCTTCTTCAAGGAGCTCGGCTTGGCGCGGCCCGACCGCGAACTGGGGATCGGCGGCGGTTCGAACACCTCCCAGACAGCCCGCATGCTGGCGGCCTTGGAGCCGCTCCTGTTAGAGACCGAGCCCGACGCGGTGCTCGTCTATGGCGACACCAACTCCACGCTCGCCGGCGCTTTGACCGGTGCCCAGCAGCAGTTGCCGGTGATCCACATCGAGGCGGGCATGCGCTCCTTCGACCGCTCGATGCCCGAGGAGCTAAATCGCGTCCTTTGCGACCACATGAGCTCCTTGCTCCTATGTGCTTCGCAGACCGCCGCCGACAACCTCCGCAAAGAGAACGTCGTCGGCAAAATCGAGGTGGTGGGCGACGTGATGGTGGATGTGGCCTTGAAGTGGCAAGCCTTGGCCCCACCCAAAACCGAGATTCCCGCCAAGTACGAAGTCAGGCCACGCGAATACCTCCTGCTGACCGCCCACCGCGCCGGCAACGTCGATGACCCCACACGCCTGCGCGCCCTGATGCGGATCGTGGCCGAACTGCCCAAGCCGGTCGTGTTTCCCGTACACCCCCGCACCAAGGCCCGCCTCCTGGAGGCCGGCCTGTGGGAGCAGCTGGTGGCGATCCGCGGTGTCCACCTCACCGAGCCGCTCGGCTACCTCGAGTTCGGCGTCTTGGTGCGCGGAGCAAGGGCGGTCTTGACCGATTCGGGCGGCGTCCAAAAGGAGGCCTACCTCGCGGGTGTCCCCTGCGTCACCCTGAGGTCCTCCACCGAGTGGGTCGAGACCTTGGACGGCGGCTGGAACACGCTCACCGACCTCGACGTCGAGCGCGTGCTCGCCGCCTTGGAGCAGCCCTTGCCTTGCGAGCGCCCGCCGCTATACGGCGAAGGCAAAGCTGCCGAGCACTGCGTCGAAGCGATCGGGGCTTTGTGAGCGTCCGCGTCGGCGTCGTCGGCCTCGGCTACTGGGGCCCCAACCTGGCTCGCAACTTCGACGTGATCGAAGGGTGCGAGTTGGCGTGGCTGTGCGATGCGTCCGAGCCTGCCCGCACCAAGCTGGCGAGCGCTTTCCCCGGCGCCAAGGCAACCGCGGATCTGGAGGACCTGCTCGCCGACCCCGGGCTCGACGCCGTGATCCTCGCCACGCCCGTACCCACCCACGCCGACCTGGCCGTCCGGGTGCTTGGAGCCGGCAAGCACTGCTTCGTGGAGAAGCCGCTCGCCACCACCGTGGCCGACGCCCAAAGAGCTGTCGACGCCGCCGATGCGAGCGGCCGCATCCTGATGGTCGGCCACCTGCTCGAGTACCACCCGGCCGTGACCCGCCTCAAGGAGTTGGTAGACGCCGACGAGCTCGGCCCCCTCTATTACATCTACGGCAACCGCGTCAACCTCGGCCAGCTCAGGGCCGAGGAGAACGCCCTGTGGAGCCTCGGCGCCCACGACGTCTCGGTGGTCTTGCACCTGATCGACGAAGAGCCCGTCGAGTGCTCTGCCCACGGCAAATCGTATGTCCGAGGAGGAGTCGAGGACGTGGTCTTCTGCTACCTGCGCTTCCCCTCGGGGCGCGTCGCCCACCTGCACCTCTCCTGGCTCGACCCCCACAAGGAACGACGCATCACGGTGGTCGGAGCCAAGCGCATGGCCACCTTCGACGACATGCTGATCCAAGGAAAGCTCACCGTCTATGACAAGGGCTTCGACGAGGACACCAACTCCTGGGGCGAGTACATAGCGCGCGCCGGCGAGTCCTTCTCGCCACGGATCTCCTCGGCCGAGCCGCTTCGCTTGGAGTGCGAGCATTTCGTGGAGTGCATCCGCGAGGGCCGCACGCCGCGCTCGGATGGGCGCGTCGGGTTGCGGGTGGTTCGGGTGCTCGAGGAATTGCAGCAGTCTCTAGCCGACTGAGGAACCCACTCGAGCTTAGGCAGCGAGCCGCGATCGTCGAAAGACCCGCTCTCGAACGTCTGCCACCGACTCCTTTGACCGCCCGAAAGACGCGGCTTCTCGAACTATTAACGGTCGCCTCCGCCCAGAACTTGCGGCGCACATGAACGCTCCTACGGGGACTTGAACGCCCCTGCCGTTCGCTGAAAGCCCAGTATCCATGCGGTATACGCTCTGGCCGATGCGTCGCCGCGATCAGCCGCGTTCACCCACCCGGCGGTGTACAGCAGCGTTCATAGCCTGAACGAAGGTAGCGACATCCGGGCCATTGCGGTACCGCAGGGGGTTACCCATCATCCCTGCTCACAAACCTCCGGCGTACACAACCACGCCGCAGGATCACTCCAGTTCTCCGCTGCGGGCCGGATGCGCGCAGAGGGGATTTCACCGCCAACCACGGGGAAACACATATGCACCGCCGCCTCAATGTCACGGATGGACACGTAGGCTTCCGTCGCCGCGCGACCTTGGATGAGTCGCCCGAGACGGCCCACGAAATTCGCTTGGCGATCGCACGCACCAAGGCGGGAGACCGCGACGCGCTGCGATTCCTCTACATCCGCTACTCGGACAACGTGTACGGCTACATCTGCTCGATCGTGCGCGACGAACAGGAGGCCGAGGACCTCACCCAGCACGTCTTCATGAAGCTGATCACGGTGATCTCCCAGTACAAGGACTGTGGCGTCCCCTTCTCGGGCTGGCTTCTGCGGATGTCTCGCAACGTCGCCCTCGACCACCTGCGCCGGCGCCGTCCGACCCCTACCGAAGAGGTCTTCGGTCCCGACGATCACGCCGACCCCGAGTCCCAGGACCGCGCCCGCGACCTGCACGCCGCGCTTGCGACCTTGCCCGACGAGCAGCGCGACGTGATGGTGATGCGCCACGTCGTAGGGCTCACGCCGCCCGAGATCGCCGAGCAGATGGGTCGCACCGAGAGCTCGATCCACGGCCTGCACCATCGCGGACGGCGCGCGCTCCAAGAAGAGCTGGTGCGGCTGGGCTCCTCGCCCTCGACGGCCAACTCGGCGCTGGCGATCGCATGTTGAGCACCCCCGGAGCGACCGCCAGCCCCGCATCCGCGAGCACGAGCCCGGCGGGCGCGCCAAGCCCGAGCGCGGCCCAAGTCGAGACCGTGCCCTTGATGCGCCTCGACCACGCCGACCCGCAACTGCTCGAGGAGTTGATGGGCGCCGTGCGCGCGGTCGCCGAGCGAGGCGCCTTTACGCTCGGCGAGCACGTCGAGCGGTTCGAGCGCGAGTTCGCCGCCTATTGCGAGACCGACCACGCGATCGGCGTGTCCTCCGGGACCGAGGCCCTCGTATTGGCTCTGCGAGCCTTGGAGCTGGGCCCCGGCGACGAGGTGATCGTGCCGACCAACTCCTTCATCGCCACCGCCGAGGCGGTCAGCGCGGTCGGAGCGACGCCGCGCCTGGTCGACGTCGACCCGGACTCCCACCTGATCACCGCCGAGATCGTGGCGGCCAACCTCACGCCCAAGGTGCGCTGCGTGATTCCAGTGCACCTGTTCGGGGCGACGGTCGACCTCGACCCGATCCTCGAGCTCACCCGCGAGGCCGCCGTCCACGTCGTCGAGGACGCCTGCCAAGCCCACGGAGCTCGCTACCGCGGCCGGCGCACAGGCTCGGTCGGGGTGATGGGCTGTTTCAGCTTCTACCCCACCAAGAACCTGGGCGCCTGGGGCGACGGCGGCGCGGTCGTGACCTCGGTCCCCGAGCTCGACGAACGCGTGCGACTACTGCGCGCCCACGGCGAGCGTCCGCGCTACAACCACCGCATCGTCGGGACCACCGCGCGCCTGGATGCCCTGCAGGCGGCTGTCCTGCAACGCAAGCTCGGGCGCCTGGAGGATCGCAACGAAGAGCGTCGCCGCCTCGGTCGCGAGCTACGAGCACGACTCACCGCCGCCGGCGCCCTGCAAGGCGAGCGTGCGATCGAACTCGTCGACTTGCCCTTCGCCGAGGCAGATCACGTCTACCACCTGTTTGTCGTGCGCAGCGAGTTTCGCGACGAGCTGCGCGAGCACCTGCAAGCGTGCGGGGTGGCGTCGGCCGTTCACTACCCCTCCCCGATTCACCTCACCGAGGCCTACGCCCACCTTGGGCTAGGGCCGGGCAGCCTGCCCGTGAGCGAGGCCCACGCCGAGCGGATCTGCTCGCTGCCGCTGTTCCCGGGCATGAGCGACGCCGAGCTTGAGCGAATCGTGGATGCGGTGGACGGATTCACGAAAGCCACAGCCGCATCAACGCGTTGATCGGATATGAGCGCAACGCCCACACAACCGGTCGGAGGGCTGGCTGTGGCCGTGCTCGACCGCGCGGAGCCCGCACTCGCCACCGCTGAGGGCGCCCCCGCTCTCCACGCGGCCGGAGCGCGGCCCCACGCGGACGGTTCGGGTCGCACGAGCACCGCACGTTCGAGCTTCGTACGGGCCACGCGGCGCACCTTGGACTTCTCCGTAGCGGCCTTGGCTCTGCTGCTCACCTCGCCGCTTCTGATCGCGATCGCGATAGCGATCAAGCTCGACTCGCAAGGCCCGGTCCTGTTCCGCCAGCGCCGTGTGGGTCGCAGCCGGCGCGAGTTCACGATCTTCAAGTTCCGCACGATGCGCCAAGACGCGGACGCCAGCCGCCACCGCAAGTACGTGCAAACCCTTATCGGCGGCGAGAGCCAGTCCGAACGGGGCCGCCTGTACAAGCTCTCGGTCGACGATCGCGTGACTCGAGTGGGTCGCGTCCTGCGCTCCTGGAGCCTCGACGAGCTACCCCAGCTGATCAACGTCCTGCGCGGTGAGATGGCCTTGGTCGGCCCCCGCCCGGTGATCCCCTACGAGGTCGAGATGTACCCCGAGGATTACCTGCGCCGCTTCGCCGTCAAGCCCGGCTTGACCGGCCTGTGGCAGGTGAGCGGGCGCAACGAGCGCACCTACGACGAGATGGTCAGCTTCGACATCGAGTACGCCGAGGCCGACTCCCTGCTGCTCGACCTGCGCATCCTGCTGAAGACGGTGCCTGTCGTCCTACGTCGCCAAGGGGTGGCCTGAATGTTCAACAACAGCTTCCCGCCCACCAACAGCATCCTGCGACGCGAGCCGCCGATCGGCACAGCGATCGTGGGCTACGGCTACTGGGGGCCCAACCTCGCGCGCAACGTCGCCGAATGCCCCGAGATGCGCCTGGACGCCCTCTGCGACCTGGACGACGCCAACCGCAACACCTTCAGCCGCCGCCACCCCGACGCTCGCGCGGTCAGCGACCTCGACGCCATCCTGGTCGACCCCCGCGTGCAAGCCGTCGTGATCGCGACTCCCCCCCAGACCCACCACGCCCTGGCCAAGCGAGCCTTGGAAGCCGGCAAGCACGTCCTCGTGGAGAAGCCTCTGGCCACACGCTTGGAGGACGCCCACGATCTGGCCGACACCGCCGCTGCCAACAAATGCGTGTTGATGCCCGGCCACACTTTCATCTACAGCCCCGCCGTCAACACCGTGCGCGACCTGCTGCGCGAGGGAGTCGTCGGCGACGTTCACTTCGTCACCTCCTCACGCATGAACCTCGGCAAGTACAACGAGGACGGCGTCGTCTGCGACCTGGCCCCGCACGATCTCTCGATCCTTCTGTATTGGCTCGATCAGCCCGTCGTCGAGGTCGCCGTGTCCGGCTCTAGCGTGCTGCGCCAAGGCGTGCCCGAGACCGCCTTCATGACCCTCACCTTCGAGCAGGGCCAGACCGCCAACGTGCAGATCTCCTGGCTGGCGCCGCGCAAGGTTCGCCAGATGATCGTCGTCGGCAGCCAAAGGATGGTCCAGTACGACGACACCGCCTCCGACGAACCGGTGCGGATCTATGACCGCGGTATGGACATCCTGCCGCCCACGCCCGCCAACTTCGGCGAGCATCAGCTGATCTATCGCACGGGCGACGTCCTCATCCCGCGCGTAGAGCCCAAAGAGCCGTTGCGCTTGGAGCTCGAAGACTTCGCCCACTCGATCCGCACCGGCGAGGAACCCCGCTCGAGCCTTGCCTTGGGCATCGAGATCGTCGCCACGATCGAGCTGGCCCAGGAATCGATGCGCCGCGGTGGCGCCCCACTCGCCCTGCCCGTGCTGGCCGACAAGGCAGCCGCCTGAGGAGACCGAGATGCCCGAGCTGACCATCCCCCGCGACTCCACCGCAAGCGCCGCGCCCCCCGTGTTTCGCACAGCCAAGCCGCGCGTGCTTTCGGTGATCGGCGCCCGCCCTGAGATCATCCAAGCTGCCCCGGTCTGCGAGGCGCTCGCCCCGGTGGCCGAGGAGATCCTCGTACACACCGGCCAGCACTACGACGAGGCGATGTCCGACGGGCAGATCCTCGCCACCAAGCTGCCCCACCCCCACCACAACCTGGGCGTCGGCTCGCGTGGCGCCGCCGAGCAGGTCGCGCTCGCCCAAGAGCGCCTTGAAGACTTGATCGCCGCCGAGCGGCCCGACGCCGTGATCGTGCGCGGCGACACCAACGCCACGCTCTCCGGCGCCCGCGCCGCGGCCGCGGCCGGGGTACCCCTGATCCACGTCGAGGCCGGCCTTCGCTCCTATCGCGAGGACATGCCCGAGGAGTACAACCGCATCCAGACCGACAAGCTCTCCCAGGTCCTCTGCGCCCCCAGCCCCGGGGCCAAGCGCAACCTGGAAAGCGAAGGCGTTGGCGGCGAGATCCACGTCACAGGCGACCCTTTGTGCGACATGCTCGAACGCTGGCGCCCGAGCGTGCGTCCCGCCGGTGACGGCGATTACATGCTCGCCACAGTGCACCGCAATTACAACACCGACACCCCCGAGCGCCTCGGCGCGGTCTTGGCCTGCCTGGCGCGCTCACCCCTGCCGGTGGTGATGCCCCTGCACCCGCGAACCCGCGCTTGCATCGACTCTTGGGGCCTGAAAGCCCCCGCCAACGTGGAGCTGATCGACCCGGTCCCCTACACGCGGATGCTCGAGCTCGAGCGCGGCGCCGGCGCGATCGCGACCGATTCCGGCGGGGTCCAGCGCGAGGCCTACCTGTGGGGTGTGCGCTGCGTCACCCTGCGCGAGGAGACCGAGTGGACCGACACCGTGCAGGCCGGCTGGAACACCGTGGTCGGCGTCGACCCCGACGCATTCGCCGCGGCGCTCAGCAGCCCCTTGCCCGAGGAGCGTCCCGCCATCTTCGGCGACGGCCACGCGGCGCAGCGGATCGCCGAGGTCATCACATCGTTCTTGGGGGCCCGCATCTCACCCGGCGGCGAGGCTGCTGCGCTCGCCGCCGGGAGCAGTCTGGGAGCCGCGGCATGAGAGCCGATTGCAACACATACACGTCAAACAGAAGGAGCGCCGACAGATGGGCGAGCTGAACGTCGGATTGATCGGCGCGGGGCGCATGGGCGCCTACCACGTCGAGACTTGGGAGCGCATCGCGATCGGCAACCTGGTTGCGATCGCCGAGCCCGACGAGCAGAACGCGCGCGCGCGCATCGGGCGCCGCCCGATCGACTGGGTCGGCGACTACCGCTGGCTGCTGGAGCGCGCCGACGTGGACGCCGTCTGCATCTGCGCCCCCTCCGCCCAGCACGCCAAGATCGCGCTCGACGCGATCGACGCGGGCAAGCACGTGTTCGTTGAGAAGCCGATCGCGACGGCTTTGGAGGACGGGCTGCGCATGGCCGCGGCCGCGCGCCTGGCCGGGCTGAAGCTGATGGTCGGCCACGTCGAGCGCTTCAACCCCGCCGTGGGCAAGCTCGCCGAGCTGATCGAGGAGGGACGCATCGGCCGCGTCTTCAGGGCCCACGCGACCCGCGTCGGCCCGCTGCCCCTGCGCATCCAAGACACGGGCGTGGCGATCGACCTGGCTACGCACGACCTCGACCTGATGCAGTTCGTGCTCGGCCGGGACATCACCAGCATCTATGCCGAAGGCAGCCGCTGCGTGCACCCCACCCAGGAGGACATCATCACCTGTCTGCTGCGCTTCGGCGAGGAGGGCCCCCAAGGTCTGCTCGACGTCAACTGGCTCACACCCGAGAAGCGCCGCGAGATGACGGTGATCGGCGAGGGCGGGATGCTCAGCGCCTCCTACTTGACTCAGGACGTCTGGTTCACCGAGTCCACCGGCGCGACGACCGGCTGGAACGAGCTGGCCCGCATCCGCGGCGACGCCGAGGGTGCGGCCATTCGCTTTGCCTTGCCCCGCGTCGAGCCCCTGCAGGCAGAGCTCGAGGCTTTCGCCCGCTGCGTGCTCGAGGACACTCCCGAGCCGGTCGGCGCGGGCGAGGGTTGCCGCGCGCTTGCCGCCGCCCTCGCCGTGAGGGACTCGGCCGAAAACGGTCGTCCGATCACCCTGCTGGACATGCCGATGGTCCAACCCGTACGAGTCGCAGCCTGAGGAGGCCGCAATGATCCGCTTCGTCATCCCCGCTTACAACGAGCGCGAGAACATCCCCAACCTGCTCGCCGAGCTAGGTCCCGTGGCCCGCGAATTGGGCGCGCGCGTGATCTTCGTCGACGACGGCTCCACCGACGGCACCGCCGAGGCCATCGAAGCCCACAGCGACGCCGTGCACTTGGCGATCGTCCGCCACGAGGTCAACCGCGGCCTCGGCACCGCGATCAACTCCGGTTTGAGGGCTGCCTTGGGCGAGTCCAAAGACGACGATGCGATCGTGACCTTGGAGGCCGACAACACCTCCGACCTCAGCGACCTGCCACGGATGCTCGAGCGCTTTCACGAAGGCGCCGACGTGGTGCTCGCCTCGGTGTACGCGCCCGGCGGTCGCATCCTCGGTGTCGCGCCGTGGCGCTTGGCGGCCTCCAAATCGGTCTCCAACGTATTCCGCTACACCGGCGGCTTGCGCGACATCCACACGCTCTCCTCGCTGTACCGCGTCTATCGCGCCGGCACCTTGCGACGAGCCTCCGAAACCTACGGCTACCTGCTCGTGCGCGAGCCCGGCTTCGCCGCCAACGTGGAGCTTCTGCTCAAGCTCTACAACGCCGGCGCCACCGTGGCCGAGGTGCCGACCGTCAACGACTGGTCGCGCCGCTTGGGCACCTCCAAGATGAACCTGAAGCCGACCTTGCTCGCCTACGGTCGCCTGATGGCCGCCCATCTGGTTGGTCGCATCCAGCCGCCCCCGATCTCGCCGCTCGGCAGCGAGCATTCGACCGGGCGCGCAGAGCAGGAGCGCCCCGTGGCTCACCTGCACGCGGTCGCCGAGAAGCGATGAGCGCCGGCGGTGGCCTCATGAGCCGAGAGCCCGCGCACGTCGCGGGTGGGCCCGCGCGCGAGGGCGCTCCCCACGTGGGCGTCGTCGGCGCCGGCATCCTCGGCACGGTGCTCGCACTGCGCTTGGCCCAGCAGGGCGCGAAGGTCACCCTGCTCGAGCGGGCCCCCACCCTGGGTGGCCTGGCCGGCTCGATCGACTTCTCAGGACACCGGGTCGACCGCTTCTACCACGTGATCGTGCCCTCCGACCAGCGCATGATCGCGCTCAGCGAGGAGCTCGGCTTGACCGACGAGCTGACCTTCAAACCGGTCGGCGTCGGTTTCTTCATCGACGGCAAGATGCACCCCTTCAACGGGATCGGCGATTTCCTGCGCTTCCCGCCGCTGTCCCCGCTCGGCCGCGCCCGCCTGGCCTGGTTCGTGCTGTATTGCCAATTGCGCCGCGACTACAAAGCGCTCGAGCGCAAGCCCTTGGAAGCATGGCTGACCCGTCACTGCGGCAGCCGCGTGGTGCAGCGCATCTGGCGACCTTTGCTCGATTCGCGCTTCAATTCACACCACTCCGAGCTACCCGCCACCTACCTGTGGGCGCGTACCAACCGGATGCGCTCCGCCCGCGAGCAGGGCAGCTCCGGCGAGCGGATGGGCTGCTTGCGCGGCGGTCACGAGACTTTGATCGCGACCGCGGCCGCCCGCGCCGCCGAGTTGGGCGTCGATGTGCGTCTCGGAGCCGGCGTCGAAGGGCTGGTGCACGAGCCGGGCGGCGCGGTGAAGGGCGTGATGGTGGATGGCCAGGCCGAGCACTTCGATTTGACGATCCCGACGCTGCAACCGCCCGGGCTCAAACACCTGCTGCCCGCCGATCTACAGCCTCTGCTGAAGGCCTATCCGGAACGCTACCTGGGCGTCGTGTGCTTGATCCTCAAGCTGAAGCGCTCCTTGACGCCCTACTACTCGATCAACATCTGCGACCCCACGCCGATCACCACGGTCGTGGAGACCTCCCACGTGGTCGGAACCGAACACACCGACGGCCTGCGCTTGGCCTACCTGCCCAAGTACTGCGACCCCGACTCGCCCCAGTTCGCCGAGGACGACGAGTCGGTCTACCGCAACTACACGGGAATGCTCAAGCGCTTGGTGCCCGACTTCAGCGACGCGGACGTAGTCGACTGGACAGTGCAACGCGCGCCGCTCGTCGAGCCCGTCCATGCGCTCGGCCACGAGCCACGCACAGCACCCGTCTGGACCGGTGTCGAGGGCCTCGCACTCGCTTCGGCCAGCCAGATCTACCCACGGCTGCTCAACGGAGAGTCGGTCGTCGGCCTGGCCGAGCGTGTCGCCGGCGAGGCGCTTGAACGCCTGGCCGTGAGCTCGTCCACCAGGGCGAGATAGCGCTCGCGCTGCTGTTCCCAAGCGATGCCCTCCAAGCGCAGGGTCGCTTGGGCCGCACGCTCCCGCGCCGCCTGCGGGTCCACGCAGATCTCCTCGATCGCGCGCGCCAAATCCTGAGGGTCGCCCGCGCGAAACTCGTGCAGGTCGCTCTCTGAGAAGTAGCCGCCGATGCCCGGCAGGCGCGAGGCCACGATCGGCAGCCCCATGTGCGCGTACTCGAGCAGCTTCACCGGCAAAAGCAGCCTCGTGAAGCGGTCGTCCAAAGTGGGCACCACGCCGATGTGGGCGGCCTCGAGCTCGGCCGGAATGCGCTCGAAGGCAACGGGCTCTGCCGCCACATCGATGCGCTGCGGATCGATCTCGGCGGCCAGGGCCGCAAGGCGATCGCGGTCTTCGCCCGAGCCACACACCCTCAGCTGCAGACGCGGCACGGTGTCGCGCAGACGCTCGAAGGAGGAGATCAAAGTCTCCACGCCGAAGCGGGGCGCCAAGCCTCCGTGATAGAGCACCCTCAGCGGCCCCTCCTCGGGCCAAGCCACGGGCTCGCGCGGCGGCCCGAACACGCGCTCGTCGGGCGAGTTCATGATCACGCTCGTGCGATCCACGCCGACTCCCCGCCCTTCCAGGCACAGACGCGCCTGATCGGTGACCGTGATCACGCGCGTGGCGAGCATCGCGCTGAGGCGCTCCTCGCGCTCGAGCAGACGCACCAGGCGGTGATCGTGGGGCCAGCCGTACTTGGTCGCGAATAGCTCCGGGAAAGTGTCGTGCACGTTGAGGATCACGGGGGTCCCGCGCAGGCGCGGCAACAGCGCCGCGGCGGTCAGGATGTCGGGCATGTTGTGAACCTCGATCAGGTCATAGCGCCTACGTGCGTCGAGCACGCTCAAGCGCCACAACGCCCTCGCCAAGAACTCCGCGTAGCCGCGGATGTAGGCGCGACCGCCGCCTTGCGGCTTGGTGGCCCCGAGCGGATGCGTGCGAATCACCCCGTCGCCGACATTCACCGTTTCGCGCGCCCCCACGCACAAGAGGTCCACTTCGTCGCCGCGCTGGGCCAAGGCCCGCGCCTGGCGCTGAATACGCGAGTCGAGGCTGAAGTCCGAGAGGTGAATCATCGCGACCCTCAACACAACACCACCTCGCCGCCGTCGCCCACGGTCAAGCGCATCGCGCGCGGTAGGGAGAAGTCGCGGGCCACGCGCGCATCGCGCCCGACCACGCTCGCGACAAGGCGCCCACCCACGTGCATGATCGAAGCGCCGGCGAGGATGATCGAGCGCTCGACCTCGGCGCCCTCGATGTGAGCCTGAGCGCCGATCGAGGTGTAGGGGCCGATATAGGACTCGATCACCAGCGCGCCCGGGCCGATGATGGCGGGCCCCATGATCACGCTGGACTCCACGCACGCGCTCGGGTGAACCGAGACGGCGCCCTCGATCCGGTTCTCAGAACCTTGGATCGGCTCGGTCTGGGGGCGCAACTCGTTGAGCAAGACCCTGTTCATCTCCAGCAGGTCCGCCGACTTGCCGGTACTGCGCAACGCGCCCTCCACGTACTCCACCCGCACCGAGCCGCCATCGGCGATCAGCCGCTCGGCGACGCTCACCAGGGCCGGCTCGCTCTCACTGCTCCACCCGAGCTCGCGGGCGCGCACGAGTGCGCCACGACCGAACAGACAAACGCCCGATGGGCTCTGGACCGTGCCGGGCGGCGAGGCGTTGCGAGCCAAGCGAAGCAGACGGCGCGTGGCCAGGCCGATCGAGTCGGTCTCCGGGGAGCCCTTGCGCACGAGCACCACCAGATCGGGGGCGTCCACGCTCAACATCTCCACGAAACCCATCATCGGTCCAACCAGCAGACCGTCGGGCGGATGCACGATGCAGGGCGCTTCGCCGAGCACGTCGATCGCCGCCGCAAGCGCCGCGCAGTCCTCGTCGTGCTCGTAGGCAAAGCAGCGCGCGATCAGATCGGGGCCCTCCGCGGCGACGCACGCTTCGATCTCCTCCTTGATCTCGACCGGGACGACCAGCGCCGCTTCGCGCACACCGGCGTCGTGCAGCCGGTCCAGCGCATGGCAAAAGATCGGTCGGTTTGCGACGCGTTGAAGCCCGGCCTTGGCGGAGTCGGTTGGCGTCGTCCCGCCGTGGGTTGCGGCGGGCCCGGACGCGATCAGCCCATTAAGGACCATGTCTAGACAACGCTTGACAACGGTCGCTGCTCGCGTGGCCGCTTCGCTCGGCCCGCAAGCGCGGGTAGCGCACGCCACATACGGCGGTTGATCTCATGACGGACGAAGCGGCGGTACTCACGATCGGGGACCCGCTCCACACGTGTCGCCCAGGCGCGCACATAGCCGTATAGGAAGGCGATGCCAGACAGCCCGACCGGGTTGTTGCGGGCCACCTTGAGCGAGCGCAGAGCGACCCACAGCGGTCCATAGTGGGTAATGTAGGCGCACTCGCCGTGGCGCGCCCTTCCCCGCAGACGCCCGTCGGCGCTTGCGATCGGGCGGTGGTGGACGGAGACGAGGTCGCGGAAGTTGCGAGTCTGAAAGCCGCGCATACGCGCGTAGGTGCCGTCGATCGTGTCCCAGCCCAAGCGCTCCTGCACGCCGCCGATCGCCTCGAAGCACGCCCGCGAATAGCACTTCAGCGCGCCATGGACGTGGTGGGAGGGAATCGCGATTCTGCGCGTGCCTCCCTCGGGCGTGGGCTCCACCAGCACGCCTCCGGCGAGCCCGAGCGAGGCGTCCTGCTCGAAGCGCTCCATCAGAACGCGTAGATAATTGGGCGGAAGCTCGATGTCGCCGTCGAGCTTCATCACGTGCGTGTATTGCTCGCCGTCCACCTCGGCCAGCGCAAGGTTGAAGTTGTGAACCTCAATCGCCTTGGCAAGACGATCCTTGGGCCCGCGTCCGTCGGGTCCTTCGCTACGGGCGGGCGCACGCATCACGCTCAGCGGATCGATCTCGCGCTCGAGCTCCTTCAGCAGCTCATATGTTCCGTCGCTGGATCCGTCGTCGATCGCCACCCAGCGTGCCGGCGCCAGCTCCTGGGCGCCCACCGCCCGTGCCACCTTCTCGATGTGCCGAGCCTCGTTACGCACCGGTGAGACGATCAGGATGCGGGGCTGCTCGTGGCCGTTACGCGCGTGTATCTGCTCGGGGATCGCGGTGGGGCTCGTCGGTTTGCCCGCAACGATCCGCGCGTCTGCTGCGGTGGGGCTCGGCTGGCGGTTTGGGGTCGGGCTCGTTGGCATTCCACCCAAGAACGCACGGGCGGGATCGTTCCTCTCGCGAGGGCCTTCACGTTCGCCCTTCACGTTCACCCCACATCTTCTTCACGTTCTCTCACCTTCGGCTTTCGCAAGGCACGAAAGAACTCGTCGGGGCGCCGCGTTTCATGAGTTAGCCAAGCAACGAAGCGCTGACTACGACCGACACTACGAGGTGGGCAAGCATGAGAACACTGGTGACAGGAGGAGCCGGATTCATAGGTGGGCATCTCGTCCGTGAGCTTGTCGCCCGCGGCGACGAGGTGGTCGTGCTCGATTGCCTGGAGGAGCAGGTTCACGGCGGTGTGACACCCGAGCTGCCGGAGTCGGTCGAGTTGATCGTCGGCGAGGTCGGGGACGTCGCCAAGGCCGATCAGGCCCTGCGCGGGGTCGACCGTGTGGTGCATCTGGCCGCGGCCGTCGGCGTCGGTCAGTCGATGTATGAGATCGCTCGCTACACCGAGCGCAACACGATGCAGACCGCGATCTTCTTGGAGCGGCTCGTGGCCCAGCGCCCGCTGCCGACCAGGTTGGTGGTCGCATCCTCGATGTCGATCTACGGCGAGGGCGAATACGAGTGCCCCGAGCACGGGCGCATCGCGCCGCCGCCGCGACCCGAGGAGCAGCTGCTGGCGCGCCAGTGGGAGCTCTACTGCCCCGACTGCGGCGCCGTCCTCGAGCCGGTCGGCACGCGCGAGACCAAGGCTTTGATCCCCACTTCGATCTACGCGATCACCAAGCGCGACCACGAGGAGCTCGCGCTCGTCACCGGCGCCGCCTATG
The DNA here is from genome assembly GCA_963703135.1 of uncultured Solirubrobacterales bacterium. Taxonomy (GTDB): domain Bacteria; phylum Actinomycetota; class Thermoleophilia; order Solirubrobacterales; family Solirubrobacteraceae; genus Palsa-744. The sequence continues at coordinate 1,907,037 of OY969791.1, read as the reverse complement.
GCATCCCGTCCGTCGCCTTGCGCTTCTTCAATGTCTATGGGCCCGACCAGGCGCTCTCCAACCCCTATACCGGCGTGGCCGCGATCTTCGCCTCGCGCCTGCTCAACGGCCACCCGCCTGTGATCTTCGAGGACGGCGAGCAATCGCGCGACTTCACCCACGTGAGCGACATCGTGCAGGGCATCGTCCTGGCCTTGGAGTCCGAGGCGGCCACCGGCCACGCGATCAACCTCGGCACGGGACGGCCAAGCACGGTTGTGCAGATCGCACAGGCCTTGGCCGCCGGCCTGGAGTCCGACGTGGAGCCGATCCGCAACGGCCAGTACCGCGCCGGGGACATCCGCCACTGTGTGGCCGACCCGACTCGCGCGCGTGAGCTGCTCGGCTTCGAGGCGAAGACCTCGCTCGAGCAGGGCATGGCCGGTTTGCTCGCCTGGCTCTCCGATCAAGAGGCCGTGGATCGCGTCGATGACGCGACCCGCGAGCTTGCCTCCCGCGGACTGGCTCGCTAGGGGGTTATCGCAATGGAATTCGCCCAGGCCCTACGCATCCTCAGAGCCCGCTGGTGGGCAACGCTTGCGATCGTCGTGGTGGCGATCGGCGCGGCCTTCGCCGCGCGCGAGAGCGTGAACTCGGTGCCGACCGGCGCCGCCACGGTTCAGGTCCTGGTCGACTCCCCCGACTCGGCGCTTGCCAACCTATCCCAAGAAACTGTGCCCTTGACCACGCGGGCCTCGGTGTTCGCGCAGGTGATGACCAGCGCGGCGGTACTCGAAGACATCGCGGCTTCGGCGAAAGTGCCCGCCTCTGAGATCACCGCCCAAGGCCCCTACAGCGGCCCGGGCCAGGTGCTTGACACCGTGACTCCCTCGGAGGCGCGCGCCAACCAGCTGCCGGCCCAGACCGTCAAGTACAAGTTGACGTTCGTCGCCCAGACCAACGAGCCGGTCGTGACCGCTTCGGTCCAGGCCCCCACCGCGGCGGCGGCAGCGCACGTGGCGGCGAGCATCTTCCCGGGCGTTCAAAAGTACGTCTCGACCCTGCAAGTGCAGTCGGCCACGCCCGTCCAGCACCGCGTGACAATTCGCCAGCTCGGCCCGCCTCAGGCCGGTCCGGTCAACTCGAGCACGCGCTCGACGTTGATGCTCGCGGCTTTCATCGGCGTCCTGGTGCTCGGCCTGCTCATTCTGCTCGGCGTCGAAGGGACGCGCCGGCGCGCCGAGGAGGCCGCGGCTTACGAGTCAGAGCAACTGCCCGAATTCGACCGGCTGTCTCTGTTCATGGGTTCCACCGGCGGATCCGACTCCGACTCGCCGGCTCCGGTGAGCGCCGGCGGCTCGCCGGCTCGACCGCGCCGCTAGCGCGGAGCGCGACGTGGGCGCGAGCGCGCACCCCGCGAGCCGCCGGCCCCTGGCCCGCGCGCTCGCCGCGATCGCCCTGGTCGCGGCCTTGGCGGCGCTGCTGGTCGGCTACAAGCCGTCCTTGACGCCGCCCGCCTTGCACCCGCGCCAGCTGGCGCTGGGAGCTGCCCAGGCCGAGGTCCTGGTCGACACCAAGTCCTCCCAGCTCGCCGGGATCACCCCGGCGTCGGTCAACGCCAACACGCTCGCGGCCCAGCTGGCCGTCAACTACGCGCTCTATCTACAGAGCGACCCGGCCACGGCGGTACTCGGCCAGCAGCTGGGCCTACACGGCAAGAGCGTGGCCGCTTCGGGTCCCTTCACGTTGCTGTTGGGCCGCGAAAACCTGGGTCCCAAGCGTCCGACTCCCCCCGACCCGATCCTCGTCGATCACAACTACCGCCTGTTGCTCGACGTGGACGGGGAACGGCCGATGCTCAGCATCTACGCCCAGGCGCCCACCGTCGCCGCCGCAAAGCAGCTGGTCGACGCGGCCCGCGCTCTCCTGCTGCGCCATGTGCGCGCCGAACAGCCGGCACAGCTATTCGGCGAAGAAGCCGTCGTACTGCGACCGCTCGGCCCCACCACCGGCGCCCTGGTCGGCAGCGGCGTCCGCTGGCAAGCGATGCTGTTCGCTTTCGGGTTCGTGTTCTTGCTCGGCGCGAGCATGCTGTTCGCGCGGCGCAATCGGCGTCGGCTGGCCGCGCGCGCCAAGGCACGCATCGAAGGCCTCGACCGTCTCGACGACGAGCCGCTGGACAGCGACGACTGGCCGCACACGACGCGCATCCTGCCATGGGCTTTGGCCGGTTTCGTGGTGATGCTGTTCCTGGTCCCCTTCGACGCCATCGACCTTCCGGTGAGCCTGCCTTTGAGCAGCACCTTGGACCGTCCCCTGCTGATCGCGATCGCGACGCTGTGGCTGCTGAGCCTGGCGATAGTCAGCGGCGAGGCGCGCCCCCGCATCCGCTTGACTCGCGTCCACTTCGCGGTGCTCGCCTTCTTTGCGATCTGCTGCCTCGGGGTCGCCCTCGACGGCCAGGTCCTGGCCAGCATGGACGAGGTCTCACTCGTGGTCAAGAAGCTCGCGCTCCTGTTCTCCTACCTGTTGTTCTTCTTCATCGTCGCCTCGGTGATGCGACCGCGCGAGGTGCCTCGCTACGCGGCGATGATGGTCGTTCTCGGTGTGATCGTCGCGATCGCCACGGTCGTGGAGTACCGCATGCACTACAACGTCTTCTACTCGCTGTGGGGCAAGATCTTCCCGATCACGCTGCCGCCCGAACTGGACATGCCCGATTCGATCGGACGCCTGACCGTCTACGGGCCCACCAATCAGCCGCTGGAGCTCGCTGCGCTCCTGGCGATGGTTCTGCCGTTTGCCGTGATGGGCTCAATCGACGCCCCGACCCGGCGCAAGCGCATCCTCTACTCGATCGCGATCGGCCTGCTGATAGCCGGCGGCGTCGCGACTTCGCGCAAGACCAGCATCGTCGCTCCAATCGGCGCCATCCTGCTGCTGGTCGCCTACAGGCCGCGCACGGTGACCCGTTCGCTGCTGGGGCTCGCGGTGGTGCTGGGCGTGCTCGTGCACATCACCTCGCCGGGAGCGCTCGGCTCGGTGCTGACCCAGCTGGAGCCCGGCCACGTCAACAATGTTCTCAGCACGACCGACAGGACCGCCCGCTATGACGCGGTGCGCCCGGACGTGCTCAGCAAACTGCTGCTCGGGCGCGGCTATGAAAGCTATGACCCGCACAAGTACCGGATCCTCGACAACGAGTTCCTGGGGCTCTTGATCACGACCGGGCTGATCGGCCTGCTCGCCTACCTGGGGATCTTCGCGACGATGATGAGCGCGGCCCATCGGACGATCCGCGGAGCGGACCCCAAGCGCGCCTCGGTGGCACTCGCGGCGTTCGCCGCGGTAGGCGTTATCGCGCTTGCCAGTGGGCTTTTCGACGTGCTCTCCTTCCCGCACGTGCCCTACCTGCTGTTCTTCGTCGGGGCGATGATCGTCGTCCTGCGCGAACGTTCTCCGATCTCGCACAAAAGTAGTCGCCGCTCCCGTGCGTTGCCTGATCAGATGCCTACACAACGCGCCATATCTCAACCCAAAGCAACACGAGTCCTCATCGGGCTTTTCGTCCTGCTCACTGCAAGCTTTGCCCTGATCCTGCTCGGCCGCCCCTCGGGCGCGTCCGCGGCTGAAGTGTCCTGTCCAAACTCCAACCCCGTCGTCAACGAGAACAACTGCATGGGAGAAGGTACGACCGCCAACCAGTCGGCGATCGAAAACTACAGCGAAGACCTCGGCGCCTTCACGCCGCAGACAAGCTACAACCTCGGCGAAAGCGTGCCGATCAAGATCGGCACCGACCTGCCTTCGTTCCCCGCCACGAACGTCAACATCTCGGTCTACCGGATCGGCTGGTACGGCGGCACTGGCGCCCGCCTGATCGCCGGCGCGGGCGCGACCAACGTCAAAGTGAGCAACTCGTTCCAGTGCAACCCTGCGAACACCACCACGGGCGAACTGAACTGCTCCAACTGGAGCGTCAGCTACACGGTCCCCGGCAGCAAGCTGCCGGTCTCGGGCATCTACGAGGCCGTGATCACAGACGCCGAAGACAACGCGATCGAGAACTACGTCGTCTTCCCGGTGCGCAACGACGCGCGCCCCTCCCAGGTTCTGTACGTGTTGCCGAGCGCCGACTACGAGGCCTACAACACGTGGGGCTGCAAGTCCCTGTACTACGACGCCTGCGGCGGCGCCAACACGATCGCCGGCGACGGGCGCGCGGTCGCCGTTTCCTTCGACCGCCCCCAGAAGGAAGGCGAACAACAGTACAACCACTTCTTTGGGCCCGACTACCTGACGGTGGCCTGGCTGGAGCAACAGGGCTATGAAGTCGACTACACCTCCGACGTGGACCTCGACTCCAACGCCGGCCAGTTGTTGAACCACAAGGTCGACCTCGTCTCGGGCCACTCCGAGTACTGGTCCCACAACGAGTTCAGCGGCTTCAAGGCCGCGCGTGACGCGGGCGTGAGCATCGTCTCGCTGAGCGCCAACACGGCCTACTGGCAGACGCGCTACGAAAACAACGGCCGTACGCTCGTCTGTTACAAGACGATCCAGGGCTCGAGCGACGGCAACCCCGGAGCCACGCCCAACGACCCCGCCTCGATCGGGCCAAACGGCGAAGCGCGACCGCAGTACGCGACGACCACGCGCCGCGACCCGGGCGCTCCGGCGGGCGACCCGAACGCGCCCCCGGGTGGACGCATCGGACCCAACGAACCGGAGAACTCCCTGTTCGGCCTGATGTATGTCGGCGACAACGACTCCGAACGCTTCCACCTCACGATTCCGGCCGGCAACGCCAACGGCGAATACGCCTCCAACCCGGCCTGGCGCAACGCAGGCATCTCGACGACCTCGACCACCACCCTGCCCGAAGCCAATGTGGGCTGGGAGTGGGACCAGGTCCCCACCCAGGCCGGCTATCTGGCACAGGAGCCCGCGGGCGTGAAGAAGCTGACGCTGACCAACGTCGCCAACCCCGAAGATTCCTGGCTGCAGGACGCCGGCCGTGCCCGCGCGACGACGCCACCCCCAGGTGAGCCGAGCACCGTCAGCGCGGTCGAGTACCGGGCACCCAGCGGCGCGCTCGTGTTCGCCACGGGCACGATGGAGTGGGCTTATGACTTCGACGTGGAACGCCCCGTCGACCAGTTGACCTACAACATCCTCTCGGAAATGGGCGCCAAGGCGGCCACGCCAGGGGAAGACATCACACCCGACACGACACCGCCCAATCCGCCGCGGCCGTCGTTCACTGCCACGCCGAACTCGGTCTACATCGGCCAGAACGTCAACTTCGACGCCTCGGCTTCAAGCGATCCGAGCGCCACGATCACCGACTACAAGTGGGATCTGGACAACAGCGGCAAATTCGCCACCGACACCGGCACAACGCCGACGTTGACCCACGCCTTCGCCACCCCGGGCACCTACAACGTGATCCTTAAGGTGACCGACAGCAAAGGCCAGAGCGAAACCACTGAGCGCACCGTCAGCGTGGCCAACACCGCCACGGCCGCCATCGCAGCGTCGATGAATCCGGTCGGCGTCGGCCAGAAAGACACGCTCAGCGCTGCCGGTTCGAGTTCCGTCGGCGGCACGATCGTCGACTACAAGTGGGACCTCGACGGCAACGGCACCTATGAGACCGACACCGGCTCAACGCCGACCGTCTCAAAGACCTTCGCGAGCACCGGCACGACCACAATCGGCGTACAGGTCACCGACAGCAAGGGCGCGACCGCGACCGCCAGCGTGCCGGTCAAGGTCCTCAGCCAGGGCGTCAGTCGCTACAGCGACGCGGTCACCGCGGCTCCCGGCCTGCTGCACTACTACCGCTTGGACGAGCCGTCCGGCCCGACCATCGCCGACAGCGCGGGGTCCAGCAACGGCACCCTTTACGAAACGACCTTCGGCGTGCCCGGAGCGGTCAACGGCGACTCCGACACGGCGGTCTCGTTCTCCGGCGACGGCGACCCTGTCGAGGGTGAGACGGGCTCCTTCGGCGCTGTCCCGATGAACCTCTCCTCCCAGAGCACGATCACCGTCGAGTTCTGGTTGAAGTGGAGCGCCTACGGCAACAACGACGCCCTCGCGATGGAGTTCACACCCAACTACAACGAACACACGGGCGGCTTCATAGTCGACCCCAACGCCGGCGAGTATGGCGGCACCTTCGGCGTGGGCATCGGCGCTGGAGCTTCACGCAACAGCGTCTTCTTCGCCAGGCCGAGCGCCGGCGTATGGCACCACTACGCCTTCGTGCTCAACGCGAACGCGCCGGCCGCCTCGCAGATCACTCCGTACGTGGACGGCCAAGCGGTCAGCTACCAGAAGGAGAGCAGCGGAACCGGGGCGGGCGCGTTTGCCAACTCCACGCTGTATTTGATGTCGCGCGGCGGCACCTCCCTGTTCGGCAGCGGCTCGCTCGATGAGCTTGCGATCTATAGCGGCGAACTGGGTGCCTCGACAATCCAAGAACAGGTCAACTCAAACGGCCCCGAGCCTCGCCCGGTCGCGCAGATCGCGGCCACGCCCAACCAGCCTCATGCGGGTGAAAAAGTCACGCTGGACGGCTCCGGCTCGCATTACTCCGGCGGCTCGATCGTCAAGTACGAATGGGACCTGAACGGCGACGGCACGTATGAGACCAACACGGGCTCAACGCCGACCACGAGCACGACTTTCGCCAACCCGGGCACCTATACCGTCGGCCTGCGGGTGACCGACAGCGACGGTGCCGTCGGCACCACGACACAGCAGATCTCGGTGGGCAACTTCCCGCCGAGCGCCAAGGTCAAGGCCACCCCGAGCCCGGCGTTGACCGGTCAGACGGTGACGCTCGACGCGAGCGAATCGACCGACCAGGGCACGATTACCGACTACAAGTGGGACCTCGACAACAGCGGCAAATTCGCGACCGACACCAGCACCACGCCAACGGTCACGACCAGCTTCCAGAGCGTCGGCTCGCACACCGTGGGCGTGCAGCTGACCGACAGCCAGGGCCTCACGACCACGACGACGATCAAAGTACTGGTCCTCGAACAGGGCGTCACCTCCTATGAGGAAGCCGTCCAGAACACGCCCGGCCTGATCGACTACTACAAGCTTGGCGAGCCCAGCGGGCCGACCATCGCCGACAGCAAGGGTTCCAGCAACGGCACCATCAGCGGCGGCACGTTCGGCCTGCCCGGCGCGGTTGCCGAAGACCCCACGACCGCGATCGGCTTCAACGGCTCAAGCGACTCGGGCGCGATCCCGCTCAACCTGTCGAGCACCGGCAAGCTGACGGTCGAGTTCTGGCTGAAGTGGAACAACTACGCCAACAACGACGCCCTGGCGATGGAGTTCACCCCGAACTTCAACTCAAACGCGGGTGGCTTCCTGGTCGACCCCAACTCGGGCGAGTTCGGCGGCACCTTCGGCATCGGCATCGGCAGCGAATCGGACCGCAACAGCATCTTCTTCCAGCGTCCCCCCGCGGGTGTGTGGCACCACTACGCGATCGTGATCGACACGAGCGCGGCGGCGGCCAACGAGATCACCCCGTACGTGGACGGTCAGCCCGTCACCTACCAGCAGGAGGGCACATCCAGCGGCCAGGGCACGTTTGCGAGCTCCACGCTGTATCTGATGTCGCGCGACGGAGCCGCACTGTTCGGAGCGGGGACGCTCGACCAGCTGGCGCTCTATAACCAAGCGCTCAGCGCGAGCACCGTCTTCCAGCACTTCAACTCCTATGGGACCAACAGGGCCCCGAAGGCGGCCTTCACGATCTCCCAGAATCCAGTGCGGCCCGGGGAAAACGTCACGCTGAACGCGTCGGGCTCGACCGATCCGGCCGGCTCGATCGTGGACTACCAGTGGGATCTGAACGGCGACGGCACCTATGAGACCGACTCGGGCTCAAGCCCGGTGCTCACCACCAGCATTCCGAGCGAAGGCACCTACAACGTGGGTCTGCGGGTGATCGACAACCACAACGCGAGCGCCTCGACGAGCCACTCGCTGACGGTCGGCAACCTGCCGCCCACGGTCAAGGCGAAGGCCTCGCCGAGCACGGTGATCGTCGGTCAGAACACGACGATCAGCGCCTCCGAATCGACCGATCAAGGCACGATCACCGACTACAAGTGGGACCTGAACGGCAGCGGCGAATACGCCACCGACACCGGCTCCACGCCGAGCGTGTCGACCAGCTTCCAGACGCCGGGCACGCACACCATCGGCGTGGAAGCGACCGACGATCATGGCCTCAGCGCCCGCGCCACGGTCACCGTGACGGTGCTCGAACAGGCCGCCGCCGGCTACTCCGAAGCGGTCCAGACCACGCCGGGCCTGATCGACTACTACAAGCTCGACGAACCCGAAGGTCCCACGATCCTCGACAGCAAGGGCCTTTCGACGGGCTCGATCATCGGCGGCTCCTTCGGCCAGCCGGGACCGGTCCAGCAGAGCACCGCGGTCGGCTTCAACGGCACAAGCGACTCCGGAGCGATCCCGCTCGACCTGTCCGCCACCAGCCAGGTGACTATCGAGTTCTGGCTGAAGTGGAACAACTACGCCAACAACGACGCGCTGGCGATGGAGTTCACCCCGAACTTCAACGAAAACGCGGGCGGCTTCATCGTCGACCCCAATGCCGGCGAGTACGGCGGCACCTTCGGCGTGGGCATCGGCACGGGCGCCAACCGCAACAGTGTGTTCTTCCAGCGCCCGAGCGCCGGCGTGTGGCACCACTACGCTTTCGTGCTCGACAGCACCGCGGCCGCCGGCAGCGAGGTCACCCCCTACGTGGACGGTCAGCCGGTCAGCTTCCAGCAGGAGAGCGCCGCCACCGCACAGGGCCCATTCGCCAACTCGACCTTGTACTTGATGTCACGCGACGACAGCGCCCTGTTCGGCAACGGCTCGCTGGATGAACTGGCGATCTATGACCAGCCGCTGAGCGCCACGACGATATTTGCGCACTACCACTCGCGCGATGTCAACCTCGCTCTGGTGCCTTCGCTGAGCGTCAACCCCTCGCCTGCCGTGACCGGGCAGAACGTGAGCTTCGACGCCTCCGGCTCGAGCGACTCCCAAGGAACGATCGTCGACTACAGCTGGGACCTGGACGGGAGCGGCAAATACGCGACCGACACCGGCTCCACGCCGACCTTGACGCACGCCTTCACGACGCCCGGCACCTACACGATCGGCCTGCGCACGACCGACAGCAACGGCGTCGTGGCCAAGCTGACACGCAAGCTCACGATCGCCCAGGCGCCGCCCTCGACGCCCGAACTCAGTGTCTCGAGCGCGAGCGGGAGCACCTATGTGAACGGCACCACCGTCTACACCAACCCGCAGAGCGGAAACTCGGGCTCCTTCACAGTCAACGCGAGCACGAGCGACTCCTCCTCGGGCATCAGGGAAGTCGTGTTCCCCGCGCTGACCGGCTTCGGCTCAGGCGGCGGCGCGGACACGAGCCTGCCCTACCAGAGCAGCTACAGCTGGTCGGGCTCGGGCGCCACGGCCTCCGGCGCCCAAACGGTGACCGCGACCAACAATGCGGGCGTCAGCGCCGGCTCCAACTTCAACGTGGTGCCCGACACGGCCGCACCGACCGGAGGCGCGCTCAACATCAACGGCACCGCCGGCAGCGCGAGCGGCTCCAGCAGCTACAGCGTGACCGGCGTCTACCCGATCGCGATCCGCACCGACTACAGCGAGACGCAGTCCTCCAGTCAGTCGGGCCTGCGCTCGAGCACGCTCACGGTTGCCAGTGCCTCGCTTGCCAACAACACCTGCGCAAACTTCGGCACGCCGATCGCGATCACGGGCGCGCCGAGCCAGAGCGAGCCGAGCGGCTGCTATCGCTACACGCTCACGGGCACCGACAACGTGGGCAACCAGGCGAGCGTCTCCACGACGGTGATCGTGGACACGACGATCCCGAGCACCCCGTCGCTCACATTCAGCGGTCTCTCGGCCAACACCTACTACAAGTCCTCGACCAACGCCCTGTACTTCAGGCCTTCGCCGGGCGGCAGCTTCACCTTGACGGCCAACTCGACCGACGCAGAGACCGGTATCAAGAGCTACACCTTCAGCTCGCTCACCGGTAGCGGCTTCGGCGAAGCCCAGACCGGCGGCCAGGTTCTTTACACCTTCGGCGCGAGCGCCGTCCAGCCGCCCACCGCACCGACCGTGTTCGCGGCCTCGGGCGCAGGCGCCAGCTCGGCCAGCGCCACCTACAGCCTGATCGCCGACAGCAGCGCTCCCACAGGCGGCGCGCTCAGCGTGAACGGTACGACGGCCACCGCGAGCGGGGCGACCGGCTACAGCACGAGCGGCAACTTCTCGATCGGCACGCGCACCGACTTCAGCGCCGACGCCGGCTCCGGGTTGCTCTCGTCGGTCCTGACGCGCTCGAGCGCCACGCTTGCAAACGGAGCGTGCGGCAGCTACGGCACCCCCACCACCCTGACCGGCACGCCGGCCCAGACCGGGCTGGCGGAAGGCTGCTACAAGTACACGCTCACCGGCACCGACAGGGTCGGCAACGCGGCCAACCTGACGAGCACGATCGAGGTCGACAAGATCAAGCCGATCGTGGGGTTGACGGCGCCTTCCTTTGCCACCGGACCTTACGCGGTCACGTTCTCGGCCACCGATGGCGGCTCAGGCGTGAACACGGCCTCAGGTCAGCTCAAGCGCGCCACCGCGACGCTGACGCTCACCAGCAACACCTGCGGAACGTTCAGCTTCTTCTCGAACATCGGCTCGACCGGGCTGTCCTCGCCGTTCACCGACAACACCGTGAGCACAGGACACTGCTACGAGTACGAGTACACGGTCTCCGACAAGGCCGGCAACTCGGAAACTTCACCGATCGGCGCCACCAGGGTCAACACGACCAAGCCGGCACTGACAGCCATCACCGACACGACGCCCGGCACGACCGCCGGCAAGCCGCAGGTCGGCGACGCGATCACGCTCACCTTCAACGAGCCGATCGCGGCCACGAGCATCCCGGCGAGTGTGACGCTCACCTACTCGCGAGCGATCGTCGGCGCCACCAACATCGCGGTGTCGGGCATCGGCTCGGGCAACTGGTCGGGTGGAGACACATTCAGCTCGCACTACACCAACACCGGCGGCACCAACCCGGTCGTGACCGCGAGCACTGCGGTGAGCGCCAACACGATCAAGTTGACCGTCACCTCGATCAGCGATCCGAGCAACAACCTCACGGCCGGAGGCCCTGCCTCGGTCAGTGGCACGCTCAATTCGGCGCTCAAGGACTCCTACGGGAACACCGCGAGCACCAGCGGCTTCACGAGCTCGAGCATCAGGCTCTTCTAAAAGAGCGCTTGCGGGTCGGCGGAGCGCGCGAGAAAAGCCCACACCGGCACGTTTCTCAAGCATGAGCACGCAAACGATCAGCCTGGGCAGCGAGGCGAGCAGGCTCTCGCCGGCTCCCATCGAGGCGCCCGACGCACTGGCGAGCACGCGCAAAGCGCGCGCCGGCATGGCCATGTCGGCGGCGACGTTCGCGATGGCAGCCGCTTCGGCCATCCAAGCGGTCCTGTACCTGGGGCGCTTCGGGACCAACGTGCGGACCGACGGCTTCTTCGTCGCCTTCGCCCTGTATTCGACCTTCGGCGTCTTCAGCCAGAGCCTGCGCTTGACCTCGGTGCCGCTGCTGGTGCAGCCGGGGGCGCGCCTGAGCGTGCGTGAGTTCGCCGCGACCCTGGGGCTCGTGGCCCTGCCGGTGCTGATCGTCACTGGACCCTTGGCAGGGCCGCTCGCACACCTGATCGCCCCCGGCCTGAGCAGCCAAGGCCGCGACGTGACCGCCTCGGCGCTGCCGGTGCTGGGCTGCGCGATGGTGCTGCAACTGTGGGCGGCAGGCGCGGCCACGGTGCTCGCCATCAGAGACCGCTTCACGCTCGTCGCCGGCGCCTACATGGCCGGCGCCGGATCGGGCCTGATCACCTTCTTGGCCTTGATGGGAAGCGCCGGCGAGCAGACACTCGGCTGGTCGATGTTGGCGATGGCCCTGGTCACCTGCGGCTGGATGCTCGTCGGCCTGCGCCGCAGCGGTGGGCTTGCAGGGGGGCGCGAGCACAGCTCGTTCAAGCTTCGCTCGATGGCCGCGAACGCCGGGTTGATCCTGGGGCGCACCGCGATTTACCTCGCTTTCAACGTGCTGTTCGTGATCACCTTGGCTTTCGCCAGCCACGCTTCGGCGGGCGGCACGACCGTGCTGTCCTATGCCTACCTGTTCGCCAGCTACCTGGTCGCGGGCACGGGCATGGCGCTCGGCATGTCCAACATCCCAGACATGACTCGCGACGCGCGGGCCCAGCGCGAGGCGCTCGTGACGAGCACGGTGCCACGCGGCTTTCGCTACGCGATGTTGATCGTGGCGCCCGCGCTTGCCGGCCTGATCGTCTCAGGCGCGCCCTTGATCCATGCGGTCTTGCCCAAGAGCCTGACGAGCGCCGAGGTGGGCGAGCTACAGACCTTCGCGGCGCTCTTGGTGCCGTGGACGGTTTGCGCGCTGTTGGTCAACTTCCTGTTGCCGATGCTGTTCGCGATCGGCCGCTCGCGACTGTTGAACATTTTGGCGCTGCCCTTCGTGCTGTTGCATCTCGCCGCCACGGCAATCGCCAGCGCCATGTTCGGCGTCGACGGCGCGGTGGGCGCCTTCTTCGTGGCGCCCGCCTTCTTCGCCGGGGTGCTGCTCGTCGCGGGAGCGGGACGGGACGGTGCGCCCGCGCTGCTGCGTGAGCTGGCCGGGGACGCGGGACGCTTCCTTGGCCTGGCGGCGGTCTGCTTCGGCGCGGCTTGGGCGCTCAGCAGCGCTTTGCCGAACGGGTTCGCACAAGCGGCTCTGGCCGGGATCGTCGGCTGCGGGCTCTATGGCTTGGGACTTCGCTTGATCGCACGTCCCCAGCTGGAGATGCTCGTGAGCACCCTCGTCGTCCGTCCCGCGCCGGCGTGAGCGCGACACTCGCCCCGCTGCGGGCCTCGGTGGGGGCTTCGCCGCCGCCGGTCCCGGCTGCGGCATCCGCCACACGCGCGCGTCGCTCGCCCGGCGATCGCTCGGTACTGGGCGTGCTCGGCGTGTGCTTCATCGCGCTCACCGCGCTCACGTGGCGCAAGTGGGGCGTGCCGGAGATCGACGCGGGCGCGGAGCTGAGCACCGCCGATCTGATCAAGCACGGCGCGGTGGCCTATAAGGACGTGCGCTACTACTACGGGCCGCTCGGCCTCTACTCGTTGGCGCTCAGCTTCAAGTTGTTCGGCTCGAGCTTCACGACCGCGTTCGCGTTCGGCTTGATCCAGACGGCGGCGATCGTGGCTGCCTTCTATGCGCTTGCGCGGCAGTGGCTGGTGCCGCTCGTGGCCGGTTTGGCAAGCGCGGTGCTGCTTGCGATCGGCTTTTCGGGCACCGCTTTCAACTTCATCCTGCCCCACACCGATTCGGCCACTTTCGGGATCTTGTGTTTGCTCTTGATGCTGCTCGCGCTCACGCGCGAGCGCGTCTCGCTGGCCGGGCTAGCCGCGGGACTGGTGGCGCTCACGCGCCCCGAGTTCGTGGCGGTGGCGGCGGGCGCCGGAATCGCCTATGTGGTGGGCATGTGGCGCGTTTCCGGTCCCGCCGCCGCTTGGCGGGCGGCGTGGCGCATGGCGTTGCCCGCGATCGCCTTGCCGGCGGTCGTCTATGCGGTGTTCTCCGCCCAGGCGGGCGCGTCGAGGCTGTTCACCGAAAATCTGTGGCCGGTCAAGTTCCTCAGCTCGGGGGCCAAAACCGAGGAAAGCTGGATGCCCTTCACGCTCGCAAGCTTGTTCGGGCTGATCGCCCGCGGAGCGCTCTATTGCGGACTGCTCGCCGGCGTGGTCGCGAGCGCGGTCGGCTGGAGCACAAGCCGCGAGCGCGGCGAGGGGCCGGCCAAGCGCGTGTCGAGCCTGTGGCCGGTGGCGGCCGCGCTCGTGACGATCGCGCTGCTCGACGGAGTGTTGCGCGCGGGCGGGATCTTCAGCGCTCAACGCTCGGCGATCGAGCTGGAGTCGCGCCATCTGGTGCTCGGCATGAGCTGGCTGCCCGCGCTCGGCCTGGCGGCGGCGGCGTGGGCGTTGGTGCGACTCATACGCAAAGAGGACTCTCTGCTGGGTCGCTCCTGGCCGGCCGACCTGGCTTTGATCGTGGCGGCGGCGGGGCTCGGCTTGCGCGCTTACAACGCTTTCACCACTGAGGGCTCATACGCCCCTTACTACGCGGCTCCGCTGGTCTTGCTGCTGGGCATCCTGCACGAAAGGGTGGCGGCACGCTGGCCACAGGCGCGCGCGGCGGTGCTGGCCGTGCTCGGATTGATCGCCGCCGGCCTTGCCGCGTATGCGCTGGGCGGGCTCTACGTACATGACACGACCACGGTGCACACGCCGCGTGGCAGCTTTGTGACCACGGCCGCGGCGGCCCCGGCGCTACAGGCGGCGGTCAGGCAGATCGACGCTCAGACCAAGCCGGGACAGCCGATCCTGGCGGCCCCCACCGACGGCGGTCTTTACTTCATGAGCGACCGCAAGCCGGCTCTGTATGAGCTGACGGTGCTGCCGGGTCTGATCGCGACGCCGGGCGAAGAACGCGCCGCGGTGGCGCACATGCGCGGCGAGGGAACGGCGCTTGCGGTGCTCGGCGCGAGGGACCTCTCGATTTGGGGCAAGCCCACGTTCGGCGTGAGCTACAACCCGCTGATCGGCGCCTACATCAAAGGCGCGACCGCGAGCCGCGAGACGGTGGGCACGCTGGCGAACCCGGTCGGCGGCACCAACCCTTCACACGGTTTCACGATCGTTCGTCTGCGGTGATGAAGCCGTGGGCGAGCGAGAGCTGATCCTCACCTTCCACGGCTTGGGAGACCGGATCCCGCCGGACGCCACCGCGGCCGAGCGCAAGGTGTGGGTTCCGGTCGAGTGGTTCGATGCGATCGTGGGCGCCCTGCCGAATCGGGGCGTGACGCTGGCCTTTGACGACGGCAACGCCTCCGACGCCGAACACGCGCTGGAGGTGCTCAGGCGCCGAGGCCGCACGGCACGCTTTTTCGTGCTCGCCGAGCGGGTCGGCTCGCCGGGCTACCTGAGCGAGAGCCAGCTTGGCGAACTGCACGAGGCGGGCATGAAGATCGGCAGCCACGGGCTGCGCCACCGCGACTGGCGCCGCTTGGACGAAGGGGATCTGCGCGAGGAGCTGGTCGGCTCGCGCCGGACCCTGGAGGAGCTGTTGGACGTCGAGGTGGACGAGGCGGCGTGTCCGTTTGGCTCCTATGACCGTCGCGTGCTGGGGGGCTTGCGAGAAGCGGGCTACCGCAAGGTCTACAACAGCGACGGGGGCGGCGCGCGCGTGGGCGCTTGGCTGTCGCCTCGCAACACAGTTCATCGCGGGCAGCCGCTCGAGCACTGGTTGGCGCTTGCCGGCGGAGGGGCGAGCGGGACCCGGGGCTGGGAAAGTTCGGTGTTGGCGGGCAAGCGAATGGTCAAGCGTCTGCGATGAGCGCGCGGGGCAAGTCTGTCTTGATCGGGTTCGCCGATGCCCTGGCCGCCCCCGAGGTCGCGGCAAGCTTGATCGCGGCCGGGTACGCGGTGTCAAGCTTCGCGCGGCGGGGACGCAAGGTTTCGCTGCGCAAGCTGAGAGGCCTCGAGCTGGTCGAGTTGACCGCACCGGAGGAGGACTTGGGGGCTTGCGAAGCGGAGCTGGGCGCTTTGGCGGTCGCCCATGACTTGGTCATGCCGCTTGACGATCAGGCCGTGTTCGTGTGCGATCGGGCGCTTGGGCCGGACACGCCCCTGGCCGGTCCCCGCGGCGCCCGGGCGAAGCTGGCGCTGGACAAGCGGATGCAGTTGCTGGCCGCGGAAGGCGCCGGGCTGGCGGTGCCGCCGTGGCAACTGCTCGCGCCTCAGAGCGAAGCGCTCCCGGACTGGGGTATGACCGACGAGCTGGAGCTGCCGGCGGTGCTCAAGCCGGCGCTTGCCGCTGAGCAGCGCGAAGGCCGGTTGCGCCGACTCGCGCCGCGACTGGTGCGCGACGCCGAGCAGGCCGAGGAGCTGCGCGAGACGTGGGGTCCGCAGACCGAGACGATCGTGCAGCGGTGGGTGAGCGGCACTGGCGCCGGGATATTTGGGATCGCCGACGAGCGAGGCATCCACAACCTGAGCGCGCACAGGCGCGTGCGCATGATGAATCCGGCCGGTTCGGGCTCCAGCGCCTGTGCTTCCACTCCGGTGCCGCAGGAGCTAGTCGGGCCGATCGAGCAGATGTTGGGGGACGCCGGCTGGCGCGGACTGTTCATGGTCGAGCTGTTGCGTGCGGACGGACAATGGTGGTTCATGGAGCTCAATGGGCGGCCTTGGGGGAGCATGGCTTTGGCGCGACGCTTGGGGTTCGAGTATCCGGCTTGGGCGGCCGCGCAGGCGCTCGACCCGCAAGCACCGGCGCCGGCGGCGCCGCGGCGGGCGATAGACGAGGAGCTGGTGTGCCGTCACTTGGGACGCGAGTTGGTGCACCTCATGTTCGTGTTGCGCGGGCCGGGCTCGCACCCGGGGGCTTGGCCGGGGCGGGGACAGACCGTGAAGGATCTGCTGCGGGGCGGGCGCAACAGCGCTTGGTACAACCTGGAACCGGGGACGCGCAAGCTGTTCCTGGACGACGCCCTGCTGACGGTCGGTGCTCAGACGTGGGGCAAGAGGCGCTCATGAGGGTGCTCATGAGGACGCGCGCAGCGGCTCTCCATGCGGGCGGCGCCGCGGTAATCGAGCGCACCCGCCTCGCGAGGAGACGCTCGTGAGAAAGGTGAGAGCGGCCTTTCATGTCCACTCGGAGTGGTCCTATGACGCCGCGATCCCGCTGGCGCAGATCGCCGAGCTGTTCAGGGACCGGCGCTGCGAGGCGGTCTTCATGTGCGAGCACGACCGCGGCTTCGATGCGGCGCGCTACGAAGCCTATGTGGAGGCCTGCCGCGAGGCCAGCCTGCCGGAGGGTCCGCTGCTGGTGCCGGGCATCGAGTATGCGAGCCCGGACGACCGTGTGCACGTTCCTGTTTGGGGAAGGGTGCCTTTCTTGGGAGAAGGGGTGGAGACGACCGAGCTGTTGCGGGCAGTCGACGCGCGCGGGGGGGCGGCGGTGCTGGCCCATCCGGTGCGCAGGGACGCTTGGCGGGCCTTTGAGCCGGAGTGGTTGGCTCTCAGCAAGGGGATCGAGATTTGGACGAGGAAGTGGGACGGTTGGGCGCCCAATCCGCGCGCGTGTCGCATGGCGGCCGAAGCGGGGCTGGTGGGTGTGGGCGCGCTCGACCTGCACAAGGCCCACCAGATGTTCCCGCTGAGCATGGAGCTTGAAATCGGCGGTCCACTCACCGTGGAGGCTTGCGTGGAGGCTCTGCTGCGAGGCCGTTGCCGAGCGATGATCGGTGAGCGTCCGGTGGCGCCATTGACGCGGGGCGGCGTGGGCGCGACGGCCCGCGCGGTGGAGCGCGTGCGCCGGCCGGTTTGGCGTCAGGGACGGCGCTTGCGCGAGCGAAAGCAGGCGCACCGATGATGCGTTTTATGGCTGAGCATGTCTGAGCACTCCGCATCCAATGGCGCCGGCTCCAACGGCGCGGGCACCGCCTACGCGCGACGGGCCGACCCCACGGCGGTCGGGCCCCGACGGGCCGACCCCACGGCGGTCGGGTCCCGACGGGCCGACCCCACGGCGGGCGGGTCCCGGCGAGCCGACTCGACGGGCGGGCCGATAACGGCCGATTTGGCGATCATCGTGGTCTCGACCAACGAGGCGCACTGGCTGGAGGCTTGCTTGTCGACGGTGTATGCGCAGGCGGGCAGGGCTTTACTGGACGTGGTCGTGGTGGACAACGAATCGAGCGACGGAACGCCCGAGCTCGTCAAATCCAAGTTTCCCCAAGCGCGCGTGGTTCCCTCGGCCAATCGGGGCTTCGGGCATGGCAACAATCGTGGTCTGGAGACGACGAACGCGCGCTACGTGCTGTTCTTGAACCCGGACACCGAAATCTTGGCGGGCACCTTCGGCGAGCTGGTGGAGATGCTCGACGAACGACCCGAGATCGGTTTGGCCGGAGTGCGCCAATTGACTCCCGACGGCGAACTTTTTCCGACGATCCGCCGCTTCCCGAGCGCAAGCCGGGCCCTCGGCGAGGCGCTTGCCTCCGAGCGTTGGCCGGTGAGCCCCTCATGGGCGGGCGAGCGGGTGCTCGACATGGGCTGCTATGAGCGCGAGGTCGAGTGCGACTGGACTTCGGGGTCGTTCATGCTGGCCCGCAAGGAGGCTCTGCTGAGCGCGGGCTGCATGGACGAGCGCTTCTTCATCTATGCCGAGGAGCCCGATCTTTGCCTGCGGATGAAGCGGGCCGGTTGGGAGGTGCGCCACCTGCCCGACATGACGATCGTCCATCACGCTTGCAAGGGCGGCGTGCGTCCTCGCATGATCGCCCAGGACGCGTTCGCGCGCAGGCAGTACGCCCAGAAGCACTTCGCGCGCCTGCACCGCACTCTTTATCTGGGCGCGATCGGCACCAGGCACGTGATCAGGGCTAGCATCGCCTCGGTCAAGGGCAGCGACGCCGAGGTCCACCGCGAAGCCGCGCAGCGTGCCGTCAAGACGCTCCTCGGCCGCGCCGAGCCGCCCTTCGGCGAGCCCCCGGCGACCGCCTTCCCGCCTCCGGCGGCACGGCGCCTGTTCTAGGCGAGCTCGACGACCTCGACCGGCGGCTCCACCTTGGGGGGGCGCTTGCGGCGTAGGCGCTCGCCCAAAGGTCCGAGCACTTGGACGACCAAATGGCGCACGTCCTGCCAAGCAGCGGGGAAGGCGAGGCGTAGGACCAAGGCATACAGCGCCAGGCCGGCGGAGCCGACGAGTGTGAGCAGGACTATGCGGGGCATCTCGCCGGTGAGCAAGCGCATCGCGGGCACTGTGAGGGCCGCCAAAGCCACGCAACCGACCACCGCGGGACCCAGCTCGGGCACTAGGCGGCGCATGGAGATGCCGACGTTGGGGTTCAAGAGGAAGTGGTAGGCGCCGATCAGGATGATCGCGTAGGCGACCACCACGGCGACCGCTACCACCATCAGGCCTTGGCGCGAAGCGAGGAAGACAGCGCCCGCATACACGAGCAGGCGGGCCACGTTGAAGGCGAGCAGAGGCCGGGGACGGCCGATCGCGAGCATCACTTGGGAGTAGCCGGTGAGCACGGCCGCCAACATGCCCGCGAGGGCGAGCACCTGGGTGGGCTCGACCGACGGCTTCCACGCGGCGCCGAACAGGAACGGAACGAGCACGGGGGCCAAGACCATCAAGAGAGCCAACAAAGGGAAGATGATGGCGGCGTGGACGCGGGCGGCCCGCTCGTGGACGGCTCGCAGCTTGGCGCGGTCGGTGGTGCGCGAATAGACGGGGTAGGCGACTTGGACCATGACGCCGGAAAGCTTGTCTTGGTAGACGACGCCGAGGTTGAAGGCGCGGTAGTAGATGCCGGTCGTGGTGGCCGAGAGGCGCGCGGCGAGGATCACATAGTCGACGTTGCGGAACATGACCTCGACCAAACCGGCCAAAGCGGCGGGCAGGCCGAAGCCGCCTACGCGTCTTTGGGCGTGCAAGGACCAGCGCGGCCAAGGGGCGGGGGCACGGGCGAACAGCAAAGCCGAGCTGATCGTCATCTGGACCAAGGCGCCGATCACTATCGCGCGGGCGCCAAGGCCGGCCAAAGCCAAGCCGACCGCGACGACGTAGCCGCCGACCACGCTGATCGAATCGATGAGGCTGGTGGAGCGGAAGTCCAGAGCACGCCACAAGGTCGCCCGCGAGACTCCGCCCAAGGCGGCGATGAAAAGGATCGGGGAGATGAGGCGCAACAAGGAGGCGGTCTCGGCGCCGAACAGGGGGCGCCCGACGGGCTCGGCCAGGAGAAAAACCGAGGCGCTGAGCGTGGCCCCACCGACGATGCTCATGAGGACCGCGGCGCGACGGTCCTCCTCGTCGATCGTCTCGCGCTGGACCAAGGCGGAGGCGAAACCCTCGAAGGTGAGGATGCCGGCGAGGGGCAGGAAGACCAAAGCCACGGCGGCGTGTCCGAAGGCGGCGGGCGCGACCAGGCGCGCCAAGGCGATGGCGGCCACGAAAGCGAAGGTTTCGCCGAACACGCGCGTGATCGCAAGCCAACGAAGGCCGCGCATCGTGGTCTCTTTGAGCGTCTCCTCGGGCATGGGGATCCTCTGGAAATCAACGGGTGGCTCGAGGCGGGGCTTGCGGGCACAAGTTCCCCGCGGAGGCACGCGTTTTTTGGGTGATGAAAGGCGAAGCGGGACCAGCCTTGGCCGACCCACCCACGCGCGCGCGGGGGGCCTCGGGCGAGGTGGTGTTCACGTTCTCCTCGCTCTCTTGGGGCGCGGCGGCGAAACGCGGCTGGTTCGGCTCGGAGGATCGGCTGGCCTTGACCTTGGTCGAGCACGAGCGGGTGGAGAGGGTCTTGGTGTGCGACCGGGCTCGCAGCCTCCCTTTGAAGCTGTTGCGGGATCGGATGGCCGGCCCGGAGGAGGCCTTTCCGCAAAGCCCCGACACGAGGCTGCTCTCACCGGTGCGGGCGAGACGCACCGACGCCACCTCGCTGAGGGGAGTGGCTCGCGAAATGGGGGCCTATGGGCGCGCCATGGAGCGCGGCGCTCGCAAGATGGGCTTGGAGAACTCGGTTGTGATCACGACCCATCCGCTCGTGGCGGGCTTTGCCGAGTTGGGGTGGGCCAAGGCGGTGACCTATTACGCGCTTGACGACTGGACCGTGCACGCGGGCTACTCGCGGTGGTGGCCTGCCTATGAGGCCGCCTACGCGCGCATCCGCGAGCGCGGCGTGCGCGTGGCTGCGGTCAGCGGGGCGCTGCTGGAGCGCTTGGACCCGAAGGGACCGGGACTGGTCGTGCCCAACGGCCTGGAGCCGGCCGAGTGGCTGGGAACGCTCGACCCGAGCCCGATTGCCGACACCCACAAACCGAAGCTCGTGTATGTGGGCACCTTGGACGAACGCTTGGACGTGGACTGGCTGAGGACTACCGCACGGGCCCTCCCGGATGCCCACATCTCGTTGGTGGGACCGCTCGTCGCCGAGGCCCACTTGGCGCCCCTGAAGAAGGAGCCGAGCGTGAGCATCGAGGCGCCTTTGGAGCGAGCGGGCTTGGCCGCGCTGATCGGGAAATCCGACGTGGGCTTGATCCCCCACCGGAAGACCGCCTTGACCGAGGCGATGAGCCCCCTGAAGCTGTACGAGTACTTGGCGGGGGGACTGCCGGTCGCGGCCACCGACTTGGCGCCGATGCGGGGAATCGACGCGCGCGTGACGCTCGTCGGCGAGGGCGGCGACTTCGCGGCGGCCACACGCCACGCCTTGTCACTCGGTCGAGCCCCAGAGCCGGAGCGCATCGCCTTCGTGCAAGCCAACTCATGGCGCAGCCGCCACGAGTCCTTGCTCGACCTGGCCTTCGCCTAGGTCAAGCGATGCGGGCGCGGTCGCGTAGCTCGCTGGCGCAGCGTCGCAACAGTGGACGCAGGGCGGGTCGGGGAGCCGCCGAAGGGTCTGGGAGATCGGGCTTGGGATTTTGGGGATTGTTGTGGCTAGCGATACTGGCCAAGGAGGCCCATCTCACATCTCCCAAGGCCTCGATGTCAGTCACTGCCGCTGTAAGGACTCCCAGTCCGTCGCGAAGCAAGTCTTGGTGGGCATACACGATCAAGGGCTGGCCCAAAAAGGCGCGCAGCACCAAATCCTCGGCAGGCGCGTTGAAGCCGGTTCGCGGCAGCGAAGGCAAGCCGCCCACGAGCATCTCGCGCGAGGACCAGCCCACCGAGGCGCCGCGCTCGGGCGGGCCGGCGCCCAGCGCGGCGGCCGGTCCGGGACGGGTCGGGCGGATCCAAGGGTAGGCACGCGACACGCACACAGCCTCGAAGCCGGCGGCCCTCAACCCGCGCGCGGCCGGCTCGGAGAGCTGCTCGTGCGGGGGCACCATCACACGCTCATAAGCGATCCCTGTGCGCCCTTCGAAAGCAGCGGCGCGCGCAAGTGCTTGGCGGGCCAATACATAGCCTTGGCGGTCGGTCGCGACGCGACCCAGCTCGCCACCGAAGTGGTCGTTGCCGTGGATGCACAGTGACAACTCAGACGGGTGCTCCCTAAAGATTTGGACGGCCCGGGGATGGGCAAACCAAGCGTCGAGGGGACTCATCGCTATAGACATGTGGTAGCCGTGCTCTTGGGCGTGACGGGCGACTTCGCCATAGCGGACGTGCCCATAGGTGGGCCAGTGCAAGTTGGGGTCGTCCAACACGAAGGCCGCCTCCAAAACCGGCGCCCCGCCCGGGGACTCGGCGGTGAGCCGACCCAAGAAGTTGGCCAAAACAAGCATCGCCAAGCACCGCCCGGGCGCCAAACGCTCACGCAAGGCCTCGCCCTGCTCCAGCTCGGCGGGCGCCACCGACACGATTTGGCGAGGCGCTCCCCGGTGGGCGCCCGGATCGAAGACCCAAGCCGGCTCCTCGCCCAGGTGGGCCAGCACGCTCTGGCCTTCAGATCTCGCGGCCTCGGGAAGAGGGTCGCTCCAAGCGTCGCTGAGGCGAGCGCCCCGCAAAGGCTTGGCAAGCTCGGGTGAGGAGCCCAGTAGGACGGTCCCATCCCCCCCACCACAACCCCGCTCCTCGCCGATCGCTTGGAGTACGGGCAATCCCATCGGCACGGTCTCACTGCCTGCCGGACGAGATCCCTCTCGAAGCTCGATGAGGCCGGTGGAGGACGCTTCGGGCGCTGGCCCGCCGAACACCAAGACGGCGTCGAGCTCGCTCGGGTCGGCCGCTTCGTAGGCCTCGAAGCGCACCGGGTAAGCTGCCTCCAAGGCTGCCAACAGGCGCGGACGCAGACCGAAGGCCCCCGCCGGAGCCACGCCCACGCGAGCCGTGCGACGCAGGGGGGCATCGGGATGGACCCCAGCCTGGGACTGGTCCGAGGCCGGGCGCTGGCCCAGCGCCGGGGCCTGGCCCGGAGCCGGCGCTTGCGTGCCCGGGTCGGGGGCTAGCTCTTGCGTAGCGCCCATATCGTGCCGTTGCTCGCGACGGGCCTGTTTTCGCAAAGCACCTCATAGCCGGCCCCTTCGAGCGCCGCATGAGCGGCTTCGCGGGGATCGGGGTGGGGACAGCCGATGTCGTGCCACTCCATCGCGATCGCCTCCGCGCCCACCTCGGCGAAGCGGGGGTCGCCGAGGATCTCCCACTCGCTGCCCTCGATGTCCATCTTCACGAGGTCCGCCGCCCCGGCGAACCTGAAAGTGTCCACGCACGCCAGCTCGATCGTGTCCTCCCCAGACCCGTCGGTGGCGACATGCGATTCGGCGAATTCGCCCGCCACGAAGCGCACCGTGCCCTCCTTGGTGCCGGCACAGGCCGCCACCACCACGACCTTGGCGTCCGCAGCCGTCGCCCGCAAAAGCTCCAAGTTCTCGGGGTCCGGCTCGACCGCAGTGATCGCCGCCTCGGGCCAGCGCTCGCGACAGTAGGCAGCGAACAGGCCGATGTTGGCGCCCAAGTCGAGGATCCGGGGCGCCCGGCCGAGTTCGCCCAGGCGAGCTTGCACCGCGGCCGGAGGGTCGTATTCGCCGGCGATGAAGACCTCCGCGAAGATGCCCACGTCCCTGGTTGCGTGTCTGATGCGGTAGCCCACCCCGCCCCTTCGCGTGTGGTAGGAGCCCAAGACAGGCCGCCCCCGATGCTCGCGCCACTTGAAGCGCCACAGCTCGCGCACCGCTTTGCGCCACACCCCGTACTCCTTGACGAACCGCAACCGGCGCGTCACCGAGGCGCCCCGCGGCACGGTCACGGGAGCCGGGACATCGCTCACCGAAGCGCTCACAGAGGTTCCTGACATACCTATTCAACGATCCCCGAGCCGCTTTGCTCGCGCGGGCGCTGCTAGGAAATCGGACCGTAGTGTTGCCCTGCCGGAGTCCAGTCCACGCCGACGCCCCGGCGGTTGTGGGCGAGCCGGTAGTCGCCCTGGGCGGGGGCCCTGAAGCGGGGATGGGCGACGGTGCGGTCGGTCCTGCTCGGCTCGAACGACCAAGGAGCTTGGCCGAAATCGTTGTGACCCTCCACCATCGCGTAAGGAGTGCCCGTCGGCTTCTCCAAAGTGAACGTGGCGATCAGGTTGCGCTCGACCGTCGCCGTCGGCTGGAAGGACGCTTCGTCGGCGACCAAAGCCAAGCCCTTGCCGTCCCAGATCGTGTTGTGCTCGATCGTGAGGCCCTTCACGTTCCAGATTTGGGCGAAGTTTGCGTATGAACCGATTTCGTCCTTCACGAACAGGTTGTCCTCGAAGGACACGTCGGTGGCGTCCCCATCCTTGACGAAGATGCCTTGGCAGTCGTTGTCGTGCTCATAGTTGCGGGCGAACACGAGCCCTTCCCCGCCGAAGACCGATTGCAGGCAATCGGTGTGGTTGCCGGACTCCACGATGTGGTCGAGCTCGTTGCCTTCGATCCTGACCTGGCGCCAGTTGTCGAGGTGGATCGCATCTTCGGAGCCGCCGGCGCCGACGTCATGGATGTGGTTGGCCAAGATCGCCACGCCCGAGATCGGCGCCTGCGCTTCGCAGCCTTCCCATTTCGGCGCACCCGGGGCTGTGCAGTCCGAGGTTTCAAAGACGATGCCCTCACCGCCGACGCCGCCCGCGTTGGAGATGTCGTCGTGGACGATCCTCATGTCCGAGGCGCCCGCGGTCAGAGCGACCTCACCGTGAATCCAAAGGTCGCTGACCGCGATATGGCTGCCCGAGAGCTTGATCGAGCCGGTTTCCACGTGGGCCCCGGGCGCCGCCGTCAAGGTCACAAAGCCGGCCGGCGTGGCATCCAAGGAGAGCTTGCCTCGGTAGGAACCCGCCTTCAAGCACACGGTCGAGCCCGGCGCTGCTTTGGCCACGGCCTGCTCAGCTTCGCCCAGACTCGCAACCAGGGCGCCACAGGCGGCGGATTTCTCGACCGCGGCCGAGCCCGAGCATGCCTGTAGCAAAAACGCCCCCGTCGCCAGGACGAGCAGCGAAAGCGTGCCCCGGCTCAACTGGCGGGTCCGTAGGCCTCTTCGGAGGGTTCCCAGTCCACGCCGATCCCGTTCGGGTTGCTGGCCAGGCGGTAGTCGTCGGTTGCGGTATTGGCGAATTTGGGAGCAGAGACTACGCTGTCGCCCGCGCCCTCGCTCATGTTGGTGGGGGCTTCTCCGAAGATGTCCTGCCCCTCGGTGATCGAGAAAGCGGCGCCGATCGGTTTTTCGACTTTGAAGATGTTGATCACGTTGTGGTCGATCGTGGCCGTCGGCGTAAACGAAGCGCCGTTGGCCACGAGCGCGAAGCCCTTGCCGTCCCAGATCGTGTTGTGCTGGATCGTGAGGCCCTTCACGTTCCACACCTGTGCGAAGTTGGCGTAGGAGCCTTCCTGGTCGCGCAAGAACAGGTTGTCGGTGAAGGACACATTGGTCGCGTCCCCATCCTTGATGAAGATGCCTTGACAGTCGTTGTCGTGCTCATAGTTGTGGTCGAACACGAGCCCTTCCCCGCCATAGACCGATTGCAAGCAGTCGGTGTGGTTGCCCGACTCGTTGATGTGGTCGAACTCGTTGCCGGTCACGGTCACATTGCGCCAGTTGTCCAGGTGAATCGCGTCTTCGGTCCCGTTTTCGCCGATGTTGTGGATGTGGTTTGCGGAGATCGTCACATTGGAGATCGGCTTGTGCGGTTCGCAGCCTGTCCAAGTCGGGGCGTTGGGCACAGTGCAGTCGGAGGTATTGAACACGATCCCCTCGCCCCCGCCGGTGATGTCGTCGCGATCGATCGTCATATAGGAGGCGCCTTCTTGGAGTTCCACTTCGCCATCGACCCACAGGCCTCGAATTACGATGTGACTGCCTTCCAAGAGGACTTTGCCCGTGGTCACGTGGGCCTGTGGCGCCGCCTGAAGGGTCACGTCGGAACTGTGGGACGCGTTGAGCGTGAGTTCGCCGTAAGCGCCCGAGTTCAAGCAGATCACGCTGCCCGCGGCGGCGCCGGACACCGTCGAGGCCACATTGGCGCCGACCGAGATCGTCTGGGTGCAGGTCGGGTAGGGAGGGCCGCTCGAATGGGCGGCCACGACGCCGGTCGCCGCCGAGGTGGCCGAGGTAGAGCCACCCGCATTGGTGGCAGTCACAACCGCAGTCATCGTGTGACCCACGTCGCTCGACTGGAGGGTGTAGGTGGCAGCCTTGGCGCCCGAGGTGTTGGCGCAGTTCTTGCCGGTCGTGTCGCAGTCCTGCCACTGGTAGGCGAAGGAGGTCGGGTTACCGCTCCAAGTGCCCTTGGTCGCGCTCAAAATGTCGCCCGCGATCAAAGTGCCCCCGATGGCAGGCACCACGCTGTTGTGGGGCGCCGTTTCTTTGGGTTTTTCTTTTTCGACCGGTTTTTCTTTGGTGGGTTCTTCGGACGGTTCTTCGCTCGGTTTTTCTTTGCCCGGGTTTTCTTCTTTGCCTTTTTCTTTGGAGCCTTCTTCCCCGGGTTTTTCCGTCGTTTTTTCTTTCTTCGGGGTTTCCCCAGGTTTTTCTTCAAGCGGAGCCTGTTCGACCGGCGGCAGGAACGGCAAGAAGGCCTGGGGCGAGCCCGAGCCGGCTGGGCCTTGGACGGTGATCGTGGGCGGCGTCAGATTCACGGGAGCCCCGCCCGCGACCGGAGAGTTCGGGACGGCGCCGAACGGCGTGGCCGAGGAGAACGAGGCCGCAACCGCATAAGCGGAGATCGGACAGTGGGCGTGGCGCACCATCCGGCCCGCGCTCCAAGCGTCCGGGAGCGCGCTGAGGTGCGCCTTCAGGCTCCTCGCGCCCAAACAGCGTCCGCCGAGGCGGGCCCGGTAGCGCAAAGCGCCGCCCTCGCCGAGCAGGGTCAGCCAGTAAGAGCGTCCCGCGACCAGTCGTGGCGCGCGGACCAGTCGCGCCGCGTTCCAAGCACCCGCCGTGGGGCGCTCCACCGACCCGGTTGCGAGCAGCCTGCCAGGGTGGCCGTGGGCGTTGCGATACAGCCCCACCACCAGCTGTGCGGCCGAACTGCGGGCGTCCACGAACACGAGCAAGGTGGCTGCCCGCCCAGAGGCGTGGGCGTGCACTCGAAACGCCTCCACCTTGCCGCCCGCAAGCGCCACATGGAGGGCCTCGACCTTGGCGTCGCCGAGCAGCGCCTGCGCCGAGCCCTCCACCGATCTCAGCGACGCAGCTTCAGAGCGCGGCGCGCCGGCGCCAAAAGCCGCCGCCGGCGAGAAGACAAGCAGCAACGCGATCAGCGCCGCCAGAGGCACGGTCGGCCATCTGGGGACACGCTTCGATCCTGATGGGCCCAAGTACGCCAACCGCATCGAAAACTCTCCTGTCCTCGTCGTGAGGCTTCGGCTTGACGGTCCTCGTGGTCCCACCCGGTCGCCGAGGCCCTACCCGGCGGCCACTATACATAATCCCGCACGGGAACTCGCAGGGGAACTTGCAAACGCGTTGTGAAGAGGCCGCAAAAGGACGCCCGTTCGGGGGAACAAGCGCCTTTGACTTCGCTGACTTGGCCCGCGCGCCCCTCCCGGGAGCGCGCGGGCCGGAACCTCAGTTGGTCGGTCCGAACTGGACTTCGGCCGGGCTCCAGTCGACGCCGATGTGGTTCGGGTTTTTCGCGAGCCGGTAATCGCTGATCGCCGTGTTCGTGAACACCGGTTTGGTTTCCATCAGGCTGTTGGGCCCGACGTTGAACGTGTACTCGTCATTGCCCGTGAACACGTCGTAGTTCTCCGTCGTCGTATACGAAGGACCGCTGCCGGGCCTCACGTTGATGTTGTCGAACACGTTGTGGTTGATCGCTACCGTCGGGTTGGCGGTCGAGCCGTCGGCCTGCACGATCGAACCGGAGGTGCCTTGGTAGGTGTTGTTGGTGATCGTCAGGCCTTGGATGTTCTCGTCCACCCAAATGCCCGTGACCTGGCCATTGGTGTTCGTGTTGCGCAAGCTCAGGTTGTCCGAGATGGTCACATTTGAGATGTCGCCATCCTTGAGGAACGGGAGCCCTTGGGCGCCGACGTTGTCGTGGGTGTAGTTCTTGGTGATGGTCAAGCCCGTCGTGGCCACACCGCCGTTGTAGGACTGCAATGTGTCGGTGTGACACGTCGAGCCCGGGCACTCCTTGATTTCGTAGATGTCGTTGCCTTCGACGGTGAGGTGGTTCCAACCGTCGAAGCGCAAGGCATCGCCCTCGTCGGTGGCGCTCGTGTTGTGGATCTTGTTGTAGGCGATCTTGATGTAGCTCGACGGAGTCGAGGTGGCGCTCATCACGCTGATCCCATAGCCGTTGGTCGGCCCGACATCGTTGTGTTCGATGACATCGTGGCTGAAGCCCGGATAGGGACCACCCGAGCCAACGTTGATCGTGCCCGTGCTGTGCAATTGGCTCACGGTCACGTTCGAGGCCGCGATGTTGACGCCATTCACGACCACATGGGCTCCGGGAGCCGCGGTCAACGTGGCGTTGCTCGACGGGGTCGTGGTGATGCTCACCGCGCCATAGGTCCCCGCTGTCAAACACACCACGGCGCCCGCTTTGAGGGAGCTGTTGATCTGTGAGACGCTCGAGATCGTGGTGGTGCAAGCTTCGCCACCGCCGGTTTCGCCACCGGTTTCGCCACCGCCGCCTGTTTCGCCACCGCCGCTCGACTGCTTGGCGGCCACAGTCGCCGTCTGGGTGGATGTCGCCGCCGTGGAGCCTCCTTCGTTGGTGGCGGTGACCACGACCCGTACGGTGTGGCCGACGTCGCCCGAGCCCAACGTGTAGGAAGCGGAACTCGCACCCGAGATCGCGGCGCAGTTGGCGCCCGAGGAGTCACAGTCCTGCCACTTGTAGGCATAGGCTGTGGGGCTGCCCGTCCACGAGCCCTTGCTCGCGCTCAGGGCTTCGGCTTCGGTCGTGGTCCCGCTGATCGCAGGCAACGCCGTGTTGGTGGGCGCGGCCGGCGGGGGCGGCGGAGGCGGCGTTTCTTCTTTGGCTTCTTCTTTGGCTTCTTCTTTGGGTTCTTCTTTGGGTTCTTCTTTGACTTCTTCTTTGGTTTCCACGGGGTCCACCACCACGTTGTGCTCCACTGTGGCGCTCCGGCCCGCAGCGTCGGTAACGGTCAGGCGGATGTACTTGGTGCCCGCTTCTTGGAAGGCGAAGGCGAGCGTTTCCCCGCTTCCCAAAGGCCACAGCACCGTCGGCGGCTGTGTCGCCGAGCCGTCGTCTGACCAGCCATAAGTGCACGGGGTGTCCGCGCAGGTCGAGGCGGTGCCGTTGAAGCTGACCGATTGTCCGACCGTGGGCGAGGAGGGATTCACGGCGAAGCTTGCCGTCGGCGGCGCCGGTGGCGGGGGAACGGCCGCGACGGGCGAGGTGGGAGCGGAGCTGACCGCGTCCGACCCGCCTTCGTTGCTGGCCGTGACCGTCACCCGCATCATGTGCCCGGCGTCGCTTGCGGCGAGCGTGTAGCTGCCCGCCGTGGCGCCGCCGATGTTTGTGCAGCTGCCACCTGACTTGTTGCAGTCCTGCCACTGGTGCTTGAAAGAACTCGGGCTACCGGTCCAAGAGCCATTTGAAGAACTCAATACCTTGCCTTCGACCGGCGTGCCACTGATCGAGGGCAACGCGGTATTGGTCGGAGCCGCCGGCGGAGTCGGTTCGGTGACAGGCTGTTTGGGTTCGGTCACCGGCTGTTTGGGTTCGGTGACAGGCTGTTTGGGTTCGGTGATGGGAGGCGTTGGTTCGACCGGCGTGGGCGGACCCAAGATCGATTCGCCGGCGGTCACATAGCCGGATAGAGGGCAGTCCGCGTACACGGAGCCCGTGCGCCACGCCGAGGGCAGCGAGCCGAGGCGTTGGGCCTCCGTCTCGCTAGGGCAGGGACCACCGCGGCGGTCGCGATAGCGCAATTCGCCCCGCTCTCCGAGGATGGCGAGCCAGTAGCTCGTGCCCGAGGTCAAAGAGGTGGGCGTCAAAGTGACGGTGTTCCATGTTCCATTCTGAACAATTGGAATAGATCCGGTGCTCAACAGTGCGCCGGGGTGCCCGCTTGCATTGGCGTACAGACCTACCGCCAGCGTCCGAGCTTGGTTGTGGGCGTCTATATAGATGTGGGCCGCACCCGTGACGGCGGACGCGTTGGCCTGAACCCGGAACGCTTCGGCTTCGCCGGCGTTCACAGAATCGAAATGCGATTCGAGCGCCGTGTCGCCCAGTAGAGGCAATGTCGAGACGGTCGAAGTGTCTAGAGCCACCACCCGCACGGACTTGCTGGTGTGGCGAGCTTCCCTCGTGGCCTTGCCGTGGCGCGCCTTGCCGGCGCTGTGACCGTGGCGATGTCGACTTGCATGAGATATTGCAGAGTGTGAGGAGTTTGCCGCAAACGCCGATGGGACGGCGTAAGCGAGTAGCAGCAGGCTTACTCCCAGAAGAGTACGTGTGAATAGCTTGAGCATCGGGGCCTCCCGCAAGGGCATGGGCATGTGCTCAGTTGTTTCGGTCCCTACCTAGCGGCACTTAACCGTTTTCGAGGCCGACTGGACACAGTCGCGTAGTACGCGACGGACGTTTGATGTAGCGCCGCGGGTCGAGTAGGGGTTCTCTACTGACGAGTGCTGCTGACGGTTGATGACGGTTGACTCCCCTCGACCCGTCTCCGAATGGTTGCCCCGGCTCAGATGCCTCAAACGCGCGATTCGCTATGTTCGGCCAATGGATTCGTCCGCTCCCGGTCTGCGGGTCGTACTCGCCGACGATCACCACTTCTTCCGCGAGGGCCTGCGCGACCTGCTCGAAGACGCCGGCCTGAAGGTCGTCGGCGAGGCCAAGGACGGCGCCCAAGCGCTCCTTTTGGCCGAGGAGCTCAAGCCCGACCTCGTCGTGATCGACTTGAACATGTCCGATTCCCCGGGCTCGGACGCACTGCAGCGCATCGCCGAGGTGAGCCCCGAGGCGCGCACAGTCGTGCTCACCCACTCGACCGAGGCCACCGAGGTCCTTGCCGCCCTGCAGGCCGGCGCCAGCGCCTACGTGGTCAAGGGCGCCCAAGCAGACGAGATGATCGCCGGAATCTGCCAGACAGCCCGCAGCCACGTGGTCCTCTCGCGCGTAGCGATCGAGTCGCTGGTGATCCACACCGAACCGCCCAACGCCAGGACCGCCCGAGAGACGGCCAAGCAGGCCGAGGAGATCTTGACCGCGCGCGAGCGCGACGTGCTCCGCCTGCTGGCCGGGGGCGCCGACAACGCCGCGATCGGCCTCGAGCTGTCGATCAGCCCCCACACCGTCAAGCAGCACATCACCAACATCTTCGAGAAGCTCGGCGTCCGCACCCGCGTGGAGGCGGCCGTGTATGCCGTACGCGCGGGCTTGGTCTGAGACACGTTCTGAGTCCGATCAGTATCCCAACGCTTGGACGATGTCCTCGGGGGTCAAGCGAAGATCGAGACCATCCACTCCGAAGCCGCTGCGGGAGACTCCGACCAGGAGCGTCTCGTCGGTCGCTCCGGGTACGAGCGCCCGGTGCTGGATCAGTCTGCTCAGATCGCCGCGATCAAACTCGCTGTGGTCGCGCCACTTGACCGAGCCGACGAAATCGATCTGCTCACTCGTCGTCTGAGTGCGACCGCCGACCAGGTCAACCTCGACGCTGCCGTCCCGGTTCCAGAATGAGCCAACGAATTCGGCGCCTCCAAAGCGGGGGTCGGGGAGCAAGGCCTGAACCGCAGTGCGCACAAGCGGCTCGATGGCGTGTCCCGCAAACGACCTCCACGACTCGCGAATATGCCGGTAGACGATGTCGCCACGACCCCGCTCGAGCGCCGGAAGGCTGGAGCAGATGAAGCGAAGCCAGAAGCGTAGATAGGGGTCCGCCACGTAGTAGCGCGACAGCTTGGGGCGCGCCTGCGCGGAATAAGGCAGCGTCTTGTCGATCACGCGCTTGCCGATCAACGTGGCGAGGGTGGTCTCCAGTGTCCTGTTGGACATCCTGGCTCGCTGCAAGATCGAGGTGAACACTCGCTCGCCCGCGCCGATCGCTTCAAGGGCGTCACGGGCCTTGAGCTCCGCCGGAAACTCCGCGCCGAGCGAGCGCTCACCAAGCACTATCAGTGGCGACTCGGGATTCTGAAGCTCCCGACTCAGGAACTTCCAGAGATCCTCGCCTTCGCGCCAGATTTGAGCCAGGCGGGGAAATCCACCGATGGCCAGATACGCATCGAGCGACGCCACCGCAGGCAGATTCAACATTTTTCCGATCGCGGCCGGTGAGAGCGGCCCAATCGTCATCTCGGCCAAGCGTCCGTAAAGAGGCCGCCCGTAGTCGTTCAAAGCAGCCATCATCGAAATGTCGGAGCCAACCAACAACAACAGCACCGGCCGGGCTTCCAGTCTGCGGTCCCACTCCTTTTGGAGGATGGCCTCGATCGCCGGCTCGGTCTCGACCAGGAAGGGGAACTCGTCTATCACGAGCACTATCGGCTGCTCGATCGAAGCGCCGCTCACTGCGACGCTCAGCGCCGCCTCCCAGGAGCCGATCGGTCCCGATGCGGCAATCGCGGCGCCACCGGTCGCGGACCTCGCGATCTGCTCCTTGAAGCTTTCGAGCTCCCGCTCGGGGCTTTGACGCGACGCGGTGTAGAAGATCGCCTGCGAGCCGCTACGCCGGATGAATTCCTCGACCAAACGCGACTTGCCGATTTGCCGTCTGCCGCGCAAAGCGAGGATCTGCCCCGATCCGCTTTCTTGCACACGGTCGAGGTGCTGTTGGAGCCTGGCAAGCTCGATGTCACGACCAACAAATCGCCTTCCGCTCATGAACTAAAGTGTAGCAAAGTAAACACTACTAGCTTACACTTTAGCTACGGAGCGTTCATGCGTCTACACTCGGCACTCGGCCACAAGCCCCCGATCGCCCGCCACAACGAGCGAACCAACCTACTCGGTACTTACATCCAGCGGACCGCGCACCAACGTGACCTGAGGGAGCTAGGCCGCGGCCCGTGGCTCGATCGCGCGGATCGCGGCGTCGCGGTCGGCGACTCCCAGCTTGGCCACGCATGCGGAGATGTGGCGGCGGACGGTGACCGGGGAGAGCGAGAGCATCTCGGCCACTTCGACCGTCGAGAGGCCCGAGCGCAACATCCGCAAGATCTCGGACTCGCGCGGAGTCAACTGCACCGCGCCCACCCTCACCGGGCTGGCGACGCCCGCGGCGGTGAACGCGCGAAACTCCTTCAAGACGCGTCCCACAAGCGTGCGAGGAAGCGCAGCCTCGCCCTTCAGTACACCGCGCAGCGCGGCGGGGAGACGCTCGGGACTCGTGTCCTTGGGCAGATAGCCCAAGGCACCCGCGCGCAACGCTTCGAGCAAGTCCTCGGTGTTGGTGGAGACCGTGAGCATCACGACCGAGGTCTCAGGAGCCGCTTCAGCCACCCGGCGTGCCGTCTCGATGCCGCCGCCGGGCATACCCACGTCGAGCAGGCACACGTCCGGACGCGCACGCACGACCGCCTCGACGGCGGCCTCGCAGTCGGCGGCTTCGCCGACCACCTGAAAGCCGCCGCGCATCAGCGCCATGCGCACGCCCAAGCGTGTCACCTGGTGATCGTCGGCGATGACGATGGTGTGTTCCCGGGCGCCTGTCCCCGGAGCTGATCGCGCCTCAGTGGCAGCCGCTACGGCCATGAACCCATCCTTGGATCCTGCTCTTGGTACTCATCCGTGTATGCCCTTCCTTTGGTGCCCGTTCGATAAGAGTTGGCCTAAGCAATCTCGGCGTCCACGCCTCAATTCCTTAGCTTTGGCTCTCCAGGGCCCTACATCCGATTAGCTCGAAGGATTCTTCTGAACCATTCGAAGCAACCGAAATCATACATACTTTTGGTGTCGTCCCGCATTTTGCGGTCTTTTCTTAGGGTAAGCATCCGCTGTTTCCCGCACTTTGCGAACTCCAGACAGCGCGTACCCAGACCTCCTTATCGACGGTCAGGCAGCCCCCATGATAGATGGCAGACACCCAGTTCCCGCGATTTCTTGCGGAACTCTTATGGGCGGGCGCTCAGGCGGTGCGGACGCCGCGACGCTCGGCGCCGCTGTAGTCGGCCAGGCGGGACTTGCGACGGTCGACGCGCAGGACCGGCCCCTTGGAGTTGCCGATCGCGCGGAGCACGAAAGCGTCGCGGGTGGCGCTGTAGCGAAGGACCGGTTTGAGCGCCACGAGCCAGTGACGCGCCAAGTAGCGGCGTGGGCGTTGCTGAGTGCGCATCTGTAGTCCTCCGTTCCGAGCATCCCCGGGCCCCGAGCCCACCCCTGCCCCTGCAGGCGCCCGCAAAAGCCCTTCGCTATTTCAATACGTCCCACGCACTCAACTTCCTACATCGGGCTGAGATTCGCGGCCGGCGCCCACGCGATTCGTGCGCTCCCAGCGACATTTCGCGTGGAAAGCCGCTCAATCGAGCGTGGGCGTCTTGACGCAGCAGCCTTCGATACGCCCGGTGCCCCTGCCCGTGTAGTGGCCGTCGGGCTCGACTTGGACCAAGTAGTGCGCCCAGGTGCCCGAGCGATAGCGGATCGTGCAAGACCACGGGTCGCGCAATACGCCTCCGCCCTGAGGCCTGCAGGCGACCCGCGCCGGGCGGGTCCGCTTGGCGGGCGCCACCGGCTCGGGGGCCTCGGCCACGACGGCTCGCACCTCGGCAGCCGCCACGACCGTGGCCTGCGGCCCCAGGGCCAAGGCGCGCGACTGTTCGATGCGCAGCAAGCCCGCGCCGCCCCTTTCGCGCAGGACGGCGACTGTCGCGGCGATCCCCACGAGGATCGCCATGAACACGACAGCCGCCGTCAACCTGCGCATCATCGGACTGAACCGGCGGGCCTAGCGGTGACCGTGGTCGCCTTTGCCGTGGCCTCCGTCGCCGAAGCCGCCTTTGCCGAAGCCGCCGCCCCAGCCGCCGCCACCGCCGAAGCCGCCTTTGTCGCCACCGGAGCCCTGGCCGCCTTTATCGCCGCCGGGGCCTTTGCCGCCGCCGCCGCCCTGGCCGCCTTTGTCGCCGCCGGGGCCGCCGCCGCCTTTATCGCCGCCTTTTTCGTGGCCCACGTAGTGGCACGAGCCTTCTTCGTAGACGAAGCCGTGCGGGCATT
This sequence comes from uncultured Solirubrobacterales bacterium, assembly GCA_963703135.1. GTDB lineage: Bacteria > Actinomycetota > Thermoleophilia > Solirubrobacterales > Solirubrobacteraceae > Palsa-744. Next base: position 1,871,779 of record OY969791.1, on the reverse strand, counting down.
TGGGGACCGGAATCGGGTTGCAGTTGCGGCCTTTCAGTTCATACCCGGGCGGGCAAGTCGGAGGCGGAGTGGGCACGCATTTGCCGTTGCTCACTTCGTAGCCGCGCGGACATTTGGGCGGAGGAATCGGGATGCAGTGTCGGCCCGAGAGGACATAGCCGGACGGACATTCGGGGCGATACTGGTGGTAGCTGGCGCTGCCACCCCCGTCTTTGCCGTCGCCGCCGCCGGCGAGGGCCAAGGTGCCGCCCATGCCAAGCACCAAGAAGCCTGCCGCGAACAAGGTTGTGAGGCGTTGCTTCATGAAAGATCCCTTTGGTCGAGAGGTGGACCGACGGGCTGCCTTCATCGCCCGCAGCTTCACTCGGTCGAGTGCCAGCGGGTCGAGCGAAGGACGCCCGTCGCGCAGCACGTCGGCGACGTGCCGCAGATCGTCGGTGAGGTGTTCGTCTTCGTGTGAGTGGCTCATGTGGGCTGATACGAACGAAGGGCCAGATTCCAGGCTCAAGCTGGCCGGTCTGGACAAACGGACGATGCTTCGCCTGTGCATGGGTTCAGAGAGGACGGATTCGAGCGGCTCTACGCCGAGCACGCCCCGGGCCTGTACGCGTTCTTGCGCTACCGCACGGGCGACCCGGTCCTGGCCGAAGACCTCTTGGCCGACACCTGCGAGCGGGTCCTGCGCTCACGCCGGCGCTTCGACCCGCGCCGGGGCAGCGCCAAGACCTGGCTGTATGCGATCGCGCTCAACTGCCTGCACGACCACCACCGCCGCCGCGTCGGCGAGAGCAAGGCTTTGGAGCAGGTGGCAGCCGGCGCCTTGGGAGCCTCGGAGCTCGAGGAGATCGACCACTTCGCCGAGCCCCGCTTCGACTTCGCGGGCGGGGACTCGCTCGAGCATGCTCTGGCCACGCTCAGCGGCCCTGAGCGCGAGGCGGTGTCCTTGCGCTACGGAGCCGAGCTGACCTTGGCCGAGATCGCCAAGCTGTGCGGGGAGCCGCTCACGACGGTCGAGAGCCGGGTCAGGCGGGCTTTGGAGAAGCTGCGGGATGTCTTGTCGTAACTCAGGAGGAAACGATCGACAGGTGGTTGCCGGCCAGCGCTTCGGACTTCACGATCCCGGCGCGCTTGACCCACGCGGTGGGGCTGGAGCCCTCCAGCCATCTGGCCGCGCGGATCGTCAGGGGCTCGAGCGGGTCCAAGCGCAAGGCCCGAGCGACGTCGGCTCGCGGGTCGATGCCGGCCGCGGCTTGGGCGATCGCGAGGGTGTAGTAAGGCTCCCAGCTGCCCGGGTCCTGGGCGACCGCGGCCCTCATCGCCGCGATCGCAAGCCGGGGCCGCCCCGCCCGAAGGTCGCAGAAGCCGAGCACCTCATACGGTTCGGGGCGCACGTCAAGCCAGCCGATCGAAGACAGCGCGGCCGGCGCCGCCGCGCCACAGTCGCCCGCATAGAGCCCATGCTCGGCCTCCCCCAGCTTGCTCTGAGAGCCCACTACCGAGACCGGCAAGACCAAGGTGGCCAAGAGCAACAGTCCGAGCACGATCCTCGCTTGGTGCCCCGGGACCCAGCCCCGCGGGCGGCCTGACCCGCGGGGACTCAAAGCAAGCCCCGCGGCGGCCAGAACGCCCAGTGTCACGACCGGCATCTCCCAATCCCAATCCACACCCGCGTGCAGCATCCACACGACCGCCAAAGCCCCCACGGCTCCGTAGAGCACCCTGCTCGAACCGCGGGCGCGAACGGCTATCCCCCCCAAAATCGAGCCCACGAGCAGGACGAGCATGAGGACTCCGGGCAGGCCCAACTCCGCCATTGCCTGCAGGTAGAGGCTGTGCGCGTTGATGACATACGCCGGGCGCGAGCGCTCCCGGGTCCAGAGCGTCTGGTAGGTGCCCGCGCCGCCGCCCTTCAGAGGGGCGCTGTCGAAGCCTTTCAAAGCGACCTGCCACAGTTCGGTGCGCCCGTCGTTGGAGGGGTCGGTCAGGCGCGAGCGCAGGTCGTCTCCACTCAGCTTGGTTGGGGCGCCGCCGATGAAGCCGTCCCACTCCCGGGCCACCGCGTGGGGCGCGCCCAAGGCGAGGGCCGCCACCACGGCCACAGCGCCGACGCCGCCGAGCGCGGCGCGCCTTGTCTTGGTCGGGACTCGGCCGAGCGTCCCGCCTCGGCGAAGCGGGGGATCGAGCAGCCAAGCGCAAGCCGCCCGCAAAACGATCGCCGCCACCGCGCACCCGGCCGCGACCCAAGCCAGACGGTGCCCTTGGGCGACCGCCGCGGGCGTCGTCGGGTCCAAGGTGTCGAGCAGATTCGCTTTGTAGGCGGCCACGACCAAGACCCCGCTCGCCGGGATCGTCGCTATCGCCCCGCTCAAGAGTCCCTTCGGGCGGGCCACCACCACGTACACCGCCAGGCCGATCGCCCCCGCCAAGATCGAGCCGCGCGAGAAGGTGAAGAACAAAGCGATCGCAAGCAGCGGCGTCATGCCCGCCGCGAGCAGCGCCACGCTCCGCCGTTCGCGCAGGCTGGAGGTCAGGTGGAAGCAGAGCCCGATCCCCATCGCGGCGAGCAGTCCGAGCGTGTTCCAGTAGGTGACCGGGAAGCTCAACCTCTGGTTGGACACGTCCGGCGCGGTGTGCCACACGTCGGGCGCCAATCTCGTCGCGAGGCCCGCCACGCACACGATCGCGATGCCCGCCGCCAAGCCTCTCAGCAGCCACGCCAGGTTGGACTTGGTGGCCTTCACGGTGGCGAACAGGACCAAGACCAAGAGATAAGACCAAGCCCGGTCGAACTCGATCAAGGCCCTCCCGGTCGCGTGCGACCACAGGGCCGAGGCCAAGGTGAGCCCCGCATAGCCCGCCAAGGCCGCTATCGCCACGAGCGTGACGGGAGCGATCCCCTCGAAGGGGTCTGAGGCTTGCAGGATGCGGACGACCAAGACTTGGGTCAAGACGATCGCCACGACCGCCGGTGTGCCCGGGAAGTAGCCGCCCGCGTTGAAGCCGGTGAGCACGATCAAAGCGCCCGGCAACAGCATCAAGGCGACCATCGCCGCTTCCCCGGCCCATGTTGCCGGGGTGTCGGCGGCGCGGTCCGCCGCGGGCAGCTCAAAACCTATGGTCGCGCCTGTAGCCACCCGCGCATCGTAAGCCCGTCCGAGCGAGGCCTGGACGAGTGTTCTACGGGCTCAGCCGATGCGGACCGGCTCGCTGTAGGCCGACACGTGGGCGCCGTCGGCGATCTTCACGAGCGCCTCGTAGACGCCGCGGTGGCGTATCCGCACGACCGTGCTGAAGGTGGACACCGTGGCGCTGCCCGCGTGCACGGTGGTCCCGCCCACGTTGACCGAAGAGTGTCCGGGGCGAATCAGCTGGAAGCCAACCTCGGCGCCGACCTCGGCCGGGGCGACGGTGCCATACAGTCGGTAGTAGCGACCCGGTTTGTGGCGGTGTACCCGGTGCACCTGGAAGTTGACCCTGACCGCCACGCTCTCCAAGAACACGGGGCTCACCACGAAGGGCGCGCCGGTCGTGACGACCCTGAACTGGGTGTTGACGGCCATCCCCACGATCGGGAACGAGAACGCTCCGGTCGCATTCGTGAGCTCGGGGTTGCCCAAAGTCTTGAAGCCTTGGACATAGGGGAACGGGTTGGCCTGCAAAGCGATCGCGCGGGCCGCGTGACCAGTGCCGAACAAGGTCCCGCCGAGCACGAAGGTGTCGCCGAAGGGGACCGGAGTCGGGCTTGCGGAGATCGACAAGGCCAGAGGCACCTTGGGCGTTTTGAAAGTGTGATCGCCGCCGATGACCGCGCCTCTGGCGCCGAAGGCCACTAGGCGGTAGTGGTACAGCGTGTTCGGCGTCAAGCCGCCCACGGGCTGGTTGACGTGGATCTCCGCCGGGGAGCGTCCACCGGGCTGTAGCGGCGTTTGGGTGCCGTAGGCCCCGGTCGTGCCGTACTGGAAGCGATAGTTGGCGGGCTGTGCTTTGGCGTTGAGCCCGCCAAGCAGGATCACCGAGGTGGGCGTCAAACTGGTGACGCCGCCTGTGTAGACCGTCGGTTGGGGTGGCGGGGAGGCGGCTAGAGCGCCGGCCCCCAAGGACACGGTCAAGAAAATCGTCGATACGAGCGCGGCAGCTGCCTTTGGAAATGTGGCGATCTGTTTCATGGCTCTTACATTGCCCTTCATGTCGAGGAATAACCCTGGAAGAGGGCAAGAATCGCAACCCTGGAAGAGGGCAAGAGTCGCGGCGCGACTCCGATCTTGCGGGCGCAAGCGGGAAATCGCGTCGCGAAGGGGGGCTCGCGTCGCGCTTGAAAATGCGGCGACGCGGCGCTCAGACGGCCAGCTTGGCGGCACAGGCCGCTAGCAGCGTCGCGCCGACCTTGGCTACGGCGTCCTCGATGCTTTCCAAGCCCGAGTGCAGGACGAGGTCCGGGTTGGCGGGCGGCTCGTAGGGGGCGTCGACGCCGGTCATGCCTTTGAGGTCTCCGGCCCGCGCGCGTGCGTAGAGGCCCTTGGGGTCTCTCTCCTCACAGAGCGCGAGAGGCGTGTCCACGAAGACCTCCACGAAAGGCAGGTCCACTGCGGCGTGGAGGGATGCGGCCTGTTCGCGATCGCGCGCATAAGGACTGACGAGGCCCACGATCGCGATCGTGCCGGACTCGGCCAGCAGGCGCGCGACATGGGCGGTGCGGCGCACGTTCTCGGTGCGGGCCTCTTCGCCGAAGCCGAGGTCCCCGTTGAGCCCGTGGCGGAGGTTGTCCCCGTCGAGCATGAAGGCGGGTCTGCCTTCGCCCACCAGCTGGCACTCTACGGCGCTTGCGATCGTGGACTTGCCGGCCGCGGGCAGGCCTGTGAACCAGACGGTGGCGCCGGCGTGACCGAGCGATTCCCAGCGTTCTCGGCGGGTCAGCGCCGAGCGCTGCCACTTGACGTTGGGGCTGTGCGGCGTTTCGCGCCCGCTTGGCTTGCCATTGGTGAGCATCGGCTTTGCCTTTTCCTTCCCGGGCTGGGCTCACCGCAATCGGAACGCGGCCGCGCAGCTGTTGGCTCGTACAGAACCCTATACGAATGCGTCCACTCCTTTCCGACAGTGTTCACAGGTTTTGGACATGTGTCGGAGAGGCGTCGGGATCGTGGGAGGGCCATTCGAGCCGGTCGGCGAGCTGCGGGGGGTCGAGTTCGATCAGGGCGCTGCGCGAGAGTTCGCGGTAGGACGCCTGCTCGAGGCCGAGCCACTTGACCGTCCGGAGGAGCGGATCGACGATCAGGATCTCCTGCACTTTGTGGGCAGCGTAGAACGGCAGCTTCTCCCACGTCTCATCGCCTGGGGAGACGATCTCGACGACGAGCGCCGCCGTGGACAGCCACGTTCCGCGGGCCCCGGGATGGAGCAGGCCCCCATCGGGCACCCTGAAGTCCGCCTGGGAGTCGCCCAGGTTGAACTCGTGCATCGCGCATTCCAGGCCCGCGTCGCGCGCCAAAGGCCCGAGCAGCTCGGCCAACTGTTGGGCGACACGCGCGTGGGCGAAGCTGGGTGCGGGGATCATGTGCAGGACGCCGCCCCACACCTCGTCGAGCCGCGCAAGCCCGGAGCGGCGACGACGCTCCACGAGGGCTTCGAAACCGGCCGTGGAAGGGTCCAAGACCAAGGTGCGCATGGGTTCCACGGTACCAAGGGAAGGGTGGGATGTTGGCGTGTGAGGATCGAAATGATATATGCGTGCATCGAACATATGTTCGCAGGCGGTGCGGACGAAAAACTACACGCGGGCCCGCTTCTGGTCTACGATGGCCGGGTGAGTTCACTCGACGATGGCGCTCCGACACCGCGTACGGGCGGTCCTGATTTCGTGCGCGATCCGCGGGCCTCACGCGCGGCGACGCTTGCAGCCCGCTCGCCGGTGTCGATGTTGCCCTCGTGGGCAGCCAAGTGCCTGTGTGTCGTAGCCGACGGAAACGGCGACTTGGATTCCAAGCTTGACCTCACCAACCGAGAGCAAAGCGTCGGCGAGATCGCCTGTCACTCGGGAGCCTCCTTTGACTTGGTTCATGCGAACACACGTTCCCACGCGATGCGGAGGGAACGCTACAAGGGGACCAGTATTTTGGGTCGCGTCCGCGCAACCCCCTTGGACCGCCCGAGCCCAATGGCGCGGGGCGTCCGGCCCCGCGTCCGAACCCCGCTTCAGCCGCCCGGCGAAGGCACCGGCGGCGCCTCGGGAGCCGCGGCGCCATTCGGCGAAGCAGGCGTGTCGGTGGGCCCCTTGGCCTGCTCCAAGAGATTCTCCATCGCCCGGCTCTCGATCAACTCGCCGGGATTCGCGGGCGGCGTGGCACCGGACACGAGAACATCGAAGGAGTGCCCGTCGGGCTTCTCGGTCGTTGGCGCCACAAGCGATGCGATGGGTCGCCTCCGCCAAGGACACGCTGCCGATCAACACATCGGAGACCCCGCGCCCGGAGACGAGACCGAGCTGGCGCGCGATCGTGGGCCTGCGCAAATCGGCCTCCAAAAGCAACACGCGCGCGCCCACGCGCGCGTGTGCCGGTGCTTGTTGGCAAGCGGTTAGCGCTTGTGCGACCTTCTGCAACGCGCTGCGTCGGTCGAGTCCGCCAATCAGACTGAAATCGAGGTCGGCGGAGTATCGGTAATCGTCGAAGTAGCAAAGTCGAAGAGCGGTGCCGCCCTTGAAAACGATCTGTTTGGCTTGCTCGCAATTCGCGATGGCGGCGAGGACGTGGTTTAGGACATAGTCGCGCTCGACCGTGGCGGCCGGGACGCCATCGTCGTCCGCTTGCCTGATGATCTGGTTGCGGTTGATCACTGTCCTAGACCGTCGGCAAGCACACGAGGCGCCTGCGCCCATACGACGCGCCAGCGGCGATCGCGAAAGACGTGCTGGCCGCCTGTCTGACTGGGCGGCTCGAGTGGTATGTCGCTCGCGGGCGGCGCGAGGGGACACAGCCGGTTGGCTAGCGAGGGGATGGGCAGTCGGTCGGCCAGGGAGCCGACCCGCCGTAGGGCCGGCGCTGCGCCGATCTCGTGCGCCAAACGTTGCAGCACTATGCAATCCGGCTGGGCGGCGCTGAGTGCTTCGGCGAGGACGGCGGCGCCGCCGATCAAGTCCATGCGTGCCGCGCCGTCGAGCAAGCTTCGCTCGACGCTTGAGAGGAGAGCGCCGTGATCGGCCTGTTCGGCTCCCACGAGGACGGTGGCCTGGGGCTCACTGATCGTGTGAAGGGGACGGCCGCTGAGTTGTTTGAGGGTGACCTCACGTGGACAGGCCACTTGGATCGTTCGCGCTGGATGAGTCAGAAGACCGTGGTGATCGAGGGCGGATCGGTAGGCGATACGATGCGGCTCCTCGGCGAAGAAAGCGCCGACGGCGAGCGCGACATCCTCAGCGGCGGCCCGGGTGCCCAGCAACCCGAGCTGGCGGATCGCGTAGTGCCCGGGCGCGACCCGGTCTACCAGGCCCTCATCGCGCCAGCGGGTGAGCAGATTGGAAGCCGCCTGAGGCGAGAGGTCGAAACGGTCGCGAACCTCGCGCGTCGTCAGACGTGCCTGGCCCATGGTCAGCTTCTCATCGAGAAGTTGAAGCATACGATTTGGCATTCCATCCTAGATAATACACGAATTACGTGTACTAGCTCAGATGAATAGCCCCAGAGGTCGGTGCCGCACCAGTGAAATCATGGAGCACACATTTGCATCGAATGCGGACGGAACGCTACAAGAGGACCAGTATTTTGGGTCGCATCCGCGCAGCCCACTGGCCCCCGAGCCGAATGGCGCGGGGCGCCCGGCCCCGCGTCCGAGCGGTTCGGTTCAGCCGCCGGCGGAAGGGACCGGGGGCGCCTCGGGAGCCGCCGCTCCGTTCGGCGAAGAAGGCGTGTCGGCGGGCGGCTCAGGCTTGGGAGGCGCGTAGTCATAGCCATACCCATACCCATAGCCCCCGCGACCACCCGACTTGAAGCCGTTGGCGATCACACCAAGCAAGGGAGCACCGGCGCCCGTCAAGGTCTCGTGCAAACGTTCGGCGACATCGCGACGATTGCGCCCGAGGCGACCGACGATCACGAGCCGTCGGCGCGAGTCAGCGTCGCAGCAGGTGCGGTCTGGGGGTATGCCCACGGCGACTCAGCGGGACGAGCGCGACGCCGACGCACGCACATGTGGCCGCGCCGAGGATCAGCGCTATAGCCCAACCGTGCACACCGAGCACACCGGTGGAAGCGACAAATCCCAACACGAAGGCGAGGCCGACCGTAAAAATCAGCGCAATGAGCAGTCTCCGGCGCACAGTCACGAGTATAGACCCGCCGACTGGAGAATTGCGAGCAAAGCACCGAGAACCATTCCGAGCACGCCACCGAGCACGCCACCCTGGGCCAGGTCCTCATCGAACAGCCAGGCAAGCGCTCCGCCCATGATTCCACCAACGCCACCACCCCCGGCAACGGCCGTGAACAGATCCAGCTGAGTCGGTAGGGCACGCAATGCGACGAGACCAATTTGACCAATCACCGAACACACGTTCCCACACGATGCGGACGGAACGCTACAAGAGGGCTAGTATTTTGGGTCGCATCCGCGCAGCCCACTGAGCCCCCGAGCCCACTGGCGCGGGGCGTCCGGCCCCGCGTCCGAACCCTGCGATTCAGCCGCCGGGAGAAGGCACCGGCGGCGCCTCTACAGCCGCGGCGCCGTTCGGCGAAGCAGGCGTGTCGGTGGGCGGCTCGGGCTTGGCGGCGGTGTAGTCGTACCCGTACCCGTAGCCGCCGCGACGACCAGACTTGAAGCCGTTCGCGATCACACCGAGCAGAGGCGCACCGGCGCCCGTCAAGGTCTCGTGCAGGCGTTCGGCGACATCGCGACGATTGCGCCCGACACGACCGACGATCACGACACCGTCGACCTTCTTCAACAAGGGGAAAGCGTCCGAGACAGCGGAATGTCTTCGCCGATCTCGACGAGGTTCCAGCCTGGCGAAAGGTCGTGCGAGGCGTCGCTGACGACTGTCGCCGAGTATCCGCGGAAAAGATCCATCACGCGTTCGACCAGCTTGATCTCGGCATCCGAGAAGATCGAGGTGTCGGGTTCCCGCAGGGCGCGCGTAACGCGACGTTTGCCAACCATTTCGACTGATATTTCGCCGTCGTCGATCATCTCGTTGCGTAGGGGCACCAGCGCTCGCATTGCTGGACCGAGAGCCAACTTCTGATAGCGCGCACCGGTTATTGGGCGTCCGAGATGCTGGAGAGCAAAGGCGTCCGAAAAGAACAGGACCTTGTTCAGGTAGACATCTCCGACCTTCTCCTCGACACAGCGATCCGCGATGAACAAGATCAGCTCTCGCAACTTATCGGTGTCTTGGCTCCAATCGACCATCATGCTTCTCCTTGAGGATACGACGAGCCGGGAAGCCGACTCAAGTCCAACGCCGGGTGCCGAGCAAGTGTGCGCTTTCGCCGGCCGTCACCGTGAGCACATCTTCCCACACGCTGCGGACGGAACGCAACAAGAGGGCCAGTATTTTGGGTCGCATCCGCGCAGCCCACTGGTCCCCCGAGCCCGAGGGTGCGGGGCATCCGGCCCCGCCTCCGGACTTTCCGTGTCAGCCCGGCCGAGACGTCAGGTATGGGGCGCGTCCGAACCTGGAACTTCGCCGGCAGGCTCTTCTTTTGGCTCGATTTGCCGCCGCGCCCACCCGACGGCCGTGGAGGCCCAGGCGAGGGCTTTATCGCGATCGAGACCGATCGGCGTCGGTGATCCATACCGCTCGGCCGCGGCGAACGGAGTCAAGTCCTCCATCCCATCGAGTGTCGAGGGCAGCTCGATCTCGGATTCCTTGCACGTATCTCGTCGTCGTTGCTTGCGGCATCGAGAAGCTGGCGAGCGAGATCGACCTGCGTTGCCACTACGCCGCCAGCTCTCTGCCCTCGGAGAGCGCCGCGTGGATCATGGTGCCGTACACGTCGCGCCACTCACGCACGCTCTCCTCGCTGACGACAATGATGTCTGCGGGAACGAGCATGCCTTTCAAGGTTCTGCCCAGACGGACCGACTCACTCGCCCAATTCTCGACCTCCGGCTCGATCACGAGAAAGTCGAGATCGCTGTGCTTACCTGCCTCTCCACGCGCGTGGGAGCCGAACAGGATCACGCGCGTTTGGGCAGGCGCGGCCGCCAACAAACGCCGGCCAGCCTCCTCTATCACCGCCTCGTCGAACACGCGAACACGGTAACGGACGAGACCGTCGGGTCGCCGCTTCAGCCGTTCGGCGAAGGCACCGGCGGCGCCTCGGGAGCCGCGGCGCCGTTCGGCGAAGCCGGCGTGCCTGAGGGCGGCTCGGGTTAGTCATAGCCGTACCCGTACCCGTAACCACCGCGACGACCGGCTCTCGATCGACTCGCCGGGGTTCGGCGGCGGCGTGGCGCTGCCGTCGTATCACGTTCCCAGTCGTCGAATCCACTCGGACATGAATGGGTCGACGATCGTCCAGCCGCCGTCTGCCTCTAGTGCGATGTCGGCGCTGGCAACTAGCGTGGCGAGAGCCTTTCCGGTAGCTCCCTTGCTTGTGCCGTGGTGGAGAGCCGCCGCGCGGCCGAACGGGGGCAGGCCGTGCGCGAGAGCGGCGAGCGCTCGGCGCTGGGACAGCGTGAGCGCGTCCCACCGGCCCTGCAGCTCGTTGTTGGCCTCGCGCATGGCGCTCGCCAAGGCATCCTCGAGGCTGCCCTCGTCAGCGCTTCCCTGACTTGGCGTGCTGGCGAAGAGGTGGGCGGCGAGCATCATCGAGCGTTGGGGATGTCCGCGTGCAATATCAAGCAGCCCTCCCAACACACGGTCGCAGCCGCGGTGGTGGCGTTCGAAGCGTGTGCCGACGTATTCGGCCAAGGGGCCGAGCGGCAGAGGACCGAGCGTGAGCGGGGCCGCCTGGGCGTAGAACGGCCTGCTGCGATCGGCGAACAGCTCGCGCATCATCCCGACATGCGAGCCGGCGAATATGTAGCCAACATGATCGTGATGTTGGATCTCGCTACGGATCGTGGCGTCCACCTCACCGGCGCCGGCGAGCACCGCTTGGAACTCGTCTAGCACCACAAACAAGGGTGTGCGGATACGTTCCCTCAGTTCCGCGAAGATCGCGAAACGGTCCTCGAGCGCCCCGGGTTCGCTGCGTCCGGGCGGGCCGGCCGCGTTGGTGCGTGCGACCGTCAATGGCCCAACGCGCATGTGAGCGCTGCGAGTCAGTGTTCTCAGACGGCCCTCCAGCCAGCGCGCTTGTCCGCGGGGGAGCTTGGCCAGGCGCAAAGCCCTTTCCACACGAGCCACGACATCGGCGACTCCGATTACGCCGTACAGATCGACATAGATACCTACCGGCCGATCCGGGGAGGCTGCGATCAGGTGCTTGAGCAAAGATGTCTTCCCGTAACGGCGCGGCGCCACAACTCTTGTGTTGCGACCCTCGAGGGCACGCGCGGAGAGACTTGTGAGCTCCGCCTCGCGATCAACAAGATCGTCACCGCCCGGCAGCGGCTCCTCATAGCGGAATGGCGTCACGGTCAACATGGGGTACGCGGATAGAGTACTAAATAGTCCGCCCTCAGCGTACCCTCATTCGGGACCGCCGGAGCGGCTGCTTGGGAATGGCGAGCCGAACACACGTTCGCAGACGATGCGGACGGAACGCAACAAGGGGACCAGTATTTTGGGTCGCATCCGCGCAGCCCACGGGTCCCCCGAACCCACTGGTGCGGGGCATCCGGTCCCGCCTCCATACCCTCCGAGTCAGCCGCCGGGCGAAGGCACCGGCGGCGCCTCGGCAGCCGCGGCGCCGCGAGGCGAAGCTGGCGTGTCGCGAAACTCGGGCACGGTTGGAAACCGGGTCAGGCGGCCCGGTCCAGATACTCGCGCAAGGCCGTACGGGCGATCTCGCTGACGGAGCGATGCTCCCGGCGGGCCCGCGCTTGCAGGTCCTGTGCGAGCCTTGGATCGACGCGCACCTGAACGCGGGGCGATGCCCCATTGGCGCCGAGGGAGGGTCTCCCGACAGTGACCTTGATCGCCCTGTCGAGGTCGTAGCCGCGCTCGGCCTCGTCAGCGAGTTCCTCAATGTCCCGTTGTGAGAGATCGTCGCCGGCGGCGGTTCTGATCTTGGTCATTTGGTGGCCTCCTTGTACTTCGTCATGTACTTCTTGCGCATAGGCATGGCGTGAATCACAAAGAGATCGCCGTCGTCGAGCTTGACCGCCATGACCTCGACTGCCCGACCTTGAGGATCGTCGCCGAGATAGACGATCCGGTTCGATCGCTTGCCCGGCCCGTCTTGCGGCGGCTGCTCGAAGCGGACGCTGTAGTTGGCGATGACATGCCTGATGCGATCCCTTGAAACGCGGTGACGGGTTGCGGAGCGTGCAAACCGCACATTCGCGCCGTCGAGCTTATCAATTGTGTCTGACATAATAGCCTATCCCAAGGGTTCAGGGGCTGGGCCTGAGCACTCATGGACGCCTCGTCATGGCCGCGGCCAAAGATCGAACATACGTTCCCACACGATGCGGACGGAACGCCACAAGAGGGCCAGTATTTTGGGTCGAATCCGCGCAGCCCACTGAGCCATACATCGCCTTGGCCACCTCTGCAGTCGCGGCGCCGTGAGGCAAAAGCTGGCGTGTCGGCGAACAGCTCGGCCTGGCCCGCCGATCGACGCAAGCTTTCCCCTTAGCCTGCAGCCAGAAGGACGACGGTCTTGCCGGTGGTGTAGGAGGCGATAGCGTCGCGTGTGCGGGCACGCTTGTTTACAAGCTTGGCTTCGCGCCGATGCGGTCGTACGTCGATGGCAAACTCCATGTCGAGGGCGTCTGCGATGCGCGCGAGGGTATCGATCGTGGGGTTGTGCTCTCCCGCCTCGATACGGGCGACCTGTGGCTGGGTCATGCTCAGCTCTTGCGCCAGCGTCCGTTGGGAAAGCCCGTGTTCGGTCCTATAGGCCAGGACCTTCAGCGCCACGGCACGCGCCACGGCAGTTCTGTCCCACTCAGCCTTGAAGGCCGGGTCGAGTAGCTGATTGGCGAGAACCTGCTCGCTCGAAGTCAAGTCGCTGAGCTTCATCGATTCTTTCCTTTCAATCCGGACACGATGATAGCAAGCTTGTTATATATCCTAATAGCCCGTGTTGCCCGGCCCGTCTACACGCGACGGTCGTCAAACCGCCGCAAGCGCCGGTGCGAGATCCTCGGCGGTCTTCTCGACCATCCCCGGGACCGTAATCCCGAGACGACCATCGCGCTGCAGGATTCGTCGAGCACCGAGCACCGTGAGACCGACGACCTGACTTGTATCGGGCGCGTAGCGGATGATGTGGCCCTCAGGTGTCTCCTCGCCCTCCCCTGCTTGCGGCTCCCCGATATGCAGATAGAGCACATCGTTTTCGGCGTCGTAGTCGGCGTAATCGAAGGTCAGTGGCCCGATCGTGATGTTTACGCGCTCCATGACTTGGGGTCCTTCCGGTTGGCAAACGCGGAGACGATCCGCGCAGGCGTCTGTTCATAGCTTACGACGACCATCAGCCATCGGCTAGGGCCAACACCACGCGCGTACTAGCGCGTGCGCTGCTCGAAGATAGGATCGGGCGCAACGTGATCGGGTGCGGACACGGCTCGCAGGACATCGGCCTCGTGTTCAGCGATCTCCGGATGGTCGCGGACGATCTTCTCTCGCCAGATCTCGTCCTTGAGAACGACCCGGGCACCGTCCGGGTCGGTTGTCTCGCTCGCTGAGGGCTCGTCCGTCATAGACACCAAGCATCCTCATCGATCCGGACGGCCTGCGATCCTAATGTGGCGGATCGACGCTCGACAAAGGCTGACCCCGGCGGACGGAACGCCACAAGTATGGCCAGTATTTTGGGTCGCATCCGCGCAACCCACTTAGCCCCCAAGCCCATTGGCGCGGGGCGTCCGGCCCCGCGCCCGAGCGGTTCGGTTCAGCCGCCGGGAGAAGGCACCGGCGGCGCCTCGGGAGCCGCGGCGCCGTTGGGCGAAGCGGGCGTGTCTGGGGGCGGCACGGGCTTGGAAGACGTGTAGTCCTAGCCATACCCGTACCCGTAGCCCCCACGACGACCGGACTTGAAACCGTTGGCGATCACACCCAACAAGGGAGCACCGGCGCCCGTCAAGGTCTCGTGCAAGCGTTCGGCGACATCGCGACGATTGCGCCCCACACGACCCACGATCACTACACCGTCGACCTTCTTCAACAAGGGGAAAGCGTCTGAGACGGCAGTCAAAGGCGGCGTATCGATCACAACCAGGTCATACATCGCCTTGGCCTGCTCCAAAAGATTCTCCATCGCCCGACTCTCAATCAACTCGCCCGGATTCGGCGGCGGCGAGGCGCCGGCCACGAGAACATCGAAGGAGTGCCCGTCGGGCTTCTCGGTCGTGGGCGCCACAAGCTCGGCAGCTCCATATCCATGCGCAGCCCATGCCACATGCCCGTAGTCTTATCCGCAAGCGGAGTCCTCGCGCTGGATACGTCTCCAGTGGCTTGAACCTGGCCTGTCAGTGGGTGCCTTGACGGCGGGCTAAGGAATTAGGTCGATGAGGTCTCGGTTGGCGAGCAGGTCGAAGCTGGTCGCGTTGCGATAGCCGGTGGCATGCAGGGTGATGCCCGCCTCGCGTGCAGGCTCGCGGGCGTCGTCCTCCCAGCCGGCGAACCACTCGTTCACCGTCTCGTCGCACTCGCCGTTGGTGACCACGATCACTCTCACGGCGAGTGGCTTCCTGCGCCCTCCCTCTTCGATCGCCAAGCAGACCTTGTGGACCTGCTCGAAGACTCGTTTGGACCTCGCTTTGTTTCTCGAGCGCTTCTTGGAGATCAGCTTGACGATCACGTCGTGGATCTCGTTTGCGAGCGCCGGCCTTGAGCGACGTGTGCCGAGCCGTCGGGCGAACTCGATCTTCTGTGCTTCGGTGAGCACTCGGATCGGCTCGCGGTCGGCGAGCAGGCTCTTTTCGAGCGTGAACTCGCCCCGCAGGTCAGCGATCCATTGCTCCTCATCGCCGGTCGGCGAAGGAATCGCGACGATATTCTCTCGTTCGAGCAGGCGGTCGCGCTCTGCCTCGCTCTCAAATGATCCCACACGGTAGACGGCCGCCACCTGGAAGAACGGCTGCAAACGCTGCTCGCGCTGCTCGCACAAGTCACACGTCTGCGTCGTTACGATGCCGTACTCCGGAGCCGGCTCCAGTTCAAAGAGCACCGGGCTGCCGTCCTGCTCGTCATCCTCGACAGTCTCGGCCTCCTCCCCCGCTGCTTGCCAGAGCGGGTATCGCGGATCGGCCGCGTAGAAGGCCGGGGGCGCTTCGATCAGGTCGCCTTGCTCGAAGCGCTCCAGCGCTTCGAGGACCTTCTCGGGCCAAGGATGGACAAGGCCCTCGTCGATCACGTACTGGTTCTGGGCGTCCGCGCTGTAACCCGGCGTCGGCGCACGGGCCGGTCGGTGCTCGTGAGTGTCACGTCCGGCGAATCGGGTGCCTGCAGCCTATCTATCGGCCCTGTCGCTCCGGCCACAGGCCCGTAGATGAGCGTGTGTGCGCGATCCTCGGCCAGATCCAAGCGTCCTTCGCTGATCAACTCCAACGGACTGGGACTGTCAGAGCGAAGCCAGCGCTGAGTCTCCTCCAGTCCCTGGCGCGCCGCCAGCGCACTCACGAGCGCATGGGTCTGGTAGAGGCGGCGAGCGTGCCGGGCCTGAGGCTCACGTCCGTCACGCTCCCAAGCGGAGGGTGTAGTGCGGCCGATCCCAAGGAGGTCTGCCGTCTCTGCGCGATTGCGGTCCAGCCACTGCGCCAACTCAAGGAACTGGCCGTAAGCCTGAGAGCGACAGGTGGTCTGTCGAGGGGTTGTTTGGGGGGCCTCACGCGGATCGCCGGGTGCGTGTCGCGTGTCGCGTATTCGACGATCGCGAGCAGGGACAGCAAGAGTGTGAGCGATAGCCGGTGCTTGCAGGTTCAGCAGCGACTGCCAGGTGCGTGTCAGGGCTGTGAGTTGCGCGCTCTGTGTGCACAAATCGCGCATGTGGCCGGTGACGGCGTTCATGTTGGCCAGCGACAGGGGCGTCCCCTTGTCCATGAGCGGGAGCTGATCGAAGCGGCTGAGGATGCCAGGCAAAACGATGAAACCCGTCGGCTCCGGGGCACGCAAACAGTCGTTGGCTCTGAGTGCCTCGATCGCGGGCGCCGCCGTCGCCCCCACGGCAAGTTCGTTGAACGAGGCGATGTCCAACAAAGTTTGCGGCACCCGTGGGCGTATCAGGTCCGGCTGCAACTGGACCGTGTCAGCGTCCCGGATGAGCAGCGCAGCCATCAGCTCTCGCTCCTCAGTCGCTCCAGCAGGGCAGCGGTGACCGAAGCCTGGAAGAGCTTCAGTGCGTCGGTGTTGAAATCGTCGAGCTTGCCCATGATGCCCTCCACGTCAAACGCGCGGCCTCCTTCGCGGTGCATGTCGTAATCCAAAAAGTAGTGCAGCTGCCCATTGTCGGTCTTCAAGAAGCCGTGAGCAAACCTGCAGCGGGCATCGTCGCTGAGGTCGATCTCGATCTGCTGTTGCTGAGTGAGGACCGCCCCTCCCAATGCATCGTGGGTGACCGAACCCAACAGCTCTGGGGCGATGTACGGACTCCACCCCTCCGGCGAGGAGATCTCAAGCCCTTGGACACGGTCGATGTAGCGCAAGCCGATCCGATGCTCGAGCGCGGGGCTCACGATCTGCGCGAGTGCCTCAAGAGCCGCGGAGAAGCGCGCCCGGAAATCCTGCCAAGTGGAGTATGCCTTTGTCTCAAGACCAAGATGGTCAGGCATCAATTCGACCTCCCAGCTCTCATCCGCGGACTTCAACTGCCATCCCGACACCGCTGGAGGCTGAGCGAAAGCCGGAGCGCCTCCAGGCGCGAAAGTCACGTTCAATGCCTGCGCTTGGGCTTGGGCCAGGTTGCGATACGGACCCTCCCGCCCCCCCAACGCCTCATAGAAGGCGAGACCTCTAGCGGTCTCGCTGACCCCGAGGATCGACTCGAATCTGACTTGGCATACGACCAGCTCTAGCGGGGATCGGGCCAATTGATCGCGATCTGGCTCAGGTAGATCGAGCATGGACTCCTCATCGACGATATTGAACAGAACTTGAACAGGAGTCTAGTACGGGTGGGCCTGGTTTGCGTTGGTTCCGTTGCGCCGGCAATGTATGAGAGCCCTAGAGGGGTCCACAGTCCGTCGGGGTCGATCGCATGTCGCTTGGTCGCGTTTCACACGCTCTCGGCCGGGTGGCTTTATTGGTAGCTTGCCTGGGACTTTTGAGGGGTGCTAAAAAACCGCTTGGTTATGCGGTTTTCTCAGTGCGGCAGGTGGGGTCCAAAGAACATATTGGACGACCTCCTTGAGGATCTCATGGACCCGATGGGGAGACAGCCCCGGAGGAGGGCTCTCAGGGGAGTGCGACGATCAGCTGAGCTTGGGAGGCACGACTGAGTGCTGGGTGGCGGACGCGACTGGACCGAGGACTCTTCGCAGGAACTCGACCTCGTCGGCGACCACCAGCTCGTGCTCGGCCCCGTCGTAGATGTCGAAATGATCCACGCCCGGATACGTGCGCAGCTCGCCGTGCGGGGCAGTTCTCGCGGCGCGAATCGCCGGTCCCGGGCGGGCCACCCGGTCGCCCTCTCCGACACAGACAAGCCAGGGGCAGTGCAGCCCGCGAGCGTGACGGATCGGACGGTACGGTCGGCCGAGCAGCCAGCGCGAGGACACGCGATCGCGCCAGCGACTGTCCTCGCCGATCGAGACCACGTGCAGCCAACCCTCTTCACCGCCGGGCGCGTTGATAAAGGCAGGCTCGTTCGGCTGGCCGATCGCGCGCATATGCTGTCCTCTGACGGCTGCCCCGAGCATCTGCAGACTGACGCCCAGCGAGGAACGGTGGGCCTGGGTCACCATGTCGAGGAAAGGGACCTGGCTGACCACCGCGGCGATATCTCTGTCGCACGCGCCCGCAGCGAGGGCGTTACCCGCGCCCATTGAGGATCCGAAGGTCGCAACCCTGTCAGGGTCGATACCCGCAAGGGAACGCGCGAAGGCGATCGCCGCTGCCCAGTCCTCAAGCTGACGGCGTGGATGGAAGAGATCCGGCTCACCCGCGCTGTCTCCGAAGCCACGGTGGTCGAAGACGAGCGCGGCAATACCCGCTTGCGCGAACCGCCGAGCAAATGGGCCGAGTCCGTCCCGGCGGGTACCCGACAGGCCGTGCGCCATGACGACGATCGGGGCCGGATCGCCGACCCCATGGGCGGGATAGAACCATGCCGCGCAACGCGTGCCGCGCGAAAGGAAATCGAGCTCCTGGCGTTGCGTCAAGTCCAATGTGTCCGTGGTGGGTGTCTGCATCCAAAACTCCGGTTGGTTGAGGGCGTGGGCGAGCAGTGTGCCAGGGCCGTACCGCGGTGTCTCGCGGAAATCCGACATGACAGTTGCGAGTAGGCGCAACGAGTTGAGCCCGAAGAATTGGGTCCCGAAAAAATGCGGCAGGTGGGAATTCAAAGAAACGGTCAAGAACAGGTCGAGGCTTTGGTGCGGCTGCTGCTGGAGCCGGTGGGGCGGCGGGCTCGGAAGAAGCTGATCGGGCTGATCGATAGCCAAGCTACGAGGCGCGGTTCGAGTTCTACCTAGCGCGTCGTACGCGACTCAAACCTAAGCCTCTCTGAACTCCGCGCAATCCGACGAGCGACTGCCGCTGCGCGCGACTCAGGGCAAACGCCAGACGTGTTCGCAGCCGCCAACCCCGCAGCCGCGCCCATCATCAACTTGCTCATCCAACAGGGCAAAGGGCGCGATTGGCTGGTAGTTCTCCTGATGGTCCTAACCATCGTGATTTCCTACATGCAGAACGCCGAGTACCACGAAGACGACGAGCGCCAAGCAACCAAGCTGCCTCCGGCAGTCACGACGCAGATTCTCACGACGCGGGACCTCACCCAGATCGAACAGCGGATCGAGCACCGACTCATGTCTGAGGCGCGAGCTGCCACAAGCGTCCGGCGCCCACAAACGAGCAGCACTCGTCAGCCGAAGCGAAAACAGCCCAAGCGCTACGGCAGGAGCAAGCGCAGACGTCACCGCTGACCGCCGCCCGTCGCGGAGTTGACAGGTGGCACGTCGGTAGCCGCGGCCCCGTGTTCAGTCGCTAGAGGGTTGTTTGCTCTCCGGTGGGTGCGCCGTCACAATTGTGGCCTCTTCGTTAGGCGAGCCGGACGGCCGAAATGGTTGGGCCCATGCTGGCCAGCCGCGAATCTCCTCGCTGGCGCGCCTGACGACATCGCCGAGATGCTCTTGTTTGTTTTGATCCAAACTTGTCTCCTGTCTACGTCAGTCAGGTTCGCAGATGACGCGGACGGAACGCAACAAGAGGACCAGCATTTTGGGTCGCATCCGCGCAGCCCACTGGCCCCCCGAGCCCACTGGCGCGGGACGTCCGGCCCCGCGCCCGAGCGGTTCGGTTCAGCCGCCGGCGGAAGGCACCGGAGGCGCCTCGAGGGCCGCGGCGCCGTTCGGCGAAGTGGGCGTGTCGGCAAGCAGAAGCGAGAGGGCACGGAGCGCGAGTCGCATGTTCTCGGGTGTGTCCTCCAAGTCGGAGGCCTTCCAACGCCGGCTCCACTCGAACGGAGTCAGGCCGGTGTCCACCATGAAGAGCGCAGTCGAGTCAGGGGCACTCATCTGGGAGAAGGCCGGAAGTTGGTTCTCGCCGCCCAGACGGCGCCGATAGGCATCTAGCGCAACCCTGGGAACCCGTGTACCGCGCTCGCTGAGACGAACCGCGGGCAACTTGCCCCGTTTGATGAGCTTGTAGACGCCGTCAGGACTGATCTCCAGTTCAGCCGCGACTTCGGCGACCTTGAGGTATGGGTGTTGCGTCATCAGCACAAGCCTAGCATCTATGTCCATTTAGTCTTCTTACCAATGCGGACGGAACGCTACAAGAGGACCAGTATTTTGGGTCGCATCGCGCAGCCCAAGGGTCCCCCCGAGCCCAATGGCGCGGAGTGTCCGGCCCCGCGTCCGAGCCCTACGCTTCAGCCGCCGGCCGAAGGCACCGGCGGTGCCTCGGGAGCCGCGGCGCCGTTCGGCGAAGCGGGCGTGTCGGCGGGCGGCTCGGGCTTAGCGGGGCTGTAGTCATAGCCGTACCCGTACCCGTAGCCGCCGCGACGACCGGCCTTGAAACCGTTGGCGATCACACCCAGTAAGGGGGCGCCGGCGCCGGTCAAGGTCTCGTGCAAACGTTCGGCGACATCGCGACGAGTACGCCCCACACGACCCACGATCACGACACCGTCAACCTTCTTCAGCAGATCGGCCTCCAAAGCAAGACGCGCGCGCCCACGCGCGCGTGCGCGGCAGCTACTTACCGCTCGGCGAGCTGGGACGATGAGGAGCCACTGAGCCGCCTCGCTTCTCGAGGTTGAAGATCGTCTGCGGCAATTTGGGCACCGAACCCGGCGGAGGCATGTTGCTCGGTTTGGCCGTTTGGGTGATCACCGTGGAACACGGGCTTGGCAAGCAGGGAAGCGATCACGGCACCAGCGGCCAGCAGCGTCGCTCCGCGCCCGCGAACCTCCGCGACCTGCCGCTCCTGGTCGGAAAGCGCCGCGACCCCCAACTCATAGATACGTTCCTCAAAGCTCGCCATAGCCAAAAAGCCCGTCGGATGAGTTCGGCGTTGGACAGTCCGCCTTCTTCGACTGCAAGATTACATCGAACATCGAACACACGTTCCCACATAATGCGGACGGAACGCAACAAGAGGGCCTGTATTTTGGGTCGCATCCGCGCAGCCCACTGAGCCCCCGAGCCCACTGGCGCGGGGCGTCCGGCCCCGCCTCCTTGCCCTTCGCTTCAGCCCGCCGGGGGAAGGCACCGGCGGCGCCTCGGGAGCCGCAGCGCCGTTCGGCGAAGCGAGCGTGCCTGGGGGCGGCTCGGGCTTGGCTGGCGTGTCGGAGGCCGCGCCGGGACGGGGCAGAGGGGCGAGCGTTACGCGTGCTTCGAGGCGTGACCCGAGACTGCTTGTGCGATGCGTTCTGCCATCCAGCGAGGCATGAGTCCCAGGCCGGATGGGTTTATATCTTGAGTGATCTTCAACTCGCCCTGCCCGACGGGTACCCGCTTGGTCCCGCCATCCGGGCCGCGATCATCTTCCACGTGCGGAGTCCGCGAGCGTTTGGTTCTGCGTGTCATTGATTCATCCTAACGGGCTACGTGAACAGCACGGTAGCCAGATCGTAGAGAACGGGAACAAACTGCCCTACGCCGAACAGCGCAAACGCGAGTCCTATCAGCGCGGTTGCCCGTGTTACCAGTACACGCTTACCGGTCAACAACCCGGCATTGCGGTCGATCGCGTCCGCGACGCTCCTGACCAGGAGTCGATGCTCGGCGTCGGGTTTGTCTGTGGCAAGAGCCAAGGACAGATTCTGGCCGGTCTCGATCTCCGGCTGCGAGAGCGCCGCGACGCCGATCGCGAGAGAGGCCGAGAGCCCACCGAGCGGCAACCACCACAGAACGCCCAACGCACCCATGAGCGCGACATTCACGCCGGCGAGGGCGACGGCTACGGCCATCAAGCCGAGAGCCTGGGTGTCATAGCCAATAGACGTTGCGGCCTGGATGCCGAGCTTGGCCTCGCCCATGGAAAGCAGCGCATCGACGAGATCGCTCGTCGATTGGACGTCATCCTTGACTGGCTTCATCGAACATATGTTCCCACATAATGCGGACGGAACGCAACAAGAGGGCGAGGATTTTGGGTCGCATCCGCGCAGCCCACTGAGCCCCCGAGCCCCCTGGCGCGGGGCATCCGGCCCCGCGTCCGAACCCCGGTTCAGCCGCCGGGCGAAGGCACCGGCGGCGCGTCGGGAGCCGCGGCGCCGTTCGGCGAAGCGGGCGTGTCGGTGGGCGGCTCAGGCTTGGCGGGCGTGTAGTCATAGCCGTACCCGTACCCGTAGCCCCCACGACGACCGGACTTGAAGCCGTTGGCGATCACACCCAACAAGGGAGCGCCGGCACCCGTGAGGGTCTCGTGCAGGCGTTCGGCGACATCGCGACGATTGCGCCCCACACGACCCACGATCACCACACCGTCAACCTTCTTCAACAGAGGGAAGGCGTCTGAGACGGCGGTCAAGGGCGGCGTGTCGATCACGACCAGGTCATACATCGCTTTGGCCTGCTCCAAGAGATTCTCCATCGCCCGACTCTCGATCAGCTCGCCGGGATTCGGCGGTGGCGTGGCTCCGGCCACCAAGACGTCGAAGGAGTGCCCGTCGGGCTTCTCGGTCGTGGGCGCAACCAGCTCGATGCGGTGGGTCGCCCCGGCCAGGGACACGCTGCCGATCAAGACATCGGAGACCCCGCGCCCGGACACGAGACCGAGCTGGCGCGCGATCGTGGGACGGCGCAGGTCGGCCTCCAGAAGCAACACGCGCGCACCCACGCGCGCGGAAGCCGCCGCAAGATGGCGCGCGACGGTCGTCTTGCCGTCGCCGGGGGCGGCCGAGGCCACCATCAGGGTGCGCAGTTCTCGGTCCACATTGAAGTAGCGCATGTGGGCCCTGATCAGGTGGAAGGCCTCGGACTCGCCCGAGGGCAGGGCGGCACCAGGTAAACCCTGGCCGCCGCCCGAGCGCTGGAGGGCGGAGCTCTCGGGGACCACGCCGAGCAAGGGCAGGCCGTAGACCTTCTCGAGGTCCTTGGGCTCGCGGATGCGGCGGTCGAAACGCTCCAGGAGGAAGGCGATGCCGATGCCTAGCAGCAGCCCAAGTACGACGCCAAGGACCGTGTTCCGTGCAACCTTTGGCGACGAAGGCGAAGTCGGAACGGTCGCCGCCTGGGCCACTTCTACGTTGCCGCTACGGAGTTCTGACAGAACGCCCAGCGACTGCGCGCGCCCGGCCAAGGCGACACCTGAGGCGCTCAGCTTCTGCTTGGGCGTCAGACTCTTGAGCTGCTTTTCCACCAACCTCAAAGCCGAAGCGTAGTAAGCGTGATTACTGTTCTGCTGCTCCTTGACGAACACGCTGGTGTACGTGTTGGCGATATCCGCAGCAAGCTTCGGTGACGTAGCGGTCGCAGATACGTTCACGACGTTAGATTCGCCTTGAGCACCTACGCTCAAGTCTTCGCTCACCTTCTCCTTGCTCAGGCCTAGGCCGATGCGGCTGGCTGTCTTGGCCGACATGTCCCCCAGCTGGACCAGCTTGAGATTCGTCTGCTGCTGCGGTATCTGGCTGCCGCTGCTCACGGCTTGAAGCCCAGCAGCCTGTAGATTAGTTTGACTGTTGTTAAAGACGAGCGACGCCGTAGCCGTGTACTTCTTCGGCTGGTGCTTGGACAAGCCGAATGCCGCACCCCCCGCGAGCACTAGACAAAGGAGGATGACCGGCGAGCGACGACGCAGGACGCCCAACGACTGCTCTATGTTGAGTCCATCGGAATCTTGCTGCACCTATGTAGTATCCTTCCAGATCGCTAAGCGTCCTTTGCGCCTGTAGCATACAGAAGGTGGGTACGCGCGATTCGGGCGGGCGAGAAGCCGCATTTCTCCAACGGGGGAGGCCGGTCGGAACTTGGTGCGTGGCCGTCGTCTGACCTAAGGCCCTTCCCTGCCGTTTCCGCCAACCAAACACCCAGACCGACATCGCCTCAGGCGGCGCCCAAGCGTCAGTTCCAAGCTCAGGACAGCGCAAGTAACGCCTTGTCGCTGGGCTCGTTCGACGCCTCATGG
Source organism: uncultured Solirubrobacterales bacterium (assembly GCA_963703135.1). Classification (GTDB taxonomy): domain Bacteria; phylum Actinomycetota; class Thermoleophilia; order Solirubrobacterales; family Solirubrobacteraceae; genus Palsa-744. The sequence continues at coordinate 1,847,940 of OY969791.1, read as the reverse complement.
CCCGAGGAGACCTCCGGTCGGCGGCGACCAAGCAGTCCTCGCTCTCGCATAAACGAACGCGCGAACACACGCCTTGCCTAATCGCTCAACCATGGCCAGAAAGTCAGCGACGCAAGATGATGGGGTTGTCCCAGTACGTAGTCGCCCAAACAAAGGAAAGCGATGCTAGCTCATCGCCAGCAGAACGCTACCCACTTGAAGCTCTCCGATTCCGAATAGATAGCACGCCAAATGCCGTCACGTTAATGCCCACAAGACGACGAGCAAGCACCACCAGCACCGTGTTCCACAGGACCAGACTGGAAGCAAACGCTATGGCGCCGCCGGTCACGCCAAACAAAGGTACCAGTGCAACGGCAAGAACAACATTGGCAATGAGCCCGGCGCCCACACCTGCAACCGCAAATCGCTCTTGGCCGGTCATGAGGAGCACATTGCCTGACGGTCCTGCCGCGGCATTGATCAACTGGCCAAGCGCCAGGACCACGAGCGCAGTCGCCCCCGCCTGGAAGCTCGCACCGAATAGCCCAAGGTAGAGATGCGGGAAGACCATGAAGGCGGCCGCTACAGGGGCGGACACGACCAATGTGGCTCGCGCCATGTGTTCAGTCGTACGCTCAAGACCCGACCAGTCCTGATCTGCGTGTAGTCGCGCAATTGCCGGCGCTAGGGCCATATTCGTGGCATACAACAGTATGACGATTACTTCGGCACCCTTCTGAACAGCAGTATATATACCTGCCCCACGCGCCCCATCCAGGGCTCCTACAATTAGCGTTGTCAGATAATTATTAGCAATCCAAACTCCGGAAATCAACATCATTGGAAGTGATATTTTCAGCCACTCACGAGTGACATAGTCAGGCTGCACCGTGCGGAGGACAGCCGGAAGCGCCCGTCTCAGCATAAGAACGCCAACCGCAAACGCCACCGAAACGCCCATCAAGTTGGCACCGAGGGCAGTCGTCGGCGTCAAGACGTCGCTTCCCAGGAATCTCAATACAACAACCCCAACAATAATCAATAGCGGTCGGATCAAATACTCGGGAAACTGTCCCTGGACGACACGTCCGAACCCCTGCATAGCCCCTTGACGCAAGAGGGTGAGTGACGTGACAGGCACCAGCAACATCGCAACGCAAAAAGGCCCACGAAACGATGGGGAAAGGAAAACCAGAGCTACAACGATCCCGCACGCCGCAATCAACGAGGACGCCAAGAAGACGAGTTGATTTGCACGGAAGAGGAGACCCTTCATCAACGTCCATCGCCCTCTCGCCTCATATACCGCTATTCCTCGCACCAAAAATGTATTCAGGCCGAGAAGAGCCGGAACACCCAAAAGCGTTGACCAGGCAAATGCAAGCGCATAATGACCATAACCCCTACTCCCCAGAAAGCGAGCGAGCAGAACGGCGAGTACAAAGGCCATAATGCTTGATGCCCCCTGCAGAATCGCGGTGGCCGAAGCCTTCGCAAACAATCTTGTTACAACCGGACGCGCAGAGCCGGCCCCACTTCCGGCCACTTCCTGCGCATGCTCACGACTTTCCTCTACCCTTGCGCCCATGTTGCTTACAAGCGAGGGATCCCCGAGCGGACCCTCGGGCGCACCGCCCTCGGTCGGTATATTGCGTACCTCGTCCCGGCGTGAAGCCATGTCGGACGAATCACCTTTTTGAACCATTATCCTAGCCGCTTCCGATGAGATCGGTACCTAGGAATGGCCATAAATAGTCATCCAGTGGCCGTTCTTTAGTCCTGACGCCGATCCCGCGTCGGGGAAGCCTTGTGCGAGTCATGGAAACCCGAGGTCGCTACTATAGGATCGGGCTCGCCGGCCGCAACGCCGCTCCACACACTTAGCCACGGCGCTCTTCTCCCAAGTAGCCCCTCCAGCGCTTCGCCGTCAGCGCGAAAATGGGTCCTCAGTCTTTCGCGCACTGACTCGGACATATCATTACCATCAACCGTCTCCCCTCGCTTTGCGTTCCACATGGCAGCGTGATAAGAAGCCCTATCGATACTCCACCGTACCCGCTTTGGCAGTGCGTGCCAAAGTCTACGAACCGACCTCTTACGCGCGAGATCGGCCTGCCACCTAACAAGATGTAGCCCAGGGATCCGCTCCTCGACCGCTCCCTCTCGATAGCGGCTGTCGAGGTTGTCGGGCACAAAGTCGTCCCTGACACCGATGAAGTCAAATACCGAAGCAAGAACCTCAGCCGGTCGATCAGAGAGTTCATTTGTAAAAATGACCTTCAGCTGCTCCGGCGGAAAGACTCGCACAAAACCAGCCAGAATTCGCGCATACTCCCCCATCACAACATAACCATTGGTCATAGTAGGTAGGGCCCGCGCTTCATCTAGTACCTCCGGGACCAGAAGTCGGTCGATCGCTACGTTGAACGAGCGAGGCTCAGTGTGTGCAAGCGTCATCATGCGATGGGCTGAGCAAGCTCGCTCAACTGGATCCCGAAGAACACAAATTAGCTTCGCCTCGGGTAGAAGTTGCATAATGCGCCTAGGAATGACCTCCTCAAGCGATCCTGCAGATGAAAGATCGGACGACCGTCCCGGAGACTCTTCTTCACCACCGTCACCCAGCACATCTCCAGGACGACCGCTCATGTAGTAGGTCGATGCCTCGCCACACACAGCGCTCGGCGGCGCACCACGCGTAACTCTCGACAAGTACCAATCCGATCCACGTCGGAACACATGATCCCTGTTGAAAAATTCAATCTCCTTCTCCGGCGGCATGTGTATTTCGGGATGACGGCGCATGTACTCGAACAGCGAGGTTGTTCCACCCTTTTGTGCACCTATGATCAGAAAGCCGACTTTTGCCATTTGATTAACCAGCCAACGTGCGCGTACAGCCATTGAAACGCGTCTTAAACGTATGCTCGAGTTCGATATGCCGATGTTTAGATGCAGCGTCTACGTAAAGCAAGGGATGGTCCTCCGGAAGCCAGGGGGGACGTGAGCCGAGACTAAGGATCGCGGCAGTCTAGACGATCTCGCCAGGCGTAGACCACGAAGTTGCGCCTGCGACGCGAGCCGCGAGAAACACGTGTGACGGGCCTGATGGAGCCGACGCGCTACTCGCGCCGGCGAGCACCGCACGCGTGCCCGAAGACAGCCGCCTTTTAGCCGCCCTGGCGTAGTTGCAGTTGCGAAGGCAAGCCTCGCGTTCGGTACGAACCATGGACTTAGAGCCCGCATTGCGGTACAAGCCGGCGGCATCTAGCTCGCACACGCCCAGCGGCGGAGCGGCCGTCGGCCTGACTGTAGGCCGTGTAGGACCCCCGGGGCAATCGAAGCGTCGACGAATCCTCCTGCGGCGCTCACACGTATGGGCCGATTCGGCGTGACTCGCTCGATGTCGACCTAACATGCCAACTACTCGAATGCTCGAAGAGCAACGTAGCAACGCACGTCGAAGCATGCAAGCAAGCCCGAGGACTCATGGTTGCGGCTCTTGCGTCGGCAGCCGACCTATCTCGCCTGATAGCGTCCTTAGAGCGACGAACTCGCGACTTTGGTGTACCGTTCGCGTCAACATGCGACCTATGTACGCATCCCAAGCCAGCGCGCCGAACGAGAGCACCGTCGGTTGATGCTGGCGCGCAGCTTACTCCGTCTGGACCTCAGCAGCGACTGCCACGCCGACGGCCATATGGGTGCGTCATCCGAGTTGAGTGTAGAAGACGGTGATCTTCAGCAGCATAAGGGTATTTCTCGTGCAATATAGGTTGACAGACAGACGTCATGTCATCGCCGCGTCGGCCTGTCTCCTCGCTGCCGCCATTGGCGCAATTGCTGCAACTCAATACGGAACACTCGTAAGCGGTGCCGTCGTAGCAGCACTCTTCTTCGCCGGCGCGGTAGCGGTCTACTTTAGAGACCCAATCATTGCGCTCATCGGGCTTTGGCTGTTTGAGGTCTTCAACGCCCCTCTGTCAACAATGTTCGGATACTCGTCGAGCACAGGACAGGCGATTCGTCAGGCCGACGAGCTCTTGGTGCTTTTGTTCGTGGGACTTACAATCTTGAGAAGCGTACGTATGAATATCCGGATGCCGCCAATGCGGTTTGTGCTACCCGGCATCGGCGTAGCCGTGTTTGGACTGCTGGGTGCAATTACCCACGGCGTACCTATCAATGTCACCATGTCTGGCGCCCTACTAGGGCTCAAGCTCTGGATTATGGTCGCAACCGTACTTCTCATACCGTGGAAACTCGACGATCCCGAGCGTATCTATAAGGCGGCGATGTTCGTCGGCGTACTCGTCGCCATCATCGGCATCGCTGATCATCTTACCCATGGATCAGTGACGAGCAGCCTGCACATCTCGAATATTACAATCGTCCGAGAAGGTGCCTACCGCTCTGGGGCCGATCATTCAATCTTTCCCACTCCTGGCGAATACAGCCTGTTTATGAGTCTGCTCTTTGCGCTTGTCGCAGCCAGACTCGCCAACAGATTCACACGCACCGACTTCGTACTTGCCCTTCTGTTTGCTGGCTCGGTGATACTATCGCTACGTCTACGGGGATTTCTATCTCTCGCCGCGGTCGTAGTAGTAATAGTAGCAGTGCAGGCCGCTACCAAAAGGCGCGGCGCCGTCATCGCTCTTGTGGGTGGGTTGCTCCTTATCGGGATCGCATACAACCTTGAGCAAAACGTTATCGCCAAGCAGTTTTCCACCTACTCTTCTTCTGAATCTTCGGCTCGCTCCCGCCTCTACTCGACGGGAGAGAAGATCGCTGCCACCGAATTCCCAGTAGGTGCAGGCTTTGGTCGATTCGCGAGCTATCCATCCCGTATATATTATAGTCCCGTGTATTATCAATACGGACTGAACTGGGTAGTTGGATTGTCCCCAACATCTGTGTATCCGAATTTCATTGATGATACGTCGTGGCCCAGTGTCATTGGCGAGACTGGCTATGGCGGCTTGGCAGCTTACGTGATCGGCCTCGTTGTGCTTATCCTGGCTGCAATTCGGGGGCTACGTATAGAACCGGATACAAGGAGATGGATACCGTTGGCCGGCCTTTGTACCATCGCCGTGTTTCTCGTCGATTCGGTAGGGGGTGCAACACTTTTTTCCTGGCTCGCCGCGACTACGCTTGCGATGATACTTGGCCCCACGCTGGTCGCACAATCAAATAAACCGATCGCGCTTCGTAGTACGACGAACAGCTAATGTCGGCGACTCGTTTGTAGGACTCGGACATTCCGGCGTAGGCACTGCGATTCGAATCGCTGACCGACAGTCTTACAATTCCCCGTAAAAACACCTCAGTGAGGCGCCGATAATCTCAGGGCCCCGAGTTTCTATACAAAACTCCTTGCATCGTGAGCCGACGCGCTGAGCGGCGCAGGCATCCACCAAGAATAGCTCTATTGCGCGTGCAAGCGCTGTGGCGTCTTCGACAGGGACTATCATCTCATCGCAGGGAGCTAGCTCTCGTGTTCCGCCAACAGGCGTAGCAACAAATGGCCTGCCGGCCGCTAGGGCCTCAGTCAGAATCATAGGCATGCCCTCGGCACGCGACGGAAGCACGACGAGCCTCGACGAACGTATAAGTGGACGTACGTGCCGAGGGTCTACTGCCGGCTCTACTGTCATACGATCAAGCTTAGGCGGCTGATAATCATCAATCGGCCCGACCAGTCGGCAGTGCCCGGTAATCCCTTTATTGAGCACCATTTGCCACGCCGTAACAAGGATGTCTACCCCCTTGCGTATCCCTATAGTGCCAGCGAATAGTACAACCGGATCAGTATCCCCCGCGGGCGGAGATTCGTCATCGATTGCAACTGGATTGTGAAGTCGTCTAATGCGCGCTTTGATTCCCAGCTGCTGTAGAGCGTTCTTTGTCTCGCCGGAGAGGCACAGCACTCCATCCGCATTCGACAAAATCGAAGTCACCAATCCTCGATGCTTTCCAGCGAACTCCGGAAAGTCAAACCCGTGAATAGACACCACTACCTTTAGTCTCCGAGCTTTAGCAAGGACAATGAGTGGTCCGTCACGCGCGTAAGCACCGCCGTTTGACATATGGACATGTACTATGGTACCCGGATCGGCGCGCATGATAGCCACAGCCGCGCGAAGGACAAGCCCCGAATTCGTCAGATGCCTTGCTCCGTTCCAGGTCGGCAACAAAGCAATTTGATCTGAACCTATCCCATAGTCAGAGATAGTGCGCATGACCGACTGGGTCCCCCCCACGGTTAGCGGATGAGGGCCTATATGAATGGTCTTTATCATCGTTGCAGTTGGTGCCCGTACGGCAGCTAGCCAGCATCAGACGTGCTGCGTCGACAGTCTTCTGTGGGCGCGAATCATATACCAGATCGCTCGACTCAAAGCAAAGCACGACTGGCTCAGCGCAATCTGGTCCTTCTGCTCGCCTCGACGAATCACTAGGAATGGCCGAAGGCGGGAGGATCACCCGCATAAGCGCAGGGTCAACATCGAGCGGAAGTAGGCCTTAGAGCCAGGGTCGTTCCTTGCGGTGCGCAAAGCCCGCCGAGCGAGTATCCTGCCGGCCATGAGAAAGTTCTTCTGCCTTCTTGCCTACTACGGGTTCGCCCAGTTTCTTCCGGACATGCCGTTCCCAGGTGGAACCGCGTCGACGCGTCTGAGGAGCTTCTTGGCCCGCGGCTTTCTTGCAAGCGCAGGAAAGGAAATCGACATTCGGTCCAATTCCTTCTTGGCCGACGGTCGCTATCTGCGCATGGCGGATCGATCAAGCATCGGACCGAACTGCAAAATCTATGGCGCAGACCTCGGATATGGTGTAATCGTCGGCCCACACTGCGTTTTCTTCAAGGAGAACCGGGCTGCAGACGATCTGAGCAAGCCGGTAGGAGCTCATGGCACGACTGCGATCAAAGTTCCAGTTGTTGAGGATTTTGCCTGGGTCGGCGAGCGGGTATTGGTACTCCAAGGTCGGCGGATCGGGAAGGGTGCCATTGTAGGAGCTGGGGCTGTCGTGACCCGCGACGTTCCACCTTTTAGTATCGTAGGTGGGAATCCGGCCAGGGTGATTGGCCATCGAGGTAGTGGCGAGGACGGTAGCCCGCCAGAGATGGCGTCAAGGCCAAGGGGCGCTACCAAATCAGGTTTCCAACCGGACAGTCCCTAAGCCTAGCCGCGACACCAACGAGGGCTTCGGACCGTTTCGTCACGACAAGACGGTGTCGGGTAGACTTGCTGCCTCGTATGGAAAGCGTGAGGTTGACCCCAGACATCACGAGCACACGGATCGGTCTCGGTTGCGGCAGCCTCATGCGGGAGCCTGCAAGCGGTAAGCGTCAGCGACTCCTTGACGAGGCCTTTGACCAAGGCATTAGGCATTTTGACGTGGCACGCATGTACGGACTGGGCGCAGCCGAGCGAGAACTAGGACGTTTTGCCCACAGACGTCGAGATCAAATCGTGATTGCCACGAAGTTTGGGATTGAGCCCGCGCCGGCTTCTAGTCGCCTCGCCCCTTTGCAGGGTCCTGCCCGTCGCTTGCTTGCGCGCTATCCCGCACTACGTCGCCATGTTAAGAAGCGGGCCGACACTTTCCACTCTCCGCGTCGCTATGACGCGGAGACAGCACGGGCCAGCCTGCTCACCAGCATGCGTGAGCTTCAGACTGACTACGTAGACATTTTTCTTATTCACGACCCAGCGGTCACAGATCACCTCGACCTGCCGGGCGTGTGTGAGTACCTCGAAGAGGCGCGTCACGCGGGCCATCTGCGCGCCTGGGGAGTGGCTGGCGAGCCCAGCCCGTGTATCCAGATCAAGCAGTCGCTTCCGACTGCAACAGTTTTGCAAACGCGACAGGACATCCTTTCTCGCGTTTCAGCCCTCCCCCAGGGCTTGGGGCCGCTAATAACTTTTGGCGTTCTAGGCGATGCCTTTCATCAAATCACGAGATATCTCGGCAAATCTCAGCAATGCCGATCGCGATGGTCCGAAGAGCTCGGCATAGAGTGTTCACCGCAGGTGGTTGCTTCGATGTTGCTTCGCGACGCCCTTGAGGCCAATCCGAAGGGTGTTGTCCTTTACAGCACAACCAGGCCAGAGCGATTGAGCGAAGCTAGCGCTGTTGCGAATCACACAGATGGAGCCTCCGTACTTGTCGAGCTTCGACGCCTCGTCAGTGAGATTCCCTCCAGCTAGCGGAGGATCCGACATGAGCCTAGACACGTCTGCGTCCACCGAAGCACCTATTGAGACCGATATAGCCGTAGTGGGTGCAGGACCGGCCGGCATTGTCGTGGCGTTGGAGTTGGCTCGAGCAGGGCAACGAGTCCTGCTGATCGATAGTGGTGGAAACTCGCGGCAACCGGAGACCCAAAGACTGGGGGATCTCGCGGGCGCGGATCCGCTGCATGTCCCGATGTCACTCGCCACCAGTCGTCAACTCGGCGGTGCTTCCAATCTTTGGGGTGGACGATGTGTCCCTTTCGATCCAATAGATTTCGAGCCCCGTCGTATTGTGGGCGACGCAACTTGGCCCGTTTCTTACGAGGAGCTCCACCCATATTTCCAACGGGCGTGCGATTGGTGTGTCTGCGGCGATGCGGTATTCGACGCCAAGGATGTGCCGAACCTTGCGATGCGATCACTTGTCCCCGGATTCCCGGATGGACTTGTGCGAGCGTCCAGCCTTGAGCGCTGGTCATTGCCGACCAATTTTGGCCAGCAATACCACGCCGCGCTTGTTGAAACCACAGGGCTCACCCTCCTTACTGATCTTACTTGCACTGAGATCGTTTGCGACCCAACCCAATCTCGTGTACAGCATCTAGTGGCACGGGATCTACGTGATCGGGTAGTAAAGGTCTCCGCCACGTACTACATCTTGGCCTGTGGCGGACTTGAGGCGACGCGCCTGCTATTTGCGTCTAATCAAACCCACCCTAGCGGAATTGGCAATCACTCTGGTCATCTCGGGCATTGGTATATGGCCCACGTCGAGAGCCGCATCGCACAAGTACATTTTGCTACACCCGCGACCGAAACAATCTACAACCATGAGCGCGACCAAGACGGTGTCTATGTACGCAGACGCCTAACCTTCTCGGAAGAGTGTCAGCTCAACGAGGGACTACCGAATATAGCCATGTGGCTGGTCAACCCTGAAATCAGCGATCCCAAACATGGAAGCGGCATTCTGTCATTCGTGTATTTGATGCTTGTCTCACCGCTGGGCCGCTTTTTTGTTTCAGAAGGGATCCGTCAAGCGCACATCAAGGCCTCGGGGCCAATCTCCAAGCGCAAGCACCTTGCGAATATCGTGCGTAATTTTCGATCTGCTACGCGTTTCGCTTTGGAATTTGGCTACAGACGATTTGTTAAGAAAGGCCGTAAGGTACCCGGCTTTTTTGTACCGAGCGCCACGAACGTTTACCCCTTGCTCTATCACGGTGAGCATCTACCACATTATGAGAGCCGGGTCGAGATGTCATCTGAGTTCGACGCGGTGGGAGTGCCACGTCTATCTACCCATTTGTATTTCGGCGAGGACGACGTCGCAAGCGTCATTAGAGCTCACCGCCAGCTAGACAGTTACCTTCGCGTAAACCAGCTGGGCCGGCTCGAGTATCTCTATGACGATCTTGAGGGAGCTATCCGTGAACAATTGTTCGGAGGTTACCACCAAGCCGGTACTACTCGCATGTCTTCTCATCCCCGAGACGGAGTAGTAGATCCTGACCTAGCGATCCACGGTATGGACAATCTTTATGTCGCCAGTAGTTCGACATTCGTGACGTCAGGTCAGGCAAATTCTACATTTATGATCGTCGTGTTCGCGCTTCGCCTAGCCGATCATATTAAATCACGCGTCAGTGCCATGCAGCAATCGAGTCAGACTTGATGCAAATATAATCCTATCTAGTACTTGGATAATGCATCGGACGTCAAGAATACTGGAGCTTGGGCGACCGTCTCGACTCTTCTTGGCGCTACCGCGATCAAGTCATCGTAGCTGAGGTCATCCGCATCGACCGAAACCGCGAGCCCTCGGTTGCTGAGCTCGCGTGCGACCTGAATTTGATGATCGTCAACATGCTCCCCTAGCGACAGTCGGCGCGGTACAAGCAGCGGGCATCTTCCTACTTCAAGAGCTGCCAGCGCTGTTCCGACTCCAGCGTGTGCGATAACGACATCTGCCTCACGCATTGCCTGAATCAAGTCCTGCTCAGGGATTGCATAATGCCCTGAGACGCCAAATTTGCCTGTATCAGTATCTCCAGTTTGCCACAATACGTCTGTTCCGGGCGGCAAAATCTGAAGGAGGCGCGCGACGAGCCGCGGGAACCCATAGCCACGATATGTGCCCAGGGTAACGACAACGCGCGTCGGCCGGGGCGGCTGTGTGGTCACGGGAGCCGCCGGCGCGAATACGTCGAATACGGATCCACCATAGGCCCAGCGCCTGCTAGCCCACACGGGATACTGGGTGTACAAATTGACGCCCGGGATTCTCATGATCAGGCGACCAGTCATCGACGGCCCGTCTATACGTGCCGCGCTCTCGATGTAGTGACAATGCACCTGTCGGGCACGCGCTAGCGCGACATAGGGCAATGCGACCGCAGAGCCCGTGCTGACTACCATATCGATGTCCCGATTGCGCAAAATGCGGTAGGCGTCAGACAAATTGCGCACGATGTTGAGTGGATCTCGACCGCCTACGAAGGGAACGAAATCGACATCCTCCCCTTCAAGTAGAGATCTACTCTGAGGAGTGTCGAAGGTGACCCAACGGCAGGACTCGTGGGCTCCCGGCAATCGCTTGTACAGATGGTGGAGCTCCTTGAGATGCCCACCAGTCGATGCGACCAGTAGCGTGGTCAAGTCTAATCGTCCTTTCTGACCGCCAGATTGAAGCGCATAGTGAGTCCTGCATCGGTATTGTATGCGCCGTGTTGATCCAAGTGCCGTCCCTCCGGAGTTGAAGTCTTGATCAAGGTAGCCATCGTCGGCCTCGGCAAGATGGGCCTCTCCCACCACGCCATCGTCAACATGCACCCGGACGTCGAACTCGTCGGCGTCTGCGACTCCTCGGGCTATGTCCTCGGCGTGCTTGGCAAGTACACGGGCGTCAAGACCTATGACGACTTCGACGCCATGCTCGAGAAGGTCGACCTGGACGCGATCGTGATCGCCACGCCGTCAAGTTCCCACGCTCGTATGGTCCGAAAGGCGCTGGAGCGCGACATCCACGTCTTCTGCGAGAAGCCCTTCACGTTGAGCGTCAGCGACGCCGAGGCCCTGGAGACCCTCGCGCGCGAGCGCGAACTCGTAACGCAGGTCGGCTACCACAACCGCTTCGTGGGAGCGTTCCGCGAGGTCAAGTCGGTCCTCGATCAAGGCGCAATCGGCGATGTGACCCACATCCTTGGCGAGGCATACGGGCCGGTGGTACTCAAGCCCAAGGGCGGGACCTGGAGAAGCCAGCGCGCGGAGGGCGGCGGCTGCCTCTATGACTACGCGGCTCACGTCATAGATCTGGTGACCTGGTACGTCGGCGAGCCCAGCGGCGTCGGCGGGACCGCCCTCAACCGTGTCTTCTCGCGAGAGATCGACGATGAGGTCTTCAGCACCCTTTACTTCCCGGGAGGCAAGACAGGCCAACTCTCGGTCAACTGGTCAGACGAGTCCTACCGCAAGATGACGACACGCGTGACGATCTGGGGCACGGCGGGGCGCATCTACGCCGATAGACAAGAATGCCAGGTCTACCTGCGCGACACCGCAAGCATGCCCCCGGGCTACGAGGAAGGCTGGAACGTCCGCTACACGACCGAGCTGACCGAGCCCGTCTGGTTCTACCTGCGCGGCGAGGAGTACAGCGCCCAGATCGACTACTTCGTGCAGCGCGTCAAGGAGCGCCAGACAGGCGGCATCAGCAACTTCGCGACGGCGGCCATTACCGACAAGGTCATCGCCACGCTAGTCGCCGACGCGGCAAAAGGCGCGTCGACCGCAACCAACGGCGAGCTGCCCCCTCCCCCTCCAACCAAGCGACCCCGAAAGTTCCGCTTGTGGAAACGATGAGCACTTCGATGCCGAATCACGGCTCACGGCAGCTCCGGAGGCACTCCTAATGGACCGACTGCTGTTCGGCGACAACCAGTTCTTCGGCGTCAACCACATGTCCGAGGAGAAGGCTCGCGCCCAGGCGCTTCGCTTCCAGGACATCGGCGCGGTGATCGATGTCCTGGACACGGCCTACGACGAGGGCATCCGAACCTTCATGTGCACGACCCACGACCGCATCTCGCTCGTCTGCGACCACGTGCGGGCCAATCCGGATCGCTATCCCGACTTCGTCTTCTACCCGGGCATGCCCTACGCCCACAAGTACGCAAACGCGGTCACCGAGAACGGCATGTTGGGCGCCGTGCGGCGATTCCTGCCCGACGAGGGCCTGATGAACGCCGCCATCCGCGGAGGCAGCTCAGTAGCCAAGAAGGACATCGAGGGCCTCACGACGCTCTTGATCGACGCCGAGATGAAGATGTTCCACGGCTTGAACGCCCCGGTCATCTTTCTCCAGAACGTGGTCGTCGATCTGCTGCTCGGCCTCGGCTTCAAGGATGCCTTCCGCGTCTTCGCCGAGCACGTAAAAGACCGCTACGACGCCGAGCCCGGCTTCATCACGATGAACATGCCGGCGCTGCTCGACGTCCTCGAGGAGCTGCAAATAGACAACCCAATTGTTTGCTCGAACATCAACAAGATCGGCTTTCGCATGTGCGGCGGAGCCGCTGCGTATGAAGCGGCGTTGAGAGAGCGCCGCTTTCGTGCCGTCGCGATGTCGGTCTATGCCTCGGGTGCAATACCGCCGCGCGAGGCCATCGAGTGGATCTGCGCACAGCCGAACATTGAGGCGATCGTGTTCGGGGCGTCGAGCAAGGCGAACATTCGTAACACGCGGGAATTGGTGACGGAGTGCTGGCCGGCTGACGCCGCGCGCGCGTAGCGGCACCTCGCTGTGGTGCTCAGGCACCGCTTCGAAGCGGCGTCGACCTATGGAACTTTTAGACTACGCACAATGTCTAGCGGGCGACCAAAGCTACGTACAATCATCTACGTCGATGGTTTCAACCTCTACTACGGATGCCTCAGGGACACTTCCGAGCGTTGGCTTGACGTGGGTGTACTTTGCGAGCGTCTGCTCAATGAAGACTCTGAAATTGTCGGGATCAGGTACTTCACGGCGAAGGTAAAAGGCAGGCCTGACAATCCGCATGTGGCTCAACGTCAACAGACATATTTGCGTGCCCTGGCGACTGTTCCGCGCCTCACAATCCACTATGGGCACTTCATAACGAGAACCGCCGTTCGCCGCCGCGCCAAGGTGCGGAGAGGACAGTCCGCCTTTGTGGAGGTCGAAATCACCGAGGAGAAGGGCTCAGATGTCAACCTTGCCAGCCACCTCCTCATCGATGGCTTTCGTGCGCGCTACGATCTGGCCGTTGTCATATCGAACGACAGCGACCTCAAGGAGCCAGTCAGATTCGTGCGAGAGGATCTCAAAGCCCCGGTTGGCGTACTCAATCCACACAGCAACCGCAGCTACGGACTCTCGCCAAGGGTATTGCCGCGCGGCTCGTTCTATAAGCCAATCAGAAGGTCGGCTTTGCGTGCGAGCCAACTCCCACCGCAAGTATCTGACCGCAAGGGCATCATCCACAAGCCGCCCGAGTGGTAGGTACGCCCTGAAAATCGCAAAGGCCGCCCGAAGGCGGCCTCGCATCTCCGCCGCCGAAGCGAACGGAGGGGGTATCCCCATTGTAGCGGGGTCTTCAGGCCTGGTCAAGCAGACTCCAGCAACACGATGGAGCTTCGTGGCGGGGCACGGAGGCCCCGCCCCCCTAGGCATCCGGCCTCGCGAACACCTGCGCGGATGCGACCCTAAAAACCCAAATATGCCGCCGGAGTTGGCGGTCAGAGACCAACCACCGGCGGCACCCGATGACCCACGCAAGTCTCAGCAAGGACTGTTGTATACGAGTTCGACCCACCCAGCACCAGGTTGTGCGAGCCGGTCTGGGCGCCCCCTTTTTCGTTGTAGCCGACAACCAGGTTGCCCTCCCCGTTAGTCGTAGCCTCCGAGGCCATCCCATTGACGATCTGGACGTTCACCGCCGAGAACTGGACCGTGGGCTTGCCGCCCACGCCAGAGGAGATAAAGGTAGGCGCAAGCACCGCAGTCGTGCCGGCGCCGCAGGACGGCGCTCCCCCGGTCCCGCCCGAGACGACAGCTTGCCCAGCGGTCGTAGGAATGCACTCCCAGCCCGGGGTCACAGCCTGCGCGGGCGCCGCCCCGATTGCCAACACAAATACACAAGTCACCAATCCGGCGACCAAAACACGAGCACGATAAGTCTCCTTACTCGGTCCGCCATCCTCGCGCGACCCGGCCGCCCCGGTCCAGCCGCGCCCTGTGGGGGGAAGTGTATGGGGCGGGCTTAGCAGGTGTCTTGGCGTTTCGCGCTGTGGCTTTGGTGTTATGTGCCATCCGTGGTCGTGCGTACAATACGCTACATGACGCCTACCGGAGCTGCTACCCGCAACCTCAGGACCGAGGACCATAAGGGAACGCTGGCCACATCGCAGAGATGCGGCTCGAGCCCGGACACGGCTTCTGTTGGGCTCACACGGCCCAGCCAGGACACGTGACCGTATGGGGAAGACCGCTACAACTACTCGCCTGCATAGGCGATATCCTCCCTGTAGGCGATTAGCGATGCACTACGTACTGCTCAGCAGCACCGGCAACATGATCGACTCCTACGATGAGGAGGCCGGAGCCCTGCCGCTCTCCAACGTATCGTCGAGGCCGAGCCCGACGCCGCCGAGCACATCGCTCTTGTCACCTATGACGAGAGCGGTCTGCCCACCGGCGACCCACAATTCGCCAAGGTGACCACGGCCACACGTTAAGTCCAAGCAGTGCGGCAACGTTGTCGCCGCTGGGTGACGTCACTTCCGGTAGCACCGTTGTCGAGCCTCCACTACATGCGCAGCTTCGCCGCAGCATGGCCACTCCTGGGAGGCCCGCCGTGGTGCCCGCCGCGCAGGCCGGCGCTCCGCCGGTCGCGCCCGAGACGACGACCTGACCGGCGGTCGTCGGGATGCACTCCCAGCCCGGGGTCACAGCCGAGCAATTGTCAAGAGTTGTGGATGAGGAGGTGAAGCATCAGGCGGCGACCTTCTCGTCCGTTCTCGTGGTTTTGTCGTCTGTGACCTTGATTCCGTCCTTGAACTTCACGCCATCGAGTACGTCGGTGACGAGTTCGTGGCCGTTGAACCGCCGCCAGCGCTCCTGGGCGGCGTCCAAGAGCTTGTAGGCCATCGCGAGCGCTGCCTTCTTGGAGCCGGCGCCCTTGGTGACCTTGGTGCGGAGCTTGACGGTCGCGAAGCTGCTCTCGATCGGATTCGTTGTGCGCAAATGGCGCCAATGCTCGGCGGGGAAGTCGAAGAACGCGGTGAGCGCCTCCCAGTCCTTGCCGAGCTTCGCCACGGCCTTCGGGTACTTCGCGTCGAACTCGCCGCGGAAGCGCTCCAGCGCCCTGCGAGCGTCCGCGTGGGAGGGCGCCTCGGCCATCTCGTGCAACAGGCCCTTCGCGCGTGGCTGCAGCCGCTTTGGGAGCGCGTCGAGGACGTTCGCCGTCTTGTGAACCCAGCAACGCTGCTCCCTGGTGCCGGGAAACACGCTGCGCAGCGCCGCCCACGCCCCCAAGGCGCCGTCGCCGGTCATGAGCTTCGGCTCGTTCATGCCACGGTCGCGGAGATCGCGGAACACACCCGCCCAGGAATCCTCGCTCTCGCGGTAGCCGTCCTCGACAGCGAGCAACTCCTTGCAGCCATCCTCACGGACACCGATCACCACCAGCAGGCACAGCTTGGGGTCCTCCCCGAGACGAACGCTGACGTTCACGCCATCGACGAACAGGTAGGCGTAGCGGTGAAACCGCAGCTCCCGGGCACAAAACGCGGCGTGCTCGGCCTGCCACTGCTCGGTCAGCCGCTGGATCGAACTGGACGACAGCCCTGAGGCATCCTCGCCCAACAGATCCCGCAGCGCCGGTCCGAAATCCCCGGTCGAGAGCCCGTGCAGATACAGGATCGGCAGAACCTCGGTGACCTTCGGCGACCGACGCGCATACGCCGGCAGGATCCGCGAGCTGAACCGCTTGCGCTCCCCGCTCGCCTCCTCGATGCGCTTGTCGTTCACCCTCGGCGCCTTGACCGGGATCGTCCCCGACCCGACCGTCACGCGGCGCTCCCGCGCACGGCCGTTACGGACGACCAGCCGCTTGCCATCCTCATCGACCTCGTCCACGAACGAGCCGACGTACTCCTCGACCTCGGCCTCCAGCGCCGCGGCGATCATCCTGCGAGCGCCCTCACGAGCGAGATCATCGAGCGTGACCCGACCCTCCTCCTCCTCCCCGACGGGGAGCCTGCGAACATCTGACATGGCGTGCCTTCCTGCCGGCCATCACCGGCTTCGGTCTTCATCAACCGGGAAGGTACGCCGCCTTCCTCTTCACGCGCATCCACAACTTCTGGGTATAGCTCGGGACGCGGCGGACGTGACCGCTCGGACAGAACAGTCAGTTCCGCAGGCTATGTGCTGTCGTCGCGCCGCAGACTTGCGTATCGGCCTCGCTCATAGGGCGAATCAAGCCGGTATGAGGTTCGGTGCCCGTCTTGGCGCCGAGCCTTAATCAGTGCTCTTACTTTGCTGATCCGAGCGCGACCGATGCTTGGGTTCTGCTCAAGCAGTTTGTCCAAATCAAGTGCCTTGCTGGGATCTGGGAACGATTTAGTAGCCATAGCCGACGTAACGCTCCTTTGTGTGTAGGACAAATGCATTGTGACCACGCCGCATCCGGTAATCCGAAAGTAGCCGGAAGTAGTCATGCAGTGGCTGAGCCAATGCAGGGTTAGAACCAAAGTCGCGGATCATGAGCTTGAGATCTCGGCGTAGAACTTCCATAGGGATGCCTCTGCCATGAGAGTGCCAAAGCTTTGTGTCATTGAGCTTTCGGCCGATTTCATTGGCTCGCTTGACGCGCATCTGTCGGCTAACGGTCGTTTTGGTCGTTTCCGTTACACGCCAGTTCTTGAACTTGTAGCGAACCAGCCACTGCTCTAGCAGGGCAATCGACAGCTCCCGCTCCTGCTCGTACTGATAAAGCTCTGCTGGATCGAAGTTTTCGATCAAGTACGCCAGCTCAGCCTCTGTAAGCAGGCCAGCCGCCGACCTTTCGACTAGTCGCTGATACTGCTCCAAATAGCCGAGAGCTGGCACAAACCGGCCTTGCTTCCTCACTTGCGGGTCAATAGGTCCAAGTGTCGAGGCGTAGTCCATGTGGATCTCATCCCCGGACATCACGAGTACGGTTCCGGCCGACATGGCGTAGGTCGGAACAACAAAGTCGACGCGCCTGTAGTGCTGACGGAAGATGCGGGCTATGCGCTCCGCGATCGTGATAAAGCCACCATCGGTCTCAAGGAGGACCATAAGGGAAGCCTGTCGGCGCGCTCGCCCATTGCGGCCATAGCCCACCATGGCCTCAACTGCGTCCTTGATCTGATCGTCCGCTGGCTCGTACATTGGCCCTAGATAGCTCAGAACGTGAGCGCTGGCAGCATCTTCGAGCGCCTTGGCTCGACTAGCGAGCTGGCTCTCGATCAAGCGATTGGAGTCACGCTCGGCGGCAGCTATATCGACTGACGACATCGCTATTTGCTCCACCGCTTCTGTGCGGCTCGCCGCGCAGCCATGCTTCGTTCCTCTGGTGTCATGCTCTCTGCCCGAGCCTTCCCGCCCTTCAAACCACCCCTTCGCCCGAGGGCTACTGCCGCTGGATCCTTACCGGCGTCCTCTGGGATCTCCTCGGCCTCACCCGTGGCTGTGTCCACGATGAGCTTCCCGAGCTGATTCGGGTCGCGCGGGCGCTTGCGTGAGCGGTCAGGCATGATTTGGAGAGTACCACGCATACTACGGTGCCACTCTACGACCCTACTGGGACGGTTTGTGAGCGCCACGCCCAATCCCAAACGACGTGGCACTCAGATGCGCTCCCTACCGCAGCAGGGCTTCCAACCGAAGCCGGATCGCTGTGAGGATAAGACAGAAGCCGACGATCGGCATGACAGGCCGCCTCGCTACATGCGAGCGTTTGCCCGCGCGTGGCCCGCCGAGAGCCCGTCTTCAATTGTGCAGCAGCCTGCTGCACAATTGCCCTGGGCCCACAACATGGTCATCCTGGACAAGCTGAAGGATGCTGATGACCGCGCCTGGTACGCCACTCATGCCGTCGAGAATCGGTGACTCGTTGGCACTGGCGTTGTTGCTGCTGCCACCGCTCCGCCAGCCGCCTTATCGTGCCTTCGCGGCCCGGCAGATCTCGGGAACGTTCGATTCATCGGTGAACACGGGCGCCATTACGCTGCCCGGGGCTGAGGAGTGGGGATGGCCGAGCAGGTGACCCATCTCGTGGATGACCGTTAGACAGAACATGTTCCAGTCGCTGTCGATGGCCGCCCACGTCGGCCAATGCCAGTGGGCAAGTGAAATCGTGCACTGCGTATAGGTGCTCGCCGGTGCTTGCAGGTCGTTCGGTCCAAGCGACGAGTTGAACGTAGCCCAACCGTCGGTCGTGGGGTCGAGGCCGGGGACGAGCGGCATGTCGGCGAGGACCGTGACCTGGCCGCCGCAGGGCACCGCGCGCCAGAAGCGCTCCGCGACCGCCGTGGCAAGCGTAACCGGGTCGGGGCCGCTTGACTTGCCAAGCGCTACCCGACGGGCTGAGGCCCGCTGGTGCGCCGTGCTCGAGGCGTGAGGATGGAGAGGGCGGCGGCCATGAGCGCCGGCTGATGCGGTGAGCAGAAGCGCTGTTGCAAGTACGCCGGCAGCAAGAACACGAGCCATGCCATTACGCTGAGGCCAGAAGCCGCCTGGCTCATCACCTCCGCGGGGGGATTTTGGGGGGACCCGCAGGGGGAAGTAGGGGTGAGAGGAAACTCACCCCTACGCGCTTTCCTGCCGATGAGAGCGTAGGCGCTCGCGGGCGCCCTACCGCCGATGCCGCCACAGGCCCCCATCACCATCGTCCTTGCCCAGTTCGACGACCTCCTCACCAGAGGGCTGGGAGAGCTGATCGAGAGCGATAGGAGCCTTGCGATCGTGGCCGCCGGCGTGGAGCACAGCCGGATCTCCGTCGTCCTTCGCGCCCATCAGCCGGGTGTGGCGATCCTCGACGCCGGCGCCCTGGCCAAGCTGGCCGATGTCCGGGAGCTCAGCCGCCTCCATCCGTCCACCCGACTGGTTCTGCTCGCGGACGCCCCGTCGACGGTGGAATGCGCCCAGATGCTCGCGTTCGGAGCAAGCGCCGTGCTCGGCCGAGACACGCAATCGCGCGACGTGCTCAACGCGATCCACCTCGCCTCACGGGGGCTTCAGGTGATTCCGCGGGCCGCGCCCGACCCGGCCAGCGGTCAGGTCACGGCTGGACAGTTGCTCACCCAGCGCGAGGCCGAAGTGCTTCCCCTGCTTCAACTGGGCCGCTCAAACGCTCAAATAGCTGCCACCTTGCAGATTGGCACCGAGACGGTTCGCACCCATGCGCGCAACATCTACCGCAAGCTCGGAGTCTCTTCCCGCCGCGAGCTCGCCGCGCCGCCCGCGCCGGACACAAAGCAGCCGCCTGGCCCTGCTATGAGCTCGTCATGGCGCAGGGGCACACTCCGCCTGGCCCATCCACGGCGCAGGGGCGGCTCGCCGCACAATTGACCGGCGCCCAGTTCCTCGTGTGCCTCCTGCCTCGGCGGTCAAATGCCTATTCGTCCAGCCGAGGGCATGAAGAGCCGGGGATCCAGCTCTCGGTTCGTATCAGCTCAATGAGCGGTATGCGACAGGCGGAACGCTTCGGGATGGCCTCCAAGGGGTCGTCGACGCCCTTTACGAGAAGGCGGATTCATCATGCGGTCACAGCTCACAACACTCCTCACGGTCGGATTTCTCAGCGTCGGCACCAGCGGCGCGCTGGCGCTGAGTGGCGCTGACTTTGGCCTGAGCGGCGTTCGCCACAGCGCCAGCTTCGCCCAATACCGACCCGAAACGCCACCCGTATCGATTCCCCCGGTGTCAGCGCCACCGGCGCCAACCCCCCCTCTGCCAACCCCCCCGGTGGCACTTCCCCAAGCCTCACAATTCCGTCCGCGGGTGACCGCGGCGCTCTCAACGCACGGCGCCACAATAAGCTGCGCCGCGGCCTGCCATATCGTGCTGCGCGCCCAGCGTGGATCTCATCGTGTACACGTGACGTCCAAGCTCGCCTCCAAAGGCACCACAACAGTTCATCTGTCCAAGCGCGCCTTGCGCCAGCTTGGCCACGGGCGGGTGGTGTTGAGCATCGAAGTCGATGGCAAGGTGGTCGCGACGCGCACGGTGAAGTTGGCATAGCGAGCCTCGGTCCGTGCGCGTTTCAGCAGAGGGACTGTTGATTGCGCGCTCGGAGCCGTCCGTCGTGCCCTGGAGACGCACCGCGAAGCCGCCATCATCGAAAGCCGAGGCCGCTCGACGGGCGATTCGCGAGCCCGCTCCTGCGCCGTCCATATCAGCTGAGCAGGAGCGTGCGCTCGCCGGCCTGCGCACCCGTGCCGGCACAGTGCTCGCGGCGGCGTCGATCGCGGGGTCGCTGCTCGGCGCGGAGGCAGGACGCAGGGCTGTTAGCCTGTGGAGCGCACTGGGGCTCATCTCCTTCCTGCTCTGTCTCGGCTGCGCCATGTGGGTTCTGACGGCACATGAGCTTGTATTCGCGTTCGATGGACAGACACTGCTCGCCGAGAGCGATCGTCGCCAGGCAGCCGACATCTCAGACGCATACCGAACGGCGGGCCATTGGATCGAGCGCCACGTCGACTTCAACCGCGAGGAGATCGCTCGGCTGTCCGACTGGCTCACCGTCAGTGGCCTGCTGCTCACCGGCGAGATCGTCTTGTGGACCCTCAGCATCGTCGACTAAACTCGTAGCCATGGCCACCGACAATCCCAATGTCCAAGATTCAAGGCAGACCCGTCCGGTCCCACGGCCCCCCACCCATATGTCCGCAACTCCACCGCCCGGCTTCGCGCTACCGGAAAAGCGCGGTCCGCTGATGAGAGCCATCGTCAAACGTTTCGGCCGGCACCGCTCCACCACGGCCTGACCCGCCAGTTAATCCCCGTCGTACCTCGACCCGTCCCTAACACTCGACCCCGCTCGACCGACTGCCGCTTCTGCCATCTCGCCTTGGCCGAACCGCGCCTTGCGCGAGAGCGTGATCCCCAAGTTTGCGCGATTACGGCCGGTCTAACTGAATCGCCGGCGCCCCGGAGATAGAGTGGTCAGCGTATGCCCCAGGTAAGGCTCTCCCGCTTCGGCGGTGATCCCCCTGGGGCTCCGTCGTTCTCGGGTCCCGTGTTCTTGAATACAATACGCTACATAAAACACGTCCGTGCCGATACCTAACCTCAAGCCCAGCACCAAACAGATCACCTCCACCCGGAGGTAAGCGCTGTGAAAAGCGTTCGTGGCGGGGCACGGATGCCCGGCCCCAACAGGTCTCGTTCCCCAATTGCCTGCGTGGATGCGACCCAAAAACCCGACAGTGCCGCCAGCGTTGCGGTCAGACGACCATCCGCCGGCAGCCTGCCGTTGTGCAAGAGTCCCGATCCCGCGCCTCAGCAGGGACTGTTGATCGGCGCGGCCGGAATCGCCTGGCAGGTAGTCGAGGCGTTGTTGCCCTCACCACCGAGGACCGATGACTCGTTGGCGCTGGCATTGTTGCTGCTACCGCCGCTCGCCGTCGACTCGAACCCGCCCGTTTGATTCTCGAAGCCGCCAAGGATCGCGTCGAAGCTGCCGCCCGCGACGTTGAAGTCGCCGCCCGCGATCGTCGCGCTACCGCCGGTCGTCAAGTTGCCCTGACCGCCGAGAACAGCGCCCGATGTGCTCTCGGCCGTGTTGATGTCGCCCCCGCTGACCGTCGCCTCGAGGGCGCTGGCGGTGTTCTCGAACCCGCCGAGAACGGCCTCGGCGCCGACCGAGCAGGTCCCACTCGATGCGCCGGTCGCGCCAGCGATGTTCAAACAACCACCTGCGACGCTCGCGTAGGGGTCTGAGGCGGTGTTGAGGTGGCCACCCGAGGCGCTGGTGGCGGTACCAGAGGCCTGGTTGCCGGCACCACCGAACACTGACGCGAATCCGTGGGGATTGCCGGAGGTGTTGGTGCAGCTCGCGCTCACTGAAGGCGTACCGAGACCCGCCAGGTTGGAGCAACCGCCTCCAATCGTCGCCCAGCTAGAGGACGTGCGGTTGGCGTAGCCGCCAAGGATCGTACTCGTGCCGCCACTCGCCACGTTCTGCGCGCCACCAAGAACCGAAGCGAAAGCGTTCGAGATCAAATTACCCGTCCCCGCGACCAGCCCCCCATAGCTCGAGTAAGAGTTCGCCCCACCCAACACCAGGTTGTGCGAGCCGGTCTGGTTGGTCGGTTTTTCGTCGTAGCCCACGACCAAGTTGCCCTCGCCGTTGATCGTGGCCTCCACGCCCGACCCGTTCACGATCTGCACGTTGACGGCGGAGAACTGGGCGGTCGGCTTGCCGCCTACACCCGACGATATGTAGGTAGGCGCCAGCACCGCCGTGGTGCCTGCCCCACAGGACGGCGCGGCCCCGGTC
Organism: uncultured Solirubrobacterales bacterium; assembly: GCA_963703135.1. Taxonomy (GTDB): domain Bacteria; phylum Actinomycetota; class Thermoleophilia; order Solirubrobacterales; family Solirubrobacteraceae; genus Palsa-744. The sequence continues at coordinate 1,825,163 of OY969791.1, read as the reverse complement.
CCGCCCGAGACGACGGCCTGACCAGCGGTCGTCGGAATGCACTCCCAGCCCGGGGGCACAGCCTGGGCGGCCGCCACCCCGATTGCCAACACAAATACACCCGTCGCCAATCCAGCGACCAATACACGAGCACGCACGATAAGTCTCCTTACTCGATCCGCCATCCTCGCGCGAGCCGGCCGCCCCGGTCCGGCCCGACCCCGTCATGCTCGATGTTTTCCGCTCCAACTACGAGCGCGAGGCGCGTCCGCGCGGACTTGAGGTCGAGTCGGCGTTGATCCATTTTGGCCTATCCATGTATCTGGCGCGAGAAATGGCTGCGGCCACCGCTCGACGCTGGAATATCCTCCCTGTAGGCGATTAGCAACGCATTACGTACTGCTCAGCAGCACCGGCAACATGATCGACTCCTACGAGGAGGAGGCTGGCGCCCGTGCCGCTCTCCAGCGCATCGTCGACGCCGAGCCAGATGCCGCCGAGGACATCGCGCTTGTCAGCTATGACGAGGGCGGCCTGCCAACCGGCGACCCACAGTTCGCCCAGGCGACTACCGTCGCGCGATAAGGCGCTCCCGCTTCGGCATGGGGCGCCGCGCGGCTGTCTTTGGAGACGACAATGGTCTGCAAAGTTCCGTCCGGAGCATCGGCGAACATGTGTTCGATAGCAAGACTTGGTACGCGCACGATCCATGCGTCGGGCTGCACGATGCGAACACGAATTCTCTACCTCGATGACTCCGGTAAGCCTGACGCAGGCCACGCTTCTGAAGCGGTGGTCCTTGCAGGCTTCGCCATCGACGCCGACGCATATCCAACCTTTTCGCGCCGGGTCATGGGAGCGAAGAAAGCGTTCTATCCGGGCAGGGGGATGCCCCAGGCATGGGAGATCAAGTCTGCGCAAGTGATCAAGCCAAACCCATGGAACCGATCAAAGAACCGCCGTTTCTGTCAAGAGATCGAGCGACTGGTAAAAACGATGGGCGGCACTGTGTATGCCGCCACATCCTGAAGTCCAACATGAACCATCCCATGACGTTGGCAACCACAATGCCACTGCAACTACAGATTCTTGCCGAGCATTTTGACGCGGAGTGCCAAGCGCTTGGCCGCATGGGCATGATCGTCGCCGATTGGTCCGGTCACCAATACGACCAGCACGCGAGTCGATGCGTCGCAAGCTTCGTAGCGTCCGGCAACTTGGCCCTGCACCCGGCCGTTTATTACGGCAGCTCCCGCTCGATCGAGGGCATTCAAGTTGCAGACCTAATCGCTGGTATACGCCGTCGCTCGGCGGAGGGCGATGCAAATCTGAGGGGGATCGATCTGAACCTGTCCACTGCTCGACCCGGAGCGGATGTCGGCCAGACCTCGAAGGGAAGGCCCTACACGAACTGGATCACCGTGTTCTAGCGGGTCCTGGTGTGTGCTACAGTTACGGCGTCTCAGGTTCGATTAGTAGGCGTGAGCTGAATGCAATCGAAGCACCTGGACATTGGGGCCCCGGATCTCACGGGGCCCTTCCTTTTGTCGCTCAACAAGTGGGCGACCGGCTGTATCTGGTCGAGGATCGGGCCGAGCCGGTCCCGTTCGAATTCGATGTCCCAACGGTCCTGAACGTTTCAACCAGATACGCTCGCTGGTTCTCGAATCCACCCACCGAACCATCGCCGAGACCGACCATATCGCCTCTCCCTTGGGAATCATTTCGAGTGGTAGGTCCGTCCTGAAATCGCAAAGGCCGCCCGAAGGCGGCCTCGCATCTCCGCCGCCGAAGCGAACGGAGGGGGTATCGCCACTGTAGCGGGGTCGTCGGGCGTGGTAAAGCAGACTCGTCAAGCTTCGTGGCGGGGCACGGAGGCCCCACCCCCACAGGCGCCGGCCTCGCGAACACCTGCGCGGATGCGACCCAAAAACCCAAACGTGCCGCCGGGGTTGTCCCGTTGACGATCTGCACGTTGACCGCGGAGAACTCGGAGAACTGGGCGGTCGGCTTGCCGCCCACGCCCGACGATATGTAGGTCGGAGCGAGCACCGCCGTGGTGCCCGCCCCGCAAGACGGCGCGCCCCCCGTCCCGCCCGAGACCTACCCATGGTCTGCCAAACCCTCGCCTGATCGCGGGCCCGCGCGCTCAACCTGTCGTACAGCTTCCGCCGGCCGCAGACTCCGTCCGAGGTATCTGCGAACGTATGTTCCCATGTCGAAGGCGCCCGACCCAGCTCCCACTCGTCGCGGGGACGCGCTTCCGGTCGGCTATCCCGCGTTCTTGGCAGACGTCAAGGCCCGAATCGCCACCGCGCGCACCCGTGCTGTGCTTGCGGTCAACAGCGAGCTGATCCTGCTCTACTGGGAGATCGGAAGAGAGATCCTCGCCCGCCAAAGCGAAAAGGGGTGGGGCACCAAGGTCATCGCCCGCCTGGCAGCCGACCTGCGTCGCGAGTTCCCGGAGATGACCGGCCTTTCGCGGTCGAACCTACACTACATGCGCAGCTTCGCCGCGGCATGGCCACTGACAGGAGGTAGCGACGAAATTGTCCCACAGCCTGTGGGACAATTGCCCTGGGGCCACATCCGCTGCCTGCTCGACAAGCTCAAGGACTCCACTGATCGCCTCTGGTACGCCAACCAAGCGATTGAAAACGGCTGGTCGCGCAGCGTACTCGAGACCCAGATCGCGACTGACCTCAAGAGTCGCCAGGGCGGAGCGATCACAAGCTTCGATCGCGCCCTCCCCACACCAGACTCCGAGCTCGTCCGTGACGCGATCAAGGACCCTTACAACTTCGAGTTCCTCAGACTCTCCCGCGAGGCCAACGAGCGCGATCTCGAGACAGCGCTGCTCAACGACATACAGTCGTTCTTGATGGAGATGGGCCGTGGGTTTGCACTGGCCGGCAGACAGTTCCCGCTCAAGATCATCGACGAGGAGACCGGCAGAGAAGTCGAGTTCTTCATCGACCTGCTCTTCTACAACTACATCCTTCGACGGTTCGTCGTGATCGACCTAAAGGTCCAAGAGTTCAAACCGGAGTTCGCCGGCAAGATGAGCTTCTACCTGACGGCCGTAGACGAACTCGAGCGCCAACCGGGCGATGAGCCGACAATCGGTCTCATCCTCTGTCCCAATCGCGGCAAGACTATCACCGAATGGGCGCTGCGCGGGATCGACACTCCTCTCGCGGTTGCCCGCTACCACACCGGCGATGTAACACTCACACAAACTCCGCCACCCGAGATGCAACCCGCGCTACCGGACCTCCCCGCGCTCGCCGCCGAGCTGACGAATATCGTCGAAGACGCTGAGCCGGGTGTGGGGTAACCCCTCGTCTCCCCCGGATGGAGTTCGAGTCTCCTGCCCACCGCCAGAACTTGACTGACCCAGAGACGGGCACCCGCCCCCGCGACGGTCAGTCCGTCAACCTCACTCGCCTATAAGCCGACTGCGATGCTTTGCCCGATCAAGAGTCCCTTGTCGGCAGGAGACCGCCTGCACTGCCAGCCTTCGGCGTGCGAACATAAGCGCGGTGACCGTCGTTGAGCTTTGGCGTCGTGGCCAGTTGGGCTGGCCCCGACGCTTTCCTGTTGCGCAGTTCCCGAACCCGCCACTGCTGGTCGCGTTTGCGGGGTGGGGACTTGCGGCCGGGTCCTCTGGCAACGCACACGATCTCGGTCGCGCGATCTTCACGCTCGGCCTAACCGTGTGGGCATGGGAGGAGGCGACGAGCGGGACCAACTGGTTTCGCCGCCTTCTCGGGGCAGGGGCACTCATCTGGATCCTCACCGGCCTCGCCGGCGAGCTCCGCGGCCACTGAGCCAGTCAGCGCTCCCCTCGCCTCTGGCCGGTGGGCTTGCGAGGCCGCTCAGGAGCATTATTCGGCCAGGTTTTGGCTTCCCAATACTCCTCTAGGAGGAGCGGTTGCACACCGATTCCGCTCAACGGTGGGGGATGCAGCCTCGCAGGCCCCCCGAGAAGCAATATCGCGAGGAGCATCTACGAAGAAACCATCGCTATCGCCAAGTACAACCCATCCATGGCTCAATCGATCGAGCAGCTCAGCTTCGAGTTGACCGCCGGGGCGCTGGCTGAGCAGGAGCGTGCGCTCGCCGGCCTGCGCACCCGTGCCGGCACAGTGCTCGCGGCGGCGTCGATCGCGGGGTCGCTGCTCGGCGCGGAGGCAGGACGCAGGCCTGTTAGCCTGTGGAGCGCACTGGGGCTCATCTCCTTCCTGCTCTGTCTCGGCTGCGCCATGTGGGTTCTGACGGCACATGAGCTTGTATTCGCGTTCGATGGACAGACACTGCTCGCCGAGAGCGATCGTCGCCAGGCAGCCGACATCTCAGACGCATACCGAACGGCGGGCCATTGGATCGAGCGCCACGTCGACTTCAACCGCGAGGAGATCGCTCGGCTGTCCGACTGGCTCACCGTCAGTGGCCTGCTGCTCAATGGCGAGATCGTCTTGTGGACCCTCAGCATCGTCGACTAAACTCGTAGCCATGACCACCGACAATCCCAATGTCCAAGATTCAAGGCAGACCCGTCCGGTCCCACGGCCCCCCACCCATATGTCCGCAACTCCACCACCCGGCTTCGCGCTACCGGAAAAGCGCGGTCCGCTGATGAGAGCCATCGTCAAACGTTTCGGCCGGCACCGCTCCGCCACGGCCTGACCCGCCAGTTAATCCCCGTCGTACTCGGCCAGCCAAGCTGGCTCACACCCCGAAACGAATATGAGCACCAACACCAGCGGACTTCAGAGAGGCTACGAACTTGCTTACGCAGAGGCCCAGCGGTGGCTTGAGGACCAAGAGCGGACCGTGGTCGAGTTGCGATCCCGGGCGGGCACGCTGATGGCCGCTGCGACCATCACGACATCGTTCTTCGGCGGTCAATCGCTCATCCGAGACGACATCGGCGCACCTGGATGGGTCGCGATTGGATGCTTCGTTCTGCCTGGTTTCGCTTTGCTCCTCATCCTCTGGCCCAGTCATGATTGGGAGTTCTCGCTGGCTCCACGCGAGCTCATCGCTACTTACCTCGAGCCGGTGGACGGTGAACCACTCGAAACCCATCTCATACAGCGGGATCTTGCACTACACATGGGTCGCAGTGCAGAACGCAACCTCGACATGCGCCAACGAGACCGGCCCCGCCCAGCACTCGCGGCGGGGCACGGAAGCCCCGCCCCTATAGGCACCCGGCCTCACGAACACCTGCGCGGATGCGACCCAAAAACCAGTCCCCCGCCGGGGAGTGTACGGTCAAAGACCATTCGCTACATGCGAGCGTTTGCCCGCGCGTGGCCCGCCGAGAGCCCGTCTTCAATGGTTGAAATCGAGCAGGTGCCGGCGGCACTCAAAATCCCTCATATGCTGGCCACTATCGCCCAAAACGAGAAAAATCTGAACATAACCAGCCCAATTTTGGCAGTTCGCTGAACAGAACCAGGGCTATCTAGGTCGACGGCTGAACAAACCCGGGGATGGCGAACCGTCGTCGAGCTTTGGCGTCGCGGCCAGTTCGGCTGGCCCCGACGCTTTCCTGTTGCGCAGTTCCCGAACCAGCCACTGCTGGTCGCGTTTGCGGGGTGGGGCCTTGCGGCCGGGTCCTCTGGCAACGCACACGAGCTCGGTCGCGCGATCTTCACGCTCCGGCCTAACCGTGTGGGCGTGGGAGGAGGCGACGAGCGGGACCAACTGGTTTCGCCGCCTTCTCGGGGCAGGGGCACTCATCTGGATCCTCGCCGGCCTCGCCGGCGAGCTCCGCGGCCACTGAGCCAGTCAGCGCCGCTCGTCCCATGAGTGGGAGCGGAACGCGAAGGAAGGCTGGAATGAAGCGCTATCTGTTGGCGAAGAACGACAGCACGCAGCTGCCGAAAGTCAGTTCGCCGTCGTTATCGCGCTTAACGCCACCTGCAGCGAAGACGATGTCCAGCCCTCCGGTCATCGTCTGACCCGCCTGGTGGATCGTCACTTTGATCATCGAGACACCGCTGCCGGTCTTTGGCGTGCCCTTGCCGACGAGCCAGTTTGTGTAGCCGCCACGGCTAGTCCTAGTCAGCTTCTGAGTGCCGGAGACTGTGATCGTGCCAGTGCCGCAACCGTCTTCGGGGCCCGGCGTCAAATGGAGACCCGAGATAGACGTCTGGTTAGGACTGACGGTGAAGCCACCCGTGCTCCCTATCTTCCACTTGCCGGCCACCGGACGCGGGGGCGCCGAGCTCGCGAGTGCCACCACCGGAACGATGACGGCGGACGCGAGGACCATCATGATCAGGCGTCCGACACGCATCGGAGGATTATACGCCAGCGGTCATGCGGTTGGCTGTGGACATGCCCCACGAACGCGGCTCGGGCGAGTGTTCTCGCTGGGGGCGACGGCGATAATCATTGAGGTCCTGCTGTGGGGGCTGCAGCTGGCGTTACCATGACCACCATGCCCGAGAAGCCAACTCCACGGCCAGCACCAAAGCCGATCACGACGATGATCAAACCCGAGCCAGGCGCGATCCTCGGTGGTCGCGGCAAAATCAATCGATGATCGTCGGTTGCACTACCACCCCCGGGTCACGGCAAGTGGGTGGTAAGTGCGGCGAGGACCAGTCTGCGCGCCTCGGCAAACGATGGTGCGTCGGGGGCCAGCCCGGGGACCGTCTCGTCGTAGTTCACACCCATCGCCTCGATGTTTGACTCGATGCGCCCTCGGCGGTCGCCCTGCTTGACCAGCGTGAACTTCGCGACCGCAAGCTCACGGACATGAGCGCGGTCCAAATGGTCGCCGTGGTCGCGGAGAATCAGCGCGAGGTCTGAGAGGTCGGTCGGGCGCAGCCGCTGCAGAAGTGTCCTCAGCTTCTCCGCCACAGTCTCCTCGAGTGTCAGCACCGGGACCTGGAACTCCGCGTAGTAGGGCGGTCCGATATCGGCCCAATTAGGCTCGTCGACAACGGCCTCGCGGTAGCTGATCTCGACAGCGATCTGTCCGTCGTAGTGCGGTGTGTGGAAGGCGATCTGGTCGAAATCAAGGCTGTTCTGCGAGTCGGTTGCGGGCACACCCGGGTCGATGCGCAGCATCGGCTCGTCGGTTGCGCGCCTCATCGCCTCGGCTATCTCGGTGGCCGCGATCTTGCGCTTTGGCGGGTTGGTGCGCGTCGCGTCAAGATCCCCTGAGAATCGGGCATGGCCACGGACATGGCGAAGCACAAAGCCGCCCTTGAAGCACAGCTGACCCGGGAACTGGTCGACCAGATGCGCCGCCACGGTCACCAAAGCGAAGTCCCGCTCGATCAGCTCGATTGGCCGGTCCTGTTGCTCGGCGATGTCCTGCAGGTCGTACTCGTTGTGGATTAGGCGGCGAGGGAGGCTCATCCGATCCGCCTGTGGGCAAGCAGGGCGTCGGGATCGACGTTGATTCGCAGACCCCATCGGGAGTCGGCCGGCCCTTGGTCCTGTGCGGAGGATGCGAGCAAAGCGTGGGCATGGCTTCGACCTCGCAGATTCAACAAGGGCGCAGCCGCATCGGGACCGCGCAGCAATTCGAGCAGGTAGCCAAGCCTTCGAGCGACCGCAGCATTGCCGTAGCGCCTCGCGGCTACGGCGAGATCTTCAGGCGTTGTCCGGTGCCGTGTGGTCCTATCGAGGGCCTCAACCGTCTGCGCCAGCGTCACTCCCCAACGTGGGTTCGCCAGGCAATCGAGGATCGCCCGCTCTGGTAGCGCGACCTGGGGTCCATCGGGTGTCGATAGACCCCAGATCCGCTCGGGCGCCACGAGCGCGTAGCGAACTTCATCGCCTTGCCAACTCCAGTTCGCCAGACGATGGCACGTCAAGACGATCACGCGAAAGAAGTGCTGGTCGGAGAGACCGAACTCCGCCAACGCCCGTCCCGCAGTGATGAGATACGGCCTCGGGGTCACCGCGTCAACGAGCGGCAATACACGCGCGTCGGTCGAGCCGGTCGGGGCGACCACGAGATAGACACCCCGGCGCACACGTCGAAGGCGGCCGTCGCGCGTGAGTTTGCGTAGGGCGTCCTGGCTGCGTCGCCGGGAGCCCGTGGCGGCATCGAGTGCATGCATGTCCTCATCAAGTCGCACGACGGAATGGCGCCCAGCATTGAGCGCGTTGCGGTTGAGCGCAATGAATGCCCGCTCGCTCAGCGGGCGCTCGACGATCGGGATAGCGGAGGAAGCCATGCGTGTCCTTGTTGTTTGAGTCATCTTACAATATTACTGCTGTTTCGCTCAAACAAATAGGACAGGTGCTTCTGCTCCTGAAGTCCGAAGTCGCCCCCACGCTCCGGAGCGGATCGAGGCCCTTGGATACTCGGCGGCATCGAATAGGCGCTCGGCCGGCAGCTCATAGACCAAGCAATTGACATCGCACGCGCTCGCGGGCTCAGGCGCCCCCAAGCCAGCTTGGACGGAGGCACGCCGCCTCGCTTCGATAGCCCAACTGCGACCCAGCACTCGCGGCGGGGCAAGGAGGCCCCGCCCCCACAGGCGCCAGACCTCGCCACGGGCTGCGCGGATGCGACCCAAAAAATCAATCGGCGGTCGTCGCAATGCACTACCACCCTGGCTCCCCCCGCCCCTGACCGGTCGGCTTGCGAGGCCGCTCAGGAGCGTTATTCGGCCAGGTTTTGGCTTTCGCAACACTCCTCTGGGGAGGAGCGGTTTGCACGCCGATTCCGCTCAACGGTGAGGGATACAGCGGTCACCGGGCCCCCGAGAAGCAATATCGCGAGGAGTATCTACGAAGAAACCATCGCTATCGCCAAGTACAACCCATCCATGGCTCAAATCGATCGAGCAGCTCAGCTTCGAGTTGACCGCCGGGGGGCGGACCGCTCAGCGCGTGCCAGTTCGAACACGGCACCAGGTCCGCCGCGTGTTGGCATTCGTGCAACCCCGCTTCCGGCGCCTCCGATTCCCGTGCCCCAACCCGATTCCCGAGCGGATCGAGGCCCCTGACGTGCACCACAATTCGCGGAGCCCGGCGGCGTCCAATGCGCCGTTCTCGGCGTATCATGCGCCAAATTGGGCGCATGAGTGGATATAATGGGCCGTATGCCCAGACAGCGCAGCAGCGACCTCTTCCCCACCGATCAGCCGATCCCCGCCAGCCAGATGATTGGCCGGGCAAGCGACGTGCGCGAGATCGCCTCGGCCTTGGCAGGCGGATCGAGCGTGATCCTTGCGGGCGCCCGGCGCACCGGCAAGACCAGCGTTTGCGACGCCGTGCTCGGCCGTCTCGCCAAACAAAGCCACTACACGATTTCGATCGACCTCTTCCGGATCGCCACCACAGCCGAGTTCGCCGAAGCCCTGGTCGCGGCCACCCTCTCCAATCGATCGGCCTTGCGACGGGCCATGCACCAAACCCGCCGAGCAGGACGCTTCGTGGCCGACGCGCTCCAAACCTCGGCCGTCCTAAAGTCCAAGGCCCAACTCGGCGAGGAGCTCGAGATCGCTTTCAACCCGGGCCTTGCCGCAAGAGACCCCGAGCGCTATCTCGACTACGCGCTCTCCCTCCCCGCCCGCATCGCCGAGGCCGACCGCAAGCAGGCCGTCGTCTTCTTCGACGAGTTCCAAGAGATCGCCAGTCCCCAACAACCCTACGGCGACCCCGACCGGCTCACCAAGCGCATGCGCGCGATCTTCCAACGCTCCACCGGCGTCTCCTACCTGTTCGCCGGCAGCCTCGAGCACCTCATGCGCGACCTCTTCACCCCCTCCCAACGCGCCCTCCACCAGTTCGGCGGCTTCCACGACCTACGCCCAATCGACTTCGAGACCTGGCAAGCCGGCTTGGCCGAGCGCTTCGACGCCGACGCTTGCTCGGTCGAGCCCGGCGCGCTGGCAAGGATCGTGGAGTACGGAGAGCTGCACCCCCGCACAACCATGCTCATCGCCCAAAAGACCCACTTGGCAAGCATCGAACTGGCCACCCCCCGCATCGACCTCGCCCTAGTCGACCAAGGCCTGCTCATCGCCTTGGCGGCCGATCGAGTCAGCCACGAGCAAACCGTCGAGCGGATCCGCCGCCTGCACAAGCTGGGCCTGGTGGTGGCCGAGCGCCTGTCCCGCGGCGAGCAGGTCTACCCAGGCTTGCCCCGCGGCGCCGTCCGTCGGGCCTTGGAGGCGCTTCGAGAAGCCGCCATCATCGAAAGCCGAGGCCGCGGCGATTGGCGATTCGCAAGCCCCTTGCTGCGCCGCTACCTGGCGGGGATTGGTCTGTTCGAATAGCGATGCGCCCATTTTGGCGCATGATGCGTCGATGCGGGCGTATTCAAAAGGGGTCGTAAATGCCCAAACCAAGCTGCGTGAACGTCCAGCCCAACATGCACTTTTGTCCAGTCCGTTCGACGGGACCCGCCAAGCGGCGAGAATCGCCCAATCTTCGCGGCGCTATTGGACCTGAGATGAACATCGCCTGTCATGTGGTCATATATCGTCCACTTGGTGGTCGTATAATGACGGATGGACGAACGGTTGACCATGGACACGATCCCGCGCTCCCTCACTCCACGCATTCTCACAGCACTCGGCGACACGCCCGCCGTGATGCTCGTCGGCCCCAGACAGGCAGGCAAGACCACGCTTGCGATCGAGCTTGCCGATGGTCCGCACCCGGCGCGCTACCTCAGCCTCGACGATCTGCGCACCCTCGACGCCGCACGTCGCGACCCGCTGGATTTCATCGAGAGCGTCGACGGCCCGCTCGTGATCGACGAGATCCAACGAGCACCCGAGCTGCTGCTGGCAATCAAGGCCTCCATCGATCGCGACCGGCGCCCAGGACGTTTCCTGCTGACCGGGTCCGCCCAAGTCATGCTCCTGCCCGCGGTATCCGAGTCGCTCGCAGGACGAGTCGAGGTTCACACACTATGGCCGCTCTCCCAAGCAGAGCTTGAGGGTGTCAGCGGAGAAGTGCCCACGATGCTTTTCGAGCACTCCCCCTCGCCTCCCTCGGTTTCAAGCTCCCGCGAGGATCTCATCGCGAGAATCGTACGAGGAGGATTCCCGGAGGCATTGGCCCGAGAAGACGATCGCCGCGAGGACTGGCTCGCGGCTTACCTGACAGTGATAGTCCAGCGCGATCTACGTGAGCTCGCGAGCATCGAGCGCCTCACGGAGATCCCCTCAATACTCACCTCCTTGGCCTCCCGTGTGCGTGCGCCGTTGAACAAGACGGACGTAGGCAGCTCGGTCGGAATCCCCAGAACGACGCTCGACCGCTACCTCACCTTGCTGGAGCACATATTTCTGGTGTGTCGGATACCCGCGTTCCACACGAATCGAATCAAGCAGATCGCCAAGGCGCCAAAGCTCCTACTCTCCGATTCAGCCCTGCTAGTGCACCTCCTAGGAGCCGATCGCGAGCGCCTCGCCAACGACCAAGCGCTGCTCGGCACCGTTCTGGAGTGCTTTGTCGGGATGGAGCTCACCAAGCAACTGTCCGCCTCCGGACTTCGTGCGTCACTACTCCATATGCGCGCGGCGACTGGAGCCGAGGTCGACTTCGTACTGGAAAAGGCCGACGGTCAGATCGCGGGGATCGAGGTCAAGGCGACGACCACGGTTCGCTCCAAGGACTTCAAGCATCTGGCAAGCATGCGCGACCGCTTGGGCAAGCGCTTCGCCCGCGGCATCCTGTTCTATGCCGGAGGCGAGCGTCTTCCTTTCGGTGAGCGCCTCGAAGCATGGCCGCTTGCAACGCTCTGGGCGTGAGCGTCAGCCGGCGAAACCAGCTTCGGCCGACATTGGCCCTTCGGGGAGCGTAGTGGCGGCCACTTTGGCGAGGCCCGCCGCGGAGATGCCCCGCCCGCCAAGCTTGGACAGCACACCGGCCAAGCCCACCTGTGTCTGTGCGGCCGTGATCGAGGACCTGAAATGCTCGCCTCCAAGGAGCCCCGAAATCGCAAGCCCGGCGCGATGCTGGGCCGTGTACAGGACCGACAGCTGGGTGCGCAGCCGTCCGGCATGACGCGCCTGCTTGGCCAGGGCGCCTGGTTGATGGGCGAGTTCGGCGCCCGTCATTCGATCGACCGTGCTCAGCAGGGCGGCGCTCACCGCCTGTCCGTCCGCGACGGCGGCCGCGTAGGCCGTGACCGCGGAGCGCAGCCGCTTGCAGAACCGAAGCGCCTTGCGGTAGTGCGAGCATGCCGGGGGGTGAATCGCCGGTCCTTTGGGGAACTTCGGTTCGGCCAGCTTGCCCAGCTGCCCCGCCGGAGGGTCTTCCACGGTCTTCGCGTCGTCATAGATGCGCTTGAGCAGCACTCCACACGTAGTGCCCGCCAAAGCCCCGACCTCGCCGCCCACGACACCCTCCGCGGCCAAGAACGCGGCAGCGCTCACCTCCGGAGCGGCCAGCGCGGCGACGATCCCGGCGACCCCCACCGCCGCGAGCTCGCACTCGAACGTGGCGGGATGCAACTCGCGACGGATATCTTCTTGGGCCGCCTTCTTGCTTTCGCACGACACCTTGGACCCGGGACCGCACTTCAGCGGTGGCCCCGGCGCCCCCGGCCCGGCTCCCGTCGCGGGCCCGGTCCCGCTCGACGGACCCCCCGTCGGCGCGGAGCCACCCGGAAGCACCGGAGAGGTGAACTTCAGGGTCGAAGTCAGCGTGACCTTGAACGTCTGCCCAGACCCACAAGAAGCGCATTCGTAAGTGGGCGGATCGATCTGGTGGGTGAAAGGCGCGCCCGGCGGGAAGTACACGATCGGCCCCGCGGCGCCTTCCCAGCCGGGCTGGGCCAAAGCGGCACCAAACCAAGCTTGCGAGGAGTTCCAAGCGTTCGTCCCGCAATCCCCGGAGGGGCCCGCGCTGCTGGCCAGCAGAACGAGGGGTATGCCCTGCGGTGGCTGGACGCGATAGTCGGGGTTGGTCGCCGGGTCACCGCCACCGGCCGGGAAGCCCGGCTCGTCGAGGGGCAACTCGACTCCGCCCGTGTCCCCGTCTTTGCTCGTCGCGCTGAAGCTCCCGGTGCATGACTGCGGTTTTGCTTGTTCGTCGGTCACCGTGACCGTGCCCGCGAGTTCGCTCACTTCCCAGTGGATCGCGCTTTCGCCATAGGTAGCCGGATACTCGATCTGGTCGATGGGACCGCTCACCTTCGTATTCCAGCTCAGTTTCGCGCTCACGCTGTGGGTCGGAACCGTCGTGATCGAAGAGGCCTGTGTCAACGTGCCGCTGTATTCGGCGCTCACATACGGGTTTTCATCGACCAGCGGCGCCGACGGGCTGTAGAGCGGGTCGGTCGGCGACAGCGGTTCGGCCTGAGAAGCCGCCGGGAGCGCCGCCGTGACCACGAGGGCCACAGCTGACGCCAGCGCCGCCCGCACGGTGCGGCGGGCGCCTTCGGTGGGGCGGCTGCTGTTCTCTTTGGACATTCCTGGGGCCTTTGGCTGGCGGCGCGTGCTGCCAGCGGTCGATGGCGGGACGATCCTATCGTTCGGGGGCTGCATGCGTTTGGCTGGATTGGCGCTGCTCTGAACACGGAACTGTCTCGACCTGGATGCGGTCGGCCGCGGCGTCGGGCTAGGCCTGGTCGGCTTCATCCAGAACGATTCCCCAGTTCGGGATTTGTCGGACAAACTCGTTTAGCATGTCGTAGCTATGCAACTCCCACGAACTGGCGAGATGTCGGCGAGCATGGCCGTACTCGGCTTGGTCGTCCAGCGGCCAGACACGATCGCCGGGGTTGCCTTCCGCTTGAGCGAAACGTTCCCGCGCGCTCGCTGGTCGCCTGGCGCCGCCCACACCAATATGCCCAACCTCGCCAAGCAGGGATTGCTCCGTGTCGCCCAGGCCGGCCCCGAGCCGACCTTGGAGCGCTATGAGGCGACCTCTCGCGGTGTCGAGGAGTTCCGCCAATGGCTGGCCCGATCCAGTTCCTTACCTCCCGCGCTGCGCGACGGCCTCCAGGCCAAGCTCGAGTTCATCGAGTTCGACGAACTCACGGGCTTCATCGAGACGGTTCGCAAGGCAGAGCGCGATTGCAGATCCGAGTATGCCGCCGCGCACGGCCGCTGGAAGGCGTTCGGCGGCTTCGGCTCCACCGAGACGACCCCAGATCAGGCGTTGCGATACAAGCTCAAGGCAGTGCAGATGGTCGATGAAGTGATGCTGTGGGGCGCCCAAGCCAAGCGCCTGGCGAGCCTGCGCAGCCAACTCGAGAGCCTGCTGGGCAAGACGAACGATTCGCCGGGAGAACTCGATGGATGACCTGCTCCTCCTCAGCGAGGTGAGCAAGACCTACTGGCGTGGCGACTGGCCTTTGGAGGTGCTCACGGATGTCTCGCTGCGTGTATCGCCCGAGACGATCGTCGCGGTCGTGGGCGAGCGCCACGAGGGCAAGACCACCTTGCTGAAGATCGCCTCCGGCGTCCTCCCGCCCGATCAAGGCACCGTGCTCTTTGAAGGCCGCAACATCTGGAGCCTCGGCGATTCCGCACGCGAGAGACTATGGGGCGAGGCGATAGCGTGGACGAGCCGAGAGCGCCCCGGATTGAACTGGGAAGTACGCGACTACGTTGGATTGCGCTTGGCGATGGGACGCTCACAGGGTCGTCGCAAGGCCCGCTCGCAAGCGCTTGCGGCGCTGCGACGGGTTGGCGTCGAGAAATGCGCCGAGCAACATTGGCCCGAACTTTCGGATTGGCAGAGGACACTCGTAGGCCTCGCCTGCGGAATCGTAAGCCGCCCAAGACTTCTGGTGATCGACGACCTGTTCGACGGCCTCGGAGTGGCCAAGATGCAAGCCGCCGGCGAGCTTCTCACATCGCTCTCCCAGGAATTGGGGTGCGGAGTCCTCATGAGCGCCTCCGGCATGGAGGCCGCGTTGATGGCAGACGCTGTGTGGCTCTTTGACGACGGCAGACTCAGCCTCATGTCCGATCAGACCACGAACAGAGGCGAGGTCGTCGAGTTTCCCACGGCCCTCCGAGAGTCACGCCGCGCGGGCTCCTGAGCAGTGCTGGAGGTACGCGAACTCGTCAAGCTCTACCGGGTCGGCGGCGAGGAGCCGATCCGGGCGGTTGACGGTCTCTCCCTGTCCGTCACCCCCGGGGAGTTCGTAGCGCTCTATGGCCCGAGCGGCTCGGGCAAGACAACCTTGCTCGAGCTGATCGCCGGGCTGCTGCAACCCGACAGCGGCAGCATCCTCGTCGAAGGGTCCGACGTCACCAAGATGTCGCGCCGGGAAAGCGACGAGTACCGCCTGAAACTACTCGGAGTCATAGGCCAGCCCCACCACCTCATACCCGGCGCCCGGGCGATCGACAACGCGTCGCTGAAGCTATGGCTCTCCAGCACCCGCAAGGCCAAGCGCACCGTGATCCCGCTGCTCGAGCAACTCGGGTTGAAGGGGCGCTTGCAGCACCGCACCGAGCAACTCTCGATGGGAGAGCGCCAAAGAGTCCTGATAGCCAGAGCCTTGGCCATGAATCCCAAGCTCGTGCTGGCAGACGAGCCCACCGGCAACCTCGACACCCAACGCACCCACGAGGTGCTCGCCTTGCTGCGCAAGCTCTGCCTAGAGCGGGGGATGGCCTTGGTGCTGGCCACTCACGACCCCCAAGCCGCCGCCTACGCAGACCAGGTCCACGAACTGCGCGACGGACGCCTTCAGCCATACCGACCCGACCACCAGGCGCTCGCCGCCCACGTGGACGGTGCAGAGAGTCCATGAGCCTCGCGGACATTCTCTTTCTCTACCGAGCGCGCATGGCAGCTCGGGCGGTCCTCATTCAGGAGATCTTCGCCATCTTGGGCATAGCCGTGGGCGTCGCCCTGTTGTTCTCCTCACAAGTCGCAAGCACAAGCCTCACCCACTCGGTCGAACGCCTCACACACGCCGTCGTAGGCAACACACAGCTACAGCTCGATGCCCGCGGCCCGCGCGGCTTTGACGAACGAGTGCTGGCGCAAGCACGCAAGCTCCCCGGCGTCCAGGGTGCCTTCTCGGTCGTCGAACAACAGGCGGTGGTGCGGGGCCCCCATGGCGAGCGCTCGGTGGAGATGCTCGGCGTCGATCCGCGAGCCGTACATTTCGGGGGCCCCTTGCTGCGCCGCTTCTCGGCCAAGCAGCTCTCCGCCCAGCACGCGGTCGCCCTCCCGGTGAACGTCGCCGAGGCGATCGGATCGGGGTCGCTCGAAAACATCGACGTACAGATCCGCGGGCGGGTCTCAGAAGCCCTGCTCGGCGCCGTGCTCGGCCCAAGCGACATCGGCGCCCTCGCAAACGGAGAGGTCCTGATGGCGCCTGTCGCCTACGCCCAACGCCTCGCCGGTATGCAAGGACGGATCACCCGCGTGTTCCTGCGCACCGAAACCCGCCAAATCGCTCAGGTGAGCGCCGAGCTAGGGCCCCTCGCCGCGGCAGCCGGGGCGACCGTGCAACCCGCAGCCTTCGACTCCACCCTCTTCTCGGTCGCCTCCTCCACCGAGAATCAAGGAGAAACCTTGTTCTCCGCGATCAGCGCCTTGGTTGGATTCATGTTCGCCCTCAACGCGATGCTCGTCACCGTGCCCGCCCGGCGCCGGCTGATCGAAGACATTCGACCGCAAGGCGCGACCCGCGCGATGATCGTCCAGATCCTGCTCCTCGACGCCCTGCTCATCGGCGCCTTTGCCTGCGTCTTGGGTCTCGCATTCGGAGAGTTCCTGTCCATCTCAGCTTTCCACTCGACGCCCGGCTACCTCTCCGCGGCGTTCCCGATAGGCAACGAAAGAATCGTCACCTGGCAAAGCGTCGTGCTCGCGTGCGTGGCCGGTCTCGGAGCGGCGTGCGTGGGAGTGCTTTGGCCACTGCGCGACGTCCTCGCCCGCGCGCCCACACAAGGCCAAGAAACGGTTGGCCCGGCAGCTCACGGCCAAGGACGCGCCCGCGTCGCGATCGGCTTCGTGTGCCTGCTGATCACCACCGTCGTCTTGTTGGTACACACCCAAAGCTGGTTCATCGGGACCGCCGCCTTGATGATCGCCCTCGTCTGCCTGTTGCCTTTGCTGTTCGACATCGCCGTCTTTCTCTTCGACCGCTTTCAAGAGCGATTTCTGGACGGCCCGGCGACCGTGTTGGCAGTCACCGAGCTGCGCAATCCACGGACCCGCATCCGCTCCCTCGCGGTGGCTTTGACCGGCGCCATCGCCGTGTTTGGAACCGTCGCCATCGGTGGAGCCCAGGTCAACCTTCGACACGGCTTGCAGGCATCCGCCGGTGACATCGACTCGGGCGCCCAGATATGGGTCAGCCCTCAAAGCCAAACAAGCCTGCTGAGCACAACCCCATTCCAAGCCATCGACACGAACACCATCTCCCGCGCTGCCGGCGTCGCCGCCGTGGGCGTCTACCGGGGCAGCTTTCTCGACTGGGGAAAGCGCCGGCTATGGATCTTGGCGCCACCCACCAACTCCCGGCAGGCGGTCCCCCCAAGCCAACTGGTCGAGGAGAACATCGCCCTTGCCGACACGCGAATAAGGGCTGGAGGATGGGCGATTCTCTCTCGAGCGCTTGCCGCCGAACACCACCTACAGGTGGGGAGCCGCTTCGTGCTTCCCGCACCGATCCCCACATCGCTTCGGGTAGCGGCGCTCACCACCAACCTCGGCTGGCCGCCGGGCGCGATCATCCTCAACTCCAAGGATTACGCGACGGCCTGGGGCAGCAGCGAACCGAGCGCCTACGAGATACAAACCAAGCCCGGAGTGTCACCGACATCCGTTCAAAGCCGCTTGGCGCAAACGATCAAGCCCCAGACCGGGCTCTCGGTCGAAACGGTGACCCAGCGCCAGCGACGTCACTACGCCCTGATCGAAGGAGGCCTCGCACGGCTCACCCAGATCAGACTGCTCGTCTTGATCGCCGGGGCCTTGGCGATCGCGGGCGCGATGGGCTCGATGATCTGGCAGCGCCGCGACCTGATCGCTTTCATGAAGGTCGACGGCTATCGACGCGGGGTGCTCTGGCGATGGCTGTTGTGCGAGAGCCTGATCATGCTCGTGGCCGGCTGCTTCACCGGCGCCCTGTTCGGCCTCTACGGCCAGCTGCTGATCAGCCACGCGCTCGCGACCGTGACCGGGCTACCGATCGCCCTGGGCGCCGAAACGGTGATCGCCCTCTCAAGCGTCCTCTTGGTCAGCGCAATCGTCACAGCGATCATCGCGATGCCCGGCTACCTGGTGGTTCGTGTGCCCGCAAGCACGGTCAGCCCCGCCTACTGAGCGGCGCTCAGGCACCCCAGTCGCCACCTGCGACCCGGCCCCGATCACAGCCCGCCAGGCGGCGCGCCTGCTGTCCTGCGCGACACGCCAGCTCACCTGGGGTCTGAGATTCACCGCTCGCGAGCTTCGCGTCTGGCGCGCTCGAGCGAACCTCATCCCCGACCGGGCGATACGCCAAGACGCGCTGAGCGCGCTCGAGCGAAAGCGTGGCAACACCGACGGCGCCGCTCTCTTCTGGATCCTCCCCCCCGTTCGCGATCCAAGCCTGCTCAAGCTCCTGGTCACCTATCAGGTGATGTGGGATTTTCTTGACACTGTCAGCGAGACGGGAGCCGGGGCCGGTCAAGAAAACGGCAGACAGCTTCACCTCGCCCTCGTCGACGCGGTCGATCGGGAGCGCCCGCTCGCCGACTACTACAGGTTGCATCCGTGGAGCGAGGACAACTCTTACCTACGCTCGCTGGTCGAGACATGCCGCCTGTACGCGAGGGGACTGCCGTCGTATGAGTCGGTGCGCGCGACGTTGATACGCGAGGCCGGCCGAGCGGCTGTCCAGGCCATCAACCACGACCCCGAACCTCTACGCCGAGCCAGAGAGCTGCGCGGCTGGGTGGAGCGCGAGTACCGCCGCGAAGACGCCCAATGGTTCGAGTTCGCGGCCGCGGCCGGCGCAGGACTCTCGATCTACGCACTGTTCGCGCTCGCCGCACAACCCTGGCCGGTCGACGCCGAGATTCCCCTCGTCTACGACGCCTACTTCCCCTGGGCCTCGGCCGTTGCGACGATGCTCGACAGCTATGTCGACCAAGTCGAAGACACCGCCAATGGCGACCACGTCTACATAGAGCACTACCACTCCCCCGCGGCGGCCGACCAATCGATCGCGGGGCTGATCCAGCGCAGCCTGCTCGAAGCGGCCCGGCTCGCAGAAGGCGAGCGCCATGTGCTGCTTGTGGCCTGCATGGTCGCCATGTATCTCTCCAAGGACAGCGCCCGCCTTTCGGAGCGCAGAGCGAGAACCCGCGACTTGGTCCGCGCCGGGGGCTCGCTGACGAGGATCCTGCTGCCGGTCCTGCGCCTCTGGCGCTGGGCCTACGCCCAACGCTCTCACTGAGCGCCCAGTCGACCGCATGGCTTCTTTTCCAATCTGAACGATTCCTTTCCAACAAGAAGCAAATCCTTTACAAGCGTCGCGGCGCGACCCAAGATTGGCGCGCGATGCGCCCCGAGGAGGATCACCACATACGCACGGACGACGATCCCGCCGCCCGTATCAAACCGGCTCCGAACCCCAGGTTCTCGCGCTCCCTGGAATATGGGCTGGCGCTGCTCGAAAGCTTCGACTCCGAGCACCACGCGCAACAGATCAGCGACCTCGCTGACCTTCTCGGCCTCAGCCGCTCCACGACGCACCGCTACGCCCAAACACTGTTCGCGCTCGCCCGCCTTGAGCAAGACCCCAAGCGCCGCTACCGCCTCACCCACACCGCCGCCGACCCCGGCACAAGCGCGATCGAAACGCTCCGCGCAGAGACACCCGACGCGCGCGGCATCCTCGAAAAGCTGAGAGACCAAACAGGACACACCGTGAGCATGGCCACGATCAACGGAAGCCACGCCCTCTACACCCACCGCCTACACGCCCACGGACCCGACCAATACGCCGCAGACCTCGACCACGGCGTCGGCGCCCACATCCCCCTCCACTCAACCGCGATCGGCAAGGCCCTACTCGCAAGCCTCTCCCAAACAGAACAAAAAGCGCTCGTCTCGATCCTCACACTCGAGCACGAAGGACCCAAAACCCACAAAACCAAGAAGGCCCTGATCGACGAGCTAAACCAAATACGCACCACCGGCATCGCAACCTGCGACGAAGAGCAAGCCTGGGGAGTCAGATCGATCGCCACCCACATACCCCGACCAGGACGATCCAGACCACTCGCCATCAGCATCACCACACCCGCCAGCCGACACACCCCACAAACACTCACCGAGAACTACACAACCATGCTGCTACGCGCCGCCCGGCATATCTAACCGCCAGACACGCCGCGTGGCGGGACACGGAGGTCCCGCCCCAACAGGCCCGGGCCTCGCCACAGGTTGCGCGGACGCGACCCAAAAGACCCACCCGTCCAGCCCTATCCCGTGATCTTGGAGACGGCTCCCTGAACTACGGGACAGCCAACCTCCTCTTCGATACGATTCCACACTATGGCACGAGGGTCGCGGGGGTCGGACGGGTTTGGGCGCGAGGTCATCCTTGGCCTCTTGGCGGAGGCACCATCGTGCGCCTACCAGCTGGATCGGCGCCTCTCCGAACGCTTCGGCTCGGCTGGCTACACCAGCGGCATGGCAAGCAAAACCGTCAAACGCTTGCATCGCGATGGTTTTGCGCGTCCGATCGATTGCGAGGCGTTCGCAGCGGCAGCGGATGGCGTGAGTCGAACGGCGAGCATCGTGTACGAGGCGACGCCGGCCGGGATCGATCACTTCCGGCGATGGATGTGGGCTTCGGTTTCGACGCCGCCCGTGCGCGAGGAGCTGCACGCCAAGATCGCACTGTGTCAGCCGGACGATCTGCCGCGCATGATCGACCTCGTTCGCAACGCGGAGGTGGTTTGCGCCGGCAAGCTCCAAGACCTCAATCGCGAGGTGCAGGCTCGTCGCATTGACGCCGACCCCGAGCAGTGGTCCATGCGCATGGATTTGGTCGTGATTACCGGCGATCAGGCTTGGTGGGAGAGCCGCATCTCCTGGCTTCAACGGGTGCATCTGTTTCTCGAGAAGGAGTGGCAGCGATGCCAGGCGCAGTCGCGCGCGCGGCTCGTCCTGAGGCAAACCTGATGATGGACGAGCTGCTGTCTCTTCGAGGCGTGTCGTTGAGCTTTGCCCGCGGACGTCGGCATGTGGTGCCGGTGTTCTCCAACGTCTCGCTCGATATCCATGCAGGCGAGTTGGTGGCCGTCATCGCTCAACCCGCCCAGGGCAAGACCGCGCTTCTGCGCGTGGCCGGGGGCTTTGACCGACCCGGTCGTGGAGTGGTGTTATTCAGGGGCGAGGATCTGTGCCGAGTCTCCGACCGGCGTCGGTCGGCGCTGCTGCGCAACTACATCGGGTTCACCGAGCCGGGCGGACCCGACCTCGAACTTCCAGCGGTCACATACGTCGCGGCCTCGATGTTTTCCACGCTAGGTAAGCGCGCCGCCTACGACCGCGCTCGCGGAGCGCTTGCCCGTGTTGGCGCCGAGGACCTCGCCGAGCAGCAATGGAGAAGCATGTCGGACTCCGAGCGCGCGTTGGTGGCGCTGGCTCAGGGCATCGTACGCAAACCAGCGTTGCTGCTCGTGGACGATCTGACTGCCGCGCTCGGGATCGACGTCAAGGATCTGATCGGACGCCTTTTGCGATCCATCGCCGCGGAAGAACAGATGGCGGTCCTGATGTGCACTTCGCACGCCGACGCGACCACTTGGTTTGATCGCGTGGCGACGATATCGGGCGGCGAACTGCTGCTGCCCCCTCCCGCTCCAGAAGAGAAAGTAGTCGACTTCGACCAGTCACGACGCGTCGGCGGGTAATGCTCGAGATACGCGATCTGGTGAAGCACTACAGGCTCGGGGATGGTGAGCCGGTACGCGCTGTCGACAGGTTGTCGCTATCAGTTAACGCGGGGGAGCTGGTCGCAC
This sequence comes from uncultured Solirubrobacterales bacterium, assembly GCA_963703135.1. Classification (GTDB taxonomy): domain Bacteria; phylum Actinomycetota; class Thermoleophilia; order Solirubrobacterales; family Solirubrobacteraceae; genus Palsa-744. The sequence goes on along the minus strand of OY969791.1, from coordinate 1,803,249 downwards.
TGTACGGTCCGAGCGGCTCGGGCAAGACCACCTTGCTGATGCTCGTAGCAGCGTTGATTCAGCCCGACTCCGGCACGGTCACCGTCGGCGGGCGTGACCTCGGGTCGCTGAGCGACGCTGAGCAATCCCACTACCGACTGCGAGACCTTGGCTTTGTCGATCAGGACCAGGAGCTTTTGCCGGGCGCAAATGTCGTGCAGAACGCCGCGATGAAGCTTTGGCTGATGGAACACGCACGGACCGCCGAGCTTCGGGTGCGTCCGCTGCTGGTGCGCCTCGGGTTGGAGGATCGGCTCCGCCACCGTCCCGATCAACTGTCTATGGGCGAGCGTCAGCGCATCATGCTCGCCCGGGCACTATCAACTGAACCGAAGCTGCTGCTGGCCGATGAGCCGACCGGGAATCTCGATACCCACCGCAGTCGCGAAGTCCTGAGTCTAATTGTCTCGGTGTGCCAAGAGCGAGGGACGGCAGTTCTTTTGGCGACTCACGACCCGCAGGCGGCGCAATTCGCCCACCGGGTTCACACACTCCGTGACGGTCGCCTGGTGGACTACGAGCCCGACGATGCGCTGCTGATGCCCGGCGCCAGCCGGGTCGTCACCCCCTGACCATGCCACTCTCAAACATTATTCACCTCTACCTAGTGCGGCTCAAAGCCCGCGTGATCTTGGTGCAAGAGGCATTCGTGGTCTTGGGGATCGCGGTTGGCGTTGCGTTGTTGTTCGCCTCGCAGATTGCCAGCACCAGCCTCAATGGTTCCGTCGCTCGGATGACCAAGGGGGTAATCGGTCAGTCCAAGTACCAGTTGGCGGCGCGTGGCCCTGCCGGCTTCAGCGAAGCGCTACTGGGCCAGGTCCGGCGACTTCCGGGGGTTTATGGCGCGATTCCCCTTCTCGAACAGCAGACCAGCATCAGCGGACCGCGGGGCACACGCGCCGTCGACCTGCTCGCGACCGATCCGCATTTGGTGAAGCTGGTAGGTCCGCTCCTACATCGCTTCACCGCGAACCAACTGTCCCACCAGCAAGCGCTTGCTCTACCACAGCCCGTCGCCCGCGCCATTGGCGTTGGGCAGCTGGAAGAAGCCATCCTTCAACTAGGTGGCCGGCGAGTCTCGGCTGTCATGGCGGTCGAACTGACATCTCGCAACATCGGCGAGTTGGTCAACAGCCCGGTCGTAATCGCACCACTCGCCTATGCGCAGAGGCTTCTGGGCACGCCAGGTCGAATCAGTCGCGTGTTCGTGACTCCATACCCTGGACGCGAGGCCGAGGTTCAGACCGGCCTTCGACGTCTGGCCGGCAATCGCCTCAACGTCGAGCCGGCGAACTTTGACGTCACGCTGTTTGACCAGGCGGCAACGCCAATCAATCAGTCAAGCGGCACCTTCGCGGCGATCTGCGCGCTGGTAGGTTTCGTGTTCGCTTACTGCGCGATCCTGCTGACAATCGACCTACGTCGTGCGCTGATCAAAGAAATACGCCGCGGCGGCGCGACCCGCCTTACGACCTGCAAGGTGCTCCTGTTCGACGCGCTCGTACTCGGCGTCGTTGCCTCAATCCTCGGCCTCGCTCTGGGCGATGTGCTCTCGATGCTGGTTTCCCCGTCCAGCGTCGGCTATCTCGCATTTGCGTTTCCGGTAGGCGCCCAGCGGATCGTGAGCACGCAGAGCATCGTTGTAAGCGTCGCCATCGGCATGATGGCCGCCGCCGTGGGCGTTGTGAGCCCCGCCCGCGAACTCTGGAGACGACCAGCCACCGGCCGCCAATCGTCAACTGTCCCCACCACATTCGGGCACCACTCGCTGTTATGGCTTGCCGCCGCGCTCACCTGCTTGGCGGCCACCACCCTAGTTTTGGTCGTGGCACCGCAGTCTGCGATTATCGGCATCGTCACGCTGCTTGCCGGATTGCTTCTGCTCCTGCCGCTGGTGGTGGACGCCTCTACCGTGGTATTCGAGCGCCTCTACAACGTAGGCGGCAGCGCCGGCGCCATCATCGCTGTCCACGAAATACGCTCACCCAAGACACGTGTTCGCTCCGCCACCATTGCGGCGATCTCAGCCATCGCGGTGTTCGCCAGCGTCACGATCCAAGGCTCACACGTCAACCTTCAAGGCGGGCTGAGCCAGGTGATATCGCAGTTGTCCAACGTCGCCGATATTTGGGTGCAACCATCGGGCCAGCAGGATCTACTGGCGACCAGCCCCCTGATCGGACAGGGCAAGCTCAACCTCTCTCACCTGCACGGAGTACGAAGCGTCCAACCGTATCGGGCGAGCTTTCTCACCTATGACGCCAGACGCACCTTTATCTTGGCCCCACCCTCCACCGCCGCATGGCCAATCCCGCCCAGCCAGCTTACCGGCGGGAGTAGTCTGGCCGTCGCCAGCGCTCGACTCAAGGCCGGCGGCTGGGCGGTCGTCTCAAACTCCATCGCACGCGACAAGCATCTACGTGTCGGTCAACCCTTTACGCTCCCCACCCCTAGACCAATCACGGTGCGATTGGCCGCAACGACAACCAACCTCGGATGGCCTCCCGGAGCGATCGTACTCAACCAGCACGACTACGTGAATGGCTGGGGCGAATCGGCTCCGAGCGCTTACAACGTGATGCTTTCGCCCGGTGCCAACGAAAACGCAGTCAAGGCCGAGATACGACGAGTCATCGGCCCTGGTACGGCGCTTACGGTGGAGACCGCGCGCGAACGCACACTCCGGCTGGACGCGGCCAGTCGCGAAGGGTTGGCACGCCTGACGCAGATCGCCATCCTGGTGCTCCTGGCCGGCCTGCTTGCAACCGCCACCTCGATGACCGCCGCGATCTCCCAGCGACGTAGGCGTTACGCCCGGATGAAGGTCGAAGGATATGGAACCAGGGCCTTGTGGGAAGCGCTCATATGGGAGAGCCTGATCTTGTTCGGCGGCGGCTGTGCCGTAGGTGCTGTGCTGGGCATGTACGGGCAGTTCCTACTCAGCCATGCCCTGCTCGTAGTCACTGGCTTCCCGGTGAAGCACTCCGCCGGGGCGCTCCTAGCCTTTGGTAGCTTCGCAGTTGTCACAATCGTAGGCGCCGCCATCGTCGGTATCCCCGGCTACCGGACGGCGTCTACGCGTCCGTATCCGTACCGGCGCACTTGAAATGCGACTATGGGGGACCATGTACGGATTGCGCTCTGCATAGAGCAAGCCTGCGATGTCTCCGCGTCGCGTAACGTCGCGGGACTCCTTGCTGCCGCGGATGGCCCAAACCTCGCTCTTGTGGTTTAGACCGTGCGAGTACCTTGCCGTTCGGGCTCGATCTTGCAGCGCGCCATTCGCCATCCGTGTCGCGAACATGCCGCCGCAAGTGGTCTTTCGAGAGTCGCGCGACATTGGCGCGATTCTTTCGGCACCGGAGGACACGCTGCGTCCCGGCGAGGGTGGGGCCACGATCGCTCCGATCGTGGGGGAGCAATCCTTCATGCTGGCTGACGGCGACGCACATCTGGCCGGCCGGAAAGCCACCCTTGCCAACTTCAACTCAAGGGTCGTTGACCAACACGCAGCGATGATCGGGAAGGCGGCGCGACGAATGCTGGCAGCGTGGCCCGAGGATTTAGCGATCCCCCTTCACGACCCCCTACGAGCCTTGACGCTTGAAGTCATACTGCGGACACTGACCGGCCATTTAGGCGACGCATTCGATCCCCCGCTCGCACGGCTGCATCGTCAAGTTCTGGAAATGCTCACAATTACAGCCAGCCCCATGTTCGTGGAATCGCGCCTGCGACACGGGCCAGGTAAAAGGGTGTGGACCCGCTTCGTTGATCGTCGTCGGCAAGTCGATGAAATGCTGTTCACGCTTATTCAGAACCACACACTCCGCTCCCTGCGCGGTAATGCCTTTAGACACGACAATGTCCCTACGGCGCGCGATGACATCATGTCCCTGATCCTGGCCGGCCACGAGACCACGGCCGCCCAACTCGCTTGGGCCTTCCAACTGCTGGCCCACCATCCCGCCGTGTGCGAGCGCCTGCACGAAGAGATCGACGAAGGCACCAGCGACGCTTATCTGACAGCCACGATCCAAGAGGTCTTGCGCCACCGTTGCGTGTTCGTCTTCGCGATCCCCCGCGCCGTGGCCAAGCCCGTGAACATCGGAGGACGCCTCCTCGGGCCGCCTGCCCACCTGCTCCCGTGCATCTACCTGCTCCACCACGACCCCACCATCTACCCCGACCCCCACACCTTCCGCCCCGAGCGGTTCCTTGAGGCGCCGCCCGATCCAAGGCGGTGGATACCTTGGGGGGGCGGACGCCGGCGCTGCCCTGGCCTGCATCTAGCAATGCTCGAGATGAAGACCGTCCTGCGAACCGTGCTCGCCACCAGAACCGTCCATCCCGCCGCCGAGCGGATCGAGCGCCCACGCTGGCGCAGCGTGATCGTGGCACCCCACGCCGGCTGCCGGGTCGTATTCAAGCCGCGCTGAGCGAGCCCCGCCCGCGCTCGCCCCCGCGCCCGCGCCCCCCACGAGCGCCCACCCCACGCCGGCCCGCCATTCGCTTCGTCCGTGCGATTCGGCGAGTCCAACGACGTACGAAAGATAGGGACGCGTCCCTATTCACGGCTGACGACGACCGTCATCGTGGCTCGTATGAATAAGGCAAACAATGCCCGCGAGCCTGCCGGGCGCATCAAACCCGCTCCGAACCCCAGGTTCTCGCGCTCCCTGGAATATGGGCTTACGCTGCTCGAAAGCTTCGACTCCGAGCACCACGCGCAACAGATCAGCGACCTCGCTGACCTCCTCGGCCTCAGCCGCTCCACGACGCACCGCTACGCCCAAACACTGTTCGCGCTCGCGCGCCTGGAGCAAGACCCCAAGCGCCGCTACCGCCTCACCCACACCGCCGCCGACCCCGGCACAAGCGCGATCGAAACGCTCCGCGCAGAGACACCCGACGCGCGCGGCATCCTCGAAAAGCTGAGAGACCAAACAGGACACACCGTGAGCATGGCCACGATCAACGGAAGCCACGCCCTCTACACCCACCGCCTACACGCCCACGGACCCGACCAATACGCCGCAGACCTCGACCACGGCGTCGGCGCCCACATCCCCCTGCACTCCACCGCAATAGGCAAGGCCCTACTCGCAAGCCTCTCCCAAACAGAACAAAAAGCGCTCGTCTCGATCCTCACACTCGAGCACGAAGGACCCAAAACCCACAAAACCAAGAAGGCCTTGGTAGACGAGCTAAACCAAATACGCACCACCGGCATCGCCACCTGCGACGAAGAGCAAGCCTGGGGAATCAGATCGATAGCCACCCACATACCCCGACCAGGACGATCCAGACCACTCGCCATCGCCATCACCGTGCCAGCCACCCGACACACCCCACAAACACTCACCGAGAACTACACCACCATGCTCCTACGCGCCGCCCGCCACATCTAACCACCCCAGACACGAACCCTTGGCGGGACACGGAAGTCCCGCCCCAGCAGGCCCGGACCTCGCCACAGGTTGCGCGGACGCGACCCAAAAAACTCAACGCAATTCGCGACGCCAGAGCACATGGGGCGTCCGCACATATGCGTACAATACGCTACATGCGACATGGCTACCGCAACGCGATGCACTTTCGATGTCCACCAAAGGACTAGGTCCACCAAACGGTTTGCTGGTCCCGCGCTGGCGTGGCTGGCTCATCGTGATCCCCGGCATATGTCGGCGGTCTCATAGCGAGCGTGATCTACGGCACGCCCGCCAAGCTCCCCGGAGTCGCGCTTGGCTTCCCGATCCTCCTCCATCTTCAGCGAGCTGGCGCAGTGCTTGCCGCGGTGTCCGTCGTGGCCATCTTTGCGTACATGACGTCCCTCGGTCATCTACCCAGCCAGGTCGGCAATTTCATCGGGTATCCCGTTGCAGACCGACAGCATGAGCTTGAGCGATTGACCTCAGATCTCGACCGACGGATCGAGCGCCGCCTCGTCCCGCTGGAGGAAGGCAAGCGAGCAAGCGACGAAGTGCTGGTCGTCATCACGGAGCAGCTCGCGGTGCTCGATCGCCGCGTCGATGCCGTAAAGACCAGGTCACCGGAATGACTACACTCGATCCCATGACGACGCACGCAGAACCGCCCCCATTGGAGCGGCTACAGGCGTTGATTCGTGCGCAAGCCGGTCCGGCGCAGGATTGGCGCAACAAGCTTCCCACTCTGCGCGCCCAGGCATCTGCGACTTCGGCCATGCTGCGAGAGCTTGCCCGCACGCCGCCGGCTGCTCCGCCGCCCGATCGTGGGTATGCCGCGCTCGTGCTTGCCGCTCCCACCATGGATTGGACAGAAGATGTTTCGGAGCGGCTACGCCGAGCCCTTCCCCTCAAAGCGCGAATCGATCTCGACACTCCCGGCAACGGTCTGCGAGATGACCAGCCACCGACCGGCTTCACGGTTAACTGTCGAGTGTCTGTGCCGGGAGTGAGCGGAGCAAAGGTGACCGAGCAGGTGCGCGCAGCGCTCTCCAACATAGAGGGACTTGAGATCGAGTACAGCGAGCCACTCGTACTCGTAGTGGTCTCGCCCAGCGGCTGACGAAGAGCAAGCCTGGGGAGTCAGATCGATCGCCACCCCACATACCCAGACCCGAACGCTCCCGACCACTCGCCATCAGCATCACCACACCAGCCAGTCAGCACACCCCACAAACACTCACCGAGAACTACACCACCACACTCCTACGCGCCGCCCGCCACATCTAACCACCCCACCAGACGAGCGTCGACGGCGCCGGTGGGTTATCGCCGTCCCCACTCGTCCGTATCGTGGTCGCGATGGGGACTCAAGAGCAGATCGCCACCGACCCGGATGGTCGGCTCGTCGTTTTCGACGCTGGCTCCCACTTGCATCTAGGCTCTCGTCCAAGACGACGATCCCCGACCGCAAGTCCAATGAACATCACAATCGCCGGTACAGCCTTCCAGCACCACCACTACGACCAGCGTGGCGATGTCTTGTACCTCAGTGTCGAGCACTACGAAGGGCCGCCTGCTCGGGCGCTCTCAACGCCCGAGGGCCACAACATCGAGTACGACGAGACGGAACGTGTTGTCGGTATGACGCTCACGAATGTGGCGTGGCTGCTGGAGCGAGACGGCGAGATCACAGTGACCCTGCCGGCCGGCCACGTTAGCCAGGACGATCTCTCTCAGGCACTGCGGCCCGCGGCATAGACACGGCTTCGGCTCAAGCGCCCGTCCCTTTATCGGGCTCTGGTCACGGCCGCGCTCGATCGGGCGACGAGGCCCACTGCCGTGTTGCCCCTGTTGCCCCCGATGGCCATCTGGTACATCTGACGGTATGCGTGTTGCCATAGACGGGGTGGGACGTTTGGTTATCCCCAAGACGCACAGGGACGAGCTGGGAATCGAGGGCCCGACCGACCTCGAGTTGACGGCCGTCGAGGGGTGACTTCGCGCCCGGCGGCACGCTGACCCACAACCGACGCGGCTCGCTTCTGATCTGCTAGTAGCTCCCCATCTCCAAATCCTCCGGCAACGGCACCTCTTGGGGCGGGGCGCCGTGCTCGGCCTCCCACGAAACGAAAGCTTCGCCGTCGCGGCCTTGGTGCTCGCCGGCGCCCCCCAACGCGAGCAACACCAAGCGGTCCGACCCCCGATTGACCAGCTGACGGCGCAAGGCCGGCGCGACCCTGATCAGCTCGCCTTGCTCCAGCTCGATCGGCTCGCCTTCGACCAACAGGGTGAGGCGCCCCTCGAGCACCAGGTAGACCTCCTCTTGGCGCCCATGGCGGTGGATGCGCCCGCGCTGACCGGGCGCCAAGACGAGCTGGTTGAGCCCGAACGAAGCGACCCCCAACTGGCGGCGCAACGCCACCAAGCGCTCGTCGGTGTCCGGGTCGATACGCGCGCGTGCGACGCCGTCAAGCATGGGCCGATCTTTGCACGAAAAGTTCGCGAAGTTCATGCACCCCCGCAGGATGACCGGCCAAGCAAAGTCAAATGTCCTAAATAGCCATAGCCGGGCAATCGCCAATCTGGGCAGTTTCACGGGGGGGATAGAGCGCTCCTACGGATTTACCCGTCGATTAGCGGTCATATAAACCAGATATAACGGTCACACAAGCGCTAGCCGATGGGCGATTCGCGCGCTACCCTGGACCTATGCTTGGCACCCTTCCGGACATCGCAGCTCAGCTCGGCGCTGACGCGCGGACGCTACGGCGGGCCGCCCAGCGCGGGACGGTCCGCTGTAGGCGCCCGGGACCCCGCAGCCTTGAACTCGACCCGGGAGAGTTCGCCTACTTGCAAAGCCACTGGGACTTGCTTGGCACACTCACCCGGGCATTGCGCACCGAGCCCAATGTCGATCTTGCCGTTCTGTATGGATCGACGGCCCGGGGCTCCGAGCACCGCGGTTCCGATCTGGACATCCTCGTCGCTTTCCGCAACCCCACCCGAGCATCGAGTGCCCTGCTCGCTCGTCGCCTCGAAGGTCACACAGGCATCGCCGTGGATGTCGCGTCGCTTGCGCACATCCGCAAGAACTCGCCCCTGCTTCTCCGCCAAGTCATCGACGAGGGACGTGTGCTCGTCGATCGCGCGGACACCTGGAAAGAGCTTCGCCATGCTCGAGAGAGCATCGCGCGAGCCGGCCGCCGGCAGATGGAGCGGGGGCGTAGGCAGGCGGCGGCAAGCTTGGCCTCCCTGTTTGACGAGCACGATGAGCCAACCTCACAAACGCTCCTCTGAAGCGCCGCGCCGTCGAACCCGGCGCACACCCGACGAAGCGCGACTGATCGAGCGTGTCAAGCGCTTGGGCCCTCAACGGTCTGCGCTCATGCTCGCCTTGGCGCCTTTCAACGACGAGCATGGCCGACGTGCTGAAGCGTCTTTACGGCATGCGCAATGAGCTACAGCACGCCTCTCCGGGCGTGCAAGCAGACGAAGTTCGCGAGGAGATCGTGCTCCTCGTCAAGACGCTCGGACGCTTCGCAAAGAGCTACCTAGGATGGCTCGAGCGCCACGGCATATCGATTGTGTAGCACCCAAGTCACGCGCACTTCGGCGCCTTCACGCCCGCCCCTTGCATCTTCTCAGATTGTTGATAAGCTTAGTGAGGAATGATGATCCTCCTGCTTGTCATCCCTGTCTGGATCTCCTTGATCGTGCTGACGCTCACGGTATGCGCCTCAGCTCGACAGGGGGACTCCGACTGGAGAGCGCTCGGCGCAAGGCCGGCCGAGCGCTCTCCGCGCCTACCCCTCTCCCAGGCGCAAGTGGAGCAAGGCCAGCCACCCGCCGAAGACGCACGGCGGGTGGCTGCCTAGCTTGGGGCCCCGCCGAAGCCCGGGCTTCACCGGAGCCGCCTGACCGAAGCGGGCCTACCGGGCCCGGCCCCGCCGAAGCCCGGGCCCACCGGAACACCCTTACGAGTAACCTGCCGGAGTGCCGGTGGGAGCGCTCGACAGCACAACGGCGGCGCTGGACGCGCCTGTGAAGGACGCGGCTTCGCGCTCGACGCTCGAAAGCGTGGGCTGGGTGGCTTTGATCGCGTTGGCCCCGGCCACGCTCATCTACCTGAGCTTCGAAGCGGGCGGCTACTTCCCGAGCGCGACCGGATACGTGGCGATCGTGATGGCGGGGGCGCTCGTGTTGAGGACGACTTTGGCCGAGCGGCCCTTCGAGGGATTGGGGCGGCGGCTCGCGGTGCCTTTGGGCGCGCTCGTCGGGTATGCGGCGTGGACGCTGGCCTCGGCGGGTTGGTCGCAGGCCACGGCCCACTCCTTGGACGCTTATTCGCGGGTCTTGTTGTACACGATGGCCTTCTTGTTGTATGGCTCGGTCAGGTTCACGCGGGCAAGGGCCGCTTGGCTGATCAAGGCCGTCGCGGGCGGCTTGGCGGTGGTTTGCCTGGTGGGGCTCGTCTCAAGGGTCCTACCCAATACGTGGCCGACCGCGACCTCGTTTTATGCGGACCGGCTCAACTACCCGCTCACCTACTGGAACGCGGAGGGGATGGTCGCGGCGATCGTCTTGATCTTGGGCTTTCACCTGAGCGCCGACCGGGGCGAGCACCCTGCGGTTCGGGTGATCGCGGCGGCGCTCTTGCCCGCGGTGGGCGCCACCCTGCTGTTGACCTTCTCGAGGGGAGCTTTGGGCGTGGCGGCGATCGGGCTGATCGCTTACTGCGTGTTGACCAGGTTCTCGACCTTGCCGAGCGCCTTGATCGCGGCCGTGCCGGCGACGGCGATCGCTATGCGCTCGGCTTGGGATGCGACCGAGCTGGCCACCAAGCACCCGACGGACGCGCTGGCGGTCTCCCAAGGCCACCACGTGGCGGTCGTGGTGGCGACTTGCGTTGTGGGGGCGGGCGCTTTGCGGGCCGTCTTGCTGCTCCTCGACGGCCAAATCGAAGCCATGGGGGTGGTCCAGAGGCCGCCGCGCTTGGCGGTCAGGGCGGGCATCGGGGCGGCCGCCTGCCTGATCGTCCTGGTCGTGGCCTTGGCCTTGGGCGGGGGGAGCTTCGCGAGCAAGGAGTACTCCAAATTCGTGAAAGGCACCCACGAAGCGCACAAGCTACAGACCAGAGACCGCCTCACCGACCCGGCCAACGACGGGCGCTTGCCGCTGTGGCGCGCGGCCTTGGACATCTACAAGAACCAGAAGCTGAGGGGCACCGGCGCGGGCACCTACCAGCAGTACTACCCCCGCTACCGAACCGAAAAAGGCTATGTCGTCGATGCCCATTCGCTGTACTTGCAGAGCCTCGCGGAGCTCGGGATCGTGGGTTTCATTTTGATGGGGATCGTCGTGCTGGGCTCCCTCGTGGGCTTGGTCTCGCATATCCGCGGGCCGGATCGGGCGATCGGCGCCGTCTTGTTCGCGGTGGTCTTGGCTTGGGCGGTCCACCAAGGGTTCGATTGGGACTGGCAGATGCCGGCCGTGACTCTCGGCGTGTTCATGCTGGCGGGCCTCGGCTTGGCGCGAGGCTTGGACGGCGGGGCCGGGCTTTCGGGCCTGCCCTTGGGACGCACCGCGGTGGCCTTGGGTTGGCTTGTGCTGGCCGTGACGCCGCTACTCACCGCCACCTCCTATGCGCGCCTACAGAAAGCGGGCCGGGAGATGCTGCACGGGGAATGCGCGGACGCCAAGGAAGAGGCCCTCTCATCGCTGTCGCTGTCGGCCAAGCGGGCCCAGGCGTATGCGATCGTGGGCATCTGCGACCTTAGGCTGGGCTATGCCCAAGCGGCGGTGCCAGCGATGCAGAGCGCCGTGAGCTCCGAAGAACAGAGCTGGGAAGAGTGGTTCTGGCTGGCGGTCGCCCGGGCGGCGGCCGGCCAAGACCCGCACGGGGCGATCTCCGAGGCGATCGCCTTGAACCCGCTGGAGGGCGGCCTGGAGCACGCCAAGCGGGTCTTGAGCGGCCACGACCCGCGCGCCTGGGAAAGAGCGGCCCCGCGCCTGCGCTTCGAAGCATTGAGCTCCGGCAAGTTCGCGATCACCAACCTCTGAGGGCACTCCTGTCGGGGTGCGTTGCTCCAAAAGGGGTGCCACGCGCGGGCGCGCGCACGCGCGTGGGGCACCCCCCAGCGCACAAACCACCCCCGGCCGATCCGGATGGGAAAAACAATTCGTTGCGGATGTCGGAAAAGTCAGGCCTCGTTCGTATAGGGCCATAACGAGACTTCTCTCAGCAAACCCACTCAGGAGGCCAGGAGACGAATATGCCGCGCAAAGACGACGCACACAAGGATGAGTTGGAGGGCGTCGCTCAGCGCCTGCGCGACGAGCGCCCCCAGGCCAGCCCACTCGATCTGGACCGCATCAAGACCACGGCCATGTCCCGCGCCAAGTCCGCCGGCAAGGGCCGCGCGGGTGCTCGCAGGCTCGCTGTGGCCGGCTTGACCGTGGGCCTGCTGGTCGCCACGACCGGCGGCGTGCTCGCCGGTGAGGGCGGTCACGGCAAAAAAGGCGGCAACGGCGGCGGCAACGCGGCCAACGCCCAGTACGGCGGCGAATGCAACATCCAGAACGGCAGCGGCAACGTCGGCGACAACAACGGTAATGGCGTCGAAAACAATGCCTGCAACGAAAACACGTTCATCACGAACGAAGGCAACACGACGAACAACACCGTCACGAACAACTACAACTCCTCGACCGTGACGATTGCCGCGCCGGCCGCCGCCGCCGGCGTGCAGGGTGCCACCACGACCAAGAAAGCGACGACCAGCAGCAAGCACGTGAAAATCCACATCAACGTGCCCAACCGGTCCAAGCTGCGCAGGGTCACGCTCAGGGTCAACGGCAAAATCGTGTCGGTGCTCAAGGGCAAAAAGGCCTCGAAGAACGTGACGCTCGTGAGCCTGCCTTGCTCGGCCACGGTCACGGTCACCGCGGTCACGGCCAGCGGCAAAACGGTCACGCAGACGCACACGTACAACCTCTGCTGAGCAGACGCCAAGCTCGAAGCAGACGCCAAGCACAAGGCAAAGGGTGAGCAGGAAGCTCACATGAGACGCAGGCCAAGGCCCCGGGAGCCCATCCCGGGGCCTTCGGCCAAGAAGGAGAGCCGATGGCCCACGAACTGACATCCTCCAGTCGAGCTCGTCTCGGTACGGGCCAACCCGCCAGAATGGGGTTGCGCATGAAAGCGGACAATTTCGAGAGGCTGTTCGAGGAACACTCCGAGCGGCTGTATGCCTTCTTGGCCTACCACACGGGCAACAGGACCTTGGCCGAGGATCTCCTCTCGGAGACCTTCGAGCGCGTGTTGCGCTCACGCGCTCGCTTCGACCCGCGCAAGGGCTCAGAGCGGCGCTGGCTCTACACGATCGCTTTGAACCTGTTGAGGGACAACGCTCGCCGCAAGACCCACGAAGAGCGGGCCTTGCAGCATGTGGGCGCGGGCACAAGCGAACACCAAGCCGACCCGGCCTTGAGCGCCGTGGAGCAGCGCGACGAGCTGCAACGAGCGATGCAAGCCTTGGGCGATGAGGAGCGCGAGGCCTTGGCCCTGCGCTTCGGCGCCGATCTGAAGCTGCGCGAGGTCGCAGGCGTGCTCGGCGAGGGCGAAAGCGCCGTCGAGGGACGCATCTACAGGGCCTTGGGCAAGCTGCGCAAAGAGCTCGATTAGGGAGCCACGCAGCAGCCTGTGATCGTGAGGGTGCCTCGCACGGGCACTCCCAAGGGCTGGCCGGAACCGAAGATCGAGAGGTCGGCGCGCACCAAGACGCGGTAGCGGACGCGGGGCAGGCGGGGGTAGCGCACCACACACGTCCAAGGGTTGCCGAGAGCGCCCGGACCGCCCGCCACACAGTGAGCGCTCTTGGCCCGGCCGGAGTAGCCGGGACGGGGGTCGCTGGTGGTCGCCACCAAGCTCGCCAACCGGGTCGCAGCGACGGGTTCGAGCGAGCGCTGGGCCGAGACGAACTGGGTGGGCGCTTCGCGTCCGTGCACGGCCACCACGGTGCCGGCCAAGCCGACCAAGAGGAGCGCGGCGACGATCAGCCAGGCGAACCTCATAAGCAGTCCTCCACCATCGCGCCAAGCATAAAGCCGCGAGGCCGTTTGGGTGCCTCCCGGGGGCGCCCCCGGCCCATTCCGCGGGGTCGCCTGGAGGCATTCCGCGGGTCGCCTGGGGGAAGTCCGCGGGATCGCTTGGGCGCATCCGTGCAATCGCGCGAGATCGGGCTCAAACCCTAAGACAGCAGGTCGGGCCGGCCGATAGGCCTCACATGAGGACCTTTTTGACAGCCGCGATCTTGACCATTGCATGCGCGATGCTCACCTCGGTCGCGCTCGCGGCAGGCCCCGCCCGGGGCCACCACCACGGCAGGCGCGCTCAGATCGTGTGCACGGTCAAGGCCAAAGCCAAGCGTCACGGCACCCACGCGGCCAAGCACCCAGCCAAGCACGCCCGTAAGTGCGTCCGCCGAACCAAGCACGCCAAGCGCTCACACCTTGCACGCCGCCCCAAGGCAACGACGGTGAGCGCGGTCCCGTCGGGCGCGGCCACGATCGCGAAGGTGCTGGGCGCTACGTGCGAAAACACCGAACTGATGCCTGAAGCGGGCAACTTGGAAGCGATCGAGCAGTCCACGCTGTGCTTGGTCAACCAGGAGCGGGCCCGCAACGGCGAGCTGCCGCTTCGGCTAAACGCCGATCTGGGACAGGCCGCCGAAGGGCACTCCACGGAAATGGTCGCCCAGGACTACTTTGCCCACGTCTCTCCCGGCGGCGAGACTCCGCTGGGACGCATCGAAGCGAGCGGCTACATCCCCAACTCTCAAGTGGGCTACACCCTCGGCGAGAACATCGCTTGGGGAACCCTGTACTTGGCGACGCCCAAGGCGATCGTGGCGGCCTGGATCGCTTCGCCCGAGCACGAGGCCAACATCCTCAACGCGGCCTACACCGAAACGGGGCTGGGCGTGGCGCCTCAGGCCCCGGCCTCCTTGGCCGAAGGCCAGCCGGGCGCGATCTACTCGCAGGAGTTCGGCGTCATCGAAGCGTGAACGATTACTGCCCACATTGCGATCCGTCGGCCCAACTCGGGTGTTTGAAAGCAAAAGAGACGGTAATCACAAGTTGGACAGGGGTCGGAAAGTTATTGGACAGTTGTTCGGTCTGGAGGATGGAGTATCAACTTGCGGAGGACTACGTCCGACACAAAGGGCAAGCGTGTCGTCCTAAACGGGCAAATCGCTGTAGAGACCGAAGGACGACAGGACGAGGAATCGAAGCGAATCGAGCGAAATAGGACCGAATGCCAATGACCATCTTGCTCATCTCACTCATCTGGCTTGGTTGCCTGGCGGCGCTGGTGTTGCGCTTGGCGACTCGTCCCGAGCGCGCAAGCACCAGTCGGGAGCGCTCGCCACGCCTGCTCAAAGACGCCCGTGGCGACTTCGAAGCGGCGATCGGCGAAATCTTGGCTTCGAAGGCCTCAAAGGCCGCGGCGGCAGAGCACGTGCGGGACGGTTCGCACGAGGATCTTTACGTCCGTCCATAGCGACCAGTTCGCGACGTACAAGTAGTCCATCGCCACCATTTCCCGCAAAGACACGGTCGCCGGCCCGAGGATCTGCCAGTGGCCGGTGATGCCGGGATGCAAGGCCAAGCGCCGCCGGTGCCAACCCTCGATGCGCTGATCCTCGTCGAGGATCAAAGGCCTCGGCCCGACAAGGCTCATCTCGCCGCGCAGCACGTTGAACAGCTGGGGCAGCTCGTCCAGAGCGGTCTTGCGCAAGAAGCCCCCCACACGCGTGACGCGGGGATCCTCGGCGATCTTGAAGAGGCCCTCTTGGGCTTCGTTGCGATCGACCAAAGTGTGCTTCAGCTGCTCAGCTTCGGGGACCATCGTGCGGAACTTGAAGACGCCGAAGCGGCGCTCGTCGCGACCGACCCGCATCTGGCGGAAGAACACGGGGCCTTTGGAGTCGAGCTTGATCGCGATCGCGATCGCGACCATCAAGGGCGATACGACGAGCAGGCCGAGACTGGCGCCGACGAGGTCGAAGGCTCGCTTGACCAGGGCCGAGGAGCGAGTCAAGTCGAAGCGGCGCACCCCCATCAAGGTGACGCCGTGCAAGTCGTCGAAGATGACCGAGGAGCCGATCACCTGCAGCAAGCGCGGCACCACGCTCACTCGAATACCGGCTGCTTTCAGAGTCCTGACGAGGTCGAGCATCTCGCCCGCTTCGCTGTCAGACGGAGAGACGATCGCCCTGTGCACGTCCATCTTGGCGGCCATGTCGCGTATCTGTTCGAGCTTGAGCTGGGAAAAAGTGTTGGCCGACCAAGGCTCGATCTCGTGGAGGTCGACGTGGGCGACGATCTCGGCCTTGACGCCGCCGTGTTTGACAAGCCGCGAGCGGATTCCCTGTTCGGAGGCGGCGGAGCCCACGAACAGGCAGCGTTCCACCGGGGAGACCCGCAAGGCCAGCGCCCGTGCCGAACATCGCCCCACGAAGAGGAACACCACCAAGGCGACCCACAGCAGGAGAACGTCGCTGTGGGAAAGCGTCCCGTAGCCGAGCGGCTGCTCGGCCAACCACGCAAGCAGGGCGCACAAGGTGGCGACCTGGACCAGCTTGGGCAGCTCGTCCAAGGTCGTCTTGCGGATCACGGCCTCGTCGCGGTCGTAGAGACCGAACAGCTTGGCTCCCAAGACGACCAGAGGCAGCCCCACGAGACAGATGCGCCCCAGGTGCAAGCGCCCGCCGGAGATCGCAATCGCGACGGCGAAGGCGGCCAAGACCGCCAAGATGTCCGCGCCGAGCAGCATGCGTCTGAAGATCGAGTCCCGCGCCATGCTCGCGGCGGGCCCGCGCGTCTCGAAGATCGGCCCCGATCCGATCCTCCACCCCAGGCCTCCCCGTCGGCCTGGCGTCGCTGCTATTGACCCTGTGGCCGGCGGGGCGTCGAAGCCGGCTTGAATAGCCGTCTTCCGCTCCACCTGACCGCTGGTTGCCTCCAACCTTGTCTCCCGTGACGCGCGTTGAAATCCAAATCAGCACGACACCCGCATCCGTCCGAGTCGTCAACGATTCGTGCTGTGCCTGCGTGTGATGTTCGTCGGCGAACTTCCCCAGTTTCCGTCTTTATCTAACGCTGATGTGGGGCACGCTAGCCGTGCTCATTGCGAATGTCAAGAGACCCGGACACTATTCGGATCAGTGGGTTGGGGCGTCCTAATTAATGCCCTTTCCATTTGTCCAAATGGCCAACCCGCGGGGGGCCGGGCCACCCTTGGGAGGGCTCGAACCCGACCACCCCCAGATCCCTGTCGCGCTTGTCGAAGGCGTGTCATGTCGCGCTTGTCGAAGCATCCTGTGCCGCGCACTTCGAAGGCGTGTCATGCCGCGCTTGTTTGGGTCGTGGAGCGCCTTGCCACGCTCAGGCGGAGGGGCGTGCCTTGAAAGGCTCCTCGACGCCGACCGTGCCGGGGCCGGACAGCTCGAAGGCGGAGTGCAGCGATTGCACCGCCCGCTCGACCCGGTCGCGCGCGATCACACAGGAAATCTTGATTGGCGAGGTGGAGATCATCTCGATGTTGATGCCCTCGGAGGCGAGCACGCTGAAGACCTTGGCGGCGACACCCGGGTGCGAGCGCATGCCGGCGCCGACGATCGAGACCTTGCCCATCTCGCTTTGGGTCTCCATGCGCTGACACACCGACTCCCCCTTGGCCTCCAAGGCGGCGGTGGCGATGCGGAGGTCTTCGTGGGGAACGGTGAAGGAGATCTCCGCCCTGCCCCCGGCCGAAGTGGGGACGTTTTGGTCGATCATGTCCACGTTGACGTTGGCTCGCTCCAAGGCCTCGAAGATACGCGCGGCGACGCCCGGCTCGTGGGGGACGCCGATCAACGTGATCATCGATTCAGACGTCGAGTGCGTGACAGCGGTGACGATGGGCTTCTCCATGTTCTCTCCTTCCGACACCACGACGGTACCGGGACAGTCGTCAAACGACGATCGGCAGTGAATACGGACATTCTCGTTGCGTGCATACTCGACCGACCGCAGCTGCAGGACGCCTGCTCCAGAGGCAGCCATCTCGAGCATCTCCTCGAAGGAAACGACCGAGAGCTTGCGCGCGTCTGGCACGATGCGGGGGTCGGCGCTGAAGACCCCGGGCACGTCGGTATAGATCTCGCATTCGCGAGCGCCCACCGCCGCGGCGACCGCGACCGCGGTGGTGTCCGAGCCGCCGCGACCCAAGGTGGTGACGTCGTCGGCGGTGGAGACGCCTTGGAAGCCGGCCACGAGCACGATGTTGTCCTCGGCCAAAGCAGCCCGGACGCGGTCGGCGCGCACGTCGAGGATGCGGGCCTTGGTGTGGGAGGTGTCGGTCACGATCCCCGCTTGGGAGCCGGTGAGGGAGATCGCGCGGTGGCCCAGGTCGTTGATCGCCATGGCGCACAAGGCACACGAAATGCGCTCCCCGGTGGAAAGGAGCATGTCCATCTCGCGCGGGTCGGGAGCTGTGGAGACCTCCTCGGCCATGGCGATCAGCTCGTCGGTCGTCTTGCCCCGCGCGGAGAGCACGGCCACCACGCCGAAGCCGGCCTCGCGCTTGGCGACGATCCGCCGGGCGGCGCGCTTGATGCGCTCGGCGTCGGCGACGGAGGTCCCGCCGAACTTCATGACCACGATGTCGGGCACGCACGGAGGATAGTTCGCGGCCCTCTAAGTAGGCGCCCGCCGACGCCACCGCAGCCGGACATAGGGCACGTGTTCACGCATCCGACTCGCGAGAGCGATGCGGCGTGACCTACAAGGAGCGGCGTCCGGCGAGGGCCTTGCCCAAGGTGACCTCGTCTGCGTACTCCAAGTCCGAGCCGACCGGCAGGCCTGAGGCCAGGCGAGTCACGGTGAGCGAAGGCGCTCGGTGGCGCAGCTCCTCGGCAATGTGCAACGCCGTGGCCTCTCCCGTGGTGGTGGGATTGGTGGCGAGCACGACCTCCCGGGCGTCACCCACGCGCGCGTAGAGCTCGTCGATCTTGAGGTCCTCGGGCTCGACCCCGTCGATCGGAGACAAAGCGCCCCCCAAGACGTGGTAGAGGCCGTGGAATTCGTGGGTGCGCTCCATCGGGATCACGTCGGAGGGCTCCTCGACCACGCAGATGACGGTGGCGTCGCGACGAGGGTCTTGGCAGATGCGACAGCGGGGTTCGTCGGCCAGGTTGAAGCAGACCTCACACAGGCCCACCTTCTCCTTGACCTCCTTGATCGCCTCGGCCAAACCCAAGGCATCCTCGTTGGAGGCCCTGAGAATGTGGAAGGCCAAGCGCTGGGCCGTGCGCGAACCGACGCCGGGCAGCTTGGAGAGCTCGGTGACGAGCCTTTGGACGGGGGGTGCAAACGAGCTCAAGGAGCGTCTCGCTCGGGGCCGCCGACGTACTCGACCGAGGATCGCCTGGCGACAGTGCTCTGACCGCCGACGATAGCCTGACCGCTTGCCATGGTCCTAGAGCCCGGGCAGCCCGAGGCCGCCCAGACCGCCGAGCGCGCTCGGGTCGAGGCCGCCGGTGACAGCGTTCATCTTCGAGGCAGCCAAGTCTTGGGCCGAGCGCAAAGCCTCGTTGGTGGCCGCCAAGACCAGGTCGCACAACATCTCCACGTCCTCGGGGTCAACCGCGCTGGGCTCGATCTTGACCGAGCGCACCTGCAAGTCCCCGGACACGGTCACGGTGATCATGCCTCCGCCAGCGGAAGCATCGACCGTTTCCTCGGCCAGCTGCTCTTGGGCCTGCTCCATGTCTTGCTGCATCTTTTGGACTTGCTTGAGCATCTGCTGCATGTTGGGTCGCTGCTGTGGGGGGGTCACTGGTCGCTGCCTTTCTGTTGTGCGAAATGCGCGGGTGGGGCCTCGCTCGGTGAGGCCTCGCGCGATGGAGCCTCGCTCAAGAGTTTCCCTCCGACGGGACTCCTCTGGCTGGTAGCTCCTCGGGTGAGACCTCCTCTGCGTCAAGCTCGCTCATCAGGCGGGCCACGATCTCCTCCTCGCTGAGGGCTTGCATGTCGAGGGCGCCCTCCACCGGAGCATCGTCGGAGAGCTCGAAGGAGACCGAGTAGCGTCGCCCGGTGAGCGCCTTGAGGGCATCGAGCAAGATCTTGCGGTTGTCGGGCTCCTCGGCTTTGCGCTTGTTGAAAGAGGCACTCACCGGGAAGGCGATCGTGATGTGATCCTCGGTGACGCTCATCGGGGCCGCTTCGCTGAAGAAGGCACGCAACAGCTTGTGCTGCTCGCGCACCGTCTCGAGCACCGCGGGCCAGATCGCGTCGAGGTCCCCGTTGAGTGTGGGTGTCTGCTCGGGGGTCGCCGGAGGTGGCGTCTCCACAGGAGTTTCGGCCGTCTCGACCACACGCTCGGGGACGGGCGCGGCTTCAGCCGTCTCGACCACACGCTCGGGGACGGGCGCGGCTTCAGCCGTCTCGACCACACGCTCGGGGACGGGCGCGGCTTCGGGGACCTCGACCGGCGCCGGGACGGCAGGGGCTTCGCGCATCTCGACGGGCGCACCTTTGGTCGCGGGGGACTCCCGGGCCGGGACGGGCTGCGGCGGGGCGCCCGCCAAAGCCTGCTCGAGCCGCTCGATGCGCGCCAACAGGGCCTTGGTCGAGCCGTCCGTGGCCGGGGCCGCGGCCTTGACCAAAGCCAGCTCCAACTGGGTGCGAGGATCGGCTCCGGCGCGAACCGCCTCCAAAGCGCCACCCAACAGGTCCAGTACCCGCACGACCTCGGCCGCGCCCAAACGCTCGGCCTGCGCGCTCAAGCGTTCGTCGATCTCCGGCGTAAGCGACAGCTCGCCAGGGACCTCGCCCAAGGTCTGCACGACCAACAGCTCGCGCGCCCTCCCCTCCAAGTCGCGGGTGAACGAAGTGGCGTCGCGACCACCCTCGGCGCAACGAGCCACAGCGCGCAACGCGGCCCGCGCGTCGCCCGCTCTCACCGCGTCGAAAGCCTCGGAGATCAGCTGCTCGTCGGCCACCCCCAACACCGCCAAGACATCCTCCAAAGCGATCGTCGAGCCGCTGTATGTGACTAGCTGCTCCAAGGTCCCCAAAGCGTCCCTGAAGCTGCCCGTGGCCGAGCGCGCGATCGCAGCCACCGCCTCGGGAGGGACTTCGATCGACTCGACCTCGGCGGCCCTCATCACCACCGAGGCGATCTGCTCGACGGTCGGGCGATGGAAATCGAAGCGATGACAACGGTCCACCACAGTCGCCGGCACCTTCGAAGCCTCTGTCGTGGCCAACACGAACACGGTGTTCGGCGGCGGCTCCTCCAAGGTCTTCAAGAACGCGTTCCAAGCGGCCTGGGAGAGCATGTGGGCCTCGTCGAGGATGTACACCTTGTGGCGACCCGAGACCGGGGCAAAAGCAACCGAGTCGCGCAGGTCGCGGATGTCGTCCACCGAGTTGTTGGACGCCGCATCCATCTCGATCACATCGAGCGAGGTGGCCGAGGCAATCGAGCGGCAAGAGTCGCAAGCACCGCAAGGCTCGACCGTCGGCCCGCCCGGATGAATCGAGCCGTCCGCGCGCGGGAGCCCCCCTTCGCAGTTCAAGCAAGAGGCCAAGATCTTGGCCATCGAGGTCTTGCCGGTGCCCCTCGAGCCCACGAACAGGTAAGCGTGGTGCACCTTGCCCCGTTCCACCGCGTGGCGCAAGGTGCGCACGACCGGCTCCTGGCCGACCACATCGGCAAACGAGCGGGGGCGATGCTTGCGATAGAGCGATTGCGGGGCCACCGCTGGCCAGTCTACCCCCGGTCGCGGCCCGCTCAGGTAGCGTGCGCCGCTGTGAGGATCGCGATCAGGCGGGCACCGGGAGACGGCGGCAAAGGGGAGCCGGGAGACGAATCAAAACGGGGCGACTCGCGTGTGCGCGTGCGCCCACGCGCAGGACCAGGCTTGCGGCAATACTCGCGGCAATACCGTAGGCAGTGGGTTCCCGCCGCCTTGGCTATAGCCGCCGGCGCACTCGCGCTCTGGCTGATCGCCGGTGTGGGCTTTCTCAACTACGACACCCTCTACGCGCTCGTCTGGGCCCAGCAGCTCACGCGCGGGGAAACGCCCGAATACGGCCTGCCGATCGCACCCACACCCCATCCCTTGGTCGAGCTGCTGGGCATCCCCTTGGCTCCCCTCGGCGCGAGCGCCGAGAGCACGATCGTGGTTGCCTTGGGCTTCCTGGCCCTCTCGGCCTGCGGTTGGGTGCTCTACCGGCTCGGCGAGGCTTGGTTCGGGCGAGCCGCCGGCGTGGTCGCCGCGCTTGTGTTCTTGACCCGGGTGCCGGTCCTCTCCTACGGGGTGAGGGCCTACGTGGACATCCCCTACACCCTGCTGGTCCTAGGCGCCCTCTTGGTGGAGACCAGGCACCGCCGGGCCGGCGCCCCCGTACTCGTGCTGCTGGGCCTGGCCGGGCTATTGCGTCCCGAGGCCTGGCTGTTCGCGGGGACCTATTGGCTGTACTTGGTCGTCTCCCGCGAGCGCTCCAGCCGCGACGCCGCCCGCTTGCCGGGCGAGCGCGCCGCCGAGCCCCCCCGCGCCCCCGGAGGCGCCGAGCGCTCGCGCCGGGACTTGGCGTGGCTTGGCCTGCTCGTGGTCGCGCCGCCGCTGCTCTGGATCGCCAGCGACCTGGCGGTGACCGGCAACGCGATGTGGTCGCTCACGAACACCAAACACACAGCCCATCTGCTCGGCCGGGCCCACGGAATCGGGGACGTGCCCCAATACATCCCGCGCCGGATCGGCGAAATCCTGCGCCCGGCCGTGCTCGCCGGGGCCGCGCTCGGCGGGGTCCTGTCCTTGCTGTGGCTGCGCGACAAGGCCCGCCTTGGAGCCATCGCGGGGATCGTTGCGGTTCTCGTGTTCGCCCTCATGGCGAGTTTCGGCTTGCCGATCGACACGCGCTACGCGTTCCTGGCCGCCGCGGTCCTGGCCCTCTTCTGCGGCGCCGGCGCCTTCGGCTGGGTCGCCTTGGCCCAAGACGACCGCCGGCGCACACCTTGGATGGTTCTCGGCAGCCTCCTGGTCGTGGTGCTCTTGGCGACCTTGCCCGGCCAGGTCAAAGCCGCGCACCGAGAGCTCGCCAAACTGGCCCACCAAGAAAGCATCCAAGAAGACCTCCTGGCGCTCGTCAAAAACAAAGCCATCTCCCTGAAGTGCGGCCCCGTCGGCGTGCCCAACCACGCACCGATCCCCCTGCTAGCGCTCTACCTCAAAGGACGGCCCGGATCGGTCGTGAGCGCCGAAGCCCACCCGATCGAAGCCGGCGTCTACGTGGACCCCGCAAGCCTCGAAGTCGAACGCGACTACATCCTCGACCTCAAAGATCCCCACGCCGCTGTTTCCATCCCCCCCGGCTTCACGGCCACGCAAAGCAACCGTTCGTGGTTGATATTCCAGAAGTGCTCTTGAGCCCCGACCCGTAGGAGGCGCCACAAGCGCCGAACGAGAACGGCCCTTGAGATTCCAAACGCCCGCCCGAGCCGAGACCCGCAGGAACGACCCCTCAAAAAGGACCGTGCACCCCTCGTCGAGAATCCGGATTCCGAGCGCCTGCCGCCACCGAGGACTCCGGTTCGGGGGCTCCCTTACGCGCCTGCCGGTGATCGCTTAAGGCTGCTTCCTTCCGGACCTGACCTGGTTCACGAGCCGACACCGCGAGGGACCCGAGCCATCGACGCTCCCGGCGGCGGAGCGACCGGAGCGGACCCCCTCGGAAGGGAATTCAGCCCCGCTAGAGCGGATTGCGGATTCAGGGCGCCGCTACATCCCCGCCTAGCACGGTCCGTAGTCGATCCTAGCGCGCGAACTCGTCCGATGCGTTAGGCTGCCCGCCGTTATGAACTTCACTCCTTCGCATTCCTCCAAGCATTTCCGCGCCCGCTTCGGCTCGGCCCTGGCCGCCTTCGGCCTCGTCGCGCTGATCGCCGGCTGCGGCTCCTCAGGCGGCTCGTCCTCGATCGGCGTGGGCAACGAGGCCGACTCCACCTCCGTGCCCACCGTGGCGGGCGAAACGACGCCCACGTCGACGACCCCCACGACGCCGACCGCCGCCGCCAAGACCCCCACCAGCGGTCCTTTGGCGAGCAAGCCCACGGTCACGATTCCTGCGGGCGCCGCCCCCACGACCTTGGTCACCAAGGAATTGATCAAAGGAACCGGCCCCGAAGCGAAGGTGGGCGACCCGGTCACCGTCAACTACGTGGGCGTGCTCTACAAGGGCGGCAAAGAATTCGACTCCTCTTGGAAGCGAGCCGAACCGTTCGCCTTCACGCTCGGCAAGGGCCAGGTCATCAAGGGTTGGGATCAAGGCGTGGCCGGCATGAAGGTGGGTGGCCGGCGCGAGTTGATCATCCCCGCCGAACTGGCCTACGGCAAGACCGGCTCGCCGCCCACGATCCCCGCCAACTCGGCGCTCGTGTTCGTGGTGGACCTGCTCGCCGTCTAGCGTCCTGAAGCTCCGCTCCGCAATCGTCGCGCTGGCCCTGTCCGGGCTGGCCGGCTGCGGTGCGGGCGCCTCGGACGGGCCGAGTGCGCGCGAACTGGCCTTGGAGCGCACCCAGTTCGTCCAGGTCAGCTCCGGCTTGAGCTCCGTCCAAGGAGCCATCCGGGCCGAGGTCGCCGCCTCGCGCGGGGCTTGGCCTCAGATCGCCGCCGGCTTGCCCCCCGTCCCGTCCTCTGCCTTGCGTGGCGCCGTGGCCCGAGCCACCGCCAAGGCCGCCGCGGTCCCGGTACCCCCGTTCTTGGCCGAACCGCGCAGCTTGACCGGCCCTGCCGCCGGCGTGGCCGGACTCTACGAAAGCTATGAGCGCCTCGTGCCCCGCTCGTGGCGACTCGTCTCGGCTGCCTTCGACACGATCGCCCGCGGGCCGTCCGCCGCCGCCGGGTACGCGCGGACGAACTCCTCGTTCTATATAGACGCGATCTACGACGGCCACTTCAATCTGTCCTTGGTCGGCAAGAGTTTGATTGCTGGCTACGAAAAGCTAGGAGGAGCCTCCGCTTTCGGGGCCCAGCTTCCTGCGAGGCGCTTGGCGGCCTTGGCGGCGGCCTATTCGATCCCCGCGACGCGCTTGGAGCCCCACCCGGCCGGGGCGGCCCGGGAAGGGTGAGAGCTGGAAGCCTTCCGACTCTCGGGATGAGTACGATCCCGGTGTGCGTTTCAAGCTGACAGCAGGCTTCCTCGTGGCCGTGCTCGGCGCCTGGCTCTTGGCCGGGCCGGTCGCCTCCGGAGACGCCTGGACTTTGGGAGAGGAATCGGGCGGGGTCAGCGCCGTGGGCAGCGGCGAAGGCGACCCCGTTCCCGGCGGGACCGGGGTCGCACCTGGCGCGATCGAACCGTTGCCTGTCAACCAGAAGATCGAGGAAGAATTCGAAGCGGACCCTCCTTGGCAGCAGGCCAAAGAACGGGAAGAACGAGAAGCGCACGAACGCGAAGCGGCCCAGCAGGCCACCGCCGAACGCGAAACCAAGGAAGCCAGCGAACGGGAAGCCACCGAAACCCGCGAGCAAGAACAGGCTGCGGCGGCCGCCCTGCGGTGCGTAGTGCCCCGTCTCCAAGGACACACGCTCGCCTACACCCGCCGCGCGCTAGGCGCCGGTCACTGCACCCTGGGCCACGTACGCTACAAGACCGGCCACCGCGCTTCGTTCGTGGTCCGTGCCGAGAGCTCGTCGTCCGGACGCTCGCTGGCCGCGCAGGCGCCCATCGGGGTCACGCTCGGACCGGCCCCGCGACACCATCGCTGAATCGACCCGGCCGCCGCCCAGGCTTGGACGCCGCCGAGGGGTGCAGCTCGGCAAGCGATAGACCAGGCCAATAGAATCGAGGGCCCGGACGCGTAGCTCAGTGGGAGAGCGCTCGCTTCACACGCGAGAGGTCGCAGGTTCGAAACCCGCCGCGTCCATTTGTGGGAATGAGCGCAGCCCTAATCGAACACATTTGGAACTTGCCGCCGTTTCGACGTCTGGCTCATCGACTCTGTCCGCTAGCGTGATCCCCATGGATGCGGACATCGAGCGTGCAGCGCGTACGCTGGCAGAGACTGCGGGATCGCCAGTGCGCGTGATCCTTTTTGGCTCGCACGCGCGCGGAGAAGCACGCGCCGGGAGCGATCTCGACTTCCTCGTAATCGAGCCCGAGGTTTCCGACCGCCACGCCGAGATGGTGCGCCTGCGAAGCGCGCTGCACGGCATGCGCAGACCGATCGACGTACTCGTCTACAGCGAGGCCCAGGTAGATGAGTGGGGCGAGGCACGAGGCTCCGTTCTGCACGCCGCGCTTTCTGAGGGCAGGGTGCTTGTCGAAGCGCAATGAACGAGACGTAGCCGACGCTCTACTGGCCAAGTCCGCCGGCGACGAGGCCGGACTGCGTGCGCTCGCGGACCCCGAACTCCAGAGCGGCGAGCAGATCGTCGCGTTCGAGGTCGGAATGATCGGCGATGATCTGCTCAATCGTCATGCCCGAGGCAAGCAGCTCCAGCAGGCTCTCAACCGGGTAGCGCAGTATGAGGTCTGCGCTCAGTGGTGATGGTCGTGCCCGCGCACGGTGCGCCACGACTGCCACGTGATACGCAAGATGACCAAGGTGATCGCGAGACCGATCAAGGGATCGCCGATCGGTGCGCCCAGCGCCACGACAATCGCCGAGGCGATCACCGCAAGGCTCACATAACTATCGGCACGGGCATGATTGCCATCAGCAATCAGCGCGGCACTATCGAGCCTGCGACCCGCACCCAAACGGATGCGCGCCGCCAACAAGTTCCCCACGTACCCAATCACACCCGCAAGCGCCAGCGCCGCCAAATGTGTCGGCGGCGAAGGATGAATCAAACGCTGGAGGGCCTCCACACCGGCAACACAAGCGCTAACGAAGATCGCGGCTACCACCGCAAGTCCAGCGCGTCGCTCCGCGAGCTGTGAGTGCAGGGCAAACGCGATCCCAAGCGGCACAGCCGTCAACGCGTCCCCGAAGTTATGAATCAAGTCAGCCAACAGTGCGATGCTGCCGCTCGCAAGGAAAACGACCGTCTGCCCGACAGCCGCAACACCGAGCACCGCGAACGAGAGCAACACAGCGCGAATACCCTCCCGCGAGCGCTTGATGCTCTCATCGACAAGACCGTGTGAGTGCCCATGAGCGTGGTCGTCGGTGTAGTCGTGTGGGTGCTCGTGTTCCCCGTGCTTGTCCTCGTGTCCACCCCGGACAGGCGTCGAAAGACGAATCCCGCCAGGGATATGACGATGGCGCCCCACATGAGGATGGGCATGCACCAAACGACCGTGACGATGTTCAAGAAGATCAGCCATTGAGCCATCCTCATCCTACGCATCGGATTCACCCAAGAAGCCCTCAAGGGACTTCACAGGAGAACGCGTCTACATTGATATGGATGATGCTAGTATGACTAGCATCATGCTTGGGAGCATCGACCACGCGGACCCCACGCCCCTGCACGACCAGGTCGCGGCGCAGATCCGTCGTGCGATCGCCGACGGGGAGGCCAAGCCCGGAGAGCGCTTGCCTCCGGCGCGTGACTTGGCGGCGGTCATGGCCGTCAACACCAACACTGTCCTGCGTGCCCTACGCGAGCTCCGGGAGGAAGGTCTTCTGGAGTTCCGGCGCGGGCTTGGGGTGCGGGTGAGCGGCACCCCCCAACGCGCCTCGGTGATCGCGCGGGCACGCGAGCTCGTGGGCTTCGCGCGAGCGCAGGGCTACCAGCCCGAGGAGCTGATCTCGATCATCCAAGGCATCCGCTGAACATGCCCGCGCTCTTGACCGACAAGCCCCCCGGCGCCCAGCCGGCCGGCGTGCCTGCCGGACCCGACCAGGGCGTCATCGAAGAGGCGCGTCGCCGCCAGCGCTCGCGTCGGCTACGGGCATCCCTCGCCGTGCTCTTGGCTTTGGCGGGCGCAGGAATATTGATCGCCGCGACCACCGGCGGCAAGCCGCCCACAGAAGCGCCCCTGCACCTCCCGCCCGAACCGTCGCCGCTCTTGGCACTGCCTCCCGGTGAGGGGTCGCAGTCCGTTGTGGTTCGCCTATCCCCAAACCTCGAAGGCGGCCAAGCCGGCTGGTGTGTGACGATCCTCGAAAGGGGTGGAGCCTCCGGGAGCTGCGGTCCGCTGCCAACCTTCAACCATCCGCTGCTCTACTCCTCGTTCGGTTGGACTCACGGCGACAGGTACATAGCGACCACCGAGATCACCGCTCCACGCGTCGCCTACTTCCTGGTGAATGGCAGGCGGCGCCTCCCCACCACAGCACTGCCGGGAGTTCCCTACGGTCTGCGTATCGCGACCCTCCACACACCCCTCCGCGGATCGCCCGACCGGCGGCTCCTCGCAACGAGGCCGGCCACCCTCACCCCCTTCGACGCCTCGGGCAAACGCATCGCGGAAGCTCCAGACCACGGAGCGTCCTGGTTTCGCGACTGGAATCCGCCCGCCACGCCGCTCAGCGGACCGTGCCACCTGCGTGTCTCCGGACTCGCTAAGGCCACGCCCAAGTGGGGCCAGATCGCCACCACCATACGCCCCTATCCCGCACCGATCGTAGGACGCGGCTTCCTCTCCTGCGTCGACACCGAGTACTTCATCCCCGGCTTCGGCCTGCGAGCAGCGGTCCTGCTCGACGCCGCCGATCCCCTACACGCCATGCCAGCCGCGATACCCGGACTCGCGCCCATCCCACAGGCACCAGGCCTCTACAACAGTCCCGGCAACGTCCAACTCGGACCGCTGACCGCCAGACGCGAAGGCCACACATGGATCGTCGTCGCAGGCGGCGGACACAACGCCGAGGAAGCACGCATCCGACTACTTCGCCACCTCAAGGTGACACTACCGTCCTGACGATCGCCAGACCAGAAACCATGGCACGGACCGCCGCGATGCCCTCGCGGGTCGCTGTGCTCAGCGCCCACGCACAGCTTGCCATGACCGCGCTTGCCATTATCGGGCGGCCGTCGTCGGCGACCACGAAGGCGGCGATTGCGCTCTCGCCGGCCTTAGGGCGCTCGTCGGGGAGTTCCTCCTGGGCCGGGTATTGGGCTCTCAGGTTCTCGAAGGCTTGGTCGAGGGAGTAGACGCCGCAGTAGACCACGTGCTGCCACGCTTGCTTGTCGCCGAGCCACTCCGCTCGGATGGGGTGGGTGGGATGCCACGGGAGCGGGGTGCTTGGGTCCAGCCTTGTTATGCGGGTCTTGTCCTCGGGCTTGGGGAGGGGCTGGGGGGCGAAGAGCTCGGTTGCTCTCCAGTAGGCGATTAGGTTGGCTTGGGTCAGGGCGGCCTTCATGTTCGGGGTCCTGGGGTTGGAATCCTGGTCTCTCGGATAATCGACCGGATGTTGCGCGAGCTGAAACCCAGGCCTTTGACGCTTGATCGATTCCTCAACGATCGATATCGAGGTCGTCCTCCAGCCCAGGGGATTCAATAGCCTCGCGTTGCTGCGCCTCGAGGGTGTCGCTCGCGCTGGCATAGTCCGTCGGCGCCCGGAGATCCTCGCCAGAGAGGGCATCGGGCGTACGTTGTGTCGCACGGTCGTGCGCCGAGTCCAGCTGGGTAAGCATTTGCGGGTAGCGAGTCTGCCTGAACTGACTTGGTAGCGCGTCGTGATCCACGAGGACCGCCTCGAACGGCTCGATTCCCAGATCCCTTTTCACACCCTTGAAGTGAATATCCGTCCGGCAGTGACGGAACACCCGCTCGTTCAAGCGCAGCACCGCCCGCACGCGCTCGGGCAACGGTTCGCGATCGAGCAGGTAGCGCGACCACTCCCGGACGCACACGATCGACGCCTTCAGCTGGCGGATCGCGACGGGATCGGTCTTACCCAGCGCTTGCGCGTTGTAGATCCGACTCTCCATGCACCGCTCGGGATGCATCGCCCAAACCTTCACGTCTTCGCCGCTGCCGACCGGCAGGATGAGACGCACCGCGGTGTCGCGCACGTCACGCGCGAGGAGTCCGAGTGGCTGATCGATGAAGTCGATCTCCCGCTCCACGCCGCCAGCGTCTGTGAACACGACCAGCCCAGTGTTGGGAGTGTTGTCGTCCATCCCGGCCAGCCGCATACGACCGCCCAGCAACTCAGCCGCGCGACGCACCGAGCCCGCGTCGCCCTCGAAGTCGATGTCCTTGCTCCCCACTGGCGCGAACGCCGCCAGCTCCTGCGAGCGCTCTTGAAAGAAGCGCGTCCAGAACGCCACTGCCTGGCCACCCACGAGCACGATCGAGCGATCCTCGGCAAGTGGCTCCAGTAGCCCGAGGACCCGCACCACCTCCCCTAGGCGAGCGGCGGCTTAGCGCTCACACGGCCCTACCCGAGCGAGCGGGAGGCGGCGATGTCCACACGCGCTGTCTGCGCCAGTGGCGCGAGCAGCTCGTTCTCACGGCACAGCTGCTCGACAGACTTGCGCCCGCTGCGCAGGTCGCGCTCGTCCCGGTCGCGGCTCGCTTGCTTTTCGGCCGCGCGAGCGTGGAAGTCGAAGGTTTCTACGGTTGGCTGCATCGTCGTCATTGTAAAGGACGCAGTCTGGCGGTCAACCCCGGCCTTTGTTACGCGAGCGCCTGCGAGAGCCGCCCAGTTGCGGCGCGACGCGAGGGTGTGCGCTCGTTTCGCAGGCGCGTATTTCCCATCAGGCCGGAGGATCGCTCTTGGAGTTGACCTCGTACTTGTGATTGGTCATCGACGACTTCAGGTAATCGTCGTCCATTAGGCGCAAGATCCGCCACCGATGGGCCGGCTCGCTGCGGAAGATGAGATGAGTAGAACCGTTGCGCTGCTCAATCCCGATCTGTAGGGAGAACTCTTCCATCACCGGCTCAAGCATCTCGTAGCAGAGGTCTTCGAAGTAGTCGCGTTTGCGGATCGACACGAGCTTGTCGGCCATTCCGGCTTGAGTCGCGCACGCATCGGCGAACTCGTCGAAGTTCGCGATCGGCACCTTCGCGTGCAGGTCGCGCGCGGCCGCCCTCGCCTCCTGGCGCACCGCCTCCAGTTGGTCGAAGACCCGGCGGTAATCGTTCTTGCGCAACACGAACAGGTAATCGCCAAAGACAACGCAATCCACCTTGTCGTCGAACAAGAAGATCCGCTCGTCCACCTTCGTGAAGGCGCCATCCTTGTTCACGAGCGCGGCTCCAGCTTTGCGCTTCAACTCTGCTTTCGATGAGAACGCTCGGAAGAAGAACGCCCTGCGGTCGTCGGCGCCGGTCAACACGCACACCCAGAAGAGAAGTCGTCCCACGTAGCCATCGTCGGCGGTGTGGAACGGTGACAGCGGGCCCAAGTTTGCGTAGCGGTCGCGGGCCAGCGCGATTGCCTGGACATTGGCGACATCGCTCCACTCCACCTCGTGCGACTCGGGCTTGTATACAGGGTCGAGTTGCTTCAGCGACCAGTGCGGAAGATGATCGACCACGGCCGTCTGAATCGTCTCGCGAAAGAACGACTCCGCGTCGTTTGCGAGATTCAGCACTCGCGCCTCGTGTGGCATGTTCCGATCTGCCGAGCGAGCGACGGTCGCGGCCTCAAGCGGTGGCGCCGCGGCAAGGAATGACCGCAATTCGTCGAGAGTCTCCTGGACTGTCATCGTCTTACCTCCAAGCGAACGTATCGACCGACCTGCGACGGATAGATCACCTGGTCGGGATCCAAGTGTGTGCGGCGTGTGATCAGGCTGTACTCATGGCCCTGATCGTCGGTCACCCAAAAACTGTGGTAGCGAGCAAAGTTCAGGAGCGGGTTCACGAACAGCATGTCCGAGTTGATGTACACCACACCCACCACGAGCAAAAACCCGCAAAACACGACCACGTTGTCGGTCTTGGTCAGGTCCAGGCTGAAGAACGGCACCAGGTAGCTGGCGGTGTATGCCAGCACGTCCCCGTCCTTCGGACGCGAATGGTGAACTTTCAGTCGTGGACCTCGCTCGTCGCGCTTGCTCACCATCACGAGCACCAGAGCCAATACCGAGACGACGGCTATCGCGGCGAGCGTCACCCATGCTCGGGGAGAGGCCCTGCTCTCGTACGCGAGCAGAGCGAACAAGGGAGCGTAGGAGCTAAAGAACAGGGCTATGCGGAAGGGGAGGCGTGGCATAGGTCCGAGATCGTGCGAGGCGGTGGGCGTTGGCGCTTAGATGCGTCTCGAGCTAGCGAGACTTGAGCGCCTTGTCGAGCAAGCGCCATAGTTGCTCCGCATCGGTCGGGCGCCGGATCTCCACCGCGATCGGGCCGAGCGGGCGCACGGAGCCTGTGTGTACGTTGATCCGGTCATACCCGTTCACCGGCCAACCCCTGAACGCAAAGCTCTGACCATTGTCCAGGTACAAAGCCCATCCGGCTGCGCCCGAGCCGACGTGCATCTTGTGGTGGCGAGTCTCATCGGTATGGACATCGTGTGCCCAGAGGCCAGCAGCCACGGCAAACGCAGGCTCACTGACGCCACGGGCGTGGTGCAATATCCGACGCACCAGATCTCCCGGCTTGCCGCGTCCATAGACGTGAATCATCTCGTCTCCTCAGCTTTGATTTCGATGCTAAAGGCAGGTGACCGTGCTTTACCAGCGGCGTTTCCCACAAGGACTAGCGACCCGGTAACCAGCGCGTAGCTGTCCAGATCGTCGCGATCGACGCACGCCAAGATTTTTTTCAATGTTCGGCAGCATACTGACCTTGAAACTGTCGGTCATACGGCAAATCCCAATGATGCGTATACTCCCGTCGCGGTTCACGTTCGGCTTCTCCCGGAAAATGACGCTCGGTCCAACCCAACTCAACTGCGCTCCATCGCAAGTCAGCGAGAACCATCCCGTTCTCGAGCTCATCGCTCGACGCGCCGCCGATAGATCCTCCCCCAGGCGGCGCAAGGACAACGCAAAGCTTGCGCTTGTGATCGAGGGAGGAGGGATGCGCGGAGTGATCTCCGGAGGCATGGTCACCGCGCTCGACGAGCTTCGACTACAACAGACCTTCGACCTGGTGGTCGGCACCTCAGCCGGAGCGCTCGCCGGCGCTTTCTTCCTGGCCCACCAGACCCGCATGGGCACAAGCATCTACTACGAGGACCTACTCGGACGCGAGTGGCTCGACTTCCGCCGACTCTTGCGCGGTTCGCCGATCGTTGCCTTGGACTACCTGCTCGACGAGTTGATGGTCGAACACAAGTCGCTTGACTGGGATCGCGTTCTCTGCTCCGAGATCCCCCTCTATGCCATCGCCACGCGAGTGCGCGACTACAAGCCGATCGTACTCGGCGATTTTCAAAGCCGGGATGACTTGGCGGCCGCCTTGCGCGCCTCGGCGCGTATACCGCTGGTAGCCGGCAAGCCGGTGCCCATAGACGGAGAGGAGTACATCGACGGATCGCTCAAGGAGGCGATCCCGATCGACGCCGCCGAGGAACTCGGCGCCACGCACATGCTCGTGCTACTCACACGCCCGCGCGGAGTAGTCCGCGGCACACCGGGCCTCCTGCAACGACGAATCGCCTTCCCCGCCATGAACTTGATGCTTCACGGACTCGGCGACGTCTACGCCCAGCGCGCCACCCTCTATGCACATCAGCTCGGGCGCCTCGACGAGCTACAGGCGTCCCCTCGGGGGGGGGGGGGGGGTAGACCCACAGCATTCGCCGTCCAATTGCCGCCCGATGCGATGCTGGTTGGGCAATTGGAACAGGATGCCGACGTGCTCCGCACTGGCGCTCAAACCGGCGAGGCCGCGGTTCATCGTGTGCTCGACGGCCTCAAAGCGTCCATGCACTACAAGGATCGGCGGTAGTCGTGTCGCTTCTCTACGAACTGGACGACAACCCCGAGGTGGCGAGCGCAGAAATTCGTGCCCACTACGCGCAACCAACCGCTCCCGACGATAACCGCGATCTTCGCCTGCGCCTACTTGACGACGTCGCGGGCATCCTCATCGACGATGACTACGTCGACCCCGCAGTGTCCGAGCGCATTGCCGACACCTATGAGGCCGTCGATCTCAACACACCCGAGATTCGCGGCCCCCTCGGCCTGTACGTAGCCCTCAACACCGCCACGGCGATCGCGCTCGCCGCCGAACCAGACAGCGCGCTGTTCGAGAAGACCAAGCGATCGCTAGCAGAGGAGCCGACTCAGGAGTGCTTCCGCCGGCTCTATTCAATCGGTCCCGCCTACGAACTCGGCGGCTCGCATCTGCACCGGATCGGCACCACGTCGCTGATCCTCGAATGCCCCCTCAAGAACGCGGACCCCGGTAAGCCTGAGATCGTCGCCCTCAAGTGCCTGCTCCCCCGCTACCACAAGGTACGAGCCATCCTCGCCAGCACATCCGCCTATAAGGAGGAGCACTCCTATGAGGACAGCCGCCTCGTGGATCGCGCCGGCGTTCCCTACATACACGCGTCCACTCCGCTCACGATCGCCATGGAGTTCATCCCCGGCCCCACCCTCGCCGAGGAATTTGCCAAGCGTGCCGTGCCCGACGGTTTACCGAAGGAGGAGCGCATAGTCGAGCGTGCACTCGACGAGCGCGACATCGCCTTCATCCGAGAAGTCGGTCTCGCCATCTGCGAGCGGCTCGAAGAACTGGCGAAGCTCGGCAACCACCACCTCGACCTCTCCCCTTCCAACATCATCCTCACTAACCGCCCCGGCGAGCGAGTCCGCGTGTCGCTGATCGACTTCGGCCGCAACTTCGCGATCACCGAGCGCGTCGGCACATCCACCGCCTTTCGCCGCGCCGCCCTCTACATGGCCCCCGAGCTCGTCGAAGACCCCGCGATCGACGACTGGCACTGCGACGCCTACTCGCTCGGGGTGATCCTGCTCGAGGCCGCCGCCAAGCGCGAAATCCATGCCGAGGACTTGGCGGGAGAGCTAGACCGCCTGTGGCAAGGCGAACGTCCTTGGGAAGGCGCACCCGTACTCGCCCGCGTCATCGAGGAGTTGATCGACCACCATCCCGAGCAGCGCCTGGCGCTCATGGACGACGCCGACCATGCCGGCGCACCGTACGACTACCTGCGCAAGCTCATCCTCCAAGAGACCGAGGTCTTGAGCCTCTATGAGCGTCGCACCGGCGGCAGCGGCTTCGGGCTTCTTCATGGTCTCGGGCTGCTCAAGCTCCGCAAGAACGCTCAGGTCATGAACCTCCTCGAAGCCGACAGAGTGATCGAGGAGCCCGTCGACGAAAGCTACGCGGACTATCCAGGCCTGGCGAGATGGGCGACCGTCTCGATCATCTGCTGGGTACTCACACTCACCGCCTTCACCGCCCTCAGCCTCGCCGACATCGGCTGGGCAGCCGTCGTCCCGTCGGTCAGCCAGCTCGCCCAAGACGCACACGTCAAGTTCCACGTCGGCACCTTCTGGCACAACCTCCCCGGCCGACTCGTCGCGCTCACATTCGGCCTAACGGCCGTCACTTACTACGTCAACAACTTCTCCACACTCTCACCCAAGCGGGTCGCAACCCGAATGGGTTTAGCCTCTGAGATCGCCATGCGCGCCACCGCGCTCGGCCTCGTGTTCCCGATCATGTGGGCGTTGCTCTATGACCCAAACGCTTGGCCGATCTGCGCTGGGATTGGCACGATGCTCGTCGTTCTCAACAATTTTTTTGCCCTCCGCATCTCCGTTTACGCATACCGGGTCGGGGCGCGATTCACCACCCGCAGCGCCGCTGGCGACAGTTTTATTACCGATGTCTTCAAGGAGTGGTGGGTCCTGATGGGCGCCTACAGCATCTCGATGATCGCAATCGGCATCCTCCTCATCGTCGGCGTAGTCCATGACGAGGCGCTCTTCGCCGTATTCGTCGTTGCGATCAACGTTGCGAAGATGTATCGGCTCAACTGTGTCGAGCACGCACCCAAGGTGCGCGGCTGCCTATCGCGCGACATCCTTACGCTACGCCGCGACGAGCGGCTGCGCAAGTTAGGCGTACCGGTTCCCAGAGGCGCCGCCGACCCTCAGCCGACGCGCTTCAAGCGACTGTCGAAATGGTGGTGGGCGCCGATGCCTGAGCGTGTTCGAGCAGAGATGGCCTGAACACACTCGGCTACTTTTGCCGATAAGTCCGACACCGGATCGAGCGAAGATCGACCGAGTTCTGCGGCCCGGTCAACCCGAAGGGGCGCGGGATCCGGCTTGAGTTGCAATAGTTGCGCAGCTTGGAGAGGGCTACGCGTGCCGTGTTTTGCTCATCGTCCCCTTTCGAGGTCTTCACTATTGAGCTCGTCGCGATTGAGTTCGGCGGGGCTTGGGCGGTCTCGTCCCAGCATCCGTGTCAGGCGGTCGAGCTGACGGTCCAGGGACGCTCTGTCCTCGGCTTGCGGAGTCTCTGTCGGTGGAGGCGGGCCGAGGAGGTCGTCGCTGGCGGCGAGGTTCCAGCGGTCGCGGTAGTCGGCCACGAGTTCGGCGGCGTGATCCCAGAGTTGGCGAGTGCGTCGGTTGGTTGGGCGAGTGCCGAGTAGGCCCTCAAGACGCGGGTCAGGCTCCGGTTCGGGCGCGCTCTCGGCCACAGGGCCGCGGATGTCATCGGGTTGGAGGCGCCCTGCCGCGAGTAGATCCGCTCGTATGCGTGGGAGCGTGTCGCGATCCTTGTCGCGGTCGGCCGTCTCCTTGGAGAGCAGCAGGTCAGACGGACCTCCGATCCAGATCTGCAGCCCGCTTGGAAGCTCGAACTGCGAGGCTCCGCGCATCCAGGCGTCGTAGTCGCCGACCGCCGAGGCAGAGCGCATCACCTCCAGACGGCCGAACTGGGTGCGGTAGGAGCTGCCGCGCGGCCCCGCGAGATATGGCTGAGCGTTGATCGAAGCGAGCGCCGCCTCGATCTGACGGCCGTTGGCCGCATCGGTGGCGATCGTCACGTCGACATCGACCGTCACACCGGAATATCCGTGCAGTTGCAGCGCCACGCCGCCCACAACCACGAAGCGCACCTCATGACCGGCGAGCGCTTCGAGCAGCGCCGCGTGCCGCGCCTCCAGCCGGTCGATCATGCCACGCGCTGTTGTTCGGTCCGCACCTGCTCCCAGTGGGACGGCGATGTAAGCACCGCCCGCAGTCCAGTGCGGTAGATGGCGTCCTCGCTCCACGGTGAGCATTCCGCGATTTCGAGCAGGTCCGGCGCCGACGCGACGTGCAGAGAGCGAGTGCCGTGGCCCCCATCCAGGGGAACACGCCAGGCGCGCTTCCACAGAGAGCCAACGTTCTCGATGCCGGTCACGTGCGTGCGGACGGTCAGTCTCGCGCGCCCCACGCGCCAGCGTCCGCGACGCGCCCCGCCCCCCCGCACCTCTTCGCTGCCGTCCGGCCAGCCACCGAGGTCGAACAGGCGCCCTTTGACCCGCTCGAGATCGGTGTATGGAACAAGCAGATCGACCTTGGCGTCGAGCGGGCGCTGCGGGGCACCCGACAGAGCGGCGGCCGTGGGGCCGATCACAAGCGCCGACTCGCCGAGATCCGCAGCCACAGACAACGCCCTACGACAGGCGGGCCATCCGCTGAGCAACAGCGCCTTGAGTCGGTTTATCGGCTCTAGCTCCAGCTGGTCTTCGGCGAGAGCGACGAGCTCTGGTTCAGAGGTCGTGAAGCGCACATCCAAACGGGCGCCGGCCACGCTTGCAAGGCGAGCAAGGGACTCCAGGCTTGGTTGTTGGGCGCCCGACTCCCAGCGCGACACCGTCTCGCGGGCGATGCCCGCGCGGCTGGCCAACTGCTCTTGCGTCATCTCGGCTCGAACGGCCCTGACTATCTCGGCTGACTGCACACCTCAAGTGTGACATATGCATCACAGCCAGCCTCCGGCCCACACGGCGATCCTCCGCTTCGCCTGCGGCGGCGACGCACAAGACCTCCATCCTCCTTGGCGGCTTGCCGTTCAGCAGAACGAGGGAGGATGGGCTCGTGCGCAGACGGGCTTGGGCGCTATCGCCATGATCTCCGGCGCGATCTCGTGCAGCAAGCGGTTCATCGCTGCGCCGGTGCTTGCCCAGTGCTCGTCGGGTGTGCCCGGCGCGACCTGGCCGCTTGCGGTCAGGAAGCCCACCTCCACGTGATACGGGCTCGGGTCGTACGGGGCTCCTTCGTGACCCACGAGACCCAGCACCTGTCCGGCGCGAACGTTCTCACCCACCCTCACCTCAGAGCGGTAAGTGTGACCGTAATACACCATCTTCCCCGCCGCCGGACCCGACTTCAGCTTCAACACCACTCCCGGGAAGCCCGTCGCCGCAGACAGTATCGTCCCGGCGCCGATCGCCAAGAACGGCCCGTGCCGGGTCGATTCCATGTCCTGTCCCCGGTCGACGCGATTGAATTCGAGAAAGACCTTCAACGGAAACCTGTACGCCGGGATTCCAGAGGTTGCCGGAACGACCGGACTCGCCTTCCCCCAAGGTGCGCCACAAGCAAGGATCGGACTCGGCGGGGCCTGCGAACCGGGGCCCAGACACCGGTTCAACGCGACTTCGGTTCCCCAGTCATAGACGCCATTGGCCGGGAGGCCATGGTCGGCTTGGAAGCGTCTCAGCACCGTCGCGACTTCGCTGGTGAAGTGCGAGGTGATCGGAGTCGCGTAACCCGCACCTCCCAATTCGCGGGTCAGGTTGCACACGTGGTCGCCACTCGCGCCTTGCCTCAACGGAAGCTCGGCCTCGGTGCTCTCTCCACCGCCGGCGACGGGTCGCGGACCGATCCTTTCGATTAGCGGTGGTTTGGCGCACACAGGATCGATCGCCTGCGCTTGCGCTCCAACGGTGGCAGCAGCTTGCCAGCCCGCAGCCGGCAGCGTCACCAGCGCCGCAGCCGCCACGACAAAGGCTGATCGCACATACCCAGGCACGCAGCCGCGACGGATTGCATAGGGCCTCGCCAGCACCGGTGCCCACCCTACAGCAGACGTCCGCATAATGGAATCCTCCGGTAGGTTATGTGTGGATGAAGCGGCCCATGCTGATAGTCGCCTTGACGCTCAGCCTTGCTTCGGGCTTTGCCGGATACGGGTGGGCCAGCGGGTCGACGTCCTCGGGCCGCATGCCTCTCGGGTTCAACAGTCCCATTGTTCACGAGCCTTCCATCGTGCGACCCGGTGGACTCGTCCACATCTCGCTGTCCGGGTTCGCGCCCGGCTCGCGCGTCCGGATTCAGTTCGGCGTCTACTTCGACCCCGAGCGCAACTGCTGTGTCAGCGCCGTCTTCCCGCGCTATCCACACGCCGGGATTCTCATCGGCCTCCGCGGGCGACGGACGCTAGTCGTGAAGATGGCAAGACGCTGGGCCCAGTGCGTAGCCGCCAGTTGCCCCACCCCCGACTGGCATCCCTACCGTGCCGGTCAACGCGTCTACATCGCCGCTTTCAACAGCACCGACAGCCAATACGCACAGCACCTCGCCGGCGTCGCGCCCGGCTGAGGCGAGCGCTCTCTATCCACGCGCCGCCAGTGACTTGCCTGCCGCCTTCGGACGGGTCAGATGCGCCGGACCTCAGAAGGTCGATCTCAGCCGAACGAACGTATCGCTGTCTTCCGGCACGAATGACACGAAGAAGCGGTCCAATAGGCGTCGGGCCACAGACACAACATCATTGACGAGCTCCGCAGAGCTGGTTTGAGTGCGCTCGACATAGCCATCACTCGCTCGTGGCTGGTCTCGATTGAACGCCAAGCCTTGGCTGGCCGCATAGGACACCGCGCTCTCAAAACCCTGCAGGCCAAGCTCCGCGCGAAGGATCGCCGTGGTCGGCACTTGTTGAAAGAAATTGCCCGCTATCAGCAGGAACGCGATCGCTTCGGCCGCCCACAAATGCTCATAGGCGCACCGTCCCGTGCCGTCCTCGCCCGACAGATCGATCGTGGCGTAAAAGGACATCGCCAGATCCTGGGTACACACTCCCACCGAGGTACGCACGTCCCTCAATCGCTCGAAGGTGTCGAAGGTTTCACCTACCTGCCAGCCAATCGTCCCACGAGGGCTCCATTCATTTATCAGGTCAAACGCGACCGCATACCTCGGCGAAATCAGAGGCAGGCTCGCCTCCCTGGCGGCCGCCACGGCCGCCGCAAGAGGACGCGCCAAGCGTACGCCCTGTGGGTGGCGGGCAGGCGCGAGTGGCGCAACCAGCAGGCGCAAGACGCCAATACCGCCAAATCCAACCCCAGGGACCGGCGAGCCGACCGGATACAGAAAATCCGCCAGCGGCTCACGCTGCTCATCGTCGCCGGCAAGCGCCGCCCGCCGCTGATCGTACAAAGCGCCTATCTCCCGCTCGGTTAGGTAGCGAGTAGTGGTTCCGGAGCGGGCCGGGAACCTATCGTGGGTGTAGTGGGGAGCCAGGGCCGATGGGTACACGGTTACGAGCACCACACCCTCGGATTCCCCAGGTTGCCTTGTGAGGACGCTGATCGCGATGTTGGGTGAAGGCCAGATCGCGGTGTCCACGATATTCTGGATCTTCTCGGGCACTTGGTGCAGCGCAATCGGGCTGATCTCACTCGCGAATGACTGGGCGTCCTCGTCTATGCCATATGCGATGACGCCGCCCTGTATGGACATCGCGGCGATGTCCTTGGCAATGTCGTTCGGCTTTGAGAGATCCCGCTTGAAATCGAGCTCCGGGCTCTCAGCGACGGTGCCCAGAGCGGCGTCGATGTCGTCGAAGGTAGACGGTTGCCACATGATCACGGAGTCTATTACCGATCCACGACGAGGTCGGAGCGTGGTAAGGCCGTCGCGGGTGCCCCGGAGTCGGGTTCGCGCTTATCCCGGCACACCAAACGCGAAGTGGTCTTTAGAGATGGACGGACTCGTCGGCTAACGTTGCGGAAACTTGGTTGCAAGCCAGTCGTCGGCCGATTCATCGACTGCACATCCGGCCATCTTGAGGCGACGCGCAATGTCTCGAAGTGGTCGCACGGTGCCATCCAAGCGCACGACGTGACGGCCGTAGATGTCGCTGAACGGCCTGAGCTTACCCAACTCAACCAACACGGTTCGATCGGGGTGGATGCCGAGCGCCATCCCAGCCTCAAAGAGAACATTCGGCCGCGCCTGCGGTGTCAATGCAGTCTCGTGACCCGCCTCCTCAGAGCCGTGAAGCTCAGGGCGAAGACGCGCCTCATCGTCGGGTGTAAATAGAACGACCACGGCCTTGGCAACGGCAAATGCATTGTCCAAAATCTCGCCTATGTACGGTGCGGCGCTTCCCGTCGCTTCCACGAGCGCACCCCACTCTTGTGGCTGGAGGCCAAGCGCTCGCAGGAGCGTAAACATCGCCAATCTCGCCTCGCCGTCACGCCCGTACACGACCATCACTTTGCGGGGGTCCGCAGACTCGATTGATGCTGGAGCATCATCGCTCATCGACCCGACCGGGCTGTCTATCAACTCGTCCGTCACGTCCTTCGCGCGTTGAGCGGCGCGCCAATTATAGCCTCGACCACCGACCCTCATGACGGGCGAGGACGCATCCTCTGCCTTCAGCTGCTGAA
Source organism: uncultured Solirubrobacterales bacterium (assembly GCA_963703135.1). GTDB lineage: Bacteria > Actinomycetota > Thermoleophilia > Solirubrobacterales > Solirubrobacteraceae > Palsa-744. The sequence continues at coordinate 1,762,224 of OY969791.1, read as the reverse complement.
TGATGACCGACGACCGCACATCCGAAACCGATATCCAAACGGATTGGATCTCGTCCCACTCGAACTGACGCCCGTTGACGGTGATCGGCTGGTTGCGACGACGCGGCTCCAAGATGCGGGTGTCGACCCACGCGCGATCACGATCAACGACCGTGACCTCGTTATCTCTCGTGGCCTTGCCGTCTGGACTCTTGCCTCTAACCCGGATGTGCCAATATTTGTTCGCGTGATCTTCCACTGCTCAAGCGTATCCGTGAGACGTTGCGATGTGAGTTGTCACTATGCGGTTTCTTCTACGGAGCGAAGGCGGCGGGGGTCGGCGGGTAGGCCTCGCCAGATGTCTCTGGTCTTTACGGTCGGCCACTGCTCGACCGGGAGGTTGGTGGTGAAGAGGGCAAGGGTCTCGCCCAGACGGGTTGCCGAAGGGGCGATCACGCCGTTTCGGCCGAACTGGTGGGCGGCGGCGCCTATCGCTTGGCAGCGCTCGTATTCGCCGGGGTCCGAGAAGAGGGCTTTGTCGGGGAGGGCCAGCTTTGAGCGGGCCGCTTCTGGGCGCAGGTCGAGGATGTTCTCGACGTTCACTTCGCAGGTGAGGATGCGGCGCTCGATCACGGCCGCCGCGAGCTGCTTCGGGTTGTCGAGCTCGTCGTCCACCAGGTGCCTGTAGGCCTCGGCGACCACGCTCTCGCGCGGTCTGCCCAGGTAGATGACCTCGAATGCCCGCCTCGCGCCCCAGCGACCGCCCGCTGCACTCGGTTTCAGCTCGTCCCACTTCAGCGAGCAGTGGCGTTCGAAGTCACCCTTCACTTCCACCGGATCGAGATCTGAGATCGCGGCGAGCAGGCCTCCGTGCCTCACATCGCCCCCGCGCTCAAGCGCTCGATCGCGTCGAGAACCTCGTCGAAGGCGCCCTCGGCGAGCAGATCGATTGGCCTGCGGGCGCCAAGGCTCCGCTTGCGTCCGTGCAGCCAGATCTCCGCGCCCTCTCTCGTATACACGTCGCGTAGCTGTTTGGTCACGTAGTTCAGCTCCAGCAGCCTGTCCCGGTTGAAACCGCGAGGGACGCTCGCGCCCGCCGACCATTTGCGCACCTGGCGGTCGGCCACACCGACCACGCGGGCCACGTCGGCGGTGCTCAGGCCCCCGTCGCACACCTCCCGCACGATTCGCGTATACAGCGCGTCGCCCGCCGGCAACTCATCGACATCGACCTTCCTGGCTGTGCTTCCTCTTGCCACGTCACTTCTCCTCTGGCGAGTTCCCCTGATCATCCGCTAGACTTCCTACCAGACTTCCTTCAGAATAGCACACCCAGTTTCCGAAAGGCGACCGAATGTCGATTCCAGAACTGCTAATCAGACCCGCCCACGGCGACCACCTGACTCTCGAAGACCTGCTCGCCCCCAGCACCCTGTACGCACGGCGCCCGATCGACCGGATCGTGCTCGGCGCCCACACGGCCGCGCGCGACGAGCGCCTGCTCGACGCAGCCCGCAAGTCCGGCGTGCCTTTGATCGTCGACCCGCTCACGATGCTCCTGCAAAGCGACATCGATCCTGAGGACCCTTGGGTTCGACACGTGCCCTTCGCTCGCGCCGAGGCCTTGACGGCAGTGGAGCTGGCCAGCCCGTTCGTGCTTGACGAGATCGTGGCGCAGACCCTCGAGTTCCAAATCGATCGTGGCGCCACCACGATCATCCCTCCCTACTTTTATGCCGAGCATCCCGACTCGCCCGCGTTCGCCGCGTCGCTCACCTCGATCGCCCTCACCGCAAGGCGGATGCGTAGCGATGGGGTGTCCTTGCCGCTCATGCCCTTGCTGTGCGTCCAGTTCCGTGGCTTCGCCCAGCGCCCCGGCTGGCAGCGCGCGCTCGAGCGCTTCGCCTCCGCCGCGATCGACATCGGCCCGCAGGCGCTCGCCCTGTGCTTCTCGCCGGTCGGTAGCGGTGGCGAGAGCTACGCCAAGCTGCTCCAGCTCCATTTTGTCGCACGCCACGTGCGCGCCGCCGGGGTCCCCACACTCGCATGGCGCCAAGGCGCCTACGGACCCGCATTGGTCGCAGCCGGACTCGACGGCTACGAGTGCGGGATGGGAGTCGGCGAGCGGGCCGACATCGCCGGCTTCGTGGGAGCGCGCCGCCCCCGCAAGCCCGGCGCCGAGCCCCGCACCGGTTTCGCCGCGACCGGGATCTACATCCCCTCTCTGCGACGTTCGGTCAAGCCCCGTGTCGCACGAGTCCTCCTCGACGATCCCCGCTTTCGCGGGCGAGTGATCTGCGAATCGATCGTGTGTTGCCCCGGCGGAGCCACTTCGATGCTCAGCTCCAAAGGGCGAGCCCATGCGGTGCGCTCGCGCGCGCGGGATCTCGAGGAACTGGCCGGGATGCCGAGCGAAGCCTGGCGCTTGAATCATGTCGCCAAGCAAGCCGCCAGCGCCTACGTTACGGCGAGCAAGGCCAACGAGGTGCTCTCGCGAGCCGGCGTGGTCGAGCGGGTCAAGGTAGACGGGTACGCTTCGCTGGAGCAAGTCGCCGAGTTTCTGCGAGCCGAACAACCCGCGGGGGCGCGGGATTCGGCCTGAGCGAGTATTCGTAATTCTGCAGCGCCACCAAGAGCAATGGTTTTCTTCGAAGCGATCATCGGGACCACCTTCAATGTTGTTCTCAGCTTGCTCGTGCGTGTCGCCAGCGGCGAGCGTCGGCCCAAACGCTCCAAAGTCTCCTCTCCAGTCACAACGCACCAATCCAGGCGCGAACACGAGGCGATCGTCAGCGTTCCCCCGCACAGGGAACCCCAGACGCGTCCTGCGGTGATACGCGATTACACGTCGCTTACGCCGCGCCGGAGCCCGCGCCCGGTGCGCCAACGCTCGCGCGACTCGCCGCTGTCCGGGACTTCCTCGACGACCGCCGGCCAGTAGCCCCCTCCGAAGAGCCGGTCGACGACCTGCTCGAGGTGTTGGGGAGTCACCAGCAGGTCGACGCGGCCTTCGAATGGGCGTTGTGGGGTACCTTGCAGCGAGGCTGCCACCGGTCCGATGAGGATGCCTATTTCGCCGACCGCGGCTGTAGCACGTAGAGCGTCGCGGCAGGCGGGCCACGCTTCGCCGAGGAGTGCTTTCAGCCTGTCGGTCGAGCTGAGTTCGAGCTGGTCTTCGGCGAGGGCTATCAACTCCGGATCGGCGCTCAGCTGAGTGCATGACTCCTGTGACACATGCGTCATAGGAGTCATACGAGTCGCGTCTTGCCGTCGGAAGGAGCGCATCCTCGTTGCCGGAGTTCACGGAGCCCCACGGCAGAGTCAGTAGATCGGATCTCCTGCCAGGCTGGATTGATTGACCCGCGCCGGAATCGCTCCGCAGACGAGCACGCGCGCGGTGCAAACGCACCGCCAACGTCGCCCGCGAACAAGCCAGCGCAGCAGCCACCTGCGCCGGCTCCAGTTCCTCCCAGTAGCGCAACAACAACGCCTCCCGGTCGGTGTCGGAGAGGCGCATGAGCGCATCCTCCAACCCATGGTCCTGCAACCCGAGATCGGGAGTCATTTCAAACGTGACCCCACGCAGCCGCTCGTCGAGCTTCCTACGCCTCGCCAGGCCCCTGCGCTGCTCTGAGAGCACCCTACGCGCGACACCGTAAAGCCACGGCAGCGCATTGTCCGGCAGCGCCGAGCGGCGGCGCCACGCCACCAAGAACACCTGCGCCACCACCTCTTCGGCGGTCTCGCGGTCCGAGCGCCTCTGCGCGTAGCGCATCACCGCCTCAGAATGCCTTTCATAAAGGCGCGCAATAACTTGGAGCTGGTCCCCGTCCATAACCACACTATGGCCAGCAACGCGCCGAGCATTACACGTCCCGCTTGAGCGTAGGTCAAAAGCCCGCGTTTACGTGAGGCCCGTCTACGGCCGCGGACCCTTTTGACCACTCGACGGGCTTCGGTCCTTCGGCAATCGATCGACCGCCCCGTGCGAAGCGTCCTGACGCGAGTCACGTTTCGGAGGTCGAGGCGCTCACGCCAAGCGTTTTGCGCGTCTCATATGACTTCGATGCGGCGCAACCGGCGGTCGAGGCGCTCACGCCAAGCGTTTTGCGCGTCTCATATGACTTCGATGCGGCGCAACCGGCGGGCGGTGTAGCGTTCACCCCGCTCGCCGAGAGCGACCGCGCTGCGCCGGTAGACCCCACCAACATCGAGCACCAGATCGCCGAGCAGAACCTGGTGCTGGCCCGCTCGCCGGAGATACCCGACAGCGTGCGGTTCTTCGTCGAGGGCCTCGCCGACGACCTCACGCAGCTGCCCGCCGACGCCGCGCTGCGCCTGGACCCCTACCTGCTGGTGGCCTTGCAAGGCTCTCTGATCGCGGCGCTTCGCGCACTCGATGACCCCGACCCGAGCTCCGCCCGGCGCGAACTGCGAATACGCCTGGAGCAACTGCGCCAGGTCTACCGGGACCTCGCCGACGCACGCCCGATCTATGAGGACAGACCCGCCAAGCAGCTCGTCCGCTGGCTGGCGGAGGCGATCGACGTGCCCCACGCCCGGCTCGCCAACCTGTTCGGAGTCTCACCCAGGACATTCCAGCGCTGGGTGTCAGAGACCGACGAGGGAGAACCCACCGGCCAGGATGCACGCCGCGTCAGGATCGTCGCGAACCTCGTCGCGCACCTGCGCCACGTCTTCACCGGACAGGGTGTCCTTGACTGGATGGAGCGCCCCCACCCCGAAGCCGCCGGCAAGACCCCCCGCGAGCTGCTCGACGAGCCCGACGCCCTGCCCCGACTCTCGCGCCTGGCAGCCAGCACCCGCTCATCGATCTCCGCCTAGCATGCGCGAGCTGGTCGGGTTCCGCGTGGCCTCGTGGGACACCCCTTTGCGCGCCAACGCCAACCGTCAGCCCGGACGCTTCAATCACGCCAGGTCCGGGGCCACCCAGTACATCGCGTTGCACCCGCTTGCCACGTGGGCCGAGTACCTGCGCTGGCACGACCTGCGCGACGCCGCCGCGCTGCGCGAGATCCGCCTCGGGGTATGGGCAATCAGGGTCAACGTCGAGGAGATGCTCAACGTGGACTTCGACAATGCCCACGAGCTAGGGCTGAGCGCCGAGGACCTGATCTCCGACGATTGGAGCGCCTGCCAGGCCGCAGGCGAGCGGCTACGCTCAGATCCGGGCGCCCCCAAGATCCTGCGGACACCAAGCGCCGCGCTGCCGGGCGCGCACAACGTTGTGATCCTCGAGGCGCGGGTCGCAGTGCCCTACTCGTTCACGCCCATCGACAGCGTCGACACACCCGTCACCCCGTGCGCCGCCGGAGCACAGCCGCCCAAGGCCCTGCTCGAACTCGTGCGCTTTCGAGGTGCCGAGCACGCCGGGTACCGAGCTTGGCGCGGCGGAGAGGGGTTTGAGTTGGTCGAGCCCCCGGACGAGCTGCTGGCTGAGGAGCTGCGTAGGGCTTAGGCGCGCAGGCACGCACCAAGCTCTCTTGAGAGCCTGGCCGCGTTCGGAACGAGTAAACCTCGCCACTTCCTTATCTTCATGTGGACGCGCCGATCTTGGGGTTTGTGATCGTTACTTGGCCCACCAGGACCTCGCCCATGCCTTCGCCGCTGCGGTAGAGCACGCTCAATCGAACCGCTTGTTTGCCGCACGCGTTGGCGAAGACGTCCTTGGAATCGTGGCTCACCGTTTCTGTGGCTTTCACGTCGCGAGCCAGCGAATCCTCGACTATCCCCATCCCATGACAGGAGCCGACCGGCATCGCGAATACGTAGTCCTGTCTGGCGCTGCTCACCGCGTAGGGAGCTTTGAAGCTGATCTCCGCGTCCACCGTTTTGTCGGTGTGCGTACTCAAGCTCACGTGGATGGGGACGTGCAGGTTCTTTGTCGGTGTGAGGCTCGGTAGCTTCTGAGTAGTGCGCGGGCACGGGTCGGCGACATGCAAAACCATGCTCTGCTCGCACACCCCACCTCTGACCCGATATGCGATCGCGGTGAGCGCACCGTCCGGGTTGACCCTTTCGCCGTTCATGCCCGTCGCTCCGCCACTCGAGCCAACCTGTTCCCCCGCGACGCTCTTGCCCACGATCAAATAAGCCCCGATCCCGCTCAGCACCGGCTCGTCGTGTTCTGAGGCTCCTTCGCGGTAGGTCACGCTCACCGCCTGCTCTCCTAGAGCACCGTAAGACACGTTTCGCAATTGTTCCCTGGGCATGTTCTTGGGGGGAGCGATTTCGCTTGCGCTTGCGTTGCGGTCGATGCCCCACAGTTCCCCCGCGAAGGACTCCCCCGCCAGATGACAGCTCGTGTTGGCGTTCAAGCCGCTCCTCGCGTCTATCGGCAACCCGTCCGCGGGCAAAGAATGAAAGCGCCCGTCGTCATGAAATGCGCCGTCGATGCCCAGCTCGCCGAGTTCGTGGCCCTTCACCCGGCCCACCTGCAAACACACGAGTCCCCGTGTGGTCGACACGACACGCATCCCCCACGGCAGGCCACCTTGCGGGTCGGCCGCCCTCAAGCTCAACAGGCGAGTGTGGCCCGGCACTGGCACCCCCTCGCCCGCCCTAGGGCTCACCGGACCGCTTGGCCTCACCGGCGAGCCCGTCAAGATCACACCCGTCGCCGCCAGCGCGATCGTCGCGCTCGCAGCCATGATCGCCATTGCCACAAGGCCGATGCGGGCGCGTGCGAGGCGGCGGAAGCGTGGCGAACCTGCGTTGCGCCCGGGCCGCCGCGCATCGATCGCACCTGCTCCCCGGCCGGGCCGCAGCGCCCCTGCCGCGATGCGTCGATGCAGCGGCATGTGCGCTCCCCGGGAGAGCGCCTCACACAGTTCGCGCTCCACGGTCCCAAAGAAATCGCCCTCGCTCATCGCTCCTCCATTCGTGCCCTCAAACTCTCAAGGCCTCTACTCACCCGCTTGCGCACCACCAGCTCCGAGCAGCGCAGCCGGCGCGCCAACTCGCCATATGACTGCTCGTGCACCACCCGCCCGATCACCGCCTCGCGCTGCTCGCTCGGCAACTCCTCCACAAGCAAAAGCGCCGCGCCGCTCAGGCTCGCCAGCTCCTCCACCCGTCCCAGATCCTCGTCAGTCAACTCCGCCACGCCAAGCCCCAAGCGACGTCGCGCCGCGCTCTCCACCCGACCCCTGCGCCAGCTCTCGAGCAGCTTGTTACGCGCGATCCCGATCAGCCACGCCCTCGCCGTGCCCTGCTCGGAGCGGTAGCGCCTAGCGGCGAGCAACGACGCCGCGAACACCTCCGCCGCCAGGTCCGCCGCCAGCTCGCTATCGCTGGTCTGCGCCAAACACCAGCCCACCACCGTCGCCAGGTAGCGACGGTAGAAGACGCCGAACGCCGCCTCATCGCCCGCGGCGATCTGCGCCAGCAGGCGCGCGTCCTCTTCAAGGAACCGCTCGGACATCTACTCCATCTTTGCCCCGCGCGCGGATCTGTGACCGGCGCCGTCCACCTTAGCGGACACCCGACCTGCAAGCACGCAAGTCCTCCGGCCCTCGCCAAACGCGTGCGTAACATCCTGGGTCCTACCGGCCACCTTCCTGGTATCAACCGGGAGGTGAGGATGGCTCACAGGGACCCGCGAACGCTCGACCGTGAACGCTTCGGGGAGATCTACAGAGAACGCTTCGAAGCAGGTGATTCATGGACCTCAACGCGACCAGGCTTTGCGAGCGCACGCCGCTCGCTGACAACCCACCGGCCGTGCCTCTTTGCTTTAGATACCGACCCTCACCTGTGGGGTCTGTCCTCAAACGCGCTGCATGACGCGAAGGGGGACGCCAAGCGCTCGCTTTCGGGATTGATTGTGTTCGTCTTTCCGGGCACGCGCACCGAAAAGCGCGCCACCAGCACCCCCCGCTTTTCGTACTTGTACGCGTACACAATTTCGCTCTTGTTTTTGAACACTTCGTCGGGCTCGTGAAGGCTGACGGTCCCGTGGATGACACCGGGCGGCAATGGGCAGGTGGTGGTGCTCACAGTCTGGCCTGCTCCGATGTCCGATTCGGTGCTGTAGCTGCCTTGGTTTTCGTTGGTTGCACCGGGCACCGACCAAATGAAGTCGTAGCTGCTTTCGGCGTTGGTGAGCGCGACGCGGGACCTGAAGGCAAGCCGCAGCTCGTAGCGACCGTCCCGGCTGCGGATCAGCTTCACCTTCAAGGGTGTCTGGACCTGCGCGTGGCTGTATGAGAGGTCTTGCGGGGCGACATATCCCACCGGGACCTGCATACTGGGCGTGCACGCATAGGCGCCGCCGATCCAGCTATGGGAGCTCAGGTGGCATGTCGCCCCATCGCGGTAGTGGACTTCGGTGATTGGCCCATCCACGGGCACTACGCCGCCGGTGCCGACCCCCTTCAACAGTTGACCAGGCGTGGAGCGGGTGACGATCAGATAGGCACCCTCTTGGCCGCTCGTCGCGAGCGTGTGGCGCTGTCCTTTCAGGACATATGTGACGCTCTCCGCGTCGGGCCCGAGCAGCCCGAAATAGAGGTTGCGCTCGTCTTTGAGGGGACACGGTGGCAGCACGATTTCTCGGTCGGGCGGCACCGGCCTGCCCGCCCTCATCCTGACAATGATCCTTCTCCCTCCCGGAGAACCGGGCGCATAGCAGCGACTCTGCCAGCCGCTGACGGGCTGCTCCCCCCAAGCCTGGTTGATATAGAGCCTGTGGTAGCGATCGAGCGCCCCGCACGAGTCGCCGAAGCCCGCTCCACCGCTTGAGACGCTCAGTTCGTGATAGCGCCCGTCGTCGCCGAACGCCTCGTCCTCCCCCACCGCTACGAGTTTGCCCCCGACCAGTCGAGCAACCTCGACGCACCCAAGCCCCCTGCTTGTGGCGAACTCGCGCATACCCCACGGCGCCCCGCCGGCCGGGTCCGGCGTGGATATCGGCAGCATCCGCACCGTTCCGGTCCGCAGTGCCCCCTCGCCCGTCTTGGGTGCCGTAAAGAGGCTTCTAGTCGTTGGAGCCGGCGCGCCGAAGTCGATCACACCACTCGCGAACGCGACGCCCGTCAGGCCGAGTATCGCCGCGAGGGAGATCAACGGGGTCCGGTGCCATCCACGACGCCGACCTTCGCGGTCGAACCAGCGGATAGGACGGCGAGCACGCCGTGCGGCCGCCTCGTGCAGCTGGTTGCGGACTTGTGGCAAGAGAGTCATCGTTGCTCCTTCAGTTCGGCTCTGAGCTTTGAAAGGCCACGGCTGACGCGCTGGCGGACAACCAACTCCGAGGTCTGCAGCTCGCCAGCGATGTCCGGGTAGGAGCGCTCATCGAGGATCCGTGCTCGAACGGCCTCCCGTTGGAGTTCTGGCAGTCGATCGAGCAGCTCTACCACCCACCCGTTCGAGCACGCGGCGTCCTCGACCTGCTCCAGTTCGCCTGCTGCGAACTCGATCGGTTCACCGATACCCAGTCGCCGGCGCGCCTCGGCCTCGACGCGCCCCCGGCGCAGGCTCTTGAGGAGCGTGTTGTGTGCGATCGCAAACAGCCAACCCGCCCCAGAGGGACTCTCGGGCCTGTATCGATGCGCCGCGCCGAGCGCCGCCGCGAACACCTCCGCCGTCAGATCGGCCGCCACTTCCGGATCCCCAGTACGACGAGCGAAATAGCTGACCAAAGAGCGCTCGTAGCGGTCATAGAACGCTGCGAACGCATCCGGGTTCGAGCGCGATGCCGCCAACAGCTCGCCATCGCTGGCCTGGAGGAAGTCCACAACTCTGTTTAACCCCGAGGGGCTGGATCTGTGACCGATGTGGCGAAGATCAATAGTCTTGTTTGCGCCACCTAGCGAACCGAGCCTCGGCGCTGGCCTGCGGGCTTGGCGCCGTCTCGAGCCAGGGGCACCGCTTCGCAACCACCGCGTCCGCTGCAGCGAAGTGCGCTCGCGGGAGAGGGGCATACGCGCGCATCAAGCGCAGCGAAGCGCGGTGGTGCTTCCGATCGTACGCCCTTATCCCGACATTCGGAAGATGTCCCGCGAGACAAATAGGTCTCCTGTAGTCACGCCGGATCTGGTGGCGCCAGCGACCTCAGCCCGGGTTGTCGTAGCTAAAGCGGCCCACCGTCACCAAGGCGGAATGTCTGCGCAGAAAGGGCCCATAAGAGCTGATAGCGGGTAGTTCGAATGACGGGATCGAGTAGATGACCCTGCCGTGCGCGACTCCCGGACAGCCCGGGAACATGCTGTGGGCATCTGCGTACACCGAGGACAGCTTCAGTTCGACGTGTTTGCCCGCCTCCACGTTGCGACCGAGTTGTCCGTTGGCCTGCTCGGGGCGACCGCGACACGCGCCCGTGTTGGGGGCCTGAAGCGTCACGCCGTAGCCGCTCAAAGCGCTCCTCACAGCGACCTTCGCGCGAAAGGAGACCGTGAGGGCGGCGACCGGGCCTGCGTGCGCGGTGCCCTCGACGGGCTGGCCCTGGACGAGGCGTAGGCGAATTGGCGAGGCCAACTCGCGGGTGCTTGGGACCTCGATTCTTTGAGCGACGTAGCCCACCGGCGGCAAGCATTCAGCGCGCCGCTTGCCGGGCGAGGTGATAGCGCACGTACGCCCGCCCGCATAGGAGACCTTGACGATCGGCTGTGGCAAGCGTACTCCGCTCAGCGTCCCGCCACCCACCGGCAGCGCCCCCGAAGCGCCGGCCCCCACGCCACGTGCTGTTAGCCAGGCGGGTGCTCGCGCGATGATCAGATAGGCGCCTTCGCTGCCCACGGTTGGGACCGTGCGCCGATGTCCGCCCGACACGTAGGTCACGGTGCGCGCCCGCGGTCCCAACAAGCCATAGAAGATGTCCCGCGGGTCGCTGCGACCACACCGCTCGCTCGCCGCCCTAGATCGGAGCAAATGACATTGGCGCGGCAACCCACTGGCCGGGACGCCATAGTTGCCGACACCCAGAAACGCATGGCCGTGACCATCGAGCAGGACGCAGTCTCCTTCGGCCTGACTGGCCTGCACCGGCAACGGGTGAAAGCGCCCGTCGTCGTTGAACGCCCCGTCCTGGCCGAGTACGCCGATACGCCCCCCCACGAGCCGTCCGACCTGCACACAGCCGAGCCCACGACTGGTCTTATACACGCGCATCGTCCACGGCGGCCCCCCCGCCGGATCGGGCGCCGCGATCCCGAGCAGACCTCCGGTTTTTGCGATCGCCACGCCCGCACCCACGTTTGTAGAAAAACTTTCTTCAGAGCGCACCGGCGCCCCCGTCTCGATCAGGTGCGTGGCCGCATACGCCACGGCCGCGAGCGTGAGCAGACTCCCGAGCAACGCCACCACAAGCCCGCCGCGCCGAGCGAGTGGGACCCGCGCCTGTCGAGGAAGCCAGCGCGCTCCGGGCGGAGGATCTCGGCGCTTCTCGGAGTGGGACGACCTTGGATCACTGCTCCCACTCGCGTATGCACGGGCCTCGCGCGCTTGTCGCTCAGCGGCGTCGAGCAGCGCCTGGCGCAGTTGCGGAAGCTCGCTCATCGCGAGTACCCCGCCAACAATCGCAGCATTCGCAACCCGCGACTGACGCGCTGACGCACAACCATCTCCGAGCAACCGAACTCCTTTGCGAGATCCTCGTAGTCGCGATCCTCGATCACCCTGCCCCTGACCGCCGCGCGCTGCTCGGCCGGGAGCGACTCGAGCAAGGTCAGCGAATCCAGACGGGCCGAGGACTCCAGGCCGTCGATACGCTCGATGTCATCGTCGCTCAGCATGATCGGCTCCATCCCCAATCGCTTGCGGGCTCGCGCCTCGACACGCCCCTTTCTTCGACTCTGCGCCAATTCGTTGCGGGCGATCCCATACAGCCAGCCCTTTGCGCTGCCAAGCTCCGACCGAAAAGAGTCCAGCGAGGCAAGCGCCACGGCGAACACCTCCGCCGCGAGATCGGCGGCGAGATCCGCCCGGCCCGTCGCGCGGCGGAAGAAAGCAAGCATCGGCCGCTCGTAGCGGTCATAGAAGACGGCGAACGCCTGCGCGTCCTCCAAGCCGATTTCGAGCAGTTCCTCATCCGAGCACCTCGACCAATCCATTGACAGCACCACTCCTTATTGGAGCTCAGGAAGGATTTGTGACGAGGACGCTTGCGAGATCAGCCGCTTCTTGCGGCGGCCCAAGCCAGTTGCGCGGCCTGCGAGCGGTCCTTCACCGCGAGCTTCCGGTAGCAGCCCTCGAGGTGCTTCTGTGCGGTGCGGATGCTGATGCCCAGCGCATCCGCGGCGGCTTGGTCAGAGCTTCCCATCGCCACGAGGCGAAGCACTTCGGCCTGGCGCCCGGTGAGGCCGAGCCCGCGCAGGTCCGCGACGACAATCTGGCGACCCCCGCCCCGCGCGAGCTCGGTATGGGCGAGGGCGTTGCGGTAGATCTGGATCAGATAGGGACGCACCAAATTGAGCAGATCGCGCTCGGTGGCGGTGAAGTCGCGCTTGGCGCGGCTCAGCGCGATACCCAACACGCGCCCATAGGAGGACGGCAGGGTGAAGGCGATCTGGTACTCCACCCCAAGCGGCTTGTAGACCTCGCGGTAGAGGGCGAGCCGGTGGAGCTCGCGGCGCGTGACGAGGTCCGAGAAGCGCATCGCGCGACCCTCACCCGTCTTCAGGAAGTACTCGACGATTGGGTTCTGCCCGCCATAGCGGGCGAACGCGACATGGATCTCCGGCGGAACCTCCGGCTCGGCAATCGAGACGGTGCGGGGGAGATCGGCGGGGAGCTCGTTCAGCGCGCACCACTCGGCGGGCACGGCTTCGCGCAGCGCACGAAGCAAGCCGCGGCAGAGCTCATCGAGATCGAGAAGCCCGATCACCTCGCCGACGAGGGTCAGCGCGCGCTTCTCCAATGCCCCAGGAATCGCCCGAACGGTAGCGCTTCGACCTTCTTGCGGAGCCGACCTACGTGTCCGCTACGTATCTCCGGTTTGAGGTGTTCTGACCACAATTGTGTCGGTTTGCAGGCACTTTTTGCTTGGGTCGCCAGCGCTTTGGGTCCTTGAGCGTGCGTCTCCCCAGAGTCTTCTGGAGACACCCTCGAATCCAGGGTAGTCTGGCCGGCCGCAACGGGACGACCAGGACGGAGGCAGTGACATGGATGAGTGTGGAGGGGCGTTCCAGCCCAAAACAGCCGATCGGCCGACGAATGCGCGGCCAGACGCGCACCGTCGCCGACGCCGGCGCGCGGCCCGGATGGCCTTGGGCGCCGCGATCGGTCTGCTGGCGAGCCTCGCGCTGGCCTCTGTCTCCTCTGCCGCGGCGCCGATGTATGACCTTCAGGGGACGTGGGCATCGGGACCTCTCGTCGGCGGCGTTCGACAACCGGCTAACGGCACTCAGACCGTCACGCAGATGAACATGACCACCGGCGAATTCTCAGGGACGTCCGTAGTCGATGGAATCAACTTTGCCCTCACCGGGACCGAGAGTGGAAGCTCTGTAACGTTTTCCCAAACCGAGGGGAGCTATGCGTCGCATGACGTGATTCCCTCGCTGAGCATCCTGAGCGACGGCAACATCGGCGGGAACGGCTCGTTTGAAGCCGGAGAATTCTGGATGGAAGTCACCTCGTCGTCCACCTCCGAAGGGCCGGCAAAAGAAAAACAGGCCAAAGAAGAAGCCGAAAAGAAAGCCAAAGAAGAAGCCGAAAAATCAGCCAAGCGCCCCACGGCCACGACGGTTACTTGCAACTACGAATTCGCCACCTCGGAGAACACCTGCGTCGCCGCGGTCGGTGACGCAGGGGCCGGTACGCCCGTAACTCCGACCGGCAGCGTGACGTTCACGAGCACCAGCGGCGCCTTCAGCGGCGCGAACTGCTCGCTGGCGCCCACCTCGGGCTCGCCCTCGGTTGGCAGCTGCACCCTCGTCTATCAGACCGCCAACAGCTCTCTCCCCGAAATCACCGTCAGCTACGGCGGCGACGCTCGGCACTCCCCCAGCAGCGGGCGCACCCAGTTCCTGGGCATGGGCACAGGCGAAGGCACCGAAGAAGTGCCCCCCGGCGAACCCGGCCAGTATCCCAACGAAATAAACCTCGGCGTCGAAGTGCCCACGAGCGGCACCACCGTGGAAGGCTCAGCCGAGGGCTCCAATTCGAACCCCGCCTTCCTGCCGCTGACACTGCCTGGACTCGCGGGACTCGACACCGTCTCGGCCACGGACCTGAAGCTCACCGAGACCGACGCCAAGAAGGTCGACGCCTCGGGCGGCCAGAACCCGAACTCGGTGAAGGAAATGGACCAGAGCATCGAAAAGCTCAACCAGCGTGCCGTCGAACTCACACACGCCCCTGGGCCCGCAGAACAGGCCGAAGGCCAACTACTGATGAAGGACACCAACCAGGCGCTCGAATCGATCTCCAAGATGCTCAAGGCCCAAGGGGAAGCTCAGAAGGAAATCATCAAGAACGCCAAGAGCTCGGCATTCTTCTCCACCCGGCACCGGACCGCCAAGCGACAGAAGACCAGGGCGATCAAGCCGTTGGCCCACGTCTCCGAGCGCAACGTTGCGGCCGGCAAACTCAAGCTGGTGCTGAAGCTGAACCGTGCTGCGCTGGCCAAGCTCGTGGGCAAGCGCGACAAGGTGACCGTCTACGTGCGCGTGAACATGATCCTTCCGAGCATGCTCTACAAGAGCGGCCTACCGCGCTCCTATGTGAAGACCATCACGTTGAAGCGCACGCCCGCAGTCAAGGGCCACAACCACCACAAGAAATAGTACAACTACACCGCGGGCGGTCTCGGGATAGTGACCATACCCGTCACACACCGGTATAGAGACGCTCAAGATCCACCAGCTCCACGTCCTTGCGCTTGGCGGCAACCGCGAGTAGAGCTCGGTCGAAGCCGCTCGCGGAGAACACCGCCAACCTCACCTCACTTGCCAACACAGCACGTGTGGATAGAAGCTCCCGCGCGCGCTCCAAGCGAGCCAGCACGCTGACGTCTGCGGGGCGCGAGCCGGACTTTGCCTCCCCCAGAAAGACCACCGAATCGGTGTCACCCGCGCGCACGCCGACGACGTCGATCTCCAGTTGCGAGCGTCCGGTCGGATCTCCGAGCTGTGTCGCTCCGACCCGGCTCAGGTGTCCGCCGACGGTCTCCTCGCTTGCATAGCGTCTCGTCCACAGGCGCGCGATATCCTCGAAGTGAGGACCGAGGATATGAGTTGAGAAGCTCTGCTGGGCATCGGCCCATGCCTCGCTCGATCGGCGTTCCTCGAAGCGAGCCAGTCGTGGGCGCGTGACGACATGGTGAAAGCGCACGATCGGCTCGGCGATCCGGTAGGAGGGACGCCGCCGGCGCAGGGCGTCGTCATGGCGCACCAGAAAGCCTGCCTCGAGCAGCACGCGCAAGGGCCACGCGATCGCTTGGCGCTCGCGCCCGAGCGCAGCGGCCATCCGCGTCTCGCTGAGGTTGCCGGCGGCGACGGCGGAGAGGACGGAATGATAGAGCGCGCGGTCGCTCAGACCGCGCTCCTCGGCCAGCAGGTAGTCGTCCTCGCGAAACAGTGAGGACGACGGATTGCCCACTCCCTCGGCCAGCCATCTGCCGATGTCGGCCACGCTCGCGGGCGGCTCGATCGCGAGCAGATCGCGGTAGCCCGGGGTGCCACCCAGGATCGCGTGCAGCCGCAGGGCCACAGGCCAGTTCGGAGCCACACCCCAATAAGCCGCGGCCTCGCGGAAGTCGAACGGGTCGATCTGCAGTGTCGACGCGACACGACCGCGCAGCGCGCGCTGTCCTGAGAGCAGGCCGCTCATCACTGACAGAGCCGAGCCGCAAAGCAGCAGACGGACTGCGCCACCCCGGCGGTCCAGGGAGGCATCAACGGCCCGCTGCAGCAGCGAGGAGAGCTCCGGTACGCGGTCGAGTAGGTAGGGAAGCTCGTCGATCACCGCGACGGCCGATCCCGCCCGCTCCTCGCCGAGCCCAACAAGAGCCTCGACAGCGGCGGACCAGTCTGTGAGGGCCAGGCGTCCACCGGGTACCGACAACCAGGCGCCGAGGGCGTCGCCCAGGCGCTCGAGCGCGGGATTCGCCTCCTCTTCGAGCGCTTGGTGATAGAAGCCACCGGTTTCGCGAGCCAGGCGCCGCAGCAGGTAGGACTTGCCCTGGCGACGTCGCCCGTGCACAACCGCGACGCGCAGACCGGGGCCATCTGTCCTGACAAAAGTGGACAGATCCTCCCACTCAGCGACGCGGTCAAAGAGATCGTCCGGCCTGGGAAGCACCATGCCTAGATCATACTATGCAAAGTGGACTTAGGAAAAGTGTACTTTGCTACGCTCCCCCAAGGAGAGGATGCAACATCCGACGCCCCGCCCTGCCCTAGCCAATCCGGATGCTCTGGGATCTCGGTCCGGATTCTCCGGATAATCCAGGTCGTCCACCGTTACCGGCGACAGCACTGCCTTTCGTCCGTGGGCAGTTTGAAGATTCAATCTTGATATTGTCCATACGTGGTCCGCCGCACAATACAAGAGCAGCTGGAGCGCCTTGCAGCACTCCACCCCGTCGTCACCATCACGGGACCGCGCCAGTCCGGCAAGACCACGCTTGCCCGCTCGGTGTTTCCCCACCATGCCTACGTGTCCCTGGAGACCCCCTCCGAGCGTGCGCTCGCGAGCGAAGACCCGCTCGCTTTTCTTGCGCGCTTCGACGGCAGGGGCGCGATCCTCGATGAGATCCAACGCGTTCCCGAACTGCCGTCCTATCTACTGAGCCTCGTCGACGAGGACCCCACGCCTGCACGGTTCATCCTCACCGGCTCGCAGAGCCTTTCGCTGCTCGACCGGGTAAGCCAGTCGCTGGCCGGGCGCACCGCGCTGCTCGAGCTGCTGCCCTTGGATCTGGCAGAGGTCCGCCGGTTCCCCAGTCCACCCGAAGACCTCGACACCGTCCTGTGGGAGGGCGGCTACCCACGCATACACGACCGCGCATTGCCGCCAAACGAGTGGCTTGCCGACTACACGGCCACCTACCTGGAGCGCGATGTCCGCAGCCTGCTCGGTGTCGGCGACCTGGCGACGTTTCACACATTCTTGCGCCTTTGCGCGGGGCGCACCGGGCAGCTGCTCAACCTGGCCTCGCTCGCGGCGGACTGCGGCGTCGCGCAACCCACCGCCCGCAGCTGGCTGTCGGTGCTGGAAGCGAGCTTCATCGTCTTTCGCCTGGCGCCCTTCCACGCCAATCTCGGCAAGCGCCTAGCGAGACGCCCAAAGCTCTACTTCCACGACTCGGGCCTGGCGGCGAGCCTGCTCGGGATCGAGGACCCGCGCCAGCTCGCCACACACCCGCTGCGAGGTGCCCTGTTCGAGGGCTGGGTGATCTCAGAGATCCTCAAGTGGCACCGCAACCGCGCGCGGCGGCCCGAGCTCGCCTTCTATCGGGAGCGCGACCGGTTCGAGATCGACCTCCTCGTCGAGCGCGGCGAGCGGCTCACGCTCATCGAGGTCAAGGCGGGACGCACGCCAAGCGGCGATTACTTCAAAGCATTCCCCCACTTCACCGAACTGATCGAAGCGCGAGGCGACGGTCGCTGGAGGGTCACGCGCCGCGCGGTCGTATACGGAGGCGAGGAGGCTCAAGCGCGGAGCGCAGGCGAGCTGGTGAGCTGGTCAGAGCTTCCGAATGTCGACTTCGACTGATCGCCAGTCTGGGGCTGTGCGTGTCACGCTTCCTTCCATTACTACGCGTGTTTTGGAAGGTTAGCCGGGCCCAGAAACCGCGACTATCTGATCAGCGTAAGCGGCCAGCCGCGCGAACCCGCGCGAACATGCAATACGTTTCAGCTCATGACCTTCACGCTCGAGCCCGTCGACGACGGCTTCTTGACCTCAGCGCCCTCTCGCTACTCGGAGGCGTTCTCAATCGCGCGTCCCGCCGAGGAGATCTGGCGCAGGCTCACCTCCGAGCACCCGCTCGACTGGTGTCGCATCCTCTCTGTCCGCTGGACCTCGGGCCGCCCCTTCGGCGTTGGGACGACCCGTCAAGTGAAGGTTCTCGGCCCCGCCATGAAGCTGCAAGAGTACTTCTTCATCTGGGAGGAGGGCCATCGCTACGCGTTCTACGCCACCGAGGCCAACCTCCCCGTCTTCCGGCGCCTCGCCGAGGACTACATCGTCGAGCCCGACGGGCCCAACCGCTGCCGCTTCACCTGGACCTTCGCCGTGGAGGCGACCCCCCTCGGCAAGCCCGGCGCGCCCGTGAACGGGCTCATCTTCAAACAGCTGTTCGCGGAAACACGCCGGCGCCTCGCGGGCGCCTGACAGTTCGCGCTCGGCGCGTGGCCGGTAGCGCGACGTCTGGCCCGTAGCGCGGCGTGTGTCCGACTTCCCGGCGCCTGGCCCCTGGCGCGGCGTGTCCCATCGCGCGACCCCCGTCGGATCAGAGGCGGGATGTCCGCACGATCTACGCGCCACCAACGCTACGCTCTGAACGATGCCCACGCTGCTGCTCGACCCGCCACCCGCCGCGCTGCAAACACTGCTGGAGCGTCGCCGCAAGCTCAGCCAAGATCGCAAAGACGAGGTCTGGGAAGGGGTGCTGCACGTGGTTCCCGCCCCCAGCCATAGCCACGCCGACCTGGTCCAACAGCTGGCGGTGATCCTTGACAGTCCCGCTCGCGCCGCAGGTCTACAGCCGACAATGGCCGAGTTCAACCTGGGCGACTCCGAGCAAGACTTCCGCGTGCCCGACGGTGGGCTGCACCGTCCCGGAGCGGCCGACATGTGGCACCCCACGGCGGCGCTCGTAGTCGAGATCCTCTCGCCCGGCGACGAGACCTGGGAGAAGCTCCCCTTCTATGCCGCCCACCGCGTGGATGAGGCCCTGATTCTCGACCCCAACGCGCGCTCGGTCCACTGGTTCGCACTCGTCAACGGGGCCTACCGACCGGTCGGGCGCAGTTTTCTTATCGAGATGGGGCCAGCTGAGCTTCTTCGGCAGATCGACTGGCCGTAGCCCGCCCAGACGCTCACCGGCGAAGCTCGCTTTACAGCGGCACGACCACCAGCTCGACTTCCGAGAACGTCCCCGTTCCGGCGCTGTCGGCGTACTGAAGCGAGAAGGTCTTTTTGCCGGGCCCCACGTATACGGTCGACAACCCCGGGTTGAAGATGAACGTGCCTTCGTCGCTTTCGGGCTTTGTATAGAAGGTGTCGGCAAACGTACTCGAGATCTGGGGGGCTTCGCCACTCGGCATCAACAACCACACTTCGGCTTTGCCTCCTGTGGTCGAGAGCTTGGCCTTCGCCCAGTAGGCCACCAATCCGCTCGGACCCACGTCGACGGTCACACTCGGCCCGCCAAGATCGACGCGGCTACTCGACCCGGTCTGTACGGGACCCGCCAGCTCGGCCGATTGGGACGCCGCCCCGGTGGGGCCCACTTCGCCGCGTTCTCCCCTTTCGCCTGGCCCGCCGTCCGCGCCTTTCGCTCCAGGCGTGCCCGCGGACCCCGCGGGCCCTATCGCTCCGGCCGGGCCAGTGGGGCCGGCCGGACCCACGAACTGTCCGTGATGAGCCACGAAGTACTTGGCGACCGCCGCACCGATGAGCGCCTGTGTGGAAGGCGCCTTTTTCTTATGCTTTGCAGCCGGACGTGCGATCCGAATGGCCGCATAACCCGTTCCGCCCAGCGCGACGAACAGCGCGGCACAGGCGACAACCATGGCCGGCGAGGGAAGTTTGAAATGGACTCGCATTTACGTCCTCCATGTGCGGAAACTCAAGGGGCCGCCGAGCCGACCGTGCGCGCGCGGGACCAGTGCGCGGGCAATCCTAGTGAGAGCGTCGGCGTACCCAATATGGCGGTAGGCGCCTTCGCCGCATGAATTGACCGTCGCCACACTGCGTGTCAAACTCCTGCCATGAGTTCCGTGCCCGCAGGCGTCATCGACGAGTTTCTCGACGCTGTTCTTGCCCGGGATTTCTCCCGGATCGAGAGCCTCGCGGACGAGGACATCGACTTCCGCGCGATGACTCCCAGCCGTATCTGGGAGGCCGAGAGCGCAGCCGACGTTGGGAACGTGTTGCGCACCTGGTTCGAGCATCCCGAGCGAGACGTCGAAGGCGTCGAACCCATCGAGTCCTCGTCGGTCGCGGACACTCTCAGGGTCGGATGGCGAGTGCATGGCCAAGGCACCGACGGACCATTCTTGTACGAGCAGCAGGCCTACGTGCGCGAGCAGAACGGACGCATAGTCTGGCTGCGGATCATGTGCAGTGGGCCACGGCCAATCGGACGCGACGGCTAAGCGCCAACCGTCGCGCTTGGCCCAAGGTTCGAGCGTAGCTCCCGCACACCACGCATCGCAGGCGCCACCGGGTAGCCGGGTGTATCGTGACTTCACCCAATGCGAGGAGGAGTCACATGTACGTGCGAATCGTCAGGTTCACCGACGTAAGCGCCGAGCGAGTCGAGGGCACGCTCGCCCGGATCAAGGCATCCGACGGACCGCCTCCCGGCGTGCCCGCCACAGGCTTGAAGATGATGTTCGACGAGTCCCAAGGAACGGCGGTGGTCCTCCAGTACTTCGCGACGGCGCAGGACATGGAGACCGCGGCTCGGACATTCGAGGCGATGGACCCCTCGGAGACCCCTGGGACGCGCGCCTCCGTGGATATGTGTGAGTTGAAGCTCGATCTCGACGCCTGACCGGTCTCAGTCACAACATCTCCTGGCGCGAGGGCAACATTCCCAGCGCGGGAGTTCAGCCCGGACAATCGATCCAGCGATACATCAGCCCGTCGCGCAGCTCGTGATAGGAGGGCGGTGCCGGCGGTGGATCGCGAGAGAGCCGCGCTATCACCTCCTCGCCGCCGTGCAAGTCTTCTTCGACTACGGTGGTCCAGTGAATGTCGGGATGAAGCAGGCGCTCAAGGCGCCCCCAATCGTGGCGCTCTATCGCGTCGAGCACGTCCGAGACCGCGGGGACCTGGTCGGCCACGCACAGAACAGTAGAGCCTTCAAGCGCCACGGCGCCGCGATCAAGCTGTAACGTGCGCGCAGTGGACCACGATGCTGCCGCCGACTTCGTCGAGCGCTTCTCGAAGTTCTGGCAGGCTCCGGCGCCCGAGTGCCTCGTCACCTTGCTTGCGCCTCACGCACGCTTGTCTGCGCCCATGATTCCGACCACTGTGGGCTTGGAGGCCGGTAAGCGCGCGTTTGCGGACCTATTCGACCTGATCCCCGATATGACTGCCGAAGTGCATCGCTGGGGCGCGACCCGTGACGGTGTCTTGATCGAGTTTACGGTGAGAGGCACTACCCACGGATCGCCAGTCTCATGGGAGTCCGTCGACCGCTTCGTGCTCGACGCGGAAGGGCTCGCGATGGAGAGGTTCACCTACTTCGACTCCCTGCCGCTGGTCCTGACTTTGATGCGCCGGCCCAAGACTTGGCCCGCGTTCGTGCGTAGTCGGATCAAGTAGCGGCGCAGCCATGGGTCGCAACGCGGAACACGCGAGCACGGAGGCGACCACGGCCACGGCGGTGGCGAGCGGCATCAGGGAGCCGGCGCACAGATCTAGAGTGCCCCGATCGACTGCGGTCGGATGATGCGCTGGTGTTCGATGTTGCCGCGCCTGTTGGCCCTGCTCACACTCTCAGCCCTGCTTGGGCTCGGTGGGGTTTTGGCATTGGCCTCCGCGCGAATCCCGTCAGCCACCGAGGGGGGGAGCACCGGCGGCCCACACGCCGACATGAGCCCACGCGAGCGCGCAAACAAGCTCGCGGCCGCACGAGACGCCCAAGCGCTGCTTGCCAAGCTCGCGCTCCCCGCAGGCGCGCGACGCACCCGAAAAGCACCGCCCGGGGCGGCCCGCCAACTCGCCGGCCAAGGCTTGACAATCGCGAGTCCCGACGTGATCGACCGCCACACCTTCTGGATCGTTCCGGCTCCCACCCCTGAGGTGCTCGCTTTCGTGGAAGCCCATCCCCCCGTCACTTCGGGGATGAGTAGCTCGGGCAGCGGCACCGAACGCGGCGCCACGACCGCGAGCTTCCTGCGATTCGAATGGCCGCCGATCCCGTCCGTGCTCTATTCGCGAGCCCTGTCGGTGGTGCTCGTGGGCTTGCCCGGCGGCTCGACCGCGATCAGGGCCGACGCGGCGGACATGTGGGACATCCCGAGACCTGGTTTCGAGCGGATTCCAACCGGGGCATCGGTGCTGGACGTCTCGGTGGGGAGACCCCATACGCGCCCCTCCGTTGCGCTCACCGTGACCGACCCGACCAAGGTGAAGAAGCTCGCGAAAGCCATCGACGCCCTTCAGACGGCGCAACCGATCGCCATCGCCTGTCCCAATGTGCCAGTCGACGCGCCGGCCGTGACTTTCACGTTCCGGGCCACACTTCGCGGCCCGGCTCTCGCTCAAGCCAGCGAGTCCGCGTCGGCGAGCGGGCCGATCGCGCCCTGCGAAACGATGAGCTTCAGCCGCGCCGGACGAGCCCTCACGCCGCTCTTGGGCGGCGCCACAGTCGTCGAGCAGGCCCAGGCCTTGCTCGGAGTGACGTTGCGGCGAGCGCGCTGAATTCGTTATCTGATCTGATAACATGCCCCATTATGGAGCCGTCGCTGGACGACGTACTCGAGCGGGCCGCCCAACTTCAGGAACTGGTGCCTGGCGCTGTGCTGGTCGGGGGCTCGGCCGCCGCACTTTACGCCCACCATCGCCAGTCCTTTGACCACGACCACGTTGTTGGCGACCTGGCTGAGCGCTTCGACACGATCCTCGAGAACCTGGAGGCCCTGGGAGATTGGTCGATGACGCGGGCTCAGCCGGGGAAGATCATTCTCGGCGAACTTGGGGGCATCGAAACGGGTGTGCGTCAGTTGTTGCGCAGCCGACCGCTCGAGACGAGTGAGGTCGAGGTGAGGGGCAGACAGTTGGTCGTGCCCACAGTGGAGGAGATCCTGCGGATCAAGGCCTGGCTTTGCCTCAGTCGCAACCAGACCCGCGATTATCTGGACATCGCGGCCCTGGCTGACCAGATTGGCCTCGACGAGGCCGCCGCCGTGCTGGCGGAGATGGACGACTACTACGCCGACATCAACCGTCGCCCGGAAGCCGTGTCGACCCAACTCGCCCGACAGCTCGCCGACCCCCGGCCTCGCGACACAGAGGTCACAGAACAGCTCGCCGACTACAAGGCTTTGAACCCCCGTTGGCACGACTGGGACGCCGTGAAGGACCTACTCTCAAACCTTGCGGAGAGGATGGCCAACTGACCGTGCACTTTCGCAACCTCGATTTCGACATCACACGCCCCATGGACGAGTGGCCGGCGGAGGCTATCGAGACGGTGATCGACCGCGGCTCTCTGTCGGATTGGCGCGCGCTTGCCAACGCGATCCGCCAGAACCCATGGGGACCTGCCGCACGAACGACGGAGAATGTCGTTGGCTGGGGCGAGCACTACGGCGTGGACGCCCTGCTCGCAAATGTGATCCGTCGTGCGCGCGCGACCCTTACCCAGCAAGGACGCGAGGCCTATGCCGCGCAGATTCGAAGCTGGCGCGCCAGCAGCGGGATGACACTGCGCCAGTTCGCCCAGGCCGCCGGTACCTCCGCGCCACGCCTATCTGACTATGAGAAAGCCAAGGTTGCGCCCACGACCGACGTACTCGGCCGACTCGGCCATGTGGCGGGAGTGGCTGCTCCGCAAAGTGCAACCCACCCAGAGACAATCGAGGTACCACACGCCAAAGTTGACCCCACCGTAAAGTTCCGATAGCCTGGACCTGCTAGTCCGACGCGACGGGCACTGCGTCGGGCCGCGAGCCAAACGAGTCGAGCGGGGCGCCGATCCGAATCGATATGCGGGCAAGCGAGCGGAAATGAGTACGCGCAACAAGCATGCGCGCAAAGGGTCGCAGCGAAGTTCGCCTGCGCAGAAGCCTGCTTCGCCCGAGCGAGGGCGCCCTCACAGACGCGCATGGGACATGACCGTGAATCTGGTCGGCGGCACCAAAAACGCGGTCCTCGCCCTCGGGGGACTCGCCGGAGCGATAGTCGCGATCGTGACCGTGGTGGGCATGGTCTTGCCGAAGGGACCAGCCCCGAAGCCCGCCGTGGAAGCAAGCTTCCCCGAAGCCAAAGTGGAGCCGGGCATAGTGCTGGCGCAGTACGAATACAACAACCAACCGGCATCCGCCACCAACGCCGCCGACCGAACAGGCGCGACGATTCGATACACGCTCGTGGCCGACACCGGCGCGTCGACTTCCACGAACGAAGAACCGGGGATCGTCACCCAGACCACGGGCACCCAAACAATCAAAGAAACGCCTGAAGAAATTGAAGCGAAGCTGCGCAAGGAAAAGGAAGAAAAGCTGGCGCGCGAAAAGGCGCTGGAAGAAGAAGTGCGAAAGCGAGAAGCGCTGAAGGCCAAGGAAGCGGCCAAGAAGCTCAAGGAAGAAAACGAAGCCAAGGAAGAAGCGGCGCTCAAGCGCGAACAGGAAGCCGAAGAAAACAAGGTCTCCCACCTCAAAAAGGGCAAAGCGACACCTCGAACCCCCAGCGGCACGGACAACGCAGGCACGAGCCCCGAAACCAAGACGAGCACCGAGCCGACCGCCCCTGCCAAGTCCTTTCACAAGCAGGGCGCCGCCAAGGTCGCGATCGGGACCGGGGCTCCCCCTGAGCAGATCGAAGCCGTCCTTCGCCGCGCCAAGGCGATCCTGCTGGCACGGGCGGCCACACTGAGCCACGCCGGCGCCCGCGCCAACGCCGCTTTCGAAGGCGGCGGACAGGGGTTCGGCGACACGGCGGAATCGGATCTCGCCCCAAGTCCGCCCGGCAGGGCGCTCGTGACCGACTCGGAGAGCGCGGAAGCGCAGACGCTTGCGGGCAGCGTGCCTTCCCACTGCGGCGCGGGCTGCGCCTTGGCTCCCACCGTGGACAAGGCCTTGGCCGACTATTCCTCGAACCTGGCCCAGGCCGCGAGGGTTGTGGCCTCAGCCTTCAGAGAATCGAGGGTGGAGCTCTACGAAGCAAAGCCCCAACCGGTGGGAGTGACGGTCGACTACACGATCCACTTCGTGGGTTACGAGGGGCAGCTGATGAAGCTGGAATGGACACTTGACGAGTCGGGCAAGCCTCTGCCCAAAACGTGGTGGCGCAAAGTGGTGGTCAAGCAGATCGTGCCCACGGGCGAATCGGTTGGCGTGTCGGGCAACTTCTGGGCGCCCGAGCCTCCGAGGCGCGGCGATTATTACTTCAGCCTGAGGGTCGTCGACGGGAGCGCCGAACCGACCCACAAGGCCACCGAACTGTTTCATTGAGACGAGCCCCAAGCCGACAGTTGCACGCCGCTCCCCACAGCTCGAGGTGCGCACGATCGCGACCTTGATCGCCAGCCGCTTCGTCTTGCGAGCCGCCGATCGGGCGCACCGACGCGTAGATCGTCTCAACCGGCGGCGAGCCGCTCTATGAGGTCGTCCCGATCGGTGCCGTGCGCCCGCAGCACGCGATCGAAGTCGGTCCCATAGACCTTCATCACAGCCAGCAAAAGATCCGTGGTCGCGACATCGCCGGACCCCCGCTCGCGAGCGATCCCGGCAGCCCGCTCGGCAACCAAGGTCACCGCGTCGCTCGGGACTTCGCGAGGACCGACGTCCGCCGAGGCACCCCGATCGCCGCCGCCCACCTCGATGGCCCCCTCGCTGACTCCGAGGGTCTGCAACACAGCCCCCGCCTCGCCGGTTGAGCGCAAAACCCGAAGCCAGCGCTCCACCGCCTCCTCCTGGGTGCGCGCGAAAGGCATCGCGGTCGAAGCGATCCCCAACACAATCGCGGCATCTGGAGCCAGAGTAGGGATAGAGCTCATCGTGGATCCTTCCTGAGTTTTCTGGATTTCGCACGCATCGATGGCGAGTGCTCATCGATCGCAGGCGCCCGGCTCATCGCGATCCCCCAACTCCCGCGCGCCTGGCTTGGGCGACGTGCAGAAGCGCGATGTTGTCGCGCACCAAGGTGACCTCCGGGGACCCTTCAGCGGCACGCAGTTGCATGAGCACCGTACCCTCCTTACCGGCAACAGCCTGCGCCGAGCCTGTGAGCGCGGCCAGCTCGCCGTGCTGGACTCCACAAGCGATCAAGAACCGCTCCACACGCTCGCCGGTCACTTCCGTGCGGTCAAGCTCGATTTCCTCGACCAAGACCGAGCTCTGCTCAGAGCCTCCAGTCACATTCAAAAGACAAACGGCCATGTCGTCGGGGCGCGTCGTGGTCTCATCCACAACCCGCGCCAACACCTCCGAGGCCGTCGCTCCGGGTCCGAGATCGCTCAGTGCGCGGGCGAGCCGCTCGGCGCCGTAAAGATCGCGTCCAACTCTCGCCTCGGTCAGGCCGTCGGTGTAGAAGCACACCCGGGAGCCTCCCGGCACCGATACCACCGTCTGGCGCGTCCCGGTGCGCATACCGGTCCCGATCGGTGGCGCCGCGCCCACGATGACCGTCGGGAGGGGCTCCGGGCCGAGCACGACCGGCGGGGGATGGCCGGCTGTGGCGTACGTCAAGATCCGTTCGCGCGGCTGATAGGTGGCAGCCACAACCGTCACAAAGGACCCACCGAGCTGGCGCTCCAGCACAGTTCCCGCCGTACGCAGAGCTTCGCGCGGAGACAGCCCCGCCTCCAGATATGCACGCAACGTGAAGCGCACGAGCGCCGTATGGGGCAACGCCTGCCTGCCATGGCCCGATACGTCGCCCAATACGACTGCGACCTGACCGTCCGCAAGGGCAAACACGTCATAAAAATCCCCGCCGGCGCCGGGACCTTCCGCGGGACGATAGGCCGCCGAGGTGCCCACCGGACCAAGTCGGGCGGGCGGGATGGGCAAAAGGGCCGCTTGGAGCAGACCCACATCCTCGAGCAACTCTCCGCGCTGGCGCTCCAACCGCCGAGCCCGCATCGCGACGAGGACTCCGCGTAGGGCGAAGGCCAAAGCAAGCGCGCACAACGCCCCCACCAAAACCCAAACAGCCGTGGGTACGACGCCGACGATCCGGGTGATCGTCGTCACGATTGGAGAGGACGCCGAAGCAGCGTTCGCGCCGGTGGCCGCCCGGTGAGCGCCGCGCCCTCCCGACCCGCCCGCGGACGCCGCACCGCTCGACACACCAGAGGCCAAGCCGGCCACACCCGGCGAAGTCGCAAGAGCCGAAGCCCCCGGCCCACGAAAGGACGCCCTGCGAGCCTCGGCGCGCCCGGCGCGGCCCCCCGCGGGAGCGACCCGGCCCGTGGCCTGAGCAGACTGGCGACTCGCAACCGGCGCGGCCACACCCACCGCGGGCCCCGCCGCGCCCTGGGAGGAGGAGGCCGCAAGGGGCGTAGTCTGGGCAGCCACCGCCGGACTGCTGGTCGAAGCTCCCGCTTGCGAGGCGCTCCCATCGCCCGTCGAGGCGCTCTGCGCACCAACCGCCGGCGCTTGCCCCTTTGTGCCGTTCACAGGCCCCGAAGGTTCAGATCCGCTCGCGCCCTTTCCGGTGTGGCCTCGATGCGAGGATCCATTGCCCGAGCCATCGGCGTGGCGCCCCGAAGAGGACCCCGGCGACTGCACGCGACCGTGACCGGCACCGGCCTGCTGCGAAGACTCACCGGCGCCGCCGCGCCCCCGATCGGCCGATTCGCCGCGACCGCTTGGGGAGCCGCCTCGATTGTGCACCTCGCCGCCGCCGCTCGGGCTCCCGCCGCCTTCCTGGGGAGGTTCCCCGCTGTTCGGCGGGGCGCCCTCGCGTAGAGGTTCGCCGCCGCCCTGCGTCCCGCGGCCCCGATCGGGAGGTTCGCCGCCGCCTTGACTTTGGCGCCCCCCGTTGGAGACTTCGTGGTGGTCTGGCACGCCCCCGCCGGCGCCCGCTTGGCCGCGAGGGAACGCGCTCGCCGCGGCGGGCGTCCCGGCCGGCACCGCGAGGCAAGCCAGGACGACGATCGGCACGAGACGCTGCGCCATCGGCTCAGCTCGGCGCCGGGCCTTGCAGATAGGCAAGCGCCCCGTCAAGCTCCGGGAAGATCGCGAAGGCGCCATCGACTCCCGCGAGCTCGAATATCTTCAAGACGTTGGGCGCTGTACACACGATCGCAAGGCCCGCGTCGCTCGCCACGCGCCGCTTGACCGCCAGCAGCACACCGAGGGCGGTCGAGTCCATGAAGCTCGCCATCGAGAGGTCCACCACCAAGCGAGTGTGAGCCGACTCGAGCAGATCGACCAAGACCCACTTCAAGCGCGGCGCCGTGGAGAGGTCCAGGTCTCCTTCGATCGCGACGATGCCCGTCTCGGCATTCAGTTCGCGCACCGAAATGCCGAACCCCGTCGAACTCGACTGCACAGCGTTGGACATCATCACCGCTCCGGTTTCGAAGTCTTCGGCGTGCCCACTTCGCAGATCGTCCGACGATCCGCTCGCGTCCGGTCAACCGGGGCGCCGGTCAACCGGGGCGCTCCACATTCGTGGTTCGCGTGCGCGCCTACCCTGAACTCATTAGTCGGGTTTCCGGGACGCCTACTCGACTGGACCGGGCGGCACTCGAACAACCGTCCATCCGAATCTGGCGCCAGCCGAAGCTAAGCGGCGAAGCGCTGGGCGCTGCGGGCCTTGCGCTTGGCCGCCTCGACCTCACGGTCCTTGGGCGGGGCGGCGCTCACGAGTTCCTCCAAGAGCCGGGAGGACACAAGCGCGACCTCCTCGACAGCCCGCTCGAACGCTTCCGCGTTCGCCTGGGAGGGTTTCGTGAAGCCACTGATCTTGCGCACATATTGGAGCGCGGCGGCACGGACCTCGTCATCGGTTGCCGCCGGCTCGAAGTTGTGGAGTGTCCTTATGTTCCGGCACATGCACCCCATGGTAGCCCGAGTCGAGATCTTCGAGCGGCGAGTCGCCCGACCCTAGTGTTCTCAAGCGAGCCACGAGCGGCAATCCCATAAGAGACACCACCGCCATCGCCATGAACGCCGCGAAGGGCTCGTGAACCAAAGCCTGGACGATCAAGGCGACCACGAGCCCACCCAAGTTGCCCGCCATCCAAACGATGGCGCCCGCCGTGCCCGCCGCCGGGCCGGCCATGCGCTCGGTGGCCGTCAAGATCACGGGCAAAGCCGGCAGCAAGATCAAGCCCATCGCCACGATCACCGCGGCGCGCGCTCCGATCCAAGGCATCGCCCCCAAAGCGACACAACCGGCGCCGCTGACCAAAACCGCGCAGCGCAAAAAACTCTTCTCGGCGCCCCGCGAAACCACCGCCGGGGCCAGCACCGCACAGCCGAGGACGCCCGCCACCACCATCCCCACAAGAAGCAGGCCGGCCGTGGTTTCCGAAACCCCCGACGGTTCCAACAGAGTCTGTAGCCAAGTCGCGATCGCCACGAAAACCCCGAAGCCCACGAACGCGAGTCCGCAGAACGTTCGCATCGAAGGCATCGCCCACAGCGCGCGAGCCGCGTTGCCTTCGATCGCCGCGTGCTCCTCGCCCTCGCGCCCGGGGCGACGCAGGGCGTAGATCATCATCAAAGCCGGCACCACCGCCAAGACCGCCTCGAGCTCGAGCAGCCTCTGCAACTGTCCGTGTCCGCCGACGGTCGGACCCAAGATCAAAGCCAGCACCATCCCCACAAAGCCTCCAGCCGACCCCACCGAGATGCCGGCCGGCCGCTGCTCGACCGGCAAGTACTCGCCCGCCAGCTTGCTCACCGCGCTCAGCACGACCGGCTGGGCAACCGCGACGGTCACCTGCCCCGCCATCGCCCAAGCGAACGTGTCGCCACCCAAGCGCAACAATCCGCCCGCCCCGACCAAAGCCCCGCCGCCCGCCAAGACCGGGCGAAACCAGCGGTCCAACAAGATCCCGGCCGGGATCGCGAGCACCACGTAGAGCAACGGAAATATCTCGGCCAGCCACCCGATCGCAGAGCTCGAGACGCCATAGTGGCGCGCCGACTCGGTCGTGATCACCGCATAGGTCAGCCACAATACCTGCGTCGAAGCGCAAACCAAGGCATAGGGCAAGATCACCCGCCAGCCGCTGCCCCGTTTCACGTCGAAAGGACCCCAGCCCGCCCGACTCAATCGCGGTCAGGCTCGGGCTTTTTCTGCGCTGCCGCGGGCAACGCATCCGCCGCGGGTGGCACCTCCGCTGGAGGCAGCACATCTGCTGGAGGCAACGGATCCGACGAAGGCAGCGCCTCAACCGCAGGCAGCGCCTCCACGGTCGCCTCGGCCGCGGCCCGGTTCTCCTCCTTGACGGCCAACCAGATCTCCTCCCGGAAGATCGAGATCCCCTGGGGCGCTTCGATCCCGAGACGGACCGTGCTCCCGCTGATCTCCATCACCGTGACCAAGATCTCGTCGCCGATCACAACGCGCTCCCCTGTACGTCGCGCAAGGATCAGCATTGGAGCTGATTATGAAGATTCTCAGGCGTGAGCGAAGCTAGGCCGCTCACTCCCCGAGAAGCCCGCCGCCCCCGGCGACGGGCGACGAGGCGGGAGGGGGCGGCGGACGAGAGGAGCTACGCCGCGTCGGCCGAGGGAGATGGCTCGGCCGCGGCTTGCTCGGCGCGCACGAACAAGGGGGCCTGCAAAGAGGCCGCCATCGAGGTATTGATCACCTGATAGCCCTTCCCTTCGTGGATCACCAAAGGGGCCCTCAGGTTGGCGGTGATGTCGAACGGATCGGGCGTCGCCCTCACCGTCACATACACCGCCACGTCCGACCGACTTCCGGCGGCACCGCCCTCACCGCCCACACCTTGCTCGTCCTCGCCGCCGATCCGCGAACCCTGCTCCTCGCTGCCGAGCCGCGAACCCGGCTCCTCGCGGCCAGTGAGCGGGCCTTGCTCCTCCAGGCCGATCCGTTGGCGGTCCTCCGCGTTCAAGTGCAACGCGAACTCTGGGAAGAACAGGTTCGGGTTGACTACCGGCAAGCCCAAAGCCTCGTCTTCGGTGGAGTGCAGCCACAAAAAGCCGGTACCCGGATTGCGGTCGATCAAGGCGTAGTGGCGGCCGCCCAGCCCGATCAAGCCGAGGGGAAACTCGATCACATCCTCGGCCTGGACTTCAACGGTGCCGAAGCGGATGCTCTGGAATGTGACTGCTGACATCGCTCTCTCTTCGGCCGCTTAGTGGAGGAACTGAAGCAGCGATTCTTGGACGATGTTAGCGCCGGCCCGCAGCGCCGCCTCATAGGCGGCCTGCTCGTTTGAGTAGGCCATCGAGGCTTCCGCCACGTTGACATCCGCCACGTTCGAGAGCCCCGCGGAGATCGTGCCCTGCAAGCCTTCGATGCGGCTTATCGCGGTCTGCAACTGGTCGGTCACGCTGCCCGCCGTGGCCTGAAGCGAAGTGAGCGCTTCGATGCTCCCTTCCAAACCTTTCATGTCGGTGGAGCCGAGCGCTTCGATGTCGGCCGGCGTGCCGCCCTTGAGGTGTTCGGAGATGGTGCGCAAGGTGTCAAGCAGCTTGCCGTCGCCGGCCCCTTGACCGCTGCCTAGCAAGGAGGAGATGTTGGTATTCACCACGACCGACAGGCCCGGACCGATTGCTCGAGCGATCGTGCCGGTATTGCCCTTGTAAGCGTCTTCGGCTCCTTGTTCATAGGGAGCGGTCGTGGTGTCGGTGCCTGCGAACACATACTGTCCCGCGTACTGGGTGTTGGCGTCCTGCTTGACCGCTTCGGTCAGCTGATCGACCTCGGCGGCCATGTGTTGCAAGTCGCTCGCGTTATAGGTCCCATTGGACGCACGCACCAGCAGTTCGCGCACGCTCTGAAGGGCGCTGCTCATGCTCGACATGGCACTCGAGGCCGTGTTCTCCCAAGCGACACCTTCTTGGGCGCCGGTCGTGTAGGACTGCAAGCCGTCGAGTTGGCTCTGCAGGTCGATCGACTCGCTCGTCCCATACGGGTTGTCCGACGCTTCGAGAATCTTTTTGCCTGAGGACAATTCGCTCGAGCTGCGCTCCAAAGCGGCCATCGAGGAGTTCAGCCCGTCGAGCACCGAGCTGGTCAAGATCGCTGGGGTTATCCGAGCGCTCATTTCAACGCCGCCGCGCCCGGAGCGAGCTCGGGCAAGTCGTGTGCGCCTGGGCAGGTCGGGTCTCTTCGGTGGGACGCATCGCTAGATCCCGGTGTGATCGATCAAGGTTTCGAGCATGCTGTCCATCGCGGTCATCGTGCGCGCCGAGGCCTCGTAGCCGCGCTGGAAGCTGATCAGGTTGGTCATTTCTTCATCCAAAGACACGCCCGAGACGCTTTGGCGCTGATTGCCGATCGCCGTCACCGTGCTCTGCAGGTTGGTTTGCTCGTCGCGGGCGCCCTTGACGTCACTGCCCACCTTTCCAACCAAACCCGAATAGTCCTGTTCGGCGGCGCCGCCCCTCAACGCGGCGATCGCCAAAGCCACGTCGTTGCCGCCGGCTCCCGTGGTCGAGGAGGTCTGCACCTGGGCGGCCTTCACCGCCACCTGCAAAGTCGCGGCGGTGGTGCCCGTGAAGAAAGGGGTCGAGGTATGCAAAGCGTTGACGGCGCTCGCAATGCCCGTCGCCACGCCGTCGAGCGCTTGCAGGTAAGAGTCGAGGGAGCCGCCCGGCGCTGTCAAGCCGAGCAAGGCGCCTAGCCGGCCGCCCGCCGCGGGCGTGAGTTCTTGGGGCCAGTTGACCGTGCCCCCTTCCACCAGTGGCTTGGCGGCGTCGCCGAAGCTGACCGTGTCGGTGCCGTCCGCTTGCTTTAGGACCGTCACCGAAGCCAAGGAGGAGAGCTTGTCGAGCAACAGGTCGCGCTGGTCGAGCAGTTCGTTGGGCGGTTCGCCCGCCTCTTCGTCGAGCTTGATCTGCCCGTTGAGCTGGGCGATCTGGTTGGCGTCCTGCTGGACTTCCCCGGAGGGCCCGGTCAGGGCCGCGTACTGTTCGCCGGCCTGAGTCGAGATCGTCGTGAGCTGGGCGCTCACCTGGTGGAACATGTTGGCCAGCTGTTCGCCTGCTCCCACGACCCCCTGCTTGGCCGCTTCGCTGGTGGGG
Organism: uncultured Solirubrobacterales bacterium; assembly: GCA_963703135.1. Classification (GTDB taxonomy): domain Bacteria; phylum Actinomycetota; class Thermoleophilia; order Solirubrobacterales; family Solirubrobacteraceae; genus Palsa-744. Next base: position 1,729,201 of record OY969791.1, on the reverse strand, counting down.
GCATTGGCCAAGGCGCTCCAAGCGCTCCAGAACGCGGAGACTTGACTGGCCAAACCCGAAGTCGACGGTTCGTTGAAAGCCGACTGGGCTTGACCCAGCTCTTCGGCCTGGGTGTTGGCCGCGCCGAGCGCGCTGTTCTGGGTGCGGTACTGGGAATCCAAATAGGTGTTGCGAATACGGCTGATCGTCTCCACGCTCACGCCCGTCCCCAGTTGAGCGCCCTCGCCCGTGCGCGAGGAGATCGCTGGGATGTCGATCGGCTTGCTCGGACGCAAGAGAACCGTCTCGCGCGAATAGCCTTCGGTGTTCGCGTTGGCGATGTTCTCGCCGGTCACATCGAGCGCCTCCTGCTGGGCCATCAGCCCGCTCAGCGCCGTCTGCAGTCCTTGCAAAGTTGGGATCGACATTTCGTCCTAGGCGTGCACGTTCGAAGTGGACATCGGCCTCAGGCTCGCACGTTTCGGGATCGACATTGGCCTCAGGCGCACACGTTTCGAGATCGACATTGGCCTCACGCGTGCAGGTCGAGGACGTGCAAGCCGCCATTGGGGCGGGCCCGCGTGATCGGCTTGGAGGAGCCGTGCGTGTCATAGCCGCTCACGCCGTCCATCGCGAGGATGCCCATCAGGTGGTCCAAGAAACCCAGCTCGATCTGCATCAGGGCGCGGTTGCAGGTGTGCTCGCGCTGTAGCTCTCCCAACAAGCCCCTCAACTCCGCGCTGCGAGCGTTCGCAAGCTCGGCGGCTGTCGGCTCCATCAAGCTGCCCAAGCGAGCCAAGGTGACATCCTCGGCGGGTATCCCCAAACGCTCGCCGCAGCGGATCAAGAGGCGCGCGCGCTGCTCCTCGAGCAGCTGCCTGCGCCCCATCTCTCCGCGCAGGATGCCCGCGAAGCGGACCACCGTGTGCACGTCGCGCTCGCGAATCGCGGCCCCCTGTTCGAGCACCACCTCGAGCAGCCGTCGCGCCGAGTCGACCTGGGCGTCCAGATGAGCCAACACTTCGGCGCCCAGCGCGCAGTCTTGGGCGGCCACTTCGGGCGCGAGCAGGCCTGCCGCGCTCACGGGCGCACGCTCGCGGACCGGTGCCCTCGCGCGCATGCTGGCCGGCACAGGCGGGCGCCGCGCGCACACGCTGGCGGGCGCGGGCTCACGGGCGCAGCTGGTTTGCGATCGACATCATCTGGCTCTCGGTTTGGATTGCGGTGCTGCTCATCTGAAAGGCGCGCTGGGTGCTCACCATCGCCGCCATCTCCTTGGCCATGTTCACGTTCGACCCCTCCAAAGCGCCTTGACGGACGTGCCCGGAGGCCGCTTGGGGGGCTCCACTGGCCGCGGTGGGGGTCAGGACACCGTTGCTTTCGCCCAGCAGACGATCGGGCGAGGCCACCGTCATCAGCTTGATTTGACCGATTGTCCGCTTGCCGGCGGTCACGGTCCCGTCGGGCGCGATTTTCACCTGACTTGCGGGGGTGCCTGGGGGCAGCTTGATCGGCGGTTCCAATTGGCTTCCTTCGGGACCCACGAGCGCACCGTTTGCGTCCAGCCCGAAGGCTCCGTCCCTGGTGAGCCCGACTGTGCCATTGGCAAGCTTGACTTGGAAATAGCCCTGCCCTTCGATCGCCAGATCGAGGGGGTCTCCCGTTTCTTTGATCGTCCCTTGGAGTTGGCTGCGGCCGATCACCTGGGCGCTCGCGCCCGCGCCGAGGTCAGTTTCGCTGCCGGCCACATCGACCGCGTTGTAGAGCAGGTCTTTGAAGCCGACCCGCTCGGCCTGGTAGCCGGTGCTCGACTCGTTGGCCAAATCGTTGGCAATCGCGTCCAGCTGTTCCTGCTGGGCGGCCATGCCGGCGGCGGCCGAGTAGAGGCCTTCGAGCATCAGGCGCCCCCCGCGCAAACGAGCCCGCCATTGGCCCCCAAGCGGTCCACGAAGCGGTCCAGGCCCCGGCGCATCAGCCGCCCGCCGAGTTCAGCGAGCCGACCTGCGCGGCCGCGGTCTGCAAGGTTTGGGCGATCGTCTGGATCGCCTGCTGGCCCGACTGGAAGTTGCGCATCGAGGAGGTCATCTCGACCATGACCTTCGCCGCGTCCACGCCCGAACCCTCCAAGGCGCCTTGCTTGACGGTCCCGGTCGGCTTGCCCGAAGCGCTGCCCGCAAACAGGTTTTCACCCTGCTTGACGGCCCCCGGAACTTCATAGACCCCGAGCGCGCTCGCGGGCACCCTGCCCTTCCCATCCACTTTGATCGGCGCCCCATTTTGATCGAGCACCGGGTCGCCGCCTGCGTCTGTGAGGACCCCTTGGGAGGAGGTGGTGAACTGTCCGTCGCGGGTATAGCGCACCCCAGCGGCGGTCTGCACAGCGAAAAAGCCGCTCCCCTCGATCGCGAAGTCAAGCGGTTCGCCGGTTTCCTGCAAGGAGCCCGAAGCCATGTCGGTGTAGGTCTTGCCCAAAGCCACACCCTCGTCCACGTTTCCGACAGTGGCGCTACCGGAGGCGTTGGCCAGCAGCACATCGCCGAAGCTGTGCTGGGGCGCCTCGTCCGGCTTGTAGCCCGGCGTGGTCGAATTGGCCAAGTCGTTGGCCAGCTGCCCCTCGCGCACCTGCTCGGAGACCATGCCCGACGCGGCGATGAAAAGACCCAGATCCATGCCTCCGGGTGTTCGGCCGGGGATCCCAATTCTTTAGGGAGGGGGGAAGACCATGCCGCATGCGGCATGGTCCCTTACGGTGCATGCACCGTAAGGCCGACCGGTACATGTACCGGTCGGAACGGCTTCAACCTACTGCGCTAAACAAGGGCAACTCGTCCGAGAGCTGGTCATACAAGCGCCTGCGCAGCTGGGTATGGATCTGGGAGACCCTGCTCTCCGAGACCCCCAAGCGCACCCCTATATCGCGCAAAGTCCAATGCTCCACGTACAACAGCACCGCCACTTCGCGCTCCTGGACGGGCAGTTGGGCGAAAGCCTCACGGAAGCGAGCCTTGGCTTCGCGCCGCTCGGCGCTCAAGATCGGGTCGCACTCGGAGTCGTTGCTCTCGAGCGTGTCGATCCGCTCGATGCGGGCGTTCTCGTCCGAGCGCACCGTCCTGTTCAGCGAGCCCACCTCGGCCAAAGCGACATCGTGCAAACGACCCACCAACTCGTGCGGCTCCATCCCGACCAAAGCCGCCAGCTCCTCGCGCGTCGGCGGGCGCTCGTGGGTCGCCAAAAAAGCGGCCCGCGCCTGGTTGATCGCACGCTCGTCGCGACGCAGCGAACGCGGCGCCCAGTCGTGGCGGCGTAGCTCGTCCAACACGGCCCCATGGATGCGCGTCCACGCGTACTGCTCCAAGGTGGCGCCCTTGTCCGGGTCATAGCGCTCGATCGAGCGGATCAAAGCCTCCAGCCCGCACGAAAGAAAATCCTCGACCTCGCACTGGGCCGGCACCTCGCGCACCTTGCGATAGACGATGTAGCGCACCATCGGCGTGAACACGAAGATCAGCTGGTCACGCAAGGCGCGGTCACCCGAGCGCTTGTACTCGCGCCAAGTGCGCAGGGACTCAGCGGCCGATATCCGCGCCGTCCCCCTAGCGATCGTTTCCATCTTTCGACTCCGTTTCGAGGACCGGATGAGACTCCCAGCGAGCCCCACCCCATCCCGTCCGCTGCCCAATTGCGCTATTTCCGAAGATTGCGCGCGCACCGTATCGTCTGCTTCGGTCGTAACCGTTTGACTGACACGACGCGCCCGAGTCAGCCGACTCGCTCAGGTATCGCCAAGGCCGGTCGATCACCAAGCGTGTAGATGACGGCCCCCACCGAGACCGAACCCACCGAGGCCGCCGCGGCCCCCACCAAGACCGAGCCGATCGAAGCCGACGCGGCCCCCGCCAAGACCGAGCCGATCGAAGCCGACGCGGCCCCCACCAAGACCGAGCCGATCGAAGCCGACGCGGCCCCCGCCAAGACCGAGGCGATCGAGGCCGCGGCCCCGGCTGTCCTGTTGATCTCCCGCGCCCAAAAACTGCTCGCCGCGGGCGACTTGGGCGGATACGGCAGGCTCCTCGCAGAGCTGCCCACGATCGCCGACCCCCAACGCCGCCAGTGGGCCACCCGCAACCTGCTCGAAGGCGGACTCGCCGCCGGCGCGGGAGCCTCGCCCAAGCGCCGCACACCTCTGCTCGCGAACATCGCAGCCGCGGCCTTGAGCGCACTGGAAAGCGAGCCGCGTGAGCCGACCTTGCTCAACCTCGCGGGCGTCGCGATGTCCGAACTGTCGAGCTTGGAGGCCGCCCAAGCCCTGTTCGAAGCCGCCAAGCGCTTGGACCCCGGACTCGAACAGGTGGAGGGCAACCTCGAAGCGACCCGAAAGAGGCTGACCTCGCGCGGGCACGCAGCCGACAGTCCGGACCACCGGCGCCGAACGACAACGACCGGCAAGACGGGCCAAAACGGAAAATCGCGCGCGGCGCACCCATCGCTACGAGATCTGGAGGAGCGAGCGTTGAAGCTCGCCGCACAAGCCCAACCGGCGCAAGGCCTGAAGCTGAGCCTGTGCATGATCGTTCGCGACGAGCAAGAGATGTTGCCCGGCTGCTTGGCCTCCTTGAAGGACGCGGCCGACGAGATCGTGATCGTCGACACCGGCTCCACCGACTCCACCGTGGAGATCGCCCGGTCCTTCGGGGCGAAGGTGGTCTTTCACGAGTGGACCGGCTCCTTCGCCGAGGCCCGCAACGTCTCCTTGGAGGCCGCCCGCGGCGACTGGCTGCTAGTCCTCGACGCCGACGAGGTGCTCCTGGCGGAGGACGTGGCTTTGCTGCGCTCGCTCACCGGACGCACCTGGCGCGAGGCCTTCTACCTGTCGGAGACCAACTACACCGGCGACCTCGACGAAGGCACCGCCGTGACCCACAACGCCCTGCGCCTCTTCAGAAACCGCCCCCAATATCGCTACGAGGGCCGCCTGCACGAGCAGATCGCCCACCGCCTGCCCGCCTTCCTGCCCGAGCGCATCGAGGCGACGGGCGTGCGGATCGAGCACTACGGCTATCTGGGCGCCGTGCGCGACAGTCGAGAGAAGTCCCGCCGCAACATCGATCTGCTGCGCCTGCAACAAGACGAAGGCCTGGACAGCGCTTTCCTCCACTACAACCTAGGCTCCGAGTACGCCGCGGCCGGAGAACCCGCGGCCGCGATCCCCGAGCTGGAGCAAGCTTGGAGCATGCTCCAAGCCGACGCCGGGGGCCTCGAGTTCGCACCGGCGCTCACGAGCCGCCTCGTCAAGGCCCTGCGCGCCGGAGGGCGCCCGGTCGAGGCGATCGAACGCGCCGAAGAAGGCTTGGAGCGCTTCCCCGGGTTCACCGACCTCGTCCTGGAGCAAGCCCTGTGTGAGATGGATCTGGGCCGACCCACCTTCGCGCGGGACCTGCTTCAACGGTGCCTCCAGATGGGCGACGCCCGCGACGGCTACACCGCGACCGTCGGCAGCGGCAGCTACGTCGCGATGACCCACCTGGCCGAGTTGGAACGCCAGGCCGGCAAACTGGACGCCGCGATCGACTTGCTCGAGCGGTGCCTGAGCGAATACCCCAGATTCGTCGGCTCCGTGTTGCCTTACGCAAGTGCCCTGCTCGCATCCGGCAGCCCCCCCTCCGAGGTCGCCGAGCAGCTCGAGCGACTCGTGCCCGAGCTCTCGCCGGCCGCGCGATTCATGCTCGGCAGCGCCCTCTTCGAAGGAGGCGCGCCCCGCGAGGGAGAGACCCAGTTCAGGGCGGTGCTCTCGCGCCAGCCCCACTCCGCGCGCGCGAAGGTGGCGCTCGGCGAGGCCTTGCTCGCCCAGCGTCGCTACCCGGAGGCGGCCGCCACCGCCGCGCAGCTCGCCGACGACGATCCCTTGGGCCGAGTAGCCCGCAGGACCGAGCTTTTCGCGCGCATCGCGGGGGCCGCGGGCGACGGCCCATCGAGCGGCGTCCCCGACGAGGCCCTTTCGAGCGGGCGCCCCAAAGGGGTGATGGGCCCCCGCGCAACACACGTCGCTCCCGAGATCGACCGCGCGCTGAGGGGCGCGGCGGCGGCTGGCATGGCCGACACCGAGATCGAGCTGTTCCGCGCCTGGCGCGATCTCCTGGAAACCGGCACAACCGAAATCGAACCGGCCGCCGAGGCCATACAACCGCTCATTGTGATGCTCGAAGCCTTGCTGCGAGTACACGACTTCAAGGCCTTCGAAGCTTTGATCGGTGTCTTGGAGCGCACCCCCGTGTCCGAGCGCGAGCGGCGCGAGCTGCTCGCCAACCTCTACTTGCGACGCGGCTTCGCGAACTCCGCCGCCGAAGAGTGGATGGCGGTGTGCGCCCAAGAGCCCGACACGCGCGCGCTCGTCGGGCTCGCGCGCGTGGCGGCCGCCCGCGGCATGAGCCGCGAGGCCGAGGACTTCGCCACCGCCGCCCTCCAGCGCGACCCCGACAACGCGCTCGCCGCGAGCCTGCTCTCCCAAGCGCAGGCATTGGCCGCCTGACAGCGAGCGCGAGGATGGGACCCCGATGGCCGGCCGCGCGCAGAGGAGACGCATGTAATCGAAGAAACGGGGTAGCAAGTAACTGTCCGTCCTCGGGATGCCTTCGCGATGACCCAGGGCAATGCAAGCAAGATGGTTCGTCGGGTGGGCGAACCACGAATAAAGTTTTCCCGGCAGCGGCCGATCACCCGTTTAGAAGTCAATCGCGAGGCGGCCCATGGACAGGGTCGCGTCACACGTTTTCAGGGAGAAAACGCAACATGCACTCGCCGATCATGCCCATTCAGGGCTCCAATGAGCCCACCCTGCCCGTACACGGGCGCTCCAACCCGAGCCTGCCGGCCGAAGGAGCAAGCCCAAACACATCGAGCTTCGCCGCCGAGCTGCACAGCGGCGAACAGGCGCTCGGAATCCGAGACCCCGGCTCCGAGCAGGCGCTCGGTGTAGGAGATCCCACCTCCGAGCAAGCCCTCGGGATCGAAGATCCGCCCGGCGCGCCGCCCGCCGAGGTGCTCGACCAGATGGAGACCGCCGGCAGGATATGCAGGCAACTGCTCGAAAGCGGACAAAGGCTTCGCTTCTCCATCCAGCCGGAGGGCGGCGTCAAGATCGAACTTGCCGACCACGAAGGAAAAATGCGAGCAGTGTCGCCCACCGAGGCGCTTGACATAGCAGCCGGAAAGTCCTTGGAGTAAGGACCCGTGTCCTCCCTGTCAGTGGGCTCCTCCGCGGGGTCGCCGATCACCGTCTCCGGACTCGCGTCCGGACTGAACACCAGCTCGATCATCTCGGCCTTGATGTCGGTCGAACGCGAGCCCTTGACGCGCTTGACCAGCGAGCAGCAGAAGCTCGAAGGGTCCAAGCAGCAACTGCAAAGCCTGCAAAGCAGCCTCCAACAGCTGGCTTTCAGCGCCGCCGAATTCAGCCTGCCCTCCCTGTTCGAAACCTCCCAAACGGTCACCTCGAGCGACCCCACCCGAGTGGGAGTCTCAACCACCAGCGGCGCCGGCATCGGCGGACACGAGGTCGAAGTCACCCAGCTCGCCAACTCGGCCCAGCGCAGTTTCGCCTTCACCAGCCCCGCCGCCGAAGAGAAGATCGAAATCGACGGCAACAGCTACACGATCAAGGCGGGGGCCAGCGCCAAGGAACTCGCGAGCGCGATCAACTCCGACAGCAAAGGCACCGTGTACGCGGCCGTGCTCGAAAGCGGGACCGTGGTGCTCTCCACCCGCGCGACCGGCAACACCGGCGCCGAATTCATCAAAGTGAGCGACCCCGGCGGAGCCTTGGTCGAAAAGGAAGGCACCGCCAAGGAAGGCAAGGACGCCGAATACACGATCGACGGCGTCAAAGGCACTTCGGCCTCGAACATCCTCACCGAAGCGATCCCCGGAGTGACCTTGACCCTGAGCGGGTTGACCAGCACCGGCCCCGTAACCGTCGACGTGCAGCCTCCGGGCGCGAGCGTGAGCGCGATCGAAACTCAGGTCCAAGCGTTCGTCAAGCTCTACAACTCGACGGTCTCCCAAATCCAAAAAGAATTGACAACCAAGCCGATCGCCCACGCCAAAAGCGCCGGCGAATCCGCGACGGGGTCCCTGTTCGGGGACTACGAACTGCAGAGCTTGCTCGCCAAGATGCGCCAAACCATGTACGAACCGGTCGCCGGGCTGCCCGCCGAAATGGCCAGTCCAGCCGACGTGGGCATCGACACCGGCGCGGCCTCCGCGGGCGGCGCCTCGCAGTCCTCGATCGAAGGACAGTTGACACTCAACGCGACCAAGCTCGCCGAAGCCGTCCACAACAACCCAGCCGGCGTCCAAAAGATGCTTCAGAGCTGGTCCCAAAGCCTGCAAAGCGCAATCAACACGGTAGCCGAACCGGGCGGCTCGCTCGAAGCCAGGATCAACGGCGACTCAAGCCAAGTCACCCAGCTGAATACCCAGATCGCCAACATGAACGACATGCTGGCCTTGCGCGAAAAGGCCTTGCAAACCACCTACTCCCAGTTGGAAGCGGTGATGTCACGCAACAGCTCGCAATCGGCATGGTTGACCAGCCAGTCCGAATCGCTGAGCAAATCGGGAGGGTGAGAGCGACCGTGCGCCACGCCGCCGCCCCAGCAGGCCGCCCGCCGTCGGTCCACCCGCACACGGGACGGCCCAAGCCATGAGCAGCCTAGCCCCCTCACCCGCCGCCTACCGCCAAGGCGCCGTGATGGCGGCCACCCCGGCCGAGCTGATCGTGATGCTCTACGACGGCGCCCGCCGCTTCCTGCGCCAAGCCGGCCTGGCCATGGCCGAGGGCGAAATCGAGCGCGCCCACAACACCCTGCGCAAAGCCGAGCTGATCGTCGCCCACCTGGACAGCGTGCTCGACTACGAACAAGGCGAGGTAGCAGGCAACCTGCACCAGATCTACAGCTTCTGCTTGGCCCACCTCAACAGCGCCCGCCTGACGCAAGACGCGAGCAAGCTCGAGGAGGTCAGCGACATGCTCGGCGAGCTGCGCGAGGCCTGGGCCCAAGCCGCAGACGAGGTCGCCCGCGCGTGAGTTTGGCGGCGGCGCCTCTCGACGAGCACCCGGCGGGCGCTTCCGAGGACGGCACAGGCATCGGCGGTGCCCCAGCCGACTTGATCGCTCGCTACGAAGCGATCCACGCGCACGCCGAGCTGGAACTGGAACTGGCCGGGCGGGGAGAACTCGAGCGCTTGGAGGAGCTGGGAGCTCGCTGGGCCGACTTGACGGAGGGGCTGCCCCCACGCGCGCCCGCGCAAGCCTTGCCGCTCTTGGAACGGGCCAAGCTGATCCACGAGCGAACCCGCATCGAGCTCTACCGAGTGCGCGAGAGACTGCTGGCCGACTTCTCGGCCCACACCCACGCCCGGCGCGCCGCCGAGGGATACGGCGGACCTCGCTCGCGGCGGCCGAGTCTCGACCGCAGGGCGTAGGTCCCACCCCCGCCGCCAAACAGACCGCGCCCAAGGCGCGGCCCGGGCCGCCGATCGGGACCGGTCGAGCGCCTAAAGATTCGCCGGGCCCGGCCGATCACGGGAACGGTCTATGGCTCTCGTCGATTCGACCCAGCAGCTGCTCGAGGCTGCCATGCGCGGCTCATGGCAGCGCCAGACGGCGCTCACAAACAACATCGCCAACGCCGACACGCCCGGGTACCAGCGCGAGGAAGTCAACTTCGAGTCGGCCTTGCAAGGCGCGATGAACAGCGGCGAAAACCCCGAAGCGCTCCAGTTCCAAACCGAAGTCCAACCCGAACAGGTCGGCCCCAACGGGACCGGGGTGAGTGTCGATCAGGAATCGACCAAGCTGGCCGAAAACGCACTGGACTACCAAGCCTTGACCCAGGTCGCGGGCGCCCGCAACAGCATCGTCACGACCGCGATCGGACCCGCCTGATGGGTCGCTTCGGGCGGTCCCACACGCGCGCGGGGGACAAGGCAAGCGGAATCGAGCCTTTCGCTGGGAGCGGGACACGCTGATGGGCATCTTCGAAGCGATCGGGATCGCCGGCAGCGGACTCACCGCCGAGCGGATCAGGATGGACGTGACCGCCGAGAACTTGGCCAACGCGGAAACGACTCGTGGCGCGAACGGGCAGCCCTACCAGCGCCAAGAGGTCGTCCTCACCCAGGCGGGCGAAGGCGGCTTCAGCGGCGCGCTCTCCGGAGCGTTGCAACAGAACAGGTCCGGAGCCCCCACTCCCGGCGGCGTCGAGGTGGCGGGCATCGTCAGCGACGCGACCCCCGACCAAGAGGTCTATGACCCGGGCAACCCCGAAGCCAACGCCCAGGGCTACGTGAAGATGCCGAACATCAGCACCGTCACCGAAAACACCGACCTGATCTCCGAGTCGCAGTCCTACCAGTCCGACGTGACCGCGATGCAAACCGCCAAGTCCATGTTCACGACCACCTTGGGGCTCTTGAAATGATCGTCCCCGCCGTCGGCGGCTTGGCCGCGAAACTGTCTGAAAGCGCGATCGGCGCAAGCGGCGCGCAAGGCACGAGCGGGGTAGGCGCGGGAGGGCTCGGCAGCGGTGTGGAAGGGACCGGCGGGGCACAATCGCCCAGCTTCGGCAAAGCGCTGACGAGCGCGATCTCCTCCTTGGAAGGCACCCAGCAGAGCGCCGCGAGCGCCGCCGAATCGTTGGCCACCGGCACCGCGACCGACCCCGAGAGCGCGGTGGTGACCGTGCAAGACGCCCAGATGGCGATGGACTTGGCGGCCACACTGAGGACCAAGGCCACCGAAGCCGCCCAAAGCATCTTCCAGACCCAGGTTTGAGCGGGTCTGACGAATGCCGCCCTTGAACCAGCTCGCCTCCAGGCTCACCACGCGCGGATGGTTGATCGCCGGCGGTGTCGCGGTCGGGGCGATCCTGTTCATCTACATCTTCCTTCACATGGTCTCCGCGCCCAGCTACTCCACGCTCGTGAGCGGCTTGGACCCCGCGCAGACCGGCAAGATGACAAGCACCCTGAGCGAGCACGGCGTCAAATACGAGCTGCAAAACAACGGAACCGCGATCGCCGTGCAGTCCAATCAAAGCGCCGAAGCAAGGGTGGCTTTGGCCGGGTCGGGACAGCTCGGCAACACCCAACCAGACTTCTCGCTGTTTGAAAAACAGAACCTCGGCGAAAGCAACTTCCAACAGCAGGTCACCTACCAGCGCGCCTTGCAAGGCCAACTGGCGGAGACGATCGACTCGATACAAGGCGTCTCAGGCGCCCAAGTGGAGCTGGTCCTGCCCAATGCCCAAAGCCAGGTGTTCGGCGAAAGCCAAGGCGCCTCCTCGGCGGCGGTGCTGCTTTCGGGAACCGCGACCTTGCCCGCCAGCTCAGTCAAGGGGATCGCCCAACTGGTCGCCTCAAGCGTGCCCGGCCTGGAGCTCACCAAGGTCACGATCACCGGCGGCTCGGGCGAACTGCTCTGGCCGCAGGCTTCGGGCAACGCCGGCGGCTCAGGCAACAGCGTCCAAGAAACCGAGCAGCGATACGACCAGAGCACGGCGGCAAGCCTCGACGCGATGCTGGCACAGACGCTCGGACCGGGAAAGGCGCAGGTGTTGGTCTACGCCAACATGAACGTCAACCAGACCACCCAAACACAGCTCAGCTACGGCAAGACCGGAGTGCCCTTGCAACAAAGCAAGGACATCGAGACTTTGACCGGCGGCGGGGCTAGCGCGGGTGCGGCCACCGGCACCGCCAACGTGCCGGCCGCCGCCCAGGGGGGCAAGTCCAACTACAAGCACGAAACGACGAGCTCCACCTTGGGCGTGAGCAAGACCGTGACCCACTCCACGATCGCGCCCGGCACCGTCGAAAGCCAACACGTCTCAGTCCTGCTCGACCACACGGTCCCCGCGGCCTCGGTGCCCGCGATCCGCGAAGCCGTCACCAACGCCGCCGGCATCCAAACCAAGCGAGGCGACACGATCTCGATCGGACAGATCGCGTTCGCTGCCCCGACCACCGGGGCGAGCGGCTCGACCAGCAGCATGCTCGGCGACGTCAAGTACGCGTTGCTCGGCATCGGCGCGCTGGCGCTCCTGTTCTTCATCACCAGATCCTTGCGACGCCGCGAGAGCGAACCGATCGAGGAACCCGTGTGGTTGCGCCAACTGGAGACGCCGATGCGCCTGTCTGACCTGCGCGGCGAAGGAACACCCAAGCAGGCCCCCGCCTTGGCCGGGGTGGCTCCGGGGGGCGGGAACGGCAACGGGTCCGGGAACGGCAACGGCAACGGCGGGGGCAACGGGAACGGGAACGGCGATCACCTGCGCAAGCAGATCGAGGAGCTCGCCGACAGCGATCCGGACCGGGTCGCCCAACAGCTGCGCACCTGGATGCAGGAGGACTGAGATGAGCCTGCGCGGGAGCACCCGTGAAGCCGCCGCCGAAAGCGCGCCGCGCCTCGCTGCCGAGGGAGCAGGCTAGATGCCGGGCGACCCCGCTCCGACCATGCAAGCCCTGCCCCGGTCCACGCCCGAACAGGCGCCGGGCGTGGACTTGCCGGGCACCCAAAAGGCGGCCGTGCTGATGGCGGCGCTCGGCTCCGAGCGCGCTGCGAGCGTGATGAAGCGCTTGGAGGAGGAGGAGATCGAGAGCCTCTCCCACGAGATGGCCCGGCTCAGCTCCGTCGGGACGGAGACGACCGATTCGGTGTTCAGCGAACTGGCGGCCGGCACCGGCGGTCCCGGCAACGTGAGCGGCGGCGTGGACTACGCGCGCGAGGTGATCGAGCGCGCGCTCGGCCCCGAGCGGGCCGCCGACCTCTTGGGACGCTTGACCGGCGGCGCGGACTCCAGACCCTTCGAGTTCCTGCACCGGGTCCCCGCTGAGCGCATCGCCGGCCTGTTGCGAGGCGAGTCCCCCCAAACGACCGCCCTCGTATTGGCCAGCCTGCACTCCACCTTGGCGGCCGGAGTCTTGGCCCTCCTGCCCGAAACCGAGCAGCCCGACATCGCGCTGCGAATCGCGCGCATGGGACACGCCAACACGAAGGTGATCCAGCAAGTCGAGGCCGTCATCCGCCAGAAGCTGGGCGCAGTCGTCGAGCGCAAGTACTCGGCCAAGGGCGGAGCGAAGGCGCTCGCGGGCATCCTCAACCACGCCGATCGCTCCACCGAGCGCAACGTGCTCGAGCGCCTGGCAGGCGCCGACAAGGCGCTCGCCGCCCAAGTCAGAGGCATGCTGTTCGTCTTCGAGGACATCGTCAAGCTCGACGAGCGCGCAATCCAACAGGTACTGCGCGAGGTCGACCAAAAGGACCTAGTGCTCGCCCTCAGAGGAGCGCCCGAGAACGTCATGGACGCGGTCCTCACCAACATGTCCGAGCGCGGCGCCGCGATGCTCAAGGAGGAGATGGAGATCCAGCAGCCCCAGCGCCAGCGCGACGTGGACGAGGCCCAAAGCAGGATCGTGACCGTGGTACGCAAACTCGACGAGGCCGGCACGATCGTGATCGCCGGCGAGCAGGACGAGGGAGAGGGCGAAGCGGTTGTCTGAGACTGCGGTTGGCTACGACTTCGAGCAGCTCGAGCCCTCTGCGCCGCCGGCTCCCGAAGAGCCTGTCCAGATCGTCGCCCAAGCCCGCGCCGAAGCCGACCAAATACGAGCCGAGGCCCACGCCGCCGGCTACGCCGAAGGACGCGCCGCCGGCCACCAAGAGAGCGCCGCCGAGACAGCTCGCATCGCGCAAGCCTTCGCAGAGGCCATCGCCGGCATCGAAGCCCTCCAAGGCGAGGTCGTCGAAGCGACCGAACACGACGCGCTGGAGCTTGGCCTGAGCCTGGCAGAGAAGATCGTGGCCGGCGTGGCCGAGCTACGCCGGGAGCTGATCGCCGAGGCCTTGAGCGGAGCGTTGGCGCGGATCGCCGAGCGCCGCCGGATCGCGGTGCTCGTCAACCCAGCCGACCTGGAATTGGTAAAGGAGGCGATCGGCGAGCAGGCAAAGATGAGCGGAGTAGAACACTGCGAAGTGCGCGCCGACACGCGGGTAGCTTCGGGCGGAGCAATCGTGGCGACCGAGGAGGGGGAGGTCGACGCGGGCGTGGAGACCCAGCTGGAGCGAGCCCGCGAAGTTGTCGCGACATCGGTCGCAGAGCAGCGGGCAGCGTGAGAGCTGTCGAGGACCGCCCCCAAGCGATACTTGGACGGGCCCAGGACGATGTGAATGGGTGGGACTGTGCATCCCGTTTTGGGTGACCCTGCGCGCGCGCGTACACGCGCGCGCGGGGCCCCCCGTACGGCCCACACACAACTCCCCCCTGGTGCCCTACTCGCCACAGCCGCCCAAGCCGTGCGCGAAGCCGACCTGGCCAGACGCCACGGCAGCGTCTGCAACCTGATCGGCTTGATCATCGAGGCCACCGGGCTGCAGGCAGAGGTGGGCGAGGTCTGCTCGATCGGCGGTGACACGTCAGGAGAGGGAGGGATCCCAGCCGAGGTCGTCGGATTCAGGGACGGGCGCACCTTGTTGATGGGACTCGGAGAGATGCACGGAATCGGGCCCGGCACGCGCGTCCTCGCCAGCGGCGCCCCGTTTCGCGTAGCCGTCGGACCCGACCTGCTCGGACGCGTCGTGGACGGCTTGGGCCGCCCGCTCGACGGAGAGCCCAGGTCCCACGGCATCGAGCGCTCAACCGTCGCCCCACCCCCAAGCGCGCTCTCCAGGCCCCGTATCGAGGAGCGCGTCGGCCTTGGCGTGCGGGCACTCGACGCGCTCGTCCCCTGCGGACGGGGCCAGCGCCTCGGCATCTTCGCCGGCTCAGGCGTGGGCAAGTCCTCCCTGCTCGGCATGATCGCCAAGTCCACCTCCGCCCAGGTCAACGTGATCGCGCTCGTCGGAGAGCGCGGACGCGAGGTGCGCGAGTTCATAGAGCGCGACCTCGGCGATGCCTTGGAGCGCTCGGTGGTCGTCGTCGCCACCTCCGACCAGCCCGCCTTGGTGCGGATCAAGGCCGCCTTCACCGCCACCGCGATCGCCGAGCATTTCCGCGATGAAGGCCACGACGTGCTCCTGATGATGGACTCGGTCACGCGCTTCGCCATGGCCCAGCGAGAGGTTGGCTTGGCGATCGGCGAGCCCCCGGCCACACGTGGCTACACCCCCTCCGTGTTCGCACTGTTGCCAAAGCTGCTGGAGCGGGCCGGCACCAGCCAGGCGGGCTCGATCACCGGCCTCTACACAGTCCTCGTAGACGGCGACGACATGAACGAGCCGATCGCCGACGCGGTCCGCTCGATCCTCGACGGCCACGTCGTCCTCACCAGGGCGCTCGCCCACGCTGGTCACTACCCCGCGATCGACGTCCTTCAGAGCGTCTCGCGCCTGGTCGGAGAGATCGTCCCCGCCCCGGTCGCGACCGCCGGTCAACGTCTCAGGTCGGCCTTGGCCGTCCTGCGCGAGAAGGAAGACCTGGTCGCGATCGGCGCCTACCAAGCCGGCGCCGACCCTTCCCTGGACACGGCGCTCGCCCACCGGGCCGCGATCGAGGGGTTCCTGCGCCAGCCCGTCGAGGAGTCGAGCACGCCCGCCGAGGCAGACGAAGCCCTGCTCGCGCTCGCCGCGTCTTTGGACGGCCGGCAGGCCAAGGAGCCCGAAATCGTCGACGCAGAAGCCGTGCCACTCCTGAAGTCCGCCGGCGAGGACACCGCCCTGACAGGGCAGGGTGGCGCTTTTCAGACCGCGGCGACAAGCGAAGCGCTACCCGCGATCCCGGCGCTCGATCTGAGCATGTAGGGCGCATAGCCACCCCCTCATGACGCATGCCTGCCCAGAAGTACGTGGGACAAAGTGCAGCTGGCGCCACATGAGGCTGCGGTAGTCTTTACCTGTGCAGAGCGCCGCAATCAAGGAAATTGACGCAATCAAGGACAGAATTCTGAACGAGTCACCGTTTGGGGACGTCAAGGTGCGCGATGTTCGCGCCCAAGAGCAGGCTGACTTCGACGACAACGACTATGTTCACTTGGTGGTGTACGCCGAGGATCCCGTGGCCGGCGAGGACACGTGGCCTCTGGATGATGTCTTTGAGTTGCGTCAGCGCGTCCTTGAACTGGCCACCGAGAGCGACATCGACCTTCCCCAAATCGTCGTCGATATCTACCCTCAGCGCGATGCCCCACATCTCGCCGCTGGCAAAAGCACCGACTCCAGAGAGTCGTGAGCCATCCGATAGATCCCTCAAAGCTGCTCCAGCAAGCAGAGGAACTGGCAGGCATTGACGCCGGCCCGGGACGCCCGAACACAACGAACCATCGTCGAGCTGTTTCCGCCGCCTACTACGCGCTTTTTCACGCCATTAATCTCAAGGCAGCGCGATATGTCTTGCCGGATGTCGCCTCCGATGAAGAGGTATGGCAGGCAACGAGATGGATCGAACACGCCGATGTACGCTCGGTATGCAGGGTGGTCGAGACTTGCGGTGCCTCAACGAAGCCGATCGTCGGATTGCCCAAAGGTCTTTCGCAGCGCGAGGAGCCACTTTGGCGAGTCTTGTCGAAGCCCGACTCAAATGGTGGTCGTGTCGCGAACGTCTCCCATTCTCTACGCTGGGTGGCAGTCGTATTCGTCTCTTTGCATGCTGCCCGACAGAGCGCCGATTACGATCACTCGGCCGAGTTCTCGAAGGAGACAGTGATCGGCCACGTGAGGGTGAGTGGTCTGGCTCTGGAGTACTTGGACGGTCAAGTTGAGCACCCCGACTTCCAACGTTTCTTTGCTTGGATCTTCGCCCGAGCTTCGGGACTCAGGCGGTGATTAGGCCTCGAAGGCTTCTCTCTAAAGAACAAAGCTTCCCGTCCGATAACCCGGGCCGTGGACATGCCTGGATTCCAATTCAAGCTCGAGCGGGTGCGAGCCGTGCGCGAGCGTGCCGAGCAGCTTGCCCAGCAGGACTTGGCCGAGGCGATCTCGCGACGTTCGGCCACCGAGGCGGACCTGCAAGCGGCCGAGGCGCTCTTGGAGCAGGCCCATGAGCTCCAGCGCGGCGGCGCATCGGCCACGGAAAGCGTCGATCCAAGCGAGCTTCTCGCGCACCAGGCTTACGTGGAGCGCATCGAGGCCCAGCGCGCCAACCATGCCCGCGAACTTGAGACCCGAGAGAGCGAGGTTGCAACGCGCGACGTCCAGTTGACCCAGGCCGCATCCGAGCGAGAGATGCTCGAGCGCCTACGCGAGCGCCGCCGCTCCGAGCACCAGCAAGAGGTGGCTCGTCGAGAGCAAGGCGCCCTCGACGAAGTCGCCGCGACCAACTTCGAGCGGAGTCGCGCATGAGCACCGAAGCCGTGGGCCCCACAAGCGGCGTACCGGCAGGCGAGCTGGCCCTGGCCCAGCGGGTCCGCCAATTGGAAGCTTTGACGGAAGCCTCACGCGAGGTGACTCTCGGTCCCTCGACAAGCTTCGCAGCTGCTCTCCAAGCCGCGACCGCTGCCGACGTCGCACCGAGCGCCGCGAACTCAAGCGGCTCTGGTCTCAGCGCCACTCAGGCGAGCACGGGATCGAGCCAATACGACCCCTTGGTCGAACAGGCCGCCGCGCGCTACGGCATCGACCCCGCCGTCCTACACGGCCTGATCCAACAAGAGTCCGGCTTTGACCCCGAAGCCCAAAGCAGCGCCGGAGCGGCCGGCCTGACCCAGCTGATGCCCGGCACAGCCAGCTCCCTCGGGGTCGCCAACCCCCTCAATCCCGCCGAATCGATCGAAGGCGGCGCGCGCTACCTCAGCCAGATGATGAACCAGTTTGGGGGCAACACCGCAGATGCTTTGGCCGCCTACAACGCCGGCCCTGGAGCCGTCCAACAGTACGGCGGCGTGCCCCCTTACGCGGAAACCGAAAGCTACGTCCAGAAGGTGCTCGGCTACGCCGAAGCCTACCGTCAAGCCCATCCGTCCTCCGGCACTCTCGGAGTGGCCGCATGAGCCTCCCCACAGCGCTCCCGACCGCCTCACCGGCCCGCGCTGCGGCACCGCCGCCATCCTCGCCCACCTCCTCGGCCCGCGCCGCGGGACCCCCGCCATCCTCACCCGCTTCGGTTGGACTGCCCCCGCCCGAAGCCCCCGGGGGTGCCCCACCGGGGCCCCCGCCAAACGCGCCGCCCTTCAAGCAGGCGCTCCACGAACACTGGGCCCGGACCGCCACTGCGGAAGGCCACCCCAAAAATGCCAAGGCGAGTCCTCGCCTTGGCTCGCCCCCCCACGAACCCGGTGAGGCCGCGTCCCGTTCGGCCTTCCTCGGGGCAGGGACCAGTCCTGCCGAGGCGTCGACCCCTCCAGAGGCGGCATCGACCCCACCTTCGATCCAGGGCGCCTCGGGCGAACCCCCGTCCTCCGCCTCGACCGCGCTCGCCACCGCCACACCCGCCTCCCTCGCCACCGCCACGCCAGTCCCCCTCGCCGGCCCCGCGTCCTCCACAGCGTCCGGGCCAGGCCCGCTCGCCGCGTCCTCCGCATCTTCGAATCCAGGCGTCCTCGCAGCGTCCGCCTCGCTCGCCGCGTCCGCTGCAACCGCTTCGGCCACCTCAGCCGCCGTGGCCGCTCCACTCGCGACGTCCGCTTCACCCCAACCCCCAACGCCACCCCCTCCCCCCAGCTTCGCGCCATCCTCACCGGCCTCCCCCACCCCGCAGGACTCGACTCCAAGCGCCCCGGCCTCTCCCACGGCCGCGTCGGCCTCCTCAGCCCCCGCCGTGGGCACACCGGCCGTCCCCGAAGAGTCCGGGCTCAGCACCCCGTCGGCCGCGAGCACCTCCGCGACGCCCATCCCCACCTCGACCACCGCTCCCTCGGCTCCTTCACCATCCTCCTCCGCCCAGAGCGGCCTGAGCGACCCCAATGCGACCAATTCAGCCTCCGCCACCGCCCTAGCCACCGCCCCCGTCTCGACCGTCCCTGGAGACAGCCCTCGTTCCGAGAACACCGCCCCCGAAAACCAGACCCCCAAGAACGTCTTTCCCCCCACCCCCGCCGCCCCCGGCCGATCCCCAGCCGCGGCGGACCCGGCCGGCGCCCCGGCCCAATCGGCCCCCCAACCTGCTGGCCCCCCCTTCGCGCTCTCGCCCGCTGCCCCCCCAGCGAGCGACCCAAGCGCAAGCACGACGACTCAATCCCCCCTCTTGCCGGCCCCGATGCAAGACACGATCGACGCACTCCGAGCCACTTTCGAAATCGCCACTAGTCAAGGCAGCGCCCAAGCGCGCATCGCTTTGCAACCCGATGAACTCGGCCACATCACGATTCGCTTGCTCCAGACCAGCGAAGGCCTGCGCGCCTCCGTCTACGCCGACACCTCCGCCGGAGCCCAAGCCCTCAGCCAAGCCCGCACCGAGCTCCATCAAACCCTGAGCACTCTCGGCGTGTCCCTCCTGCACCTGGACATCGGCTCCTCCGGCCAGTTCTCCGCGGGCGCCGGGCGCGACTTCGCCGGGCAGCCCTCCCCATCCGGCTCTCCGACGACCGGTCTCTCCGGCGCAAGAGACGAGGACTCCCCCGCCCCCCTCACCCCTTCCACCCAACCGCCCGGCCCAGCCTTGGGCGAAATCGTAGACATCTTGGCCTGACTCCCGAAAGGATTGTTTTCCATGAGCACCCCCGCAATCGCCCAAGCTGCCGCGGCAGCCCCCACCGCCGAAACGCACCCCAAAACGACCAGCGCCGAAAACCCAGGCGGCCAGCTAGGCCAAAACGACTTCCTCAAGCTCATGATCGCCCAGCTCCAAGCCCAAAACCCCTTGGAACCCTCCAACGGCAACGAATACGTAACCGAGCTCGCCCAGTTCACCCAGCTAGAGCAAACCACCAACCTGGCCTCCGCCGGCGAGCTCTCCTCCGCCGTCCAACTGATCGGCCACACCGTCTCCTACTCCGATCCGACGACGGGCGCCGCCTCCACCGGAGTCGTCGAAAGCGTCCAATCCGCCACCTCCGGCCCCACCGTCACCGTCGAAGGCGTCACCGGCATCAAGCTCTCCTCCGTCACCCAAGTCAATTGAACCCCATCTCAAACCCAGCCCTAGTACCGCCCGGCGGCCTCGCCGGACCGGCCGCGCCCGCCCCGGCCACCCCTGCTCGTACCCCCCCGGCCAAGGCCGGCGAGCCCTCGTTCGCCGATGCCCTCAAGCAGGCCGGCGCGAGCAGCGACACGAACGCCGGCCTGAGCGCTCCCCAGACCGCCGGACCAGGCGACCTCCAATTCTCCCGCCACGCCCTCGCGCGTGTACAGCGGCGAGGCATCACTCTCGACGCCCCCACACTCACGCGCCTCTCCGACGGCGTTGCCCGCGCAGCCTCCAAGGGCTCGCGCGACTCTCTTGTTCTTGTCGACGGCACCGCCTTCGTGGTGTCCGTCCCCAACCGCACGGTCATCACGGCCGTGGGATCCCAGCACATGAAAGAAAACGTATTCACCAACATCGACAGTGCCGTAATCGCATGACCATCAATACCTAAAACGCATGACCATCAATACCTGAACACCCAGCACAGCCTCAATCGCATAACCACAAACCAACGGCGGCTGGACCTCCAAGAGGGGGCCGCGAAAGGAAGGGCAGTCACGATGATGACTGGAATGTATGCCGCCATCAGCGGCCTCGACGCCAACCAAGCGTTGCTCGACGACACCGCAAGCGATCTCGCGAATGTGAACACCGTGGGCTACAAGTCCTCGAGTGTCACTTTCGCCGAATCGCTAACCCAAGTGATGCACGGGGCCTCCGGCCCCACCGCCGCCAATGGCGGCACGAACCCCGTCCAGATCGGCCTGGGCGTGCAGGTAAGCGCCACCCGCAACGAAATGACCGAGGGCTCCTTCCAAACCACCAACAATCCTTTGGATGTCGCAATCGAGGGCAAGGGCTTCCTGCGAGTGGGCTCCGGCACCCCGCCCGCCGGCCCCCCCTACACAGCCGGCCTGCCCGCCAACGTCAACTACACCCGCGCAGGAGACATGACCACCAACTCCCAAGGATTCCTCACCACCGAAGCCGGCGAATACGTGATCGGACGCAACGCCATCGCCACCGTGACCGAAGCCGGCACCACCTACAAGGCGGGCACCGAAGACTCCTACATCCGCATCCCACCCGGCTCCTCCAACATCTCGATCGGCCAAGACGGCTCGGTCGCCTACACCGACGAGAACCCCGCCTCGCCCACCTACCAGCAAAGGGTCACCGCCGGCTACCTCTCCTTGGCCACCTTCCCCAACGAAGACGGCCTAGAACGCTTGGGCGGCTCCCTCTGGGCCCAAACCGCCAACTCCGGCACCCCCATCGTCGGCACCCCCGACACCGCCTCCTTCGGCTCCACGATCGGAGGGGAGCTAGAGATGTCAAACGTCGATCTAGCCTCGGAGATGACCAACATGATTACCGCCGAGCGCGGCTTCCAAGCCAACTCCCGCGTGATCTCCACCGCCAACGAAATGCTCGGGACCTTGGTCACGATGGTCCAGTAGGCCTTCCCGCTTTGTGTGGCCCGCCTTCGGCGGGCCGGCGTCCTGCGGGTCGCCTCGCCTCCGCTTCACCGGACCGGCCACCTCCCAACTTCACCCAAACCACCAAAGGGGCTCTATACGACGGGACACTCCGAGGAGCGCGTTCGGGGCGGCGCATTTTTGCGTCGCCCCGTCCGCCGCTGTTGGACCTAGCCTGAAGCCACACCAATTTCTCAAGAGGAGAAGCCGCGATGATCTTCCTGAACCGGCTCGGCCACTCCGACGAGCCCTTCCAACTGAATCCCGACATGATCGTCACGGTCGAATCCACCCCCGACACGGTCATCGCCCTGGCGACAGGCGCCAAGGTGGTCGTGTCCGAGACGCCCTCCCAGGTCGCCGCCGCCGTGAGGGGATATCGGGCCGACGTGCTGTCCGATGCCATGCGCCAGCGACGCCCCTCGCGCGCGGGGGGCCTTGGAGCGTCGCCCGGGTCGCACGACGGGCCTTGGCTGTCCGCGGTTGAGGACGACCCGGCCTGAGGAGCAAAGCGGGCCTGAGCCGCTCAGTTCGCCGGAGCCACTGTGCACCCGCTCTGAAGTGCGGCGCTCCTGAGATCCTCATCCCAACTCACGACAGTCACATCCTCTCCAAGAGCCAAGGCGCTGGCCAGATGAACGGCGTCGTATCCCCGCAGGGCGAGATCCTCGGCAAGATCGCCCGCCTGCGCCGTGAGTGCCACGTCCACCCCCACCAGAAGCAGCTCATCGTGCAACTCCTCGAACTCTTCCTTGGCCCGAACGTAGTCCGAAGCGCTCAGTCGTCCACCGCGGTGTGCCGCGGCGAGCGCCGCCCGGCCCTCGGGGTAACAAAGGACGCTCGAGGCCGCCTCGAGTTGCGAACCCCACAGCTCGGCCGCAAGGTCGGACCCGGGCTCGACAACAACGAGCTTGACAAGCGCCGAAGTGTCGAAATAAAGGATCAGCGGCGCTGCTCGGCGACGAGATCGGACACCGAACCGAGCGCCTCCACGTGCGCACGTCGCGCACCCCGAGCACGCGCCGGCGGGGTAATCAGCCCACGCCTGACGAGATCGTCGATTGGATCCTCCCGGTCGACACCAGACAGCCGCGCGATCGGCTGGCCACGACGCGTAACCACAATCTCCACACCCCGCTCTACACGCTCGAGATGCTCGCTCAATCGATCATGAAGCTCACGCACCCCTACCTCAACCGCCTGCCCATGTAGCGTCATGCCAGCCACACTAGCAGCTACATGGTCCATCGAGCATTTTTCAAGGATTCCCGGCCGCAGCCGATGAAGGTGGACAATGAAAGCTTCGACCGCCATCGGGATCGGGGCTGCCTTTGGCGCCCTCCTGCTCAGCTCGATGATGGACGGGACCAGTCCCGCGTCCTTCATCAACATTCCCGCCCTCCTGATCATCATCGGAGGCACCTTCGGCGTGACCTTGGCCTCCGTCGGGATGGAGACCATGAAGCAGATCCCCAACCTCTACAAACTGGTCATCTCGGCCGAACCGCCCGACATGCGCGGGCGCCTGGACCAACTGGTCGGCCTGGCCGACCAAGCCCGCCGCGAAGGCCTGCTCGCGCTCGACGCCCAGCTCTCCGAGATCGAGGACCCCTTCACCCGCAACGCCCTCCAACTGGTGGTGGACGGCACCGACCCCGAGATGGTCCACACGATCCTCGAGGCCGAGGTCGACGGCATGGCCGCCCGCCACGCCGTCGGCGCCTCCCCCTTCGAGAAGGCCGGCGGCTTCGCACCCACGATGGGCATCATCGGCACCGTCCTCGGCCTCGTCCACGTGCTCCAAAACCTGGCCGCCCCCTCGACCTTGGGTCCCTCCATCTCCTCGGCATTCATCGCCACCTTGATGGGGGTAGGCGCAGCCAACGTGATCTTCCTGCCGATCGCCAACCGCCTCAAGGCGATCTCCGCCGAAGAGGTCGAGCTGCGCATGATGACCGTCGAGGGCATCCTCTCGATCCAAGCCGGCGACAACCCCCGTCTCGTCTCCGAAAAGCTGATGTCCTACGTGCCCCCGGCCGAGCGCGAAGCCGAAGAAGAGGGCACGGTGGCCACCTTGGCAGTCGAACCCCAGGCGGCCTGACCCATGGCACGCGGGCGCGGACGCCATCGCGGCGGGGGCCACGGAGAGGAGAGCGAGGAGCGCTGGCTGCTCACCTACGCCGACATGATCACCCTCCTGATGGCCTTGTTCATGGTCCTGTTCTCGATCTCCTCGGTCAACATCTCCAAGTACCAGACCCTCCAAAAGTCACTGAAGGCCGCCTTCTCCGGCAACATCCTGCCCGGCGGCAAGGACATCTCCCAGCAAGGATCGACCGCCAACTCAAGCCACGTGCCCGCCACCTTCGAACTGCAAGCGATCGAGCCGGTCCAGACCCAGGGATCGAGCGCCTTGCAGAACAGCACCGCCCGCTCCAGCCCCACCGCCGCCACCGCGACCCAAACCGCCGTCGGCCAAAGCGCCGCCCAGCGCGAGACCAACGAGTTCGCCCAGATCAAGCACGAGCTCGACGCCTACGCCAAGTCCCACGGCTTCAGCTCCTCCGTGAAGACCTCGATCGAAAACCGGGGCCTCGTCATCAGAGTGCTGACCGACGACCTCCTGTTCGCCTCCGGTCAAGCCACCCTCTCAAGCAAAGCGACCTCCCTGCTCTCAGAGATCGGCCAGTTGCTCAACATCGACGAAACGCACCCCATCAGCGTCGAAGGCAACACCGACGACGTGCCGATCCACAGCTCCCTCTACCCCTCCAACTGGCAGCTCTCCACCGCCCGCGCCTCCTCGGTCGTCGAATTTTTGATTGCCCACGGCATCGCCCCCAGCCGGCTGACCGCCACCGGCAACGCCGACCAGCGCCCCGTCGCAACCGAGGCCACCGAAGCCGGCCGCGCGCGCAACCGCCGTGTGGAGATTGTCTTGCGCCGCCTCTACGGCCCAGAAGGCCCCGCCCCCTCCTCCGGCGAAGGTTAGGAACATGCTCAAAAACAAGAAGATCCTGCTTGTCCTGATCGTGCCGATCGTCTTGTTCGGCGGCTACACCATGACCAAGGCCAAGCCCGTGCCCAAGGTCAAGATCAAGGGCACCATCTACGTGATGCCCCAATCGTTCCTCCTGAACCTGAGCGACGGGCGCTACGCCAAGCTCGACGTGGCCCTCCAACTGGCGCCCGGACAAAGCGACGGCGCCTCCCCCGACGCGAGCTCATCCAGTTCCGAAGGTGGTCCCGGTACGCTGCCCGAGGAAGCGATCGTGCGCGAAATCATCACAAACGCGATAACCGGCCAAAGCGGGGAAAGCTTGATCAGCGCCCACGGCCGCGACGCCGTCAAACGTCAGATCCTGCACACGATCGGGCAGCGCACCGACGTCAAAGTAGAAGAAGTCCTGTTCCCCGACTTCACCGTCCAATAGGAGGCGCAGTGGCCGACGCGATCGAGTACGAGCAGTTCGACGACGCCACCCCCGGCACCGAGCCCACCCGGGCCGACGCCGCCCCCGCGCCCTCCCGAGCCGAGCCCGACCTGCGCCGTCTCAGCGACATCCCGATGGAGTTGAGCGTCGAGCTCGGACGCACCCGCATGACCGTCGGCGAGACCCTCGACCTGCGCGTCGGCTCACTCGTCACACTCGACTCCGCCGCCGGCGAACCCGCCGAGCTCTTGGTCAACGGCACCGCGATCGCCCGCGGCGAGGTGATCGTCCTCGACGAGCGCTACGGCCTGCGCGTGACCGAGATCCTCGAGGGCAACGACATCGCCTGCTCGCCCGGCCCAGGCGATGGCCTCGAAGCCCCTGACGCCCCCAAGGCCGACATCCGCGACGCCGCGGCCGTCGAGATCGCCGCAAGCGAAAGCTGACCGGGACGCGACCGTGAGCCCCAAGGGCAGCGCCGACGCCGCCAAGAAGGACGCCCCCAAGAAGAAGCGCGCCGCCACGGGCCGGAGCGCCGCGGCGAGCCGGGACGCCGCCGCGGAGGCGGACCCCGCCGCGGGCGCGGAGCTCACCGCAAGCAGGGGCAAGGGCGCGGGCGCCGAGGTGCCCGCGGGCGCGCGGGTGCGACCGCTCGACTTCTCCCAGCCGACCAAGTTCACGACCGAGATCCGCCGCCGCCTCGTCGCCGCGATCGAGCACTTCTGCGAGGGAGCCTCCGGGCGCCTGTCTGCCGAGTTGGCGGTCCAAGCCCGCCTGAGCGTCGCCGAGGTCGACCAACACACCTGGGCGGCCTCCAAGGCTCGGTTGCCCGCCGACGCCATCGCCATCGCGATCGACGCGCCCGCGATCGACCGTCAAATGCTGCTCTCCGTGGAGCAGCCCTTGCTGCTGCAAGCCTTGGAATGCCTCTTGGGTGGCCAGGCCTCCCAAGCCCCCGCCGAGCGCCACCTCACCGAGGTCGACTGGGTGCTCGCCCGAAGCGTGCTCGCCGCGATCGCCACGGAGCTCTCAGGCGCCTGGGGCGACTTGGGAGGCCCCGAGCTGACCTGCGGTGAGATCGACCTGGAGGCCGACGCCGGCGTGCTCACGCCCGTGGGGGAGCCCACCTTCACTGCGAAGATCGCCAGCGAGATCGACGGCCAGTCCTCGGCCATGTCGCTCTTGATCCCCTGGGCCGCGGTCGAGCCGATCGCCGAGCACATCCGTGGCGAGGACGCCGCGCCGGTTCTCGGCGACACCCACGGGCCCGAGGCCTTGAGGCGAGGCTTGGCCACCGCGAAGGTCTTGCTGCGAGCCGAGGTCGGCTCCGCCCAGATGCCGATCGAGCGGATGCTCGAGCTCGTGCCCGGCGCGATCGCCCCCCTGCAAAGGCGCGCCCAAGACGGCGTGTCCCTGTACGCCGAGGGTGTGCTCGTGGGACGCGGCCACCCCGGGCGCTCCGGGACCAGACGAGCGGTCAAGCTCGAGTCCACCAGCCCCACCCCCACCAAGGCCGCCACCTACGCCCAACTCGGCCGCGCCGAGCTGGAACGCGCCCGCGCCCACGTCAGCCAGTCTCCCGAGTCGGCCCAAAGCCGGGCCGTCCTACGCAGCATCTTCGTGCGAGTCTGGGCCGAGCTCGGACGCACCCACATCCCACTCAAGGATGCCTTGGAGCTTGCTCCCGGAGCAGTCCTCGAGCTCGACCAAGCCGCCGACGCGCCGATCGAGCTGTTCGTCAACGGTCTCTGCTTCGCCAACGGCAAGCTGGTCGTCACCGGCGAGGGCACTTGGGGCCTGGAGGTAGCCGCACTCGTGTGAGGGCACCCCGTGCGTGTGCGTGTGCGTGTGCGTGTGCGCGCGCGCGTGGGCGGGGCTCCAAGGCTTCGGCCGTCGCGCCCGCCCCCGGTTCTCCTCCCGGCCCTCTCAAGACCCAAGCGCCCCCGCCGATAACCGGGGGCGACTCTTTCCTCGGAGTCGTCCCTTCGATGACCAAGCTGACCCCTTCCCGTGCGGCCGCGCTCGCGGCTGCGTCGCTCTGCGGCTGCCTGCTCGCGTGGGCCAACTCCGCCTCCGCCTTCACGCCCGCGCAGTCCGCCCACTCCAAAGCGGGCACCGGCGAAAACACGCCGCTCAGCCTCAACACGTCCACCACCGGCGCCCACACGAGCTCCGGCGGAGCGAGCATCGTGCGCACGATCGTGGGGCTCGCGATCGTGATCGCCGTGATCTGGGGCTTGGCCTGGATCCTGCGCCAAGTCAAGTCCGGACGCGACCCTCGCGTCTCGGCCACCGGCCTGAGCAGCGTCTCGGCCCTCACGCTCGGCTCGGGGCGCTCGGTTCACCTGGTCAAGGCCGGCAACGACTACATCCTGCTCGGGGCCGCCGAGCAGGGACTCGCGCCGATCCACCGCTACACCGAGCAGCAGGCCTACGAAGCGGGCCTGCTCTTCGACGAGGAGCCCGAAGCCAAGCCCCGCCGGCGTGTGCCTCTGCCCGCCGCGCTCCTGCCCCCCGGGTCCTCCTCGCCCCAAGCCGGCTCGAGCCCGACGCCCGCCGAAGTGCTCGACCCCGCGGCACCTGCCAACCCCGACCCCCCCGCGAGCGCCAGCGCCCGCGTCCCCGCCAGACTCCAGTCGGGCGAGCGCGCCACGAACCCGATGCGGATGCCCTCGGCGGCCTCCACTTTGATCGAACGCCTGCGCGAAATGACGGTTCGTCGTTGAACCTCAACTCCTCAAACGCCGTCCAGATTCTGCTTCTGGTCGGCGCCATCACCCTGGTGCCCGCGGTCCTCTTCACCGTCACCGGCTTCAGCCGCATCCTGATCGTGCTCGGCTTCGTGCGCGCCGGCATCGGCACCACCACCGAGCCGCCCAACCAGGTCTTGGTGGGCATCGCCTTGTTCCTGACGATCTTCGTGATGAGCCCCACGATCAGCGCGATCAAGACAGAGGCGATCGACCCGCTCGCCGCCCACAAGATCAACACCATCACCGCCTTGGAGCGCGCCGAGGAACCGTTGCGCGAATTCATGTTCCGCCAGACCCGGGTGGAGGACATCTCGCTGTTCATGAGCCTCGCCCACGACCCGCCGCCCCACACGAGGGCCGAAGTGCCCACCGAGGTCTTGATTCCCGCCTTCATCACCTCCGAGCTGAAGACCGCCTTCCAGATCGGCTTCTTGATCTTCCTGCCCTTCCTGATCATCGACCTGATCGTCTCCTCGACCTTGATGAGCATGGGGATGATCATGCTGCCGCCGACTTTCATCTCACTCCCTTTCAAGATCCTGCTGTTCGTGCTCGTCGACGGCTGGGATCTCGTCATCAAGGCACTCGTCCAGAGCTTTCACTACTGAGGATGCCCAGTCCATGCCCTACGAAAAGGAGGCCGAGCCGATGAACCGCTCCGCCATCGCGCCCAGCGAAGCGAGGTCCCACCGATGAACCAAGACACCGTCGTCAACCTGGCCGCCCAAGCGATGAGCTTGGCCTTGAAGATCGCCGGGCCGCTCTTGCTCGTGGGGCTCGTCGCCGGCCTGGCGGTGAGCATCTTCCAAGCGGTCACCCAGATACAAGAGCAGAGCCTGACTTTGATCCCCAAGATCATCGGGGTCGCCGCGGTGATCGTGCTGTTGGGGCCTTGGATGCTCGGCCAGCTCGTCTCCTACACCGCCGCCTTGTACACCGCGATCCCGACGATGGTCGGCTCTTGAACCAACTGCTCCACAAACTGGCCTCCGGCGAGCTCGCGGGCTTCATCCTGGTGCTCGCCCGGCTCACGCCCTTGTTCTTCATCGCGCCCCTGTTCTCCTCGGCGATGATCCCGCCGCGCGTGAAGGGCATTATCGCCGTGGGCCTCGCGATCGGGCTGACCCCGATCGCCTTGAAAGGCCAACACATCCCAACCGATCCCGTGTCCCTGTTCGGCTTGGTGATCGAGGGCATGCTGGTCGGCCTCGGCTTCGCCTTCTCTCTGGCCATCCTGATGGCGGCGGTCGAATCGGCGGGCTCCCTGATCGACGTTGTCTCAGGCTTCTCCTATGGCGAGCTGATCAACCCGCTCAACGGCGCCAACGGGGCGGTCATGTCCCGCTTCTACTCGCTCGTGGGGACCTTGATCTTCTTGGTCATAGGCGGCGACGCCTGGACGATCCGCGGGCTGAGCCGCACCTTCGAACTGGTGCCTTTGACCAGCGGCCCGGAAATCCAATCGCTGGTCGGCGGCGCCGTGGAGGTCTTCTCCAACGTGTTCGTCGACGCCTTGGAGGTAGCCGCGCCTGTCCTGATCGCGTTGCTCATCACCGACGTGGCCTTCGGCATCGTCTCGCGCGTGGTGCCCCAGCTCAACGTGTTCGCCGTGGGCTTCCCCACCAAGGTCGCGGTCACCTTGCTGGTCGTGGCCGCCTCCTTGCCATTCGTGGCCAACTGGATCTCAGAACAACTATCGGTGAGCGTGGGCGCGGCCCTCGGCGCCCTGCACGTGGCATGAGGATGAATCGGATCGAACAGAGCCTCCGGATCGGGGTCCTCCCGGCCACCCCCGCGACCGCGACGAAGGGGGCGTGAATGGCGCGCGAGGAACGCACCGAGAAGGCCACGCCCAAGCACCGCGAGCGAGCGCGCGACAAGGGCCAGGTCGCACGCTCCCCCGACCTGGGCGGCTCCACAGTCCTGGTCGCGGGGCTGTTCGCGATCAGCTTGATGGGCGCCCGAATCGTAGACGCGGGCGCCGCCGCTTTCCGAGAAATCTTCGCCAAGATCGCCACGCCCGACCGCGCCCTCAGCGCCGAAGGGCTCAACGGGCTGTTGCACTCGGCCTTGTCCACGATCGCTTTGGCGGTCGCCCCCATCGCCGGCGCCTGCCTGTTGGCGGCCCTCGCGACCGGCGCCGCGCAGGTCGGCTTCAAGCCCCGCATGCAAGGACTCAAGCCAGACTTTCGCCGCATCAACCCGGCCTCGGGTCTGCGCAACCTGTTGAGCCCCAACACCGTCTTCGAGGGACTCAAGGTGCTCGCCAAGGTGGGCATCGTGGGCGCGGTCGCCACGCTCGCCCTGTTGCCCGGCCTGACCACGCTCTCGGCCCGAGTGGGAATCCCGCCAGCGGCGCTCGGGCCTTTGATGAGCAAAAACGCGCTCGCGATCGCCCAGCGCATCGCCTTCGCCTACGTGATCGTGGGCGTCGTCGACTACGCCTGGAAGCGGCGCGCCCACGAGCGGCTCCTGCGCATGACCAAGCAAGAAGTCAAGGACGAGATGCGCCAATACGGCGTCTCCGCGGAGGTCAAGAACGCCTTGCGCCGCCGCCAAGCGCAGGCAGCGCGCCTGCGCATGATGGCGGCTGTACCCAAAGCGGACGTGATCGTGACCAACCCGACCCACTACGCCGTGGCCCTGCTCTACGACGGTTCGCGCACCGCGCCCGAGGTGATCGCCAAGGGCAAGGACCTGATCGCCCTCCAGATCAAGCGCATCGCCGAGGAGAACGAGGTGCCCGTCGTGGCCAACCCGCCCTTGGCCCGTGCCTTGCACTCCTCCACGGAGATCGGCCAGATCATCCCCCAAGAACTGTATGCGGCCGTCGCCCAGGTCTTGGCCTTCGTCTACCGCGTCGCCGGACGCAGAAAGTTGGCCTCGTGAGCGACCATCGCGCCCGCCATCGCGCCCGCTCCGACAGAAAGCCGGCCTCGTGAGCGACCATCGCGCCGACCATCGCGCCCGCCCCGACATAAAGCCGGCCTCGTGAGCGAAACCACCCCCCACCGCACCCCGCATAGGAGGCCGGCCTCATGAACAGCAACACGGTCAAGCGCATGCTCAAGCACAGCGATCTGCTGGCGGCCGTGTCGGTCGTGTGCGTGGTCACGATGCTCGTCGTTCCCTTGCCCTCAGAGCTGCTCGACCTGCTGATCACACTCAACATCTCGGCCGCGCTCACGATCGTGGTCGCCACCATGTACTTGGGCAAGGCGCTCGACTTCGCCTCCTTCCCGAGCCTCTTGCTTCTGACGACGATGTTCCGCCTGGCGATCAACGTGTCGGTGACGCGCTTGATCCTGACGACCGGCGAAGCGGGGTCGGTCGTCAAATCCTTCGGGGAGTTCGTGGTCGGCGGCAACGTGGTCGTGGGCCTCGTCATCTTCCTGATCCTCGTGGTGATCCAGTTCGTGGTCGTCACCAACGGCGCCGGGCGCGTGGCCGAGGTGGGCGCCAGGTTCACGCTCGACGCGATGCCCGGCAAGCAGATGGCGATCGACGCTGACCTGAACGCCGGGCTCATCACCGACGAGGAGGCCCGGGGGCGGCGCTCGGAGATCGCCCGCGAGGCCGACTTCTATGGGGCGATGGACGGCGCCTCCAAGTTCGTCAAGGGCGACGCGATGGCCGCCCTGATCATCACCGCGATCAACCTGTTCGGGGGGATCGTGGTCGGCATGATGCAGCACGGCCTGAGCTTCGCCGAAGCCACCCAGCACTACTCCTTGCTGACGGTGGGCGACGGCTTGGCGGCCCAGATCCCGGCCCTCCTGATCTCCGTGGCGACCGGCATCATCGTCACCCGGGCCGCCTCCGACAAGGACTTGGGCAGCGACATCGCCGGGCAGATCCTCAGCCAGCGTCGGGCGCCGATGGTGGCCGCCGGGGCGATCGGCCTGTTTGCCCTGATCCCGGGGCTGCCGAAGCTGCCTTTCCTGTTCATCGCCGCGATCTTCGGCGCGATCGCTTGGGGAGTGCGCCACGGGATGCCCGCCAAGGTCCAAGCCGACGCCGACGCGGCCAACGCCAAGGCCGCCGAGTTGGCCGCCCCGGCGCCGCCCGGGGAACCGATCGCCGAAGTCGGAATCGACGCGCTCGAGCTGGCGATCGGCTTCGGATTGGTGCCTCTGGTGGGCAGCCCCGCGGCCAAGGCCGGGGCCGGCGCGGGCGCGGGCGGACCCGGGACGGGCGCCGGCGGGGGTCTCGCCGCCGGGACGGGCGCCGGCGGGGGTCCCGGCGCCGGGGGCGGCGCGGGTGGGGGTCGCTCCAGCTCGCTACTGCGCCGGGTCAGCATGATCCGCCAGCAGATCGCGGGTGAGCTTGGGCTAGTGATCCCGCCGGTGAGGATCCATGACGAGCTGGGCATGGAGTCCCACGAGTACGTGCTCAAGGTGCGCGGCTCGGAGGTCGCGCGGGGGAGGATCATGCCAGGGCACCTGCTCGCGATGGATCCGGGCGACGCGATCCCCAAGTTGCAAGGCATCCCCACGCGCGAGCCCGCCTTCGGCTTGGACGCGATGTGGGTGCACGAGTCGGGGCGGGCCGAAGCGGAGGCGCTCGGTTACACCGTCGTGGACGCCGAGTCGGTGATCGTGACCCACCTGACCGAGACGATCCGGTCCCACGCCTCGGAGCTGCTCACGCGCCAGGACGTGAAGGCGCTGTTGGACAAGCTCAAGGAGACCAACGCGGCGGTCGTGGAGGAGGTCGTGCCCGAGGCGCTCTCGCTCGGGGAGATCCAGAGAGTCCTGCAACTGCTCCTGTCCGAGGGCGTGCCGATCAGGGACCTGGGCACGATCGTGGAGGCGATCGGCGACAAGGCTCGAATAACGCGGGACACCAATCTATTGTCCGAGTACGCGCGCCAAGCACTCGGGCGGGCGATCACCGCTCCCCATCTCGACGAGGAGCTGCGCTTGCGCGCGATCACCTTGGACCCCGCCATCGAGCAGGAGGTTGCGACCTCGATCACCCAGACGGCAGACGGAGAGTATTTGGCGATGGACCCGCCCCGGGCCCAGGCGATCGTGGGAGCCTTGCGCTCCCAGGTCGAGCACGCCACCGGACGCGGCGCGCGGCCCGTCCTGCTTTGCTCGGCGCGCATTCGAAGGCATCTGCGCAGGCTGATCGCCCAAGCCCAGCCCCACCTCCCCGTCTGCTCCTACAACGAGATCGCACCCGGAATAAATGTCGAGACCATTGGAATCATCCACGCTTGAAACGGGCGCGGTACGCACCTACCACGGACGCACGGTCGAGGACTTGATCGGAAAGATCCAAGACGACCTCGGCCCCGACGCGATCATCGTGCAGCGCCGCGAAGGGCTCACCGGCGGCGTCGCCGGCTTCTTCCAGCGTCCCTACGTGGAGATCGACGCGATCCCGGGCGGGCCGCGTATCGACCTGTATGACGAAGAGCCGGCCCTGCCTTCGCCTCCGGCTGTCGCCACGCCTCCCAGCCGTACCCCACCGCCGACTCGCACCCCCTTCTATGAGCGCGAACCACCCCACGCGAGCCAAGCCCCTCGCTACGTGACCGGACATTTGGCGGCGCTGGCCCACTCGAGCACCGCACGAGTCCCGGTGCGGGAGTCGCCGAAGATTGCGACTCCCCCACCGTTTGAGCCTACGGACCCATTTGCGAAGGTGCTCGAGCAGGCGACCTCCCGAGAGGAGACTCGACAACCCACAGTCCCTCCCCGCACACGCGCCCGGGGCACCGTCCAGAGCAAGATGGTCAGCTTGGGCACGAGCCAGAGCTTCGCCGAAGAGACGATCGACGCGGCCCTGGCCCATGTCGTGGCCTTGGCGCCGAGGACCCCGCTCGGCAAGGCCGTGGGCGAGGCCCTGAAGCGGCGCATCCCGATCGCCCCGCCACTCCCGGCCCGAGGAGCGACGATCGTGTTGGTGGGCGCGGGCGGGGCGGGCAAGACCAGCTGTTGCGCGGCCCTGCTGGCCGCCTACCGGGCCAACTCGAGCCTGCGGGCAAGCTGCGCGACTTTGGTGCGGGGCCACGGCAAGGATGAGTGGCAGCTGCTGTTGAGCCCCCAGCTCAGAAAGCCGGTGCCCGCAGGCGGCGAGCGCGCCCGGAAAGCGTTGCGCAAGGCCAAGGCGGAGGGATTGCTGGTGATCGACACGCCCTCGCTCTCGCCCGGCGAAGGAAGCGCGATTCGCAAGCTGGGGGCTTTGCTCGGTGCGCTCGAGCCCGAGCGGGTCACGGTCGCGCTGCCGATGACCTTGGGGGCCGTCGCCGCGGCGCAGCTACTCGAGGCGTTGCGCCCGCTGAAGACCAATGCGCTTGCGCTCACCCACGCCGATGAGACCGACCAAATCGGGGTCGCGGTGCAGGCCGCCTGCGAATGGGGCTTGGCGCCCGAGTACACGCTCGATCGCGCCCGCGCGGGCGGGTGGAAGCTGCGTGCGATCGATCCGACTGGGCTGGCGGCGACACTATTGCCGTGACGCGCACAG
This sequence comes from uncultured Solirubrobacterales bacterium, assembly GCA_963703135.1. Lineage (GTDB taxonomy): Bacteria > Actinomycetota > Thermoleophilia > Solirubrobacterales > Solirubrobacteraceae > Palsa-744. The sequence goes on along the minus strand of OY969791.1, from coordinate 1,695,029 downwards.
ACGCCAAGGGCAACCAGCTCGAGCAGATCGAGCTGCCGCGGAGATCGGAGGCGGTGACCGTGCTGAGTCCCTCGGGCAAGCAGATACCGGCGAGAGTGGCCGAGCGCGGGCCGAACAGCATCTCGGTCTTGATCACCTTCATCGCCGACGTGCTCGAGCCCGACCAGCTCGAGGGACTGCTCTTGGAGTTTCCGTGCGCGCGGGGGTTGGCGAGGGTCGGGGGGGACGTGGCTTTGGAGGACCGCGACCTGCTGCGCTTCGAAGACCTCTATTCGATCGAGGTGCTCCAACAGCGCGAGTTCGTGCGCGTCAAAGCCAACCGGCCAGTGCTCGTGTATGTGGGCCGCGACCGCATGCCGATCCAAAGCTACGCCGTGGACCTGTCCGGCGGCGGCCTGCTATTGGCCGGCCCCGACGTCTTGGAGATCGACGAGGAGATCGAGTTCCAGCTCACGCTGACCTCCGGAAGCCCCCCGATCGAGGGGGTGGGGACGGTCGTGCGCAGCGACGTGCAAGGCCGCCGCGCGATCTCCTTCACGGTGCTCAGCGACGCGAACAGGAGGCGCTTGGTGCGCTTCATCTTCAACGTCCAGCGCGCCGAGCGCAGGCGCGAAGTCGACGACCGCGAGCGCCATGGCCGCTGAGAAGAAGGCCGAGAAGAAGAAGGACAAGAAGGGCAAGAAGGGCAAGGCCGAGGAAGGCGCCGCCGCGGACACACCCAGCGTGGCGGCCCACCCGAAGGCGGCTCAGTCGGTCGCGCGCGCCAAGGGCTGGGGCGGCTTGGCGGGCTTCTTGATCGCCGGCTACCTGTCCTTGCCCACCTCCACCTTGGCCGAAGCGGGCCTGCGGGCCTTGATCGCCGGCAGCGTTTGCTACGTGGCGGCGTGGGCGGGCGCGGTGTTCGTGTGGAGGCGCTTGGTCATGGTCGAGCTTCGCAACCGCGAAGAACGGGTCAGCGAGCTGTAGCGATGGACCGCGAGACCCCGCCGCTACGCAACCGCGAGTCCCACCCGCGCGACCGCGAGACCCCGCCGAAGGACCGCAAGGCGTAGCCGATGGACCCGATCCAGCCGCTCGGACACGGTCCCCTCGCGCCGATCGCGCGCAAGGGACGCCAGCCGGTCGACCGGGCCGAACCGATCTCCAGGGAGCGCGACCGACCTTCGCGCGAAGCCGAGGAGCGCAGGCGACGCAAAGAAATGGCCGATCAGGCAGATCGCGCCGCGCAGACGGGCGAGGACGACGACGGGCGCCCCCACATCGATGTGCGTGCGTGAGGTGCAGAAAAACTTGCAAAGGCAGGGAAAAGCGCGAGGCGACGGAATCTCCCTCAAGTTTCGCCGCACCTCGGCGATAACCAGGGATGAGCTGACACGGAGTCGGCTCGGGACCCCCACCAAAACCGTCATCAAGGAGATGAACGTATGTCCCTCACCGTGAACACCAACCTGGAGGCGATGGACGCCAACAGGAACCTGAACAGCACGACGAACATGCTGGCTCAGTCGATGCAGCGCCTGTCTTCGGGCCTGCGGATCAACTCGGCCGCCGACGATGTCGCCGGCTACGCGATCAGCCAGCGCTTGGAGGGCCAGGTCAATGGCCTCAACCAAGCGACCCAGAACAGCCAGGACGCCGTCTCGCTTGCGCAGACCGCTCAGGGCTCGCTCAACGACGTCACGCAGATGCTTCAGCGCATCCGCGAGCTTGCGGTGCAGTACGCCAACGGCACGACCTCGAAAACCGACCAGGAAGCGATCACTTCCGAGGTCACGCAGTTGACGTCCGAGATCGAAAGGGTCGGCGAAACGACTCAGTTCAACGGCATCAACCTGCTCTCCGAAGCGGCCACGATCTCCTTCCAGGTCGGCGCCAACGACAAGGAAGTGATCGGTGTCAAAACCGCCGTTCTGAAGACCTCGATCGAAAAAAAGATCGAACTTGGCACCGAAAAATCTCTGGCGGGCATCGACGAAGCGCTCAGCGCCGTGTCCTCCCTCGCCGGCGAATTCGGCGCCGTGCAGGACCGCATCCAGTACACCGAGGCCAACCTGGAAGTCTATTCCCAGAACCTGTCCTCGGCCTACAGCGGCATCGTCGACGTGAACATGGCAGCTGAAATGACGAACTTCACCAAGCTGCAGGTCCTCCAGCAGGCCGGCGTATCCGTCCTGGCGCAGGCCAACGCGCAGCCGCAAGCCGTCTTGAAGCTCCTGCAATAGAACCCAGCTTCATCGAAGGACAGCTGAGCGGGCGGCCTTAGGGTCGCCCGCTTTGCTTTGGGGCACGGTCCCACGAGCGGGCGCGGTACCGGCCGCCGCCAAAGACCGGCGCCGCCGTACTCAACAGCCGGGCGTATCTGCCGAATACACGGATGATGTCCATCGAAGCGACGCTCGCCCGAGTCGGCCTGATCAGGCAAGACCTGGCCAACCCGGCCGCTTTGATCGACCCGACCACGGGCGGAACCGAAGCGCCCGCCTCGACAACCTCCTCCTCGACAAGCGGAGCCTCGTTCGCCTCGGCCCTCGCCCAGGCGAGCACTCCTTATGCGGCCATGCCCTCGGCCGCCGCGGACACCCCCGGCGGGCGGATCGTGGCGGCCGCGGAAACCCAGATTGGCCAAACCGAGCAGCCGCCCGGCTCCAACGAATCGCCCGCCATCGCCGCCTATCGCGAAGCTACCTTGGGGGCCGCGCCCGGGGAGCCGTGGTGCGCCTACTTCGCCAGCTGGGCCGCGCGCCAAGCGGGCACCCCGATCGGTCCCGCCGGCGAAGGGCTCGGTTCGGTCGGAGCGATCTGGTCTTGGGCCCAAAGCAGCGGCAGGGCAATCCCCAACGGGCCGGGCGTGACACCCCAACCGGGCGATCTCATCGTGTTCGGGGACTCCCACGTGGGGATCGTCAAGGAAGTCCTCCCCTCCGGCCAGATCGCCACGATCGAGGGCAACTACGAAAACAAGGTGTCCCCCAACACGCGCAGCCCCGGAGAAGCGACCGGCTACGTGAATATGGCCTGATCCGGGACCACAACTCGGTGGACGGCTTCTTTGGGGACCTCAAACGGGGCATCCCGACAACTACGAGAAGGTCGATCCTCAAGGCTCTTGCAAAGAGCGTCGATATCGGCTATGTTGAATCTACTCTCGCCCCCCTTTGGGGGGCTTACTCGGGCGCCATTGGCGCCCGTTTCTTTTCCTAGGGGGACTTATGGAGCGAGTCGTCGGGTTCATCGACTTCGGCTTTCTCAAGCGGGCTAGTTGCAAACCGCTCAATGCCTCGGCCAAGCGGCTGACGCCGAAGCCGGAAGGGGTGGTTAATTGGCTGAAGAGCGTCCAGTCCCAAGACCCGGAGGGGTTCTTGCGTGCCTACTGGTACGACGGCGCATTCGACCCTAGACACGCAAAGCACAACGCCCAGCGTCGATACTTCGACGGAATCGCTGCGGTTCCTGGCATTCAGCTCCGGCTTGGACATCTACAAGAACTCAAACCGAAGTGGCAATACGCCGTGCAAAAGGCGCTAGATGCTGCCGGACTCGACCGGAAGGCGTTCGAAGCACATTTTCAGTTCCGGCCCGAACTCGGCCAGAAGGGCGTCGATACGCGCATCACATTGGATTTGGTGCGGCTTGCACAGCGCCACGCCTACGATGTGGGCGTGCTCGTCGCGGGAGATCGAGACCTGGCCGAACCAGTAAGGGTCGCCCAAGACGAGGGTCGCCGCATCATTGTCGCCGCACCCGCTAAAGCCTCAGTCGCGGTGGAGCTCAAGCAGCTCGCAGACGAGGTGATCGAGCTGACGCCCACAATGCTTCAGTCCATGTTCGATGTTGCGCCGATCACCGCCGCTAGCACGCAGACAGCCCCCGGGGCCATCGTCAGCACGCCGGCAAGGACTTCTTAGCCGACCTCCGCCGGCGGTCCGGATTGGAAGACCGTACGTTTCGCCGCACGGATCGGATGACCTCGGCACATAGTGCGCACACGCACACGCGCACACGCACACGCGCGCGCGCAGGGCACCCCCAAGTGTGAACACACCCGCGCCGCCCCTCGGTTTGGGAGCGGCCCCCCGCGCACATATACAGAGGGTGACCGCCGCGATCGAACAGTTCGGGGCCTTCGGGGTCTTCTTGTTGATGGTGCCCGAGAGCGCCTGCATACCTTTGCCCAGCGAGGTGACTCTGCTGTTCGCCGGCTTCGCGGTCCACTCCGGCTGGATGAGCTTGCCCTTGGCGATCGCCGCGGCCACGGCCGGCAACCTCGTCGGCTCCCTGCTCGCCTACGGTCTCGGCGCGACCCAAGTCCTCGCCGGCGTGCCCGTCGCGGGCGAGGTCATCGACCGCTGGGGCTCCATGCTCGACCGCTACGGCGACCGTGCGGTCCTGATCGCCCGGCTCCTGCCTTTGGCGCGCACCTTCGTCTCCCTGCCCGCCGGGGCGCGCCGCGTGCCGCTCGGGCGCTTCGTGCTCTTCACGACGCTCGGCTGTGCCCTCTGGGCCACAGGTTTGATCGGGATCGGCCTGCTGGTCGGCGCCGCCTGGGCCTCTGTCGGGACGGTGCTCGGCCGCGTTTTCCTCGCCCTCGTGTTCGTAGCGGTCGCGTTCGCACTCCTGCGGGCACGACGCTGACGGGCCCGGGCCCAAGCCGGAGCGACTCAAATCAGGTGGCGGCGACCCCAGAGGGTAGGAACCCCTCCCCCTCCTCCTGCTTGCCCAGCGGCTCGCCCGGCAGCGACCTTGCAAACCAGAGGCCCACAAGCACAAACCCGGACGCCACGAGCAGCGCCTTCTTGAGCGCCTCGATCTGGGATTCGTTGTAGTAAGTCTCAAGCTTTTCGCTCTCCGGGGGCACGACCCCGGCCTGCGCCTCGGCCGCCTTGAACTGTTCTTGGGAGACCATCGGCAAGCCCTCCTCGGTGCTTTTGACGACCTCCTGCTGGACTTGGGTGGGAATCGTGGGGTCGGCCAAGACCCGGTCATGGAAACCCGCCGTGAGCCCAGTCAACAGGACCGCCCCGATCAAGGCCGTGCCAAGCGATTGCCCCAGGTTCTGGGAGGCGCCCTGCACCCCGCCGGCCTCGCTGGAGCGGGTCTCGCTGACCGAGCTCATCACCACGTTGCCGAGCTGGGAGATCGACAGGCCGATACCCACACCGAAGCCCGCCAAGGAGATCGCAAACGGCACCGAGGACAAGGAAGGCGAGATCGTGGCCATCAAGATCGGGATCGACACCAACAAGAACCCCAAGCCGACCTGCACGACTCTGCGAGGCGAAGTCTTGGCCGCCAAGCGGGGCCCCATCATCGCCGCGATCATCATCGCCACCGAGATCGGCAAGATCTTCACGCCCGTTTCCAAGGCGTTCTTGCCGAGCACCAACTGCAAATACAAAGGCAGCACAAAGAAAGTGCCCGCCAAGATCAAATATTGGGAGACGATCGTCGAGAGGCCCGCCCTCAGCTGAGGGATCTTCAACAGGTCGGCCCTCAACAAGGGCGTGCGTCCAGCAAGTTCGACGCGCTCCTCCCAGCGGAAGAACCAGCCGAGCACGACCAGGCCCGCGAAAATCATGAAAGGCACCACCGAGAGCCCGAACGGCGTGATCTTGGTGCCCCCGATCGTGAGCGCCCCCGTCGGCACCAAGAGACCCCAAGTGCTGATCTTGAGGATCGCGAACACCGTGAGGCCCAGGCCCGCCGCGCTCAAAGCCACGCCGCCATAGTCCAGCTTGGGCGGGCGCTCCGGCTTTTGCTCGCCGATGCGATGAACCACCGTGAGCAAGATCAGCACGATCACCGTCTCCGCCGCAAACACCACGCGCCAAGACAAAGCCGTCGTCACGAACCCCCCGATCAAAGGCCCCGCCGCCGCGCCCGCGCCCGCGATCCCGCCGAGCAAGCCATACGCAAGCGCCCGTTCGGAGCCGCTGTAGTTGACGGCGGTCAGAGCGAAGATGGCGGGGATCACTAGCACCGCGCCGAGCCCCTCGATGCCCGACCAGCCGATCAACAGCACGCCCACATTCGGGCTGAGCGCCGTCGTCAGCGAACCCACCCCGTAGACGGCCAAGCCGATCGAGAAGGCTCTACGCCGGCCCCAAATGTCTCCCAACTTGGCCCCGGTCAACATGAACGCCGCCATCACCAAGGTGTAGGCGGTGATCGCCAGCTGCACATCCGGGACCGTAGTTTTCAGGTCCGCCACGACCTGGGAGATCGACACGTTCATGACGGTGCTGTCCAGCACCATGATGAATTGGGCGGTGCCAAGCACCAATATCGTCGTACGGTTGCGAATAGTCGTTATCCCCCGTAATCTGTTACCCGTACACCTTCACCAACAATGCGAACAGTTCCCAACTCTCTCGCTGGCGTCACGGGCGATCGTTTCCCGAAGGTGATGTCCGCGCTCTCCCGGGGAGATGGCCGAGACGATATCTGGGGTGGATCCTTCGTAGGGGCCAGCCTCCAAGCCAGCCTAGTCGCCAAGGTCCTGGCGACCCTGTTCGCAGCGGGCGCCACCTTGGCATCCCTAACGGTGCTCCTGCCCCATCCCGCCGCCGCCAACGACCTGGCCCTGCTCGCGATCGTCGCCAACGCCTATCTGGTCGCTTTGGTGCTCTACACCCAAGCGGGACGCCTGCCGGCCTGGAGCCTGCAAGTGACCTTGGCGTGGGGCTCCACCTTGATCACAGGCGTGGCCTACTTCTCCGGGGAAATGCCCAGCCCGCTCGTGTTCTTCTACCTGTGGGTGTTCCTGTACGCCTCCTACTTCTTCACCCACCGCCAAGCCGCTTTGCAGATCGTCTACGTGGGCATCGCCTACGGGATGCTCCTGGCCCTCAAGGCCCCCCTGAACGCGATCTCCGCCTGGTGGCTCGTCGGCATGGGAACCTTGCTAGTCGGGGCGATGGTGATCATGGTGATGCGGGCCCGCGTCGAGCTCCTGATCGGCCGCCTCTACGACGCCGCCCGCACCGACCCTTTGACGGGGCTGGCCAACCGCCGCGGCTTTCGCGAGCTGCTCGACCTCGACCTCGAGCGGGCACGCCGCTCGGGCACCCCGATGGGCGTCTTGCTCGGCGACCTGGACGACTTCAAGGACTACAACGACCGCCTCGGCCACCACCTCGGAGACCTGGCCCTACAGCGCATAGCCCGCCTGCTGGGTGAGCACAAGGGCCCACTCGACACCGCCGCGCGCATCGGCGGCGAGGAGTTCGCCCTGATCGTGCCCGACGCCTCCGCCGAGCGCGTGCGCGCCCTCGCCGAGCGCCTGCGCCGCGTCATCCACCAAGAGTTCGCAAGCGGGCGCGTCCCGCTCACGATCAGCTTCGGCGCGGCGCTCTATCCCGAACACTCCGAGACCGCCGCTTCCTTGGTCCACGCCGCCGATCAAGCCTTGTATGCCGCCAAGGAGACCGGCCGCGACCGCGTGGTGTGTCACAGCTTGGCCCTGCGCACCGAACAGCGCAAGCCCAGCGACGTCCACGACATCCAAGGCGAGCGCTTCGTGATGGCGGTGCTCGAGATGGCCGAGGCGGTCGACCTGCGCTTCTCCGGCTCGGCCCGCCACTCCGAGACGGTGGGCCGCTACGCGGAGATGATCGCCCGCGAGCTGGGCCTGCCCGAGTGGCGCATCAGCCGCATCCGGCTCGCCGGCATCCTGCACGACATCGGCAAGGCAGGCGTGCCCAACAGCATCCTTCACAAGCCCTCCAAGCTGACGGTCGAGGAGTACGAGATCGTCAAGCGCCACCCCGCTTTGGGCGCCCAAATGATCGAGCACATCAGCCTCTCCGACGTACGCGAATGGGTCGCGATGCACCACGAGCGCCCCGACGGCCTCGGCTACCCCTTCGGGCTCCACGCCGGCCAGATTCCCTTGGAGGCGCGCATAGTGGCCGTCGCCGACGCCTACGAGGCGATGACCTCCGACCGGCCTTACCGCGACGCGATCGGCTATGACGCGGCCTTGGCCGAGTTGCGCCACGGCTCCTCCACCCAGTTCGATGCTTTGGTCGTCGAGGCCTTCATCGCGGCCTTGGCGCGCGAGGCCAAACAAGCCGGGGAAACGTTCGCTGCGAGCGCCTGAGGGCTGGGGGCCGGCGCTCGGCCCCGGAGCGGGGTGGGCTCGGTCGGTGGGCGGGGGTGAATCGCGAAAACGGGTGCCCTACGCGCGCGGGGGGGCTTGCGGGGGTGAATCGCGAAAACGGGTGCCCTACGCGCGCGGGGGGGCTTGCGGGGGTGAATCGCGAAAACGGGTGCCCTATGCGCGCGGGGGGGCCTTGCGCGATTGGTGCCCTACGCGCGCGGGGGGCCTTTCGGCGACGGGTGCCTACGCGCGCGCGGGGGGCCTTTCGGCGACCGCCAACCAAGCGAACAGCTCGAGCGTGGCGGCGTCGCTTTGCAGCATGTTCGGTTCGGCCTGGTGCTCTGTGATCGGAGTGCCATCCCAAGCCTTCAAGTACAGGCCTTGCCCGTCGCGCGCCTTGGCTTGAGCGTCGCCGGCCATCTCTTCGGCCAAGGCCCGCCAGCGAGTTTCGCCGGCCTGAACGCCATAGAGCAACATCCAGTGCAGATAGATCGTGTCGAACTGGGGACCCATGTTCAAGCGGTCTGAGAAGCGTTCGGCCGAAGCGTTGGCCAGCCCCGCCGCTCGCTGGCAGGCCTGGGATGTGCCCGCTTCGCAAAGCGCCTGCCATGCCTCCACGAACGTACCCTCGATATAAGGCGTCGGGGTGGGGTCGAAGTCGGTGCGCTCATAGAGCCTACGTTCGGTCGTGAACGAGGAGTCGGCCCAGTCCATGAACTTGAGCGCTTCGGTGCGGTAGCTCGCCTGGCCGGTGAGCACAGACAGGCGGGCGCCCAAGAGCGAGCCCGCCGCCAAGGGCTCGCCCGCGATGTAAGGATGGGAGGTGTTCCACCACAGGCCGCCCCCTTTGGCGTTCCAACCCGCGCGGGCGATGAACCGGAAGGCGCGCTCGGCCTGAGTCAGGTAGCTGGACACGCCGGTGGCCCGATAGGCGTCAAGGAAGGCCAAGCCCCACCACCCGTTGTCGTCGAACCAGGTCTGCACCTGGCCCCTGTCGCCCGGATACGGAGCGAAGCCTGGGTCGGGCTTCAAAGAGGCGTCCCAATAGCGCTCCGCCCCCCTCGCGAACGCCTCGACCGCCGCCTTGTGGGCCGGCGTGGGCCGGGCAATCGCGATCGCGTCGAGCGTCTCGAACAAAGGCGTCGCGTCCCAGATCGTGGCCAGCGGATAGCGGTCGCGGTCGTGCAGGCGACTCTCGTACCAGCCCAAGCGCTTGTCCCCCCAAAGCCGCTGCGCCTTGACCACGCCCGCTTCGGCAAGCCCCAGGTAGCTTTGGGCGGCTGTGGTGCCCCTGAGCTCGGTTTGGGCGCCGACTCGCGGTGAGGTGGATGCACGCTGCAAGTCCGCCCACATGCTGTCGCCGTACAAGGCAAGCGCGCAGGCGACGATCGACAAGAGCGGCGTCCCTCTCATTCGAATGGTCTCATGTAGGACCGCCCAACGTCCGATATCTCGAAAATGAAGGATGTTTCGGGTCGAAGGGCGCCTGAGGGGGCGCTCGGCGGGTACATGACGGGCGCCAATTTCCAGACCAGCTTGGTCGCCAAGGTCTTGGCGGGACTGTTCGCGGCCGGAGCCACCTTGGCCGCGCTCACGGTCGTCCTGCCCCACCCCGCCGCCCAAAACGACGCCGGGCTGCTGGCGATCGTGGCCAACGCCTACGCGATGGCGGCCCTCTTGTACCTGTGCGCGGGGCGACTGCCGGCCTGGAGCATGCCGCTGGCCTTGGCTTGGGGCTCCACCTTGATCACCGGCGTGGCCTACTTCTCGGCGCAGAGCCCGAGCCCGCTCGTGTTCTTCTACCTGTGGATCTTTCTGTACGCGGCCTACTTCCTCTCGCGCCGGGACGCCGCCTTGCAAATCGGCTACGTGGGCTTCGCCTATGGAGCGCTGCTGCTCCTTCATCGTCCTCCAAGCGGCGTCCCCGCCTGGTGGTTGGTGGGTATGGGCACTTTGCTGGTGGCGGCAATCGTGATCATGGCGATGAGGGTGCGCGTGGAGCAATTGATCTCTCGACTGTATGACGCCGCGCGCAGCGACCCTTTGACGAGCCTCTCCAACCGGCGCGGGTTTCGCGAGTTGCTCGACTTGGAGCTCGAGCGCGCACGCCGCGGACAGACCGAGATGACGGTCCTGGTGGGCGACCTGGACCACTTCAAGGAGGTCAACGATCGCTCTGGGCACCAGGTCGGAGACGCCGCGTTGCAACGGGTCGCCCGGGTGCTCGGCGAAGGCAAGCGCCAGATCGATGCGGCCGCGCGGGTCGGCGGTGAGGAGTTCGCCCTGATCCTGCCCGACGCCTCCCAAGACGGCGCTTTCCTCGTGGCCGAGCGCGTGCGCGCCTTGGTGCGCGAGGAGTTCGCCGAGGATTCGGTGCCGATCACGATCAGCTTCGGCCTGGCCACCTACCCGATGCACGGCGAGACCTCGGCCTCGCTCCTGCGCGCCGCCGACGAGGCGTTGTACGCGGCCAAGGACAGCGGTCGCAACCGCACGGTGCGCCACAGCCCCTTGCTGCGCGACCTGGTGCGCTCGGAGAGCGGCGGCCCCGACGGCGAGGGCGAGCGCTTCTTGTCGGTCATGCTCGACCTCGCCGAGGCCGTGGACCTGCGCTTCTCGGGCTCCGCCCGCCACTCCGAGACAGTCGGGCGCTACGCCGAGCTGATGGCCCGCGAGCTGGGCCTCTCCGCGCGGCGGGTGTCCCGGGTGAGGCTCGCCGGGATGCTCCACGACATCGGCAAGGTGGGGGTTCCCGAATCGATTCTGGGCAAGCCCGGGCCGCTCACCGAAGAGGAGCTGACGATCGTGCGTCGCCACCCCGAACTGGGCGTGCAGATCCTCGAACACTCGAGCCTTGCCGACGTGAGGGCTTGGGTAGGCGCCCACCACGAGCGGCCCGACGGCCACGGCTACCCGCTGGGCATCTCCGGCGAGGAGCTTCCTTTGGAGGCCCGCATCGTGGCGGTGGCCGACGCATATGAGGCAATGACCTCCGACCGCTCCTACCGCGACTCGATCGGCAGCTCCAGGGCGCGAGCCGAGCTGAGGCGCTGCGCCGGCACCCAGTTCGACGCGCGCGTCGTCGACGCCTTCTTGGCCGCCTTGGACCGCGAGAGCGCCCGCGCCGAGGCCGAGCTGGCCCAGCTGGAGCTCAGGCTTTAGTCCGGCTCGCAGGGAGTCAGGCCGCACGCCGCCGCCCGGCTCGCGGGGGGGGGGGTCAGGCCGCGCGCCGCCGCCCGTTCGTGAAAGATGCCGGGTTGGATGGAGCTGGAGTACGAGTTGCAAACTCACCGCGCCGAGGACCGCCACTGGTGGTACCAAGGGCGCCGCCGCGTCTTGGAGCGAGCGATCGCGCGCCTCGGGCTGCCCGGGGACGCGCGCATCCTCGACGCCGGTTGCGGCAGCGGGCGCAACATGGTGGACTTGGCCCGCCACGGCACCGTGACCGGGGTTGAGCTCTCTCCGACGAGCGTGCGCTTGGCGCGCGAGCGGGAGGCGGGCGAGGTGCTCGAAGGCTCCGTCTTGGACATGCCCTTCGATGACGGCGCGTTCGATTTGAGCGTCAGCCTCGACGTGATCGAGCATCTCGAAGACGACGTGGCAGCTTTGCGCGAGCTGCGCCGCGTGACGGCGGCCGGCGGAGCCCTCTTGGTCACGGTTCCGGCCTATCAATGGCTGTGGAGCGGCCACGACGTGATCAACCATCACCATCGCCGCTACAACCGCCGCACCTTGCTCGCCGCCGCCGAGACAGCCGGCTGGCGCGAGGACAGCTCCGCGCACTTCAACTCGGTTCTGCTCCCGGTCGCGATCGCGCTGCGTGCTTTGGAGCGCTTCAAGCCGTCGACCACCAAGTCGAGCCTCGACCTGTGGGTGCCCCCGGCGCCATTGAACTGGGCTTTGCGTCAGCCTCTGAATCTGGAGGCCGCGGTGATCGGCCGCGGCGGCTCGATTCCGGCTGGATTGTCGTTGCTCGCCGTCTACCGTTAGGAGAGTCGGCCCAGATCTGCCTAGTTCTCGGCGGGTTCAAGACCGCTCAAACCGGCCCACTTTGAGCTTTACGAGTCGGCGGCGGTCTCCATCAGCACGGGATCGCCGGCCCCTTTGAACGTCCAGGCCCGGTTGACGAAGAACGTGAGCACCGTCACGATCGCGATCGTCGCGGCCTGACCGGTCAGCTCGCCGAGACCGAAGCCGTCGACGAACATGTAGACCAGGCCGAGGTTGATGAGCAGCCCGCAAGACTGCACCACGAACCAGCGCACAGGCGTCAAGGCATCGCCAACATGACCCCTGAATGTCCATGCCCGATTCCACAGGAAGCCGTTGATCGCCCCCACCGCAAAGCCGATGCCCGAAGCCGCCACGTACCACACGCCGAAGGCCTTCACGAGCAGCGTGTACAAGGCGAAAGAGATCAAGGTATTGGAGACCCCGACGATCCCGAACTTCACGAACTGCAAGATCAAGGGCATTCTCAGGATTCGCGAGGCGCCGTCCCCTACTCTTCTCATGGTCTCTACTTAACCAGCTTCGCGCCCTTCGGAAAGCGACATGCCGGACTCCCACACGAACTTGAACACCAACACACCCGACGCGACGCACCCCGGCTCGCCCGGCGCGAACATGCCCGGCCGCCCAACGTCTCGCGTCGGCGAGCCCGAGGTCGGCGCGCCCGGCGGGCACGCGCGGGTGCCTGTCCTCTTGAGCGTTGTGGCACCCGTGTACAACGAGGAGGAGCTGGTCGAGGCCTTCGTCAATCGGGCCTGTGCGGCTGTTGCCGACTACACCTTTGAGCTGGTCTTGGTCAACGACGGCTCCTCGGACTCGACGCCCGCCCAGCTCGACCGTCTCGCGGCCGAGGATTCGAGGGTGAGGGTGATCCACCTGTCGCGCAACTTCGGCCACCAGGCGGCGCTCACCGCGGGCCTCGAGCACGCCAGAGGCGACGTGGTGGCGATGATCGACGCCGACCTACAGGACCCCCCGGAGCTGATCCCGCGCATGATCGAGCAGTGGGAGCACGGCTCGGACGTGGTCTACGCGGTGCGCAAGCAGCGCGACGGCGAGACCGCCTTCAAGCTGGCCACGGCCTCCTGGTTCTACAAGCTGTTCGACAAGCTGGCCCAAGTCGACCTGGAGCCCAACTCGGGCGACTTCAGGTTGCTCGACCGGCGTGCTTTGGACGCGCTCCTGTCGATGACCGAGCGCTCGCGCTTTTTGCGCGGGATGACCGTATGGGTGGGCTTCACCCAGACCGCGGTGCCCTACGAGCGCGACGCGCGCAGCGCCGGGGAGACGAAGTACACCTTGCGCAAGATGCTGCGCTTCTCCTTGGACGCGATCGCCTCCTTCTCGCACCTGCCTTTGCAATTGGCCACCTATGCGGGCCTGCTCTCGGCGGGGATCGCTTTCGTGGCGATCCCGATAGTCCTGGGGCTGCGCCTGACCGACTCCTACCTGCCGGGCTTCGGCACGATCACGATCCTGATCCTCTTGATCGGGGGCATCCAATTGATCGCTCTGGGCGTGATCGGCGAGTACGTGGGCCGCATCTACGACGAGGTCAAGCACCGGCCCTTGTACATCGTGCGCGAAGAGCGCAACCAGCCGGCCGACGCCACCGGTCCTGTAGCCCCGGTGCGGGCGGGCCTGCCGGCGCGTGTGGCCGAGCGCATTGGCTGAGCCCCCGCGCGCGCGGGGCACCCGTTTGCGCGGCATACCGCTCCTTCTGGACCTCCCGTCGGTTTACGGGGCACAGCCTGGTCCACAAACGGGAGAGATCCATGCGCCACCGCACCATGATGCTGCTCGCCACACCCGCTGTAATCGCCGCGATGACGGTCGCCGTGCCCGCGCTTGCGGGCGTTTCGATCCTGCCGAGCGCCCACACGGCCTCGACCAAATGCTTCGTTGCCCGTATCGCCCATCACCGTGTTCGCGAGTGCCTGGTGAGGGGACCGCGGGGATTGCCGGGACCGGCCGGGCCGCGTGGGTTCACCGGGAAAACGGGAAGGCAAGGCGTCCCCGGCCCCCAGGGCAAACAGGGCATCGAAGGCAAACAGGGCATTCAAGGGCCTGCCGGGACCGCCCGCGCATACGCTGTAGTAGCGGCCAATCTCGTGTCGACAAGCGCATCGGCCGCAGGGCTCGTCAGCACTCAGACCTCGCACATCGCGAGTGTGGCGAAACCGGCTACCGGCGTGTATTGCTTGTCGGCCGACGCACCGATCAGCTCAGACTCCGATGCGGCCGTGGCCTCGCCAGAGGTCAGCTACGCCTCGAAAACGCCCGGCGTCGTCGCGATCAACGCACAACACACCAATTGCGCCGCCGGCAACTTCGAGGTCGACACCTACACGTTGGCGGGTACGGAATCCAACGAATACGCCTTCACGATCGTGGTGCCGTGAGAGGCCCCATAATGGAGGCGTGAGCAGCGTCAGCGGCGAGGGGCCGACATTCGAGGAGGATCCGCACGGCAGCGAGGAGCGCCGCGAGCGGATCCGCCTCGAGACGCCCCGACATCGCATCGAAGGGTCTTTGATGCTGGCGCGCGATGGCTACCGTTCGCGAGTCTCGGACATGCTCAATGCTTCCGAGCGCGACTTCTTGACGCTCACCGATGTGACTGTCCAACCGCTGGAGGGCGGGCCTTCCGAGCGGCACGCGTTCCTGGCGGTTGCCCGGGCGCACATCGTGTATGTGGTCGCGCCGGGGGCCGAAGGCGCGAGCGGCTAGGCCAGTCGCCGCCGGTCGAGCGCCCCGCTTGTGAGCCGGGACAAGGTCACGCCGATCAGCGAGCCGGCGAGCACGTCGCCGGGATAGTGCACGCCGGTGTGCACCCTGGAGTAGGCCACGGCAGCGGCGAGCAGACGCAACGGAACCGCGGCGAGCGGCATGACGTGGCCGACGCCGGTGGCGAAGGCGAACGCGGCCGCTGTATGGCCCGAGGGGAACGAGGTGGAGGCGGGCATGCGCACATGGCGCCCCTCCGGCACGCCTTCGGCCATGCGGTCGGGACGGCGGCGGCTGGTGAGCGGCTTGACGGTCAGGTTGACGACGGTGGCGGTCACCGTGACCGAGGCGAGGCCGTAGGCGGCGGCATGGCGGCCCCTCCGTCCGCCGAGGAGCGAAAGCAGGGCGGCCGAGGCGATCGACAGGCGGGAATAGTTGGCCGCCTTGGAGAGGCGCGCCATGGAGTTGTCGAGGGCGGGCGTACTCGTTTGTGCGACGGCCGAGTAGAGGGCGGCGTCAGCTTGGTGGAGCCGATGCAGCCAGCAAGGGAACTTTCCAGATCGCGGCCAAGTGACCAGGCTGACTCTCGTCATACCGCTCCCTGCCGGTCGCGCGCCGCGCGAACAAGTCGCTCGGCCTGACGGAACGCGCGCTTGTAGTCGTCGGCTGTAACCGGCCTGTGACTGTAACCAGCGCGCGTCTTCATCCCCAACAACGAGCGCAGCGACTTGGCCAGCTCGCGCCCGCCCGGCTTTAGACTCGTTAGCAACGCCAAAGCCTGGTTGTGGTCATCTCCTTGGGCGTGTTCTTTGGCCTCGACACAGCAGATGACGTCGGATGCAGCTATCCCGGCATGAACGCAGAGAGTCACGCACGCATCGGCGAGCTCATGCTCGCTCTCGGCAAGCTCGCGAATCGTCTCGGCTGCGTCGAAGAACTGTTCGGCCTTTTGCATGCGGCCAGCCGCCGTTGCGGCGTCGCAAGGTCTCGTGCGTGGACTCACGACGCCGACTCCGTGCGAGCCAGACGGCGCAGCGTGCGCAGCGATCCGGCCAGCTCGATGCCATCCCGCAGCATCTCCTCAAGCAGCGCCTGGCCTTCGAGAACGGGGAGCTCTTGCTCGCCGTACTCAAGCACGCGCGTATCGTTTCCGGTCCAACCCGTCGCCGAGTGTTGTAGATCCAAGAGCTGGTCATGCCAAGACTCGGAATCCGGATCACAAGAGGCGGGCCGCACGACGAACAAGTCCAGGTCGCTGCCCGCGGTCGCGTCGCCGCGGGCAACCGAACCGAATAGCAGCGCAACCTTTGCCGGTCGACCCCACCCTCCGAGCTGAGCGCGCAGCCGCTCGATCAATTGCTCGCGAAGCCTCGCCAAACCCTCGATCCAGGGAGCCGCAAGATGGTCCCTGTTGAGTCTGTAGAGGTGCGCGGAGCCCGCCGACCTGCGCAATACCGTGCCCTGGCCCACCAGCCGATCCGCAGCCCTACGAATGCCCTCAGGACTCCCGTAGCTGACATGTCGCGCCAACTCCCTGCCGCTGAGCTCGATGTCCGCGCGAGCGAGGGCAGCAAGCACATCGCCGTCGAGTGTTGGAGTGATCGACAGAAGCGGTCGCCGGTAGTCCACGTACGTAGCATAGTACGCATCTGCGAATAATTCTTGGCAGCCATCTCAGCCGTTGCCAAGGCGCGTCGTCGATCAGTCGGGCCGGCTGAGATTCATCCCACTCGAACGCCTCGGACGTCAGCCGATAAAACGGAAGGGGGGGGATTCGAACCCCCGTCAGAGGCTTAACCCCTGAAACGGTTTTCGAGACCGCCGCATTCAACCGCTCTGCCACCCTTCCAATGCGCGACCAGCCAAGGCTAGAGGATCGCACGCCCGACCCGCGGCGCGACAGCGCCGCCCCTCCCCACCCTCCCATCGCTCGCTCATCGCCGTGACGCGAAGAACTCGCTGAGCAGCCCCCCGCACTCCCCGGCCAACAAGCCGCCGGCCACCTCCGGGCGGTGGTTGAGGCGCGGCTCGCCGACCACGTCGAGCACGCTCCCGCATGCCCCCGCCTTCGGGTCGCTTGCGCCGAACACGACCCTGGGCACGCGCGCCAAGACGATCGCCCCGGCGCACATCGCGCATGGCTCGAGCGTCACGTAGAGGACCGCCTCCAAGACCCTCCAAGTACCCAAAGCCTTGGCCGCCTCGCGCAAGGCGATCGTCTCGGCGTGGGCGGTCGGGTCTTGGCGCAGCTCGCGCTCGTTGTGGGCCGCCGCGATCACCTCGCCGTCGTGCGCCACGACCGCCCCGATCGGCACGTCCTCGTGCTCGAGCGCCCTTTCGGCCTCGCGCAAGGCGAGCCGCATGAAATATTCGTCGCGTGGAAAGAACCGTTCTCGCATAGCCTTCTCGGCAATCGCCTCGTTGCAAGCGCAACTTCGGGGGGCGCCAAGCATCATCATTACCGAGGAACACACTTGTCGCCGACCGATCGCCCCCCATCCAGCCACATGCGCGACCGTCGGTTGACGGGCCTTCTGGTCTGGGCGATGCCGCTCCCGGCCGAACTCCCAGCCTGCCCGAACCGGCTCAAGGGCCGACTTGCACCGCCCCTGGTCTGGGCCATCGTTCTTATGACGTGCCTCGCGCTCGCGTCGAGCGCCGCGGGCGCCTATGTGCCCGACCAGGTATTGGTGGGGCGAGGCGAAACGACTTCACGCGTACAGGTGCCGGCCGGATCGAGTGTCGCGGCAACCGTCGCCCGCCTGCGCGCCGAGCCCGGCGTGTCGTGGGCGGTACCCGACTACATCGCCCACGCCACAGCGATCTCGATTCCAAACGACCCTGGTGTCTCGGGCAACACGCCGGGCAACTGGCAGCAGACCCAGTGGAATTTCGACGGAACCTACGGCATCGACGCTCCCGAAGCGTGGGCCAACGTGATCGCCGACGGCGCGCCGGGCGGCGCCAAAGTGGTGGTGGCCGTGCTCGACACGGGCGTGGCCTACGCAAACCGCGGCAAGTACCGGCGCTCGCCGGACTTCAACAAGTACTCGTTCGTGCAGGGCTATGACTTCATCGACAGGACCTCCTACGCCAACGACCACAACGGTCACGGCACGTTCGTGGCCGGCACGATCGCCGAGGCCACAGACAACCGTCGGGGACTGACAGGCCTGGCTTACGCGGCTCGGATCATGCCGGTCAGGGTCCTCGACAGCGCCGGCGAAGGCGACGCTTCGGTGATCGCCGAAGGCATCCGCTTCGCGGTCAAGCACGGTGCCCGCGTGATCAACCTGAGCCTCGAGTTCTCAAGCGATGTGGGCGCATCCGACATCCCCGAGCTGATCGAAGCCCTGCGCTATGCCTACAAGCACAACGTGTTGGTGGTGGCCGCCGCAGGCAACGAGGGCTCCACCACGATCCCCTACCCCGCGCGAGCCAAGCACGTGATCGCGGTGGGCGCCACCACCGAACACGGATGCTTGGCCAGCTACTCCAACGACGGCCCCCACATCACCTTGGTCGCCCCCGGCGGGGGGCCAGACGCGGATCTGCCAGGCGACCCCAATTGCACGCCCGAAGAACCCTCCGGGAGGGACATCTTCCAGATGACCTTCACAGGGTCCTCGCCTCGCGTGTTCGGTTTTCCGGGCGGCTATGAAGGGACTTCGATGGCCACGCCCCACGTGAGCGCCACCGCAGCCATGATCCTCGCGGCGGGCATCCTCGGGCGCAAACCGACGGTCGCCCAGATGACCAGAAGACTGACGGCGACCGCCAGGCCCTTGGGCGGGCCCCAGGACCGCAAGCTGTATGGGGCGGGGTTGTTGGATGCGGCGGCGGCGACGGCTCGGGGTGGGCCGGGGGCGGTGGGGTAGGGCCCGCTTTTTCTACCGATACCAATTTTCTACTCACGACGTAGAAAATTGATTTCAGTGAAATATATCGAGATGTGTATATTGGTTGGATGGAGGTTGCCGATCTGATCAAGCAAGCCCGCCACGACGCGGGCGTCACTCAGCTTGAGCTGGCCCATCGCGCCGGCACGGCCCAGCCGGCCGTGGCGGCTTACGAGTCGGGCGTGCGCACGCCGACGCTCGCGACCTTGGAGCGTCTGCTGGACGCATGCGAGCACGACCTCCAGCTCGCCGCGGCCCCTCGCACGCGACGCGGCGCCGCATCGCTTGACCAACTCGCCCCGGAAATCGCCGAGGACCTCGCGCGAGCACGCGAGCACGACGCGCTACGCCTGCTGTTCGGCTTCGCGGACGACTTCAGAGGGTCTTCGCGACCCGGGAAGATCTCGCTCATCCGCGAGGAGCCACCCGGCACGGGCGATCCTCGCTTCGACGCGGCTTTGGCCGGGACAGCCGAGTTCTTCGCGCGCGAGGGCGACATCGCCGCACCCAGCTGGGTGGAGGGTCCCGGTCGGTTTGTCGAGCCTTGGTGGTTCGCGACGGACCAGCCCGCGTTCGAGGCCTACACATTTGCTCACACTCCCGCGGTTTTTGCCCGTCATGGCGTGTTCATCGCCAGGGAGGTTTTCGATCGTGCCTGAGCGCTCCAAGCGATTCTCGCGGGCGGAGATTCTCGACGCGCTTCAGGCGCTCGGCGATGAGCTGTCGAATCGAGGCGTGCGGGGCCAGATCTTCATTGTGGGCGGCGCCGCGATGGCGCTCGCCTACTCGACCAGGCGGGTCACGAAGGACATAGACGCGGTCTTCGAGCCCAAGAACTCGATCTATGAGGCCGCCGCAAAGGTGGCCGGAGAACTCGGGTTGCCAGAGGATTGGCTGAACGACGCGGCGAAGGGCTTCATGCCGGGCGAGGACCAGAACGCTCGACCGATCCCGGACATCGAAGGCATCGAAATCACGACGGCCTCACCCGAGTATCTGCTCGCGATGAAGTTGATGGCGATGCGCTTCGGCGAGGACAATGAGGACATCGAAGTCTTGATCGAGGCGTGCGGGCTGGCAAGCGCCCAGGAGGCGTTGGAGTTGTTGGAGCGGCTCTACCCCTCGCGGGAGCCTTTGCCGAAGACGCGGTTCTTTTTGGAAGAGCTGTTCGGAGGTGAGCCAGAGCTCTGATCGGGTCTTCGTCCAAAGGCGAGGGTCCGATACGTCGTAAGTTTTGTGTTAGAGTCGAAGCATGCCGTCCACAGCCAGCCAAAGAGCCCGCAAGGGCGAGCCCTTCAGTGTCCGCTTCAGCCTCCCCACCGACCATGTGGTCGAAGACGAGGCCCGCCGGACCAAGCGCTCCAAGAGCGCGATCGTCGAGGCATTGACCGAGGAGGCAGTGCGCACTCGCCGCTTTCCCGGGATCGGCTTCCGCGGCGAGGACGCCGCCCGGCGCCCCTGGGTGATCGGCTCGGGCCTCGATGTCTGGGAGATCGCACAGATGATCGAGGACTTCGGCTCGCTCCAGAGCGTCGTGGAGCAAACACAACTGAGCGAGCGCCAGGCCCACCTGGCCGCCGCCTATCGCGACAGCTATCCCGAGGAGATAGAACAGGCGATCTCAGAAAACCGTCGCACTGCCGAGCAGTGGCGCGAGCTGTACCCGTTCGTCGAGTTTTCGCCCATCGCCTAGCCGTTTTGCGGCTAATGCTCGACGCGAATCTCTCTCCGCGAGGCATCGCCTCGAAGCTGCGCGAAACCGAACATGACGTGCTCGCCCTGGCCGAAGATCCAGCCTTCGAGGGCCTGCCCGACCCCCAGGTCTTGGAACTGGCCGCCTCCGAGCAGCGCATCCTGATCACTCGCAACAGCCGCGACTTCGCGCCGCTCGCCCGCCAATGGGCCGAGGCCGAGCGCTCGCACGCGGGCCTCATCCTCATCTGGACCTTGGACCACAGCCAGTTCGCCAAGATCGTCGCCGGGGTCGAAAGTCAGCTGCGCGGGCGGCCTGAGCAGGAGTTGTGGCGGGATCTTACGGTGGCGTTTTGAGCGCGACTACCAGACGAATCGCGGATTCGTCCTCCTCGTGAATAACCTCGTTAGGAGATGACGCCAGAACCACCGGTCAATTCAATGGCGAAACCCCACAGCGAGACGAGGCGCCCCAGGTCAATCACGTGGTGCGCGCTCACCTGCACACTCGCCCTCGCGGGAGCCTTCAGCCCCGCCGCCCAAGCCGAACCGGCCTGGACCACCTACCACCGCGATGCGCAGCGCTCCGGGAACGACGGCGATGCGACGCAGCCGATCGCACCGACGCTTGCCTGGCAGACCGGCAACTTGGGCGCGCCGATGTGGAGCCAGCCGCTCGTGCTCGGCGACCGCGTATACGTGGCCACCGTCGCTGACGAGGCCTACGCGCTTGAAGCCTCGACCGGCGCGGTCGTCTGGGAAAAGAGCCTGGGCACGCCTGTGCCCGCCGAAGACCTCCCGTGCGGGGACGTGGAGCCGAGCGTGGGCGTGGTGGGCACGCCGGTGATCGATCCGGCCAGGCAGACGATCTACATGGTGACCGACACGCTCAACGGAAAAGGCGAAATCGAGCACTTGCTCAAGGGCCTTTCCTTGAGCAGCGGCGCAGAAGTGGTCAGTCGCGACGTGGATCCACCCGGAGCCGACCCCAAAGCCTTGCTGCAGCGCACAGCCCTGAACCTCGACCAAGGGAACGTCGTATTCGGCTACGGCGGGAACGACGGCGATTGCAGCGACTATCGAGGCGCAGTGGTCGCCGCGCCAGAGGATGGCAGCCAGCCTCGCTTCTGGCAATATCGCCCTGCGCCACCCTCCAGCGCCGGGGGAGCTGTGTGGGCCACTGGAGGCCCAGCTGTGGATGGGTCGGGCAACGTGTACGCGACCACCGGCAACCCCGATCCGCCCGCTGGCGAAGAAGCGACCATCTTCGATTACTCGGACAGCATCGTCAAGCTAAATCCGAGTGAAGACTTCGTGCCGGACCCGGCAAGCGAACCCGCTCTGCCGCTGGCCAGCTTCGAGCCCCCCACATGGCAGCACGAAAGCAACACGGATGCCGACCTCGGCTCGGCTGCGCCCGAGCTTCTGCCAGGTGAACTGCTCTTCCAGGCAGGCAAGAGCGGGACGGGCTACCTGATCGATGAGCACACGATGGCTTCGGTATACAGCGGCCCCGCATGCAGCGAACACTCCGGCTTCCCGGGCAGCTTCGGCGGCGACTCGTTCGCCAACGGCACGCTCTACATCCCATGCGAGAACGGCGTCCAAGCGCTCGCCTACTCCGAATCGAGCGAGACCTTCACCTCCTTGTGGCAGGGCCCCGAAGACGCGGTCGGACCGCCGATCGTGTCCGCCGGCCTGGTTTGGACGATCGCCACGGGCGGCTTCAGCGGCGAAGGGACCAAGCTCTACGGCCTGGACCCGGCCACCGGCATCCCGCGCTACACCGAGACGTTGCCGAGCCCGACGATCGACCACTTCGCCTCTCCCTCGGCCGCCGGAGGACGCCTGTTCGTGGCGACCGGGTCAAGCGTGACCGCCTACCAGGTGGCCCAACTGCCATCGCCTAACGCACAATCGCAGCCGAAATCGCCCGGCTCCTCACCGAACACGCCCGCGTTCAAGACAATGGCACCGGCACTTCTTCTACGGACTCATCTGCATTCGTCCAGGAGGGGCATCGTCCAACTCGCATTGCGATGCGTCGCCCGGCCAGGACCATGTCGAGGAACCGTGGGGCTGCGAGCCCTAATCCTGAAACACGAGCCACACGGTGGGACCCGCACCGTGATCGTCCCTCTGGCAAGCAAGCATTTCGGCCCGGCCGAGGACGACTTCACGGTGACCCTGAAGCTGGGACGACAAGCCCGCGCCCGTCTGCGCCATCACCACAATCGCCTTACGGTCCAGCTCACGATCTCCTCTGAGGGCTATCTCCTCAGGCGCGTGACGGCCGTCTTGACATAGCCCGCTCGATCACCCCCGCCATCTCGGCCCGGAAGCGCTCGCGCCCGAAGCGCTCGGCGTTGGCGCGGATCGGGGCCTCCTCGAGACGCAAGCCCTCGAAACGCTCGATCGCGCTGGCCAAGCCGAGGGCGCTCTGCTCGTCGAACAGGACACCGGTCTCGGCGTCGATGACCGTCTCCGACGCCCCGCCCACGCGATAGGCGATCACCGGCAAGCCCGCGGCCTGGGCCTCGACGGGCACGATCCCGAAGTCCTCCTCACCTGGGAACAAGAGGGCGCGGGCGCTGCCCATCAAGGCGTCGCGCTCGGCGTCGTCGACCCGGCCCAGCAACTCGATCTTCGGGTGCCCGCTAGCGGCGGCGCGGACCGAAGCCATCGCGCGTCCGTCCCCGGCCACCTTCAAGTCGCGTCCGAGCCGCGCACAGGCGGCCACGGCCAGCTCAACCCGCTTGTAGGGAACGACCCTCCCAAACACCAAATAGTGAACCTCCGGGCGACGCGGCAAGGTCAAGAGGCGGTCCACCTCGACCGGCGGGTTGACGACCTCGGCGGTGCGCCCGTAGTAGCGCCTGATGCGGTCGGCCACGTTGTGGGAGTTGGCCACGAACACGTCCGGCGAGCTTGCACCCTGCACGTCCTGACGGCGCAGGCGACGCAGCATCAGGGGCAAGGCCAGACGCGTGGCCCTGCCGATCTCCTCGCCCTCCAAGAGGCTTTCGTCCCAGGCGTAGCGCATCGGCGTGTGGCAATAACACACGTGCAACGCGCCCGGCGGCGTCCTGATGTTCTTGGCGCAAGCATGGCTGCTGGACAAGACCAGGTCGAAGCCGGAGAAGTCGAAGGCACGATAGGCCCGTGTCATGAACGGGAGCAGCTTCGGGTAGTGGGTCTTGGCACCGGGGAGCCGGCTCAGATAGGAGGCATGGACCGGCCTTTCGGTGACGATCTCAGGCCAGGGCGCGGGGTCATAGATCGAGGTGAACAGCTCGGCGCGAGGGAACATCTCCAGCAGCTCGATGACCACGTCCTCGGAGCCGCCCGGGATCGTGAGCCACTCATGCACGACCGCCACCCGAGGGAAGCGCGCGCGCAGGGCGTCAAGCGAGGAGCCACTCATCGGCAGCGCCCCGTTGCATCGATGAACTCGCCCCATGGCACGGCATATCCAGCGAGCGCGCGTGCGAGCTCCTCCAAAGCAGTCCAGCCCTGCTCGGCCTCCCAGCCCCAATGCAACACGATCGGCACCCACAGCCCCCACCCGTCTTCGATCGCTCGTTCAGCCGCGGGCCTGACTTGGGAGGCGCGCCCGTAGAAGGGAGCGTAGGAGGGCAGGTATACGGTCTTGCCGCGCCACTGGGGCGTGCTCTGAAAGCCGACGTGGCCGATCGACTCGGGACCTCCACACACCACCTGGAAGCGCTGCGCCAATGGCTCGAGCTGGGCCGCGTCGAATCGGTTGTAGGGAGGCACGAACACCTCGGTCGAGATGTCCGCCTTGGCCAGTTCGGCGAGGCCGGCGTCGAGCAACTCGCCGGTCTCCCGGAGGGTTAGCCCGCACAGCTCGGAGTGGCGCCGTGGGGAGGCGTACCGCGTGCGGTGCGTGAGACCGTGCAGCGCAAACGAGACGCCCTCGTGTCGCAGACGCGCGAGCATCGCCACCTCGTCTCCCCGAAGCGCACGGGAGTCATCGCCTCCGGGCACAAGCGGGTCGTGGCTGACACGCGGCAGGACCGCCACCAGGTAGGGCACCCCCGCGCTGCTCATGATCTCGCGAAAGCGCTCGAAGATCGCCGTTCCGAAGCGCTCCGGATCGTCCCAAGCGCGGTAGTGGGGAAACTCGTCAACCCTCACCAAAAAGCGCGGGGGACCCTCGGCGGCCGACCCGAGCGCGGCCAGTTGCGGCGCCACGACCCTGCGCTCGTAGTCGAGGCGGCCGAGCTTGTACGCGATCTGCTGGGCCAGACGCACGGGTCGGGGAGGCACCCGGCTCGCGCAACCCTGTTGAGCACTTGAGATCATGTCCACGATGGCCGATCCGCCGAGGCTTCAGGGCCGCGACATCGTCTGCATTGGGTTCGCCGACTGGGACACCGACTTGCAGACTAACCAGCACCACCTCATGAAGCGGCTCGCGCGCGAGAACCGGGTTCTGTTCGTGGAGTCCCTTGGGCTGCGCCGGCCCCAGCTGGCTGGGCGCGACGTGCGGCGCATCGCCAGGCGCATATCGCGCGGCCTGGGCGGCGCGCGGCCGGCGGATGGCCTGCACGTCCTCTCCCCCCTGGTGCTCCCTTTGCACGGCAATCGGATCGCGCGCAGGCTCAACGCGTGGCTGCTGCCCCGACTCGTGCGTCGTGCCACACGCAAGCTAGGCATGGACAGACCAATCCTGTGGTCTTACGTGCCCCAGGCAGAGACCTTGATCGACGCGCTGCAGCCGGACCTGGTCGTGTACCACTGCGTCGACGACATCGCCGCCCAGCCGGGCATCGACGGGCCTTCGTTCAGGGCATCCGAGGCGCGCTTCGCCGCGCGCGCCGACCTCGTGCTCGCCAGTGCCCCCAACTTGGCCGCACGGCTGGAAACCATTTCGGGCAACGTGCTCTACGCGCCCAACGTGGCCGACACCGAGCTGTTCTCAACAGCCCTACAGGACGGCCCGATCGACGCCGCCATGGCCGAGCTGCCTCATCCGCGGATCGTCTTCACCGGGGCGCTCGTGACCACCAAGTTGGATATGGGATTGTTGTTCGTACTTGCCGAGTCTCGACGCGAGTGGTCATTCGCGCTGGTCGGCCCCACCGGGCCGGGAGACCCGCGAGCCGACATGTCCGGGCTCGCCGCCCAACCCAACATCCATCTGCTCGGACCCCGCCCCCACGAGGCGCTCCCCGGGGTCCTGCGAGGCTCCGACGCGAGCCTGATTCCCTACGCCCTCAACCAACTCACGGAAAGCATCTTCCCGATGAAGGTCTACGAGTACTTGGCTGCCGGCCTGCCTGTCGTGGCCACGGCCCTGCCGGCTCTGGCCGACGTGCCCGAGGTCGCCACGGCCCCCGATGCGCCTGGGATCGTGGCCCTGCTGGAGCGAGCGATGGCCGACGATTCGCCAGAGCGCCGCGCCGCGCGCTCGCGCGAGGCCCAGGCGCACTCGTGGGAGCGACGTTTGGAGGAGATCGGCGCGGCCGTGGCGGACGCCGGCGTGGGGGTTGGGGCTGGAGTTGGGGTGGGGGTTGACCCTGGCGGGATGCCTACGCGCGCGCGTGGGGGGCCTTCGACGGCGGGAGACCTGCTCGTCACGACCCACACCCCCGCCCTGCGCTCGGGTCGGGACATGCGTACCTATGGCCTCGTGCGCGCCCTGGCCGCACGAGGACCCGTGACGGTGCTGTACGCGCGCTTCGGCGCCGACGAGCCGGCCGAGGCCTACCGCACGATCCCCGGGGTCACCCTCCGCGAGACGGTGCCCTCGCGCGGCGTCGCGCGCCTATGGGCCTATGTCCGAGCCCGGCTCGCAGGCGTGCCTGACGGCTTCGCGCGCGGCGTCTCGCCGGAGCTGGCTCGCGAAGCCTCCCGCCTGGCGCCGCCGCCCGGGCATGGCCGAGTCATTGTCGACGGCCCCACTGCGGCGGCCGCGCTCGCCGCACTGGCGGGCAGGCGGCCGGTGATCTATAACGCCCACAACCTCGAGTCCTCCTTCCGCCACGAATTGGGGCCGGACACGACCCGCTCGCTGCGCGGCTTGGAGTCTTTCGAGCGGCGCTTGCTCGAACGCTCGGCGGAGTCGTGGATGGTGAGCGAGGCCGATATGAAGGGCGCCCAGCGGCTTTGCCCGGGCGCCCAGTTGCGCCTCGTGCCAAACGTGATCGACGTCGACGCGATCAAGCCGGCGTTCGAGTACCGGTCAGACTCCACCGCCGACCAGGCGTACTCCGGGTCTACCCCAGACGCCAACTTCGGCCGCGGCCCGTCCGCAATCTTCGTGGCCAACTTCTCCTATGAGCCCAACCAAATCGCACTGCGATTCCTTCTCAAGGAGGTCTATCCGCGCGTGTGGGAGCGGCTTCCAGCAGCCGAACTCCTCTTGGTTGGCGCTGGTCTCGATGGGCGCCCGAGCGTTGATCCCCGGGTGCACGCACTCGGCTTCGTCGAGGACATCGCTGCCGCCTATGCCCACGCACGCTGCGCGGTGGTTCCGCTGTTGCACGGCGGCGGCAGCCCCCTGAAGCTGATCGAAGCCTTCGCCTACGGATTGCCCGTCCTCGCCACACCCCGCGCCGTGGCCGGACTGGAGGTCACTCCCGGCGTGGATTGCCTCGTGGCCGACGGCGGCGAGGCATTTGCGCAGGCCTTGGCCCGGGTGCTGCGCGAAGGAGCGCCCGAGGTGGCACACGCCGGACGCGTGTTGGCACGGGAGCGCTACTCGGTGGAGGCCTTGGCCAGACTGCTCGCACCCTGAACGGACCCGTTCAAAACGGCTTGTTCCTCTCCATCTCTCGGCGAGGCTCCTTTGGCCTGAAGTATGGGCCTCGTCCCACCTGTTCGAACTCACTACGCACCTCTGTGCAAGCCCGCGACGGGCACTACGGAGAGCTCCTCCGCAACCGTCCGTGAACTTCTTCTGAGGTGTCCAGAAAGCCCCAAAACGCCTCAAGACAGGGGCGTTGGGGGCCGACAGGAATCTTGCAAGAGAAGAAATGAATAGGCGGCGGCGCCAGATCCACACAGAAGGGCGCCCTCGCAATTCCCGACAAAGGCACACCCGTCGCGAGGCGGGCTCGCAAAGCCAGGGGTCTCACGCAGACAGCCCGGCTCCCGAAGGAGATGAGCAGTATGTCACCGTCCCACCCCCTCCCCGGCAGGATCCCGGCCCGACGGATCCTCACAACGCTGGTGGCGACGTGCTTGACCTTGTTGGCTCTCAGCGCCGGCGCGGCAGCCCGCACCACCCAGCCGACCGCCACCGTAAGCAGCGCGACCCTGCATCGCGCCCTAGTGACCCGCACGTCCGACCGCCGCGCGCTCGCGCACAACTCTTCCAAGCTCGCGCTCTGCGTGCGCGCCCACTCGGGCAGCTGCGCCTCCGAGCAGCGTGCGGCACACCAGTCGCGCGTGAAGCTCACAGACATCGAAAGGCTGATCGCAAGCTTCTCGGGCCGTATCGCCCGCAGGCATCACGGCTTCAAAGGCGGCCATTTCGTCTCAGGCGGCTCGACCGGGGGTTCCGCGTCTGGTGGTTCCAGCTCCGGATCGACGGGCTCCGGCACTAGCGCAAGCACCACCGGCACGACGGGCTCAGGCTCCAGCGGCACGAGCACCGGCCAGGAAAGTGCGAGCGGCACGACCGGCAGTGGTTCCGGCTCTGGCGCCGGCAGCTCGAGCGGCTCCGGAAGCGGAAGCGAAAGCTCGACCGGCAGCACCGGCCCGACCGAAACACCTACTGCGCCCGCGACGGCTTCGACCCCGTCATTCCAGCCCGGACTCAACTCCGGCTGGGAATCGACTTGGGACGTCGAAGGCGCCGCCAAGCTTGGAGCCAAACTGGTCCGGCTCGACGTGTCCATCAACGACAGCGCCAGGTCGATGGAATCGATCGTGGCCGACTATGCCGCCAAGGGCATCCAGGTCGAGCTCTTGGCCGACTTCAACGCGGCCCTGCCGACACCAGCCGAAGCGACCAACGTTGCCAGCTGGGCCAAGGCCTTTGGGCCAGGCGGCAGCTTCTGGTCCAATCGCTCGAGTGGTCAGCTCGCCGTCAAAATGATCGAGTTCGGCAACGAGACCAGCTACGAATACCAATTCGCCGACGACTCCAGGGCCGGCTATGCGAGTCGCGCACAGACGTATGCCCTCCGCTTCAAGGAAGCAGCGACCGCCGTCAGCGCCGCCAATCCGAGTGTCGGGATGCTCGCCCAAGGCGACGCCGGAAACGCCGGCTCCACCTGGATCACGAGCATGTTCAAGGCGGTGCCGAATCTGGGTCAATATGTCGCCGGATGGACCATCCATCCCTACGGCCCAGGCTGGCGCTCACGCTTTGAAGCGCTGATCGCGGAAACGGCCGCCCAGGGCGCGCCGTCGAATATTCCGATCGATGTCACCGAGTGGGGCCTCGCCACCGACAACGGCAAATGCCTTACCGAAAACTATGGCTGGAACGTGTGCATGAACTACAACGAAGCCGGTGAAGTGTTGACCCACACTGTGAACGAAATGCGCCAGATGCTCGGCAGCCGAATGGGCCTGTTCATGCTCTATCAGGTCCGCGACAAAGTCTCCCCCGGAGCGAGCAACAACCGCGAGGAATACTTCGGAGCCCTGCAACACGAACTGGCTCCCAAGGGTGCTTACACGACGGCCGCACAAGCCCTGATGGCAAGCTGACATAATCGCCGGAGTGGGTACCCACACAGTGCCTGACTCCGGTGCCGGCGCGCCGGACGCCGCCGAGCCCGCCGCCACCGCCTCCAGGTGGCCGGCGGGCTTTCGTGTCTCGCGAGCGGGTCAGCTCGTCATAGGGCTGACCGTGGCGGCCGCGGCGCTCAGGTTCGCCACGCTCGACGTACAGAGCATCTGGCTGGACGAGTCCGCGACGATCATTCTCGTCGGCCGCGGGTTCTCGGGGATGCTTTCCCACCTCTCCGCCAGCGAGTCCGCTCCTCCGCTCTACTACGTAATGGTCTGGGCCTGGACGAAGGTCTTTGGTCTGGGCGTGCTCGGTTTCCGCTCCTTCTCCGCTCTCGTCGGCACAATCACCGTCCCAGTCATGTACTTCGCCGGACGCCGGATCTCACCCCGCATCGGCTTGTGGGCGGCAGCGCTCACGGTCGTGAATCCGGCCATGTACTACTACTCGCAGGAGGCTCGCTGCTACTCGCTGCTGATCCTCTTCAGCGCCGTCGCATTCGTCTACTGGCAACGTGCTCTCGACAGGCCCGACAGAACAGGCTTGGCGCTGTGGGCCGGCGCTTCGATCCTGGCCGTCCTCACCCATTACTTTGCCGCATTTCTATTCATTCCCGAGGCCATCTTGCTGATGCGTCGCCACGGGTTCAGACGCCTGCTTGTGCCGGCTGGTGCGGTTGTGCTTGTCGGCCTGGCGCTTCTGCCACTCGCAGCCAGCGAGCGTGGCAACGGACACAAGTCGGAATGGATCGAAGAATCCTCGCTTGTGTCTCGCGTGGCCGAGACCGCCAAGCAGTTCCTGATCGGCCTCTACAGTCCACTTGAGATTCTGACCGCCCTGATCGGCGGCCTGCTCGCAGCGGGAGCCATCGCGCTGCTACTCGCTCGGGCCGACCGCTCCGAGCGACTTTCCGCTCGAAATGTCGCAATCGTGGCGGCGTCCGCGCTGGCGCTACCGCTCATCTTGGCTTTGAGCCATGTGTTGGATGTCTTTGACGGGCGTAACATGATCGCCGACTGGGTGCCAACCGCCGTACTCATAGCGATCGGCCTGGGCATGCGCCGCGCGGGACGTGTCGGGGCAGTGCTCGGCGTCGGGCTGTGCACCCTGTTCCTGGGTGTGGTGATCTCGATCAATCTGATCCCCGGCTATCAACGCGACGATTGGCGCGGAGCAGCCAGAGCGCTCCCCCCACCGCCCGCCAGCGGACGAGCGATAGTCGGTGAAACATTTGCTTCGCTACCGCTCTCGGTCTATCTTCCGGGCCTTAGAACTGTGACGCGGAACCCTGTGGTGTTGGCGGGCGAAGTCGACTTCGTCGGGTTGCGCGAACGCCAGACAGGCCGTGCCCCGACCCCGGCGGTCGCCCCTTTGCGGGCACCGCCGGGCTTCCATTTGGCCAGCGTTCGCAAGAGCGAAAGCTATGCGGTTTCCCGCTTTGTGGCCTCCCCTCCCCGGCTGGTCAAGGTCGATGTGCTCAAGCGAATCGCCGGATCGGCTCAGGCCGAAGTCATCCTGCAGAGACGAGCCCACCAGCAGTCGGTATTCGCGCCGGCTGCGTCGAGATCCCTGACGCGAGCAACGCCAGCAATCCCACCTGAGCGCTCAGCAAGACCGTGAAGCGCGGATCGATGCCGGTGAAGCTGGCGGTGGTCTCCAAGACGACCAGTCCCGCCACCGCGGCCAGGGAGGCAAGACCGAACGCACCGAACAAGGGCTCGGGGCTGGAGCGCCACACCTTCCAACCGAGTAGGGCCGCTCCAAGAATGAAGGCCGCATAGGCGAGCAAACCGAGAACACCCAGCTTCAACCAGAACCACAAAGCGGCGAAGTGCACGTACTGCCGGCCTTCTTCGTGTTCGACTGAGAGCGGCTGCACCGTAGCTTCCCAAGGCACTCTCATGCCCAAACCGCTGACGGGGTGCCGAGCAATCTCTCCAAGCACGTTGGCACGCTCGTCCAGGCGATAGCGGTCCTCCGCGTTCGTCGAGAGACTGGTGGGGTTGAGCGATTCCACGCGTTTGACGATCGGAGCCTGAGCTTGAAAATGGACCGAACTCAGCAACAGGATTCCCAAAGCGACCACCAGAGCCGACGGGACCAGCATGCGCCTGCCGACGGGGCTGCTACCGAGCAGAAGCACCAGCAGCAGCCCCAAAACGGTCGCGATCCAGAACGAGCGTCGATAGGAAAGCACCAGCGAGGCGATCAGCAGAGGTGTTCCAACCAACATCCAGGTCGGCGGTCCGGCACGCATCAAGACGGTCGCGGCGATCGCCAGCAACGCCACCATTATCAACCAGTTGGCCGCCGGTTCGTAGTAGGTCAATGTCGAGGTTCCTTCGATCGACTGTCCGTAGTGGCCGAGAACCTCAACGATGCCGAAGCCACCCTTCAGGATCGCGAGCGCCACCGCTATCGCAAGCGCTGTCCCCACTTGGCGCCGATCCAATTTTAGGTTGCAGACCGCCAAAGGCAGCAGCAGAAGATAGGCCAGCACATTCTCCGAGAGGATCGCCGAGCGCCAGCTCACGCCAGCCGAATGCCCGGTCACCGCACCGGCGATCATGGCTAGAACCAGCAGCATCAAGGCCGGCGCGAGAGCACGCGGAACCCACAATTGGCGCCGGTGAGCGATCAGATCGATGCCCACGGAGAGCACGGCCAGGGCAACAAGCATGTCCAGTGGCGTAAGACCCTTATATATCTGGTCGTAAAGATGTGAGGTGAAGCGCAGAAACCCGAAAGTGGGACCCTCGCAGATCACAGCCAGCCCAACCGTGAGGCCGACCATGACCTTCGGCCGACGCAGCAGGATCGCGATCGCCACCAGCGCGAGCGGAGCAAGCAGTCCGGCGAGCCCGGCCTTATGGACGGCCAGCAAGGCTATGAGCAGCGTGATGCTCGTCGCCGCGGCGGCGGCGATCAACTCGCCGCTATCGAGTCGCAGGCGCCGCACCGGCACGATCGTCGCTCCTCAGCGGGCTCGCCGCGAGGTCACCGGCCGCGAGAGGGACTCCGGGCGGATCTCCCCGGCCGAGCTTGCGGCGCCGTAAGCCTCATAGCCGTAGCGCCCAGCGTCGTAAAGCCCGGTCACGATCAGGCCGACCGGTTCGATCATGTGCTGATCGAGGATCAACCGCGCGCGATGAACCTCCTCGCGTGTGGTCTTGCCCACGCGAGCCACGACTATCGCCGCGTGCACGGCCGAACTGTTCATGAGCACCTGGGCGTCCGCAACGGGGTTGATCGGAGGAGCGTCGATGATCACGATCGAGTCCTCATCGCTGAGCTCGGCGATGATCTCCGAGATCCGTGTCGACCCGAGCATCTCCGAGGGGTTCGGCGGAATCTGTCCAGCCGGCAGCACGGCGAAGTTGGGCAGATCGGGAAACGGGGCGATCAGGGCGTCTACAACACTGCCGCCACCGGCCATCACGGTCGTCAAACCCTCATTCGAGCTGAAGCCGAAATGTCCGACAAAGGTTGGGCGCCGTAGGTCAAGCTCCATCAGCACTACTCGCCGGCCGGTCAAGGCCTCGACGTGGGCGAGGTCCACGGCCACGGTGGTCTTGCCCTCGCCTGAGACGGCACTTGTAACCAGCAGCGTGTCCACTTGACGCGTCACGGCGGCGAAGTCGAGGGCGCTGCGCACGATCCTGTATGGCTCCAGCAAGGCGCCACGATCCTGGGCGGCAACGGGCCCAAACGAGGATTGCGGCACACCGGTGAGCGCCGGCAGTCGATATTCGCGCTCGAATTCCTCGATCGTCTTGATTCGGCGATCGAGCGACTCGAGTAGGAACACGATCGAGAACGCAATGGCCAGGCCGATCAAAAGACCGAGGATCACGCTTGTCGAGAGGCTTGTGCCGGTAGGACTGGTCGGAGGGGTCGCAAGACTGATGATGTTTGCCCCGCCGCCGGCCACAGCGCGCAGGCCCGACAATCTCTGCTGAGACTGTTCGAGCGCCGTCCTGGCCGGCGAGCCGGCGGGCAGAGCGTCTATTTGCTGGCCCAGTCTCCGTTCCGCCGCTTCGATGCTGGCCACCTGGCCCGCGGCCTTGAAGGCGATGTATTGATTCGCGAAGGCGTTGGCCAACCGCGCCGAGTAGCGCGGGTCCCCAGTCGTGGCGGTGAAATGCAGAACGTCGGCGTCAGGAGCCGCTTCCACGGTCACCGTGCCGAGCAGTTCGCCGGCGTTGACCGAGAGATGCAGTTGCTTGCGCACGCCTTCGGCTACTTCCGAAGAATGACCGATCAACACCTCGGTGGCTGCGTCGCGCACGGGTTCGCCACTGCCACTGGGTGTCACCTGTAGGGCCGCGTCCGGCAACGTCGCGCTCTGGAAGGCCACGCTCGATGTCGCCGCATAGGACTTCGAGGCGTGCTCGTGGCGAACTACAGACAGGAGCACACAGACCACAACGATGCCAAGAATCATTGGCCATCGGCGCCGCAGCACGTTCTTTGTGTTGGCGAGGGCGTCGCCCTCGCCCGCGCGCTCGAAGCGCTCGCCGGACCCGCCTGAACGACGACCGCCACCGATCGAGCTCATTGGGCGCCACCGCAATCGCAGGCATCGGTCGATTTCCAGATGTGTCGCGGTGCCATCACGCTCTCATCGTCCCGGGAAGCATGCGGCTTGAGGGTCACCGGACCATCCTTCTGGACGGAAAACGCAAAGCATCCTTCTTGTATTACCCGATGCACTTCTCCTAATTCGGTCTCGCCTCGAACTGTCCTTGCGATCCGAGCGCCTGCTCGCCGTGTTCAGAGCGACTGGAGCGCCGCTCGGCAGGCTCAAGTCGGCGTCTGGAAGGCCGATAGCATCAGCGACCATGACTCCGCCACTGCGTGCAGGCGCAAGCGCCCTGAAGCGATCGACGCGCTCGGTGATCGCTCGCTTGGGCAAGGACGAGCAGACCGAGGAGATCCTTGGCCGCGTACGCGAGGCGCGCCTGGCCTTCGACCCGTTGCAGCGTCGGGAGCTTCGCGACGATCAGGGCCTGAAGGTGGTGCTCGCGGCCGTTTTGCGCAATGCCTCGAACGCCGTCGATGTCGGCGCCAACGAGGGCAATGTGCTCGATCCGATCGTGCGGCTGGCACCCGAAGGCAGACACACTGCGTTCGAGCCGATCCCAGAGCTGTACGAAAACTTGGTGGCCCGGTTTCCGATGGTCGACCTGCACCGCTCGGCCGTGTCGGCGACTTCCGGCACCGCCGAATTCACCCAGGTCGTCGACGCACCCGCCTACAGCGGGCTGCGCCAGCGTGACGACCTGCCGGCGGAGGCCCAGCGCGTCGAAAAAGTCTCGGTCCGCACCGAGCGTCTTGACGATGTGCTCGCCGACGGACCGACCCCGACCCTGATCAAGATCGATGTCGAGGGCGCCGAGCTCGGCGTCCTGCAGGGAGCGGTCGAGACGCTTGAGCGCCACCGACCGCATGTGGTGTTCGAGCATGGCGCGGGCGGAGCCGATCTTTACGGCACCAAGCCCACCCAGATTTTCGATCTGCTTGCAGGTGTCGGCCTGCGTATTTTCGACCTTGACGGCAATGGGCCGTATTCCCGCGATCGCTTCGAGGAAACGTTCACAGAGCCGATCTGGAACTTCCTCGCCGCACCGGCCTGAGGCGATGATAGATCGCTTCGTAGCGCCTCGCCATCGCGGTGTCGGTGAACTGCTCCCGGGCGACCCGCATACCGCGTGCCCCCATGCGCGCGCGCAAAGCTGCATCGCCCGAAAGCAGAGACAGGCGTTCGCCTATGCAGTCAAGGTCACCCGAGGGGGCGAGATAGCCGGTCTCGCCGTCGGTGACGACCTCCCCCACGCTGCCCACTTCGGTCGCGATCACGGGTAGTCCCGCATGCATCGCCTCGATGATGCTCAGCGGCATACCCTCCCAGGCCGAGGGCAGCGCGAATATGTCGAACCCTTGAAGGTGCGAGCGAGCTTCGTCGACCCAGCCGGTGATCGTGAGGCGCTCCGCTATGTCGAGTTCGTGGGCCAAGCGCTCGAGCGAAGCGCGCTCGGGACCGTCGCCCACCAGCACAAGTCGCGCGTGTGGCACTCCAGGCAGGGCACGCACCAGCAGGTCATAGCGCTTCTGCTCGGTGAGTCGTCCAAGCGACCCGACCACAACGTGGGGCTCGCGAGCCGAGGCGTGCGCGGAATGTCGCGATGGGGCGGTCGCGGTGGGTTGATCGCCGCGCTCACGCTCAACGTCGAGGTCAACCGTGTCTTGGGTTTGAAGCGGAACGCCGTTGGGCGCCGCGCCAACCGAACCGTGCGGCAAGCCCACTAGCTGCTCGATTTCTCGCGCCGCCCTCTCGCCAACGGCGACGTGTCCGCTCAGGCGTCTCGCAAGCAGCCTTCTGCCGATCTGCCTCGCGCGCGGGATCGCGGCAGCCGCGGGAAGGTGATCGACGGCCAACACCTTGGCTCCGGTGAGCATGCCCGCCAACTCGCCGTACGCGCACGCCCAGGGCCACGCCTGGTTGGCATGCAGGATGTCCGGCGAGAAGGCGCGCACCGCGCGAACGTGATCTCGCAAGGCCGCCCAATC
Source organism: uncultured Solirubrobacterales bacterium (assembly GCA_963703135.1). Classification (GTDB taxonomy): domain Bacteria; phylum Actinomycetota; class Thermoleophilia; order Solirubrobacterales; family Solirubrobacteraceae; genus Palsa-744. Next base: position 1,659,322 of record OY969791.1, on the reverse strand, counting down.
GCCGGTGCCGCTCGGAGGACGGGCCGTGAACAACGATGTTCCCCGACGATGCCTGGCGATAGCCTCGCCGACGTTCGGCGTGGTGGCCAGAAGGCCCACCTCGAACGCGGGGTCGAGAGCTCCCAGTAGATATCCGAGCGCCAACTCGGCGCCGCCAACCGATTGCGAGTCGGTGTAGGCCATCACTCGCACCGGCACAGCACTGTTCACGACGCAAGCATCCGTTCGTAGAGTTCGACCACGGGCGCGGCGGCCGGCAGCGGCGTGTGGTGGTCGACGAAGGTCCTATGTGCCGCCTCGGCGGCGGTGCGTCGAGCGGCTGGATCCTCCAGCAACTTCAGTGTCGCCATCGCGAGCGCGCGATCCTCGCGCTCGACCGCGACGCCTCCGAGTCCACCGAGTCCCTCGGCGCCGGCAGGCGTGGTCACGACCGGTATCCCCAAGGCCAGGGCCTCGAGCACCTTGACCTTCACGCCGCTGCCTTCTGTGAGCGGATAGAGCACGGTGCCCACATCACGCAGAAAATCGGTCGCGCTCGCGACCCTGCCCAGCCATTGCACGCCTGGCCACTGCGGTAGGTGGGCGAACGCGTCGCGGTCCATGCCCTGACCGGCCAGCAGCAGAGTCGCCTCGGGGCGCTGCTCGCGCACCAGCGGCCACACGCGACTGAGCAGGCGTTCGACGGCATGCCTGGTAGGCGGCCAGCGAGCGGTGCCGATCAATCCGACGACCGGAGCCTCGACTGACGCGCGGGGGGTGTAGAAGGCGGGGTCAAGCGCGAGCGGCGCGACCGCGATCTTTGCGTGGGGAGCCGCCGCGGCTAGCCCGTCCGCCACCTCGGCGGAGTTGGCAAGCAGCCAATCGGCCTGTTTGAAAACTCGCCTCTCGGCACGCAGTAGCTCTATCGCAGTTCGCGTGTCCCGTCGCCAAGACCACTTGATTTCCCTGTCGCGCCTGGTCAGAAAATGGATCTGGGCAAGGGCTGGGCGGTCTACGAGGCCCATGGCAACCGCGGCCTGGGGCTCAACGAAGTGCACCAAGTCGACCTCTTTGGCTAGTTCGGTCAGCCTCGCCGCAAATGGGCCGCGTCGCAGCAACCCGTTTGGGTAGAGGAGGCGGTCGCGTCGGGCCTGCCAGACCGGGGGGACCTCCACAGTGAAGGTCTCGACCGACAAGTCGGCCGGCACCGTCTCGATCGAGGCCGAGCCGAGATTGGCCGCCAACCCCGACACCTGCACGCCGCGTTGGTGCAGCCCCCGCAGGAGACCGATTCCGCATCTGGCCGCCGCACTACCCTCTGGCAGTGGCGGGTGTGGCAGAACGACCAGAACACGCAAGGCTGCGAGAGTATCGCGGATGCTGACGAGGGCGATGGCACTCCCACGCCGCCTGCTCGCCGGCGGAGCGGCCGGCGACGCGGGCGAGGCGGGTGGACGGCACATCATCTCGAACGTCGCTGTCCAGTTTTTGGCTCGCGGCCTCACCATGGCCATGAGCGTCGTAACGGTGTCGCTGACAGCGCGCACGCTGGCCCCGGGGGGCTATGGCGTCTGGAACGGCGTCTCCTCGTATGTCGGCCTATTCGCGGTGCTGACCGACCTTGGCCTGACAACGGCCGCCATGCAACGGATGGCGGCCGAGCCCGAGCGCGAGTCCGAATGGCTGGGCGCGCTGGCAAGCGCTCGAGTCGCGCTGTCGTTGCTGGCGATGGCGGTCTGCGTCGCTTCGATACCGCTGTTCTTGACCGACACGGGCGACAGCCACCTGGTTGCCCTGATTCTGACGACCACAATCCTCTCTTCCGGCGCGACGACGTTGATGGCCGTCTTTCAATCACGCTTGCGCGCAGGTTTGGTGCTCTCGTTCACGGTCCTGCAGGGCATCCTGTGGCTTGCCGCGGTCGCCGCGCTGGCGGCGAGCAAAGCGTCGGTGGTGGGCTTCGCGATCGCCTACGCGGTCCTGGCCGCCTTCATTGCGCTTCTACAGGTCCACACCACGCGTCGCCTCGCTCACATCGCGTGGCAAGCGGGTAGACGCCTATGGCGACCGTTGCTGCGCGTTGCGATTCCGTTGGGCATCGCTTCGATCTTCATAACCGTCTACTACCAGGTGGACTCTGTCCTGTTGCTGCAGATCTCCGGCGAGCACGAAGCGGGCATCTACGGCGCCGCGTACAACTTCTTGGGGCCACTCGGCTTTCTGCCGGCCGCCGTGATGTCTTCGTTCTTCCCGGTGCTGTCAGCCGTACACCAAAGCGACCCGCTGAGGGTAAGACGCCTGGTGCAGATCTGCGCCGATCTGATGGGGGCGATCTCGCTGCCGATCCTCGCTGGGACGATCGCCCTGTCGAGCGAGATCGTGCACGTGCTCTACGGCCCCAGCTACGAGCGCACCGCCGGCCTGCTGCCGATCCTGATGATCGCCTTCGTTTCGATCTGCTTCGGCTCCCTTGCCGGGTTCCTCGCCCCGATCGTCGGAAAGCAATGGCGACTGGCCCTTTACTCGGGAGTCGGCGCCGCAGCCAATGTCGGACTCAACCTGGCGCTGATCCCCTCCCATGGCGCCTATGGGTCTGCCTGGGCGACCGTCGCTACGGAGCTGTTGACGATGATCCTGATGCTTGGCACCAGCTTGCATTCGCTGAAACTGCGCCTCTCGCCGTGGCGACTGCTGCGCACGTTCGCGCTGGCAGCGGCGATGACAGGCGTAATGGTGCTGGCGAGACCGCTCGGCTTGATCCCGGCCGCCATCCTCGGCACAGCTTTTTACGGGGTCGGAGTGTTTGTGGCGCGGATCGTGGAGGTTGATCGCCTGCGCGCGCTGCGCGCCGAACGCTCGACGGGCGCGTGACAGCACAGGGTTCTAGCCGTCAGGCCAGGGGGAATCTAGACTCACTCCGATGACAGGACTGTTGATCGTCAACGCCGATGACTTCGGTGGCCACCAGCTGGCCACCGATCGGATCGCCCAGTGCTTCGAGGCGCAGCGCATAACGAGCGCCACCGCGATGGTCTATATGGAGGACAGTGAGAGAGCGGCGGAGCTGGCGAGGTCCCACAAACTGCCGATCGGCCTGCACCTGAACCTGACCCAGGAGTTCGAGGACGCGCAAGCTCCGTTCTCGATTCGGGAGCGCCAGGCTCGCGCAGTCCGCTACTTCGCGAACAAGCGCCGCAGACGAATCACATACAACCCGATGCTGCGTTCCTTGGTCAAGGCCTGCATCGCAGACCAGCTCTCGTGTTTTCGCGAGTTGTTCGGTGTCGAGCCCACGCACATAGACGGCCACAACCACGCCCATCTGAGCCCGACCGTCCTGTTCGCGCTTCCGAAGAACATTCCTGTGCGCACCGGCGAAAGCAACCTCGCGCGCACAATCGCACCGCACACCCTGTTTACGAGCGCGCGTCACGCAACTTTGGCCCGGCGCCAGATCACCACCGACCGCCTGGTGGCACTCGACCGGCTGAACAGCCTTGAGGACCAACCGGCATCCGAGGGTGCCCTTGCCGACCTGCTGCGCGCCGCCGATACAAGCAGCGTGGAGGTCATGGCACACCCGCATCGAGATCGCGATTACAAGCTTTTGATGTCCGAGCGGTGGCACCGGATACTGGAGCAATGCAGACACGGCTCCTACGTCGAGCTGGCCGCCGCAAGCGTGTGACGACGTGCCCGACGCCGAGCTCATCACTGATGTTCCCCGCCTTGAGAAGCTCGCGCCCCAGTGGGACGAATTGGTGTGCATACATGGACGGCCGATGCACTCGCCGACATGGCTGCTTGCGTGGCTCAGAAATCTTGCTCCGGCGGGAGCCTCTGCGCGGGTGGTCGCCGTCCACGAGAAGCAGGCACTACTTGGCATCGCGCCGTTCTACGTAGAGGAGACCGCAGGCGGACGCGTCGACTACCGCATCATGGGAGACGCCTTCCCGCGATCCTCGCCCCTGGCGTTGCCGGGACGCGAGTATGAGGTTGCACAAGCGATTGCGGAGGTGCTCGCTTCTGCCGAGCCCCGAGCCGATGCCCTGGCGTTCGAGAGTATCCCCCTCAGCTCGCCATGGACGAGGCTCATCAGGCGCTCCTGGCCGGGATGGCTGCCGGCGATAGCCCATCGGTATCAAACGCAAAGTTCTCCCACCGTGGCTCTCGACGGCGAAGACTTCGAGAGATGGCTTGCCGGCAAGAGCAGCAATTTCCGCAGCCAGATGCGGCGCACCAGGCGACAGTTCGAACAGGGAGGCGGCACGGCACGCATCGCCACGCTCTCCACGTTGGAGACCGACCTGGACGCCTTCATGGGTCTCCATGCTTCCCGCTGGGAGGGTCGTGGGCGCTCAAGCATCGTCGCTCGCGCCGACTTAATGCGAGCGCAATTCCGCGAGGTCGGGCTTGCGGACATCGTATCGGGGCGTTTCCGCTTGTGGATCCTCGAGATCGAGGGTGAGCCGATCTCCGCTCAGCTGTTCCTTGAGGCTGGGGGAGAGCTGCTGTACATGAATGGCGGCTGGGACGAGCGCTATGCCAAGTTCAAGCCGGCGATGCTCGGCATTTACTATGCGATCGAGAATGCTTTCGCTCGCGGAGACAGGAGACTCGACCTGGCTCCGGGTGAACAGCCATACAAGCAGCGCTTCGCCGACGGGGATGATCCGGTCGCCTGGACGCTCTTGATGCTGCCAGGGCCCCGGCTCCCTTTGACTATTGCGCGCTCGGCACCTCTGTTCGTGAAGGTCGCGGCGCGCGAAACGGCCAAGCAAGTGCTGCCCGAGAGCGCAGTCGAGCGCATCCGCGGACTACGCAAGAGGCGCAACCAAACCGTCGTCGCATGAGTGGGAACAGGTCAAACCGCTGGCCGCCTGAGAGGTGGCCTCATGTGATCCTGCTCGACCCTTACAACGCCGGCTTGGCGCTGGCGCGGCGGATGGTGCGCCAGGGGGCGAAGGTGACTGTGGTCGAGACTCTCCCGATTGTGGGCCGCAGCCGGGGGGTACGGGGCATCGTCGAGCCATACAAGCCTGGTGGCGGGCGATGGTTGGAGCTGCTCGAGGAACTGGCGAGCGACGGCAGGGAGTGTGTCGTGCTGACAGGGACCGATCGGGCGAGCGAGTGGCTCGTGCAGGCCGCAGAGCGACTCCCTTCGAACGTCCACACCTTCGAGCGGACGGACGGCGCGCATCTGGCCCTGATGAGCAAGGAGCAAGCCGACGCCATCGCGCGAAGTGCTGGGGTGCGAGTCCCGTGGACAGCGTGCCTGAACAGTCGCGAGCAGTTCGCCGATGCCGCGGCGCAGGCTCCGTGGCCGTGTGTGATCAAGCCCGTCTTCTCGCACCAATGGCGCGATCGCTATGGCGAGAAGCGAGCGTTTTTCACCGAGGACGCCGAGAAGGCCGAGCAGGTGGTGGAAAGGCCTCTCGCCGATGGAGTGCCGATGCTGATCAGCCAATACATCCCGGGAGACGACAGCGACGTCGAGGAGGCGATCGTCGTGAGGCTTGCCGACGGCAGCTATCCGGTGAGCTTCGGCTGTCGCAAGCTGCGCCAATATCCGGTTGGATTCGGCGAGACGGCGGTAGGAGAGTCCTCGGCGCTCCCGGAGACCACGGAACTTGCTCGGTGCGTCCTCGACCAGGCCGGCTTCGTGGGGGTTGCGGGTATCGAGACCAAGCGTCACGCGGAAACCGGTGAGCGGTGGTTCTTGGAGGTCAACGTGCGCCTCCCCGGACAGTGGGGTCTCGGCGACGCATGCGGGGTGCAAGCCTCGCCTCGAGTGGTGGCCGCGTTGTGCGGTCGTGAGTTGGGACCCCAACCAGCGCTGAGACCGGGGGTGCGCTTCGTGCAGCCCGACCTCGATTGGCACGGCGTGCTTCCTGCCGTGCGGGCGGCCCCGCCGCGTCGGAGACCAGCCCTCGCTTGGCGACTTTTGCGGCCCTACCTGGGCGCCCGCGAGCTTGGCATGTTCGACCCGCGCGACCCCGGGCCGCTGATCGCCCTGTTCGGCCAGTTCGCGGGACGTCGCCTTGAGCGCTTGCGCACCAAGATCGGGCGCGGCCGCTAGCAGCTGATCCGGCCCACTCCGGTCGAGAAGCTCTCTGTCTGCGAGGCGACCGCTAGAAGGCCCAGCGGAACAAAGGCCTGCGCTTTCCCAATAGGTACTGCGTGAGCGAAGGGGCGGTGTAGGCGGTGCCGACCACGAAGCGCATCGTCGGGCCAAAGCTCTCGGCGGCGGGCGCTCCGATGAAATGCAGGCCAGACACCGATGACTCCAAGCCCCGCCCGAGTAGCGGATATCCCTCCCGGATGCGGAGCTGGGAAGCGATGCCGGCTCCGAGGAATGGATAGCGACGCACGTCTATTTCATAGCCGGTGCCAAGCAGCACGTGGTCTACGAGGCGCTCCGAGCCATCGTCGAGGCGCAGTCGGGCGCGCTCGCCCTCGGCCGTGACCCCAACGACGTTTTGGGCCAGGCTGAACTTCGCCCGGCGTAGCCGGTCGGGCAGCCAGTGGGCGCCCGCGGGACGGATGCAGTGATAGGTGAGAGGCGTGCGCACGCTACGGGGAAAGTGACGGATCAGGTCGGGAGCGGCGCCGAGCCAACTGGAGAAACGTCCGCCCACATCGGTGGGAGCGCCGTGCCAGTAGAGCCCATGGCGAGCGCGCCATGAGGGGGTCCCGCCGCCGACTTTGGCGGGTGGAGGCAGCAGCTCGGGGTCCTGGACTCCGAGCCAGCCGTGGTTCAGCCAGTAGATGGCCTTTGCTCTGGCGATCAGCTCGACCTCGCTCGCGCCGGCCTCAAGCAAGAGGGCCGCTCCCTCCAATGCGCTCTGTCCGCTACCGATCACAGCCACCGACTTGCCTGCGAAATCGCTCATCGGCGCGCATGCCGAGGCGTGCGAGAGCAAAGACTCGGGCAAAGCCGCGAAGACGGTGGGGATCCGGGCAAAGGGCGCCAGTCCGGCCGCGACCACAACGCGACCCGCGGTCAGGCTGTCTCCGTCGTCCAAGCTGAGCGTGAAGCGCCCTTTCTCGGAGGCGACGCCGACGACTACGCGGGGATCGAGATCGGGGCACACCTGCCGCTGAAACCAAATGCCGTAATCGACGAAGTCCTCGATCGGCAGGTTCTGGGCGAGCTCGCGGCCGGCCTGGGCGGCCCAGCGCTCCAGGCTGAAGGTTTCCTCGGGCGATCCGATGCTGCTGGCGCGCAGGGGCGAGCGCAACAGCATCCCCTCAGGCATGGTCTCGCGCCAGAAGCCGAGGGTCTTGCCGAAGACGACGGTCGGAATCCCGGCCCCGCGCAGGTGAGCCGCGGCTGCGAGTCCGTGGGGACCGGCGCCGATCACGGCGACGGGGGCTTCTGGAGTGGGGCGGAAGGTTGGACCGAGCGACACCGCGCGAAGCATTTCAGCCACGCCCTCGGAACACCTCCTCGACTGTTCTCAGAACCTGGTCTGGATCGTATTCTTGGAGCAGCGCTCGGCGCGCGAGCTCGCCCTCTCGGCGACAGCGATCGGGGTCGTCTCGATAATCGCGGAGGGCTGCCGCAAACGCGCGAGGATCGTTGTGGGGAGAGACGATCGTGCCCCCGCCCGATCGCCTGACCGCAGTGGCCCCCTCTGTGTCGGTGGCGAGAATCGGGCGTCCGACCAACTGCGCCATCACGACGACACGCGGCCTGTCAGCCTCGGTGGGGCTGGGGGCGAAAGCGAGCAGATCACATGCGGAGAGAAAGGCATCGACGTGGCCACGGACGTTCGCCACGAAGCGCACGCGCTCCTCATACCCGGCGCAACGTTCGCGAAGCTCCTGTTCCTGCTCGCCCTCGCCCGCCATCACCAACAGAACGCCGTCCTCGATGTGGGCCATCGCGTCGACCAAGACGTCGTTGCGCTTGCGCTTCTGAAAGCGGGCTATGCAGCCGGCCACGAGCGTGTTGTCCTGGACACCCCAAGCCCGCCTCAAGTCGGCCCTACCGGATGGGCTGAACTCAATCTGATGGAGGTTGACAAGGTCCGGCATCGTCACCACCTTCTGCGGTGGCACCCCGGCTTTCAAGACCGTCGCTGCGGTCCCCTCGGACACCGCAAGGATTCGGTGGGCACGGCGGGCGGCCAAGGCGTACAGCACGCGGACCGGGCCTCGGCGCATCGCAGCCGGCAAAGGACCCCATTCCACCCACACCACGGTTCCCGTCAAGCGACGCGGCAAGAGCGAGCACAGCAGTTGCTCCTTCTTGAAGCCGACGAGCAGGGCATCGACTGGCCCTTCCGCGCGCAGGACACGCACTAGGCGCAGCAGGTTTCGAGGAACCTGCAGAAGAACCCTCAGAGCGCTGCGGCGGCCGAGCTTGGGCCCGAGATCCACCTCTCGTACACGAACGTCGGTTCCCGCAACGAGGTCGGTAAGGTTCGTGAGCAGGACGACATCGTGTCCGCGCGCGACGAGCGCGTCGAGCAAGTCCACGTTCGCGTACTCCGCGCCGCCTCGCTCTCTCGTCGTTTGGATTGAGATGATGCGAAGGCGAGCCACTCGGTGGGCATATTATCTTTGACCTGGCCACGGAAAGGGTCGTCCAATCACCCGTGATCGATAAGCGCGCATCGACATCAGCCCACGGGGGCGCGCTGCGAACCGTGGTCTGCGAGGACCTTGCGGCGGTGGCGCCCCAAACTGCGGCTTGGGACGCGTTGGCGGTGAAGGCGAACAGGCCTTTCTGTGCGCCCGGATGGATGCTTGCGTGGTGGCAGGAGGCACGCACCGGCGACGCACGCTTGCGGGTTGTGCTCGTGTTCGCGGGCACGGAGCTGGTGATGGTCGCGCCGTTCTTCGCACAGGTAGCGTATGGACTCGTCGAGCTGCGTCTACTTGCGGCAGGATTCTCGCACCGGATCGGCATTTTGGCCGACGATGATGGCGTCGCGCCGGACACGGCCGCTCGTGCTCTGGCTCAAGCGCTCGCAGAAGGTAAGCCCCGCGCGGCCAGCATCGTTTTTGAGGGGATCGATAGCGCCGATCCCTGGCCCGACTTGATCGCGGAGCACTGGCCTGGCGGCAAACGCCCGCACCGGCGCACGGACGCGACGATGGTCGCCCCGATGATCGACCTTGACGCGTCGTATGACACCTGGATGGAGCGGCGTGAGCGGCGATTCCGAAAGGAGGCGCGTCGTACCGGACGTCGCATGGAGGAGGAGCAGGTTCACTGCCGAGTGTTGAGCGACCGTGATGCGATCGAGCCACTGCTGAACTTGCACCAAGCGAGGTGGGAGGGTCGCGGAGGGTCGAATGTTCAACGAACAGCTTCTGCGACACTCGAACGCGCGGCTGACGACCTCGGGCCCAGAGGGCGCATGTGGGTTGCGTTGCTGGAGTGTCCTTCCGGTCCGGTGGCAGCCGAGTTGATCGTCAGGGCCGGCGACACGGCCGTGTTCTGGGGAGGCGGCTTCGACCCGGGGTGGGCCCGTATGGCGCCCGGAACCCAAGCGATGTTGTTTGCTCTGCGCCACCTCGCCGAGGAAGGCGTGCGTGTGGCCGACCTGGGCGGCGGAGCGCACGACTACAAGCGAAGGTTGTCCGACCGCGACACGGCGATCGTGTGGCGCACGCTCTTTCCCACCGGCGTCCGCTACCCGCTGATACGGCTGCGTTTGGCGCCTAAGCACATTCGATTCGCCTTGAGGGGACTCTTGCGACGAGAGGCACCCGAGATGCTCGAGCGCATCAGACGCTCTCGTTCGCGTTCGGCGCCGACCACCGATCGAGAGCGATGAGAGAGCGCCGCCGGTGACCGCAGATCCCCCACAGTGGACCGACGCCTCCCCCTCGGCTCGCGAGGCTCGAAGCTGTGAGCGCCAACGCCTCAGCGCGTGCCTGATCGTGCAGAACGAGCAGGACAACCTGCCGGGCGCGCTCGACAGCGTGAGCTTTTGTGACGAGACTGTCGTGGTGGATGGCGGCTCGACCGACCGCTCGGTCGCAATCGCCCGCAAGGCAGGCGCAACCGTGATCGAGAATCCGTGGCCCGGGTTCGCCGCCCAGCGCAACGTGGCGCTCGACGCCGCGACCGGTGATTGGGTGCTGGAGTTGGACGCCGACGAGCGCGTGACACCCCGTTTGAGGGCGAGCATCGAAGAGTTGCTGTCCTCGCCCGAGGAGCAAGCGTCGATTGCCGTGTTTCCGCTGCGTCACTGGTTCTTGGGGCGGCTACTGGGCCCCTCGGGCAAGTATCCGGCCTATCGCTCGCGCCTGTTCAGGCCAGGCGTTTACCGTCACGACGAAGCAAGGGGCGTGCACGAGGGCATCGAGCCGCGCGAGCGCCCGGTGGTGCTCGAGGGCGAACTGGAACACGAGCTTGCGCGGACCCTGATGGGGGCGGTGGGCGACGCTTGGAGCTACGCGCGCTTGGAGAGCGGGCATCTGGCCCGGCCGGAAAGTGGATTCGCGTATCTGAAGGGCATCTTGGTGAGGCCGGTCGCCAAGGTCTGCTACCGGACCATCGTGGAGCAGGGGTGGCGCGATGGATGGCAGGGAATGGTGAAGATCGCGTTGGATGCATCTTCGGACGCGCTGGTCTGGGTGCTTGTGCTGCTCGGTGGCGGACGAAGGCCGCGAAGAGCGTCAAATCGCAACTCGGACTCGAACTTGGGCTCGAACCGAACGTCGTCCTCGGCCGCGCCCTCGTCCCCGCGGCATTTCGGGCGCCGTCCGAGTGGGCCGCCCAAGGTCGTCGCGCTGGCGGGCCGAGGCGTCCCGGCCGAGACTGCGCGAGAGTGGCTGGGTGGCCTGCGCTCCCAGGGGATCGACGTGGCGCTCCTCTCCGACGAGGTCGCCGCGCCCGACGCGATCCCTTGGCGGCAGATCCCCCACCTGCGTCCGATGCCGGCGATGAGGGCGCTGGACGTGGAGATGCAATTGCGCACGATCCACGCAGTCGTGCCGTTCGGGCGAAGGGCGCGGCTTGTGTGGAGACTTTTGCCGGGCAGCTTGCGCCCAGCGATCGAAGGGCTTGACGCAACAACCGATCCGGGGCGGCCGATCGAAGGGCTCGAGCGTGAGCAAGCTGGCGCGGACGGACGCGTCTCGGGGTAGCGTAAGAGCATGTCCCACCGCCTTCCCCGCCCCTTGCTGGTAGCAGCGATCGTCGTCGCGACTGCCGGCGGCCTTGCGATGACGCTGCGCGAGGCTTATGCGTCCAGCCCCACCCCCCAACTCCCCGATTTGGTGGCTGACTCGCCGGACAACATCAGCTTGTCGGTCAGCGAAGAAACGCCGACCAAAGGACACATGGAACCGGAGCTGTTGCTGCGGTTCAACGGTTACGTGCATAACAAGGGGCCGGGAGCAGTGGACTTCAGGGGAGAGCGGAGCGCACCACCAAATCCGAGCGAACCCGCGTCGCCGCCCATGGGAGTGTTCCAGCGGATCTACGAATACCCGTCGACCGAAGGCCCCCCGCCGACCGCGGAAACCACGCCCCACAAAGACGAACCGAGCAGCGGGATTATGGAATACGTGACTGCCGACGGGCACGAACACTGGCATTTGCAACACGTTGCCCGGTATTCGCTGTGGAACGCGACCGAGACCATCGAAGTGGCGCCCGCCCAGAAGGTCGGCTTCTGCTTGGAGGACAGCGAACACGTCGAACCTGAAAGAGGTCCGCCAGAACAGGTCTACAAGGATTACGGCGAACACCCGCGCGAATTCTGTCGGTATAGGCAACCGGAAGCAACCGAAGTATTCGAGGGCATCTCCGAGGGATGGCGCGACTCATACACCTCAAACCTGGCCTTCCAATGGGTCGACGTCTCAAACGTGGAGCCCGGCGAATACCGGCTGCGGGCCGAAGCCGACCCTGAACACTTCATTCAGGAAGCGCCAGGCCCGAAACCACCGGCCTATGCGGGACAGGCAACGGTGGTCCCAGGCTTCGACGCGGCGGCTCAATCGGACTTCGTGGAAACCGATCATCCCTTGACGGTGCATCTGTCCTCGAAGAAGTGGGAAGGCCCCGAATACGACGAACGGCCTTCCAATAGCCCGACCTATGAAGTGGTGACAGCTCCGGCCCACGGAACGCTGGGTCCAATCGTGGGCAACCAGGTCCAATACACCCCGGCGGCCGACTACAACGGCCCGGACAGCTTCTCATTCGCGGCGAGGGACCCCAAGAGCCCGTTCCCGCACAGCCCGGCCGTGGCCAGCGTCTCTCTCGATGTCGGCGAATACAAACCCAGCGTCGCGATCGAAGGGGCGCCGACTAGCATGATCGCGGGCACTAGCATTTCCTTGTCGGCCTCCGTCGGCGATGACACCGACGAAGTGAAATGGAGCTCGAGCTTCCCCACCATCGCTGCGAGCGGGGCGACGACCGCCACGTACACGGCGCCCTCGACACCTCCGCCGGGCGGCTTCGTGACGGTGACCGCCGAAAGCCCACACTCGGGGCGCGACCAGAAGACGATCCAAATCACACCGTATGTGGCGCTCCCGCCCAACCCGCAGGTACCACCGGCGACAGCACCGACACCCGGGAAGATAGGGGGCACGAGCACTGTCGCGCTGTCGACACCGACGGCAATGCTGATCGGGCGCAAGCTGTACCTCACCGCCACGGCCGGACAGCCCGGCAGGCTGCGCTTGACCGCGATCCTGCGCGGGCGCAGGCTCGGGAGCTGCGTGACCCAAGTCAGGCGCCGCCAAGCGTTCACCTGCACGACCAGGCTGCCGCGAGGCGTCTCGACGAAGGCTCGAATCGGGGTGTGGGCGACCTTGAAGGTAGGCAGCCGCTCGATCCAGACTGTGCGCCGGCCCGCACCCGTGCCGAGCGAGATGAAATCGATGGCGGCCGCCTCGTGGCGCGGTATCCAAGCCGCGTGGCGCTATCTGTGCGGGGGATAGGCAGGGACCGTCCTGCCGGTTTCGCTGGCAGGGCGCTTCATCGTCCCGCGGCCGGCGCGCTGTCGGCGCCCGGCAACCTCGTACGGGTCTCGGTTTGTGGGGCGGTGGAGCCGGCGGCTAAGTCGTGCGGATGATGAGCACGGAACAAGGAGCGTGGTGGGAGACCTTGTTGGGCACCGACCCGAGCAGGAACCGCTTGGCTCCGGTCATGCCCTTGTTGCCGACCACGATCAGGTCCGCGCCCTGCTCCTCGGCGACGTCGAGTATCGCGTCGGCGGGGTCGCCTTGACGCGGATACACGTTGACGGCGACACCCGCCTCGCGGGCAATCTCCGCGGCTCCCTCCAAGGTGGCGTCCACATCCTCGCGAGGGTTGACCGCCCACTGCAGGTCCTCGGGCATCTCGCGGCGCTCCTCGCGCAGGCGCTGGGCGGGTACGGGCTCGTATGCGCTCACCAACTCGAGCGTCGCCCCGACGGACTTGGCGAGGTCCACAGCTTGGCGCACAGCCTGGCCGGCTGTGTCCGAGCCGTCGGTTCCAACCACGATCGATCTGAACATGACTCTCCTTGGCGGCGGTTCGCGCTGCACTGAAACGGATGCGAGCCGATGATATCCGCCGAGCGCCCGGTGGAGGAAGCGGGGTGGGGCTCATGAAGCTCTCGGCGGACAGCTGAGGCCGACGGCGCCTCGCTCGCATATCGTTCAGGCGCGGTGATCGACCTTCACACCCACGTGTTGCCCGGGATCGACGACGGGCCCGCGACGATCGAGGGCTCGCTGGAGCTTGCCCGTGTGGCGGCCGACCGCGGGACGCGGGTAATGGTGGCAACGCCCCACGTGAACTGGCACCACCACAACGACGCGACCACGATCGCTCGACTGGTGGGCGAGTTGAACGAGCGCTTGCGCGCCGAGGCGATCGAACTGGAAATCAAGGCGGGCGCGGAGATCGCGATGACCAAGGTCGAGCAGATCGACGCCGATGAGCTCGAGCGATTGCGGCTTGGGGACGGACCTTGGATATTGCTCGAGCCGCCCTTCACGCCGATCGTGACCGGACTGGATGGAGTCGTCATGGGGTTGCAGAGCGCGGGACATCGCGTGTTGCTGGCCCACCCGGAGCGCTGCCCTGCCATGCACCGCGAACCCCAGTTGCTGGACTCGCTGGTCAAAGCGGGCGTGCTCACGTCGATCACGGCCGGCTCTCTGGTGGGGCGCTTCGGCGGGGAGGTGCGCCGCTTTTCGCGCCGCCTGATGGAGCGCAAGCTCGTCCACAACGTGGCCTCCGACACCCATGACGCGGCCAAACGGGCACCGGGCATGGCCGAGGAGCTGGCCGAGGCGGGCTATGCGGTGCTAACCGAGTGGTTGACCGAAGCGGTTCCCGCCGCGATCTTGGCCGGCGAGGAGATCCCGATGCGCCCGGACGCGCCGCTGGAGCGCGAGCGCCGGCCGCACCGCATCCGCTGGCGTCGGCGCTGATCTGCGATCCCATCGCCAAGCGTCGAGGAGCAGCCACCCAGCCACCCGTAAATCCGGGAGGTTTGCCGCCCAGGCCACAAGCATAGGTCGGCCAGCCGCGATCAGGCGAGCTTGGTGATGGCGATGATCATGCCGATAACCACGAACACGACGATCGCGCCTTGCAGCCAGATCCAGGTGGGCGACATCGACGAAAGCCTATCTCGACCATGACAAGCCGACGTGCAACCGCCGCGATTCATACCGGGCCCGATTATCGTGGAGGGATGACAAGGCGATTCAGGGCACGGCTTGGCTTGGCCGTACGGCTGAGCTTGGCCGTCGCGGTGGCGGCGGTTGCGACGCAGGCGATGGTTGCGGCGCGGGCGGCGCCGGCGAGCGCCAAGGGCGCGGCGGCGACTGCGACCGGTCCGCCACTTGGCGGCGTAAATGCGACCGGGATCTCCTTTGGCACTCCAGCCGCTCGCGTCAATCGCGAGATCGCCTGGGCCCGCTCGCTCGATGCTCACGCGATCCGCGTGGAAATACCTTGGTCAACGATGGAACCGGCGCAGGGACGGATCGATCCAGGCGCACTCGCTTTCACCGACAACCTCATCGAAAAAGCCAGGGCGGCCGGCATCAAGGTTGTGGCGCTGGTGATGTGGACGCCCTGTTGGGCGTCCTCGGCGCCACCCGCTCTAGTTGGCAAGTGCAAGGCCGGGACCAGCAGCAGGGCCCAAGCGTGGGCGCCCAAGGTTCCCGCAACCTACGGCTCGTTCGCGGCCTTCTTGGCCGCGCGCTACGGCTCCAAGCTGGCCGCGATCGAAGTGTGGAACGAGCCCGATCAGGCCAACGAAGACTACCTCGCGGGGCCCGAAAAGGCCAAGCACTATGCGGAAATCTTGAAGGCCGCCTACCCCGCGATCAAGCAGGCCGATCCGTCCATGACAGTCCTTGGAGGCTCCCTGGTGGGCTCCAATGGTGCCTTCTTGAAGGCGCTGTATGCAGCCGGGATCAAGGGCTACTACGACGGGCTGTCTGTGCACTTCTACAACCTTGTTCTCGCCTCCCTGCGCTACCTGCACGAAGTGCAATTGGCCAACGGCGACAACACGCCGCTATGGCTCAACGAGTTCGGCTGGAGCAGCTGCTGGCCGCGCCAGCGCGTCCAGCAAGAACAGGGCTGCGTGACCAAGCAGGTGCAGGCGACCAACCTGAAGAACGTGTTCCGGTCGCTCGCACGCACACCTTGGGTAGCGGCGGAGATCATGTACTCGCTACAGGGCAGTCGCCGCGAAGACTTCGGCGTGGTCACCGAAACAGGCGCTCACAAGCCATCCTTCGGGGCTCTGCGCGGAGTGTTCCGCTCTCCGTTCGGGAGCCCCAGCCCCGTGACCGTCCGTCTCGGACGTAGCGGCAACCGCGTCGTGGCGAGCGGCTCGGGTCCCGTGGGCGACTACCTACAGATGGAAGCCTTCAAGGGGGGCCGTGCCGTCTACCGGGCGCAGTTCACATTGGACCGCTTCAACCACTACGCGATCGCCCTTCCCGGGGTCCTTGGCACACGGGGACTGCGCGTGAGCGTCTTCCAGTACTGGACGGGCGCAGCGCACACGGCCAGCGCCAGTATCTAGTCGGAGTGGCGGAAGATCGCTATCAGCGTGAGCAGGGCGATCTTGAAGTCGAGCGCCAACGACCAATGGGCGATGTAGTAGTTGTCCCACTCCACCCTTTCCGCAAGCGAGGTCTGTCCCCGCAACCCGTGGACCTGGGCCCAGCCGGTGATGCCCGACTTGACGCGATGGCGATCGCCGTAGCGGACGATGTCGCGCCCGAACATCTCCACGAACTCGGGGCGCTCCGGGCGTGGGCCGACAAGGCTCATCTCACCACGCAGCACATTGAACAACTGCGGTAGCTCGTCGATCGAGGTACGTCGCAGGATGCGCCCCGCCAGGGTGCGCCTATCCTCGCCTCCCTCCACGCCGCCGGGAGCGGTGTCTACCGGCAAGAGATCTCCCAGGTCGAGCGAACCGACGTCGGCGCCCACAGGTTGTGGGACACCCGCCGGGGCCAGCCGCATCGAGCGGAACTTGTAAACGTCGAATTCCGCACCGTCGCGACCCACGCGGCGTTGACGGAACAAGACCGGCCCAGCCGAGCTGAACCGCACCGCCAGCGCCGCCAAGACCATCACGGGCGAGAGCAAGACCAGGAGCACGATCGACGACACGCGGTCGATCACGTGCTTGATCGCGAACTGGACACCCTTCGGATTGACGCCCGAGAAGGACAGCAAAGGCAAGCCACCCACGGTGTCGTAGCCGACACGGTCGTTGATCGTGTCGAACATGCGGGGCACCACCGAGACTTCGATGCCCAACGCTTGGCAGCGCTGGATCAGGCGGCTGATGCGAGCGTCGGCGACCGAAGAGAAGGCCACGATCAGGTTGCGTACGCCGGTGCGCTCCACGATCTTGTCGAGGTCCTCAGCTGTACCCATGACCGGGACGTCGCGGCCGCCGACCTCGGCGATCGAGCGGGGGTCGTCGTCGAGGAAGCCAATCGGCGCGAGACCGTACTCGGGATGGTTGTCGAGGCGGCGGGCCACCTGGGAGCCGACCAAGCCGGCGCCCATGATCAGAACCGGCTTGCCCACCATGCGGCGCTTGCGGGCAAAGCGCTGGGCATATGCCAACGCGATGCGGCTGAAGCCGAGCCCCACGAGCACGCACAGCCAAGTGTCAAGCCACGCGTCCTGGTTGGGCATCGCGCCGTTGAGCACAGAACCGAGCATCGCAACCGCCACAGCGCCAACCGAGACGGCGCTGATGACGGGGACCACACCGTCGAGCAAGAGAGCACGCAGGCGGCTGCGGTACAGCCCCCTCAGGTAGAGCAGCAGCAGGGCGACCGGGGGCAGCACGAGCAGAGGCGCCTGCAGCGAAGAAACGCCGAAGGTGGAGCCCAAACCGCCGAGTGCCACAACCACGCCGACATACATCAAGAGGAGGTCCGAGGCGGGGCGCAGAGCACTCCAGCCGGTGCCC
Organism: uncultured Solirubrobacterales bacterium; assembly: GCA_963703135.1. Classification (GTDB taxonomy): domain Bacteria; phylum Actinomycetota; class Thermoleophilia; order Solirubrobacterales; family Solirubrobacteraceae; genus Palsa-744. The sequence continues at coordinate 1,641,905 of OY969791.1, read as the reverse complement.
TCGAGCAGCCACTGCAAGCGTCCTTGGAAGGCGCTGCGCGGCAAGCTGTGGGGGAACGGCGCGTCGCGTCTGGCCGGCAGTTGGCCGGTCAGCGGCAGTGAGGATGTTTGTCGGGAAATCTCCATGAGAGTGGGGCGTGAGTGCCTCTGTGGCCTCTATCGGTCGCTCACAGCCCTCGCTGTAGTCGGGAAAGCCGCAGGGTCGCCGCGGCTACCAACGCGAGCGTCGCGATCGCGGCCAAGAGCAGGAGCAAATCCGAGCCCGAGATGCCAAGCGCCGGCGAGTCCACCGAGGCGGAGCGCAAGGCGGTCGGATACACGAAGGCATGTACCTGGATTCCGCGACCGCCCGTCGTGCCTCGGATGGCCGCAGAGCCGCCAGTGTGTGAGCCACCAGCGTGCTTGGCGCCAGACGCGCCTTCGCCGGCGCCGCTCCCCTTGCTCGACGCACGACTCCCGCCTCCACCGGCCGAGCTGCCACCGGTCACCGCCGACGTCGTCCCGGGCACCGTCGAGCCCGCTCCACCCGCGGTCGTCGAGTTCGCCGAACTCGAGCCACCCGACCCCGCCGAGCCGGACGAGCCCGACCCTCCCCCGCCCCCGATCAAGGTCGAGCCGATCACGGCCTGTTCGCCGGTACCGGGCCCTCCATATCCGCTCAGCAGGGGGCTACCCGCAAGCGCAACCGGCGAGGCTGCCGCCGGCACCAGGCCGAACGCGACCAGCACCACCACGATCCTGCTCTTGCGATTCATCTTCCCTACCTTGGGTTCCCTTCCTGGGCGCGAGCAACACGCAGCTCGTTTTCCGTGCCGGCAACGAATCGGTGGCGCTAAATGACGGTTGGACCTGCTTTACCCGGTAGAACCCCCCCGATCACGCCGCCGATGCGGCCGCCGGGGAAACCAAACCAAGCTCAAATCACACGCTAGCGAAGGTGGGCGGCATTCTCCTGCACAATAACCCGCAACGAGCAGATGTTTACGCGAGATTTTCAGCTTTGAGCAGGATTGCTCGATTTAGCGCTTCCACATTGATGTTCCGCCCCGCCTCGACGGTCTTCAAGGCCTCGCGCGCGAGGGGGTCGCGGGGGTTCAAAAACAGGGCCCGTTCGAGCAATCCGACGGCCGCCTTGCGATTCCCCGTCTCAGAGGCGATCGCGCCCAGCTCGAGCGTCGCGTAGGCGTCGTCCGGAACCCGTTTCAAAGCCTCCGAGAAAGCGCTCCGGGCGCGCACCAAGTCGCCGAAGCGCAGCGCGATCGAGCCTTCCACCAGGTAGGCCTTGTCGCTGAGCGGGTTCAGTTTGGCGGCGTCGCCCAGCCTCGAGTAGGCCGCCAACGGCGCCTTCGGCCAGATCCGAGCGGCGGTTTGGATCTGGCGTTCGCTCAGCCACGGGGCCGCCAAGGACAGGGTCGCGGCGAGCGCCAACAGGCCTCCCAGAACGACGGCAGCCGTGCGCCCCGAAGACCACCCCTCGCGCGCGCGTAGGGCACCCCCTGGAGCAGACGCCAAGGAGCAGGCCACCCCCAGCAGCGCGAATGCGGGGGCGCCCAGGCCCGCGAACTCCCAGAACCAGTCGAACGAGCCATGGACCGCCCAGTAGGCGAAGCCCCCCAAGGCGGCCGCCGCGACCGTCGCGGCGAGCTTGTCGTCGCGACGGCGCATCGCCCTCCAGCCGGCCACGAGCGCCGCGCCAAGCCCCACGATCGCCAGCAGCGCGCCCACCAGGCCGGTCTCGGTGAGCGTCCTCAGCTCCACGCTGTGGGGGTAGCGCGGCGTCTCGTCGCTGCGACCATGGCGCAAGTACTGCGCTTGGAAGTTGTCCACTCCGATACCCACGACCGGGTGGGCCGCGAATTCGTCGAGCGCGACCCTGAAGAAGTCGTAGCGGTTACTGCCCAGCCCGCCCAGCAAGCGACTCCCGGTGGTCGGGGTCGAGGAGTAGCCCCCTTCGAAGCTTTCCCAGCTGTGGCGTAGTCTCGTCACCGGATTGCCCGCGACCGCGAGGCCACCAACGAGCAGGACGAGCAGTGTGGCCAGCGCGACGGCGCCGATCGCTCGGCGCACGCCTCGCTCGGCCCGCTCCGACAATGCTCGGCGAGCCTCGAAAGCGGCCCCGCAAGCCACCACGACCGCCACGAGCATGGCCGCGACGAGCGCCACCGCGATCGCCGTGTGGGTGGCTCCATATGGTGCCCGGCCGGCCTCGATGCGGTTGCCGACCCGCAACACGAAAGGTGCGCTGGCGCCAATCCCAACCGCCACCGGGACCGCCGTCGCAAACGTGCGCAGGCGGTCGGGGACGAGCGCGAAGACGAGAACGACCATCACCGGAGTCGCATACAGCGAGCCTCTGCTGAGGCTCAGCAAAGCCACGTCTGCCAGCACCACCGCGCCCCCCGCCAACAGCCCGCGCAGGGCCCAGTGAAGCTCCCGCCCCCGAGCCAGCAGGAGCGCCGGCCAGAACGCCATCAACCACTGGGCCGCATTGGCGTTGGGGTAGCCCGTCGGATAGCTGAACCGTTCGCCCGAGAACAGCGCCTCATAGCCTGTGCCCGTGGCCGCATCCAAGCACAGCGCCGCATACACGGCTAGCACGATCATCGCGAACGTCCACAGACCTACCACCAGCGCGGCGCTCCTTCCCCGCCCTGGCCACAGCGCGAACAGGCCAAACACCAGCAGGTACAACAACGTCCGGTTAGCGCCTTCCCAAGCTTCGCCCGGCGCTCCCGCCCACAGGATCGAGAGGTAGCTGAGCGCCGTGTAGGCGGCCAAGCAGCCGAGCGCCAGCTTGACCGTGGAGGGGATATCCGCCCCGCGAAGCGGGACCGTCCCCACGGCCACGATCAGCAGGGCGAGCACAATCAGCGCGCCCGGCGCCCAGTGGCTAAGCGGATAGCCGGCCTGGCTCGTAGCCCACACGACGAACACTCCGACCGCCATCAGGGCCGGAACTGTGGCCGGGGCGTCCCGCAGCGTGGCCGGGGCTTCCCGCAGCGACCCCATGAGCCCTCGCGTCATCGTGGTGAGGATAATCCTCGCGGTGGAGGACTCTCCCGGCAACGCGCCCCAAACCCAAGATTCCCAGTCCGAGCAGGGCCGCGAAAGTGCCCGATCCGACTTCTCCGACCACCAACGTCTGGTCGAGTTCTACGACGACTCCTACGCTCGCGACGGAGCCGAGGCCCAGCTCTATGCCGACTGGAGGGCCTTGGGGGCGCGAGGCAAGGCCGACCACGTCATCCAGCTGTGCCGCCGTGCGGGCCTCGCCCCGACCAGCCTCGCCCCGACCAGCCTCGCCCCGACCAGCCTCGCCCCGACCGGCATCGCCCCGACCGGCTCTGGCCCAGCCAAGATCCTCGACGTGGGCTGCGGCGACGGCGCCCTGCTCACCGAGCTGCGCCGGCGGCGCTTCGGCCAGACCCTGCAAGGAGTCGAGATCACCGAGGCCGCCGTCCGGATCGCAGGGGAACGCGCCGAGATCGACTCGGTCCAGCTGTATGACGGAGCGCACTTGGATTTCCCAGACCAAGCCTTCGACCTGGGCATAGTCTCGCACGTGCTCGAGCACGTGCCCGACCCCGCCGCCCTCCTTGCCGAGGTGGGACGGGCGTGCCAGGCGGTCGTGATGGAGGTGCCTTTGGAGGCCAACATTTCCGCGCGGCGGGAGCCCAAGCGCGAGCACGCCGAGGAGGTCGGGCACCTCCAGCGCCTGGACCGCAGCGCGGCGCGAGCGATCGTGGCCCGCGCCGGCCTGCGTGTGGCCGGCGAGATTGAGGACGCGCTGCCCCTGGCCGCGCAAAGCTTCTTCGCCCACACATCCGCGCAAAAGGTCAAGGCGGTCACCAAGTGGGGAGCACGCACGACTTTGCACAAGCTCGCGCCGCCGCTCGCCCGGCGACTGTTCACGGTGCACTACGCATGCCTCTGCCTGCCGCGCCCGTAAACAAACCGTCATCGTGAGCTCAAGCCCACTTCGATCGGCCGGGCGAAGACGGGACGCAGGTGGTCCCCCATTGCGCTAGATTGCAGAAACTGGCTGTCCAGCCAATCAAGCAAGAGGAGCGAGCACATATGGCGAGCACGGCGACACCCCCCTCCACATCGACCGCCGAGGCCCCCGTGGAGAGCCTGCCGGTCGACGCGATCTCCTACGTCGACCTCTATTCGCGTTGGGAGCGGGGCAACTGGAGCGCCATGGACCTCGACTTCACCGAGGATGCCCGGCAGTGGCAAGAGCGCTTCACAGACTTCGAGCGCCAGGCCGCCCTCTGGAACTACGCCCTGTTCTTCTGGGGCGAGGACGCCGTCGCCGACAACCTCTCCCCCTACATCGACGCGGCGCCGCGCGAGGAGCAGAAGTACTTCCTGACCACCCAGCAGGTGGACGAGGCCCGGCACGCCGTCTTCTTCAAGCGCTTCATGCAAGAGGTGTGCGGTATCGGCAACGGCACGATGGAGAGCGGCCTGCAGGCGATCAAGCCGCAGTTGACGCCCGGCTTTCGCAAGATTTTCGACCGCCTCGACACGATGGCCGACGAGCTGCGCGCCGACCGCTCCCCCGCCAAGCTGGCCGCGGCGGTGACGCTCTACCACATCGTGATCGAGGCCTCTCTCGCTCAGCCGGGACAGCACTTCATCTGCAGCTATCTCGAAGATCGCGACGTCCTGCCGGCCTTCAGGCAGGGAATGCAGAACATCGCCGCCGACGAGCAGCGCCACATCGGCTTCGGCGTCAAGCTGCTGGCCGACCTCAAGCGCGAAGACCCGGTCGGGGTGCCCAAGGCCGTGGCCGGGCTGTTGCGTGAAGTGACCCGCTACACCGCCCAAGTCCTGATGCCGCCCGGTTGGGACGAAAGGTACATCACCGTGTTCGGCGCCACCTACGACGAAGTGGGCGTTGAGGGCCTGACCTCGATGACGACCAAGATGCGCTCAGCCGGCATGCCCGCGGAGAGCCTGCCCGGACCGCCGCTCTTGCCCGACGGCCTCTCCCCGCTTGAGATCTCCCAGCGCGGTCGCACCCTCGCCCAGGCCGGCGTGATCGGCGTCCGCGAAGGACCCACCAGGCGCGACCCCGAGACCGTGGCGCTCCTATTCGACACGATTCGCCGCCAGGTAGATCCCAACCACGGACTCAAGCGCCCCACCACGTTCCAATGGGAATTCACCGACCCCGACGTACCCGCCTGGCACCTGTGCGTCAACAACGGCTCCTCCACCGTCGAGCAGGGCCACGCATCCAAACCCGACCTGCGCCTGAAGGTCTCCTATCAGGACTTCGCCGACATCGTCGGCGAGCGCCTGGACCCCTTGCGCGCAGTTGCCAGCCGGCGCCTGCGCCCGCGCGGCAACCCGCTCGCGCTCAAGCGGCTGACCCAGGTCTTCCCGCGCGGCTGACCTATTCGAGGCCGAACTCGCCGGCCGCGGAGCCGCCGCGGGCGGCCGGCGTCGTCGACCCGCTCGGGGCCCTCGACACAAGCGCGGCGGTGACAGAGGCCCGCTCGGGACCGAACTCTGGGGAGGCCACCACATTGGTTGCCCCGGAAACCGATCCCGGGCGCGGCGGACGTCGGTGGGAGGGTGTGTTGATGCGTTTGGGGTGCCCCCCGCGTGCGCGCGCACGCACGCGGGGCACCCCAAATGGAGCACTTGACAGCAGGCCCGCACTCGACAGGCCCGCGCTCGACAGGCCCGCGCTCGACAGGCCCGCGCTCGGTTGCGATGGCGCCGGGGCCACGAGCGTAGATGCGCTGCCGTGCGCGCGCGACCCCAGCACCGCATAGCCGGTCCCAACCGCAAGCACCGCCACAACCGCCAGCTTGGCCACCAACGAGCCCTGCAGGCCGCTCAAGCCACCGCCAACCTTGCCGCCCCCACGCGAAGCGCCCGTGGCGATCCGCCTCGACAAACGCAAACCGCCGCCGCGCGCCCGTCCAGCCGCCTCCGATCCGCTCGCCACCGCGCCTCCGCCGCTTGCCAGCCCCGGCAACAAAGGCAGCGGCAGCACCGCGGCCAGCCCGCGCAACGAAGCCACATGGGCGCGACACGCCGGGCATTGCGAGCAGTGCGCCACCGCCAGCTCATGGCGCTCGCCCGCGGGGTCCAGCAGGCCGAAGGCATAGGCCTTCATCAGCGAGCCTTGCTCCTCACACCAGCCCCCCGCCGCGATCGTGCCGAGCAGGTCGCCCATCTTCGCGGCCACGCCGGGCCTGCCCGCGCCACCGCCCTCCATCAGCTTGCGCATCCGCGCGTCGCTCACGCCCATCCGCTCGGCGGCCTGCGCCCTCGTCAAGCCCTGCAGGTAGCAGAGCGAGACAGCTTCCCGCTCGCGCGGGCCCAGGCGCGCCCGCAAACCCTCGAACACCTGCCTCAAGCGAGCCTTGTCGTCCAGCTCGCCGGCCCAATCTCCGGCGGCGTGGGATCCCCGAGGGTAGGAACCTTCCCCCTCCCCCTCCCCAACCACCGGGGTCGCGCGAGCCGCCCTGTACTCATCGACCGCCCTGCGGAACGCCACCCGCACCAGCCATCCCGCCGGGTTCTCGATCTGCTCGCCTTCGAGCACCTTCGCGTACAGGCCGTGCCACGCCTGGGCGTAGCACGCCTCCAGGTCGGCGGCCGCCAAGGAGATGCCCGCGCCCCGCAGCTGGGAGCGCACCACCGTGAGCACCTTGGCCCTCATGCCCTCGAAGTCCTTGCGCAGCAACCGCTCGGCGCGATAGCGGCGCAGGTCCAGCGGCGTCACCGACCCCACCCACCCCGGTTGCGCCCACTCCGGCCCAGGCCACTCCGGTCGCGCGCACTCCGATCCAGTCGGCCCCGAACATTGCGAATCGTATGGATCATCCAACGAGATCCATCGGATCGCACGCGCCCCAAAGGACAGTCCGCGGATAGGCTTTCGACCAATCTCCGGTTCCCCCACATACCCCGCCCCAAGCCTGCCCCCCCGCGCCGCGATCCTGGGCGTGCCCTTGGCGGTGTCCTCATACGACGAGGTCATCGCCTGGATGGACGCCACGATCGAAGCGGGCGCCCGCGCCACCGTGACCGCGGCCGCCGTCAACCTCGTCATGTCCGCCCGCGACGACCCCGCCACGATGCGGGCCGTGCTCGACGCGACGCTTGCGGTGCCCGACGGCCAACCGCTCGTATGGGCTTTGCGCCTACTGGGCCACCCTGGCGCGACACGCGTGTACGGCCCCGACCTGATGGCCCACTTCTGCGCCCACGCAGCCGGCACCGGCACGCCCATGTACCTGTACGGAGGCCGCTCGCCCGAGGCCCTCGACCTGCTGATCGCGAAGCTGCGCGAGCGCTTTCCCGGCCTGCGCATAGTCGGTGGCCTCTCGCCCCCCTTCCGGCCCCTGACCGCCGCCGAGCGCGAGCGCGTGGTCGGCGAGATCGACGCGTGCGGCGCTCAGGTCGTGTGGGTCGGCACCGGCCAGCCCAAGCAGGAGCTTTGGATGCACGAAATGCGCCCCCTCTTGGCGGCTCCCCTGCTCGTGGGAGTGGGCGCCGCCTTCGACTTCCACGCCGGCATCGTCTCCCAGGCGCCCGCTTGGATGCAGCGAAACGGCCTGGAGTGGGTCTACCGGCTCTCGCGCGAGCCCAAGCGCTTGTGGCGGCGCTACCTGACCCAGAACCCGCGCTTCGTAGTGGGCTTCGCGCGCCAGTACTTGCGCGAGCGCCGATAACCTGCGCCTGATGTCAGAGCCACACACCAGCGCGGACGTCGCCGTCGTCGGCCTCGGCCGCGTCGGACTGCCGCTCGCGCTGTCCTTCGCCGATCGGGGCCTGAGGACGATCGGCATCGACAATGACCCCGCCCGTCTCGGCTCTGTGCGCGAAGGCCTCATGCCCTTCCAAGAGACCGACGCCCAAGCCCTGCTCGAGCGCGTCGGGCTGAGCGGACGCCTTTCGCTCTCCGAACAGGTCGCCGACGCCGCCCAGGCCAAGCACATCGTGATCACGCTCGGCACTCCTTCCTTCTCGCACATCGAGATCGACATGCGCGACATCCGCTCGGCGCTCGACGAGCTGCTCGGCGCCCTGCGACCGGGCCACGCGCTCACCCTGCGCTCGACGGTGGCCCCCGGCACAACCGAATTCGTGGCCGGCTACTTGGCCAAGCACCGCGGTTTTCAGATTGGCGAGGAGGTCTTCGTGGCCCACGCGCCCGAGCGCATAGCCGCCGGGCGCTTCCTCGAGGAGATCGACTCCCTGCCCTGCATCGTCGGCGGCGTCGGCCCCCGCTCGGGCGAGGTCGTGGCTGAGCTGTTCTCCGTGTTCGAGGCCCCCGTCGTCCAAACTACCCCCGTCCAGGCCGAGCTGGCCAAGATCTGGGCCAACATCCTGCGCTACACCCACTTCGCCCTGCCCAACCTCCTGATGATGGATTGCGAGCGCTACGGCGCCAACGTGTTCGAGGTGATCGACCTCGTCAACCGCGACTACCCCCGCGGCGGCCTCGCCCAGCCGGGCTTCACGGCCGGCACCTGCCTGCGCAAGGACTTCACCTTCTCCGAGGAGCGCTCCAACGCACCCGGAATGCTGCTCGCCGTCTCGCGTGTGAACGAGTCGGTGCCCCTGTTCCTGGTGGAAGGCATCCGCCGGCGCCTGGGACCGGCCCTTGGATCCGCAAACGCCGCGACTGGATCTGCGGGCTCATTGCTCGGATCGGCGGGCTCGTCGGGCGCCTTGGGCGCGGGATCCTTGTCAGGGCGCAAGGTGGCAGTGCTCGGCCTCGCCTTCAAGGCCGACACCGACGACGAGCGCGACTCCCTCGCCCACAAGACGATCCGGCTGTTGGAGCGCGAGCTGGCCGACGTCGTCCCCCACGACCCGCACGTGGCGACGCCGACCATGTCCTTCGAGGAGGCGGTCGCCGACGCAGACGTGGTCGTGGTGGCGGCCAACCACACCGAGTTCCGCGAGCCGGCCGCCCTCGCCGCGATCGCCCGGCTCGCCGCGCCCGAGTGTCTCGTCGTGGATCCTTGGAACTGTTGGGGGGCCGGCCAGGTCTTCGCCTACACGAGCGAGCTGGCCGCCTTGGGGGCGGCGCACACATGAACGCAAAGGCCTGCCCTGCGCGCGCGTGCGGTCTTTTAACAAGACTAGCTTGGATACCAGACGCGCGCGCGCGCAGGGCACCCGTTTCGGTGCACCCCACACCGCGCCCCGGGACTCCCCCGAACCGATGAGCAGAGTCCTCGTCACCGGCGGCGCCGGCACGATCGGCGCGGCGGTCGTGCAGCGGCTGTTGGCCGACCCGGCCTATGAGGTGCGCGTCTCCGACCAGCGCCGAGCGCCCCTGTGGATGAGGGAGGGATGTGAGGTCCACACCGGGGATCTACGCGACTTCGAGCAGGCCCGCCTGGCGATGGATGGCTGCTCGCATGTCATCCATCTGGCGGCGATCGTCGGCGGGATCGCCAATTTCCACAAGCTGCCCCACACCCTCACCGAGGTCAACAACGGGCTCTACAACGCCGTCTTCCGGGCCGCCCTGGACCTCGAAGTGGAGCGCTTCACCTACGTGTCCTCCTCGATGGTGTTCGAGCGCGCCACCGAGTTCCCCACGACCGAGAGCCACCTGCCCGACTGCCCCACGCCCCAATCCGCCTACGGCTTCTCCAAGCTGACCGGGGAGGTGTATTGCAGGGCCGCCCACGCCGAGCACGGACTCCCCTTCACGATCTGCCGCCCCTTCAACGCTTACGGCCCCGGCGAGATGCCCGAGCAGGAGCCGGGGATCGCGCACATGGTGCCCGACCTGATCAAGAAGGTCCTCTCCGGACAGCGGCCCCTACAGATCTTCGGCTCGGGCGAGCAGACGAGGACCTTGACCCATATCGACGACATCGCCGACGGCGTCGTCACGGCCACCTCCTCACCGAAGGGCCTGAACGAGGACTTCAACATCTCCGCCTCGCGCGAGCTCACGGTCGCCGAGACGGCGAAGATCATCTGGGAGGCCTGCGGCGAGGACCCCGAGGACTTCGAGCTCGAGCACCTGCCCACTTTCGAGGTGGATGTGCCCCGCCGCTGGCCTTCGGTCGCAAAGGCCAAGGACATGCTCGGCTGGGAGGCCAAAATCGGGGTCGAGGAGGGCGTGGCGGCGACGGTTCGGTGGCTGCGCTCTATAGGCTCCGGCCGATGAACAACAAACGATCAGCGCTCGTCACCGGGATCACCGGCCAGGACGGGTCCTACCTCGCCGAACTGCTCCTCGAGCATGGCTACCAAGTACACGGAATGGTCAGGCGCGCCTCGACCGAGAAGTTCGACCGCATCGAGCACATCCGCGAGAAGATCGTCCTGCACCAGGGCGACCTGCTCGACCAGCGCTCGCTCGTGGACGCCATGAGGGCCGCCAAACCGGCCGAGATCTACAACCTGGCCGCGATGTCCTTCGTGGCCGTTTCCTGGATCCAGCCGACCCTGACCGCCGAGTTCACCGGGACGGGCGTCACGCGGATGCTCGAGGCGATGCGCGAAGTGTGCCCGGAGGCCCGCTTCTACCAAGCATCCTCCAGTGAGATGTTCGGCAAGGTGTTGGAGGTCCCCCAGACCGAGACCACGCCCTTCTATCCCCGCTCGCCCTACGGAGTCGCCAAGGCCTATGGCCACTTCATCACGGTCAACTACCGCGAGTCCTACGACCTGCACGCGACCTCGGGGATACTCTTTAACCACGAGAGTCCCCGCCGCGGCTTGGAGTTCGTGACGCGCAAGATCACCTGGCACGCCGCCGCGATCAAGCACGGTTTGCTCAAAGAGTTGCGTTTGGGCAACCTCGACGCCGAGCGCGACTGGGGCTATGCCAAGGACTATGTCGAGGCGATGTACCTGATGCTCCAGCGCGACGAGCCCGAGGACTATGTGATCGCCACCGGCGAGTCCCATTCGGTGCGGGAGTGCTGCGAAGTCGCCTTTGACGAGGCCGGCCTGGGCGACTTCGAGCAGTACGTGACGATCGACCCGGCGTTCGTGAGGCCCGCCGAGGTGGACCACCTGATCGGCAGTCCCGCCAAGGCGGGTAAGGATCTCGGCTGGAAGCCGCAGACCACCTTCGAGGAGCTGATCAGGCTGATGACGCGGTCCGACATCGACCTGCTGGCAAGCTGAAGGACGGCACGATGGGGCGAACACCACTCAAGCAAGCCCCGATCGCGTCCGATCATCCAGCTGAGCCGAACCCCTGAGCGCGCCCACGATGACCGTCCCCCTGTTCGACACCTCCACCGCCTTGACGCCGTTGCGCGAGGAATTGCGCGAGGCGGTCGCGCGGGTGCTCGACTCGGGCCACTACATCTTGGGGCCCGAGGTCGAGGCATTCGAGCGCGAGTTCGCCTCCTATTGCGGGGCCAAGCACGCGGTCGGGGTGGCCAACGGCACCGAGGCGATCACCGTGGCGTTGCGCGCGATGGGCGTGGGGCCGGGCGACGAGGTGCTGGTGCCCTCTTTCACGTTCTATGCCTCCGCCGAGGCGATCCCCCCGACCGGGGCGACGCCGGTGTTCTGCGACGTCGACCCGCAGACCTTCTGCATCAACGCGGAAACGGTCGCCGAGGCGCTGACGCCGCGCACTAAGGCGGTGATCGCGGTGCACCTGTTCGGCAACCTCGCGCCGGTCGGCGAGATCGAAGAGCTGGGCGTACCGGTGCTCGAGGACGCCGCCCAATCCGCTGGGTCGAAGGGCACGCGCGGGCGCCCCGCCTCGCTGGGCAAGGCCGCCACGTTCTCCTTCTTTCCCTCCAAGAACCTGGGCTGCTTCGGCGACGGCGGCATCGTCGTGACCTCCGACGACGAGGTAGCCGAACAGGCTCGGGTGCTGCGCTTCCACGGCTCCCACGACAAGGTGACCTATGACCTCGTCGGCTACAACTCGCGCTTGGACGAGCTGCAGGCCGCGGTCCTGCGCGTCCAATTGCCCCACCTCGACTCCTGGTCGGATGGCCGGCGCCGCGCCGCCGCCGACTACGCCGATCTGGGCTTGGGCGAGCTCGTGACCTTGCCGCGGCCCACCTTGGGCTCGGAGCCGGCGTGGCACCTGTATGTGGTGCGCCACGCCGAAGCCGACCGGCTCGCGGCGGCCCTAAGCGAGCAAGGCATCGGCTGCCGCGCCTACTACCGCACGCCGGTTCACCTCCAGCCCGCGATGCGCGCCTGGGGCGAGGGCGCCAAGCTGCCCGGGACCGAAGAGGCCGCCCGCACGCACCTCGCGATCCCGATCAGCCCCGTGCTCTCGCGCGAGCAGGTGCAAGAGGTCGTGAGCAGCGTCCGCTTGGTGCTCTAGCGCCAGCGCTCCAGCAAATCGGGCCCTTCAACCTCGCGCACAACTCGCGCCGGGACGCCGATCGCGACACCCCGCGCGGGCACATCCTTGGTGACGACGGCCCCCGCCGCCACGAAGGCCTCCTCGCCGATCTCCACGCCGGGGGTGAGCACGGTGGCGCCGCCCACCCTGCACGCGCGCCGCAAGGTGGCTCCCGCCAAGGGCGTCTCGGGGCCGTGGCGGTTCATCGTGTTGTCATTGGTGGTGGTGGCGCCGGGGCCCACGAACACGTCGTCCTCGACGACCGTGAACGCCGTGAGGTAGACATTGGTCTGGACCCTCACCCGTGCGCCCACGGTGACGTCGTTGTCCACCACGCTGCCCCGCCCGATCACCGACCCGGCACCGATCTGAGAGCGCTCGCGCACGAAAGACTGGTCGCCCAAGATCGCCTCGTCGCCGACCTGGGCCCCCGCGAACACGATCGCGCCCGCGCATACGGTCACCCGCTCGCCGAGCACGAGGTCCCCGACATCGCCTTTGGCCGAGGAGCTGCGCGCGAGACGCGGGCGCTTGCCGAGCACGACGTGATCCTCGATCACGCAGCCGTCGCCGATCGTGGTGCCGTCGTGGACGACCACATAGGCGCCGAACGTGACGTTCTCGCCGACCTTGACGTTTTTGCCGAGTATGGGATTGCTCATAGACGCACCACGCTCGGAACACTACTTCCGCGGGTGACCCCGCGCAGATCGACCGTGATGCGGGCACGCTGGGCGATCGTCTCGTAGTCCACGCCCGGGTGGGCCGTCACGATCAGGGCGAGGTCGGCGTCGCCGAGCGCCTGCTCGACCGGCACGCTGCTCAGGCCGAACTCGGGGATGCTCGGCACGTGCGGGTCGTGGTAGGCCAACTCGGCGCCAAGGCCCTGCAACAGTTCGAGGATCTTCAAAGCGGGCGACTCCCTCACGTCGCCCACCCCAGGCTTGTAGCTGACGCCGAACACCGCCACGCGGCTGCCCTTGACCGCGCGACCCGCTTCGTTGAGGGCGCGCTGGACCTTGGCCACACAGTGGTAAGGCATCTGCTGGTTGACCTTGCCCGCCAGCTCGATGAACTCGGTGCTCATGTCGAACTCGCGGGCGCGCCAGCTCAAGTAGAAGGGATCGACCGGCAAGCAGTGCCCGCCCATGCCGGGCCCCGGCTCGAAGCGCATGAACCCATAGGGCTTGGTCGCCGCCGCCTCGACGACCTCCCAGATGTCGATGCCCATGCGATCGGTGAGCATCGCCAGCTCGTTGACCAAAGCGATGTTGACCGACCTGAAAATGTTCTCGAGCAACTTCGTGAGCTCGGCCGCCTCCGGGCTAGATACGCGCACCACCTCGTCGCACACCATTTCGTAGAGCGCTTGCGCGCGGTCGGCGCAGGCCTCGGTGAGGCCGCCCAAGACCTTCGGGGTGTTGCGCATCGTGAAGTCTGTCCTGCCAGGGTCGACGCGCTCGGGCGAGAACGCCAAGTGGAAATCCCCGCCCGCCTTCAAGCCCGACTCCTCCAACAGCGGCGCGACCCGCTCGCGCGTGGTGCCCGGATAGGTGGTCGACTCGAGCACCACCAGTTGGCCCGCCCGCAACACCCCGGCGAGCGCCCTCATGCTGTCCACGAGCGGGCCCAGGTCGGGCTCGCGGTTCACACTGAGGGGAGTGGGCACGCATACCAACACGGCGTCCACGCCTCCCAAGGCCTCATAGCCCGTGCTCACCGTCAGCCGCTCGACCACCGCCTGCAGGCGCTCAGAAGGAATGTCCTCGACATAGGATTCGCCGGCCCGCAGCCGGCGCACCTTGCGCGGGTCGGCGTCAACCGCCACGACATCGCACCCCTCCTCGGCGAAGGCCACCGCAAGGGGCAGCCCGACATAGCCGAGCCCAATGATGCCGACGGTCGTCATCCGCGCAGTGTAGGCGCCGCCCCCGATGCAATCCGTGGGGACCGGCGGGCGAACGGCCAGGTGGCGCTCAGGCGCGTCCGGGCAATGCCTGGAGGCCGTCGAATAGCCGGGTCGAGGCTCAGGCGCGTCCGGGCAGGGCCTGGAGCTCGCGCAGGTCGGCCTCGACCATGCGTCGCACCAGTTGCTCGAAGCTCAGCTCCGGCTCCCAGCCAAGTTGCAAGCGAGCCTTGGTCGGATCGCCCACGCTTGGCGTTCGCTCGGCGCCCCGCACAAGCTTGGGATCGATCCGGATGTAGCGCTCTGCCTCCAGCTCGACACAAGCGAAGGCGATGTCCGCCAGCTCGGCCACCGTATGTCCCACGCCGCTGGCGAGCACATAGTCCTCGGGGCGATCCTGCTGGAGCATGAGCCACGCCCCACGCATCGTGTCGCCAGCAAACGACCAGTCGCGCACCGCGTCGAGCGAGCCGAGCGTCACCTCCTCGGCCAGCCCCAGCTTGATCTCAGCCGCCGCATGGGTGATCGTGCGAGTCACGAACTGGCGCGGGCGGCGCTCGGACTCGTGGTTGAACACGATCCCCGAACACGCATACAGGCCGTCGTGCGCCCGCATCGCACCCGCAAGCTGATGGGCGGCCAGCTTGGCGATCGCATAGGGCGTCGTGGGGCGGCAAGGCGTGCTCTCGCGCTGAGGACTCTCCCCGGCATCGCCGAAGATGGCACCCGAGGAGGCCAACCACACACGCGTTTCGGGACTCTCGTCGCGAACCGCCTCAAGCAGCGTGGCGGTGGCTCCCGCGATGCTCAACATCGTTTCGGCCGGGCTCCGCCAAGCGGCCGGAATGAACGACAGCGAAGCCAAGTGGTATAGCTCCTCAGGCCTCGTTTGGGCCACCGCGGCCGTCAGGCTGTTCGCGTCCAACAGGTCGCCCTCCACAACGGCCAAGCGCTCGCGCAAGCGCTCCGAGCAGCCCAAGCCCCGCTCGCCCCCGCCGCGAGCCATCCCGATCACCTCATAGCCCTTCTCGAGCAACAGTTCGGCCAAAAACGAGCCGTCCTGCCCGGTGATGCCCGTGATCAGGGCGCGCTTGGGTTGCTCGGTCACGACCGGCAGCTTATGGGCTCAAGCAAGGCAAGCTGCTAGCCGGCGTAGATCCGCCGCAGACCGTCCGCCACGACATCCGGCGCACACAACGCCGCAACGCGGGCCCGACCCCTATCTCCTGCCCCCGCGTCTCCCCAAAACCGCTCGATCGTTCGAGCCAAAGCGACCGGATCGCCCGATTCGACGAGTGCCCCCTCCTCGACCAGCTCCGGCAGAGCGCCGACCCTGCTAGCCACCACCGGCAGGCCCGCCGCCATCGCCTCGGCGGCAGCCATGCCGAAGGTCTCGGCCGAGCGCGAAGGGACGATCGCCAGCGCGGCTTCTTTGCGCAGGCGCTCCAGCGTCGCGTCGTCCACGCGACCCAAGAAGCGCACCGCCGCTCCCGCGCCTGGGTCGTTTTCGCCCGACGGCTGGGTGGTCGGCTCGGGGGGAGGGTTCTGGTGTGTGTGTTCCGTTTCGGGGTGTCCCGCGTGCGCGCGCGGCTCTTTAACAAGACCACCTCGGTTACCAGCCCCCCGCGCGCGCAGGGCACCCATTTGTGGACCATCGCCCGCCACGACCAACGGCACCCCAGCGAGCCGGCAAGCCTCGATCGCCACGTCCACCCCCTTCTCGGGGGCAAGTCGCGAGACGACCAAGGCGAACGTTCCCCGAGCGGGCGTGCTCCCCGCTGCGGGCGTGCTCGCCGGTGCGGGCGTGCTCGCCGGTGCGGGTGTGCTCACCGGTGCGGGTGTGCTCGCCGCTGCGGGTGTGCTCGCCGCTGCGGGCGTGCTCGCCGGTGAGGGTGTGCTCGCCGCTGCGGGCGACCCCCCGATCGGCGGAGCCAACACGTGGACCCGCTCCCAGTCGAGCGGCGCGCCCAATTCGCGCAACCGCTCTCGCGCGAACAAGCTCGGCACGATCACCGCGTCGGCCTGCGCCACCACCCTTCGCTGCCACAGCGCCAAAGAGGCGCCATAAGCGAGCGCCTCGGCGCGGCTGTCCCTGCAATTGTGGATCACCCCCGGCAACGTGTTGCGCCCTTTGCAGCGCGTGCACTCGTGCCCCCCGGTGAAACAAACGCCGTTGGCGCAAACCAAGCGGTACTGGTGCAAGTGCAACACGACGCGAGCCCCTTCGGCGCGGGCCGCGGCCAGCGCGCGCCAGCCGAACAGCGGATTCAAGTTGTGGGCATGCACGACCCCGGCGCCCGTCAAACGCACCGCCTTGGCCACGTCGCGGGCGCCCAGGCCTCCGCGCAGTAGGCCCGCGGCCGCGCGAGCCGCGCCGACCTCGGAGGAATCGCGCGTGAGCAGCTCTGCCTGCTCCCCCATCCGCTCGCGGACGAGCGCCAACAGCTCCTCGACCACACGCTCCTCCCCGCCGGTCGTGCGATAGCGGTTGTGCAAGAACAGGACCATGCTCCTCCAAACCTAGACTGTTGCGGTCATGCCTTCCGCCTCGAGCCCTCCGCCCCAAAGCCCCGACGCCACCCCACCCCCCGCCCGCGCGCACCCCTCGGCCTCGATCGTGGTGCCCACGCGGGCGCGCCCCGATTACCTGCGGGTCGCCTTGGCTTCGATCGCCCCGCAAGCGACGGCCGCCGAAGCCGAGCTGCTCGTGGTGGACGACTCTGGAGAGTCTGAGCAGACGCGACGGCTGGCCCACCGCTTCGGAGCCCGCTACGAGGCCCACTCGGGCCCGCTCGGCCTGAACGTCGCCCGCAACACCGGCGTCGCGAGCACCCAAGGCGACCTGGTGGTATTCGTCGACGACGATGTCCAGGTGGGCGACGGCTGGCTGGATGCCTTGCTTGGCGCCGCCCGCCACCACCCGTCGGTGGACGTCTTCACCGGCCCGATCCGTCCCCGCCTGGAAGGCCGCCCCCGCGCTCCTGCGGGCGCGAGGGAGCGCAGATCACCTCCTTGGACCTCGGCCCCCGTGACACCCCCACACGCTTCGCCTGGGGCGCCAACATGGCGATCCGCCGCTCCGCCCTCGAACGCGTGGGCCCTTTCGACGTGTCCTTGGAGTACGGCGGCGACGAGCAAGAGTGGCAAGAACGGCTCGCCTCGACGGCCTTTGCCGAGGCCCCCGCCACGGTCGGCCCCGAGGATGAGCGAGGGACGGTGCGACGTCCGGTCGAGGGAGGGCCCGTGCTCTATGTGGCGGACGCGGCCTTGGAGCACCGCCGTTCGCCCGCCGACGCGCGCCTGCGCTCGCTCTGCCGGGGGGCCTACGCGCGCGGCCGCGCCGCCCGGCGCTTCGACGCGTGGCGCGGTCAAGCGCCCTCCTTCGCCCATGAGCTGCGCACTCTGGCGGGATGCCTCGGCCACGTCCTGCGGCGCCGCTGCCCCGCCGGCTTGACGATGGTCGCCCACAGCTGCGGGCGCCTACGCGAATCGCTGCGGCAACGCCCAGACGCCTCCCGCTCGAATACAAGCCGATCCGACCGCGCCCCGGCCGGGACGCCGAACACGGTCGCCTCCGATGCCCTCCGCGACTCCCATTCCGCCGCTCCCGAGGACTTCCTCTCAGGCGAAAGCGGCGAGGTGGGTGGTCTCGACGGCCTGCGCCGAGCCACCGCCGACCTCGGCCTCGACACCTTCCAAGCGCTGTCGGGAAGGAACAGACGGCTGGGCCGAGCGGCAGCACTGGGGCCGCCCGCGCGCCGGGTGCTCGTGCTCGGGGTCGAGCGCCCCCAATATCGCGCGACCGCGCAAGCCATTCGCGGCGACTTGGAGCGCTCTCGCCACGACGTCCAAATCCACTTCGAGCCCGCCGGGGACCTCGGCAAGTTCGAGAACCTCAACCGCCTGCTCGCGGCACATCCTCCCGAGGGCCACGACTGGCTGCTGGTGGTGGACGACGACATCGTCCTGCCCCGAGGCTTCCTCGACCGCTTCGTGTTCCTAGCCGAGCGCTTCTCTCTCGACCTCGCCCAGCCCGCCCATCGCTTCGCCTCGCACGCGGCCTGGCGCGTGACCCGACGACGCCCCGGCGACGTGGTGCGCGAGACTCGCTTCGTGGAGATCGGACCCCTCACGGCTTTCGCCCCTTCGACCTTCTCCACCTTGCTGCCCTTCCCCGAGCTGCGCATGGGCTGGGGCTTGGACCTCCACTGGGCTGCCCTAGCGCGCGACCTGGCTTGGCGCTGCGGCGTGATCGACGCCACCCCCATCGCCCACCGCGCCGCCCCGGCGGCCACCTCCTACTCGCGCGAGCACGCCTTGGCCGAGGCACGAGCGTTCCTCGCCGAGCGGCCTTACCTGCGCGCAAGCGAAGCCCAACAAACCCTCGTCACCCACCGGCGCTGGTGAAGGTTCTCGTCGTCTCCGAGTTCTACCCGCGCCACGACGACCCCGTCTTGGGCGTGTGGGCGCATCGCCAGGCCTTGGCCGCGCGCGACGCCGGCGCCGAGGTGAAGGTGATCGTGCTGCATCGACTCGTGCCGCCCCGCGCCTCCTTCGTGCGGGGTCCGTCCGCCCCGAGGGAGCCGTCCACTCCGGGGGAGCCGCTCGCTCCAGGGGGGCCGCTCGCTCCAGGGGGCCCGCTCGCTCCAGGGGGGCTGCCTACCGCCGGGGGTCCCGGCCGAGCGCTGCGCCGGCTCGCCGCCCAACCCCACAAAGAAGTGCGCGACGGCCTGGACGTCACCTACGTGCGCTACGTGTCACCCCCCCGGGCCGGCCACTACCAAGCATGGGGCGCCTGGGCCGCTCCCGCGCTCGGCTTGGCCATGCGCCGTATGCGCCGCTCCTTCAAGTTCGAGCTGGTTCACGCGCACAACGCGGTCCCGACCGCCGACGCCGTCCGTCGCGTGCTCGACCGCCCTCGCCGACTCGACCTGCCCTTGGTCGTGTCGGTACACGGCGGCGACGTCCTCTACACCGCGCCCCGCACCGAGGCCGGACGGTTGGCGGTGCAGCGCAACCTGGAGCGCGCCACCGACGTGCTCGCCAACAGCGAAGGCATAGCCGACTGGGCGCGTCACTACGGCGCGAGCGCGCCCAAAGTGGTCCATCTGGGCGCCGATCTGCCCGATACCGCCGGCAAGCGAGACCCCCAACACTCGCTGGTCACCGTCGGTCACCTCATCGCCCGCAAGCGCCACGCCGACGTGCTCAGGGCGCTTGCTGTGCTGAGCCGAAACCACCCCACCTTGCGCTACGCAATCGTGGGCGACGGTCCCGAGCGGATCGCCCTCGAAGGACTCGCCACGCGCCTGGGCGTGCGCGAGCGAGTCCACTTTCACGGCCAACTGCCCCACGAGGAGGCAATCGCCGTGGCGCGCCGCTGCACCCTGTTCGCGATGCCCTCCACCGAGGAGGCCTTCGGCGTCGCCTACATCGAGGCGATGGCCGCTGGCGTGCCCGCCATCGGCTGTCGCGGCGAGCCGGGCCCCGAGGAGATCGCGGCGGCCGGCGACGGCTTCGTGCTCGTGCCGCCCGGAGACATCGAGCGGCTCACGCAACGCATCGACGAGCTCCTCTCCGACCCCGGCCGACTGCGCGAGGCGAGCATGAGGGCACGCGAGACGGTCGCCTCCAACTTCAGCTGGCGCCGCTGCGGAGAGCAGACGGTGGCGGCCTACGAACAGGCCTTGCTCGACCGCCGCCCCGGAGCCGAGACGGCCGCGTGAGCGCGATCGGTGGCGAGGCGATCGCATGGCGATGAAGCCAGTCCTGTTCGTGACAGGCCACGCGCCCGCCTACCGCGTGCCCGCGTTCGCGCGCTTGCACGAGCGCGAGGACGTCGAGTACGCCCTGTTCGGCGGGCGGCTCGCCCACGGCGGCGGCGGCACGGCGGAGGAGCTGCCCTTCCCGCACCGGCACGTGCCCGAGCACACACCCGGTGGGCCGCGGGCCCTGAAGGACGCACCCCATCACGGGGCGCAGGCACGCGAGCTCTTCGGGCTGGCCCGCAGCGGGAACTTCCGCGCCGTGGTGGTTTCCACGGGCGGACGGGTGGCCTTGCCTGCCGCGTGGGCGGGAGCCCGGCGTGCGGGGGTCCCCCTGCTCCTGTGGACATCCTTGTGGGCGCACCCCCGCAGCGCGGCCCACGCGCTCAGCTATCCAGCCCTGCTGCGCTTGTACCGCTCGGCCGATGCCGTCGTGACCTACGGCCCCCACGTGAGCGCCTACGTGCGCGCGCGGGGCGCTCGCCGCGTGCACGTCGCGCCCCAAGCGGTCGACAACGCTTTCTGGAGCTCGCCCGATGCGAGCATTCCGAGTGACCCCGAATGGCCGGCCCAAGTGGTCGGGGCGAGCGTCAAGTTCTTGTTTGCAGGAAGGCCGGGCCGGGAAAAGGGACTGGGGGTGCTCGAGGAGGCTTGGAGCATGTCGGGCCTACAGGCACCAACCGCCGCGCTCGTCCTCGTCGGTGCGGGATCCACCCCCCCTTGGGTCCCGGCCGGCGGCGCGGTGGTGGGATTTCCGTCGGTCCCCCCCGCCGAACTGCGCAACTTCTACGCGGGGGCCGATGTTTTGGTGGTGCCGTCGATTGCGACGCGCACGTTCCGCGAGCCGTGGGGACTCGTGGCAAACGAGGCAATGAATCGAGGACTTCCGGTGATCGCAAGCGATGCGGTGGGCGCCGCGGCAGGCGGGTTGGTCAAGGACGGGCGCAACGGCCTGGTGGTGCCCGCCGGGGACCCCGTCGCTTTGGCGGCGGCGATGCGGCGTATCGCTCGCGAGGGCACCCTGCGCGCGCGCATGGGCGCGCGCGCCCGCGAGGACGTGGCCGCCTATACGCACGAGGCTTGGGCCGAGGGCTTCTCGAAGGCGCTCGCGGACGTAGGCCAGTCCAGGCTCGCGGAGGTCGGGCGGTCAACGCTCGCCGACGTCGGCCAGTCAGGGGAGCGGTGAGGTAGCGTTGGGCCTCTTGGAAGGGCTGTCGGTCAACAGAAACAGGGGCACGAGCACGCTCGTGGGCGGCACGCGTCGAGCGCCAGGCCCCCGGGGCTCGCGATTTCCCGGCGCGGTCCTACGCGCGATCGCGATGGCGCTCGCCATCCTGGCGCTGCTGGGCGGCGCCACGAGCGCGCAGGCCAGCGAAGCCTCGCAAATCGTCGAAAAGTGCGCCAAAAAAGAACCGTTCGGCGGCTATAGCCAGAGCGCCTACCGCCAAGCGCTCAAACAGCTGCCCACGATCGTCGTCGAGTACACGCCTTGCCCCGAAGAAATCCGCAGTGCCGAGCTCGCAGCAGCGGGGGGTGGCGGAAAAACGGCCTCCGCGACAAGCGCGGCGAGCGTTCCACTGGCACTCACCCCGACCGAGCAGAAGGCGGTGCAGAGCGCTCACACGAGCGGCGCAACACCCGTCCGTGTGGGCAGCGAACCGGTCAGCCCGGGTGTGGTTCACGCCAACATCGCCTCTGCCGTCAACACCTTGCCCCACTCTCTGTTCGCGGTGCTTGCCTTGATGCTGGCGGCAGCCGTCGGGGTGACGATCGGGGAGGTGCACAAACGTGTCCGCTCACGCCGCGACGGCTGAACACGCTCCGGTCGCGGTTCTGAGCGAAGAGCCGGTCGAGCCGCCCTCCTCTCCCGTTGAGCGCGAGCCCCGTGCCGGCGCCACCGCGGCCGCGACGGTTGCCGTAGCGGGCTTTTTGTGCTTTGCCACGTTCCTGGCCAGAGGCGGTTTGAACCTGGCGAGCATGACCACGCTCGAGCTGACGACCACGCTGCTCGCGGGAGCTTTGGTGGCGGGCGCAGTGCTGGTCGCGACCGGGGGCCTGCGCGCACGGGGCCTGTGGTCGGTCGGCTTGTTGTTGGCCTTCGCCGGCCTGACCGGGATCTCGGTCGTGTGGTCGGTGGCTCCCGACGCCAGCTGGCAAGACGCAGGCAGGATGCTCGCCTACAGCGGCCTGTTCGCGGCGGCCGTGGCGCTTGCCTGGATCGCCCCCGGTGGATGGCGGGCGCTCCTGGGCGGGACCGTGCTCGCAGCCGTCTTGGTGTGCGCCTATGCGCTGCTCACAAAGGTGTTGCCGGGCGACTTGGGCTTGGGCGCCGAAGCCAACTTCTATGCGCGCCTACAGGAACCGTATGGCTACTGGAACGCGATCGGCCTGACCGCGGCGATGGGCACGATCGGCTGCCTGTGGCTCGGGGCAAGGCGCGCGGGTCATGCGCTGCTCAGCGCGCTCGCGTACCCGGCGACGGGGTTGTTGATCGTCACCTTGATGTTGGCCTACTCGCGCGGCGCTCTGGCGGCCTTGGCGATCGGGGTCGTGGCTTGGATGTGTCTGGTGCCCTTGCGCCTGCGCGGCGCCCGGGTACTGATCGTCGGAGCTGTGTGTGCCGCTCCGGTGGTCGCCTGGGACTTCTCAAGGCACGCGCTCAGCGGCGACGGCGTGGCGCTTGCGGTGCGCACCCACGCCGGCCATCAACTGGGCGCGCTGCTCGTCGCGATGCTTCTTCTCCTGACCTTGATCGGCATCGCGATCGGCTTCTTCGGCGACCGCCGCGCGCCGACGGCCTCCGGCCGCCGCGCCGTGGGGATCGCGTTGGCTTCTCTTCTGGTGCTGCTCCTCTTGGTCGGCCTGGGCGGCTTGGCGGCCACCAAAAGGGGGCTCACGGGCACGATCTCCCATGACCTCTCCTCCTTGACGAACCCGAACGCGCCCGTCCCGGCCAACACACCCGGCCGCTTGACCGCCGTGGGCAGCGTGCGTGCGCGCTACTGGAACGAGGCGCTCGAGATCTTCAAAGCGCACCCGTTCCTCGGTGCAGGGGCCGCGGGCTATGAAACCGCGCGCCTGCGCTACCGCACCCAGCTTCTGGACGTGAGGCAAGCACACGGCTATGTGGTGCAGACGTTGGCCGACCTCGGCATCGTCGGGCTGGCGGTGACTTTGGCCTTGCTGATCGCCTGGATGGTGGCGGCGGGGCGCCCAACGCACCCTTTCAACCGGCGTTGGAGATTCCGTGGGCCGCAGCGGAAAGGCACGCCGGAGGATGCCTCGCCGATGGGGGAAGACTCGCCGGGAGGCGACGCCTCAGGGCTTCGGATGCCTTCGCTCAGCTGGAGCCACGCGCCCCAGGCCTACACGCCGGAGCGGATTGGCATGTTGAGCATGTTGTGCATCGTGATCGTGTTCGGAGTTCACTCGTTCGCCGACTGGACTTGGTACGTGCCGGGAGACGCCTTCGTGGCTTTGCTTTGCGCCGGTTGGCTGGCCGGGCGCGGGCCGCTGCCGGCCGGCAACTTGGCGGCGCCCGCGGGCTCGCCCGAGTCAGCCCCGCAGGGAGCGGCCCGAGAAGTCGTTCGCACGCGCCCGAGGATGCCCACCATGGGCGAGCTTGGGCCCGTACGCGTGGGGATCGCGGTCGTGGTCGTGGTGGGGGCGCTGCTGGCGGCTTGGACGGAGTGGCAGCCCCAGCGCTCGGTCGACGCTTCCGAAAATGCTTTGGTGCTGCTGCCCCACAATCCGGTTGCGGCGCGCTCGGCCGCTCAGGCCGGGGTGGAACGCGACCCGCTGTCGGCCCAGGCGTTGTTCACGTTGTCCGCCGTGCAGAAGGCGACCGGCGAGAGCGCGCTTGCCAGAGCGAGCCTGCAGAAGGCGGTCCAACTGCAGCCTTCCAATCCCCAGACGTGGTTGAGGCTGGGTGAATACGACATGACATCCAATCCGCATGAAGCGGTGAGCGAGCTGCGAGCGGCCGTCTACCTGGATCCGTTGTCGATCCCGATCCAGAACGCTTATGTGGAGGCCTTGCGGGCAACCCCGGCAGGCACCTAGAAGCGCTTGCGCCGCGCGCTGGCCAGCAGCGTTTTGCGCGCGCCCGGAAACGCGCCCCGACGCGCCACGGCGACCTCGGCGAAGCCGAAGTCGCCCAGCAGCGCGACCAGCGTGTGGGGCACATAGAAGCGCAGGTGATCCGAGCGCGGGTCGAAGTGGCGAGCGAAGGAACGCTCGCTGAGGGCGAGGCGCAGGCGCGCGCACAGGCCGTGGTCGGGGGTGGAGAGCAGGATGAGCCCGCCCGAGGCCAACACGCGGCGCACCTCCGAGAGCCAGCGGGCCGTGTCGAGCACGTGCTCGATCGTCTCCCCGGCCCACACGATGTCGAAGCTAGCGTCGTCGAAGGGCAAGGTCCCGTCGGCTTCGAGGAGGCGCAGATCGAGGTCGGGGTGCGCGGCGCGCGCGCGGCGCAGGGGCTCCTCGGCGACGTCGCAGGCCACGACCTCGGCGCCCGCGCGCACAAGCACATCGGCGAAGTACCCCTCGCCACAGCCGAGGTCGAGCACGCGCACTCGGCGCCCCAAGCGCTCCGCCTCGGCGGTGAGGTGTCCCAACAGAAACGCGACCCTCAGGCTCGCGTCGGAAGGCTCAAGGCCTGGAGGGATGCCCTCCCACAGGCTCTCGTGGTAGTCGCGCAAGGACATCGGCCGATGCAAGGCTAGCGCCCGCCGGGACCAGGCAAACGAAGGAAACAGCGGGAACAATTGCCGTTGCAATCGCACATCCCGGGCCGGGAGGGTCTATGTTGTCGGCAGTGCTTCTGGTGGGACAGCCGTGAGGATGTCTCGTGGTCGGGGCTCGCGGGTTGGGGCGCCGGACACGATGAGGGTCGCCTTCGACAGCCGGCCCTGCGTCGAAGTGCGCGGTGTCGGTCGCTACTCGCGCGGACTGCTCGGCGGCTTGGACCGGGTCGCGGGCGAGGAGATCGAGATCGTCGAGACGCACCGTCCACGCCACGTGGACGTGTACCACTCGCCTTGGATAGACGGCGCGATCCTGCGCAGCCCGTGTCCAATGGTGGTGAGCATCCACGACGTCGACGCGCTCACCCGCCCGAGCGAGCGCCTGCGCTGCGGCGGCATCTACCTGCGCCTTCGCCACCTCGCGCTCGCACGCGCCACGCACGCGATCGTCCCCAGCGAGGCGGTGGCCGAGGATGCGGTGGCCAGGCTTGGTTTGGAGCGGGGCCGGGTGGTTGTCATCGCGCCGGTGGCCGAAGCGAGGATCGACAGCAGTGGGACCGAGACGAGCGGGGCCGACACGCGCAGGGGCCAAACGAGCCCCAGAGCCGACTGGAGCTGGGAGGACGTGGCGCGGGCTACTTGGCGGGTCTACGAGCGGGCTGTCACCGAGCCGGGGCGGGCGTTTGTCAGTACGCCCCCAACGGCCTCGGTGCGGCTGGAGTCACGGGCCGGGGTGGGGGCGGAGTAGGGGTATCAGCCGTCGCCGAGGACGATCCGGCTCGTTTCGGCCGCGTTGCCGAACAGCGTCGGCGTCGGGCTCGGCCCTTCCGATTCGCCTTCGCAGGTTTCGCGCGCTTCGGTGGCCCGCGATGCTCGATCTTCGCTCATGACCTGCTTGCCGTCTGGGGAGCGCACGATTATTTCTTCGGGCTCGCCAGTCGAAGCCAGGTACACAAGCACTCCGCGGATGTGCAAGCTCGCGGGCACGGGCACACGGGGAAGAGACACGAACACGCCGGAGACCTTGGCGAGCACGACGTCCCGCGGCCGCACGAGCAGGCCGTAGAAAACAGAGTATTCGCGCGGGCTGCAACCGGCGGATATTTCCGAGTTCAGGGGCACTGTGCGCTTCAGGGGAACGGAGAACGATTCGAGAGGGCTTTCCGTTTCTTCGTCACTGCCCGTTGTGGTGAAGAGCCCTTCTCCGGTTGTCAACTTCAGCTGGAGATGGGTCCGACCGTAGAGCCGGAAGCGTTCGCCCACAATCGAGAAGCGAGGACCCTGGGGCGCTTGACCGCTGACGAGCGTTTGCTTGCCACCCGGCGCATATTTGACCGGGTGCTTGGAGCATCCGGCTATCCGCAACAGCTTTACGGTCCGCAGCACGCTTCCATGTGCGTCTCGCTCTATCAAGGAGATCGGGATCGGAGTCGGTCCGCGCACCGCCTGGTAATAGAAAGCATCGGGACCGCCCAAGCGGCGTGACACGAGCACGGGCCGGGAGACGATCTCGGCGCCATCGCTCATGCGCAAGGCCACCGTGCGCGTGGCGGGCGCCACTTCGGTCCTGATCGTGAGCAGCCCATTGCTGCACTTCACGCTTGGCTCATTGGAGCGGTCTTCTCGCGGCTTCAAACAAATGTCCGATTCAGACTGGACGATTTCGAGGAGTCCGGGCGCAGCACCACTGGCTCCTCTGACCTGAACGCTCAGTTTGCATTCGTAGGCTGAACCGCCCTTTTTGCGTTCGAGCCAGACCGTGTATTTGCTTCCGGCTGCGGTGCTTCCGGCGCCGATCTTGATTGGGGATTTCTTTTCGGGCGTACCGGCTTTGCTCGGCGGCAGATACGTTTCGAAGCCAAGCTGGACTTCGATACGCCTGCGCACGCTGGTCATCGCGCCCGCGATCCGCTTCGCCGTATTCAGCTCCAACTGGGCAGTCTTCGCCGCGAGGTCTCGGTCCGTGCGTCCTTCGGCGGCGGGCGGTCGTACGCCGAGCACTGAGTGGGACGAATGCTCCAAGAACGACACGAATGCAGCTTCGCTCTTCGTCGCGATCGCCCGGCTGGCCGGCGAGAGCGTGCGATAGTCGCTCTCGACCCAAACCTTCATGTCGGCGCACGCTTCAGGTGGTGAGACGCGCAGACCTTCTTCCACCTGCTGCACCTGCGAACGGACGAATGCGGCCAAGGTCGGGGCGAGCGATGGGAAGGCCTTGAGCTTGGCAAGAAGAGCCTCTCTCAAAGGAGCGAGGACCCCCTGCTCGGCCGCGCTCAGCGACGAAGTGACCTCACTTTGCAAATCGCTCGTTTGCGCGCTCCGACGTTTCGCTTCGCCTCGCTGGCGCGCCGTCATCGGATGGAGCCCGGGTCCCACTTCGATCCTGTTTTCACGTGGAGCCCCGGCGATAACGCCCGGACATTCGGCGGCGATCCTGTTCGCCGCGCCTTCGTAGGCGCTCAAAATGGCCGGCGCGGCGCTCGCGACAGCCTGCGCGTATTCATACATGTCGAGCAGATAGGCGTGTGCGGCCACATGGTCGGCATGGGTGACGGCTTTGTGGCGAGAGCCGGCCAAGGCGGCGCCGGGAGCCAGAGCGCAGCCGGCCGCGGCGAGCAGCACAACCGCCAAGGCCTTCGTGTGTCGCGCGCGCGCCATCAAACCGCGGGCAGCCTACACCAGAACCCACTCCCCGACTCGCGTGATCGGAATTCGTCGACCCATGGGCACCTGCGCTCCGGGGGGGGGCGTGGCCGGAGCGCTCAGTTGCTGATGTCCGGGTCAGCCTGGAGGTCGAGTAGCACTAGCGCATACACTGGACACTCAGCTGCCCGACCCTTAGGGACATTTAACGCATAGAAATCGCTGAATCGCCTATGATAGGCGATATGCGCGAGTACGAGAAGACCCATCCGTACATCAGTTTCAAGCTGAGGCTCGACAAGCCGAACGTCGCGCTTTGGCTCCTTTTGGGCGAGGCCAAGTCCAAGAGCGCGCACATTGCGCGAACTCTTCTGCATCCTGACCGCAGCCACGAGCTCATGCAGGTCTTCCTCACGAAGGGCATACAGGCCACCACGGCCATCGAGGGCAACACCCTCTCGGAGGATCAGGTCCGCAAGGTCATCGAGCATCGAGCCGAGCTGCCACCGTCCAAGCAGTATCTGGCACAAGAGATCGGCAACGTGATCGATGCATACAACGAAGTGGTCGATGCGGTTCTGGACGCGCCCGATGCGGCACTCACACCGGATCTGTTCCTGCGATGGAATGCCTCGATCCTCAAGGATCTCGAGGTCGAAGAAGGAGTCAGGCCTGGGCGCTTTCGCAACAACAGCGTGGTCGTAGGCAGCTATCGGGCGCCGCCGGCCGAGGACGTCGAGTTCCTGATGCAACGGCTCTGCGACTGGCTCAACGGCGAGGACTTCAGAGCCCCGGCCCAACGCCCGGAGTTGCGTGCCGCGCTGGTCGTCGTCAAGGCGGTCGTGGCCCACCTGTACCTGGTTTGGATCCATCCGTTCGGCGACGGCAACGGACGCACCGCGCGGCTGCTCGAGCTGCAGCTCTTGCTCGCGGCCGGATTTCCGACGCCCGCGACGCAGCTGCTCAGCAACCATTACAACCAGACTCGATCCGAGTACTACCGACAATTGAACGAGGCCGGACGCACGGGCGATCCACTGCCGTTTGTCACCTACGCGCTTCGCGGATTCGTCGACGGTCTCGCCGAGCAGCTCGAGTTGATCTTTGCCTGGCAGCGCGAAGACCGCTGGGAGCAGTACGTGTATCAGCAGTTCGGAGAGCTGCGCAGCGACGCAGATCGTCGTCGTCTCAGGCTCGTGCTCGAGATCTCTCGGGCGGCTCGCGAGCGTGGCGAGGCGGTGCCCAGAAGCGAGATGCGCTGGTTGACACCCAAGCTCGCGATGGCCTACGACAAAAAGACCGACAAGACGCTCACCCGCGATCTCAACGCGATCAGGGACTTGGACCTACTCGTACACCAAGGTCGTAGCTATCGACCCAACGAATCTGTGCTCCTGGGGCTGCTGCCAAAGTCCGTGGACGGTGTCCTCATAAACGAGCGTATGTCCTTGGTGGAGAACGAATCCTCGACGGCAGTGGCATCGCCGGCCGATGTCCGTCAATAAGCTCCGCGCTGCATCAACACGGCTGGAATCGTCTTGAGCAGGATCGCCAAGTCCAAAGCCAGAGACCAGCGCTCGAGGTAAATGAAGTCAAGATGCACGAGATCGTCGAAGTCCAGTTCGGAGCGGCCTGAGACCTGCCACAAGCCGGTGATGCCGGGTAGGACGAGGTAGCGCTTGCGGTGCCAGTCCTCGAGCAGCTCGAAGTCTCGCTCGGGCAAAGGCCTTGGTCCGACCAGGGACATGTCGCCGCGCAGGACGTTGATCAGCTGGGGCAGCTCGTCGAGTGAGAAGCGCCGCAGGAAGCGCCCGACGGGCGTGAGGCGGGGGTCGTCCTTGATCTTGAAGAGGGCGCCGTCTGCCTCGTTCAGCTCCTCCAAAGCCCCTTGGCGCTCGTGGGCGTCGCAGTACATGGTCCTGAACTTCAGGCACGCGAACGGGAGCTGGCCGATACCCGGGCGCATCGAGCGGTAGAAGGCGGGACCGCGCGAGGAGAGCCGCACGGCTAGGAAGATCGTCAAGAGCAGCGGGCTGAGCACGACCAAGAGCAGGGCTGAGCCGACCGCGTCGAAAGTGCGCTTGAGCGCGAAGTCAATGCCCTCGAACACGGGCGGTCCGAGCTCGAACAGCGGCACGGACTGGCCGGGAACGAACTCGGCGCGGTGGATCAGGATCTCCATCGTAGATGGGGCGATGCGCACGCGAACGCCGCGACGGTGGCACTGGTCGACGAGGTCGACGGCGCGCTCTTGGGGGAAATCGGGGTCGGCGATGATCACCTCGTCCACGTGCTCGGCGGCGATCACGGCTTGAAGATGGTCGAGCGTGCCGAGGCAACGGATTCCGTTGGGCGGCAGGGGCTCGGGAGAGACGAAGCCGACGACTTCTATGGGCGTGTTGGGGGCATCGGCGAGGGCATCGGCGACATCGTGGATGTGCTTGCCGGTGCCTACCAGGATGGCGCGGCGATGGTAGCCGGCGGCGTGCAGGATCGCTCCGGTGGCCCGCTCGTAGAAGTAGCGGAAGGAGGAGATGTAGAGCAGGGCGAAAGCCAAGGAGCCGTAGAAGATGTAGTAGGAGGAGAAGTGTTCGCCGCTCACCACCGCGAAGATGAGCGCCACGAAGGCGACCTGGAAGAGCGAGCCGACGATGCGCGACAGGCCGGGGCGCTGGGAGCGAGTCGCATAGAGGCCCGAGCGGGCGAACAGCAACGCGGTCAAGAGGTAGGCGAAGGCGAGGATCGAACGGGTGCCTTCATAAGCCTGGTGGGCGTCGAAGCTGGAGAGAACCGCAGCCTTCAAAGCCAAGGCGGTGAAGATCGCGAGCGAGAGCCCGAAAAGGTCGAGCGCGAGCAGCGAGAGGACGCGCAGGCCGCGGCGCATCGTGTCCATGCGCAATACGAACGAAAGCGCGGGCGGGCGCTTGGAGCGCACGTCGCGGTCGGACTTGGCCGGCAAGGCCTGCTCCGGGGCGCGACGGACCGGCGCCTGTGGGCGCGTGGTCAGAGGCGGCCGCGGGGGACGGCTTGAGGGCGGCGCGTCCGGGGAACGAACTCCCATCTCGGACTTCACAACAGCTTAGGTTCCCATATGTAGCGGTCAGGAACCTTCTGGGAAGGGACATGCGCGCGGGGGCGCGCACGCGTGTGGGGCAACCAGATGCGGTCGAGAACACCCTGGCAAGGGACACACGCGCGGGGGCGCGCACGCGCGCGGGGGCGCGCACGCGCGGGGGGCGGGGTCAAACGGTCGAGGACCCTCCGGGCCGAAGCGCTCAACCAACCAGCTGCTCGATGCCCGAGGCGTCGATCGTGCGGCGCAGGCCGTCGCGCAAGGACACTTCGGGGGCCCAATTGAGCAGCTCTTTGGCCAAGGAGATATCGGGGCGGCGCTGCTTGGGATCGTCGACGGGCAACGCCTCGAAGAGGATCTCGGACTCGGCGCCGGTGACCTCCTTGACGGCTTCGGCCAGTTCGAGGAGCGTGTACTCGTCGGGGTTGCCGATGTTGCAAGGGTCGTGATAGCCGGACTCGGCCAGGGCGATCAAGCCGCGGATCAGGTCTGAGACGAAGCAGAAGGAGCGCGTTTGGGAGCCGTCGCCGAACACGGTCAAAGGCCGGTTGGCGAGGGCTTGGCGCAGGAAGGTGGGGATCGCGCGACCGTCGTGGGGGCGCATGCGCGAGCCGTAGGTGTTGAAGATGCGCACGATCGCGGTGTCCACGCCCTGCTGGCGGTGGTAGGCCATGGTCAAAGCCTCGGCGTAGCGCTTGGCCTCGTCGTAGACGCCGCGCGGGCCGATCGGGTTGACGTGACCCCAGTAGGACTCGGCTTGGGGATGCTCCAAAGGATCGCCGTAGACCTCGGAGGTCGAGGCGATCAGGAAGCGAGCGCGGTGGCGCTTGGCGAGGCCCAAGGTGTTGTGGGTGCCGTAGGAGCCGACCTTCAAAGTGTGCAAGGGCAGGCGCAGGTAGTCGATCGGCGAGGCGGGCGAGGCGAGGTGGTAGACGAAGTCGACTGGCTCGTCGATCTCATAGGAGTTGATGATGTCTACGTTGACGTGCCGGAAGCGCGAAGGATCGCGGATGTGCTCGATGTTGGCGAGGGAGCCGGTCTCGAAGTTATCGACGCAGATGACCCGGTGGCCGCGCGCGAGCAACTCGTCGCACAGATGCGAGCCCAGGAAGCCGGCGCCTCCGGTTACCAAACAGGTCGGCACCGCCCGCACGATACAGGCTTCATATGATGCGCACCCTGCGATGAGCCACGAGCACACCCAGCGATGAGCGACGAGAGATCACAAAACGAGCACGAGGAGCGCCTGACGGTGGCCCCGATCGTGGGTCCCGAGGACCCGCGGAGGTTCACCGATTCGGGGATCGAGATCGGGCCGCTTTACGACGAAGGCGACCTGCCGGCCGACCTGGATCTGGGCGAGCCGGGCGAGTTTCCGTACACGCGGGGCGTGCACAGGGAGATGTATCGCAAACAGACCTGGACGATGAGGCAGTACGCGGGCTACGCGTCGGCCAAGGAGTCAAACGAGCGCTACAGGTACCTACTCTCCAAGGGCTCGACGGGGCTGTCGATGGCCTTCGACCTACCCACACAGTTGGGGCTGGATTCCGACAACCCGAGGTGCCTGGGCGAGGTGGGCAGGACGGGCGTGGCGATCGACACGATCGACGACATGCGGACCGCTTTCGAGGGGATCCCGCTGGACCAAGTCTCGACCTCTATGACGATCAACGCGCCGGCCGCCTGCCTGCTGCTGTTGTATGAGCTGGTCGGAGAGGAGCAGGGCGTGCCAAGCGAGAAGCTGAGGGGCACGACCCAGAACGACGTGCTCAAGGAGTACATCGCGCGGGGCAACTACATCTACCCGCCGAAGCCGACGATGCGGCTCACGACCGACCTATTCCAGTACTGCCAGGAAAACGTGCCCAAGTGGAACACGATCTCGATCTCGGGCTACCACTTCAGGGAGAAGGGGTGCTCGGCGGTGCAGGAGGTGGCGTTTACGCTGTCCTCGGGGATCGCGTATGTGACGGCGGCGATCGAGAAGGGGCTTGACGTCGACGATTTCGCCCCGCGGCTGGCCTTCTTCTTCAACGGGCACAACAACGTCTTTCAAGAGGTCGCCAAGTTCAGGGCGGCGAGGCGCATGTGGGCGCACATCATGAAAGAGCGCTTCGGGGCCAAGAACCCGAAGTCGACGATGCTTCGCTTCCACACCCAGACGGGCGGCGTGACGTTGACGGCCCAGCAGCCGGAGAACAACATCGTGCGGGTCGCCTTGCAGGGGTTCGCGGCTGTCTGCGGGGGCACCCAGTCGCTGCACACCAATGGCTTCGACGAGGCCTTGGCCCTGCCGACCGAGCACGCGGCCAAGATCGCTTTGCGGACCCAGCAGATCTTGGCGCACGAGTCGGGCGCGGCCGACACGGTGGACCCGTTCGCGGGGTCTTACTTCGTGGAGTCGCTGACCGACGAGATCGAAGCGAGGGCCAACGAATTGATCGCCAAGGTGGATGCGCTGGGGGGCTCGGTCGAGGCGATCCAGTTCATCACCGGCGAGATCGACGAGTCCGCTTGGGGCTACCAGGAGCGCTACCGGATCGGGCAGGACATCGTGGTGGGCGTGAACAAGTACGAGGAGGAGGACCTCGAGGTGCCCGACCTGCTGCGCGTGGACCCCGAGTCAGAGCGCGAACAGGTCGATCGCTTGACGGCTTTCAAGGCCAACCGCGACCAGGAGCTCGCGCAGAAGCGCTTGGAGGAGCTGAGGGAGGTCGCGCGCGGCGAGGCGAACCTGCTGCCCGCGATCCGCCAAGCGCTCAAGGACAAGTGTTCGATGGGCGAGGTGTGCGGCGCCATGCAGGACGTATTCGGGAAGTACGCGCCTACTTTTTGATCTCCAAGGGGGAACACCTGGTCGCATGCGACCAGGTGCCTGCCCGTACATGTACGGGCAGGTCAGACGGCGCATGCGCCGTCTGAATCATTAGGATCGGGGGCGTGATTTCGGGGGTCGCCTTTTACAACGTGGTCTTGGCGGTGCACATCGCCGCCGTAGTGTTCGCTTTTGGCGCGACGCTTGCATATCCGGTGCTGTTGGGAACGATCACGAAGGCGGACTCGAGGGCGCTGCCCGCTTTGTACAAGGCGATGCACGCGATCTCCACGAAGGTGATCATGCCGGGGCTGGCGCTGGTGTTGATCTGCGGCATCTATATGGCCTCCGACGCCAAACTTTGGAGCGAATTCTTTGTGCAGTGGGGCTTCGGCGCGGTGATCGTGATCGGCGCGGTCGAGGGCATGTTCTTGAGCCCCCGCGAGAAGAAGCTGTGCGAGGTGGCCGACCGCGACCTGGCTGCTTCGGGCGAGGGGCCGTTCCAGCCGAGCAGCGAGCACGACACCCTGGTCAAGCAGATAGGCGGCATCGGCGCTTTGATGGACACGATCGTTTTGCTCACGATCTTGTTCATGGCCATCAAGCCCTGAGGGGCTGTTGGGCGGCGCAATACTGCGTCTTCGGCCGCTTATGTGCGTAAGCACACTGCGCGGCCTGCATCCTTGTCTTGCTTGCCCCACAACCCCTCAGGGGGCTGGGTGATAATCAACTTTTTGAGAATCTTTACAGCTGGAATGATTTCCTGATGTAAGGACTTTGCAATTTGAACACAACATCTCCGCCGCGCTACAGAGGGGCGACCACCGGAGGTACCCTGCAAGCATGAGCCATAACTACAGAGTCGCCGTCGTCGGCGCCACCGGACAGGTGGGCACCTTGATGCTGCGGCTCCTGCGCGAGCGGGGGTTTCCGGCGCGCGAGATCGTGCCGTTTGCCTCCGAGCGCTCCGCGGGCAAGGAGATCGAGGGTGTGGGAACCGTCCAAGCGCTCTCCGAGGAGACGATCCAAGGCTTTGACCTGGCCCTGTTCTCCGCCGGCGGCTCCACCTCGGGCGAGTGGGCACCCCGCTTCGTGGAGGCGGGCGCCGTGGTCGTGGACAACAGCTCGAAGTGGCGCATGAACGACGAGGTGCCCTTGGTCGTGGCCGAGGTCAACCCGGACGCCCTGGCCTCCCACAAAGGCATCGTGGCGAACCCCAACTGCTCCACGATGCAGATGGTCGTGGCGCTCAAGCCGATCCACGACGCCGCGGGGATCGAGCGGCTCGTGATCTCCACCTACCAGGCGGTGTCGGGCACCGGCAAGAAGGCGGTGGACGAGCTACTCGACCAGTCGCACGCGCTGCTGCACGAGACCGAACCACCGGCACCCGAGGCGTATGCCCACCAGATCGCTTTCAACGCGCTCCCCCACGCCGGTTCGTTCGCGCCGGGCGACGATCACACCGACGAGGAGCGCAAGCTGATCAACGAGACGCGCAAGATCCTCGGCGACGAGACGATCCGGGTGAGCGCGACCTGCGTGAGGGTGCCGGTCGTCAACGGCCACTCCGAGGCCGTCAACGTGCAGACTCGCGAGGAGCTGTCCCCCGAAGAGGCGCGCGAGCTGTTGAGGGCCGCCCCCGGCATCACGGTGGCCGACGACCCTTCGGCGGCGTTGTATCCCTTGGCCACGGAAGCGACCGGCCACGACGAGGTGTTCGTGGGGCGCATCCGCCGCGACCCGGGTCACGAGCGGGCCTTGGACATGTGGATCGTGGCCGACAATCTGCGCAAGGGCGCCGCCACGAATGCGGTCCAGTTGGCCGAGATCCTGGATAAGTGGGACTTGGTCGCGCCGCGCGCCACGTCCACCCTCGCGTAGAGCGGCTACGCAAGAGGCCCGCGCTGCAGCGCTCGGGCCCAACACGTGGCACCTGTCGGGCCCGGAATTGCAGCGGCAGCCAGCCGGAAGGACTCTCGCCGCGACGCTCGAACCTGGGAGCGATGAGCGTCTCGACCGAGGTGCAACGCACCCTTGTGAAGTCCCCGCCCGAGCTGTGGACCGAGCTGAGCAACCCCGAGGCGCTTGCCCGCCACCTGGGCGACTTCGGCGAGATCCGGATCACAAGCGTCGAGCCCGAGACCAAGGTCGAGTGGGAGGCCGAGCAGGCCAACGGCACGGTCCAGCTCAAGCAGTCCGGCTGGGGTACGAAGGTGACCTTGTCGGTGACTCGCAGCCCGACCGTCCCAGAGCCGGTGCAGGCAGCACAGCCGACCACGGTCGCCGACCCCGAGCCTGCAGCGGTCGCCGACCCCGAGCCTGCAGCGGTCGCCGACCCCGAGCCTGCAGCGATCGCCGACCCGGAGCCAGAGGCGCCCGTGGTCGCCGAGCCGAAGGTAGAGGCAGTCGTTCCGGAGCCCAAGGCCATCGCCGACCCGGAGCCCGAGCCCGCCGCGACGGCCGAGCCCGAGCCAGTTGCCGTCGAGCCAGAGCCCGAGCCTGAACCGGTTGTCGTCGAGCCAGAGCCGCAACTGGGATTCTTTGCTCGCCTATTCCGCAAACGCAAGAAGAAAGTGACGGTCGCGGAGCCCGAGACGGTCGCCGTCGAACCCCAGCCCGAGCCAGAGCCGGAAGTAGAGGTCGTCGCGCTGGCCGCGCCCGAGCCTGTCTACCCCGATCCGCCGACCCAACCGCAAGCCTCCGAGCCTGCCGAGGACCTGGGCGCCGAACTCGAGTCCTTGGAAGAGCAGATGGCCGCAGAAACCACCGAGTTGCTCACCGGCGTGCTCGACCGCTTGGGAGCCGCACACCACAGGCCCTTCTCGCGCGGATAAGATTCCGCGCCCATGCGCGCCAAGGCCCCGGAAACCTACGAGGAGAAGCTCGCCGAGCTCCAAGATTTACGCGTGGCCGCGGTCCACTCGGCGCCCGAGGCCGAGGAGAAGCAGCACGCTCGCGGCAAGTACACCGCTCGCGAGCGCATCGAGAAGCTGCTCGATCCCGGCTCCTTCCAGGAGCTGGACACCTTCGTGCGTCACAGGACCTACGACTTCGACATGCAAAAGAACCGGCCCTGGGGCGACGCTGTGGTGACCGGCCACGGCACGATCGAGGGTCGCCGGGTATGCGTGTTCAGCCAGGACTTCACCGTCTTCGGCGGCTCCCTGAGCGAGGTCATGGGCGAGAAGATGTGCAAGATCATGGACTTGGCCACCAAGATCGGCTGCCCCGTGATCGGCATCAACGATTCCGGTGGCGCTCGCATCCAAGAGGGGGTCGTGTCCTTGGGCGCCTACGGGGACGTGTTCCTGCGCAACGTCCGCTCCTCCGGCGTGATCCCTCAAATCTCCCTGATCATGGGCCCCTGCGCCGGGGGCGCGGTGTACTCACCGGCGATCACAGACTTCGTGTTCATGGTCAAGGAGACCTCCCACATGTTCATCACGGGGCCAGACGTCATCAAGACGGTCACCGGCGAGGAAGTGGGCTTTGAGGAGTTGGGCGGGGCAATGTCCCACAACACCAAGTCAGGCGTCGCCCAGTTCGCCTCCGAGGACGAGGACGCCTGCTTGGAGGACTGCCGCTACCTGGTCAGCTTCTTGCCCCAGAACAACATGCAGAGCACCCCGCGCGTGCAGCCGACCGACGATCCCCTGCGGATGGATCCCGAGTTGGATCACGTCGTGCCCGACAACCCCAACAAGCCGTATGACATGCGCGACGTGGTCCGTTTGATCGTCGATGACGGGGAGTTCTTCGAGGTCCACGAGTACCACGCCAAGAACATCGTCTGCGGCTTCTCGCGCCTGGATGGCCACGCGGTTGGGATCGTCGGAAACCAGCCCAACCAGCTCGCGGGAGTGCTCGACATCGACGCCTCCGCCAAGGCCGCCCGTTTCGTGAGGACCTGCGACGCCTTCAACATTCCCCTGATCACCTTCTGCGACGTGCCCGGCTTCCTGCCCGGCACAGCGCAGGAGTGGGGCGGCATCATCAGACACGGAGCCAAGCTCCTGTATGCGTTCGCCGAGGCGACCGTCCCCAAGATCACGGTGATCACCCGCAAGGCCTATGGCGGCGCCTACGACGTGATGGCCTCCAAGCACCTGGCGGCCGACTTCAACTTCGCCTGGCCCACGGCCGAGGTCGCCGTGATGGGCCCGGAGGGCGCGGTCAACATCATCTACAGGCGCGACATCGCGGGCAGCCCGACGCCGGCCGAGCGCAGGCAGACCTTGATGGACGACTACAAGGCACGCTTCGCCAACCCCTATACGGCGGCCGAACGGGGCTATATCGACGACGTGATCATCCCCCACGAGACGCGCCCCAAGCTGATCGCGGCGCTCGACACCTTGCACACCAAGCGTGAGCCGGGCCCCAAGCGCAAGCACGGCAACATCCCGCTCTGAGACTGGACGGCGCCTGGGCCTGGGGTGTTGGTGCTCGCAAGAGTGTGCCACGCGCGCGCGTGTGGTCTAGTTAACAGATCTAGCTCCCTTAGAAAGCCGCGCGCACGCGTGCGGCACCCCAGAACGAACAACCAAACCACAGACAATCATGCCCAACCGCCGTCCCCATCTCGAGCTGATCGCCCCATCGGCCTCCCCAGCCGAGGCAGCCGCGATCGTGGCCGCTTTGGAGCGGTTCATGCGTGACACCGCGCCGTCCTTGGCACCCGCCGCGCCCACCGTCAACCCGTGGCTGCGCGCGGCTATGCTCGAAGGCGTGGCGCGCCTGGGACCGTCCGACGAACCGGAGCCTTGGCTAAACACCTAAAAGTCGCTAGGCTTTAGGACCAATCGCTTTACCGGTGGTAAAAAATGACCCGGGCACCTCCGCCCGGACCAGGAGGTTTCGCTAGATGGAGCCAGTTTCGATACCCGCGGAGCTTGCCCCCAAAAAGGGCTCGCTAGAGGATCCCGAGGTCCTGCAGAACGTTCCGGGGCACGTGATCCCGATCCTGCAGCGGGAGTACGACGACTTCAAGACCGAAGCCACCAAGTTCTTGGCCGGCGGCATGGAGGAAGACGAGTTCATCAAGTTCCGCTTGCGCCAAGGCGTCTACGGCCAGCGCCAGCCCGATGTCCAGATGATCAGAGTCAAGCTCCCCTTCGGCGGGATCACACCGGAGCAGATGGACAAGTTCGCCGACGTCGTCGAAAAGTATGCGCCCCTGGGCAAGGGCCATGTCACCACCAGGCAGAACGTCCAGATGCACCACATCCCGCTGCCCGAAATCGAGAAAGCGATCAGCGAGCTGGGCGAAGCCGGCCTCTCAAGCCGCGAGGGCTGCGGCAACACGGTGCGCAACGTCACCGGCGACCCTTGGGCGGGCGTGGCAGCCGACGAGCTGTTCGACCTCACCCCCTACGCGGGCGCCTACGTGCGCTACTTCGTCAGGCACCCCACCACCCAAGGAATGCCCCGCAAGATCAAGACCTCCTTCGACGGCTCCCCCCAAGACCGCGCTATCAGCGGCATCCATGACATCGCCTTCAGGGCCCGCATCAAGGATGTGGATGGCCGGCAGGTACGAGGTGTGGAGATGCTGGTTGGCGGGGGCACTTCGATCATGCCCCGCGTCGCGCCCGCGCTGTATGACTTCGTGGAGCTGGACAATGGCGACTACTTGAAGATCTCAGAGGCTGTCTTCAGGATCTTCGACCGCCAGGAGTGGCTGCGGGTCAACCGTGCCCGCGCCCGCATCAAGGTGTTCGTGGACAAGTACGGAATCGACGAGCTGCGCTCCCAGGTCGAGGAGGAGCTGAAGGGCGACTGGGTGAACGAACGCGACTTCTCGATCGAGCAGCGCCTGTTCCTCGACGACGAGCGCGAGGCGGCGCCCGCGCCTCCGACAACGTGGGGCAGTCCCAACGGGGACATCTCCGAGTTCGAGCGCTTCCGCCAGGCCAACGTGCAGCCCCAGAAGCAGGAGGGCTTCGTCACGGTCGAGGTGAAGATCGTGCGCGGCGACCTCACACCCACCCAATTCAGGGGCCTCGGCGCGATCATGCGCGACTACTCCGGCGGTTATGCCCGCACCACCGTCCAGCAGAACTTCGTGCTGCGCTGGGTGCGCGAGGAGAGCGTGTATGACGTGTGGAAAGAGCTCTCCGCGCTGGGCCTCGGCGACGCCGGTTCGCGCGAGATCAATGACGTCGTGTCCTGCCCCGGGACCGACTCCTGCAAGCTCGGTATCACGAGCTCGATGGGCCTCAACCAAGCCGTGCAGGAGCGCATCGAAGCCATGGACATCACAGACCCGCTCACGCGCCAGATCCACATCAAGATGAGCGGCTGCCCCAACGGCTGCTCTCAGCACCACGTCGCCGACATCGGCTTCTATGGCGCCTCGATCAAGGTGGGCGAGCACACGATCCCCGCTTACATCCCACACGTGGGCGGCGTGTACGAAGGCGGCGAGGTCAAGTTCGGCACGCGCCTGAAGCAGCGTCTGCCCGCCAAGCGCGTACCAGAGGCTATCGAGCGCTGGATCCGCCACTACGAGAGCAACCGCAACGCAGACGAGCCGTGGGGCGCTTTCGCGGAGCGCGTGGGCACGGGTGAGCTCGAAGGACTCGTCAAGGATCTCTCGCTGCCGGTCGACTTCGGCCTGGAGACGATGAACACATTCATCGACTGGAACCGAGACGTCCCCTTCCAAGTGATCCGCGGCGAGGGCGAGTGCGCGGTCTAACCGACACACCGCTTCAGACAGTCGAGGACGCCTCCAAGGAGGACCTCGCGCAAAGCGTGCTCGCGCCAACACGAGTCGACGGCGAGGAGCTCGCCCGCAGCCTTGGCGACACGCTGCGTCAGGCGGTCGAGCGCCACGGCGGGCAAGTCGTGCTGCTTTGCTCCTTCCAGAAGGAGGAGTCGGTCCTGATCGATGAGCTCTTGCGCATAGGCGAGGAGCTGGGGGGCGGGACTCCCGTGAAAATAGTCACGATCGACACGGGCGTGCTCTTCCCCGAGACGCTGCAAACGTGGAAGGAGTTCGAGCAGCGCTTCGGCGTCTCGATCGAGGTGTTCGACGCCTCCAACGCGAGCGCTCCGTGGAGCGGCCCCGAGCACTGCTGCTCGGTGGCCAAGGTCGCCGCCTTGGAGCGCGCCTTGGAGGGCGCGGAGGGCTGGATCACCGGCATCAGGCGCGAGCAAGGACCCACGCGCGCGCAGACCGAGTTGATCGAAGAGGACTCCAAGCGGGGCCTGCACAAGTACAACCCGCTTGCCCTGTGGAGCGAAAAGGACTTGTGGGCTCGCATCTTCGAGCGCGAACTCCCCTACAACCCCTTGCACGACCAGGGTTACGCCTCGATCGGTTGCGCGCCCTGCACGCTACCCGGCGCGGGACGCGAGGGGCGCTGGGCCGGAAGCGAGAAGACCGAGTGCGGATTGCACGTCGAGGACGTAGATGTTCACAACCCCGAGCGAGCATGAGCGCTAGCGTCCAGCCAACCATGCGGATCGGGAGCACCGATGAGCGTCGCTGAGCGCACCCAGCTGAGCCACCTGAGAGCTTTGGAGTCCGAGGCCATTCACGTCATGCGTGAGGTCGCCGCCGAATTCGAGCGTCCCGTGCTGTTGTTCAGCGGTGGCAAGGACTCGATCGTGCTGCTCAGACTGGCCGAGAAGGCCTTCCGACCGGGGCCTTTTCCGTTTCCTTTGATGCATGTGGACACGGGCCACAACTTCCCCGAGGTGATCGAGTTCAGGGACCGTCGTGTGGCCGAGCTGGGCGAGCGGCTGATCGTGGCAAGCGTCCAGGAGTCGATCGACAAGGGGCGAGTCGTCGAGGAGAAAGGGCCCCGCGCCTCGCGCAACCAACTTCAGACCGTGACCTTGCTCGACGCCATCGCCGAGCACAAGTTCGACGCCGCATTCGGCGGCGCTCGCCGCGACGAGGAGCGGGCACGAGCCAAGGAGCGGGTGTTCTCCTTCCGCGACGACTTCGGCGGCTGGAACCCCAAGAACCAGCGCCCCGAGCTTTGGAACCTCTACAACGGCCGCATCAAGAAGGGCGAGAACGTGAGAGTCTTCCCGATCTCCAACTGGACCGAGCTGGACGTGTGGGAGTACATCGACCAGGAGCGGTTGGAGGTGCCCTCGATCTACTTCGCGCACGAGCGCGAGGTCTTCAAGCGCGACGGGATGTTGTACGCCTGGCGCGAGGATGTGGAGCTGATCGAGGGTGAGAGCGTCTTCTCGGAGACCGTCCGCTATCGCACGGTCGGCGACATGAGCTGCACCGGCGGCGTGCGCTCGGACGCGGTGACACTGCAAGAAGTGGTGACCGAGATCGCCGCGACCAGGATCACCGAGCGTGGCGAGACGCGCGCCGACGATCGGGTAAGCGAGGCTGCCATGGAGGACCGCAAGAAGGCCGGGTACTTCTAGTGGGACTCACGACTCGCGGGCCCGAAAGCCTGGGAACCACAGAATGACCCTGGACCTCCTCCGCTTCACGACGGCCGGCTCGGTCGACGACGGCAAGAGCACCTTGATCGGGCGGCTGCTGTATGACACCAAGCAGGTCTTCGAGGACCAGCTCGATCATGTTGCCCAGGCGAGCGAGCGCCGCGGCGGCGAGGGCGCGCTGGACCTAGCGTTGCTCACCGACGGGTTGCGCGCCGAGCGCGAGCAAGGCATCACGATCGATGTGGCCTACCGCTACTTCGCCACGCCCAAGCGGAGGTTCATCATCGCCGACTGCCCCGGCCATCAGCAATACACCCGCAACATGGTCACCGGGGCTTCGACAGCGGACCTCTCGGTGATATTGCTGGACGCCCGCAAGGGCGTATTGGAGCAGTCCAAGCGCCACGCCTTCATCAGCGCCCTGCTCGGCATTCCGCACCTGGTCGTGGCCGTGAACAAGATGGACCTGGTGGACCATTCCCGCGAGCGCTTCGAGGAGCTGGTCGGCGAGTTCGAGGTGTTCGCCCGCAAGCTGCAAGGGATCGGCACAGGAACCGGGATGGGTCGCGACATCACCTACCTGCCGATGTCGGCGCTCAACGGCGACAACGTGGTCGATCGCTCGCAAGCCATGGACTGGTACGAGGGCCCGACCTTGCTCGAGTTGCTGGAGCAGGTCGAGGTCGCCTATGACCATCCCTACGATCGCCCGGCGCGCTTTCCGGTGCAGTGGGTCATCCGACCCGCCCAAGGCAGCGACTATCGCGGCTACGCGGGCCAGGTCGCAAGCGGGGCCTTCAAGGCGGGCGAAGAGGTGGTGGTGCTGCCGGCTGGGCAGCGCACC
This sequence comes from uncultured Solirubrobacterales bacterium, assembly GCA_963703135.1. Classification (GTDB taxonomy): domain Bacteria; phylum Actinomycetota; class Thermoleophilia; order Solirubrobacterales; family Solirubrobacteraceae; genus Palsa-744. Next base: position 1,599,363 of record OY969791.1, on the reverse strand, counting down.
AGCATCGCGGCGATCGACACCTACGACGGGGAGCTGGACGAGGCGCTCGCGCCGATGTCGGTCACGTTGAGACTGAGCGACGAGATCGACATCTCAAGGGGCGAGACGATCTGTCGCCTCGAGCAGGCGCCGACCGTGGCGCGTGAGCTGGAAGCGGACGTGTGCTGGATGACAGACCAACCTTTGCGCACCGGCGGACGCTACCTGGTCAAGCACACCACGCGCGAGGTAACCGCGATCGTGGACGAGTTGTGCGACCACGTCGACGTGCACACCTTGGAGCGCGGTGGAGCGCCCCAAGAGCTGGCTCTGAACGACATCGGCAGGGTCCGCCTGCGCACCAACGCCCCCCTTGTGTTCGACCCGTATGACCAGAACCGCCGCACCGGCAGCTTCATCTTGATCGACGAGGCGTCGAACAACACGGTGGGCGCCGGACTCGTCGTCGGTTAGGCCTTTCGACCGCCACCCCGCGGAGATCTGCCAGGGCGCCCCTTCGGCCGCCACCCGCGCGGCGTCCTCGCCTAAGACGCCCCTTCGGCCGCCACCTGCCCGGGTCGCTGGGGTATTCGCAGCACCCGCGCCACCGGGCGCGGTAGCCACCAGTTCCAAGCTCCCAGGAGCGAGACCAAAGCGGGCAGCAGCAAGGCCCTGACAACTGTGGCGTCGAGCAAAATGCCGAAGCCCAAACCCGTGGCGAGCACCTTGATTTCGGTGTTGGGAGCCGACGCCAGCGAGGCGAACGCCAAGAACAGGATCAAAGCCGCGCTTGTGACCAAGCGGCCGGTGCGGCCGAGACCTTCGATGACCGCGGCATCGGTCGAGCCGGTGCGATCGTACTCCTCGCGTACCCGCGCAAGGATGAACACCTCGTAGTCCATCGAGAGCCCGAACAGGAACGCGAACACCATCAGGGGTATCCAGAAGGCGATCGCGCCGGTCGCGGGGATGCCGAAGACGGCGTTCGAGCCATGGCCCTCCTGCCAGAACCAGGTCATCAAACCGAACGCGGCGCCCATCGAGACGAGGTTGAGCAGGACCGCCTTGACCGCCAAGACAAGCGAGCGGAAAGCGCGCGTGAGCAGGGCGATCGTGAGCAAGGCGACGATCGCGAACATCAAGGGGAAGGTGCCGAAGACGGCGTGCTGGTAGTCGAGCTCGATCGCTCCCTCGCCGGCGAGTCCGATCGCGCCAGGATGTCCCTTCAGCGCCGTTCGCGCCGCCCTCACCGGCGCCAAGGTGGTCGAGTTGACCGTTTGTGCGCTCGGGATCGCAAGCAACACCGTGGTGCCCCCCTCGCCGGGGGACAAGCCGCGGCGTGTGGAGTCCGACGCGGAGGAGTGCATCACGGCGACGACGCCGGGGACCGCAGCCAAAGTCGCCTGGACCGAACCTGCTTGACCCTGGTGGGCCAGCACTTCCATTGGCGTGAGCACGCCGCTTGAGACCCCACCGGCGATCAGGCGATCGTAGGCTTCGCGCGCGCTCCCGGTCTTGGCGAGAGCGCCGGCGCTGGTCTGGCCGGTGGTGAGGCTGAACAAGGGCACGATCATCAAGGCCAAGATCAGGACGGCGACGCCGGCAGCGACTCCGCGATGGCGGACCACTCCACGTGTCCACGCGGTCCAGCCGCGACTGGCCTGGGCCTCGTGGCGAAGCTTGGGCCAGTCCACGCGCGGTCCGACCCCGCCGAGAATGGCCGGCAGCAAGGTCAACGCGACCGCCGTGGAGATGATTGGGATCAACATGCCGGCGTAGCCGACGCTGCGCAGGCCCGGCACGGGCAGCACGACGAGCGCGAGCAGGCCGATCGCGACGGTCAGGCCGGACAGCAGCACGGCCCGCCCGGCGGTCGCCATGGCTGCTACCACCGCCTCAGAGTTCTCGCGTCCGTGGTCGCGCTCCTCGCGCCATCGAGTGACGATCAAGAGCGAGTAGTCGATCGCCACGCCGAGACCAACGAGCGACACCAGGAACTGCACGACGAATGAGACTTCGGCGACGTAGGTCAGTGCGAGCACGACCAACAGCGTTGTGAGGATCGACACCGCCGCCATCAGCAAGGGCACGAACGCGAGCAGCGAAGCGAACACGAAGGCCAGGACCACCAGCGCGCCCGCTCCACCGATCAAGGTCTCCACGAACACTCCCGGACCTTTTTCCGAACCGCCGTTGGCGAGCTGGCTGAGGCCTGTCAACTGGACCTCGGTTCCGGGCGGCACCGAGGAGGCCACTACGCGCGTCACGGCGGCGGGCACCTTTGGCGCTCCGAATGTCTTCTCGACCGGCGTGAACACGATCGCGTAGGTCGTGCGACCGTCTTTTGTGAGGAGATGAGGATCGTGCGTGACGCCGTAATCGACGATGCGCACGTTCGGGATCTGCTGGCGCGCCCGCGCGAATGCATTGTCGATCTGAGTTTGCTCGGCGGCTACGGCCTTGCCCGCGGGAGCGGTGACGACGACAACCGACGATGGGCTTTCGCCGCCGTTGCCGTATACGCGGGCGATCTGCTTCGCGGTCTCATAGCCCGGCTGGCCGGGGAGGGCGAAGTTGAAGGAGAGTCGTTTGGAGACGTTGCCCGCGCCCATGCCACCCGCCAGGAAGGCAATCGCCCACAGGACGATCACCAGGCGCCGGTGGGCGAGCACCCAGCGGGCGAGCCGGGCGATCGCGCCGTCGGGTATCGGCGCGAGGCTGCGATCGGCGCTTACGTCAGCGGTCGCGGCTGGATCGGCGGGGAGCTTGTCGGGATGAACAGTCTTATCGGACATCGAGCCTCCTTGATTCACCTATGCGGGCAATCGGTCCACGTAGCGATGCTTTGCAAGGACGTTCCGGTTGAACCGAACGGCTTCCGGGCGCGCTGAAGGGTTTCCCGGCGGGCTGAAGGGTTTCCGGGCGGGCCGAAGGTTCCGGGAGTCATGTTTGGTGATCCACAAATAAGAAGTTCCTACACAGAGAAATGATTCTGAACGGAACGGTTTATATCAGAAATCTTTCAAAAGGATATAGTTCTCGGAATGGAGAGCAAACAACACAGCTCCACCCTCTCCGACATAGACCGCGAGACCGCGCTCGACTCATCGGTCGCCCAAACCTCGCGCTCGGAGGACGCCGCCGCGGTCAGGCACACCGTCGTCGCCGAGGCGGGCGCGACGCCGGCCCGGTCCGTGGGCTTCACGCTGTCGAGCCTCGGCCACGCCGTCGCTCGGCGCTTCAGGACCACGCTCGATCCGCTGCACCTGGAGCCACGCGAGTTCGCGCTACTGAGAGCAGTGGCCCCGGCCGAAGGCGCGTCCCAGCAAGCCATCGGCGAGCGCCTGCAGATCCCGGCAAGCAGGATGGTGGCATTTGTAGACGCGCTGGAAGCACGCGGCCTGCTCGAGCGTCGGCCCAATCCGGACGATCGTCGCGCCCGAGCGCTGTACCTCACCGACGACGGGCGCGAGCTGCTGGCCAGCGCTTTCACGCTGGCCAGCGAGTTGGAGCGCCATCTATGCGCACAGCTGAGCGAGGCAGAGCGCACCCAACTGCTCGACGCGCTGCAGCGAGTCGGCGCCCAGCTCGGCGTCCCGCCCGGGACCCACGCGTCGCACTTGGACGGGACTCACTAAGCTCCCGGCTCGATGTTTTCGAAGGTCCTGGTAGCCAATCGCGGCGAGATAGCCGTGCGCATTGTGAGAGCCCTGGAGGAGATGGGGATAGCCTCCGTCGCTGTTTATTCAGAGCTCGATCGAGACGCCTTGCACGTCAAGCGCGCCGATGAGGCATACAACCTCGGCGAGGGCCCCGCAGCCGAGAACTACCTGAACGTCGAGAAGATCCTCGACGCCGCCGAGCGCTCTGGTGCGCAGGCGATCCACCCGGGCTACGGCTTCCTCGCCGAGAACGCACCGTTCGCGCAGGCCTGCGAGGACGCAGGGATCGTGTTCATAGGCCCGCCCGCGAGCGCGATCGAGGCGATGGGCTCCAAGACCAAGGCGCGCGAGCTGATGCAAGCTGCCGGCGTGCCCATCGTGCCGGGCACAACCGAACCGGTAGCCACGCCCGCCGACGCCTTGAAGATCGCCAAGAAGGAAATCGGCTTCCCCGTGGCGGTCAAGGCCGCCGGAGGGGGAGGCGGCAAGGGCTTCAGGGTGGCATTGACCGAGGAGGAGCTCGAGGGCGCCTTCGAGGGCTCAAGCCGCGAAGGCGAGAAGTTCTTCTCCGACCCGACCGTCTACCTGGAGCGCTACCTGCCCGACCCCCGCCATGTCGAGGTGCAGGTCCTGGCAGACCGTCACGGCAACGTGATCCATCTGGGCGAGCGCGACTGCTCGATCCAGCGCCGCCACCAGAAGGTGATCGAGGAGTCCCCCGCGCCCGAATGGGTCGTGGACGAGGCGCTGCGCGAGCGGATCGGCAAGATCGGCGTCGAGGCCGCCCGCGCGGTCGATTACGTGGGCGCAGGCACGATCGAGGGCCTGTTGGCACCCAATACGGATGGGGACCCACCCACCCGCGCCGAATATTTCTTTCTCGAGATGAACACGCGTGTGCAGGTCGAGCACTGCGTGACCGAGATGACCACCGGCGTTGACATCGTCAAGGAAGGCATCCGAGCCGCCGCGGGCGAGCCGCTGGCGATACGCCAAGAGGACGTGGCGCTGCGCGGGCACGCGATCGAGTGCCGCATCAACGCCGAGGACGCCTCCAAGAACTTCGCGCCCGCCCCGGGCAAGATCGGCGCCTACGCCGAGCCCAAAGGCCCTGGAGTGAGGGTCGACTCGGGCGTCGGCGCAGGCGGCGAAGTCTCGCCGATGTACGACCCCATGGTGTCCAAGCTGATCGTCTGGGACGCCGACCGCGAGCAGGCGACCAGGCGCATGTTGAGGGCTCTCCACGAATACGAAATCGAGGGCCTGAAGACGCTGATCCCGTTCCACAAGGCGCTCTTGGAAACCGACCAGTGGGCCAAAGGCGAGACGTGCCGGGACCTGCTCGAGGACAAGGCTTGGCTGAAGACGCTCGCCTTCGAGAAGCCCACCTCCAAGTCCGGCGAGGAGGACGAGCCGGAGAAGATCGAGCAGACCTACACCGTCGAGGTCTCGGGCCGGCGTTTCGACGTCAAGGTCCTCGGCCCCCCGCCGATCGGCGGCGTGGCCGTCAACGGAGCGGCCCCCGCGGGTCAGGCTGCGCCCAAGCGCGCCTCCAGGGCCAAGTCGGCAAGCGCCGGCGGTCCGGACACACTCGAGTCGCCCCTGCAGGGAAACATGTGGAAGGTGCTGGTCAAACAGGGCGACGTCGTCACCGAGGGCCAGCTGCTTTGCATCATCGAGGCGATGAAGATGGAGAACGAGATCACCGCCCACAAGGCGGGAACGATCGCGGAGCTTCCGATCGTCGAAGGCGAGCCGATCAACGCGGGCGCGCCGATCGTCACGATCAAGAGCGACTCGGCGCAGGAGGACTGAAATGTCAACAGTGGACTACGCGGCGGTCGCGGCCGGCCTCAGCCAGGCGATTCCCTTCAATGTGCATCTCGGCCTGGAGACGATTGCGGTGGCCGCCGACCACGGGGTCGTGAGGCTGCCGGACGAGCAGCACTTGCGAAACCACGTCGGCTCGCTTCACGCGGGAGCTTTGTTCGCGGCGGGCGAGGCCGCGTCGGGGGCCGCTTTCGTGGGCGCCTTCTTGGACATCATGGGCGAGATCATGCCCTTGGCCGAGTCGGCCCAGATCGCCTACAAGAAGCTAGCCAAGGGCGAGATCACGGCCACCGGACGCTTCACCGAGGACAGCGGCGCCTTGAAGGCCAAGCTGAGCGAGGACGGCCGCATCCGCTTCCCGGTCGAGGTGCAGATGACCAACGCCGAGGGCGAGGTCGTGGCCGAGATGACGGTCAACTGGTACGTGCGTCGCAACGACGCGTAGGCCGCCGATCACCTCACGTATCGAGGAGCGCGCGGTTCTCCTCCAACAACTCGAGCGCTCGTGTGCCGTCGAGCACGGGCCCGTGACCGGGCACAACGTACTCCGCCGCCCCCACCAGCGGACGCAGGCGCTCCAGCGTGGCCAGATACGCAGCCGCGGACCCCTCCACCTGGGGCTCCTCCACCGTGGACAGGTAGTCCCCAACCACCAACACCCTGGCCCAATCCAGCCACACCGCCATGCCGTCCTCGGTGTGACCGTCGGCCGGATGCAGCTGTAGCTCGTGCTCGCCGATCTCGCATTGCCCCGGCACATCGAGCGCTTGGATCGAGCCCAGGCTCAAGGGGCGCTGCCGCTCCACGTAAAACTGCCTATCGAAGGCGCGCAGCTCTCGCTGGGCCGCACCCGGCTCTGCACTCAAGCGTTGTGCGGTCGAGACGGCGCAACCGAGAGCGGCTTCGGGGAACGCCAGGCGACCAAGCAGATGATCCCAGTCGGCGTGGGTCGCCAGCAGACCGCTCGGGGCGGGAAAGCCAGCCTGTTGGAGTAGCGCCGGGAGCGAGTCAAGCTCCTCTGGCAACACCGGCGAGTCGATCACGAACGTCTCCGCCCCGGCTTCCACCTCGCCGGCGATACGCACCCTCACAGGGTTCTCCGGGTCCGATGCCGCGGGATGCACAGGGTTCGCCCTCACGGGATTCTCAGGGTCAGCGGCCACCCGCCCGCGCACAATCACGCAGTTGGTCTGCCAGATGGCGCTTGTAACGAGCAGTACGTCGGCGTGCAGCGAGACGACGCGCACGCGTCAGGCGATACCCAGCAGCTTGGCCGCCTCGCGCAGGTTTGGCACTTCCGCCGTGGGCTTGCGCTGGGAGGACTCCAAGGTCTGCTTGTTGCGATTGATCCAGATCACCGGGATGCGCTGCTTCACGCATGGCGAGACATCGGAGTGGTGGGAAGCCGCGACGTGCACCCAACCCTTCTTGGAGCCCAAGCGTCGCGCGCACTCGACGAAGTGGGCCGGGTCGGGCTTGTAGGAGCGCACCTGCTGGGCGGTCACCACGAGATCGAAATCCATCGGAATATGCCGCCGAGTCTGGCCCAACAGCTTGTCGTCGATGTTGGAGATCAGGCCCATCTTGTGCTTCTTGGCCAGCTTGTTCAGCTGCGTGGCGGTCTCCTTGAAAGGCTTCCAGCGCTGCACCGAGTCCGGCAGGAAACCGGATCGCGAAGGTTCCAGTTTCCACTCCAGGCGCTCGGCTATCTCCAAGGCTGTGCGCCGCAGAACCTCGGCATACAGCTCGTAGGAGCCGGCCTCGATTTCTTGGGAGATCTCATGGAACAGCGGGATCAGGACGTTGCGGTCGATCTCGAAGTCGTCGCGCTCGGCCTCCTTGGCGAAAGCCTCGTAGATGCCGGTCTCCCAATCGATCAGGGTGCCGTAGACGTCGAACGTGACGAAGGTGATGTTCTTTGGAATGGGCATCGGGCGGGCATTATGCCTCGCGGACGCCTCGGCGCGCGTTGCGGCCGCTTCGGTTAGAGTCTCGCGCCGCACATGGACCTACTCGAGTACCAAGGCAAGCAGCTGTTCGCCCGGCACGGGCTGGAGGTGTCCGACGGCAGGGCCGTGACCACGGTCGAGGACGCCGTGGCCGCCGCGAATGAGGTCGGCTATCCCGTGGTCGTGAAGGCCCAAGTCCTGATCGGCGGGCGCGGCAAGGCCGGTGGCGTGAAGCTGGCCGCCGACGAGGCCGAGGCTCGTGAGCATGCGACAAACATCTTGGGCTTGGACATCAAGGGCCACATCGTGCGTACCCTCTGGATCGAGCACGCCTCAGACATCGCCACCGAGTACTACGCCTCGGTCCTACTCGACCGGCAGGCCTTGCAGCCGATGGTGATGTTCAGCGTGGAGGGCGGCGTCGAGATCGAGCAGGTGGCCGAGCAGAGCCCCGAGAAGCTGGTGCGCCACCACGTCGACGCCCTGAACGGGCTCAGCCGCGAGGAGGCGATCGAGATCGCGAAGGAGGGCGGCGCCGACCAAGACGTGATCGAGGGCGTAGCCGACGCGTTGGTGGCGCTCTATGAGGTGTGGCTGGCCGAGGACGCCACCTTGGCCGAGATCAACCCTCTGATCGTGACCCCGGAGCGCCAGGTGAAGGCGCTCGACGCGAAGGTCTCCTTGGACGGTAACGCGCTCTACAGGCACCCCGAGAATCAAGGCCTGTCCGACAGCGAGAACGAAGACCCGATTGAACGCAAGGCCAAGGAGCAGGGCGTTCAGTACGTGGCGCTCGACGGCGACATCGGCATCCTCGGCAACGGTGCGGGACTTGTGATGAGCACGCTCGACGTCGTCGCTCAGGCCGGCGGCGCGCCCGCAAACTTCCTGGACGCCGGCGGCGGCTCGGACGCAGGCAAGGTCAAGCAGGCCGTCGAGCTGATCCTCGCCAACGACAAAGTCAAGGCCGTCCTGTTCAACATCTTCGGCGGCATCACTCGCTGCGACGAGGTCGCCAAGGGCCTGATCGCCGCCTTCGCAGACATCAAACCGACCGTTCCGTTCGTCGTCAGGCTGGACGGCACAAACGACGTTCAGGGACGCGAGCTCTTGCAGGAGGCGGCCTTGCCCAATGTGTTTGCGGCCCGAACGATGAACGAGGCGGCCGAGAAGGTCGTGGAGTTGGCGGCATGAGCATTCTCGTCGACAAGGACACGCGTCTCGCCGTAGCCGGCATCACGGGCAAAGAGGGCTCGTTCCACACCCTCAACAACCGCAACTACGGCACCAACGTCGTCGGTGGGGTCACGCCCGGCAAGGGCGGCCAAGACGTCGAGGGCATCCCTGTATTCGACTCTTGGGCCCAGGCCGCGCAGGAGGCCCAACCGAACACGGCGATGATCTTCGTGCCGCCGCGCTTCGCGGCCGACGCGATCCTCGAGGCCGCCGCGGCCGGCGTGGAGCTGGTGATCGCGATCACCGAGGGGATCCCCGCCCACGACGAGCTCAGGGTCTACAACACCCTCAGGCGCGACCATAAGAACACCCGCCTGATCGGCCCCAACTGCCCGGGCATCCTCTCCCCGGGCAAGGCCAATGTGGGCATCATTCCCGCCTCCTTCTTCAAAGAGGGCAACGTGGGCGTGGTCTCGCGCTCGGGCACCTTGACCTACCAGATCGGCAACGAGATCGCCCAGGCCGGCTTCGGCTGCAGCTCGATCGTGGGGATCGGCGGAGACCCCGTTCCGGGCTCCTCATTCGTGGACATCATCGAGCTCTTCCAGCAAGACGAGCAAACCGAGCTGATCGTGCTGTCCGGCGAGATCGGAGGCTCGGCCGAGGAGGAGGCCGCGGACTACATCGCCGAGCACGTCACCAAGCCGGTAGTCGCCTACATCGCGGGATTCACCGCGCCCGCCGGCAAGCAGATGGGCCACGCGGGCGCGATCGTGTCCGGCTCGGCCGGAACCGCCGCGGCCAAGGCGCTTGCTCTCGAAGCCAAGGGCGTGAGGGTCGGTCGCACCCCGACCGAAGTCGCCGAGATAGCTGTCGAGATCCTCGGCGGCGTCTCCACCGACCCACGATCGATACCCCAGTCGGGCCACGCCCGCTGATCGCAGGTCGGCCAAGGTCGACCAGCAGCTACGCTAAAGGCGTGGACCAGGAGGTGGCCAAGACGCTGGGCGAGTTGGAGCTCAAGCTCCAGCAACTGGAGCAGGAGTTGACCTCGATCGGACCGCACGACGCGGCACCGAAGGCAACCGCCGAGATACGACCCTCGGGAAGGCTGATCGACGAGGCGATCGAGCCCTCCCACGCAGCAGACGCGGCGGCCGAGGCGATCGTGCAGGGCGACGGCTTCGGCGGGGCTCCCGTATTCGGTGGCGAGGAACTGCCCGCACAGTCGCCCGCGAGCGGACACGATTGGAAAGTCGATGTTCGCGAGACCGCCTACGGGGAGATCCCAACAGAGGACCCGCACGGCTCATCGTTCGGCCACCCCTCCTCCTTCGAACCGGCCTCCGAGCGCCCGGGTCCGCCGATCCCGCCACCTAGCCCCACCCGTCAGCCACCGCCCACGACGCCGCCCGGACCTTCTTCACCCGGCCATCCTCCCGCGCCCTCACCGCAACCGGGCCCGCAGCCGATCGACCGCGCGGAGCTGGTTCGCTTCAAGCAGCGCCTCGAGCACACCATGGCCGAGCTGAGCGATGAGCTCGCCAGGCTGCTGTTGCCCAAGCCACCCACATAGGATGTCCAACGTGATCTCATTCGCCAGGGGCGCACCGTCGCTCGACATCGTCGACGTGCAAGGACTCAAGGATGCGGCCGCGCGCGCATTCGAGAGCGACCCTGCCGGCACGACCGCCTACGGAACCTCAATCGGCTACCCGCGCCTGAGGGCTTGGATCGCCGACAAGCACGGAGTGGAGCCCGAGCGAGTGCTGGTCACCAACGGCTCGATGCAGGCCGACGCGTTTCTGTTCGAGCAGCTCGTCAAGCAGGGCGACGACGTGATCGTGGAGCGCCCCACCTACGACCGCACCCTACTCTCGCTGCGCGAGCGCGGCGCGAATGTGCACCCCGTCGAGCTGCAACCCGACGGAATCGACACCTCAGCCTTGGAGGCCCTGCTGACCGGCGGCCAGTCGGCGGACGCGAACGACGCCGCAGTCAAACCCAAGCTGGCCCACATCATCCCCAACTTCCAAAACCCGGCGGGCTACACGCTCTCCTTGGAGAAGCGCAAGGCCCTCGTGGACCTTGCGCGTGCGCACGACTTCTTGATCTTCGAGGACGACCCCTACGTGGACCTGCGCTTCAGCGGCGAGAAGCTGCCCACGATGCTCTCGATGGACCCCGAGCGGGTCGTGTACGCGTCTTCGTTCTCAAAGACGGTGTGCCCCGGGATCAGGGTCGGCTACCTGGTGGGGCCAACCGACCTGATCGCCCAGATCGCCAAACTGGCGACGAACACCTACATCTCGCCGAGCATGGTCTCCCAAGCGATCGTGTATGAGTTCTGCGCCTCGGGCGCCATCGATCGGTCGATCGAGACAGTCCGCACAGCCTTGGCAAAGCGAGCCCTGACCTTGCAGAACGCCCTCACGCGCGACCTGCCCGAGGCCAGGTTCGTGGCCCCGCAGGGCGGCTATTTCATGTGGGTGGAGCTGCCCGAGGGGACCGACGTCGCCGCGCTTTTCAAGCTCGCCGGCGAGCTGGGCGTGGCGTTCGTGAAGGGCACCGACTTCCTCTTGGAGGGCGGCGAGAACACATTGAGGCTGGCCTACTCGGGCGTGACCCCCGAGCAGATCGACGAAGGCGTAGCGCGCCTCGCCGAAGCCTTCCAATCGCTTTAGCTACTGACACGTCCGAGGGCCAAGCGAGACAAGGACGCAGCCCGGGTGGCGTGCTACGCACGCGAGCGGGCGAGGACGCAGTATCGCGCCGGCCATCGGGCGTGTCAGCGGCCGTAGCGCTGGCCTAGTACCAACTGCTCAGGCAAAGCCGTGCGTGGCGGCGGCGAAGGATCGGCTGTGACCGAGACGGTCTCGGCCACCGACGGGGTGAGGACGCAGCGCAAGCCCTCGGTGCTCTCCACGACGACTTGCTCCTCGTCGTGCTCGGCCAAGGTGCCCACCAGGCCAGGCTCGATGCCGGACGCCTTGAGGTAGCGCAAGAGGTCCTCCGCCTCGTTCTCAAAACGCAGGATGCGCACCTCGGCGCCTACCTCCACGTCCGCAAGCGGTACACCGGCGAGCCGGGCGCCGGCGACGATCGGATGGCCGTGCGGACAGGTCTTGGCGTCGCCGATCGCGGCCAACATTTTCTCCTCGAGCACCGGAGACATGGCGTGCTCCAAACGCTCGGCCTCCTCGTGGACCTCGTCCCAAGGCACCCCGAGCACATCCGTGAGAAAGCGCTCGATCAGGCGATGACGACGAACGATGCCCTCGGCGTGCTCCTCCCCGGTGGGGGTGAAGGCGATCGCGCGATCCGAGCCGCGCGTGATGTAACCGTCGCGCTCCAGGCGCCCAACCATCTCGTGCACCGTCGGGGCCGAAAGCTGCATCGCGCGAGCCACATTGGCGCCGGTCATCGGCAGACCGGCCTCGTGCAGCCAGAAGAGGATCTGTAGGTACTCCTCCTCGGCCACCGTCGCGGTGGCGGCACCCTCGTCGCTCATCGCTCCAGCGTATAAGGTCGGCGCGAAACCCACCTCCCGCGACGCCGGCGGCCGCCGCTCAGCTCGCTAGCTGATCAACGGTGCACTCCTTCGGGTCCTTGTCCTCGCGCCAACGTTTGAGCTTCGCGCCGTGGCGGATGCGCCCGGCCGACACATGATCGAAATCGATCTCGATGACCAGCTCGGGGCGCAGAGCCACCCACTCCAGGTTGCGATCGGCGCTCCAGCGAGACGGATCGGCCGACCCTCGCTCGCCCGTCTCATAAGGAGCCAAGGTGTCGACCAGTTCGCGCTTGACCTTGGCGGTGAGACCGGAGCAGTGACCGACGACACGCAGATCCTCTCCGTCGTACAGAGCCAAGATCAAAGCCCCCACGGTGTGCTCCTCCTTGCCCGGCCGCCAACCCGCGACGACGGCGTCAATCGTGCGGGTGCGCTTGACCTTGACCATGCCCTTGCGCTCGCCGGGCAGATATGGAGCGGAGCGCTCCTTGGCGATCACCCCCTCGGCATCGCGCAGCCACGGCTCGGCCTGTGCGGCCGTGTCGACCGACGCCATCAGCTCGACCGGGCGTCCCGCGAAGTAGTCCTCGGCGAACATGCGCTCCAACCCGGCGCGGCGACTGGAGAACGGTTGATCAAGCCACGAGTTCTCCTCGTAGGCGAGCAGGTCGAAGGCTATGTAGACAGCCGGCGTCTCCACAGCCAGTCGCTGGACACGAGACTCCGCCGGGTGGACGCGCTGACCGAGCGCATCGAAGTCCTCGCGGCCGCTCGCCTCGCCTGCCTGGCCCACGCGTCGGGGGGTGCCTGAACCGGTGCGCACGACAATCTCTCCATCGAGCACGTAGCGGCCCGGCGGGAACACGAGCTCGGGGAAGTAGCGTCCCAAGGTCTTGCCGTTTCGCGACTGCAAGAACACCTCCTCACCGTCGACGAAAGCGATGCAGCGAAAGCCGTCGAGCTTGACCTCGTAGACCCAATCCTCGCCTTCGGGCAAGCTCTTGCGCGAAAGCGCAAGCTCGGGCTTGAGTGGCGGAGAGAGGGGGAGCGTCATCTCTGCTTGGCCCGACTCGGTTGCACCCGCCGTGGCTCTCCGGTCTGCTTGCGGAAATGTGGCGGCCACGGTGCGTCACCGAGACCCTCGCGCTCGTCGCGGGCAGCCAAGTCCAGGAGTGGGCCAAGCGAACCGGAGTGCTCGTCAATCGACTCCGATGGGTCGCCGCATTCGCGCAGCCGCGTCGGGACCGTGTCGATGCGCAACTCGCCCGGCTCCACATCGGCCACCTCCTCCCACTCCAAGGGGCACGACACGCGTGCATCGGGCACCGCCCGCACCGAATACGCGGAGGCCACGGTGCGGTCACGGGCGTTCTGGTTGTAGTCGATGAAGACACCTTTGCGCTCCTCCTTCCACCAGCGCGAAGTCGCTTCGCCGGGCATCCTTCGCTCCACCTCGCGCGCGAGCGCGAGCGCCGCGCGGCGCACCTCGGAGAAGTCGTGCTCGGGCAGGATGCGCACGAAAACGTGGATCCCTCGCGAACCGGAGGTCTTGGGGAAGCCGAGCAGCTTGTGCTCCTCGAGCACCTCACGCACGGTGAGCGCCACGCGCCGCACCATCGCAAAATCGGCGTCCGGCCCCGGGTCGAGGTCGATACGCAGCTCGTCGGGATGATCCAGGTCGACGCGACGCACCGCCCAAGGGTTCCAATCGATCACGCCCAAGTTCACCGCCCACACCAGATGGGCCGCATCGTTGGGCACAAGCTCGCGCGCGTGGCGCCCGCTCGGAAACGTGACGGTGGCCGTCTCCAACCATTCGGGCGCTCCGTTGGGAACGCGCTTCTGAAAGAAGGGCTTGCCCGCGACCCCGTCTACCCACCGCTTCATGACAGTGGGGCGCTCCTTCAGGTGGCGCACCACAGCCTGCTCACACTCGATGTAGTAGGCGACCAGATCGAGCTTTGTGAAGCCGGGCTTGGGGAAGAACAGCTTGTCCGGTTTGGAGACGCGCAGCTCCCGGCCGCACACCTCGAGCATCACGTGATCGTCGTCAGCCATCGATGAAAGGATGCCATGCGTGATCTCCGAGACGGTCCTCGTACTCGCCGGCCCGTTTGACGAGCGCCTTGACGCCGACCGGGTGGCGGGTGCTATCGGCCGCGGGCTGACCGGCGGCGGACACTTGACGTGCGATCCATGCCCCTTGGGGCAGGAGCCGTGCACACCAAGCACCGATGCCTCCGAACCGCTTGATGAGATGGACTTCGACCAACGCATGCGAGCCGCTCGTGCACTCGTGATCGCCTGCGCCCGCTTGAACGACCGCGCGCTCCTGGGCAGCATCGCCTTCGAGGCCGCAACGCGCGCCCGCCAGGGAGGCGTGCCCGCCTACGCGATCGTCGCCCATGACGAACTCGACCGCTTCGAGGCTCGCATCGTCGACCTTCAAGTCATCCTCCAAGCCGGCACCGCGCGGGCGCTTACGGCGGCCGGCGGAAAACTTTCGCGACTCATTTGAGCTTATACAGACAATCGTCCGCATCGGTCTCTACGATCGGTGGATGCTCATCGCCGTGACTCGCTCACCTACAGTCACCGACCTTCTGACCGTGCTCGGTTCGGGCGGGACCGTCCTTGGCGGCGTGGTCGGTTGGCTTCTAAAGGCACCAAATTGGCGCCGATCCTTCGACAATCTCGCGGTGGGCGCTGCCGCAGGTGGAGTTTGCGGCTGTTTGATTGCTTTCATGAGCTACTTCGGCGCAAAGATCGCCGGCGGGTAGAATCGAACACATGGATCGCATAGCACGAACTACGGCTGCGCTGGCCGGGGTTAGCGTTCTCTCGTTTGCTGCCGGCATCTTTCTGGCGGGCGTGAATGCCGCATCTGGCTGGTATTACGTGGTCGGGCTGTTCCTTGCAGGCCTGGGAGTCCTGCGCATATTCTCGCCGACTGTAAGGGCCTCGGTGCGTGGTCCGGACACCCGTAAGCGAGTCGGTCAAAAAGAGAGTACGCACAGGCCCAGCCCGATCGGCTGAGCCTTCCTCTCGCGTCATCGGCTCACAAAAAACACCTGCCCTCTCCCCGGTAGGTGGGGACCTCCTCTACGACCCGCTCGCCCTCGATCAGGTAGAGGCGATTGAAGCGCTCGCACAGCTCGCCGGCCTTGGCATGACGAAACCAGACGCGGTCTCCGACTTGAAGGTCGCGAGCGGGAGCGCCTGTGAGCGGGGTCTGGACCTCGCCCGCTCCCTCCTGCTTGTCGAGCGCCAGGCCGGCGGGCAGGAATGGAGTGGGTAGGCGCGCCGCGTCGGCCGGTCCCGACGCGAGGTATCCACCACCGAGGACAGTTGCCAGAGAAGCTCGCGGCTTGCGCACCACCGGCAGCGCGAACAGCGCCGCAGGCTTCGGCTGAAAGGAGCTGTAGGCGTCGAACAATGTCGGCCCATACAGCCCCGAGCCGGCCGCGATCTCAGTGACCGAGGGCTCGGCAGCGGTCGACTCCAGACTGCCGGTGCCCCCGCCGTTGACGAACCGAAGCGGGGGCTGCGAAGCTTCGGCGAGCACGCTTTGGACGGCCGCGACGGCCGCCCCTCGACGCGAGGCCAACTCGGCGAGGGAGCGTCGCTGCATCCCCCGAATCGTGGCCGCGCGCAGACGGCGGCCGGCAGGCGCATCGCCGACACCGGCGACTTGGGACTCATAGGCCATGATCCCGCTCAGCGTGAATCGCGGCCGACCCGCGATCTCTCGCGCGAGCGCCGCCGCCTGCTCAGGTGTGTGTACCGGCGAGCGCTTGGCACCGATGCGAACGCGACCGTCGAGCAGCCACAGCCCCGCGTCGAGCTCGATGCACACTTCGATCGGCCGGCCCGGCTCACCGATCGCGGCTTCTATCAGATCGAGTTGGCGCGAACTGTCGATCATTAGCGACACACGCGTGGGATGTTGCACGGTCTCGGTGGAAGCGCCCGGCGGCTGCCCCTGCTCCCGCGAACCCCGGGTGAGCTCGGAGAGTGCGCGCAATGCCTTGCGATCAATCGTCGGATAGGCCACGACCAGGTCCTCGAAGGAGTTTTCGGCCAACCACAGAGCCTCGGGCAGCGTGAAGGCAAGCGTTCCCTGAAAGCCGGGCCGCGCGAGCACCCTTTCCTGTAGCGCCCTACAGCGAACCGACTTGGAGGCCAGCCGGATCGGCTTGCCTTGTGCGCGCCTTCGCATGTCGCCCGCATTGGCCCAGAACGCATCGACGTCGACCACCGCGAACGGCGGGTCCAGTTCCGCGGTCGCTTCGTCCAGGCGCCGGCGGAGATCGCTCAACGCGTTCCACCGACAGGCCCGAGCACGCGATCGGTCCAGGCATTGGCGAATCGGCCTTCGGGATCAAGCCGCGCGCGCACAGCCTGGAAGCGATCCCAGCCCGGATAGCGCTCACGCAACGTGGCCGCCGTCTGGGAGTGGCGCTTACCCCAGTGGGGACGTCCGCCGAGCTCGAGCATGATCCGCTCGACCGCCTCGAAGTAGGGGCGCCAAGGCATCCCGCGGTACATGTGCACGGCCACGTAGCCGCTCTCTCTCCCTTGAGCGGTGCTCATCAGCGCCTCGTCGGGAGCGACCGTGCGCACCTCGATCGGGAACGGCACCGCGAAGCCACCGCGCTCGATCGTCTCAAGCACGCGCTTGACCGCCTCGGTGGTGTGCGCGCGCGGCAGGGCGTACTCCATCTCGGTGAACTTGACCAGGCGGGGGCTCGCGAAGATGCGATGGGAACGGTCGATCCGCTTCGACTTGCCGGCCAGGCGCGTCACGATCCGGTTGATCTCGGGGATGCGGTTGGGTAGGCGCCTCCCGATGCGACAGAACATCTCGAACGTGCGGTTCGTGAGCAGCACGTCGTTGGCATACTCGGCCACCTTGCCGCGAGGCTCCGGCGGCTGCTCGGTGCGATTGTTGGTGCGAGTCAGCGCGATGTCGCAGTGGGGGAACACATAGAACTCGAAGTGATCGTTGGCCAGCGCCAACTCCTCGAAGCGCGCCAACGTCTCATCGAGCGGGGCCGGAGCGTCGATCCCGCACAAGGTGAAGGCGGGGACGCAGCGCAAAGTCACCTCAGCGAGCACCCCCAACGCACCGAGTCCGACGCGCGCCGCGAGAAACGACTCCGGCTCGCTCTCCTCAGAGCACGCGAGGGTCGAACCGTCGGCGAGCACGAGCGTCAAAGCGACGACTTGCGAGGGAATGTTGCCCAACCGGGCGCCCGTCCCGTGGGTTGCCGTAGAGATCGCACCGGCGATGCTCTGGGCGTCTATGTCGCCCAGGTTCTCGAGCGCAAGCCCATGTCCGGCCAAGGCGGCGTTGAGACGAGCGATCGAGATGCCTGCCTGTACCCGCACGAGCCCCGATGTGCGGTCGACCTCGAGCACATCTTGGCAGCGGTCGAGCACGATCAGCATCCCTTCACTGCAGGCGATGTCGGTGAAGGAGTGGCCCGCGCCCGCCACACGGACCCGCATGCCCGCCCGTCCCGCAGCCGCCACCGCCGCCGCGATCTCCTCGGTGGATCGAGGATGCACGATCTCTCGCGGCCGGCAGCTTTCGTCGCCGGTCCAGTTGCGCCACTCCACGTCGCTCGTCTCGGGGGCAGTAGGCTCGCGCATCAGATGACCTCCTCCGAGCCTACCGTCACCCAGACGCCCCGCGCCGCGCGCCCGCGCGCCTTGCCTAGCCCGGTCGCGCGCCGCGCGACGGTAATCGGCGCCGGCTCGTTCGGCACTGCCTTGGCCGTGCTCTTGACCCGGGCGGGCCTACGCACGACCCTGCAAACACGCCGTCCGGAGCAGGCCGCGTCTCTGTCGGGCGACCGTGAGAACAAGCTCTACCTGCCGGGTGTGGAGCTGCCCGGCCAGTTGCGTATCGAGCCCGTGGACGCAGGGGTCGCGCGCGCCGATTACGTGTTCCTGGCGGTCCCCTCGCGCGGCCTCGATGTGGCCATAGCGGCGCTGCGCGGCGGCGAGCTCGCCAAGCGCGCGGCGGTCGTATCCGTGGCGAAGGGCCTCGTGCCTCCGGACGGGCGTCCGCCGACTTCGGTCTTGAGCGCCATCTTCGGAGCCCACCGCGTGGCCTGCGTCGGCGGACCGGCCCACGCCCAGGAGATGGTGCGCTCCGGAGCCGGCCTCGTGGTGGCCTGCGTCGAGGAAGAGCTGGCGCGCACGCTCGCCCAGATATTCACGCGCGCCGGTGTCGTATGCGAGCAGTCCAACGACCCGGTCGGCGTCGAGCTGGCCGGCGCCGCCAAGAACGCCGCGGCGCTCGCCGCGGGCGCCACCGAGGCCCAGGGCGCAAACGCCGCGGGAGCGGCAGCCGGACACATCTTTGCCGAGGTCTGGCGCTACGCGGAGGGCTTGGGTGCACGGCCGGAGTCGATGATCGGCCTGGCGGGGGTCGGCGACCTGGTGGCGACCGCCTTGGCGCGCGAGAGCCGCAATCGCCGGGCGGGAGAGCTGCTCGCCGAGGGCGTGCCGGCGGCGGACATCCCGGCGCGCATCGGCCAAGCGGTCGAGGCCTTGGAGTGGGTTCCCCAGCTCGCACACACGCTCGAAGCGGCCGGCGTGGAGGCACCCGTGACAGGCGCGCTTGGCCGCCTGATCTCAGGCGAGCTGCCGCTCGATGCGTGGGTTGCGCTCGTGCGTACGACGGTCCCCCCTCCCGCCCGCTGGCGCAGGCGCCCCGCTCCCGGCTTCTGGCGCCGTGCATGGCATCGACTGTTTCAGGGTGAGACCAAGCTCAGCCGCTGACGAGCGTGCTCACAACCGCCTCGTACACCCCGGCGCCGTGGCCGGCCTCGGCGATGCGCACGTTGCCGTGGGCCTTCGCCGCCGATCGGATCGAAGGGTCGCGCTCGACCGCATTGGCTACCAGCCAGAAGGTGCCCACGTGCTCGGCGCAGGCCAGGTCCTCGCGCGAATCGCCGACGGCGAAGGTCTCCTCGCGCGCATAGCCCCGCACCTGCCTGTGAAACGCGACCGCGGAAGTCTTCGAGGCGCCCGCAGGCACGAGGTGATAGGCGCGCACATGCGGCAGTTGCGCGAGCGCCGCGGAGCGACGACTCACCACTCCGTTGTCGACCAGGCGCAAATGTCCGTGGCCCTCTTCGGCCAGCAGCACATCCACCTCGGACGCGTCCACCAGGCCACGAAACAGGTGCGAGACTTCACGATTGACGTGCCACGGCTCGTGATACTCGAGCCGTCCCTCGTAGCGCTCGAGCAGCAATTCGGGAGCGCCGCTGCGATCTATCTGATCGGCGATCGACAGCTCGCCGGGAACCATCTCGCCTGTGAGCCAGTGCTCCTCCCCGCCCGCGGGCGCGATGCCCGGGCGCACGGTCGTGGGCGCGCCGGGATCCCCGAGCAGGCCCGCGCCGAGCACGACGCAGGCGCCCGCCTCGAAGATATAGGAGTCCTGCCCGAGCAATCGCGCGTCCTCGGCCACCTGTTGGCGACGACGACCGGACATCAACACGATCTCCACATCCGCTCGTAGGCACGCTTGCACGGCGCGCAATCCCTCGAAGGAGACATTCCCTTCGCCATCGTGCACGAGCGAAGCGCCGCGGCCGAGCAAAGTGCCGTCGAGATCGACATACAGACAGCGCATCGTCACGGACTCACCGGCGCAGCCAGAGGAGGACGCTCGATCGGCGCCCGCGACAGGTCCACGCCACCCAACCTCTCTTCTTGGTGCATGCGACGAGCGATCGTGGCGAGCACCCGCTCGGACATCTCCCCGAGCGCGGTCAGCTCCTGGTGGCGATTGCGATGCACGTCGAGGTCGACTTGCGCAAGGCCGTCCAGTCCGATCTCACGCCACACGTCGATCAGCATCCCGATCTCGACGCCGTATCCGGTCACGAACGGCACCGTTTCGAGCAGATCCCGGCGCGCCGCGACCTCGCCCGCCAAAGGCTGCTTCACCGCCGCAAGCTCTGGATAGAAGAGGGCGAGCGCAGGACGGGCCAGCAAGTGGTTGACGCGGCCGCCTCCCTGGGGCAAGGAGATCCCACCGTGCTCGAAAGGACGCCTATAGAAGGCCTTTACGAACCGAACCCGCGGCTCACACACCAGCGGCCCGAGCAGCCCGGTGGCGAAATGATCGGAGAACTCGGCCGTGTCGGCGTCAAGGAACACGACCAGTTCCCCTTCGAGCACCGGTAGGGCGCGCCACATCGCATCCCCCTTGCCTAGCACAGGCCCCAGCGTGGTCGGCTCGCCGCTTCGGCTCGCCCCGTCATTTGGCGAAGGGTTGCCCACACTCACCGCCAACTCCCCCTCCTGCAAGACCTTCGCTCCGGCGTCGGCGGCGATCGTGGCCGTGCCATCGGCCGAAGCGGCGTCCACGACGACGATCTCGTCGATCGCCCCGGCCTCACGCAGCCCGCTCAGGACCCCCACGATCTCGCCGATCGTGGCGGCGCATTCGCGCGCCGGCAGGCACACCGACACGTTCGCCTCGCGCTCGGCGGCGATCCGGGCAGCCGGGTAGAGCGAATGGTGGAAGGTGCGTCTTTTCGCCCAGTCCTCGGCTGCGGGGTGGAGCATCGCCTCTACTATCGCAAGCGATGGCAAAATCCGCCTCCGCTGCGCGCACGACCGCGATCTCCGACACCTCTAACGTCAGCGCAGTAGACCTGGGGGCAGGGGTTACCGAGCGCACCATCGAGCCTTGGAGCGCCCTCGTGGACGAGGCGCGCGAGGATGGCCGGATCGTGCGCGAGGCACACGAAGGTCCGGGCAAAGCGACCCTGGTGGAGATCCCCTCCGAGCTGCACCCCGACGTCCTTGCCGGCCTGGAGCGAGTCGGGATCGAGCAGCTCTACTCCCATCAGGCCGAAGCGCTCGCCTGCGCTTGGGAGCGGACCACGATCGTCACGACAGGCACCGCGTCGGGCAAGTCGCTGTGCTTCAACCTGCCGACCTTGCAAACGCTCTGCGCCGAACCGCTCGCGCGGGCGCTCTATCTGTATCCGACCAAGGCGCTCGCCCAAGACCAGGCGCGCGCGCTCGCCTCGTTCGGCCTGACCAAGCAGGTCCGCCCCGCGATCTATGACGGGGACACGCCCAAGGACGCGCGCGGAGACATCCGCAAGCAGGCGAACGTCGTGCTCACCAACCCGGACATGCTCCACCTCGGCATCCTGCCCAACCACGGCGCTTGGGAGCGACTGTTCAGCCACCTGCGCATCGTCGTGGTGGATGAGGCCCACGTCTACCGCGGGGTGTTCGGCTCGCATGTCGCCAACGTTCTGCGTCGCCTGCTGCGGATCGCCGCAGCCTACGGCAGCGACGTGCGTGTGTTGCTCGCCTCGGCCACGATCGCCAACCCGGTCGAGCTGGCCGAGCGGCTCACCGGGCTGGAGGACATCGGCCTGATCGAGCGCGACGGCTCCCCCACGCCGCGACGGCAGATCGCGATGTGGAACCCGCCGCTCGTCGACGAGGCGATCGGGGCGCGACGCTCGGCTTTGGGCGAGGCGGCCGAGGCGCTCGCGCGGCTGGTGCGCGACGGGGCGCGCTGCATCTGCTTCATGAAGTCGCGCAAGGGGGTCGAGCTGCTCGCCAAGATGGTTCGCGAAGACATCGAGCGCACCGACCCCGATCTGGCCGAGCGCGTGGCTCCCTACCGCGCGGGCTATACACCCCAGCAACGCCGCGCCTTGGAGGCGCGCTTGACGAGTGGAGAGCTGCGCGCCGTGATTACCACCGACGCCTTGGAACTGGGGATCGACATCGGCCAGCTCGACGCCGCGATCGTCGTCACGTTCCCCGGCACGGTCGCCGCCCTGCGCCAGATGTGGGGCCGCGCGGGACGCCGTGGCAAGGGCCTCGCTGTGTACGTCGCCGGCGAGGACGCCTTGGACCAGTTCTTCTGCCGCCACCCCGACGAGTTTCTGGAACGCCCTGTCGAGGCGGCGATCCTCGACCACGAGAGCGCCCAGATCCACCAGGCCCACCTGCTGTGCGCCGCTTATGAGGGACCGCTCGAACCCGGCGACGCCGAGTTCTTCGGGCCGCGCTGGGAGGCCCACGCGGAGGCGCTGGTCTCGGCCGGGCTGCTTCGCAAGCGAACCGTCCAACGCCCTCGCGGCGGTCTCGAGCGAGCGAGACCACGTAACGCCGACTCCGCCACGGGCACCTCGAAGGCGGACAAGCCCGAACGGCAAACGGGCGTCGAGGTGTATGTCATGCGCCGCCCCGCCGACTACCCCGCCGCCACGGTGTCCCTGCGCTCGTCCTCTCCCGACAGCTTCGCGATCGTGGACGTCTCCTCGGGCGAGCTGCTCGGCCAGACTGAGGCCGCCAGAGCGCACTCGACCGTCCACGACGGTGCCATCTACCTGCACCAAGGCCGCTCCTATGAGGTGCGCGAACTGGATCTCGAGAATCGGCGCGCCTTGGTCGCCCCGTTCAACGGCGACTGGTACACCCAGCCCAAGCGCGAGACCGACACCAACATCGAGCGGTTGCTCGACCGCCGCGAAGCGCTCGGCGTGACGCTCTCCTTCGGCGAGGTGTCGGTCACCGAGACGGTTCTCGGCTACCAGCGTAAGCGCCTGTCCGATCACGCGCAGGTCGATCTCGTGATGCTCGACCTGCCCCAAACCTCCTTCTCGACGCAGGCGCTCTGGTTCGAGCTGGACGGCGCCACGCTGACGGGGCTCGATGGTGACAGCGACGGGATTATCCCGATGGATGCCCTGCTCGGCTCCTTGCACGCCACCGAGCACGCCCAGATCGCGGTGCTCCCCTTGATCGCGATGTGCGACCGCTGGGACATCGGCGGGCTCTCGACGAACATGCACCCCCAAACGGGCGGACCCACGATCTTCATCTACGACGGCCACCCCGGCGGCATCGGCATCACGCGCCTGGCCTACCACCGCTTCGAGGAGCTGTGCCGCGATGCTCACCGCCTGATCGCGGAGTGCCCGTGTGAGAGCGGCTGCCCCTCGTGCGTGCAGTCGCCGAAGTGCGGCAACCTCAACGAACCGCTCGCCAAGGCCGGCGCGCGGATCGTGCTGGAAGCGATGCTTGGGTCCAGCTGACACCTACACAGGCGAATCAGATCCGCGCTTGCGTCCAGACTGATCAGCGCCAACTGCGAATCGTTTTGTCTGCATCGGGATCTAAGCTTCGCCTATGCCTGACGCGACCCTGGCCCAACTGACCTACGAACAAGCACAGAAGGCACTCGAGCAACAAGAACGACAGGTGAACGAGCTTCGCCAGCGCACGGGGACGCTCCTCGCGGCGGCTGCACTGACGGCATCGTTCTTCGGCGCGGCAGCCTTGGGCCACGACGGCTTGGTCGCCCCAGTAGTGCTGGCAGGAGGCGCCCTCACCGTCACCGTCTTGAGCGGCCTGTATGTGCTCTACCCGCATGAACTCGAGTTTTCAATCGATGCTCGACGACTTTACGACGACCTTGTCCCCGATCAAGACAATCCCGAGCGTTTGCTGCTGCGTCTTGCGTTTGGACTTCGCGACACACGCGAACGCAACGGGCGGGCAGCGGACCGTCTCGCGCAATGCCTTGCGATCGCCGCCGTCGCCCTTGTGGCTCAGGTCGCATGCTGGACATGGGCCCTCGCGCTACTCTGAAGCTCTCATGGCATCCACTCCGCCAACACCAAAGTCTCCACAGCCGACTTCAAACCCTCGACCTTCACAGGGCATTCCTCCCGTCCCGCCGTCGGTCTTCATACCCGAGAAACGCGGGGCGAACAACCCCTCATGACACGACTCTTGCCCCATGGGGTAAATGCGCTACTAAGCTACACCTGATTCCCCGCTGCGATCTTCTTCAGGTCGATCGTGGCGTCGTACAGCTTGGCGTCGACACCCTCCTCCAAGGCGATCTCGCGCAGGGGCCGTCCCGAGTCGGTCGCCTTTTTGACGATCGCGGTCGCCTTGTCGTAGCCGATCGCACCGTTCAGAGCGGTCGCAACCGCGAGCGTGGCGCCAGCCGAGGCGGCGCAGCCCGCCTTGTTGACTGCGATCCCGTCCACGCACTTCTCGGCGAACACTCTCGAGGTTTTGGTGAGCAGGTTCAAGGACTGCAGCAGGTTGCGCGCGATCAGGGGGATCCTCACGTTCAACTCGAACTGACCCTGCAGTCCTCCGACAGTGATCGCCGTGTCGTTGCCGATGACCTGCGCGGAGACCTGGAGCACCACCTCCGGGATCACCGGGTTGACCTTGCCTGGCATGATCGAGGAGCCCTTCTGTAGCTCGGGCAAGAAGATCTCGCCGATCCCCGCCCGCGGCCCGGACCCCATCAGAGCGAGGTCACCCGCGATCTTGGTCAACGAGACGGCCACCGTCTTCAACGCGCCCGAAAGCTCCACGAGCGCATCCCGGTTGGCCTGCGCCTCGAACGGGTCGAGCGGCGCCGCGATCTGCTTGAGACCCGACTCGCGCTTCAGGCGCGCCCTCACCTTCTCGGCGAACTTCGGGTGGGTGTTGAGGCCGGTGCCGGTCGCGGTACCCCCGAGCGGGATCTGCCCGACGTGAACCAGCGCGGCCGCGACCCGCTCCTGGCCGAGCGCCATCTGGGCGGCGTAGCCCGCGAACTCCTGCCCCAAGGTGACCGGCACCGCGTCCATCAGGTGGGTGCGCCCCGACTTGACGACCCCCGAGAAGCTCTTGCTCTTCCTGGCGAACGAGCGCTCCAACTGCTTGAGCGCCGGCAACAGCTCGTTCTGGGCCACGTCCAGCGCCGCCAGGTGGACGGCTGAAGGGAACACGTCGTTGGAGGACTGGCCCATGTTGACGTGGTCGTTGGCGTGCACCTTCTCGCCCGCAAGCGTCGCGATCACCTCATTGGCATTCATGTTCGTCGAGGTGCCCGAGCCCGTCTGAAAGACATCGATCGGGAACTGCTCGTCGTGCTTTCCCGCCGCGATCTCACGAGCCGCCTTCTCGATGCTCGCCGCGCTGCGCTTGCTCAACAACCCCAGCTCGCCGTTGACCGTGGCGGCCGCGCCCTTGATGCGGGCCAGCCAGTGCACTACCGACGCCGGCACGGTCTCGCCGGAGATGGGGAAATTGTCCACTGCCTTGGCGGTCTCCCCGCCCCAAAGCTGCTTGCCGGTCATCGCGTCTCCTCGGTCGTCATCGGGCCCGTAGCGGTCGTCGTCGGGCTGGTAAAGATCCTCGTCGGGCTCGTAAATCTACCCGCAGAACGCCACCAGCTCCCGCGCCACTCCGACCGGATCGTCGTAGGTCATTAGAAAGCTTGTCCCCGCCAGCACCCGCAACTGTCCCTGTGGCAGCAACCGCAAAGTCTCCTCGGCGCCCGCCAGGGGATGCATCGGATCGTTATCGGCCCAAAGCAGGAGCACCGGCATGTCCAGCCGCGGATACAGCTCGAGCAGCTGCGTCCACGCCCCCCGCGGCCAGCGGCGCGCGCACTTCGCCCACGAACGCGCCAGGTTCGGGTTGCCCGGGACGTCGGCGAAGGCGTGGCGCATCAGATCGCCGGCCTCCGGTGCGCGGCGCTCGGACATGCGCACGCCCAGTTGTGGCGTGAAGACCAGCTTGGTCGCATGGCTCAACACGCGATCCAGCCCCGGCACCGAGCCGCCCATCGTGGCCAGCCGCCACGCCTCGCGCTTGCCGGCGCCCTCCACGGGCAGGTGCAGCCGATTGGGCATCAACACCACCCGACTCGGCGCAAGTCCACCAGCCATCACCGCCTGCAGCAAAATCTCGGCCCCCGCGTCGTGCCCGACGACGAGCGGTTTGGGTCCCAACACGTCGTCGGCAAAGCCGCTCATCACCTCCGCGAACCACTCGATCGTGTAGGGGTGGCGCGGACGATCCTCCGAGTCGCCGTGCAGCGGCAGATCGGGAATCACAAGCCTGTGGCGCTCGGCCAAGCGCTCGACCACCGGCTCCCACTCGCGATGCGACAACAGCCCCGCGTGCACCAGCGCCAGCGGCGGCCCCGCCCCCACCTCGCGGTAGGCCACCCGCGCCCCGTCGGAGTGGTGGTAGAGGCGCAGCCTCATGGAGTGGGTGTCCTTCATGTGCAAGCGAATTCCCAGTATGCAGCCTACGTTGCGCCGCTTGCCCCGAGCGCGGTCAAAGCTCCACAATCCCCTGTATGAGCGTGATTCGCACAAATGCGGCCGCTGCCCTCTTGGGCGTCAGCCCAAACACCCTGCGCAGCTGGGAGACCCGCTTCGGCTACCCCATGCCCACCCGCACCGAGGGTGGCCACCGCCAGTTCGACCTGGCCGAGATCGAAGCCTTGCGCCAAGCCCACACCGAGACCGGCGACATCGCTTCGGCGATCGCCCTCGTGCGCCAGCGCGCCGAGGGCCCGTCGACGCCCGCGCGCCTGTGCGCCGCCTTCGCCGAGTTCAGCGCCGAGAAGGCCGACCGCCTGATGGAGGAGAGCCTGGCCGTACGCTCCGTCGAGCGCACCGTCGAGACCGTCCTGTTGCCTGCCGTCGAAGCGATGACGCAGTCCTCGCCCGAGTATTGCGTCGCCTGGCGTTATGCCACCGGCTGGCTGGCGGCCGCCCAGCGTGTGGTCCCGCCCGCAACGCGTGAGGAGGGGGTGCTCGTGTTCGACGCCGGCAGGCCGATGGATATGGACGCTCTCTACACCCAGGCCTTGGAGCTGTTTCTGCGGCGAGCCGGCCTGCGCGTCCTGGCCCTGCCCGTCGATCTGGACAGCACCCGCGTGGGTAGCGCCCTGCGCGCCCTCGGACCTCAAGCGATGGTTCTGTCCGGACGCAACTCCTCCCTGGAGGCGATCGGACGCCTCGTGTACGCAACAAGGCAGAACGGCGGCGAGCTGCAGGTCTTCGACTACCGCCAGGCCCTGCCCGACACCGGCGCGAGCACAGTCGCACGTATCGGCCCGGGACCCGCCGAAGCCGTGGCCACGCTGCGCGAGCATCTCGCCAGACCGGCCGAGCAGCGGGTTTGGGCCTCGCCGTCGGTGCCGCTGACGGCGACTGCTTCCTAGCCCCAACCGCACCTACAATGGGCCGCCCGATGACGGCTCCCCCTAGACACCCCCTGATACCGCCGCGTGAGGTGGACGCGCGCCAAGACCTGCCGGCGCTGGAGCAGGACATATTGGGACGCTGGCGGGAGCGCGACGTATTCGCCGAGTCCTTGCGCGGCCGCGAAGGTGCGCCCCGCTGGGTCTTCTACGAGGGCCCTCCCACCGCCAACGGCCGCCCCGGCTCACACCACGTGCTCTCGCGCGTGTTCAAGGACATCTACCCCCGCTACAAGACGATGCGCGGCTACCGCGTCGAGCGCAAGGGCGGTTGGGACTGTCACGGCCTGCCCGTCGAGATCGCCGTCGAAAAGAAGCTCGGCATCACCACCAAGGCCGAGATCGAGGATCCCGAGCGGGGCATCGGGATCGAGCGCTTCAACGCCGAGTGCCGCGCCTCCGTGTTCGAGTACTTGGAGGAGTGGGACCGCCTGACTGAACGCATCGGCTTCTGGGTGGACCTCGAGCACGCCTACCGGACGCTCGACGAGACTTACATCGAGTCGGTCTGGTGGGCACTCTCGGAGATCTCCAAGAAGGGTCTGCTGTACGAGGGCAACAAGGTGGTGCCCTACTGCCCGCGTTGCGGCACAGCCCTCTCTTCACACGAGGTGGCGCTCGGCTACAAGGAGGTCAAGGACGTCTCGATCGTCGTGCAATTGCCGATACTCGCCGAGCACGGCCCGATCCACCGGGGCGACAAGCTCCTGATCTGGACGACCACCCCTTGGACGCTGCCCGGCAATGTGGCGGTCGCGGCGGGCCCCGCCCTCGAGTACCTACGGGTCCGTAAGGAGGACAAGATCTTCGTCCTCGCGGCCGCGCTGGTCGAGCAGGTGCTCGGTGAGCAAACCGAGGTCCTCGACCGCTTCCCCGGCAGCGAGCTGATCGGCGCGCACTACGAGGGCCCGATCTTCCCGTCGAGCGACCGGGAGCCGGGCGCCCTGCCCGTGATCGCTGGCGACTTCGTCACGACCGATGACGGAACCGGCCTGGTGCACATAGCGCCGGCGTTTGGAGAGGACGACTTCAGGGCCGCCGCGGCGGCCGGCCTGTTCGATCCGACCGACCCGAGCACCCTCTACAACCCCGTCAAGCCCGACGGCACGTTCGACGCCCGTGTGCTGGGCGACGACGGAAGCTCGTTCGAGGGCTCCTTCGTCAAGGACCCCAAGGTCACGGACGCGCTGAACGAAGTCCTCGACCATCTCGGCCTACTTCTCGAGAAGCGGCTCTACGAGCACTCCTACCCCCACTGCTGGCGCTGCGACACCCCCCTCATCTACTACGCCAAGCCCTCCTGGTACATCGCGACCTCCAAGATCCGCGACCACATGGTGGCGGCGAACGAGACGATCGCCTGGCACCCGCCCCACATCAAGCACGGCCGCTTCGGCGACTGGCTCTCGGGCAACGTCGACTGGGCTCTCTCGCGCGAGCGCTACTGGGGCACCCCCCTGCCCGTGTGGCGCTGCGAGCAAGGCCACACGCTCACGATCGGCTCCTTCTCAGAGCTTGAGCAGCGCTCGGGCCGCACCCTCGGAGATCACCACCGACCCTATGTCGACGAGGTCCAGCTTCCATGTCCCCACGGGTACGAACAAGGATCCATCCCATCGACCCCCGGCGAGTCCGGCGAGGACCCCGGAACGTCCCCGGGCGAGGCGTGCGGCCTGCCGATGACTCGAGTACCCGAGGTCATCGACGTCTGGTTTGACTCGGGGTCGATGCCTTTCGCCCAGCACCACTTCCCCCACGAGCACGAACAACAATTCCAACAAGAATTCCCCGCCGACTTCATCTGCGAGGCGCTCGACCAGACTCGCGGCTGGTTCTACTCGCTCCTGGCCGTCTCCACCCTCCTGTTCGACCGCTCTTCCTATGAGAACGTCGTCTGCCTCGGCCTGATCCTCGACACCGACGGCCAGAAGATGTCGAAGTCCAAGGGCAACACCGTCGAGCCCTGGCAGGTCCTCGACCAATACGGCGCGGACGCGTTCCGCTGGTATTTCTTCACCTCCAAGCAGCCTTGGGACGGCTACCGCTTCTCCGAGGAGGCGATCGGCGAGGGCGTGCGCCTGTTCCTCAAGCAATTGTGGAGCACCTACTTCTTCTACGTGCTCTACGCCCGCGCCAACGCGAACTCCTTGAACGGGGGATCCGAGCTGGGCACCGAGCAGGACGGCGCGACGGTCCGCGCGACCGACGTGCCGGGGCCTCTACAGGACGCCCCGGAACGCCCGACCGACACCCCGACCCGAGCCGTCGGCGACCTCGACCGCTGGGCCCTCTCGCGGACCGCCGCCACCGCCGCCACCGTCGCCGAGCGCCTGGACGCCTACGACGCCACCACCGCCGGGCGCGCGATCGCCGCCCTGCTCGACGATCTCTCCAACTGGTATGTGCGCCGCTCGCGCCGCCGCTTCTGGGACGGCGAGCCCGCCGCCTTCGCGACCCTGCGCGAGTGCCTGCTCACCGTCTCCAAGCTGCTCGCCCCCTTCTGCCCCTTCGTGGCGGATGAGATCTACGACAACCTCGACGGCACCTTGGCCTCCGTGCACCTGTGCGACTTCCCCTGCGGTGATGCCTTGCCGCCCCGCGACGAGGAGCTCGAGGAGGCGATGTCGATAGCGCGCGAGACGGTCCGCCTCGGGCTCGGCGCCAGGGCCCAGGCCAAGATCAAGATCCGCCAGCCCCTCGCCGAGGCTGTGGTCGTGGCCGACGGACGCGAGCGCCTCGCGATCGAGCGGTTGGTCGAGATCGTGCGCGAGGAGCTCAACGTGCGCCGCGTCCGCTTCGTCGAGGCCGCTGAGGAGTTGGGTGAATACGAGGTCAAGGCCAACTACCGCACGCTCGGTCCCCTATTCGGCAAAGACATGCCCCTGGCCGCCGAGGCGATCTCCGCGCTCGACCCTGCCCGTATCGCCGCCGCGGTCCGTGGCGGCCCCGCGCCCGGCGAAGGCGAGCCGCTCGGGATCGCCGTCGGCGAGCGCGAGCACACCCTCACCGAGCAGGACGTGATCCTCACGATGAAGGCGCCCCCCGGCTACTCGGTCGAGCGCGACGGGGCCCACGCGGTCGCGCTCGAGCTCGCGATCGACGACTCCCTCTTGCGCGAGGGCCGCTCCCGAGAGATCGTCCACGCGATCCAAAACGCCCGCCGGAGCGCCGGCTTGGAGGTGGAGGACCGGATCGTCCTGATTCTCCTGGGCGACCCCGCCTTGATCGACGCCGCCCGCGAGCACTGCTCCTATGTCGTCGGAGAGACCTTGGCCACCGAGCTTTCGCTCGGCGAGGGCGACCCCGCCGCGATGGACTTCCGCGAACAGACCGAGATCGAAGGGCTTTCCTTCGAGATCGCCCTAAGCCGCGCCGACGCCCCCTAACCCCGGATACCCGCTGGGCGAGTATCCGGTCTTTACGCGAGAGCGGGCTCCAACTCCGCCTCGATCTTCTTCTTGGGGTAGGCCCCGACGACCGTCTTGACGGCGTTGCCGCCCTTGAACAGGATCATCGTCGGGATCGAGAGCACCTGGAAAGCCGCAGCCGTCTGCTGGTTCTCGTCGACGTTCAGCTTCACGATGCGCAAATCCTCGCGCTCAGAGGCGATCTCCTCGAGCACGGGGCCCACCACACGGCAGGGTCCGCACCAAGGAGCCCAGAAGTCGACGAGCACGGGCTTCTCCGACTCGACGACCTCGGCCTGGAAGTTGGCGTCGGTTACTTCGGTGAGGGTGCCTGCCATTGGAATCTCCTATCGAGGGGCTTTACGCGAAGGCGGGGCGCTATACAAAGTGAAGTATACAACGCACGGCGGGCCTGACAGTCAGTTTCCCACCCGCACCGTGAACCCGTCCCAAGTACCCACGATCGGTGCGTGGATGCCCGTCAGCGCCGTGAACAGGTGCGACGAGACATAGACCTCGAGCAGGGCGGCGAACAAGAGCATCGGCAAAGCGATCGCGACCGTCACCACGGTCGCGGCCAGCAATTGTTCCCACTCCCCCCGGCGGCTCGCGATGATCCAGGCCGCCAAGGGCAAGAACAGGGCGACGAGCTCGATCAAGGCGTGGGGCAAGACCCCGAGCAGCAACAGCGCCGGGGACACTTTCAGAAAGTTGGCGACCCCCGCGAGCGTGTGCCCGAGCACATAGGCCTGGGCGGTCAGCGAGAAGGCGGTCGCGCAAGCCACGAAAGCGATCGCGATGCGCCCGCCGTGTTCGTGCACCCAGCGCGAGACCCCGCTCTTGCTCTCGGCCTGTAGCGGCAAGGAGCTGCCTGCGATGAACCCGGCCACGCAGGCCATCGCGTGCAGGG
Source organism: uncultured Solirubrobacterales bacterium (assembly GCA_963703135.1). Classification (GTDB taxonomy): domain Bacteria; phylum Actinomycetota; class Thermoleophilia; order Solirubrobacterales; family Solirubrobacteraceae; genus Palsa-744. Next base: position 1,567,863 of record OY969791.1, on the reverse strand, counting down.
CCAACACGAGCAGGTTGTGGGAGAGGACGGTTGCCACGTCGCCGGCATCGCCGACCGCGAAGGGAGGACGCAGCTCCACGGGCTGGGTATAGCTCGTGAATAGCTCTGAGATGACCAGCACCGCAAAAAGCAGGGCGACCGCGGCCAGCGTCGAGCCCGCCACCCAGGCGCCGAGCACCGGCAGCGGCCTGCGCTGCCAGGTCCTCAGGGTGGTCCGGGTGCGGCGAACGCCGTGATAGAGCGCGTAGGAAGAAGCGTCCACGGCCTCTGTATCGACCGCTTGCGAGCTCCACCTGAGGCGCAAGCCTGGTCAGGACGGCCGGCAGGCCCCGCAGAGAGCGTTCCCGACTCCAGGCTGGTGGGCGCTATGTCCCGGAAGGGGTGCCCGCGCGCGCACGCGCGCGCGCGTAGGGCACCGGTGGCTGGCGCCCGTAACGCAGCTTCGGCACGAGCCACATCGCCTCGGCGGCGATCCGCCAGGACATCTTGCTCTGGCCGAGCTCGCGGTCTTTGAAGACGATCGGGACCTCCACCACCTCGAAGCCGGCCTTGACCGCCCGATAGGTCAGCTCGACCTGGAAGGCATAGCCCTGGGAGCGCACGGAGTCGAAGTGGATCGCTTCCAAGACCTCGCGCTTGAAGCACTTGAAGCCCCCGGTCAGGTCCTTGACCCGCAAGCCCAAGACCCAGCGCGCATAGGTAGAGCCACCCTCGCTGATCACACGCCGCAGAAGCCCCCAGTCGGACACGCCACCGCCGGGCACGTAGCGCGAGCCGAGCGCCAGGTCAGCGCCTGAGCGCACCGCCTCGAGCAACCGCGCCAGGTCGGCCGGGTCGTGGGAGAAGTCGGAGTCCATCTCCATCGCATAACCGGCGCCGTGATCGAGCGCATGGGCGAAGCCCGCCAGGTAGGCCGGGCCGATGCCGTTCTTCTCGGTGCGGTGCAACACCTCGACCTGTTCGCGCTCGGCCGCCAGCCGGTCGGCGATCTGCCCGGTGCCGTCGGGTGAGCCGTCGTCGACGATCAGGATCTTGTAGGCGCCGTCGCCGCAACCGGCGAGCACATCGCCGGCGGCGGTTACTATCGCCTCGATGTTCTCCGCCTCGTTGTATGTCGGAAGGATCAGCCAGGGAGCGCCAGTCACAAGGCGCGTACCCTAGCGTGTCCTCGCGGCGGGTCACCCCGCTCGCGCCGCTCCTGGGAGTGTTCGCGAGCACGATCTTGCTGTTGCTGTGGGCGCCCGGCGCGTTCGCAAGCGAAGCTCCCGTAGGCGCGGCACCCCAGTCGCTTGAGGCTGAACCGTTGGACGCTTACGTCGCTGGGGTGGCGCGCGCCTGGGAGCCCTATACGACGCCGGATGGGCGTGTCGAAGATCCGTTGGACGCGGCCGACACGGGGGACAACTACGGCGTCATCCTGCTGGCGGACGTGATGCTCAAGGTGGCCCACCGCACCGGCGACAGCACCTTGGAAGCGACCGGCGAGCGGATCGTCGCCTCGGCCCTCACTTTGCCGGTGCCCAACGACCCGTTCAACCTGTTGGCGATCGCCGCCGCCATCCACGACGGCGAGCTGGGCGACTTCTCGCCGAGCGCTTGGGGTGAGATCGCACAGCCCTTGGAGCAGCGAGCCGGACAGATCGGACCGCCCACCGAAGCCACGTGCCTGCTTGAACTGCCTTGCTATGACAATTGGCGCTTGGTCTGGTCGGCGGGCGCGGCCCTTCTGCTGGCCGACAAAGTGCCGGGCGCGCTCGGCTCCCTGGCGGGCGATGGCGTCCCCGCAGCCGCCCAGATCAAAGCGGATCTGGCTTTGGCGCTGAAGCATGCAGGGCCTCCTCTGCGCACCAATCCGGCCGGGCTGCCGGCCCGTGAGCTGTCAGACCCCGGCGCCGAGCCGCCCGCATATGAGTTGTTCTCGACCTTCATGCTGGAGCTGATCGGCGAGTTCGACCACTCGGCGGTGACACATCGTGTGGCTGCTCTGCGCCGCCAGGCCGACCGGTATGCGCTTGACATGATGACTCCCGATGGCCAGCTCTCCTTGTCGGGCCGCTCGCTCGACCAGTCTTGGGTACAAGCCGCGGCCGCCGCCTTGGGAGCCAGGCGAGCAGCGCTTGAACCGGGAGCGGCGGGCCCATGGCGCTCGTTTGCCGAGCGCGCCGTCTCCTACCTGCTGGCTGCCTACCCTTTGCGCGCAGACGGCCTGCTGCCGATCGTGCCCGGCCTGAGCGTGGAGTGGAACCCTTCGATCATGGACGGCTATGCCGCGTTGAATCAGTACGAGGGATTGACCTTGTGGCTGCTCTCAGACGCACTCGCCCAATGGCCTCTTCCTGAATCCGTGACCGGGGCTTTGCCGGGCGACGCCACCGAACTGGTGGCCGACGATCTTGGCTCAAGCGGCTTGGTGTGGGGTCGCTCGGGCTCGGTCTGGTGGCAACTGAGCGGTCACTCCACCAGCAGCGATCCACGCTCTGCCCAGGGCCTGGTGGCCGTCAAGCTCAAGCACGATGGGCGCTGGCGCGATCTGCTTGCGCTGCGGCCCCGCCGGCACGGTCTATCGAGTGTGTGGACCTTGACAACCGTCCGCGGCGAGACTGCCGCGGCTTCGTTTGGGGTCGCTCGCGGCCATGGACGAAGGGTGACGTTGAATGGTGACTACCGCCAGCCCAACGGGCACCTGGTGGCACGCACGACTTGGACTTTGGCCACAACTGCGGGCGGTGTCCGCCTGGCCATGAAGATGCCCGCCAAGGACACCTTGCAGACCACACTGTGGCTGCCGGGGGTGGGCACCCGGCTCTCGGCGCCTGGAGCCTCTTTGGCTCGTGGAACATGCACCGTGACCGCCTCGGGTCGCGCTTGCCCGGTGACCGTGACCTGGCGTGGGCGCCGAGTCGCCCAGCTCGAAGTGTCTTAGAAGATCTTCGGGATCGAGCGCTGGAAGGTGCGGTGCAGTTCCTTGGCCACCACGTACAAGGCCGGTCGGGGTGCTCCGTTGGCCTTGATCAGGCCGGCGTCCCAGGTGGCCTTGCGGGCTGCCTTGGCGCGGGGGGTGCCGGGCGAGCGCCAGTGGTAGTAGTAGATCCGGGTGACCCGCGAGCTGAGTTTGGCCAGCGAGAAAATGTTGTGGGCGACGTGCGCCGCGTAGGCTTCGCCGTGGTCTATCAGGCGGCCTTTGAAGCGCCACCAGACGACCCCGCCGACCTCGCTGAACCAGACCTGGCCGTGTACGGCAGCGAGGAATTCTTCGATCAGGGCGGGGCTGCCGACGCTGATCGAGTGGTAGGGGTTATACGGCCAGATCTTGGGATAGGGATGGGCCCTTTCCAGGAACGATCCCACCCAAGCCTCGACGTTGCCGTCAGAGTCGAGGATGTCCGGTGCGGTGATCTCGCAGCCGGGACAGTGGGCGGCGAGCACGTTGTAGTAGGAGGCGGCCAGCCACGGATTGTGGGCGGTCGGCTGGGTCGAGTGGGTGGCCTCGTCCCAGGGCGCGAACTCCTTCACCCAAGGGAACAGCTTGCGGAAGCGAAGGAACGCCTTCAGGAACTGGGCCGGCGTGGGCGCGCGACCGTTGTTGTCGGCGTGCTGGAAAGTGATGAAAGGGGTGATGTGGTAGGCGTGCTTGACGGCGCCCAGCCAGGCCGTCACGCCCGCCAAATCGCGCTTGTTGAGCGCCGCGTTCCAAGGCACCACGTCGCGCGCCAAGTGGACTCCCAGCTCGCCCACCCGGGGGTCTGAGAAGGTGCTCGGTTCGTAGTCGGAGAGGCCGAAGCGATAGCTGGCGGCGCCTGCGCCGCCGGCAGCGAGAAGCCCCACAAGCAGGAGACCCGCGAGCAGTGCCACCAGGCGTCGTGAGGCGCGGGTCGAAGGCATTCGCATGGCTATGATAGGCGCCGATGAGCCGCCGGTGCGCAGGCTTCGTTGCGGGTGTGCTCGCCGGGGTCCTTCTCGTGGTAGCGCCGCTGTCGTCGAGCGCCGCCGCGACCTTGGTCACGCGCTCGCCGTTTGGGCTCTCCTTCGAGTACCCGTTGATGGAGAAGGCGCTCGGGTCGGGAGCCTGCCCGAGCCAAGCACTGGTGGCGAGCTTGAAGGAGCTCGGCTCGCCCACCGTGCGGGTGGGTGGCGATTCACAGGACTTGGCGGGGCCGAGTGCCGCCTACCACTACTTCGTCCCACCCCCTTTTTGGACGGCGCTGGGCTGCTTGGCGAGGGAGAGCGGCTCGCCGATCGTGGTCGGCTTGAACTTCGCGGAAGGCCCGGTGGCCGACGAGCAGACGACGATCGCAGAGGCCCAGCAGGCGATCCCTGCCTCCCAGCTCAGCTTCTCGCTGGGCAACGAGCCGGACCTGTATGGGTTCTCCCACATCCTTCCCAACGAACCGGGGTTTACGGTGCCGGCCTACCGTCCGGCGCCTTGGACCGCGCAAGAGTTTGCGAGCGAATGGACGAGCAGACGGACCCAGCTGGGGGCGATCCCGATCGAGGGGCCCGACCTGGCGGGGATCGGCTGGCGCGAAACGATGTCACCCGTGCTCGAGCAAGACCCGCCGGTGGCGATGACGGTGCACGCCTACCCGACCGCGGCGTGCGGGTCGGCCGCCGCTCCGACCACGGCGGCTCGCCTGCTGACAAGGCACGCGAGCGTGGGGTTGGTCGAAAAGTACGATTGGCTGCTGAGCGCCGCCGAGGCGGTTGCTCGCCCGGCAATCATCTCGGAGAGCAACAGCGGCTCTTGCGGCGGCAGGCCGGGGGTCTCCGATCGGCCGGTGGCGGGCGTTTGGGCGGCGCGCTACGTGGTGGCAGCGGTGTTGGCGGGATGGGCGCAGGTGCGCTTTCACAACGCGGGCACGAGCTATGACGCGCTGGAGCTGGGCGCGGACGGTGGGGTGGGACTGCGGCCGCTGGGCCAGGCGCTGGAGTTCTTGCACCGCTGGATACCCGTCCCGAGCAGGGTGAGCTCGGCGTCCAAGAACCCGGAGATCCTGGCGGCGAAGGTCTCGGCGGGGGGACACGTGAGCCTGATCGTGAGCTCGTTCGCGTTCAAGCCGACGCCCTACGCGATCTCGGTCGCGGGCGGGGGCAGTCGGCTGCACACCGACACGATCTCCACGGCCGGCACCCTCGAAAGGGGCGGCGTGGTGACCGTGCGAGCCCATAAGGCGCTTGTGATGCTCGCGCCGCACACGGTCGTGGCAGTCCGGGTGAGCTGAGTTGGACCGGGCATTCCCGGATCGCCTGCTTCGCTCGGGGAGAAGGAGTGCCCATGGCGGGTGACGTGTCCAACGCGAGGATCGCCGAAGCCTTGGATGAACTGGGCCGGTTGTACAAGCTCGACGGGGCGATCGTGCACCGGGTGCGGGCTTACAGCAGGGCAGCGAAAGCGGTGCGCGAGGCGCAGGTCTCGGTGGCGGCGCTGGCTCGCGAAGGGAGAGCCACCGAGCTGGCGGGGATCGGGGCCACCTTGCAGGAGAAGATCTTGGCGCTCGCCGAAACGGGGACGATCCCGGCCCTTGAGAAGCTGCGGGCCAAGATCCCACCGGAGAGCCTCCCCAAGGACCCTGACGCCCACCGCGCGCCCCGCCTGCTTTTGCCAAAGGCGCTGGAGTTGGGCGAGGCGCTCGCGGACGGCCTCAGAGAGGTCGGAGGGCCAGGGACCGAGGTCAGGATCGCGGGGTCGGCGAGGCGGATGGCCGACAGCGTCAAGGACATCGATCTGGTCGCGGTGACCCGCAAACCGGTCACGCTCGCCAAGGGCTTGGCATTACTGCCCGAGGTCGAAGAGGTCTCCTCGGCTAGCAGAACGGGCGCTCGTGGGCGCAGCCACTCGGGCACGAAGATCGATTTGCGCATCGCCAAGCCGGAACAGTTGGGGAATCTGCTGCAGCACTTCACGGGCTCGGGCGAGCACAACGTGGCGCTGCGCGAAAGGGCGGTGCGCAGAGGACTGCACGTGTCCGAGTATGGGATCGCCGACGAGGAGAGCGCCACTAAGACGATGTGCGCTAGCGAGCGGGAGGTCTATGAGCTGCTGGGCTTGGCCTACATCGAGCCGGAGCTGCGCGAGGATCGGGGCGAGCTGGCCGCCGCCGCGCTCGACTTCCAAAGGGCCAACGGCTCGGCGAGCACGGCAAGCGGGCAGGCCTCGGGCGGGCTGCCGAAGCTGATCGAGCTGGAGGACATCAGGGGCGACTTGCACTGCCACACAGTCGCCTCCGACGGCCACCACACGATCGAGGAGATGGCGCAAGGGGCGCGCGAAAGGGGCTATGAGTACTTGGCGATCACCGACCATTCGGCCTCGCACGGCTTCGGCAACGATGTGTCACCGGCGCAGCTGCGAGAGCAGATCGAGCTGGTCAGGGAGGCCAACGCGGGGATCGAGGGGATCGAAGTGTTGGCGGGCAGCGAGGTCAACATCTTGCCCGACGGCTCGCTCGACTACGCGGACGACCTACTGGCCGAACTGGACTGGGTGATCGCCAGCGTGCACACGTCTTTCAGGATGGGCGAGCAGAAGATGACCGAGCGCATGATCGCGGCGATCGAGCACCCGAGGGTCGACGCGATCGGGCACCCGACGGGACGCCTGATCGAGCGGCGCGAGCCCTACGCGGTGGACGTGGGCGCGTTGATCGAGGCGGCGGCGAGGACGGGCACGATGCTCGAGATCAACGCCAACCCGGATCGTCGCGACCTGAACGAGGCGCATGCGCGCGCGGCGGCCGAAGCGGGCGCCACGATCTTGATCGACTCCGACGCGCACTGGGTCGAGCGCTTGGGGGCGATGCGCTGGGGCGTCGCAACGGCACGCCGGGCATGGCTGACCGCGGCGGATGTCGCCAACACGCGGTCGTGGGCCGAGTTCGCGAAGCTACGCAAGCGGAAAGGGGCGGCGGGTTAGTCGCACAAAAACGGGTGCCCTGCGCGCGCGCGTGGCGAGGTAACCACGCTAGATCTAGTTAAGAAGACCGCGCGCGCACGCGTGGCACCCCAAACAAACCACATCTACCCGACCAGGCGCGGCAAAAGTTGCTCGGCCACAACCCGATCGACCTGGCGGAGGGCGAATGGGGCGAGCGCCGACTCGGCCCGAGCCGCATAGTCGGGCAAGGGATCGTCGAGCGCCACCCGCAGTGCGCCGGCGAGATCCTCGCCGACCAGTCGCCGATCGAGCGAGCGCGCGATCGGGAGGGCAGCGTAGGGGCCGGGCGAGGGCGTCGTGACAAGCAGGCAACCCTCGGCCAAGGCCTCCAACTGGGCGATCCCGTAATCCTCGCGGCGGGCGGCGCACACGAACACCCGGGTGCGCCGCAGTAGGGCCCGGTACTCGGAGTAGGGCAGCATTGGCAGGACCTGCACTCCGGGCGCGGGCAGGGCGTAGCCGAGGGCACGCAGGTCAGATTCGCCGGCTCCAGCCAGCACCAGGCGCTCGCCTGGCCGGTGGGCGGCGGCCCAGGCGTCGAGAATGCGGGGAAGGCCCTTCTTGGTGGGGTTGGCGACGTAGGCGAAGGCGGCGATGTCGCGCTCGGGCTCCGGGCGAGCCGGGTCGTGCGGGTCGGCCAAAGAGGAGCCGGGCGATGGCTCGATCGCCACGGGCAGGACGAGGGCGGTCGATGTGGGGGGAGGGAGGGGCTTGCGTAGCTCGGCAGAAGGGCCCTGGGGCTGCGAGGGCGCGGCTTGGAACGTGGCCGTGGGTGCGGGCCTGGTGGTCTGGGATCGGGGCCCCGCAAACTCGGCGAGCGCTCCTTCGCTCCAAGGCAGCAGGAGGGGGGCTTGGCGCAGGCGCAGGCGCTCCAGAGGCCGCTGCCACAGGCCGTGGCGCCCGGGGCGGTTGCCGGCGGCGGTGGCGTCGAAGCGGATCGCACCCGGTCTCGGCCACAGCAAGGCGGCGGTGGTGCTGGAGTAGATGAGGGCCTTGGCCTCGGCTTGTTGCAACGCCGAGAGGGCGGCGCGGCGCGCGGCGCGAGCCCAGAGCAGGTCGGTGAGCATCAGGGTGCGCGCCCGGCGCGGCGGCTTGGCACGCACGATCGCGGCGCTGGCACCGGCACGGTGCAGGGAGTCGAGCAGTTGCTCGTCGGCTGTGCGCAGGCCGCCGGTCGAGCCCAGCGAGACGATCAGGACGTCCACGGTCAGGTGGTGGCGCCGTCGATCCGCTGGGGACGCAGGGCCTTGAAGCCGGGGGTGCGGGCTAGGGCTATCGCGCGGAAGGGGGAGGTGCGGAGCACGTGGAAGCGCACGCCGTCACGCTCCTCGATCGCGGCGACGGCGGCGTCTTGGCGGCGCCACCAGAGCGCCAGGGCGATGCCGAAGCCGGCTCCGATGCCGGGGATTTGGGGGAACAGGAAGGCCAGGCCGCCGGCCAGGAAGGTGAACAAGAGGAGCGGCCACAGCCGGTTGAGGAGGGTGGCGCCGGGGCGATATTCGGGCAGGGCGGTGCTCGCCTTGGCGTCGGCTAGCAGACGCGTGATCGAAGGGTTGACCTGGGAGCCGCGCCCGAGGCGCAAGCCGATACTCGCCGCGAGGATCCACCAGGCCACGGAGATCGGCACGACGGTCGGATCGGCGGCGCCGGCCGCGGAGAACACCGTGACGATCGCGAGCGCCGTCGCGGCGGCTGCGCTGAGCAGGACGGTGGCCCTGAGGAAGTCGACGAAGTGCACGCCTCGCTAGCGCTCCGACGCGCTTTGCTCGTCGGCGACGCGTGGGCGGGACGCGCAAGGAAGTCCTGCCGGACAGGCCGCGCGAGTTGGAGTGGCGAGGCTCACAGCAAGGCTTGCAGGAGCGCGCGCACGCCGCTCTGCCCGTCGATGATCAGGTCCGCCTGGGCCGCCAGCTCGGGCGGGGTCTCCTCGGAGCCGACCGCTACACACATGGCCACCCGGATCGTGCCGGCGTCCACGAGCGCGCGCAACCCACGGAAGGCGTCGAGGTCGGTGGAGTCGTCGCCGACGTACAGAGCGGTCTGGACGGATGTGCCGCCTTCGCGCTCGGAGGCGCTCTGTAGGAGCGCGGTGACGCCGAGGCCCTTGTCGAGCGCGACGGGGGGCCGGACCTCCAAGACCATGCGTCCCCAGTGCACCGCGAAGCCCTCGCTCTCGGCCCGCCCGGCGATCTCGCGCACCAAGGCCGCGGCGGCCTGCTCGTCGGGTGCGCCGCGCCAGTGGAAGGCGGCGATCGCCTGCTTGTCCTCGGAGCGCACCCTGGCCCGCTGCAACTCGGGCGTGTCGGCGCGGGCGGCGAACTCGCGCACCCGCTCAGACCAGGCGGTCAGGTCGGGGTCGAGCTCGGGCCTTGTGGCGCCGGGACGAAGGAGCTCGCCACCGTGGTTGCCGACGTAGGCGATGCTGCCGATCGCAACGATCTGGCGCGCGGTGGCCGCTTGCCTGCCGCTGACGCAGCCGACGAGGCCGTAGCGCTTGGATATCTCGATCAAGAGCGTGCGCGTGGCCTCGGGCACGTGGGCATCGGCGGCATGGCGAACGATCGGCGCCAAGGTGCCGTCGATGTCGAGCAGGACCGCCGCATGGGCGGGGTCGGAGCGGAGCGGCTCGAGCGCCTCCACAAGCGTGGCAGCGGGGGACACGGCCTTTAGTATGGCGCGCCATGCGGGCTGATCCGCCACAGCCGAGCGGGCGCTTGCTCAAGCTCGCCGCCATCGGGACCGCGGCGGGGGTGTTCAGCGGCTTGTTCGGCGTGGGTGGCGGCAGCGTGATCGTGCCTTTGCTGGTGTTGTGGCTGGGCTACGGCCCTCGCGAGGCGACGGGCACGTCGCTTGCGGCGATTGTGTTCATCGCGGCTTTCGCGGCGGCCACACAGGGGGCTTATGGCAATGTGCACGTAGTCGACGCGGTCTTGATCGGCGTACCGGCGGTGGGCGGGGTGCTGATCGGGACTTGGTTGCAGCAAAGGCTCCAGACGCGCTCGATCTCGCTCATGTTCGCGGCCGTCTTGGTCGCGAGCGCGGTGGAGTTGTTGGTGCGATGATCGCCATTGCAATCGTGGATGCCGTGTTGGGGACCGGGCCGCCGACCGCGCCGAACATCTGGTCGCGCCGGTGATTGCCGCAATCGCGATCGGGGTGTGCGCGGGCATCGTGGCCGGCCTGCTGGGCGTGGGCGGAGGCGTGTTGTTTGTGCCGGGCCTGGTGATCTTCCTCGGCCTCGGCCAGCACCAGGCGGAGGCTACTTCGCTGCTAGCGATCGTGCCGGTGGCGATCGTGGGGACGGTCAAGCAGGACGGCTATGGCAACGTGCGCCGGGGCGATGCGCTGTTGATGGGCTTGCTCTCGATCGCCGGCGCGGCGGCGGGCGTGGCTTTGGCCAATGCGTTGTCGGGCACGATGTTGCGGGTCGGCTTTGCTTTGCTGATGTTGTTCGTGGCCGTTGAGCTCGTGCGCAAGGCCAGGGCCGAAGCCGACGCCTGACAAGGCCGCGAGGCTTGCGAGACCGTCGAGGCTGACGAGACCGGCGAGACCCGCGAGGCTGACGAGACCGGCGAGACTTGCGGGAGCGGGCCTGTTGCGCAGTTCGCGAGGCCGACGGAGCGGCATCTGGGAGGCCTGGGCGAGAAATCGCCCACTTCCGCCGGATAGCGCCTAGACTGAAGGATGATGGGACTGGACAATCCCCTGCATATCGTCTTCTTGGTGGTGATCCTGCTGCTGGTGTTCGGCGCCAAGCGCCTACCGGAGATCGGCCGCTCGCTGGGCTCGGGGATGCGTGAGTTCAAGCAGTCGGTGACCGGCGAGAGCCATGGCCACGATCAGCCACACCAGACCTTGCCGCCCGCCACACCCCAAGCACCTGCGCAACCCCCGCCGGTCGCACAGGCCCCGCAGGCCCCGTCCGCCCAGGACGCTTTCGCCCAGCGCGACCCGGCGTCGACCGAGCAGCGCTGAACGTCGACCGAGCGGGCTGAGCGTAGGCCAAGCGAGCCGAAGGTAGGCCGAGCGGCGCTGAACGTCGGCCAAGCGGAGGCCTTTGACCGGCCGAACTAAGTCAAGGCGTCTTGCAGTGTGACCGCCAGTTTCGGGGAGATCAAATCCCTGTCTGACGAGAGCAACTTACGCCCCGTGCGAACCGCGATCGCCGCGTATGAAGCATCGTAGAAAGTGAGTTCGTGTTGGCGCGCGATCGCGGCGGCCGAGTGACGATCGTCGGCGTTGAGTTCGATCGGATCGCCGCAGATGTCTTCGAGCAGTCCGAGCGCGGCGCCTATCTCGAGGGCCCCCAAACGCGAATGGCGCGTGAGGATGTTGCCGACCTCGTGGAAGGCCAGAGAGGTGGTGCGCATCGCGAGATGCCCGATGGCAGCACGCGCCAAGGGCCCGTCAGGCTCGTGCTCCTCGGGGAGGAACCACTTCAAAGCGACGCTCGCGTCGACGAGCCAGCCGTCAAGGGGGGCGTTCGGGAGGCTCAACCGTCGCGAAGCCGCTCGGCACGTACGAGCGCGGCGGAGTCCGTGGGACCGTTCCAAGCGCGTGCCAGGCGATCCAGTTCATAGAGCACGGACGTCCGGTCGCGGCGCAGCAGGCCCAGCTCACGCCGTGCACCGCTTTGCAGAATCGCACTACGGCTGGTACGGCGACGCTTGGCCTCCGCGTCGAGGGCGCCAAGCAAGTCGTCCGGGAGAGACACCATCACCTTCGCCATACAGACTTTAGTATAGCCTCCGGGCAATACCAGTTGGCGGTGCTCTCATTGCTCGATGCTTGGGCCCACACCACCGCGACCCAATGAGCGGATTTGTTCAGTGCCTGCGTAGGATCGGCCCAGTCTTGACGGCTTCGAAGGCCGAGCCTGGAACGCTCTTGAGTTGGTCGAGGTCTTCGTTGTTCCAGTGGGGGTTGGGGGCGCCGGTGATGTACCAGGAGGAGCCGTTGTCGGCCACGATCAGGCCGTAGCGCTCCAGGGCGCGCAGAATGATCAGCGCTTGGCCGTGGTAGTGGGCCAGGTCGAAGCTCGCTTTCAGGCGCAGACGCAAGCCCATCGGGGGTAGGTTGGGGTCGGAGCTGCTGGAGGCGAAGTGGGTGGCGGGATGGATATAGCCCCGCTGTGTCTCGGCCACGGTGACGCGTAGAGCGTGGTCGATCTCGCCGGCCTTCACCTCGGAGTAGCGTGCCAGCAGTGGGAAGATGGGAAGCCCGGCCGCATCGGCCGAGGTCCAGCCTTCGGGACGCAAGGCATTGCTGCGCAGGTTGAACACCGCGCCCGAGCCCGCCAGCCAACCGCGGCCCTGGCGACGAGCCGCGTACAGCTCATACAGTTTGCACGTGCCCTCCTGTAGGACGAGCACGTGCCTGTCTCCTTCTTCTCCCGCTCCCTCCACGGGCGCGCCCGGCGGGATCGGATAGGGGCCGGGATCGGATTCTTCGCGGTATTCGAAGTGGACCGGAACCTTGTGCTGGCCGGGGCCGACTACGGTGTAAGGGATGCCGTAGCTTGGCGGCGTGCCGAAGTCGGCGTGCAGGTGAATACCGGCGCCGATGCTCGCGATGTATTTCGCCGAGTTCGGGTCCACCGGAGCGTGGGAGATGTCCTGGTTGAGGGGGTTGCTTGCCGGAAAGACGGGACAGGCGCCTTCGTGGGGAGCGGCGCCCAGCGGCGCCTTGGCGAGCGCGGGCATGCTCGCCACAACCACGCAACAAGCAACAAACGCAACCACACAAGACGCTGCAACGAAAGTCAAACTGGCGCGAGGCACGGCCACCGGACGATCCTACTGCGCGCTGGGGCGCGGCTCTTGGAGTTGCAGGACCCTCCAGCTATGCCGGCACATCGCCCTACAGCATCGCGTCCTACAGCTACACCGGTACTCGCCCTATAGCGCCGCGGGTCTAGCCTCCTGCAGCAAGCCGGCGCCGCAGTGCCAGCAATAGGCGGCGCCCCGGCTGTGGACCGCGCCGCAGGAGCGGCATTGGCCGTGCACGCCCCCCTCGGCCGCTCCGAGTAGGCGTTCGACCTCGCCGAGCTCGGCGTCGGCCTGTTGCAGGTCGGCAGCGCGGCGCGAGAGCACGTCGAGGCGGTAGTGGTCGCGGATGGCCATCTCGTATGTCAGGCCACCCAAGTCCCAGGTGAGCCCGGCGACCTTTTCTGCCAACTCCAGACGTCGGCTGCGCAATTGCGCCAAGGAGCCTCCGGTCGCTTCGATCGAGCCGGCCACTATTTACCCGTTTCGATCGGTTTGCCGCCGGCGGTGAGGGATTCGATTTCTTTTTGGTGCTGTTTGCCCGTCGTTTTTTCGAGCTTGCCGATGCTGGAGGAGTTCGTCTTGACGGGCGCCTTCAGTTTCTTCTTGGGCGATTCCGCTTCGGTCACTTCCTTCTTTTCCTGGGCTTCATTGGTTGCGCTCGATGTCGTCGCCGCTTTTGTGGTGGGCGCGGTCGAGGCCGTTGTCGCGGCGGCCGTTGGAGCAGCTGCGGCCGCGGAGGCAGCCGGGAGGGTTCCCTCGATCTTGACGATCTGGGGAGCACTCGCTTTTGACGGCGCCAACCAATGACCGACGAGCAAGCCGATCAGTCCGGTCACGAGCAAGACCCCGAGCAACCCGAACAGCCCCGAGTAGCGGCGCAGCCATCCGATCGGTCCGTCCTCTTGCGCGGGCGGCAGATAGCTCGTGGACGGATAGCCCGTGGGTGGATAGCCGGGCGTGGACTGGACGAGCGTGGCCTGGCTGCGTGGGCCACTCTCGGCTTGCAACACGTCGAGGAAGGCCAAGCGCGTGGGAGAGCAAGGCTGCCCGCAGGTGAGGCAGTAGCGCTGATCGGCGAGCAGAGAAGCGCCGCAATGCGCACACTTCGCGGGCGCGCCCTCCTCGGACGGGGTTTGGATGGGAACCACGTTCATGGCCGGGCTCACCCGAAGGTGCCGTGCACGTATTCGCGAGTGCGCTCGGCGCGCGGCTCCTCGAACACCTGGGCGGCGGTGCCGTACTCGACGAGGTCGCCGAGATACATGAAGGCGACCTTGTCCGCCACGCGCTGGGCTTGGGCCAAGTTGTGGGTGACGATCACCACGGCGAGGTCCCGCCGCAGCTCGCCGATCAAATCCTCGATGACCCCGGTGGAGATCGGGTCGAGCGCGCTGCAAGGCTCGTCCATCAAGAGCACCTCCGGGCGGGGCGCGATCGCCCGTGCGATACACAGCCGCTGCTGCTGGCCTCCGGAGAGGCGCAGAGCCGGACGGTCGAGGTCCTCGCGCACCTCCTCGTAGAGTCCTGCGCGCCGCAGAGCATCGACGACCAAGGGCTCCAGCTCGCGTCGGCGCGGGCGCTTGCGCGACTGCTCGCGCAGGGCGAAGGCCACGTTGTCGAAGATCGACATGGGGAAGGGGTTGGGCTGCTGGAAGACCATCGCCACGCGCGAGCGCAGGGCGGTGTCGCGCAGAGCGTGCACGTCTTGGCCGTCGAGCAAGACATTGCCCGAACGGGCGGCGCTCGGGGTCAACTCGGTGAGGCGGTTGAGCGTGCGCAACAGGCTTGTCTTGCCACACCCTGACGGCCCGATCAAAGCGAGGACCTCGCCTTGGTGGATCGACATCGACACGGAGTTGACGGCCCGCTTGGCGCCGTAGTAGATGCTCACGTCGTCCAGGCGCAGCCGCTCCGGGCCCGCGCCCGCGAGGGCCGCCCTGACCGCCTCGCGCTCGCGCGGGGGCGCCACGGGCACAGGCTCGCGGTCGACCACGATCGTGCGTACCGGGGGGACCACGTCGTGCGCCCGCAGCGCAGTGTCGCGTGGCTGGATCGCGTCCTCGCGCGCCGGGGCCGGCATGGCACGCGGCTCGACCACGTCGTCGCGTGGCTGGGCCGCCATCGCGCGCGACTCGACCACGTCGTCGCGGGGCTCGTCGATCGACTTCCAGGGGTCGGCGAGTGTCTCGTCAGGGCTCATCGTCATGTTTTCCATCGAAGCGATGAGGTTAGTAGGGAATGCTGCCTTTGTCAAAGGCCGTGGAGCGAGGCATAGTGGAAGAGCATCGGACTGTCGCGCAAGAGGACTCACAGCCGATCGCCTCCAAGCTCAAAGCCGCTGGAACGGGCCTGGGCGCGACTGATCCAACCGACTGCGGCGTTTAGCGCGAGGATGAACAGGAGCAGCACGAAAGCGGCCGCGTAGGCCTTGTTGGCCGCGTTGCCTTCTCCGGCGGGCGAGTTGCCGTATACGTAGCTGGTCAGCGAGGATCCGGTGCCGCGCAAAAAGCCGAGCACCGGCACCGAGCCGTTGGGTTCGTTGCGCTGGGTCTCGCCGAGCACGATGATCACGATCGCCGTGTCTCCCACGATGCGGCTGATTCCGAGCGTCGCCCCCGTCGCGACGTTGGAGCGCACCGCCGGCAGCAGGACGCGCCTGATCGTCGCGATGCGGGTCTTGCCGAGCGCGAAAGCCGCCTCGCGCATGTGAGCCGGCACGGCTTCCAACCCGTCGCGCGTCGCCGTATACAGGGGCGGCAAAGCGATCAAGGACATCGTCGCCCCTGCGGCGATGAACGAGTGGCCGGTCACCACTCCCGCTTCTGAGGTGCTCGAGAGCGGACCGAGGAATCCAAGCTCGAAGATCGTGAGGCCGAAGATCGCGATCACCACATCCGGGGTGCCGGCCACGATCTCGATGCTCGACTCCACCAACCTCGCCACCGACCGCCGAGCCCGGCCGCCGCGGCCATACTCGACGATCCAGGCGGCGCTGCACACGCCGAGGGGCAGCGCGATAGCAATGCCGATCGCGGTCAGCGCAAACGTGCCGATCAAAGGATCCAAGAAGCCGCCCGTGCCCGATTCGCTGGTGCTCACAAGCGGTCGGCTCACGAGCAGGTCGGGGCGCAGGTATTGGAAGCCGCGCACGCCCATATAGATCACGATCGCGCCGGTGACCAAGCACAGGCCGAGGCCGGCGACCCAGGCCGCCACGAGCACGATCTGGTCGCGGATGCGCCATTCCCACATCGAGGAGCCGCGCCCTCGCGTCGGGCTCGGCGGCGCCGGATCGGGACGCTCGGAAGGGAAAGCGAAAGCGTTCATCGAGGAGCCTCCGCCTGGCCGGCCGGGCAGGGCGCAAGCGCGTATGGAACGACGATGGGGATAGTCACGGGGCCCGTCAATCTGTCGGCAGTCGCGGCTCGCGTCAATCTGTGGGCGGTCGCGGCGAGCATCACTTCAACTGGTACTTGCGTAGGGGAAGCTTGACCAGGTAGGCGCCCACCGAGAGCGCGATCGCCGAGAACAGCAGCAGCAACGCAAACGCATACAAGGTCGAGTTCAGGGCGGGAGAGCCGCCGAAGCCTTCGTGGTTGTCGACGATCGAGCTGGCGAGGGTGCGCAGCGGCTCGGCCAGGAAGGTGAAGGGGCCGTTGCGCGGGCTAGGGGCAAAGGACTCGTTGCCCGAGACCATCGAGATCATGACCGCCTCGCCGAGGGCACGCGCGGAGGCAAGCGCGGCGGCGGCGACGATCGCCGGGCGGATCGCCTTCAAGCTGACCGCCAAGGTGGCGCGCAAGCGATGCACTCCAAGCGCCATCGCGCCCTCGCGCCAAGCAGGCGGCACCGCCGCGAGCGCCTCGCTGATCAGGGCGACCATGATCGGTGTGATCATCACCGCAAGGATCAAGGAGGCGACCCCGACACTCGCACCGGTGAGCTCGACCGTGCTCTGCAAAGCCGTCTTCTCGGGGATCGTGATCAGGTGATTGCCGACGAAGGGCACGAGCACCAAGATCCCGATCAGCCCGTAAATGACCGAGGGCACCGAGGCCAGCAATCGCACGACCGGGACCATCACGCGTCGCACCGCCGTCGGGGCGAACTCGACGATGAAGATCGAGGAGAGCAGAGCGACCGGCAACGCGATCGCCAAAGCCAAGCCCGTCGTCAACAACGTGCCGTAGATCAAAGGCCAAGCCCGCACGTGATAGGCGGAGGCGGGCGGATGGATGCTGGTGGAGACCATGCCTTCGATCTGCCGGTCCAGGTTGCCCCCGGAGCCGATCCAGCTGAGACCGTTGTGGGCGAAGGTGGGCCAGGCGTGGACCGCGACGAACACGACCATCGCGACCACGCTTGCGCACACAAGCAGCGACGCCGCGCCGAGCGTCAGCTCGGCGCGGCGGTCAGACCACGGTTGGCGCAAGCGCGCCAACCAGTTGCTCATTTGAGTGGGATCCACTGGGTCGAGATGATCGATTTGGCGGCTTTGCTCGTGTCGATCCAGCTGATGAACGACGCGGCCGCTCCTTTGGCGCCGCCCTTGGTCACCTCATAGAAGCGCGCCACGCCCGCGTACTGGCCGGCAGTGGCGTTGGCAAGCGTGCAACCGACGCCATTGAAGCCGACGGCGTTGACGCCAGTGCTCGCGAAGTAGCCCGAGAGGAAGCCGATCGAGTTGGGATCCTGTTCGATCGCCTGGCGCTGCAGACCCTCGGATGGCTTTTCGGCCACAGCGGCGCCTTTCGGCCCCGACACTTTCTTGCCGTTGATCAACAACGTCTGGAAGTTCGAAAGCGTGCCGGCCGAGGAGTTGCGGCTGATGATGTCGATCGGGCCGCTCGCGCCGGCGCCCGGAACCTGGCTCCAAGCGGTGGTCTTGCCGGTGAAGATCCCTTCGACCTGGGACTGGGTCAGGTTGGCCAGTTTGTTGGCCGAGTTGGTGACCACGCACAGGTAGTACTTGGCGATCGGGTAGAAGACGAGGCCGGCGGGATCGCTTTTGAGCGGATCGCGCGAGACGTCGGCCACCGACACGCGACCGGCGGCCACGTCGTTGATGCCGACCTGGGTGCCGCCTTGGGTTAGCTTGATTTTGACCTTCTTGTTCAGCTTCTCGTACTTCTGGACGAGCAGCTGGACGAGCGGGAATGAGGCGGTGGCTCCGTCGATCGACAGCGCACCGGTCGCAAGGGCGACGGCGGGAAGCGCGATCGCGAGCGTGAACGTCGCCGCGAGGAGAGCGGCGACACGGCGAGTTCGTCGTTGCATGTACAAAGCTCCGTTTCGATGGTTTGACAGCTTGGGCGGCGCAGCCTAGCATATTCTTCATAAAGAAGATCGACATTAGCTATTTTATGGAGAACGCTTTTGGGCCTCCCCGTCGAGGCCGGGAAAGCCAAGCGCCACACCTTCAAGCCAAACCAGCCGATGACCACCCAGAACAACAAAGGCCACCAGCCCGACCCCGACGACCACGGACGCGAGGCCGATCCCGCCGATCGGCGGCTCGCGTCCGGCCGGGGCGGCGACGGGCACGGGGCCAACCCCGACAACCAGCTCACAGACGAGCGGTGCGCCGAGTGCGCAGCCGCGCTCGTCGAGGACCAGCGCTACTGCTTGCAGTGCGGGGCCCGGCGCGGCCTGCCCCGCCTGGACTTCACCGCCTACTGGAAGGTGGCGCCTCCAAGCGACGGGGCTCCGAGCGGCCCGACAGCGCCTTGGGGTGGCGGGGACGCGCGGGAAACCCAAAGCTCAAGCCAAGCGACACGGTCGAGCGCGCCTTCGCGACGCCTCGGCGCGCTGCTCCTCGCCGCCGTGCTCGCGGGGGGGATCCTCGCCGGCGCAGCGCTCGGACCCAATCCTCCCAACTCACCCGCGGAGGACTCGAGCTTGGCCGAGCGGGCAGTGGCGGCCTTGGTTGCCAACACCGGCCTGGACGCGGCCGCCCCCGCCTCCACGCCAACAGCCGCAAGCGCCTCCACACCGGCCGCCGACACCTCGGCGAGCGCCACACCCCCCGCCGAACATCCCGCCGCGAGCAAACACGCCTCCTCGTCGGCAAACCCGGCATCCAGCGAATCCTCCGGGAGCGGAGGGCCCGAAAGCGGCTCTCCTGGAGGTAGCTCCACAGAAGGCGGCTCTTCGGAAGGCTCCTCTGAAGGCGGGCCTTCGGAAGGATCCTCCTCGAAAGGCTCCTCCAAAGGCTCCGAAGCGGCGCCCGGGACCCCGATCAAACTGCCGCCGATCAAGCACGTCTGGCTGATCTCCCTGTCCGGCACCGATCTCGCGACCGCCACCAAAAGCCCAAGCGGCTCCTACTTGCGCAAGCAGCTCCTGCCCAAGGGAGCCTTGCTGAGCGGCTACACCCTGACCGCGCCCAGCTCGCTCGCCAACGGGATCGCGGTGCTCTCCGGCCAAGGCGTGAACTTGGACACCGAACAGAACTGCCCCACCTACAGCGACCTGCAGCCCCCCGCCGTGAGCTCAACCGGCCTGGCCGAGGGGGTCGGATGCGTCTATCCCGCCCCCGTCCAAACCCTCGCCGACGAGATGACCGCCGCGGGGCTCACCTGGAAGGCCTACGTCCAAGGCATGGAAAGCGGCCAAGCGACCCCCACCGCCGCCGCGAGCGCCGCCGCGCCTGCGACCGCGAGGCCCGCTGCGACAAGCCCCGCCGACCCGGCCGCCGGGAGTCCGGCCGCCTCGGCCGGCGCGAGCTGCCGCCACCCCGAACCGGGAACGCCCGATCCCGACCAAACCCCCTCCCCCGGGGCCCCCTACCTGACCTACCGCAACCCGTTTGTGTATTTCCACTCCCTGCTCGACGGGGGAGCCTGCGCCGGCGAGGACGTCGACTACACCCATCTGCAAAGCGACCTCGCCACCCCTTCGAGCACGCCCAATCTCAGCTGGATCGTGCCTTCGGCCTGCGACGACGGCTCTGCGACCCCATGCTCGCCCGGCGCTCCCGCAGGGCTCGCGCCGGCCCAGAGCTTCCTAGAAGAAGTCGTACCCCGCATACTCGCGACGGCGGCCTACCGCGAAGGCGGCTTGATCGCGATCGCCCCCGACAGCGCCCCCGCATCGACCCACTCGGGCAGATCCGGGTCGTCCGGGTCGCCAGGCTCGGGTACCTCTGGCTCGTCGGGCTCGCCCGGCTCGACACCATCCGGCTCGGCGGCCAAGCCTGTGGGCGCCTTGCTGCTCTCGCCCTTCGTGCGCCCAGGCGCCCAGATCAGCGAAAGCCTCAACGATTTCTCGCTCCTGAAGAGCCTCTCTCGGCTGTTCGGAGTCCTCCCCTTGGGCCATGCCAACGACCCGACCGTCGCTTCGTTCGGCGCCGCGGTCTACGGCAGCAGTGGCAAGGCGGCCAAAGCCTCCTCCACGGCCAAGAAGGCGGCCCAGGCCGCACCAACAACAGCAGGCGGCTGAACCGCCTTCATGACCCCAAACAAGAAACGGAGACACCCGTTGCACACAAATCCACACCCCCGCCGAGCGTCCCTTTGGCTAGGAGCGATCTTCGGCTCGCTGCTCCTCGCCCTGGCGGTCGCCGGTCCGGCGCTGGCGGCCTCGACCCCAATCCCAACACCGACGCCAACCCCGACGCCAACCCCGACCCCGGGTCCAATCGCGACCGGAACTCCGGCGCCCGCGTCGGCGACCGAAGAAGGGTCCAAAGAAGGCAACGCCAACGGCCTCAACTGCATCGGCCACATTTCTGCCGGAGCGGCCGAACTTGGCAACAGCGAAACCCAGGTCCGGTACACGTTCTACTGCAACGCGCCGATCACCGGCTACTCGTTGGAGTCGAACATCCCCCTGAGCGGCTACGGCCCCCAGCCGATCGTGGCCAACGACAAGCCCGAAGTCCTCTCGGACACGTTCTCCTGCGGAGGCGAACTTCCCGGTTGGGCCGATAACTGCGTCGGGGCGACCAAGCTCGGCTGGGAGAACATCACGGGCCAGTTCTCGATCGGCGCGTCCATCTGCGCCGAGCCGCGCGTGGACCCGCTGCTCACGGTCACCGACATCTACCTCGAAAAGGGAGTACCCACACAGGGCATATCCGGGCCCTTCGACCTGGGCCGGCCCTTGCACTGCCCCAAGTCAAAGAGCTACCCGGGCGGCACGCGCCTGGATCCGGCGACCATCAAGCCGCTCGCGACCGCCAACAAGCACAAGAAAAGCAAACACAACAAAGCCAAAAAGAAATAGACCGGCGGGTTAGCCTGCATGTATGCAGGCTCCCCTCAACAGGGCGGCGCTCACTGTGAGCGTCGCCCTGTCGCTACTTGCGATCACAAGCTGTGGCTCAGGCGCCCACGCCGACGGCGCGCCCGGCACCGCTTCGCGCTCGAACACCCCCACTGAAGGCACGCCTGGCACCGCTTCGCGCTCGGGCTCCCCCACCGACGGCGCGCCCGGCACAGCTTTGCGTCCATCCTCCGCCCCCCTCGCCTCGCCCCCTTGCGCCGCAACGGTGGCCAGGGCGCTCGGAGTGATCGCCAAACACGTCTACCACGAGATCTCCGGCGGGAGGATCGCGCGGCCCGCGGTCCAACGCGTCGCCAGCTCAACCGCCCTGATCGCCGCCGCCAAAGCCCACGATCCCGCCGCCGCCCGCGCCGCGATCGCGCCCCTGCTGCGCGGTCAGCTCGTGCGCGTGCGAGTGATCGTGGGGAGACGCAACCTGCTCGACTACGGCACGGCCAACGCGGTGGCCCCGGTCGCCGTCCCTTTCAAGGACGCCGCCGGACAGACGATCGGCGAGGTGATCGGCTCAGAGCAAGGAGTCCTCGGCTACGCCGACACCGTTCATACCGTCTCCGGCGCCCAGATCTTCGTGCAACGCGAACCGGAACACGGTCCGTCGGCGACGACCCGAGCGAGCCAAACCCGAGCCTTGGGCGGCTCCTCCAACACCAGCCCGACCTCGATCCCCCTCGCCGGCGAGACGACCTGGAACGGGACGCGCTACGCCGTCTACTCGTTCGCCGGCGTCGGCTTCCCCAAGATCGCGATCCGCACCTATGTACTCGCGCCCGTTCCGCCGGCCTCGGCATGTGCGGCCCAGCCTGGCGAAACGGCAGCCGACGCGATCGGCGCGGCGGCTGAGCGGATCTACCACGACGAGCAGTCCGGGGCCCAAACCCGCGCCGTCGTCCACGACTTCGAAAGCTCCCGCCCCTTCCAAGAAGCGGTCGCGAGCGACAACCGCCCCGCCACCGAAGCGGCGATCGTGGCGTTCTTCAAATCGACCTTGCACGTGGTGCGGGTGAGAGCCACTTTGGGCGAACGCCTGGTCGCCGACGTCGGCGGACCCCACGTCCTGGCCCCGATCCGCGGCGACGTTCGCGACGCCCACGGTCGCCTCGTCGGCCACTTCCTGCTCTCGGTTCAAGACGACCTCGGCTACACGATCCTGGCCCACCGCTTCGCCGGCGTCCAGGTCTTCCTCAGCCAAGACGGCGTTCCGCTCGACGTCGGCCAAGGCCCGCTCGGCCCCACCGGACCGGCCCTGGAAGGCCTGCCGGCGCGGAGTCAAGTCACGTACGAGGGCCTGCCGTACCACGTCTACTCCTTCACAGCCGAAGCTTTCCCCAAGGGCCCGCTTCGGGTTCAGCTCTTGATCCCCCCGGTGCCCGGCACATGACTTCGGCAACGGCGCGGGACACCGTTACGCAAGCCCAACCCTCCCTATAAAAAGCTCTCCGCTTCGAGAGCCCTTTGGGACTCACAACATGCTGGTAGTCATACGCTCGATCTCCGCGATCGATGTCTGACCCGCGCGCACCTTGGCGATCCCGTCGTCCCTCATCCGTCGCATCCCCTGTCCCATCGCCGTGGCCGCGATTTCGTCGACCGAGCCGCGCTTCAGCACGATCGAGCGGATCTCCTCGCTGACCGACATCACCTCATAGATGCCCATCCGTCCGCGATAGCCGGTCGTCGCGCAGCGCGTGCATCCGACCGGCTCGAACGCCTCGGACTCGTACAGCCCATACTCGGCCAGCATGGCCTCCGGCGCTTTGCTCGGCTGCTTGCAGTGCGGGCACAGCACCCTCACCAAGCGCTGGGCGACCACGCAATCGATCGCCGAGGAGATCAAGAACGGCTCGATCCCCATGTCGATCAAGCGTCCCAGCGCGCTCGGGGCGTCGCGCGTGTGCAGTGTGGAGAGCACCAGGTGGCCGGTCAGCGCAGCCTCGACTGCGATGTGAGCCGTTTCCCGGTCCCTGATCTCCCCGACCATGATCACGTCCGGGTCGGCCCTGAGCATCGCCCGCAGGCCACCCGCAAAAGTCATCCCCGCCTTGGGCGCCACCTGCATCTGCTTGACCCCCGCGATGCGCGACTCGACCGGATCCTCGATCGTCAAAATCGAACGGCTGCCGTCGTTAACGGCGCCCAGCGCCGCGTAAAGGGTGGTCGACTTGCCGCTGCCGGTTGGGCCCGTCACCAGCACCGCGCCATTGGGCCGCGCGATCGCGTAGGCGAAGCGATCCTGCTCGGTTCGCTGCATCCCCAGCGACTCAAGGCCGCGTACCGCCACCCCCTTGTCCAAGATCCTCAAGTAGGCGCCCTCGCCATAGACCAGCGGTAGCGTCGTCGCGCGCACGTCCACCCTGCGACCGCTGACCGTCAAAGCGAAGCGCCCGTCTTGGGGAACGCGCCGCTCGGAGATGTCCATCTCGGACATGATCTTCACCCTGGAGATCACGCTGTTGGCCATCGAGCGCTTCAACGTGGCGGTCTGGGAGAGCACCCCGTCGATGCGCAGCAACACTTTCATGTCGCCCTCGCCCGGGTCGATGTGGATGTCCGAGGCGCCTTGCTCGATCGCCTCGGCGATCAACGAGTGGACCAGCTTGATGACCGGCGCGTCCTTGTCGGCCTCGTCCATGTGCAGTTCGGCCTCGGCCTGCGTCTCCTCCTCCTCGACGATCTCTTCGACCGACTGTTCGACCCTGGAGAGACGCATGATCAAGATGTTCAGGTCCTCGATCGAGGCGCTCGCCGAGCGCACCCGGCGGCCGGTCAACATCGCGATGTCGTCGATGCTGAGCACGTTCGTCGGGTCGGCCATCGCCAGCAGCAGGGTGCCGTCTTCAAGGAAGCCGACCGGCACAG
This sequence comes from uncultured Solirubrobacterales bacterium, assembly GCA_963703135.1. GTDB lineage: Bacteria > Actinomycetota > Thermoleophilia > Solirubrobacterales > Solirubrobacteraceae > Palsa-744. The sequence goes on along the minus strand of OY969791.1, from coordinate 1,544,022 downwards.
CCTGGTAGCGCTTGATCGCGTCCATGTCGATCAGGTTGACCGCACCCATGTCCAGCTCGTAGACCGACAGGTCGATGTAGTCCAGGCCGAAGCGTTCCGCTACGACCCTGGCCAGCTGGTCGTGGCGCAGAATCCCCTGCTCGACCAGGACCTGGCCGGTCGGCTTGCCTTGGGCGCGCGCGATCTCGACAGCGTCCTCGACCTTCTCACGCGTGGCAAAGCCCATCTCCACGACCACGTCGCCGATCAGCCTGAGCGGGCGCCCGTCGCCGACCTGTTGGGTGAGCGTGGCCCCGGCGCTTCCCGCGCTCCCTGCCCTGCTCCCTCCACTACCCACGTCCGGCAAGCGCTCAGCCGGCCGCAGCAGCGACAGCTCGCTCACTTGCGCACGGGTTTCGGGTTGGTCCCCCACCTTCTCGTCATCGGCATCCGCCGACTCGGACTTAACGCCCGAGGCCCCGCTCGAAAGCACCCTTGACGCTCGCGTCGAGCGCGTTCAGGCGGGCGAGCGCGAGCGCCTCCGCCGAGGCGAAGCGCTGAGCCGAGGCGCTCCCTTCGCCGACGCCATGGTGGGTCAACACGCAATGCTCCAAAGCGACCCTCCGCTCGGCGCTCAAAGTGGGCGGCGCGTGGGCGGCGATCAGACGCAATCCCAGCTCGACGTGGCCCAACATGACCCCCTCTTCGGTGCGCGTGACCTCCGCGCCATAGGCGTACTCGCGCGTCTTGCCCAGGTCGTGGATAAGCGCGGCGCACAACAACAGGTCGCGGTCCAAGCGAGGGTGCACGGCGCAAAGCTCCAGCGCCATCTGGGCCACCGCCACGCTGTGCTCGAGCAAGCCGCCCAAAAAGGCATGGTGGGAGGAGCCGCGGCCCGGCCCGCCCGAACCCGGCCCGCCCGACCCCAGCGCCCCGGGGCGGGCGGCTTGGACAAGCGAACAGGGCGCGCGGCGCAAACCCGCCCGCAGCTGCTCGTCGGCAAGCAGGTTTTTCAGCAGCGCCGACAGCCCCGGGTCATACACCTCGCGCGCAAGCTGCTCATAGAAGCCTTCGAGCTCGTCCAAGTCACGCTTTGAGACAGGCAAGAAGCGAGCCGCTTCCTCGTCGGAGACTGCGACCCGAGCGATGTCCCGCAGCGAGATTTGCAGCTCGTCGCGAAACAGCTCGGCGCGCCCCTTCACCCGCACCAACTCGCCCCGCTCGAAGCGCCCCGCCAACAGATCGGCGTCTTTGAAAGCCCTCGCCTTGATGCTGCCCCCCTGGTCGCCCAACTCCAGCGCGAGGTAGGGGTCGCCCGAGCGGGTCAACAGGCGCTCCTTGCGAGTACAAGCGAACACCGCGTCGACCGAATCGCCGGCGCGCAAGGTGGCGATCGTCTGGGCCTCGCCCGCCGCACCGCCCGTCTCTGCGGCCTCTCCCGGGGTGCCGGGGGGTGTGACGCTTGTGTGAGTCTCCAGGGACATTGTGTCTCCATGATGTACGGTGGTTCGGATGCAGCCGCTCATCTGGGATCGCCGGCCCGACGGCCTGAGAGCCCCCGCGATGGTGTGCTCCTTCTCCGGGTGGAACGACGCCGGCGACGCTGCCTCCACCGCGACCGGTTTCCTGGCGCAGGCCTTGGGCGCGGAGCGCTTCGCGAGGACCGACACCGAGGAGTTCTACGACTTCCAGGCCAACCGCCCCCACGTCCAGATCGACGAGACCCAGGCGCGCGTGATCTCCTGGCCTTCGGTGGAAATCCTCGAGGCCCGGGCTCCGCGCGCGCCGCGCGACCTGGTGATCGTGCAGGGCGCCGAGCCTTCGATGCGCTGGCCCTCCTTCAGCTCGTTGATCGTGGACTTGGCCGAGGCTCTCGACGTGCAGCTGGTGGTCACGCTCGGGGCCCTGCTCGCCGACGTGCCCCACACCCAGCCTGTGGCGATGACCGGCTTTGCCTCAGACGCCTCGATGATCGAACGGATCGGCCTCAAATCCAGCCGCTACGAGGGACCCACCGGGATCGTGGGGGTCTTGCACGCCAAGTGCACCGAAGCGGGCCTGCCCTCGGCCAGCGTGTGGGCGAGCGTTCCCCACTATGTCGCTGCCGCCGCCTCACCCAAGGCAGCGTTGGCCTTGTTGCGCAAGCTGGAGGTGATGGTCGGCGTGTCCGTCGACGTCTCCGAGCTTGAGGAGGCCGCCGGCGAGTACGAGCACCAGGTCGGCCTCGCGGTCCAGTCCGACCCCGACATCCAAGCTTTCGTGGAGCGCCTGGAGAAGCGCGCCGCCGAGGACGGCCAGAGCACGATCTCGCCGCAAGATCTGCCCTCCGGGGACCTCTTGGCGCGCGAATTCCAGCGGTTTTTGAGGCAGCGCGGCGCGGATAGCTAGCGGCGCCGAGGCTCACGCCGCTCGGTAGCGACACCGCTCGGCGGGGGAATACGGGAACTGTTTCCCCAATATTGGGGATTGAATTCCCCATTGTTTGCTGCTAAATTCCCCGTTATCCGCCGCTTTTTGTACTCACGCTTGCTGTCCCGACATGATCGATAGAAGCATCAGACCCCTGGTGGTTGAAGCGCTCTCCTACGCGCGCGCGATATGTCTGCTCGGGCCGAGACAAGTCGGAAAGAGCACATTGGCCCGACAAATCGCAAGCCAAGACCATCCAGCGAGATACATCAGCATGGACGAAGACGCCAGTAGAAACGCAGCCCTGGAAGACCCGACCGAATTCGTCGCGTCGATCCGCGGCCCGGCCGTGATCGACGAGATTCAGCGAGCGCCCGATCTGATGCTCGCAATCAAGATGAGGCTCGACACGCGCAACGACCGCGGCCAGTTCCTGCTCACCGGGTCTGCAAACGTAATCACCCTGCCGACTGTCGCCGACAACCTGCCGGGCCGCGTCGACTACATGCGCCTGTGGCCTTTCTCCCAAAGCGAGATCGAGGGAACTCGCGAGAACTTCGTCGATCGACTCTTCGAGAACGATCCACCGCCTATTGTGGGGGCGGAGGTAGGTCGTGCGGCCTACGCGGAGCGCGTGATCGCGGGCGGCTTCCCGGACGCACAAGGACGAGGCGAGGCAGCGCGAGAGCGCTTTTTTTCCAGCTACCTGCCCTCGATCCTGGGTCGGGACGTGAGCGACATCTCACATATCCACGATGTCGCCCAAATCGGGCGCCTTGTAAATGTGCTGGCGGCGCGCTCGGGCTCGCTCATGAGCTCCCGAGGAATGGCCGGCGACCTGGGAATCGACCACAAGACGGTCGTGGCTTACACGAAGGTTCTCGAAGATCTGCTGCTCGTGCGCCGTCTGAATGCCTGGAGCGCCAACATAGGCATCCGCCAGGTGAAGGCGCCAAAGCTGCACATATGCGACACCGGTCTGCTTGCCAACTTGCTGAACGTCAGCATCGACCGGCTGGTGGAGGACCCAAGGTTGGCGGGCCCCATTTTCGAGACGTTCGCAGCAACGGAACTCGAACGACAGTCCACTTGGTCGCGGCGCGAACCGCGGCTCTATCACTATCGGGACCACCGCCAGCGAGAGGTTGACATCGTGCTCGAACGTGGCGCCGGGGAGATCGCGGCGGTCGAGGTCAAGAGCGGGGCGACTGTGCGCTCGAAGGACTTCGCCGCCCTGCGTTTCCTGCGCGATTCGCTTGGTTCTCAGTTCAAGTCGGGAGTCGTGCTTTACACCGGGGAGGACACGCTCCCGTTCGGAGAGCGGCTGCACGCCGTGCCTTTGTGCGGTTTGTGGCAGGCCTGAGCCGGCCTTGGTGGCGACTGCCAACCCGTTGCGCCGGCAAGCACCTCAGCGCGAGGCGATGCCGTACGTCACGGCGGCTTGACCCATCAGCAGTTTGCCCTGACCGTAGTCGGCCTCGGCCTGGGAGGGTTGGAAGCCGGGGGAGATCGGGATCGTCTTCTTCAAGGCATACATCACGAACTCGATCGTGTCGCTCTTGCCCTTGTCCGGACAGATCGGGGAATAGGCAGCCTTGCCGGCGGTGTTGGTACCCACGATCCCGCCGGGTGGCGTCTTGCCCGCCGCGACGCCGGTCGAGGAGGGGTCGATGCCGCCAACCACCCAGCGGATACCGCCGCTGGAACCGGAGGAGTTGTCGTCGATCACGAACAGCACCAGCTCGGCCGCTTTGGCCGGCACTTTTGCCCAGGACAGAGGCGGGGAGATGCCGGCGCCCGCGCACGTGTACTGGGCAGGGATCCGGCCGTTGCGTTCAAACGCGGAGCTCGAGATCGAGAAGGCGCCCGGCGCGGTGTAGACCTCGCCGCTTGAGCTCGACGCGCTGTTGGTCGAACTTGAGGACCCGCCCGAGGACGCGCTGGAGGCGGAGCTCGAGCCCGATGAGGACTTGCCGGAGGTGGCCGTCAGGTCTTCGGGCTTGCCTTTGTACTGCTTGCAATCTTCCATCACATAGCCGGCCTTGCAATCGGTGTAGGCCTTCCAGTGTTCGTGGAAGTTCTTCTCGAACGCGCTCAACAGAGCGGTGCGCTGCCCAGAGCTCTTGCCGGCCGTCACCTTGGCCGCGACCTTGGAGGCGAGCAGTTCGACCTTGATGCGAGCCAAGAGGTCGGCTTCGGTCTCACCCGACTTGGCCAGGTACTTCTTCAAGGAGCCCGCCTTCGGGAAGCTCTCATGCACAAGCTGGGTGTAGCGCTGCTTGACTTCGGCTTCGGAGACTTCCACGTGGCGCGCGGCCGCCTCGCCCAAGACCCACTCGGAGGTGATCAAAAAGCCGAGCGCCTGATGGCTCGGCGAGCCGGCGGCGCCGAGCGCGGTCTCGACCGCAAGCCAGTGCTTATAGCTGGCCTTGGAAATCGGGGTGCTCGAGACGTAGGCCACCGCGTCGGTGGTGGCGGCCGTGCCCTGGGCGGAGGCCACCGCCGCCGGGGAGGCGGGCACGGCGGGGGTCGTAGTCGTGGAGGAGGAGGAGCCGCAGCCGGCGGCCAGCAGGCCTGCGCTTGCAAGCAGGGCAGCGGCCGGCAGCGAGAACGCAGGCACTCTCCAACCCGCAGACGCCGATCTACTCATGTGTGTGGCTGCCCCTTCCCCTCAAGCAACTTCTCTTCATCCTCGAGCGAAGCCTAGTCGTGACTCCTAAAGCCCAGCCTAATGCTGGTCTTTGTTTGGGCATGGACGCCGGACCGAAAGGGGAGCGCAAGGTGGACGCGACAGTTCACTCCAGCGGATGGCGCCAGTTGAGACCCTCGTAGCGAGCAAACCCGCGATCGGTTGTGATCCATTCGCTGCCGGACTCGATCGCGAGCGCTGCGTGGTAGGCGTCAGGGACTTCGTTTCCGGTCGCGCCGGTGTCGCGGCACAGCTCGGCGAAGATCTCCCAGTGGCGCTGGCCAGGAGCGATCTCGACGCAGTTGGGACGCGCACGCAGTTCTTCGACGAACTCAAGGGCATCGTCGAGCGGCGTTGGAGTCGCGAACACCCGCGGGTGGGTGACGACTCGCAACACTCCGCTGAGCACAAGCGTCGAGAGGCCGAATGGGGCGCTGCCATTGGCGACCTGCTCCAACCACGCGCCGATCTGATCGTGTTCAGGCGTACCCCCGCGATGGGCGTACACGAGCACATTGACGTCGAGCAGGATCAGCGCAGGCCGTCCATCACGTCGCGCAGCGCCGCCGAGTGGTCAAGATCGACGCCCGGCAGTGTGGCGGCGTCGCCGAATGCTCGCACTCTCAAACGCTTACGCGAAGTGACCGGGCGCAGCGCCAACGTTCGTCTGAGCGAGTCTTCGATCAGTGACGTCAGCGTCGTATGGTCAGCCGCGGCCCGCTGCTTGGCCGCCGCCAATAGGTCGTCGTCCAGGCGCACTGTCGTTCGCATTAGACAAACATAAAGCCTAGCCATAAATATGTCTAGTCCCGTCCGAAGCCGGCACGCAGAGCGCCTACGCCTGCTCCGCTATCGCCCCCTGCACCCGCCAGCCCTTCTCCGTGAGCGTCCACGCGTTGGGCTCACCGCGGGTGGCGCCCCCGCCGCTGTTCTCGATCAGGCCGATGTCCTGTAGGCGGGCGAGCAGCTTTGACATCTGGCCTTGGTCGGTGACCTCGGCAACGTCGGCCACGACCCTGTTGGAGGAGCCCGGACGGGCGGCAACCGCCATCAGGACGCGCACCGTGCGGTAGGTCAGCCGCATCCCCAGTTCGCCCAAGGGGTTGCCTTCGGCGCGGTGGACTCCGCTCGATTTGGGGGCGGGACGCGCCAACTCCTTGCGGGCAGCGGTGGGGCCGAGGTAGGGGAGCACGATCATGGCCATCAGAGGGCCCGCGAGCCCCAACAGGGCGCCTCCCCCGCCTGCCGCGCCCATCCCACCTGCGGAGCCGGCCGCACCCCGCACAGTGCCATCGCCAGAGCGATCGACAGGGGCGAGCAGGCGCGAATGCAGCACGGACAGTACGCCGCCGACCACTCCCTCCGCCACCAGCGGCGGAAGCTCCGCCTTAGCCTCGCCCCGCCCTTCGTCCACGAGTTCGATCATGCGGGCGAGAACTTCTTGGCGACGCTCCAGCGCCTTCGCGCCCGCACCGAGCGAGCCGACAACGAGCAACTGGCCCATGCTGCGGTCCAGCTCGAGAAACGCGAGCAGCCCGACGAGCGCGGCCCGCACCCGCTCGACCCAGCGCGCGTTCGGGTCATAACCATCCAGCACAAAACGAGTCGCCCGCGCCACGCCGTCCTCGAAAGCCCCGACAAAGCAGTCTTCGCGGTCCTCGAACAGCTCGTAGAACGTGCGCCTCGAAACACCCGCACGGGCCACGATGTGCGCGACCGTCACATTGCCGGCCCCGCGCCTCGCGCACTCCTCGACCATCGCGGCGAGAATCCGCGAGCGCTGGATCTCGATTACGCGCTCGCGGCCGGGATCCTGGGGCGCCGCACCGTTGTGGCGCGCATCGGACGCCGCCCTCCGAGCCGGCCGCGCCTTGCTGATCGGGCGCATCTCATTTCTTCTTGTGCTTGTGAGCATTGGCTTTCTTGCTCTTTTTCTTGGCTTGCTTGTGCTTGGCCTTTGTGCATCCGGTGACGGTGATGCGGGTTGTTAGTTTGAGGGTGGCGCCGTTTTGTCCGGTGAACGCTGTCGGCATGTTCAGTTTGGTGGCGCACAGGTTCCCGTTTGCCGCAAGCGCGGAGTAGGGGCCCTCGGGCAGCTTCAGCTCGAAGCTGGTGATTGGTACGTCGGGTACTTTGCGGAACGTGCTGCTTGTGATGCCCGCTTTCGAGATGAATGTTTCGCCGTGTAGGTAGACGGTGACGCCGTAGCCCTGTAGGACGATCACCAGTTCGGGGAACTTCGCGCCACCGTAGGACACGAAGTACGCCGGACCGGTCAACTCGACCGGTACGACCGGCGTGAGCGCTGTAGCGCTACCGACTTTGGAGTCTTCTGGGCAGGCAGCGGGGTTGGCTTGGAATGTCGCCGAAGGACACGCCTTCTGCAACGTCGTCAGACGTGACGGTAGTTGCTTAGGTAGGTCGACCTTGACCATCTTCACGTTCGATTGCGAAGAGGCCTGGTTGTCTCCCAGTTCGCCTGTCGGGTAGAGAATCTTCGCGTCCAGACTCGCGCCGTCCTTCCTTGATGTTTTGCCTGAGGTTGCGACCTTGAAGTTCGGTTTGAATGTCAAGCTGCGACAGGACCCCATCTGGAAGTGGCTGGATATCGGCACCGCCGCACCTTCTGTGCTGATCGCAGTGCCGGAGAAGCTCTGCGGTTCGCAACCGGTCGGGTTGAACATGAAGCCCGGCCTGTCGATCACAGCGTTGATCGCACGTAGATCGGCCGGTATGCCGTCGATGATCGTCGGCAACGGGTCTGTCGTGACGGTCAACTGTGTCGTGAGGGGATCCACTTCGATCCGCGCCCTTACGACCTGCGTTTGCAGCGTGAACGGACCCACGACCAGCGGCACAACGATGCTCAACCCGTACGGTGCGCCTTTATAGCCGCCCGTCAAATAGATCGGAGCAGGCGGTTGTCCCGGTTGCGGAACCACCAGGGGGTAGGGGCCAGGACCCGCCTCGACGACCGTATGCCCGATCTGCGAGGCGGCCGAGCACGTCCCCGCGTTCGCCTGGGCTTCTGGACAAAGCGGGATCTTGCTGATCATCCCAAGCAGACCCTCCGGCGTCTTGAACTGCAAAGTCCCGATACGTTGCTGGCCATCTTCGCGGGTCAGCAACAGCGAGAAGCTCGTGAACCCTCCCGCCTGATCGGTGGTGGAGCCCGCAGTCAACGCAGGACTGAACGGCAACGTGGCTCCCGCACACCCGCTGCTGCCCGGACCATGGGAGACCACGAATTCGCTCGATGGAAACGCGTCCGGGACGAACGGCGTGCTCCACGGCGTAAAGTCGCTCGTCGTGGCGTAGGACCCACACCGCAAAGGCGTCGCGAGCGCCGCCTGCGCGCCGCCACTGAAGGACAAGCGAAAGGTCGTGAACGGCAACTCCGGCGTTTCCTTGAACATGGTCGTCAGCCGACCCGTCGTTTCGTCCAGATGCACGTCGCCAACCAGCTTCAGGTTCACGCCTTCCCCGGACGCCGCGACCAGCAGCTTCAGATCCGGCGGATTGGACTGCAACACGTATACGTTGCCCTTCAAACTGTTTTTCAGCAAGGGTGTTTCGATTTCATCGGTCCCAACCTTCGAATCGTTGGGGCACGAAGACCCCTCTTCGCTGCCGATACCGCTTTCGCTCGTCTGACAAGCACCCAGGCCCGCCGCCTGGCCCGGATTGATGACTACGCCTTCGGGCAGGGTAACCGTCGTGTCCTTGATGTTGGAGGTAGCGATCCCTCCAGGTGCCGACAGACCTTCTTGGGAAGCCTTTAGTTCCACCGTCAGTCCGGCGGGGGTGTCCGCATTGGACGTGTCGGGCGCAACACTCAACGACGGCCTGAAGTTGAGGTGTTCACAGCCGGAAAGGCCGACCTGATTCCCGTTTGCATCGTGCGACAGCACACTCGTTTGATCGACAATCGTTTCGTCTGACCACTCGTTCACACTCGCTCTGTACCGTTCAGGACCAGCGCACGCAGTCGGTAGCGTCAGGAATGCGCTCTCCCCGTCCGACGAAGGGCAACCGACGTATTCGTTGCCACTAGGCGCGTAACAGGTACGCATTTCGTCGTGCCCTGGATCGGCCGGATCGCCCCATATCGTCACGTCGCTGGTCACGATGAAGCGCTCGGGTAGGTTGTTTACGTGCTCGGTGATCCCGTAGTCGCCGTTGCTACGCACGCTTGCGTCCAGGAACACTCTGTTGTTGAAGATCGTGAAACCAAACTCAGCCGGATGCCCAGGAGGCGGCACGAGATTGTAGACGGCGAACGTGAGCTGGAACAGCGGAGCTTCGCCTCCCAGCCCCGACGGCGCGATGCCGATCTGCGATCCTGTCGGACATTGGCCATGATCGAACTGTTCACGTGCGCAGCGCTGGACCGCTGTGGCGTTACCGATCAGGCCCGGTGGTAGTTCGACGGTGACGTTTCGGGCTTCGCTTTCCTCTGGGATCCCACTAGCGTTGGAGTTCAGTGTGAATGTGTGCGTAAACTCATAGGGATGGGTACCGGCCGTTGTGTCGAGCGTTCCGTCTGAGTTGGAAGCCCACGCATCCTCTTTGACAAAGCCGAATTTCGCCAGCGTCGAGCTAATAGTAGTGGGTTCTGAGACGCTGGCACTCGAGGGAGCGCCCCCTCCAGAGATCGTCACCCGATTGCGGACAATCGCTTCGCTTGTGCCTGGCGCGACATTTATGGCGAGGCCGAATTCTTCGTGCTCTCCGCCCACGACCGCGGGCACAGTGCGCGTGCACCTGTTCTGCATTCCATCGGTGCAGGTCCAGTTTTCATCAGATACCCCTTCGACACCGGCTGGCAGGATGTCTGTCAAGGTCGCGCCAGGGCTGCTCTTGGCTCCGCCGATGTTGTAGACGCCAACGTCCATCGTGGCGGTGGTACCCGGCCTCAGATTAGTCGGAAATGTGTTAGAGGCCACCATCCAACCGGGGGCGTAGACCTCGGCTGATGCGGAAACACTGGCGCATAGTGCGATCAACAAACCGATCGACAACCCCAGCGCTCCCCCGGCAACTGTCATTTTTAGCAGTCGACCCCACATCACTTGCCCCTCCCACCCTTGTAGGTCTTGTGCTTGGTCGCGGCCTTGACCGCTTTATGTTTGCGCTTGCTCGTCTTTTTCTCGCGCTGCTTCCTTTTTGATTTGTTCTTATTTGACTTGGTCTTCGACTTTGATTTCTTTGCCTTGGAGACAACCCTGGGCGGCACCGGAAAGTCGCCGACGCCGTCGTAGGTGACACTCGCCGGCGTCGAAAACACCGGCGGCGCGGACGGCAGGCCCTGACAGCCAGTGCCGGTACATTGCGGGGCGACCGGTGGCTGCTCTGCGTTCGCGTGCACGTCGTAGATGTCGACGGTTTCATTTTCGTCTTCGCTCACGAGCGCTTCGCGCGTGCCGATGAAAACGTCGTTTCCGTCCGCGCTAGCTTCGTCCAGGAACGAACCTTCGACGCCTGTACCGCCTGAGAGCATGTACACGCAACCTTCGCGCTCGGCGCAGCCGCCTGTACCTTCCCGCTGCCACTCGTAGACGTCGTTGGCGCCGTTGGTGTCCTGCGCGACCAGCGGCTGAACGCTGTCGAAAAAGACACGGTTGCCGTCTTGCGACATCCATCGCGGTAGGTGGGTAGGCAGGTTGCTGATCGGAAGGTATGCCCCGATGAACGGGTGCGGAGAAAGCGCGCCGGTATGATCGCACGACAAACATGTGATGTGCGAGCCCGCATAATCGTACATGTAGATCTCCTCCCGCCCCCCTGCCTGATAGCCGGTCAGCGAGAGGTCCGAACCGAACACGAGGTGAGTGCCATCGGAACTCAACTGTGCCTCCTTGTTAGCCATACTGTCGGCCCAGGCTCCCGCGGTGCGGAAGATTCCCTCCGGTCGAGCGTACTTGTCGTCGTAGCTGAGCTTTGAAATGAACTCTGGCGGTTGTCCTGAGTGCAGCACGTACATGTTGCAGTCCCCACCTTCTTTGCAGGTCTGCGCTTCAGCGCCAGGCGCGAGCACACCGCGCGCAATGAAGTACACGTATGAAAGATCCCTGGTGGTCGCTATAACATTCACGACTTCACCAGATACGAGATTTGTTGTTTGCGCTGTATCGAGGTCGTATTCGTACAGGTCACCACCCTTGGTGAACAGAACCTTCGACCCGTCGGGCGTGGCAGTCCAGTACTGGCTGCCGCCACCGACCGCCGCGTCGACTTGGACCGTCCGCTCGTTGTCTTCGCGTACATACAGGTTGTGTGTGGCCGCAGCCGTCCAGAAGACGCGCCGTCCGTCTTCCGAGATGACGTTGGTCAGATTCGGAGATTCGGTGAGCTCGTACGAGGAGTAGCGCAAGTCCGGCAACCCCGGACCACCGAAGTACGCGTCCGGTTCTGGGCTCCCGTTCGGCAGCACGTTCACTGGGATGAGCGCGCCTTCGCGATCGTCGAAGAGATTGTATTGACCGGGATTGCTCCCAGGGTCGAGCGACGGCTGCGCCAGCGCGTCGTTGGCGGCATAGAGGACATGTTTGAGGTCGGCCGAGCTGCCGGCATACTCCATTTCGAATTCTTCGCTCCCCCGGTTCGGCGGAGTGACCGTCAGCAGCGGCTGCAACGTTTCGCTTGCGAAACTATTCTGGTACAGAAGTGAATAGCCACCCTTTGGAGCGCCGGCCACCAGCGGCGTATTTTTGGAGTCGTTCAGGAATCCGACGGAAAGATCCGGAGAAAAGCCGACATAGCGCGGATGGTCCAAAATGGAGGATGAATAGGGAGTGACGTTATGGGCATTCCAGCCTCCGCCTGGCGCGCGCGTCGCCAAATACTGATCGCCTCCACCGCTGCCCTGGATTCCGATCCCGCCTTTTTCCGCTGGCCCGCCCGTGTATGTGAAAGCGTCACCGTCAGGAGAGGCGACGAACGGGAGTTCGGTGGCAAAGCCGAGGTACGCCAAGTCCGAAGGTGCTCCACTGTAGGCGTTCCCGTCTGCGTTGTCCTTGGGTGAAACCCTTTCATAAAGACGATGGTCGGGCAAGCCGAGAGGAGCGACAGTCCGAAACGATCCCTCCTGGCTCGTCGCGACACCGTTTACGTTCTCCGCGCGCAGACGATAGTGATAATAGGCGCCCGGCGCGAGTTCAGTTATGCTGGCGGATACCGTGACGGCAGCGGTACCAGCGCCTGGCAGCGGATCGCACGGAGACGTATTGGTGAGGGCTTCGTCGCCAGCTGCATATTCAAACTGGCAGGAGCTGACGGCGAGACCTTCAGGATTGACGGTGCCATTCAGTGTCGCGCTTTCACCCGTTACGGCCGTTGCTTCTTGGACGCTCGTGCCAGGCACGACCACATCGGGACCATAGACGCTGATTTTGCCGTTCCCGTCCGAGACGTATATGTCTCCGCCGGTTTCGGCGACGGCGATTCCAAACGACTTGCTTCCCGCATGCCCGAACACGGTCAGCGGGGTTTCAAATGGTTCTCCCTTGGCACCGAACTCCGAAACTTCACCTTCTGCGTCAACATACAAATGGTTATCCGCCGGGTTCACCGCCAGTGTGCTGCCGTGGGTCTCGACGATCCAACCGGTCGCGCTCAACTGGCCGAACTGTGAAGCTTCGTAGAGTTCCACCGGACCTCCGCCATATCTGGCCGTGAAAACATTCCCGTGCGTGTCGACCGCGATATTGCAGGGTTCGTCAGCGCCGACTATCGAGGAGGTGTAGTCGCTATTGGTGACCGGGTTGGCAGTAGGCACGAACTTATCGACATAGCCTTCGTAGACGCCGACATAAACGTTCCCGGAAGAGTCGACGGCGACGCCGCATGTTTCCCCCCAAGGCGTGGTCGATTTGCTGAGCGCTCCGAGCGATTCCCCATCGGGAGCGATGATGTCGATCTGCTCACCGTTGGTAGTACTGGCAGCTACATAGATGTCGCCTTTCGCGGGACCAGCCGAGCTGTCTACTGCAAGCTCGTCTTCTGAGCCGCCAGCAGCAGCGTGCAGGCCGGAGATCGAGAGAGGTTCGCCTGGCAATCCCGTGAACTTCAGCGGTTTGCCCGAAGCGTCGAACTTGAAGAGCGAGCCTTCAGCAGAGCCAGCATCGAGAACGTACACGTCCCCAGTGTTTTGATCGACCGCCACCCCCTGCACGTTGGAGAACGAGCCAAACGACGAGAGAAAGGGATGCGTGACGCCGGCCAGCGCCGGAGCGCACCAAAACGCCATCAACGCTCCAAAGGCGACGATCAAGCGCGATACGAAACAGCGAACACTCATAGAGCAATCCCCTCCTCAGAGAAACAAGACCCGGACACGCCCGCAGCCGGGCAGCTCACGGTTGAGGACGCGACATCCGCGACCGTGAAAAGACATGGAGCGCCGCTGTGACGACGCGAGAGAACCAACCGGCCGCGAAGACCGGAGGGAACGGCGGCCCCGTCTCGAGCTAGCTGAGCGGCGGCCCGGCCAGAGAGAGAGAGAGAGAGAGAGAAGAGACGCGTCAGCGACGCTGACGCGTCCTATTACGCCAGCACCGTGAGCACACGGACTCTCAAGCACATGATCCCCAAATGAATGCACGCGAAAAACAACTCCCTCTCTCAGAAGCGACCCGGTCCCTCTCCCAAAGGTCCCCGTCAAACGTTTAGCTGTCGACCACGCGGACCGACCCCTTACCTGACCTTATGTAGTGCCCTTGCCTGTCCCCCGCACGGGGAACGGATGCGAACACGTAGCCACTATATACCCCCGTGATGCAAGTTGTCAAGTGGTCTAGGAAAAACGGGCCTGTTGCGAGCTGTCTCGCGAGGGTAGTTCTGGGATCGGCGCTGGAGGGACAGGCAAGAACGGGAGGGACCGGGCTTAGCGCTCCCAAGCCGGGCAAGCGATCCGGTAGTCGCACAGCGCACATGTCGAAGGCGAGGGCGTGGGGTCGAAGCGCTGGGCCATGATCGCCTCCCCCACCTCCTCCACGACCCGCGCGATCCAGTCGGAGTCCATCTCGGCGCTCGGCACCGGCACCTTGAGGTCGTCGAGCACGTAGTAATAGGACAGCTTCTCGGCCTCCACCTGCCAAGACTCCCGGGCCCCCACCGCATAGAGCGACAACTGCACGTCATCCTTCAATTGCTCCACGGTCCGGGGACGCCCCGTCTTGTAGTCGATCATCTCGTAGTTGCCGTCGGCCAGCTTGTCCACCCGATCGACCCTGCCCCGCAGGTGATGGGGCCCCAGCTTGAACGAGAAACCGCGCTCGAACCAGACCGGCTCGGCCTCGTGGGCCTCCAGGTGCTGGTGGTAGAGCACCAAGGCAGCCCTCGCCTTGGCATGCAATTCCCGCTCGGCCTCGCTGTCGCCGAAGCCGCCCCTTCGCCAGCAGGTCTCAAACAGCTCCATCATCTGCCCCACCGTGGAGTGCTCGGCCGCGTGGTAGCGCTCCAAGACCTGGTGCACCGCGATCCCGAAACGCTGATGCAAAGTCTGCTCGGAGGGAATCTTCAGGACCCTCCCAAACTTGTAGCGCAAGGGGCACGCCCTGTAGGTGTCGATATCCGACGCTGAGAGCACCAAGCCCTCGCCCCGCCGCGGCAAGAACGCGCCCAAGGAGGGTTCCTCACGACGGGCAAAGATGTTCGGGGTCGCCTGGGGCACCGCCCGGTAGGACGGTCCCTCCCCCTCCTCCTCCTCGCCCGCAACCTCCGCGAGCAAGGTCTCGTCGAGAGCCGAGGTCTGAAATATCTCCTTCTGCAAAGGCGTGCAAGCCGCGAGCAGGCGCTGGTTGACGTCGTCCAAGGCCTGCTTAACGCCTTGGCCGGACGGGCGGTCCTTCAAAGCGGCCAGCTTGACCAGCTCCAGGTAGCGGACCACGCCGTGGGAGATGTCCAGATCGGTGTCCAAGCGCAGCTCGCCCAAGCGCCCCGCGATCCGCACCGCGCCGCCGAGCACCTCCTCGCGCATCAAGTCCAGCGTCTGCTCCAAGGTCTGGGCCTGCTTCTGCGAGAACGCGTCCTCGCCCAACAGCCGCGCCTCCGAGGCCGCCGTCAATTCGGCCGCGAGTTCCCTCACTTCCTTCAGGGACATGCCGCCGGTCGGGGCCCCGGCAGGCGGACTCGTCTCCAGGCGCGGGCGCAACGCCTCGAACGCGGCCGCCGCTTCGCTGTGGAGCTCCTGGAAGTGGGCGATCCGCTCGCGCGCCTCGGGCGGCATCCCGGGCACCTCCATGGCCGGCCCGAGCGCCGCGACCATGTCGACTTTGGCCCTGCGCGCCACCTGAACCACCCGCGCGATGTCCACCTGGCGCAGCTCGACCGGCGGCCTGCCCAAGGCCCTCACGACCGCCGCCGAGTCGCGCGGGTCGCTGAGCAGCCTCACCCACGCCAGCACATCGCGAGCGCCCGCGCGCTCGAAGAAGGAGCCGGCGGCGTTCAAGTCCCGCTCCACAGCCCCGAAACCGGCACCGCCCACAGGCGCTCGCCGAAGGGCAGCGTGTGCTCTCCGCAGTACACGACGACCCCGAGCTTGAAGCGAGCGCCGAGCTTGTCTCGCAGGAAGCGCAAGCCGCGCAAAGCGGAAGGCTCGACGCTGGCTCCCGCCTTGACCTCGATGCCGATCACCTCGCCGGAAGGCGACTCGAGCACCAGATCGACCTCGCGCTTCTCAGCGTCTCGGTAAAAGAACAGCTCCACCCGCTCGGTGCTCCAGGTCGCCTGCTTGACGAACTCCATCAAGACGAAGGTCTCGAACAGCATCCCCGCGAGCTCGCCCTGGTCGGGAGCGCTGTAGCGCGCCGCATCGGCACCCACAAGGGCGGCGGCCAGGCCGCTGTCGGTGAGGAACAGCTTTGGCGTCTTGACCTGTCGCGAGCCGAGGTTCGCCGACCATGGACGCAGCCTGTACAGCAAGAACAGCTGTGAGAGCAGTCCGACGTGAGCCTTGATCGTCTTGTCGTCAAGCGCGAGCGCGCGCCCGAGCGCAGCGTAGTTGGCAAGCGAGCCGGTTCGCGCCGCCAGCAAACCCAGCAGGTCCGCGAGCTTGGCCGAGTCGACCCTCACGTCGCCCACGTCCGGCAGGTCGCGACCGAGCACGGTCTGAACGTAGGAGCGAAAGTAGCGCGAGCGCTGAGCCGGCTCACGGTCGAGCGCGTCGGGGAAGCCTCCGCCGATAACGTCCTCGGCTACCGCGGCGCGACCCTTCGCGGCGCCGGTCACTCGCGGCGGTGAGCCCGCCAACAGAGAGTCGACGATCGAGCTTCGGATGCCGGCCAGCTCGGCCTGCGCGAAGGGCCAGAGATTGACGTACTCGACCCGACCGGGCAGCGCGTCGGCGATCGTCCTGGACGTGATCAGGTCCGCCGAGCCGGTCAGCAGAAATTGGCCGGGAGTGCGGTCGCGGTCGAGGATCTGCTTGATCGAAAGCATCAACTCCGGCGCGCGTTGAACCTCGTCGATTATGGCCGGCCGCGACAGCGCCAAGGCAAACCCATCCGGATCCTCGAGCGCCGCGCGACGCGTTTGACGGTTGTCGAGGCTGAAGTAATTGGGTAGGAGCCCCGCGGCTTGCAGCTGCCCGGCGAGCGTGCTCTTGCCCACCTGGCGCGGGCCCACAATCGCTGCCGCGCGACTGACGCTGAGAATGTCGCGCAGTTCCTCCTCGATGCCTCGTCGAATCAACACACCACCGTCTCCGCCCAAGATAGTTGCCTGTACGATTCGGAATAGGATAGCCTACAAATCCGGAATAGAAAGGCCGACTGATTCGGAATAAGGAGCACTGCTGACTCGGAATTGGCGACCTGTCAACCCCGGAATTGCGGACAGCGCGCGCTCGATCATCTTCACACACGAGCCCCGATCCCCGCCGCAATGGGGGCGATGCTCAGACATGTGCGTACGCTCTCTGTATGGACGGCATCGATTGGAACGTGGCCCAACGCGTCGGCGAGATGCTCGCCGGTTCGACCAACGGGTGGCAGCAGCCCTCGCGCTCGACCGCCGAGCGAGCCCAGGAACTCGCCATCGGGTTCGCGGCACGGGTGAGCGCCTACACCGGCCTGCACCCCTCAGGACCTTTGCCCCCGATCGAAGCGATCGACCGCAAGCACTGGATCGAAGCCAACATCGCCACGATGCGCCCCTTGCTCGACCCCTTGACCGAGCGCGCCGGCAAGAGCCCCGGTCCGCTCGGCCCGGCCCTGCGCTCGTTCACCCAGCTTTTGCTCGGCGTCCAGGTCGGCGCGGTCACCGGAATGCTCTCCCAGAGGGTCCTCGGCCAGTACGACATCTCCCTGCTCGACCCCGCCCAACCCCCGCGCCTGCTCCTGCTCGGCCCCAACCTGGCCCAGGCGGCCCGCAAGCTGGAGGTCGACCACGACGAATTCAGCGCTTGGGTGGCGATCCACGAGGTCACCCACGCCGTCCAGTTCGGCGGCGCGCCCTGGCTCCGCGCCCACCTCGGCGGCCTCCTGCAAGAACTGATCGGAGGAATGGAGGTAGGTATAGGGGGAGGGTTTGGGCGAACGTTTCGACTTCCCTCCGGCTCCGATCTTCAGGGACTCGTCGAGAGGCTCCGCGCCGGAGAACTGCTTCGCCTGGGCCTCGGCGAGGACCGCTGGGCCTTGGTCGAGCGGATGCAAGCCGCGATGTCCTTGATCGAGGGCCACGCCGAGCACACGATGGACGCTGTCGGCGCGGCCGAGCTGCCCACCTTGGAGCGGATGCGCACCGCGATGAACCGTCGCCGCCGAGAGCGCGCTTGGCCTTGGCGCATCCTCGAGAAGCTGCTCGGCCTGGAGATGAAGATGCGCCAATACGAGGTCGGCCGCGAGTTCTGCGACGCGGTCGTCGCCCGCGGAGGTCCCGAGGCGCTCGCGGCGGCTTGGACCTCGCCCGAGACCCTGCCGACGATGACCGAGCTGGAGGACCCCGACGCGTGGCTCGAGCGAACGCATGTTCTGCGCCTTACCGGGCAGCACGGCTCGTAGACATTCTTTACAGCGTGTTCACCCGTTCTTGAAGTTGGCGTGTAACCATCCTTCTAGAGCGGGTTAGGAACAAGTGTTCGGTGCTAATCTCAAAGCGACACGAACAAGTGTGCCCCCGATAGACAGGAGACTCTCTCCCAAATGCCCCCCGTAAAGACGACCACCCCCAAACCACGCGCAACCGCTGCCAAGGCCGCTGCGGCCACCAAGCGGACCGCGACCTCCAAGCGGTCGACCACGGCCCCCAAGCGCACCGCCGCCGCTTCCAAGCAGTCGAGCACGGCCGAGCGCGCCGTCCTGATCCCGATCGGCGCCGCCTTGATCGCCCGCGAGCGCGTCCTCACCGAGGTCAGCGACGCGATCGCCAACTACAACTCAACCTCCAAAGCGACGGCGCAGCTGCGCAAGTTCGAGCGCAGGGGCGTCACCGCCCGTAACCGCCTCGAGCGCGAGGTCCGCAAGACCAGAGTGCGCGTCGAGCGCGAGGTCCGTACGACCCGGGCGAGCGTCGAGCGCGAGGTGCGCAGGCGCCGCCGTGCAAGCGAAGAGCTCGCCGACAAGGTCCAGGAGCGCATTCTGAACCTGGTCTAGGCGACCCACCCGTCCACCCGGCGCGCCAAAATGCGTCGGCTGGATGAAACTTCCCCGTCGCCTGCGGAGAGAGGGCGACGGAAGGTCTGCCGGCCCATATCCCGCCGGTAGTAGAAGCACCCTCTCCTCCCTCGCCGCCGGGCGGTCCCCCTACCGCCCGGCGGCATTTTTGTTGGGCCGCCGGCGTCCCGCCGTCCTTCTCGCCGGCGCATCACTTCCCCACTTCCGTCCCCGATCCCGGCGATTCCCGCCGGGCCGGCACGCGAGGTTTGTCAGAATGCGAGCAGACATGAACCGCGACGACGTCATGAAGGCCTTGGAGGTCGTGATCGATCCCGAGCTGCGCCGCTCGATCGTGGAGCTGGGCATGGTGCGCTCGATCGACATCTCGAGCAACGGCGTGGTCGACGTGACCGTGTCTTTGACGACCGCCGGCTGCCCGATCAAGGGCCATTTCCAGACCTCCGTCGCGGAGGCGGTCGCTGCACTGGAGGGCGTGGAGCACGTGAACGTGTATTTCGACGTCCTCAGCGACACCGAGAAGGCTTCTCTCCAGCAGAAGCTCGGCCGAGGCGCCTTGCCCCAAGGCGCGCTAGCCCAGGTGAGCAACGTGATCTGCGTCGGCTCGGGCAAGGGCGGCGTGGGCAAGTCCACTCTCACCGCCAACCTCGCCGCGGCCTTGACCGCCGACGGCAAGAAGGTGGGCATCCTCGACGCCGACGTGTGGGGCTACTCGATCCCGCGCATGTACGGCCTCGGCGCCACGCGCCCGCCGGTCTCCGCCCAGCGCAAGATCGTGCCTTTGGAGTCCCACGGCGTGAAGGTCATGTCGATCGGCTTCTTCTTGGAGGAGGACGCGGCCGTGGTGTGGCGCGGGCCGATGCTCCACAAGGCGCTCGGCCAGTTCCTGCAGGACGTGGAATGGGGCGAGCTCGACTATCTCCTGATCGACCTGCCCCCTGGCACCGGCGACGTATCGATGACCTTGGCCCAAATGCTGCCCCAAGCCCAGTTCGTGATCGTGACGACGCCTCAGGCCACGGCCCAGAAGGTGGCCAGGCGCTCGGCCGAGATGGCCAACAAGGTGTCCTTGGAGATCTGCGGCGTGATCGAGAACATGTCCGGCTTCACCACGCCAAGCGGCGAGCGCTTCCCGATCTTCGGCGAGGGCGGCGGCAAGGACTTGGCCGACGAGCTGGACGTGCCCTTGCTGGGCCGGGTCCCGCTCACGATGCCCCTGCGCGCCCAAGCCGACGGCGGCGTGCCCCTGGTCTTCGAGGACCCCGACGACCCGGCTTCCCAAGCGATCCGCCAAGCCGCCCGCGGCCTGATCGCGATGGCGCCCTTGGAGCTGCCGACCCTGCCGACGTTGCCCATCGTGGAGGTCACCCCCCCAAGCGCCCCCACACCACCCGCCAGCCCAAAGCCGGCGGGAATGTCCTTGCCGATGGCCTAACCAGCCCCCCGAACCCAAGGTCGGGCCGCGCCAGCAGCCTCACATATTTCCCTCAAAACCATCGGTCGGGCCGCTCGCGGCCCGATAGGCGGGGCTAGGCCTACTTGGTATTGGCGAAGTACTCGGCGTTGATCGTGGCGAACTTCTGCCACTCGTCGGGCAGCTGATCCTCGGCGAAGCAGGCATCCACGGGGCAGGCCTCGACACAAGCGTCGCAGTCGATGCACTCCTCCGGATCGATGTAGAGCATCTCGGCCGCGTCGTAGCCGGGCTCATCGGGCGTCGGGTGGATGCAATCCACGGGGCACACCTCGACACAGGAGTTGTCCTTGGTGCCGATGCAGGGCTCAGCGATTACGTAGGCCATTCGCTTCCTTCTCGATTCGTTGTCGGGTCAACTGTTGCGGGACGACGAATAGTAGCGAGGCCGCTATCGCCCGTCCCACGGCTGTGCCAAGCACGGCCCGCGGGACTACTTCGCTAGCCTCGGGCGATGCTCCTGCTCACCGGCGCGACCGGACTCGTCGGTTCCGCGCTGCTGCCGCGTCTGCTTGCCGAAGGGCAGACGGTGCGCTGCCTTGTGCGGGATCCCAGGCGCTTGGGTCCCCTGCGGGTGCGGGTCCAGATCGCGCTGGGCGACCTGACCGATCCGCCTTCGTTTCGCAACGCGATGAGGGGCGTGGACACCGTCGTACACTTGGCGGCCTCCACCCGCGACCAGCCGCGCGGCTCGATCGAGGAGCTGGCGGCGATAGCGACCTGGCGCATGGTCGACGCCGCCCAGCGCGCGGGCGTCACCCATTTCGTGTTCTTCTCGACGCTCGGCGCCTCCGAGCACCATCGCTGCCGCCTGTTCCGGGCCAAGGCCTTGGCGGAGCAGGCGGTGCGCGAGTCCGACATGCGCACGACCGTGATTGCGCCGTCGCTCGTGTATGCACCGGGAGATCGTTTGCTGACGTTGATCGAGCGCCTGTCGCTGCTGCCGGTCGTGCCGATCTCCGGTCGCGGGCGGGCAGTGTGTCAGCCGATTTGGGCCGAGGATGTGGCGAGCTGTGTGGTTGCGGCACTGGGCGAGGACGCGGACAGGATCCCCCACAGACGCTACGAGCTGGGCGGACCGCAAACGATGTCCTACAACGAGGCCGTCAACGCAGTGCTGCGCTCACTTGATCGCGAACGCCCGCTGCTGCCGATCCCCACGCCGATCGTCTCGCGCGCACTGCGCCTGGTCGAGCGAGCGATGCACTCCAACACGCCGATCACATGGGACGAGGCAGAGCTGGTGGAGGCAAACATGGTGGCGAGGGACGGCTGCTCCGATGCCGAAGCCCTCGATGTCACGCCGCAACCAATGTTGGCCGTGCTGGCCAGATAAACCGCAATTCCGTCGCATTCATTGAGTACCATCGTCTGCAACGGAGGGTGAAGTGGTCTGGGACCACAGACGGCTGACACCCGCGAGTCCGGTTCGCTCCGGATGGAGGTCGATTCTCCCGCCCTCCGCCAATGATTGACTCGACCGGTAGCCGATCGACGAGACAAGGCGCAAGGTTCAGTGCGTCGGCGGATTGCGACCGTCCCGCCTCGTGGCTACCCGTCGAGCCAGTTTGCTAACATCAGGGATGGTGTCAGCTGTTTGGGGTTGCTCCCCTTCACCTTCGACCCGCCAACTGGCGGGTCGAGTTGTTTAAGACACCGGCGCCCGACGATCGGCCCACGGCGCGGCCGCTTCGACGTGCGAAGCCAACGCCAGCAGCGCGGCCTCGCCGGCTGGCCTGCCGACAAGCTGCACTGCCAATGGCAAGCCGTCCTCGCCCTGATACACAGGCAACGAGATACCGGGTTGACCGCTCGCGTTGAAGACCGGCGTGAACGGAGTGAACAGGCCAGAGCGCGTGAACGTGGACATCGGATCCGGCGCGGCGGTGTCGAGCGTGCCGATCGGCAGCGGGCGCTCGGCCAGGGCGGGCGTGAGCAGGATGTCGTAGGGAGCCAGGAACTCGACCAATTGGCGGGTGAGCGCCTGCAATTGGATTTCCATGCCGAAGCCAAGGACCGAGTTGATGTTCTGGGTCATCTGGTGGATCGCCCAGCTCATCGGCTCCATGTCATCCTCGGTCGGCTCCCGACCGGCGACCATGCCCGAGTAGACGATCTGCAGCGCGATGTGGATCGAGAACACAGCGCCGAACAGCTCTGAAAGGCCCTCGATGCGCCAAGGCGGATCGACCTCTTCGACCTCGTGGCCGAGCGAGCGCAACAGCTCGGCGGCGTCGGAGACAGCCCGGGCGCAAACCGGGTCGACGACAGCCTCGGCGATCGGCGCAAAGGTGGTCGTGGCGATCCGCAGTTTGCCGGGAGTGCGGCCGGCGGCGAGCGCAAACGGCTCGGACGGCGGCGGCGCCCAGGTGGCGTCGCCAAGCTCGTAGCCGGCGAGCACATCCAGGATCGCTGCGGTATCGCCGACCGTGCGCGTTAGCACGCCATCCACGTCGAGCGGCGCCTCGCCCCGTTCGGGCGCGGCGGAGACGCGGCCGCGCGCCGGCTTGAGGCCGACCAGACCGCAGCAGGCGGCGGGGATGCGGATCGAACCGCCGCCGTCGTTGCCGTGGGCGACCGGCACCATGCCCGAGGCGACCGCCGCGGACGCCCCACCCGAAGAGCCACCCGGGGTGCGCTCCAAGTCCCAAGGGTTTCGGGTGGGCCCGAACAGGCGCGCCTCGCTGACGGGCAGGATGCCGTACTCGGGCAAGGTGGTGGTGCCCACGATCACGAAGCCGGCGTCCTTGAAGCGGCGCGTGATGTTGCAGTCATGCGAGGCCACATGGTCGGCCAACAGCGAGCAGCCGATCGTCGCCTTCAACCCTTCGACCGGCCGGTTGTTCTTGATCGCGATCGGCACACCCGCGAAAGGGCGCTCGTCGCCGGGGGCGATCCGCTCGGCGGTCGCGAGCGCGCGCTCGCCGTCGATCTCGACGAACGCGTTTAGCTTGGGGTTGAGCTCCTCTATGCGTGCGAGCGAGATCTCCACCAGCTCGCGTGAGGACACCTCGCCGGAGCGGACCATCGCGGCAAGCTCGGTCGCGGGTGCGAACATCAGGTCACCGTCGGGCACTTGCTCCTCCTCCAATCGCTTGGTCGTTCATCATATGGGTGCGCCCACAAGGCGCCATTCCCGTCAAGCAGCCCAGCCCAGAAAGCAGAGCGCAATGAGCGAGGTTCAAACACCACCCGAAGTTCAGTCAGGCCTTGAGGGCGTCGTCGCCTTCGCCACAGAGATCGCCGAGCCCGATCGGGCCGGCGGGTCGCTGCGCTATCGCGGCGTCGACATCGAGGACCTCGTCGGCACGGTCCCCTACGAGCAGGTTTGGGGATTGCTGGTGGACGGCCGCTTCAAGCCGGGGCTGCCGCCCGCCGAACCGCATGTCCTTACTGTGCGCTCAGGCGACCATCGCGTGGACGTGCAATCGGCTTTGGCGATGCTCGCTCCCGAGTGGGGCTTTCAGGCCCTGATCGACATTTCCGACGAGCAGGCTCGCGACAACCTCGCGCGGGCCTCGGTGATGGCACTCTCGTTCGTGGCGCAGTCTGCCCGCGACGCCGGCCAGCCGCCGGTGCCCCAGTCCGAGGTGGACAAGGGCCGCTCGATTCCCGAGCGCTTCCTGATTCGCTGGCGTGGGGAGGTCGACCCCGATCACGCTAAGGCAATCGACGCCTACTGGATCTCCGCCGCCGAGCACGGGATGAACGCCTCCACGTTCACCGCGCGCGTGGTCGCCTCCACCGGAGCGGATTGTGCCGCGGCCTTGTCGGCGGCCGTGGGCGCCTTGTCCGGCCCCTTGCACGGAGGCGCGCCGTCACGCGTGCTGAAGATGCTCGACGAAGTGGAACAGACCGGCGATGCCGACGTGTGGGTCAAGGCGGCGCTCGATCGCGGCGAGCGACTTATGGGCTTCGGCCACCGGGTCTACCGCGCCGAAGACCCCCGCGCCCGCGTGTTGCGGCGCACCTGCCGTGAACTCGGCTCGCCCCGCTTCGAGGCGGCCGAGGCTTTGGAGAAGGCGGCCTTGGCGGAGCTGACGGCACGCAAGCCCGACCGGGTGCTTGCCACCAACGTGGAGTTCTGGTCGGCGGTCGTTCTGGATCTAGCTGAAGTGACGCCGGACCTGTTCACGCCGATGTTCACCTGCGCACGCGTGGCCGGTTGGTCGGCACACATCATGGAGCAGAAGCGCGAGGCCAAGCTGATCCGTCCGACCGCCAAGTACGTGGGCCACGGGCCGCGGCCGGTGTCGGCCGTGGAATAGCGACGCCTGCCGCGGAATAGCGGCGGAGACGTCCATGTCCGCTCGAGTTGGCGAACATGACGAGCCACGGCTAAGTTGCCCACGCCGGCCAGGTGGAGTCGGCGTGGATGTCTATTCATTTTTTTACGTTCCTTGCCAGGCAGAACTATTCCACTGTGGAAGGAATCCGCATTTTTGCAACAACATCTGCGGCACTCGGGGTCGCGCACAACCTCCCCACCACAAACTGGCCCAACCATCTCGCCTCCCAAAAACAGAGGCCCAACCATCCGCCCCCAAACCAGGGACCCAACATTCTTCCCCCCAAACAGACGAGGGCCCAGCATCCTGCCGGGCCCTCTGCTGTTCCTATCGACGGAATCCGCGCGCCGCTAAAGCGCGGCGCGCGGCAAAGCGTCGTTCTGACTACATCATTCCGCTCATGTCGGGCATACCGCCGCCCGGCATGCCGCCGCCTTCCTTCTCGGGCACCTCGGCGACGATCGCCTCGGTGGTGAGGATGTTCTTGGCGATCGACGCGGCGTTCTGCAGGGCCGAGCGCGTGACCATCGCCGGGTCGATGACCCCGGCGGCGACGAGATCGACGATCTCGTTGGTCGCGGCGTTGAGGCCTTCTCCGGCCTTGGCCTTGCGCACGTCGTTGACCACCACCGAGCCCTCCAGGCCCGCGTTCTCGGCGATCTGACGGAGCGGCTCCTCAAGGGCACGCAAAACTATGCGCGCTCCGGTGCGCTCGTCGTCCGAGCCGTCCGTGGAGGCTCCGTCGCCGTCGACCGAGACGGACGCCGAGGCCTGCAGCAGGGCAACCCCGCCACCGGGCACGATGCCCTCCTCGAGTGCCGCCCTCGTTGCCTGCAGGGCGTCCTCGACGCGGTGCTTCTTCTCCTTCATCTCGGTCTCGGTGGCCGCTCCGACCTTGACCACGGCCACTCCCCCGGAGAGCTTGGCCAAGCGCTCCTGGAGCTTCTCGCGATCGAAGTCCGAGTCGGTGTTCTCGATCTCGGCCTTGATCTGGTTGATGCGACCCTTGATCGCCTCGGCATCGCCGGCGCCGTCGACGATCGTGGTGTTGTCCTTGCCGACGACCACGCGACGAGCGTGCCCGAGCTGGGAGACCTGAGTGTTCTCAAGCTTCAGGCCCATCTCCTCGGTGATGACCTCGGCTTTGGTGAGGATCGCGATGTCCTCCAGCATGCGCTTGCGACGGTCGCCGAAGCCGGGGGCCTTGACGGCCACACCGGTGAAGGTGCCGCGCAGCTTGTTCACCACGAGCGTGGCGAGCGACTCGCCCTCCACGTCCTCGGCGATGATGAGCAGCGGCTTGCCGCTCTGGATGACCTGCTCGAGGATCGGCAGGATGTCGCGCACCGAGCCGATCTTCTGGTTGGCGATCAGGATGTAGGGGTCCTCGAGGGTAGCCTCCATACGGTCCTGGTCGGTGACCATGTAGGGCGAGATGTAGCCCTTGTCGAACTGCATGCCCTCGGTGAACTCGAGGTCCATGCCGAACGTCTGGCCCTCCTCGACGTTGACCACGCCGTCCTTGCCGACCTTCTCGATCGCGTCGGCGATCACGTCGCCGATCTCCTCGTCGCCGGCCGAGATCGTCGCCACGCGGGCGATCTGGTCCTTGCCGGAGACCTCCTTGGACTGCGAGGCGATGTTGGCCACGACCTGGTCGACCGCCTTCTCGATGCCGCGCTTGAGCGCCAACGGGTTGGCGCCGGCGGCCACGTTCTTCAGGCCTTGGCGAACGATCGCCTGGGCGAGCACGGTGGCCGTGGTGGTGCCGTCGCCGGCGACGTCGTTGGTGGCGGTCGCCACCTCGCGCACCAGCTGGGCGCCTTGGTTCTCGAACACGTCCTCGACCTCGATCTCACGGGCAATCGTGACACCGTCGTTGGTGATCGTGGGCGCGCCGAACTTCTTGTCGAGCACCACGTAGCGGCCCTTGGGGCCGAGCGTGACCTTCACGGCGTTGGCGACAGCGTCGACGCCGGCCTCCAGAGACTTTCGCGCCTCGGAGCTGTACTTGAGTTCCTTGTGAGCCATATCTATTCAGATCTCCTTAGGCAACCTTGGCGAGGATGTCGGACTCGCGCAGTACGAGCAACTCCTCGTCATCGACCTTGATGGGGCTTCCGCCGTATTTGCTGTAGTAGACCTCGTCGCCCTCGGACACCTCGAGCGGGATGCGCTTGCCGGTATCGTCGAATTTGCCGTCGCCTACTGCGAGGACCTTGCCCTTCTCGGGCTTCTCCTTGGCCGTGTCGGGCAGGACGAGACCGCTTTTGGTCATCTGCTCCTCCTCGATGGCCCTCACGATCAAGCGATCGCCCAGGGGCTTCAATTTCATGCTGAAAACCTCCGTTTAGAGTTGCTTCGGATTTGGGCGCTCGCCCGGGGAAATCCGGCGGGCGCCCATTGGCACTCTCGATGGGAGAGTGCCAATCGTCAGGGTCAATATATAGACGAAAGACGGAAGACCCGTGTAAAAGTCGAAAAGACGGGCTCAGGAAGCCGTGCCGGCAGGCCTGCGCCCGCCGATCAGCTGCTCGACTTCGAAGCCCTTCTTGGTCAACGTCCACGCATTGGGGGCGCCGCGCACCTGACCGGCCCCGCTGTTTTCGACCAGGCCAAGCTTGTCCAGACGGCTGAGCAGCTTGGAGATCTGACCCTGATCGTCGATCCCTGCGCCGACACCGACCTGGCGATTGGAGGCGCCGGGAGAGGCGGAGATCGCCATCAGCACTCGCACAGTCCTGTAGGTCAGCCGCATCTGCAGGTCGCGCAGAGGGTCCTTGGAGGCCGGCAGCGCCCGCTCGCGGCGTGTGGGCACGGCCCGTGAAGTCTCGCGGTGGGCGGCGGCCGGCCCCAGATAGGGCAGCGCGATCATGCCCATCAAAGACCCGGTGAGCTCGAGCAAGTGGGTGTCGCCTTCGAGCAGGCGTGCGTGGAGCACCGAGAGGACTCCGCCGAGTATCCCCTCCCCGGTCAACGGAGGCAAGGCCGTGGCCGACTTGCTCTCACTCCGGCCTTCATCGACCGCGGCAATCATGGGTTCCAGGACCCGGACGCGGCGCTCATGGACCTTGCGTCCCGCGCCCAGGGTCTCCAGGATGCAAAGGCGCGCCATCGCCGGCTCGTCTTCGACGAATTCGAGCAAGGCGATCAAGGCGGCCCTGATGCGCACGATCCACCTGGCCTCGGGCTCATAGACCTCGCGCACATAGTCGCTCGCTCGCGCGATCGACTGGTCGAGCGCCGCCAGGAAGCAGTCTTCGAAGTCTTCGAAGACTTCGTAGAACGTGCGGCGCGAGACCCCCGAGCGCGAAACGACGTGGGCCACGGTCGCGCCCGCCCGCCCGCGCTCGGCGATCGTGTCGATCATCGCGGCGACCATACGCGCACGCTGAATCTCGGTCACCTGTCCGTGTGCTAGCCCGCTGGACTGGAGGGACGTCGTCTTGGTGCTTGACATCCCCAAATCCTCCGCTCTCAAGGGGCGCGTGTCACGCCCTGTTTCCCTCTCAGTTCTGGGCGCCGCCGAAGCCCTTCATGGCTTCGGTCATCGCGGTCGGCTTGTCGAGGATCTGGGAGAAGCGGACGACCGTGACCGTGTCCTCCGTCGACACCGACCGGCCGTAGATCTGCTCGAGGAAGTTGATCAGCTCCTCGTGGCGACGAAACTCGGGGTTGTCGTGCTTGATGTCACGCGGCGAGAGCTCTGCGATCTTCATCACCTCGACCTGGTCGATCACGGCTTCGAAGATGCGCTCGCGGGGCGAGTACTGGTAGCCGATCGTGACGAGCACGGCCTGGTTCTTGCGGTACTTGCCGGACTTGTCGCCGAGCCTGATCGTGGCCGTCTTGCGGCCCTTCTTCAGCTCGTCGGCGAAGATCGTCGAGTAGAAGTTGAGTACTTGCACGACCGGCAGGCTATCGGTCTTGCCGGGAGATGGCCAGCGCGCGGGCCACCATGTCGCGCTCGCCCGAATATGTGAGTGCCCGCCGAGCCTCCTCGAGGCCCATCCAACGGGCTTCCAAGACCTCGTCGTCGTGGTCTGCCAAATCGCCGCTCAGGTAGCGAAACAGGAAGAAGTGGACGCTCTTGGCGATCCTGCGACGATCGCGCACGTACCAATAGCGGACCTCGCCGAGCTCTCCTAGGAGCTCCGCGGTGACGCCGGTCTCCTCGCGCACCTCGCGGGCGGCCGCCTGCTCCAAGGTCTCCTTCCCGTCGAGATGACCCTTGGGAAGCCCCAAGACGTGGGATCCGTCGGCGGCGGGCCTGGTGGGCACGATCACGAGCACCTGGCCCTCGTGGACCACCACCCCGCCGGCGGAGACCTCGCGCCCCGGCGAGGGCTCGCGCTCGGAGCCGGCGGGGCGTCCCGGCGAGGGCTCGCGCTCGGAGCCGGCGCGGCGTCCCCCGGAAGGATCGCGCTTAGAAGACATAGCGCTCGAGCGCTCCGGGATCGTGGACCACGAGCCGGCCGCGCCCTTGGGAGATGACGCCCGCCCGCTCCAGCACGGCCAGAAAACGGGAGGCCGACTCGCGCGAGGAGCCGGCCAGCTTGGCCAGGTCGGCTTGGGTTGCCGTCAGCAACACCTCCTCGCCGGGCGCACCGTCTTGGACTGCTTGGGCGACCAGCTCGGAGAGGACCACCGCGACGCGACTTTGGACTGTCTGGAAGGACTGTTTGGCCAAGCGATCGTTGGTTTCGCGCAAGCGCCGTCCCAGGGCGGCGAGCAAGCGAATCGCGATCTGGGGATGTTCGACAATGAGCCGGCGCATGTCCGGCCCGAGCACGGCCACGGCGCCTGTGCGCTGCACCGCCTCCACTGTGGCCGAGCGCAGCTCGTCCTCGAACATGGCCAGCTCGCCGAAGATGTCGCCGGTGCCGAAGGTGGCGAGCGTGATCGTGCGCCCGTCGGGATGCTCGCGCACGGCGCGAGCGCGGCCGGAGCGCACGATGTAGCAAGTGTCGCTGGCGTCGCCCTCGCGGAACACGATCTGGCCGGGCTCGTACTCGCGCGGCACCGCCAGCTCGGCGATCCGCTCGAGGTCCTCGTGCTCGAGCGTGGAGAACACGGGCACGCGACCGAGCAACTCGACTATCTCGGCATCCTTGGTGGCCGCCATGCCTTGGAGATATCACAGGCAAGGCGAGTACGCCGAGATCCGCAACTTGGGGGCTCCCGACGCTATCTTCACAGTATGAGTCCTTTGCATGCGCTCGCGCCGTTGCTGCTTGCCGCCGCGTTCACGCCCACCCAAGGTCAGCGCCTGGTGCACTCGCGCGAGCTATGGGCGACCGTGAACGTGTGCAGTCCCAAAGATCAGCCCAACACGATCGGCGTGCGCGGCTCGATGCCGGGCGACGGGCACGTCAAGGACTCCATGTACATGCGCTTCACCGTGCAATACGAGAATCTGAGCACCAAGCAGTGGGCGGCCGTCGGCAAGGAAGCCGACTCGGGCTTTCTAAAGGTCGGTTCGGCCGACCTTGCGCGCCAAGCGGGCCGCAGCTTCCAATTCGCGCCGCAGGCGGGAAAGCCAGCCTATGTGCTGCGTGGAGACGTCGTGTTTCAGTGGCGGCGCGGCACCACGGTGCTGGAGACGACCACGGTGCCCACGACCGCGGCCCACAAGAGCTTGGCGGGCGCCGACCCGGCGGGTTACAGCTCCGCGAGCTGCACGATCGGCTAGACGCCCGAGCGCGGCTGGCGCTCGACGTCGGCACGGTGCGCCCACCTCACACGTTCAGACGAAGTCGAACAGGCGCGGATCGTTGGTGATGATGCCGGAGACTCCCATCTCGGTGAGCTTGGCGATGCGGGGAGCTTCGTCGACCGTCCACACATAGAGTTCGCCGCCCTCGGCCGTGACGGCATTGACCAGCGCGGGTGTGACGACCCGCCAGTGGGCCATGATCGCGTCGACCGAGCCTCTGTTGAGGGCTTCTCGGGCGCGACGCGGGAGCAGAGCCCGGTAGCCGGTGAGGATCGCCAAGGCGGGGATCGCGGTGAGCAGGTGACTGGTGTAGTCGCGTCGCACGCGCGGCACCGACCAGCCCAGGCGCAGGCGTGGCTCGGCGGCGCGGACGCGGGCCAAGGAGTCGGGATACATGCCGCTCAGCAAAGTCCGCTCGGTGAGGCCGGCGCGGCGCACTGCCTCGACGACACGCAGCTCATAGCCGGGGATCTTGACGTCCAGGTCGAACTCGATCCCGGCGAAGGCCTCGCCGGCGAG
The DNA here is from genome assembly GCA_963703135.1 of uncultured Solirubrobacterales bacterium. Classification (GTDB taxonomy): domain Bacteria; phylum Actinomycetota; class Thermoleophilia; order Solirubrobacterales; family Solirubrobacteraceae; genus Palsa-744. Next base: position 1,513,334 of record OY969791.1, on the reverse strand, counting down.
ATGCTCGAGCGCCTGCTCCAGGGTGAGCGGGGTACGCGAGGCCATGTCCTCGTAGTCGTGGGCCACGAGCAGGGCGCCGGTGCCGTCGGTGCGCTCGCTGAGCACGTCGAACTCGATCATGTCCACGCCTTGGGCCAGGGCCGCATCGAAGCTGGCCGGGGTGTTGCCGGGGGCGAGGTGGGCGGCCCCCTTGTGGCCGACCCTGCGGGGGCGCGTGAGCGGGCGGATGGCTTCGTCGGTGGCCACTAGCTTTGAGGATAGTGGCGGGCCGCACGAGTCTTGGGCGGCTGCCGCGAAGCGGTTCTTCCCCGCGCGCGACCGCGCGCGCACACGCACACGCACACGCGCAGGGTGGCCCGAAATAGAGGTTGCATACCAACCCCAACCCGGGCACGGCCGCGGACCTCGACGCCCGGGGAGCTCTAAGAAACCTTGAGCCGCCCGCGCCGCGACCCGGCGGCTTCGATCGCGTCGACCGCTTGGCGCGCGCCGATGTAAGGGGCGAGGATCAGGAACGTGAGATGGTCCACGAGGCAGGGCAGGTAGCGCAGGCGGTCGTGCGGGGCGTAGCTCGAGAGGATCGCCCAGACCGCGCCCATGATCGCCTCGGCCGTCACCTCGGGAGCTCTGTGCGGTTCGGGCACCCCGGCCGTCATGACCTTGATGAAGCCGTCGAGCACGCCGCTGAGTCGCGCGACCATGCCGTTGCCGGCGTCGAACAGGTCGATGAAGGAGAGCTTGACGAGCCCGGGGTGGGCGGCGCAATAGCCGATCAAGGCCTCGACGCCTTTGTGGACAGCCTCAGGCCAAGTCTCGTCGTTTCGAGTGGCCCGCTTGACGGCGTCGTGGGCTTCGGCGGCGAACTCGTCGATGACGGCCAGAAGGCACTCTTCCTTGTTGGCGAACTCGCGGTGGAAGGCTTCGGTGGAGACCGCGGCGGCGCGAGCTATCTCGGCGTCGGTGATGTTCGTGTAGCCCTCCTCCAAGGCCAATTGGACCATGGCGTCCATGACGTGGGAGCGGCGATCTTCGCGCGTGAGGAAGCGGGCACGTTTGGCCAGCAGGCTCGGGGGTCGGCCGGAGCCGAGCGTTCGCAGTTGGGCCACTGCCGTGGAGCGGTAGGAGCTGACCCAGTCGAGCAGTTCGTCGGTGAGGCCCGCCAGCTCGCCCGCGCGGCCTTCGCGTACGCGCCTGATCACGACGAAGCGCACCCCGCCCACGATCGCTCGGGGGGCCAAGGGCGGCAGGTTGATGCGGTCGGGCGTGAGGCTGAAGCCGGTGGCCACGATGCGCTCGAAGGCGGTAGCCGTCAACTGCATGCGTTCGTGGCCGCGGGGCCCGATCCCGATCGACTCGACAAGCACTAGGTTGGCGCCGCGAGGGTCAGCGGCGATGCCGGCTAGGAAGACCTTGCAGGCGGCGTAGAGTCTGTTGGCCCAGCCTCGCTCGGACAGCCACGCTTGCAGGACCCGTTTGCGCGCGGCGCCCACGAGCGCGTCGTAGGTGGCCAGGAAGCAGTCTTCCTTGTTGGAGAACTGCTCGTAGAACGCGCGTCGAGAAACGCCCGCGAGGGCGATCACGTGGGCGACGCTGGTGCCGGCATAGCCACGCTGGTAGACGGACTCGGCCATGCCGCCGTACAGGCGAGCTCGCTGGTGGCGCGCGACCGTCTCGCGGCCGAGACCGTGGGGGCCGTGGGGCAAGCGCTTGTAGAGGGGGGTCAAACCCTCGTATACACCTGAGCCAGGCTCGCAGAGCAGCTCCTCGCGCGAGAGCGGTGCGGCGGGAAGACTAGGGTTGGGACGAGCGCTCAAGGCGGCAGACGACGACGCCGAAACAGCCGGGGACCGCGTCGAAGCAGCCGGAAACCCCCTCAGACGCGCCTCACCGGCAGGAGATCGGCCCTCTCCACTAGTTCCATTCATCCCCATTATTCGCGAAGATAATTCAGGGCTGAACCATTGGCAAGAGCACCTTGAGCCAATTGGCACGAATGTTTCTGACTGAGGTTAGTTTTGTGCAACCGGCTTCCCTCCAGGTCCGGTGGCGATCCCCATGACACCATTTCCCCCCAATGGCGTCCACAAGTCCACCATGTTTCCAACTTCATCGTATTCGAGAAAGCGGGGCGATTCAAGCTCGCAGGGAACCTGCGAGGCCTGGATAGGAGAACGGACGAAGCCGGGGCGATTCAAGCTCGCAGGGAGCCCGATTCAAGCTCGCAAGGTTAGGCGGCGGGGGCCTTGGCGGAAACCCAACTCGATCAGGGTGGACTCGAGGGGCGAGCCGATCGAAGGGTCGCCGTCCACTCGCTCCAAGGCGATCGCGTCGACGCGGCCGGCACGAACCGCTTCGGCCAAGGCCCGCAAGGCCGGCAGCAGGGTGGACTCGGGGGCGTCGAAGGTGAGGATTCCTCGTCCGCCCCGCTCCAAATAGAGCACGGGCGAGGCGTCCACGAACACGACGTAGGCTCCGGGGACGCGGGCGGGTCGGCGCTTGCTCTCCTCGCGCCGCGGCCAAGGCAGGGCGGCTCCGAGCGGCTGGGCGGGATCCACGGCCGCGAGCACCAAAGCACGGTCCTCTTCGGAGGAGCGGTCGGCGCGCAGGCGCTCGACGGCTCCGGGCAGGGCGAACTGGGCGCCGCCGAGGCCCTCCACGAAATAGCCGCGCCGGCACACGCCCAAGGTCTCCAGTTCGCTCAAGGCGGAATAGACGCTGGAGAAGCCGCCGGGGATTCCCTCGGCGAGCACCTGCTCGCGGGTGAGCACGCCGTAGCGCTCGAGCAAGATCTCGGCCAGGACGCGACGGCGCTCGCGAGGGTCACCCTCGGCACCGAAGATCGGGGCGGCCAAAGACCAGCGACCTTGCACTTGGGCGCCGGTGGGGCGGCGCGGGGAGCGCAAGGAGGAGCGACCGAAGCGCCGGGGGGGCGCCACGGGGCGGCCGGTCACTGCCAGGCGAGGTCCGGTCGCCACGCGGGGTGCGCGCAGGGGCGCCCAGGCGTCGTTGGTGACCTCGCCGGCCCACACGAGGTCCCACAGGGCTTGGGTGAGCGAGGCGACGGGCAACTCGACCTCGGCGAGGAGATCGGCGAAGAAGCAGGGCGAGGCGGCCAGACGGGCGCGCAGCAAATCGTGCTCGGGCTCGGCGGGGGGCGCGGCATCCCGGAGAGGGGGCGGCCCGAGCGAAGGGGCGTCCTCGCGGAAGTAGAGGGCCACGCGCCCGGCGTCGCGAGCCGAAGGGCCTGCGCCGACCCAAGCAAGCTCTCCGGAGGCGCACAGGGAGTCGAGCCACGCGGGCGAGTAGGAGCCGCAGCGGACGGGCAGGATGTCGCGCTCCCAGGAGGCCACCGGCAAGGCCAAGCCTTGTAGGGGTAGGAGCACCTCGCGCAGGCGCTCTACACCGGCGCCGCTGGAACGCCAACGGTCGACGCCTTGCCAGGAGGGCATGAAGGCGGCCAAGGCCCGCGGATCGACCGGCTCGATCTCCCGGCGCAGGGCGGCCAGCGAGGCTCGGCGCAGGCGCCGTAGGACATCGACTTGGCACCACTCGCGCTCGGAGCCTCCGGGGCGCAGCTCGCCTTGGACCACGTCACCAAGGCGCTCGGAGTCGCGCAGGACGGCGGCCAGGTCGAGGCCGTAGCGGGCACGCAAGTCGGCGGTCGTGAAGGGGCCGTGGGTGCGGGCGTAGCGGGCTACGATCTTGGCCAAGGCGTCGGGTACGTCCTGCAGGAAGGCGGCGGGCAGGCCACCGGGCGGGGCGGCGCCGAAGGCGTCGCGGAAGAGGCCGGCGTCGTCGGCGGCGATCAGGCGCTCGTGGCCGAGGATGCGGATGCGGATGACACGGCGCTCGCGCTCCAAACTGGCCAGCAAGGCGGATGCGTCCAAGGCCGGGAGCACGCGTTCGGAGATCTCTTGCTCGTCGAGGTCGCCGACGGCGCGGAGGATCTCGCACAGCGCGTCGGCGCCGGTCGCCTGGGTGCGGGGGGAGCGGTGTTGGAGGTCGTCCTCGACTTGGGCCAGCGCGGCGGGGTCGATCAGGTCGCGCAGCTCGTCTTGGCCGAGCAGCTCGCGCAACAGGTCTCGATCCAAGGACAGGGCGGCGGCGCGACGCTCGGCCGTGGGGGTGTCCCCCTCGTACATGTAGGTGGCGACGTAGTCGAACAGCAAGGAGCCCGCGAAGGGTGAAGCCGTGGCGGTTTCGACCTCAAGCAGCGAGGTGGAGCGGGTGGCGATCCGGCCGAGCAAGTCTTGGAGGCCGGGCAGGTCGAGCACGTCGCGCAGGCACTCTCGGTAGGTCTCGAGCACGATTGGGAAGTCGGGATAGCGGCGGGCGACCTCGAGCAGGGCTTGGGACTTCAGGCGCTGCTGCCACAGAGGGGTCCGCCGACCGGGGTAAGCACGGGGAATCAGGAGCGAGCGTCCGGCGTTCTCGCGGAAGCGGGCGCCGAACAAGGCCGAGGAGCCGAGCTCGGAGACCACGATCTGCTCGACCTCTTCGGGGTCGATCGCGACTAGATCGGCATAGGAGGAAGCCCCCGCTCGGGCGAGGTCCGGCTCGCGGGCGAGGTCGGGCTCGCGGGCGGGATCCGGGTCGCGGTCCAAGTGGGAGTCGAGGCCGGGATCGGGGTCGGAGTCGGGCAGGCGCACGACGATCCCGTCGTCGGACCAGATCGCCTCGCCGTCGATGCCGAAGCGCTCGCGGATGCGCGCCGAGATCGCAAGGCCCCAGGCGGCGTGGACGCGTCCGCCGTAGGGGGAGAGGATGCAAAGGCGCCAGTCGCCGATCTCGTCGCGGAAGCGCTCCAAGACGATCGTGCGGTCGGAGGGGATCGCTTGGGTGGCCGCCTGCTGCTCGCGCAGGTAGTCGAGCAGGTTGGCGGCAGCGCGCTCGTCGAGGTCGTAGTCGCGCACAAGCGTCTCGGCGCTTTGGTCGACGGCCCAGCGAGAGAACCGGCCGATCGCCTCGCCCAGCTCTATGGGGCGCCCGATCCCGTCGCCCTTCCAGAAGGGGACGGCGCCGGGGACGCCGGGCGCGGGGGTGACGATCACGCGGTCGCGCCCGATTTCCTCGATCCGCCACGAGGAGGCGCCCAGCAGGAACACTTGACCGGGGCGCGCCTCGTAGACCATCTCCTCGTCGAGCTCGCCCACGCGTCGACCGTCGGGCAGGGTGACCGAGTAGAGACCGCGGTCGGGGATCGTGCCGGCGTTGGCGATCGCGAGTTGGCGGGCGCCCCGCCTCGCCCGGATGCTGTCGCCGACGCGGTCCCAGACGATGCGCGGGCGCAAGTCGCCGAATTCGGAGGAGGGATAGCGCCCGTCTAGCATGTCGAGCACGTTCTCGAGCAAAGGACGCGAGAGCTCGGCATAGGAATAGGTGCGGCGGACGAGCGCGTGCAGGCGCTCCACGGAGACGCTGCCTTCGGACTCGGGGGAGGAGGGGGAGGTTTGGGCTATCCGGTCTCGCGAGGGGGCCTCACTCGCGGGTTCGGGTGGCCGTGATGACTCCAGGTGCTTACGGGTCTCCGCCGACGCGGCGATCGCGACGATTTGCTGGGCGAGCACGTCGAGCGCGTTGCGGGGGACGACTGTGGACTCGATCAGGCCTTGGCGCATCCGGTGGCAGACGACCGCGCACTCGAGCAAGTCGCCTCTGAACTTGGGGAAGATGCGTCCCTTGGAGAGCTCGCCGACGCCGTGGCCGGCGCGGCCGATGCGCTGGAGGCCTCGCGCTACCGACTTGGGGGACTCGATCTGGAGGACGAGGTCGACGGCGCCCATGTCGATGCCCAGCTCCAAGGAAGAGGTGGCGACCAAGCAAGGCAAGGTGCCGGCCTTGAGCTGCTCCTCGATCGTGGTGCGCTCCTCGCGCGAGAGCGAGCCGTGGTGGGCGCGGGCGATCTCGCTCTCGGCGAGCTCATTGAGACGCAAGGCGACCCGCTCGGCGGAGCGCCGGTTGTTGACGAACACGATCGTGGAGCGGTGCTGGCGCACCAAGGACAGCAGCTCGGGATAGATCGCCGGCCAGATCGAGTTGCGGGTCGCCTCGCCACCGACCACTGGGTCCAAAGGATCGGCGCCGCTGGAGGCGGAGGCGAGGTCGCTCATCGAGTCGACCGGGACTTGGATGCGCAGGTCCAAGGGCTTGCGCACGCCCGCGTCGAGGATCTTCACTTGGCGAGTCGGGCCGACCAGGAAGCGGCCGACCTCCTCCAGGGGATTCTGGGTGGCCGAAAGGCCCACCCTCTGTATTTCGCGGGCGGGGGGACTTTCGCGGACGTGCTCGTCGAGGCGCTCCAAGGTGAGCGCGAGATGGGCGCCACGCTTGGTCGAGGCGACGGCGTGGATCTCGTCCACGATCACGGTCTCCACGGAGGCGAGCATCGTGCGTGCGCGAGAGCCGAGGATCAGGTAGAGCGACTCGGGTGTGGTGATCAAGATGTCGGGCGGTTTGCGTGCCATCGCGGCCCGCTCGGACTGGGAGGTGTCTCCGGTGCGGATGCCCACCGTCACTTCGGCCCCGACCCCGCGCAGGGGTACGCGCAGGTTGCGCTCGATGTCGTAGGAGAGGGCCTTCAGGGGCGAGACGTAGAGGACTCGCACGCCGCCTGGGCCGGGCTCCAAGGCGAGCCGGTCGATCGCCCACAGGAAAGCGGCCAAGGTCTTGCCCGAGCCGGTGGGCGCCGAGAGGAGCACGTGCTCACCGCTTGCGATCGCGGGCCACGCCTGGGCCTGGGCGGGGGTCGGGGCGGCGAAGGAACTCGCGAACCAGTCGCGCGTCGCCGAACTGAAGGCGGCCAAGGGGTCGGGCGCCTGGGAATCGGGACTTGGGGAGGAGCTAGCCACCTATGTCGAGGCTAGCGTGCTTCCGGCCCCCCAACCAGACGCTCCGAGCCGCGGCCAGAGGCGGCCAAACTCCGAGCGCTGGAATATCTCTAAAGAGCGCACTAGGTAGTTTCTCGGGACAATTCGATTAGACTGCCGCGCGATGTCAAGCGAAGACGAAACGCGACAGTCCGCGGCAAGCAACGTCGCACCGAGCAACGTCACACCGGGCAACGTCACGCCGCGCAACGTCGCGCCGCGCAAGCCGCCCCGAGCTTGGAGGAGATGGTTCGGGACGGGGACCCGCCAGGACCCCGCACCACCCCCGCCCGGGCTGGGAACTCTCGAGCGGATCGACGCCAGCGCGCTAGAGGCATTGCCGGCGCTGCTCGACTGCTCGACGCTTCCCAATGGTGTGGTGGAGTTGGTGATCGAAGACTTCGAAGCGCCCACACGCCAACTGTTCGACATCCATGACGGTCACATTGCGCTCGTGGAGCCCGGTCAGTGCGTGCCTTGGGCCAGCATTTCGGGCTCGGCGACGGCGTGGGCTCGCGCCTTGGGACCGGACCGGGACATGAGCGCCCTCAAGCTCACCGGCGACGCACCGCTCGCGCGAGGAGTCCTCGCCGCGATGCCACGCCCGGCTTGACTGGCCACCCCACGATTCGCCGTTTACCGACCGTCCGTGTCGCGATCCTTTTGCCGGCCCCAGACGGATAGGCGACCGGCTCGTTACCGACCGGCCGCCTCGCCGAATAGCTCGAGCGCGCGGTCGATCGAGGCCTCGTCCATTGCGGTGGACGCCGAGACGAGACCGTCCGCGGCGATCAAGACTCCCGCGCGGTAGAGCCGCCTCCACAGGTCGGGGAGGTCGGGAGCGTGCAGCTTGCACAAGGAGCCCGCACCGGTCACCTCATGGCCGGAGGCCGCCAGTCCGGCTCGCAAGCGCGCGCCGAGCAGCCCGATGCGCTCGATCGCGGCGGAGTCGAGGGCGCCGAGCGCGGCCAGGCCGGCGGCCATCGAGACCGGGTTGGCGGCGAAGGTTCCGGCCAAGGCCACCGCGTCGGGGCGGCTCGGGTCGAACACGTCCATCCACTCGGGCCTGCCCCCTAGCGCGCCCACGGGCAGGCCCCCGCCGATCAGCTTGCCGAGCGTGACGATGTCCCCCTCGATCCCGTACAGCTGTTGCATCCCGCCGGGAGCCATACGGAAGGTGATGACCTCGTCCACGACCAAAGCCACTCCCCGCTCGCGCGTGTGCTCGCGTACGAGCCGCGCGAACGAGGGCTCGACCGGCCGCAGCCCGGCTCGGTTGGGCATCGGGTCGAGCAGCACGCACGCGACATCTCCTTCGTGCTCGTCGAGGGCCGCGAGAAAGGCCGAAGGGTCGCCGAGTGGGAGCGTGAGGATCTCGCGGCGCACCCCCTCGGGCACGCCGCGGTCGTCTGGCTTGGCCAAGGCGTCCCAGCCGCCGTGGTAGCAGTCGGCGAAGCGAATCGCCTTCTCGCGACCGCTCGCCGCGCGGGCGGCGCGCACGGCGGCCATCACCGCTTCGCTGCCCGAGCCGACGAAGCGCCAACGTTCGGCCCAAGGGACTCTCGTGGCGAGACAGTCGGCCAAGACCAACTCCCTCTCGGTGGGCAGACCGAAGGCCGAGCCCGCCGCCAATGCCTCCCTGGCCGCCGCCAAGACGGGCGGGAAGGCATTGCCGTGCACGAGCGCCGAATAGTCGCCGTGCAGGTCGATCAACTCGTGTCCGTCGGCGTCGGTCACAATCGCCCCTTCGCCGCGCACTGCGTATACGGGCAGCGACGCCGAGGCCAAGGTGGTGCGCGAGCTGCCGCCTGGAAAGCGCCGAGTGGCACGCTCATAGAGCGCGCGATTTCCGGGCGCGTGCACGCGATCGGCAGGCCGATCGGATCCATGTGTGCCGGCCCGGTCAGCCGCCATCGCGACTAAGCCTCCCGGATGACCGCTGATGTCCAAGCCAGAGTCTCACAACGAAAGGTAAGCGTGCCTGATCTGTTCGTCGGCCAGCAGCGTGCCCGGGTCGCCCTCGGCACGCACGAGGCCCCGATCGATCACATACGCGCGGCCCGCCAGCTCCCGCACCAGCCCGAGATGCTGCTCGGCCAGGAGGATCGTCAACCCGGAAGCCTTGATCCGCAGGAGCTGCTCGGTCAAGGTCTCGACCACGCGGGGCGCCAAGCCCTCGGTCGGCTCGTCCAAGAGCAACAGCCCTGGATCTGTGAGCAAGGCGCGCGCGATCGAGAGAACCTGCTGCTCGCCGCCACTCAACCATGCACCCTTGGACTTCTTGACCTTGGCCAACAGCGGAAAGACCTCATAAAGCTGGTCCATCGTCCAACCCGCTCCACCCGAGGCCCGACCCGCCCCACTGAACGTGCGAGCCGCCCCGCCCGAGGCCCCACCCGCCCCACTGGACGCGCGAACCGCCCCACTCGATGCGCGAACCACCCCACTCGACGCGCGAACCACCCGACCCGACGCTCGCTTGCCCTCGGCGCGAATCGCGGTGCGCAGGTTCTCCTCGACCGTCAGCTCGGAGAAGACGCGCCGGCCCTGGGGCACCAAGGCGACACCGAGACGCGCGATCCGGTGCGGAGCAAGACCGATCGTCTGGACCCCATCGACTTCGATCGAGCCTTGGCGCGAGCCGAGCACGCCCATGACGCAATGCAAGGCGGTCGTCTTGCCGGCGGCGTTGCGACCGATCAAGGCAACCGTCTCGCCGTCGTCGACGTGCATGTCCAGGCCGAACAGAACCTCGCTCGATCCGTAGCTGGCGCGCAAACCTCCGACCGAAAGCTTCGACGACGCCTCCGATATGCACGACGCCTCCGATGCGCTCACGACGCCTCCGATGTGCCCAGATAGATCTCTTGCACCCGTGGATCGCGCCGTATCTGCTCGGGCGAGCCGTCGGTGAGAACCTTGCCGCGATCCATCACCACGACACGCAGGGCGTGGGCGAAGACCGTCTCCATGTCGTGCTCGCAGAACACCAAGGTGAGCTGCCGACGCCTCACGATATCCATCACGAGCGCCATGATCCTCGCGCGCTCTTCGACGCCCATGCCGGCCGTCGGCTCGTCGAGCAGCAGGACGCCGGGACGCAACGCGAGCACCATCGCCAGCTCCAAGCGCTTGCGCTGGCCTTGAGAGAGCGCAGAGGCCGTAAGCCCCCGCTCGTTGAGCAAGCCCACCTCGGCCAGAGCGTGCTCAACGTGCTCCTCTGAGGGGTGCCACGCGCGCGCGCGCGGTCTTTTAACAAGACTGGCTTTGTCTCCAGACACACGCGCGCGCAGGTCACCCTTTTTTGAGTCCTCCCACCCCAGCCGCCCCCCCTCCTTGCCACCGTGAGCGAGCAGCGCGATCTGGGCGTTCTCGGCAACGCTTAGGCCGGCAAACAAGCGCGGCGTCTGGAAGGTGCGTCCCACACCCCGGCGGCTGTGCTGCTCGGGCGCGAGGCCCTTCATGTCGTGCCCGTCCAGGCGAATCGTGCCGGAGGTGGGCGCCAGCTCGCCCATCATCAACGCGAACAGGGTGCTCTTGCCGGCGCCGTTGGGCCCGATCAGCGCGACCACCGCGCCGTCGGCAACCTCGAGCGTCACGCCATCCACGGCACGGATGCCGCCGAAGTGGCGCTTGACGTCCTCGAGCTCCAGCGGCACGGTGCTCACCACCAACCCCTATCCTGGGGCACCCGCACGGCGCACTCCCGCGGCTCGGGCACGCACCCGCCTCAGAAGCGCCCGGGGCGCCCCCGGCAGAGGTCCGCGGCCCGCCGCCCCAACTCCACGCGGAGCGATCAGCACGACCGCCAACAGGACCACGCCGTCGATCAGCAGGGTGTTGGTCGTCAAGCGCCCCACATAGAAATCGATCAAGCCGAGCAGCACCGCCCCGAGCGCGGGCCCTGAGAACAGGCCGACGCCGCCGAGCAAGGTCACGATCAGCGCATTCGCTGAGATCTGCCAAGCGAACACGCTCGGATAGACGATCTGGGCGGAGAGCACCGAAAGACCGCCGCCCGCGGCCGCCACGGCGGCGGCGAGCGTGAAAACTCCCAGCCGGCGACGATCCACCGCGATGCCGAGCGTACGTGCGCGTAGCGCGTCTTCGCGAATCGAAAGCAACAACAATCCCATACTGCTGCGCACGAACGCGAAGGCCCCGGCAAGCACCACCACCGCCACGATCAAGATCGCGTAGTAGACCCGGTTCACACCCAAGATCACGTTCAAGGATTCGGGCAGGTTGGCGATCATCCCGCTGTCGCCGCCGGTCAGCGTGTGGGCGTGGTTGGCCGCGAATTCGAAGAGGTCCGCGAGCGCGAAGGTGAGCATGATGAAAGCGATCGGCTCGAGCCTCACCAAGACCGCACCGCTGAGGGCCGCCACCAGAGCGGCCGCACAGATCCCGGCGAGCAGAGCGACATAGAAGCCGACGCCACTGTTGTTGAGCACAAGCACCGTCACGTAGGCGCCAAGCCCATAGAAGGCGGACTGACCGAAGGAGAACATGCCCGCATAACCGAACAGCAGGTTGAAGCTGACTCCGAGCAGCGTCGTCACGATCATGCTCGCCGCCAGCAACACGTACTCGCTGGAGACCAGCGCCGGCAGCACAGCCGCGATCAAGATCAAGGCAAGCCCCGGAGCCCAGTCGGGCGCCGGGCCGAGCCAGGCGAGTAGGCGCCTCATTGACCCACCGCCGGGAGTAGACCCCTCACTGACCCACCGCCGGGAGTAGGCCCCTCATCGCCCCACCGCGGCGCGCACCGCTAGCAGGCGCCGACCGGACGCGGCGCGGGCCAGCAACACCACGGTCATCACCGCATAGGGGGTCAGCGGCGCAAGCGTGGGGCTCTGCAAGGTCACAAAGCTCTCGATCACGCCGATCGCTACGGCTGCGATCAAGGCGCCCGTCATGTTGCCGAGACCACCGGTCACGACCACGATGAACGCCGGCACGAGCGCGGCCGTTTCAAGATTCGTGGTGACGGCCCCGTTGGGGGCGTCCACGACCCCCCCGAGCGCGCCGAGGCCGATCCCGAATGCGAACACCGCCGTGTAGAGGCGATTCACGTTCACACCCAAAATGGACAGCATCGTGCGATCGTCGACTGCGGCGCGCGTGAGCAAGCCCACCCGCGTGCCGTACATGAGCGCCCAGATCGCCGCCGCCACGAGCACCCCCAACACGATCACCACGGCGGTGTACGTCGGCAAGGTTGCGCCCAGAAAATGCCAGCTGCCGCTCAGCGAGCCGGGCAGCGAGACGGTCCTGAAGCCCGAGCCGTATACCGCCACGATCCCGCCCGCCAAGAGATATGAGAGGGCCAAGGTGAGCATGAACTGCTGGTTCTCGTCGTGCTCGCGATAGGTCCGGCGCAGCAGCACGATCTCGACCACGGCACCACCTAGCGCGGCCAAGATGGGAACCAGGGCGAGCGCCAAGACCCAGCCGAGCGTGGACGCACCGGTGCGGGCGATGACCGTCGTGGCCAGGTAGGCACCCAGCATGTACACAGCGCCAGCCGCGAAGTTCATCACGCCGAGGACCCCCCACACCAGGTTCAGACCGGCCGCCGAGAAGAACAGGATGAAGCCGAGGCCGAGCCCCGCGAACAGCTGATCGAGAAAGGTGGCCAAGCTCATGGCCACCAATCATCGCGAGCGCGGCGGGGAGACGCGTCACGCGCGCCTCCCCGCCAAGCCGGCCGCAGAGACCTCAGCAGGTGAAGTACTTGTTGGTATCCACTAGTTCGATCGGTGAGAAGTGGGCGAACGGCAGTTCTTTGGTCGCCGCCACCACCGGACCCATCGCGATCGGCACCGCCGTCAGGTTGTTGCACGAATGGATCTTCTCGCTGCCTTGGATCATTTGCACTGTCGCGCCGGCCAAGGTGTTGCGCACCTGAACCGGTTCGGTCGATTTGGCCTGCTCGATGCCTTGGGCGATCATCTCGATCTGGTTGAAGCCGTCCCCGGCTGCGCCGCTGTTGGCGACTTCGACGCCGAGCGGGTCCAGCTTCTTGGACAGGGCCGTGTTGTAGATCGAGGCCGAGGGATAGTAGGTGTAGCCGAGCGCGCCCACCGGCGGCTTGGGCATTGGGTCGATCGTGCCGTAGTCCAGGATCCCGAACAGCTGCGTCGCGTTGAACAGGCCGAGCGGCCAGGCCTGCTTGACGAACGTGATCGTGTCTTCGGCGATCACCGTGCTGTATGTGACATCCGGTTTCTCGGCTACCAGCTTGTTGATATAGGAGCTATAGCTGGAGGCGCCGGACGGCACGAATTCCTTGCTCACGATCTTTTGCGGAGAGCCCTTCATGCCCTTTAGGAAGGCCGCCGTCACTTCGTAGCCATAGCTGTAGTCCTCGGCGATCACCGCCACCGTTTTCCATTGGGGATGCGCCCGCACGTAGGCGGCCGCGTTGGCGCCCTCGATGTTGGCGGTCGGGATCGTGGCGAACGCATACCCCCCGCCTGTGAACACGGTCGGGTCGGCGACACCCACGGTGTAGACGACGTGGCTGGGGTTGGCCACCAGACGCGCCACGCTCTTGCCGACGGCGCTCGTGCAGGTCCCGGCAAGGAACTTGACGTGTTCGCTGAGGACCAAGTCGCGCGCCTGGCTGACACCGACGCTCGGTTCGGCCTTGTCGTCGCGCACGAGCAGTTCCAAGGGATGCCCCATCACGCCACCTTCGGCGTTGATCGTCTTGACGGCCTGCTGGGCACCCTTGACGTAGTCCTGGGAGAACCCGGCACAAAATCCGGTGAGCGACGCCAGATAGCCGATCTTCAAAGGCGCTCCCGAAGCGAGCGTTTCTTTACTTTTGGAGGAGCCGCAACCGATGCTCGTGAGCGCGACGGCGGCGACCAACCCGCACGCGAGAAGCTCGCGTGCTTTCACAATTTTTCTGCCAACCATTATTTCCTCCCCGCGATCCCACCCACTGGTGGGCTCGTCCGATGTCGTCGCGGCCGCCTCCACGACCATCGACCTGCACTTTTTCACTGAGCCCCATTCGGTCCTTCTCGGATAAGCGCCATCCGGTTCTGCTGTGGCAGGCCCGATCCGGTCGCCTACGCCAAGTCCACCTGTCTACACCCTCGTGCAATCGTCGACCTGCTTCGAATGATCGGGCGAGGATACAGCTCTGTCGAACGGTTGTGTGGAAACATTCGGCTCGTCGGGGAGCGCCTCGGCGTACGCCGGGGGCAGGGGAGCCGGGACGCCAAGCTCGCGCGCCGCCCGCGCGGCCCAGTAGGGGTCGCCGAGCAGAGGACGACCCACCGACACCAGCTCGGCCTGCCCGTCGCTGAGAAGCGTCTCAGCGGAAGCCCCGTCCACGATCCCGCCGCCCAGCGCGACCGGCTCGCGTGCAAGCGCCCGGGCGAGCGCGAGCACCTCAGCCGGGCCCGCGCGCGTGCCGCCCAAGAGCGGCGTGCCCCCGCTGATGTCGACCAGGTCGGCGCCGGCCCGCAAACAGGCGCGAGCGCAGCCGGCCACCTCTTCGATCGAGAGCCCGTCCGGCCGGCCGTCGCTGGCCGGGAGCCTCACGAACAGGGGTTGGGCCGAAGGCCAGCGGAGGCGTACCGCGCGCACGACCTCGAGCAGCAGGCGACTGCGGCCCTCGACGTCGCCGCCATATTCGTCTTGCCTGAGATTCGTCAAGGGAGAGAGGAACTGGTGCAAGAGATAGCCGTGGGCGGCGTGTATCTCGATCACATCGAGGCCCGCTTCGGCCACCATCGAGGCCGCTCGTGCGAACCCCTCGACCACGCCGGCAAGCTCCTCGGCACCGGCCTCCCGGGGCTGGATCCAGCCGGGACCGTAGGCCACCGGCGAGGGGGCGATGGCCTCGGCGTCCCCGCGCCGGTCCGCCAAGGCCTTTCGTCCCGCGTGCGCCAACTGGACGCCCACAGCGGCGCCTTGGGATCGGCAGAAGTGAGCGACCCGCTCAAGCGCGCGGACCTGGGGCGCCTCGTACAGCCCTAGCGCGGCGGTTCCGGTTCGTCCGAGCGGCGCGACGGCGGTGTCCTCGACCATCACGAGTCCGCAACCGCCGACCGCACGCGAGCCGTAATGCACCAGGTGCCAGTCGCCCGCGCACCCGTCCTCGCGAGCCGCTCGCTGGCTCATCGGCGACATCATGATCCGGTTGCGCAACGTGACGCTCCCGAGCGTGAGGGGATCGAACAGACTCATCGCGGGCCCAAGATGACCTTGTGCCCCGGCGCGACACCCATCGAGAGCGGCGGACCGGACACGCTCATCGCAGGCCCGGGATGAGCCTGTGCCCCGGCACGACACCCATCGAGAGCGGCAGACCAGACAGGCTCATCGCAGGCCCGGCATGACCTCGCGGGCGAACAGCTCCATCGAGCGCACCACCTGCTCGTGCGGCTGGCCAACGTTGTGCCACGCCGAGAACATGTCCACGCCGAGGGCCGCGTAGCGCTCCAGCTTGGCGCGTACCTCAGCGACCTCGCCAAAAGCGATGTTCTCGTGCATCTGCTCCAGTTCTGGCTCGTCCTGCTTGATCGCTCGCTCGACCGCGTAATCGCCACCCTCGACACGCTCGGTGCCGGCGAGCTGCTGATCGATGATGCGGTGGTTCATCAGGACATAGTTGAGCACCTCGTGGGTCTCACTCGGGGTGCCAACATAGGTCATCCGGTTGACCGCGAACTTGGCCTGGGCGCGCGCTCGTCCCTGCTGCTCCATCGCTTGCACGAATGCCCCGTACACCTCTTCCACATGAGAGAAAGGCTCGCGAAAGGGACTGAAGATGAAATTGGAATCGAAGCCCAGCTTCACCGCCCACTGCATCGAGCGCGCCGAAAGCGCAGCGATCCACACCGGCGGGTGTGGTCGTTGCACGGGGGGAGGCAGGACGGTGGCGTTCGGGTAGCTGAAGAAGCGCCCCTCGTGTGAGAGCCCTTGGGGAGCCTTCCAGTGGTCGACCATGATGCCCAGGTGCTCGGCAAACAAGGCGCGGCTGTCCTCTTCGGGCAGCTCGGCTTGGAACTGGCGCATTTGATAGGGCGAGGCGCCGCGGCCCGCGGCCACATCGAAGCGCCCGCCGCTGAGCTGGTCGATCTGGGCGATCGCGCCCGCCAAGCGCAGGGGGTGGTGAAAAGGCAGTACGTGCACCGCCACGCCGACGCGAATGCGCTCGGTGCGCTGGGCGATCACCGCAGCCAGTTGCAGGGGATCGGGGGCGGCAAGAAAACTGACGAGGTTCTGTTCGGCCAACCAGATCCCGTCGTAGCCGAGTCGCTCCGCGAGAACCGCCTGCTCGAGCATCTCGTCATACAGCTGCGCCGGCGCCTTGCTGCGATCCCACCACTGTCCTGGCAGAAACAGATAGAAGTCCATCTCAGCGCCGGTCCCTCTGAGCGCCGGCTCCTTTGGAACCCGAGTCCATCTCAGCGCCGGTCCCTATGAGCGCCGGCTCTTTGGAACGCCAGTCCATCTCAGCGCCCGATCCGGCTGGGGTGGTCCGTGGCGAAGTTGTGGACGCGGTCGCGCAGGTTCCCGTCGGCGCTGTAGACGAGCTTGCCGTCCACGATCGTGTGGGCGATCGAGACCTCGCCGAAGTCCTCGTCGCCGACCTCCTCGATGGCGCCTCGCAAGACCACGATGTCGGCGAGCTTACCCGGCTGCAGGGTGCCGCGCGAGTCCTCCCAGAAGCCGGCGTGGGCGGCGTGGCGCGTATACATGGCAAGCGCCTGCTCGCGATCGATGCGCTCGTCGGGATCGATCGTGCGCCCGGCGAAGGTGGTGCGAGTCATCGCACACCACATGTTGTGAAACGGGTTCAGCAGGCGCGGGTCGCCGCCGGTCGTGTCGGAGGTGCCCGGCACTTCGAAGCCCTCGGCCAGCAGAGTCTTCAAAGGCACGCAAGCACGACTGCGTCGCTCCCCCAAGGAGCGCGGCCAGAACTCGCCGTAGTTGTAGATGAAGCCGAGGTTGGGCACAGGCAGGACGCCGGTGCGCTTGCACCAGGCGGTGCGCCGAGGAGTCCAAGCCGTGTTGGCGCCGTGCTCGATCCGCGACCGGCGCCCGTCGCCCGCGCGCGCTCCAGCCATCTCGAAGGCCGCCAAAGAAACGTCTTGGGCCAGATCCCCGGCGGCGTGCAACGCAACCTGGGCACCCGCGTCGAAGGCGGTGCGTATGAGGTCGGTCAGCTCGCCCAACTCGTAGGTGAGCGCGCCGCGCTTTCCCGGCGCGTCGAGGTACTCCTCGTAGAAGGCGGCGGTGTGAGACGAACTGCCGCCGTCCACGAACAGCTTGACGGCACCCCCTTCAAACCAGTCGGCCCGCAAGGGCACGTCGGCGATCGCGCCGCTTGCCACCTCGGCGAGCGACCCCGCCAGGGGCACCCACCCGAAGCCGCGCACACGCAGCGGAATCTCGCCTGCCGCAGAGGCGCCGGCGAGCAAGCGCATCACTTGAGCCGAGTCCCAGATCTCTTGTATCGAGGTGACTCCGTTGGCCAGGTAATGACCCCACGCCACGTTTGCGACCGAAGTCGCCAGCTCGGCGTCGGTGGGCTCGGGGATCGGGAAGCGGTCGAACATCTCGGCCAGGACACCCGTCGGCTCGCCGTCCGCGTCTCGCTCGATGCGCGCCCCGGGCGGCTCGGGTGTGTCACGGTCGATGCCGGCCAAGCGCATAGCGCAGCGATTGGCGACCACGTTGTGAATGCTCGAGCGGTAGACGATCGGATGCGCTTCGGAGACGCCGCTCAGCTCCAGGGGGGTGGGAAAGCGCCCATCGGCGATGAGCTCGTCCTGGAAGGTGGTGCCCTGCAACAGGATCCAGGTGCCCGGCGGCGCTTGGCCGGCGCGCTCGCCGGCTCGCGCCAGGATGTCGGCGATCGAGCTCGCCGGCGGGGTGCGACAGTCCACGGCGGTCGCCATCGAGCGGGCGACGTGACCGAAGTGGCCGTGCGCGTCGATCAGACCCGGCAGCACCGTCGCTCCTTGGGCGTCGATCACGGTGGTCAAGGGACCTCGCAAGGACTCGACATCGGCGGAGTCTCCGAGCGCGAGTATTCGTCCGTCCCTGACCGCCATGGCGCTCGCGGGGGGATCGGCGTCGGGATTCGTGCCGGCGACATCGGGGCTCATGGTGCGCAGGCGGCCACCCACAATCACCATGTCGGCATGGTCACTCATAGGGCACACGCATCACTCATCGGCCACACGCATCACTCATCGGCCAAACCGCCTCGCCGGGGCCGACGCTCCCAAAGTTCCAAAGATCGGTCTGAACATTCAGTTCTGAGCATTTGACTGAAACGACCCGGGCAAACCTAAGTGAGACATAAGGGCGCCACTTCGGAAAACTGCGCGGGCCGCGCATATTTCCCACAGACACAGGGCATACACGCAGGCGACGATCTGTCAGAAGGGTAAATCCAAGGTTGGCCGGGAAGCCGCTGGACAGCGGTGACAAGCCCGTCTTGGAGCTTGGATGGCACAGGTCGCGGTTCGCGATTGAGATCGTCGGCATTCCCAAGTATGATGACTGTTCAATAGAGGTGCACCACTGTAGAGGCACCTTCGGCACTACGGATAGGGGCCCACGCACAGATGCCTAGAGTAAGCTCGAATTCTTCCAAATCAGGCCAGGAGGGTGAGTGGTCGATACCCAGCCTCCGCGAGCCACGTTACTCCCAGTCGCTCGAGCGAGGGCTCGCGATTCTCGGCTGCTTCACACCCGAGCGCCCGGTGCTCGGTATCGCGGACATCGCCGATGACCTCGGCATGAGCCGCTCGACCACACACCGTTACGTGATCACCCTGGTCGCGCTCGGCTTCCTCGAGCAGGGGGCCTCGCGCAAGTACAGGCTCGGTCTGCGCGTCACCGACCTTGGCATGTCCGCGCTCAACTCGACCGGGCTGCGTGAGCATTCGCGCCCCTACCTCGAAGAGCTGCGCCAGCGCACCTCCTACACGGTGAATCTGTCGGTGCTCGACGGCCCCGAGATTCTTTATGTCGATCGTGCTCGCAGCTTCCGCCGCGGTCAGAACAAGATCGACTTCAATCTGCGTCCCGGCTCGCGCCTGCCCGCCTACTGCACCTCGATGGGCAAGGTCCTGTTGGCCAACCTGCCCGAGTCCGAGCAGCGCGAGCTGATCGGCGAGATGACGCTCACACGTCGCGGGCCCAACTCGATCACGAGCAAGAAGGCTTTGCGCACCGAACTGGAGCATGTGCTCGAAGAGGGCATGGCGGTCAACGACGAAGAGCTCGCTCAGGGACTGCACTCGATCTCCGCTCCGGTTCGCACCGAGTCGCGTGAGGTGGTCGCCGCCGTGAACATCGCGGCGCACAGTTCGATGATCTCGCTGGAGGAGCTGGTGGATGCGCTCGGGCCGCACTTGGTCGCCACCGCCGACAACATTTCCGCGCGGCTGGGCTATCGCCGCGACGACGAGCAGAGCTGAGCACCGAAGACTGCCTGGAGGCTTCCCGGCCGGTGTCGTCCGCGCGACACCGGCCGGTCGGCTTTAAGAACGTGTTTAAGGCACCTGGTCTACGCACCGCCCGGCCCGCTCGCATAGGCTACGGCCGATGATCGCGACGACAAAGCGGGCCGCTGGCGGGCTGTGTGCGCTCGCGCTGACCGCGGGCCTTGCCGCTTGCGGGGAAACGGCGTCCACGAAAGGCTTCAGCGGCGAAAGCCAGAAGGTCGCCCAAACGGTGGCCAACTTCCAGACGGACGCCAGCGCGAACGATCAGAAGAAGCTGTGCGAAAACGATCTCGCCGCCACCCTCACCGGGCAGCTGCGCGCCACCGGGGGCTGCCAGGCGGCTATCAAGGAACAGCTGAAGAACATCGACTCGCTGGGCCTCACGATCGAATCGGTCGCGGTCACCGGCTCAAGCGCCCTGGCCAACGTCAAGAGCACCTACTCGGGCAAGAACGCAATCACCACCCTCAAGCTCGTCAAGGAAGGCTCGCACTGGAAGATCGCCGGGATCTCCTACGCCCGCCCCGGCGCTCCGGCCAAGAAGAGCTAGGCGAGGCTCCTAGCGTAATTTCCGCTCAGGCCATTGGCGGGGCCGAGCGCCAAGCAGATCAAGGACGCAGTCCGCGTGGCGTGCTCTGCACGCGAGCGGGCGAGGACGCAGATATGCGCCGGCGATCGGTCACGCCAACGAGCGACCGTACTGGCGCTCGTAGTACGCGCGATAGTCGCCTGAGCGGATCGGCTCCCACCACCAAGCGTTGTCGCGATACCAAGCTACGGTCTGCTCCAAGCCCTCGGCGAAGCGCACACGAGGCTCCCAGCCGAGCGCTCTGACCTTGGCCGAGGAGAGCGAATAGCGGCGGTCGTGGCCGGGCCGGTCGGTGACGTGCTCGATCAGAGACTTCTCCGCGCCGGTCAGCTCGATGATGCGCTGGACGACCTCGATGTTGGGGCACTCGTCGGGCCCGCCGGCGTTGTAGACCTCGCCGGGCACGCCGTGTTCGAGCACGTGCCCGATCGCTCGACCGAAGTCCGTCGCGTGGATCCAGTTGCGCACCTGCATCCCGTCGCCATAGACCGGCAAAGGATCGCCGTGGAGGGCATTGAGGATCATCAAGGGGATCAGCTTCTCGGGGTACTGGTAGGGCCCGTAATTGTTCGAGCCGCGACAGATCGTTGCGGGCAAGTCATAGGTGTGGAAGTAGCTCTGCACGAGCAGGTCGGCGCCCGTCTTGGTCGCCGAATATGGGGATGAGGGCCGCAGGGGCGAGTCCTCGGTGAAGGAGCCGTCCTCGATCGAGCCGTATACCTCGTCTGTGGACACTTGCACGTAGCGCAAGTCCCGTTCGCGCGCGGCCTCGAGCAGGACGTAGGTCCCCTGGGCGTGCGTGCGCACGAAGGCGTCCGGCTCGGCGATCGAGCGGTCGACGTGCGTCTCGGCCGCGAAGTTGACGATCGCCTCGATCGGGGCCGCCCCGTCTAGGCCGCCGCCTTCGAGCGCGCTTGCGACCGCCGAAGGATCCTCGATCGCCCCGTGCACGAAGCGAAAACTGGGGTCCTCGGCGAAGTCGTGGAAGTTCTCTTGGCGCCCGGCATAGGTGAGCTTGTCGAGCACGATCACCTCGTCGCCGCTCTCCCGCAGGCGCATGCGCACGAAGTTGGAGCCGATGAAGCCGGCGCCGCCACAAACAAGCAACCTCATGCGCGCATCATCCCAGCTCTGGCCGCCAAATAACCTGCAAGCCCGTCTTGCCAAGGGCCCATCGGCAAGACATCGTCGCGTTCGGTGTCGAGCACCGAGAAAGCGGGGCGTGGGGCGGGGCGGGCCATCTGTTCGCTGGAGACGGCCTCTACGCGGCAGTCGACCTCGGCCTGGCGAAAGATCTCCTTGGCAAAGCCGTTCCATGAGACCTGGCCGGCTCCGGTCAGGTGCACGAGGCCGCTGACGCTCCGCTCGAGCAAACCCACGATCGCGGGCGCCAGGTGACCGGACCAAGTGGGCGAGCCGATCTGGTCGTCGACCACCTGCACGGCGTCTCGTTCACCAGCCAAGCGGAGCATCGTGGCAACGAAGTTGGGACCGTCGATCCCATACAGCCAGGCTGTCCGCACAACCGTGTGGGAGCGCGAGGCGTCCAGCACCTGGCGCTCGCCGGCGAGCTTGGTCTCGCCGTAGACCGAGCGCGGGCCGGTGGGGTCGGACTCGAGGTAGGGGCGCGGCCGGCCATCGGCGTCGAGCGGGGCGGCGCCGTCGAAGACGTAGTCGGTTGAGATGTGCAGCAGCGGCGAGCCGATCGAGGCGGCGGCCCTGGCCAGGTTCCCGGCGCCCTCGGCGTTGACGGCGTGGGCGGCCTCGCGGTTGGTCTCGGCTCCGTCCACATTGGTCCAAGCGGCGCAGTTGATCGTGGCCTCGGGACGCTCACTCTCGTAGAGGGCGAAGACCGCGGGCTCGTCGGTGATATCGAGCTCCGGCAGGTCGACCAGGATCAGCTCGTGCCCGGCACGCTCGCCCACCCGGCGCACATCCGCGCCAAGCATCCCGGCCGCCCCTGTTACCAGTATCCGCATCGCGTCACAGGATTGAGATGTCCGAGTTGTCCCCCACCATAAAGCGGTAGGCGCGCGGTTGGCGATCGCCGCGTCTGATCGTCACGTTGCGCCCAAGCAAGGACGACTCCATACGCCCGTCCAAGTCGCACACCGAGGAGCCGGCCAAGAGGATCGAATGCTCGACCTCGGCGCCCGCAATACGACAGTCCTCGCCGATCGCGGTGTAGGGCCCGATGTAGCAGTCGCGCAGGTCGGCTCCGGCTCCGACTATCGCCGGCCCGCGCACAGTGGTGCGCTCCAGGCGGGCGCCCGGCTCGATCACGACGCGTCCATCCACCTGCGAGTCGATCAGCTCGCCTTGGATCGACTCGGTCAGGTTGTCGAGGATGAGGCGATTGGCCTCGAGCATGTCGTCGAGGCGCCCGGTGTCCTTCCACCAGCCGCGCACGATGTGGGGCTCGACGCGTCGCCCGCCGTCCACGAGGTACTGGATCGCGTCGGTGATCTCGAGCTCTCCGCGCGCCGATGGTTCGATCGCGCGGGCGGCGTCGTGAATCGAAGGGGTGAACATGTACACGCCGACAAGCGCCAGGTCGGTGGCGGGCTCGGCCGGCTTCTCGACGAGCTTGACCACACGACCGACCTCCCCCGGCTCCGCGTCCGCCAGCTCGGCGACACCATAATTTTCGGGGTCCGGGACGGGGGTGAGCAGGATCAAAGCGTCAGGCGCATGCTCGCGAAACGCGCCAACCAGGTCGGCGATGCCGCCCTGGAGGAGGTTGTCGCCGAGATACATCACGAACGCGCTGTCTGCGAGGAACGGCTCGGCGGTGAGCACGGCGTGGGCGAGGCCGAGCGGCTCGTCCTGCACGATGTACTCGATCTTCACCCCGAAGCGGGAACCGTCGCCGGCGGCTTGACGGATCTCCTCGCCGGTCTCCGGCGCGATGATGATGCCAACCTCCTCCACGCCCGCGGCGGCCATCGCCTCGATCCCGTAGAAGAGCACCGGCTTGTTGGCCACCGGCACCAGTTGCTTGGCGCTCGTGTGAGTGATCGGGCGCAGCCGCGTGCCCTTGCCGCCCGAGAGGATGAGCCCCTTCAAGGAATCCATTCGGCGCGAAGACTAGTAGACGCCGGCCAGCTTGCGATGGTCCCAGCTCGCGCGGCGTCGCTCCACGAACTCCAAGGCAACCCGCTTGGCCGCCTGCTTGTCGACCATCGCGGCCACCTCGGGCGCCAAGGCATCCACGGGCGGCTCGCCGCGGGGAGAGGCATAGCGCCTGAATATCTCTTGGCCCAAGGCACTCACGGTCTCGATCTCGCGGTGGATCAGGACGTCGCACTCGAACATGACTCCGCGCAGCTCTTGATACTGCTCGCCGGCCTCGACTTGCAAGCTCGCCCTGGGGTCGCGCTCGAGGTTGCGGACCTTTTGCGAGGAGGCATACGTCCACGCCCAGATTCGGGGCCCTCCACCGGGAGCGCCAATCCGAGGAGACGCGCCGGACTCCAGCGACGCCCCGGCCGCGGACCGCAACGACGCTCCGGCCGAAGCCTCGGGCTCGCGCGCGACGTACCAAAGGGGCATCAGGTGGGGCCAGCCGCGCGGGCCGATCGTGGCGCAGGTCACGGTGCGCTCGTCAGCCAAGAACGAGGCGACCTCGTCCTCGCTCATCTTGATCTGGTCGCGGCGGCTCATCCCTGCTCCCCCCTCGCCTTGCGTCCAGGGGCTGGGGTTGTGCGATCATTTTTTTGAGTTCCTTTCAGCGCGAAACGATTTCGAGGCATAAGGAATCGGGGATTTTGATCTAACAACAGTCGAGCGGCGGGAGCGAGCGCGACCCGGGTTTCCCCGCTCACGAAACGCCCGCGGGTACAGCACGCAGGCGCCGCACCGCCGAGAGGACCGCCTCGCGCGCGTCCTCGGGCTCGACCACGGCCGCGTCGCCCGCCTCCTTGAGGATCTCGCGCACAAGCCAATCTGTGCCGGCGAAGCTGAGCTCCACGACGATCGAGCCGTCCACGAGCTCCTCCTCGACGCGCCTTCGCTCGCGTGCCCAGCGCGCCCGCTCGGGTGAGATCCAGACTCGTGCAGTGCGCGAGGCCTGGACCTCGCCTGTGCGCATCCAACCCTCCACTTCTCCGGGGTCGACCTCGGGGCGAGGCTCGAAGGTCTCATCGGTCACGAGCGCACGCCTGATCCGGTCGAGGCGGAAGTGGCGCATGGCGTGCTTGGCGGGATCGTAAGAGGCCACGTACCAGCCCTCCTGCCCATTGGTGAGCGCGTAGGGCTCGACTCGGCGCATCGAGAACTCGTCCTCGTTCTCCTTGTAGTAGTCGAGCTCCACGATCCTGTGCTCGACGATCGCCCGCGAGACGGTGCGCGCCACCTCGGAGTCGTCGCTGGTGGCGTGCGCGACCTGTAGGCCCTGTTCCATCGGATCCTCGCCGAGGGCCGCCACGATCTTCTCGCGCGCGCTCGCGAGCGAGCCCTCGGGGATGTGCTCGCCGACGAGGTCGATCGCGGCGACGAGAGCCTTGGCCTCGACCGGGAGCAGGCGCGCGGGACGGTCGAAGTTGTCGCTGTAAGGCTCGGGGTCAACGTCGATCTCCCCCTCGTCCTCGAGGATTTCGGCGTACAGGACATAGGAGCCGCCGCCGAAGTTGACGACGTTCAAGACATTGATGTCCTCGCGCAGCTCCTCGTCTGAGAGCTGTAGGCGCTCGCGCACCTCGGCGATCTTGACGCGCTCGCCGCGCCGGCCCGCGTGAATGAGGACGCTGGCGAGCGTCACCAGCCGGGCGAAGCGCTCTGGACGGATCGCCGCGTCGGCCTGGGGGTCGCGCTCGGCGGCTGCCGCCCTGCGTCCCGCCCGCGCCGCCGAGGCTCCCGTCGGCGCTTCGGGCTCCTCGATGGGCGGAACGCTGTCGGCCAGCTCAAGCGTGTCGACGTGCAACTCCTCCAACAAGGCAAGGCGCCGTCCGTGTTCCTCGACCAACTCGGGGGGGCCGAGAAGACGCGCGTTCTCTCCCAGGCCGAGCACCCACGAGACGAGCATGCGCGAGCTGGAGTAGCTGGTGCGCAGGATCTTGTCTGCCTCTCCGTGGTCAGCCTCGCCGTGGCCAGCCTCGCCGTGGTCAGCCTCGCCGTGGTCAGCCTCGCCCTGACCATCTTCGCCGTGGCCTGCCTCGCCGGCGCCCACCATCTCGCCGTAGCGACCGAAATGGCGCTCGATCTGCCAGGCGATCCGCTCGCTGAGAAGCACTTCGGCGACTCCCTGCTCGTCGCCCAACTGCCACTCGGCGCGCCCCGCGTACTCGCGCGGGTCGAAGTCGGCCGGACGCCTGAAGTCGTGCTCGGCCTTGGTCGCATAGGAGACCTTTCCGCGGATACGCGAGAGCCTGAAGACCCTGATCTGCTCGCGCTCGTGGGCATAGCCGAGCAGGTAGAACTCGCCTCCTTGGAAGAGCAGGTGGTAGGGATCCACGCGCCGGGCTCCCACCTCGTCGCGAGCCATCGTGTAGTAGTCGAAGGTGATCGTCTTGTTGCGGAAGATCGCGGTCTCGATCTTGGCCAGGCGCACCGACAGCTCGTGACCGTCGGCCTTGGCGGTGATCGCCAGGGCGACCGACTGCTGCTCCGGGGCCCTTAGCGGACTGGGCCGGCCCCAGGTGATCTGCTGCAAGGCCAAGCGCAAGGGCTCGGCGTAGGCGAACTCGCCGTCCAGTAGATGTAGGGCGGCCTGGAGGGCCGCGTGCTCTTCGTCTGTGAACTCGATCGCCGGCAGGTGGAAGTTCTCCGAGCGCAGGGAGTAGTTCTCTTGCTCGGCGGCCCCATCGGCGGGTCGATCCACGGTCAGCTGGATGCGCAGGGACTCGAGCTCCGAGCGGTCGGCATAGAAACGCCGCGCGAAAGCATCCTCGTTCATGCCGCTGTAGCCCTCCACGTCGCGCCTGATCTCAAGCGCCGTGACCGGTCTGCGCTCGGCCATCAGGTATGAGATCAGCGACAGCTGGCGGATCAGCTTCTCTGTGTCCTTGGCCATCAACCTAAGAAGATAGAACCCGATGGCGAGACGTATTCGCCCGGGCGCGGGGGCAGCCGCAAATTGCGGCTTTTACAACCAGCTCAGGCGGCTTCGCGCGTAGACTGCTGCTGCTCGGCTGTTGCCGGCGGCTCGCGCTCGGCGAACCAGGCGCCGGCTCCCAGGGCGCGGTCGAAGCTCGACCAGCGCGCCCCCGGCGAGAGCTCCTTCTCGATCCGGTCGAAGCTGCCCAGGCGCCCGCCGAGATTGTCGATCATGTGCACCAAGGTCGCCTCTCGCGTGGCGGGCACCACAGGGCTGCCGTGCTCGAGAGAACCGTGGTGGGAGAGGATGATGTGCCCGACCGCCCAGGCCAACTCCTCGGGGAACCCCTCGATGTCCTCGATCGTGCGGCGCACCTTGTAGTAGCCGAGCGCGATCTCCCCATGCAAGCGCCCCAGGTCGGTGAGGTCGATGCTTCGGGTGTCTTCGCCATAGGCGTCGAGCTTGCCGATGTCGTGAAGCAGGGCGCCGGTCACCGCGACGTCACGGTCGATCCCCGGGAAGGTCGCGGAGATCGCGCTGACTGCCTGGGCCACCCCGAGGCAGTGCTCCAGCAGTCCGTGCCGATAGGCCTGGTGGTAGTACTTGGCGGCGGGAGCCACCTCGTAGCGCGCCCATAGAGACGATCCTTCGCCGAACACCCGCTCCAGCAGCGCACTCAGGTGGGGGTTGCGCACCGTGGCGATCAGCTCGCGCAGGTCGGCCTCCATCTGCCTCGGTTCCCGTGCCGGCCCGTCAAGAAGGTCATCGGGCAGGTAGCTACCCGGCTCGGCCGGAGCAAGCAGGCGGAGGTTTATCTGTGGTCCGAACCTCGGGTGGACCGTGTAGCGACCTCCCACACGCACCGGGGTGCCGGCCGGAGCGAGGCGCTCGGTCTCGGTGAGGTCCTCCCAGACCATCGCGACCACCATGCCGGTACGGTCGCCGAGTTGCAGGCGCAGATAGTCGCCGCCGTCGCGGCGGGAGCGGCGCTCGATTGCGCGCACCAGCAGGACCTGGTCGATCTCTGTGCCGTCTGAAAGCTCGTTGACGAGCATGTCTCGCAAGGTAGAGCGAAGGGCGGACGGTATCCGGCCAAACTCCGGACACTCGTGCACCTAATTGTCCAATGGGGTCCTTCAGATTTGTCCATCGGGCCTATAGACGTCTCTACTTGCCTGACCTACTCTGTGAGTTGTGTAAGGCGCAGTTTCAAGGTTTGTGTAGAGATCAGTTTCAACACTTCTGTAGCGACTGTTTTCTACGAGGGGCACGACAGGAGGATCCGAAGAGATGAGCATCGAGACATTCACAACGGGACACACGAAGACCGCAAGGGACCTGACCTACGCGGGGGGAGACACGAAGACCGCAGCGAACCTGACTTGCGCGGGGGGACACACGCAAGCCGCAGGGGGCCTGGCTCGAGCGGGGGGACACACGAAGACCACGAGGGGCAGGGCGCACACCGAGGATGACCGCCTAAAAATCGTCAGCTGGAACGTGAACGGGATCAGGGCGCGCATGCCTCGCATCGCCGAGATGCTCAGGCGCGAGCGCCCAGACATGGTCTGCCTGCAAGAGACGCGCTGCCCGTTTCGCCACTTCCCCCACCAGCGCTTGGAGCAACTCGGCTACCGCGCCGAGCACAGCCCGGGCCGGCGCAACGGCGGCGTGGCGATCTTGGTCCGCTCAGACCACCAGGTGACCCGACGCAGCCGCTCTTTGGACAGCCGCCACGACCTGGCCCAAGGCCGCTGGCTGGAAACCACCTGCGCAGGGCTCACGCTCGGCTCGGTGTACGTGCCGGCCGGTCCGACCCGCCAAGAACTGGACGACTCGGGGAAGCTGGCGTTCTTGGAGGCGGTCGCCAACCAAGCTTGCCGCGACCACTATTACCCGCTGCTGATCGCCGGCGACTTCAACGTGGCTCCTTCGGACCGCGACGTGTATGAGCCCACTTGGCTGGAAGGCTCCTCCCACACCGCGGCGGCCGAGCGCGAGGACCTGCGCCAGATCCTGCACGAGGGCGAGCTGGTGGACGTCTACCGCCACCTGCACCCCGAGGAGCGCGGCTACACCTGCTGGGACCAGCGCGAGGGACACTATGCGCGCGACTACGGCTTGCGCATCGACCTGGCTTTGGCCAGCAGCAAGCTGGCCGAACACATCGTGCGCTGCGAGGTCAAGCATGCCTATCGGCAGGGACGCCGGCCCTCCAATCACGCTCCCCTCGAAATCGAACTGCAGGGGATCGGTGAGTGAGAAGCTCTCTCCGCGGACTCCCATCGCCCTCACCCCTCGGGGGCGGTGGGAGTATCTATGGCTCCAAGCGGTTGGGGCCTCGGTAGAGGAACGTGACCTCGCGGACGTTGTCTTGACCGAGCATCTGCATCAACAGGCGCGTGAGGCCGAACCCGAAGCCGCCGTGCGGGGGAGCGCCGTAGCGGAAGAAGTCGAGGTAGTACTGGATCGGCTCGACCTCGACTCCCTTCTCACGCGCTTGGGCGAGGAGCTGCTCGTAGCGGTGCTCGCGCTGGGCTCCGGTGGTGAGCTCGATACCCCGCCAGAGCAGGTCGAAGCTCTTGGTGAGGGTTGGCTGGTCCTGATGTCGCATGTGGTAGAAGGGCCGCACAGATGTCGGGTAGTCCGTGACGAACACGAACTCGCTGCCTGACTGCTCGGCGAGGATCGCCGAGAGGGCACGCTCGCTCGGCGGATCCAGATCATGATTTGGATCGAGTCCCCCACCCGCCCCGTCGTGGCCACGCTCCTTCAGGAGAGCCTTGGCGTCTGCGAGGCTGATGCGCGGGAAAGGCACGCTCGGCGCTGAGAGCTCCACCCCGAAAGTGCTCGCGATCTGCTCGCCATGCTCGCGCGCGACGGTGGAGAGCACGTGCCCAAGCCAGGCCTCCTCGAAAGCCATGACGTCCTCGTGGGAGTCGATCCAGGCGATCTCCACGTCCACGCTCGTGAACTCGGTGTCGTGCCTGGAGGTGAACGAGGGATTGGCACGAAACACGGGGCCGATCTCGAACACCTTGCCGAAGCCGCCGGCCATCGCCATCTGCTTGTAGAACTGGGGCGACTGGGCCAGGTAGGCGGTCCGCTCGAAGTAGTCCACCTTGAACAGCTCGGCGCCCGACTCGGAGGCGGAGCCCATCAGCTTGGGCGTGTGGATCTCCACGAAGCCCTGCTGGCGCCAGTATTCCCGCATGGCGTGCTCGACGGTCGACTGCACCTCGAAGATCAGGCGCCGGTCAGGCCGGCGCAGGTCGATGTAGCGCCAGTCGATGCGCTTGTCCAAGGCCGACTCGGGCGTGACCGGCAGTTCGGGCTCGGCGGGGGACTCGACGGTGAGAGACGCCAGCTGGATCTCCAGGCCGCCGAGCTTGACGCGCTCGTCGGCGACGACCAAGCCTGTGACTGTCACGGCCGACTCGGGCGTCAACGCCGAGATCGCTTCGTTGAGCTCGCTGGGCGGGTCCTGCTTGGGGAGCACCAGCTGAGCGAGACCCGTTTCGTCGCGCAAGACCAGGAACTGCATGCTCTTCTGGTCGCGAATCGCCTGTGCCCAGCCGCGCAGCTCGACGGTGCTGTCGAGGTGTTCTTTGAGCTCGGCTATCGGGACGCGGGGCACGGGAGAGGCAATGCTATTGCAGCGCCCCTTCCGCCGGCCCTTCGCGGGCGTCGCGCTCCGAGCAGTGGGTGGGGCAGTAGACGCCGCGCACGCTCCCGTCCTGGGCTCCGAAGGCGAGCCACACGCCGCTGCGCCACGAGAAGTAGAAGAAGCCCTCCTCGGTGTCTTTGAGCTGGCGCTCGCGCTGCCACGCTTTGACGACCACACTGGCCGGGATGCGCGAGCGGCAGGTTCGCTCGTAGCTGGGATAGCCGCTCCACACGCACTTCATCGGGTCCTCGGCCGGCGCTCGCGGGGTCGCAGTCCCCTCCGGGGCTCGCGGCGAAACCTCCCCCTCCGGGGTTCCCAGCGGAACCTCCGCCCCCGGAGCGCACGGTGGCACCTCCGTCAGTCCGATCGGCGACGGCTGGGCCTGCTCGATGGGGTGTCGCTTTGGCTTCATCTGCCCGGCTCGGACAACACGGCTGTCGTCCTAAGAGGACTACGAGGTTTCTACTGGCTATACGGTAAGTCGCGGGACAGGGATGCATCCACATGTCCACATTGGACGATTGTTCTACACGTGTCGGACGCCGCGTCGGCGGTGGGCGTACGACGACGATCCGATGCTGCCTCTAGGCTTCCCGCAAACGCCCGCGCTTATACACGCGCGCGCAGGGCACTCCCCGGCGAGACAACCCACCCCCGGCGAAAGCCCCACCCAAAAAAGCCCCCCCAACCCCTAAAAAAGCCCCCCCAACCCCCTTCAAAAGCCGACCCCGACCCTCGGCCAAAACCAACCGGGAGCACAATGAGCGACACAGCGAACGAGCCCGAAGCCGCCTACCACCTGTTCCTCGACGGCGAGGAGATCCCGGTCTGCGCGAGCGCACTGCGCCTGCTGATCTCCGGCGAGGCGCACGAGCCTCAGATCCGCTCGCTCGCCCGCGCGGTGCTGGAGAGCCTTGACGCCCAGCCCGACGAGCGGGGCAAACTGACGGTGGCATTGAGCCCGGAGCAGATGAAGATCACCCATACCGCGGTGAAACTGTTGCTGGACGACCTGCAAAGGGGACAGGCCGAGGAGCGCGAGGTGTTGCGCCACGTGCTTGACAAGCTGCCCGACGAGCACACGATTCGCGCGATCACGCTGCCGTAGGGATCCATCCGGGCTGGTCGTGAGAGGTTAGGCTTAGCTCAGAGATGAGCGGGCCCCAACCCCAACCCCATAGCACCGACGAGTTGAGGTCCAGCTTCCTCGACTTCTTCGAGGCGCGCGAGCACAGATTGACAGCCTCTTCGAGCCTGGTTCCTCAGCACCCGAAGGCGCCGCTGTTCACGAACGCCGGCATGGTCCAGTTCCTGCCGGTGTTCTTCGGCGAAGAGCCTGCCCTCTCGCCGCGAGCAACGTCGGCTCAGAAGTGTTTGCGGGTGAGGGGCAAGCACGACGACATCGAGATCGTGGGGCGCAGCACCCGTCACCTGACCTTTTTCGAGATGCTCGGGAACTTCAGCTTCGGCGACTATTTCAAGGCCGGGGCGATCGAGTACGCGTGGGAGTTTCTGACTGAGACGCTCGGCCTCGACGGCGAGCGGATGTGGGCGACGGTGCACACCAGCGACGACGAGGCGGCCCAGTTGTGGCAGGAGTTGGTGGGGTTGCCCCACGACCGCATCCAGAGGATGGGCGAGGACAACTTCTGGGAGATGGGCGCCACCGGCCCGTGCGGGCCCTCCTCGGAGATTTTCTACGACAAGGGGCCCGAGCATGGCGCCGAGGGGGGTCCGGCGGGGGGCGGCGAGGAACGCTACGTGGAGATCTGGAACCTCGTGTTCATGCAGTCAAACCGCTTGGAGGACGGCACGCTTGAGGAGTTGCCCAAGCGCAACATCGACACCGGGGCGGGCCTGGAGCGGATCTTGCCGATAGTGCAGGGCAAGTCCTCGGTGTTCGAGACCGACGTGCTCAGGCGTCTGATCGGCTCGGCCGAGGAGCTCGCGCGCTGCGCTTACGGGCGCTCCGAGCAGGACGACGTGAGCTTGCGGATCGTGGCCGACCATGCTCGCGCGGTCACGTTCATGCTGGCCGACGGCGTGGTGCCCTCCAACCTAGAGCGGGGTTACGTGTTGCGCAGGATCATCAGACGCGCGATCAGACACGGCCAGCGGGTGGGCGCGAAGGAGGGGATGATGGCCGCGATGGCCGCCGCCGTGGCCGAGACGATGGGGGGCGCCTACCCGGAGCTTGCGCGCTCGTTGGAGATGGTCAGCGACATCTTGGAGCGTGAGGAGCACCGCTTCGTGGAGACGCTGAGCCTGGGCTTGGGCATGTTGGAGGGCTTGATCGACGAGGGTGCCACCTCGATCCCGGGGCAGGAGGCGTTCATGCTGCACGACACCTACGGCTTCCCGGTCGAGCTGACCGCGGAAATCGCGGCGGAGCGCAAAGTCGGCTTGGACATGGAGGGCTTCGATGCGGCGATGGCCCACCAGCGCGAGCTGGCGCGCACGGCGGCCGGTGGGGGGAGCTCAGACGAGCGCGACAGTCAGGCGGCCGGGCGCCTCGTGGCCGAGCTGGAGGGGCTCGCGCCCACCGAGTTCCTCGGCTATGAAGAGTTGCGGGCGCAAAGCAGGCTGGTGAAGATCTTGAAGGCCCCCGACAGCGGGCCGAAGGGCGGCAACGGCGAGGAGACCCTGAGCACCAAAGAGACCACGAACCAGCCGACCCTTGAAGTGTTTGCCGAGCGCACACCCTTCTATGCCGAAAGCGGGGGCCAGGTCGGCGACACGGGGACCATCGTGAGCGAGACGGGCAGGGCTCGAGTGATCGCCACCGATAGACCTTTGGAGGGCATGATCCGGCACACGGTGCGCCTGGAGGAGGGCACCTTGGTGGAGGGCCAGGAGGCGACGCTGGAGGTCGACGGGGAGCGTCGCGACGCGATCAGGCGCAGCCACACAGCGACCCATCTTTTGCACTGGGCGCTGCGCAAGACGTTCGGCTCGCAACTGCAACAGCAGGGGTCGCTTGTGGAACCCGACTACCTGCGCTTTGACTTCAACCACCACTCCCAGTTGAGCGACGAGGACATCGCGCGGATCGAAGAGCTCGTGCTCGGCGACATCCTCGCAGATGAGCCCGTGCAGACCACCGAAGAGTCGCTCGCGCAGGCCCGGGCCGAGGGCGCGATGTCGTTCTTCGGGGACAAGTACGGCGAGGTCGTGAGAGTGGTGCGGGCCGGCGAGCACTCGGTCGAGCTGTGCGGCGGCACGCATGTGAGCGCACTCGGGCGAATCGGGGCTTTCGTGGTACGCGGCGAGTCCTCGGTGGGCGCCAACCTGCGGCGCATCGAGGCCTTGACGGGCAAGGCCGCGCACGAGGACCACAGGCGCTCGCGCGGGCTCTTGCACAACGCGGCCGAGTCGCTGTCGGTGGCACCGGAGGCGGTGCCCGACGCGATCGCGCGACTTCAGGACACGCTGGGCCTTGAGGAACGCCGGCGCAAGGCGTTGGCGGCCGAGGCCGACCGCGAGCTCGCATCCACGCTGGCCGAGTCGGCGCTCGACGGCGTCGTGATCGCGAGGCTTGACGAGCGCGATCAGCAGGCTTTGCGTGTGATCGCCGCTGAACTTCTGAGGCGCCCGGAGATCGAGGCGGTCGGCCTGATCGGCTCACCCGATGGCGAGGCGGTGGCGATCGCCGTGGCGGTTGACGGAGATTCAGCCGACGCGCCCGCGGTGGTGCGCGCCGCCGCCAAGGCGGTCGGAGGAGGAGGTGGCGGCAAGGACAAGCGCCTGGCCGTGGGCGGCGGCAAGGACGCGGGCGAGATCGAGGCCGCGCTCGAGGTGTTGCGGGGGGCGCTGGGGGCGACAGCGCGGGCGTAGATCTAGGAAGCTCCCACCCCATAGCCGCTAAATACGGCTTATTCCCCGTTAGGCTAGGCTTAAATCAGCTCTACTTCCACGCTTGGGGTGCTATGAGAGCCCTTAAGGGGCACAACTTGCCAGAGATCTTCCGTCCCGCCGACGCGAGATGGGCGAGCCGCGCCGCGGGGCGCGGCGAGATTCGCAGGCTCGCGCGGGGTCTCTACACAAGCAATCTGGACGAGGCAGCCGATCGGCTAGTACGCCGCCGCTGGTATGACGTGGCGGCGCTGTGGTTCCCGGGCGCGGTGATCGTAGACCGCAGCGGGGTGCTGGCTGGTCCAGCCGAGGATGGCTCCCTGTTTCTGGACATCGGCTCACGCTCGACCAATCCTCGCCCGGTAGCGCTTCCGGGACTGACATTGCGGCCGCGCACCGGGCCGGGGCCGCTCGAGGGCGACATGCCGTTCATCGGCCTGCACATGGCCGGCCGAGCGCGTACAGCACTCGAGAACATGCGCCCATCGCGCGCGCGCGCAGGGATTGCGCGCACGCTCCGACCCCAGGAGATCGAGCAGTGGCTCGACCGAATCGCTCGGGCGCTCGGACCGGAGGGGCTGAACGAGCTACGCGACCGCGCCCGTGAGATCGCGCCCCAACTCGGCGCCGAGCGGCAGCTCGAGCAGTTGGACCGGCTGATCGGAGCTTTGCTGGGCACGCGCGACGCTCCGCTGCAGACCGACGCGGCGAGAGCACGCCGAAGCGGCTTGGGATACGACTCGGATCGCCTTGCGCTGCTTGAGACACTGCGCGCCGAGCTCGCGAGCCAGACCTTTGCCAAACGTCCGGAGGCCGCCGATCCGGAACGCCTGATGGCGTTCTTCGAGGGCTACTTCTCCAACTGGATCGAGGGCACCGTGTTCGGGGTCGACGAGGCGACGCAGATCGTGTTCGAGGGTCACATTCCACCCCAGCGCCCGGCGGACGCGCACGACGTGCTCGGCACGTTCGCCGCAATCACCGACCCTCATTTGCGCGCCTCTCCACCACGCAACGCGGACGAGCTGGAGGACTACCTACGCAGCGCCCACCGGCTCGTCATGGGCGGCCGGCCCGAGCTGGCGCCCGGCCGATACAAGGAACAAGTGAATCGCGCGGGAATGACCATCTTTGTCCGCCCCGAGTTGGTGCGCGGCACCCTGAGAGAGGCCTTCGCACTGCTCGACACGCTCGCAGACGGTCTCGCGAAGGCAATCTTCGCGATGTTCCTCGTCGCCGAGGTCCATCCGTTCACCGACGGCAACGGACGCGTTGCACGTCTCCTGATGAACTCGGAGCTTTCCTCGCGGGCCGAGTCGAGGGTCATGATCCCGCTCTCCTACCGGGACGAGTATTTGGGCTCGCTGCGGGCGCTCAGCCAGAACGCGAACCCGACGCCCTTGTGGCGGGTGATCGACCGCGCCCAACGTTGGGTCTCGCTGATGTCCTGGACGGGACACGATCGTCTGCTCGAGACGTTGGGCCAAACGAACGCGCTGGTCACGCCGGAGGAGACGAGTGCGAGAAATGTTCACCTGCTCGATCCACACTGAGCAAAGCGTGCTCCCGAGATGGGAGTCGCAACGAACGACTACTCACCCTTGACGGAGTTCGCCGCCGCGCGCGGGGGCACCAGGAGAGAGCTGCGCCCGTGGCGCTCCAGGAACATGGTCGTGCTGCCGAGCACCAACCGCTTGAGCGGACCGTAACCGCGCGAGCCGACCACCAGCAGGTCCACCTGGTCCCCGAAGCCGGCGAGCTCCTCGCCGGGCAGGCCCGAGACGGCGCGGCCCTCGACGTCGGGCAGTGCGGCGATGCTCTTGTTGGCGTCATCGAGCATCTCCTCGACGAAGGCTCCCATCGGCACGGCGCCGCCGTAGGCGTAGCTGGCGATCGGCACCACCTGGAGGACCTCGACGGAGGCGTGCGTGGGCTCGGCGACCTCGCGGGCCAAGGCCAAGGCGGCGGCGGACTCGGGCGAATCGTTGTAGCCGACGCCGATCTTGGCGAGAGGAGTTGGGTGATCGGCGTAGCCGCGCTGGGCGACCGCTACCGCGCAGGGCGCGCCGTTGAGCGCGGCGCGGGTGTCGTCGCCGAGCATGATGCGACCGAAAGCGCTGCGCGTGGAGGAGCCGACGACGAGCAGGTCGGCTTGCATTTCCTCGGCCTGTTCGTGCAGGCCCCCACCGGGGCTGAGGGCGGCGACGCTGACCAGGTCGGCTCCGACTTCGGCCTTGGCGCGCTCCTGCTCGAGCAGCTCGTGGGAGGCCTTGCGCTCCTCCTCGATCACGCCGGGGGCGGCGGCGTGGAGCGGGCTGAGCACGTCGTTGTGGACGTGGGCGAGGGTCAGTTTGCCGGCGGGGTCGAGCAGGCGCGTGGCGAGCGCGATCGCGTCGCGGCCCGTGGGTCGGCCATCCACTCCGACAAGCACGTTCTTGAACATCGGGGTCTCCTTGCGTTGGGGCCGGGCGGCCGGGCGTTGCGAGCAGGCGTTGCGACCACGATAGGCCAGGCAAAGCGATCGGGCATCGGTGATTGCCGCAAGGCGGGTCCGTAGAGAACACGTAATGGTAGAGCTTTGGCCCCCTCTACTCTGCAAAGGGTGACCGATCGGGGAGGGCCCCTCTCGCCCAAGGAAGTGGACGCGCTCGACGGGTGGTGGCGCGCGGCCAACTATCTGTCGGTGGGCCAGATATACCTGCTCGACAATCCTCTGCTGCGCGAACCGCTGAAGGCAGAGCATGTGAAGCCGCGGCTGCTGGGCCACTGGGGCACGACTCCGGGGCTGAACTTCGTGTACGTGCACATGAACCGGGCGATCGTGGCCCGCGACTTGAACGCGATCTATGTGACGGGGCCCGGTCACGGCGGACCGGGGCTGGTTGCCAATACGTACTTGGAGGGCACCTATACGGAGGTCTATCCGCACATTGGCCACGACGAGGAGGGGCTGCGCAGGCTGATGAGGCAGTTCTCCTTTCCGGGCGGGATCCCGAGCCATGTGGCGCCGCAGACGCCGGGCTCGATCCATGAGGGGGGCGAGCTGGGCTACTCCCTGGCGCACGCGTATGGGGCCGCTTTCGATAACGAGGACCTGGTGGTTTGCTGCGTGGTGGGCGACGGGGAGGCGGAAACGGGGCCACTGGCGGCGAGTTGGCACTCGAACAAGTTCCTCAATCCGGCGAAGGACGGGGCGGTGTTGCCGATCTTGCACCTGAACGGGTACAAGATCGCAAGCCCGACGGTGCTGGCGCGGATACCGCGGGCGGAGTTGGAGGCTTTGCTGGTCGGCTATGGCTATGGGCCCCACTTCGTGGAGGGGGACGACCCGCGGGAGATGCACCAGAAGATGGCGGGCGCTTTGGATCGGGCACTCGATGAAGTGGCCGAGATCCAGCGCGTGGCGCGCACCACCGAGAGCGGCGGGCGGGCGAAGTGGCCGATGATCGTGTTGCGAACCCCGAAGGGCTGGACCGGCCCCAAGGTGGTGGACGGGCTGGCGGCCGAGGGGTCTTGGCGCTCGCATCAAATACCGCTGGCGGAGGTACGAACGAACGAGGCGCACCTCGCGCAATTGGAGGCGTGGATGCGCTCGTATCGACCGCGGGAGCTGTTCGACGCGGAGGGGGCTTTGCGGCCCGCGTTGGCGGCGCTTGCACCGAAGGGCGAGCGGCGCATGGGCGCCAATCCGCATGCCAACGGGGGACTGTTGCTGCGCGCGCTGGAGCTCCCCGACTTCCACGACTGGGGCGTCTCGGTGGAGAGCCCGGCGACCGAGACGAGTGAGCCCACCCGCGTGTTGGGGAGGTTCCTGCGCGACACCTTGACCCTCAACGAGGACCGCTTCCGCATCGTGGGCCCCGACGAGACCGCCTCCAATCGCTTGGGGGCCGTGTTCGAGGCGACTGGGCGGGCTTGGCAGGCACAGATGCTTCAGAGCGACGAAGGCTTGGCGCCCGACGGCAGGGTGATGGAGGCTTTGAGCGAGCACATGTGCCAAGGATGGCTGGAGGGCTATCTGCTCACGGGACGCCATGGGCTGTTCAACAGCTACGAGGCTTTTATCCATATCGTGGATTCGATGTTCAACCAGCACGCCAAGTGGCTGAAGATGACACGGGACATCCCTTGGCGCAGGCCGATCGCTTCTCTCAATTATCTGCTGTCTTCACATGTGTGGCGCCAGGATCACAATGGTTTCTCCCACCAGGACCCGGGGTTCATCGACCATGTGATCAACAAGAAGGCGGCGGTGGTGAGGGTGTACCTTCCGCCTGACACCAACTGCCTTCTGTCGGTCGCCGACCATTGCCTGCGCAGTCGCGACTATGTGAATGTGATCGTGGCGGGCAAGCAGCCTTCGCTCGACTACTTGAGCATGGAGGAGGCGATCGCCCACTGCACACGGGGAATCGGCGTTTGGGATTGGGCTTGCAGCGACGAAGGGTCGCAGCCGGACGTGGTGATGGCTTGCGCCGGGGACGTTCCCACTTTGGAGACGCTTGCCGCGACGTCGATACTCAGAAGCGAGCTGCCGGAGCTGAAGGTGAGGGTGGTGAATGTGGTCGACCTGATGCGCCTGGAGCCCGACAGCGAGCATCCGCATGGATTGCCAGACCGGGAGTTCGATGCGCTTTTCACCACTTCGAAGCCGGTGATCTTTGCCTATCATGGCTATCCGTGGCTGATTCATAGACTCACGTATAGGCGGACCAACCACGAGAACATCCACGTGAGGGGCTACAAGGAGGAGGGCACGACCACGACGCCGTTTGACATGGCGATGCTGAACGACCTCGATCGTTTTCACCTGGTGATGGACGTGATCGACCGGGTTCCGGGGCTGGCCGAGCGGGCGGCGCATGTGCGCCAGCACATGAGTGACGAGCGCTTGCGCCACAGGGCCTACACGCGCGAATGGGGTGAGGATCCGAAGGAGCTGCGGGAGTGGACGTGGCCGCATGGGAACCCCGCCCGAGCTGCGGAGCGATGAGCTTGCGCATATTGGCGGTGAACGCCGGTTCGAGCAGCCTCAAGTTGACGCTGCTCGACGGGCCCTCTGGGGGATCGCGAGCCGAAGCGGGAGGGGACGAGGATTTTGTGGATTGGTCCTACGAAATGGCGCTTGAGGGCACAGGACAGGTCCCGGCGGAGCTTGAGTCGGCGCTCCGGCGGGGCGTGCGGGACTTGGATGCGGTGGGCCATCGGGTGGTGCACGGGGGCACGCGCTTCAAGGATGCCGTGAGGGTGGACGGGGAGGTGCGGTCGGCTCTGGAGGAGTTGAGGGACCTGGCGCCGCTTCACCAGGCCAAGTCGCTGGCGGCACTCGACGCCGTGAGCGATCTGCTGCCAGGGGTGCCGGCGGTGGCCTGCTTCGATACCGCCTTCCACGCGAGCTTGCCCGATGCGGCGGCCACCTACGCCCTGCCGGCGGAGTGGCGGCAGCGATGGGGGCTGCGCCGGTACGGCTTCCATGGCCTGTCTCACGCGTGGGTCGCGCGCCGCGTGCCGACACTGCTCGACGTCGACGGGGAGGGGCTTCGCATTGTGAGCTGCCACCTGGGGGCGGGGGCTTCGTTGTGCGCGATCGGAAGCGGGCGCTCGGTGGACACGACGATGGGCTTCACACCTTTGGAGGGACTTGTGATGGCGACCCGCTCGGGCAGCGTCGACCCGGGATTGATCCTGTGGCTGTTGGAGCACGAGGGCCTTTCCGCGCACGAGATGGGCGAAGCTTTGGAGCACCGCTCGGGCATGCTTGGGCTGTGCGGTGAGAGCGATATGCAAGCGGTGGTGCGCCTCGCGGGCGCACAGCGGCCTGATGTTCAAGCGCTCGGCGGGCCAGAGGCGGTAGGGAGGAGCGCCGGGGGCATCGACCAGGACGCAGCAGCCCGCCTGGCCTTGGACGTCTACATCCATCGCCTGCGCGCAGGCATCGCCGCGATGGCCGCCGCGATGGGCGGGCTTGACGTGCTGGCTTTCACTGGCGGGGTGGGCGAGCATTCGGCCGAGGTGCGGGCGCGGGCCGCGGCGGGCCTGGGGTTCTTGGGGGTGGCGCTCGGGGAGGAGCGCAACGAGAGCACGCAAGCCGATGGTGAGATCGGCGCAGGAGACGCTCCGGTGCGAACGGTGGTCGTGACCGCGCGCGAGGATTTGGAGATAGCTCGCCTGGTTCGCTCGGCGATCGCTTGCGGGGCGTGAGCTGGGCGCTTCGCACATGGCCCACACCCGGCGAGCGCCGGATGCCAAGCGACTACACGCGTCGTGCCGTGACCAAGACCGCGAGCGTGCTCGAACGAATCGGCCGTCCAAGTCGCTCTTGGAGTGCGCGATTCTCGCTCTCGATGGCCTCGCGCTGGGCGGATGAGAGCCGAGCCCAGAAAGACATCGTCCCGAGCAGGGCGTTGAGTTCCTCCGCGCTGTGCTCTAGCAGATTGGGAACGGTCGAAAGCTTTAGATCTTCGAAGAGGTCGGCGGCTTGGGCGCGAGCGATGTCGTGGCCCCCAAGCCAAGCCC
Source organism: uncultured Solirubrobacterales bacterium (assembly GCA_963703135.1). Taxonomy (GTDB): domain Bacteria; phylum Actinomycetota; class Thermoleophilia; order Solirubrobacterales; family Solirubrobacteraceae; genus Palsa-744. The sequence goes on along the minus strand of OY969791.1, from coordinate 1,473,322 downwards.
AGACCTCGGAGACATTGCCGCGACGCTGTTGCACGCCCGCAATCGTGCGGTCGAGGTCGCGGTAGGTGGGCCACGTGTTCGCTGCCTCGGGGGCATGCTTGCGCACAGCCGAGAGGAGCTCTCGCTGATCGTCGCTGGTACGCGGCTCTTGGAGGCCGAAGTACTGGATCAAAGCGAGCGTCCCGCCGGGAGCGAGCGCTTCGGCGATCTTGGACCAACCGAGGTCGGGGTCGACCCAGTGGATGGCCGACGCCGAGAACACGGCCTGGTAGCGCTCGCTGGGGAGCCGGGCGTCCTCGAAGCGAGCGTGGAGAAACTCGACATCGCCCGCACCTTTCAGGTTCTGGGCGGCGAGCGCGATCAGACGATCTCCTGGCTCCAGGGCGCTCACGCGCAGCCCGCGCGCGAGCAGGCTGCGGGTCAGTTGCCCGCTGCCGCACCCGACCTCCAAGACCCGATCGCCGGGACCGATGCCCGCCACATCGCAGGCTCGGTCGAGCAGGACGTCGGGATAGGCCGGGCGGTGGCGGTCGTACTCGAGCGCGATCTCGTTGAAGACCTTGCCAAAGCTACGCGCGAGCGCACCGTGCTCCATGCCCGCAACCTATCCGCTGGGGCTGCACAGGTCAGCGGGTCAGCTCGCGCGCGCCGGCCGACCGAGGGCCGGATCGCTCTTGCGAGCCCACTCCTGCAGAAACGCCTCGGTCGCGGCGACGTCGAGCGGGCGCGCGAACAGGAATCCTTGACCGGTGTCGCAACTCTCGTCCTGAAGCAGGGCGAGGTCCTGGTGAAGTTCGATCCCCTCGGCGAAGGTCTCGATTGAGAGCGCCTTACCCAGTTGCACGAGCGTCCGCACCAAAGTCTCACCCTCCTGGTTGTGGCGCAAGCCGGAGATGAAGGAGCGGTCGATCTTCAGAGCATCGACGGGGAAGCGTTGGAGGTGCGCCAGTGAGGAGTAGCCGGTGCCGAAGTCGTCGATCGCGATGCGCACACCGAGCTCCTTAATTTGGGTGAGCCGGCGGGAGGTGTCATCGGCGTTGCGCATGAGCGTGGTCTCGGTGATCTCGATCGTGAGTGCCGCGGGATCGAGGCCGGAGGTGGAGAGCGCCGATTCGATGTCGAGCACGATCCGGTCTGTGTCGAGTTGGCGTGCGGAGACGTTGACGGCCATCCCGAGCCGGTAGCCGGCGGCTCGCCAGGCGGCGCCTTGGATGCAGGCCTCGCGCAGAACCCAGGCGCCGACCTCGACGATCAGGCCGGTGTCCTCGAGCAGGGGTACGAAATCGTCGGGTTGGACTATTCCGCGCGCAGGGTGCTTCCAGCGGATCAAGGCCTCTACCCCGGTGGGGTGCATGTCGCTCAGGGCGACGGTGGGCTGGTAGGCGAGGAAGAATTGACTTCCGTCCAGGGCCTCGCGCAGGTCCATCTCCAGTTCCATGCGCTTTTGGATGGAGTCCTGCATGCCGGTCTCGAACACCACGTAGCGGTTGCGCCCGTCCCACTTCGCTCGATACATCGCGATGTCGGCGTCTCGAAGGAGCTCCTCGGCGGAAATTCGCTGGCCCATGGCGATGCCGATGCTGGCGGTGACGCTGACGCGCGTGGAGCGCTCCTCGCCGAGGTTGAATGGGTGGGAGAGCGCGTCGAGCAGGCGCTCGGCAATCAGCTCGGGGCCGACCGAGAGGGAGAGCTCTTCGGAGATGACAACGAACTCGTCGCCACCCAATCGCCCGAGCGCATCGGCCTCGCGGATCACGCCGCCGAGCCGGGCTGTGACGGCGCGCAGCAGTTCGTCGCCGACCCCGTGACCGAAGGTGTCGTTGATCTGCTTGAAATTGTCGAGGTCGACGAACAGGGCCGCCACCGGCGCCTGGGTGCGGGCGGAACGTGCGAGCATCTGCTCGACCCGGTCGAGGATCAAAGTCCGGTTGGGAAGGCCGGTCAGGGCATCGTGGGTCGCAAGGAACGCGAGCTCGTCCTCACGGCGGGCGAGCTCTTCGTCGGTGCGGCGACGCTCGGCCTCGAAGCACTCGCACATGCGCAGGAGGCTGAACTCCAAGCTGAGCTGGAGGATGTTCAGAGCTTGAGCGATACCCTCGGCGCTCACACCGAGTTGGCTGGCGCTGTCGCGAAGAATCTCGGCCATGACGTTGCGCCACCAGAAGCAGCGCCATGTCACCTCGTTGAGAGACGCGGCGCGACGGGCGGCCAGCTCACCGAATATCTCCCAGGTCTCACGTCCGGCCTCGATCGCGACCTCCATTCCCTCGCCGGCGATCCAGCGGGCGACCGCGACCGTGGAGCTCATGGAGATCCGTTCGAAACTCTCCTGGACCAAAGCATCGACCGCGTGATCGGTCCCGGCGGTCCGCTGGACGGTCAGATCGCGGACCTCGCCGGCGCGCGCCTTGAGCGTCTCCCCCAGGGAACGGAGATCCTCGGGGGCCTGCGACACGGCAATCTCAGGTGGCGCCAAGACGGGCCCTACGACCCCCGAATCAACCTTGTGCTGATCGTCGCGAACAGGCATGACAGAGCACAAATCGGCAGAATGGCCAAACTCCTAAAGCCGGGGTCTGCCCAATAGACGGGATTGGGCTGACCCATGCAGTTGATCAGACGAACGCAGAGCAGGGCGTCCAGTTGCGTGCTCCGATGGCGAGACCCGGACTCGAACCGGGGACACCACGATTTTCAGTCATACCTGGTGGCCACCTTGAACCAGCCATGTTGTAAAGGATGGCCAACGGCAGGCACTACCAGAAAGCCCTTTGCTAGCGCCAAAAACGGCCCGTCTTAGGAGTAGCGCCTAAATAAGTCTGGTGATGTGGTGCTTGCTGGGGAGGGCTGGCGGGGTGCGTGGCGAAGTGAGTCACGATGGTGGGGTCGATGGTGGACGAGGGCCCGATTCGGCAGCGCTGGCTGGTCGTGTGTGATGCGCTGGACGAGCGCGGCCGGCGGTTGTGGGTGGCAGCGGAGGCGCGCTCGCACGGGCGGGGCGGGATCGCGGCGGTGGTGCGCGCGACAGGGATCTCCGCGGAGACCGTGCGCAGAGGGATCGCTGAGGTCGAAAGCGGCGAGCGCCCGCCGGAAGGCCGGGTCAGGCGTGGCGGGGCGGGGCGCAAGCCGATCGCCGAGCGTGAGCCGGGGCTGCGCGAGGCGCTGCTTGCGTTACTCGAGGGAGCCACACGGGGAGACCCGCAGTCGCCGCTTCTGTGGACCTCGCGCAGCGTGGCCAACGTCACCTCGGAGCTGCGCTCGCAGGGGTTCGAGGTGGCGCAAACAACCGTGCGTCGCCAGTTGCGGGGGCTTGGGTACAGCCTGCAGGCAAACCGCAAGACGCATGAGGGAGCCGACCATCCAGACCGCGATAAGCAGTTCAGGCACATCGCCGAGGTTTCCGCGCAGGCGCTCGCCGCCAACGAGCCGCTGATCAGTGTCGACACCAAGAAGAAGGAGCTGGTCGGCAATTACAAGAATGGTGGGCGTGAGTTCGCCCCGACCGGCAAGCCGATCCTCGTCAACACGCACGACTTCAAGGACGTGGAGGCCGGCAAGGCGGTCCCATACGGCATCTACGACGTCGGACGCGATGAAGGCTACGTCTCGGTCGGCATCTCCGCTGACACCGCCCAGTTCGCGGTCGGCGCGATCAGGGCATGGTGGCGAAGCCTCGGCAGGCGCCGCTATCCGAAGGCAAAGACGCTCACGATCACCGCCGACTGCGGCGGCTCCAACAGCTACCGCACGAAGCTGTGGAAGACCGAGCTGCAGCGCTTCGCCGATAAGACCGGCCTTGCGATCCGTGTCATGCACTACCCGCCCGGCACCTCGAAGTGGAACAAGATCGAGCACCGCCTCTTCAGCTACATCTCGATCAACTGGCGCGCCAAACCGCTCGTCAGCCGCCAAGTCGTCATCGACCTGATCTCCTCGACCAAGACAAGCACGGGGCTGAAGATCTACGCCCGACTCGACCCCAACACATACGAAACAAAAGTACAGGTCTCAAACGCACAGATGGACGCCCTACAACTCGCCGGCGACCAGTTCCACCCAGAGTGGAACTACACCATCACTCCACACCGGTAATTCTGGCGCTACTCCTAAGTACAGCCGGTTCGAGGCGGCGGCCGTCTCGCTCGAAGCCGTTGAAGTGACGCTCTAGCGTGTCTCGGTTAGCTGGCGGGGGTCGCTTTCATTCCCTATCCAGCCTCCAGTACGGAGCCGGACGACGGCGATCTCGATCTGTTCAGGTGTGAATTGCGCCTTACCTGGGTTCCAAGCATAGAAAGCGTCGGTGATCGCCTGATCACTACGCGCGCTCTCCCTGGCTGCTACCCAGTGGGCGGTCGCGAGTAGCTCCAGTCCGAATGGCGTCTCAAAGCCTTCGACGAGCTCGCCTACTCGGTCGAATCGCTTGTTGGTCTCGGGGTGCGCGCTCAGGAAGGAGTCGGCCCGCGCGATAGCACCTGGTATGAGCGTCACTTGCTCGGTTGGCGCGTCTCCGTCCGCGGTGTATCCCTCGATCAGATGTCCGTTGACGGCCCGGAGGACGTGTCGGAGATTCTCGGCGTAGGGACCGTAGGGCGCCTTGACGTAGTTCAACTTAAGTGGCTCCCCAGAGACCTGTAGGAAGTACATGAGCTTGTGAATCTCGAGCAGGCTGATCGATGTGTCCATCATCCCAGCGAGGTAACGGCGAATCAGACCAACCAAGGCGGCGCGCCCAGCGGTCATCCGTGGCGCGGGTGTGGTGGGCGTCGCCCCGGAGCGCCCACCTGGCTCATAGATGATCGCGCGCACGCCGGGGACAGCAGCCAAGGCAGACTCGATCACCGGCCGCACATCACCCCACGCGAGCCCGCCGAGGCCGCTGCCAAGCGGCGGGATGGCGACCGACCGGATGCCACGGACTTGGATCTCCTGCACGAGCGCGCTCATCCCTGACTGGACGTCCTCGATGCGGCTCTTCCCGCGCCAATGGCGCTTCGTCGGGAAGTTGATGATCCAGCGCGGCGCTACCTGCCCGGTGTCGTGCACGAACATCCGGCCGGGCTGTACGTCGCCTCGCTTGCAGGCGGCAGCGTAAGCCTTGAAGTTCGCGGGGTAGGCATGCTTGAAGTGCAGTGCGATACCGCGGCCCATAACACCTACACAATTGACCGTATTGACCAAGGCTTCGGCGTCGGCCTTGAGGATGTCACCTTGCTCATAATCGATCATAACGAGCAAAAATACCAAGCCGGTAGGACGTCAACGGGAGGCTGGTGGTCCACCTCCTCGAGCGCCGCGAGCACTTGTCGCTGGACCTTCTCGGATCGAACACCGACTCGCTGGACAAGGCTCCAGGGGCAGAATCGCTTAACCAGGAACTCGGCCTGCTTGCCCTCCTTGACTTTCGCATCGCGGAAGTCTGTGGCCCCAACCGCCGACCAGTCGATCTCGTCGAGCTTAGCGAGGTCGTTCCTAAACAGTGCATATGCGGCTCCCGCGTTCGTGAGGCTAAACGCCCACCGACTGCTGCTTTCGTTCGCCCAGTCGACGGTGCTTGCGAGATCTGCCTCCAAGTGGAGGATCGGGCCCTGGCCACCGCGGTAGCTGAGGCCGGGATGATTGGCCATATAGAGCAGGTAGAGCATTATCGAGCGTGGACAGAAGTAGAACGGCACGTACTCGCCAACCGTGTCGCCATCGTGGCACTTGACCGGGAACCGCATGCGGTTCTGCTTGATCTCGCTCATCCCGATCGCGCGCTCGGGACCGCCACGGGCAATCATCTCCGCGTCGGACAACAGCCCCCCATCCTCAAGTATTGAAGGCAGGTTGTTGATGTGAGTTATGTGATAGATCAGGGTGGGATCGGGTGGATCGGTCATCGGTCGAAAGATCTCGATTGCACGTGCTCGCGAGCCGCAGTCTAGGACCGATGTCGGCGCGGTCAGGGGCACTACGGCAAGCACCTCTTCGCTACTCGGAGCCGCCGGACGGCCCGCGGATCAAGTTCCTCGACCGCGTCTGGACGGCGTTCGCCGAGCTCACAAGTACCTTCCGAGGCCGCGAACGCAAGTCGGTCCGTGGATTCACGGGCGTTTCGGCCTGAATGGCGAGACCCGGACTCGAACCGGGGACACCACGATTTTCAGATCCCCCGAAGAACCCCTTCGAAGAGGCCGATTTGCAGGACTTTTACTGGTAGAGTCGCCGGTCCCGGTAACAGCCATTTGCAGGGGTTTTTAACCCCAAAAGGTACCGGATTGGCCCTCCGGTACCTTTTGAAAAAGGGCCAGCCGAAGCCTCACGCCGCACGCAGCCCGGGACCCAACGCCCGCTCCCCCAGGCGCCCCGCCGAGTCCTCTTCGAACACGAACCGGACCTCTTCGAGATCGGCCTGCTGACGTTTGAGCTGCTGCTTGAGCGCGCTCCGGTGCGCGCGGACCTCGGCGGTGGGCGTGGGGGCGGTCGCGGTGGCCGACGTCACTTCAGAGCAGCTACGCGACAAGCTGACGGCCAAGCGCCTGCTGCGGCGTCTGAGCATGGCCCTCGGCGGCGCGGACGCCGTGCTGCGCTGCAAGCAGGGAGACACGTTCACGTTGGAGGGAGAGCCTCGCTTGTACCAGTACGCGGTGGACCCGCTCGTGGACGTCTTGCCGGTCGTGACGGTCCACGTCAGCGGCGGTCCAACACACTGTTGGGTGAATCCGCAAAGGACTGCGACCCCCACCCCCGATAGCGAAATCCGGCCAAGTTCAACGCAAACAAGCCAGATCGGGCCCCTCGCCCTTGACGCCGCGCCCATCCGCCAGCTATAGCTGGCGGAACAACCCCAAAAAAGCCAGTGGCCCCGCGCGCGTGAACGCCGGGGCCGTGGCACGGAAAGGAAAGAGGCCTTCCCATGCAAGGACAAAGTATCGAGTCGAGCATCCTCGCGAATGCGAGGGAGGCCGCCGAGGAATCGAAAAGGGCCCCGAGGCAATCGAGCAAGGCCTCGGCAGACGCGGCGATTATGGGCCTGTTGTTGGGCAGAGACCATCACGGATTGTGGAGCAAGGATGAGCTGGTGCGCGAGCTGAGCGCGCCGCGCTTGGACGCGATGGACGCGATCGCGAACCTGAAGGCCACGGGCCTGGTGCACGAACTGGGGGAATTTGTGATGGCCAGCAGAGCCGCCTGGCACTTCGACCAACTGGAGCTGTAGCGGACCGACGGGAAGGGCCGGTCTGACCGCAAGGTCATCCTCCCCCGATCCGAGAACCGTCGAGCCGCTATGGGCCTCCACGGGCCCGGGTGGTGTGCAGCCTTGCCATTTTGCCGCACAGAGTGAGGCAGGAGCTGCGGCGTGCACACCACCCGACCCTCAACCGGGCGGCGCGCCACGCGTCGCCCGCAAGCCCTGCCTGAGACTGGCCGGATCGGACGCTAGCGTGCGCCTGCGATGGCGCACCGCAAGAAGATCCCGATCGGGATCGTGATCGACGGCAAGACGACCCGCTCAGAGACCTTGGCGACCGAGGTGGGCGCCTACATCCTCGTCACGACCCATCTCTTGACGATTTCTCGTATCGAGTTACAATCATCATATGCCCCGCCCCCAAGCCACCGACAAGAGCACTGCACTGCAGGTGCGCCAACGCATACGCCGCTCGGGCGAGCGCCTGTGGCGCATCGAGGACTTCGAAGGCTCGCCTTCGGCGGTCAACAACGAGCTGCGCCGTATGGTGTCGCGCGGCGAGCTGGTGCGGGTACGCCGCGGCGTGTATTGGCGGGGCAAGCGCAGCCGCTTCGGCATGACCAGAGCATCGCAAGGTGCGGCAGTGCAGAAGCTGCTCGGACCGAACGAGGCGATCGGCGCCACCGGCTGGCAGGCCGCCAAACTCCTCGGCCTCTCAACCCAGGTCTCTCCCGTCGAAGCTATAGCGGCGACCCACCGAAGCGTGCAGGGCTTGCAGAACGTGAGGATGGCAAGTCGCGTGGCGCGCTCGGCTCGACGCGAAGCCAAGCTGAACGGGATCGAGGTGACATTCCTGGAGGTGTTGGACGGGTGGGAGCGCTACGTGGAGACCGACAGTGCCACGACCTTGGAGCGCTTGCGGGAACTGCTTGACCGCGAGGACGTGCATGTGGAGCGGCTCGTGCGAGCGAGCGTAACCGAGCCGCCCGCCGTGCGCGAGCGCTTGCGCGCGGTCCTGCGCTACGCCCACTACGAGCACGAGAGCGAACGCGTGCCGGCGGCACGGGACCCGCGCACCCGGGCCCGGGCTCTGCGCGTGCTCGACTTGTTCGCATGAGCCGCCTGCGCGACGATCCGGCCGACTTCGAGGGAGCCGTCACGACAGCGGCCCAGAGTCTTGGATTGGCGCCGCTGTTTGTAGAGAAGGACTATTGGGTGACACAGGTGTTGCGCTCGCTGCACGAACGCTACCCGGGCGCGTTCGTGCTCAAGGGCGGTACCAGCCTGTCCAAGGGTTACGGCCTGATCGAGCGGTTCTCTGAGGACGTGGACATTCTCATGCTGCCGGCTAAGGGGGACTCGGCGGCCAGCCGCGAGCGTTTGCTCGCGCAGATCGCAGGTCAGGTAGCGGTCGACCTCGGGATGGAGCGAATGGACGCTCGCCCACCAGGACGAGGTAGAGGGGCTCACCGTGCCGACGTGATGCGGTATCCACGCCTCATCCGGACCGGTGTCGCTGTGCCGATCGAGGATCGAGGCGTGTTGCTTGAGAGCCGCTACGCCGGCGGCGAGTGGCCATCGGAAATGGTCAGACTGACCCCGATGCTCTGCGGCCCCCTCGATCTCGACCCAAGCGAATACGAGGACACAGCCGCGTTCGATGTCAAGCCTTGCGGCCGATGCGCACATTGCTTGAGAAGATCTCTTTGCTGCACCACGCGGCAACGACATATGCGCCCGACACACCATCGGACGAGCGCTGCGGGCGCCACTACTACGACATCTACCGTCTACTCAACCATGCGCCCACACGCAAGGCGCTCGAGAACCGCAGCCAGTTCACCCGCATCCTCTCTGAGGCAAAGGAGATCTCAAGCACACACTATGGAGGCTGGAGCGAGCGACCATCGGGCGGCTACGAGAGCAGGCGCTCCTCGTCGACGCCGATCTTCTGTGCTGCGGTAGCGGTGTCGAGGCCGAGGTCCTCTCGTGCCCACGCGAGCAAGGCAGGCTCGATCTTGGCTTCAGGCGTTCGTCCCATATCGGTCTGAACAAGCGTACGCGTCGCTTGGGATGGCTGGCTCCCGCCTCGGGAGGGGAAAGCGTAACCTAGTTGTTCGTGCCCTCAGCGCTATCCGAGCGCCCCGACGGCTTCCGAGCTGCGGCTTCGACGATGTCCTTCATGCCGTTCCCGATCCTTGCCGCCTTGGCGATTGCCTCGTCGTGTGCAGCCGCCGCTGCGCCCGCCAACCATGCCTCCGCGAGGAAGCCCTCGATCTTGGTCCTGTCTAGGTCAAACGTCCCAGAAGCAGCCTACCCCGGCCGCCCCCCAACCCAAGCAACCCGCCCGGCGACCTCCTCCCCTAAGTAGGGCGCGAGCACCAAGCCGGTGAGCACCCCGGCCAGGGGCACCAACTCGCCGCCCCCACCAACCAAGCTGTCGAACACAACCGAGTGCACACAGAGCACGGCCTGCCGGGCAACCGCGAGCTTCGGGACCTCAAGCCCGCCCCCGAGCGCGGCAGAGCCTCCCGAGTGGAGCGCCTCGACAAACCGGTCGAGCACCCGCGAGCGCCGCCAGAGCACGTGCTTGGAGACCCCGAAGCTCTCGACCACGACGAACCGCGCGCGGTCGGGCTGGCGGTCTAGAAACGAGAGCAAGGCGAGCATCGCGGTTCCTACTTGCTCCCCGAACGAGGGGGCCCCTCGCGAGGCCTCGACGATCTCGAGGCATCCTCGTGCGATGACGTCGTCGAAAGCGGCTAGAAAGCAAGTCTCGAGGGAGGCAAAACAGTGGGTGAACACCTCGGGGGAGACTCCGGCCAGCGCGCACGTGTCCTCGACGGTGGCGGCCCGATACCCGTCGCGGGCGACTAGCGTGATCGTTGCGGCGAGCAGGCGCGTAGGGGCATCGCGTCGGGGGGAAGCGAACATCTACAGAACAAGCTAGGCGTGCGCGGAGGGCCGATCAAGATGTGACCGAAGGCAGGCCGGTGACACGAAGTGTGACCGCCGTCCGGACTACCGGACTCTCGCGGCGGGGGCCGTCCTCCAAGGCGTGGGCCACCCGAGCGCCGGGCTCGCTGAGCGACCAGGCATTGGGCAAGCCGGGGCCGCCGGGCACCTTGACCAGCAACCCGAGGGCGCTCAAGCGGGAGAGGAGCTTGGACATTTGGGCGTGCGAGGAGACGCCGATGCCGGAGGCGATCTCCCGATTGCAGGCGCCTGGATCGCGTAACAGATAGTGAAGGCACATACGCGCCCGGTGGGCACGGGGGTCGCGCAGGGGGGCGGGCACTTCAACCGAATCGTTGAGATCCGCGAGGGGCCACACCACTGGCGGATAGGGCGAGCGGAGCAGTTCGTGCACGCAATCTTCGGCGCGCGCTACTTCGCGGGCAGTCGCGGGGGGATCGAGATAGGGCGAGCTGACCAAGCCCACCAGAGGCCCGAGCAGGACAATCAGGGGCTCGGGGCGTTGGGTGATCAGGTGGGTGTGGATCGCGCCGATCACGGCGGCCATCGCACCGACGACGGCCGGGGAGTCGGGAGCGGGTGCGGGACCGCCGCCGGTGAGCGTGGCCCAGCGCTCGACGATTACGCCGCGGAGGACCCCGACGGAGCGCTCGCGATGCTCCAAGGCCCAGGACCCGGCGGCCAAGGCCTCGATGAACCAGACGCGCGCGAGTAGGGGCTCGGAGTCGAAACAGACGAGTAGGCCCGCGAGCGCCGAGCGTATCCCGTCCTCCCAAGTCTTTTCGCGTGCGAAGGCCTCGGCGATGATCGCGCCGGTGCGCTCCAAGCCGTCGAAGAGCACTGCGGCGAAACAGTCCTCGACGGAATCGAACAGGGCGTAGAAGGTGCGCCGCGAGACGTGGGCGCGCCGCGAGACGGCCTCCACCGAAACGGACCCGTACCCACGCTCGCCGACAAGGGAGACCATCGCGGCGAGCACCGAGGCGCGTGTTCGGGCCACCCCGTCCGCGCGTACGCGCGGAGAGGGACTGCAACCCGCCCCACCCTCCGCATCGACCAACACCTCACGACCGCGAAAACTCACGAAAAGACCATATTTTCGAGGGCAAACGGCGTCAATGGTGACAACACGCCGGACCGGGTACCACCAGCTCAAATACCCAATCCACCCCGGTCCAGGACCCCGAACAAGCCTTGGGGTTGTTCCGGTTTACCCGGCCCCCACCAGCACTCCCGAGAGCCAACCGCCGTCCTCCAGTCGCTGCCAGGCGACGAGCACGTGCTCGTCGGTGAACAGGCGTCCCTTGCGCTGACTCCAGTCGCGCACCAGTTCGGCGGCTGCACCCGGGCTCGGGGCGTCCTCGCGCGTGGCGACCCAATGGGTGCTGGCCAGCAGCTCAAGCCCATAAGGAGTCTCAAAACCGTCGATCAGCCTCGCTACACGGGCGTAGCGCTCGAACGTGTTGGGGTGATCTTCGAGGAACGCTTGCGCCTCGATACTCGCGCCAGCCAAGAGCTGCACGCTTGTGTCGCCCGTGCCGTCTCCGTAGCCGCTGAGGTAATGCCCCTCCAACCGCTCGACGGCGTGGCGGACCGCGTCGGCGTAGGGGCCGTAGTGGAGCTTTGCGAACTGGAGCCCCAGAGGCTCGCCGGCCTCCTGTAGGAAGTAGAGCAGCTTCTGGACCTCCAGCGGCGAAGCGGACTCTCCCGGCGCTAGGTAGCGATCCAAGAGCCAGATGAGGGTTGCGCGAAAGGCGGTCATGCGGGGCCGCTCGCGAACTTGGGGCATCGTTTCGGGGGTGGGCGCTCCGTGCGGCTCGAACACCAAGACGCGGATCGGCAGGTCGGCTAGCGCCTGCTCGATACGGGGACGCACTTCCGCCCAGGACAGGCCTCCCAGGCCGCATCCCAACGGCGGGAGCGCGAGCGAGTCCACGTCCTGCTCGATCAAGACGCGACGCAGGTCGCGCAGGCCCTCCTCGATGTCGGCGAGGCGCGAACGGGACTTCCAGTGGCCCTTGGTGGGGAAGTTGACGATCAGCCTTGGTCGTTGGAGCTGGCCGGTGGGGAAGACGAACATCCGCCCCAACTTGACTTCGCCGGCCGCGCAGGCCTTGCGATAGGCCTTGTAGTTCTCCGGGTAAGCCCGCTTGAACTGAAGTGCCACGCCCTTGCCCATCACGCCCTTGGTGTTGACCGTGTTGACGAGCGCATCGACGTCGGCGTCGAGCAGATTGCCTGTGAGAAACTCAATCATGGGCTAGAAATACCAGTCGCGCCGGACGCGAACCGCGATCGGGGAGCCCGCGTCGCCGACCGTCCGGACCACCCTTGCGCGTGCCCGCGAATCGTAAACCCCGAGTTCGGAAACAAGCCCGAAGGGCAGCGCTTCGTGCACCAACATCTCGGCACCCCGACGGCGACGACGGTCGCTGTCCTCGGGCGTGTTGAACCAGTAGCGCGCGCGCATCAGCGGCCAATCGACCACGGCGGCGAGCCTCGCCGGATCCTCGTGGAAGGCAGTGAAGGCGGCCGAAGCGTTGCCGTCGGTGAAGACGTGGCGCAGTCCGGCGCCAAGCACGGCCTCGGTCGAGCTCACGAAGTACACGAGCCGCCGCTGCTCGGGACTGACGCCGTCCACGTTGCCGCTCTTGATGCTGTAGAGCATCGGCGAGCATGGCGCAAAATAGAAGGGAACGTAGTCGCAAACCATACCTCCCGGGCCGCAGGGGACCTCGGTCCGGGCGCGCCGCGACTTGATCGTCTCATCGGCGACGTCCACGACACATGGGGCTGCACTGTGTGGACGCAACTCACCGGCAGCAAGAATGCCCGGGAGGTTCTCTACATCGGTGAAGTGATAGATCGCGGGCAATTGGACGCCTCGCCTACTCGACGGCGGATACACAAGCAAAACATCAGGGTAGAGCCGCGTGATCGGCCTGGACCTTCCTCGATAGCGGAGAGGGTGGAGCCCCAGAGGACTGCAACCCAGAACATGTCCCCGCAGGCCGGAACCCCTCGACTCCCCGGCTCGGGGTGCGCGAGGTGTCCTACCTGACATCCAGCGATCCGCAGTTCACGGCCTCGCGGCAATCAACGGCCCTTCGAGCCCGCCGAGACCCTGCCGAGCGCCGGCTGAGCGGCGGCGCTACCGGGCGGCAGCGTGACAGTGGTATCCCCGAGCAGCACTTCACCGTGGCCTCGCCGCGCCGGTAGAGCACCTTCACCTGGACCGTGGGGCTACCGCAGGCGTTGGCCTACAGGTAGCCGAGCGGCCAGGTCACCGTGGCGCCGCGCGCGACGTTGCGGTCCAAGGAGGACAGGGAAGGCCGCCTAGCGGGTCGTTCGGTCGACATCGACGCGAGGTGAAGCATTCGGGGAACGCGGAGCTTGAGACCCCCGCCAGAACGCACATGTCGATGCTGGCGGCGCGATACCCGTACGCGGGCACCGAACACTCAACCGAGTCCGACACCGGATCGCCGGCGTGCACGCCTGGCTGCGCCTACGCCGTCGCCAACCGGGGCGCTCGTAGGGGTCTCGAACGGGCCATGATCAGGCTGAGCGTGAAGATCCAGAGCACGCCGGGCACACCCCCGATCACATCGAGGCCGCCACCGAACTGGGTGAACGATCCTTCGGCGAACAGGGGGATTGCGCTGGCCAACAGCACGAGCACGCTTGCGTATCCCGCCCGCGCAAACCAGCGGGCCAGCAGTCCGGTTCTGGAGCCGCCCAGCGAGACGCACAGGATGAACACGGCAAGCGGGAACTTGGTGAGCTCGATTGAGGCGTTGCCCGCGTCGGTGAGCGCTCGCACGACCGCCGGCGCGCCACCACTCTCGCCGGCCACTCGATATGCGGCGCCGTAATAGAGCAGCATTCCGAGCACACCGAGTCCGATCGCGAACAGCCCACCGGCAAACGCGGCGTCGGCTCGCCTGGTCTCGTCTGCTCCCGCCTGGGCGAGCCAACTCCTCACGACCGCGAAGAACCACAGGCCGAGCATGGCCGCTACGCCGGCGAGGTACATGCCGTGCAGAATCCTTCCGCGCGCCTGCACCAGTAGCTCGGCGATCTGGGCGGCGCCGTCGCTGGCCTTTGGCGGCGCTCCGAGGTCGAACAAGGCGAGGTTGAAGCACACGACGAATAGGGCTCCGCTGATGGCGTTGAGCCTTCCGGGCCTGACGGGGCTCATCGCACGCCGCGCGGTCTGGGAGCCGCCCTCGCGGGGGTCTCTCCGTGGCTCAGGTAACCCACTGCCTCGCGCCAGGCTCGTTCGGGGTCAAAGCGCTCTGCCTGCCAGCTGATCGACGCGATTTCTCCCTTTTTGCGGTACTTGTGCATGGTCGCGACGTGTACGGGCCAGCGCACGAAGCGGGTGAGATCCTCAGCGGACTGCCACACCGACACTGCACCCGAGCGCCGGCGGTGGGGCTGCGCCCACAACCACATGCCGACGGCGCCCTCGAGCTCCGGCCAGGCACGGCGCAGGCGCATCGCCGCCACGTAGGCGCCGCGCATGCTCCACGCGCTGTTCAGCCGGAAGTCGGTGACGCTGAGCAGCACGGGACCGGGGTGGTCTTGTGCGGGGCCCGCTCGCCATGATGCTCTGAGCAAACCGTCTACCATACGTTCGTATTGAAGCAAATACGGGCGTATCGAGTACGCTCGGGGCGGATGCGCGTCCTGGATTCAGACCTGACCAGCTACGCCCGCGTGCGCAACGCGGCGCTTGATGGCTTTGCGCGCAACGGCGTCGCCGCGACCTCGATCCGCGACATCGCCAAGGCCGCCGCATTCTCACCTGGCCTCGTCCAGCACCATTTTCCAAGCAAGGCTTCTCTGATCGAAGCCGTCAACGACTATGTGGTCGAAATCGCAACCGCGGCCTTCAGCCGGCCGCTCGACGCTCACAGCGACATTCAGCAGCAGCTCGGCGACCGCGTGACCGCGTTCGTGCGCGAACACCCCACCATTCTGCGCTACGTCGCCCGCTCAGCCGCCGACGGCGAGCAGGGCGCGCTCGAGCTCTTCGACGCCTTCTTTGCCATCGCCCGGACCCAATGGCAAGGCCTTGCCGACCGGGGCGTATTGCGACCCGACACAGACATCGCCTGGGCGGCGCTGCACGCCGTCATCGTCAACCTGGCCACCGTCCTCTTTACCGCCGCGATCGACCGCCACCTCCCCGAGCGCTTCTTCACTCCCATCCAGCTTGAGCGCTGGAACGCCGCCAGCACAGCCCTCTTCCGCGAAGGCATCTACCGGCGGAGATCTTGAGGCGACAAGCGTTTTAGTACAATCCCGCCGTCAAATCAAGTACAATCCCTTCGCCACCCCGGGGACGATCCCGCTCCCAAAAGGCGCTCGTGCAAACCACTGAACACAAGCAAGCCCACCGCAAACGGATCGTCGAGCAGCTGGTCGAGGAGCGCCTGCGCACACAGGGAGCCGTCCTGCTCACGGGTCCGAAGGCGGTCGGCAAGACGACCACGGCGCGCGGCTTTGCGGCCTCGGAGGTGCGCCTGGACCAGGATCGTGCGGCGTTGACCGCTGCCCAGACCGACCCGCGGCTGGTGCTCGACGGGGCGCATCCGCGCTTGATCGACGAGTATCAATTGGCGCCGGGGATCTGGAACGCGGTGCGGGGACGCATCGACGATGTGGGCGGCAAGGGGTTGTTCCTGCTGGCGGGCTCCTCGACCCCGGAGAGCAATGATCGCGATCACACCGGTGCGCGCAGGATCGCGGCCGTGCAGATGCGGACGTTGACGTTGCTGGAGCGCTCGCTCTCGAGCGGCGCCGTTTCGGTGGGCGCCCTCTTGGACGGATCGCCGGTGCTCTCTGAGCCACACCACTTGGGCGTGAGCGAGGCGATCGAGGCGCTCGCGGTCGGCGGATGGCCGGACAATCTCACGCTGGGCGCCGCCGATGCTCTGCAGGCCAATGCGGACTATCTCGACGTGATCGTTCACGCGGATGTGGATCGGGTCGATGGGGTTCGTCGCGACCCGGGCGGCGTGCGACGACTGCTTGCCTCCTATGCCCGCAACGTTGCTACCACCGCGAGTTTGCGCACGATTGCTCGCACGGCAGAGAGGGCGCTCGCGGAGAGCACGCTGCACGACTATCTGCGCGTGCTCGGGCGACTCTTCCTGATCGAGGACCAGCCGAGCTGGAAGCCACAGCTGCGCTCCAGGGTTCGTCTGGGCGCGACGCCCAAGCGCCATCTGGCCGACCCCTCGCTTGCCGTCGCGGCCCTCGGCGCGACCCCGCAAAGACTGCTCGGGGCAGAGATCGAGCTCGCGGGCTTTCTGTTCGAGTCACAGGCTGTCCACGACTTGCGCGTCTACGCGCAGCCTCACAGAGGCGAGGTTCGCTTCTATCGCGACAACAAGGGCCTTGAGGTCGACGCGATCATCGAGACCCCGGACGGCCGCTGGCTGGCGGCCGAGGTCAAGCTGGGCCACAACCGGGTGGACGAGGCCGCCCACAACCTGCTTGCCCTCACAGAAAAGCTTTCACCGGCGACCAAGGCGGGGTGCGGCGCCCTGCTGGTCATCGTCGCGGACACTCCGACATACACGCGACCCGACGGCGTCATCGTCACCTCGATCGCCTCCCTCGGCCCCTGAGCGACCGGGCGCGCCCAGGGTACTGGACCTTGACGGCCACCTTTCGGCCGTGGAGGCCCGCCAGGGGACTGCGACTCCTCCTCACCCCACCATCACGATCTTTGCGCGCTTGGCGACTTTGAGCGCTAGCTCCCGCCCTGGGCCTTCCCACAAGGGCTGTGCCGGCGCGCTCATCGCCAGATCCCCGATTTGCACTCGGCCCCGGCCTTGCCAGAGCATGAGGGCCGCGCGACCGGTGAAGCGCCTGCTCATCCAGATCAGCCCGTCCGCCTGGGGGCAGGCGGCGTGCAACGTTTGAGACCAGCGCGCAGTCCAGGCGTAGGCGGCGGCGGGTGTCTCGATCAGCTCGCCGTGGGTGACGCCTAGTCGCTGCAGGCCGTAGCCGTGTAGCGCGATCAAGGTCAGCTCGCGCGTGGGCGAAAGCTCGCTGATGACGCGACCCTCAAGACCGGCCAAGGGGGAGCGGCGCGCCAGCTTGGGGCGGATCGGAACGTCGTGGAACAAGCCCTCGGCGATCGCGACATGCTCGTCGAGCCCCGCATACAAGGTGGGCACGATCGGATCGCCGATCGGTCGAAACCTGGCGCTGGGGTTCGGAGAGGCGTTGAACTCGGTCTCTTTGTAGGAACGGTCGTGGACTCGCACGAGGCGTGTTCCTGGGGCCATCGCCTCCAGCTCGAACTCGGGGCGCTCAGAGGGCTCGGGCAGATCGGGCAATTTGCTTTTAAGCGGGCAGGGACAGCGCCTCGCCGGCGGCCGCCAGGACTGCCTCGGGATCCTCTTCGAGCAGGTCGACGGGGCGAGCGTCCCATAGCCAGCCGGTGGGCGTGGTGAACCACAACGCCAAGGGCCAACCGTCAAGGCCGCGGGCGCGCAGGATCGGTGTCGCTCGCTCAACGGTCGGGGAGGGCCGTCCATCACGGAATTTGAACGCGGGGTAGAGCACGCGACCGTGCCAGGTCACCGCGAAGATGCGCCCTTCGCTGTGCCATCTCGACGCCAAGGCAGAGCGGTTGCGCGCCCTGGAGCCAGCCTGGTCGGCCACTTGCTCGGCCGTGAAGGCACCGAACTCTGCCAGCAGCTCGCTGCGCGCTTGGGCGCTTTGCTGGGCGTGCCACACTTCCGCGGGCGAGGGGATCGACTCGGGCAGCATCGCTTCGATCACGTCCTCCAAGCGGCGCCTCGTCCCGACTTTGCGCGCCAGACCTTGGAGTGCGCTGCGCATCGCAATCAAGAGGATCTTCTCGACCGCGCTCTCGCTGATCGACAGGCGCTCCGCTACGGCGTCGCTTGCCTGGCCTTCCAGGTAGACGCCACGAACCACCTCCCGCTCACGCGGCGAAAGGCCCTCCATAATGAACTCGGGCGCAGATATAGCAAGACTCATGATATTCATTATAACGGCTGTCCCACCTGACATTCAACAGTCGGCCGCTCCCGCCCTGCCAGGCAATCAACGAGCTTCGCGCCCCGGCGGGCACCGAACACTCAGACGGATCGGCCGCATACTAACCTAACAATAACTAAAAGCCCGCTATAATCTCTCCATGGCTGGCGATCGCACCTTCCACAATCGGGCGTACGAGCTGCAGCGCTTGCAGCGCCGCTGGGACACCGGGGAGGCTCAGATCTTCACGCTGTGGGGGCGCCGTCGCGTTGGCAAGAGCGCGCTGCTGTTGCATTTCGCCGCCGGGAAGCGCCATCTCTACTTCGAGGCGACGAGCGGGACGATGGTGGATCAGCTCTCCGATTTCTCCGAGCGTTTGGCCGAGGCCACTGGTCGCAGCGCTCTATCGGCGCCCAGCTGGCGGGCGGCGCTCGACGCGGTGGCCGACTGGGCGGCGGAGGGACCCGTGCTGATCGTGCTCGACGAGTTCCAGTTCATCGCAAGACAACATCCGGAGATCGGCTCGATCATCAACGTGTGGTGGCGCGAGCGCGGGGAGGCGCTCCCTATTTTCCTGGTGTTGTGCGGCAGCGAGGTGGGCTTCTTCGAGCGCGAAGTCATCGGCTACTCCGCGACCACATATGGCAGGCGCGCGGGACAGTTGCGCCTGCGTCCGTTCGCGCCGACCGAGATCGGCCTGTTTCTCCCCGACTGGTCTGCCGAGCAGCGGATCGCGGCGTATGCGGTGTTCGGAAACATGCCCTACTACCTCGCCCAGATCCGCCCGCGGGAGACGCTTGCGCAGAACATTTTGAACTTGATCTTGATGAGCGACGGACTCCTGCACGAGGAGGCGCGCCTGTTGCTCGACCAGGAGCTCGCCGACGCCGCCGGCTACTTCTCGATCCTGCGCGCGGTCGCGGCGGGGCAGACGCGCGTCTCTCAGATCGCGGCACGCACGGGTATGCGCGGAGGAACGGTACGCGTCAGCCAGATGCTCGACACGCTGCAAGGCATGTGGCTGCTGCAGCGCACCGTCCCGGTGACGGTCGCAAACCCGGAGCGCTCCAAGCAGAGCTTCTACCGCATCACAGACCCATACCTTCGCTTTTGGTTTCGCTTCGTGTTGCCCTCTCACGACCGTTTGATCGACGCCGAGGGGGCGCGCACCCACCTGCGCAAGCGCGTGCTGCCGGAACTCGACCGGTTTGTCTCCGCACCGGCTTTCGAGGAAGTCTGCCAGCACTGGCTACGGCGAGAGCTCGACGCCGCGGCGGTCGGTCGCTGGTGGGGCAAGGTACGCGAGACACGCGGCGAGAGCCTGCGCGATGTGGACCGCGAGCTCGACGTCGTGGCGGTCGAGGAGAACCGCCAAGTCACGGCGATCGGCTCTTGCAAGTGGACAACGGGAGTGCTGCCCTATAGCGAGAAGTCCAAGCTGGAAGCGCTCGCCGCCCACCTGACACCCGACACGCCCCCTCCTGACCTGTATTTCTTCGCACGCAACGGGTTCGCCGCACAACTCCACGCCGACGCAGAGCAAGACCCCCGCATTCACCTGATCCAGGCCAACCAGCTGCTCTAAAACCGATCCTCCGGGAACCCTCGACGGACTGCAACCCACCAAGACTCCCTCGGGCGCCGCCGGGAGAGGGAGAGGCGGCGCCCGAGGCGACACCGGGGCGCCGCGCCTGGGGGGCGCGGAACCGAGGCGCCGTCGACCGGGCCTCAGCGCAACAGCACCGTGACCCCGGTCGAGAGCCGTCTGCCGTGCGTGGGGGAGAACAAGAGCTTGACCCGCGCGCGCAGGCTGCGCCCCGGATGGCGCCCGAGAAACTTTCGCTCGCCACGCGAGAGCGCCAGCTCGAGCGTGACCGTCCCGGCTCCGCCGAGGTGAGCGGAGGCGTGCGAGAGCCCGGGGCCGCTCGCCGTGAGCGTGCCGGCCGAAGGCACGCTTGCCGTAATGCTGGCCACCGATCCCCGCGCGCTGTGGCGCAGGACCGAGACGCTGGGCACGCAGCCCGTGACGCTGATCGGCGTGGACTGCTTGATTGTGTCGCCGTTCTGTGCGGTGAAGGCGGTCGGCATCTTCAGGGCCCCCGCCGTGCACAGTTTGTTAGCGGGTGCCGCCAGCGCCGAGTATTTCCCCTCGGGAAACGTCAGTTCGAACGTCCCCACCGGCACGTCTGGGATGCTGCGGAATGTGCTGCTCGTGACATTGGTCTTGTTGTCGATGAACGTTTCCGCATGCAGCTGCACCGTCGTCCCATAGCCCGACAGCACGATCACCAATTCCGGGAACGCAAGCCCGGCGTTTGAGACGAAATAGGCGGGGCCTTCAAGCGGAACCGGCAACAACGGCGTGACCGCCTTCGCCGTCCCGATTCTGGATTCCGGATCGCACGCCGCCGGGTTCGCTGTAAAGGTCTGTATCGGACACGCCTTCTGCAACGTCTTGAGCTCTGACGGGAGTTGTTTGGGTAGGTCCACCTTGACGCTCTTGATGTTCGCTTGAGATCCGAACGGCGCGTTGGGATAGGCCAGCTTGACGTGCAAGCTAGCCCCGTTGGCACGGCTTGTTTTCCCGTTGGTGGAGACGGTCAGGCTGGGTTTGAATGCGAGTGTCGCGCAGTTCGTCGCCTGGAACGGCACCGACAGGCTCTTCGCGGAGCCCTCGATGCTTTGTAGCGTACCCGTCACCGCAAGCGAACCGCAACCGGTCGGGTTGAACGTGAATCCCGGCCGGTTGACTGTCACGTTGATGTGCTTGATCTCTAGTGGTATCCCGTCGAGGCTCGGCGGGATCGCATACGGACCCGAGCTATCGCTCGTGACCGTCACGGCCGCCGTGATCGGGTCTACTTCGAGCTTTGCTCGCACGATCACGTTCCCCAGGTTGAACGGACCCGCGACAGCCGGATTGACGATCGACAGGCCATAGGGGGCATTACCGTATTTTTCGGTCAAATAGACCTTGCCTCCCTTGACCGTATACGGGTTGCTACCCAACCCCACGCCGACCGTCGTTTCGCCAATCAAGCTCGACGCTGGACATGTCCCCGCGTCCGCCTGCGCTTCCCCACACAACGGGACGCCCGTCAGTATCGCGGAGAGTCCTGGTGGCATGTGCAGGCTGACGCTCTTGAGGTCCTGCTGACCGTCCTGCCTTGACATCGTCATCGTGAACGGACTGAACCCACCCGCCTGGTTGCTCGTCGTACCCGCCGTCAGTTCCGGTTGGAACGGCAACGTGCTCCTCGACCCATCGCCGGGCGGGTTCGGACATGGGCCTCCGCCGGGACCGCTTGTGATCTGAAATGAGGAGGAGGTTTCCACGGGTGGCGTTCCCGACCACGGATACACCTGTGCGGTCGTTGTGTACGTCCCGCACAGTGCAGGTGTTGAGAGTGGCGCACGGTCGCCGCCGAAGAAGTGCAGTTCGGCGTCTTCAAACGGTGCTTGCGGCGTGTTTTCAAACGTCGCCACGATCTGACCCGTCGCTTCGTTCAATTTGACTTCGCCCGCGAGCTTCACGAGCACACCCGACACCGGGTCTTCGGCGACGATATACATCGCTACCAGCGAACCGAACGGGTTCGCGTTCTGCGCCGCCAAATACACGGAGCCTTCAAGCGGATGTGCGATCACAGGGATCGTGATCTTTACCGTCCCGATCTTCGCCCCGTTGGGACAGAACCCTTTTGCTCCCAGGAACAGGCCTGGGTTCAGCGGTTCGGGCAGGCTCGCGCTGAAATCCAGCTTGCCTGGCGGTTCGCTGACTGCCGGTTCGTAGCCGACCTGCGGCTCAGAGCACGCTTCCAAACCGTCCGCGCCGGCGGGGTCGATCGTGACGCCTTCCGGCAGCGTGACCTTCATGCTCTTCACGTCAGAGCCCACGAGCCCTTCCGCGGCGTGGCTCACTTCCTGGGGGATATGCACGTCGACCTTCAGACCGGAGGGCTTGCTTGCTTCCTGCACGTCCGGCGCGACGCTGATCGATGCGTGGAACGGCAGCTTGCTACAGCCGGTCAACCCTGGTACCGGTGCTTGGTATAGCGATGGCGCGGACACGGCGCCGTTCCACGCGTCGGCTTCCATCGAGGTCGCTAGTTCGCCCGTACATGACGTAGGCAAGGTCAAGAACGGCTTCGGGTTAGCCTGATTTTCTGGGGTACACTGCCCACCATTTCCGTAAACAAAGGCGGCTGCGGACAGGCATTCATAGCCCCTGGACGTATCGTGGTGCGGGTCGCCTGGGACGCCCCACAGCGTGACGCTTGTCGAGAGCACGTGAACATCCTCCGTCGTGTTCAGCGAGCTAGCTACGATCCCGTAATCGCGGCCGGTGTTCACCGCAGTGTCGATAATCACGGGCGCCTGTTCGACCTCGAATCCAAACCGTGCTGGCTCGCCCACCGCGGGCACCAGATTAACCACCGGCACAGAGTAATTCGTTACCGTAATTTTGTTGCCTAGGTTTCCAATTTGGACCTCCAGCAACACATTTGCCACGCCGACCGCGGTATCGGCTGGACAGGCGTTGTTATTTGTGATGAACACGTGGGAAAAGTCATGTTCTTTGCATTGCGGAACGGTCGTGGCGTCGCCGATCAGGCCGGGCGGCAGATGGAAACGGAAATCCTTCGGTAGCGCAGGCGTCGCAAAGCGCGATCCGCTCAATCCGCTGAAAGAAGATTCGCTTTCGTTTAGCGCGAACGCCGTCGTGAACTGGAACGGATGCGAACCTGCCTCCCGGTCGGCGGACCCGCCTTCGTTTTCCAAAGCCATTTCGTATTCGGTGATACCAAATGGTGTTGGTTCGCTGCTGACGATCACGTTGCGTCTCGCCGTCGCGCTGGTGACGGCGCCCAACCCGACGCCTTCGTAAGGACCGGCGTGTCCGGGGTTTTCTCCCCACGCGCCCTGTGCTAGCCCTTCATGCTTTGTGCTGCAAAAAACGTTTTCCCAGCGGCCCGTTTTTCCTGCCGGGACGCAGCCTCGCGATTCACCGCCGGACACCGACACGGTATTCGTGCCCGAGCGTGAACCCGCTTTAACCGTTATCTCCATGTCAAACTCTTCATATGGCTGAATCGTGCGCGGATCGCTCACCGTGCAACTGACGACACCCGGTTCGGCTTTACATACCGGTTCACCGTCTTTGGTTTCGCCGAATGGCTCATCCATACCTGTCAGTGTCTCGACATTTTCAACCGTAAAGCCTTCCGGTAGTGTGTCCGTGATAGTGACCGGGGTATTTTCGGTAGCGATCGCAGTATCCCCTCGGTTTGTCGCGAACGCCTCAATCGTAGCTTGGCCACCGGGCGGAACATAAGTCGGCGAGCTTGTCGAGGACACCGCCCACCAACCGGATTCCGACGCGAGCGCCGGTGAGCACACAACCCCAAAACACAACCCCACGATCGCGACTAGCAAACCCAACCTTCTAGGCGAACTCATTATTTGCTCCTCCGGCCCGCGATCGTGGACTTGCGCGCACTCCCATATTTGTCTCGCGCGTGTGCTTCACACGCCCTGCGTCTATGCTTCTGGCCACGTTTACACGCTTTCAGCGCTCTGGTCAACTGTTGCGCTCGCGTCAAACCCTTCGTCTTCACCACCGCTGCGGGACCGCCCGCGGCAGGACCACCGTTACCGGAAAACGTCGCGCTCGACGGCGCACCGAAAATACTCGGCTGCGCCGCCGGAGCCACTCGACAAGAATCAGTATCCTCGCACGCCGGCGGCACGCTCGCCACATTGGACGCGCACGGCGCCGCGGACGAGCACTCGTGCGCATCGTACACGTCATCGGCACTATCGATGTCCTTTGACACGAGTTGCGACGTCGTCAAGAAGAACACATCTTCGCCTTCTTCGCCACCAGGACCCTTACCGCTCGCTTCCATGAATGTCGACTCCTGCGAAGAAGTACCAGAGGAGATCAAACCGACACACCCACCAACACCGTCCTGCACGCGAAACACCATATCCTGACTGTGAACGCTCGGACTACACGACCCCACGCCTTCAGGCTCATACTCATACACGTCGTCGAGCCCGTTGATATCGCCCGGCACCAACGCGTCTGAACTATCGAAAAACAGGCGGCCCGAGCCACTCATAAACCGCGAATCAAACTGTGCATCTTCAGCCCATATGTTCCCCGTCCAACCGGGCACACTGGCGGCGCCACGCGGTCGAACACCATAAGCGTTACACGACGCGCACGCCAAACGCCGGGTATCGGCATCATACACAAAGACCTCCTGGTCCCTTTGGCCACTCACCACATCGCGATTATCGAACTCGGTCAAAGTTGAGGAAGACATAAAGGCCAAATATTTGCCTGACGTAGACACGCCCGACGTCATCTCGGTCAAAACACCAGGCGAGTCCGAGACTTCGAAGGCGAACACATTTTCCCCCCAACTGTACCCGTCGGCGAATGTCAAGCTTGCGACAAGCTGCGGTTCTTCCCACGCTTCTTTCGCGTACCTCTCGACGTAAAGGTTATATCCATGCGATTTCGCGCTCGCACCGGTTAGGCTCACACCGTCGCCCAGCACGCCGCTGTCCACGAAATACACATTGAGCAGTTCCCTTTCGCCCGACCCTTCCGACCCAACCCCGATTACATAACTCTTCATACCTCCTTCTTCGCGAACACCGCCAACCATATGCGAATCGATAGTCAAATCACGCAAAAACCCATCCGACAACGGCTTACCCCGCGGCGCTTCAAACACATACAAATCACCTTGCTGTCCTTTTCCCGATCCACTATCAGCGCCCGCCACCAGCGGCGTTCCATCGTCAAAGAAGATCTTTGTCCCATCGGAATTAGCATCCATGAAATGGGGGGCACCGTTATACCCATTGGTAGCCACAAGAACGGTTTCTTCGGCGGCCGGGTCCGTCAAATAGAGGTTTTCCGATCCCTCGGTCCACACAACGCGTGAACCGTCACTCGACACTGCATTCCGTGAGACCGGTTTAGTTGAACTATCATCTCCCAGGCCCCCCGTTTTGGGGCCTGGTACGGTCTGAACAATTCCTTGCTGACCCGGTGTACCATTCCACTCATACAGACCGTTGCCGAAGCCACCCGCTTTCGCAAAGACGACGTGCTCCAGGTTTGGAGAAGCGCCTTCAAAGGTGTCCCCGAGCGGGACACCCGGCAAAGCGTTTGCTTCGCTGACCAGCGGTTGATAGGCGTTAGTCGGATTGTTCCGTAGATATAGCGTGTGTTCCTGTGTCGCGTTTTTGCTCGCCGGCGGCAGGGTTGTTTCGCCCTCGGGTTCCACCAGCGCGTCGGACAGATCGGGTGAGAACAGCTTGTATTCATAACCAATGCCGATAGGGATCACCCCGGTGTTCTCGTGTGGTGTTACCAGGTCCTGCGTGCTCCACACGCCGGGCGACTCACGCTTGGAGAGGATCTCGGCCTTTTCGACCGCGAGGTTGCCTTCCGGTTCGCCGACGATCGGACCATTCGCATAGTAGGCGAGCGCGTCACCATTTTCAGCGGCCTGCAAATCCCCGCCGGCGTATGTGAACCCTTCGATCCCGCCACCATGCTTGTTTGGTGGAGAGACCATTTCCCACTGCCGGCCATCCGGCAACACCGGCGACGCGACAGCGCCCTGCGTCGTAAATGTCCTGGTCAGCCCGACAAGCGTTTTGCCGGCTTTTGTGATGCTGACCCTGTACTCGTAAGTTGTTTCAGCAGCGAGTCCTTCAAGTTCAGCTTCGACGGCCACACTGGTAGCGCCTTCGCCGATATCGCCTGAGCCTCCCTTGACCGGCGTGTATTCGCCTTCGCCGCCGGCACGGTATTCAAAAGTGTAGGCGGTATTGGTTCCTTCAGGATCGATTTTCGCGTTCAACTTGGCGCCCGTCGAAGAGATGCTGGACACGTAAGTTTCTTCGATCGTTTCTGCCGTTGTGAACGTCAGCGGTGTGGAAAGTTTGGTTTCTTTCGCTTCGTTTTCTACCAATACACACACCGTGTATTCGGTGCCGGGCGAAAGCCCTGACAACAACTGCGACACTTCTTCTCTGCTTTCCACGATCCCCAAGCCCGGCTTCGGTGCCGGTGGTTCAGGCGCTTTGCCTTCCCCCGCACAACCCGTATCGCCCCGCCGATACAGAAATTCATATGTCCCCGCCTGAGGACCCGCCCCCTCGGGGTTCAGATATGCGCGCACAGTCACATAGGTCGCCGGCACCTGCGCCGGCAAGTTGAGCATCACCGGTTCACTTGGTTCTCCAGCCAACGCAGGCCCAGCCCCAAACCCAAGCCCAACCACAACCCCACACAACCAGACAACCCCGACCAACCCAGCGCGTCGAACCCTCATATAAACCCATTCCCCTCGTGTTTCTGCTTTCTTGACTTCGCCGCTCCTACAACTTCCCCACCTTGGCTTGTCCAGTCTGTACAAGTCACGCGCGCCCCACAAGCTTCGCCCTAGAACGTTCTACACTGTGGAAGATTGCCAACATGAGTCATCGTTGGTATGTGTACTGTCACCTGTGAGGAGCGGCTTTTTAGGACATTGTTCACATCTCTAGACCTCCGATCGGCGTCGGCCTATTGTCTTGATCGAGATGGGAGTGCAGTCGTGAACGAAGTGGGCGCCGAGGGACTGCGCTCCACCGTCAGCTGGTCGCTGCTGGGGCTTGTGATCCAGCGGCCGAGCTACGGCTACGAGCTGCTGCAGCGCTTCGAGCGCACCTACGGTCAGGCCCTTGAGTTGTCGAGCATTTCCCAGGTCTACACGGCCCTCGACAAGCTTGCGAGCCGCCAGCTTGTGGAGAGGTTCTCGCCGGAGGGCGAGCCCGAGCGCCAGCCCAAGCCTCACTACCGTCCCACCGAGCTGGGCATGGAGGGCTACCGCGAGTGGCTGTTTACCCAGCTGTACGACGAGAGCCGCCGCGCGCGCCTGTTCGCTTGCCAGCTGGCGATGCTTTCGCCTGCGCAAGGGCTCCAGCTGGTCGCCCGCTTCGAGCACGCCTGCTTGGCCGAGCTCGGCAAAGGCTCCCGTACGGCGGCGCGCTCGCGTGACGCGCCCCACGATGGCCTCAGCGCTGTCGCCGAGCGGCTTGTGGCCGAGCAATGCCGCCTTATGATGCAGGCTCGGCTGTCCTGGATCGCCTACGCCCGCCGCGAGCTGGCCGCCCTCGACCAGAGCGACGGCCGCACGGGAGACGAGCGGTGACGCTGCTTGAGCTTGAGCACGTGTGTAAGCGCGGCCACACAACCCTGCCCGATCCGGCGGTCTTGCGCGATGTCTGCCTGCAAGTGGATCGCGGCGAAGTTGTCGCCGTCTGGGGTACGCGCCGCAGCGGGCGCTCGACCCTGCTGCGGCTCGCCGCCGGCATCGAGGCGCCCGACAGCGGCGTCGTGCGCTTCTCAGGCCACGACCTGGCGCGTGGGCGCGGGCGCACACTGGGCGGCGAGCTCGGCTACTGCTTCAAGCCCGCCGCCGAGGCGCACTCGCGCCTCGTCCTCGAAGAGCTCACATACGCTCAACTCGCGCGCGGCACCCCCCAAGCCGCCGCCCACGCCCGCGCCGCCGCCGCGCTTGCGCGCAGCGGGGCGAGCGACTGTGCCGAGCGCCGTGGCGCCCAGCTCGACACCGCCGAGCAGACACGCGTGGCGATCGCCAAGGCGCTTGTGCTCGAGCCACGGCTCCTGCTCATCGACGAGCCCACCGCCGGCGTGGACCTGCTCGAGCGCGACCCGATCCTCAGCCTCCTGCGCTCGCTCGCCGACGAAGGCCTCGCAATCCTGATGACCGCCGGCGACGCCACCGCCCTCGCTGGAGCCGACCGCGCCCTGTCCCTCTCAGAAGGAACCCTGCGCGGCGCCCTGATCCCCGAACTGGCCGAGGTCCTACCCCTGCGCCGGGCGAGCGGATAGCGAAGATGCCCCTGCTCGAAGCCGAGCGTGTCGTCAAGCGCTACAAGCGCGGCGCCGAGCACATCGTGGCCGTCGATGACGCAAGCCTCACGCTCGACGCCGGCGAAGTCCTTGCCGTGCAGGGCCCGAGCGCCTCGGGCAAGACGACGCTGCTTTTGCTGATCGCGACCCTGCTGAAGCCCGACGCGGGAAACATCCGCTTCGAAGGACGCGAGCTGTCGGCCCTGACCGAGCGCGAGACCTGCGCCTACCTCCAAGGGGACGTCGGCTTCGTGCAGCAGTCCCCGCAACTGATGGGGCGCGTCTCGGCGCTCGAGAACGCCTCCATCAAGCTGGTACTGGCGGGTGTCGGCACGCGGGCCGCCCGCGCACAGACATTGCCGTGGCTTGAGCGTGTGGGCGTCGCCGAGCAGGCCGAGCAGCCGCCCGAGCGCCTCTCAGGCGGCGAGCGCCAGCGCGTGGCGATCGCCCGCGCGCTGGTGGGCAGACCGAAGCTGATTCTCGCCGACGAGCCGACCGGCAACCTCGACAGCTTGCGCAGCCGGGAGATCGTGGGCCTGCTGTGCGAGGTCGCGCGCGAGAGCGGGGCGGGCGTGCTGCTCGTCACCCACGACGCCGAGGCGGCGGCCCTGGCCGACAGGCACGCCACGATGCGCGACGGGCGCCTGCTCGCGGCCGCTGGGCATGAGGCGGTGATCGGTGCCCGCGCATGAACACAAACACGCCCGGCCGCTTATGCGGATCGGGGCGCTCGTGTATCTGTATCGCCGCCGCCTGAGGGTGCACGGCGTGCAGGAGCTGTTGGCGGGCGCGGGCGTGGCGGCGAGCGTGGCGCTTGTGTTCGCGACGCTGATCGCGAGCGCGAGCGTGGCGGGCTCCTCGGCGCGGCTCGTGCATACCGTCGTGGGCCGGGCGACGCTGCAGCTGCGCGCGCGCGGCCAGGATGGCTTCTCCGAAAGTCTGCTGGCCCGCGTGGAAAACATGCCGGGCGTG
Source organism: uncultured Solirubrobacterales bacterium (assembly GCA_963703135.1). Lineage (GTDB taxonomy): Bacteria > Actinomycetota > Thermoleophilia > Solirubrobacterales > Solirubrobacteraceae > Palsa-744. Next base: position 1,444,226 of record OY969791.1, on the reverse strand, counting down.
GCGCAGGCCGCGCCGCTGCTCGAGCAGACCGCCACGCTGCAGGCGCCCGGCGGCAGGCGCCTGACGGTGGACCTGGCGGGGGCCGACACGGCACTGACGGCGCTCGATGGGGTCGCCCACAACCTGCCGCGCAGGACCCTGGCGCCGGGCAGCATCGGCCTCAGCGAGGCCACAGCCCACTCGCTCGGCCTATACACGCGCGCGCGGGGCACCCCGAATCGCATAACGCTGCTCCTGCGCGGCACGGCCACCCCCCTGACCGTCTCGGCCATCCTCGGCCCGAAGACCTTTGGCGCCCTGAGCGGCGCGGACGTGGCGGTCATGCAGCTGTCGGACCTTCAGAGCCTCTCAGGACTGCGACACCGCATCGGGCGCATCCTCATACAGACGCAACCGGGCCGCAACGCCAGCGTGCGAGGAGAACTTGCAAAGCTCGCGGGCGACCGCGCCGAAGTGGCAGACGCCGACCAGGACGTGGCGCTGCTGCGCCAGGCGCTCAAGCCCTCAGACCAGGCGAGCGCCCTGTTTGCGGCGATCAGCGTGCTGTTGGGCGTGCTGTTCGCGGCGGGCGCGCTGCTGTTGACGGTGCCCGAGCGCCGCCGCGCGATCGCCGAGCTGCGGATCGTGGGCACGCGCCGCAGCGCGATCGCGCAGATGCTGCTCTTCCAGGCGCTGTGCCTGGGGACGGTCGCCTCGCTGGCCGGACTGGCCGTCGGCTATGGGCTGGCCAGAGGGGTGCTGCACCAGTCCAACGGGTACCTGCGCGAGGCCTTCACGCTCGGCACGCAGACATTGGTGACGCTGCCCCCGCTGGGGATCGCGCTGGGGGCGGGTATCGCGGCTAGCTGCCTGGCCTCGGCCGTGCCGCTGGCCGACTTGCGCGGCAAGCGGGCGTTGGACGCCGCCTACAGGAGCGACCCGGGCGACGGCGCCGCGCTCTCCAGGCGCGCCGCGCGCGGGCTGGCGCTGGCCGCGGTGATACCGCTGGCGGCGGCAAGCATCCTGTTCTGGGCCGGCCCGGAGCATGCGCTGGCGGCCTGCGAGCTGTTGGCGCTGGCGACCGTGTTGTGTGTGCCGCTGGCCTTCGCGCTCGTGCTGAGGGCGGGCCACGAGCTGGCCGAGCGCCGCCAGCGGATGACCGTGCTGCCGGTCGCGCTGTCCTCCCTGCGCGACACGAAGCTGCGCTCGCTGGCGCTGGCGGGCACGGGCGCGCTGGCCCTGTTTGGGGGCATCGCGCTGGGCGGCGCTCGCGCCGACCTGGAGCGGGGCGTACGCGACTTCGCCCACACATACGCGAGCGGCGCGGACATATGGGTGGGCACGCCGGGCGATAACCAGGCGACCGTGGACTTCCGCGAAGGCGGGCAAGCGCAACCGACATCCGCCTCCACCGCCCCCGGCTCCCCACCGCCAACCCATGCCGGGCGCACACGCTCTCCCTCGCCGGCCACCCTCGCCGCCCGCATCGCCGCCATCCCGGGCGTGGCTAGCGTGGCGCCCTTCCAAGGCGGCTTCGTGCAACTGGGCGGGCGCCGCGTGTGGCTGCTCGGCCGCCCGGCCGCCACCGCGCGCGCGCTGCTCGCGGGCCAGATCGTGGGGGGCACCCTGAAGGGCACAAGCAGTCCGCGGGGGATCGCCCAAAGACTGGGCGAAGGCGGCTGGGTGACCGTCTCCGAGCAGCTCGCGCGCGCCGAGCACGTGACCGTCGGCGCCACCCTGACCCTGCCGACCCCGAGCGGCCCCGCGAACATGCGGGTGGCGGCAACCACCAGCAACCTGGCCTGGAGCCCGGGCGCGATCGTGTTGAGCACGCGCGACTACGGGCGCCTGTGGCACACGAACGCCCCGACCGCGCTCGCGGTCAAGCTGGCGCGCGGCGCGAACAAGGCAGCCACACAGCACGCGATCGAGGCGACGCTTGCCGGCAGCGGCCTACAGGCGATCGCGGCAAGCGCGCGCGAACGGAGCATCGACGCCCTCACCGGCGAAGGCTTGAGCCGCCTCGGGGAGATCTCGACGCTGCTGCTGATCGCGGCGACGCTGGCGCTCGCGGCGGCACTGAGCTCGGCGATCTGGCAGCGCCGCGTGGCGCTCGCCAACCTGCGCTTGGCGGGCGTTAGGCCGGCGAGGGTGCGCAGGATCCTGCTGATGGAAGCGACCCTGATGCTGGGCGCAGGCTGCGCCACGGGCGCGCTGGCCGGCCTCTATGGGCAGGCGATCATCGACGCTTACCTGACACAGGTGAGCGGCTTCCCGGTGGCGGGCCTCGCCACCAGCCCGCGCCCACTGGCAATCCTCGCGCTCGTGATCGTGGCCGTGCTGGCGCTCGTCGCGCTACCGGCCTGGCTCGCCTCACGCGTATCCCCGACCCTGGCGCTCAATGAGTAGACGCGCCGGCCTCGCCACGCTCGCGTGCGCGGCCGCACTGGCGGCCTGCGTGCCCCCGGCCGCGCTCTCCCGCGCCGCCCACGCCCCCTCCCCGCTCGCCCACGCCCTGCTCCCACTCTCCCCGCGCGCGCGCGCGGCGCACGTCCTCAAAGCAAGCGACACGGCACGTCTGCGCTACCTGAAGGCCTCGGGCTCGCTGCTGATCGAGGAAGGCCGCGCGGAGGGCGGCCTGCCGGGCACGATGCACGCGCGCATCGACATCCAGGCAACCTTCACGGGCAGCTTCACGATCTACGCGAAGGGCGGCACGATCGAGGGCCACGGCCAAGCGACCCCGCACGGGGAAGGCAAATACGAAAGCTTCGCGGGCACGCTCGTCGTCACCGGCGGCAGCGGCGCCTACGCCCACGCGCACGGGCGGGCCGGGTTGTATGGGACGTTCGACCGCGACAACTACGGCTTCGTGGTGCAGACCACGGGCACGCTTGTGTATTGAGATGCGCGCGAGACGCCGCACCGCTCCGCGCCGCACCACGCGGCATCCCATGACCCGCCGCCGCACCGCCGCGGGCCACTTCGCCATACGCCGTGCGGCCGCACTCGCCGCAACCGCCCTGGCCCTGGTCCCGCCGGGCGCGCACGCTACCACAGCGACCCTGACCGCGAAGTTCGTGCCTGAGCGCCTCGGCGCGCGCGCGACGCTGGACTTCGGCTTTGCCTTTGGCGCCCTGCCGGGCCAGGTACCGCCGCCGCTGACCCAGATCGAGCTGCGCTACCCGAACAACCTGGGCATCGCGGTGAGCGGCCTGGGCCTCGCGACCTGCACGCCGGCAACCCTGGAAGCTGCCGGCCCGCAGGGCTGCCCACCGAACGCCGTGATGGGCCGGGGCAGCGCCTACACGGGCATCGTGCTGGGCGACACCTCGGTCACGGAGACCGCCCCGATCGCGGTCGTGAGGACCCCCGACGTGGACGGTCACATCGCGGTCCTGTTCTCCGCCGAAGGCACGAGCCCGGTCGACACGAGGATCGTCTTCCCGGGCCTGCTGCTCCCGGCCTCCTCCCCCTTCGGCGGAGAGGTGAGCATCGGCGTCCCGCTCGTCCCTACCCTCCCGGGAGCCCCCTACATCTCGGTGATCCACCTGAGCGCGACACTGGGCCCGGTCGGCGTGACCTACTACGAACACGTCGCGGGCCGCACGCTCGCCTACAGGCCGAAGGGCATCCTCCTACCCACCCGATGCCCCAAGCGGGGCTTCCCGTTCGCCGCGGAATTCCGCTTCGAGGACGGTACGCGCGCGACCGCGGTCACGGAGATCCCGTGCCCGCGCTGACCGCAGCGTCGGCCCGCGGCACAAGCTGACACACAAAAAAGTCGACCGGCACGAGCCACCGAGCGGATCCACGCCCCACGGCCCGTGCCGGGCACCGACATTCTGCTTTGGGGTTAGCTAGATCAGCTCGGCTTCTTCTTCGAAGCTGAACAGCTGTTCGGCGCGGATCAGCATCCCTTCGTATTTGCTGACGGTCCCGACCTGTATTTCCAGCGGGTTGGTCACGGTCACTTCTTCACCGGCGGCATTCGCGTATTTGGTGATGTTGTCGCGGCCGGGTTCGGAGCCTTCCGGCGCACGGGTCCTGATGTTCGTTGTCAGTGTTTCTCGGGGACTCATCGTCGACAGGAATTCGCCCTTGATCTTGCTCTTTCGTTCCGCGCATTCAAATTCCACAAGTTTTCCGGCAGGAACTTTGATCAGCAGCAGGTCTTCGGTCTTCGCGACGTTCCTGACCACGCTCACTTCGAGGTTGTTCATCGGGATTACTTCTTTGCCCCCGGACTTGCATATTCCGAAAGCCGAGCGACAGGCGTTGAGATCCTCGGTCAGGGTTCCGGCGGTCTTGCTGCTCACCGTCAAGGTTCCCGTGAACGATTTACATTCCCAACGGTACCCGGCGTAAAATTCCGCCGGGGTGATGGTGCTGAGGCTTGCTTTGTTTTTGACGAGCGCCGCGCCCGCTTTGTTGACGAGCTGTCCTTTGGCTTCGGTCGCGAACGCGCCCGGCGCTGCGACCGCGCATAGGGCAAGCATTACTGTGAGCGTTCCGAGAACGCCCTTCGAGATGAAACGCATATTGCAACTACCTTCCTATCGTCTCATTTAGCACCAATGACCATCGGCGTGGGGCCGGGGGTCTTTGGTGCCGGCCTTGCCGTACCCCGTCCGCTGCCGGCACGACACCGGGACGAGGACAGGGATAAGGCAGACTTCATCAATACACTGCGGGCGCGCGCGAGTCCACCTCAATGTGCGGGGATCTCGGGCTCGTTTCCCGCGTTCTGGTCGGTCGGGGGTCGTTCTGTGCCGCGGTCGGAACCCGAGCGCAGGTCATACAAGCGCAGGGCGACCTCGAGCTCGGCTAAGCGGGTGGCCAGGGGATAGCCGACATGGGCTTCGATCGTGCGTAGGCGGGAGCTGAGGGTGCTGCGGTCCACCCCGAGCCGGGCGGCGGCGGCTGTGGCGTTGCGCCCGCATTGGAAGTAGGCGCGCAGCGCTTGGCGCAGGCCCTCGGTGGCGGGCTCGTGCCCGTCGATGCCTCGCATGTAGAGGGCGATCAGTTGTTTGGCGAGCGCGGGGTCGCTGAGCGCGAGCGCGACGAGCGCGACGTCGGCGTAGGCGGTGAGTGGGGCCGGTTGCTGCTGGGCTACTCGCAGGGCGGCTTGGGCTTGGCGGTGGGTCAGCCGCCAGCCCTCGATCCCGGCGGCGGGCTCGCCGAGCGCGAAGGAGACCGTGTCCGGCGCGACGGCTCCCATGCGGCGACGGACCTCTTGGACGGTGGTGGCGCGCGTGGCGCCGAACCAGGCCCATACGGCGTCGGGGCCGCGCGCGACCGCTAGCACGCGCTGCTCGAGGTGCGCGCCGAGCGCGAGGACCGCCTCGCGGGCGCCGGTGCCGGTGGCGATCAACCCGAGGTGGGATGCCTCGAAGGGGTAGTCGAACTCGGCCAGTTCGACCGGCTCGCCGGCCAGCAGGCGCTGGACCAGCTCGGCGCGGCGCTGTGCGGGGGAGCGGCGGATGCGGTTCAGCTCGTCCTCATAGGCGCCTGTGACCTCTGCGATCAGGCGTTGAAGCAGCGCGCTTTGGGCGCCGAGCAAATGGCGGATAGCGTCCGCGTTGAGCTCGCGGGCCTCCTCCATCACGATGTCTCCGAGCAGGGCGTGTCCGGCGACGTAGCGGCGCAGCACCGTGTTGAGCGCCACCCCGCCGCGGGCGGCGCGCCGTGCCTGCTCGACCGTGACGGCGGGCAGCGCTCCGCGCCAGGCCTCCTCAGCCTCGACGCCGTCGAGCACGTAGTCGACGATCGCGGCGACCGTGTCGCGCAAGCCGGCGGCGTATTCGCTGTCGCCGCTGGCCAGGGGGTCGCGCACGCTTTCCTGGACGCGCGCTAGCAGCGCTTCGACGATCTCGGAGCGCCGCGCCCGCAAACGCCCGGCCACGACCGCGCGCCCACTGGCAAGCTCGATGCCCCCACCTCGCGCGCGGCCGTTGATCCTAGTTTGGCCCACCTCCACGGACTGCAACCCCCCTTTGGACACTCCGGATCTGACCGGATAGGCGTGCTTATAGCCGTCGGCGACGCGCGCCGCAAGAGTTAACAACTCGGGTAAAGGCTCGCCCCATGTTGCCAATCGGCTCGGGACTGACCGGCGGTCCGGCTTCGCGCCGCGCACCGCTGTGCACCTTGTGGTGGCGCAAGCGGTGCGCGGCTTTGGCGTCTATTTGCGGCGCGAGGTTTTGCTGTGTTTCTTGGGCTTGGTTTTCTTGTGCTTCGCGGTCTTCCCGCAGCCTGTGACGGTGATTGGTGTGGCTTGCTTGAGGACATCGCCGTTTTGTGCGGTGAATGCGGTCGGCATCTTCAGCGCTCCCGCCGTGCAGAGTTTCCCGGGTGCTGCGAGAGCCGAGTATTTGCCTTGGGGTAGCGTCAGTTCGAATGTGCCTACGGGTACGTCGGGGATGCTGCGGAATGTGCTGCTGGTGACGTTCGTCTTGTTGTTGATGAACGTTTCCGCGTGTAGCTGGACTGTGGTGCCGTAACCGGAGAGTACGATCACGAGTTCGGGGAACGCCAATCCCGCGTTTGATACGAAATACGCTGGGCCTTCCAGGGGCACCGGCAGCAACGGTGTCGTGGCCTTTGCGATCCCGATCCTCGATTCGGGATTGCAGGCGGCGGGGTTCGCGTCGAAGGTCTTTATCGCACAGGCCTTCTGTAGCGTCTTCAGCTCGGAGGGAAGCTGTTTGGGCAGGTCAACCTTGACGCTCTTGATGTTCGCTTGCGTACCGAACGCCGCTTTGGGATAGGTCAGTTTGACGTGCAGGCTCGCACCCGTCGCACGCGACGTTTTCCCACTCGTAGACACCGTGAGCGATGGTTTGAAGCCGAGCACCGCACAGTTCGTGACCTGCAAGGGCACCGACAGGTTCGAGACCGCGCCCTCGGTGCTGTCGAGGCTGCCGGTGATGCTCATCGGGTTGCAGTTCGTCGGGTTGAACGTAAATCCGGGCCTGCCGATCGTGACGTTCACGTGCTTGATCTGTAGCGGGATCCCGTCGATGATCGTCGGGATCTTGAACGGACCCGTGTTATCGCTCGTGATCGTCAAGGCTGCCGTGAGCGGGTTGACTTCGATCTTCGCTCTGACCACAAGACAATCGCAGGGCGTGCCCTTCTCCAGGTCGAACGGGCCGGCCTTCGCGGGGTTCACGATCGACAGGCCATACGGTGCGCCCTGATAGGGGCCGGTGATGAACACTTTGCCGCCCTTCACGCTATACGGGTCGCCTCCCAGGCCGACGCTGACGGTCGTTTCGCCGATTTCGCTGGCCGAACCGCACGTCCCGGCATTGGCTTGTGCTTCCCCGCACAACGCCACGCTCGACAACAAGCCCGAGATGCCTGGCGGCATGTGCAGGCTGATCGCCTGCAGGTTCTGGTTGCCGTCTTCGCGGCTCATCGTCATCGTGAACGGACTGAACCCACCCGCTTGGTTGCTCGTCGTACCAGCCGTCAATGATGGTTTGAACGGCAACGACGCTGCGGACCCGCTCCCAGGCGTGTTCGGACACGCACTCCCGCTCGGACCCGTCACGATCTGGAAGCTCGAGGACGTGTTCACGGGAGGGTTCCCGTTCCACGGCGTGATCGACGCCTCGGTCGTATACGTCCCACACAACGAGGGTGTAGACAACGGTGCGCGATCGCCGCCGAAAAAGTGCAGTTCGGCGTCTTCAAACGGAGCTTGCGGCGTGTTTTCAAACGTCGCCGTGATCTGACCTGTCGTCGGATCGAGTTTGACTTCGCCCGCAAGCTTCACGAGCACACCAGATACCGAGTCTTCGGCGACGATATACATCGCGAGCAGCGACCCGAACGGGTTCGCGTCCTGCGAGGCCAGATACACCGACCCGATCAAGGGGTGTGCGATCACAGGGATCGAGATCTTCACAGTCCCGATCTTCGCCCCGTTCGGACAGAACCCCTCAGAACCCAAGAACATGCCTGGGTTCAACGGTTCCGGCAGGCTCCCGCTGAAATCGAGCTTGCCCGGCGGTTCGCTGAGCGCAGGTTCATAACCGACCTGACCGTCCGAGCACGCTTCAAGGCCGTCTGCCCCGGCTGGGTTGATCGTCACACCCGTCGGCAGCGTCACGGTCATGTCCTTCACGTCAGCGCCGGCCAAACCTTCGGGATTGTTGCTGGTTTCCTGCGGGACGTGCACGTGCACGTTCAGGCCCGTCGGCTTGCTCGCTTCCTGCACATCCGGCGCCACACCAATAGACGCCGCGAACGGAAGCTGTGAGCAGCCACTCATGCCCTGTAGCGGCGCTCGCACCAACGGTGGCGCTGAAACAGCGCCCTCCCACGCGTCAGCCTGCACAGACGTCTGCAGTTCCCCAGTGCACGAGCTTGGCATCGTCAGGAACGGCAGGGACTTTTCCTGGCGCTCGGGAGCACAGAAGGCTCCGCCCCCTGGGAATTCGAAGGGACTGTCCGACGCGTCGTCGCTGAGGCAAGTCCAGCCTCGGGCACTGTCGTGGCGCGGATCGCCGGGAACACCCCACAACGTCACGCTACTGGACAGATATGACACCGCCTCACTTATATTCGTAACGTTCGCGACGATCGCGTAGTCGCGGCCCGTGCGCACCCCGATATCTACCGTCACCGGCGTCGCTTCCACCTCGAACCCAAACCGTGCCGGCTCGCCCGGCGCAGGCACAAGATTGAACACCGGCACCGCAAACGTCACCGGCCTCCCTCCGTCATATGCTGAAGTTCCGAGCCTAAACGCGAACCTTACTTCGGCGACACCGACGACCGTGTCCGCCGGACAAGTATTGACTTTGTTGGAATATTCAATGATATTTGAAAAATCAGCTTCATCGCATTGCGGCATTACCGTGGCGTTACCGATGAACCCGGCCGGCAGATCGAAATGCAGATCCTTCGGAGTCGCAGGCGCGCTCAGCGCCTGGTCGTCTTCGTTGAAAGCTACGCTCGTCGTGAACTGGAATGGATGCGAACCGGCCTGTTTATCGACCGAGCCGTCTTCGTTTTCAAAGCTCAGACCGTATTCACTGACCCCGAAAGGCACCGTGCCTTCCCCCACGATCAAAGTGCTCGTCAACGACGCGGGCGCGACCGGACCGGCAGACGTGCCTTCATAACCGCCGGTTTTCGATTCGCTGAGACCTTCATGCTTGGAGCTGCAAGCAATATTCAAAAAGGCTCCATTGCCGCCCGCGGGTAGACAACGCCGCGCTTCACCGCCCTGCACCGACACCACATTACCAGCGGACACCGCGTCCTGTTCGGCCTTCACCCTGATCGTCGCTTCGAGCCCTTCAAAGGGCTGCAAAGTGCGGGGATCGCTCAACTTACAACTCAACACCGGCAACGCTTCGCAAACTGGTTCGCCGTTGGTGTCCTGGCCGGTCGCGGCATCCATGCCGGTAGTGGCAAACATCGGACTCACAGCGACCAAACCTTTGGGCAGCACGTCACTGATCGTAATCGGCGACGGTTCGCTTGCGATACCAACGTCGCCACGGTTCACCGCACGCAAATACAGTGTCGCTTCGCCACCACGCTTGACGTACGTCGGCGTCATCGTCGCAGAGAGATGCCACCACGCCGATTCGACCGCCAACGCTGGAGAGGCCACCACACCACACGCCACACTCAACGCGAACGCGACAAGCACTACCACACGATTCATGGCGCGCATCATTTGCCCCTCCCATCCATCCCTGACCTGGTCGCACGAACCGGCCCGAACTCTTTACGCGCACGCACCACACACTCAGCTCGCGTCCGCTTCGCTCTGTGTTTGCACGCCGCGAGCGCTCGCGCCAAGCGTTGCGCACGCGTCAAACCCTTCGGTTTCACTGGCGTCCTCGTTATTTGCGGAATCGGGTTGCCCGCTCCCGTAAACGTCGCGCTTGACGGCGCACCGAAAATGCTCGGTTGCGGTGTCGGTGCCACACGACACGAATCCGCATCGATACACGCGGGCGGCACGTTTCCACTCCCAGACGCGCACAGCGCCACAGTCGAGCACTCGTGCGCGTCGTACACATCGTTGGCGCTGTCGATGTCCTGCGAGGACAGTTGCGACTTCGTCAAGAAGAAGACGTCTTCGCCTTCTTCCCCACCAGGCCCCTTGCCGCTCGCGTCCAAAAACGTCGATTCTTCATTTGAGGTGCCCGAAGAGATCAACCCGACACACCCCTTCACACCATTTTCTTCGCGGAACACCACATCCTGACTGTGCACTTCAGGCGAACACGAACCCACCCCTTCAGGCTCATACTCATACACGTTCTGGAGACCGTTACTAGCGCCCGGAACCAACATGTCGGGACTATCAAAGAACAATCGACCGGAGCTCGACAGGAACCGCGGCTCATACTGGGCTATTCCCGGGTTTATATTGGCATACCAGTGGGATACGCTACCAGCCCCGCCCCCCAACCCATGCGGCCGCACCCCGAACTTGTTACACGACGCGCACACAAGCTTATCTGTCGCCGCGTCGTAAAGAAATACCTCCTGGTCGCGCACGCCGCCGACAGCATCATGATTATCGAACCCCGTCAACGGTTCGGCTGACATGAAAGCCAAATATCGTCCTGAACCAGACACCCCAGAAGTCATCCTGGTAAAGAACGACATTTGGTATTGCAGTCCTTCGCTGCCGATCGCCCCCCACGTGTTGGCCTCGGCGAGCGGGAGCGACGTGATGAAATCTGGTTCCTGCCAAACGCCGCCCACCAAACGCTCAACGTAAAGGTTCTGCCCACCGGCGACAGCACCCTGGCTCTCCGCCCCCTTGTTTTCCGACAATACCCCGTTATCGACAAAATAGATACTCGTCGATTCGGTTGTACCGGTTCGTTCTGTCCCGTACCCGATCATCCGACCAAGCACGAGCCCGTTTTCCTTCTGGCCACCAATTTCATGCGTATCCACCGTCAAATCCTGAAGCGTGCCTTCAGACAGAGGCTTCGATCTCGGCACTTCAAACACATAAAGATCGCCAATACCAACGTTGCTTTTGTCCGCGCCAGGGACCAGCTTTTCATCATCGATAAAGAAGATTTGCGTACCATCCGCATTAGCCGCCTCAAACATTGGCTCGCCTTGCCTCGTCGCGGCCGCGACGAGGCGCGTTTCGCCCTTTTCCATGTCCGTCACGTAAAGATTTTCGTTGGTCGGGCCGCCGGTCCATACAACACGTGCACCGTCCGTCGACAGAACATCACGTCCCACTTCGTGTTTTTCGTCACCTGGGAGGTTTGCGCTTTCCGATGAGGTTTCTCCGTGTGGCAGTCGGCTCACCAGACTCACCGTCCCCTCCTGTCCCGGTTCTCCATTCCACTCATAAATATTTTGATCGCCGGGGACAGCTGCCGGTTCCACGCCCGGTTCTACCACAGTCAACGGTTCGACAGACCCGAAGAGAACATGTTTCAGATCGGGAGAGGCACCCTTAAATTTGATAGGTCGATCGCCGAAGATTTCTCCGAGACGTGCGCTTGACACAATATTATTTTCGTTGACCAGAGCCTGATACGCATTATTCAGATCGTCGCGCATATAGATCGTCTTTTCCGGCTCTCCATTCTTGTTCGGCGCCGGCAACAATGTTTCCCCGAGCGGTTCAAGTACCGCACTCGACAGATCCGAGGAGAACATCTTGTATTCAAAACCGCTCCCCTCCGGGATCTCCGCCGAGCCTTTATGTGGCGCGACGACATCCTGGCTGCTCCACACACCCGGCGCGTCGCGTATGGAGAGCACCTGAGAATGTTCTGGCCCTACGTTGCCTTCCGGATTATTGACGATCGGTCCGCTCGCCCAGTACGTGATCCCGTCACCGTTTTCAGCAGCCTGCAGGACACCACCGGCATAATTGTTCATCGCTTCGATCCCCGACCCATGCTTGTTTGGCGGAGAGACCATTTCCCACTGGCGGCCGTCCACCAGCGTCGGCGCGGCGCCAGACGACTTTGTCGTGAACGTCTTCGCTTCGCCGACAGCCGGTTCGACCGCGCCCGTATAGGTGACGCTCACTTGAAAGCGATAAGCCGTGTCCGGCGTCAAGCCTTCGAGTTCGGCTTTCACGTGCACGCCCCCGCTGCCTTCCCCGAGCGGCCCTTCGCCGCTTGGAACGGGCTGGAACGCGCCAGCGCCGGTCGCGTATTCAAACCGGTATTCGGCGCCGGCCGCGGCCTGCGGGTCGATCGTCGCGTTCAGCGCTGCGCTGCTCGAGCTGACATGAGTCAGGAACTCTTCTTCGACCTGGGGCGTCGCGGCAAGCGCCGAGACAGCACCGAACACAAGCAAAGAACCTAGTGCGCAGCAGGCGGCGCAGAACGTCAAGACTGACCGGCGAGTACTCATTACACCCATCCCCTCCTAGAGAAACAATCCAAACGATCCATACGAACACGCCCGTAGAGCCTCATGCCGGCTCCCTTCCAGGCGCACTATTCATCCCAAGCATCTGCACGACACGCGCTCCCTGCTCGGTCAACTCCCAAGCATTAGCCTCACCCTTCGGACGAAGCTTCCCAGTGTTCTCGAGCAAACCCAAACGCTCAAGACGCGCCAACAACTTCGAAATCTGCCCCTGATCAGTGACACCCGCAGCCTCACCGACACTACGATTACTAGCCCCAGGACACCCAGCCACACATTCCAAAACCCTCGTCGTCCTGTAGGTCAAACGGATCCTCATGCCCGCCAAGGGATCGTCTGCCAACCTTTCGCTCCCAGACACTCTCAACCCACCAGACATTGGGAGTACTGGTAGTGGCGGTAGTGGACGCGACTGCTCACGCCTGGCAGCAGCAGAACCCAAATACGGAAGGACGATCAGCCCCATCAACTCACCCAACAAGCCACTCAACGGTTCGCGCTCACGACGCAAAAGACGCGAATACACGATCGAGAACGCCGCACCCACCAAACCCTCCGCTACCAACGGAGTCAGCTGGGCGTGGTTCTTGCTCTCCACGCGCCCCTCATCCACAACCCTGGCCAACCTTGCGACGAGCATCTCGCGAGCCGCGACCATCCCGGGCCCACCCTGCATCGACTCCACGACACACACGCGCGCCAACACGGGCTCACGATCAAAAAACGAGAGGATCGCCCACAACCCCCCACGAACACGCTCACGCCACACCAAACCATCCAGACCCGCAGCCACGATATTCGCCTCGACCAACCCAACAACACCCTGAAGCGCCGCAGTCAAACACGCTTCGCGATCGGCGAACAATTCATAGAACGTTCGCCGCGACACGCGTGCCCTACCAGTGATATGCGCAACACTCGTATTCGCATACCCCAACTCGTCGACAACCCGCAAAGCCGCCGACAACAAGCGTCCACGCTGAATCTCAGCCACATGCGGATGCGACCCACCAGGCACAGGCAAACCCCAACCACCCAAACCCGAACGGGCCCCACCACCATCGCGGCCCACACTCGTGCCCCCGCTTCCGCTCGCGCTTCGGCTCGCGCTGGCGCTGACCACGACCATCAGCGGACCGTCCGATACACGCACGAGCGCGCCTCAGCACACCGGTATCCAAACCGGACGTTTTGCCCGGCGAGCCGCGAACGAAGACCGCGGCGAAGGGAACTAAGGCCTAGAAGGCAGCTGTCCCAGAGAGAGAGAGAGAGAGAGAGACGCGTCAGCGACGCTGACGCGTCCTATAACGCCACCACCACAGGCGCAAGGACTCCCAAACACGATGTTCCCCAAAGAAACCACGCGAAAACACAACCCTCTCTCGTTTACGACCAAGTCCCTCTCCCAAGGGCCCTGCTGAAAATTCAAGTGTCGACCACAGGGACCGACCCAAAACCCGACCTTATGTCGTCCCCCGCCCAAGCCGGGACAAGGGAACGCAGCCAATGTACACGACCCGTAACCACTTGTCAAGCATAGCCGCCAAGTCCGTCCCTAGGAGGCCGATCGACACTAACTCCCCGTCTCAGCGCGACCCTGGGCACACACCCCCCCTGAGCGCGATCTTGGGCACGGGGGGCCGCCAGGGCACGGCACGGCACGAGCCGCGGGACGGCGATCGCCGCCCACGGCCCGTGCCGGGCATCAAGCGCTTCTTGGGGAGTCCCCTAGATGAGCTCTGCTTCTTCTTCGAATTTGAATTCCAGTTCGCCGACGATCAGCGCGCGTTCCCAGGCGCTGCCCCACTTCAGTTCGAGCGGGCTCGCGATCGTCACTTCGGTGCCGGCGCTGTTCGCGTATTTCGTGATTTCGGCGTGCCCTTTTTCGCCTCCGGCTTTCGACCACACTGGCATGAACGTGGTCAATACGCCTTGCGGGCTGGCGGACAGAAGATATTCGCCCCTGAGCGCCATTTTACGTTCTGAGCATGTAAATTCCACGGGTTTACTGGACGGTATTGTGACCAGCAGCAGGTCTTCGGTCTTGCTGACGCTCCTGACGACAGTCACTTCGAGGTTGTTCATCGGGATTACTTCTTTGCCCCCCGACCTGCATACTCCGTCAATGTTGCAACCGAGGAGTTCCTGGTTCAACGTTCCCGCGGTCTTGCTGGTCATCGTCAATGTGCCCGAAACCGATTTACACGTCCACATCACGTTGGTTTCAAGCCACACGTTGGTCGCCGCCCGCAGCGTCGCTTTGTTTTTGACGAGCGCGGCCCCCGATTTGTTGACGAGCTGCCCTTTTGCTTCGGTCGCGAACGCGCCCGGCGCTGCTACTGCACCGACCGCGAGCGTGACGGTGAGCGCGCCGAGCACGCCCTTGGAGATGAAACGCATATTGCAACTACCTTTCCTGTCGTCTCATTTAGCGCCAGCCACCCGATGCTCTAAGACAAGGGGTGCGCGGCGCCGGTCTTGCCCTGTCCCTGTCCGGGCTCGCGGTAGAGCACAGCGGCACGGGCACCCCCAATCAATACACGGCGCGGGCCTGCGAGTCCACCTCAACCTGCGGGGATTTCAGGCCCGTTTCCCCCGTTTCGTTCAGTTGGGGTCGGAACTGTGCCGCCCTCGGAATCCGCGCGCGCCGATCCCGTGTCTATTTTGCGGGTCTAGCTTTGTTGTGTTTCTGGTTGACTTTCTTATGCTTGACTGACTTGGCGCAGCCCGTGACGCTGATCGGTGTGGAGCGCTTGATGGTCGCGCCGTTTTGTGCGGTGAAGGCGGTCGGCATGTGCAGTTTGTCTTTGCATAGTTTGTTTCCTGGTGCGGCAAGTGCCGAGTATTTGCCTTGCGGCAAGGTCAATTCAAAGGTCCCCACCGGCACGTCCGGGATCGTGCGGAATGTGCTGCTTGTGACGCTTGTCTTGTTGTTGATGAACGTTTCGGCGTGTAGCTGGACTGTGGTGCCGTAGCCGGAGAGCACGATCACGAGTTCGGGGAACGCGAGACCCGCGTTGGAGACGAAGTACGCTGGGCCTTCCAGGGGCACCGGCAGCAACGGTGTCGTGGCCTTTGCGATCCCGATCCTCGATTCGGGATTGCAGGCGGCGGGGTTCGCGTCGAAGGTCTTTATCGCACAGGCCTTCTGTAGCGTCTTCAGCTCGGAGGGAAGCTGTTTGGGCAGGTCAACCTTGACGCTCTTGATGTTCGCTTGCGTACCGAACGCCGCTTTGGGATAGGTCAGTTTGACGTGCAGGCTCGCACCCGTCGCACGCGACGTTTTCCCACTCGTAGACACCGTGAGCGATGGTTTGAAGCCGAGCACCGCACAGTTCGTGACCTGCAAGGGCACCGACAGGTTCGAGACCGCGCCCTCGGTGCTGTCGAGGCTGCCGGTGATGCTCATCGGGTTGCAGTTCGTCGGGTTGAACGTAAATCCGGGCCTGCCGATCGTGACGTTCACGTGCTTGATCTGTAGCGGGATCCCGTCGATGATCGTCGGGATCTTGAACGGACCCGTGTTATCGCTCGTGATCGTCAAGGCTGCCGTGAGCGGGTTGACTTCGATCTTCGCTCTGACCACAAGACAATCGCAGGGCGTGCCCTTCTCCAGGTCGAACGGGCCGGCCTTCGCGGGGTTCACGATCGACAGGCCATACGGTGCGCCCTGATAGGGGCCGGTGATGAACACTTTGCCGCCCTTCACGCTATACGGGTCGCCTCCCAGGCCGACGCTGACGGTCGTTTCGCCGATTTCGCTGGCCGAACCGCACGTCCCGGCATTGGCTTGTGCTTCCCCGCACAACGCCACGCTCGACAACAAGCCCGAGATGCCTGGCGGCATGTGCAGGCTGATCGCCTGCAGGTTCTGGTTGCCGTCTTCGCGGCTCATCGTCATCGTGAACGGACTGAACCCACCCGCTTGGTTGCTCGTCGTACCAGCCGTCAATGATGGTTTGAACGGCAACGACGCTGCGGACCCGCTCCCAGGCGTGTTCGGACACGCACTCCCGCTCGGACCCGTCACGATCTGGAAGCTCGAGGACGTGTTCACGGGAGGGTTCCCGTTCCACGGCGTGATCGACGCCTCGGTCGTATACGTCCCACACAACGAGGGTGTAGACAACGGTGCGCGATCGCCGCCGAAAAAGTGCAGTTCGGCGTCTTCAAACGGAGCTTGCGGCGTGTTTTCAAACGTCGCCGTGATCTGACCTGTCGTCGGATCGAGTTTGACTTCGCCCGCAAGCTTCACGAGCACACCAGATACCGAGTCTTCGGCGACGATATACATCGCGAGCAGCGACCCGAACGGGTTCGCGTCCTGCGAGGCCAGATACACCGACCCGATCAAGGGGTGTGCGATCACAGGGATCGAGATCTTCACAGTCCCGATCTTCGCCCCGTTCGGACAGAACCCCTCAGAACCCAAGAACATGCCTGGGTTCAACGGTTCCGGCAGGCTCCCGCTGAAATCGAGCTTGCCCGGCGGTTCGCTGAGCGCAGGTTCATAACCGACCTGACCGTCCGAGCACGCTTCCAGCCCATCCGCGCCCGCCGGGTTGATCGTCACACCCCGCGGTAGCGTGACCGTCATGTCCTTCACGTTCGCGCCCGCGAGCCCTTCCGGGTTCGCACTCGTTTCCTGGGGAATGTGCACATGCACGTTCAACCCTGTCGGCTTGCTCGTTTCCTGCACGTCGGGCGCCACACCAATCGACGCCGCGAACGGGAGTTCTGAGCAGCCGCTCATGCCTTGTAGCGGCTCTTGATATGTCGGTGGCGGTGAGACTTCGCCGCTCCACGCGTCAGCCTGGACCGCGGTTTGTAGTTCCCCAGTACACGAGCTTGGCATCGTCAGGAACGGAACGGGTTTTTCCTGGCGCTCGGGAGCACAGGGTGTTCCTTGGTTTCCGAATTCGTAGGTACTGTCCAACAAGTCGTCGTTGAGGCAGCTCCAGTCGCGTGCGCTGTCGTGACGGGTGTCGCCGGGGACACCCCACAGTGTCACGTTGCTTGAAAGATAAGACACCGCCTCGGTGATATTCGTAACGTTCGCGACGACAGCATAGTCGCGACCGGTGCGCACCCCGATATCGATCGTCACAGGCGTCGATTCCGTCTCGAAACCAAACCTCGCCGGCTCACCGGGCGCCGGCACGAGATTGAACACCGGCACCGCATACGTAACCGGAGTCCCGCCGCCAAACGCTCCTGTTCCGAGTCTATACGCAAACTTTACTTCGGCGACACCGACAACGGTATCGGCCGGGCATGTGTCGATATTGTTGAAAACGGAGAGTATGTGTGAAAAGTCCGATTCGCCGCATTGCGGCATTACCGTCGCGTTGCCGATGAACCCGGCCGGTAGGTCGAAATGCAGGTCCCTTGGCGTCCCAGGGGGCTTCAGTGCCACTTCGCCTTCGTTGAAAGCTACGCTTGTCGTGAACTGGAACGGGTGCGAACCGGCCTGTTTATCGACGGATCCATCTTCGTTTTCGAAGCCCAGACCGTATTCGCTGAGGCCGAACGGCACAACGCTTTCCCCGACAATCAGAGTGCTCTTCAACGATGCAGGCGCGACCGGACCGCCAGATACACCCTGGTAATCGCCGGTTTCCGTTTCGCTGATCCCTCCATGCTTGGAGCTGCATGCGATATTGAGAAACCCGCCGCTGCCGCTCACGGGCAGGCAGCGCCTGGATTCGCCGCCCAGCACCGACACCACATTACCAGCGGACACCGCGTCCTGTTCGGCCTTCACCCTGATCGTCGCTTCGAGCCCTTCAAAGGGCTGCAAAGTGCGGGGATCGCTCAACTTACAACTCAACACCGGCAACGCTTCGCAAACTGGTTCGCCGTTGGTGTCCTGGCCGGTCGCGGCATCCATGCCGGTAGTGGCAAACATCGGACTCACAGCGACCAAACCTTTGGGCAGCACGTCACTGATCGTAATCGGCGACGGTTCGCTTGCGATACCAACGTCGCCACGGTTCACCGCACGCAAATACAGTGTCGCTTCGCCACCACGCTTGACGTACGTCGGCGTCATCGTCGCAGAGAGATGCCACCACGCCGATTCGACCGCCAACGCTGGAGAGGCCACCACACCACACGCCACACTCAACGCGAACGCGACAAGCACTACCACACGATTCATGGCGCGCATCATTTGCCCCTCCCACCCTTCCTTGGCCTGGACCCACCAACCGGCCCGAACTCTTTACGCGCACGCACTACACACTCAGCGCGCGCGCGCTTCGCTCTGCGTTTACAGGCCGCCAGCGCTCGCGCCAACCGTTGCGCACGCGTCAAACCCTTCGCTTTCACAAGTGTCGTCGACGTTTGCGGCGGCGGGTTGCCCGCTCCCGAGAACGTGGCGCTTGAAGGAGCACCGAAAAGGCTCGGTTGCGTTGTGGGCGCCACACGACACGAATCCGCATCCGTGCACGCCGGCGGCACGTTCCCCGCGCCGTACGCGCAAGGCGCCATAGTCGAGCACTCGTGCGCGTCATACACATCATTGGCGCTATCGATGTCCCGCGAGGACAGCTGCGCCTTCGTCAAGAAGAACACCTCTTCGCCTTCTTCCCCGCCAGGTCCCCTGCCACTCGCGTCCAAGAACGTCGATTCTTCGCTTGAGGTGCCCGAGGAGATCAGACCGACACACCCCTTCACACCATTTTCTTCACGGAACACCACATCCTGGCTTTGCGCCCCGGGCCCACACGACCCGACACCTTCAGGCTCATACTCATACACGTTCTGAAGGCCGTTGCTGTCGCCCGCCACCAACACGTCGGGGCTGTCGAAGAACAATCGCCCAGAACTCGCCAGAAAGCGCGGCTCATACTGCGCCAGAGTTTGATTGATGTTTGAATACCAGCCGGGCACCCTGCCGGCCTGCCCTTGCAACCCGTGCGGCCGCACACCAAACTTGTTGCACGACGCACACACAAGCTTATCCGTCAGAGCGTCGTACAAGAACACCTCCTCATCGCGTACGCCACCCACAGCATCGCGATTGTCAAAGCCGGTCAGCGGTTCGGACGACATGAAGGCCAAGTACCGCCCCGAACCCGACACTCCAGAAGTCATCTGGCTGAGGAACGCGGTTTGATATTGCTCTCCTGCGCCGGAATAGATAGCTCCCCATGTGTTCGCCTCGGCGAGGGGTAGCGACGCGATGAAGTGTGGCTTTTGCCACACGCCGCCCGCGAGACGCTCGACATAGAGATTCTGTCCACCGACGACCGGCCCCTGACCCTCGGCACCCTTGTTTTCGGACAATACCCCGTTATCGACGAAATACACCGTCGTCGATTCGTCTTTGCCGGAGCCTTCCGTCCCGTACCCGATCATTCGGCCGAGTACGAGCCCGTTTTCCTTCTGACCGCCGGCTTCACTCGTATCCGCTGTCAAATCGATTAGCGTGCCGGCAAGGGGACCGCCTTCGCGCGGCGCTTCAAACACATAGAGATCGCCTAGGCCATCAGTGCTCTGGTCTGCATTCGCGGTCAACGCTTCCGCATCAGTAAAAAAGATCCTCGTACCGTCCGCACTCATCGCCTGAAATTGGGGCTTGCCTTCCAGTCCCTGTCGCGCGACCAGGAGCGCTTCGCGCTTTTCCATGTCCGTCACGTAAAGATTGCTACCGTTCAAGCCGCCCGTCCACGCTACACGCGAACCATCCGTCGACATGACATCACGCCCAACAAAATCTTCCTCGTTACCAGCGAGGCTTGGCCTTGCGTCGGGAAGTTCTCCGTGGGGGAGCCGGCTCACTAGGTCAACCGTCCCCTCCTGTCCTGATTCACCATTCCACTCATAAATGTTCCGAAAACCCGGAATAGCAGCTGATTCAACGCCGGGTTCCGTAGCAGTCAAAGGCTGCTCCGATCCGAAAAGGATATGTTTCAGATCCGGGGAAGCACCCTCGAAATTAAATTTCTGGTGTTCACCGAAGATTTCTCCTAGAGGCGCACCCTGAACTATATCTTGTTCGTTTACCAGCGCCTGATACGCATTCGCGGAATTGTCACGCATATAGAGCGTCTGTTCCGGTGGACCATTCTTGTTGGGAGCTGGCAGCGACGTTTCACCATGCGGGTCAAGCACCGCACTCGACAGATCGGAGGAGAACGTCTTGTATTCAAAACCAATGCCCTCTGGAATCTCCGCAGTGCCTTTATGTCCCGCAACGATGTCCTGGCTACTCCACACGCCCGGCGCCTCACGCATCGAGAGGACCTGAGAGTGATCGGGCGCGATGTTGCCTTCAGGATTACTGACAATCGGTCCGCTCGCCCAGTACGTGATCCCATCCCCGTTTTCAGCTGCCTGAAGCACGCCACCGACAGCGTTCATCGCTTCAATCCCCGACCCGTGCTTGTTCGGCGGGGAGACCATTTCCCACTCACGGCCGTCCACCAGCGTCGGCGCGGCGCCAGACGACTTTGTCGTGAACGTCTTCGCTTCGCCGACAGCCGGTTCGACCGCGCCCGTATAGGTGACGCTCACTTGAAAGCGATAAGCCGTGTCCGGCGTCAAGCCTTCGAGTTCGGCTTTCACGTGCACGCCCCCGCTGCCTTCCCCGAGCGGCCCTTCGCCGCTTGGAACGGGCTGGAACGCGCCAGCGCCGGTCGCGTATTCAAACCGGTATTCGGCGCCGGCCGCGGCCTGCGGGTCGATCGTCGCGTTCAGCGCTGCGCTGCTCGAGCTGACATGAGTCAGGAACTCTTCTTCGACCTGAGGCGTCGCGGCAAGCGCCGAGACAGCACCGAACACAAGCAAAGAACCTAGTGCGCAGCAGGCGGCGCAGAACGTCAAGACTGACCGGCGAGTACTCATTACACCCATCCCCTCCTAGAGAAACAATCCAAACGATCCACACGAACACGCCCGTAGAGCCTCATGCCGGCTCCCTTCCAGGCGCACTATTCATCCCAAGCATCTGCACGACACGCGCTCCCTGCTCGGTCAACTCCCAAGCATTAGCCTCACCCTTCGGCCTGAGCTTCCCAGTGTTCTGGAGTAGACCCAAACGCTCAAGACGTGCCAACAACTTCGAAATCTGCCCCTGATCTGAGACACCCGCAGCCTCACCGACACGACGATTACTAGCCCCAGGACATCCAGCCACGCACTCCAAAACCCTCGTCGTCCTGTAGGTCAGTCGGATCCTCATGCCCGCCAAGGGATCGTCTGCCAACCTTTCGCTCCCAGACACTCTCAACCCACCAGACATTGGGAGTACTGGTAGTGGCGGTAGTGGACGCGACTGCTCACGCCTGGCAGCAGCAGAACCCAAATACGGAAGGACGATCAGCCCCATCAACTCACCCAACAAGCCACTCAACGGTTCGCGCTCACGACGCAAAAGACGCGAATACACGATCGAGAACGCCGCACCCACCAAACCCTCCGCTACCAACGGAGTCAGCTGGGCGTGGTTCTTGCTCTCCACGCGCCCCTCATCCACAACCCTGGCCAACCTTGCGACGAGCATCTCGCGAGCCGCGACCATCCCGGGCCCACCCTGCATCGACTCCACGACACACACGCGCGCCAACACGGGCTCACGATCAAAAAACGAGAGGATCGCCCACAACCCCCCACGAACACGCTCACGCCACACCAAACCATCCAGACCCGCAGCCACGATATTCGCCTCGACCAACCCAACAACACCCTGAAGCGCCGCAGTCAAACACGCTTCACGATCGGCGAACAATTCATAGAACGTTCGCCGCGACACGCGTGCCCTACCAGTGATATGCGCGACACTCGTATTCGCATACCCCAACTCATCGACAACCCGCAAAGCCGCCGACAACAAGCGTCCACGCTGAATCTCAGCCACATGCGGATGCGACCCACCAGGCACAGGCAAACCCCAACCACCCAAACCCGAACGGGTCGCACCATCGCGGCCCACACTCGTGCCCCCGCTTCCGCTCGCGCTTCGGCTCGCGCTGGCGCTGACCACGACCATCAGCGGACCGTCCGATACACGCACGAGCGCGCCTCAGCACACCGGTATCCAAACCGGACGTTTTGCCCGGCGAGCCGCGAACGAAGACCGCGGCGAAGGGAACTAAGGCCTAGAAGGCAGCTGTCCCAGAGAGAGAGAGAGAGAGAGAGACGCGTCAGCGACGCTGACGCGTCCTATAACGCCACCACCACAGGCGCAAGGACCCTCAAACACGTTATTCCCCAAAGAAACCACGCGAAACACAACCCTCTCTCGTTTACGACCAAGTCCCTCTCCCAAGGGCCCTGCTGAAAATTCAAGTGTCGACCACAGGGACCGACCCAAAACCCGACCTTATGTATTGCCAAAGACACCACGTTTGATGCCAGGACGCACACACCATATACCTTTCCCTCAACACTTGTCAACCCCCAATTTGCCCGTCCGCCCGTAAACTGGGATGGTGTTACAAACCGAGCGCAAGCGCACACAACG
Organism: uncultured Solirubrobacterales bacterium; assembly: GCA_963703135.1. Taxonomy (GTDB): domain Bacteria; phylum Actinomycetota; class Thermoleophilia; order Solirubrobacterales; family Solirubrobacteraceae; genus Palsa-744. Next base: position 1,421,386 of record OY969791.1, on the reverse strand, counting down.
GGGGCGCCTGCTGGAAGCAATCGTGGAGCTGACCGTCCAAGACGGCTACCCAGAGGCGAGCATCGCGCGCATCATCGCCCTAGCCGGCGTGTCGAGGCCCACCTTCTACGAGTACTTCTCAGACCGCGAAGCTTGCCTGCTGGACGCCTACGACGAGCTTGCACAGGATCTGCTCGCACACGTGAGCGGGGCCCTCGCCTCAACCGAGCCGCAGCGGGCGCTGTATGGGGCGCTGGGCGCACTCGTGGAGTACGCCCGCATCGATCCGCGGGGAGCGCGCTTCGTGATGCACGAGCCGACCACGATCGGCGGGGCGGCGCTGGACGCCCACGACAAGACGACCGCGACGGTGGCGCAGCTCGTGCAGGCCGCGGAGACGTCGGGCGCTACGCCGGACCTGGGCCTGGAGACGGTGATCGGCTCGGTCCAGCGCTTGCTGGCCCTGCGACTGAGGCGCGGCGAGCGCGGACTTACTCCGCTCACGGGCGAGCTTGAAGCTTGGCTTGAAAGCTATGAGCGCCCGGGAGCCGAGCAGAGGTGGCGCAGTCCGGCGGAGGCTCCAAAGCCGGACCCCTCCCCGTTCGTGGGGAAGACCGCGCTGTATGCGCCGCCGCCGCTGCCCTCGGGCAGGGCGGCGCCGAGCGAGCAGGAGATAAGCCACAACCACCGCGAGCGCATCTTGCACGCTTGCGTGACCGCTAGCAACACGAAGGGCTATGGGCACACCAGCGTGGCGGACATCGCGAAGCTCGCCAAAGTGGACAAGCGGATCTTCTATAGGCACTTCAAAGACAAGCAGGACGCCTTCCACGCCACCCTGGAATATGGCTTCCAGCAGTCGGTGGCGGCGACGGCCACCGCGTTCTTCAGCGCCCCCACCTGGCCCGAGCGCGTGTGGCAGGCAAGCGCGGCGTTCACCCAGTTCTTGGCCAAGAACGAAGGCCTCGCGACCTTCGCGTTCACAGACGCCTACACGATCGGCCCCACCGCGGTGCACCGCTTGGAGGACTTGAGGAGCTCATACAAGATATTCCTCCAAGAGGGACTGCAACACCCAACCCAGCACCCCACCCCAAACAAAGCCCCACCGACCGACACGGCCTTGGAGGCCATCGCGGCAACCGTCTTCCAAGTCATCTACCAAGAAATCCGCAAAAACCGCACCGAAAGACTGGACCGGGTGCTCCCGCAGATGGTCTACCTGTGCTTGACCCCGTTCTTGGGGATCGAGGAGACCGAACGCACGATCGAGCGCCTGTCCACGATCCAGGCAACTGGTGGTACAGTCGAAAGGTCTCATTTGGTGTCGGAGCGCCGGTCATAGGACGGCGGGCGCTCCGGCACCGGTCTGCTGGCGGCCTCGATCGGTCTCTGCGGAGCGCGAATCTGAAGCGCCCATCCAGCGAGCGCCCGGAGCGGCCCGACGTCTCGCATCGTGTGGCCTCCGGCACATGCGGCCCCGACGCTCGCGTCGTGTCGGCGGCGGCACATACGGCCCGACAAACGCCGGGGCGCGGTCTTGCGGGTGCGCGCCCCGGCGTAGCGGTGGTGCTGTCTCATCTGGTGCGGGACCGCCCGAGCAGGCGCTCTGGCACCGGTCTGGTGCGTACGCAGGTGGCCAGCCTGCCCCCCTTACGTAAACACTGATGGTGATCCAAGCATCTCGCGTAATGCTTGTCAAGAGCACTGGACAGATTGCAAGATAAACAAATATGGTGTTACAAACGAGCCGCAAACGCACGCAACCGGGACGCCTACAGGGAGCAGTCGTGGAGCGGGCCAGAGCACGCGCGCGAATCTACACCGAGCACACGGGCGCGATCTCGCGCACCGGACCCGATCGCGTGCCGGCTTTCCGGCTACGCCGCTACTGCGGCTCGATGCGGAGCCGCTCGCCGGGTGCGAGTACGCGTGCCTCAAGCCCCAGTTCACGGGCGCTCGCGAGCAGGGCTCCGGGGGGATCGATTGCCTGGACATAGTCGGGCGCTTCGTGAAGCGGTCCATAGTGGATCGGCACGACAGCTCGCGCGCCCAGGATCTGGGCGGCCACGGCGGCTTGCGGGGGGTTCATGCCGGCCGGGAAAGGACTCGGGGGTTGACGTGCCGGAAGATCTACGACGGCTCCACCGCACGGCAGGAAGGCCACGTCGAACGGACCGTAGCGTAGTCGCGCCAGCCACCACCAGCCGTGGAACAGCGTGTCGCCGGCGTGCAGGATGCGGCAACCGTCGGCTGCCAGGACCCATGAAACCTGGGGATCTCCGAAGCCGTCGACCGCTGGGAGCGCGGTGACCGTGAACGCTCCCACGGTGAGCGACTCCCAAGGGGCGACCACACGGGTTGCCAGCCCGCTCTCGGCAAGCGCGGCTTCTGGGCCTCCTACCAAGGCCCTCTCCGCGGGGCTCCCGGTCGCAATTTGTGGTCTCAGCACAACACCGGACGGGCGCAACGCTCGCCGCAAGGCACGCGGATCGGCGTGGTCCTTGTGCAGATGAGTCACCAGACCCACATCCACCGTGGCCTGCGGTACCGACGGCGGCATCTCAGACACCGGAGGATTCGCGCCGTGAAGCGATGGAAAGCCCTCGACCAAGTCGATCACGGTCGTCTGTCCACCCGCCGCGATCTCCACACCGGCCCATGCCAAGCGTCGCACTTCCATCGTGGACCGTAGTCTGCCAGGAGAACCGACTTCGGAAAAGTCCTACCGTGCTATATCCGCGGAGCGCTCAGCTCCGTCCAGGGGCAGTTCGCGCCGGCGCTGGATCAGCTAGGTTGTGGGAGCGCTGGCTGGGGATCTACCACTGGCGGGTGGGCATCGAGGTCGAGGTTCCGTACAGCGCTCGCCGCAAACCTGGCCGCGACGGGCCAACCGAACGCCGACGCACGGGCAGAGGCGATCGTCACAATCTGCGATGGACTGATCGTCCACTTCCTGCTCTACGGAGAGGCGCCTCGCCCCGAGGACATCGCCCACGAAGCATCGGCCGCCCTCACACGACTCGGCGAGTAGTCGGAGCTCGACCTGTCTCACAGGAGATGGCCCCCTGCCGGCCACCTGCCTTACCGCCATGTAGCGTGGTGTCGGCTATGGTTATGGTCGTGGTTTCGCTTTTGGTTAGCACAGCAAGACGTTGACGACTATTCAGACCGAGATCTACCCGAATGCGCCGCTCGCGATGGTGGTCTTTGAGCTGCGCATCCCGCATACGCTGAGTCTGGCCACGCGGCCGGCGCAGACCCATGTGTGGGAGGCGCTGAAGGGGCACGTGCCGATCACTCAGCCAGAGCCTGCCGTGCAGGTGACGTTGGGCGCCACGGGGATGATGCAGACCCAGCAGGGGCCGTTGCGGATGCTCGACAGGAGGCGCACGCTCAGCGTGGTGGTGGGCGCCGAGGTTGTCGTCGTGGAGAGCACGGGCTATCGCTGCTTTGAGGAGTTCCGCGAGTTTTTGGCGAGTGTGTTGGCGGCGCTGCCGTGCGAGCAGATCGCGGGCTTTGGGCGAATCGGGTTGCGCTACATCAACGAAATCCGTATTCCTGGTGTAACGAGACCCGACGAATGGAGCCACTTCATCGCGCCGGCGCTGCTGGCCGGCACGCAGCTTGCGCCGTCGGGCCTGACTGCCCAGGGGGGACGGACGGAGGCCGAGTATCTGGGCGAGGACGGTATGCGTGTGACGATGCGCTATGGCTCGAGCAGCGGACGATTGGTGAACGCCGAGGGTCCGATGCGCACGCGCACGCGCGAGACTGGGCCGCTGTTTTTCATCGATCTGGACAGTTATTGGGAAAACCCACAGGACTGCGACCTCCCCGAGTTCTCGGGCGAGGCGATCCTCGCTCAGACCACTCGCTTGCGCGAGCCGATCCATGAGCTCTTTGAGACCGCGATCAACGGTCGAGCACGCGACATCTTCAGAAAGGAGCCGCAATGACCGATCCGACGGGCACCGGCACCGGCATGATCACCGAGCTGGCGCAAACGACCACCACCACCTATGACGGCCTTGCCAATAAGGCCGCGGCTGTGCGCGCCGAGGTGAAGCTCACCACCGAGGATGTGGAGGACCTGCATGGAGAGCTTCAGGGCAAGGTTTTGGACGGGCGCACCACCGCTGTGGCCCAGGGCGAGCCGGGCGAGCTGCTTGACCGCCTGGCAGGCGAGTGGGGGCTGTCGTGGACGCTCGTCGCAGAGCTGATCGGCGTGAGCCAGACCTCTGTTCGCAAGTGGCGGCGCGGCGAGTCGATGACGCCTGAGAATCGTCGCGCGGTGGCGCGGCTGGTGGCCTTCTTGGAAATGCTGCGCGACCAGTACCCCGTGATCTGCGATCACGCCTCGTGGCTTGCAATGCGCATCTCCGAGGAGTCGACGCTGACCCCGGCTGACCTGTATGCGAAGGGTCGTGTGGAACTGTTGTTCGATCTCGCGGCGCTGCGCTGCACCCCGCAGGAGGTGCTGTCCGCGTTTGACCCCGACTGGCACTCCAAACACGGCTCACAGAGCGATTTCGAGATCGCGAAGGGCCCCGACGGGATGCCGTCGATCATCCTCAAAGACAGAAAGTAGACGCGCGAGTGCTGGACTCGCCTACCGACGTCCAGGAGATCTATCTCGCTCGCGGCAACGAGGTGGACGCTTACCGCCCGGTCTGCCAGGGCGACGTTTTCCTTGACGTGGACATCCCGGGCCTTGAGGCAAATCACGGAGCGATGGTGATCGCCCACCCGCGCACGATGCGCGCCGGGCCAAGACTGCGCCCGAAGGTGACGGTGATCCGGTCGTGGAGCACCAAGGCGTCTCGCTGGAGCAGTGGGCAACTCGTCATCTCAGGGTGTTCCCCTTGCCAGCACTTGACCCTGAGCGCCCGGAGCGACCCTACGCAGCGAGGTTCGACGAATTCGGGACCGTGCGAGAGGTTGCGGCTGGACAAGCGTGCGGCGATCCTTTGGGTCAGCGCCACGCTTACGACGTCATGCGGGACCGTCGGGTCTGACCGCGACGATCAGCGTGAGCTCCATCCACTTGAAGCGAGTTTCGACCTCCTGAAAGCCGGCGTCGCGCAGCCAGGCGAGTTGGGCGCACATGTCGGCCAGGCGATCGGACGGGTCGTCTTGTGCGCTTGCGATCGCTTGACGGAAGCGTTCGTGTTGGGCCGAGGTCGCCGAGGCGACGAGATCGAGATTGGCAAAGACACCGCCTGGCCGCAGGAGGGCTTGAATCTCGGCGAACAAGGCCCGCTTTCGGGGGTCCTCGAGATGGTGGATCGCCAATCCGGAGACCACCGCGTCGAAGGGGCCGGCCGAGGCGAGCGGCTGGGCGATGTCTTGGACGACCAGCTCGATGTTCGCGTCGGACTCGAAGCGCTGCGCGGCGCGGGCGAGCATCGGCGGCGAGGAGTCTATCCCGGTACCTCGGGCATCTGCGTGGAGGGAGCGCACGAGCGCGAGCATGCGTCCATCCCCGGTGCCTAGATCTAGTACATCCTCCACCTGCCGGGGGAGCGCATCCAAGAGCAGCCCCTCGGCGATCCCTCGGTGGGGTATCTCGCGCGAGAGATACTCCTCCACCCGCCCCGGATCAGTCCAATCGCCAAGCATCCAGGCACGCTATCGCAAAGTGCCCGGGATGGTATGTCAGGACATCGGAGACTGATGTCTCGGCAAATCACAAAGTGCCCGGGGTGGGACTCGAACCCACACGCCCTTGCGGACTATCGATTTTAAGTCGACGGCGTCTCCCAATTCCGCCACCCGGGCCGACGAGCCCTGGCACTTTAGTCCACGGCGGCTCCCGGTTGTCCTCGCCAGACAATTGGGCGCGTAGGGTTTCTCTACAACGGCGTCGGAGGGCTCTCACGAACCTCGCGCCGCACGCCAGAGCACCCCCGGATGGCGTGCCACCTTGCCGCCGACCACGATGGCGAACCAAGTGCTGGCAAGCCAAGGGCGCAAGTGCGGCCTCAGCCGCCGGATCCGCCCGTCGGGACCAAGCTCGAACACCATCGCGTCATCAATCTTGAACGGGCCAATGCGCGCTTTAGCGATCATGAAGCCCCGATCGCCGTCCATGATCTCGTTGGTCCAGCGCACCCCGGACAGGCTGCCGTACACGGCCGCGAACAACAGCCGCAGATCCTTCTTGCCGCGGATCACGCCTCGTGCCAGCAGCGGCGAGACAAGCTCGGCGTCGGGCGCCAATGTGTCCACGAACCTGTCGAGTTCATTGGCTTCCGACGCAGCCCGGAACTCCGCGATCGCGTCCACCGGTTCAGCATACGCAACCGCGATGACCCGCGTCAACACGTCAAGAACCTCGTTTTGGCGGTAGTCGCGTCACAAACCGGCGGGCTTCACGATGTAGTGGTTGTGGGCGTTGAGGATGATCGTGCCGATGAGGCGCTGCTTGTTGCGGGCAGGAAGGACGCGGGGGCGTTTGGGATGTTCTACGAGCGGCGCGTGGACGCCGTGCTCGCCTTTTTCCTGAGGCGCACGGGCGACCGGGAACTCGCGGCGGACCTGACGGCGGAGACGTTCGCGGCGGCGCTGTCGGCCCTGCCTCGCTACAGGCCGCGGCAAAGCTCGGCGCTGGCGTGGCTGTTCACGATCGCACACCACAAGATGGTGGACTCGATCCGCCGTGGACAGGTGGAGGATCGGGCGCGAAGGCGCCTGAGTCTTGAGCCGCTCGTGCTTAGCGACGAGGACATCGAGCGCGTGGAGCAGCGGGCAGCGGCGGCGGACGGCTCCGTGGCGCTAGTAGAGCTTGAGCGGCTGTCCGCCGAGCAGCGCAGCGCGATCGAAGGACGGGTTCTTCAGGAAACCGGATACGACGAGCTCGCCCGACGCCTGAAGTGCTCGGAGTCGGTGGTCCGCAAGCGCGTGAGCCGCGGGCTCGCAGAGCTGCGCACGAGAATGAAGGAGGCGTAGGGATGGACGCGATGGACAGGTTCGGGCAGGAGCTGGTGCGTGCCGGGCAGCGTGGGCGCCTCTGGCGTAGGCCGCTGACGACACTCGCGGGCACACGCTTCGCGCGTAGATCGCCGCGACGCCGAGCATCCGTGCACGTGCGCGTCGCCCTTGTCGCCCTTGCAATTGTGCTCGCCACCGCTGCGATCACGCTCGCGGCTACAGGTGTGATCCTCACGGGCTCGCCGGTCGGCACGGCGCGCGCTCCGATCGCGACCGTCGGCGAGGGTGTCCCGGTGGCGGGCGGTACGCGACTGCTACCCCTGCGAGCACCCGACCCCGCCGGGGGGCTGCCGTGGGGCATACGGATCGTGCACACCACGCGCGGTCTCATCTGTTTGCAGATCGGGCGTGTCGATGGGGACCGGCTCGGGCAGCTCGGCGTTGATGGCGCCTTTCACGACGACGGGCGCTTCCACCCGCTCCCGGCAGACGCGCTCCCGGGCGACATCGCGAACTTGGCTGGATGGGAGACTGGGAACTGCTCGAGTCCGGGAAGCACCTACTCGGGGGACAGCGTGGGGCTCGAGCTGAGCGCGGCCACCAGCCCCCGCCCGGGCGCCGGGGTGCCTGCCGACCGCCGCGAGATCTCCTTTGGGCTGCTCGGAGTGCACGCGGTGAGCGTCACCTTCCGCGAAGGCTCGGAGACGCACACCCTGCCTGTCCTGGCGGGGTTGGGTGCGTATTTGATCGTGCAGCGCTACACCAGTGGCAGGCCTTTGGGAAGCGTCAGTGAGACCGACGGGAGGGACGAACCGGGCAACTACAGCTCACCGGCCGGCCCCAACGGAGCGCTGAGTGCGACCACCTACAGCTACGCGGGCCGGTTGTGCGTCGACCGGGGCAATCTGCGCTTGGCCTCGTGCGGACTCTCAGAAGTGCCGCCCCCAAGCCCGGCTGCGCTACCAGCCGTACGTGTCCCGCTGCACGCGCACTTGAATATTCACAACCACGTGATCACAAGTGCCCAGATCAGCTTCCAAGCGCCCTACCCGGTGACGAATGCCGACGAAGGCTATTCGGTTAGCGCGACGGTCTGCCACCGGGGCTACGCCGGAAACAGCTCTCGGGCCGACGTTGCGCGCGGCGCCGTCGTGACGATCCCCATCGGGCTGACTCTCTCCCAAGCATGCGCCCGGACGGTGGCGTTCAAGGTCGAATACGCCCGCTTCGCGGCTGGCCTGCCACAACCCACGCCACTGGGCAGCATCACGATCCACGAGCCGCCGGGCACCCACCCCCTCCCACTACCGAGGAGTATCGCCGAACAGGAAAGACGGTCCCACCCACCTCAACGGGGCTCTTCGTGGTCACACCCTCCTGCGCATCGCACGAGGGGTTCGAAGTCACCTACCTCAACCAGCGGGCCCCCTCGGCCAGCGCACCTCACGAATCGGTGATCGTGGGCACCGTCACCCTGAGCAAAGCGACACTAACCAAAGCTCCGGCAGCCCGATAGTGGGCGAACCCGAGGCGGGCCCACCGCGCCCAGATCACGGGCTGCGACTCGCAAGCCACCCGGGCGCCAAGGTGGTGAGCGAACCGACCGTACCGGCGGAATCCGAAGCACCGTGAGGACCGCGCCATCAGCCACGGCGCTGGCGCAGGCGGCGGCGCGTGGTGCTCTCAAGCCCTGGCGGAATGGAACGCGTGGGCCGTGCGCCGCGCCCGCTCAGTGGACGCCATAAGGATCGTAGGTGCCGAACGACCACAGGTTGCCCTCCGGGTCGCGGGCGCTGTACTCACGCGACCCGTAATCCTCGTTGGTCAGCTCGCGGACGATCTCGGCGCCCGCGGCTTGAGCGCGCTCGTAATGAGCGTCGGGGTCGGCAATCACGATGTAGATGCTCGAAGTTGAGGCGCGCGCATCGGGTGTACCACCGCCTAGCCAGCCGTCGGGGCGCGAGGACCCGAGCATCACGAGACCTGCCCCGAGGGCAAGCTCGGCGTGGTTCACGTCACCGTGATCGTCGCGATAGACGGCCTTCTCTTGAAAGCCGAAGGCGCGCTTAAGCCATTCGATCGCGGCGTTCGCGTCGCGGTAGCGCAGCGCGGGGAAGATGTTCGGGTGTGCTGTGGATGTCATGTCGTATTCCTTAGATTGGCCGCCGGATTGCTCTCAAGCTACTCGGGGAGGGGTGTGTTGTCTTGGATAAATGTGACCCCGTCGCCGACCGTCCCTTGGTCGGGTAGCTGTCGTGCGAGGAAGTCGGTCGGGGCGATGCCGGCAAGCTCCCGAAACTCGCGGTTCATGTGGGGCTGGTCGTAGTAGCCGTAGTCGTAGGCGATCTCGGCCCAACGCTTTGGATCTTCGCGCAGGCGAACGCAGACCCGCTCGAAGCGCAGCAGCCGCGCGGCGGTCTTTGGGCCCAGCCCGACCTGTTCTGTGAACAGCGCGCTGAGGTGGCGCCGGCTGGCCCCCAAGTCCGCCGCGAGTGCTCCGATTGCTAGGCGCCCGGCGCTGTGGCGCAGACGCAGCCACGCCTCCTGAACCAGCGGATGCGCCGCCATGCCGTCCAACGCACGCGGGGCGAGGAACGCGTCAAGCAGGTCAAAGCGTGAAGTCCAGTCCCGCGCCAAAGCGATCCGCTCCGCCAGTACGCGCCCGGACGTGCCGAACATGTCCTCGAGCGCGACGACCTCGCCGGTCAGCTCGCGCAGCGGCATGCCGCAGAGCCTGTAGGCACCCAAGGGCGTGAGCTTGACCTCGACTGCGGCCCGCCGACCACCGGTCTCGACCATCTCGGGGCGATCGTCGAGGCCCGCGATCCACGCACTGGGCAGCACGCCGCGATCAGTGCGCAGCGGCTCGCCGATCGAGATCATCAAGGTCAAGCACGGGAGCGGCGGCTCCAACCAGCGCGCGAAAGGCAGCGAGTCATGCCACCAGCCGACGTACTCGCCGACGATCAGCGAGCGCAGGCGGGGATCGGGCGGACGCGTCGCGCGCGAAGGCGTGGCCACGCTCGCCTGGGTGGCAGGCCCAACCTGACGAAGCTGATCCATTCTTGCCCAGGGTAGGGACGTGACGCTGAATATGACTTTCTAGGAGCGCAACTCAAAAGGGGGCGACCTCGAGGGTCAGCGAAAATATTGGGGAGCCTCCTCGCGACTGTGCATACCGTAGTCGCGGATGACGCGAATGTGGCGGTGTCGGGCGCCTGCGGATCGCCGCTAGATCCACCCGCTTGCGGCGTCGTCGCTGGGCCAGGATGCGAGTAGAAGACGCTTGCCTGTGGTGGTGATACCTCCGTAGCAGTCGGCGTTGAGCACGTCTTCGGAGTCCCTGGGAAACGGCATGTGCTCGCCGGCGAGCGCTTCGCTCACCGTGACAGCGGGAGCGCCACCAACCTCGGTCACATCGAGGCGGCTGCAGCCGATGCCCGGCCGATCGCTGTCGGAGAGGACCTCGCCGACGCGAAGGCGGTAATCCTCGAACACTTCATCGCGCCCTTGTCGCTGGACATGGTGGTGGTGTGGATGGGTACGCCAGCGAACGAGCGCCCGCTCGTCCGCCCAGGTGGAAAGCGACAAGACGTGCCCGTCACGACGCTCAGAGGCATAGCGCTCGTTATCGATGAACCCACGAATCTCGAGCAGCTCCGGGCGCAACGAAGAGGCGAGCTCCAGATAGCGTTCCCGTTGCTCGGGCTTCGGGTGGACCTGGAACAGTACGACGAACATCAGCAGACCTCGGCCGCTGGGGTGTTTTCGCGCTGGAGAAAGGTGAGCGTCTCACGGTAGAGCAGGAGACGCTCCTCCTGTAGGTGCATCAGGTGGGTCCCTTTGCCGAGCTTGACTTCGCGCTTCAGCGGCGAAGCGGTTAGCGCGTGCCACAACCAGAGAGCGTCGGCGTCGGTACACAGCGAGTCCCACTCGCCGCGGACGAGACACAGAGGCGTGCGGATCAGACGGGTCATAGGGGAGCTTTCCGGCCCAAGCGGCGAGGATGTCGACTGCGGGACCTGCTGGGACTCTTACGGTGAGCTTGCCCGTCGCGGCGACTTGAGGCTCGGAGTCGAGGTAGCCGCTTGCCCAGCGACTGAAGTCGCGCTCTTGCATCGCTGTCGCATCGCCTGGAGGCAGGTCTTCGTTGAAGCGTTGGCGCTGGGCCTCGACGCTTAGCGGATACCAGGCGCCGATGTTGCCTACATCCGCCCGCGGGCCGGCTGCGCGCTGAACGATCGGGGCAAAGAAGACGAGCCTGTCTATGCAGTCTGGAGAATCGATCGCGAATATCGCGGCGGGCATCGTGCCCCAGGAGTGTGCGAGCAAGCTGACGCGGCCCCCACCGCGCCGCTCGCCGATGAAGCGCAGGACCCGCTCCAACTGGAGAGCGGCGGCTGAGGCACACCCCAGCGGGGGCCCGGCGGCCGGCGGGTCGTCCATCTGCGGGTAGCGATCTGAGCGTCCGTAGCCGGCGAAGTCAAAGGCCCACACCTCATAGCCGGCGCCGGCAAGCTCATCGGCCCAGGAGTGCCCCTCGAAGCGGAACCCGACCGCTTGCTGGGAGGCGAATGTGGCGCCGCACACGTAGACGACGGCGGGCGCAATCCCAGGCGCGACATCGGGGGGGCATTGGCGCCACGCGAACAGGGTCGGTTCGCCCGCTCCTCCGGTGATCTGAAACGACTGCGCTGGCAGCTCGCTCGTGACGGGGTGCAGTCGCACACTGCCAGTGTCGGGGCAATCGTGTCGGTGTGCACCGAAACGTGGGCAGGTAGGATCGCGGGGCAAGGGACATGACCACGGGGATCGAGACTGCCAACGTCGCGCGACTACTTGCCGATCCCTCGCGCGCGAGGATGTTGCAGGCGCTGATGGACCGGCGCGCCCGCACTACCGGAGAGCTTGGGCGTCTTGCGAGGATCGCGCCGTCGACCGCGAGCGAACATCTCAACCGCCTGGCCGACGGGCAGCTCGTGGCCGTGAAGGCACAGGGAAGACGCCGCTACTGGAGCCTGGCTGGCCCGGAGGTCGCCACCCTGCTCGAGACGATCATGGCGCTCACACCGCAACCGAAGACGCCGCACCGATCGGGTGCGAGCTTCGAGCTGGGCTTCGTCAGGACCTGCTACGACCACCTCGCTGGCACCGTGGCGACCGCCCTGTATGACCGCCTCCAAGCACAGGGCACGCTGGCGGTGACCGCCGAGGGGATCGAACTCACGGCTGCGGGCAGCGACCGCTTGGGGGCACTGGGTATCGACCCCGAAGGACTGCGCCACGGACGTAGGCCACTCGCCCGAGGATGCCTTGACTGGACCGAGCGACGCGAGCACCTCGCCGGGGCACTTGGCGCGGCGCTGCTGAACACCTTCAGGGAGCGCAAATGGGTGACACCCCGCCGCGAACCTCGAGCCCTGCGCATAACCGCGACCGGCCGCCGAGAACTAGCCACACACTTCGAAATCGACACGACAAGCCTGAGCACCAAGCCGCACACACACTGACAAGCAACGCGTCACAATCCACCGACACATCGCCGTGAGCGAGAGCGGTGCTGTTGCGCCGGACGTTGAGACATCTGGTATTTAGCTTCGATGCTGCTCGAACGCGCTACAAGCGCCGACTCGCGGCGAGCCGGCTTGGGGCGAAGACTGGACGGCGAGTATTTGAAACGCTCGCGCGCGAGCGCGGCGCCACGGCCCGCCGACCTGTAGCGATCTCCCCGTCGCTCCTATTCCTAGAGCAAGCCGAAAATTTGAGCGCATCGCCTCTTGCGTGTGAGATGCTGGGTCGGTGCGCCGCATCGGTTTCCTGCACACAGCTGAGGCCTATGTGGAGACGTTCGACCTGTTGGTCGAGGAGGTCGCGCCGTCGTTGGAGCGAGAGCATGTTGTCAGGCCGGACCTGCTTCAGCGTGCGCAGCTCGTCGGGGCCACGGACCAGCAGGTTGGGATGGGCGTGTGCGAGGCGATCGCGGAGCTTCGTGGACCGGCGGTCGTGGTGTGCACGTGCTCGACGATTGGTGGCGTCGCTGAGGCGTGCGGGAGAGACCGGGGTATCCGCGTTCTGGCAAGGGAGCGACGCTACCGCGACTTGGAGCCATTCGTCGCTGAGGATACTGGAGTGCCCCGGGTCGAAACACCTCTAAACTAATGATATGGACACTAGCAGCGCGGCAGATGTCGCCCGCGCCCTACAGACGAGTACTCCACGCGTGGTGAGGGCCGCGAAGCGGCTTGGTTTCGCGGCGCAGCCAAATGGACGCTTTGCGCTCACCTCCCCGATGGTGCAGCAGCTTTACCAAGAGCTTGGGCGCACACCGAGCGTTCCCGGGCTCGACACGATTGAGGTCAAGGTGCTGGCGGCGTTGGCCCGCTCGCCCTTTGGGCTCTCCTCTGCGCGCGTCGTGGCCCGCCAAGCTGGGGTTTCGCCCACCGCCGCCTCGGGAGCGCTGAGAACACTTGAACGCAAGGGGCTCGTGCGGCGTGAAGAGACCGTGATCGCGGCCGGGCGGGCGCGCAAAGTACAACTGATACACGCAAACCGCCGCTCTGAGCGCTGGCTGGAACTCGCTGCGCTCCTCGCAGACGTACGACCTGCGCGGAAGCCGCAAGCCACACAACAGAAAGTGCCGCCTCGGCTCGGGCACCTGTTCTGGAACACAGCCCCTTCGCAATTGGACGTGTCTGACAGCGGTCCATATATCGCACGCCGCTTGCTCAGCACGATGGACTTCGACGGACTGGCATGGGGAGCCGCGAACCTGCGAAGCGCCGATTGGGAGCAGGCGGCGCGAGCGCGCGGACTTGACAAGCGCGTGCGTGCCATTGCCCAAAACCTCGCGCGCTCGGGCGACTAGGCGAAACTGAGAAAGCGACGGTATGAGCGAGGAGCAAACCAGCACCGGGGCCCGCGCGGGGACGAGTCTGCCCGATGCGCTGCAAGGGCTGTTGGGGACCGCGACCGTGCGGGCTTGGAGAACGCTCGCGCCCGTGCTGCCCAACGGGATGTATCTGGGTGGAGGGACAGCGGTCGCCGTGCACCTACTCCACCGCGAGAGCCGCGACCTCGACTTCTTCTTTCATAAAGATGCCGTCGATCTCGAGAGGCTCAGTTCAGAGCTTGGCGGTACAGGAGCATTCGCGGTGACTTACGAGAGCGCGGGCACGCTAAGGGGGGTCTTTGGTGAGACGAAGGTCGAGTTCTTCCACGCCGACGAGGTACGCCCTCAGCACCTTTTGGAAAAGCCAAGCACCGTGGCGGGACTGCCCGTCGCCGGACTGAAGGATCTGATGGCGATGAAGCTGAAGGTGGTGGGCGATCGTGGCGAGATGCGCGACTACTACGACATCATGCTCATCGAGCAGCGCGCCGGACTGACCGTGGAGGACGGACTGGCGCTCCTCCTGGAGCGCTACGCGCTGAGCAGCACAAGCGACAGCCTGGCGCACATCATCAGCGCGCTCGGCTACCTCGACGACCTCGAAGAAGACGACTCGATCCCGGTAGACAAGGCCGAGCTGAGCGAATGGTGGACGAACAGACAAAGGCGCCTCCTGAGAAACTTGGCCCGCCAATCCCCTTGACGCGTCTCGGGACGCTCACCGGGATGGACTCTCCAGCGCGGGCGAATGCGAAAGCAGATGGCCGCTCACTACCAGTCGCTGCGCGCGACGGTTAGCGCGGGCGACGGGCGTTTCATGCCCGGGAGATATCCAACAGGGTGGTCGCTGACACCTCGGCCGGATGGTTGGCTGGACGAAGCACGGCTGAGGCTTGGGGGGTCCTGACAGAGGGCAGGTGGATCGACGGGATGGCCGACACATTTCGCGCTCTCACCGACGCCGGGGTCAAGCTGCTGTTGGGTACGATCACATGGAGGTTCGCGGCCGAGATGCTGGGCGACTGCTATGGCTTTGTGGCCGTTAGCGGCACAGAGATGGAGGTGACCGAAGGCGTGCTCTCGGGCAGTGTGACTCGCTACTTCGATGAGCACGACAAGGCACTCTTCGTAGAGGAATGGTGCGCGAGCAACGGGTATTCAATGAATCGGGTGGCAGCCATCGGCGATTCTCGCTCGGACGTTCCACTATTCAAGCGCGTCGGCATGTCGATAGCGCTAAACGCAACCACCGACGCGCGCTTCGCCGCAACCCACGTCCTCGACACCGACAATCTCAAGGACGTACTGAAGCTCCTTTGAGAGCCCACCGACGGACTGCCACCCCGTTTGAGGCGACGATGGCGCAACTGGCAACCTGGACCGCCACTGGCTTGCCCAGAGCAGTCCATTGACCCTGGGCACTGACGATAGTCTGAAAGAACATGCGATATCTAGCGATAGCGGCGGTATCTGTGGTCGCGGCAGCTATGGCGCCGGTCCAAAGCAGCACCGCACGCGGCGGTCACAAGTCGGTCGGATGCCCTGCACTTCACGCCCACGTGATCGTTGCCAATGCCCAGGCAACGCTGAACTGAGCCGTCTGCAGCGTGCCATCCTTGGTCACTTCCTTTCTTTAGTCCCGGTAGCCACCAGCCACGGCTGGGAGTTCATCCCCAGCCGTGAACGCGGTCGTCGGCCCTCGCCCGAGGTTGCCTCTACTGGACCGAGCGACGCGAGCACCTCGCCGAGCCACTGCCGGAGCTGGGCCACCGCGAGCGCGTGACAGTCGTAGGCACCCGTAACATTGGGCCTCTGGCCGGCCACTTTTAAGACGATGGCTCATGAAAGGGCGGGCATGGCCGAGAAGGACAAGGCGCGAGAGCGCGAGCGCTTTGAGCGCATCTATGAAGAGCACTTCGGGAGGGTGGCTGGATACTTGTTGGCGCGGGCCGATCGGGAGCTCGCGCAGGACGCGCTTTCGAAGACCTTCGAGGTGGCGTGGCGGCGCATCGGCGAAGTGCCGGCGGCGCCTTTGCCGTGGCTGTTGGGGGTGGCTCGCAAGGTGTTGGCGGAAACGAGGAGGGCGCAGGGTCGCAGGGACGCGCTAGTGGAGCGGATCGCCTCGTCGCTTGGGGCGCAGGCGGTCGACCGTGGCGAGGCGATGGCCGAGCGCGAACACACGTTGATGGCGCTCGCTCGCTTGAGCGAGCCTCAGCGCGAAGCATTGCTTTTGATCGCTTGGGACGGCCTGAGCGAGCGCGAGGCGGCGAAGGCCCTCAAATGCTCGAGGGGGGCGATCGCGCTGAGGGTGCATCGCGCGCGGGCGAGCTTGCGCAGAGATTTGGGCCGGGAGACGGAGGAGTTGCAATCCCCGGGGGGACTGCTACCCCGTCCCGCAAAACCGGGCGAGAGCCTTAGTTAGGAGGCACTATGAGCGAGGAGAGAGACAGGCTGGTGAGAGACTTGCGCCCGCGCGAAGCGGCGCTTGCCGAGCGCGTGTTCGGAGAGACGCTGCGCAAGCAGATGCTTGCGGAGATCGGGGCCGGGGACGCGACGAGTACGCGCGGCGGCGGCGGCGAAGAACGAGGGGGACGCCGTCGCAATCCCAGGCCGCGCACGGAGCGCAGGCCGCACGGGGTGCGCAGGCCTGACGCGGGAAGCAGGCTGGGCGGGGGCAGGCGCCCGTTGGCGATCGGCGCGATCGGCCTTGCGGGGATGTTGGCTTGTGGGGCGCTTGCGCTCGTGGTGGGCGCGGGCTCGGCGGTGGCGCCGACGGCGGCGGAGGCTGTGTCTTTTCATGAAGGCCGGGACGGGGCGCTGATCGCGGCCGTGACCGATCCGACGGCCACACGGGCACGATTGGACGCGGCGTTTGCCAAGCGGGGGCTGCACATCAGGGTCGAGTTGTTTCCTGTCTCTCCGGGGCTGGTGGGCAAGGTGACGTATATGGCGCTCTCGAGCACGAAGGGGCCCCAGATCGAATCGTTGCCGGTGGGCGATCGCTGCCGCTCGGGGGTAGCGGTGTGCGCAATCGGATTGAAGATCCCGGCCGGCTTCAAGGCCACGGCGAGGATCGGCTTGGGCAGGGCCGCGAGGCCGGGCGAAGCTTATGCGAGCAGCGTGAGCGCGTTTGGGCAGGGGGAAGCGCTTTATTGCAGCGGTCTGCTCGGCGCTCAGGTGGCCCAAGCGATGCCGGTGCTGGAGCGCGACAAACTGGAGGTGCGGTGGATGGAAGACGTCGAAGTGAAGTCCGCCCATGGCGGGGTGAGCTCACGCGCACTTGTGCAAGCAAATGCCCCGGTGGGCAACTACATATGGAGCGCGACAGCAACGGCGCAAGGACACGTCACGATCCAAACCGAGCCCAAGCCGGGGCCGCCGCCGGGCGCTTCGGCCCCGACCTGCTAGCCCCGGGACCCGCTCTGCCGGCGCCGACTACACAAACGCCGGGGCGCGGCTGAAGTCGCCAGGCGCTGTGGTTCTCGCGGTGCGGTATCAGTTTGCGTCGACTAGAAACCTGGCGAAGTAGTTCGACGGGTCGGGGTTGTCCAGGTCTAGCGTTCGTTGACCGGTGTACTGGTTTTCGTGCGCGTCATCCATCCAGTCCGGCCGCTCGAGGAACACGATAATTCCGTCACCCGCAGGACGACCTTCGTGCCGTCGCGGCCGCGGGTCTGGTCCGACCCTGCCTCCGAGCCGGGCGGCCGCTTCCTCCGCTGATCGGGCCAGCACGTACCCCCAGATGCCGCCCATGCCGTAGTCGTCCACGATCAGGAATCTGGCCTTGCTCTCCTCGGGCACCGGCTGAATATCTAACAGCTCGGCGGTCCCAATGCCGCTCTCAGGGTCCGAGGAGCCCGCCATCGAGCCAAGGCGCGAGGGTGTGGAACGTCTCGGCATTGCCCGTGCGAGGGTAAACGTAGACCACGAGTTGGCCGCTGCGGGCGGCGGTGGCGATGTCGAGAGTGCCGCCGAGTGTCGAGGGCAGAGACAGAGCCGGGATCTGTAGGCCAGGGAGATGGTCGGCGCGACCGTCGTCTTGCGGGACGGGCCGGTTTGCGATGACCTCGCTCATCGGGCTGGATCTTATGAGCTTATGATCGGCGGATGGGAGAACTGGAGGCCTACCCGGTCGTCGTGTTTGACCTCGATGGGACACTCCTGCGCGGCACGACCGTATCGATGCTGCTCGCGCAATGGGTCGGGCAGGCCGAGGAGATCGAAAACCTCGAGCGGGCTTTTCATGCCCAGGAGATATCCAACAGCGTGGTCGCCGACACCTCTGCGGGATGGTTGGCGGGCCGAAGCACGGCTGAGGCTTGGGGGGTCCTGACAGAGGGCAGGTGGATCGACGGGATGGCCGACACATTTCGCGCTCTCACCGACGCCGGGGTCAAGCTGCTGTTGGGCACAATCACATGGAGGTTCGCGGCCGAGATGCTGGGCGATCGTTATGGCTTTGTGGCCGTTAGCGGCACAGAGATGGAGGTGACCGAAGGCGTGCTCTCGGGCAGCGTGACTCGCTACTTCGATGAGCACGACAAGGCACTCTTCGTAGAGGAATGGTGCGCGAGCAGCGGGTATTCAATGAATCGGGTAGCAGCCGTCGGCGATTCTCGCTCGGACGTTCCACTATTCAAGCGCGTCGGCATGTCGATAGCGCTAAACGCAACCACCGACGCGCGCTCCGCCGCAACCCACGTCCTCGACACCGACAATCTCAAGGACGTACTGAAGCTCCTTTGAGAGCCCACCGACGGACTGCGACCCCGTTTTGAGGCGACGATCGCGCAGCTGGCGACCTGGACCACCACTGCTTACCTAGAGCAATCCATTGCGTGGGCAGTGACATAGGCTTGCTGAAATGCTTGATTTCGCCGCCTACCTCGAGCGGGTCGGACTGAGCACCGACGAGCCGGCGACTCTCCAGGCGATTCACCGTGCCCACGCGACCTCGATCCCGTTCGAGAACCTCGATCCGCATCGCGGGATTCCGGTATCGCTCGTCCAGGAGGATCTGGAGCGCAAGCTTGTGCATGAGCGGCGCGGGGGCTACTGCTTCGAGCACAACCTGCTGCTGGCTTCAGCGCTCGAACACCTTGGCCTGAGGGTCGAGCCGATGCTTGCCCGCGTCCGCCGCGGGGCGCCTAAGGGCACTATGCGTCCGCGCAGCCACCTCGTGCTGCGGGTGACAGACGACGATGACCGCGTGTGGCACGCCGACGTGGGCCTCGGCCTGGGAACCCTGCTTGACCCGATCCCGTTTGGAGCGAACGCTGTCGACGCCCAGGAGCAGTCCGGATGGAGCTTCCGCGTGATCGAAGAGGGCCCAGAACTCGTTCTCCAAACACTCGATGGAGAAGCATGGTCAGACGTGTACGCATTCGCCCCGCAACCGGTGCCACGCATCGACATCGAGACGAGCAACTGGTGGACATCGACCAACCCGCAGTCGCCGTTCGTGTTCGGGCTGATCGCCGGGGTGCAGCACGCGGACGGCCGCCGCGAATCGATCAGCGATTGGAGCGGACCGCTTGAGCTGAGGGTGCAAGCGCCCGACCACACCGAGGTCTCCCAATCGCCGCGCGAGGCAATCCCGGAACTCTTGGCCGAGCGCTTCGCATTGCCAGGATTCGCGCTCGACCCCAACGGTCGCGTGCGGTGAGACGGAAGGGGCGCGGACCAAGGCGAAGGGTGCCCTGCCGTCGGTGCAGAAGGCGCGGCGTCGGCTGAGCTGACGCACATCGGGAACGCCAGCAGGCCCGCTACCGTCACGGGCGTGCCGAGCCGATCGGAGTCCCCATCCGCCTGCTGATCGAAGGCACCCCAACACCCGCATACGCGAACCGCCACCAGCGCCGGCGCCTACGTACTCGTCCTCGCGACCGTCCTCACCGAGCCCGCGATCGGCGTCTACTTCCACCTATGCCGGCCACAAGCGCACCAACACGCTGGCCTCCCACCTGCTGCGCCCTAACCACGCAAGCGGACGCGCGCACGCGCCTGGGCATGCGGCTGGACCGCCGCGTAGAGGTCGATCTCCTCGCGCTCCTCGTCTTCCAAGGGCGTTCGCCGGGCGCGACTGACCGTCCAAGCGCTGCGGGGCATCGGCGTGAGCGACGCTGCCGACGGTCAATACGTTGACAGCAATTGCGGGCTCGGCCACGCGCGCGGCGTCGCTCAGCAGATAGGCGGGGTAGGCGCTCAGCAGGTCTGTGTTCGCCGGCAGCTCGCCGGGACGCTGGTTGCCCGCTGCGATCACGATCACGATGTCAAGCTCGCGTGCGAGTTCGTCCATGCGCTCGCTCCAGACGCTCACGTGGGGTCCACTGTAGGGCTCGGGGTCGGTGATCGACAAATTGAAGACGCGCACCGAGTGCTCCTCGTGCAAGCGGCGGATCGCATCCTCGATCACGAGATGGGCCGGTCGCTCGGTGGGCAGGCGGGTCACTTCCGGCTCTCCGGGGACGGGCTCGAGGACCCGCACCGAATGGATCGGTCCGCTTGCGACCCACGGTTTGCTCCCGGCGAGGGCGTCCTCGACGCTGCCGTATGCGAGCAGACCGGCCACGAGCGTGCCGTGATCGCTCGGCGGCTCCCATGCGTGCTCCTCTGGAATCGCGCGACGCGATCGGATGACGCCGTCGAGCAAAGGGTGGCTCATCACGTCGTCGTCGATCAACCCAACGGGCGCGAAGCTCTCAATCGCTGGCGTCGGCAAGTCCTCTACTTGAGTGTTGCGCCAGGTCGAGGGCTCGAGGCGCGGCATGGGCGGAGTTCTGATCGTCTCGACAACGGACAGGTCGAGCAGATCGTCCAGGCAGTCGCTCTGCACCCGCGTTCGCACGACGGTGAAGCGGGCCCGTTCGTCGATGGCCAAGATGGGCGCCTTGTGGTAATCGAGGACCGTGCGCACATCCTGAACGCGGGCACGGGCGCTTGTGGTTTCAGAAGATGGCCACACGACGACGTCCACGAGCAGTGGCTCGCTCACCCGCTCGCCCGTAGGCGGCAGACCCGGCCCGCGTCGATCCTCGCGGTCGTAGGGCAGCAGCTCCTCGATCCGCTCGAACAGGCCGCGACCCTCGGCCTTGCTGCGATCCTCGCCGGCCGCCGTGTAGCTCCCCAGACGCTTGCGCAGCTCGGTTGGGTCCTCGCCGGGGACGAGCACGAAGTAGGTCCACTCGGCGGTATCCCCGAGGAACTGCAACTCGTTCGTGGCAAGCGCCGTCTCTTTCAGTTCGCCGGTTGCCCGCAGCTTGAACACACAGGCCGGATCGACGCCCTCGATCGTGCGTGTCGGGCGCTGCGCGGCTATGGCCGCATCGAGCTCCCGCGTGAACTTGCCGCCGTGACCGGCGGGCGAGCGCTGAGGGGTCTGACCGCCGCCACCACCGGCGCGACGACTATCGAGGCCGACCGGAGCCGGCAGCAACAGGTGGTCGGCCACGGGCTACCAGGGTCGCGCCAGCGCGTCGGCTACCGCGCGCTTGAGGTCGCCGGGGACGACCGTCTCGCGGTCCTCAAGTACGGCGTAGCGGACGGCGTCCCACGCGACCTTCTCGACCGCCGAATGGGGCTTGCCTTTGAGCTTGGAGGCGCTTTCCTCAATATCTAGGCCTGCGTGTTTGACGTTGCGCAAACGTCTGCGCAACAGTTGGCGGGACTGGTGGACGCTGGGACGCGGCAACTCCAGGATCTCGTCGAAGCGCCGCCACAACGCAGGGTCCAGCAGCTGCTCGTGGTTGGTCGCGGCGATGAGCAGGCTGGGACCACGGAAAGCGTCGAGCATTTGCAGGAACGCGGTGATCACGCGCTTGATCTCACCGTGCTCGGTCGGGTCGTCGCGGGCCTTGCCGAGCGCGTCGAACTCGTCGAACAGCAGCACCCACGAGCCGGAGCGCACGAAGTCGAAGATGCGGTGCAGGTTCGAGGCGGTCTCGCCTAGATAGCTAGACACCACGGCGTCGATCCGGACAACTACGAGCGGCAAGCCGATCTCACAGGCCAAAGCCTCCGCGACGCTTGTCTTACCGCAACCGGGCGGACCGTACAGGAGAAGGCGCTGGCGGCGCGGGATGCCGCGCCGATCCAAGTCCTCCCAGCGCCGGTACTCCTCGGCGAGCGACTTGAAGCGACCCACAAGGTCCCCGGCGAGCACGAGATCCTCGAAAGCGTGTTCGGGATGGCGCACCTCCGCCAACGGCCACTCCCCCTCGCGGTCGCGCGGGGGCTCTGGCAAGACGACATCGGAGGCCACAGCGCGGGTACCTCCCCCGACGAGGATTGCTCGCAGATCACGGGCCAAAGCGGTGTGATGCTTGGACTCCTCCTCCTCGACAATCTCTTGGGCAGCCCGACGAAACGCGAGCTCGTCCCCCTCGCGGTAGGCACGGAACAACTGCTTGAGCTCGCGGCCAGCCACAAGCACGCAGGCTAGCCGCTACAGCGGACCCAAGGCCACGCCGACTCGACCGATCGCCTTGCTCCAACTCACGGGGCCGGGTCCGAGGCCGAGACGGCCCCGACCCCTCCGCTCACGATGATCCACCCGCACCTGAAGATCCCCCGCAACGGTTGAGGACCGCGAGTCCGTCGTCCTCCACATGGAGTTCATCGCCTACGCCGACAGAAATCCTGAGCTCGCGAAGCGCTTTGGCACCCGCTCCTCGGCCATGCGCGAGGCCGTCGCGCGCTACATCACCCATTACCAGCAAGAGGCTGGAGCGGAATTGGTTATGCGCGCGGACAATCTCGCCGTCATCCTGCGCGCGCTCGGCATCGGCCTGGCGATCGAATCGCTGGTGAGCCCCGACGCGGTGCCCCACGACCTTTACGGCGACTTCGTGGAGCTGCTCGTCTCCTTCCTGCGCGAGAGCAGTTTCGCGCAACGGTCTCGCGAGAAGAAAAATTCTCCCGTCTCTTCAGGTTGACACCGTTCCGGTGTCCGACGACTGCGCGGATGGCTTTTGTGTCGCTCTGTGGAGCCGGCCCGAGGCGCACCTCGACCCAGCGGTGCGCCGGGCCTCGTCGATCTGGCACCTCCTGCCACCCTCGGTGGTGGAGGGCGGTTTGCGCCGGCTCCGCCGGGACCTTGCGAGCGGCGCGTGGGATCGTCGCTATGGATCGCTGCGGACACAGACCGTCCTTGACGTGGGAGTGCGTCTCGTCAAGGCCGAGCTTGCCTAGCGGATGCTCTGGATGATCGAGATCAGCTCGTCGGGCGGGTAGCCCAGTTGACGCGGTCTATACTCTCAAGCATTGTGCTATTCAGACTAGCATCATGCCCATCACCGTAAAGGGAGTGTCGACGTGCCTGTGACCGTGACGCCACCCCACATGAAACCGTCCGTCGCGATGGAGATCGAGGACGGGGTGATCGAAGAGGCGCGACGGCGACAGCGCCGTCGGCGTCTCGCGGGCGTCCTGCTTGGCGGGGCGGCTTGCTTGATTGCGGCCCTGCTGGCGCTGTTGATCGGTGGCGGGGCAGGCAACAACGCGGGCGCGCCGGGCGAGCCGTCACCGGGCTCTCCGTTGAAGTTGACACTCGTGCACGGGCGCGTGTTCAGCGGTGGTCAACCGGCGCTGATGGGGCTTTCGCCTTCGCTGGAAGCGGGCAGTGTGGGCGTGTGCGTCAGGGTCGCCGACAAAGGTGGGTGTGGGCCGCTGCCTAGCGCTGCCTACCCTGTATATGGAGGCAACGACGGCTTTAGCCCAAAGGAAAAGGTTGGGCCGGAAGGCGAGATCGACGCGATCTTCACCGGTCCGGGGGTCGCTGCGATGAGGGTGGCGCACCTGGGGACCTTTGAGGCGCAAACCGCCCCGGGACTGCCACCCGGAGCAAAGCAAGTCGTCTTCTATCGCCCTCCAGGCTCGCGCGGCACGGTGCTTCCCCCGGGCCTCAGCCCACAGATCTTGCGGGGCTTTGAGCACGCCCGGCAGGGCCCTGCACTGATCGAGACGCTGCTCGACTCCTCCGGCCGCGCGATCCGAGTCAGCAGACACCCGGGCTTCCAACTCCCCAATAGCTATTGGCAACGACCGCAGGCGCCTCCAGCCCAGGGACGGTGCGCTATGAGCTCATCGCTCGCGGGCACGCACATCGCGTGGGGCTTGGTGGCGACAAAGATCGCCGCCGATCCCAACCTCACCACTCCCGGCTGGCTCTCTTGCCTGGATATGTGGTTCTCCGCGCCAGGCGCAAGCTATGAGACAGCGATCTTGCTCAACGCGCGGTCGCCGGGCAGGACCCCGGCGCCGTTGTGGCACGCGATCCCGGTGCCGGGACACCCGGGCGTGGTGGAGATCCCGCCCGTACAGCGCGCAATCCATGCCCCACCGCTCAGCTCCACGGCGGCGAGGCGGATCCTCGCGGCGGACACCAAGACAGGTGGACGCGCCCGAGCCGAGCAAATTCTGCGCGAAAGCGAGCGCAAAACGTTTTGGGAGGTGTTCGCTCCACCCACGGTCGCACGCCGCGTCGGCCCCGCCTGGATCCTCGTCCGCTACGGCAACAGCCTCGCGCGGCGAATCGCTTTTCTCGAAGCGCTTCGCGTGACCAAGCTCAAGCTGGCCACGTAAGACACCCAAGTGCTGGGAGCCATCGCGTATTGTGGGTCACGATGCCCGAGGAGAATGCCGACGTGGACTCATACGGGGAGCTCACGGGCATCCTGAGCAGGCTTTCCGCGGCGATCGCGCAAGGCGATGCGACACGTGTTCTCGCCGAGTTTGCCGCTGGCAAGGATGTCGTGATGTTCGGCTCGGAGGAGGCCGAGACGGCGTATGGACATGAGGAGATTGCGACTCTTTGGAGGCGGGTGCTCTCGCGGGGCCAACGATACGAGTGGCGATGGTCTGACCAGACTGTGACACGTCGGGGCGCTGTCGCGTGGCTATCGGCGACCGCCACCGTCACGCTTGAAGAGAGCAGTGGCGCTATGCGAGGCATTCCCTACCGGCTGACCCTCGTTTTGGTCCGCGAGGCAGATCGGTGGGTCATCGTCCAGTACCACGGCTCCGAGCCCGCCGCGCCTTGGTGAGCATCAGGCGTGTATGGGAACGATATCTTCGAGCCGTCGCCAGAACTCCCATAGGTAATCCTCCGGCGAGGAGCCGCAAGCGACGTAGTAGGCGTCGGCAAATGCTTCGCGCTCGGTCGCGGTCAGGCTTTCTTGACTTCTCTCCCTCAGGGCCGTCGAGAGCAGTCGACGAGCGTTGGGGTTGGTCTCCGGGCTTGCCATGAGGTGGCTCACGACCGCGCATTGGCGAAGCTTTAGCCCCATCGGCTCTACCGCGGTGCACAGTTGCTGGGCTGCGCGTCTGGCGCACCGTGCGGCGAGGACGGTTTCCCGATGTTCACCCGCATCGCTTAGCATTGCCAAGAGGTTTCCGAATGCCCACCAGCGCACTATCCAGAAACTGTGGGTCAACGCCTTTTCGACGAACGTCACGTAGGTGAGACTTCGCCGCGACCCACGATAGCCCTCGATCGCGAATGCCAACGCGATCTCCCAGCACTCCAGTCGCGCTTCGGCCCCCGCGCCAGTGCCGATCGATTCGAAGTCTGGGTCGTGGCGGATCGCCGATAGGCATTGCGCGACCCGATCGGGGAGGGCACGACCAGCGGGCGTCGGTTGGGCCGTTGCGGCGATTCGCGCTCGTTTGGACACGAGCCATTGGCAATCTTCATACACGGCGGAGCATCCAGGCACATCAGTGGCGCTTGAATTGCAGTCGGCGATTTGCATGAGCAGCTCGCTCACGCGCTGCCTTGCGCTGTCGGCAGTGTCGGGCAGGCGCTTGAGCAGACGCTCGAGGATCTCCACCTGGTGAAAGCGCACGTGCAGGTTGGGATCGGCCCCCTTGATTGCGCCGGGGATCTTCGCGGCGGCCGCGAGGTCGCTCGAACCCGCCTTATACGTTGCTGTTCCCAGCCGATGATGAAGCAGATAGGCGCCCTGGCTTCTGATTAGCTGGGCGTCGTCGTCCATGATCTCGAGTAGGAGATCGACGGCCTTTCGTCCGTAGATGCCAACCACACCGAAGATCTGGTCGAGCACCGGAGCAATCGAGGGCTGGCCGTCTCGCGCGCCGGCCGCGCGGAGCGAGTCGCTGCAGGTCTCGCCACGGTCCTCGTCGATCGCTTGGGCCATCTCGTGAAACAAGTGCGTGTCGAGCTCGCCGACATCGACGATGTCAGCGGCGGCCGCGCCCGAGAGGACGTTCGCATAGAACGAGTACGGGGCGTCGGTTCCGGAAAGGGCGCCTCTTACCGCGGCGGAGGCTCTTCGCGGGCGTTCATCGCTTGCGCTTGGGGGGCGCGCTCGGGTCCATCGGATCGCCTCTAGGACGTAGGGCGCACATACGTCGTAGCGCGTCCGGCCGCGCAGCGCCGCCGGGCTCGTCCCACTCGAAAGCTCGGAGGCGACGTGCAGGGCGGCTAGAACCCGAACCGTGGTCTCATTGGCAAAGCGCAGATACCGGTCGTCTGCGTGCGCCCATCCGCGCAATTCGCCGTAGGCCACGCACTCCTCGATCGCGGTCTCTCCGAAGCCCGCGCGGGCGGCGATTTCTTGGTAGGGGGCGGTGACGAGCTCTTCGCTCAGCAGGAAGAAGGCCATGCGGGCGAGGTCCGCCATCGCGCGGGAGGACTCGTCGGGTTTGTTGATCACCCGCCGGAACAAAAGGTGAGCCGGTGAAGGCGGTGGAGCCTCGTCTGATGCTTGCATCCGCCAATCGAGGTAGGCCATGGCTATCTCGCGCGTTACGACGATTGGGGAGACGGACTCGGCGTACGCCTGTAGCGGTTCGACGAGGGGGCCCGGCTTGGGTCCTCCCGAGGCTCGCGACAACATCGCTCGGATGAACTTGAGATCGGTCTCGTCGGTGACGTCGAAGAGCAGCTCGAGGTGTTTGAGCTGGTCAAAGCCGCGGCTGCGTAGCGCAGAGCGCAACTTCCCGGGATAGGAGCGGTGCCTGAAGCTGAAGAGAAACAGGAGCCGTGCGTCAAGCTCGTCGAGTTGGACATGCTTGTTGGCGAGCTCCTCAGCGAAGCGTTCCGGGCTGACGGCCTCGTTGAGCGCGTCTAGTACGAACAGTGGTCGCCCGGAGAGCTTGCCGACGCGTGCCTGAGCAAGCTCGTCCAAGAGGTCCTCCAACCGCGAAAGAGGCGCCTCTGAGGTGGCTCGACTGAGGTCGATGTAGAGAGGCACTAGCTGATGGCGCTCCAGTCTTGGGCGTAGCGTTGCGAGCGTCATGCCGAGCACTGTCTTGCCGTAGCCGGAGTCGGCGTTTACCAGGTAGATGACGTCGGGTCCGGATCTGACTTGGGCGAGCAAATTCCGAGCGCCCGCAATCGGGGACGTCTCCTCAAGCGGGCCGCGGTCGACACCTGGATGCACCTGCAATCGGAACGATTCGGCGAGACTGTGCACGAGCCTGCCTCCGAGACGACGCCGATGGGAGAGGGAAAGCTCGGACGCAAAACTGCAAGTGAGTGTCCGCCTGATGCTTCGCCGCTCGCGCCAGGCGAGCCGCCGAAGCTCGGTGGCCGGCCTCAACCGGCGCACCCAAGCGAGACCCGCCACGAAAGCTGTAGCGGCGATCCCCGCGATGATTTCGGTGAGACGCGGAAGGGCGATCGCGATCACGGTTGCCCCATCTGGCATCGCGGCGTCGGTGTCGGCAAGACGGTCATCGTGGGCGCCGTGACTGCGGGTCACGCAAAGGGTGTCGAGCCGGCACACATAGTCTCACCTCTCGCGGCTCCACCGTCAAGCCTCTCAAGGCTCGAAGGAGGTTGCGAGCTACTGGTTCCTGTGGCCCCGGCGCGGCCGGCGGCCTGGTTTGAATCCTTCGTGGCCCGCCTCGACGACGGCTGCGCGATAGTCGAGCACACGGGCCTGATCAAGAGCATGGTGGACACGCCCGAAAACAGACCGTGCGGCCGGGCCGCGAAAACGATATGGTCCCGAACATCGGACTACGCCAGGGGGCTGAACAGATGCCAGAACCAGAACTGAACTTGGATGACATCCAGGGCAACGTGCTTGCAGGCTTCAACAAGGACCACCAGTGCTTCTTGTTCGTGAGCTTCGGCCAGGCCGAAGGAGCGAAGGCTTGGCTGAAGGAACTGGCGCCCGAGGTGGCTTCAAGCAAAGAGGTGCGCGCCTTCAACGAACTCTTCAAGGAAGTCAACCAGCGGCGCGGAGCGGAGCGCGGCACGATCAAGGCGACCTGGCTGAATGTGGCGTTGAGCGCGAGCGGACTGGGAGAGCTTGGCGTGCCGGCCGAACAGCAGGGAGCCTTCTCACAGGCCTTCAGGGAAGGGATGAAGGCTAGGGCGGGAACGATCGGTGACGTGGGCGCCAACGCGCCGGAACACTGGCAGCCGCCGCTTGGATCGACCGAAGTGCATGCGCTTCTGCTGATTGCAGCCGACGAGCGGGGGGATCTTGACGCCGAGACTTTGCGCCAGGTCGAGCGCTTGGGCGATCACGATCTGAAGCTGCTGTTCAAGCAGGACGGCAAAGCTCGCAGCGATTTGCCGGGACACGAGCATTTCGGCTTCAAGGACGGCGTCTCTCAGCCCGGCATCCGGGAGTTTACGCAGGCAAGCCAGAGCGACCCCAACCAGGGGCAGCCGGGCCAGGACTTGGTATGGCCAGGAGAGTTCGTGCTGGGATACCAGACCCAGAAGGGCGCCACTGCCCCGCCATCGCCGACGCCGAACCCGCAGCCGGGGCCGTATCAAAGCGGCGGTGGCGGCGGCAGCGAACCACCCCCCGCGCCCATCGATAAAAAACAGCCGGTCCAGACCGCACCGGGGCCGGTGGAAACCCAGGGTCCCGCATGGGCCAAGGATGGCTCTTATTTGGTGTTCAGGAGGCTGCGCCAGGATGTGGCGGCGTTCGAGTCATATGTAGAGCAGACTGCGGCGAGCCTGCAGAGATCGAGCGCCCTTCTCGGGGCCAAGCTGGTGGGCCGTTACAAGAGTGGCTGTCCGCTCGAGAAGACCGCGGATGAGCCGGCGACTACCGATCCGCAAACGGTGGACCCGTCGCTAGAAGACCCGACACTGTTGGACGATGACAAGATCAACGACTTCGAGTACGGCGCGGACCCCGACGGCGGCGTGGTGCCCAGGGCGGCGCACATCCGCAAGGCCTATCCTCGCGATGAGGAAACTGACGCGGGCGGCGAGGCGGACACGCAGACACACAGGCTGTTGCGGCGGGGGATCGCCTACGGCGAGCCCTATGACCCGGGCGCGCCGACCGGATCCAAGCACGCCGGCGACGCCCAGTTCCCGCACGACAGAGGACTGTTGTTCTTTTGCTACCAGAGCTCTATTGAAAATCAATTTGAGCTCGTACAGAGCAAGTGGGCCAACGCCAAAGACTTCCCAAATGCGGGCGACGGCGAAGACCCGATCATCGCCCAGGCCAGCGAACAGCGGACCTTCGAGGCACCTGGCTTTGGGCAGCAGTCCCTGAGCATCCCCCAATTCGTGACGACGACCGGAGGCGAGTATTTCTTCGCGCCGTCGATCTCGGCGCTGACGATGCTCGCCGGCCTGTAACGCAACCACATGCCGGGGTTATGTTGACCTACATTCATGACCATTCGCGCTAGTGAGCTCTGCTGGGAGGCGCCTTGCCGGGCGGTGAGACACTTGGGCGCGAGGCACGCAACGGCAATCTTGGCGACGCTTGTGTGCGTGCTGGCGGCCGCACAGACCGCCAGGGCGACAATCGTTGCAGAGCCTTCGATCCTTGGCGCATCGCAGAACATCCACGAATCTGAAGGTGCCGGTTGGGAAGGCAACACCGTCTACTGGGTGAGCACCCAAGGCCTCGAAAAACCAGAGGTGAATGCTGCCCTGTGGGAAACGGCTCTCGCGCAGGGGGACTATCGCGTGGAAGCTTGGATACCGAAGAAACTGGGGTATACATACGCCCGCTACGACTTGGCGCATAGTGGCCAGACGAGCGAAGTGAGGCTGCGACAGTCGAACTTTGGCGACGAATGGGTCACGCTCGGAAACTACGCTTTCGATGGCTCGACCGCTCGCGTGCGTTCGACCGATGCGGCCGGGTATCCCGGCGAACAGCTCGCTTGGGATGCAGTGCGCTGGACGCCCGTAATGGAAATCCCGCCCAATGTCGAAGAGCAGGGGAATTCGACCACGATCAACGAACCCCAGATCTCCGGGCCCGACGGCTTCGCGGTGCGCTTCGTGGGCGTTGGCTATCACGGCGACCTTATACGCGCGGACGCGAGAGGGGCAGGCGAAACAGCGGTGAACACCGCCACCTGGCACGTGGGACTACCGGTCGGCGAATACGCGGTGGAAGCGTTCATCCCCGCCGAACACGCTGAAGCGGAAACCACTTACACGGTAGATGAAGCGCATGGCGAAAAGCAGGTGGGAATAGCGCAGAAGGGCTATAACAACCTGTGGGTGAAACTGGGCGTCTTTAGCTTCGGTGGGAACGGCGCTACAGTGACCTCAACCGACGCGACCGGAATGAAGGGCCAGGAGATCGCGTGGGACGCGATGCGCTTCACGGCCTCTCCCATCACGCCACCTCGATCCAAAGAAGAAGTGCCGACTGGCGGCGGAGAAACCTCCAAGGAAATTGCGCCCCCGCCCCAAGTACCGTTGGTGGAACCGCTGGTGCCCGAACAGGATCAGCCGGTCGAATTCGAGCGCAGGGGATTGCATTTGCGTCGTGGAGGACCAAGGGTCGACGACCGGGACAGCTATTCGATCAAGGCGCTCTATCCGGTGCCAAAAACGTTGTCGTTGAGATATAGGTGCCTTCCTTGCGTGATCGTTGGCAGCCCGTTGAAACTCAAGCGCCACACGCATATCCCGATAACGCGGCTGAGCTATGGGCATGGCGACTTGCGCCAGCTCGTGAATAAGAAGATCTTCTTCAAGGGCACCGTGCTTCAGGTGGAAGCCTACGAACCGGGCTATCGACGCCGCTTGTATTCCTACCGACTGCCGGGCAGAGGCGAGGTGGAAGGGGCCGTCGAATGCAACGAGAGCACACCGACGACGGTGCGGGGTTGCGCCTCCTGAGCCACGATGGTTCTGGGCCTGGGCGGGCGCTTGCGCGCGAGGCGCTCGTGTACTTGATCGGAGCGCTGCTTGTGGCGGCCGTAGCCTACCTGATCTATGACTTTGCCTCGCCCTCTGCGACATTGAACGCGGGCGCCACGAAGGCCTCGACTGTCACGCAGACGAAGGACCCGAGTAAGCCTGCCGAGGCACACTTGAGATTGGTACTGCCTTCGCTTGCGCCGCTGCCGCCGCTGCGCACCCACCCGTCACCTCTGAAGGGCGGCTCCGAACCGAAAGGAGTGGCGGTCCCGAAGCCGATGCCCGAAGAAGGCGGCACCGTCAAAGTGAGCCCGCCTTCGCCTCCCGAGAAACGTTCGACCAAAGCGGAGACGCCCGCGAGCGAAGAACCGTCCCTGCCCCCGGAAGGCTCGGTCCGCTGATGAGCGAGTCGGCCCACGACAACGCGGATGGCGCCTTCTCGCGAGCCCCTTTTGGACGGACGGGAGTGTGGGGGCTCGTGTTCACGGTGTTGGCGATCTGGACGGGCGCCGCGATCGCGGGATGCCAGCGTCAGCCGGCGAGTGAGTCGCCCTCTGCGCCGACAAGCACTCGGCAAAGCGGATCGAGTACGGCAAGCGCTCAAGCCAAGAGCCATCAAGCGGCACTCGCGGGGCTAGTGCATCGCTTCGACCAGAGCCTGGTCTCGGCTCGTAAACGGTTGGCCGCTGCCCAAAGCGCGAGCGCTGAGCAGCGGACGGCAGAGGATTTGGCTTCCTTGTGTGGCAGGGCCTCCGATCGAGTCGATGCCCTGAAAGGCGACCCGCGCTCTAGCGCAACCAAGCAAGTGCTGGGTGAAGCGTTGGAGAGCTGTGGGCACGCCTACCGGGAACTGGCGGAGGCCGCCGGCCGGCTGCGATCGGGCGACTATGCCAAGGCAGTAAAGGGCGTGTATAGAGCTGACGCGGCGATCGCGGCCGCGCTTGCGCGCGCCGCATCCTGAGAGCGGGCTCCCCGAGACACGGCAGCGCGCAAAAAACCGTCCCAAGCAACCCGTACCCTCAAAGCGGGGCGGCGAAGACGGCGCAAGGAGGCGCGAAGTGCGAGCAAACCTGAACCACACGACGCTGAGCGGCAACCTGTGCGAGGACCCGAAACTCGAGGTCCTGCCATCGGGCCAAGTCGTGTGCTCGATGAAGGTGGCAAGCCACTACAGAGCCCGCGACCCGCAGACTGGCAAGTGGAAGGAACACACCGACTTCATCCCGGTGAGGGCCTTCGCCCACCAGGCACGAACCGCCCACGACCACCTGAAGAAGGGCGACGGGGTCGCAATCGCCGGCCGCGTCAGCTCCCGCAAGCTCGAAGACCGGTGGCTGTGCGAGGTCATCGCCCAAGCGGTGCAGTTCACATGACAATGAGATCCTCAAGGGACTGCCACCCGATCCCCTTGAGCGCACTGCGGGCGGCGGGCGGGGCGAGCAACTTGGCCGAGCTCTTTAGCCTCCCGAAGGTGGCGATCGGGGGCGCACGCCACAGCACCTACTACGGCCAGGAGACCGCGGCGAGGCTCGCCCACGATCTCGCCCAAGCCGGCGTGGCGATCGTGGCGGGCCTGACGGAGGGCATCGAAGCTCAAGCACACCACGCGGTCCTGCAAACAGGCAGGCCGACGATCGCGGTGGTCCCAGGCTCACCGGACATCCCATACCCGCCCAGCCAGAAGCACCTGCACGCGAAGGTCAAGCGCCAAGGCTACGTGGTGGGACCCGCAGAAGACCAGCGACCAGCACACGAACACCCCTGGACCCAACATCCCGGCCACGACGAGCAAAACGGGCGGGCCTCCCCAAACAAGCGGGACCCGCTATTGGAGCGCAACCAGCTGATCGCGGAGCTCGCCGACGTGGTGATCCTCATCGAGGCAACCAAGGGCGCGGCGGCGATGCAAACCGCCGAAAGGGCACTGGAGCTGGGCAAGGCCGTGGGAGCGGTCCCGGGCAGGATCACCGACGAAAGCGCGGAGGGCCCGAACCGCCTGATCAAAGACGGCGCCCACCCGATACTCGAAGCCAAGGACGTGCTCGACCTGCTCGGACGCACTCAGATCCAGATGTCTTCGCTGAACCCGACAGGGTGCTCGCCACCGGGAACACGGTCCCCACAGGCATAGAGGTCGCCGCCTGGCCCAAATACCCATTCCGGTGCCGGCCCGAGGAATTCGAGGCGCCGTGCGAGCACGCAAACGATGTCGCGGGGAGTCGCGTCCGGTCCGGCCCAATGCGCGGAGGAAAGCATCCCGTCGACGACGATCCGGCGCCCGGGATACAGATAGCGCGCAATACGGGCAACCGAAGCGCCGAGCACCAGCACATTCACATACTGGGGCTCGCGCTCGCGCGCCAGTCCGGCCGGCTGGCGCCAGAGATAGTCGAGCCGCAGAAAACAAACCGAGACACCGCCATCGAGCTCGCGCACCTCGGGCGCTTCGCCAAGCACACCGACCAAGACAACGCGGTTGATGTCGCTGAGAAGGTCGGGGAAGGGATCGTGCGCACGCATGGGCCTATCCCCCATTCCGACGGTCCCGGCAAAGTGCGACACAGCCCGCGCCAAAGCTCCGTTGCGTGAGGACGGCCCGGTCGCTCGACCGACGCCGGTGGGTGTGGTGTGCCTGTCTTGCCGATTATGCCGCGCTACGCGCGGCGGGTGGCTGCGTCAGGCACACCACAACAACGCAAGGAGCCACCATGCCAGAGACGGCGCCGGACATCCTCACAGCGCTCGCGCACTACAAGGCGCAACTGGAGCCCTACTCCAAAGAACTATGGGCGATGACTCCACAGGAGCGCGTCGTGGCGATGCGCCGCGGCGAGCTGAACATGCTGCAGCTCTACGAGTGGGCATCCAAGACCCCACACGAGGTGCCGCTGCTCAACGGCGAGTTCGAGTTCATCGCGACAACGACACCCGAGGTCGCAGACCGAAACGAGCGCCGATAGCACAAAACAGCCTGCGGCGGGCGAGGCACCCCGCCGCAGGCTCTCTTTCACGTGCCCGAGCCGCCAGCAGGCCCGCTACCGTCACAGGCGTGCCCGCACCGATCGAAGTCCCCATCCGCCTGTTGATCGAAGGCGCCCCGACACCGGCATACACGACCGCCACCAGCGCCGGCGCATATGTGCTTGTCCTCGCGACCGTCCTGACCGAGCCCGCGATCAGCCTCTACTCCACCTACGCCGGCCACAAGCGCACCAACACCCTGGCCTCCCACCTGCTGCTCGCCTCAGACGCCTACGAGACAATCGCCGCCGAGCACGACCACGACGAACTGCCGGTCGTGTACGAGCGCAGACGCTGCCTGTACGACCACCTGCACCGCCTACAAGACCTCCTCGCCACACTCGGGATCGCCGCCACAATCCCCCTGGAGGAGCGCGCCATCGAACTTGTCGAGCAATAGCTGACCCCACGGGGTCGGGTCCGAGGCCGAGACGGCCCCGACCCCTCCGCCCACGAGGATCGGCTCACCTCCAAGCCCCACCCGCAAGCGGTGCAGTCACCCGACGGGTCTGTCCTCCTCGCGCCCCCAACCCGCGCCCACGGGAACCCGGGCGCAGTCTCCCCGTCAAGGCCCGCTCCACAGCGATGCAGACTATACGCACCGGGGATGCTAGTCCCCGAAGAACTCTCTCCTCGAAGTGTTAAGAGTAGTCGCGTGAGCTGAGGTGAACTTCCGTGAGTTGCGTATTCATCGGCACCCCCTTGCGCAGGGGCGCCCCTGGAGCCTACGTTCAGGAGCATGCAAACGACTCACAAGGTGCAGGGCGAAGACGCGGATAAATACGCGACGTATCTGACCTCGACCAGCGAACGCGGCGACTACTACGTGGACCCGGAGGACGAGTCCGGGGAGGGTGCCGCCGGCGAATGGCACGGGCACCCGAACGTTCTGGCCTCGCTGGGCCTCTCTCCGGATGCGACTGTGCAGCGCGATCAGTTGCTCGCCCTGATGAACGGCCAGGCCCCGAACGACGGTCGGGAGATCAGGGCGACTGGTGGCGACGGCACGAGGGTGGCGGGTATCGACATGAGCTTCAGCCCGCCGAAGGACGTCTCCGCGCTGTGGGCCGCGTCTGGCCTTGAGTACCGCGAGTTGATCGAGCGCGCACACAAGGATGCTGTGGCCAGCGCGATGGGCCACCTTGAGCGAGACGTGGAGTTGGTGAGGGTCCGCGAGGCGGGCACCCTCAAATGGCAGGAGGCAAACAGCGTGGTGGCCGCCAAGTTCTTGCACAACACAAGCCGGTTGACCGCGACGCAGGAGAAAGAAGGAGTGCCCGACCCGCAACTGCAC
The DNA here is from genome assembly GCA_963703135.1 of uncultured Solirubrobacterales bacterium. GTDB lineage: Bacteria > Actinomycetota > Thermoleophilia > Solirubrobacterales > Solirubrobacteraceae > Palsa-744. The sequence goes on along the minus strand of OY969791.1, from coordinate 1,386,157 downwards.
ACGCATGTCGTGGTGTTGGCGGCCGAGCGTAAGGACGGCAAATTCGCGGCGGTCGATTCTCGCCAAGTGTTCTTGAGCGCGCGGGAGTCGGGTGCGTGGTATCGCTCTGTCCTCGCCCAGAACCTGCAAGGTGCGGGCCTACAGATCGAAAGGGGGACGGGGAAGGACGAGCGCTACTTCCAAGTCAAGGACTTCCCGAGAGACCTCGCCGAGCGATGGTCGACGCGTACCGCGCACATTCGCCAAGCGGCCCGCGACTTCAGGACGCAGTATGGGCGTGAACCGAATGCGAAGGAGCTGGCTTCGCTGACGGTCGGCACGCGGGGCTCGAAGTCGACGTTGGCACCGGAGAAGGTGGACGCGGCGTGGCGGGGCGTGGCGGCCGAGTACGGCCTCACCCGCGAACAGGCCCACAACCTCTTCAACGGACAGACACGTACCCAAGCCACGCCGGCCCGCCAGGCCGAAAATCCCCCACCGGGCTTCCAGCGCGAACTGATGGAAGGGTTGACCGCGAAAAGCTCGATGGTCAGCGAACGCGAAATGTATGCGACGGCCTATGAGCTGAGCGCGGGCGTCTGTCATCCAAGCCAAGCACAGGACCTCGTGAAGGACATGGTCCGCTCGGGCGAGCTGATCCAACTAGAGGGCGCCAAGTGGACGACAAGAGAGCTGCGCGAACGCGAGCAGCAGACACTCGCGACCGTGAAGGGGCGGGCGGGCGAGAGAACGGCACCGGTACGCGAACAGTCGCTACGCGAGGCCGAACAGGAGGTGGCGCGCGAGATCGGCGGTCCGCTCACCCGGGAGCAGCGCGACGCACTACACACGATCACCGGGCAGGGCGGCGTGAGCACCCTGATCGGCCAGGCCGGCACCGGCAAGGGCGTCGTGCTGAGCGCGGCGACGAACGCGTGGCAGAAGGACGGCTACAAAGTGATCGGGACGGCCGTCGCGGGAGCGACCGCGGAGCGGCTGGGAGCCGACGCCAAAACAGACCAAGCGCTCACAACCGACGCGCTACTACTACGCGCAGAGAAAGGCACGATCAGCCTCGACAAAGACACGGTCGTGGTGATGGACGAGGCGGGCATGGCAGACACGAACCGCCTCGCCCAACTCGCCGAGCAAACAACAGAGAACGGATCGAAGTTCGTCCTGGTCGGAGACCAGGCGCAGCTCTCGCCGATCGGGGCAGGGGGACTGTTCAGCCACCTGAAGGACTGCACCCCGACCGCCGAGCTCAAAGAAGTCCACCGCGCAGAGAACCAATGGGAGCGCGAAGCATGGGCGCAGGTGCGCGAGGGCAACGCCACCCAGGCACTGGCCGCCTATCAAGCCCACGACCGCCTACACATCTCAGAAACGCGCGAACAGGCGGCACAGAGGATGGTGGGCGACTGGAACGAGCAACGCTTGGAGAACCCGCAAGGCAGGACGGTGATGCTCACCGACGCCTCAAACGAAGAGCTCGACAAGCTCAACAAGCAAGCCCAGGAATACAGGGACAGGGAAGGCGAGCTAGGCAACGACAGAGCCGAGATGCCAGGCGCGCCTTACCAGCTCGCGACCGGCGACCAAGTCATCTTCACCAAACCCCACTACCAGCCAGGCCAAGACAGGGTCGAGAACGGGACACTCGGCACAATCAAAGACATCCAGGACGAGAACAAACTAACGATCGATACGCACGGAGCCAACGAGCGCGAAGTAGCGGTGGATACCAAAGAGTTTAAGGACATCAAGCTGGGCTACGCCCAACACGTATACAAGGCCCAAGGCCTCACAGCCAACAACGCCCTCACACTCATCGGCGGCTGGCAAACAGACAAGGAGCGCGCCTACGTAGCCCTCACCAGAGCCCGCGAGCAAACACACATCTACGTCAGCAAGCAAGACCTCGGAACCCAAGGCATGAACCCCGAAGCAATCGAGCGACTAGCCGAGAAAATCGAGCAAAGCAAAGCCCAACAAGCAAGCATCGCCCGCGACGCGATATCCCCAGAGCGCACGAGAGCCAACGACAAAGCACACACCAACGAGCCCACGCCCGAGAACGCCACGCCCGAGCACACCGCGAACCTTGACCCGGGCCAAACCAGAGAAGACGGGGTCGGGGCCGCCGCCCCCCAAAACGCCCCCGACCCCTCGCCCAACACGAACGACCGCGAGACCCCGACGGACCCGTCAAACGCACATGAGCCAACCGACCGCGAGCGAGCAGTCGAGCCCGCGAACGACCGAGACCCCCACGAGCGCGACTCCACGCAGGATCGCGACTTCAACCTTGGAATCGAGTAGCAAGCAACGCCCGTATCGACTAAGCGCCTTGGCCTAAGCCTTAGGCGTGACGACGAACGTTATTCCGCTTATGCCTGCCCCCCGCCGCCAGGCGCACGGGGAGACCAAGGCCGGCACTGGCGGGCGTCGCCGCACTGGGCGTGATAATGCACGCAAGGATGCGAAGTGAGCGGGCTATGAACGATGCGTGGATGGAAACGCGCCTGGAGTTCTTCTCGCCTGATGAGGGCGGCCGGGCGACGCGTGTGCGTTCGGGGTACCGGCCATTGCTGCGATTCGCGGGCGCCGACGACGTCTACGGGATGCTGGAAGTGGTGTTCGACGTCGACGAGTGGGTCGAGCCTGGCGCCAGTGCATTGGCGCGGATCAGGCTGGCGACGCCTGAGGTTCTCCCCCTGCTGAAGGCTGGGGATGAGTTCGAGCTGCTCGAGGGGCATCGTGTTGTGGCGCGTGGTCGAGTGGTCGACCCGCCGACGATCACTCGATAATCAAGGGCAGATGGGGGCTACAGAACAGATGACGACAGATGACTATCTGAGCGAATACACGACGCGAGGCTTTTCGCGGGAGGAAGCGGAGGACTGGTCCCGTGCATGGTTCAAAGGTCCCGCAGCAAGGCTGTGGTGTGACGCGGGCTTTGAGCCCGAGGAGGCACACGTGTGGGGGGAGGCGCTTTTCGACCCGCAGGGGGCCAGGCCCTGGCGTGAGGCTCTGATGCCCCTCGTGGCGGATCAGGCGGTTGGGGAGCACGCCGAGTGGAGACAATGGCGGGCCGCGCGTACAGCGGCCGCCCATTGGCGCGACGCCGGCTTCTCGCCCGAGGAGGCCGTCATCTGGCAGACAGCGGGATTCGGTTTCCAAGACGCGAAGGTCGCCGCGCGGCTCCGTGCGACGGGTCTAGGACCCGAGGATGCGCAAGCCAGCCGGTCTCTCAAGGATCATTGAGCGGCCGCGGGAGATCGAAGATCGGGTGCTTGAGACACCGCTTCCAGTTCCGCTCCGACAGATCGTCGGGCTGACGCTCGCACCAATCGATGGGCAGCAGTCGGCTTGGGCGTACGCGCGCCGCGATGGCGCGATCTGTCGCTTCAACGCTGCCACGGGAGACGCGCAGGAGCTTTGCCGGGTCGATCTGCCGCCCTCAGACCCAGCCTATGAGCGATCCGAGAACGGGAAGTGGCACGGCCCACGCCTGCATGTGTCGGCGAGCGGGAGGTTCGCTGCGATCGTGCACGACTATGGCAACTACGCAGACGTTTATGACTTGCGCTCGGGAACGCGCACGATCACGCTCCGAGAAACGACCGATCACGCATGGGCGGTGCCGTTCCCGTTCGCGTTCCTGGAGCATGACGAGCGGACTGTTGCCATCCACCGAACAGCCTGGAACCGGCTGGACGTCTCCGACGCGGAGACCGGCGAGGTGTTGAGCCGTCAACCCCACGAATCCGACTACAACCACGGCCGTCTCGCCGCAAGCCCGGATGGCAGAAAGCTTCTTGACGACGGCTGGGTGTGGCATCCCTACGGGTTGCCGACGGTCTGGAGTCTCGATGCCTGGCTTGGGTCAAAAGCATCGGTGGGTACCACGAGGCTCGAGCTTGCCTGCCGCGGGTACTACTGGGACAAGGGAATGTGCTGGCTCGGCGATGATCGTGTTGCAATCGCGGGCATCGGAGAGGACGAAGACGACATCGTTGACGGCGCTCGAATCTTCTCGTGCGATCACGAGCTCGCATCCGTCGGCGCCAGGGGACAGAAATGGGCACGCGAGCTCGGCGCGTTCGCTGGACCCTCCGGCAGCTTCTTCAGCGACGGGGAGCGTCTGTTCTCAACGACCGCCCAACGTCTCGAGGTCTGGGATGTCGAAACCGGAACCCTAACGACCACAATCCACGAGTTCAAACCAGCTCTCCAGCACTCGGGCGCTCGCGAGCTTGCCGAGATCACCGCCAAGACGCTGCGCCGTTGGCGCTACTGAGCCCCGCACCACGCCATGGAACGGCTGTGCACCGAGCGCCGCGACAGCTAGACCTCCAACTCAATCAAGGCGCCGCCGAGCCCAGCATCGTGCTTCTCGCGGTCCGTTCCTGCCGCCAATTTAGCCTCCCCCGCGGCCATCAAGCTCGTTGCCTTCTCGGCCGAATACAGAGTCAATGAAGCTGCTCAGTCGAGAATCTGCCGCCGACGCGCTCGCGGAGTTGGAGCGATTGCGAGCCGATGGATCCAAGGAGGGGTACTCGGAGTTCGCAGAGCGTGCCGTAGAGCGCTTCCCAAAAGACGCCCGCATTCGTCTGGAGTGCGCGGTCGCCTTGGCCGACGGAAAGCGAGACGAGGCCGTGGCGCACGCTCTTCGGGTCCCGGATCTCGACAAGAGCGCAGACCCGGCTCTGCTCGCACGCACCGCGCACCTGCTGCTCATACTCGGTGAGCTGGCAGGCGCCCGCACCTGCGCCGAGACGGCCATACTTGCCGGGCCTACCAATGTCGTGATCGTCAACAAGCTCACGGCGATCAAGGGCGTGGTTGCCGCGCGCGAAGGCGATTACGAGTCGGCCGAGCGACACTTGCGAGCCGCGTATGAGGCCGACCCCACCGACGAGTCTTGCGCGCGCGAGCTCGCGGTGGTGATCGCGGGCAGGCCCGGCAAGGGAGTCAGGTACGCGGAGGCGATTGCGGTGCTCGACCGAACGCTTGCGACTCCCCTGGCCCCGGCGAGCAACAGCGCAGCGGAGCGCGCCACGCTCAAGGTGCTGCGCACAAAGCTCCAGGGGCACCTGGAGCGGGTCATGCACCAAACCGGTCTGGAGGACTCGACAATGGCGCGTGCAACGACAGCGAACAATGACGAGCAGAGGCCGCCGAGCGACATGCTGGGCGAGGGACCGTCACCGGATCGGGAGCACCCGCGAGGACGGGACGCCTCCGAAAAGCTGGCCGAGGCACGCAGCTTGCTGGCGCGCGGCCCCGAGAAGAAGTACATCTCATTCACAGAGCGCGCCGTCAATAGATACCCGGATGACGCAGCGTTGCGCCTTGAGTACGCCACCGCCCTGTCGAGTCGCGATCCAGAGAAGAGCCGCCTCGAAGCTCTCAAGGTCGCGGAGCTCGACGCCGAGAACGAACTCGAACGCGCCGCCCTGGTCGTGCGCGCAGCCAGGCTCCTGCTCCAGTTGGGCGACAGCGAGGGCGCCCAATCTCTGGCCGACCTAGCGTCAGATTTCGCGCCATCGCAAGTGACGATCCGCAACGAGCTGACCGGTCTGCGCGGAGCGATCGCGGCCGCCACCGGAGTCGCGGATCGCGCCGAGCAGGAACTCCGCGCGGCACATAGCGCCGATCCGATCCACTCCATATTCGCGCTCGACCTCGCCGAGCTTCTCATCGCGCGCGATAGACGCGAGGAGGCTTTGGCCGTCATCGAGCGCACACTCGCGACACCCGAGCGGCCCGGGATCTTCCAAGCACGCGCCGCACGCAAGCTCGAGCGCCTCCGCGAGGATCTTCAAGCCCGCAGAGACGATTCGAACCAGCGCTGAGGTTGTCCTCACGCGCTTGTTCGCAGCCGCCGAAGTGCGCCTCCCAGGCTGACGCGGACATAAGGGTTCCATGCGCGTCGCCGAGCCGCTTCGATCGCAGCCGCCGCGGCGGGATCGCCGAGCTGCACGAGCGCGTCTGCCGCGGCTGTCCTCGCCATCGCACTCGAGTCCTCCAAGGCTGCGATCAATGGAGGGACCGCATCGTTGGCCAACGTGTTAGCGAGCGCCCTGATCGCGTGGAGCTTGGTCCCGACGTTTGAGGTGTGTTTGAGCGTGTGGGCGAGAAACGGGACCGTTGACCGGTCGCCGAGAACAGCCAGCCCAGCTATCGCCCGCAGGCGCACCTTGTGGTCGGGGTCATGCTCGGCGATCCCCACGATGCTTTGCACCACTTGAGGGTCGCGCGAATGGGCGAGACCCATCACGATCGAGCGGCGCAACTTCGCCGATGCCTGAACATCCTCGCGCGACAACAGGCCCAGCAGCGCGGCGGTGTCGTTTCTGTTCCTGATGGCGCGGATCGCTGCCAGATTGAGCTGGCCGTCCGGCGGAGGGGGCGGCCGAAGCGGCGTGTTCGTCCCTACCCCCACGCGTTCGGTCACTGCGGAGAGGTACGGGTGCCTACGGTGGGTGGGAGCAGAACCCAAGGCTCTCCCCAGCGTGGATCTCGGGGCCATCCGTCTGCCGTGAACTGGACGCTCCACACGCCACGGTCGCGGATCACACGAATTCTCACGGGCGAGCGCTCCAAGACCTGCATACAGTCGCCGAACCCCCCAGCCACCTCATCCTTGTAGACGGTCTGGAACCCAGACTCCTCGAGAGTATGAATGAGGGTCGCGATGTGCCCGGGAGGCTTCGGCGGTGGGCTTCCTTTCTTGACGCGCATCGGCCAATCTTCTCATGCGGCGACCGGGATGTTCTGGGCGTCGACTCGGCTGGCTAGTCAGGCGCACTGCGCAGGCAGTCCATCGCTGCTGATTTGGCGGGTCTAAGCGTGTCCGAGCCTTCGCCAGCGACAGTCAAGCTAGTTGCCTCTCCGACTTATCGCGCGAGGCGGCCCGACCGTTACGTGGGTAGTGTCACCTTGAGGTGGCGCAATAGTCGGATGCGTGCTTCCTCGGCGTTGTGTCCGCCGCCTGCGACGACGATCCATGTGTGGCCTTCGCGTCTGGCGGTCATCGGTCCGAGTTGGACGTTGCCGGGACTGTTGTAGAGGCCTGGTGCCTGTGGGATGGGCGCGAGTCCGGGTATCGCGGCTGGCATGGCGTGTAGGGGATCGGCGGCGTCGAGCAGGACCGCTGCTCGCAGGCCGAAGCCGGGGATGAAGTACTCGGTGTCGACGCAGGAGAGGAAGCCGCGTCCTACGATCGGTGCGGGATAGGGGCGTATCGTGGTGGCGATCTGGCCCCACTCGGGCGTGGCCTTCGCGAGTCCGGAGACACGCAGGTGGCACGGTCCGCTGAGCGGCGTGGCGGGCGGATTCCAGTCGCGAAACCAGGACGCTCCATGGTCGGGGGATTCCGCGATGCGTTTGCCCGAGGCGTCGAAGGGGGTGAGGGTGGCCGGCCTCGTTGCGAGGAGCCGCCGGTCGGGCGATCCGCGGAGGGGTGTGTGGAGGGTCGCGATACGCAGACCGTAGGGAACTCCCGGCAGTGCTGTGGTGGGCAGGCGCCGCCTGCCATTCACCAGGAAGTAGGCGACGCGTGGAGCGGTGATCTCGGTGGTCGCTACGTACCTGTCGCCGTGAGTCCAACCGAACGAGGAGTAGAGCAGTGGATGGTTGAACGTTGGGAGCGGACCGCAGCTCCCGGAGGCTCCACCCCTTTCGAGGATCGTCACACACCAGCCGGCTTGGCCGCCTTCGAGGTTTGGGGATAGGCGAACCTCGACGGACTGCGACCCCTCACCGGGAGCCAGTGCCAAGAGCGGCGACGGTTCGGGCGGGAGGTGAAGGGGCGCTTCTGTGGGCGGCTTGCCGCCGGTGGTCGCGGCGATCAATATTCCTGCGCCCGCCAAAGCCAAGAGCACGGCGAGGGATACCCGTAGCCTACGTGAGCGCTGGCGGCGACGCGCCTCTTCGATGACGCCCTGGTCGGGTCCGGCAGGCACGCCGGCCGGCTGGTCGCCGGGGGGCTTGTCGGTCAAGAGGGCGGGCATGTTCAGCGGATGCCTTGGATGATTGAGATCAGCTCCTCGGGCTGGTAGCCCTGCGCTCGCGCGAAGCCCACGAGCTCGCGTGCCCGCGCGATAACCGAGGCGCGTTGGGGGGTACCGCTCACCCGCACCCCGAGCCCGCGCCGGAACTCCAGAAGACCTTCCTCCCGCAGCGCACGGAGCGCACGCAGGACAGTATTGGTGTTGACGGCCATGACCGCCGCCAAGTCCCGCGCTGGAGGCAAGCGCTCTCCGGGCTTGGCCTCCCCGTCGGCGATCGCACGACGGATCTGCGCCGCGACCTGGTCGTGCAGGGGCGTGGGGTCCGCGTGGTCGATGCTCCCAAGCATGATGCTAGTCATACTAGCATCATCGCTATCACAATGGGACCCGCGCTCTGCCGAAAGCAAGCGTGGTTACCGGCATTACTTGACGATCGTAAAGCTCAGAGACGCCGAGGCTGAGCGCGCTCCGGCAGCGTTGGTGGCCGTAATCACAAGCGTGTAGCGTCCTGGCTTGAGTCTCATGGTGGGCGAGACGCGTCCCTGGAACGCTACCTCGTTGGTGTGAATGTGGCCTGTGAAGGTGAGCGTGCCCGCCGCCACGGTGAGCGTGCAGGCGTGCTTGCGGCGATTCTTCTCGGTCTGCGTGACGCACTTGCCCCCCACCTTGCGGCCATTGACGATTTGGGCGAAGTTGAAGGTTACGGTTGCCTGCTCGTTGAGCAGGAACGAGAAAGTTGTTCCTGTAGGCGCCTTCGCGTGGCTGATGCGAGCGAGCTGATTGCCCTCGCGCCATCTCGTGGTGGATTGGCTTGCGTCCTGCACCGCAGGAGCGAGCAGCGGCGTCTGGTTCTGTACCGAACGCGAGGTGGAGTTGGGTTGAACCGGCGAAGTGGTGGTCGTTTCGGTCGTGGACGTCGCGCCTATGGCTGTATTCGTGAACGTCTGATCGGCGCCGTAGGCCACTCCACCGGAGTTTTCGGCGACGAGCCGAAAGTGGTAAGGCGTTCCCGGCACAAGGCCGCCGACGGCGGCCGCAACTGAACTCGGGCTGCTGGAGACACCAAAGCGTTGAGCGGCAGTGGAGGACCCGTATGCCACGGTCGTCCCGTACTGAAAATACGCCGTGCTCGAGCCGCCCGCGCCGAGGGTTCCGTTGAGGGTTGCGCCAGTTTCGCCGACGCCCGTCGCTGCACCCGTCGCTGCGGTGGGGGGGTCCACGAAGGCCCACGCCGCGCCCCTGCCTCCGTTGTCGCGCCAGGCGCCGATCATCCCGGTGTCGCCGTCGGCGGATAGCGCGACGTTTGTGCCGAATTCGCCTTCTCCGCCCTCGCCTGCGCCGGTGAACTTTTCGCCCTGCGCAGTCCAGGTGGAACCTGAGCGTGTGAACAGCCACGCCGCGCCCCTGGTGCTGTTGTCGTCGAGCCCGCCGATAAGCACCGTGTTGCCGTCGGCCGATAGCGCCTCGCTTACACCGAACCTGCCTGCTCCGGTCTCGCCGGTGCCCTGGTTGGTGCAGCCGGCGGTGCAGTCGCCGACGAGCTTTTCGCCCTGCTGGGCCCACATCGAGCCGGAGCGCGTGAACACCCACGCGGCCCCCTTGCCGCTGTCGTCGTCCCAGCCGCCGATCATCGCGGTGTTGCCGTCTTCGGAGAGCGCGACGCTGGTGGCGAACTTGCCCTCTCCGATCTCGCCCGTGCCCTCGTGGGCGCAGCTGATGGTGCAGTCGCCAACGAGCTTTTCGCCCTGCTGGGTCCAGATGCCATCCGAACGCGTAAACACCCAAGCGGCGCCCTTGCCGCTGTAGTGTTCGTTGCCGGCGAGCACGTTGTCGTCGTTCCAGGCTCCGATCAGCGCCGTGTTGCCGTCGGCTGACAGCGCGACCATCGTGCCGAACATGCCGTTTCCGAGCTCGCCGGTGCCCTCCTGGGCGCAGTTGCTGGTGCAGTCTCCGACGAGCTTTTCGCCCTGCTGAGTCCAGGTGGAGCCCGAGCGCGTGAACACCCAGGCGGCTCCCTTCCAGCCGTTGTCACGAAAGCCGCCGATCAGCGCGGTATTGCCGTCGGCGGACAGCGCGACGTTGTATCCGAACCAGGCGTTCGCGGTCTCGCCCGTGCCCTCGTGGGCACAGCCGGCGGTGCAGTCTCCGACGAGCTTTTCGCCTTGCTGGCTCCACACGCCGTCGGTGCGCGTGAACACCCAAGCAGCGCCCTTGCCGAAGAGGCCGCCGTTGTCGCCCGGAGCGCCGATCAGCGCCGTGTTGCCGTTGGCCGACAGCGCGACGCTGACGCCGAACCCGCCGATTCCGCCGATTTCGGTCTCGCCGGTGCCGGTGAGCTTGGGGCCCTGCTGGCTCCACACCCCGCCAGAGCGCGTGAACACCCAGGCCGCTCCGGCGTCGTCGTTGTCTCCGGGACCGCCGATCAGCGCCGTGTTGCCATCCGCGGAGAGCGCGACGAGTACGCCGAATTGGCTGTTGCCCTCTTCGCCACCGGTCAGCTTCGGCCCCTGCTGGCTCCACACACCGCCAGAGCGCGTGAGCACCCATACCGCACCGGTGGCGGTGTTGTCCTCGGGCCCGCCGATCATCGCGGTGTCGCCGGTTTCAGACAGCGCCACGCTTGAGCCGAATTCGCCTTCTCCGGTCTCGCCGCCCCCGGTGAGCTTTCCGCCCTGCGAGACCCAAGTCGAGCCCGTCCAGGTGAGCACCCACGCGGCGCCTGCGCCACTGTTGTCGCGGGGCCCGCCGATCAGCGCGGTGGTCCCGTCGCCGGAGAGAGCCACGCTTGAGCCGAACTTACCTTCTCCGCTCTCGCCTGTGCCCTGGTTGGCGCAGCTGGTGGTGCAGTCCCCGACGAGCTTTTCACCCTGCTGGGCCCAGACGACACCAGAGCGCGTGAAGACCCACGCGGCGCCCGCACCGCCGTTGTCACCAGGGCCGCCGATCAATGCCGTGTCCCCGTCGCCGGAGAGAGTCACGCGCACGCCGAATTCCCCCGCTCCGCTCTCGCCGGTGCCCTGGTTGGCGCAGCTGGTGGTGCAGTCCCCGACGAGCTTTTCACCCTGCTGGGCCCAGACGACACCAGAGCGCGTGAAGACCCACGCGGCGCCCGCGCTGCTGCTGTCACCCGGCCCGCCGATCAGCGCGGTGTCGCCCTCTCCGGAGAGAGCCACACTCATGCCGAATTCGCCCGCGCCGCTCTCGCCGCCGCCGGGGAGCTTCGCGCCTTGCTGGGTCCACGCAGAGCCAGAGCGTGTGAACACCCACGCAGCGCCCGCGCCGCTGCTGTCGCCTGGCCCGCCGATCAATGCAGTGTTGCCGTCGGCGGAAAGCACGACGTTCTTGCCGAATTCGCCTTCTCCGCTCTCCCCCGCGCCGGTGAGCTTGTCGCCCTGTTGAGTCCAAGTGGAGCCAGAGCGTGTGAACACCCACACTGCGCCGACGTAGTAGTTGTCGCGGGGCGCGCCGATCAATGCCGTGTCGCCGTCGGCGGAGAGCGCGACGCTGTACCCGAACTGACCTTCTCCGATGTGGTCGAACAGGGTTTCTCCGGCGTGGCCGGTGCCGTTGAGCTTTCCGCCCTGCTGGGTCCAAACGGACCCGGAGCGCGTGAATACCCAAGCCCCCGCGGATTCTTCGTTGTTTGGCGTGGCGTAGCGCGCGCCGATCAGCGCAGTGTTGCCATCTGCCGACAGCGCGACGCTGTAGCCGAATCGGCCACTTGCGATTTCGCCCGCGCCGGTGAGCTTTTCACCCTGCTGGATCAGAGGGTCGATCCGCACTGGATAGACCGCACCCGCCGTGTCCACCCGCAAAAGGATGCGGCCCTTTTCGAGCGCGAGCCGGCTGCGCAGCACGCGCCCACGCGCGTCGGTGGCCCGCACGGCCGCATAGAGCAGGACGGTGTGCCCGCCGTGCACGAGCGTGAGCCCGTGGCCGTGTTCAGCGAGCTTGGGAAGCACGTTGCCCCGGAGCGCGAGCGAGAGGGTCAGCGGACCAACAGTGCCTTTCCCCAGCGCGTGCGCCACGGTGAAGCCCTGCTCGAGGCCAAGCGGTCCGTTGGCGTACCACTCCTCCAGGCCGGGATGCCGGTAGAGGACCCGGTTTGAATGGGCGCTCGGCGCGACCTGCGCGACCGCGGCGAGCCTGGAGCCATACCCAACGGCGAGAAGGCCGAGTCCAACCTTGGCGATCCCCGCACGGACTGCAACCCCTGAACGCGTGAAGCCCACGCGCAGACGCTGCACAGGACTAAACGCTGTGAACCCTCCCCCTATGCGGCTGACCCGATAAGCATGAACTTCAGCGCCCAATGCTGCGGACACAGGCCCTTGGGCAGCTACAGGGAGACCCTCGAGGCCGGCATTCGAAAAGCGGTGGGCTCGCACGTGTGTAGCGACCAGGGAGCGCCTACCGGGGAAACTGTCGTGCACCGCGATCCCGATGGCCAACGCCAATAGCGCAGCCGCGAGCAGCAGACATGAGCCCAGCGTCTGGACCCGCGGCACACGGCGAGCGTCCACCGCGAAGTCTGGCGCGGAGCGCGACGGGCCTGCCCGTCCGAACGTCGCGACCCCTGTTGATCGTGCCTCGATCATCCCCGCCCCCTGTTCGCATCGCCTGCTGCAAGCAGAGTCTGTCAGATCTGGCATCGACTCGAGCGTTGTTGCAGAGAGAGGGAGCCCTGAGCCGCTTATTTGACGCTCTTGCCAGCCCCGTTGCGCACGGCGCCGTAGCGCTTGTGGGCCTGCTTCTCACACCCGACCCTCTTCCTCCGGGGCTCCTTCTCACAGACCCGCAAGGCCCGGGCGAGCCGCTGCGCTCTCGTGAGCACCTTCGGCTTGGTTTTCACTACCGGCGGCTTGCGAGCAAGTTCTTCTTCGCGCTTCTTCCTGGCGGCCACCGCTTCTTCTTCCATATGCTTCTTGGCCGCCGCTTCTTTGGCGGCGGCTTCTTCGGAAGCCTGCTTGGCGTGTTCTTCGGCGAGCTTCTGGGCTTCTTCTTCTTGGGCGCTCTTGGGCGTGGTGAATGTTTGGTCGGCTCCGATCACGGCCGGTTGTTCCCACGCGACCGTGTCTTCGCCATTCTGCGACTTGGCGGCAAGCACCCGATAGTGGTAGGTGGTGTTGGGCTCAAGCACGACGCCGACGCTTGACAGATCGAGGCTGACCGGCTTCTCTCCCGATCCGGAGACGAACCCGAGGGGGATCGCGCCAGAGGGCCAGCCGGGAGGGTCAAGACACCCGTCAACCCCGACGGACTGCACCACCCCATCCTCGGAGCAGACCAATTCACCGAGATATTCACTCGCGTTCTTGACAAGCTGGAACTGATAATCCACACCTCGCGGCAGCCCCTGCGGATCTATCTGCGCTTCGAGAAAGGCGTCGGTGGAGGTGACGTGCGAGACGGACTCGCCACCGATAGCTGGCGGCGGCACGACCGTATAGCCGATCTGCTGCTCTCCGGTTTGACCGTCCGTGCTGGTCGCGGTCACCGTGTAGGTGTGCGATCCGACAGTCGAGGTGTCAAGCACACCAGACGAAGCGGAGGCGCCGTTTGAATCGACGCACGAGTAGATCCCGGGGCCGCCGGTCCCCTCAGCACAGGAAAACGAAGTCGCGACCGCTTGACCCACGACAAACGTTTGGCCGCGGTCGGGCGAGGCGATCAAGGCGACAGGCGCTGGAGTCCCGGTGCCCGTGGCCTCCCGCCCGTCACCGTCGACGACGGTGCACTGGCTCTCAGAGGGGCACGCTATGCCACCGTTGCCACCACCATCCACCGCGGTCGGGGCGGAAACGATGGGCGAGGTCGGGTTGAACGTGACCTGCTGGCCGCTTTGGTCGACCGCAGTGCACTGGGTCGTCGACGGGCACGCCACTCCTTCTAGGTGGGCGCTGTCAATCGGGACCGAGAGTGGGTTGTAGGGCGAGGTCGGGTCGAAGGTGACTTGGCGTCCTTCGTAATCGACGGCGGTGCACTGGGTCGTGGACGGGCACGCAACACTTAGAAGGGTGGCCGTTCCGTCAACGGCGATAGGGGTCGGGGTGCCAGGTGCGGTTGGGTTGAAGGTGATCTCGCGCCCGTCGCCGTCTACGGCGGTGCACTGGGTGGTCGAGGGGCACGCCACGTCTTCCACATACTTGCCGTTGTCGATCGTGGTGGCGGTGGGGTTGCCGGGCGAGGTTGGGTCGAACGTGATCTGGCGTCCCCCCTGACTGACGGCCGTGCATTGCGAGGCGGACGGGCACGCAACACCTTCCAGCCAGATGTAGTTGGTGGTGATCTGGGTCGGGGTAGGGGTCCCGGGAGAAACTGGGTTGAAAGTGACCTGCTGTCCTTCGTGGTCCACGGCGGTGCACTGGCTTTGGGAAGGACACGCCACACTGCTCAGAGAGTTCGTGCCGTCGATCCTTGTCGGGGTTGCAGTCCCGGGCAACGCCGGGTTGAACGTGACTTGCTGCCCGCTGCCATCGACGGCAGTACATTGACCGCTGGAGGGGCACGCGACGCCAACCAGGATGTTCGCTCCATTGCTGTCGATCGTGGTCGGCGTGGGAGTCCCGGGCATAGCTGGGTTGAACGTAGCCTCGTGCCCGCCGAGGTCCACGACGGTGCACTGATTTTCCGACGGGCACGCCACCGCGTCGACAGAGTCGATCGGTGTCGGGGTCGGGTTGCCGGGCGAGGCCGGATTGAAGGTAACGACCCCCCCGTTGTTGGCGGTGGCGGTGCACTGGGTCCTCGACGGGCACGCGACATCGGTCAGTTCGGCGATGTTGTCGATCCTGGTCGGTGTAACGGTTCCGGGGGAAGCCGGGTTGAACGTGACCTGCTGTCCAATGTCATCGACCGCGGTGCATTGCGTCGTCGAGGGGCAAGCCACGCTACTGAGGAGGTGCGGTTCGGTAAGGGGGGTCGGGGTCGGAGTTCCGGGTGAGGCCGGGTTGAAAGTGACCTCTTGCCCGCTTTGATCGACCGCGGTGCACTGGGTTGTCGACGGGCATGCCACCGCGTTCAGTTCGACGACGCCATCGATCCCAACCGGGGTGGGAGTGCCAGGTGAGGTCGGGTTGAACGTGATCTCTTGCCCGTTTTCGTCGACCGCGGTGCACTGCGAAGCGGACGGGCACGACACGCCAAGTATGTGGCTGCCCGCGATGGAGATCGCGGTCGGTGTGCCAGGCGAAATCGGGTTGAAAGTGACCTCACGTCCGCCCCCGTCTACCGCTGTGCACTGACTCGTGGACGGGCAGGACACGCTGAACAGGTCGACGTAGCTGTCGATCGCGGTCGGGGTGGGGCTCCCGGGGGACGCGGGATCGAAGGTGACCTGCTGTCCGCCGTCATCCACGGCGGTGCACTGGCTTTCCGAAGGACACGCCACCGCACGCAGACGGTTGGCGGCATTACTGTCGACCGTGGCCGCTGGGGAGAACGAGAGCGAGGCCTGAGCCGACGCGGACAAGCCGACGAGCAGAACCGACAGGATCAGGGCAATCGTGAGCGCGGCTCGCACCACGACCATCTCACGATTGGCCGAAAAGGCGCCAACGCCACTCAACTCGATCCCCCCCTTGTCGATACACGTGTGGCCAGGAGTTCTAGAGCAGCGACGCAGGCCGCGTCAAGATGACACAAAGCACCTCGCGGCGCACCGGCCACCCACCAAAATGTCATCTCCCCGCCGGGTAACCGTCAGACAACCGCTATCCGCTAAACACCTTCCGGGGTGGGACCGAATGCGGTGGCGCCCAAGAATGCCTGGACGGCGACTTTCGCGATCTTGTTCATCGCCGGGAATGTGGGTCGGTGCGCACCGACAACCATCACCATCGAAACGTAGCTGTACGTCGAACGGCCGACTTCGTGTTCGCCGGGTAGAGCTTCGCTTCCTGACCAGATCGCGTTGATCGCATATTCCCGGCCGTTGGTGAAGGCTAGCGAGTACGCGTGGTGGCTATCCCACAGTTCGCCCTTGACGTGCCTGCCTGTTCCCCCCGCCACAGGACTCTGCAGCAGGTTTACGCCCTCGGCTTCGTCCGCTTTGGCATATTCGCCGGTCCCTCCCGACCCGCGCCAGTTCGCCGCGTATTGGCTCCCGGCGTCTTCTCTTGCCGTGACGATCGTCAAGCGAGCACTGGTTCCCTTTGCGACTGTGGCCCGGGACTTGCTCCCACTCCAAGCCACGACGACGCACTTTGTGAGCAGGCCGCCGGAGCCTTTGTCCGAGGCAGACGACGGAGTCTCATGAACGTAAGACAGACCGAAATCGGCGGCGATGGAGCCGGCAGGGATCAGGTTGCAAGCGCTGGGCGTTGCCGCCGCGGACGCCCTAGCCGGAATGCCGGCCGCCAGAGCGAGCGCAATCGACGCGGCGACTGCGGGCAACCGCAACCGTGATGTCCCCCCGAGCATGGATGGACCGTACTCTTTCGCACGACACCGTGCAGCCCGCTCCTGGCGATCGGGCGAATGCTTCGTTGGGCAAGCGATCGCTGCTCTCTTGCGCCTGGCGCTCCCCGGCCAGACGTTTACGACTCGTCGAATTCACCGGGCGCGGGTGCGTTGAAGGCGTGCCCCGATGTGGGAGAGCTGCTCTAGCCGGCGCTTCAGGGGCGGGTGGGTTCGAAATAGGCGATGCTCACCGCCAACTGCCACGATGTGCAGCAGATTGAGGTTTTCGGCGCGGCGAAGGTCGACCGACTCAATACGGTCACTCGATTTGCTGATGGCGATGAGTGCGGCTGAAAGCGCGGCCGGGTTGCCGGTCAGCCGAGCCGCTCCCGCATCGGCCTCCAGCTCCCGGGCACGGGAAAAGGCGGATGCGACAGCGCGAGAGATGGAACCCAGGCTAACGAGCAACACGCCGATCGGGATGAGCAGGATCGGCCACACCTGCCGCCACGCTTTTGCGGCGTACATATCAAAAAACCGGCCGAACCCGAGCATCAGAGCTACGGGAGCGTTGACGGCGGACATTAGAGCCGAGTCCTTTTGAGCGACATGCGAGAGCTCATGGGCGATCACCGCGGAGAGTTGGTGATCGTCGAGGATTTCAAGCAGTCGCGACGTGACATGCAAAGTCGGCCTAGAACCGAACCCGTCGGTCCAGCTATTCGCGTAAGGAGCTGAGTGGAGCACAATCTTTGGCTCCCCGAGTCCCGCCATCATGCACAACGGCCCAACGATGGCCTTCATGCGGGCCGTATCCCGCTCGTCCATTGGCAATCCAACAGATCTCGGGAGGACTTGAATCACTGCAAATCCAAGACCAACAGCTAGCACCAGGAGGGGCGGGCCGATTTGGATCACGAACGCCAATCTGACCTGAGCGAGCCCCCATATGAGCATCGAGATGAGCGCCGCGAGCAGTACCGGTCCGGGCAGGAGACTCAGGATGCCGGCGAGTTGCACGCGGTAGCTAACGTGAAATACCCGGCCCTGGGCCCCAGACGTCGAGCCGCCTCTCGATAGACGTGACAAGCCGACCGTGGGAAGCGCATGTGGGCGCACGAACACAGCATCGGCCCACCTCTGCAACCGCTTGAGCGCCGGCCGAACGCCGGCGGTGCTCTTGTCTCGGGTGCAGGCAGACAACGAGGATGAACCGACGCGGCTGCAGTACGCGACGAATTGGCGTGGGTCTGGCAGAAAAGTGTGTGCGTGGCCGGCGCTATTCGGAGGGGAGCAGGCCCGGGTGGTTGCGTTCGTAGGCGACGCGCTGCTGGATCTCGCGGATGCTCGCTTCGGTCTCTGAGATGAACCGGCCAAGTTCCGACCGGCTGCGCAGGTGTGCTCGCCGGCAAGTGCGCCGAGTGAGAAAGATCAGCACGGATTCGCTCTCGCGACGGTAGAGCTTAGAGAAGGCATCGACGTCGTCCATTACGAGAAGAGTGCCGCGAGCGGGAAATCTGTGACCTCAACGTGAACCTCGCACTTTTTGCACGGCGCGGCGACAATGGGCACACTCGCGACACACCGACCACCGCCCAAAATGTCATCTCCCCGCCGGTCGCGCCGAACTGGACGGGCGGCGTCGTGGGCTGTTGCAAACAGCTAGATTACGTGAGGTCATGAATCGCGCGCACGCCCTCATCTGTTCGTCCGGCTGGTGGGCGCGAAGGGTTGATCGCGAGCTGCTTCCGTGGGGCCTCACAGGAGTTGAGCTGGGCGAGGATGTCTTGGAGATCGGCCCTGGGTTTGGCGCCACCACGCGCGTGCTGGCCCGCCGCGACGGTGACCTGAGCGTGCTCGAGCTTGAGCGGGACTATTGCGAGCGGTTGCGTCGCGAGCTGCCCGGGCGCGTTACCGTCGAAGAGGGAGACGCGACCCGAATGCCGTTTGGCGACGGCCGTTTCTCTGGAGTTGTGTGCTTCACGATGCTTCACCACCTGCCGTCGGTCGAGCTTCAGGATCGCCTGTTGGCGGAGGTCACGAGGGTGCTGCGCGACGGGGGCGTCTTCGCGGGGACCGATAACCTCGGCACTGGGTGGTTTTTCAAGTTGTTGCATGTCCGTGAAACGCTCGTTCCGGTTTCCCCCGACGGACTGCCCCCACGCTTGGAAAGAGCCGGTCTGACCTACCCGAGCGTGCAAGTCGGGGGACGCTCGTTTCGATTTAGCGCTCGCAAGCCAGGCCGATCGGGGGGTACCGAGTAGCCAGACTGCGGCGGGCAAGCGATCCGCTTCCAGGGCAGGGTCCGGTACCAGGGCGTGCTGCGTATCAGCCCCCAGCGTGTCCCTTGCAGGTGCAAGGCTCGTCCGGGCGGCAAGCGTGCGATCTCTCCTGGCGGCAGGGTGCGTTGGCGAGCCGTGTGGTAGGCGACACTGTCGGTATCGGTGGAGTGCGCTTTCTCAAAAAACCAGGCGTCGGGGTCGGAGCGTCCAAGCGTGTGCGAGACGAGTTGCCGGTCGTATTCGCCGAGGCATAGCGATATCGCCTCGAGCGTTTTGGGGTCGGCGATCCCGTTGAGGATCACCTTGGTTTGAAACAGGGAGAGGAACCCGTCGGCGGCGGCGTCTCCCCAGCGACGCCGAGCTTGGGAGAGATCTTGGAGGCAGACCATGACGTGGAGTCCTTGGCCGCCTGCTTCTGAGACTAGCGAGGGCAAGTCGTGGATGGGTGCCATGTTGGCGACCTCATCGAGGCACATGTAGACAGGCGCGCGGGACCGACCGGAACCATCCGGCGCTTCCGAGACCGTGGCGCAGCGCCGGTAGGTGGCTTGGCGTATCTGCTCCAAGAGCCCGGTGACGAGTGGTGCGCAGAGTGCTTGCTTATCGGCGGGCGCGGTGACATAGATCGTGTCTGTCCCGGCGACGAACCGGGCGGGGTCGAAGTTGGGGTGCGCGGCGTTACGGCGCACAGCGTCGGCGTTATAGGCAGAGAGCACCCCGGCGGTGGCGGAGAGTATCGAGGAGCGCTCACGCTCGTCGGTTTTCATGATCCCGGCAAGGACATCGGCTGCGATTTGGGCGCCGTGATCCTCCAAGGCTTTCTGGGCGGGCTCCAATTCGGCGCGCAAAACCCAACGCAATACCTGAGCGACCTGGCAGTCGGTGACAAACGCCGCATGCAGGAGGGGCGCGAGCAGGGCGGTGGAGCGCTCGCGCCAATGATGCTCGTTGGTGGTCCCCTTCGCCGCGGACCCGGTGCAGGCCATCGCGCGCGCCATCAACAAAGCCCCGTCCCAATTGGTGGCGGCGGGCACGGGCGACCACGAAAGGCGCCGTACCCCATCCGGCCAGGCAGAACGCTCCCCGGAGGGGTCATACAACCAGACCTGCCCGACCTCCCCCCGCGCGCGCAAGGTGGCGTTCAAAACGTCGGGCTTGGTCGCAGTGGAAACGACCGGCCCGGGCGCGGCCAACACGGAGGGGATCACGATCGAGGCGGTCTTGCCGGAACGAGGCGGCCCGAGCACCATGACGGCATGCTCGGGATCGGCCGTCACCCACCCTCCCCCGGACCCCAACCCCAAATACGCACCCCCACCCAACCGCAGCGACTTGGCGCGCACAGAAGCCGCATCGAGCACTCGCGGCGCCGAGACCTCAGTTTCGGGTGAACCCCGAAGGGACTGCCACACCCGCACAAGCAACCAGGAGACCCCAAGCCCAAGCACGGACCAGACCATCAGCCGGACGGCCGAGACCGTAGCGAAGAAAAACCCGTGCGAAGCATTCCCGCCGGCAAGCACACACATGAGCGAGCAGAGCCCGAGCGTCCAGGCGAGCAGGTGTCCTTTGTGGCGGCGCGGCGGGGGAATGTACTGGTGGGAAGGCCCCCACCCCCTAATCTGAGTCGGCTCTGATATTGACATCAGACTCATAACATACTATGTTGCTCGCATGTTCACAAGCACTCGATATGAGGGGACGAATCGATGGCGGGCAAGCAAACAGGCGTGAGGGGCGTCCTCGCAAACATCGAGAATGAGCTCGATCGCGTGGACAAACAGATCGCCGGCTACGACGATCTCCTCGCCGAGCGCCGCCGCCTACTCGCCGCGCGCGCCGCGCTGACCGGCGAACGCGAAGCACAAGTCGGCGCCTCAGGCAAACGTAGGGTCAGCCAGGACGAGGTCGCGGCATATCTGGCCGAGCACCCCGACTCATGGCCCGCACAGATCGCAGAAGCATTCGGCGTGCCGGTGACCAACATCTCGGGTCATCTCTATCGCGGGAAGGACAGCAGATTTTTGAGGGGGGGGTCTGGATGGCGTTTGCGACGACATACATGAGGAGCGCTCACACGAGCTGAGCAAACCCAACATCAAGGAGGAGGACAAGATGGGTAGACCAAGGACGGTCAAATACATGATCGGCCCCAGAGAACTCTCGGCAAGCTGGCTGATCCTTTACATCGCGACGTTCGCGCTGCAACTCCCGTGCGCGGCGATCAGAGCGTTCGTCGCCTACCCCCCACTATGGCTGGCCTTCAAACTGGTAGGCCAACCGACGAGCATCGTGCACGACCTCGCCCTCACCGTCGGCTACGGTCCCCTCGCACTCTCGCTCGCCTCTCTCCTATTGCCGCTCGGTGGATGGTGGTGGGAACAAGCCGCGGGCGGACGGACACCGTCAGAGCGCGAGCAACTCGTCTATGAAGACGCGATCGCTCAACTGCGCCTCATAAACCCGAAGCTGAGGGCGCCGCGCAGATGGTTCGTGATCGACGACGACGAAGAGAACGCCGCCGCCTACGCAGACACAGTAATGGTCAGCCGAGGACTGCTCGACAGCGGCCACCTCGAGGCCGTACTCGCACACGAGCTGGGCCACCTCAACTCAAGCGACGCAAGAGTGGCCGCGGCACTGAGCAGGATCACCACACCACCGTATGGACAGGTGAGGCGGGGGTTGAACACGCTGTGCTTCTTGGCAACCGGAGCAGCGGGCGTGTGGCCAATGAGGGCACCGTGGAGCGCATACTGGCGCAGCAGAGAGCACGAAGCCGACCAGTACGCAGCGAACCTCGGCCAAGCACACGCCCTCGCCCAATTCCTAGACGAGCGAAGGGCGATGATCGACCTGCCGATCCCATTCATTTGGCTCACCGAGCACAGCCACCCACCCACAGAGCACCGCATAGAGCGACTCACACGCAACGCCACACACCAACAACCAAAACAGGAACCGGCGACACCCCCGACGCGAAGCGCGGCAACTAGCGGACCGCTCAGAACCTGTCAAGGGACCGCGCCGCAGCCGCCCCGAACGGGGCGGATCGAAAGGGGGACTTCCCTTGACAGAACCATGAGCGGCCCACTAAGGGGCACCTAGGTCGGCAAGGCCGACCATGTCGAATTTGAGAAATACGACCAATAGAAAGGATGGGAGGCAATGCGAACCCTGACAGTCATCCCCAATCGCACAGGAATACCAAACGCCAAAAACCAAACGAAAGAGACAAGCAAGGTGAACAGCACCACCGGCCCCCAACCACCGAGCCTCATCAACCTACAGAGACACCCAAGGCCACACACCCACCACAAGCTCGGGGGACGCCTGCGCAAACACATCCGCAAGGCATTCACCCCGCTCATCGACGCAAAGCAGGCGAGCCAACTGCTGGGCGTCCCCTACACATGGCTACTCGCCCAAGCCCGCGCAAACAAGATCCCCCACCACAGGCTCGGCCACTACGTGAGATTCGACCCGAGCGAGCTGAGCGCGTGGCTGAGCGAGCGGCGCGTCGAGACGAACGCGAGGAGCTGACCGTGGGACCATTGACCACAACTGCCCAAGCCAAGCCAAGAGCGAGGCTCCAAGCCCGGCAGGCTGCTCCTAAGGCGGGAGCCCGAGCGGGCTGGTCGCACCTGCGCAGGGCGACCACCGAGCTGGGACCGGAGACGATCGAGCTGATCGCCCAACGGGTGGCGCGCTTGCTGCGCGAGGACAGGGCGCCGACAACCCCGCCGGTGGGCCTGGTGGACGCTGCCTACCTGGCCCGCCATCTCGGGCTGACTCGTACGTGGGTCTATCAGCACGCCGAGGAGTTGGGGGCGATCCGCGTGGGCAAGGGATCGCGGGCACGGATGCGCTTCGACTTGGCCAAGGCGACCGCCGCGCTCGGCGGTCGCGAGCAGCAGCGGGGGTCCTTGCCGGCGAAGCGCAGGCGGCGAGCACGAAGCACCGACGAAACGGCCGAGGTGGCGCTGCTGCCGCTGCGCCCGCCGGGCGTGCGCGGAGTGCTGGCGCGGATCGTCCGTCAACAGCGCATGAGAGGGTGAGCCGATGGCCAAAGTGAACGCGGGATCTTTCGGCAAGCGCAAGCTCAAGGACGGCACGTGGACATACCGACTGCGCTTCAACGTGCGGGGCAGACGCGAAATCGTGGTGCTGCACGAGCGCGCGGGCTGCGCTTGTGGCTGCGGCGGCGGGTGGACCGAGCAAGGGGCGCGCACGGAGCTGGGCAACATCTTGGCGCGCGTCAGGGCGGGGGTATGGCAGGCGAGCAAGCCACCGGCGACGCTGCGCGCCACCGAGCAGCCGGACGGCGCGCGGATGACGTTCCACGAGTACGCATCGCGTTGGCTTCAGGGCAAGGTCGAAGGCGTGCTCGGCGACGCGCCGATCGACCGGAGCACGCAGGCCGACTACCGCTGGCGCCTGTCGTGTCATTTGTTGCCGTTCTTTGCCACCTACACGCTGGCGCAGATCGATGCGGAGCTGTGCTTGGAGTTCAAGGCGCACAAGCTGCGCGAGGCCCAAGAGCTGCGCGCGGCGATCGAAGCGGGCGCGGACATCCGCGACCAGCGCGGGCGTCGTAGGGTGCCGCTCGGGCCCGCGTCGATGCGCAAGCTGATCGACGCGCTGGCGGCGATCTTGGACGAGGCGATCGAGGATGGCTACCTCGAGCACAACCCGGCGCGGGGCAGGCGGATGAAGATAAAGGTGCCCAAGCCGAAGCGAACGTTTCTGGAGCTCGACGAGCTGGCTTGCCTGCTGGAAGAGGCGGCGGAGCAGGATCGCCCCGTGCGCGAGCCCGAGCCGGCGGCCAACCTGGGGTTGACGGCGGCGATGGTAGCGCGGCTGCTCGCGCAGGACAAGCGTCCGGGAGAGATCGCGGAGCAGTTGAAACTGGCGAAGTCGACCGTGAGCTTTCATGTGGGGCGCTTGAACGCGAATGTGGGGCGCGGATACGTGGGCCGGCGTGTGGTCTGTGAGATATTGGGGCGCTCCGGTGTGCGGGCAAGCGAGCTTTGCGACATCAAGATCGGACACATGCGCCTGCACGGCCGCGATGGAGCCCGCTTCGATATCCCTGACGCGAAGACCGAGAAGGGCATCAGAGAGGTGCAGATGACCCCGGACCTCGCAGAGGCCGTGAGCGAGCACATCGAGCGACTGCGGCGCATCGGAGCTAACACCGGCCCGGAGGCCTACCTGGTGCCCAACCTCAAAGGAGGGCGCATGGCACGCCAGCGTGTGGGCGAGATCGTCACAGAAGCAGCCGAGAGGGCGAGCAAGAGGCTGACCGCAGAGGGACTGCCACCCCTGCAAAGGACCACGCCACACAGCTTGAGACGCACGTATATCTCGATCGCGCTGATCGCCAACAACTTCGACGTGAAGTGGGTGATGAGCCAGGTGGGCCACGCCGACTCGAAGATGACTATGGACGTCTATGCACAGTTGGAGCAGCGCATGGACCGCAGCCACGGCACGAACTTCGACCGCCTGCTGAACGAGGCCCGCAACCGCCAACCGAGCGAACAAGAGGCCGGATACGACGCGCCGGAAGAGCCAGCGAAGGCCCCCAAAGCGCCTCAAAAGCCCATTCAAAAGGTACCCAAAAGGTACCGGCCCCCAAAACGAGCCATTTGCGACCCAAAAACCGCCGCTCAGAAAAACTCAAAAACCGCCCCTGAGCAGGCAAAAAACCCGATGGCGAGACCCGGACTCGAACCGGGGACACCACGATTTTCAGTCGTGTGCTCTACCAACTGAGCTATCTCGCCGCGACCGCCGATCCTAGCGCTTGTCGGCTGGAACGACCACGCGAGGCGCGCGGTCGAGACGCCTCCACCGATACGCGTAAGATCAGCGATCCGCGATGAGAAAGAGATCGGACCACAGCTTGCGCGGCCCGCTGGCGGCCACCTTTGCCACCCTCCTCACGACCTTTGCCGTCGTGCTCGGGCACACAGCCGGCAATGCCGACGCGTCGCCCCTGTCGATCTCGATCTCGGGCAACCACTTCGTCAATGGCTCGGGGCAGACGATCAGGCTGCTCGGGGTAAATCATGCGAGCTTCGAGTACGCGTGCGTGGACGGCTTTGGCTACAGCGGCGGGCACATGGACGACGCGGATGCCGCGGCGGTGGCCTCGTGGAACGCCAACGCTGTCCGGGTGCCGCTCAACGAGGACTGCTGGCTGGGGATCAACGGGCAGCCCAACAACAGCCAGGACCCCGGCGAAACGCTCACGGCCTCCGGCTATCGACAGGCGGTCGAGGCCTATGTGAACTCCCTCAATGCGCACGGGATCTATGCGATCCTCGATCTGCACTGGAGCGCGCCCGGCAGCCAGGTCGCAGAGGAGCAGCAGCCGATGCCGGATGCCGACCATTCCCCGGCCTTCTGGCAGTCGGTCGCTTCGACGTTCAAGAACAACCCGGCGGTCGTGTTCGATCTCTTCAACGAGCCCTACGACCCCACCGACCCGAGGTCGGGCACGGATCCGAATCCCCAGGATCAGGTGAGCTGGAATTGCTGGGACACGGGAACCGAGAACGGACCTGCGGGCGGGGCTCCCTGCGATACCTCCGCGTATGACGAAAATGGGATCAAGACGAGTTCCTACCAGGTGGCCGGCCTTCAAAGCTTGCTGGACACGATCCGGGGCACCGGCGCCACCCAACCCGTACTCGCGGGCGGACTGGACTTCGCCAACGATCTGCGTCAGTGGGTCGATCACGCGCCCGACGATCCACTCGACCAGGAGGCGGCCTCGTTCCATAACTACACCGGACAGGAATGCGACAACGCGGGCTGCTGGGATAGCCAGATCGCGCCGGTCGCCGCCAACGTTCCTGTCGTAACCGGAGAGTTCGACGAGGACGACTTCGACAACTCCTCCTGCGCGGATAAGACTCCGAGCACTTTCGACGCCGACTACATGAACTGGGCAGACCAGCACGGCGTCAGCTATCTGGCCTGGGGCTGGGAGGTGCTCAGCGCCGGCGAAATCAGCGTGCAAGGATGCAGCGCCTACTACCTGACCAGCGATCCCGCGGGCACCCCCGCCGCCCCCAACGGAACGGCGCTGCACGAACATCTGCTGAGCCTTCCGCCCGGGGGCATCACCCCCGCCGGCGGAGGCTCGCCCGGAACAGGAGCACCCTCCGCAGGCTCGACGCCGACAGGTTCGACGACTGGCACGACACCAACCGGTACTGCGGGCAATCCCATCGAGCCCGCTCCTGGACACGCCTCATCCAAAGAGACGCCCGCTCAGAAGCTTGCCGAGGCGCTCAAGGTCTGCAAGAAAGAGAAACCGAAGCACAGGCGCCAGCAGTGCGAACGGGCGGCCAAGAAGAAGTACGGGCCCAAGCCGCACAAGAAACACAAGAAGAAGCCCGGAACCGGCCGTTAGTTGGCGGCGGCTTCCCAAGCTTCAAGATAAGCCAGCGGATCGATCGAGTAGCCGCCGGGGCCGTGCCAGCTGCCTACCCAGATCTCAAGGTGCAGGTGCGGCGCGGTCGCGTCGCCGGTCTGGCCGACCTTGCAGATCGCTTGGCCGGCCTTGATGGTCTGCCCGGCGCTGACGGCAAGCGAGGACGCTTGGCAGTGGGCGTAGAAGAAGCTGAGCCCATCCACGGTCTGCTCGGCGGCGTACCAACCGGCGCCGCCGGCTTGATAGGAGGTCGCGATGACGGTGCCGGCCAGGGGCGCCACGACTTGGAGGCCTTCTTCGGCGAGCACGTCTTGGCCTTCGTGGAAGTAGCCGGCCCGCGGCGCGCCGAAACGGTTTTCGGGGCCCCCGAAGTTGTGGGGACCGACGACCGGGAACACTGCTCCTTCGGCGACCGTCTGGGCCGGCGTGGGGACGCCTGGAGTCGGGGGCGGCGTCTTGGGCGCGGGCTTGGGCGCGACGGGCTTGGCGGGCTTCGTGGGTTTGGAGGGCTTGCGCGGTCGGGGCTTGCGGGAAGCACGCGATTTGGGCGACGGCTTGGTGGCGGGTGGGGTGGCCGTATAGATGGCCCCGCCCGTGCCGCTCGTGGCAGCGACCGCGAGCGGAGCAGGGGTCCCTCCCGGCGAATCGAGCGCCTCGGCGCCGGCAGCCCAGGTCCCCGCAACCGATATCGCCAATATCGCTGCCGCCGCGACACACGCGACTGCCTTGGAGGCAAGCCTCATGCCCTCTTATTCGACCTGACGGGCCTTTGCTCAAACCGCTGGGCGCCAACTTGCGGCTCGGAATTCCTCCGCCGGCGCTGGCTTGCGGCTCCTGGGTTCCTCCGCTGGGGCTAGCTTGCGGCTTGGAATTCCTCCACAAGCGCAGCGTAGGTGCGACGCAGGCCGTCCTCGATCGACACCGCTGGACTCCACCCCAGCTCGCGCTGGGCGCGGGCGCAGTCAAGGCAGCTGCGCTGCAACTCGCCGGGGCGCAGGTCGGCCAGTTGCGGCTCGATGTCCGACCCGGAGGCCTCCTTGAGCACTCGCCACAAGCTCTGTACATCGGTCTCGACGCCGGTGGCCACGTTGAAGGTGCCACGCTTGCCGTTGGCGGCCATCAGTGCGGAGACGACGTCGCCGACGTAGACGTAGTCGCGGGTCGGCTTTCCTTGCCCGAACATCTTGGGCGCTCGGCCGGTGTGGAGGTGCTCGGAGAAGATCGCGACCACGCCCGCCTCGCCGTGGGGACTTTGGCGCGGGCCGTAGACATTGCCGAGGCGACAGACCGCGTGGGGCACGCCCGAGGACAGCGACCAGGTGTTGACGTAAGCCTCGGCCGCCCACTTGGAGGCCCCGTAGGGCGCCAAGGGCGCGGGGATGCGTTCCTCGGATGTCGGCAGAGGCGCCTCGTCGCCATAGAGGGCCCCGCCCGTGGAGGTGAAGGAGACCGGGGCCCCCAGCTTGGTGGCGGCGTCCACCACGTTCAAGGTGCCCTGCACGTTGACCGCGCAGTCGCGACCGGGGTCGGCCACCGAGGCGGTCACCGACGCTTGCGCGGCTAGGTGGTAGACGGCGTCGGGCTGGATCTCCTCGAACACCCGCTGCAGCCCGTCGCGGTCGACGATGTCGAGCTCGCGCAACCGTGCGCCGGCCGCCACGTTGGAAGCGCGCCCGGAGGAGAGATCGTCGATCACGGTCACCTCGTGGCCGGCCACGAGCAGGGCATCGACGACATGAGAGCCGATGAAGCCGGCGCCGCCGGTCACTATCGCGCGAGAGGACACGCGGGAAGCCTATATCGCCGCGGCCGATCCGTCCTCGTTATCGATGCAAATCGCGACCCCGGCTCCACGATTGCATGGATATTCGCCGCTCTACCCTCGCGCCAACATGTAGCGGTCCATCGTGGCGATCACCCGGCGCGTGATCGAATCCGCTCGCTGCTCGGTCTCGGGCTCGAGCTCTCCGGACTCGCGCAGCTCGGATACGCGGCTCATCGCGGGGCCGATCACCTCGGCCTTGAGTGTGGCGGGCTCGATCCCGTCCTCGATCGCCTGGGCGATCGCCTCCTCGGCCAGCTCGGCGTCGCCGAGTCGCATCGCGTCGGTGTAGATCTCCAAAGCACCCGCGATCAGGACGCTTGGATCGGAGCGCTCGCGCGTGCGGGCCTCCGCGCCGGAGGTGTCGAGCACTTCCATGAACTTGTGCAGCAATACAGGGTCGAAGTGACGGTCGGCCTGCTCGAGCATCATCTCGACCGCCTTCTCGACCGAGAAGGCGCGGCGGTAGACGCGATGGGAGGTGAGCGCGTCGAATACGTCTGCGATCGCCACGATGCGACCCTCGATCGGGATGTTCTCGGCGGACACGCCGCGCGGGTAGCCGTCCCCGTCCCAGCGCTCGTGGTGGGAGAGGGCTATCGTGGCGCCCATGTCGAGGATCGAGGAAGATGAGCCGCGCAGGAGGCGGTGGCCCTCCTCGGCGTGAGTCTCCACGATCGCGCGCTCCTCGGCGGTGAGCGGACCGGGCTTGAGCAGGATCGCGTCGGGGATCGCCACCTTGCCGACATCGTGCAGGGGCGCTGCGTGGCCGATGCGCCGGCAGAACTCGGGGCTCATCCCGATCGCTTCGGCCAGGAGCGTGGAGAAGCGGCCGATGCGCTCGATGTGGGCGCCGGTGTCCTCGTCGCGAAACTCGACCGCCATCGAGAGGCGGCGGACCGTCTCGGCTTGAGCGATCTCGAGCTCTGAGAGCGCACGGCGCAGGTCGTCGTTGCGCTCGTCCACCTCGACTTGGAGCATCTGTCGCCGGTCCTCGCCCAACTGCCAGCCGCAGAGGAGGGCGACGACGACTAGCATCACCGCGCCGAGTACGGTCAGGATGGTTCCGCCGAAGATCACGGCAGCCAGGGCGACGAGCGCGGCCGCGACCAGTGCAGGCGCCCTGCGCCGAGACCCCCGGCGAGGACCGCGGGGCTCTGGGGTCGTCGTGGGAGCCGGTTGGGGGGCGTCGAGGGCGCCTTGCAGGCGCTCGCCGGCGGAGCCGCCGAGCAGTGCTCGCAGCTTGCCGGACGCCGGGCTTGCGCCTTTGCCCTCGGATCCGTCGGAGGAGGGGCCGGTGCGCCCGCGCCGAAGCGCCACCCCGCGTGGGGTGGACCGTTCCAAGCCAACCTTTGTGACTCCACGCACGAAAAGCTCTCCGTTCTTACGCTTCTCGTCTATTCGACCGAATTCGGCGTCCGCTTGAGCTACCCCGAAACGAGCTACGCGAATCAGGTCGAATCTTTGGTCCTCATATCGATAGTGCGACGTACTTCGTCTCCAAGTACTCGTCGATGCCCTCGAAACCTCCCTCCCTGCCGAAGCCGGACTGCTTGACGCCGCCGAAGGGGGCGGCCGGATTGGAGACGATGCCTTGGTTGACGCCGATCATGCCGGCCTCGATCTCCTCGCTGAGGCGCAAGGTCCGCGAGAGATCGCGCGTGTAGAGGTAGGCCACGAGGCCATACTGGGTGGAGTTGGCGGCTTGGATCGCCTCGGCCTCGGTCGAGAACGTGGCGATCGGGGCGACCGGGCCGAAGATCTCCTCGCTGAGGACGCGGGCGCGGGGCGGCACATCGCCGAGAACGGTGGGCGGATAGAAGTAGCCGGGCCCGTCGATCGCCTCGCCGCCACACAGGAGCTTCGCTCCGGCCGAGACGGCATCGCCGACCAACTCGTGCACGATTCCGCGCTGACGGTCGTCGATCAGGGGACCGATGTCCACGCCCGGTTCGGTGCCACGCCCCACCTTCAGAGCGCTCATGCGCTCGGCCATGCGGCGCGCGAACTCGGGTGCGATCGACTCTTGTACGTGGAAGCGGTTGGCGGCGGTACAGGCCTCTCCTATGTTGCGCAGCTTGGCGGTCAAGGCTCCCTCTATGGCGGCGTCAAGGTCGGCGTCCTCGAAAACGAGGAAGGGCGCGTTGCCGCCGAGCTCCATCGAGACGCGCAGGATCTGCTCGGCCGACTGGGCGATCAGGCTGCGACCGACCTCGGTGGAGCCGGTGAATGAGAGCTTGCGGGTACGCGGATCCTTCAAGAGCGGCTCGATGACGGCGCCGGAATGGTGGGCGGTGATGACGTTGAGCACGCCGCCCGGCAGGCCTGCGTCCCGAAGCAAGTCCGCGAGGGCGAGCATCGAGAGGGGTGTCTGTTGGGCGGGCTTGACGACCATCGTGCAGCCGGCTGCGATCGCCGGCGCGATCTTGCGGGTGCCCATCGCGGTGGGGAAGTTCCAAGGACAGACGAACACGCAGGGGCCGACGGGCTGACGCATGGTGAGGATGCGCCCGACTCCGGTTGTGTTGGTCATGTAGCGGCCGTGGATGCGGACCGCCTCCTCGGAGAACCAGCGCAGGAACTCGGCGGCATAGGTCAGCTCGGCGCGGGATTCGCCGACGGGCTTTCCCATCTCGAGGGTCATGAGTAGCGCCAAGTCATCGGCGCGGGCGAGCAGAAGCTCGTAGGCGCGACGCAGGATCTCGCCGCGCTCGCGCGGAGCGGTGGCCGCCCATTCGCTTTGGGCTTCGGCGGCGGCAGCCAAGGCCGCCAAGGCATCCTCGGGGGTGGCGTCGGCTACCTCGAGGAGGGTCTCGCCGGTCGAAGGGTCCTCGACGGGGAGCGTGCCGGCGCCGGTGGCCGGACGCCAAGCCCCGCCGATGAAGAGCTGGTTGGGCGTGCGGCCCAGAAGCGCTTGCTCCTCAGAGCGGCTCATGCCCGGCTCCGAGCTTTCCCGGACCGCCGCGAACCCGGACCTTGCCGTGGCGAGCTCATGCCGGACCGCCGTGGATCTCGCACGACTCAAGCCGCGAAGGCGATCGTCCGAAGTTACGCATGTGTGCGCCCAGGCCGAGAGAGCAAGCGACTAAACGGGTACCGCACTGAGCACGGATGCTCCTCACAGAGTCAACCTATCACCGAGTTCGTACCCTCCTAAGAGGCGCGCGGGGCGCGCGGGCCGCTGTGGCCTTGCTTGGGGCGTGGCTGGGGCTGCTCGGCGCTTCGCCGCAGGCGGGGGCGAACACGCTGTTGATCGAGGGCGCGGGCGATGGGCATGGCGTGGGGATGAGCCAAGAGGGAGCGCTCGGATATGCCGAACATGGCTGGTCTTATCAGGCGATCCTCAGCCACTACTACAGCGGCACCGCGCTCGGACAGGTGCCGGCGGGCACGGTCGTGAAGGTGTTGATGGGCTCGAAGGTGAAGGCGATACCGCTCGAAACCTATGTGCGGGGAGTGGTTTCCGCGGAGGTCTCGGCCAGCTGGCCGATGGCTGCCTTGGAGGCGCAGGCTGTGGCCAGCCGGACCTATGCGATCACCGCGCGGGCGGGCGGCAGCCGGTTCGATGTGTACACCGACGATCGCTCGCAGGTGTACAGGGGCAAAGCCGCCGAAACCTCACGCACGAACGCGGCGGTGGCGGCCACGGCCGGGCAGATCGTGACCTATGGCGGAGCGCCCGCGATCACTTATTTCTTTGCCAGCTCGGGCGGACACACCGAGAGCATCCAGGATTCTTTCTTGGGGTCCACAGCGGAGCCTTGGCTGGTCGGGGTGAGCGATCCCTATGAGGGCGGGCCGCTTCATCGTTGGACACAGAGCCTCAGCTTCGCGTCGGCGACGGCGCGGTTGAGCGGACTGGTCGAAGGTTCGTTTGAGGGCATCGAGGTGCTCAAGCGGGGCACTTCGCCGAGAATCGTCTCGGCGGAGGTGCTCGGCTCCAAGGGCCGCAAGCCGGTGAGCGGACCTGAACTGGCGGCGCGCTTGGGCTTGTATTCGACGTGGGCCTATTTCAGCGTGGAGGACGCCCACGGCGTGCACGCCGAGCCGGATCGGAGCGGGCCGGCGAGCCAAGCGCCGTCGACCGCTGTGCCAGCCGGCACCAACGGGCAAGGCGGCGTCTCGGCCGGATAGCCATAGGCTATGCCGGTGGACGCCCCGCTGTTGATCGCCGACGTGCCTTGGCTCTTGTATCGGGCCAACTTTTCGCTGCCCAAATCGATCAAGGGCGCGGACGGCAAGCCGGTGAACGCGCTGTTGGGCACGGTGAACGCGCTGTTGGCGGCGATCGAGTCCGAGCGGCCGCGCGCGGTGGTGGTGTGTTTCGGCGCCGAGGAGGCGCGCTACCGGGTGGAGGCTTATCCCCCTTACCACGCCCATCGGGATCCTATGCCCGAGGACTTGGCCGCGCAGTGGTCTTTGGCGCAGGACCTGTTGGCGGGCTTCGGCTGGCATGTCGCGGACGCCGAGGATTTGGAGGCCGACGATGCGATGGGCGCTTATGCTCGCGCGGAGGCCGAGGCGGGCGGGCGGGCGTTGCTGCTCACCGCGGACCGCGACCTGTACCAAGCCGTGGACGAGCACGTGGCGGTGTTGGATTTGGGGAAGGGAGGGGCGTGCGTAGCTCGGGGACCGGGGCATGTGCAGGAGAGCTATGGCGTGTCGCCTGAACGGGTGCCCGACTTCATCGCCCTGCGGGGCGATCCTTCGGACGGCATTCCTGGAGCGCCGGGGATCGGCGCCAAGACAGCCGCGGAGCTGCTGCGAACCCATGGCAGCTTGGAGGATCTGCTGGAGGCGGCGGAGCGCCAGATGGAGGAGGCGAACTTCGGCGACCTGCGTCCCCGTGTGGCGAGCGCGTTGAGCGAGAACGCGGAGCTGTTGCGCACGTTCAAGCGGATCGCGACGCTCGTGCCGATCGAGGTGCAGCGCCCGCCCGACACCCCCACCGACTTCGCGGGCGGCGCCGCCAAGGCAAGGGATCTGGGAATGAAGCGCTTGGCTGAGCGCCTCGACGCTATGGGGTGAACTTCACTGTTATGACGTCCCCATCTTGCATGATGTAGTCGCGGCCCTCCAGGCGCAGGGTGCCGCGGTCGCGGGCACCGGAGTAGCCACCGGCTTCGACGATCTCGCGCCAGCCGACGACTTCGGCGCGGACGAATCCCTTTTGGATGTCGGTGTGGATCTGTCCGGCGGCGTGCCAGGCGGTGAGCCCGTCGCGCAGGTGCCAGGACTGGGCCGGCTTGGCCTCGCCGGCGGTGAAGAAAGCGATCAGATGCAGGAGCGAGAAGGCGCCCCGCACGATTCGCTGGAGGCTGGATTCCGAGACGCCGAGCTCGGCCCTCATCAAGGCGGCTTCCTCCTCTTCGAGCTCGGCAAGCTCTGACTCGATGCGCGAGCTGACCGCGACGACCCCCGCACCCTCGGCGGCGGCGTGGTCGGCCACCGCGGGGGGCACCTCCTCGGAGCCCTCGTCCACGTTGACGACGAACAAGACGGGCTTGGCGGTCAAGGCGCCTAGGTCGCGCAAGGCGTGGGGAGCGTCCTCGGGCGCGGGCACTCCGCGCGCGGGTCGCCCCGATTGGAGCTCGCCGATCACCTCGCGCAGCCAGGCCTCCTCGGCGATCGCGACCCGGTCGCCGCCCTTGGCCTGCTTGGCCACCCGGTCGACTCGTCGTTCGGCCTGCTCGAGGTCGGCCAGGACCAGCTCGGTCTCGATCGTCTCGATGTCGGCGATCGGATCGACGCGCCCCTCGGGGTGGATCACGTTCTCATCGCTGTGGGCCCTGACCACGTGCACGATCGCGTCGGTCTCGCGGATGTTGGCCAGGAAGCGATTGCCCAGGCCCTCGCCTTTGTGGGCGCCGGCAACGAGGCCGGCGATGTCGTGGAAGTCGATCGTGTCCCACACGATCTCCGAGGCGCCTACGGTCTGGGACACCTCGACGAGGCGCTCGTCGAGGACGGGCACGACCGCCACGTTGGGCTCGATCGTGGTGAAGGGATAATTGGCTGCCTCCGCGCCCGCCTTGGTGAGCGCGTTGAACAAGGAGGACTTGCCCGCGTTGGGCAGCCCCACAATGCCTATGCGGGTGCTCATCCGAAACTCACGACCCGCCTAGGCAGCTCATCGACCACCTAGACGGCGAAGCCCACTCGCAGATCTGAATCCTCGATGCGGACGTAGACGACCTGGCCGAGGTAGAGCCGCACGGGCCCCTCCTCGGTTTCGAGTTCGTGCCAGCCGCCGTCGCCGAGTGACTTGTAGAGCGCCTCTAGCTGCTCGTCGGTGACGCGCAAGGAGAGCACTTGCCCGCCTTGGAAGCCGACGCTCACGCGCCTGTGCTGATGGGCCATCAGTGAACCTCCACTGGTTGAACTAGCTCGGTGAGCACGCGCTCGGTGCCCTTGGGCTCGAGGAATGCGACCAGGGCGCCACGGATGCCTACGCGTGGGGTCTTGTCGATCAGGGGCTGTCCGGCCGCTGTCAATGCGGCCAAGGTCGCCTCTATGTCGGACACTTGGTAGGCGACGTGGTGCAGGCCAGGGCCCCGTTTGGCAAGGAACTTGCCGACGGGGGTGTCGGGGCCGAGTGGGGCGAGCAGCTCGACGTGGTTCTCGCCGACGTCCAGCAATACGGCCTCCACGCCCTGCTCGGAGACGATCTCGCGATGGGCGACCTCCATCTTGAAGGCGTCCCGGTAAAGCGCGAGCGAGGCCTCGATGTCCTCGACGGCCACGCCGATGTGATCGATCCGGTTGAACATGACCGGCAGTCTAAGAGTTTTCGGGCGCGACCGGGGGTACCGCCGCCGCTACGCGCAAGCCGACACCAGGCCGGCGTTCCAAGCGGGGCACTCCCTTCATGACCCGGTCGATCGCCTCGCGGTCGATCGCCTCGCGGGAGAGCAGCTCGGCGGCTAGCGCGTCCAGCTGGGCGCGGTGGGCGAGGATCATCTTGCGGGCCGCTCGGCGCGCCTCGTCGATGAGCTCGCGGCGCTCCTCGTCGCGCAGGCGCAAGGTCGTCTCGGACAGGCGGATGTTCCCGTCGGGTGTGCGCCCCACTCCGGCGCTTCCCATGGCGTAGTCGTGGACCATCGAGTGGGCGATGTCGGCGACCCGCTTGAGGTCGTCCGAGGCTCCGGTGGTGATCGCACCGAAGACGATCTGCTCGGAGACGCGTCCGCCCAGCAGGACGGTCATGTAGTCGAGCAGCTCCTCGCGGGTCTTCAGGTAGCGGTCCTCGGCGGGCAGGTTCAAGGTGTAGCCGAGGGCGCGTCCGCGCGGGACGATCGAGATGCGGTGCACGCGATCGACCGAAGGCAGGAGCTCTCCGCAGAGCGCGTGGCCGGCCTCGTGGTAGGCCACGACTCGCTTCTCGTGGTCGTTTAGGACACGGTGGGATTGGACCCCGGCGATGACTCGCTCCAAGGCCTGGTCGAAGTCTGCGCCGGTGATCGCTCGGCCGCCTCGCCGCGCTGCGAAGATCGCGGCCTCGTTGCAGATGTTGGCTAGATCGGCGCCGGTGAGACCGCTGGTCTGCTGCGCGACCAAGCCGAGGTCCACGTCGCCGAGGGGCTTGTCGCGGGTGTGGACTCCGAGCACGCCGCGCCGACCCTTGACGTCGGGTGGGCTGACGAAGATCTGGCGGTCGAAGCGTCCGGGACGAAGGAGGGCGGGGTCGAGCTTCTCGAGCAGGTTGGAGGCGGCGATCACGACGAGGCGCCCGGTCGTGGCGAAGCCGTCCATCTCCACCAAGAGCTGGTTGAGCGTTTGGTCCTTCTCGCCGGAGATGTCCGAGCCGCGGCGTCCTCCCACGGCGTCGAGCTCGTCGATGAAGATGATCGCGGGCTCCTGCTTGCGGGCGATCGCGAACAGGCGCCTGATGCGGGCGGCGCCGAGGCCGGCGAACATCTCCACGAAGGCGGCCGCGGACTGGGCGAAGAACTGGGCGCCTGACTCGTGCGCTACGGCCTTGGCCAGGAGCGTCTTGCCGGTGCCGGGGGGGCCGTGCAGGAGGATGCCCTTGGGCACCTTTGCGCCGAGCTTCTCGAACTGCTTGGGGTCGCGCAGGAACTCGACGATCTCTTGCAGCTCGGCCTTGGCCTCGTCGGCGCCGGCGATGTCCTTCCAGGCGACCGACTGGTTGGAGGAGGGCTTGATCTGCTGGGGCTTGACGCGGGGCATCACCTTCAAGGTGCGCCACATCAGGTAGATCAAGGCCATGAAGAAGACGATCATCACGACGCTCGACCACTGATAAGCCCATTCCTGGATCTTCGTCACCAGCGATGTCGCGAGCAGCATCATCAGATCAACGCGCTCAGGCGAGCAGTTCTAGCGCGAGCTGTCGGTAGAAATCCGCAGCCCAGGCGAGATCGAGCATGTCGATTCGCTCGTCGGGAGCGTGAATCAAGGCCTGGGTCTGCAGCAAGGACTGGTTTCGCTGGGGGAAGAAACCGTAGGCCACGCAGTCGGGGAAGGCGGCCCGGAAGTGGCGAGAGTCGGTGAAGCCGGGCAGGATCGTGGGCACGGTCTTGGCGCCCAGGTCGCTCGCGTCGATCCAAGCGGAGAGCGCATCCATCAAGGGCGAGGCGATGGGGGAGCGGTTCCCGGTCACTCGCTCGGTGAAGTCGACTCGCAGGGCTTCGCGGCCGTTTGAGGGTGGGGGAAGGGGCTTACCGGTGGTGGATTGGACGCTTGGCGCCTCAGCGAACTCGAGCGCTAGACCCTGGATCCCGGCTAGCACTTCCTGGATCGCCGTTTCGACCTCCGACTCACCCAAGCCCGGCGGGACGCGACAGTCGACCCGTAGCTGTGCTTTGGAGGGGATCACGTTGATCTTCTCCGAGGCGGAGACCTTGGTGGGAGCGAAGGTGACGCCGAACATCGGCTCGAGCAGTTGCAGCAGGCGCGGGTCGATCGCCTCCAGGCGCGTGAGCGCGGCGGCGGGATCGGACGCGTCCTCGCCGACGCCGCGCAGGAAAGCCAAGGGCTCGGGGGTGGGCGCGAAGGCCGGCTGACGGGAGGCGAAGCGCTCCAGGACGGGCGCTAGCTTGAGCAAAGCATTTTCGCCGAGCTTCGGCATCGAGGCGTGGCCGGCTGCTCCTTCGGTGGTCAGGGTGAAGCGAAAGACGCCCTTCTCCGCACAACACACGCCGTAGTAGCGCTGGCCCGCCAGCTCGAAGTGGGGACCTCCGCCCTCGTTGAGCAGCATGTCGCAGCGCACCTTCTCGGGGTGCGTCTCGCACAGCCACTTGGCGCCCAGCTCGCCGCCGGTCTCCTCGTCGGCGACGGCCACCACCAGAAGGTCGCCGCGTGCTGGTCGCCAGCCTTCGCGTGCCAAGCCGGCGGCCGCGGCGACCTCGGCGGCGACCTGGGACTTCATGTCCAAGGATCCGCGGCCCCACATGTAGCCGTCGGCGATCTCCCCGGACCATGGATCGTGGGTCCACTCGCTTGCGTCGGCCAGGACGGTGTCGACGTGGCCGAGATAGCACAAGGTGGGGCCCTCGCTCGAGCCCTTCAAGCGGGCCACCAAGTTTGGGCGCTCGGGCTCGGCGCAGAGCAGCTCGCATTGAAAGCCGGCGTCCCGGAGGACCGCCTGTAGATACTCGACGGCGGCCCGCTCGTTGCCGGGCGGATTGACGGTGTCGAAGCGGATCAGGCGCTGTAGGAGCCGCGTTGCGTCGTCCACGCCTCCGATCCTACGCCACCGGGCAAGCCTGCCGGGGAGGGGACCCGGGGACAGGCATCCAGCAGTTCCCGGGTGTAGGGATGCTTGGGGCGCTCCAGCACCTCGCGGGCCTCGCCCTGCTCGACAATTTGGCCGCCATGCATGACGGCGATCCGGTCGGCCAAGGCTTCGACTGTGGTGAAGTCGTGGGATACGAGGATGTAGGCGCAACCGAGTTCTGCTTGCAAGCGCTCCAGCAGGTCGATCACGCCGCGGCGGATCGAAGCATCCAGGGAGGAGACCGGCTCGTCGAGCAGGATCAGGCGCGATTCGCCCGCCAAGGCGCGCGCGATCCCCACGCGCTGGCGCTCCCCGCCGGAGAGTTCGTGGGGGAAGCGTTCGGCCTGCTCGGCTCCCAAGCCCACCCGCTCGAGCAGGCCGGCGACCTCCGATCGCGCTCGCGGCTTGGCGTGTCCGCGCGCGTGCAGGGCGCGCTCCAACGTGCGACCGACTCGCCGGCGCGGGTTCAGGGAGGCCTGGGGATCTTGGAAGACCATGCCCAGCTCGGCGCGGGCCGCGGCCAGCTCGCGGCGGTTGGCGTCCGCGAGGTCTTGGCCGCCGAGGCGGATTGTGCCGGCGCTCGGCGCGATCAGGCCGGCGATGGAGCGCAGCAAGGTCGTCTTGCCGCAGCCCGACTCTCCCACAATCGCCAAGGTCTCACCTTCGCCCAGCTTGAGCGAGACGCCGGCGAGGGCCTCGACCGGCCGCTCGTGGCGGCCGCGTCCGGGGTAGGAGACGCGGAGGTCCTCAACTTCCAAAATGGATCCCCCATGCGCGCGCCTGGGGGGGATATTTGGCTTCACCGGGGGCCGCAAGGCGTCCAGCAGACCGCGGGTGTAAGGGTGTTGGGGGCGCTCGAAGATCTCCGAGGCGACTCCTTGCTCGACGATCTGGCCGGCCCGCATCACGGCGATGCGATCGGCGACGTCGGCCACCACACCGAAGTCGTGGGTGATCAGGAGGATGCTGAGGTCCTCCTGCTCGCGCAAGTCCTTCAGTTGGGCGAGGATCTGGGCCTGCACGGTCACGTCGAGCGCGGTCGTGGGCTCGTCGGCGAGCAGCACCTTGGCGCCGAGCGAGAGGCCCATCGCGATCATCACGCGTTGGCGCATACCGCCTGAGAGTTCGTGCGGATAGGCCCGGACGCGCTCGCGGGCCTTGGGAATACGGGCGCGCTCCATCAGTTCGCCGGCCCGCTCCAAAGCTCGGGGCTTTGAGACGAAGGGTTCGTGCGTCCTGATCTGCTCGGCGATCTGGTCGCCGACGCGGTAGACGGGGTTCAAGGAAGACTGGGGATCTTGGAAGACCATCGCCAGCTCCGCGCCCCTGATGCGCCGCAGCTGCGCCTCGGAGGCTCCGATCAACTCACGACCCTCCAGTCGCGCTTGGCCTGAGATCGTGGTGTTGGGACCGCGAGTCAAACCCATCAAGGTCATCGCGCACACCGACTTGCCAGACCCGGACTCGCCGACGATCGCGAGCACCTCGCCGCGGCCGAGAGCAAACGAGACTCCGTCCACAGCCCGCACTTCGCCTTCGCGCGTGGCGAAGGCCACGCGCAGGTCGCGCACGTCGAGCAGGGGGACGGCGCTTTTAGAAACGACGCCGGCGCCCTCGGGACGCTCGCCCACGGGTCGCTCGCCTGTGGGATCCAACACGGGCCGCCCGAGGCCCGTACGGTCCAGCCCTGTGGGGTCGAGACCGCGGTAGGCCAGCGGGTCGGGCGGCAATCCGTCGGGGTTCACTGGATCCTCACCCTCGGGTCGAGTGGGGCGCGGGAACTCACGAGATCCTCACCCTCGGGTCGAGCAGGGCGTAGGCGATGTCCACGAGCGTGCTGAGGATGACCACGGCCGCGGCCACCATCATCGTGACGACCATCACCGGCGGGATGTCGAGGCGACCGATCGATTGCGCCGCGTACTGGCCGACGCCGCCGAGGTTGAAGACCGACTCCACCAGGATCGCCCCGCCGCCGATCACCCAGGCGAAGTCGAGCCCCCAAAGGGTCACGATCCCGGTCAAGGAGTTGCGCAATACGTGCTTGATCAATACCCGCCGCTCGGAGAGCCCCTTGGCGCGCGCGGTGCGCACGTAGTCCTCGCTCATGACATCGAGCAGGTTGGCCCTCAAGAGGCGTGAGTAGACGCCGATCGAGACCACCGAGAGGGCCACCCAAGGCATCAGCATGTGGGTGAACCAGCCCCACGGATCGCTGGTCAGCGGCACGTAGCCTTCAAGGGGCAGCAGGTGCCACTCATAGCCAAGCCAATACAGCATGATCGCGCCCAGGAAGAACACGGGCATCGAGATGCCCGTCAGCGCGAGCACCGTCAGCGCGCGGTCGAGCCAACCCCCCGCGTGCATCGCGCAGAGCAGGCCGAATAGGACCCCGACGACCAACCAGATGACCCCGGCCCCGATCGCCAAGGAGATCGTGGGCGGGAGATCTTTGACGATTTCCTGCTCGACGTTGGTTTGCTGGGAGTAGGAGATGACGCTGCCGCTGAAGATCTTTTCCATTGTCTTCGCGTACTGGACATAGATCGGCTGATCGAAGCCCCACTGGACCCGCACGTCGTGCACCTGTTGGGGAGTCGCCAAGCGTCCGGCCATGCGCAGGGCCGGGTCTCCGTCGGGGATGGCCTGAAAGATCAGGAAGGTGAGCACCGTGATCGCGAACAGGACCGCCACGAGCGAGGCGACGCGGCGCGAGAGAAAGCGAGCCACTACAACCGCCCCCGCAGCGAGGCCTTCGGGTCCAAGGCGTCGCGCACCGCGTCGGCGAACACGTTCACCGAGAGGACCGTCACGACGAGCATGATTCCCGGCACGAGCACGAGGTGGATGGCGCCCGGCATCAGGCGGGTGCCGTCGGCGATCATCGTGCCCCACGAAGGGCTGGGCGCTTGGACGCCGGCGCCGAGGTAGGACAGGGCGGCCTCCAAGAGGATCGCGTTGGCGACGATCAGCGGTGCGAAAACCACGATCGTGGAGGCGAGGTTGGGCAGGATCTCCCCAGCCATGATCCGCAGCTGGGCAAAGGGGGGCGGGTAGCCCATGAGGCGGGCCGCGTCGACGAACTCACGCTCGCGCAAGGACAGAGCCTGGGCGCGCAG
The DNA here is from genome assembly GCA_963703135.1 of uncultured Solirubrobacterales bacterium. Classification (GTDB taxonomy): domain Bacteria; phylum Actinomycetota; class Thermoleophilia; order Solirubrobacterales; family Solirubrobacteraceae; genus Palsa-744. Next base: position 1,345,348 of record OY969791.1, on the reverse strand, counting down.
AGGCTTGGCCACGTAGGGAAAGACGACCACTCCGATCACGAAGGCCGGCAACAGGAGCGAGCCACTGTGCAGGGTGAACAGTCCAAGATCGATCCCTCCCACCGCCAAGGCGACGCCGAGCGCCACCCCCAAGAGGACCGCGGGGTAGGCCCACACGAGGTCGAACAGGCGCGAGAGCACGCCGTCGGTGAGGCCTCGCATGTAGCCGGCCAGCACACCCAGGGCGATCGCCAAAGCGAGCGTGATCGCGGTCGCGATCGCCGCTATCTCGAGTGAGTTGCGTCCCCCGTAGAGCAGCCTCACGGCAACGTCGCGCCCGTTGGAGTCGGCGCCGAGCAGGAAGCGTCCTTTCCAGGTCGGACCGATCGGCACGCCCGAGGGAGAGACCACATCCACCTGCTTGCCGGCGACGGTCACGGTCTCGGTGATGTGGTTCTGATCGGGACCCGTGTGGGCCACCTCTTTGGCGTACACCGGAGCGAGCAGGCAGGCGAGAACGATCGCGACGAACAGCGCCCCGAACGCAAGCGCCACGCGGTTGCGTAGGACAGCCCTCATACCTACTCATCGCCAAAGAGACGGCTGCCCCTTTAGCGCCGCAGAGTCCCTGCCGGGTAGGCGGGTCCCGAACACGTCAAGCCCGCCTCGCCGGGGCCAAACCGGATCCCTTACTTCAGCTGGAGACTGCTCCAGTCGGTCCCGTACACGGGATGGAAGACGAGCGCGCCGAAGTCGATCCGGTTGGAGGCGAACTTGGGCACCTCGTCGTAGCCGAAAGGAGCCATGTAGGCCTTCTTGGCGGTGTATTCGTCGAGCGCCTGCCAGCGACCCACGACCGATGAGAGCTGCGAGGAGGGCACCGGCGCGAGGGAGGCCAGTTCGGACTGGATGTGTGGGTCGTCGACCTGGGAGAGGTTGTGGTTTTCGGTGGGGAGGATCGATTTCGCGTCGAGCAACTGGTAGAAGTCGATCGGGTTGGGGAAGTCCTGGCTGAAGGACATCCAGCCGGTTTGGGCTTTGTTGGCAAGATTGCCCACCGTCGGGTAGTACTGGGCGTCGGCGACGATCTTCTCGGTTGCTTTGAGGCCGATTTCGTTGAGCACGCCCGCGTAGTAGTCCACGAATTCCTTGTGGGGGGCGCGCGAGCCGCCCCACACGGTCACCTGCGTGCCAGCCATGCCCGACTTTTGCACCAGTTCCTTGGCCTTGGCCAAGTTCGGGCCGGCGCTCGGTTCGCCGTAAGGACACGGACCAGAGGGATGGCCGGGCATGCCCGTGGGCAGGAAGAAGCAGGCCGGTTCGAGCATTCCCGAATCGAGGCGCTGAAGGGCGCGACGGTCGATCGCGTAGTTGACCGCTTCGCGCACCAACGGACTGGAGAAGGGCTTGGCTTTGACGTTGAGGAAGAAGTACTCGCCCGAGACGGTGGACTCCTTGGCGTAGCGGTCGGAGGCCTGGCTTTCAACCTTGCTCAGCAGAGTCGGGGGGATCGTGTCGTTGTAGTCGAACACGTCGGCGCTGTTTTCGAGCACCTGCTCGGTCTCGCTCTGGTTGTTGGAGACGATCCTCACGTTCACGTTGACGTGGGCGGCCGGGACACCGGGGATGGTGGAGCTCGAGAAGTGGGGGTTGAGATCCAGCGCGAAGGACTTGTTGGAGACCACGCTCGCGATCTCGTAAGGGCCGACGCCCGGCGGGGGATTGTTGGGAAGGCTTTTCATCGGCGTGCTGCTCGGCACCAGGCCGGCGGCGGGGAACGCCAGCACGTTCAGGAATGGGCCGTAGGGTGCGAGGAGCTTGATCGTGATCGCGCCGGTCGCGTCGTTGGTCTGGATGCCGGAGATGGTGGAGGCCTTGCCCTTGTCGAATTCTTCGGCGCCCGCGATGTTTTCGGTGAGAAAGCTCTTGTCGCCCCAGCCGAGCTTGATCGCGCGCTCGATCGTGTGGGTGAAGTCTGAGGCCTTGACCGGGGTCCCGTTGGAGTAGAGCAGTCCTCTGCGCAAGACGAACGTGTAGGTCTTGCCGTCCGAGGAGACGCGAGGCAGCGCTTCGGCCAGGCCGGCGATCAGTTTGGTGCCGGCTTCGCCGGAGGCCCGCGCATAGGTGACGAGGCCCGTATAGGTGAGCCAAGTGGCCTCGTAAGACTGGGTCGTGAACCCGAGGCCGGGGTCGAGTGAGTCGGGCGCGGTCCCCATCAGGACTGTCACCGGACCGGTGCCGCCACTGCTGGTGCTTGTGGACGTGGAGGAACTCCCGCATGCGCCAAGGCCCCCCGTCAACGCGAGGGCAAGCACAGCCCCCAGCAACGCGCGCGGTCCGTTGAGATACCCCCTATGCACTTTGCGCCCCTCCCCCTCGCGAGCCGGCGAGTCTCGTAATGTGTGCCACGAAGTACAGGTTCGACATCCCTTGTCGGCACCCTTTCACGAAACTTGAAGTATTCAAATGAGCTTGGACGCTATCGAGATCGACGTTGACGAAGTCGTGGCCCAAGTGGCCAAGGTCCAGCCCCTGTGGGCCCTGCTGCGCATCGCAGATCGGGCCCGCTACATGCGGCGAATGGCCCAGGCGATCGTCGACGAAGTCGACGATCTGCGCGAGACGATCGCTCGCGAGCAGGCGCGCCCGCGCACCGAGGTCGCGACCTTGGAGCTGCTCGCCGCGATCGACGCGCTCAACTGGGTGGCCCAGCAGGGCGCCGACGTATTGGGCGGGCGCAAAGTGGGGGTGCACCGTTCCCTGTTCTTGACCAAGCGCGCCCGCATCGCGTATGAGCCGTATGGAGTGGTGGGGGTCATCGGCGCGGGCAGCGCTCCTTTCGCGCAACCGCTCGGACAGATCGCGGGCGCTTTGTTGGCAGGCAACGGAGTCGTGTTCAAGCCCGCGCCCCGGGCGGCTTTGGCGGGCGAGCGGATCGCACGGGTGCTCGCCCGGGCCGGGCTGCCGGAGGGACTCGTGCGCGTCGTCCACGGCGGGGCCGACTTGGGCTTGCGACTGGCTCGCTCGCCCGTGGACAAGCTCCTGTTCACGGGCTCTCCGAGCACCGGACGAGCGGTGGCGAGGGAGTGTGTCTCGCGCGAGAAGGAGGTCACCGTCGAGCTGGGCGGCAAGGACGCGATGATCGTCCTCTCCGACGCCCACGTCGGCCGGGCGGCCGCGGGCGCTCTGTGGGCGGGCTGTGCGGGGGCTGGGCAGGCGCGAGGCGCGGTCGAGCGCATCTACGCCGCGCCGGAGATCATGGAGCGTCTGGTCGGCAGGCTGGTCGCCGGCGCGCGGGCGCTGGAGGTCGGCGACCCTGGCGATCCCGGCGTGCAGGTCGGCCCGCTCTCCTCAGAGCGCCGGTTTGCGCATGTCCGGGGACTGGTGGAGGACGCGGTCGCCCAGGGCGCGACTCTGCATTGCGGCGGACCGACTGGACAGAGCGTGCCCGACCAACCCTCCAACCTCTATGCCCCGGCGATCCTCACGGGCGTGAACCATGAGATGCGGATCATGCGCGAGCCGATCGGCGGCCCCGTGCTTGCAGTGATGGAGTTCGGGTCGGTCTCGCAAGCGATCTCGTTGGCCAACGACAGCCCTTACGGCTTGGGCGCGTCGGTGTGGACCGCCGACCGTTACCGGGGCATGAGGATCGCGCGCGAGCTGGACGCCGGCATGGTTTGGCTCAACGACCATCTGCCCAGTCCCGCCGTATCGCGCGGCCCGTGGGGCGCGGCGGCGGGAAGCGGGCTGGGCCGGACCCTCGGCGAAGCGGGTTTGAGGGCTTGCGCTCAGGAGAAGCTGATCACCTGGGATCCGTCGGGCACGAGGGGCTTGTGGTGGGGCCCCTACGACGAGGTCGCCGCCAGGGCCGCAAGAGCCGCAACCAGGTTGCGCTCCACGCGCGAGGGCGAGCGCGAAGCGGCCTTGCGCGAGGGTGGAGCCGCGCTCGCCCGCGCGAGTATCCGTGCGCTGGGGCGCAGGTGAGACTCCTGGGAGACAGCTACGGCCAATCGATCAGCTCAAACAATTGCTCAGGCCCGAGGTCGATGAGCGTACTGCGCTCGATCGGCTCGTAGCCGTCGCCTCGACGGACGAACCAGTGGACGGCATGCTCCTGGGGATCGACGATCACTAGCTCGTCCACTTCATGGGCGGCGTAAAATGGAAGCTTCTGCCAGGTCTCGTCTCCCGCGGATAGGATCTCCAACACGAGCGCGGCCGTGTGATGCCACACGCCTCCCGCCCCGGGGCGATGGAGGCCGCCGTCGGGGACGCGATAGTCCTTGGGCGAGCCCAAGCCGAACTCACGTATCAGTGGCTCCAAGCCGGCCGCGCGCGCCACAGGGCCGAGCACGGCCGCGAGCTGTTCGGCGATCCGCTGATGCGCGAAGCTCGGCGGAGGGATCATGCGATAGGTGCCCTGCCACACCTCGTCGCGACCATCGAGGCCGAGACGGTGGCGCCGCTCCAGCAGCGCCTCGATCTCAGCGGGAGCCGGATCAAGGACGAGTGTGGGCATCGCGTCAATTCTACTGGGCTCGGTGTCGGCGACCGACCGTCTACGTTCGGGCCTGACTTCCCTATTGCTTGCATTGATCGAGCCTTGCAAACGTTTAGGACGAAATTCTGCGCGCGGCGCTCGCTCTACAGAGGTGGGCACCGGGTCACTAACCTGTAGACCATGCCCGCCCAAGCCTATGCAGGCAAGGAGTGCGTTTGCCAACTGCGCAAGGGCATCTGCGACCAGAGCTGCGTCGCGGACATGCTCGCCACGCCCTTCTACATCGCCTGCCTGAAGCTGAAGGGCCGCCGTTGCGTGGTTGTGGGCGGTGGGGAGATCGGCCTGGAGAAGGTAGAGGGGCTGCTCGCCTGCGATGGCGAGGTGACCTTGATCGCACCGGAGGCCGAGCCGGCCTTGGCGGAGTACGCGGCCGAGGGCTCGATCCGGTGGGAGCGCCGCGCCTATGCCGGGCCTGGCGACCTGGAGGGCGTGTTCATGGCGATCGCCGCCACAAGCGACACCGACGTGAACATCGCCGTGTACGAGGACGCCGAGCGCCGCGCGATGCTCGTCAACGTGGTCGATGTGCCGCCCCTGTGCAACTTCATATTGCCCGCGATCGTCAGGACCGGCCCGCTCGCCATCGCGATCTCCACGGCGGGCGCTTCGCCGGCCCTGGCCAAGCGCATCAAGCGCGAGATCGCAGAGCAGTTCGGCGAGCCTTACGCGCAGCTCGCGGTCCTGCTCAACGAGGCGCGCGGCTGGGCCAAGGGGACTTTGCCCACCTATCAAGACCGCAAGCAGTTCTTCGAGGGGATCGTGAACGGCGAACCAGACCCGGTCGCCCTGTTGCGGGACGGCCGAGCGGAAGCCGTGAGCGAGTTGATCGCCGCCGCCCAAGGCGACTACGAGCAGCGCCTGGGTGCTCCCCGGCATGGTGTAGCCACCGTCTGAGATTGCATGGAGGAGCTCGCAGCCCAGGCGGCGCCGGGCACCCTCGTCGAGGACCGGCCGGCAGCCGTCGAGCTGGCCGGCTTGACCCGCAACTACGGCGAACGGGCGGCGCTCGAGGACGTTTCGCTAACTTTGCCGGTGGGCGCGACACTGGTCGCGTTCGGGCCCAACGGGGCCGGCAAGACAACCCTGCTGAGGGTGCTGGCCAGCTTGTTGCGGCCCCACGCCGGGAGGGTCGCAGTTTTGGGCGCCGCTCTGCCCGAGGAAGCGTGGAGGGCGCGCGGAGGCGTCGGCTTGTTGGGCCACGAGGCCTTGCTCTACCGAGAGCTGACCCCGCGCGAGAACCTGCGCTACCACGCCCGCCTGCACGGCGTCTGCGAGGAACGCGTCGAGCGACAGCTGGAGGCCGTTTCGATGAGCAGTCGCGCCGACGAGCCCGTCAAGACACTCTCGCGCGGCATGGTTCAGCGTGTGGCCATCGCTCGCGCCACCTTGCACGACCCGGAGCTGCTGCTGCTGGACGAGCCCTACGCCAACCTCGATCCCGCCGCGATCGACGTGGTCGAGCCTTTGATCGGATCGGCAAGCCAACGCACGCGCGTGCTCACCAGCCACGATCCCGGGCGGGGCCTGGCCGAAGCCGACCTCGTGCTCGGGCTGCGCGGTGGCCGGGTGTCTTTGCTGAGGGATGCCGCGAGCGTGGATCCGCAGGAGATCGCGGGGCTGTACCGATGACCGACCGAGTGGCGCTGATAGCCGAGACTCTCGATCCCATCGCTGTTGCGAGGCCTCGCCGGTGAGCGTCCCCCCGAACACAGGGAAGACATTGCCGCATGCGGCAATGTCCCCACCCGCACATGTGCGGGTGGGGAAGCCGGTGCATGCACCGGCTGGAACAGCAAAAGTGGTCCTCGCCCTCCTGCGAAAGGAGCTCCTCGTCGAGTTGCGCACGCTCGAGTCGGTCCCGGGCATGGCCTTGTTCGCGGTCACCACCTTCGTGGTATTCCATTTTGCCCTGAACCAGAACACGGTCTCAGGCCAGGAGGCCGCCGGCATCCTGTGGGTGACCCTCCTGTTCGCCGCGATGCTCGGAGTCAACCGCCTGTTCGTGGCCGACGCCGACCAGGGCGGCTTCGACGGCTTCCTACTGGCCCCCGTAGACCGCTCGGCCCTTCTGCTCGCCAAGGCGCTCTCGCTCTTGGCCTACCTGTTCGTCTTGGAGCTGGTGGCCGTGCCCGCCTTCGCCCTGCTGCTGTTGGGGCCCCCTCTGGGCCAGGCCTTGCCCTCGCTCTTGGCGCCCTTGGCGCTCGGCGACCTCGGGGTGGCGGCGATCGGCACCTTGATCGCGGCGATGACCGTGCGCACGCGCGCGCGTGACCTGCTCGGGCCGATGCTGACCCTGCCCCTTCTCGTACCGGTGGTGATCGGCTGCGCGCGTGCGACCGCCCCACTCCTGCAGGCCACGGGTGGGGTTGGGGGGGTGGGTCCTGGATCGTTGCCTCTGCGTTGGCTTGGGACGCTCGCGCTCTATGATCTTGTGTTCGGCCTCATCGCCTACGCCGTATTCGACTTCCTCTTGGAGGATTAGGCCCAACGATGCGCAGCCCTTCACTTCGCGCCCTCTCCATCTCGACCGTCGCGGCTTTTTGCGTGGCGCTCAGCCTCGTGTTCTTCTATGCGCCGATCGAAGCCGAAGAAGGCTTCTTGCAGAAGATCTTCTATCTGCACGTGCCTCTGGCGATCGTCAGCCTCAGCGGCTTCGTGATCGGCGGGCTACTGGCGATCGCCCATCTGCGAACTCGCGACCAGCGCTGGGACCTGCGCTCCTATGTGGCGATCCACATGAGCCTCATCTTCGGCGCCGCGGTGCTTCTCACCGGCTCGATCTGGGCGCGCGCCTCCTGGGGACACTGGTGGGTGTGGAACGAGCCCACGCTCGTCTCGTTTTTGATCATTTTCCTGCTCTACGCCACCTACCAGCCCCTGCGCTTCGCCATCGAGGACCCCGAGCGCCAGGCCCGCTACGCATCCGTGTTCGCGATCACCGCCGGGGCTTTCGTGCCGCTCAACTTCATCGCCGTGCGGCTGTCGGCCTCCTACGTGCACCCGCGCGTGCTCGGCTCCTCCTCGAACCTGCCCGGCCCGATGATGCTCACCTTCCTCGTGTCCTTGGGCGCGATGGCCCTGCTTTTCGCGACCCTCTGCTCCTATGAGCTGGCCGCCAAGCGCACCCGCATCCTGCTCAAAGCGCGCTCGCGCATCCTCGGGTTCCAATGATCTTCTTCGCCGGCTCCTCCCCGACCTCCCTCGCAGCGACGCTTCCCAACTCCAACAGCGGCTACGTCGCCGCCGCCTACATCGTGTTCCTGGCGATCGTCCTCATCTATGTGGCGATCATGGCCGTCCGCTTGGGCCGGGTGGAGCGCAAGGTGCGCGAGATGAATGCCCGTGAGCGGGAAAAGGAGCGTGAAAACGTATGAGCACGCCTAAGGGCATCGCCCATCGCACCCTTAAGGGCGCGGGCGGGGGGCAGGCACGCACCCTAAAGGGCACAGGCGAGCTGCTCGCGCTCGGCATGTCCCACAAGACCGCTCCCGTCGCCTTGCGCGAGCGCCTGGCCTTCACCGAAGCCCAGGCGGTCCAATTCGCCGAGCAGGCCATCGCCGGCCCCGAGGTGAGCGAGGCGGTCGTGATCTCGACTTGCAACCGCACCGAGGTCTATCTCGTCGTGGGCGACGCCGTTCAGGCCGAGGCCGATGTGCTGGGCATGCTGGCCCGACGTGCCTCGATCCGACCGACCGAGCTGGCCCAAGAGATCTACTCGCCGCGCAACTGCGAGGCCGCACGTCAGCTCTACCGGGTGACCTCCGGTCTGGAGTCGATGATCGTCGGCGAGGCCGAGATCCAAGGGCAGGTCAAGCGTGCCTATGAGGCCGCCTTGGCCGCCGGCACGACGGGACCCCTCTCCAACAGGCTGTTCGCCGCGGCCTTGACCACGGGCAAGCGGGTGCGCTCGGAGACCGGGATCGGCTCCTCCCGGGTGAGCGTGCCATCGGTCGCCGTCGATCTCGCCCAAGACGTGCTCGGTGGCCTAACCGACCGTCGCGTGATGCTGCTCGGCGCGGGCGAGACCTCCGAGCTGACCGCCCAAGCGCTCGCCAACCAAGGCGTGGGCACGATCTTCGTGGCCAACCGCCACGCCGACCGCGCGCTCAGCCTGGCCCAGCGCTTCGGCGGCTCGGTCGTGGGCCTGGACAAACTGCCCGAGCAGCTCATCGAGGCCGACATCGTGGTCTCCTCGACATCCTCCCCCCACCCGATCCTCGGCGCCGAGGAGCTCGCCGTAGTGATGGCCGAGCGGCGCGAGCGGGATGGGCGGCCTCTGTTGTTGATCGACATCGCGGTGCCCCGCGACATCGACTCGCGCTGCGCCGATCTGGAGGGCGTGACCTTGTATGACATCGACGACCTGCAGGCCGTGGTGCGTCGCAACCTGGGCGCCCGCGAAGAGATCGTTCCCCAAGCTGAGGAGATCGTCGAGGAAGAGATCAAGCGCTTCGCGCGCTGGCTCGGCCAGGCCGAGACCCTGCCGACCGTCGCTGCCCTGCGCCGGCGAGGCGAGGAGATCGTCGAGCGGGTCCTCAGTGAGAACGAGGGCCGTTGGGAGGCCGCCAGCGAGCGCGACCTGATGCGCGTGGAGGCGGTCGCCCGCGCCGTCCTGAACCGTCTCCTACACGAGCCCACGATTCGCCTGCGCAGCTTCTCGGCCGAGCACACCCTGGAGGGCACAGGCGGCCACGCAAGCCTTCAGCTCGTACGCGAACTGTTCGCCCTCGATACCCCACAAGGGGGCATCCCCCATAGCGGGGGACAGGCAGGCGAGGACGCGCCCCGCGACGAGGCGATCGCGCCCGAGACATCTTATGAGGACTCAGCCGGCAAGCTTGCAGAGGTGCGCTCGATCAAGAGCGCACGCAAGGGCCAATGACCCCGCCCCATCCCGCCGGGGCGATTCCCCGGCCGGCCCCTAGGACGGGCTGAGGTGCGGATCGGCACGCGTGGGAGCGCGCTGGCGCTGGCCCAAGCGCGATTGGTCAAGCAGTGGCTTGGCGGCGGCGAGATCGTGATCGTGCGTACTCGCGGCGACGTCATGTACGAACCGCATCCGGCCAAGGCAAACGGGCACCCGACAAACGGGCACGCAAGCGAGAGGACCGCCATCCCGCCCGAGAAGCGCAGGCGCGGAGACGACAAGTCGCGCTGGGTGGCCGAGCTCGAGCAGGCCCTCCTGTTAGAGGAGATCGACGTGGCGGTCCACTCCGCCAAGGACATCCCCGTGAGCTTGACCGAAGGCCTGGAGCTGCTCGGCTCTCCCAACCGGGCGCCCGCCGAGGATGCGCTGATCGGGGCGCGCTCGATCGAGGAACTCCCACTCGGCGCCTGCCTCGGGACGAGCAGCGTGCGCCGCGCCGCGCAGCTGCGCGCCGCCCGTAAGGACCTCGAAGTGATCAGCCTGCGCGGCAACATCGACACGCGCCTGCGCAAGCTTGCGGGCGCCGTCATGGCCAGTGGCGACGGCTCCGGCGGCAGTGCCGCCTCACTGCACGCGATCGTGCTCGCCAAGGCCGGTCTTGTCCGCCTCGAACGCGAGCGCGATATCGGCCACACACTCGACCCCTCCCGCTTCGTGCCCGCTCCCGGCCAGGGCGCTCTGGGACTACAGGCCCGCGCGGAGGATCCCGTCGTCAAGAAGGCCGTGGCGCCGATCATCGACGCCGACGCCTCGGCCTGCTTGCTCGCCGAGCGCGCCTTGGCAGCTGCGCTTGGAGCCAGCTGCAACACGCCGCTCGGCGCCTATGCCATACCGGCTGGCTGCGGCTGCTTGCACATGCGCGCCTGGGTCGGCCTGCCCGACGGTTCGGAGTGGGTCGCCGACGAGCTGCTCGGCGGCTTTTACGACCCCGATGAGCTTGGCCGGCGCGTGGCCGAGCGGATGGAGGCCGCCGGCGCTCGCGACTTGCTGCGGCGCGCCGAGGAGATGGCCTTTGAAGCCGGCTGAACGCGCCGGGCGCGTCTACCTGGTGGGGGCCGGACCGGGCGACCCGGGCTTGCTCACGGCCCGCGCCTTGGAGTTGATCGCCCGCGCCGACACGATCCTGTATGACCGTCTGATCCCCTCCCAAGCGCTCGCGGGCGCTCGCCCTGAGGCGGAGCTCTTGTTCGTCGGCAAGCAGGGCGGTGGCGAGTCCGTGCCCCAAGAGCGGACCGAGGCTTTGATGATCGAGCGGGCGCTCGCCGGGCGCGAGGTGGTGCGCCTGAAGGGTGGCGACCCTTTCGTGTTCGGACGCGGTGGCGAGGAGGCCTTGGTCTTGCGCGAGGCCGGCATCGACTTTCAGGTCGTACCCGGGGTCACCGCCGGCGTGGCCGCCGCTGCCTACGCGGGCATCCCGGTAACCCATCGCGGCGTCTCCACGGGTGTGGCTCTGGTGACCGGCCACGAGGATCCCACCAAGCCCGATCAGGAACTGGACTGGGAGGCCTTGGCCGCGTTCCCGGGGACGCTCGTGTTCTACATGGGAGTGCGCGCCTTGCCGCGAATCGCTCAATCTTTGATCGCCGCCGGGCGCCCTCCCTCCCAGCCGGTGGCGCTCGTGGAACGCGGCACCTTGGCCGACCAGCGCACGGTCGCGGGCACGCTCTCCACGATCGCCGAGGTGGCGTCCCGCGAGCAGATCAAGGCTCCCGCGATCACGGTCGTAGGGGACGTGGTCGAGCTAGGGGAGAGCCTCGCTTGGCTTGAGGATCGTCCCTTGGCCGGGCTTTCGGTTGCCGTGACCCGGGCGCGGGCGCAAGGCAGCGCTTTGGCCGGGCGCCTGGAGGATTTGGGCGCGAAGGTGGTGCAAGCGCCCACGATTCGAGTGCGCGAGCTGGTCGATCCCGCCGCCCCCCCGCTGGACCCCTCACGCTATGACCTTGTGTGCCTGACGAGCGTCAACGGGGTCCGCTTCCTGTTCAAGCGCTTGGCCGCCGCCGGTCGCGACGCTCGGGCCTTGGCGGGAGCGCGAATCGCCGCGATCGGACCGGGCACCGTGGCCGCTCTGGCCGAGCATGGGATCGCGGCGGACGTCGTGCCCGAGCGTTCGCTCGCGGAGTCTTTGGTGGAGGCTTTGAGTGAGCTCGAGATCCGCCACGCCCTGTTTGCGACTGCCGCGGGGGGGCGCGAGACCTTGCCCGCGGCGTTGCGCGAACGCGGTGTCCCGGTCGATGTGTTGGAGCTGTATGAGACGCTCGCCGAGCCGCTCTCGGCGAGCGTCTTGGAGGGCGCCACGAGCGCCGATTACATCGTGTTCGCGTCGGGGTCGAGTGTTCGCTTCTTTTTGGGTGCCCTGCGCGCGCGCGCGTCCGGGGACCAAGCTAGTCTCGTTAACAGACCGCGCGCGCGTGTGGGGCAGTCCTTTGAGGATACCTCTGCCGACCTGGCCGATCACCTGGATGGGGGTATGGATTTCTCGCCTGAGACCCGTCTCGTATCGATCGGTCCGGTGACGAGCGCCGCCTTGAGAGAGAACGGTTTGGAGCCCCACGTGGAGGCCGAGCAGCATGACCTCGACGGCCTTCTCAGCGCCTTGGTGGCCGACGCCGCGCGCGGCGCCGGATGAGCGCCGGGCAGGAGGCCCCGACGCCCATCCTCGGGCGCCCGCGCCTGCACCTGCGACAAGCCGATTCCACCAACGAGCGGGCACGTGCCTTGGCGATCGCGGGGGCTCCCCACGGCACGCTCGTGAGCGCCGACGAGCAGAGCGCCGGGCGCGGGCGTCAGGGTCGCAGCTGGGTGGCGCCGCCGGGCAGTGCTCTGCTGTGCTCCTTGATTGTGAGAGATCCTCCGGCCCTGCTGTCGCTGATCGCCGGGGTCGCGGTGTGCGATGTCGCTGGAGAAGGGGCGCTTTTGAAGTGGCCCAACGATGTGGTTCTATCCGAGGCCGCTAGCAGCACCGACCCGGAGGACGCCGCAGCGACGGCCGCGGGCCCTAGCGAGATCGAACAGTCGCCCAAGCTGCGAAAGCTCGCCGGCATCCTCGTCGAGGGACGCCCCCAGGACGCTTGGGCGGTGCTCGGGATCGGCCTCAACGTGGCGGTCGAGCTCCAGGCGCTCGGACCCGAGCTGAGCGGGAGCGCCGCCACGATGGGTCTGCCCCCCGAGGCGATCGCGCCGACCCTGCAACGACTCCTGCTCGCGCTCGAAACACGCTTGACCGAACCTCCCCAGAGCGTGCTCGACGAGTGGCGCGCTCACGATGCACTTGCCGAGCGCGAAGTCTCCTGGGAGGGCGGACGCGGGATCGCCCGCGGCGTCGACGATCGCGGGCGTCTACTCGTCGCCCTTGGCGACGGTTCGCTTGCCACGCTTGACGCGGGGGAGGTCCACCTTGCCATCTGAGCGGGCCCCCTTGGCCGCAGGGGCCTTCTTGGCGAGCGTCTCCTTCGAGCCGGCCGCGTCCGTGGTGGGCGCCGTCTCGATCGTCTCGGTGTTGGGCTTTGGCTTGGGCACAGACTCGCCGGGACGCTGACCCTTGCGGCGGCGACGCCCGGAGGAGCGCCCACCCGCCCGCCGGCGCTTGGGGAAGTTGCGCAGCAGCTCGCGCGCCAAGGCCGGCGGCTTGCGCGCCATGCGCGTCCTGGCGCCCCTCAAGACCTCCTCGGCCTCGGGCGTGTGGGCGAGGGCGGCGGCCAGAAGTGCGGCGGCCAAGCGGCGATCCTGCTTGCGTGCGGCGTGAACCAAGCGGCGCGCATTGCGCGCATGGGCTCCCCCCGCGGAGTTGACGAGCAGCCCAAGCAGGCGCTTGGTCTCGGGCCAGCGCTGCACCGCGTACTCCTCGTGCACCTCCCGGGTGTATTCCGCCAAGCGCCAAATCCAGGCATTGGCCTGGTCGCGGCGGCCGATGCGTCGCTCCACGAGCGCCCTGAGCATGATCTTGGCGGCCTCTCTGCGCTCGTCCTTGGCCCAGGAACCGGCGATGTCGATCGCCGTGTCGAAAGCGTCGGGGTCGCGCAGCGCGGCGATCTCCGAAAGCGCCTTCAGGCGCAACTGGGGGTTCTTGTTGCGCTGCACTGTGGTGATCAAGAAGCGCGCCTTGAGCTCGCCGGTGCGATCGAAGTGCAGCATCGCGCGCGCCCTGCGCCAACCGTTGGGCGTCACCTTGGCGCCGGCCAAGGCAGCCCACACGTGTTGCTCGCCGTAGTCGAGGTTCTCCACCGCGATCCGCCACAACTCGCGCTCGAACACTTCGAAGCGGCGCTCCTCCTCAGCGCAAACCGGCAACACGCGTCGCTCCACCCGCATCCTCCGGCCACGACCGCGCCGGACGGGGCCGACGACGATCGCCCCGCCGCGATACACGTCGCGGTCGAGCAGGGAGTGCAAGGTCACGACGGGGTCGTCGTTCTTGGTGGCGGGGTGCACGAAGTCCACGACCAGGCCCGCCTCCTTGCCGGGATGGCGGCGCGTCACGCGCCCGACACGCTGCTGGTAGATGCGCTTGGAGGCGGTCGGCGCCAGGTGCACGCACACCGTGGCCCGAGGACTGTTCCAACCCTCGGCCAACAGCTGGGCGTTGATCAAGACGTCGATATCCCCGCGCTCGTAGCGAGCCAGGATCTCGGCCAGCTCGCGCTTGGGCGTCTCGCCCGAGACTCCCATCGCCTTGATCCCTTCGGCGCGGAAGGCCTCGGCAAGGTTGTAGGCGTGCTGCACACCCGCCGCATATACGACTCCGGGCACCCCGTTGAAGCGGGTCTTGTAGAGGTTGGCGGCGGCGATGTTGAAGGGATGCTGGTCCAGCAAGGCGGCCAGCTCCTCCTGGTCGAACTCGGTGTCCACCTCGCCTCTGCGCAAGGGCACGTTGGCGATCGTCCTGACGCCCACGCCCGGGGAGATCCGCACACATCGCAGAGGCGCGATCACGCCGCGACGCGCGGCTTGGGCCAGGTCAAAGCGCGAGGTCTGGGTGGGGAACAGGTCGGTGACGTGGCGGGCGATGAGCGCGCCCGTGGCGGTCATGCCGATGAAGATCGGCCCCGTCCAAGCCCTGATCGCGCCGCTGGTCTTCTCGCCGAGGGCGGTGTGGGCCTCGTCGCAGATGACGATCGTGTAGGCGCTTGAGATGCGGCCCGCGTTGCGCACGAACCACTGGTAGGTCTCCACCGTGACGGGGCCCTTGGGCGAATCCTCGCCCGTGTACAGGGGTCTAGAGATGCGCTTTTGATAGCCGCGCTGGCGCAACTCGCCGTGGAACTGGTCGACGAGGTTGCGCCGGTGGGTGAGGATCAGGACGCCGCCGGTCTGCGAGGCCTCGACGAAGCCGAGCGCGGCGACCGTCTTGCCGGCACCCGTGGCGTGCTCGAACCAGAAGCGCTTGGCGGCGTTGGGGTCCTCGGGCTGATCGGTGACGTCCTCCTCGTCCTCGTCCACCCAGTCTTGGGGCTCCTCCTCGGGCTCCTCCTCCTCTTCGGGCTCGGGCTCCGGCTCGGGCTCCTCCAGCTCGTCCTCGAAGTCGTCATCCTCCTCGTCCTCCTCGGGAGCGGCGCGTTGCACGGGGCCGAGATCCTCGTCGTCCTCGACCTCCTCGGCGTCGTCGATGTCCTCCTCGTCGTGGTCGTCCTCCTCGGCCTCGGCGTCGGGCTGCTCTGTGGCGGCGCCCGCCTGCCGTCCGCTGTCGGAAGTCCCGTTGGCCGACGCGTCCGAGGACCCGGCGGCGGCGCTCGACCCGTCGTCGGGACCGAGTATCGCGGCCGAGGCCAACAACTCGGGCGAGGCGGCCGCAGCGGCCCGTCCGTTGCTGGCTGCCTGGGAGCGCTGCGCCTCGGCCAACAGCGCGGTCAAAGTGCCTGAGAGGGCGTCCACTTGGTGGGCGGAGAGGACCGTGCCGTCGACGAGCGTGGGCTCGTCATCGGAGAGGACCCGCTCGAGGCCGAGCAGCAGCGAGAAGTCGCGTCGCCAAGCGGTGGAGGGGTGCTTGGCGCCGTCTCCCAGCTCTTGGAGCGCCTGGTCGAGGGCTCGACGACGCGGCGTCCCGGATGCCAAGGCCACGGCGGGATCCTCGCCCTCGTGTACGAAACGCTCGCGCACGAACTTCTCCGCGCGCTTGATATCGGCGGAACTGGGAATGGACGCGGCCGCGCGGGCCACTTCGGTTGACTCGGCCATAGAGGCTCTGGGGCTTCGAGATGGAGCCGCCCCAGAAGGGTTCCGGGCGACTCAAAAACCGGCGCTAGCGCCGGTGAGGCTCGGAGAAGAGCGGGGACTCCCGGGACGGGCTAGTCCCTACTTCTTCCCGTTGCGCTCAGGATACAGCACGACTCGGCCAAACTGAAGAGCAGTCGATCTGGCACCGCCAAGCGACCGATCTGACACCCTCTCCCGCATGACTCGAAGCCGCGCGATCGCGATCCTCCTTGGCCTCGCGGCGGTCGTCGTGATCGGCATAGGCATCGCCGAGCTGCCGCACGGGTCCTCCGGGGGGAGCACCGTTACGCACCTGTCCGCGGGGCAAGCGAGCGCCTTGCTCGCGGGCTCGCCGCCGGCGCTTGCGGCGCTGCATGCACAGGGCGGCGTTTTGCTCGACGGAGGAGCGAGCGCCTTGAAAGCGCGCTTGGCCGCGTTGAAGGGCTACCCGGTCGTGATCAACAAGTGGGCCTCTTGGTGTGTGCCCTGCAAAGAAGAGTTCGCCGCGTTCCAGCGTGTGTCCGCCGAATACGGGCGTCGCGTGGCTTTCATCGGGATCGACTCCGAAGACCCCAAACGCTCCGACGCGCAAGCGTTCTTGAAGAGTTTTCCGGTCAGCTATCCCAGCTATTACGACCCGAGCGGGCACCTCGGACTGCAGACCGCCGACTCCTCCTTCATCCCGGTGACCGTGTTCAAGCCGCTGCACGGTCAGCCGTTCATCTACCAGGGACAGCTGCCCAATGCGAGCAAGCTGAGGGAAGAGGTCAAGCGCTACGCGCTTGGGGAATGATGGTGCTCGTGAACGCCATGCCGCGCCTCGAGCGCATACCGTAGGCGGCTCGTGCCCGAAGTCAGAGTCGACCCGCTCAGCGGACACAAGGTGATCGTCGCCGGCGAGCGCTCGGTGCGTCCCGGCGGCGAGCCCACCTGCCCTGCCCCGGCGGCGATCGACGTGGAGCGCGACCCCTTCGCCGAGGGACACGAGGACCGGACTCCGCCCGAGCTGTACGCCGTAAGGCCCGGCGGGGGGGATGCCAACTCGCCGGGCTGGACGGTGCGGGTCGTGCCGAATCTGTATCCGGCGCTCGCGCTCGACTCCGCTGCGCCACCGCGGGATGCAGTGCCGGACCTGTTTTGCGCGATGCCCGCGGAGGGCTCTCACGAGGTGATCGTGAACGCACCCGAGTCGGTGCTCTCGCTGGCGGAACTCGCGCCCGAGCGGGTGGCCGGGGCGATGGAGGCTTGGCGCGAGCGGATGAGGACCCACGCGGAGTGCGCCTATGTGCAGCTGATCGTCAACGAGCGGCGCGAGGCCGGGGCTTCGCTTGAGCACACCCATTCCCAGTTGTACGCCTTGGATTTCGTGCCGGCCGAGGTGGCGCGCGAGCGCGAGCGCTGCGGCGCCTACGCGACGCGCACGATGGGGCGCGGTCTGCTCGAGGACTTGGTTGCCGAAGAGGTGCGCAGGGGCGAGCGGATCGTGGCTCTCGACGAGGAGGCCGTTTTGATCGCCCCGTATGGCTCGCGCCTGCCCTTCCAGCTGATGCTCGCCCCGCGCGCGCCCCGCATGCGCTTCGAGGAAGACGGGCCTTTGGGCGCGGCCCTACTCTACGACGGCTTGCAGCGCTTGATGCGCCACTTCGGGTCGAGCCCGCCTTTGAACATGTGGGTGAGGACCGCGCCGCGCGGCGCCGAGCACTTCTGCTGGCGAATCGACATCGCGCCGCGCCTGACACACCTGGCGGGGCTGGAGCTCTCCACGGGCGTCAATCTCAACATCGTGGCGCCCGAGCACGCGGCGGCGGTCTTGCGCGAGGCATAGGCCGGATAGGCTCTGGCCAATGCCACCCGTCGAGAGAGTCGTCCCCAGCTTCGCCGCCGAGCCACCCCAGGAAGGCTTGCCCTATGGCCGGTGGGCGGAGCGCCTCACCGAGGAGCTGCACCGAGCTTGGGGCGAGCTCGACACAGATGGACAGGACCTGGGAGAGCCCGGGCCGATCGTGTGGTATCCGGATCGCAGCTGGCATGGGCGGCGCTACGTGCCGGCGACTTCGATCACCTCGGAGGGGTACGAGCTGTTCGGCTACGTTCGTTTCGTGTGCGCCACCGGCGAGGGGGAGCCGCTGGAGCTTTCGGCGCACGGCGATTTCACCGAGGAGACGGCTGAGCGCAACCCGGACTGGAAGCTGGACGTGTGCGACGAGGTGATCGGAGCCTGGCACGGGGCGGGCGGCGCGGTCGCGACGATGACACTCGTTTGGGGACGGCCGCTGGTGGGATCGGGACGAATCGTGACCGCCGAGCTGGGACGCGCGACCGTCGACCAGTGCGAGCTGATCGAGCAGCGGTTCACCTTGATCGCACCGGACGACTACCGCTATGACCTGCTCGAGATCAAGTTGTGGGGCGGCAAAGGCCAGGAGTTGGCGCGCGAGTCGCTGTATGAAGAGGAGTCACTGTCCGAAGGGGATTCCCAGTCGGAGGAGCGGGAGGCGGGCGACGCTCAGGACAGCGGCACGGGCGAGGTTGGGGCCGGAGGGGGAGACGGGGCCGGAGCGGGAGTGGGCGAGACCGGAGAGGAGCGGTAGGCGGCGATCCACGTGTGGATCCAGCCGGCGATCGCGCTCACCTTGACGAACACGGATGGGCGGTGGGTGGAGCACTGTCCGTAGACGTGCACCGCGATCCCGATCTGAATCGGGCCGCTCGTGCCCTTCAGGGTGCTCCCGCCGGGTGCTTGCGCGAGGAGTGGACCGCCGCTGTCACCCGAGCAGGCGCCCGTGGCATAGCTGGGCGGGGAAATTCCACAGATCTCTCCCTTGGCGGAGAACGGTGGGGCGTTGAGCGCACACCAGCGCCGCCCCTGCACGACCGTGGCCGCCGATTGCAGCGTTTCGGTGGGAACACGTTGGGCGAACGAGGTTAGTCCCCAACCGGCCATCGTGGCTTGAAAGCCGGCTTTCAGGAGCTTCATCTGGGAGGCGCCGGCCAAGGCGATCGGGGATACCGAGACAGGCCTTGAGAGGACCAGCAGCGCGGCGTCTCCTTGGTCGAGCTTGCGTGCGAAGCCGGGATAGACGATCACCCCCACCACCCTGGAGACGGTCGCACCCGGGGAGAGTGGATCGACGGCTCCGGTGACGACGCGATAGCCCGACGGTTTGAAGCGCACTCCGGTGCGGAGATTCTCGGCACAGTGACCGGCGGTCAAGATCAGACTTGGCGCCACGACGGTGCCACTGCATTGATAGGCGTAGGAGCCTTGGATATTGATCACATAGGCAAGCGAGGGGAAGCTGCCGGTGTGGGCGGCGCTCCCACCGATGATCGAGGCGTGGGCACGGGGCGAGGAAGCGTGGGCGGGTGGGGAGCCCTTGGCGGGCGGGGATCCCTGGGTGGGTGGGGATCCCTGGGTGGGTGGGGATCCCTGGGTGGGTGAGGATCCCTGGGTGGGTGAGGATCCCTGGGTAGGTGAGGATCCCTGGGCCGGCGGGGAGCCCTGGGCGGACGGGGATCCCTGGGTATGGTCTGCGTTGGCCGCGGCGCGTGGCTCGATTGGGCGGGATCGGTCTGTCTTGGCGGAGGCGCCCGTTGCGAAGGCCGTGGCGCTCAGCAGCGCTCCCAGCAGCCAGGAAATTCTCTTCGAACTCGCGAATATCTTCATAGGTCTGGTGGAGCCTTGTACCGGAGCCTTGTACTCGCGCACGCGGGCAAGGACGCAGGGCTTCATCGGCAGCATTCCGCCTCGCGCTTAACCCCAGCCTAAGAGTTTGGGTGGGCGCGGGATCGCGGCAAGCAGGCACGAACGCGCGAGGCGCCCATACTTGACGTTCTCAACGATCAAGCAGCGCCCCGAATATGCCGAGTACTCCAGTATGCGAGACGAAAAGGAGACTGGCGAGCCCGAAGCGCCGCGCGAGCGGGTCGCGCAAAACCTTGCGCCGTTCGCGGCCGCGGCCGCGCTTGCCGCCGTCGCAGCGCCGGTGGGAGCGGGTCACGTCGACTGGGGGGAATACGCCCTCGCCGTGGGGCTCGGCGTGCTGGCCGGCCTGATCCGGTTGACGCCGTGGGAGGGCGCGCTGGGCCGAGCCAGGGAGGTCTTCCCTTCGCTGGTCTTCTTGATCGGCGTGGCGTTTCTGCGCAGCTCCGCCGGTGGAGCGAACTCGGGCATCGCGGTGGTGGCCCTGCTGCCGGTGTTTTGGACCGCGCTGCATGGGAACAGGCGAGAATTGTGCGTGGTGAGTGCGGGTGTGGCCGTGTTCTTCTTGGCGCCCCCCTTGCTGATCGGTGGAGCGGCCTATCCTTCCAGCCAGTACCGGGCGAGCGTCGTGTTCTTGGCGGTGAGCGCGATCATCGGCTTCACCACCCAATGGCTGGTCGCCGAAGTGCGCTTCGAGGCACACGATGCCGAGCACCGCGAGCAGGCTTTGGAGCGTGTAGCCGCTGTGATGCGCGGCCTCTCGAACAGTCCCCACGCGCGGGCCGAGGTCTGCGAAGCGGCGCGTTCGATCGCCGACGCGAGCTTTGCCCTGCTGTATGAGCCCGGCGGCGCGCCGGACACGCTGCGCTCTACGGCGATGGCGGGGCTGGACCTGGCCCCGCTGGAAGTCACTCCTCGAAGAAGGAGCGCGACCGGCGAGGCGTTCGCGTCGCGGCGCTCCTTCCTGTGGAACAGAGGCGAGGACACGAAAGCTTTGGACCTGGGCATGTGGGAGGCGCTGGGGGAACCGTCCTCGATGTTGTTCGAGCCGGTCTTCAGAGGCGAGGAACCCGTCGGCGTGCTCGTCGTGGGCTGGCCCAGCGCCATCAGGGCGGGTGGCACGAGGGCGACGCTGATCGCCCTGCTCGCACATGAGGTCGCGGCCACGATCAAGCGCGCCGACCTGCTGTCGAAGCTCACCGACATGGCGAGCACCGACGCCCTCACCGGTCTGCCCAATCGCCGAGCTTGGGAGACGAATCTGGATCAAGCCTTGCTCGAGGGCGAGGGCCTTGTGCTGGCGATGCTCGACATCGACAACTTCAAGGACTTCAACGACACCCGCGGACACCCGGCCGGAGACCGCCTGCTCAAGGAGACGGCGGCGG
The DNA here is from genome assembly GCA_963703135.1 of uncultured Solirubrobacterales bacterium. GTDB lineage: Bacteria > Actinomycetota > Thermoleophilia > Solirubrobacterales > Solirubrobacteraceae > Palsa-744. The sequence continues at coordinate 1,324,598 of OY969791.1, read as the reverse complement.
CTTGGCGCGAGGAGTTGCGGGCGGGCGATTTCTTGGCCCGTATCGGCGGCGAGGAGTTCGCTTTGCTGCTCTCCAGCTGCACCGCCACCGGCGACGCGGTCGCCGTGGTCGAGCGCTTGCGTCGACGCGTGCCCTACCAACAGACCTGCTCCGCCGGGGTCGTCGTGTGTGCTCCCGGCGAATCGGCGGAAGGGTTGATGGCGAGGGTGGATACCGCCTTGTACGCGGCCAAGGACGCTGGACGCGATCGCGTCTCGATGTTGGCTTGAGGCGTCCGATGGGCCGCGGTTTGAAGCGGCGGGAGGCGGGGCGGTTCAACTCAACAGGACAAGGCGATTGACAAGTACCGGCGGGACGGTGCCTTTCGCAGTATCGACGCCCATCCTGCGAATCGCACGACCTGATTTCGGTCGATGGCGTTCATCTGGACCAAGCGTACTGCCGCACCGAGTTCTGCGATTCGCGCTGGCAAGGACGGAATCCAGTAGGTTGCACGGTATCACTCGTCAGAGCTATGGAGGCGTCATTGAGACCGATGTTTAAGTACGTGCCTGTGCCGGTCTTGCTGCTGCTCGCGATCTTGACTTCGGTCACGCTTGGGGCAGAACCGGCCACCTCGCCCATCCCGGTCCCACCCGCCTTGCAGGCCCTTGAGCAGAAGACGCTCCTTATCCATTTCAATACCGCTCGCCTCTCCGGGATCTTTGCCTTTGGCGAACTCGGTCCGCCCGTTGAAGAAGCCGAACTGGGCGCCGCAGCCAACAAGTGCAAAAGTTTCGTGAGCTATACAACCGCGACCGAGCGCATCTCGCCTCCCGGATTCACTGGAGCCAGCCAGATCAACGACGGGCCCGCCGTCAAGCAGATCGACATCGGCAAAACGCTCTACATCTATACGCCGTCGGCAGCACGCTACGACGGTGGCCGTCCGTGGGTCCGACAAACGCCCGCAACGAAATCCTCGAGCGACCCGGCGCTCTCCGCTCTCTCGACCCTTTCTGAAGATCAGCCCACAACCTCGACCGGCTTCTTTCAAAGAATGATCGAAGAGATCAACGACTCCTCAAGCGTCCAAGAAATCGGCCTGAGAACCATCGACGGCCAACAGGCCACCGAGTTCACTGCAACGGTACCGATGGCAAGACTGCTCGCTTCACGTCTATCCCAAAAGCAGATCGACGCGGCAAAGAAAGGAAACAAGCTTTTCAGCCACCTCGCTGAAGCGATCGTGACGATCGAACTGTACTTCACCGCCAATGGCATGCCGATAAGAACGATCGACGTTATCGGACCACGCAAGGAAGGCGTGGGCGTCGAGCAGGACATCCTCGCGACCGGCGGCGCCGTGAGCATCAACCGCCCGCCAGCAAGGCTCACGATCAAACAGACACGCTTGGAGAGGCGCGAAAAGCAATACGACAAGCGGCATCCTCGCCACCCGGTGGCACCTCAGGACCCATTCGGTCCCGGCCTCGCACGCTGTCCCTCCGAATCCAGTCGAGGCCCCCTCCTAAGAAGGAGCGCACCCAATCGGCAAGCCGCACCGCAGAGCATGCCGACGGGGATCTGAGGCGGCAGCCGTCGGCCTACCGGCCGTCCGACCGCAAACGGGTCGGGTTCCCACTCGTAGAAGTACAAGCTCGTTTAGGCAGCGAAAAGGCAGCAACCCGCCATTTCGACGACCAACCAAGCACGAGCCGCGCAACCAAGAGGTCCCAAACCCCGCACCAAAACAAACAATCCACGCGAATGCCCCCGCCAGGAGTCGAACCTGGATCTACCGCTTAGCTTAGGAGGACGAAGGGCGGGATCGGTGGATCGCCCGCAATCACTAGGCGTGGCAATCGTTTTCAGCTGTTCTCGATCGCGCTCGATACCCAGCGATACCTGCAGATTCGGCTGGGTTTTGGCAGAGATTTGAGGCTGCTGCCTAAACCCCCGATCGCCGTGTAACACGCTATCGGAGCTCGATGCCGTGGCGGCGCAGCCAGGCGTGTGTGCTTTCGATGAGCCCTGGAAGGGCTTGGCGGAGTCGCTCGACGGCGACGCGCACTTCCTCGGCGTCAACGTCCGGTGAGGCGTGCTCGAGGCGGCCCTCAAGGACGTAGATTTCGTTCAGCAGCGCGGCTTGGTCTTTGCTCAGCCCTTTGTCAGCTACGAGCGCCTGAATGACCTGGTCGGCATGTGGACGACGGTATGGGAGCAAGCCGATCAGGCGCGATCCGGCCGCGGCCTTGAGGATCTCGACGTAGGCGTTGAGTACAGCCGAGTGATCGCCGGTTATGACCATCGTGCGGTTGGCGTCGCGGGGCTCATCAGACTGAAAAGCTCTCCTCCATTCTGCCGGGTCGAGCCGGCCGGCGAAGTTCTCATCGATCGCCATGTCAAGGGCCTTGTGATGCTTGCTGATGGTCTGGAAGAAGCGAGCCAACCGTGCTTGCTCCGCGGAGAGCGCCTTGCTACCCAGCTTGTCGAGCTGGCCTTCGCTCACGCCGTCAATTCCTTGATCGCCAAGGCGGCGCCTGCCATATCGCGCCTGTGGGCACGGCGAGCACGAACAGCGATAACGGCGCGGCGCTCGCACAATCCATCCCACTGCCCGTCGCGATCGATCAGGACACGGCCCTCATCAAGGACACGGTCCAGAAGAAGTGGCGCCTTGGCCTCCACCCGCTCTAGGCGGGCAACATCAATGTGGCGAGCGCTGACGCGCCCAAGACGCATGGCAAGCTCGTAACCCGCCGATAGCCGATCGTCGGCGAATGAGACCAGTAGGTCCAGATCGGATCCATCGTCCGCGTCGCCTCGCGCGAGCGAGCCGTAGAGCACAGCCAGTCTCACGCGATGCTCGGTGCGTAGCGACTGGCGAAGTGCGGAGAGAAGCGGCCAATAGGCCCGAAGGTACTCGCGCTCGCCAGGGGCCAGCCACAGTCGGCGCGGGCCAGGTCGGCCGGCGCGTAGCGCACCTTGAGACATAGCTCGCCGCAAGGTGCGCTCCTGAACCTCGAGATCGGCTGCCAGCTCCTGAATCACACCCACCCCGGAAGGGTACTACGCCGTATGTCCGTTACGCACGGAATCAGCTGCCGGTACGGACTTCTCCCGTAACAAGTTGACGAGCGCACGCCGAAGATGCAAGGTGCCCTGGCGAGGGTCCGGATTCCGCCGAGCCAGCGCTAGCCTCACCGGCACGCTAGCCCTCCCGGCCAGTCTGCGGTAGTTTTGCATGCTGATGGATGGTGTTATTCGACTTGCGGGACGGTCGATGGCTAAGTACAGCCAGAGTTCTGACGCTGCGACGCAGATCACCCTAACTCCAAGATGAGCCCCGCAGACCACGGCCGGGGCGCGCTTGGCATGCGGTCCAATTATGCGGGGCCTGCCGCTCCGGAGGATACGCCGGGGTATCAGGCGATCGGGTCAGGGACAAGACCAGGCGAGGGCCGTATTGCCCGAGGCTCCCGCCTCTCGAGCGAGGCTTTCGAAGTAATTCGCAACGACCGAGGGCTGCTGTCACTCGCGCTAGCGGCGGTGGTGCTGGATCTTCTCATTTCGGGAGCGTTCCTTGGGATTGCCTCAGCGGTTGCAGGTATTCACCACAGGCGGCTGGTTTTGCTTGGCGCGGCCGCTGTGGCGTCCTATCCAATAACCGTGGTGGGGACCTTCTTGAATGTCGCTCTGCTGAGCACCGTTTCCCGTCGATGGAACGGCGAGACCGTGACGATCCGCGATGGTCTCGCCGTGGCGCGAAGACAATGGAGGGCGATCCTCGCTTGGTCGCTAATAGCCGCGAGCATCGGCGCGATCCTATCGATCGCCGAGCGCGTCAACCACCTAGCTTGGTTGGAGCGGCTCGTGGCGTATGCACTGGACATTGCTTGGAGCGCGGCTGCGTTCTTCGTGATTCCAGCCCTGGCTTCCGACGGTGTCGGTCCGGTCGAGGCGTTGAGGCGCTCTTTGAGGACCGTTCGCCGACGTTGGGCTGAGGGGGCGACAGGGACTATCGCCATCGGCGGCGCCACTGGACTGCTGCTGATACCTGGCGTCATGCTCCTTGTCGCTGGATACCAATCGTTTGGGAACGATCCAGCCAGCGGCACCCTACTTCTGGCTCTCGGCGTCCTGGCCGCGGCTCCCGTGTTGGTGTACTCGAGCGCAACGTCCGCCGTGTTTACCCTCGCTGTCTACCGCTACGCTGGGGACGAGAACGCGCACGGGCCGTTCACGCAAGAGGACCTCGCCAACCCCTTCGTCGGCGGCGCCAAGCGCTCTCGGAGCCTCCGCCGATGGCTCGGCCGGACCGTACGCTCAAAACGCAAGGTTGACGGACAGGCGAAGTCCTCGGCATGATGAGCCGCATAGGGTCGCGCGTTGTGCGAACGCCATCGGGTCAAGAGTGGCGCGTCGGGAGGCGTTGGATCGGGCGCCCCATGCCCCGCTGGCGCAAATTGAGCCGACGGAAAACAAGCAACGGAGAGGCTCGCCCGCTTGACGCAGCAGAAGTTCTGTTCAGCGTGCCAGATCTTGGCGGGATAGACGACCTCGGCGCCGCTATCGTGATCCTCGGCGCAATAGTGGTAATCGCAATCGTCGTAGTTCCACTACTGCTGTTTGGCATAGAGCTGATCTTGCTTGGGTTGCTTGTGGCTACAGGTATTCTCGGCAGAGTTATTCTCGGCCGCCCGTGGCTTGTCCAAGCATCGCCGACAAACGGCGACGCAGAAGCGCTCCACTGGCAAGTCACCGGCTGGCGTCATTCGTCAAACCTGATCGATGAAGTCGCCTCCTCCCTTGAAGCCGGACTCAATCCGGGAACAGGAGAAGCAACTGGTTTGTCTCCATCACTTAGCCAAAATGGGTCAAAGGCACCTTGTCACCTGACAGCCCGCGAATCGTGATTTCTCGTTCTCGCCCTTCCGTTGGTTGGCTCGTCACCGTCGGCGTGCTAGCAAACTTTATCTTTCGCGGTGTAGTCGCCGCAGGAATAAGCACTGCTTTGATTGTCGCGGTCATACATCCGCCTACCGCGGTTTGGATCGTCCTTTTGATCGCCTTGACCATCGCCGTGTCACTGATCGAGCTTCGCCGCGAGGCACCTCAGTGGTTTGCGTGGCTCGTTGGGCGCGCGGCCCGCGGCCACGACTCACAGCCGTAAACCGCCCGGCAGCTGCGGCACACCTGATAATCCCCGCGAGAGCCCTCGAACGATCGCACCTGACCCTCCCCGGGCGACGGCCAGGTGCGATCTGCCTACCATCTCCGACGGCCTCACTTGAGGCTCATTTACGTTTAGGCGGGAGGCATGCCACATGAGATGGCGCCAACCAACGCGACGAGCAACTCCGTCATGCTCCAACACCGCACCAACACAAGCGATCCGCCCGAATGCCCCCGCCAGGAGTCGAACCTGGATCTACCGCTTAGGAGGCGGTCGTCTTATCCATTGGACTACGAGGGCTCGCCCCAAAGGCTACCGGCGAACGCCGCGACCGACCTAGCTCGCGTCGCGCTCCGGGTACACCTCGTCGATCGTGGTCAAAGCCACGTAAGGCGCCCCGGCCGCCGCTTCGATCGCGGCGCCTCCTCCGGCGAGCCGGTCGAGCACCGACACGACCCCGCAGATCGTGTGACCGGCCTCGACCAAGGCCGCGATCGCCGCCAGCGTGGAGCCGCCGGTGGTAACCACGTCCTCGACCACCAAGCAGCGATCCTCCCCCGTCAAGAGGGGCCCCTCGATGCGCCGCTGCAATCCATGGGCCTTGGTCTCCTTGCGCACGAAGAAGGCCTTCGTCTGAGCCCCGCCGGCGAGGGCCGCGCAGGCAACGGGATCGGCGCCCATCGTCATCCCCCCGACGGCGGTGGCGTCCCACTCTTGGGCCTTGGCTGCCACCAAGGTGCCGAGTGCCATGAAGCCCTCCGGTCTCAGGATCGCGCGCTTGGCGTCCACGTAGTAGGAGGCGGTGGCGCCGCTGGTGAGCGTGACCTCGCCGATCACGAGCGCGTGGGCTCGCAGCTCGGAGACTAGGGTAGCCTTGGCGCTGCCCACGGCGCCCGCTGTCACTTGCGAGGACATGGCCCCAATCTAGCTTGTGCGGCGGTGGGACATCCGTCCAGTCCCACCAGACCGTCCCACCCTGAGGTTAGGCTGCGCCTATGTTTTTCTCGCTGCTCGCGCGGATCTTGCGGCTCGCCTCGATCGTGATCTGCCTGATCGCGCTCGCCTCGTTTGTGACCTTCGCGGTCGATGAGGCCGGCAAAGGCTCCAGCCACCAGCAGGCCGAGGTCAACGAAGGGGCCCCGGCCGGCACCGCCACGACGGCCGCCAAAGCGTCCTCGGAATCGAAGAAGAGCGGCCTGCACGAAGCGATCGACAAAGCCTTCTCCACGCTCTCCTCACCGTTCTCGGGCATAACCGCGGGCTCAACCAGTCAGTGGACGATCCACATCGTGGACACCCTCTTGGTCCTGCTCGTCTACGGCTTCGGCCTCAGCTTCCTCGCCCGCCTGCTCCCCGGACGCATCTAACCTGCGTCAGGGTCCGGCGTTGGAACGAACGACGCGGCTCCCGCTGCCGTTGTCTGTGTAGACATCGACCGGGTCGCCGACCTGCACCCACGCATACACCGCCGGCGCGTCGGGGATCGGAATGCGCAGGCAACCGTGGCTGGCAGCATAGGAAGGCACTTCGGCGTACCCATGGATCGCGTAGCCGCGGATGAAGTAGTTGGAGTCGACCATCCCCTCGGAGTTGGTCCCGGGCGTCTTCGAATACACGCGGAAGCGGCCGAGCACGGTGGGAGTGGAGGGCTTGCCCGAGCTCATCGTGTAGATGCGCCTCACCTGACCGTGTTCGATCTCGACGAGCACCTGCTTTGAGAGGTCGGCCTCGACGTGCTTCCCGTCATGTGGGTAGCGCACCTTGAAGTGACCGGCTCCGTGTTGCAAGTGCTGGAAGACGCCCGCATTAGCGCTTTCGATGCGGTCCAGGCCGGCCACCTTGCGGAAGGCCAGGACAGCGCGCCCGGTCGCCGCGTCGAAGCGTCCGCTGACGGGGACCGCGTAGCGCAGGCGGGCGAGCTCGTCCTGGAGCAGGAGCACCCTCGGACCGTGCATTCCCACCCGCAAGCTTCCCTTCATCCGGGCGGCACGCCGCTCGAGCGCGTGCACATCCTGTCCCGAGGGCTTACTCGCCGCGGCTGGACCAGCCGACGCCTCCTCCGCACGGGCCGGCCCGGCCGCCAGCCCCAAGCCGACGGCGCACGCGAAAGCGAGCAGGAGCGAAGGGACGCGCAAACGCGCGGTCGGCGATCTCCAGAGCAAGTTCGCGGGAACCATCACCCGGGATCGTAGGCGCTCGGGATGATGAGCGCGGACACCGGCGGGTCTGAGATCACACCGACCCTGCGCGCGAACCACACGATCGCGGCGATCAAGGCCAGCGAGCCCACCATCAGCACGGGAATCTGCCAGCCCCATTTCTCGAGCTCCGCGAAGGCAAACGAATTGTTCAGAGAATGCACTGCGATGCATGGGTAGATCGAGCCGGTGCGCCGGTACAGAAAGCACAGCGCGAACCCGAGCACCCCAAGCGGGACTAGATCCTCCACCGGCGCCGAGCCGACGTGTACGGCCCCGAACAACACGCCGGTGAGAATCGCACCCGGGATCCAGCCCTTCCATTTGGAGAGCGCCGCGAAGATGTAGCCGCGGAACAAGGTCTCCTCGCAGATCGGCGCGATCACGGTCGTGAGCAGAGCGCTCGCCAGCAGCAGGATCGTCGTTTCGTTGGTGCCGAGCGCGTTCAGCAGCTTGGTGTCTTCTTCTTTGACGTTCAGCGCCAGGACCCAGATCGCGCTGAAGAGGAAGAACGCGGCGATCGTCAGGATCGCCAGCCCCGCCGCCCGGCGCAGCGGGGTCGGGCGGAAACCGAACTGCCACGAGCGCGCCGTCCGGCCGCCGAATTGAGCGAACATGATCGCGGTCAGGACGAACACGACGTCCTGCACCACGGTGTCGGCGAACTCGAGTCCGGGCGGGGTGTGTTCGGAGCTGATCTTCACGCCCAAGAGGAGCGCCGGAATGTCCACGATCAGCCCGCCCACGGCAGCCAACACCAGCGCCGCCGCGAGAACCGCGAAGCCGCTCCACACGGGCCAATCGTTGGCCGCCGGCCCTTGAAGGGGTTGCAGTCCGACGGGGTCCACCCGCGCCATCTCCGCGCCCAGGTCCTCCATCGAGCTCATGCCACCCAGTGCCACGTCGAGAACTCCCCCGCGAAGAACATCATCGCGCCGGCCGAGGCGATCAACAGCCCCCATGTGAGCGCCTTGGGGCGCTGCGCCAAGCGCACGGCCAACCACATGTTCAGCGGAAACAGAACGAGCAAGAAGCGCGGTAGAGACATGAGGGGTTGGGGGGCGACCGGATAGGAGAGCGGCAAAGCCAAGGCGGCCAACACATAGGCGCCATAGGCGACCGGCAGCATTCGAAAGACCCCGACCGTCATCGGGATCGCCGCCAGCAGGAACGCAAACAACAGCAGATTGTGCGAAGCGTCGATGAGCGGACTACCTCCGCCCGTCGAAAAGTACACGTGGTGGCTCTGCAAGGAGACGATCTGGCGCAGTCCCTCAAACGCGGCCTTGGCCCCCGTCCATACGCCACCGTAGGGCCCCGCGAACTCGCGCTGCCAGACGGCTTGGGCGTGAAAAGGCGCGAGCGCGTCGCCGCCGCCCAAGGCGAGATACGCCATGTACAGGCACAGACCCAGCGGCGCCACGGCTATCCACAGGGCATCGCTTCGCACCCTGTACTTGGGTTTTAGCCTGCCGCCGGGACGATCGGGCGAGCGGTCGGCCCGCGGCCCGTACAGGTAGATGAGCACCAGCGGAACCATCAACACGATCCCCGTGCTCCTGGTGGCAGAGGCCAAGGCGGCCAAAGCGGCGGCCCTGGCCCACTGTCCGCGACGCGCGCACAAGAACACACCGACCGACAGGGCGAAGTAGAGCGACTCGCTGTAGACGGCCGAGAAGTACACGGCCATCGGTGCGAAGGCCGTGAGCAGCACGACCAGGCGCGCTGCGTCGCCCAAGTCCCCCCCACCCAAACGCCCCGCCACACCACGATTCCCCAAATCCAGGCGCACCGCTTCGATGTTCGTGAGCCGGTGCAGACCGTAGAGCCCAGCCGCCAAGGCCACCACGGAGAACAGGATCCCGGCGACCACGGGAGCCAGGCTCAGGCCGGAAAGCAGACGCAAGCCGAGCGGATACAGCGGGAAGAAGGCGGTGCGTGAAGCGGCCATAGCGCCCAGCTGCGGGCGGTAGCCGTCGTGGGCGATCGTTAGATACCAAGCGGCATCCCAGCGAGCGGCCGGCGCCGCCATCAGGTCTCCGAAAGCACCCAGACCGCGAGTGAGACCGACCGGGTTCAGGGCGTGGCGCACCGGCCCGAAGCCGAAGCCGGCCACCGCACCGGCGCCGCCGATCCAGACGAGCAGGCGCGAGACCCACAGGGCGCGCCACACCTCGCGCAACGCCGTGGCCCTCTCCGCGCGATCGCCCTCCGCGGAGGCATGCGCCGGGGCCGCCTCGACCCCGTCCCATAAGGGCGCTGGCGCGCGGAGACCCGCGGAGACCGCGAGGCTCGGGTGTTGAGCGATGGCCTGCTCGGCGGTCTCTGAGCTCATCTGGGAGGGCGCGGCAAGGTTGCGTGCTCGCCGTGCAACCAGCAGGAAATCACACCGCGAGACGGTACAGTCACAGTCGGGGTCCGAGAAAGCATGTCTAGACAAGCACGACAGCGTCGGCGGCGGCGCAACCGCTCCGGACCTTCCCGTTTCGTCTTCATCGGCATCAGCGGCGTGGCGGGCGCGCTGCTGATCGGGGCGCTCGTGGCCGTCGGCTACGTCCTCTCGGTGGCCCAATCGGCGCCCACGCTCGATTCGCTCACGCCGAAGCTGGCGGGCGCCACCTCCCAGGTTTACGCCGCCAATGGCACCCGTTTGGGATTCATCCAGTCCGATGTCCTGCGCTCCCCGATCACCAGCGCCCAGATGCCGACCGATCTGCGCGACGCCACGGTCGCGATCGAGGATCAGCGCTTTTATCAGAACAACGGCGTGGATTTGACCGGCATCTTCCGTTCGGCCGTCAAGGATGTCCTGCACGGACAGGCCTTGCAGGGCGCCTCCACGATCACGATGCAGCTGATGCGCAACATCTATTTGGGCAGCGACACGCACAGCTTCAAACAGAAGATCGAGGAGGCCAAGCTCGCGATCGAATACAACAAACATCACTCCAAGCGCTCGATCCTCACCGACTACCTCAACAGCGTGGCCTACGGCACAGTCGGCGGCCAGACCGCTTTGGGCGTGCAGGCAGCCTCGCGGATCTTCTTCGACAAGAGCGCCTACCAGCTCAACCTACAACAGGCCGCCCTGCTCGCCGGCCTTCCCCAGGCGCCCTCCCAGTACAACCCCTTCCTCTACCCGGCCTCGGCCCGGCAGCGTCGCAACGAGGTGCTCGCCAAGATGGCCGAACTGCACTACATCACCCATGCCCAAGCGGCCACTGCGCAGGCCGCTGCGCTGGGAGTGAAACACGGCAATTACTACACCCGTCGCCAGGAGAGCTTCTTCTTTGAATACGTGCGCAAAGAGCTGGTCCACCGCTACGGCTTGAACACCGTCGAGCAGGGCGGCTTGAAGGTGTACACGACGATTAACCTGAAAATGCAGGGCGAGGCGCGCGAAGCGATCAAAAACGTGCTCAACGAGCAGGGAGATCCGGCCTCGGCGATCGTGACGATCGATCCCCACAACGGCTATATCGAGGCAATGGCGGAGTCAGAGAGCTATGACCAGTCCCAATACAACCTCGCCTCTCAAGGCCACCGCCAGCCGGGGTCCACGTTCAAGGCGATCGACCTCGCCGACGCGCTCTCGCGGGGGGTGGACCCGAACAGCACCTATTACCTCTCCCATACGCTCGCGCCCGGCTGGCTGCCCGGCTATCCCACCTATGAAGTGAAAACGTTCGAGAACACCTCCTCGAACAAGTCGATCAACCTTGTCCAAGCGACGCTCGCCTCCGACAACACCGTGTACGCGCAGTTGGCCGCGGATTTGGGCGAGGAAACGGTGACTCAGACCGCTTACAAGATGGGCGTGCGCGAGCACCTGCACTCCTACCCGGCGGAGGCGCTCGGCGGCCTCACGGTGGGCGTGAGCCCCTTGGAAATGGCCGACGTGTACGCAACCTTGGCCGACGGTGGCTACCGCAACACTCCGATAGCGATCACCAAGGTCGTGTTCCCGGACGGACATGTGGACAACAACTGGGGCAAGCCCCATCGAGTGAAGGTGCTCTCAGACGGGGTCACCTCCGAGGAGACGAACATCCTGCACCAGAACGTGTTGGGTGGGACCGCCACGCGCTCGGCCATTTCCTGCCCCACGGCGGCCAAGACGGGCACCACCAGCAATCTGGTGGACGCCTGGCTCGACGGTTACACCCCCAACTACGCGACGGCCGTGTGGATGGGCTACCCCAACAAGCTGATCTCGATGACCGACGTTCACGGCGAGCCCCAGCAGGGTGGCTACCTGCCGGCGGAAATTTGGCATGCCTATATGGCCGCGGTCACCGAAGGCGAAGCCTGCGCCGAATTCCCCTCGCCAACCGAACCGATCTCCTATCAGCCCTTCTTCGGCAAGTACTCCTCGACGGGGCGCACGGGGAACAAAGAAGGGTTCGAAAGCGAAGAAAGCACGAACCCTTCCAAAAAGCAGCCGGTCGAAAAACATCTCCCGAACGGCGAAAAACAGGCAACCGGCGGACCCGCCGCCGAAAGCCCTCACGCGACCCCAAACCCCCAAGCGCAAGAACCGGTCGAACCGGCGCAGACCCCGGCGACCAAAGCTCCGACTCCACCGGTCGGCGGCGCCGGGGGCACCGCACCGCCTGGTCACTGACCTCGCGCGGTCATCCGCCGCGCCGCCTGGCCCACCTGTCCGTCCCGCGCAGGAACATGGAACGCGCGGCACCGAACGCGCGGCCTGGTAGTTTGGCGGGTGCACATTTCAAGACAGGGTCCCGCGCACAGCGCGAGCGATCCGGACAGGATGCAGTCGTGGCAAAGGAAGACAAGGTCGAATTCGAGGGCGAGGTGATCGAGGCGCTGCCGAACGCGATGTTCCGTGTGAAGCTCGACAACGATCACGTGGTGCTCGGGCACGTGGCGGGAAAGATGCGGCGCTTTCGCATCCGCATCCTGCCGGGTGACCGCGTGCGCTGCGAGCTCTCTCCCTATGACTTGGACCGAGCCCGAATCGTGTATAGGCATCGCTGAGTCCGCCGGGTGTGCAAGCAGGCCAGTCCGCAGTCCGCAAACGTTCTGAAACATAGCTGAGCTCTCTCTGATCGACTCGATCGCCGCCGCGCTGAAGACGCGCGGAGGACGAGTCGTGCGCGGCATCGGCGACGACGCGACGGTCGTCAAAGCCCTGAAGCTGTGCGTCACCTCGGTCGACACCATCGTCGAGGGCGTCCATTTTCGCCTCGACGATCCTGGGCTCGGATTCAAGGATGTGGGCTGGAAGGCGCTGGCCTGCGCCCTTTCTGACATAGCCGCTATGGGAGCCCAAACCGGGGAGGCCTATGTGGCCTTGGGGATCCCCCCGCACGTGAGCGAGTCCCAGGCGCTCGAAGTGATGCTCGGCGCCGAGGAATTGGCCGAGCTGACCGCCACCACGATCGCCGGCGGGGATGTGGTGAGCGCACCTGCCCTGTTTGTGAGCGTGACGATCGTCGGCTGGGCCGAGCGCGACCAGAAGCTGGTCGGTCGCGACGGCGCCCGTCCGGGCGACCTGGTGGGGGTCACCGGGGTGCTCGGGACCAGACCCCTGCGGCCGATGCCAAAGCTCAAGGAGGGCCGCGCGATCGCGCCCGCGGGGGTTCACGCGATGATCGACCTGTCCGACGGGCTCGCCACCGACGCCGCCCACATAGCCAAGCGCAGCGGCGTGGTCCTCAAGCTCGATTTGGACCAATTGCCGGTCGACGAGCGCACTCAGGACACCGCCGCGCGCTTGGGGGTACCCGTCTGGGAGGCGGCGGCCACGGCGGGCGAAGACTACGAGCTGTGCGTGTGCGTGCCGCGCAAGCGCGCTGACCGCGCGGCGGCAGCGGCCGAGCGGGCAGGAACGAAGATCACTTGGATCGGCCACGTGAGCGAGGGGTGGCCGGGCGTGGTGCTACGACACGAGGGGAGCAAGCAGACGCTGACGGGCTTTGAGCACCGGTGGTAGGTGGGTGGGTTCTTCGCCGAAGGCCTGTTCGCCCCGCGCGCCCGCGGAGCGCACGATGGCCGCACCCAGTGGCGTCGTGGACTGTAGGCGCGCGAACACGAGCAAACGGTGGGATGCGCTGAACAGGGGCGTGCAGGCGGAGAGGATCAGTCGCGAATAGCCGACGGGGTCCAGCACGGACACGTCGGTGGGGAGCACCACGCGCGAGTCGAGCACCCGGTAGCGCAGGCGCGCGTAAGGCATCTCCAGGAAGATCGACTCGCCCGGGTGAAGCGCGTCGATGTGTCGAAAGGGCGCGAGATATGTGGTGCGGTGGCCCGCTATCGCGGTCGTGCCGGGCACTCCCGGAAAACTGGTTTCGGGGTAGATGCCGGGGCCGTCCTGCAGTTCGGAGGTGCCCGTTCCCTTGACCATCACAAAGGAGGCGCCGATCGCAGGGATACGGATGCGTCCGACCGCCGAGCCCGCTTTGGCCTGGCGCTGGAGGGCGCCGGCGAGATAGGCCACTCGCCGACGCTCTTCGTGCAGACGCGCGAGCGCCTGCTCGGCCTGCGGAGTGGGGGTCGCTCGGTCGAGCGCCTGTAGATCCCGGCCGAGGCTTTCTTGTTTGAAGTGGGCGTAGAGCGCGGAGATCGGCTCCTGCCAGACCAAGGTGATGCCGGCATCGGCGAGCAGGAGCAGGCCGGCGAGGATCAGGACGGCCCCTACCAGCTTGGGTAGTCGCCGGGGCGAGGGGATTGAGCTGCTGGGAGCGGACATCGTCATCTAGCGTCGCAGCGCGGACTCGGTGCCGCCGAGCGACCCGGGTCCAGCGTAGGTGCTCGGCCCGCGAGTGAGCACCTCGGTCCACTCGAGCGACTCGGGCTCGGTCGTGGTCAAAGGCGCCGTTACATAGAGGACGGCTGTGAACAGACAACCGAAGGCAACGCTCCACAGCAGGACCGCGACTGGTCCGACCAAGCCGCCCGCGAGCGCCAGCACGGCGCTCTGGGCAAGGGCGAACGGGCTCAAAGCGAGTTCGTGGGCATAGAGGAGCAGCACGAGCAGGAGCGGCAGCACTCCGGCCAGGACCACCAGCAGCGCAATCAGGCGCGGTTGGATCGGCAGACGCCTGCGTAGTTCGACCGCCAAGGGCCACAGGTGTGCGGCCGCCACCAGAAGCAGGCAGGCGTAGGGGTTGAGGAGCCATACGAGCAGAGCGGTGGCGAGCAGGACGAGCGTCACCGCCAAGCCTGCCGCGTCGCTGGAGGCTCGCGCGGGCAAGGACAGGCGACGAACCGAGGCCGGCCAGGCGAGCAGCCCAGCCACCAGCACGAGGCCACATGCGAGGGTCCCCCCGACGGCCGATCCATCGGCGGCGAGCGCCGGCGCGGAGAGCTGGGCCGAGGGGGCGGCGACGATTTTGAGAGCCCCGAGCACGAAGGCGAGGAGGGCGGCGAGCAAGAACGGGAGCGAGCCGGCCAGGACCCACCCCAGCCATAGCAGGACAGGTTCGCGACGGCGACGCAGACGCGCCAGGGCATCGACGCTCACGAGCAAGGGCGCGAGGAGCAGAGCTAGCACCAGCAGCCTGATCGCCCACGAGGGCATCAGCTTGCCGCCAACGCGAAAGCGGGGCGGGGAGGACGCCGCGAGGTTGGGGCCTTCGTCGAGCGCGTATATCGCGCTGAGGGCTGCCCGCCCGAAGCCGAGCAGGCGAGCCTCGCTCACGGGGGCGCTCGCCGCGGGGCCTTGCTGGCCGCTGACTTGGAGCAGCACCGCAGGCATACCGGAGCCGTTGAGAGGGGCCTCTTCGCCGATGGTGAGTGGGACTGCGAAATGCGCGAACTCGGTGCCGGCGCCGAGTTCGCCGGGGGCCATCCCCGCCTCTTGAGATATCGCGGAGTCCAAGGTCCTCTGGAGGCTTTCGGGCGCGGTGGGGGGTTCTCCGGAGAAGGGCAGCACGAACGGCTTGCGGGCGACCGTGCCGGCGAGGTCGCCGAGAACGAGGGCGCCGTCGACCGGCTGGCCCCAGTGAGCCGCGAAGTCGGCGGCGCCCCCGTAGCCGCCGCTGCCGCCGCTGGTGGAAACCAGGACGATCGTGCGGTGGGTCTCGCTTTGGGAGAAGACGCGCGCGAGCTCCAGGAGAGCCGCGGTGCCCGACAGCTCTGCTTCGCTGCGGGGGCCCACCGCGTCGCGGTGGGCGAGCACCACGATCGGGCTCGCTCCGGTGGCGCCGGGGCGCTCGGCGATCACCGTCGTGAGGGCGCGCTCGCCTTCGATCGTACGTGCAGGCACTCGCCGGGTGCTGACCTGAAAGCCCCCAGCCGCGGCGCCTTGGCCGGAGTGCCCGGCCCCGCCACCAGCGCCGGAGGGACTGCCCAGTTCGCCGAGGCTGTGTGCGATGTAGGAAGCGAGGGCCTCATCGCCGGAGCTGCCGGGGCGACGGTCGGGAAAGCGCTTGACCAAGGCCTGCAAATTGGCGTATGCGCGGGCGCCGTTGAAGGCGTCCGGCGCGAGCGTGGAGCCGAAGGGGGCCGAGCGACTCACTAGCGAGAAACCGGCGATCACGATGACGAGCAGGAGCGGCACGAGCGCCGCGCGGTAGATGCGGCCGTCGAACATCGACCCAGACGATAAGGCCTATGGCGGCCCTTCCGTGCCAGACCGAGGTATCGTGCGGTCCGCTCGTGCTTCAGCCCGTCGCCACAGGACACAAGTCGCTCGCCGATTACACCCACATCTGTGGGCGCGAGTTGATCGAGGAGATCCGCTCCTTGGCCGAGCCCCTGCAGGGGAAGCGGGTGGTGCACGTGTCGGCCACGGCTTTCGGGGGCGGGGTGTCGGAGATCTTGTACACGCTCGTGCCGCTGATGAGGGACGTGGGTTTGGATTGCGAGTGGCAGGTGATCTATGGGCGCGAGGAGTTCTTCAACGCGACCAAGCTGATGCACAACGCGCTACAGGGCCACCCGCAGGACCTGGACGCCGAGCAGTGGGCGACGTGGGAGCAGTACAACGAGATGAACGCTCGCGAGCTCTCGGGCGATTGGGACGTGTGCTTGATCCACGATCCGCAACCGGCGGGGCTCTACAAGCTGGTCCCCGAGAAGGCGAAGGGATGGGTGTGGCGCTGTCACATCGACCTGTCCACTCCCAACCCGGCGACGATCGAGCGGCTGCTGCCATACATCGCCGACTATCCGCAGAGCCTGTTCCACATGGCCGAGTACGTGCCGGCGGGTATGAAGGGCAACGTCAACGTGGTGCCGCCCGCGATCGACCCGCTGATGCCGAAGAACATGGCGCTATCCCCCGAAGACGCCTCCTACGTTTGCGAGCAGTTCGGGATCGATGTGGACCGTCCGTTGATCTGTCAGGTCTCTCGCTTCGATCCTTGGAAGGACCCGCTGGGAGTGATCGACGCCTACAGGATCGTCAAGGAGAAGATTCCCGAGGTGCAGTTGGCCTTGGTCGGCTCGATGGCCAGCGACGACCCGGAGGGATGGGATTTCTTCAACGCCACGATCGCCCATGCGGACGGCGACCCGGACGTGCACATCCTCAACAACTTCAACAACGTCGGGGCAATCGAGGTCAACGCATTTCAGTCGCACGCGGACGTGGTCGTGCAGAAGTCCACGAGGGAGGGTTTCGGGTTGACCGTCTCTGAGGCGATCTGGAAGGCGCGGCCTTTCATCGGCGGCAACGTGGGAGGCATCCCGCTACAGGTGGACGACGGGGTGACAGGATTCTTGGTGGACACGGTCGAGCTTTGCGCCCAGCGCGCTTTGGAGTTGCTCGAAGATCCCGCTCTGGGCAAGGCCTTGGGGCGGCGCGGCAAGGAGCATGTGCGCAGCCACTTCTTGACCCCGCGCTACTTGCGCGACTATCTGAAGATATTCACCGCCCTCGGCGAGTCGTGACCGAGGCGCCGGCACAGCGACCCCCGCTGGTGCTGGTCAGCAACCGGGGCCCGGTTACGTTCGGGCCCAATGGAGAGGCCCATAGGGGGACGGGTGGGCTGGTCACAGCGCTGTCGGGCTTGGCTTCCCATCGCGACGCGGTGTGGATCGCCTCGGCGATGAACGACTACGACGCCCAGGTCTCGCGCGAGAACGGGGCGAGGCCGTTCCCGGTGAAGAGCCCGGCCGGGGGCGAGTATCAGGTGCGCTTGGTGGTGAGCGACCCCGAAGCGTATGACCGCTTCTACAACGTGTTCGCCAACCCGATGCTTTGGTTCATCCAGCACTACTTGTGGGATCTGTCCAATGCACCGGACATCAGGCGCGAGGAGATCGAGGCTTTCGAGTTCGGCTACAACGCGGTCAACGAGGACCTGGCGCGGGCCGTGGTCCAGGAGATCGAGGGCGAGGGAGAGCCGGTGGTGATGGTCCACGATTACCACCTCTACACGCTGCCCGAGCTGGTGCGCAAGGCTCGCCCGGACGTGTTCTTGCATCACTTCGTGCACATTCCTTGGACCCAGTCGGACGCTTGGCGGGTGCTGCCTTCGAGAATCCGCGAAGAGATCTTTGCGGGGCTGCTGGCCAATGACATCGTGGGCTTTCACACGCGCTCCTACAGACGCAACTTCTTGCAGTGCTGTCGCGATCTGATGGATCTAGAGGTCGACTTCGAGCGTGGCGTGGTGGAGTGGCAGGGACGCGCGGTTTGGGTGCGGGCTTACCCTCTGCCGATCGACCACCGAGCGGCGCTCGCGGCCGCGGCTGGAGCGCGCGTGGGGGAGTTCGAGCGTGAGCTGTTGCGTAGGCGCAGGGACTTTTTGATCCTTCGCGTGGACAGGGCGGACCTGTCCAAGAACGTGCTGAGGGGGTTCTCGGCGTTCGATCTGTTCTTGGAGCAGCACCCCGAGTTCTCCGAGCGGGTGACTTTCGTGGCGCAGCTGATGCCTTCGAGGACCGACGTGCCGGAGTACGCGGAGTACTTGGAACGGATCGAGGCGCTGGTGGCGGTCGTCAACCATCGCCACGGCACCCCCGATTGGATGCCGATCCAGTTGAAGCTGCGCGATGACCTGGATGAGGCGATGGCCGCCTACAAGCACTACGACGTGCTGCTTGTGAACGCCATGTTCGACGGCATGAATCTGGTGGCCAAGGAGGGGCCGCTCCTCAACGAAAGGGCGGGGGTGTCGATCCTCTCGGAGAACACGGGGGCGCACGAGGAGCTGGGCGAGTACGCACTGTCGGTGAACCCTTTCGACATTCAGGAGCTGGCCGATTCGATCCACGCGGCGCTCGCCATGCCGGGACCCGAGCGAGACCGCCGCGCGCGGGGCCTGGCCGAGATCGTGACCTCGCGCGACCCCGGGGATTGGATCGACGAGCAGTTGGCCGATATCAGGGCGAAGCGGATCGCGGAGTCGAGGTAAGGGGATCGTCGTTCGTGCCCTGTTATGATCCCCGGCCGCTCTCAGAGCCCTGCCCATGACCTTGCCCAGGCCCACATACGATCTTGTTTTGCTGCTCGACCCTCAGGCCGAGGAGCCCGCGCGCGCCAAGATCGTGGCTGATGCCAAGGAGGCGATCGGCGCCAAGGGCGAGGTGACCCACCACGACGCTTGGGGCGAGCGGGCGCTGGCCTATCCGATTGACCACAAAACCACGGCCGAGTACCACCTGTTGCAGTTCCACGCCGCCGAGGTGGATCTGATCGCCGAACTCAATCGCACGCTGCACATCACCGACGGCGTGATCCGCTTTCGCATCAACAAGCTCAAGCCCGGGACGCCGCCCGCGCCGGACATGCGCCCGGGCGCCGCTCCGCCGACGGCGGTGCGCGAGGAGAGCGAGCCCGCGCTCGCCGAGGAAGAGGCCGCGGCGTAATACACTCGGGGGCGTGCTGCCGCTGAGGACAAAGTGCGTGGGGGACGGCATGGAGATGCCCTCGTGAGCGAGCATCCGATTGGAGACGGTCCGTCGATGCGCAGGACCGACGTGTTGAGGGCCTCGCCGCCGATGTTCGACTCGCGCCTGTTGGACGCCTTCTCGCGCGTGCATCCGCTGGTGCCGGTCTTGATCTTTGTGCCGGTGATCGTGGCCTTGGAGGCTTGGGCCCTATCGCTTGTGAGCGTGGCCGAGGCGGTGGGATTGTTCGCGTGCGGCTACGCGCTGTGGACGCTGTTCGAGTATTGGCTGCACCGCATCGTCTTCCACTTCGAGCCCGACCGTGGGATCGGAGCGCGCATGCACTGGATCATCCATGGCATCCACCACGAGCACCCCAACGACCCGTTGCGCCTGGTGATGCCCCCGGCGGTGAGCATCCCCTTGGGGGCGCTTGTGTTTGGCGTCCTGTATTTGGTCTTGGGCGAGCGCTATGCCCCGGGCGTGGGCGCGGGGTTCTTTGCGGGCTACTTGGCCTATGACATGCTGCACTACTACGTCCATCACTTCCGTCCGCATTCGCGGGTGGGCAGGATGCTGCGCGAGCGCCACATGCGCCACCACTTCCAGGACGACACGAAGGGCTTCGGCATCAGCGCCCCGTATTGGGACGAGGTGTTTCGGACTTCTTCGCGTGGCCAGTCGCGCTAGCTTTAGCCGACGACACCTAAGACGAGAGGAACCGAGCCGTGGCCGCCAGCAACATCAACCGGGTCGTTATGACCGGAAACTTGACCGCCGACCCGGAGCTGCGCTCACTGCCGAGCGGCTCCTCCGTGTGCAAGCTGCGCGTCGCTTGCAACACGCGCCGCAAGAACGGGAGCACCGGCGAATGGGAGGACAAGCCCAACTACTTCAACGTGACGGTTTGGGGCAATCAGGGCGAGAATGCGGCCCGCTATCTGTCCAAGGGACGCCCTGTCGCGATCGACGGTCGCCTGGAGTGGCACGAGTGGGAGGCGCAGGACGGCACCAAACGCAGCGCAATCGATATCATTGCCGAGTCGGTGCAGTTCTTGTCCTCGCGTGAAGACTCTCCCAGTGGCGGAGGGTTCGCGGGTGGAGGGGCCTCGCAGGGCAGCGATGTGGCGGTCGACGACCGCGATTTCCAGTCCGCACCGGTCTCCAGTTCCGCTGGAGACGACGACATTCCGTTCTAGGTTCGAAAGCAAGGATTTCCAGTGGCAAAGCGCGGTCGCGGCAAGCCTGTCCGACGACGAGACAAGAAGGGCGGATCCGGTACCGGAAGGCGAAAGCCTTGCCAGCACTGCCGCGACAAGGTCGAGCAGGTCGACTACAAGGACGTGACGAGCCTGCGCAAGTTCATCTCCGAGAAGGGCAAGATCCGCTCTCGAAGGATCACAGGCGCGTGCAGGCGCCATCAAGGTCAGATCGCCAGAGCCGTCAAGCGGGCGCGCGAGCTGGCTTTGTTGCCCTACGTGAACGAGGGCGGCCGCGACGACCATCCCAGGCGCGAACGCGGCGACCGGGACCGCGACCGCTAGGGCTTCGCCCCGGCTCACGACCGACCAAAGCCAACGTCAGCAAAGACCAGGAGCGAGATGCCCGAAGCGATACTTCTCAAGGACGTGGACGAGCTCGGCGAGCAGGGCGCCGTCGTGGACGTCTCCAAGGGCTATCTGCGCAACTTCTTGATTCCTCGCAAGCTGGCCCAACCGGCCACCAAAGGCGCGATCGAAGTGATTCGCCAGCGCCAGGAAGCGGCCGAGCGCGCGGCGCGGGAGTACGCCGAGAAAGCAAGCGACAACGCGGCGCTGTTGAACAAGACGGTGATCACGATCGCCCAGCAGGCGGGCGCCGACGGACGCCTGTTCGGCTCGGTCACCGCACAGGACATCGCCGCGGCGATCAGGGACGCGCGCGGGCTGAGGACCGACAAGAACAATGTGCACCTGCCCGAGCCGATCAAGAACGTGGGCACCTACATGGTCGTGGTGGAAGTCGTCGAGGGCGTGACGGCCACCGTGAAGACCATGGTCGTCGCACAGAAGTAAGTCCGCCGTAGCTGCGAACATCTGTTCGTGTCACCGGCCGCCATCTTTTTCCTTGCGAGTTGCGGGAACGCCGGCTACCGCCAAGAGCCCCCGGACCTAGACTCGGCCAAGCGATGAGCGCCGCCCCGACAACCAACGGCTCGCAGATGCCCACGGGCGTGATCGCACCTCCGCACAACCTCGACGCAGAGCAGTCGGTGCTCGGCGCGATCCTGCTGTCCGACCGCTCGCTGTATGCGCTGGTGATCGAAGAGGGGCTGCGCCCCGAGGACTTCTATCGCGACCGCCACGGCCTCATCTACGAGGCGATGCTGGCTCTCTACAACGAGTCCGAGCCGGTGGACGTGCTGACTGTTGTCGACCGTCTGCGCCAGAGCGGCAAGCTCGATGAGATCGGCGGCCCGCCCACCGTGGATGAGCTGACGGGCGTGGTGCCGGCGGCCGGTCACGCCCGCCGCTACGCCCAGATCGTGCGCGAGAACGCTCTCTTGCGCAGGCTGTTGGCCGCCTCCTATGACATCCAGTCGAGCGTGCTCGAACGCAGCGACGCTCCCCGCGAGCTCGTAGAGCAGGCGGAGAAGACGATGTTGGAGGTCGCGCGCGACGATCGCCAGCAGGACTTCAGGTCGATCGAGGAGGTGTTGCACGAGGAGCTCGACAAGCTGCACAGGCTCTCGATCGAAGGGACCTCGCTGACCGGCTCCCCGTCGGGCTTCAAGGACCTGGACGAGATCACGGGCGGCTTTCAACCGGGCAACCTGATCATCATCGCGGCTAGGCCCGCGATGGGCAAGAGCGCTTTGGTTTGCAACATCGCGGAGAACGCGGCTGTCGAGCACGGTCGCCCGGTCGCGCTGTTCAGCTTGGAGATGGCGGAGGCCGAGTTGGCGCAGCGCTTCGTGGCCTCCCAGGCGCGCATCAAGGGCGAGGAGCTGCGCAAGGGAAGAGTCAAGGAAGAGCGCTGGCCGAAGATCCTGAAGGCTTCCCAGCGCCTTGCGGCCGCACCCCTTTGGGTGGACGATTCAAGCGACGTGGGGATGCTCGAGATCAGGGCCAAGGCTCGACGCTTGCATTCGCAATGCGAGAACGGCCTGGGGCTGATCATCATCGACTACCTGCAGTTGATGAGGACCGACAGCCGCTATGACTCGCGGGTCACTGCGGTGGGCGAGCTGAGCAGGGGCTTGAAGATCTTGGCGCGCGAGCTGGGGGTGCCTGTGATCGCGCTGTCGCAGCTGAGCAGGGCCGTGGAGACGAGGCCGGACAAGCGGCCGCAGCTCTCAGACCTGAGGGAGTCGGGCAACCTCGAGCAAGACTCGGACTTGGTCATGTTCATCTATAGGGACGAGTACTACAACGAGGATTCCGAGCGTCCGGGCGAGGCCGACCTGATCATCGCCAAGCATCGCAACGGGGCGGTCGGCAAGGTCACGCTCACCTTCCAGAAGGAGTATCCGAAGTTCATGAACTACGCGGGCGAAGCGAGGTACGCGGCGTGAGCATTCCCACCCCACACCTGGCCGAACGCAGGGGAGGCACCGCGCGATGAACGCCGAGGTGCTCAACCTGGCCGGGGCGCGCGATCGGGATGCTTGCCCTTTGGGGCTGTGCGACGGGAGCGGGTTCGTGGTCGAGGAGGCCACCAATACGGCTTCCGATTGCCGCTGCCGCGCCGGTCGTATCGCGCGCAAGCGCGCGGCGAGCTTGGAGGGGCGCATACCGAAGCGCTATCAAGGCGCTTCGTTCGATCGTCCGCCCGTGCTGGGGATGCCCGATGCGGTGGTCGCGGAGGTGCGCGGCTATGTGCGCAACCTGGAGGCTCGCTTGAAGGAAGGTCGCGGCATGTGGCTGGTCGGGGACGTGGGCACCGGCAAGACCACGCTTGCGATGATCGTCTCGGCTGCCGCCTTGGACGCGGGACACACGGTGGCGATCTATTCGCTGCCGCGGTTGCTCAACCTGATCCGCGACGAGATCGGCACCGAAAACAGCTTGCTCGACCTGCTGGACAGGCTCTCAGGTGTGGACCTGCTGCACATCGACGACCTCGGCGCCCAACACACGACTCCGTGGCGCTTGGAGCAGCTCTACTCGATCGTCGACGCGCGCTACCAGGCCGGCAGACCGATCATCGCGACCACGAACTTGATGCCCGAAGCACTGGCCGAACAGATGGGCCGGCAGATCCTCAAAACGGTCACCGAGGACGGGGGCGGGCAGAAGACCGAAGAGACTCGCGAAGTTTCCAATGACGCGAGCGAGGTGGTCGGTCAACGCATCGTGTCGCGACTGGTTGAGATGTGTGGCGATCCGCACCCCCTGTTCGGCGAGGACCGGCGACAGGTCTACCAGGCCGAGCCACCCGGCGCACAATCGGCCGGCTTCGGGGCCTTGCGCAGGACTTGAGCCTCGGCCGAGCGCGGGACCCGGGACCGACCACCTAAACTGCATGACGCGATGCCAGGAATAGTCGTAGTGGGCGCCCAGTGGGGCGACGAGGGCAAGGGCAAGATCACCGACCTGCTCGCCGAGAACGGCGACGCGGTCGTGCGCTTTCAGGGCGGCAACAACGCGGGGCACACGATCGTGCGGGGCGAGGAGGAGTGGAAGCTGCATCTGATCCCCTCGGGCATCCTCTATCCGGGCAAGCGCTGTGTGATCGGAAACGGTGTGGTGATCGACCCGAAGGTGCTGATCGAGGAGCTGGATGCGCTGCGTGCACGCAGGGTGGACGTGAGCGGACTGAGGATCTCGGCCAATGCCCACCTGATCATGCCCTACCACCTGCTGCTGGACTCGGCCGGAGAGGCGAAGCTGGGCAGCCTTCAGATCGGCACGACGCGTCGCGGGATCGGGCCCTGCTACGCAGACAAGGCGGCTCGGTTGGGCATCCGGGTGCAAGACCTGCTCGACGAGAAGATCCTCAAGAAGAAGATCGTGGCGGCGATGGAACCGAAGCGGCTCTCGTTGCGCCCCTTCGAGAAGGATCCGACCCTCGATCTGCACGCCATGACCGAGGAATATCTGACCTATGGCCATCGCCTGGAGCAGCACATCGCCGATACGG
The DNA here is from genome assembly GCA_963703135.1 of uncultured Solirubrobacterales bacterium. Lineage (GTDB taxonomy): Bacteria > Actinomycetota > Thermoleophilia > Solirubrobacterales > Solirubrobacteraceae > Palsa-744. The sequence goes on along the minus strand of OY969791.1, from coordinate 1,300,313 downwards.
CGCGCCTTATGTGGGACCTGCTCGACCAGGACCAGAAGGTGATCTTCGAGGGCGCCCAGGGAGCGATGTTGGACATCGACCACGGCACCTATCCATTTGTGACCTCCTCCAATCCCTTGTCAGGCGCCGCTTGCGTGGGCGCAGGGGTCGGGCCGAAGGACATCGAGGAGGTGTGGGGGGTTTCCAAGGCTTACACGACCAGGGTGGGCGCGGGCCCTTTCCCGAGCGAGCTGCACGACGAGATGGGCGAGACGATCCGCAGGCGCGGAGGTGAGTTTGGCACGACAACAGGGCGTCCTCGGCGGACGGGCTGGCTGGACCTGGTGGCCCTGCGCTATGCCGCCCGTTTGAACACGCTCACGGCCCTCGTGTTGACCAAGCTGGACGTGCTCTCGGGTTTGGACCGCATCCAGGTGTGCACCAGCTACAGGGGAGCGGAGGGCGCCGAGTTCGAGGACTTCCCGTACCACCAGACGGTGTTGCACCACACGACCGCCGAGTTGACGGAGCTTCGCGGCTGGAGCGAGGACCTGGGCGAGTGCCGCACCCTCTCAGACCTGCCCGAGGCCGCCCGCGAGTACTTGCAGTTCATCGAAGAGAACACCGCCACGCCAGTGACCTTGATCGGCGTCGGGGCGGGCCGCGATCAGATCGTGTGGACCGAGGCCGGGCGCGAATCGCTGATCGGGCCAGGCGCGGAGGCCGCCAGCGCAGCCTGAGCGCGTGATCCGCGAATCTCACAGGCTGTTGAAGGTGGTGCAGCCTCCCGTGGTACGAGGAGGAAACTCCCCCGCCCGCCATCCGAGACTCGCCCATAGTCCAAGAGATCGAAGCTGGGCGCTCGACGGATGAAGTTGACCAGTTCCACGAATGGGCCGTGTTGGAATCGAACCAACAACCTTGGGCTTAAGAGGCCCCTGCTCTGCCAATTGAGCTAACGGCCCGCGAGGGGCGCCGGCTCCTTGGGAGGCCGGTGTCGGCAGGATTCTAGCCAAGCTGGGCGCCGCCTGAAGGGCGCCTTTCAAAAGACGATCGTGCGTCCCCCGTCGGCGATCACGCGGTCTTCGAGATGCAGGGAGACGGCGCGCCAAAGCACGAGCCGCTCGATGTCTCTGCCGATGCGTTCCAAGTCGCCCACGCTCCGGCGATGGTCCACGCGTGCGACGTCCTGCTCGATGATCGGTCCTCCGTCGAGCTCGGCGGTCACGTAGTGGGCGGTGGCGCCGATCAGCTTGACCCCGTGCTCGCGGGCCCTGCGGTAGGGGTTGGCGCCCGCGAAGGCCGGCAAGAAGGAGTGGTGGATGTTGATCGCCGGAGCCCCCAAGCCGTCGAGGAACTCGCCGCTGAGGACCTGCATGTAGCGGGCCAAGACGATCAGATCCACCTCGCCGCGCAAGATCTTGAGCATCCCAACCTCGGCCTCCCGCTTTTTTTCGGCGGCGACCGGCACATGGTGGAAGGGCACTCCGGCCACCGCCGCCTCATCCGCCAGGTCAGCGTGGTTTGAGACCACCGCGACCACGTCCCCGTCGAGCTCGCCGCGGCGCCAGCGCCACAGCAGATCGACCAAGCAGTGGTCATAGCGCGATACGAGGATCGCCACGCGCTGGCGCTCGCCCCACCAGCGGACCTTCCAATCCATCGCAAATCGCCGCGCCACCTCGGCCTCGAAGGCCCGCGTGAAGCGCTCGCGCTCCTCAGCCAAGCCCTCCAAGAAGAACTCGGTGCGCAGATAGAAGCGCCCTCCGATCGGGTCGGAGGAGTACTGGTCGGAGGAGACGATATTGGCGCCCCGCTCGAACAGGAAGCTCGACACGGCCGCCACGATCCCCGGCTGATCGGCGCAATCGATCAGCAGGCGCGCGGTGTATCTCGGGGTCTCCTGTGGGGCGGCCATGTGCGCACCCCGGCGACTATTTCTTGGTGCTCGAGGTCTTCGACGTGCTCGCGGGCGCCGGGCTGGTTTTCAGGATGGTCCCCTGCCCTTTTTCACCGACTTTGACGGTGTAGACCTTGCCGTTGGTGGTCCCCGTGAACGTTTCCTTGGAAGGGTTGCCCGTCGGGTTGCTCTTCAGCTGCGCGAGCTCTTCTTCGACCTTCTTACGATCGGTGGCCGGCGTCAGGCTGATCGTCTTCTTGGCCGCCAGATCGCCCACGCTGGTGTCTTTTGCCTGATAGGCGAACTTGGCCAGGTCGCCATACAAGGTCACGCTGGCCGGCTTGGAGGGAATCACGAGTTGCAGTGCGGCCACGGCTTCGCTGGGCTGGTTGAGCCCTTCTTCGCCGAAGACCCTGACCATGTCATAGGCGATCGTGAGCGGCGGATTCTTCGGGTTGAGCGCCACATAGCGACTCCAAGCATCGACGACCTTGGTCAACTGTTCCTTGCCCTTGGCCGTGAACTGCTGCTTTTCTTCGTCATAGAATTCGCTGCCGTTGGCGTTGTGAAAGCGCGCTTCGGCCAGCGCCGCCCAAGCGGCCGCTTCGCTTGGATGCAGATGGGTGCGCTTTTCGGCTTCGGAGACCTGTTTGCCATAGCCGGCGCTACCCGAGCTTTCTTTGTTGCCGAACAGCCCTTCGAAGATGCCTCCGCCGCCGAGCCCGGTGCCCACGCCGAAGAAGACAAAGCTGAGCCCGAACAGGATCGCCAGGCTCAGATAGACGGCCCTCACGGTGCGGCGTCTGCCGCGGCCTCGCAGGTCGAACAGCATCAGCCGGCCAAATCTGGGTCTATGTGGTCGATCATCTCTTCCGCGGTGGTTGGTTGTTGTTCGCTTCCCGTATCCGGCATTCGCCGGCCATCGGCGTCGCTCGGCGGGGACCCGGGGGGCGCAGGCGTTCCCGATGCACCCATCGAGGATGGTGGCTCCTCGGGAGGGCGCCCTGCCCCCGTAGCCGCCGCTCGCGCCGCATCGCGTCGCGCGACAACCGATGCGATCAGGATACTCGCCTCGTAGAGCAAATACAGCGGAACAGTCTCGAGCAGCAGCGTGAAGGCGTCTCCCGGCAGGAACGCGGCAACCGCGGCACACGCCAACAGGGCGTAGCGGCGGTTGCGCCGCAGCTGGCGCGGGGTCACCAGGCCGAGCCGCACCGATCCCACAATCGCGATCGGCGCCTGGAAGGAGAGCCCCATCGCCAGCAGCACCGTGGCCGCGAACTTGTAGTACTGGTTGGCCTGGATCATCACGTTGAACTGGTCGCTGTTGAAGTTCTGCAGGAAGTGGACCGCGGCGGGGAGCACCACGAGATAGCCGAACGCGACCCCGGTCGCGAACAGAAACGGGACAGAGATCAGCAGAGGCAAGACCGCGCGTCGCTCCCGGGGACTGAAGGCGGGAAGCACGAAGCCGTAGAGCTCGAACAGGATCAAGGGCAGGGCCAAGACCAGCGAGAAATAGAGCGTCACCGTCAACGTCGCGGTGAGCGGTTCCCCGGGCCCGAGCGTCGTCGGGTTGGTTCCGCTCGGAGTGCGCGGCAACTTGGCGATGTCCGCTTGCAGCTTGGCGATCGAGCCCGCCAGCTGAGTCCTCGTCGCAGCCGGCAAGCCACTGCTAGGAGCGCCCAAAGCGTGCGCGATCGCCTGGGTGTCTTTGGCCACGCCGAGCACCGCCTGCTGGGTGAACCAGGTCTGTCCAGCGGGCCCTTGGCCTTTCAAGGCCTGCTGCTCGGTCTGTTTGTGAAGCGGCCGGTTGATGAAGTTCAGCAGCGCATGGTTCTGCCACAGGCAGACCGCGAACACGACCGCGAAGGCGATCGCGCTCACAATCAGCCGGGTGCGCAGCTCTTCGAGGTGATCGACGATGCTCAGTCGCTCGTCGTGACCGATCGTCCGGATTGCGGTCGCCATCGTCTCTGAAGCTATCACCGTGTCCCCGCCGCTCGGCGCGGTGTCCTTGACCGTCGGCGAAATACGCAGGCTCCCCGCGGTTGCTCCGCGGTTTGCGGCGGGTAGCTAAAGGCCCGCCGTCTCGCCGTCGATGAGGCGAGAGAGAGACAATGAACAAGGACAATCGCCAACGTACGCGCCGTCACGTCAAGCTACCGGGAGGTAGGCAGATCGAGGTCGTCTACCTCGACAGCGCCACCGAGCACGACGGGGAGACGTCGACTCAGATGACCCACCCGGAGACAGGCACGCCGGGGGATCGGACGGTGGTTCCCCCGAACAGCGGCACCCCCGTCGATTCGCACCTGACCTCCGGCGCCAACAGCACCCCGCTCGATCCGGGTCGGACGGCAAGCAGCGACACACCCGTCACGCCGAGGCCGTGGAACGGAGACTCTCCGAGCACCGCCCCCGGCGAAGCCCTGCACGTGTGCCCACGCTGTACCGGTGGGCTCGTACATCCGCTCGATTGGGTGGAGGAATCGCCCGGTCGCTGGCGCATCTTGATGCGCTGCCCCGATTGCGACGCCCTGCGCGAGGGTGTGTTCGGGCAAGCGCTTGTGGAGCGCCTGGACGAGGAGCTCGACCGGGCCACCGGGGCATTGCTCAGCGATCTCAGACAGCTGACCCACGCGAACATGGTCGAGGAGATCGAGGTCTTCACTCGCGCGCTCGAGCTGGACCTGATCGGCGCAAACGACTTTTAGCTTCGGCAGGTAGCGCTCGACGGGCGCAAACGACTTTCAGCTTCAGCAGTAGCGCTCCACAACCGCGTCGGCAAGGAGGGTCAGCATCTCAAGGTGCTCCTCGCGCAAGCTCGCCGGTAGCGCCGCCTTCGCTTGCGCCACGATCGAGAGCGCCTGCTCCCGGGCGTCCTCCAAGGCGCCGGTCGCGGCGATCCAGTCGCACAACAGCTCTGCGCGAGCGCTCGGCGACTCCGGGCCCCCGACGTCGGTCAAGCCGGCGATGTCGAACGACGCGATGCGGGAGTCGCGTTCGCGAGCCAGGATCAAAGGCAGCGTGACCGTCCCATCGAGCAGATCGGTGCCCCGCGACTTTCCGGTTCGCTCGGGCGGACCGGACACATCGAGCACGTCGTCGAGCAACTGGAAGGCGAGGCCGATCCGCTCGGCGAACCTGCCGAGGCTCCCCGCAAGCTGGGGGGTGCCCTCCGCCCCGATCAGCGCCCCCAGACGACAAGCCCCCTCGAACAGGGACGCGGTCTTCAGCCGGCATCGCTCGAAGTAGCGCTCGACAGCAACGTTCGCGGCGAAGGCGTCCTCGCGCTGCAACAGCTCCCCGGCGGCGAGGGCAGAGCTGGCGTCCGAGAGCGCCCGCAACTGCTCGGGGTCTTGGTTGCGCGCCAGCTCTGCAAAAGCCCGCGAGAAGAGCAGATCTCCCGTCGCGATCGCCGCCGTGCGCCCCGCGTCGGCGGCGATCGTCGGACGCCCCCTGCGCAGTGGCGCGCCGTCGATCAGATCGTCGTGGACGAGCGTGGCCGAATGCACCAGCTCTACCGCGACCGCGGCGCGGACCAAGCTCTGCTCGCCGGCGTCCCCCTCCCCCGGGCCGCCGGCAGCCTCGGCGGCAAGCACGACCAGCAGGGGCCTCAAGCGCTTACCGCCGGCAGCCACAGTGGACGCCGCGTGTGAGGCCAGCGGTACTCCCGCCTGCGCGGCGACCGTCTCCAGGTGAGCCTCCACGCGCACCATCCGCTCACGCAGCCCCGGTCCCCCGCGGCGCATGATCTGCTCGACGGCCTCCACGTCGGCGGCCGTGTTCGGGCCTGCGTCGAGCGCGCTCACCTTCCCTGAGCCGCCCTCTCCCGGGGGAGCCCGGGCCGAGTCATAGCGACCCTCGACCCGGCGGCTCGGTGGCCTCCCACGAGCGCCGCGCTGTTGTCTTCACGTGGTCCCAACCCCACCGACGGTAGCGCCGTGGACCGCGATTATGCCCCCCGCCATCAGCACATAGCCGATATCGGTGCAGCCGGCGCGCTCCATCTCGGCGGCCAGCGCCATGGGAGAGTGGAAGCGCTTGACCGAATTGGGCAGGTAGGTATAGGCCTCGGCAAGCGTCACCTCGGCCGGATCGGAGGCGGGACGTCCTCGCAAGCGCGCAAGGGTGCCCGCGAGGCCTCCGATCAAGGGAACTATGCGGTCAAACCAGACACGGTAGAACAGCGACAGAGGTGGGCGTGTGGGGGTCGTCATCTCGAGCACCACGACGCGGCCGCCCGGACGCACCACCCGCGCCATCTCGCGAAGACCGCGACCCAAGTCGGCGAAGTTGCGTGCGGCGAAGCCCACCGTGGCCGCGTCGAAGCTGTCGTCCGCGTAAGGCAGCTCCAGCGCATCGCCCCATTCAAAGCTGAGGCGGGCCGGCCCCGATCTCACCGCGCCGTTGCTCGGAGACGAACCGGCGTCCCTGCTCGCAGACGGATCGGTGGGACTGCTCGGAGACGGATCGGTGGGAGGCGAACCGGGCACCGCCTTCGCGCCCTTCAGCCGCGCGCGTGTGAGCATCTGCTCGGAGAAATCGCTGCCCACCACCTCGCCGCCCGGGGAGACACGTCGAGCCAGCTCGATCGCCAGATCGCCGGTCCCCGTCGCGACGTCCAGCACGCGGTCTCCCGGGCCCACGTTGGCGAAGTCCACCGCACGTTCGCGCCAACGATGGTGCAAGCCCGCGGTCATGACCGTGTTGAGCAGGTCATACACCCCCGCCACGCGGTCGAACATGGCCCTGACCTGCACCGCCTCCAAGCGGCCTGCCCTCGCGTCAGCGCTTCGCCGAGCGGCCATGGTGCTCGCCGGCTACTTGAGTTGCGAGAGGAAGAACACGGCCGCACCGAACTTCTTGGGCGGCAGGTTCTTGAAGGAGGGCATCGGCGCGGTGGGATTCACCAGCGTGCGGGCGATGCCTTGGGCGGGCAGACGAGATCCGATGTGGGTGAGCTCCGGCCCCGGACCCGCGTTCCCGTTGTCGCCTATTTTGTGGCAGGCCAAGCAGCCGGATTGGGCAACCACCTTGCGGCCCGCTTCGTATTCGGCCAAGGTCTTGCCACCTGCCTGCACCACCGCCGCGGGCGTCGGCATTTCAATCGCCGTCGGCGAGCCCGCATTGGCGCCCTCATAGGTGAGCAAGGCCATCGCTCCAATCACGAAGATGCCGGTGAACATCGCGATCGGCCTGCGCTCGGGGCGGCGCTCGGGCCCACGGTCATAGAAGGGGAGCAGGAACAAGAGGATCATCCCGATCGTGGGCACGCCGATCGTGGCGAGCGGGACGAGGCTCGGCGGCTTGATCACGCGCAGAAGCTCGAACAGGAAGAAGAAGTACCACTCGGGCCGCGGCACATAGGTGGTCGTGGTCGGGTTGGCCTTGGAGCCAAGCTCGGCGCCCAGCACGAGCGACATCGTGATGATGCAGGCCATCACCACGCACGCCATCAAGGAGTCCTTCATCACCGCATAGGGGAAGAAGGGCTTGCCTTCGGCCTTCTGGAGGGAGTATTCGCGGAGGTAAGCCTCCTTCTCGCGACGGTTCACGCGTCGGCCTCGCGCAACTCGGTCTTCTTCTCGGCTTTCAACCAAGGCGGCGCGGTCGTTCCCAGCTTGGCCACGAGATACAGATGAGCACCGATCAAGGCGGCGATCAACCCGGGCACGAGCAGCATGTGGATCGCATAGAAGCGCGACAAGGTGGTCGCCCCGAATTCGCCGCCCCCCCGCAGGAAGTCGCTCAGGTAAGGCCCGATCAAGGGTCCGGTGCCGTTGATGTTGACGCCCACGATCGTCGCCCAGTAAGCGCGCTGATCGAAGGGCAGCAGGTAGCCGGTGAAGGACATGGTCATCGTCAGGATCAGCAACACCACGCCGATCACCCAGTTGAGCTCGCGCGGATACTTGTAGGCGCCGAAGAAGAAGGTCCTGCCCATGTGCAGGAACACGAGGATCACCATGACGCTCGAGCCCCACTTGTGCATTCCGCGCACGAACTGGCCCAAGAAGACTTCGTTGGTGACGTGCCTGATCGATTCGTACGCTCCGCCGGAGGCGTCGGGCCGGTAGTACATGGCCAAGAACACGCCGGTCACAGCTTGGTTGAGGAAAGCGAACATCGTGGCCGAACCGAGGGTGTAGAACCAGTTGGTGCCCTTGGGCACCTTGCGGAACATCATCCACCGGGCGCCCCCGCTGAGCGATGTGCGCTCGTCGACCCAGTCCACGACACTCTTGCCGCCCTCTTTGGCGTGGTCGGCCGGACCCAGCTTGCCGGCCGGGTCGCCGGGCCTCGGCGGCGGCGCCTTCAAAGCCGAGGGCATCGGCGGTGCGGGCAGCTTCGGAGCCTTCGCCACGAGCTACCTCCTCTCCGACGGCCGCGAGGGGTACATGTACTGGCCGATCCCGTCGATCGGCTCGCCCGGATCGCGCGGCGAGAAGCGTTCCAGCTCGCTGTTGACGCTGTAGCGCGAGCCGATCTGCACGACGCCCCGCACCACCCGCGTGTAGAAGCGATCGAGCGGCCTCACGGGAGGACCGCCCACGGGCACGCCGAGCAGGTTGTAGACGCCGCCGTGACAAGGACAGATGAAGCGCTCGGCCGCGTCCACCCAGCGCACCGGACAGCCCAGATGGGCGCAGCGCGAGGTGATCGCGATGAACTGGGTGTCGCGATCGCCCTTGTCGGTATCCAAGATGGGGTTGCGTTTACGCACATAGACGGTGGCCTTGCCGGCCTCGCCGATCCCTGGCGTTAGGGTGATCACGGTCGGGACGTAGTTGTTGTCCGGGAACATCTCGACCGGACCCACGCTCTCCCAGGTGTGCTCGTTTTCTTTGAAGATCGGCCCGATCGCGAAGCCGAGCGCCGGCAGCAGGAAGGAAGCCGCCGCGATCCCGCCGGCTGCCTGGGAGCCCACGGTCATGAAACGGCGACGCGTGACCGTCTCGCCCTCGAAGGCGCCCGGAATCTGGCGATCTATCGTGTAGCGGGACTTGTGCTGGCTGTGCTTGTCGGACACGGCCGGAACAATATCGAGTGAGCGCCTCTGCGTGCTCGGGACGCCTCATGCGTGGGCGAGACAGCGCAACGTCTCTAAAGCCTTGGGCGAGCCGGCCCGCAACAGCGACTTGGCATCTTCATAGCCCGCGCTGGCCCCCCAACCGACCGCTCGAGCACCTGCCATCCAGACCTCTTCGGCCAATTCAGGCGCCGCCTCGGCGCGTGCGAGTGCGCTCAAAGCGATCGTGTCGGCCAGCTCCGCCACCGCCTCTATGTCGCCCAACTCGACCAGACGCGCCAAGCCGATCGCGTACAGACGGTCGCCGGCCAGCAGACCGAGGTCCTCCTCGGGCGGGCGCACCACCCTCGAAGCGCCGTAATGCAGGAGATAGCCTTCGTAGATCGTCTCCACCAGCAGCTCGTAATCCTGCTCGTGACCACGTGCTTTTGGACCCGAAGCGGCCAGCTGCGCGGGCCCCGGCGACGGGTCGTGGGGCCTCGCGATGTCCGAGTCGCGGGACACCAAACTCGCCATCAAGCCTCCCTCGGTCAGCAGCAGCGCCCTGAGACGCTCGAGCGAAGCGCCAAGCGCCTCTGCCGCCTCGATCGAATCCGCGCTCATGCCAGCTCCGCAAAGGCGGCGGCCGCCGCCGCGAGGGTGAGTTCCAGCTGCTCGGGCGTGTGCGCAAGCGAGGGAAACCAGGCCTCATATTGGGAGGGCGGCGCGTACACCCCGCGCGAGAGCAGGCCCCGACACCAGCTCGCGTAGGCGTCATGGTCACACGCTTGGGCACCAGCCAGATCGCGCACCGGGGCTTCGCTGAAGAACACGGTCAGCAAGCCCGGCACGGTCGCGACCTGAACCGCGCACCCACTCGCCCCGGCGGCTTCGCGCAGTCCGACCGCCAGCTGTTCGGTGAATGTGGCCAAGCGCAGGTAGGCCGCGTCGTCGAGCAGCGCCAAGGTCGCAAGCCCGGCGGCGACGGCGAGCGGGTTGCCTGACAAGGTGCCCGCTTGGTAGACCTCCCCGGCGGGCGCCAACATGCGCATCAGCTCGGCCTTGCCCCCCACCGCGCCGGCGGGCAGGCCGCCGCCGATCACCTTGCCCATGACGGTCAAATCGCCGTCCACACCGCTCAGCTCCTGGGCGCCCCCGCGCCCCACCCTGAAGCCGCTGATGACCTCATCGAGGACGAGCAACGCGCCGGTGGCGTCCGCGCGCTCGCGCAACAGCTCCAGGAAGCCGTCCTCGGACGCAACCAAGCCCATGTTGGCCGGGATCGGCTCGGCCAAGATCGCGGCGATCGGCTCGCCGGGCACGGTGGCCGCCCGCAGCGCATCGGCGTCGTTCCACGGCAAGATCGTGGTCGTCGCGGCAGCCGACGCCGGTACGCCTGGGCTGGAGGGCAGCGATTGCGTGGCCAAGCCCGATCCTGCTTGGGCCAGCAGACCGTCGACATGGCCGTGGTAGGCGCCCGCGAACTTCACGACGCGCTCGCGCCCGGTGGCGGCGCGAGCGAGCCGCAGGGCGGTCATCGTCGCCTCGGTCCCGGAGGAGGTCATCCGAATCATGTCCACCGACTCCATCCGCCGTGCCACCTCGGCGGCGAGTTCGATCTCACCCGCGGTGGGCGCCCCGAAGCTCGTGCCCCGCGCGGCGGCGCTCGCCACCGCGTCGAGCACGTCCGGATGGGCGTGACCGCAGATCAAAGGCCCCCACGAGCACACGTAGTCCACGTAGCGATTGCCGTCCACGTCGAAGATCTCCGCGCCGGCGCCACGCTCGATGAAGATCGGATCGCGCCCGATCGCCCGCATCGCACGGACTGGCGAGTTGACCCCGCCCGGGAGCAGTCCCAGCGCGCGGCGATAGAGCTCCGAGGAGCGCGTGTCGGTCAGGGACGCCGGCATCGGTCAGCCGGCGTGTTCGCGTTCCCAGGCCTTGAAGTCCTCGGTGAAGTAGAGCAGCCTGATCTTCTTGTACTCGGTCGAGGAGTACAGCGTGGCGCGCTCCTCGATCCCGGTCATCTCGGCGATCGAGTCGAGGATCGCGTCGCACTCCTCCTTGGAGCGCCCGTGAGCCATCGTGAACACCGAGTAGGGCCAATCCTTGTAGGTGGGCCTCTGGTAGCAGTGGGAGATGCCTCGCACGGCCGCCATGCGACGTCCCACCTCGTGGATGTCGGGCTCGGGCACCTTCCACACCCCCATGCCGTTGGCCGAGAACCCGGCGCGACGGTGATAGAGGATCGCCGCCACGCGCCGCAGCAGCCCTCGCTCCTGCATCCCGGCGAGATGATCCAAGAAGCTTCCCTGCTCCTGGCCGAGCGCGGCGGCGGCCGGCGCGTACGGTTCGGGCACGACCGGCATGTCGCCCTGCAGGGCCCGAATCGTCTCGATGTCGAGCTCGTCGTAAGGCTGGGGCTCGAGCTCGATCGGCTCGGTGGCCACGGCCGCCGATGAAAGCGCCTTGGTGTCGCCCTCCATCTCCAAGTCCATCCTGATCTTGAACAGCTTCAAGGTGGGCAGTTGGCGCACCGACTCCGCGCCCGCCTCGGCCGCGAGCGCCTGCAAGGTGCCCTCCAAGCCGAGCGGAGAGTCGGGCTCGGTGGCGATCGTGAACCACAGGTTGAATTCGTGGTTGCGCAGATAGTTGTGGGATACGCCCGGGTGGGCGTTGATGACCTGGGCGGCTCGCTGGGGATTCTCCGGATCGACCTTGGCGGCGACCAGCATCGAGGAGTAGCCGAGCGCGCGCGTGTCGAAGATCGGCGTGACCTGGCGGATGATGCGCTCGTCGAGCAGGTATTGCACACGCGCGAGCACCTCCTCTTCGCTCACCTGCGCAAGCTCTGCCACCCGCTCGTAGGGGCGCGGCTCGATCGGGAAGGAGCCTTGCATCAGGTTGAGCAGGCGCTTGTCGAGCTCGTCGAGCGGGATCGCCGCTCCGTACTTGCGGCTCCTGGTCTTCAGTCCCGCCCGCCCAGCGGCGGGGTCTCTTCTTATGCCGTCTGCGAGAGCCATTGAGCCACGTCCTTGGAGTGATAGGAGATCACGATGTCCGCCCCAGCCCGGTGCAGGGAGGTGAGGATCTCGCCAACGACCGCTCGCTCCTCCATGTAGCCGGCCGCCACGGCCGCCTTCACCATCGCATACTCCCCGCTCACGTTATACGCAGCGAGGGGCAGGCGCGTAGCCTGCTTGACCGCCGCGATCAAATCTCCGTAGGCCAAGGCGGGCTTGACCATCACCATGTCGGCGCCCTCGGCCGCGTCTAGCAGGGCCTCGCGCACCGCTTCGCGACCGTTGCCCGGGTCCATCTGGTAGGAGCGCCGGTCGCCGAAGGCCGGCGTCGAGGAGGCGGCGTCGCGGAACGGCCCATAGAAGGCGGAGGCGAACTTGGCCGAGTAGGCGAGGATCGGGGTCTCGCCGTGGCCCTCGGAGTCGAGCTCCGAGCGGATCGCGCCCACACGCCCGTCCATCATGTCCGAGGGAGCCACGATGTCGGCGCCGGCCCGGGCATGACTGGCGGCGACCCGCGCGAGCAGCTCCAAGGTGGCGTCGTTGTCCACGCTCCCGTCATCTCTGACCACGCCACAGTGACCATGGTCGGTGTACTCGCACAAGCACACGTCGGTGATCACCAACAGCTCCGGCGCGGCCGCTTTGATCGCCGCGGTCGCCAGCTGCACCGCCCCCTGCTCGTCCCACGCGCCGCTGCCTTCGGCGTCCTTTTGGGCGGGGACCCCGAACAGGAGAACGGCTCCCAGGCCGAGCTCGGCGGCTTCGCGTGCCTGCTCCACGACGGAGGAGAGGGGTAGGCGACTGACTCCCGGCATCGACTCGATCGACTCGGGGGCACTGGCGGCCTCGGACACGAACAGCGGCAACACCAGTCGATCGGCGCGCAACTCGGTCTCGCGCACCAGTCCCCGCATCGCTGTCGAGGTGCGCAGCCTGCGCATGCGCGTGGTGGGGAAAGCCATCGTGTTTCGAGGATACTCGCCCGGCTATTCGGCGCGGCGCAGGCCGAAGCCGGCCAGGGCCGCGAACAGGAGCGTGACGCCGAAGAGGTGGAGGATCGAGGCGCCGAGGCCCGGCGAGGCGCCGTTCACGGCGGCGTCGAGCGCTTGTAGGGCGGCCTTGTAGGGGAACACGAAAGAGATCGCGCCGATAGCGTCATATAGCCCGACGGCGACCGACCCGCTCGGCACCAGGGCCAAGAAGGCGAGCGGCAAAGACAGCAGGAAGGCGAGCAGCGAAGCGGCCCTGACCTCGCGGGCGAGCGCGCCGATGGCGATACCCAAGGCGGCGAAGCCGAAGGCGGCGAAGGCCAGGGCGAGCACCCACAACCCGATGCGAGACAGGTCGAGCGTCACGAAAGCGCTCACGCCGAGCAGCATTGCGAAAGCCACGACCAATCCGCACACGGCCCCCAAAGACGCCTTCTCGGCAAGCAGGCTCGCCCGCGAGACGAGTCCCCCGCCGCTGCCGGGCGAGCGCCTGAGCAGGCGGGTGAGCACGTGCTCTTCGCGCTCCAAGGCGATCCCGCCGGCCGCGAGCAATACGCAGATGAACATCAACGAGATACTGACTGCGACCACGACCGCGTAGGTGTCGAGCGGCGTGCGTTTGCCGTGCAGGAGCGTGGAGTGCACCGCGATCGGCTGGCTCACCGTCGTGAGCACGTCGGCGGCGATGCCCAAGTTGTTGGCGGCCAAGCTCGCGAAGCCCGCGATGCGAGTGAGCGTGGCCTTGTCCTGGCCGGAGGGCTGACGCGCGGCGATCGCTTTGAGGGTCTGCGGCAGCTGGCGCAGACCAATCAGTTCTTGGCTACCCAAAGGCCCGATTTTGCCGCCACTGAGCAGCAGGTCGAGGTCGTGCACGGCGACGCTCTTGATCTGTTGGGAGAGCGCCAAGTTGGCCTGCGCGAGCGCCGAGTCGATCGCCGAGCGCACGAGCGATTGCTTGAGCGCATCGCCGTTGTAGATCACTTCGGCCTGGGCTTGGCTCACGCCCGAGGAGATCTTGGAGACGATGTCCGGGGGGATCACGATCGCCGCGAGCACGTCGCCCGAGGCGACCTTGGCGACCGCCTGGGCGCGCGTGGGCACCTTCACGACCTGCACATGGTCGAACAGCTCGTTTGTGTATTCCTCAAGGCCGACCCTCGTGTTGCCAAGCGCGATCGTCTCCCCGGGCGGGGTTTCGTCGACGATCGCGACCTTCGGCTTGGAAGGGCTCGCCGAGATCGCAAACCCGATCAGCAAGGCCAAGGCAACCGGGTAGACGACCAGCAGCGCCACCAAGAGGCGCGAGCGCGCCAGGATCCTCAGATCCTTGCCAAGCAGCCACCTCATGCGGATTCGTCTCTGGCCAAGAAGGCCACGAAGGCCCGCTCGAAGTCTTCGGAGCCGCCCTCCGCGAGGAGCTTGGCGGGCGGGCCGTCGAAGCGAAGCCGACCCCCGTCGAGCACGAGCACGCGCTGGGCGTAGCGCTCGGCCTCGCCGACCACGTGCGTGGAGAACACAACGCAAGCGCCACGCTCGGCCAACCCCAAGATGAACGTCCACAAGCGCTCGCGTTGGGTCGGATCGAGCGCGGAGGTGGGCTCGTCGAGCAGGACCACCGGCGGATCGGCAAGCAGCCCGAGCGCCACGTTGACCCGCTGGCGGTTGCCGCCGGACAGGCGCGCCACGCGGTCCTCGGCACGGTCAGCCAAGCCCGTCTGCTCGAGCATTCGCGCGAGTGCTCTCTCGGGATCCTCGACACGCTCCAGGCGCGCAAACAGGCGCAGGTTCTCGGCCACCGTCAGCTTGGAATAGAGCGCCAAATTTTGAGGTACCCACCCGACCCTCGAACCGCTGCCGTCGCCGTAGACGAGGGTGCCCGCGCTCGGCCGCTGGGCGCCGGCGAGGATCGAGAGCAAGGTGGTCTTGCCGGCACCGTTCGGACCGATCACGGCGACCATTTCGCCGGCGTGAGCGTCAAAGCTGACCTCGCTCAAAGCCTGCCGCTTGCCATAGAGCTTGCCCAGGCCGCGCGCCCCGAGCGCGGGCTCGCTCACAGCAGTCCGCCGGAAGCGCCCCCCGGCGGGGAGGAGTCTCCCGGCGGGGACAGGCGCTCCCAGGGTTCGAGCTTGAGGTGGCGGTGCAGGTAGATCGCGGTCTCGCGCAGGACCGAGAGGATCGGGAGGGCCACGAGAGCGCCGATGATCCCATACAGCTGCAACCCCAAGAGCAGCGCGAAGATCACGAGCAGGGGATTGATGCGCAAGGTGTGGCTGAAGATCTGGGGCGCCACCACGTGACCCTCGAGCTGTTGCAGGCCCACGAACAGGATCGCCAGCCAAAGCGCGCTGATCGGGTCGGTGAACAGGGCCAGGACCAAAGGCGGGATCGCGCCGAGGATCGGCCCGATATAGGGAATCAGCTCCATCACGCCGTAGAACACACCGAAGGCAAGGGCGTACTTTTGCCCGTCGGGGAAGATGCCGAGCACCCCGAACACATACAGCGCGATGCCCGTCGAGGCCCCCATGACCACGCTGAACAGGAGCTGTCCTCCGACATAGCGCGAGACGGCGTGCTGGGCCAGGCGCGGATAATCGTCAGCGGGGGTGCCATCGCCGGTCGGCATCCCGCGGCGCACCAGGCGGCTGATCGACTGGCCGTAGAGGAGCATGTAGACCGACAGCACGAACACCAGCACCAGGTCCACCAGCGCTTTGGCGATTTCGGTGAGTAGCGCCCCGCCGAACGTGGCCAATTCGGAGGCGCTTTTGGAGACTTGGTCCTGCAAGGTCTGTAGCGCCGTCTTGCCCTGGCTGACGAGTTTGGCGTGGATGCCGTGTTTGTTCAGTTCTTCCTGAAAGCTCGCGATCTGACTGTTGGCTTCGTTGACGATATGCGGGAGATTGTTGGTGAACGTGCGAACCTGATTTGAGATCGGGTTGGCAAGCAGGAAGCCCAAACCTGCCAACGTCAGGAAGAATGCGAGATACACGGTCAGGACCGCAAGCCCGCGCGGCAATCGCGCGCGCTGTTGCATGAAGGCCACCAAGGGATTCAGGATGAGCGCGATCAAGCCGGCCACGACAAAGATCAAGAGGACCTTGCCGGCGGCGCGCGCGAGCGCCCACAGGGCCAGCAGCGAGATCGGCAGCAGCACCAACTGCACCCAGCGCGGGACGATCACGCGCGGCGACTCGACCGGAGCCTGCTCCTCTCGGGGGTTCTCCTCGCCCTCGACCAGCTCGCGCTCGCCGGCGGTTGGCGGCTGCGATCGCGGGGTATCCGGCTCGTCGCTCATGCGCCCGCCGCTTCCTGGGAATTTGCCGCTGTCATGGACCCGTCAACGATGGGCAGAGTATGGCTGAGGCCGAGGCGGGGCAGCAGGCGAAAGCTCCTATCGACACACCGCAATCGGGCGGCACCGCGCCCGAAGAGAGGGGCGCGGGCGACGCGGACCGGGGCGCCCAGGACGTGAGCATCCTGTTCGTGGGCGACCTGGTGGGGAGCATCGGACGCCACACGCTGCTGGAGTGCCTACCCGTCTTGCGAGAGCGCTACGCGCCCACATTCGTGGTCGTCAACGGCGAGAACGTCGCTGGAGGACTGGGCATCACGCCGAAGGTCGCCGAGGAGCTGTTTCGCAACGACATCGACGCGATCACGCTCGGCAACCACGCCTATCACCGGCGAGAGATCTATTCCTACCTGGACACCAAGGAGCGAATCGTGCGGCCCTTCAACTACCTGCGCGGGCAGCCCGGGCGGGGCGTTTGCGTGGTCGAGAAAAGGGGGGTGCGGCTCGGCGTGGTCAACCTCAGCGGCAACCTCTTCCTGAAGGCCGGTCGCTCGGCTTTCACCGAGATCGACCCGGCCCTGCGTGAGCTGGGCAAGGTCGACCACGTCCTTGTGGACATGCACGCCGAGGCGACCTCCGAGAAGGTGGCGCTCGGATGGCTCTTGGACGGGCGGGTGACCGCGGTAGTCGGCACCCACACGCATGTGCCCACCGCAGACGCCAGGGTCCTGCCGGGAGGGACCGCCTACATCACCGATGTGGGCATGACCGGTCCCCGAGGGGGGGTGATCGGGGTCAAGCGCGAGCAGGCCGTGGAGGCGCTCGTGACGCAGATGCCGGTGCGCTTTGAGACCTCCAAGGAGGACCCTTGGCTGATGGGGGTCTTGGTTCGGGCCTCTAAGCCGCTGCGAGCTGACTCGATCGAGCAGATTCTGATGGCACGGCCGGCTTCGCCTCCGGCACGCTGAGCTGACCCAGCAAGGCCAGCATCGCAAGGCCGAAGAACCAAGGGATGTACAGGTAGAACCAGTGTTCTATCCCCAGCTGCACCGCGATCAAGACCGCGGCCGCGGCGCCGGCGAGGCCGATCAAGTCGCGGCGGCGGGGCAGGATCGCAAGCGAGAGGGCCAGCGCCAAGGCCGCGCCTTGGACGGCCGCCTGCAGGTCGCCGAGATCGCCGTACAAACCCCAGATCGAAAACGGCGATTCGCGGTCTGACTGGTAGGCCAGCGTGCGCTCGTAGATCGTGTGCAACGAGTCGTGGGTGAAGGCGGGAATCGAGACGACCGCCACGGTCGCCACGAAAGCAAACGCGAACAGGAACAGGGCTCGGGCGCGCGCGCGGGCGGGAAGACCCTCGGTGCCGTGCGTCCACAGCAAAGGCGCGAGCGCCAAGGGCGCAAACTTGGTGAGACCCGCCAAGGCCGCGAACATGCCTCGCGCCGGCGGCGAGGAGGCGACCAGCAAGGCCGCCAAGATCAAGACGGCCACGAGCGAGTCATTGGAATTGCTCTCCAAGGCGTACAGCGTGAAGGGGTAGGAGACCCAGGCGTAGGCCAAGACGATCCCCAGGCCCGGCCCACGCACCCGCCGGCCCAAGAGGAACAAGAGCGCGATCGCCAAGAGGTCGAACACGATCGACGCCGCGTGGGCCGCGGGCAAATCGTCCCAGTGACCGCTCCAGCCGAAGACCTGCTGGAAAGGCACGTAGGCCTCATAGTTGACCGGGCCGTAGGTGTCCCCGTGTTCGTTGTCGGAGGGATAGTCGCCATACAGGGACTTGCCGTCGGTCATCCGCTGGGCTCCGATCACACCGGCATAGCCGACGTCGATCACGTTGGAGTCGGTCACGTTCAAGCCGACGCGAAAGCCGATCAAGAAGAGGACGCCGACCGCCAGCCAGGCGGGCGAAACGAGCATGCGCAAAGGCTTCGGCTCGCGTGAGGAGGGCCCGCGGCGCCCGACCCGGGCGAGCGCCAACATGCGCACCAAGAGGTACACCAAAGGCGGGTACACCAGCGGCGTGGAGGCATAGATGTGGGCATGATTGAAGTAAGCGAGCGAGACCGAGAAAGAGAGCAGGACCAAGAGGTCCAGGTGCAGCAGGCGCAGGGGTTTGCGCCAGTCGAAGAAAGGCAGGAAGAACAGGAAGCAGAGCGGGATCCAGATGTAGAGCGCGCTTACGTGGCGCCCGAAAGCGCCGGAATAGCCGCGCGCCATCGACCAAGCGATCTGAAAGCCGGTCCACTGTTCGAGCACTTTGCCGTTGTGGTCGGCGATGATGACCTGGCCGATCTCCTTGCCCTTCTTGGAGAAATAACTGACCTGCCACCGCACCGGGCCCTTCAAATAGGCGCCCCCGTAGGAGCCCGCGTATTTGGCGCGCACCGCCTTCATCTTGGGCAAGCGGTTGGCGATTTCGAGGACCTCGTCAGGGGAGAGATGGCGCCCCACCGGGGGCATGTCGGATGCTTCGACGGGGACCGGTGTTTCCGGGTTGGTGGGCGTCGTGGCCGATGTCGAACCAGAAGCGGACGCCGTCGTGGAGCCCGTGTGCCCGAGGATCACCGTGGCTTCTTTTTCGGACCGTCGATCTTGCCCGGCTCCGACCGCGGGCAAGGTGGCGCCCAGCGAGGGGGCCGGTCGCGAGTCGGTCGAGCCGGCGGTGCCAAGCGCGTTGGCGTGAGCGGTGGAACCGAACGCCGTCGAGCCGGCCGCGAGCACGGTCGAGTTTCCCGCAAACGCGCAGGCAAGCAGGCAGAGCGTCAAGACGCCTGCGCGGCGAAGCGGCAGCGAAGGGTGCCCCATCTTGCGAGGGTACCGGCGCCCCGATCAGCTTGGGCCGGGCGCGAAGTGCTCCAAGACGAGCGGGGCGACGTCGCGAATCCTCCACTGGGCGCGCTCTCCGGGCAGCTCCACCCCGCTCAGGATCAAAGCGCCGAGGGAATCTTCGCCACGCAGCGAGCCGTGCGAGCCGCCGCCCACGTGCGCTTGGCCGCCGAGATCGGCGAACTCCGAGCCGGGCGCGGCCGAGAGCAAGACCTCACCCGAGCTGGCGCAATTGAGAGCCGACCACACGCGCTCCAAGGCCGCCGGGTGATTGGGCGTGTGCAAGCGCCCATCCTCGAACTTCGCGTCGAGCACCGAGGCAGTGCCGTCAATAGACCAGGTAAGACCTTGTTCATCCTCATAACCATCCCCAGGACAGAACCGGAGCTCCCCATGTCCGGGCCGGGCGATCGCGGCCTCAAAGGGCACGCCGTGGGGGTCGCGCTCGAGCCACATCGCCAGCTCCACGCCCTGCACACCCAGCACCGCGCGAACGACGTCCGAGCGCACCCGCTCACGGCGGTCCTCGTCGAGCACATAGACCATCGCGGCGCGCTGAGAAGGGCAAACCGCCACACGCGAGCGCGCGGCCCTGCTCGAGCCCGCGCGGGCACCGGGCGGCAGGACGTCGAGTTCGGCGAGCGCCTCGGCCACGGCCACGCTTGTCGTGACCGGAGCTTGGGAGTGGTCGGCCATCACGATCACGGCGTGGTCCTCCAGGAAGCGATCGATGCCCCCGCCCGCGTCCATCACGCGCCCCAGCTGCGCGTCGGCGAGCCCGATCGCGTGGACCTGCCCATCGGGGCCCGAGCGGTGGGAGTGCCAGTCGTTGTCGGGCAAAGACAACAACATGAAGTCGAACAGGTCGTGCTCGACCATGTAGGCGCCCACGCAACCCGAGTGGCGGTCGCGCACCCCCGGCATCCCCAGGTTCGAGCGACAGCCGGTCTGGCGCGAGGCGAAGATGTCGGCGTAGAACAGCTCCTTGGGGCCCATCACCGGGTGGCGCAGCAGCGCGGCGGCGATCCGCGTGAGCGCCGTGTCGCGCTGGGGCTCGTGACGGTGGCGACCCCGATACATCAGATAGGTGGTGCCGGCCGTGCGAACGCCCAAGTCGTCAAGCGCCTCGAACACCGTCGCGGTGTCCTTGGCCAAGTGGGCGCCGTTCATGTTGTAGACGGTGTCTGTCAGCTGGCGGCCCAAACCCACCTTCTGGGAGGCCCTGAAGCTGGAGCCGTACTCCACGTAGCGCTCTTCCTCGCGGTGATACCAGCTCATGCCCGGGATCCTGTGGCGATCCTGCCACTCCCCGGTCACGATCGAGGCGGCGCACACCGGCGTCACCGACGGAAAAGCGGCCACGCACCCCGGCACGTACAGGCCCCTTTCGATCAAGGCCCCCAACGCGGGAGCCTCGCCCGCGGCGACGGCCCGCTCGAGCATCGCGGGCGCCATCGCGTCGATCACGCAGAGGACGAGCTTGTTCACTAGCGGCGCCGGATCCTCAGGCCTTCAGCGGCGCAAGATCCTAAGGCCTTCGTACTTCTCTTGGGAGCGGGCCCTCATGCGCCACGCAAACCAAGCGAGCAGGACGATCGCGACGTAGCCGAGGGGGTGCAGCAGCGCCACGAGCGCGGCCACCACGAGCGAGGCGGCGTCCAAGTAGACGGTCAACCCTTCGCGCGCCGCACGGTCGGGCAGGCGCTCGCGAGCGCGGGCGATCACCGGTCCGGACGCCCGCTGCGCGAGGCCCACGGCGAGAAAGCCGCCGAGAATGCCCGGCCAAGGCGAATCGCCATGCGCGGCAAGCGTTCCCGCGAACAGCACCGCTCCCGCGCCCATGCTCAGCCCGGCGATCGAGGCCGCAAGCGGGGCCGCGCGACCCGACTTGGTGGTCGGATCGAAGGTGGGCGTGAGGCCCAACAAGAGCTGTAGCGCATAGGCCAAAACCAAAGCCACCGCGACCGCGAGCAGCCACCAATCCGATTCCAGGAAGCTGAAGCCGCCGTGGCTGAAGGTGACCCCGAGCGCCCCATTCGCCGCGAGCGCCCCGGCAAGCAAGAGGGGCAGGAACGGCCGCAGGCCGCACGCGACCGCCAGGCCGAGACCGAGGCCGATGTAGAAGACGAGACCGTTCATGAAGTCAGTGTGATCGTTTCAGCGATTTGCGTCGTGCGGGGTGTGCGCTACCTTGAAGCGGCCATGTTGGGAGCGCCATGACGATAGACGACCCCTCCGGCGGGCGGCCTTCGCGCCCCACCGCCCACGAACTGCAGCGCTATGAGGCCGTATTCGCCCAGCGCACCCACGGAATGCGCTCCTCGGCGATGCGCGACATGATGTCGCTAACCGAACGGCCCGAGGTGATCTCCCTCGCGGGCGGCCTGCCCGAGACCGGGACCTTCCCACCCGAGCTGTATGCCCAGCTGATGGCCCAGGTGGCGTCCGAGTCGACCGCGCGGGCGCTCCAATACGGCCCGACCGAGGGAATGGCCTGCACTGTGCAGTGCATCCTGCAGGTGATGGCTGCCGAAGGCACCTCGGTGGACCCCGACGAGGTGATCGTCACGACCGGCGGCCAGCAGGTGATCGACCTGATGTGCAAGGCCTTCATCGACCCCGGTGACACGATCGTCGCCGAGGCCCCCACCTACCCGGGCGCGGTGCCCACCTTCGACGCCTACCAAGCCAAGGTCGTGCAGATCGAGATGGACGCCGACGGGATGCCGATCGACGAGCTCGAGGCGACTTTGGATCGACTCGAAGGCGAAGGACGCAGACCCAAGCTCATCTACACGATCCCCAACTTCCAGAACCCCGGCGGCGTGACCATGTCCTTGCCGCGTCGCAGGCGCTTGGTCGAGGTGGCGCGCGAGCGCGAGCTGATCGTGCTCGAGGACAACCCTTACGGCCTGCTCCGCTACGAAGGCGAGCCTTTGCCCACGCTCCACTCTTTGGACGCGGACGCGGCCGCGAGGGGCGGGGCTTCGGACTTCGTTGTGTATTTGGGCACCTTCTCGAAGATCCTCTCCCCCGGGGTGCGCCTCGGATGGGCGGTCGCGCCGAGGCCTGTCATGGAGAAGCTCAACCTGTGCAAGCAGGGCGCCGACCTGTGCTCCTCGCCGGTCACCCAGCTG
Organism: uncultured Solirubrobacterales bacterium; assembly: GCA_963703135.1. Lineage (GTDB taxonomy): Bacteria > Actinomycetota > Thermoleophilia > Solirubrobacterales > Solirubrobacteraceae > Palsa-744. Next base: position 1,278,143 of record OY969791.1, on the reverse strand, counting down.
TTCGTGGCCGCCTACTTCGAAGAGACCACTTCCTCGGCCTCCGGGCCGATGCGGACTCGCTCAGCCGCAGCGGCGAGCGCCCTTCGCGAACACAAGGAGCCCCTGTGGCTGGCGCACTTGGAGTCCTTGAAGGATCTCTACAAGATCCGCCGTGACGCGATGTTGGGCGCCTTGGAGGAGCACTTCGGCGCGGCCGCCTCTTGGACCAAGCCCCAAGGCGGGCTATTCATCTGGGCCACCTTGCCCGACTACATCGACACCACCGACCTGCTCGCTCGTGCTTTGGAGAGCGAGGGCGTCGCCTTCGTGCCAGGCCGCGCCGCCTACTTGGACGGCCGAGGGGGCTCTTCGATGCGCCTCAACTTCGCGGGCGTCCCCGAGGAGGACATCCGCGAGGGCGTCCGGCGCATCGGCAAGGTCGTGCGCGAGCAGGTCGGCCTGTTCGGCACCCTCACCGGGGCCCAGCCCGCCGCGCCCGCACCGCGTACGGAGGCCGGCTCCGGCGAGAACGCGGGCATGGCCGAGGTGGTCGAGCTGCCCCGCCGCGAGCCCCGCTCTGGCGAGCGCCGCAGCCGCTGAACTCCGCCCGCTGGTGGCGTCCGGTGGGCGGGACTATGTTCGGCAAAGGGTGCCCTACGCGCGCGCGTGGGGCCTTACCGAGAGCAAGCGAGGACGTAGCATCGCGCAGCTCAGCGAACGTCTAGGAGTCTCCCGCCGCAAAATCCTCGGGGGTGACCTCGTCGAGGAACTCCTTGAAGCGCTCGACGACGTCCTCGGACTCCTCCATGTTGTGCTCGAACTCGATCGCCGACTCGGCGATCACCTCCTCGGCGGCGAAGATCGGGGCACCGGAGCGGACCGCCAATGCGATCGCGTCGGAGGGCCGTGAGTCGATCTCCATCTCGCGACCGTTCACGCTGAGCGTGATCGAGGCGAAGAACGTGTTCTCCCGCAGCTCGGTCACCGCCACCTGGGTGCACTTGACCTCGAGTTCCCCGAGCATCTCGCAAAGCAGGTCGTGGGTCATCGGACGCGGCGTGGAGGCGCCTTGCAGCTTCATCAAGATAGACGCGGCCTCGGGGTGGCCGATCCAGATCGGCAGGAACTTGTTGCCGTCAACCGTCTTCAACAACACGATCGGCTGCTTGCCGACCATGTCGAAGCTCACGCCATAGATGACCATCTCCTGCACGACAAATCCTCCAAGAGGGGAGACCCCAGAGTATAGGTGGCTAAGCAGGGCGGCTAGAAGGCCGGCTGGGGTGCCCGGGGGAGGGTGGGCTCTGTTGAGGAGGCCCTCCGAAGCAGCCTCAGCGTCCTGCCCGAAAGCTCCAAAGCTTGTTGCCCAGGAAGTTGAAAGGCGTCGCCGCCGCAACCGCCAAGGCCTGTGCCGGCACCTTCGCGAAGCCGGCGTCCTCGACCAGCAGCGTCAAGAGCACAAGATTGACCAGGAGAAACGCAGCGAGGCTGACGACGAAGAAGCGGATCGCCTGAAAGTGGATGCGTCCCGCCGACGCGTCGAAGGTCCAATGGCGATTTATCAAGAAGTTGTTGAGCACCGCGACCAGCCACGCCAGTACCGCGGCGATCTGGTAGGGCGTGCTCAAGACGTGCACGAACAGCGCGTAGACGGCGATGTTGACGACGAAGCCAAGGCCGCCGACCATTCCGAACCTGATCAGCTGCAGCCAGTTGGCGGGCTTGCGCATACCGTGCAACAAGCGCATATGGGGGCGCAGTTCGACGTGCTTGGCGCCGCCCCCCGGGCGGATATCCATGGCGGTAGCCTCCTCAGACATCCGAGAAGGGTAGCTGAGGCTGTCCTGGACCAGGCGCGTTTGGGAGCGATCGTGCGACCGGGGTGGGCCAGCCCCTCGCGGCGCTAGCCTTTCTAGCGATGAGCGTCGGGTCGGACAGAGCCCTCTTGGAGACCGGTCCCAGAAAAGGCCTGTCTCGCCGCGGCTACATCGGTGGTGGCAGCGCGCTGGTCGCGGTCGCGGTCGGCGTGGCGCTCCTCATACCAAGCGCAGGCCACGTTGCGCAGACCCAAGACCATGTCGCCCAAACCCAAACGGGCACACAGCGTTCCCTGACTACCACGATCCGCTCGAGCGTCACCGCGACCGCGCCGAAAGCGCCCACCAGGACGCCTCGGGCCGCTGCCGGCACAGCGTCGAAGGGAGCCGTGGCGGTTGCCGAGGTGCGCGACCCCGAAGAAGCCAAGAGCTTTCCGCTGCCCGCCTCGGTACATCACCGTTCGGCCTCCTCGCCGAGCGCGGCCGGGGAAGCGGCCGTCGCTGCGGGAGCCGCTTCAGACGCCCAGATACGCAAGGAGCTCGGCGAAGAGCAGCACGCCGAAGCCCAGGCGCGCGCGGCCCAACAGCGCGTGCTGACGCCCGTGGCGGGCGGCTTCTCGGTGGGCGGAAACGGCACGATTCCGATCCCCACGGGAGTACCGGAAGCGGTGCAAAGAGTGGTCGCCGGCGGCAACGCGATCGCCGACTTCCCCTATATCTGGGGCGGCGGGCACGGGTCCTTCATCGCCAACGGCTATGACTGTTCGGGCTCGGTCAGCTATGCCTTGGCCGCGGGCGGCCTCTTGGGCGCGCCGCTCGTGTCGGGCGATCTAGCCAATTGGGGCGAACCGGGGCCAGGTCGGTGGATCACGATCTACGCCAATGCGGGCCACACGTTCATGGATGTGAATGGCATGTGGTTCGACACCGCCGGGCGCTCCGGGCCTTACGCTTCGCGCTGGCTCGTGTCCCAGCCGTCGTTGGCGGGGTATGCGGTGCGCCATCCGGCGGGGCTTTGAGGGGCGAGCCGACGCGGCAGAGGGCACGCGCGAGCGTCCGGGACCGCATGCACGCTGCCCTGTTTGACCCCGCGATTTAGGGATTGAGGACGACGGTGCTGAGCGCGGTCGTCGTCTGGGGGTTTTGGCGAGACGCGTTGCGAGCGAAGAGACGCAGCATCAACTTCAATTTGTGAGCGTGCTTCAGACGGGAGGACGTGCGGCTCGAGAACTTGATGTGAAGCGTGCCTTGGCCCGCCTTCGTCGTGACAAGCACCGCGGTGCCCACCACGATCGAGCTGGGAGTTCCCTTCGGCAGACCCGTCGCCGCCGCACCGTGAACGCCGAGGCGCTTCGCGACCGAGCTTTCGAGCAGCACCTCGATGCTACCGGCGACCTGCTCGTTGGCGGTGTAGTGGACGGGGAGGCCTTTGCTCAGGGCCTTCTTCAGGGAGGTCGTCGCGGCTATGCCGGTGACGACAGGGGCCGGAACGGTAGGTCCTACGATCGGAGTCGGGACAGGTGACGGGGCGGGAGACGGCGACACTGCGCCTGGGGCCGTCGCGGGAGCACCTGAACCTCCGCCTGGCGGGACTTCGGGCGTTGGAGGTGGCGGCCCATCTACCGTTACGAACTTTGTCACGCTCCCCGTGTCGCCGCCGATGTCTGTGATGGTGAGGGTCACTTCATAGGTCCCCCCATACTGGTAAGAGTGATATGTGCTGGCAGCACACACCGGTTCCCACGTAGGGCAGGGCGCGTCGGCTGGCGAATTGGCCGTCGGTGCGCCAGGTGCATATCCGGTCACCGGAGCAGAGCCGTCACCGAAATTCCAAGTGAACGTAGCGTACTTGTGCTGCGCGATACCGCTTGGGGAGAAGCCGACCGCAGCATCAAGCGTCACGTCTGACTCCATGCCATCGAATCCCACTATTTCGCCAGTATTGACCGTGTTGGGCGCCGTGAAATCGGGTTCGAGTGAAATGCCGTGCATGCATGGCACGCCCGGGTAAGGCAACAAGAGCGACGCCAGGTTGAATACGTCATTGAGGTAATAAGAGCCACCGTTGAAGGTCTGATTGGAAAGCGTGCCGGCCCTCGTCAGCGGGTTGGCCGGCGCACCGCCGCCACTAGTCTCAAAGAAGGAATTGCGGCACTCGTCCGTGGCCTCCTCGCCTGCTGAGTCCTGCCAAGCGTTCAACAGCGGATCGGTAACGGTATTCTGCTGCTCGACAGCGATCTGGTTAATTATCAAGTCGGCCAAACCACCATCGTATGAGCCGTCGGGACCGTATATGGACACAAGCTGGTTGGGCTCTTGATCGTGAGGCGTTTCAAGACCCAGTTCTCGCGCTTCTTCCTCTTCGCGTTGTTCCTTCGCCGACTTGTTTTTGAATTCTTCTTCTTCCTTGAGTGAGCGTTTCTTCGCGTGCTCCTTTTCCTCAAGTTCGCCGTTGGGCTTGGTGGCAGGTTCGAAGCCACCGTCCTGACAGTCGAAAGCCTGTGATCGGTCGCGCTTGTTGAGGTGATAATCGCCCGCTCCGCCGGCGGTCCACGGGATTACGGCGTAGAGGATGGTGTTGGCGTCGCCGGATTCGGGATTAGCGCTTATGGCTGAGTGATAGCTGCAAAAGCTCTTGGTGAAATCGGCATAGCTTGCCGGCAGTACTGGCGCAGTCGGTTTCACGGGCGCAGCCGGCGGTTCGAGTTCCTCTGGTTCGCCTTTTGCTTCCTTTTCGGCCTTTTCTTCGTTGTATTTTTTCAGGGCCTTTTCGTAGGCTTCCTGTTCTTTTTCATACTTTTCTACTTGTTCCGGATAACTGTTCTTCGCTTCTTCGTATTCGGAGATTTCCTTGACTTCCCCATGGAAATCGGAGCACCGGCCGTTCGGACCGCCGCCGTCCAGGCAAACCGTTACTCCTGGAGGGGTCATCAGATAGAAGATTGTGCCCATGCCGGTTTGGATGCCGTGCTGTTCATGGACGAAAGCTTCGAGCTGAGCCCTCACCTGCTTGTCAGTCAGGCACACCGTTTCTTCTCCGAGCAGCGGCGTGCCTCCTTGTAGCGGGTGGGGATCGACGCAGCCTTCGTTGGCCGGGTAAGGGTTGGTGTCGGTGTAGGCGCCGTGGAAGGTCGCGTGACCAGCGGCCGGTTGGTCGGTCCGGTCGGTGTACTGCCTATCCACGGCGAATACGTTACTCAACGGGCTTCCGTCGGATCCCACGTTAGCGAGGAATCCATCGACGAGGTGTTGCCAATCTCCGTGGTAGTAGTCGTCTGGATCCCAGTAGATTGCGTAGGTGGCGACCGAATGCATCACCGGTCCTGGATGACCGGGGAGGATGGGGTCGTTGTTGAACTGGAGAACCGGTGCGTTGGCTTCGGCTTCGTCTTTGCCGAGGCCGTTCCACTTCCAGTAACCTTCCCAGTAGTGTGCCGTTTCGCGTGGCTGCAAGCCAACCTTGGCACTGCCCACTTCGGTGACCACCGCGCCGGCGGGAGCCGCCTGCAAAGCGCCCGCGAGCACGAGGGCGCTCGCCAGCGCGAGCATCATGCGCCGAATGAACGGACGCCTCGGAAGACTGGTTGGAGTTGCCACGGACCCTTCATCGGCACGTCTCCCCAGTTGCCTTAGCTCTCGCCGCGTGAGCTTGCAGCGCACCTTGCAAGCTTGCGCAGCCCGCTTTGCGGGCAATAGGCAGTCATGTCGCTTTTGACTTCCAGCCGACCGGACCCCGCGTGAGCGCCCTCGACGCGCCGATGCCCTCGGCAACTCCGCGCAAGCGCGAGGCGCTTGAGCTGTTCGCGCCTCTACCCCGCCACTACGACCGTGTCGCGGCGGCCCTCAGCTTCGGCCAGGATCCGCGCTGGCGCAAAGCCATGGTCGAGGCGATCCTGGCCGGAGGCGAGCAGCGCGTGCTCGATGTGGCCACGGGCACTGGACTTGTGGCGCAGAGCCTGGTCAGACACTACGGCTGTCAGGTCGTCGGCCTCGATCAGAGCCCCCAAATGCTCGCCGCGGCAGAAGCCCGAATAGCGTCGGACACGTTTTTGGGCGAGCGGATCTCGCTTGTGCGAGGCGAAGCGGAGCATCTTCCGTTCGAGGCGGAGGAGTTCGACCATCTCACCTTCACCTATCTGCTGCGCTACGTCGACGATCCCGGCGCCACGATGGTCGAGCTCGCGCGGGTTCTCAAGCCGGGCGGTCGCATCGCTTCGCTCGAGTTCTTCGTGCCCCCCAATCCCACTTGGCGGGCTTTGTGGAGGCTCTACACCCACATCGGCCTGCCCGCGCTCGGTCGGCTCGTCTCACGCGAGTGGGCCCACACGGGCAGCTTTCTCGCCAAGAGCATTCCCAGCTTCTATGCGACCTACCCGATCGAGCGAGTGCTAGCCCTATGGGAGCAGGCCGGCATAGCGGACGTCCACGTTCGACCGATGAGCCTCGGTGGAGGAGTCGTGATGTCGGGTACCAAGCCGGGCGCTCCGCCAAAGCTCGACCCACAAGCCGCTCGCGCCCGCAGAGAGGCGGACATCGATGGCCACATCGAGTCGACTTGAACGTCCCGCCTTCTACGCTTTGCGCCCTGGCGGATGGCGCGATTTGCTCACCCTCTTGCACACCCCTTACACCGCCTGGCATCTGAGCTACGTCGCGATCGGGGCGGCCGTGGCTCCCCACTTCTACGGCTACCGACTGGCGTGGACCTTGCTGGCGTTCCTGCTAGGGATGGGCGTTGCCGCGCACGCCTTGGACGAGTTGCACGGGAGGCCGCTCGGCACCCGCCTTTCCTCACGCGCACTCGTACTGCTGGCCTCATGCTCGCTGGCAGGCGCGGTCGCCATCGGAGTCGCCGGCGGCGCCCTTTCGATCTCGCTCTGGCTCTTGGCCTTCGTCGCCGTCGGCGCTCTGCTTGCGGTCGCTTACAACCTGGAGCTCTTCGGTGGACGCATGCACTCGGACCTGTGGTTCGCGTTTGCCTGGGGGGCTTTCCCAGCGTTGACCGCCTTCTTCGCGCAAGCCCAAGAACTGCGGCTCGACGGAATCCTGGTGGCGAGCGGGTGCATGCTCCTGAGCGTCGCCCAGCGGCGTCTGAGCACACCGGTGCGAGAGTTGCGCCGGCGCACCGCATCGCTGAGCGGCGAGCAGCGTCTGACCGATGGACGCACACTGGACTTGGACGCCGCCCGGGTAGCCGCCCCGATGGAGAGCGCTTTGATGGCCTGCGCCGCAGCAATGGTCCTGTTCGCGGCAGGCCTCGTCGCGGCCAGACTCTAGCTCCACCCAGCCGGCCGGGCGCGGTGTTTGGCCCCGTTGCGATCGCTCGAATCAGGCGCGGGCGTAGCGGCCGTTACGGCCGCCAATGCTCGTCTGGATCGAACGGCGAGCCCGGTGATCGACACCGGCCAGCTGCCGCTCCATCCGCCGATCGTGCTCCTGCTCGAGAATCCACAACCGGATCCTGCCCTCGACCGATTTTGCTTGCTCTCGTGTCATGACCACATATTCGGTATCCACGCCCCGAAGCGCTTTGGACGAACGTCCCAAATCGAGGGTGGGGTCTGGTCACACTGTCCAACTACCGGTACCCTGGACGGTGTGAGGCACGTGGAATGACCGACATCGGGGACAGCATGTTCCATAAGGGACAGCCGATCTGGGTGATTCAAGGCGACGGTTCCCAGCGTCCCGCCGAGTACGTCGGAGAGGGTGAGATGAGCGCCTGGTTCGGGGGCCCGCCCACGGCGATCGTGGTGTATCCCGACCACACCGGCGGACCGGTCGAGATCGACCGGATCATCGCGCGGCACCCTTGACGCGGCGAGCGTCGGCCTCTCGTCCAACCGCGGCCGAGCGCTACGCTCGCCGCGTAACCATTCGATGCGAGCGCAGGATCAAGCGAGTCCGCTTGCTCACGATAGGAGCGGCGGTCGCGACGACGCTCGCCACCTCGGTGGCGGGGGCCGCTACGGGACACGCAAACTGCCTCCCGCCGCATGCCCAGACGCTCGCCAAGGATCGTGAGGTCAGGGTCTACTCCATTGCAAGGAAGCTTCCGATCCGGCAAGAGATGTACGCCTGCCTTCTGGGACGCGGGACGGCATTCGCGCTTGCCAAGCCGCGGCGATACCAACCGGCCTCGATCGACCACATCACCCTCGCCGGAACGATTGTCGCCTACACCGAAGCGACCCATGGAGTGGACACGGCAAGCACCGACATCGTGGTTCTCGATGTCGCCAAGCACCACACCTTGCTCACAGTCCCGCGCGCGGGAGGCTTTGTGGATGCCTGCGTCATCAGCTTCCGTGAAGTCACCGACCTAGCGGTCACCCGTCTCGGATCGGTTGCCTGGATCGTGCGCAAGGGAGCCCGGTGCAAGACATCGACCTTCCAGGTGTACCGCGCGCAAGTGTCCGCCACAGCCCCTGCGCTGCTTGAAGAAGGACCAGCTATCGGCGCCGGCTCGTTGCGTATCGCCAACCAGACTGTGAGCTGGGTAAACGGGCGAGCACGAAGGTCCTCACGTTTGCCGTAGCGCCAGAGGGACGCGGGCCGGGCTCGTTGAGCACGCTCAATCGATGGGCGATCCTGGATTCGAACCAGGGACCTCTTCCTTATCAGAGAAGCGCTCTAACCAACTGAGCTAATCGCCCGCGGTCGCCGATTCTAGCGTCCGTTGGGCCTAGCCGCAGAGCGTCTGTTCGCTCCCTACAGTTCATTCGCGGCGAGCGCCTGGGATGCAGTCCGCCTCGTGGCCATCCCACACTCAACCAGCGTCCGTGGCCGCCCCGCCCCGCCCGAGCCCTTCCACCAACGCCAGCGCCTCATCCGGTCCGGCGAACCTCAGCTCGGCGCGATAACCCCCCTTCGCCGGGCGCACCTTGACCTCGGCGCCAAGGGCCTCTTCGAGCGTCACGGCGATAGCAGCGGCGGCCTCCCGCTGGTCGGGATGGAGACTGGACGTCTTCGGCGCGGCACGAGACTTGCCGTTGGCGCGATCGCCCGCATCGTTGGCCTCGCGCGCGCGCGCTTCGACGACCCGCACCGACCATCCCTCATCGGCCGCCTCGCGCGCCAGGCGGCGGCGATCCGTGTGATCCTCAGCCAACAGCAAGGCCCGTCCATGCCCCTCGCTGAGATGACCTTGCTCGAGCAATTCGAGCGCCTCGTCGGGTAGATCCAACAATCTCAGCAGGTTGGACATCGCCACCCGGCTGCGCCCCACGCGACGCCCGACCTCCTCGCGCGTGAGACCCAGCTCCTCCACCAGCGCAGCACATGCCCGAGCCTCCTCGATCGGATTCAGGTCCTCTCGCGCCATGTTCTCGATCAGTGCGAGCTCCAGCGTCGCGGCGTCGTCGCGAGGGCGCACGAGCGCGGGTATCTCGGTCAATCCCGCGATTTGGGCGGCGCGCCAGCGACGCTCGCCAGCGACGAGCTCATAGGTCCCCCCGGGCTTGGGGCGCACAAGCACCGGCTGCAAAACCCCGCGCTCCCCCAGAGACCCGGCCAGCGCGTTCAACGCCTGCTCGTCGAAGTGCCGACGCGGCTGATTGGGATTGGCCACGATCAGCTCGATGGGCAGCTCTCGCAGCTCCTCGGCCGTTGGAGCCTCGCCTGAGACGCTCAGGATCGCCTCCAGCCCTCGTCCCATTCCCCGCTTGGGCTTAGCCACGGGCGGCCACCTCCTTTGCCAGCTCGAAGTACGCGGCCGCGCCCGCGCTGTGGGGGTCGTGATGAGTCACCGGCAGGCCATAGCTCGGGGCCTCGCCGACCCTCACGTTGCGCGGGATCACCGTCTCGAACACGAGATCGGAGAAATGCTCGCGCACCTCCCGCTCCACGTCGCGACCAAGGCGAGTGCGATTGTCGTGCATGGTCAACAGCATTCCCGCCACCGTCAGTCGCGGGTTCAATTCGCGCTGCACCAACGCCAAGGTCTCGAGCAACCCGGCGAGCCCCTCCAGGGCGAAGTACTCGGTCTGGACTGGAACGATCACGCGATCGGCGGCGACCAGCGCGCAGACCGTAAGCGGCCCGAGGGAGGGAGGGCAGTCCAGCACGATGTACTCATAGCTGTCGCGAATCGGCGCAAGCGCTTGGCGCAAGCGCTGCTCGAAAGCATCCATCCTCGGCAGCTCGATGTTCGCGCCGGCCAGGCCAGGGCTTGCGGGAAGCAACTTCAATTTTTCCACAGAGCTCTCCACGATCGCCTCAGCCGCCTCGCTTTCGCCGGCCAACACCTCATACAGGCCGGGCTTGCGCGAGCGCGGCAACCCCAGGCCGACAGTCGCGTTTGCCTGGGGATCCACATCCACGACGAGCGTCGCATAGCCGGCCTCGGCAATACAGGCGGCCACGTTGACTGCCGTGGTCGTCTTGCCCACACCGCCCTTCTGATTTGCGATCGCGTAAATCTTGCCCATGGCGCCCCGCACGCTAGCGTCGATCGAACTCGCGTGCTCCAGAGGCGTCTGTCCAGCGTCTTCCATCAGGCCGCCAGAGGCTTCTTGCGAGCCATGCCGGCCCTGCGCGGAAAGCGCTCCGGGGTCTCCTCCACCTTCAAATAGACGTGCAGGTGATGGTTGCGCACAGCCTCGTAAGGCTCCACGCGTTGGATCGACTCCAGCTTCAGCCCCAACAATCGCGCGGCGACGCCGGCCGCCCGCTCCTCATCTGGGTCGCGGCGCCCACGCCAGTCGACCAAGGCTCCACCCGTCGCCAACAGCGGCGCCGCGTACTCGAGCACGACAGGCTGCGCCGCCACCGCCCGTGCTACCACCACGTCGTTGGCGCATAGCCCCTGCGGCCACTGCTCAGCCCGCGCGCAGACCACCTCGACATTCGCAAGCCCGCTCTCCTCGACCACGCTTTCGATGAATCCGCACTTGCGCGCCTGGCTCTCGACCAGTTTCACCTCGGCCGTGGGCAGCGCCACGGCGAGCGGGAGTCCGGGAAAGCCGGCGCCGGCACCGATGTCCGCGATCCGACGAGCTGTACGCACCACCTCCAGGTCAAGTGCAGCAAGGGAGTCGGCCAGATGCACGTCGATCGCCAGCGCCGGCTCGCGCACCGTGGTGGGGGCCAGATCGTCGGCCGCCAACACCCTGACAATCGATCCAAGTTGCTCGACCTGGCCGCCCGAAAGGCCATGACGTGCGCCAAGGCCCCCCAAAAGTGGCTCCAGGCCGCCGTTGCCTGCCTGCCGTGAACTCATTGCAACCCCGCGCCGCGACTCATAGGGGATGTTTCACCAGAAACGTTTCACGTGAAATCATCGACCTCGTCCCGGCGGCGGGCGCTCAGCGGAACTCGCGAAGAGATCATGCTGCACGAGCCGGCGTACGCGGGCCCGAAGGCCTTCAATCCTCGCTCGGCTCCACGACCAAATACCGCTCGGGCTCCTCGCCCTCGCTGTGCGTAAGCACACCGCCGCGCTCGCGCAAATACTCGTGCACGATGCGCCGCTCCGAGGCCGGCATCGGCTCCAACTCGACCGCTTCGCCGCTGCGCAAGGAATCCTCCGCGGCCTCGGCGGCCAGCGTGCGCAGCGCCTCGGCGCGCCGAGCGCGATAGCCGTCAGCGTCGATCACGACACGCGACTCGGGTGAGCCACCGCGAAAGACGATCCTTTGCGCTAGGTGCTGGACAGCGTCGATCGTCTGGCCGCGGCGGCCGATGAACAGGCCAAGGTCCTCGCCCTCTACAGATCCGCTCAACACGCCGTCAGCGTGCTCCACGCGTACATCGACGTCGAGGCCCATGCTGTCCACGACCTCCTCCAGCAACTCCCGCAAGATCGTCGCCGGGTCCTCATCCTGCTCGGGAATCTCCTCGGCTTCGCTCATCTGCGCCTGCCCGAACGCTTCTTCTTCTTGCGCGGGGGCGGCGGCGGCGCGGCGCCTGTGCCCGCGCCGGCCAACGCGGGCTCGCTCTTGGGGGCACGCCCCTCCTCCTGTGGCTTGCCGTTGGCGACGGCGTTGCTCGTAGCGGGAGGACCGACCCCCTTGCCGACCGCGACCGGGGGCGGGCCGAAGCTGCGCCGCACAAAATACCCCTGGCCAACCGTCCACAGGTTGGTGGTGATCCAGTAAACCAGCAGACCCGCCGGGTAGCGGTACAAGATGATCACGAAGAACAGCGGCAAGGCCATCATCAGGCGACGCTGGGTCGGATCGGCCGTCGCCGACATCGTCATCGTCGAGACCAGCTGAGAGCCGACATAGAGCACCAGCAAGATCACCAGCGCGACCCCGGTCGCCTTGGAGGTTATGTCCGGTATGAACAGGAACTTGGCCGACCCTGGCGCAACTGCCTGGCAGCCCGTCTGTTCCACGTATTTGGTGGGCAGGCCCGCAAACGTCGCAATCGTGGTGTGGTGCAGCGAGTTGTAATGAGAGACCAGCGCCTGACCGCAAATGTTCTTCTTCAGATCCGTGCGGAGCATGTAGAACAGGGAGATGAACACTGGAAGCTGGAGAAGCAACGGCAAGCAGGAGGCGAACGGGTTGACTTTGTGCTCCCGGTAGAAGCCCATGATCTCCTGCTGCTGGCGCTGCTTGTCGTCCTTGTACTTCTCTTGAAGCGCCTTCAATTGAGGCGCCAGCCGCTGGAGTTCCTGCATTGACCGGAACTGCTTGAGCGTCAAAGGCACCAGCACGGCGCGGATCAGAACGGTGAGTCCCACGATCGCCAATCCCCAACTCGTGGGGGTGATGTGCGTGTGGATGAAGACCAGGATCGACTGAAAGACGCTGATCAGCGGCGAGAACGCTTCCTGGATGACGTTGGCGAGGATGAACATGTCGGAGTTGACGCTGCGCTACCGCTCACGGGCAGGATCTACGCCGAACAGGCGTTGAGCCTCGACCGGATCGTACCCGCCGTCGCTCCACGGGTTGCACCGCAACAAGCGCCACGTCGCGAGCACGAGGCCCCTCAGTATGCCGTACTCCTCGACTGCTCGTACCGCGTAGCGCGAGCAGGTCGGCTCGTACTTGCAGCGTCGCGGCAGAGCGGGCGAAATCAGCCTCTGGTAGAGCTTGATAGGAGCAAGGAGAATCATTGCCGAGAACCGGCGAGGCTCTGGATGTCTGTGCTCGCATTCGGCGGGAGCGGCCTTCACGAATCGACCTCCCCCCCCTCGACAGGCGCCGGCGCAAGCAGGCCGTCGGCTTGCGGCGTCCGCAGACCCGCGCGGGCAATCAACTCCTCGAGCGCCCCGTCGATCCCCGCCAACCCCTCCTGCTCGGCCAGCGCACGAGCCTCGGGTCGAGCCACGACGACCACGTCGTGTCCGCCCTCGAGCTGAGGCTCCACCCCCTCGAAGGCTTCCCGAAGCAGGCGCTTGACGTGGTTGCGCTCCACCGCGCCGCCGACCTTGCGCGACACCGACAAACCGAGTCGGGGACGGTCGATCGAAGCGTTGGGAAACGAGTAGAGCACCAGATGGCGATTGGCCACCGAGCGACCCTGGCGATACACCCGCTCAAACTCGGCGCTGCGAGAGAGGCGTCGACCGCGGCGCTGTGACCGCCCCATCATCGCGCGCGCGTCACTACGTCGACAGCCGCTTGCGCCCCTTGCTGCGCCGCCGCTTGAGTGTGAGCCTCCCCGCGCGGGTGCGCATGCGGGCGCGAAACCCGTGGGCACGGGCGCGCTTGCGTTTCTTGGGCTGATAGGTGCGCTTCATATAGATGATCTCCGGCTGCGCTGATGTTCGTGGCACGACCGAGGTCCCACCAATGACGATCCGGCTCACGCCGGAGCAGCCAGTATAAAGGTCACGTCGCCTTTCGCCGCCGCGGCGATGCCGACGACCCAATCGACTCGATCCATTGTGGAATTTCTCGCCATTTGCGGCGTGTCGGGAGCGCGCGCCGCAGAACGCGGGTCGGCTGGGATATATTCGGTTGACCGGGCCTTCGCGGGCCCCACGCGAATGATCTCCCGTCAACTCTCTCCCACAAGGAGCAGGTTCTCGCTGCCGTGAGCACAGAGCTTGAGCACATCTGGTCCCAAATACAGGCAGAGCTGTCGGCCACGGTCGATGAGCCGATCTTTCGCATCTGGATAGAGCCCCTGCGAGCGCTCGATTTCGACGGCGAGACACTCGTCCTCGAAGCCCCGACGCAAACGTACAGCTGGATCAGAGAGCGCTTCGGACGAATCCTCCAGGCCTGCGCAGCCGCCGTGTTGGGAGCCGCCGTAACCGTCGAGGTGGTCGAGCGCGACCAATCCGCCACAGCAAAGCGTCCCGCACCCGCCGCGAAGCCCCCAAAGAGCCAATCCCCAGCCCATCCACAACACGATCAAGGGCTGTGCGCAAACCCCAAGCTGACATTCGACCAGTTCGTGATCGGAGATTCCAACCGGCTGGCGCATGCGGCCGCTCTGACCGTCAGCGAGCTGCCCGCCCACGCCTATAACCCCCTGTTCATCTGCGGACCCCCAGGCGTAGGCAAGACCCACCTGCTCCGGTCCATAGCGAGCTTCCTGACCTCCTACAGCCCCGGCCTGCATCTACGCAACACGACCGGCGAGGCCTTCACCAACGAATTCTTGCGAGCCCTCGGCTCGGGCGGCTTGGATGCCTTCAAGTCCAGCTTCCGCCACGTAGACGTGCTCCTGATCGACGACGTCCAGTTCCTCGAGCGCAAGACCAAGACCGAGGAGGAGTTCTTCCACACCTTCAACGAGCTCTACGACGCCGGCAGCCAAATCGTGCTCACCTCCGATCGGCCGCCGAGCGACCTTCAAGCGCTCGAAGACCGCCTCAGGGAGCGCTTCCAATCGGGGCTCGTCGCCGACATCCGCCCACCGGACTTCCCCACCCGCTTGGCGATCCTGCGCAAGCGTGCCGACCACGACGGGTTGGATCGGATCGACCCCGCCGCACTGGAGCTGATCGCCAAGCGGATCGCGCTCAACGTCAGATCGCTCGAGGGTGCCCTCATCCGAGTGGTCGCCTACAGCTCACTCACAGGCCGACCGCTCGACGCAAGACTGGCCGAGGAGGTGCTCGACGGCCTCTATCCACAGCCCGAGCTACCACCCCGCTCCGTAGCCGACATCAAGGCCGCGGCGTGCGAGCAGTTCGATCTCTCGCCCGAGGAGCTCGTATCCACCACACGAACAGCCCGCGTGACCTGGCCCCGGCAGGTCGCCATGTACTTGGCACGGGAGCTGACCGAAGAATCCCTGCCCGCGATCGGACGACAGTTCGGCGGACGCGACCATACGACCGTTTTGCACGCACACCGCCGAACCGAGAAGCGAATAGCCGCAAATCCCGCCCTACGCACAGTCGTCGATCAGCTGCGGGCTCGTCTCGGCGCCACCGGTGACCTTCACGACCGGCAAGCTTGAGACACTTCCCCGGTTCTGCTCCACATGCGCTCCACAGTCGATACACACGATCCCCGCACCACCGCCAGTAAAGACCAACCAATCCACATGTCAACAGCCCCTACTAATCCTATGTTTCAATCAGGTGTCTAAGTGAAGCTCTCTCTCTCTACCGCCGACCTTCTCGCGCAGCTGCAGACAGCCACTCGCGTCGCGTCCTCGCGGGCATCAGTTCAAGCGCTCTCTGGTGTGATGATCTCAGCGGAGGGAGAGCAGCCCGTCCTGCTTGCCACCGATATGGAGGTTGGCCTGCGGGTCCCCCTACCCGGTGAGATCCTGCGCCCTGGTTCTGCCGTCCTGCCGGCCAGGCTCATCCTCGACGTCGTGCGATCGCTGCCCGGCGAGACGGTCACGATGGAGTTGCGCGCTCAAGAGCAGGACGTAGAGCTCATCTCCGGGCCGGCGACTTTCCATCTGCGAACACTTCGCGCCGAAGATTTCCCGACGCTGCCATCGCCTGATCCAGCCACTCGGATGACCCTTCCTGCGGACGTGTTCGTCGAGACCGCTCTTCAGGTCTCACGCTCGGCCTCCAAGGACGAGACGAGACCTGTGCTGACGGGCGTTTTGATCTCCGCCGGCGCCCAGGAGCTGACGATGGTCGCGACGGACTCCTACCGTTTGAGTGTCAAGCACGCGGCGTTGGCGAGCGCGCTTGAAGGGACGATCGAGGCGAACGTCCCCGCACGCGCTCTACAGGAGCTTGCGCGCATCTCCCAGTCGCTCTCCGAGCCGGAGCTGGCGGTCAGCACCGGGCAGAACCAGGTGGTGTTCGAGATCGGGGACGTGGTGCTCTCCTCGAGGCTCATCGACGGGCAGTTCCCCAACTATCGCCAGCTGCTGCCCGAGTCCGTCGAGTATGAGCTGAGGCTGGCCAGCGCCGAGGTCGCAGACGTGGTACGGCGCGTCAGCCTGCTGGCGCAGAAGAACGCGCCGCTGCGACTCAGCTTCAGCGAGGGAGAGCTGACGGTCTCCGCGCAGACCCCGGACGTCGGGGAGGCCAGCGAGACGCTTCCGGTGCCGTTCGCCGGCGAGCCATTTGAGATCGGCTTCAACCCCGAGTTCCTGCGCGATGGTCTGGAGAGCGTCGAGTCCGAGGAGCTCGTGCTCAAGTTGATCAGTCCTCTGCGCCCCGGCCTGATCGAGTCCCCGGACGGCGGCGAGTTCGTCTACCTGATCATGCCGATTCGCCTGAACACCTGATGTTCTGCCCGGCGTATGTCGGTGTTCTGACTCCCCCATGCGCTGAGCACACTGCGGTCGGCGCATCCTTGACTTGCTTGCCCAGAACATCGAGTGGCCATGCGGGATGAGCTGAGATGCGGGTCACAAATTTGCAACTGCGCGACTTCCGAACCTATACGCGCGCGGAAGCCCACTTCGGCGACGGGCTGACGGTCGTGCACGGCGCCAACGGCGCCGGCAAGTCCAACCTGCTCGAGGCGCTCTACTTCGGCTGTACCGGCCATTCTCAGCGAACACGCTCCGAGCGCGAGTTGGTCCGTTTTGGGGCGCAGGCCACGCGAGTGGTCGTCAACCTCTCCCACAATGGTCGCCGGCATGAGCTGACGGTTGGATTCCAGCCCGGCTCGCCCAAGCACATGACCGCCGACGGCGCGGAGGTCGACAGGCTCGCCGACGTTCAAACCCGGCCCCTCGTAAGCGTTTTCTCCCCCGATCGTCTGGATTTGCTCAAGGGCGCTCCGGCGCTTCGGCGAGCTCACCTCGATCGTCTCGTCTCCGCCCTGTGGCCTCCCCGGGTTGCTACCCGCCACGATTACGCGCGCGCCTTGGCGCAACGCAACGCCTTGATCGCTGGTATTCGCGCCCGGCGAGCTTCGCGTGCCACCCTGCCCAGCTGGGATAAAGAGCTCGCTCGCCACGCCCTGGCCCTGCGCGACGATCGCGCCGCCGCTGTGGCGCTGCTGGCCGAGCCCTTCGCCGAGCGAGCCACGCAGTTGGGGTTGAGCGGCGAGCCGCGTCTGGAGTACCGGCCCCGCTCCCGCGCCGCCGATGCGAGCGAGTTCGTGCGCGAACTCGAAGAGAAGCTCTCCAGCGACCTCGAGCGCGGTTTCTCCACCCACGGCCCCCATCGCGACGAGCTCGCGATCCTGCGCGACCGCCGCGAGTTGCGCAGCTACGGCTCGCAGGGCGAGCAGCGTCTGGCCCTGTTGGCGCTGCTACTGGCAGAGCGCTCGGTATTGGCAAGCGAGTGCGACCGCGTGCCCCTGATGCTGCTTGACGACGTAATGAGCGAGCTCGACTTGACACGCCGCGAGTTGCTTTCGACCGAGCTTTGCGCCGGGGGTCAAAGCGTTGTCGCGACGACCGACCTTGCCCACGTGCCCGGCTCCGGCGATCGCTCGGTTGCACGACTGCGTATCTCGCCAGGCACGATCTTGGGCGAGGCGATGGCCGCATGAGCCGCCGTGCTCCTCGCCCTCTTTCCTTGGCGCTTGGGGGCTTCACAGAAGCGCTTGCGCCGGCCACTGCGCTTGCCCGCGTACAGCAGGTATGGGAGCAGGCCGTGGGCGAGAAGATCGCCGCCGCCGGCCGCCCCGTGGCTGAGCGCGAGGGGGTGCTCACCGTGATCTGCACCGATGCGGTGTGGGCCGCCGAGCTCGATTTGATGGGTCCCGAACTGGTCGCCCGCCTCAATCGCGCGTTGGAAAGCGAGTCCGTCCACAAGCTTCGCTGCCGGGTCGCCTGACCGCCGCCAGGCCCTTTCCGTGCGGCCCCGCTCGAAGCGACTCTCCAAGGTGTTCGCGCAAGTCCGCTCCGCGAGCCTATTTTGGCTTATTTGCAGGAGTTTTGGGGTCTCACAGGTCCCCTTCTGAGGGGTCGCTGTGCTATCGTTTGATAAACAAACCCACCGCCCCGGACCGAGGTCTAGGAGACCTGGATACCGGGGCGTTCTCGCGTCATCGGAGGACCATTGGCGACCGATACTTCAAGCTCGCAGACGAACGCTGCCGCAAAAGGCGGCGCCAACGACCCCGCTATGGGGGGCGACGCCAGCTACGACGCGCAGGACATAACCGTCCTGGAGGGTTTGGAGGCGGTTCGTAAGCGCCCCGGCATGTACATCGGCTCGACGGGCGTCATGGGCTTGCACCATCTGGTCTACGAGGTTGTGGACAACTCGGTGGACGAGGCCTTGGCCGGATTCTGCACCGAGGTGGCGGTGACGATTCATCCCGACAACTCGGTGACGGTCCTCGACAACGGCCGCGGCATCCCCGTCGCGACGATGGAGAAGGAGGGCAAGCCGGCGGTGGAAGTGGTCCTCACCGTCCTGCACTCGGGCGGCAAGTTCGGGGAGGGCGGCGGCTACAAGGTCTCCGGAGGCCTGCACGGGGTCGGTGTCTCGGTCGTCAACGCTCTCTCCGAGCAGCTGCGCGTGGAGATCCGCCGCGACGGCCACGTCTGGAGCCAGGAATACTCGCGAGGCGCGCCGCAGGCTCCGTTGGAGAAGGGCGAGCAGTTGCCGAAGGGCGCCGGTACCAGCAACTCGGTGACGTTTCTGCCAGATGCCGACATCTTCGAGTCGCTCGAGTTCGATTTCCACACGCTGGAGGAGCGTCTGCGCGAGACAGCCTTCCTCACGAGAGGGTTGAAGATCTCGATCGTCGACGAGCGTGGCGAGGGGCACTCCGCCGAATTCCAATACCAAGGTGGCATCGAGGACTTTGTCGTCTACCTCAACGAGAACAAGGACACCGTGCATCGCAAGGTGGTGTTCTTCGCCGGAGAAAGCGAGGAGGGCGCGGCCGAGGTAGCGATGCAGTGGAACTCCTCCTACCAGGAGTCGATCCACTCGTTTGCCAACAACATCAACACGCGCGAGGGCGGCTCGCACATGTCGGGCTTTCGCTCGGCCTTGACGCGCACCTTGAACAAGTACGCGCGAGACCACAGTCTGCTCAAGGAGAAAGAGGACAACCTCTCCGGCGATGACGTACGCGAGGGGCTGACGGCCGTCATCTCGGTCAAGCTGCGCGACCCCCAATTCGAGGGGCAAACCAAGACCAAGCTCGGCAATCCGGGCATGGCCGGCTTCGTCGAGTCGATCGTCAACGCCGGCCTGGGAGAGTTTCTCGAGGAGAACCCCAGCGAGGCGCGTGCTGTGATCATGAAGGCGGTGCAGGCACAGCGCGCACGCGACGCCGCCCGCAAGGCACGCGACCTCACTCGCCGCAAGTCCGCGCTCGAGAACTCCACCCTGCCCGGCAAGCTCGCGGACTGCTCGGTCAAAGATCCGAGCCTTGCGGAGCTGTTCGTGGTCGAGGGTGACTCGGCCGGTGGGTCCGCCAAGCAGGGTCGAGACCGCAACACCCAGGCGGTGCTGCCGCTGCGCGGCAAGATCCTCAACGTCGAGAAGAGCCGCATCGACAAGGTGTTGCAGAACACGGAGGTTCAGGCGCTCATAACCGCGATCGGCACTGGCGTGCGCGAGGAATTCAACATCGAGAACGCGCGCTACCACAAGGTTGTGCTGATGACCGACGCCGACGTGGACGGCGCTCACATCCGTACGCTCGTGCTCACGCTCCTGTTCCGCGAGATGCAGGAGCTGATCGAGGCCGGCTACGTGTACATCGCCAAGCCGCCGCTCTACAAGCTCAAGCAGGGCTCGCGCGAGCGCTACATCGAGAAGGACTCCGAGCTCGAGGACATCCTGCTCTCCGACAAGTGGGAGAAGATCAGCGTCTTCGATCGTCACGGCACCCAGTTCAAGCTCACCGACACGCGCTGGCAGCGCTTCGTGCGTCTGCTCGCGCAGTACGAAGGCTGGTCATCGACCCTGCGCGCGGCGCACGGCCACGAGATGGTCCAGTTCCTGGAGGAGTCAGCACTCTTGGGTGAGCAGGTGATGAATGCCGAGAGTGCGATCGAGCTGCTTTCTCGCGCGGGCCTCGAAGGGGAGACCCATGCGACCGAGCTGATCGAGCAGGATCCCATGGAGCTGCGCGTGAAGGCCACCGAGACGCGCACGGGCTTTGCCCGCACTCATCGCATCAAGCGCAGCCTGTTCGACTCGCAGGAGTATCGCCAACTCGCCTCCGTTCACAAGCAGTTGATCGAGCTCGCCGGTACGCCCGCCTTCGAGGTACGCCTCGGCGACGCGCGCGACAGCGCCCCGTCGTTCGAGGCGTTGCGCACCGCGGTGATGAGCGTCGCGCAGAAGGGCATCAAGCTCCAGCGCTTCAAGGGACTCGGCGAGATGAACGCTGAGCAGCTCGGGGAAACCACCATGGCTCCCTCCTCGCGCACCTTGGCTCAGGTCACGCTCGAGGATGCGGCCGCGGCCGATCGCATCTTCTCGATGTTGATGGGCGATCAGGTCGAGCCGCGTAGAGCATTTATCGAGGACAACGCCAGGACAGTGGCAAACCTAGATGTGTAAAGGAGTGATGGTTGATGGCGTCTGCTGATGTGATCGGCGGCGGCAACATCGAGCCGCGCGCTCTCGAGGAGGAGATGCGCACCGCGTATCTCGACTACGCGATGTCCGTGATCGTTGGCCGTGCGCTGCCCGACGTGCGCGACGGCCTGAAGCCCGTGCACCGCCGCGTGCTCTACGCGATGAACGAGCTCGGGCTCGGCCCCACTCGCTCCTACGCCAAGTGCGCCAAGATCGTGGGCGAGGTGATGGGCAACTATCACCCACACGGCGATTCGGCCATCTACGACGCGCTCGTGCGTATGGCCCAAGAGTTCTCGATGCGCTACGAGCTCGTCGACGGCCAGGGCAACTTCGGCTCGATCGACGACGATCCCGCGGCTGCGATGCGCTACACAGAGGCGCGGCTCGCTCGCATCGCCACCGAGATGCTGCGCGATCTCGACATGGACACGGTCGACTTCACGGCCAACTACGACGGCTCGCGCCAAGAACCGATGGTGCTCCCCGCGCGCTTTCCCAACCTGCTCGTCAATGGTTCCTCGGGGATCGCGGTTGGCATGGCCACGAACATCCCACCACACAACCTGCGTGAGGTGATCGGCGCAACGATCGCCTACATCGACGATCCCGAGATCGACCTCGACGGGCTCATGCGTCACGTCAAGGGGCCGGACTTCCCCACCGGCGGGATCATCCTCGGCCACCAGGGCATCCGCGACGCCTACGAGACGGGCCGTGGTCGCGTGCGAGTTCAGGCCAAGGCGCACATCGAGCCGCTGCGCCAAGGCAAGGAGGCGATCGTCGTCACCGAGTTGCCCTTCATGGTCAAGAAGGCCGGCGAAGGCAACCTCATCACGAAGATCGCCGAACTGGTCAACGACAAGCGAATCCCCGAGATCTCGGACCTACGCGACGAGACCGACAAGCGCGGCATGCGACTCGTGATCGAGCTCAAGCGCGACGCGATCCCCAAGGTGGTGCTCAACAAGCTCTACAAGCACACCTCGATGCAGACCACCTTCGGCGTGAACATGGTGGCGCTCGTGGACAACGTCCCACGCACGCTGAACCTGCGCGCGGTCATCCACAACTATGTGGCCCACCAGCGCGAAGTGATCGTACGCCGTACCAAGCACGAGCTCTCCGAGAAGGAGGCGCGCGCGCACATCCTGCAAGGGCTCTTGATCGCGCTCGAGAACCTCGACGCGATCATCGAATTGATCCGTGCCTCACGCGACCGCGAAGCCGCGCGCGAACAGCTCGTGGAGCGCTTCGAGCTGAGCGCGATCCAAGCGACAGCGATCCTCGACCTGCGTCTCTCCCAGCTCACCGCGCTCGAGGCGGACTCGATCAAGCAGGAGCACGCGGACGTGAGCGAGCGCATCGCTGAGCTGCGCGCGATTCTCGGTGACGAGACGCGCGTGATGGCGGTCATCAAGGAGGAGCTGTCTGAGATCTCAGAGCGCTTTGGCGATGAGCGTCGCACCGACATCACTCACTCCGAGGACGAGATCGACATCGAGGACCTGATCGCCGATCAGCAGATGGTGATCACGATCACCAACACCGGCTACATCAAGTCGCTGCCGCTCGCCACCTATCGCCAACAGGCGCGCGGGGGGCGCGGCGTCACCGGCATGGACATGAAGGACGGGGATTTCATCGAGCACCTGTTCGTGTGCTCCTCTCACGACTACCTTCTGTTCTTCTCCAACCGCGGCAAGGTCTACCGCTCCAAGGTCTATGAGCTACCGGAGGCCTCGCGCACGGCCAAGGGGCGTGCCTTGGTCAACGTGCTGCCTCTGCGCGAAGACGAGCGCATACAAGCGGTTCTCTCCACTCGCGACTTCACCGAGGCCAAGTATCTGGTGTTCGCGACCCGCGACGGCACGATCAAGAAGACCGAGCTGCTCGCCTACAACACTCCGATCAAGGCGGACGGCATCATCGCGATCAAGATTCGCGACGACGACGAGCTCTTGGCGGTCCGCGCGGTCGACCCCGAAGACGAGATCATCATGGTCTCGCGCGCCGGCTTGACGGTGCGTTTCGCCGAGTCCGACGCTCGCGCAATGGGTCGCGACACGACCGGTGTACGCGGCATGGACGTGGGCCCAGACGGACAAGTCATCGCCATGGACGTCGCCCGCGACGACATGGATCTGCTCGTCGTCACCGAGAACGGCTACGGCAAGCGCACGCAGATCGACCAGTACCGCAAGACCAACCGCGGCGCCAAGGGCGTCAAGACGATCGGACTCACCGAGCAGAAGGGCGCGCTCGGCGGGGCGCTCGTGGTGAGAGACCACCAGGAGCTGGTGTTCATCAGCGTCGGTGGGATGGTTCAGCGGACGCCAGCTGGAGGCATCTCACGCCAGGGTCGCTCGGCCACCGGCGTGCGCGTCATGAACCTCAAGGACGACGACGTCGTCAGCGCCGTGGCGCTGGTGGTCGACAGCGGCGAGGCCGACGACGTCCAGGGCGTGCAGGAGACCCTGGTGACCGCGGATACGGTCCCGCCCGCCCCGGAGCTCGACGCCGAATAACACCCTGGCGGCACGGGTCTACAGGCCCGTGCCGCTCAAGGCGGTTCTCGCAGGTGAATTACCGCTGAGAACTTGCGCAATAACACTTACTCATACTGCGGGGCGCAGGTCTGTTCTCTACGGGCTTTTGCCGGTCCCATCGACACGCTGGCAGGCGATTATCGACGCATACGAGAAAGCGTGAAAGGCGGTGGCCCATGGACCCCGAGGGAAGCGATCAAGAGCAGTTCGACGCGGTTGTGGACAGGACCGGCAAGCGGATACTGCAGGCCCTCGCCGGGTTGGCGATCCTGGCGGCGTTCCTGATGTCAATGGTCGCGCTCATCCAGAGCGGCAACACCCGTGAAGTCTTGGTGCAAGCGCGACCCGCCGCACGACAGACGGCGATCGCACCAACGCCTGCAAAGACAATCCAGACCAAGATCGTCGGCAGCGGCAAGCGCGGCCCCGAGGGCAAGATGCACGACATGTTTACGGTCACGAACTTCACGGTCAAGGTGGGTCAGCCGGTCACATTGAAGATTGACAACACCGACGAAGTCCCGCACAGCATCACTTCCGCTTTGGCGGGCGTCAACATCATCGCTCAACCAGGTGTCCATACCTACACAATGGTTGTCGCCCAAGCCGGCAAGTTCCAATGGAACTGCATGCTTCCGTGCGACACCGAAGCGGGCGGCTGGGCCATGCAGCACCCCGGCTACATGAGCGGCTACATCACGGCGAGCTAGATGGCTAGACGCAACCGCCCACATCGTCGTCGCCGTCCGCTACATTGCTAGTACCAGAGAAAGGAGGTGGTCCTACGTTGGCTGACAGTATTTGCGGGACTCTGGAGGTGGCCGGCCGTTAGGCCGAAGCACTCGGCTGGACCCGCCTAGCGGAATCCAACCCGGGCCACCATCGCGCAGATCGCCGGACTTGTCCCTCCGGCCCGTCCCGCCTCGCGCCATTGCGCGCGCCCGGCGAGGCGAAATCGGCGCGATCGTGTCCAGCGCAGTTGAGAGCGGGGGGCGCCTGGTCGAGGGCGCCCCCCGTGCTTTATGGCGTGTCCCTGTAGGCGCTAGGCTGCGGCCGGCAGGTACTGGCGCCAAGCCGCCGGAATCGTGGGACTCGCCACGTGGATGAAGATCTCGGCGCGCGGAGTCCGCGGCTTGTGTCGGGGATGCATCCCCGCTTGGCGCGGAAGCATGTCCCCCTTTCGCCGGTTGCAAGGGGCGCACGACGCCACGATGTTCTCCCAGCTGGAGGTGCCGCCCTTAGATCGGGGGATCACGTGGTCCACCGTGAGGTTGGAGCGCGAGCCGCAGTACTGGCACATCCATCCGTCCCTGGCAAACACCGCCCGCCGGGTGATCTTGCGCCGGTGAGTGTCGCGTGGCACGTGGACATAGCTGACGAGCCTGATCACCACGGGCCGCGCCAAAGTGGCGCTCTCAGAGTGAAGCTCCCACAGCCCGCGCTCGATCAGCTCGGCCTTCTCCTTGAGCAGGAGCACGACCGCGCGGCGCACCGAGCACACGTTGATGGGCTCGAAGGTCGCGTTGAGGACGAGCACCCGGCCACCCATCGCCGTACTCGACGATGAGCTCGGTCCGTGCCGCTGGTGCTCTTGGGGCGGCACGGACCCCACTGGCTCTGTGGGTGCCGTGCTTTCCATCTTCAGCGCCGGAGTGTAGCGGTCCGTCCGCCTGTCCGCCGCCAAACGTTCAAGCTGTCGGATAGGAGCCGAGCACGCGGACGTGCTCGCAGAGGGCCCGCAAACCCGTCAGACCCTCGTGAACTCGCTGCTCGGCCAAAGAACCCTCGAGGTCCACGAAGAACATGTATTGGCCCAAGCGCTCGCGCATCGGACGCGACTCGATCTTCGTCAGATTGATCTGTCTGCGCGCGAACTCGTCCAAGCACATGACCAGCCAACCGGCCTGGCCGGCGCCGGCCCCCCAGAACACGAGCGAGGTCTTGCGGGCCGGGCCGGCGGGCGAGCGCAGCGGTGGCCCACCCGCCGGCGTGTCCCTGCGCGCGAGCCAGACGAAACGCGTCTCGTTGTCCTCGCGATCCTGGATTCCCTCGGCGATCACCACGCAGCCATACAGCTCGGCGGCAAGCCGGGTGCCGATCGCGGCCCAACGCCGCTCGTCCCCGTCCCCGTCCGGGACGGCGCCCGCGTGCTCGGCCACGAGCCGCACCGCCTCGGCCGTCGAAGTGGCGGCCGCGACGCGGACGTGGGGGAGGCGCGCTTGCAGAAAGCGCCGGCACTGTCCGGGCACGTGCGGGTGAGAGACGACTGTTCCTATCCGCTCCAACTCGATCGGATCGGCGGCGATCAGGTAGTGGCGTACCGGCAAGACCCATTCGCCCACGATCTCCACGTCGCCTGCCTGCCCGGCCAGGGTGTCCAAGGTGACCGTCACCGAGCCCTCGATCGAGTTCTCGATCGGCACGACCGCCCAGTCCACCGAGCCCTCCTGGACGGCCAGGACCACGTCTCTGATCGTCTCCAGCGCGACCGGCTGGACGGCCGAGGGCGATGCGCCGGCCAGCAGCGCCTCCTCGGTGAACGTGCCCTCAGGTCCCAGGTAGCCTGCCCGCGGCAGGGAGCTATCGGGAGCTGACATCGCCACCGGGCGCCGGCGCGGACGCGTGTCCCCTCGTCGCCCCGGACGGCTCTTCGGCGAGCGCGACGCGAACGGCCTCGGCCTCCTCGGGCGAGAGCTCCAGCTCGCCGATCCCCTCGCGAATCTGCTTGGCGTACACGCGTGCTTGGTCGCGGTGATGAATGCAGGTGAGCACGACCCCCGAGCGTCGATCGTCGAGCAGGGCGATCGAAACGGACTGCTGCCCGGAAAGCTCGTTGTAGGCGTCGTAGCGGACCAAGGCGTGGTGGGAGACCGCCCCGGTGAGCGCCAACTCCACTGCGTCCAAGCGCTCGTCCAGTCGCACGACAACGTCGCTCACGTACCCTTGCAGCGCTTCGAAGGACTGCTGCAATGACGCACCGTGGGCGATCACATCGCGGCTTTCGCCGTCCCCGAGCACCAGCTTCTGGGCGCCGCGCAAGCGTCGCAGCGAGCGTGCCAGGACCGCGCAGACCAGTAGAGCCAGCACCGCCACGACCAGCGCGGCCAGCGCGATGATCCCCTGGGTATCGCTCAGCGTGGTGGTGGCGAGGCTCATCGAGAGCACAAAATTATTTGCCGAAGATCACGATGTAAGTGCCCTTGTTGTTGGCGAGTTCTGTCTCGCCGGGCACCTTCTCGATGTTGACGGTCACCCGCGAGGCGGCTCCCAGCGTCACCCCGTTGACCGGGATGTCCACGTTGGAGGTGCTCCCGGGTTCGGTCTTGTTGATCGTGTGGGAGGCATACAAGGTCTTGCCTTCGGTCGTCACCGAGATGTCCACCTTGACGTTCGTCTCGGAGTTGGAGCCCGCATTTTCGACCATCACCGTGAAGGTCGGGTTGGAGCCTCCGCTGACATGGTTGATCGTGGGCGAGCTTTCCAGCGTGGTCGTACCCACGCTCACGCCCTTCAAGGAGTGTCCGTGTGTGCCGGGCGCGATCGCGCCTGTGCTGGAGGCAGGCTGGCCGGAGATCCGAGCCTGCACCGTGGCCGGTGTCAGCCAGCCCAAGTTGGGCAAGAAGCGGCTTTGACTGGTGCTCTGGCCGCTCACCCCACCGGCGCTCAGAGCTTCCTGGATGAGCGGGACCACGCGCTGGGAATAGAGGATGTCGGAGGCGAGAAAGGTCTCCATTGCTCCCGCGATCTTGGTGCTGGCTTGCTGGGCTTGGCCGCCGAGCGCTTCGCGCACCTGCCCGGCCACCTTGGAGAGCCCTTCCACGCGCAGGTTCAGGGCGGAGAGCAGGTTGCGCTGGGCCGAGGTCATCTGGCTGGGGACGCTCAATCCCTTTGCTTTTTCAGCCAGTTCTTGGGCTTGACGGCGCAACTGGTCTACCTGAACCTCCACGTCCAAGGCCGACTTGCCCGAGGCGCCTGAAAGCGTCGTGAACAGCGGGCGCGCGGTCTGCGATTCCGAAGCCTGCCCGATCTGGTTGACGTTCTGGTTGTAGCTTTCCAGTGCCTGCTGTTTGCCCCGCTTCAAACAGCCGTTGACGAGCAGCACGATCACGATCAGCAGCACCACGCCGACGCCGGCTGCGATCCGTCGGCGGACCATCATCGCGTGATGGTCGGCGCTCGATGTGGCGCCCGGGCCGCCTGTGCGCGAGGCGCTTGACCTCGGGGTGCCCGAGCGCGGTCTTGGCTGCTGTTGGGTGTGCGCCGGCCTGACGGTGGTCGGCTGCTCCTCGTCGTCGTCGTCGAAGAACGACAAAAGTGGGCTCCTTGCAGGGGGCTTGCGAAGCTCACCAGTATTACTCCACCTGCACTCGGACAGTTGCGCGGACGGGCTTTGCAAGTTCTCGGTCACGCGGAGATCGAGCGCGGGTGCGGCAGGGAAAGGGCTTCGCGACGGCGAACGCGGACGCTGTGGACACCGCCGACACCCTGGTTGCAGGCAGCATTCGCGTCACCGACAAGCGCTCGCGGCCGGGTGGCGAGTTGCTGCTCGGACGCTATCGCCTCGTAGCTCAGTTGGGCGCGGGCGGCTTCGGGGTGGTGTGGCACGCCCACGACGAGCAGCTCGACCGCCCGGTGGCGCTCAAGCGCATTCCGCTGCCCGGCGAGGAGGATCGCGAGCGGGCGACGCGCGAGGCGCTGGCGACCGCGCGGCTGTCGCACCCGACGATCGTGGCCTTGTATGAGGCTCGCGCGGACGAGGACGCTTTCTATTTGATTTCAGAGCTCGTGCAGGGCGACACCTTGGCCCTGCTGATCGCCGAGGACGAACTCGGCGACGAGGAGGTCATCGAGATCGGCATGGCGTTGTGCGAGGCGCTCGATCACGCGCACGCGCGCGGAGTGATCCACCGCGACGTCAAGCCCCACAACGTGCTGGTTCCCCGCGAGGAGAGCCCTTCGCGCGCCTCGGCCGCCCCGCCCGCAAAGTTGGCCGACTTCGGCGGCGCGACGCTCGCCGGCGAGGGGTCGCTGACACGCAGCGGGGACGTGTTCGGCACCCTCGCCTACATGGCGCCCGAGCAGAGCGATGGCGAGGAGGCCGGACCGCAGAGCGATCTCTACTCGCTCGCCCTCGTCCTGTACGAGGCATTGAGCGGCGTCAACCCGGTTCGGGGACGTACGCCCGCGGCCACGGCGCGGCGGATCGGCTCGCCGGTGGAACCGCTCTCTCGCCGCCGCCGCGACCTTCCCCGGGAGCTGACGCGCGCAGTGGACACGGCGATGGCTCGCGACCCGCGCCGGCGGGGATCCTTGGAGGACTTGCGCGAGGCGCTCGCCGGTTTCAGGGCACGCACGGACCTCGAACCCATCCCGGCGCGCACGGCGCGCACGATGAGAGCTTCGCCGGCGCAGACCGCGAGAGCTCCGGTTCACGCCGCCACCGAGGAGCCGGAGTCGCAGGAGAAGCATCGGCGCGCTCCGGTCCTCGTGCCGCGCTTGGTGTGGCTCGGGTGTGTCTTGGCCCTAGCGCTCTGGCAGGCGATGCAAGGGCGAGTTGGGGTGTCGCTCTTGGTGCTGGCTGCGGGTGCGCCTCTGCTGCTGCTGCCCCGTCGCGCCGGACCCGGCTGGCTCGTCGCGGCCTTGGCGCCCGTGCTCGGTTTGGCCGGATTGGCGGGAGCCTTCCCCGCGATCGCGGGGCAGCGCTCGACGTGGCGCTCCAGGTCCGCGCTGGCGCTGCTGGGCTTCTGGTGGCTTGCCTTGGCCGAGCCTCTGTTGGCCCGTCATCTCTGGTTGGGGCCGCCTGCGGGTTTGCCGCCGAGGGCCGTGTGGGAGGCCTCCTTCGACACGACCTCCAAAGAGGTGGTCGGCCCGATGTTCACGGTCGAGTTGGCGATCGGCGCGGTCGTGTGGGCGATTGCGGCGGCGGTGTTGCCGTGGATCGTGCGGGGGCGCAACGCCGCGCTCGACGTGGTGGCGGCCGTCGCTTGGACGGTGGCCCTGCTTGCGGCCGTGCCCCTGCTGGAGCGCGCCCTCTTGGCCCACGCAAGCGAGCCGAGCCCTCGCGGGGCTCTGTTGGGGGCCGTGCTGGGATGCGCGGTCGCGGTCTGTGCGCGGGCTTTGCGCGGGCCCACTTGAGGATCGGCGTGGGGAGCTCTGGGGGCGGCCCGGACAAATCGAGGGCCGCGCGGGAGCCGGCGGAGGCTGTTGTGGAGACAGGCTCCTCGCGCGCGCTGGGCGGGCCATAAAATGGGGGGATCGCCTCCTCCGAGGTGAAGGCGCGCCACATGAATCCGCTTAGGACATTCGAGAATCTGATCGCCGGTCTGGTCGAAGGCACCTTCGGCCGGGTCTTCAAGGCCGAGGTTCGTCCGATGGAGCTCGCGCGCAAGCTTGCGCGCGAGATGGACGAGAACACGACGGCCTCGGTCTCGCGCGTATACGCGCCCAACGAATACGCGGTGTGGCTCTCTCCCCGCGACCGGGCCCGCTATGAGGGGGTCGAGCACGAGGTGATCGACGAGTTGTGCGCGTACCTGCTCGAGCACGCGCGCGCCGAGAACCTCGCCTTGGCCTCGCGTCCGCACATCGTCTTTCACACCGACGAGGATCTCAAGCTCGGAGAATTCGGGATCGAAGCGCGCCTGGCCAGGAGCGAGGAGGAGTCGGCCCAGGCGCCCGCGCCGGCCGCGCCTGCGCCGGCCGCACCCGCGCGGGTCGTGCCGGCGGCCCCGCCGCGCCGGGCGAGCGTGGACGATCCGCAGGAACCGGAGGCGGGCAACACGATGATCTTCAGCAACTCAGAGAGGGTGCGTGGAGCGCTCGAAAGCACCGGTGCGCGGCGCAGGCCGAAGGCGCTGCTGGTGGTCTCGGGCAGGCGCCTGCTGTTGCCGCCCGCCGGCGCGGAGGTGGGTCGCAGTCGCGACTGTGACATCGTGCTCGACGATTCGAGCATCTCTCGTCGCCACGCCGAGCTGCGTCCCAAGGGTTCGAGCTGGACGATCGAGGATCTCGACTCGACCAATGGGGTGCGCGTCAACGGCGTGGCCGTTCACGGTTTGCAAAAGCTGCACACGGGAGACCGCATAGAGATGGGCTCCACAGAGATCCTCTTCGAGATAGCCCCATGAACAACCTCGAGCCGGTCTCGGTGATGCTGAAGTTCGGCTTTCTGATCGTGCTGTATCTGTTCTTGCTGTGGGTTTCGCGCAGCGCTCTGCGCGATCTGCGCGGGGGCGGTGGCCAGCTTCCGGACGGTCCCGGACAGGCGGTTGCTCCGCCGGCCGACGCGACAGGGCTGCACTCGGCCTCGAGCTTTGGCCCGACCGACCTGGTGGGGCGCGCCCCGCGTTTGGTCGTGGAGCGCGCGCCGGGCCACGAGCCCGGCATGATCTATGACCTGGGGGGCGACGTCGTGTTTGGTCGCGGCGAGCAGGCCGAGATACGGTTGAGCGATCCGTTCGCCTCCTCCAGTCACGCGCGCGTGTACGAGCAGGGCCGGATCCTCGTGATCGAAGACCTGGACTCGACCAACGGCACGTATCTCAACGAGGAGCTGCTCGATGGTCCTCGGCCTTTGCATCCTGGCGATCGCGTGCGTATCGGCGATTCCGAATTCAGCTTCGAGGTGGACTGAGTGCTGCGGGTAGCCGAGCACTGGTCGGGTACGGACACCGGCCTGCAGAGGCGTGCCAACGAGGACTCGATGCTCGTGCGCTCGCCCTTGTTCGTGGTCGCCGACGGTATGGGCGGCGCGCAGGCCGGCGAGGTCGCCTCGCGCCTGGCGGTGGAGACCTTCAAGGGTGGCTTGGCGGACGGCTCGGACCCGGAGGCGAGCCTGCTGGCTCAGGTCGAGCAGGCCAACGAGCGCATCAACGAGCTCTCGCACGCGAACATCGAGCACGCGGGGATGGGCACCACCATCACGGCCGTGTATCTGGGCGAGCAGGACATGGTGGTCGCTCATGTGGGCGACTCGCGTGCCTACTGCTTGCGCGAGGGCGAGCTGATGCGCTTGACCGACGACCACTCGCTGGTGGACGAGTTGATCCGCCAGGGCAAGCTGACGCCCGAGGAAGCCGAGGAGCACCCGCAGCGCTCGGTCATCACGCGCGCGCTTGGTCCGGAGCCGAGCGTGGAGGTTGACGTGCGCGCCTTCAGGGCTCGTCCGGGAGACGTTTATCTCTTGTGCAGCGACGGTCTGACGACGATGCTCTCCGAGGATGAGCTGTTGGACCTGTTGAGCTCGAACCCGGTGCTGCGCGATGCGGGCGAGCAGCTGATCCTCGCCGCCAATGCAGCCGGGGGCAAGGACAACATTACGGTGGTGCTCCTTCGCGTGGAGGAGGTTCCGGCCCCGGGCGAGCTCGCCGATGGAGACCACACCACGATGACGTCGCTGGCCCCGGCGGCGGTGGGCGCGGGGGAGACCGCCGCCGACAGAGACTCCACCCCTAACGGAGTCTCCGCGCCGCCGGCAAGCCCGCGCCTCCCGCGCCGTCCGGTCGCTGCGCCTCAACCTTCCAAGGGCGCGCGGGTGGGCAGGCGTTTGCGCCGCCTGCGCGCGCCGCTGGTCGCGCTTGTGGTCATTGGGTTGTTGGCGGCCGGCGCTTATTTGGCTTTGCAATCGGTGTATTTCATAGGCACCAACCAGCGCGGCATGGTCACGATGTTCAACGGCGTGCCCTATGAACTGCCGGGCAAAATCAAGCTCTACAGCAGCAACTATGTGTCCGGGGTGAGCGCCGCGACGCTGTCGAGTGCACGGCGCGAAGAACTGCTCGACCACTCGCTGCTTTCTGAAAGCAAGGCGGCCGAACTGATGCGCCAACTGGAACTGGGCCAGTTGAACGGACGATGAGCAAAGCGGGGGTGGGCATATGAACCGGCCGATCGTCCGTTTGTATGGGCTCGTGTTTGTCTTGTTTGCGGTGCTGATCGCCTTCACTTCGCGCTGGACGGTGTTCGAAGCCTCGTCGTTGCGGGCCAACACTCTGAACAAGCGCGGGCTGCTCCAGCAGCAGCGGATCGCCCGGGGCGAGATCCTCGCCGCCGACGGAAGCGTGCTCGCGCGCAGCGTCAAGGGCCCTGAAGGCACCTATACGCGGCGTTATCCCACCGGCTCTCTGTTCACGGCTCCGGTTGGCTACTCCTACATCGAACGTGGCCAGGTGGGTCTGGAGCGCTACCGCAGCGCCGAACTCGACGGTCAGGGCGACACGAGCGTGCAAGGCATCCTCGATCAGTTGCAGGGCCGTCGCCCACGCGGCGACACGGTCGTGACCTCGCTGGTGCCCTCGGCGCAGAGAACCGCCGTGACGGCGCTCGGCGAACACGAAGGTGCGGTTGTCGCGCTCAACCCGAGTAGCGGCGCGGTCGAGGTGATGGCCTCGACGCCCAGCTACAACGCGAACGCGGCCGCTTCGGAAAGCGCGTTCGCGCGGATCACCCGCCAGTCGGGCTCGCCCTTGGTCAATCGTGCCTTGGAGTTCGGCTATGCGCCGGGCTCGACCTTCAAGGTGGTGACCGCCACAGCCGCGATCGACACCGGCCAGTTCACGCCGCAGTCGACGGTGAGCGGGCGCAACGGAGTGCCGATCTCGGGTGTGCCTCTGAAAAACGACAACAACGAGAGCTTTGGCCAGATCACGCTCACCGAAGCGCTCGCGCATTCGGTGAACACCGTCTACGCCCAGGTGGCCGAGCAGCTGGGCAAGCAGACGATGGCTCGCTACATGAGGCGCTTCGGCTTCGATCGCAAGCCGCAGTTGGACTACCCCGCTGAGGAAATGTCCTCCAGCGGCGAGTACTTGGGCGAACGGCTGATACCGCCCACCAGCCCGCGCGTCGATGTGGGGCGCATGGGGATCGGCCAGGACAAGCTGAGGGTCACGCCTCTGCAGATGGCCGAGGTGGCCGCGGCCGTGGCCAACAAAGGCGTGCTGATGAAGCCGCACCTCACTTCGGAGATCGTGGAAGCCGATGGGCACGTTGTGCAGCACATCTCGCCCAAAGTCCAGTCGGTCGTGATGAAGCCGTCGAGCGCCAGCGCTGTCACGGGGATGATGGAAGCCGTCGTCAACGAAGGCACCGGGACGACCGCCCAGATTCCGGGAGTCCAGGTGGCGGGCAAGACGGGCACAGCCGAGACGTTGGGGGTGAGCGAATTCAACAACGTTTGGTTCATCGCGTTCGCGCCGGCGCGCAAACCGAAGGTGGCGGTGGCGGTCACGCTCGCCCATGTACCCGGCCAAGGCGCCACGTTCGCCGCGCCGGTGGCAAAGCAAGTGATGGAAGCGCTGCTCAAATGAGCGCGGTCGAGGCAGGCACGATCATCGATGGGCGCTACCGCGTGTCATCTCGCCTGGGGTCGGGCGGCATGGCTGAGGTGTATCTCGCCCAGGACACCTTGTTGGGTCGCCAGGTGGCGCTCAAGCTGTTGCACCACCGATTCGCCGAGGACCAGGAGTTCGTGGAGCGCTTCCGCCGCGAGGCCTCGAGCGCCGCCGGGCTCTCCCACCCCAATGTGGTCGCGGTGTTCGACAGGGGGGAGTGGGACGGCACCTATTACATCGCGATGGAGTATCTGCCGGGGCGCTCGCTGAAGGCGGTGGTGCGTGAGCACGGGGCGCTCTCCCCGCAGGATGCGACCGACATCGTGGTGCAGATCTTGCTTGCCACCCGCTTCGCGCACAAGCGGGGGATCATCCATCGCGACATCAAGCCTCACAACGTGATCCTCGACGAGGAGGGGCGCGCGAAGGTCACCGATTTCGGGATCGCGAGGGCCGGCGCGTCGGACATGACCTTGACCGGTTCGATCATGGGCACGGCTCAATATCTCTCGCCTGAGCAGGCCCAGGGACACGCTGTCAGCGAGAGCTCGGACCTGTATGCGGTGGGCGTGGTCTTGTATGAGCTGCTCACCGGTCAAGTCCCCTTCGAGGGCGAATCGCCGGTGACGGTCGCGCTCAAGCAGGTCTCGGTCGAACCGACACCGCCGAGCGCGCTGAACCCGGCGGTGACGCCGGCGCTGGAGGCGGTGGTGATGCGCTCTTTGGCCAAGGAGCCGGCTGCGCGCTTTGCCAATGCGGATGAGTTCATCGCCGCGTTGCAGCAGGCGCGTGAAGGCATCGCCCCGCCGGCGGCCTTCAACGGAGCCCCGCCCACGCAGGACGCGGCCGCGCTGCTGGTCCCGCCGGTCGGGGCCGAGGAGGACCCACGGGACGCCGCCGGGCGACGCAAGCGCGCCGTGTGGATCGCGGCCGGTGTGGTGCTGCTGGCGATCGTGGCGGCGGCTGCGTTGCTGTTGCTGCTCAAACCGGCCAAGAGCGGTCGGGTGACGGTGCCCAATCTCGCCGGAGAGACGCAGGCGGCCGCCGTCGCCTCGCTGCGCCACGAAGGGCTCGTGCCGGTCGTCTCGCTGGCGGCGAATGCGCGTGTGCCCTCGGGCCAGGTCGTCGGGAGCACGCCCCCGGGGGGGACGATCGTGGACAAGGGCGCTCATGTGGAGGTGGTCGTGTCCTCGGGGCCCGGAGTGATCGGTCTGCCCGACGTGAACGGCAAGAGCCGCTCCGAAGCGGAGAAGATCCTGCGCGAAAAGGGCTTTCAACCGACGAGCCAGAACCAGACGAGCGAATCGGTGGAAAAGGGGCGGGTCATCTCGACCAATCCCGCCGCCGGCATCGAGGTCCAGGTGGGCAGTCCGGTGACGGTGTTCGTGTCCTCTGGACCGAAGGAAGTGAGCGTGCCCGAAGTGACCGGCGAAACGCAGGCCGATGCCACGGCGACGATTGCGGCGGCGGGGCTGAAGGTGGGCGTGTCAAAGCGCGAAGTGGCCGAACCGGCGGCCGGGACGGTCATCTCGCAGACGCCGGGGGCGGGCACGCAGCTGAAAGTGGGGGGCCAGGTGACGATCGTCGTGGCGCAGGCGCTCAAGCAGGTGGCGGCCCCGTCGGTCGTGGGCCAAAGCGAAGCCCAGGCGATCGCGACGCTCACGAGCGCTGGCTTCACCTCCAACACCGTCTCGCGCGACGTGACCGATCCGAGCAAGGTTGGGACCGTGGTGCAGCAGAGCCCCGCGGCGGGTCACAAGCTTGCGGCGGGCGCCACGGTGACGATCGCGGTCGGGGTCTTGGCCCAGCAGACCACCTCGACCTCGACGACGACCACCACGGCGCCGACTCCGCCGGCCCCCGCTCCGGCGGCGGGCGCGCCTTCGGCGAATGGGTGAAATCGCGCGCGACCGTGGCCACCGGCCTACCCGCCGATGCGGAGCCTGTTCGAGCCGAGAAGGCTTGGCGTCCTACTTGAAGAGGGTGATTTCTGAGATCTGCGCCGTTTGGCGCCCGGGCGGGAGCTTGTCGATCCAGACCAGGTAGTAGCGGTAAAGCAGTTTGGCGGCGTTGATCGGGATCTTCGTGTGCGAGCCGATCGTGCGGGCGCCCGCAAGTTGGGTCCAGCCGAGCGCGGTCACGCTCTGGGCGCCCGCGGGCGGGGTGGAGGAGGGCTGCCCGGTGGCGGCGTAGACGGCAGCGGAGAAGCCGGGGGTGGGCGTCTGGATCTCGACTGCCCTCGCGGCCACGCCGGGGGCCGCGTCGATCGAGATGCCGAGCCCCGGCTTGCCGAGCGAGCCGGCGATGTAGTGCTCGGTGCTCCAGGTCGTGTTGATGTCTCCGTCCACCACGGAGGCCACGTCTTCGGCGTGTTCGGGACCGGTGCCGAACGGGTTGTAGGACGTCGCGGCGTCCTGGGCGAGCACCACCGGCGCGAGCCCGTGGGTCGCTTGAATGTCGGGTGGCACGCCGGTGCCGCTGTGGGTGTGGCCGGCCAGGGCGACGAGTGTGACGGCGACGATCGCGGCCACGAGCACGAGCGAGACGATCCAGCGGGCCGGGTGGCGCATGCGCCAAGGCAAAAGGCGGCGCGCCGGCGAATCGAGCGTGCGCAGGACGGCCGTCACCTCGCCGGTGACCTGCCCGGCGCGCGTCGTCTCGAGCGCCAAAGCCTCCTCCATGTCGAGGATCATGGAAGCCATGTCCGGGTAGCGGCGGTCGAGCTCCTTGGCGGTGGCGCGTTCGACCACGGCGGCTGTCGCGGCCGAGATGTTGGGGCGCTCGAGCTGCACGTCGGGCACCTCCTCGCGCACGTGCATCATCGCCACCGCTACCGGCGAGTCGCCGCTGAAGGGGACTTGGCCGGTGAGCATCTCGTAGATGACGACACCGAGCGAATACACGTCGGATTGTCCGGTCACGCTCTGTCCGAGGGCCTGCTCGGGGGAGACGTAGTCGGTCGTGCCGAGCACGCGCCCGTCCATCGTGAGGCCTTCCTCGGTCAGGGTGCGCGCGATGCCGAAGTCGGTGATCTTGGCGCCTCCCTCGCCGCTGAGCAGGACGTTCTGGGGCTTGATGTCGCGATGCACGATTCCTTGTGCGTGGGCGGCCCCGAGGGCGCGCGCGATCTCGATCGCGTAGGCGAGGGCGACGGGCGCGTCCAAGGGCGCCTCGCGCCGGATCAGGTCCTTCAAGGTCTCGCCCGCTACGTGCTCGAGCACGATGTATGGAGTGCCCACCTCGACGTCGGCTTCGCCCTCGTGCGAGTCCCACTCGCCCGCGTCGATCACCGTGACGATGTGGGGGTGGTTGAGCTGGGCCACGGCGCGGGCCTCGCGCCTGAAGCGCTCCAGCTGATCGGAGTCCGAGGCGATCTCGCGGTGCATCAGCTTGATCGCCACCTCGCGTTCGAGCACGGTGTCGAATGCGCGGTAGACGGTGCTCATGCCGCCGTGTCCTATGCGCGCGTCCAAGCGGTAGCGACCGCCCAAGGTGGTGCCAAGGATGACGTTGGTCACGATTGGAGCCTCGAAGGCCTGAGTATGCCCATGTGGAGCGGTGGTAGGTGTGAGCGTTTTATTTTTTTGACCGTTGGGCTTACGGGTCTGTGTTATCGCGCATCCGTCGGACCACAAGCAGAGCGAGCGCTCCGCGGTAGAGGGCGCAGGCTCCGAGCAGGCGGCTACGCCGGGAGGGCGTGAGCAGGGTGGAGGCTGCGTAGGTCCCAAGCAGCGAGCCGGTGGCTCCGGCGGCGAAGGGCGCTCGCAGGTCGGGGGGAGTGCCGCGACGGGTGAGCTGCAGGCCCTTCAGGGCGGTTGCAGCGGCGATCACGGGCAATCCGGCCTGCCAGGAGAGTCGGTCGGCTCCCAGGCGCGAGAACCCGAGGGCTCGGGCGGTTGCGATCGTGGCGCCGTTGCGGGACACGCCGGGTAGCAGCGCGCAGGACTGCGCCAAACCGAGCGCCAAGCCCTCGCGCCAGCCTGCGCTGCCGACCGTCCGGGTGTCGTGTCGTTCGGTCGAGGGTGCCACGCGCGCGCGCAGGGCGCCCCTTTTTCGGGCACCCATCTCCCCGGCGCCTCTTCGGGCAAGAACCTCCCCGACTACGATCGCGGCCGAGCCGGCCAGCAGGCCGCCCGCGATCGTGGCGGGAGTCCCGAGACGCCGCTCGACTCGGTCCCCCAATGCGTAGCCGACGAGCGCGGGGGGTGTCGAGGCGGCGAGCAGGAAGCCGACTTTGGCGCACGAGCGCTCTGTCGGGGGGCGCACGAGCAGGGCGAGTGCCGCGCCCGCGTGGAGGGCGACCTCGAAGGACTTGCGCAGGTCGGGGTCGAGCTCTCCGTAGCGCCACCCGGCGAGCCAGGGCACGAGCGCGGTGTGGGCCGAGGAGGAGACCGGCAGCAGCTCGCTCGGGCCGTGCAGCAGGCCCAGGGCGAAGGCTTGGCGCAGCGCCAGCTTCGGGGAGTTCTGGGGAGCGTCGCTGGCAGCCCCGCGCCCGCGCGAAGGAGGTTGAGGCGCGCTCGCCCGGGTCAACTCACGTCGGCGGTGGGCTCGGTGTCGCCGCTCGGCGACTCCGGCGTGCGTGAGCGGCGGCGCACGATCGCGTAGACGATCCCGACGACCACGAGCGCCACGATCAGATAGTCGACGTACTCGAAGGCTTTGCGCACACTCGTCCAATCGCTGCCCAAAGCGTGGCCCGCGAACGCGAGCGCTACGACCCAGGGGATCGTGCCGATCAAGGAGAAGACGGTGAAGCGCCCGAGCGGCATCTTCGCGATGCCGGCGGGCAGCGACACGAAGGCGCGCACAAGGGGGATCATGCGCCCGAACAGGACGGTGGGCTCGCCATAGCGCTGGAAGAACCGATCGGCGCGCTCTATTTGAGCGGGTCCCATGTGGACCTTGGCTCCGTGGCGTTCGAACAGCTCCAGGCGACCGCCGCGCCCGACCCCGTAGGCGAACCATGACCCGACCATCGTGCCGAGCAGTCCGGCGAGGATGATCCCGGTCATCGTCATGTGGTGGTTGGCGCCGCTCTGGGTCGGGTCGGCGACAGCGAAACCGGCGAACAGCATCACGACCTCGGAGGGGATCGGGATGCAGGCGCTGGAGAGCGCCATCAGGGCGAAGATCCCGGGCAGACCCGCTTCGCGCACGAAGTGCGAGGTTTCGTTGACTACCGATTCGGAGATCGACGCGAGCACGAGCAAGTGCGGCATGTGCCGGCAACGATACCTTCCTGCATGTCATGCGTGTGTGGATCGACCTGACCAACAGTCCGCACGTGCTGGTCATGCGCCCGATGGTGGGGCTGCTGCGCGAGGACGGCCACGAGGTCGAGGTGACTGCGCGGGACTTCGCTCAGACCCTGCAGCTGCTCGAACGCTTCGGGATCGAGCACACCGCGATCGGCCGCCACCGCGGCGAGCGCCTGGTTGACAAGGCGGTCGGCCTGGCGAGCCGCTCGACCGCGCTGGTGCGCTTCGCCCGTGCGCAAGCGCGGGCGAAGGGGCCCTTCGACATCGCACTGGGACACGGCTCAAACGACGTGAGCGTGGCGGCGCGACTGCTTCGGATTCCCTGCTCGACCACGTTTGACTACGAGTGGGCGGCCGTTCAGCATCACGTCAACTGTCGCTTGGCTCACGCGGTGGTGGTGCCCGAGGCGATCCCGCCCGAGCGCCTCTATGGCTATGGCGCGAAGGGCAAGATCCACGCTTACGAGGGACTCAAGGAGGAGTATTACCTGGCCGACTTCGAGCCGGACGCCGCCGTCTTGGAGGCGCTTGGGATCGACCGGGGCAGGCCGCTGGTGGTGGTCAGGACCCCACCCGAGGTGTCCTTGTATCACCGCTTCGAGAACGATCTGTTCGCCGACGTGCTCCTGCGTTTGCGAGAGGCCGCCTCGACGCAGGGCGTGCAAGCGGTCGTGTTGCCCCGCACCTCAGAGCAGCGCTCCCAGTTGAAGGATGTGCCCGGCTTTACCGTGCCAGAGCAGGCGATCGATGCGCAATCTCTGATCGCGTATGCCGACCTGGTGATCTCGGCCGGGGGCACGATGAATCGGGAGGCGGTTGCGCTGGGCACTCCCGTGTACAGCACTTTTGAGGGCCGCTTGGGCGCGGTCGACGAGCTTTTGATCGGCGAAGGACGCTTGCGCAAGTTGGGCAAGGCGTCCGAACTTGAGCTCCACAAGCGGGATCTGCGTGGCGGCGGAGACCGTGTCCGGCGCGATCCAAGGCGCCTGCTCGAGTTGCTGCTCTCGCCGATATCCCCTTGACGCCCTAGAATCAAGGCCAATGCGCCGACGGATCAGTGCGCCGGCCCTGTCGCTCACCCGGCACTCGCTACCGAGGCTTGCGCTCGATGGCGCTCTCGTCGCGCTGGCCTACTGGTCGGCTTGGGAGCTGCGCTTCGACAACGGGCCGACGGGTCGCTACGAGAAGCTGTTCGAACGGACCGTGTGGTGGGTGCTGGGCGGCAGCCTGGTGGTGCTCCTGCTCTCGCGTGTCTACCAGCGCCGCTGGCGCTATTCCGGCCAGCGCGACTATGAGGCGGTCGCTCGCGCGGTGCTCGCGATCGTGCTGCTGACCGTGGTTGGCGTGGCCGTGGTACGGCCCGTGCAGATTCCCCATGTGCTCGCCGCCGGTGAGGCGCACTCGGGCACGATCAGCGGCACGAGCGTCGTCGAGCTTCCCGACGGGGTCATCGTCTTGTTCTTCTTGCTGTCGCTGCTGCTCTTGATCGGGGTGAGGGTCATCGCGCGCAGCCTGTACGAGCGGCGTCCGCTCGGCGCGTTCAGGGCGGGGGCTCGCAGCGAGCGCAACGTTCTGATCGTGGGCGCCGGCGACGGCGGGCGCTTGGTGCTGCGCGAGATCCGGCGCAACCGCGAACTCGGGTTGCAGCCCGTCGGGTTCGTCGACGACGACGCCCGCAAGCGCGGCTTGCGGATCGACGGCGTGAGGGTCCGCGGGGACACCGAGCGGGACTTGCCACGGATCCTGGAGGAGTCCGAGCCCGACGAAGTGATCATCGCGATCCCCTCGGCGCCGGGCACCACGCGCGCTCGTGTGGTGCGGGAGTGTCGCAAGCGCTCGATCCCGGTGCGCACCTTGCCGACCGTGTTCGAGCTGTTGCAGGAGCAGAGTTCTGCGAGCGGGATCTCTCGTCAGGTGCGCGAGGTTCGCGTCGAGGACGTGCTCGGTCGCGAGCCGGTTCTGATGGAGCTCGACCGTGTTGGCGCCTACCTGTCTGGCGAGACGGTGCTTGTGACCGGCGCGGGCGGCTCGATCGGCTCGGAGCTTTGCCGGCAGATCGCCCGGGTGGGGCCCCGCAGAATCGTGCTGCTCGATCACGCCGAGGACAACCTCTTTCAGATCGAACGCGAGTTGCAGGACGAGCGCCACGTGCAGCCCTCGGTGCTTGCGGCGGTGCTCGCCGACTGCAAGGAGGACGAGCGGATGCGCGAGATATTTGCCGAGCATCGCCCCACCGTGGTCTTTCACGCCGCGGCCTACAAGCATGTGGGCTTGATGGAGGCCAATCCGGTCGAGGCGGTGCGCAACAACGCGATCGCCACCCGCGTGGTCGCCCACGTGGCCGGGGAAATGGGAGTCGGTCGATTCGTCCTCGTCTCGACCGACAAGGCGGTCGCGCCGGCGACGGTCATGGGTGCATCCAAGGCCTTGGCCGAGTTCGCTTTGGAGGCGGCCACTGCGCGTTTTGGGGGCACGCACTACGCGGCTGTCCGTTTCGGCAACGTGCTCGGTTCCTCGGGCAGTGTGGTGCCGATCTTCGCTCGCCAGATCGAGCGTGGCGGTCCGGTGACCGTCACCGACGAGCGCATGACGCGCTACTTCATGACGATCCCCGAGGCGGTCCAGCTGATCATCCGCTCGGGCTCCTTGGCTACCGACGGCCATCGGGGCGCCGACGTCTTCGTGCTGGACATGGGCGATCCGGTCCGCATCGTGGATCTGGCACGGGCGATGATCGAGCTCTCGGGCCTCGATCCCGACCGGGACGTGGCGGTTGAGATCGTGGGCAGGCGCGCCGGGGAGAAGCTCCACGAGGAGCTGTTCAACAGCTACGAGCGGCCCAAGACCACGCCGGCCGAGAAGATCATGCTGGCCGATCGCGAGCCTCTGGCGCCAGAGACGGTGGAGGCGATGTTCGACGAGATCAGGCTGCTTGTGTTCGAGGGCGACGCGGCCGGCTTGGCCGCCAAGGTGGCCGAGCTTTCGACCGTACGTGGCGAGCTGTCGGAGTCGGTGACCGGACGCGGCGCCCGGGCGCCTGTGCCCCTCATAGACTCCCGAGATTCATGAACTCCCGCTCCAGACATCAAGCGCGGTGAACGGCGTGCTCGCCTTCTCGCTGTCCAACTCCGTGACGGAGGTGGGTGCGCTCGCGGCGTTTGCGGCGTTGCTGGGCATCGCGATCTTGTCGCTGCTCGTGTTCTCCCAGGCACGCGAGATCAAGCGCTTGCGCGAGTGGGCGGGCCGGGCACCGGAGCGCGCCGCCGAAGCGGAGCAGCGTGTGAGCGCCGACGCCGCCGCTCGTATGCGCGGAGCTCCTCCGGCGCCGGGCGGTGCGCCGGCGAGGGTCGTACCACGCAAGACCCCGCTTGTGAGTGCACCTGTGTCCACGGCGGTGAACGCCACCGTGGCGGCCGTGGTTCCCGGCGCGCCCGACTCCTCCGGCGGGGGTGCTCCCGTGCCGACACCGGCTCCTGGCTCCGGCGCGTCCGCACCGACGCCTGTTCCCGCTGGAGCTTCCGCACCGTCGCCCGCTCCTACCGCCGGCGCTTCGGCGTCGCCTGCCTCCTCCGAGTCGACTGGCTCGCCCGCTCCGAGCAGCTTCCCCGCTCCGAGCGGCTCTCAAGCGTCGATTGGCTCTCCGGTGCCGAGCAGCTCGCCTGCACCGGGCGGTTCGCCCAGCCCTAGCGGTTCGCCGGGGCCGAATGCCGCTCCAGTCGCGGGCGCCGCGGCATCGACTCCTGCCCTCGACGCGGCGGGCTCTCAGAACGCTCAGGGCGGGGACTCGATCCCGGTCTCGCCGGCTCCGGCCACGGCGGCTGCTCGCGCAGGCGGCGCCTCCGCACGCGCGCCTTTGCCACCGTCTCCGGCGGCTCCCTCCCCGCCCGGTCCGGGCTCCTCACCGGCGTTCGCCCCAGCTACGCCACCGGCCACCGCGGCGGGCTCGATGGCGAGTAAGTCCTCGGTGCGCCCGCCCGCTCCGGCCGCCGCGGCACGCCCGGTCTCCTCCCGCGCGGTCGCGGGTGCCGTGGACGAGGACATTCCTCCACGCTCGCCCGCGCCTGCACGCTCGCGGATGGATGTGCCGGCCACCAGCGCAGGGGCGCGCGAGGCCGCCCGGGAACCGAGCGCCGCCCGGCGGGCCGGCGCAAGCGGGACGGGTGGGCCCAAGTATTTCAAGCCGGAGCGCTCGCCCCGGCGCGCGACCGTGCTGATCTTGGGCGGGGTGGTTGTGGGCGTTCTCGTGATCGTGCTGGCGGTTTCTCTGCTGAAAGGTGGTGGCGGCTCGCCGAGCGCTCACAGCAGCTCGATCGCCACCACCCATGCCACCACCAGCACCACCGGCGGCTCCCACAAAGCTCCGAGTGCGGTCGCCTCCAACCCGTCGGAAACCGCGGTGGTCGTACTCAATGGGACGGGCACCCCCGATTTGGCGCACCATCTGGCCGGGGACCTGCAGCAGAGCGGCTACACCTTGGCGGCGGCCTCGGCGGGGGTCCCCCCGGGCACACACGCCACCACGGTCGTGGAGTACACGCCCGGTCATCGCGCCGACGCCAAGGCGGTCGCGAAAGCGCTTAACGTGAGCCAGGTGCAGGCGA
The DNA here is from genome assembly GCA_963703135.1 of uncultured Solirubrobacterales bacterium. Taxonomy (GTDB): domain Bacteria; phylum Actinomycetota; class Thermoleophilia; order Solirubrobacterales; family Solirubrobacteraceae; genus Palsa-744. The sequence goes on along the minus strand of OY969791.1, from coordinate 1,234,773 downwards.
TCGAATCGACGATCTCCTCGCTTGCCGGCCAGGCCACCGTGGTGGTGCTCGCGGGCGCCGACCAAGCCAGCCAGCTGGGCGGCGGCGGCGCGCAGAGCGGGGGCGAACCGGCCGCCGGAGCCGGCGGAGAAGGCACCCCCGCCGGCCAGTGAGGCTGCCGCAAGCATGGACAGCGACCGGGCCATAGTCGGCTTCTTGGACGTGCCGGCACGCTCCGCCAAGCCGCGCGAGCGCGGCATCACACATGTGATCGACCGGGGGCTATCGGTGGCCGAAGTGGACGGCTTGATGGAGACCGTGGGCGACAGCGTGGACATCGTCAAGCTCGGCTGGGGGACGGCCGTGGTGACCGCCAACTTGAAGCCCAAGCTGGAGCGCTACGCCGCTCATGGGATACCGGTCGTGCTCGGTGGGACCTTGACCGAGGTCGCGATCAAGCAGGGGCGCGTGGAGGGGTTGATCGCTTGGCTGAAGGAGTTGGGCCTGCGCCACGTGGAGATCTCCGACGGCACGATCGCTTTGGAGCCTGAGGTCAAGACGCACCTGATTCGCACGCTTGCGCGCGACTTCACGGTGCTTTCGGAGGTGGGCAGCAAGGACGCCGACTTCATCATGGCCCCTTATGTTTGGGTGGAGCAGATCGAAAGGGATTTGGAGGCCGGCGCTTGGAAGGTGATCGCCGAGGCGCGGGAGTCGGGCACGGCCGGCATATACCGCGCCGACGGCGAGGTGAGAACCGGCTTGATCGATGAGATCGTGCACGCGATCGACGCGGACAGGTTGATCTTCGAGGCGCCCCAGCGCGAGCAGCAGGTGTGGCTGCTGCACCGCTTCGGCAGTGAGTGCAATCTGGGCAACATCGCGCCCGAAGACGTGCTCTCCTTGGAGACCCTGCGCTTGGGATTGCGCTCGGACACGGTCGAGCGCTTCGCCCGGGACGGCGACGGTTGAGTAGCGAGCGGCTGGGGCGCGTCGTGTTCGCGCTGCTCGTGATCGCTTGCTTTGCCGCGCTTCTGGTCACCCAGCGGCTGAAGCACACGCCGACCTTGGTGCAAGATTTCAAGCTGACCAAGGTCCTCGTGCCCGGATCCGAAGGCGAAGCCTCCGAAGAGCACATCGCCTTCAAGCTCGCCAAAGCAGACGAAGCGACGGTCACGATCGAAAACTCCTCCGGAGCGACCGTGGCGACGCTCGTCCGCGACCTGCCGGTGGGACGCTACAAAATCGTGTCGCTGCGCTGGAACGGGCAGCGCGGCGAGGCCCACGGCTACAAGGTCCTGCGCAAGGCCGACGGGTACACGACGCTCGTGCCCCATAACCGCGGACCGACGGCGGCGCCGGGCGAATACACGGTGCGGGTCAGCTTGCGCCGGGAAGACCGCTCGATCCCCTCGTCGCGCACCTTCAAGCTGGTGGCGCGGTGAACGCCGCGCCTGTACTCGAGGCGGCGGCCCGGACCGTGGCGCCGGCGCTCCAGCTGGCTGCCAAGGTGCGCGCGCTCGAGGCGACTTCGCTTCCCGGCGCCGGCACGCTCGCGGCTCTGGCCGTGGCCGCCGTCGTGGCGGTCGGGGCTCTGGCGTTCATCATGCGCCGCGATCCTCGCGCCTTTCCTTTGCTTGCCGTGATCGCGCTGCCATTCAGGTTGCCGATCTCCGCCGATGGGCGCACGGTGAACCTGCTGCTGCCGTTGTACGCGGTGGTTGCGGCAGGCGTAATCGCCCATCTGCTGCCGCGTCTGTTGAGGCGCTCGGGGGCCTATGGCTCGGGCCGTCCCCCGATCTTGCTCGACTGGCTCTTGCTGGCGACGGTGGGGTTGTATGCGGTGCAGATCCTCTATTCGTCCGACCCCGCCAAGGGCGCGGAGAATCTCGCTTTCTTCTACATCCCTTTCGGGCTGCTCTATGTGCTGCTGCGAGAGGCTCCTTGGACACCTCGCCTGCTTGGTGCCTGCTTGGGCGCGGCGGTCGTCCTGGCGGTTGTGTTCGCGGGAATCGGGGACATCGAGTACCTGCGCAAATCGCTGTTCTTGAACCCGAAGGTGGTGGCGGCCAACGAGTACGACAACTACTTCAGGGTCAACTCCTTGTTCTTCGACCCGAGCATCTATGGGCGCTTCCTGGCGCTCGTGATGATCGCCGTGACGACGGCCGTTCTCTGGCCCCGCTTTGACACACAGGCCGGCCCGGCAGCGGCCGCCCAGGGGGGAGGGCAGGCGACGGGGGAGCGCGACAGGCGGGTGCGCGGCGAGCAGCTGATCGGCGCAGGAATCTTGGCGTGGCTGATGGTGGGTCTGGTGACCAGCTTCTCCCAGTCGAGCATCGCCGCCTTGCTGTTGGGCTTGGCGATCCTCGCGGCGTGGCGGTGGGACGTGCGCGGCACCCTCTACATCTCGGTCGCCTTGGTGGCGATCGCCGCGGTTGTGGTGGCCGTGGCGCCCTCCTCGCTGCACTTCGGCTTGAAGGGCTCCGGCGGGTCGGCCAACAACGCGACCAGCGGGCGCGCGAAACTGGTGTCGGGAGGTCTCGAACTGTTCGCCGACCGTCCCTTGGGCGGATACGGGGCGGGTTCGTTTGAAACCGAGTACAAGCGCCACGGCGGCGGGACCGCCCAGAACGCGACCTCGGCTTCGCACACGATCCCGATCACCGTCGCCGCCGAGCAGGGGGTCGTCGGCCTGGCGTTGTACCTGGCTTTGATCGTGACGGCGCTGCTCACGCTTTTCCGCGGCGCGGGCCGCTCGCCGCCTCGCGTCGCGATCGCGGCTTGCTTTGCGGCCCTGGTGTTGCACACGTGGGTGTATGCCGACTTCTTGGAGGATCCCCTCACCTGGACCTTGCTCGGCCTCGGCGTGGCGCTTGCGGGCCCGTTAGGTTCCCGCTGGTGCTCGGCTACCTGAAGCGACTGGTCAAGACGGGCGCGGCCTATCAGGCCGCGGAAATAGCGGCCAAGGCCATCGCCGTGCTGACGTTGCCTCTGTACACGGCGCACGCTTCCACGAAAGCGTATGGCGCGTACAACTTCCTGCTGACCACGGTCATCTTGGCGAGCATCTTGTTGCGCCTGGGTGTGGGCGAGGCGTTTGTGCGCTTCTATTTCGTGGACACCGACGAGCAGCGGCGTGCGCGCATCGCCCGCACGGCGACCGCGACCGTCGCTTGGACCACCACGGTCGTGTCGCTGCTGTGCGTGGCTTTCGCCGGGCCCCTGTCGCAGCTCGTGCTCGGCTTTGACGATCCGCTGCTGATGGACTGCGCGATCTTGGGGTTGTGGGCCTTCACGAACATCGAGATGGCCTATGCCCAGTTGCGGGTGGACGAGCGAGCGCGCGCTTACATGTTGGCCTCGGGCGCCAATGTGGCGATGACCGTGGCTTTCACGATCGCTTTGGTCGTGTTCGCCGAACAGGGCGCCCGGGGTCTGCTGCTGGGCAACTTCGGCGCCTCGGCGATCGTGGTCGTGGGCCTTTGGTGGGTTCTGCGCAAACGTTTTTCGCTGCGTGTGCAGGTGGGCGACCTGAAGGCGATGCTCAAATTCGGTTTGCCCACGGTGCCCGCGGATGCGAGCGTGTATGCGCTGCAGGTGATAGATCGTCTGTACCTGTTCAGGGTCGTCAGCCACGGTGCGGCCGGCGAATACGCGATCGCGGTGCAGTTGGCCACGGTCGTGTTCGTGTTCGTGCGGGGCTTCCAATATGCGTGGCCCCCGCTCGCCTATTCGATCGACAGCGACTTGGAGGCTTCCAAGCTGTATTCGCTGGTGACCACCTACTTCGTGTTGGCGACCGGGGTGGTCGTGGCGGCGGTCGCTCTGCTCGGACGCTGGTTGGTGCGATTGCTCGCCCATCCCGAATATTTCGGGGCTCACACGGCCTTGCCGTGGTTGGCGCTCGGCTGGACCTTGTATGGGCTTTACCAGGTGATGATCGTGATCACGGGCAGAGCCCGGGTGATGCAGCGCAACATCCCGGCGGCCGCCGCCGGGTTGGCGGTCAACGTGGTGCTGCTCTTGATCCTGGTGCCGAAGTCAGGTTTGGGCCTGGGCTTGGCCGGGGCGGGAATCGCGTTGTGCGGGGCTTACGTGGCGATGGTGGCGATCATGCACCTGCTCACCAGGAGTGTGTTCGCGGTGGATTTCGAGTGGTCCCGGCTCGGGCGCCTCGCGGCGATCTTCGCCGGCGTGGCGATCTCGGGCGAGCTGCTGTTGCCCACCGAAGGCTTGGTCGGTCTGCTGCTGCGGATCCTTTGGTTGGCTTGGATTCCGGCGCTGCTTGCGCTCACCCGCTTCTTTGGGGTCGGCGAGCGCGAGCAGGCGCGCGCGATCGTGTCCGACGGGCGCCGGCGGGTGGCGGCGTTCCGGGCGGGCGGCGGAGACGTCGAGGCCTACGCGGAGGATTCTCTGCGGGATCTATGACCTGAGAACGTGTCTCAAAACCTCAAGCTACGCGGATTTTCAGCCGATTAGGGCCTCGTGCGTGAGCTCACCGTACAACCACCCAGACCGGCCGGCAGGCGTGAGCTTGCACGTCGTGCGGAGGCCCTGCGCCGCTACCGGGCCGACGCGCGCGTACAGAGCATCGCCGAGGCCGGCGAGCTGGCCTACTTGCGCTCCCAGTTGCGCGCCGCGGCTCGTTTGACGGCGCGCTTGGCCGCCACGCGCGACGTGGAGGAGATGGCCCAGCTGGTGGTGGACGAGCTGCACGAAACGTTTGCCTTCTATCTCGCCGCGGTGCAGCGTCTTGAAGCGGACGGGATCCTGCGGCTGATCGCGGGTCGGGGGCCGTTGGCGGAGGTGATGACCGAGTTCTTGATCGTGGAGCAATCGATCGCCGACGGGGTGAACGGACGCGTGGCCCGCTCCGCCACTACCGCGCTTGTGGCGGACACGCGCGAGGATCCCGACTACATCGCCCGAGACCCCGAGACCGATCCTCGCTCGGAGCTGAGCGTGGCGATCGTGGTCGACGGATCCGTTTGGGGTGTTCTCAACATCGAGGCTGTGGAGGCGGGCGCGCTCACAGAGGCCGATGCGGTCCTCGTCGAGGCGATCGCCGCCAGCTTCGGCTCGGCCGTCCACCGGGCGGTATTGATCGGCGACATCGAGCGCTCGTTCACGACCACTTTGGCGGTTGTGACGAGCACCGTCGAGGCCAAGGACGACTACACGGCCTGCCACGGCAGCGACGTCGCCAGCTTGGCCGAAAAGGTGGCGTTGCGCATGGGCTTGGGCACCAAAGAGGCGCGCGAGGTGCACTACGCGGCGATGCTCCACGACGTCGGCAAGATCGCGGTCCCCAGCGAGATCCTGTGCAAGGAAGGGCCGCTCACCGAGGAGGAGTGGGTTGTGATGCGCAGCCACACGGTGGTCGGGGCCGAACTGGTGGAGCGCATCGACGCTTTCGCTCACCTGGCCCCTGCGGTGCGCTGGAGCCACGAGCGCATCGACGGCAAGGGCTACCCAGACGGTTTGTCGGGTTCGGAGATCCCGCTGGCAGCGCGTATCGTGGCCGCCTGCGACACCTACGATGCGATCGTCACCGACCGGCCCTACCGGGCCGCGCGCACACTGGAGCAGGCGCGCGAGGAGCTGCTCAGAGTGACCGGCACCCAGCTCGACGAGCGGGTGGTGGCTTTCTTGCTGGAAGAGTTGGAGGCGGTCAGCTAGATGACGTGCCCAGGGACGTTGCGAACGCGGTGAGGTAGGTCCGGGCCTGCCGAGAGGCTGTGGGTGTCAAAGCTCACTGACCTCAGGGAGGCCCGGAATGCAACACGCTAACGCTCCACTCACACAGATCGGCAGGCTCCGCTTGGTGCTGCTGGTCGAGGAGGAGGGATTCACGTTGCAGGCGGCGGCGGATGCTTGCAACGTGGCGAAGTCGACGTGCTGGGAGTGGGTGCGCCGCTGGCGTGCTGCGAGCGAGCCCGATCGCGTCACGCTTGCTTGCCTGCAAGACCGCAGCTCGCGACCACACCGAAGCCCGAACCAGGTGCCGGCTGGGGAGGCCGCGCGGATCTGTGAGCGGCGCCAGCACACCGGCTGGAGTCCGCGGCGGCTCGCAGACGAGACGGACATCACAAGGTCACATTCGACGATCCATCAGGTGCTGCGCCGTGGCGGCTGCTCACGCCTACCACGACCGGAGGAACCCGCAGTGGTCCGTTACGAGTGGCCGTGTCCCGGCAACCTGTTGCACATGGACGTCAAGAAGCTCGGGAAGTTCACCGAGCCCGGGCACGCCGTGACCGGTGATCGCACCCAACGCTCAAGAAGGGTCGGCTGGGAGTACGTGCATTCGATCGTCGATGACTGCTCAAGGCTGGCCTACTCGGAGATCCACAACGACGAGACCGCTGCCACGGTCACCGCGTTCACTCGCCGCGCGCTGGACTGGTTTTCCGAGCAGGGGATCGTCTGCGAGCGGATCATGACCGACAACGCATTCGCCTATACCAAGAGCAGGAGCTTCAAGCAGTTGCTCTGGCGGCGAGCGATCGCACACCTTCGCACACGGCCATACACGCCCAGGACCAACGGCAAGGTCGAGCGCTTCCACCAAACACTCATGCGTGAGTGGGCCTACGCACTCCAATACGCATCATCCGACGCCCGCGCACAAGCCCTGCCACACTGGATCAACCACTACAACGAGCGCCGCACCCACTCAGCGCTCGGCAACCGGCCACCCCACCACCGCGTTCGGGACGTCACCGGGCACAACAGCTAGAGCGGTTGTAGGCCTCCGCCGCCTCTCGCAGGCCGGTGCCGCGCGAAGGCTTCAGGGTCGCCGTGACGTGGCGCCAGTAGCGCTTCGGCGAGTGGCCGGGCAAGGCGAAGGCCGCAAGAGCTCGGACCGCGTAGGACCAAGCCGTGAGCCAGCGGACCGCGCGCGCCGCGCCGGGTGAGTGGTGCTTGCGCATGTACAGGTCTCTGTTGCGCGCCAGCTCCACGATCCGAGGCTCAGGGACGGTGTCGGTGGACAGCTGCTCGTGGTGGACGGCCACCGCGCCGGGTACGTACAGGCTGCGCCACCCCGCCTCGCGCAGGCGCTTGGCGAAGTCGACCTCGTCGGAATACACGAAGAAGGCTGGGTCCAGGTAGTCGACCTGGGACGCCGCCTCGCGACGCACTAGCAAGGCCGAGGATTGGCACCAGTCGACATCGCGCGTTCGATCGCCCTTGCTTTGCACCACCAGGAAGCGGTGTAGGAAGAAGGCGCCTGCGAGCGCGGTGAGCGGCGTCGGGAAGCGCCACGCACACGCCTGGGGGGTGCCGTCGAGCTCCGTAGCGTTGCTGTCGAGGCGTCGGTTCGCCCGACCGGAGGCCGGGCCGGGCCGGAGCAGCTTGGCGCCCGCGCAAGCCGCGTCGGAGCGGCGCTCCAGCGCGTCGTACAGCGCGAGTGTGGCGCCCGGCCTCAGCTCGGAATCCTCGTTGAGCAGCAGCGCGTAGCGCCCGCCCGCGCGGCGCAGCAGCTCGGAGTCGTTGAGCGCCTTGCCGCGTCGTTGGTCCAGCGCCACCACGCGATCGACCACAGGATGGGCTTCGGCCGCCTCGGCCGAGCCGTCGCGCGAACCGTTGTCCAAAACCAACACCTCGGTCGCGAACGACAGCCCGTCGCGCTCGCGGGCGATCGCATCCAAGCCGCGCAGCAACAACTTGCGCTGAGAGGTGTTCACGATGCAGTAGCTGACTTCGATGTCGCCCATCGCAGCACCCTACTATCGGGGAAATTGCGCAACTCGGCGGCCCTTCGATGGTTGAACTTCATAGGCCGGTATGCACTAGAATTGTCCAACTGCCCTGCCTTTCTGTTATGTGGACTAGGCTTGGGCTTAGGGAGTCGCTCGGAGGAGAGAGGGGTCTGTTCTAATGGGAAGCGACATCAACTGCCATACGGAGGGATCAATGGGGACCAAGTCATCTCGCCCGCGCGCCAAAGCGCGGCTGCGAATCTCATCGGCCGCGCTTGCACTGGGCGCGGTAGCCACCGCAACTGTCTTCGGAGCGGGGGCCGCCGGCGCCGCTTCGCCGCACGCCAGGGCCGCGCGCTCGGTCACTCTGAACGACAGCGCCAACCTGCATTTGGAAAACAAACACGGGATCGAACTCAAAGAGGGTGGCACGGCCAAAGGCAATCTGCCCGGGCCGCTCTACCTCCAGCTCAAGGTCACTTCGACCCGCGGCGTGAGCGCCAAGGTACAGGTCTATCCCAAAGGCGGCTCGATCAGCGGTAGCGCCACAGCGAGCTACCACGTCTCCGGAGCCACCGCCGTGTTCTCGGGCACGATGATGGTCACCAAGGGCAGCGGCACCTACTCGAAAGCGAAAGCGTCCGCGCTCAAATTCAGTGGCACGATCCAGCGCTCCAACGACGCCGTCACGGTGCACGTGAGCGGCCCAATGTCGTATTAGCGCTTGGAGACACCTTGACCAGAGTGCGTATTGGTAGGAGCCGCCTTCGGCGCTCGCTACCGCTGAACGCCGCGGTGCTTGCGCTGCTCGTCCTCGGTTTGGCCTGCGCTTCGGCGCAGGCGGCCGAGACGGTTGCCTTGCAGACGTCGTTCACGCCGGACAGGCTGGGCGCGTCGACGACGATCGGCTTCGGCTTCACGATCGGCAGCACCACGGGTGGGTTGCCTTCGCCGCTCACCCACGTCAGCCTGCGCATGCCAAAGGGCATGAACTATGTGACGACGACTCTCGGGCTTTCGATTTGCAATCCCGAAGCGCTCGTCTCCAAAGGCTTGGCGGGATGTTCGCCGAACTCCCGCTTGGGCTACGGCAGTGCGTTCGTCGAGGTCCCCTTCGGGGCCGACGCGGGCCACGAGATCCCGGAAATCCAGGCCTTGATGGGTCCGTCCCACAACGGCAACATCGTTGTTCTGTTCTACGCCAACGGCTTGGCGCCGGTATACGCGCAGATCGTCTTCGCGGGCGAACTGCTCCCCGGCGAAGGAGCTTTCGGCGGGGATCTCGATACGACGATCCCCGAAATCAAAAGCGTCACCAACGGTCCGCCGGTTTCGATCGTCAACGTCAAGTCGACGATCGGCCCAGAACGTCTCACCTACTACAAGCACGTACACGGCAAACGGGTCGGCTACAAACCGCAGGGCATCTCCCTGCCGACCACATGTCCGAAGGGCGGCTTCCCGTTCTCGGCGCAGTTCACGTTTCTCGACGGCAGCCAGGTCATAGCGACACACAACGTGCCCTGCCCGCCGCCGGTGCGCCACAAAAAATAGATCGCGCAATCCGCCTCGGGTCTCGTCAGGGCCCGAGGCGCTCGCGCACCGCGGGTGCGGCCCTGAGTCGCCCGTCGGGGACTCAGTCCTGCAGGGCCAGGCCGGCCTGGACCTTGGCGGCGAACCAGCCGGGAATCGCCACCATCAGGACGGCCGAGGCGGTCACCAAGGCGAGGCTCGATAGAGCCACGACCACCCCGACGGAGCTGACCACGGGGTAATTGATCACGATGTTCAAGGCCCTGTCCAGCAGCTGCTGGCCGAACAAGCCGAAGACGGCCCCGCTGAAGCAGCCCACGCCGAGCAGCATCAAGCTCTCCAGCACGATCGTGTACCAAAGTTCGCGGTGAGGGAAGCCCTCGAGCTTGAGCTTGGCCAGGCGGGGCCGCCGCTGCCAGATCATGGCGCCCATCGCGGCCGCCATCGCCATCACGGCCGCCACCAAGATCAAGGTCGCGATCTGCGAGAGCCTAGTCAGGCCTTGGCGGGTGATCGCCCGCAGAGTGTTCGCGTGATCTTCGGCGCTCTGGACGGCGAGCGCGGTGCCAGGTCCCAGTGCGGCCCTTATCTCGTGGACGCCTTGCTCGGGGCTCACGCCCGACTTCATCAACACGTTGTAGGCGCTCGCGTCTTCGCTGCCCCAAGCTTTCGCGTAGTCGCTTGAGCTCATCACGATCGCGCCTGGAGCCCAACCGATGTTCGTGCTGATCGCCGCCACCTTGAAGCTCGTCGGGTTCGGTGTGGGCAGGGCGACCGCTTGGCCGATTTTGAGTTTGTGTTCTTCGGCCAAGGCGAGCGACACGACCGCCCAGCCCCCTTCGCGCAAGCGAGCATCGGCCTGAGCCGCGTTGCCTTCCACCAGCTGTGTGGGCGGCACCAGCGGCGAGGCTTCGTTCGGTGGAGCGATCACCCAGATGCGTCTGTCGCCGTAGTCGAGCAGGCCGCCGCGATAAACACGCACGGTGCGCACACCCGGCAAGGCCTGCAGCTTGCTCAGCTGGGTGGGGGCGAACGGAGAAGTCATCAACAGGTTGGAGCTGCCGGCCGCCGAGACCCACACGTCGGTCGAAGCGTTCACGTCGGACGCGGCGTTGTAGAGGCCTTTCAAGAGGTCGCTGTGGGCGCCTTGGATCGAGACGCTGCCGAACACCGCGATCGCCCCCGTCGCAGCGATCGCGATCGCCCGCGAGCGCCCCGCTCGCAGCTCCATCACCGCGATGTGCGGCACCGCGCTGACGATCGCGGGCGCGATCTTGCGCACGAACGCCAACATCCAGGTGAGTGGGAGCGCCAGCAAGGCCAGCAGCGCCGCGATCAAGGTCACCATCCCCACGATCGCGGCCTGGGGCGCCGCGATCAGAATCACGAGCGTCGCGACCAAGCACAAGAGGCCGGCCGCCGTCAAAGCGATGGAGGTGCTCCCGCCGGACCCTTCCTTGGTTTCGATGGCCGCCAGCGGATTGCGCGAGACGATGTCCTTGAACGGACTCAAGACCGCCACCGACGCCGCACCCATTCCGCCGATCACCGAGATCGCGACGCTCTGCAAGTTGACGACCCGCTCGGAGCCCACCGCGAAAGCCGAAGACAGATAGCCCGGATTGGAGTGGAACAGGTGAATCGAGAGCTCGTCTCCGAGCACCAAGCCGAGCGCGCAAGCGATCGTTCCAAGCACGATCGCGTCGAACATCAGGACCGCGATCACCGCCGCGGGCGTGTAGCCGTCGCGACGAAGATCCGCGATCAAGCGGCGTCGCTGGGGGACGGTCAAGAGCATCGCGTTGAATGCGAACAAGAAGCCCACCAAGGCGCTGATCACCGCGAACAGCTGGGTCGACTGGTTGGTCGCTGCGGCGGCCTTGGCGAACAGTTCTTCGTCATAGCCGGCCGACTCCACGCCGTAGCGCCCGCCCGCGAGTCGCTGCAAGCCGGCCTGCACGGTCGCCTCTTGTCCTGGCTTGGGCTCGACCAAGATACGGCTCACCCGGCCCTGCAGCCCACTCGCGTTCTGCACGTATTCCAAAGTGCTGACGGCGATCGGGCTCGACGTCAAAGCGCCCACCTGCTTGGCGCTCAGAAGGGCATAGAGCGCCGCTTCGCTCGAGTGCCCGAGCGCTTGGAAATGGACGATGTCGCCGAATTTTTGGACCCCCACCTTCTGCGCCACGGGCACGGGCAGCACCACGGCTTCCACGCCCGCGAAAGGGGTCAGCGCGACTTTGCGCACGAGTGCGCCTTTCAGTTCGGCCAAGGCCGAATCGGCGCCGACCAGCTCGACCGCGTCGCTGCCCTTCGGGCCGAACGCGTTGGCGCTCACTTCGACCAGCGGCGCCGCCACCTTCACGCCCTCCAAACGCCTGGTTTCGCCCACCAGCTTTTCAGGAAGCCCGTGCGCGTCGCGCGCGGTCAGCTGCAGCTTGGCAGACCCCACGATCCCGCTGTTGAGCTGCCCCACCGAGCTGGACAAGCTGGAGCTCGCGATCTGCGAAGCAAACAACAAGCCCACGCCCGCCGCGATGCCCACGATCGCAAAGCACTCCTGCAGCGCACGAGCCCTGAAGCGCACGCGGTACAGGTGAAGTACGTTGGCGAACCTCACGGCGCGCCCCTCACCGGGCGTTGGTGGGGGCGAACCCCTGCTCGGGGTCGTAGTCGACCAGTTTCCCGTCGCGCAAGGCCAGCACGCGATCGGCGTAGCCCGCCGCTTGGGGATCGTGGCTGACCAACACGATCGCCACGCCTCGCTCGCGACACAACTCGGTCAGCAACTCGAGCACCTCGCGTCCGCGCTGGGTGTCGAGGCTGCCAGTCGGCTCGTCGGCCAAAAGCAGCTTCGGTTCGGTGGACAGCGCTCTGGCGATCATCACGCGCTGGCGCTCTCCCATCGAAAGGGTCTCTGAGCGATGCGTGAGGCGCCCCCCCAAACCGAGCCGCTCCAGCAGCGGCTGTACGCGCTGGTGGGCCTCCTTCCAAGGCGTGTTCTTGAGCAGCTTGAGCACCGTGTTGTCGATCGCGGTGACGCCCGGCAGCAGATCGAAGTTCTGACGCACGAAGCCCATTTCTTGCAGCCTGAAGTGCGAAGCCTCGCGCTCGGAGAGCGAGGAGATGTCGCGACCGTTGACCAGCACCTCACCGCTGGTGGGCGCAAGCAGCGCCGCGACCATCAACAGCAACGTCGTCTTGCCCGACCCGCTCGGCCCGTACAGGGCCACCATCTCGCCCGTGGCGACCGAAAGCGACACGCCGTCGACCGCACGGACGGTCTCCTCTCCGGCTGTGTGGTAATGCTTGACGAGATCTCGCAGCTCCAGCATGCGTGTCCCTCCCTTGTAACCGCCCGGCAGCTGACCATGCTACCGGCCCCCTCCTGCTCCAAACGGACCGACGACCCGAGCCGACGACCCCCCATCTTCTGCTTGACCTGTGCAGAAACCCTATCTGAAACTGTCCATGTCTGGGGTCGCGCCGGGCGAGCCGTGCGGCCCGCGATAAACGATCGCGTTGCGCAAACGGCCTGGCAGGCGACGCAACTCGAAGACGAGCATCGTCGGTCGCGCGAGTCCTCCGGTGGTGGCGAGCACCGCTTCGCTGACCGGCGCAAGCTCGGCGCTGTGCGCTTCGGGCGTGGAGAGATAGTTGCCGATCATGCCTGCCAGCACGACGGTGTGGCGGCGGTTGTGAGGCAGCGCCGCCGCGACCGCCCCGGCCTGCTCGGCCATCCAGCGCATCCGCTCGGCCGCCCGCTCGGGGCCGTAGTACTCGACCAGGCTGCGATGCCCGGCGGCCTCGTCCTCGCGTTTGTCGATCAGGTTGTCCAGTAGCGAGTGCAATCCACCGATCCAAGGGAAGTACGCCCGTTCGAGCAGATCCGCCTCGTGTGCGTCGAGGTCCTCCTCGGCGGCCGCGGCGATCAGGGCGTGGACCCCGAGCGAGGATCCCGCGGCCGCCGCGGTCTCCCACCACCGCAAGTCCGTCCCGGTCGGAGTTGCCGCGTGCGCCCACCGCTCCAAGGCGGCATGGTCGCCCTGGGTTTCGCTCAGGTTGAGGCTCTGAAACGCCACGATCCGCTCCGCCGCCGCACGCGCCGCCGGGGCGGCGATCGCGTATGTGGGCAGACTTTTGAAAGCTTCCCGACAGTCCTCCAAGAGCCTGTTCAAGTAGCCCCCGTCTTCGTGTTGAGGGTGGTGTTCGTACCAGTCGAGGGCCTCCACGCCTGGGTCGGCGCTGCTGCCGGTGCCGTAGTCCGGGCCTGTCGTCCTGTTCGAGTCCCCACCGTCTTCAGCCCCCGAGTTGGCTCGCTCGGCCATTCGCTCGCGGGCGGGCCAGCCAATGGCCCACAACAAAGCGTTGTGCAGACGCTCTCCGTCGCGCACCGGGTCGGAGCTCGGCTGCTCTCCGAGCATGTCCAACAGGTTGTAGGCGGCTTGGAAGGCACTCGCCGCCTTCGTGGCCTGCGCCCGTCGCGATCTCGGGGCGAACGCCGCGAACGCCGCCGCTCCCTCGATGTTGCCCCGCTTTTCCGAGAGCGCCGCAAGCGCTAACTGGCGCAGCACCGGGTCGGGGATCCGTCGCGCCCGTCTTTGCCACCGCGCGATGTGAAAACACACGCGAGGGAATACCGAGCTCCAATAGTTGAAGGCCGCCCAAGCGAAGGTCCAGGCCAGCGCCAGCCGCCCAAGTCCCCCTCGCCCTATTGTCTTCCCCTGGTGCGCGTTCACGTCGTCGACCCCTCCGCTTACACGCCACCCTACGACCATGCGCTCTGCGGTGCGCTGGCGGCGCTTGACGCGGAGGTGGATTTGTTTACCAGTCGCTTCGTCTACGGGCCGGTCGCGGCGCCCGACGGGTACACCCGCCGCGAGTTCTTCTATCGCGCCTCCTTCGGCTCGCCCGGCGGGCGGCTGCGGAGGGCCGGCAAGCTGCTTCAACACGTACCGGACATGCTCCGCTACCGAGTCGCCGCCCGCGAGGCGGATGTGGCGCACTTCCAGTGGCTCGCGGTCCAACACCTCGACCGTCATCTCTTGCCCAAGCGCACGCGGTCCGGCCGCCGCCTGCCTTTGGTGATCACCGCCCACGACGTGCTCCCGCGCGAGCCGCGCCCGGGGCAAATGAGAGCCCAGCGGAAGCTGTACGACCGCTTCGACGCGATCGTCGTCCACTCCGAGCACGGACGCGGGCGGCTGGTGGGGGAGTTGGGCCTCGATGAGGACCGTGTGCACGTGATACCCCACGGGGCCTTCGTCCACCTCGCCGTTGAAGGGGGGGAGGAACCGGCCATCGAAGCGGGGGAGCGACCGGCGTTCGTACAGGGACCCGGACCAGCGTCGGGGGAGGGCGATGTGCTTGCCCAAAGGGGTGCCCTGCGCGCGCCCGCGCGCGCCCGCGCAGGCCAGCTTCCCGAGAGCAAACACCCGGTGGTCCTCATGTTCGGCCTGATGCGCCCTTACAAGGGCATCGACATTCTGCTCGAAGCATGGCGAGGCGTCCACGGCCAAGCCCCGATCGAGGACGCCGAGCTGTGGCTGGTGGGGCTGCCCAAGATGGACATCGCCAATTTTGAAGCGGCCGCCGCGCCCAACGTCCACATGGAACCGCGCTTCGTGGACGACCGCGAGCTGCCCGCCTACTTCGAGCGGGCCGACCTCGTTGTGTTGCCCTATTTGCAGGCCGACCAGTCGGGTGTCCTGTTCACCGCCTTGGCTTTCGGCAAGCCGCTCCTGCTCAGCGATGTCGGCGGTTTCCCCGAGATCGCGGCCACCGGCGCGGCGCGGATCGTCCCCGCCGGGGACGCTTTCGCCTTGGGTCAAACCCTGCGCGAACTCTTGGCCGACAGGGCCACCCTGACCAAAATGTGCGTGAAGGCCAGGGCGGCCACTACAGGACGTTACTCCTGGTCGGCGATCGCGGCGGCGCACCTCGATCTCTACCGCTCGCTCTAAGAACGTGTCTCAAAACCTAAAGCCACGCAAATCCCCGTCCCAAGCCGAACGTAGAGTTACCGAAATGGTCGTTCTCGAAGTCCTCTTCTGGGTCTGCGCCGTCCTGATCGTGTGGACGCAGCTCGGCTACGCGCTCCTCCTCTCCCTGCTCGCTCGCCTGATCGCCCAGGCGCCACCGGCCGGCGGCAACCGTGACGCAGGAACAGGGATCCCCCCCAATCGGAAGGTCTCCTTGATCGTCGCCGCCCACGACGAGCAGCGGGTGATCGGCGCGAAGGTCGAAAACGCGCTCGCGCTCGACTACCCGAGGGACCTGTTCGAGCTGATCGTGGTGTGTGACGGATGCACCGATGAGACTGCCCTACGCGCGCGCCAGGCCGGCGCCGACGTCGTCTTGGAGCTGCCCAGAGGCGGCAAGATCGTCGCCCAAGACGCCGCGGTGGCCCAGGCTCAGGGCGAGATCGTGGCTTTCTCCGACGCCAACGCCTCTTGGAACACGGACGCTTTGGGCAAACTCGTCGCCGCTTTCGAGGACCCGCGGGTCGGCTACGCGTGCGGGCGCGTTCACTTCGTGCGGGGTCCCGCCTCGGGCGAGACAGACGGTGGGTCGGTTTCCCCCAACGCCCAAGCCACCAACCAGGAGGGCGTCTATTGGCGCTACGAGATGGCCATCCGCGCGCGCGAGTCGCGCCTGTCCTCGATCACCGCGGGCAACGGCGCGATCTATGCCACCCGCCGCGAGTCCTACATCGTGGTGGACCCGATCATGGGCCACGATCTTTCGTTCCCCTTCAACATGGTCAAGCGCGGCTGGCGCGCCGTCGAGGTGGCCGACGCCTGTGCTGTCGAGAAGATGGTGCCCACGATCGAGGGGGAGTGGCGGCGCAAGCGACGCATGATGAGCCACACATGGCCGATCGTGGTTCGCGGCGGGATGCTCTCCCCGCGCGGCTACACCTTCGGCTACGCCGCCATGATCCTCTCCCACCGCCTGCTCCGCTACCTGACCCCGTTCCTGCACGCCATCGCCTTTCTCGCCAACATCGTGATCGTGGCCCGTGGGGCCTCGCCGCTCTACACGGTCACGCTCTGCCTACAGGTCGCGATCTTCGCGTCCGCCGGGCTTGGCGGCTTGGTGCCGCTGGGTCCCTTTCTGATCGCGCGCTACTACTTCTTCACCACCCTCTCCGCGGCCGCCGGCCTATGGGACTGGTTGCGCCACGGCACCGCGCCCTCCTGGGAAGCGGCCGAAGGAACGCGTTGATCCGGCGCCTCGTCGACATCTTCGCGGGAACCTGTGTCCTGCTCCTGGCCTCCCCGTTCCTCGCCGCGGCGATGGTCGCGATCCGCCTCGAGTCGCGTGGGCATCCCATCTACAAGCAGCGCCGCATCGGACGCCACGGCAAGCCGTTTGACATGTTCAAGCTGCGCACCATGGTCGACGGCGCCGAGCACATCGGCGCGGGCTTGGCGATCAACGAGAACGACTCCCGCGTCACCCGCGTGGGAGCCTTCTTGCGTAGAACCTCCTTGGACGAGCTGCCCAATCTGGTCAACGTGATACGCGGAGACATGTCCTTCATCGGGCCCCGGCCCACGATCCCCGCGCAAGTCGCCCAATACACGCCGCGCCAACGCGGCCGTTTGGCGATCCGCCCGGGGATCACCGGCTGGGCCCAGGTCAACGGGCGCGCCGCCTTGCCTTGGAGCGAGCGGATCGAGTTGGACCTCCACTACATCGAACACCGCTCCTTGGCCTTCGACCTGCGTATCCTCGCGCGCACTTTCGCGATCGTGCTCGGAGGCTCCGGCCTCTACAAGGGCCAGACCGGCGGATGGGAGGGACAAGGGGATGGATGAGCGCCGCCCGAGCGGGTCCCCCGACCCGCGAGCCCACCACGGATCGGAGGCCCCGCGCCCTGACGCCGGATCGGAGGCCCCGCGCCGCCATGACGGATCGGAGGGCCGAGGCGCCCACGACCGGTCGGATCCGCCCGCGATCATGCTGACCGGGGTCGGCAAGCGCTATGACATCGTCTCCTGTTTTTCCGCGCTGACGACCGTGGTGGCGGTCGACCCCAATCCCCTCGCCCCCGCCCAATACGCCGCCCGGATACAAGCTTCGGCTCCACCGATCGAAGACCCGGCCTATGTGCCCCACTTGGCGCGCCTGTGCCAACTCCACGGCGTCGGTCTCGTCCTGCCGTTGACCGACCTCGACATCGAGACCTTGGCCCAAGCGCGCGAGGACGGCCTCCTGCCCGCCTTGGTGCCATCCTCGGAGGTGGCCCGCGCGACCTACGACAAGTACGAGACCCACCTCCTGCTCGAATCCCTCGGCTTGCCCTCGCCGCCGACCGTGCTCCCCGACACCGACCTCGACGCGCTCGACTACCCGGTCATGGTCAAGCCCCGCCAAGGTTCCGGAGCACGCTCGATTCATCTCGCCCACGATCGGGCCCAAGCACGCTTCTTCGTCGACTATGTGCCCGAGCCCACCATGGTCCAGCGCGCGATGGGCGGCCCCGAGCTGTCGATCGACTGCTTGGGCGACCTCCACGGGAACTGCCTCAACGCGATCCCCCGCTCGATGCTCGAGTCCCGCGGCGGCGAGTCGATCAAGGGCACCGTCATCGAGGCCCCCGACCTGGTCGAGCTCGGCAGTCGCGTCATGCAGGCCTTGCGCGTGCGCGGTCCCGCCACGATCCAAGTCTTCCGCGACCCCGACCTCGGCGTGCGCATCACGGACGTGAACACCCGTTTCGGCGGCGCCTTCCCTGCGCCCGCCTTGGCAGCCCCGTCGGGACGCTCCTATCCCGAGCTGATCGTGCGCATGGCCGCCGGAGAGGACTCCGTCCCCCATCTGGGGGAGTATCGCCGCGGAGTGACTTTCACGCGCTACTACTGGCAGCTCGAGCTGGACCGCGCTCTACGCCCCACGGGTCACGACATCCTGCCGGGGGGTCCTCCAGTTCCGAAAGGCTCTTCCCCGCCGCCTTCGACGCCAACCCGCACGTGAGGCCCAACCCGCACGTGAAGGGAACCCGCGTGTAAAGGCCTTGGAGGTGTCAAACTTGTGCAGATGAGCGAGTGCTCCAAATGCGGGCTGCCCTTGCAAGAAGGTCAGGACTGGTGCCTTCAATGCGGTACCGGTAAGCCCGGCAGCCTTGGCGGCGGCCCCGGTTGGCGTACCGGGATCGCGATCCTCGGCGCGACCGCCGTGCTCGTGATCGGAGCTTCGGTCGCCGCCTACGCGGCTCTCAACAAGACGACGCCCAAACCGACGGTGGCGGTGGCCGTAGTCAAAGGGCTCGGCTCCTCCACCGCCCCCGCGACCACCCCGACGACACCGGGCGCCGTCCCTCCGACCTCCACACCCGTGCCCGGGACGCCGACGACCGTCAAATCCACGGCGCCCCCCAAAATCCCCCTGCAAACACCCACCCCCAAATCTGCGGGTGGCGCCAACAGCGAAGCCAACAACGCCCTCTTCCCACCCGAAACGAAAACGACCAAAACCACCGCCACGAGTCCCCCCACGAAAACTACGGGCGAATCGACAGCCCCCAAAGAAAGCGCCGGCTCGGAAAAATCCGAAGCTAAAACCGAAGCGGAATCCTCAGGCGAAGCGCCCAGCCCGATCCTGCTGGACACCGACGCCGCCTCTGTCTACAACCCTTACGCCTATCCGGCCACTTTGTTCGGGGACCCCAGCCTCGCGATCGACGGCGAAGAAAAGACCGCCTTCACCGTCCAAGTTCAGGCGGCGGTCGCTCCCAAGATGGCCGAGGGTTTGTTGGTGGATCTCAAGAGCCCCCAAAAGCTTGGCTCCGTCGCCGTCAAGACGACCACCGTCGGGGCCATCGTCGAAATCTATGGAGCCGTCGGCAAGACCCCGCCCGCCGCGATCTCCGATCCCGCCTGGAAGCGCCTCGTCGGCCTCAAAACGCTCAAGAAGAAAGCGACCACCTTCAAGCTCAAGACCGCGGGCAAGGACTTCCGCTACATCGTCCTCTGGCTCGCCAAGGCCCCCGCCTCATCGACCGCCGCCAACCCCGGCGCAGTGTCGATAAACGAATTCGAACTGTTCCCGCCGAAATAACCCTCAGGCAGGCTTCTTGGCGCGGCGGCTCCTCTTAGGCGCCCACACTTCATCCAAAAACCCGGCGATCTCCTCGGTCAAGCGCTCCGGGCGCAACCGTAGCTCGACCAACGAATCAGCTTCCAGCAGGCGAGCGTTCGGCAACTCTTCGGCCAACATGCCCGCATCGGAGAACGGGTGCACCGGATCGCGACGATGGCCCAGCACGAGTGCAGGCGTCTTGAATGTGTGCCGGTCCTTGCGATGCGGCGCGATCCGACCGAAGAACAAGCCTTGCAGCAGCGCACCCCCGGGCCCCGGGTCCTGACGCACCAGGTCGAGCACCACATTGCCGTAATAAGGCAGCGCTTTGCGGGGCACCGCCTTGGCCAGACCGGCCACGCCCTTCATGACCTGCTCGCCAAAGGTGAGCGCCACCAAGATCGGCGTGAACGTCAACGCCGAGAACAAAAGTCCGTTGTCGAGCACCGGCATCTCGATCACCATCCCGCGCAACCGCTCCGGCGCCGTGGCCGCCACCTGCAACGCCGCGTTGGCACCCAGCGAGGTCCCCATGATGACCGCTTCGTCGATCTCCAAATGGTCCATCAACGCAACGAGCTGTTCGCCGAAGGCCTGCATCGAATAGCGCCACATGTCCCTCGGCCGATCCGATTCCCCGTGGCCCAACAGGTCGACCGTGATCGCCCGGTTGCCCTTCGCCGCCAGTCTCTTGGCGAGCGGGCGGTGCATGTCCTGGGAGAGCAACAGTCCATGCACGAGGATCAGGGGCCGCTTGGCGGCGGCCGTGCGACGCGAAGTCCCGCCGCGCGTTCCGTCCTCGCTCAGGGCCGCCAACCCCGCTCCGTACTCGGTGTAGGCGATGCGCTGACCTTCGAACTTGAACGACCCCACCCCACCAGGGTATCGGGTGGGTCGCGAGCAAAGATGGGTGAGGGTCCGAACGGAGATTTACGCGGACCCGGGCGAAGCCGTGGATCACCCGGGTCCGGTCCCCTCTCCGGGGCCATCCGATTTAGGCCTAATGGGATGACCTGCCCGTATAAACCCGCGCAGGGCAGGGAAGGTGCGGTGACTTTCCCTCCCCGCCGAAATCCTTTGGACGCGCCGCGCGCTGCATGGCGAGGAGCGCTAGCTTGGCTCCCCCCGAAATCCTTTGGACCCGCCGCGCGCGGCATGGCGAGGAGCGCTAGTTTGGCTGGGCAACCAATTTTCGAGGAGGACACAAACATGGCCAAGCAGCCCCGCATCCTCGCCGGCCAAACCGCGGCGATCACCGGTGCCGCGCGCGGGATCGGCAAGGCGACCGCCCGCGCCCTGCTCGCCCAGGGCATGAAGGTCGCGATCGGCGACGTCGACCTCGCCGCCGCCCAACAGACGGCCGCCGAGCTCGGTCCGAGCAGTGTCGCCCTGCCGCTCGACGTCACCGACCGCTCTTCCTTCACCGCTTTCCTTGACCGTGCCGAAGAACAACTCGGCCCGATCGACGTGCTCGTCAACAACGCCGGCATCATGCCGGTCGGACGCTTCGTCGACGAGGACGACCTCACCGCTCAGCGCATGGTCGACATCAACCTGCACGGCGTCATCCTCGGGATGAAGCTCGCCCTGGACCGTATGGTCCCCCGGGGTAGCGGCCACATCGTCAACATCTCCTCCCAAGCCGGCAAGTTCGGAGCCCCCGGCGGAGCCACCTACTCGGCCACCAAGCACGCCGTGGTGGGGCTCACCGAGGCCGTGCGCGGCGAGATGCGCCTGATGAAAGCCAACGTGGACCTCAGCTACGTGATGCCTTTCGTCGTCAACACCGAACTGGGTGGCGGCTTGGGCGAGGCGCGCGGCATGAAGGTGCTCCAGCCCGCCGAAGTGGCCGACGCGATCGTCGAGGCCTTGCAGACCGGCCGCGTCGAAGTGTGGGTGCCCAAGTCGGCCAAGCGCACCTCCACGCTCGGCGTGCTTTTGCCGCGACGCCTCTCCGAGGGCATGGCGCGAGCCTTGAAGGCCGATCAAGTATTGGCGGGGGCCGATGCGAGTGCGCGCCGAGGCTATGAACTGCGCGCTTCGGAGTCCGAGCCGGCCTTGGCTCCTGGTTCGGAGAAGCCCCAGCTGACCGAAGGCGCTGACTGACGGGGAAGTTGGTGCGCGAACGGGTGCCCTACGCGCGCGCGGGGGGCCTTTCGCTCAACCGGCGGTCAGCCACTCCGCGATTTGACGTCCGATCTCCGGTCCGGCGTCCTCCTGCAGGAAGTGCGAGGCGTCGGCGATCACGCGGGGTCGCTCGCGACCGATCGCCTCGGCGAAACGCTCCCCGGTCGCCAAGGGCAGCACCGGGTCCGAGTCCGCCCACAACATCAGCGTCGCTCGCTTGTCCTCTTTGAGCGCCGCCAGCACCTTTTGGCCGGCGGCGGCCCCGGGAGCCTCGGGCTCGCGTGGGATCAACAACGGGAAAGCCCTCGCGCCGGCCTTCGAGGCCACGCTCGGGTAGGGCGCCTCATAGGCGGCGATGACCTCATCGCCGGGATCTTGCTTGCAGGCGCCCCGCACCAGCATGCCGACCGGCAGGTCCTCGGTGCGCTCCACGAAGTCCCTGAACGCGGTCCAAGCATCGGTCATCTTCTGGTGGCCCGTGAACAGCCCCGTGTCCAGGATCACAAGCTTCTCGAAGCGCTCGGGGTGCTCGACCGCGAGCCGCAGCCCGATCGGGCCGCCCCAATCGTGCACGACCATCGTCGCGCCTTTCAAGTCCAGTTGCTCGATCAGCGGCGCGACCGCTTCGACGTGGCGGTCATAGGAGTACCAGTCCAGCTCGACCGGCTTGTCCGAGCGCCCAAAGCCGGGCAGGTCGGGAGCGATGCACCTGAAGCCCGCCTCGCGTACCGGTCCGATCACCTTGCGCCACAGAAACGACCAAGTCGGCTCCCCGTGCATGAACACCACCGGGGCGCCTTCGCCCTCGTCGATATGCGCCAAGCGCAGACCTTCGTGCTCGCGGTAGTGAGCTTCGAACGGGAAGTCGGGTAGACCTTCGAGCAGCTCCTCCGGGGTGCGCACCGCGTCGGTCATCGGCCAGAGAGCATACCCACCGGGCGATCGGTTAGGCTCGCGCGGGGATGTTTGCAACGATTGTCCACATCGCGCCCGTGCTCGCGGCGGAGAAGAGCAAGGTGCCCTACTACATCGCCGGTGGCCTGCTCGTCGCTTGGGCCCTGTTCCTGTCGATGGGCATCGGCACACGCAACCCCAACTTCCCCTCCACGCTCGGAGGTCAGCGCGCCGTGATCTCGATCACGGCCGTCCTCGTCCTGGCCACCGTCTCGATGGCGGTCGTGACCTCCGGCGGTTCCACAGCCAAGGCCACGATCGCACCGGTCACCCAGGTCGGTCGCGAAGCCGCCTCCGGCTCGGGTACCTCCTCCTTGAAGGACGAAGCCGACCCCCAGGGACAGCTCGCCTACACCACAAAAAATCTGTCCGCCCCAGCCGGTCGGATCACGATCAGCTTCACGAACTCCTCGCCGCTGATGCACAACATGACGATCGCCCAAGGCTCCAAGGTCTTGGCCGCCACGCCCACGTTCCAAGGCGGCTCCAAGACACTCACCCTGAACCTCAAGCCCGGCACCTACGTCTTCTACTGCTCGGTCCCCGGCCACCGCGCCGCCGGCATGGAAGGCAAGCTCACCGTCCAATAGGCCCTCGCGTCTGGACGGCCGCCCAGCTCGCAATAATTTGTTCCGCGCCCACGCGGCGCCCGCCTCCAGACCACGCACCGAAAGGGATCACCATGGACGTACTTGCCCGGATCGACCAAGCCAGGCGCGCCTGCAACGTGCTCGAGCACCCTTTCTACAAGCGCTGGACGGCCGGTGAGCTGGGCCCCGAGGAGCTCGACTTCTATGCCGGCCAGTACCGCCATGCAGTGGTCGCTTTGGCCGAGGCCTCCGAGGCCGTTGCCGCACACAGCGCGCCCGAGCACCGCGCGGGCCTGGAGCGTCACGCCGCCGAGGAGCGCTCTCACGTGGCGCTTTGGGATCAGTTCGCCGCCGCCGCCGCGGCAGCAGCCGGGCAGGGCGAGGGCGAGCAGGCGCCCGAGGGCCTGCTGGACGGCTCCACGCGTGCGCCGTTGAGCGAGACCGAGGCGTGCGCCCGCGCCTGGACCGCGGGCGAGGACGCCCTTGAGCATCTCGCGGTCCTCTACGCCATCGAGGCCTCCCAGCCTGAGATCGCCCGTACGAAGCTCGAAGGGCTCACCGAGCGCTACGGCTACTCCCCCGAAGGACCCGCGGTCGAGTACTTCCGCCTGCACGCCACCCTCGACGTCGAGCACGCCCGCCAGGCACGCGGGTTGATCGAGGAGCTGGCGGGCCAAGACGAGACGCAGGCGCAGGTCGCGGCCGATCGCATGGTCGCCCGCGCAACCGCAGCTCTGCGCGGCAACTGGGAGCTGCTCGACGGCGTCGAAGCGCGCGTTTCCAAGACGGCCTGACCTTCACCTTGCTGGCGCAACGTTTTTCGTTGCGCTAGAATGAGGACAATGCCGGTAAGCACGGTCGACAAGGTCGTCGCCCTGAGCGGGGACTTCCATTCGCAGCGACGGCTGGCCGAGTTGCTGGGCGTCAGCCCGGCTCAGATCACACGCTGGCGCCACGGACAGGGCATCGACGAGCTCAATGCGCAAAGGGTCGATCTGCTCGAGCTTGTGATGTCAAGCTTGTTGCGACTCTATTCTCCCGACACCGCCGAGCTGTGGCTCACTGGTCTCAACCAGTTCCTGGGAGGGCGCAGGCCGATCGATCTCGTGCGATCCGGTCGTGCCCGCGAGCTGCTCGATGCGATCGCCCAGGAGCGCGCAGGCAGCTTCGCGTGATCGTATGGCGCCTGCTGCCCTGGCGCCCGGACGCTCCCGCGATGGCGCCCGGTGGAGCACTGTGGTTTCCGCGGCAGCTGCAAGGCGCGGGCCGTCACGACAATCCCGATCGCTACGGCTGCCTCTATCTAGGCGAATCTGCCGTCTCTGTTGTGGCCGAGGGGCTGGCCTCCTTTCGTGGCGCGCCCGAGCTCACGAGCGGGATGCTCGTGCGAGCCCAAATTCCGTTGGCGCTCGCCCGACTTGAGCTACACGACGCGGTTCGCCTGCTCGATCTCGACGATCCCCCAACGTTGACGGAGGTTGGATTGCGTCCTTCGGAAGTCGCGACCAGCGTGCGCGCGGCGACGCAGGCCTATGCGCTGCGACAATTCGACGCCGATCCGCACCTGCTGGGGCTTCGCTGGTGGTCGACCATAGAGTCAAGTCTGATCAACCTCACGCTGTTCGATCGAGCCGGCCGACGGCTGGAGATCCTCGACGTAAAGGTCCTCACGCCCCACGAGCAGGTTGTGCGCGATGCCGCCGAGCTGCTTGGACTGGCTGTCTAGACCGATGACTTTCAAGCCCCGCCCGCGATTGGACTGATCCGCGCGAGCGAACCCTGCGAATGTCCAGTAATGGACACCCAAGGTGAGTCGTGAGGATCGCGATAGTCGGAGCGGGCGTCTCGGGGCTGGTGGCTGCCCACCTGCTCCACCGCCGCCACGACATCGTCGTCTTCGAGGCCGGCGACTACGCCGGCGGCCACGCCAACACGGTGCGGGTGGACACACGCCAGGAGACCCACCACGTGGACACCGGCTTCATGGTGTTCAACGACCGCAACTACCCCAATTTCACACGCCTTCTCGCCCAGCTCGGTGTGGCGCCACAGCCCACCCGGATGAGCTTCGGAGTGAGCGACGGCCGCGGCGACTTCGAGTACAACAGCGCCTCCCCCAACGGCCTGTTCGCCAAGCGCAGCCACCTCGCCACCCCGTGGTTTCACCGAATGATCGCCGACCTGGTGCGCTTCAACCGCCGAGCGCGCGAACTCCTGAGCAGCGCAGGCGCCGAGCAAGGGACCGGCGGCGACATATCGCTCGGCGCTTGGCTTGCCGAGAACCGCTTCTCCGAAGCTTTCGTCGAGCGCTTGATCGTTCCCCAGGTCTCGGCGGTATGGTCGGCCGACCCACGCCACATGTGGAGCTTTCCCGCCCGCTTCGTCGCCGAGTTCTTCGAGAACCACGGCATGCTCGGCTTCACCGGCAGGCCGCGCTGGAGCACCGTCCAAGGAGGCTCCCGAAGCTACGTCCAAGCGCTGGTTGCACCCTGGCGCCACTGCCTGCGCCTCGGCGCTCACGTCGATTCGATCGAAAGAAGCAAGCACGCGGTCACGGTCAAGTCACGGGGCGCCGAGGCTGAGCGCTTCGACGAGGTCGTGATCGCCACGCACTCCGACCAAGCGCTCTCCATGCTGGCCGACGCCGATCGGCGTGAGCACGAAATTCTCGGCTCGCTGCCCTATCAGGAAAACGAGGCTGTCCTGCACACCGACGCCGGCATGCTGCCTCGCCGCCGCCGCGCTTGGGCCAGCTGGAACTATCACTTGCTCGATCCCCGGACCGAGCGCGCCGCGGTCACCTACCACATGAACAAACTGCAATCTCTTTGCGCTGAGAGCGAGCTGTGCGTGACTTTGAATCGCTCCGCCTCGATCGATCCCGCCCGGGTGATCCGCACTATCCCATATGCCCACCCCGTCTACACCCCCGAGGGCGTGCGCGCCCAAGCCCGCCATGGCGAGATCAGCGGACGCAACCGCACCCATTACTGCGGCGCCTACTGGGGCTGGGGGTTCCACGAGGACGGAGTGGACAGCGCGCTCGTTGTGGGACGAGCTTTCGGGGTAGACCTTTGAACGTGAACTCAAACCCGGGCAGAGCTTTGAGTGTGAGCGCCATCTACCGAGGAAGCATCCGCCACCGCCGTCTGCGCGAGCCCGCGCGCGAGTTCCGCTACGGGCTCGAACTCGCCTACATCGACCTCGACGAGCTACCGAGTCTCCTGGGGGGGCGCTTGCTTGCGGCGCGCCCCGGCCTGGCGAGGTTTCGTCGTCGCCACTACCTCGGCGAGGAGCAAGTGCCCTTGGCTGGAGCGGTGCGCGACCTGGTGGCGGCGCGGACCGGCATGCGCCCGAACGGCCCGATCCGTCTACTCACGAATCTGAGCACCTTCGGGCACTGCTTCAACCCGGTCAGCTTCTACTACTGCATGGAGGAGTCCGCCCGAGCCGAGTCCCCTGAGGCCGGGTCGGCCCAAGTCGGCGCTGCCCAAGTCGTCTCCGGCGAAGCCGTCCAAGCCGTGGTCGCTGAGGTCACGAACACACCTTGGGGCGAGCGCCACTCCTATGTTCTGGCTCGCGGCGAGGAGTCTGCTCCCGTGCTTGCGGGCAGCTTCGCCAAGGCGCTCCACGTCTCCCCATTCATGGGCATGGACGCAAGCTACGAGTGGCGTTTGACCGTGCCCGACGAGACCCTTTCGGTGCACATCGAGAGCTCCAATCAAGGCCGTCCCGTCTTCGACGCCACGCTCTCGATGCACCGCCGCGAGCTGAACAGGGCCACACTCGCCCGCATGTCCGCTCGCTACCCGGCCGGTGCGATGCGGACCTTGGCTTTGATCTACGGTCAAGCCCTGCGGCTGAAGCTGAGCGGCGCGCCCACCTACCCTCACCCCAAACCCCGCCGCCCGGTCGATGCCCGGCAGGGAGGCTCCGCATGACGACCCGTCTGGCCCGCGTCGTCGCCCACGCCCTGCTGGCACGCATCAAGTCGGGCAGTCTCACCGTGTACGAGCGGGACCGTCCCGGTGTGAGGTTCGGGGAGGGCTTCCCTCACGCCACCGTCAACGTGCGCTCGCCGCAAGCTTGGCGCAAGCTGCTGCGCGGCAGCAACGGCCTCGCCGAGGCCTACGCACGCGGTTGGTGGGATTCGCCCGACCCGACCGCGGTCGTGCGCGTGGCCGCCCGCAACGCCCGGACGCTCGACCGAATTCGCGCCCGCTCGGCACCGCTGCTGGTGCCGGCCCAGCGCCTGCGCGGCGCGATCAACGCCAATACCCGCCATCGCCGTCGCCGCGACATCGCCGCCCACTACGACCTCGGCAACGAGCTGTTCGAGCTGATGCTCGACCCGACGATGACCTACTCGTGCGCCGTGTTCCAGCGGCCCGGGATGAGCCTGCACGAGGCCTCCTTGGCAAAGCTCGAGCGAGTCTGCGAGAAGCTGAACCTCGGTCCCGGCGACCGCGTTCTGGAGATCGGCAGCGGTTGGGGCGCTTTCGCCCTGTACGCGGCACGCACCCGTGGCTGCCGGGTCACCACCACCACGATCTCCCAAGAACAGCACCGCCACGTGCGTGCGCAGATCGGGCGCGCCGGCATGAACGATCGAGTCGAGGTCCTGCTCGAGGACTATCGCGACCTGCGAGGCCGCTATGACAAGCTCGTATCGATCGAGATGATCGAGGCGGTCGGCTGGAGGCATTTCGGCACGTTCTTCGAGTGCTGCTCGCAACTGCTCGAGCCCGACGGGGCGATGCTCCTACAGGCGATAACCATCGAAGACCGCGCGTACGAGGTCGAGAAGGCCTCGCGCAGTTTCATGAACACCTACATCTTCCCGAACGGCTGCCTGCCTTCGCTGGGCGTGATCGAGCGTGAGGCGCACCGGCGCACAGACATGCGCTTGGAGCAAGTCGAGGACATCACCGCCCACTATGTCCAGACCTTGCGCCACTGGCGCGCCAACTTCCAGGCGAACCTCAAGCATCTCGGTGAGCTCGGCTACGACGAGCGCTTCCAGCGGGTTTGGCAGCTGTATCTGAGCTATTGCGAGGCCGGCTTTGCCGAGCGACGCATCGAGGATGTCCAGATTCTCTTTACCAAGCCGGGCCGCCGGTCCCGCGCCGGCGCGCGGCCGCTCAGCGACGCGGCCTACGGCTAAACGCCCTGGCCGTGACCGCGTCGAGTAGGAAGGCGGGACCGCGGGCGGCGAGCATCGCGAGACTCGAGCGCCCGCCCGGCCCGAGCACGCGCTTGTCGGCTTCGATCGCGTCCACCACCTTCTGGGCCCACTGCTCAGGCGCCATCCGGTCCCAGCCCGAAGTGTCCATATGGCGCCCGTACACCGCCTCGGTGGCGCCCAGCATGTCGGTGGCCACCCCGGGAGTGACCAGATGCATGGCGTGGACACCGGTTCCACGCAGCTCTCGGCGCAGCGATTCGGTGAAGGCCACGACCCCCGCCTTGGACGCGGCGTAAGTGCTCGCCCCCGGGAAATGGGCATAGCCGCTGATCGAAGCGTTGTTGACGATCGTCCCCTCATTGCGGGCGAGCATTCCCGCAAGCACCCGTCGGGTGAGGTCCACGACGCCGAGCAGGTTCACCTGGAACATGGCGTACACCTCATCGAGCGACTGCTCCTCGAGCAATCCTCCGGTCATCAGCCCCGCGTTGTTGACCAGCACGTCGATTTCGCCGATCTCATCCCCAAGCTCGGCGCAGGAGCCTTCGATGGCGGCCTGCGAGGAGAGATCCAAGCGTACGGCGCGCACCTCGCCCGCGGCTCGACTGTCGATGTCAAGCGCCTGGAAGGCCTCCACGTCGCGCACCCCCGCCAGTATCGAGCGCAAGGGCAGCTCTGAAAGGCGTTCGAGTAGAGCGCGCCCGATACCCCGGTTGGCCCCC
The DNA here is from genome assembly GCA_963703135.1 of uncultured Solirubrobacterales bacterium. Lineage (GTDB taxonomy): Bacteria > Actinomycetota > Thermoleophilia > Solirubrobacterales > Solirubrobacteraceae > Palsa-744. Next base: position 1,205,891 of record OY969791.1, on the reverse strand, counting down.
GTTACGAGCGCGGTCTTGCCCGTTAGATCCACGCTCCCACACTAGGCGATCGCGGCGGCTTGCCAAGATGGGCCTGTGAGCACAGCCTCTCAGGAGCGAACCCCCCGGCTTACCGCCGTGATGCGCGAAGGAGAGCGCGTCACGCCTTTGGAGCTGTTCTTCGACCTCGTGTTCGTCCTGGCGCTCACCCAGTGCACCACCTTGATGGCGCGCAGCCCAACTTGGATCGGTCTGCTCAAAGGCCTGCTCGCCTTGGGCATGTTGTGGTGGGCCTGGACGGGCTACGCGTGGTTGACGAGCGTCGTGGACCCCGAGGAGGGGAGCGTCCGGCTCGTCATATTCACGGCCATGGCCGCCATGCTCGTGGCCGCCCTGTGTGTGCCGGGCGCTTTCGGCGGCGAGGCGCTTCTGTTCGCGTGCGCCTATGCGGTCGTGCGCGGCGCCCACATCGCCCTGTTCACGATCGCCTCGCGCGAGGACCCCGCCTTGCGCCGTTCGGTCGCCGGTCTTGCCGCCAGCACCGCGATCGCAGTGGGTTTGCTGTTTCTCGCCGCATTCACGGCAGGCGCGGTGCAGTTGGCCTTCTGGGGGTTGGCTCTCGTGCTCGACATGGGCGGCCCCTTCCTGTTCGGCGCCGACGGTTGGAAGCTCGTGCCCGGACACTTCGCCGAGCGCCACGGCCTGATCGTCCTGATCGCCTTGGGCGAGTCGATCGTGGCGCTCGGCGTGGGCTCGCGCACGACGATCGACGCCGGTGTGGTGGTGGCGGCGGTGCTCGGGGTGATAGTCGCGGCGTGTCTGTGGTGGGTCTATTTCGACGTCACCGCCCTGGTTGCCGAGCGGCGTCTCTCCCAGACCGAGGACGGGCGCGAGCGCAACGAGATGGCGCGCGACTCCTACTCCTATCTGCACCTTCCGATGGTCGCCGGGATCGCGCTGCTGGCAGTCGGCCTGAAGATCGCCTTGGAGGGCGACACCGAACCCCTGAAGCTGGTGCCCACCGCCGCCCTGTTGGGCGGGACCGCGCTGTACCTGCTCGCCCACGTCGCCTTCCGCCTGCGCAACGTCCACTCGCTCAGCGTCCGGCGCTTGATCTGCGCGCTCGCCCTGTTTGCTCTGGTGCCGATCACGCTCGCGTCGGGCATCTCCTCCCTGGCGACGCTTGCGATCCTCGCCGGCGTGCTCAGCCTGCTGATCGTCTACGAGGTGACCCGCTACGCGGAGGTCCGCGAGCGAGTTCGTCATCAGGGGTCTCCGGGACCCGCGCCGCCTGGTTGAGCACGTCGTCCGGTTGAGCGCGTCGCGCCGGACCTCCGTTACGGTGCGTCCCGGGGTCTGATCTCGCGCGCCGGGAGCCCGGCGCGCGAGATCGACTCAGAAGTAGTACTGCTTGGCGATCAGCCCGGCCAGAACTCCGTAGCCCAAGTCCGTCGGGTGGATGTCTTCCGGCGTTTTGCACATGTTCGTCAACAGGCAGATCGTCGGTTCTTCAAGCGCGCCCGGCGGGTTGAAGATCGGCAGCGGATCGGCAAAGCGAGCGCCCACCGCCGAGGCGACTTTTTCCATGACTTCGTTGAGCTGGGCCGTCAGCGTGTTGCCCCCAGGCAGCTTTTCGCCGAACGGGTTGTAGAGGCCGAGGACGATGATCGTGGCGTGCGGGTCTGCGCCGCGCAGGTCGGCCAGGATCAACCCCAGGTTGGCGCCGACGTGGGCGAACAGGGCGGGCGCTTCTTTGATCACGCATTCGACCTGCTTGTTGCACGTGTGCTCGATCACCCCGAGCGCGTCATTGGCGCCGATGTCCAGCGTGATCGGGCTCGTGTTGGGGTTGGCTTGCAGGTAAGCGAGCGCGTCAGACAGCTGTGAGCTTGTCGGTCCGCCCGCATACGGGTGGTGTAGGGGATAGGCCAACTGATACGCGCAAGGTCCCTTGATGAACGATTCGGTTGTCTCGCCCGGGCAACCGTCGTTGATGACTTCAAGCTTGGGGTTACCCAATTTCAGGAGGTGCGCGAAATCGTCCACGTAGCCGGTGTTGTATGCCGACGGGGGCTCGCTCGGCAGAAGGCTTTCGAACTTTGCCTGCGAGTAGCCGAAGGCAAGCGAGTCGCCGAGTGCGAGATAGCTGGAGGGTCGCCCGGACCCGTGACCAGTGCCTGGATGGCCGGACGCGGGGCCACTTTTACCTAGAACATGGTGCACGTGCCCTCGCTGGTAGCCGGCGTGGCGCGCCGCGGACGCCTTTGGAGACGCGGCGGCCGTGGAGGCCAGTCCCATCGTTGCAAGCACTGCCGCGAGCATGGCGATACACGCGTGCGAGCGGATATACAGCCCAAGCCGACCGATCATCTCTGCCTCCCTGCTGATGCCTTTGCCGGGGCCAAGCGAACTCCCGTTCCGCCTCGGCCAGATTCAGAAGACCTACCCGTGTGGGCGGGCCGTCAAACAGGCGTGCGTCTTTTTGTCAACCAAAGTTGGGTTGGGCAGGTGCGGCGAACGGTCACGCGGGCGTCCCGAATTTGCCTCAGGCGGGCGAGGCGAACCTCGGGTCAAGCGACCGCGGCGAATCAAGCGACCGCGGGGATCGCCTCCTGGGAGGCGGTTTCCGGGTCCGGGCTCGGGTTTGCCTGGCGGGCACGCAATATGACTTCGCACCCCCGCGACGGGCTGATCGTGATCGAGCGCCGACGTGGGCTCTCCGGGCGGTCGCCCACCGCGAGGACCGCGTTGCGGCCCAGCACTTGGCGCAGCACGATCTTCATCTCGAGCATCGCGAAGCTCGCGCCGAGACAGCGGCGGCGGCCTCCGCCGAACGGCAGCCACGTGTAGGTCCCCGGCGCTTGGCCGCCCTCGCTCTCCAAGAAGCGCTCCGGGCGGAAAGCGTTTGGCCGGGGGTAGATGTCGGGGTCATGGTGCACGAGATAGGCGCTTGCGATCAACACCACGCCGGGCGGGTAGCTGACGCCTCCGATCTCCACCGGCTGCTTGACCAAGCGCGGCTCCGCGTTCATCAAGACCGGACGCATGCGCATGATCTCGTTGATCGTCGCGGTCAGGTAAGGGCTGTCCGGGTCCTCGTCGAGCTCGCTCGCCAAACGTGCGCTCACCCGTGGGCTGCGTGCCAATAGCTCAAAGCCCCAAGCCAGCTGGGAAGCCGTCGTCTCGTGGCCTGCCACCAGTGCCGTCACCAGCTCGTCGCGCAGCTCGGCCGGGCTCATCGGCGAGGCGTCCTCGTGTTCTGCGCCCAGCAGCAGCGTGAGCACGTCGGGACCCTGCGCGTCTTCGCTGCGACGTTGTTCGATCAGCTCGAAGATCAGCCTGTCGGTCTCCTCGCGTAGCCGTTCCAGGCGACCCACCGGGCCGCGGCCGGCCAGCGCGCGTTGCGCGAAGGGCAGCATCGAGATCGGGTTCTCGGCGAACTCGAGCAGTTGCGTGAGCAGTTCCCGCAGACGGTCCAGTTGGGCTCCCTGCTCCAAGCCGAAGACTGCCCGCAGCACGATCTCAAGCGTCAGCCGCTGCAAGCGGGGGTGCAGCGCGACGGGCTCGCCCCGCGGCCAGTCGGCGATCTCGCGCTCGGTCAAATCGCTCATCAGCTCGGCCAATCTCTGCATCGCGTCGCCGTGAAAAGCGGGCAGCATCAGCTTGCGCTGACTCAGGTGCGGCTTCTCGTCGAGCAGGATCACCGAGTTGGGGCCGACGATCGGCTCTAGGATGCGCGCGCCCTCGCCTGGGTGCAACACCTCCGGGGACGCTTGGAAGACTTCCTTGATCTCCTCGGGGTCCGAGAGGACCACGAATGGCCGCTGGCCCAGCAGCCGAACGGAGAAGCGCTTGCCGTAGCGTTCGCGCACACGCAGCACGACGCTGGTCGGCCTCATCCACGAGCCCGCCATCTGCATGCTGGCCGGGGCTTTCGGGCCGGGTGGAAGTTGCCGCATCAGTCGACGGTTCTCCAGGATGCTGTTCACGGTGGGGCTCCGTTCCTGTTCGTCTCCGGGGGGCACTTGAGCCTAGCGCGAGAAGCCAGCTTTGGCCAGCCGGCCAGTACTTCGGGCGATGCTGCCTCCAACGCGAAGCGATTAGAGACCATTCCTCGGTTTCGAGAGGAGCGCTTCGAGCGCCTCGGCCGCGGCGGGTGGACCGCCGGCCGCGGCAAACGCCTGGCTGATGCGCTCGGCGCCCTCGCGCAACTCGATTGCGGCCCGTGCCGCACGGACGAGTCGCTCGGGAGTCAGGCGCCGTGGCGAGAGGCTCACACCTGCACCCGAAAACTCGACCCTGCGCGCCGTCTCCATCTGGTCGCGCCCGAACGGCACGACCACGACCGGCACGCCGCCCGCCAGCGCCTTCTGGGTGATGCCGAGGCCCCCGTGGCAGACCACGCACGCGGCCCTGTTCAGCAGTGCGTCGTGCGAGGCAAAGCGCACCACCCTGCTGCCCGGCGGCGGGTCGAAGGTCTCCGGGTCGTGGGCCGCCGAGGTGCCCAGCACGGAGATGCCGGCTTGCGGCAATCCCTCCAAGGCGACTTCGAGCAGGCGCCTGTCGCGCTGGCGCTCGGTCGAGCAGGTCACGAGCGCCATCGGTTCGGCCACTTCGCCAAGCCACTCGGGCGCGGGTTGCGGCGGGGACCAGTTCATCGGGCCCACGAGCCTGACGCTCGGCGGCCAGTCGGCACGCGGGTAGTCGAAGCCCTCCGCGGTCAGCCCGAGCAGGAGGGGAGCCTCGCGCAACAACTCGTCGAAGGTGTGGACGCCGGGCACGCCAAGGCCCCGGCGCAACGGTCCGAGCGAGGGCAGAGCGGCCCTGCGAAAGACAAGATCGACCGCCCGCGCCGCGAGCGCGTCGCGCACCCGCCCCAGCGGCCCGCCGCGCGAACGCAAACCGAGGCCGAAAGGAGGCGCTTCGCGGGAGCGCAAAGGCAACAGATAGGGGGAGTACATCGCCCAAGGCAAGCCCGAAGCCTGCGCCACGGCGCCAGCGCCCCAGCAGTTGATGTCGATCAACAGCGCGTCCGGGCGATGAGCGGCGATCGCGCGCTCCAGGTCGGGCGCCTCAAGCTGTGCGCGCTGCGCGAACGTCTCCAACACCGAAGCGGCCGCGCGCGGGGGAAAGCGCTCTTGCCAATCGACGATCTGGTTGTCCTCGATGCGAGGATCGATCGCGTGCGCCTCGATGCCAAGGGCGCGTGGACGGTCGAGCTCGCCCGAGAGTCCATACAGGAAGGTTTGATGTCCCCGCCCGCCCATCTCGCAGAGGATCGGCACGACTGGAAACAGATGGCCGCGAGCGGGCGAGGTGTAGGCGAGCAGGCGGCTCATGTTCGCTTTCGTCGGCCCGCCCCCGACTTCGTCGACGGCCGCGATTTGGGCGAGGGCCGCGACTTGGGTGAGGGCTCCTGCTTGGGCGACGACGCCTGCTTGGGCGGCGGCGTCTGCTTGGGCGAGGACCCCTGCTTGGTCGACGTCCCCTGCTTGGCGGAGGGTCGCTGCTCGGCCTTCGTCGAGTGCCCGGGCGCATCCGGTGCCAGCAGCCGCTCGAGCATCTCGACGATTGTCGCTTCGACCTGGTCTATCTCCAGGTCCAGGTCGCGCCGAAGGACCTTCCACACGTACACGTCGCAGATGGCCACCAGCTGGGCCAGACGTCGGCGCCTCGCTGAGGGCTCCAGATCTTCCAGTTGGGGCGCGAAGGTGCGCAACACCCAGTCTTCGTGGACCTCGTGACCCCTGTCGACCACCCGTCGCAGCGAGCCGAGACGCTCGTTGCCGATGACTCTCACCACCGCGTCTCTGTAGGGCAGCATGCGAACGACGACGTCCCCGTAGCGCTCGTAGTGGCGCACCAGGTTGGCCACCGCCCCGGCGATATCCCCGATCGGGGCTTCGTCGCGTTCCTTGACGACCGTCGATGTCGTGCGAGAGATGACCGCATCGAGCAGGCCCTGCTTGGAGCCGAAGTGGCGCAGTGCAGTCTGCTTTGTGACGCCGGCCCGCTCGGCCACCGACTCCAAGGAGGTTTGCGTCCAACGGTCCTTCTCGACCTCTTCCGCGGCCGCCTGCAGCAACGTCTCGCGCGTACGTTCTTGGGCCTCGGCGCGCGCCACCTTCTTATAAGGGCGCTTGGAGTCGCCCGGCGGGCGCCGCGAAGCGCTGGAGGAGGAACGCTTCGATCCCCCGCGAGGGGGCTTGGACTGCTCGGCCAAAACTAGTCCTCGAGCGCGAGCGCGGCCGGGACCGAAGCGGCGAGATAGCCGGGGATCGCCACGATCGCAAGCGCGGTCGCGCACACGAGCCCCAAGATGCGCAAAGCGGCCCCCCCGGTGAGCGAATAGACGACCGGGAAGTTGATCACGTGGGCCAAAGCACGGTCGGCGAGCTGCTGGCCGTAGAGGCCGAACACCGCCCCCGTCAGACAGCCGACCATCAGGAGCATCAAGCTCTCGAGCAGGATCGTCCGCCACAACGACACGCGCGCGATCCCCTCCAACTTGAGCTTGGCCAGCCGCGGGCGGCGCTGCCACACCATCGCGCCCATCGCGGCCGCCATCGCGAGCACCGCCACGATCGGGATCAAGGTTGCGATCTGGGTGAGACTGGCGAGCGCTTCATGGCTGAGCGAGCTCTGTTCCGCGGCGCGTTCGTCTGCGGTTTGCACCGAAAGCCCCGAATTCGGCCCCAAGGCCGCAGCAATCTCGCGAGCGACCGCGCGCGGGGAAGCGCCCGACGCGAGCAACACGCCATAGGCCTCCGCGTCCGAGCTCTGCCAAGCCCTGGCGTAGGCCGCCGAGCTCATCAGGATCGCCCCCGGCGCCCATCCCAAGTTGGTGGAAAGAGCAGCCACCCTGACGCGCACCGGATTGGGGCTCGGCAGCGTGAGCGTGTCGCCGACGCCGAGATGGTGTTCTTCGGCGAGCGCCTCCGACACCACGACCCAATCGCCCGAACGTACGCGGGCGGTGGCCAGGCGCGTGTCGCCCGCGAGCAACTGGTCGGCCGGCAACAAAGGACTCGATTGTCCCGGTGGGGCGCTCACCAGGACGCGGCGCTTGCCAAAGTCGAGCAGGCCCGCGCGGTACACCCGAACCGCTCGCACGCCCGGCAGCCTTTCCAAAGCCACACGCCGGCCGTCCGCGAAAGGGGCGGTGTGGAGCAGGTTGTAGGAGCCGGCTGGAGCAACCCACAGATCGGTCGAAGCGTTGCTGTCGCGAGCCGCGTTTTCCAAGCCCGCGAGCAGGTCCCCGTGGGCGCCGCCGATCGCGACGCTGCCGAACACCGCGATGGCCCCGGTCGCCGCGATCGCGACCGCCCTTGACCGGGCGGCGCTCAGCTCCATCGTCGCCACATGAGGGATCGGGCTCACGATCGAGCCGGCGATGCGCTTGACCGCGACAAGGGTTCCGTGCAGCACGATCGGCAGCTCCAACAGCAAGGCCGCGACCAGCAAAACCATGCCCGGGATCGCCGCGTCGGGTGCGGCGAGCAGCACCACCGTCGCACTGGCCAAGCAGGCCAGGCCCGCCAAGGAGCGCCTTACGCCACGCGAGGCTCCCCTCGCGCCGCGCTCGCGCGGGGCGATCGCCGCGAGCGGGTCGCGCGCGAAAATGTCGCGCAGCGGGCTCAAGACCGCCACGATCGCGGCGCCCATGCCCCCCGCGACGGCGATGACGACGCTCTGCCACGTCACCACGCGCTCCGAGCCCAGGGCGAAGGCCAAGGACAAGAAGGCCGGGTTCGAGTGAAACAGATGGATCGAGAGCTCCTCGCCGAGTACCAGCCCCAGCGCACACGCGAAGACCCCGAGCGCGACCGCGTCGAGCAGGAGCACCCCGATCACCGTCACCGGCGTGTAGCCGTCGCGGCGCATGTCGGCGATCAGGCGCCTTCGTTGGGGCACGGTCAGCAGGGTCGCGTTAAAGGCAAACAAGAAACCCACGAGCGCGCTGATCGCGGCAAACAGGGCGGTCGACTGATTGCTGGCCGTGGCGGCCGTGGCGAACAGCTTTTCGTCGTAGTCGATCGACTCCACGTTCAGCCGTCCGGCGGCCAGACGCTCAAGCGCCGCGTGGACCGAGCCATCGGCACCCGCGGAGGGGGCGACGAGAATGCGGCTCACGCGAGCGCCGAGGCCGGTCAACCCTTGGGTGTAGGACAGTTGGGAGACCGCAAGCGGACTGGCCACGAGCGGGCCGATCTGGCTTTCGTGGAGCTGTGCATACAGCGGCGCTTCCACGGTGCGACCGTCCAACTGGAGGGTCACTTCCTCGCCGAACTTCATCACCCCGATCTTGCGCGCGAGCGGCGAGGGCAAAACGACCGCCCCTATTTCGCCGAAAGGCGTGAGCGAGGTGTGACGCACCAGCTTGCCACCCAACCGCGCAAGGCTCGGGTCGGCGCCGATCAACTGGATTGCCTCCCGACCGCGAGGGCCGATCGCCTCGGCCTGGACTTCGAGCAGGGGAGCGGCGACCCGGACCCCATGGATCGCCCTTACCCGGGCAAGCAAGCTCTGCGGGAAGCCGTGCGGGTCCCTGGCAATCAATTGCAGGCTGGCGTCGCCCACGATCCCGCGCGAGAGCTGAGAGACCGAGCTCTGCAAGCTGGTGCTCGACACTTGCGAGGCGAACAGCAGGGCCACGCCGGCCGCGATCCCCACCACCGCAAGGATCTCCTGAACGAGACGGGCGCGTAGCCGCAGGCGGTACAGGTGCAGGGCGTTGGCGAGCTTCACGGGAGCTCCGGCTCGCGCGGCGACCTGGGAGGCAAAGCGGGGCGGCCTCGGCGGAGTCTCACGACGGTGTGAGCGCCGGCTCGGGGGAGTGGTTGTCAGACAGCTTGCCGTCGCGCAGGCGGTACACGCGGTCGGCGTAATCGGCCGCCATCGGGTCGTGGGAGACGAGCACCACCGCCACGCCCCGCTCGCGGCACAGGCCGCGCAACAGTTCGAGCACTTCCCGCCCGCGCTGGGTGTCCAGGCTGCCGGTCGGCTCATCCGCCAGCAACATCGAAGGCTTGGTCGAGAGCGCCCGCGCGATCATCACGCGCTGGCGCTCGCCCATCGAAAGCGTCTCCGAGCGGTGGTGCAAGCGCTCACCCAGGCCGAGCTGTTCAAGCAGCGGCGCGACCTCACGCTGGGCTTCGCGCCAGCGCATCTCGCCGAGCAGCTTCAAGACCGTGTTGTCGATCGCGCTGACGCCCGGCAGCAGGTCGAAGTTCTGGCGAATGAAGCCCAGTTCAGACAGCCTGAAGTGAGACGCTTCGCGCTCGGACAGGGAGGAGATGTCGCGCCCGCCGATCAAGACATCCCCGGAAGTCGGGGCGAGCAAAGTGGCGACCATCAGCAGCAAGGTCGTCTTGCCCGAACCCGAAGGGCCGTACAAGGCGACCATCTCGCCGCCGTCAACCTTCAAGCTGACCCCGTCGACCGCGCGTACCGTTTCCCCGCCGGCGGAGGGGTAGTGCTTGACCAGTTCACGCAATTCCAGCATCGTGCACCTCCCAGCTCAATCGGAGACCGTGCCGCCCACATGCACGGTCACCGCGTAGTTGGAGCGCTGAATCGTTCCGCTGAAGGAAAGACCCGAGCCGTGAGCATTGGCGTAGCTGCCGGTGCCGCGGACGATCGAGAGCGAGCCCGCAAAATGGCCGATCGCTCCTTCCCTGCGGTAGGCCGCGCTCGCCTCGCCGGTGATCGACCCGCCTTTGAGGTAGATGTTCATTTCGGCCGTAACCTGTTTGGTCGAAACAATCTTCAGGTGCACATAGATCGTGCCCGAGATCGTGCCCGTCCCCGAGCCCTGCTCGTTGAGTGTGAATCCGTGACGGCTGGTCAGGTGAAGGTCCCCGCTCTCCCGCAGGGAAACTGTCTTGCTCTCGTGGGAGGTGGGTGCCAAGCGCGAAGCTTTGGCTTTCGCGTCCTTTGTCGCAATGCTTTCCGCGCGAGGCGCCGCCCCGGCGAGGGAAGCGGCAATGCACAGCAGCGCCAAGCAGCACATCGCGGTCGCCACCAAGCGCGCGGGCCAGGCCGAACGTGTGTGATCGTTGCTCATTGGTGACACTCGCTTTCTCGTGGTCGCTGTCATCGGCCGGGGCAGCTCGCGTGCGCGGTGGCGCTGCCCGACGTTCCGTTGGCATAGAGGATTTCGGCGGAAAAGGGAAAACCGCCAGGGGGACAACTCGAGGGCACGACGACGGTGTTGGCCTGGCTTGGATTGGCGGATTTGTTCGTGCCCACCGTCAGCGACATGCTCGCGATCGAAGCGTCGGGCTCCAGCGGAACGGTGGGGATCGGGGGCACCGAGAGGATCAGGTCTTCCCCAAAGGGCGGCTTGTCGGGTACGACGGTGCCGCTCAACACGACACGCTCGTCGAAGGGGGTGAGGCCCTGACCGAGCATCTCAAAGCCCGGCTCCAAATTGTGGAACGGCCCCAAGAACAACCAAAGCGAGAGGTTCTCGGTGATGAGCTGAGAGCCGGCCATCGCCTCGGCAAGGGCGCGTCCGGTGCCAAGCTGCGACTGCGGCGAGCAGCCCTTCGGTCCGCGCGCTCGCAAGCGGGCGGTCGAGCAGCTGCGCAGGTGAGGTATTTCGATGCCGAGGCCGGCCGGAAAGCGCAGGACGGCGCGGCGGATCGGTGAGGGAACCCCGCCGGAGGCGCCTTCGCCGAAGTTGACCGTCAGTCGCAGCTCCCCCTTCGCGCCCAGTCGATCGGGTAGCAGCGAGGGTGCGATCGTCGCTGTGCCGGAGCCTTGGGTGCCAGCCGCCGCGACGGGAGGGAGCGTGGCGGCGCCAAAAGTGAAAACGAGCATCGTCCCCAGGATCGAAAGGGCCGCGCCCACGGTGGATAAAACCCCGCCCACGGTGGATAAAACACCGGCCACGGCTGACGAAACACCGGCCACGGCGGACGAAACGTCGGACGCCGCTGCGCTCAGGGTGCAAGCGGCTGCGCTCAGCGTGAAAGGGCGTTCTGAGAAAGTGCGTTTCAAGGCTAACCTCGCGGGCACGGGATCGCAGGGTTGACGGTCTGGGTCGTGCCATTTGCGAACTCCACGATCCCCTCGCTCGGAAAACCGCCCGGCTGGCAGCGCTTGGGGGACACCATTCCGCGCAGATGGACCAACCGGCGCTTGCCGTGAACGGTCTCGTAGTAGGCGACGTTGGTCGCCCCGAAAGTGGCAAACGCGCTTTCGACCGAGGCCAGCGAAGCGCCGGGAATCGTCGAAATGGGCGGTATTTCCACGCTGAAGCCAAGTCCGTAGGGCTTCGGAGCCGGGACTTCGCGGGCGATCACCACCAATTCCACGGGAACGGGAGCGACGGCGCTTCCGTAGGCGAGCAGGGTGATGTGCCCGCGAGAGGAGCCTCCGAAGAAGAAGTCGATCGTGTAAGGCTCGTGGATCACGGTATTGCCCACCGCGACGACGCCCACTCCACCGCCGAAGCCGGCGCGCGAATCGGCGGGGCAGCCGCTTGGCCCGTGCAAGCTGAGCGTGCTCTGATTGCATGTTCCAGCGCCGGCCGCGTCGATCTTCAAGCCGGCCGGCGCAAAAAGGGTGAGCTTGACTACCGGCGAAGGAGGCGTGCCTGCGGTGGAGAGAAAGTTGGCGGTGATCGACAGGTTTGTCGGTACACCCAAGCGGTCGGGAGTGAAGGCCTCGTGTACGACCAACGTTTCTGCCGCCAAAGCGCTCGGCGCAAGAAAAAAACAACCCAAAGCGAGAAAAGCGACCAAGCGAGTTTGAGCTTTAAGCCCTCCCATTTTTTCTCCCCCGATTGGCCCGAATGGACGCCAGCGCCTGGTGGCCGCGCCGGGCAATTCACTACACCGACGGTAACATGAATCTTGGGGCGTGTCAACCAGACCCGAGCAGGTCGGCTCTAAAGTCGAGTTACAGGCGGCTTGGGCAGGTCAGGTTGAGCTCACCGACGTACCGCCCCACTGCTCGGGTGCGACGTCGGCGAGCGTCTGCGAAAACGTCCAGCGATGGCCGGCCAAGTCCTCGGCGGTGTACTGGCGCTCGCCAAACTCGAAGTCGGTCGGCTCGGTGACGATACGAGCGCCATTGGCACGCGCCTGCTCGCAATGGGCGCGGGCGTCGTCCACGCGCACCATCACCGAGTGGGTCACCTCGCCCGCTCGGGGCGCCACCCGATCGTCGCGCACGTCGCCCACGATCACCGCGCCCTCGCCGAAGCTGAGCTGAGAGCGGTGATCCTCGCCGATGCGCACACGCTCCACGAACCCGAACGCCTCGCCCAACCAGGCGACCGCGGCGCGCACATCCGGGTAGATCAGGACCGGGATGACGGTGGCTTGCGGAACGGATCGGTTGGGCTTCGGCACGAGTGGAGTCATCGTAGCCGCTGCCCTCGGCGCCAACTTGGGCGCTTGCAATATCGTCTTCGCGCATGACCCAAGATCTATGGACGGCGCTTGACGACTACATCGTCGAGCATCTCGTCGAGCCGGACGAGGCCCTGGACGCCGCCGTGGCCTCCAGCGAACAGGCCGGCTTGCCGCCGATCGCGATCACGCCCAATCAAGGCAAGCTGCTGCAACTGCTCGCGCGCCTACAAGGGGCGCAAGCGATCCTCGAGCTGGGAACCCTTGGCGGCTACAGCACGATCTGGCTTGCGCGCTCCTTGCCCGCCGACGGACGCCTGGTCACGCTCGAGCGCAATCCCGACTACGCCAAGCTCGCCGAAGCCAACATCGCGCGCGCCGGCCTCGACGGGCTGGTCGAATTGCGGGTGGGGGCGGCCTTGGAGACCTTGCCCGAGCTTCACGGCGAAGGCGCAGGCCCGTTCGACCTGATCTTCATCGACGCCGACAAGCAGAACTACCCGGGCTATCTGGAGTGGGCGCTCCGGCTTTCACGGGTGGGCACCTTGATCGTCGGTGACAACGTGGTGCGCGGCGGAGCGATCCTCGACCCTGGTGCCGAGGAGCCCGACTTCGGCGACGGCGGCGTGGCCGCGGGGGTGCGCCGCTTCTATGAGATGCTCGCCCAAGAGCCACGGATCAGCGCCACGGCCGTCCAGACGGTCGGGGCCAAGGGACACGACGGGTTTGTCTTGGGGCTTGTGACCGAGCTTTGAGGGGGGCCGGGCGTTGTCCGGTGGCGGATGGTGCGGATTAGCGACGTAGCTCTGCCTGTAGCCGGGTTGCGAGGCGGACGGAGGCGTCGATCTCGACTTGGCGGATCGAGACGCTCTCGACGCTGACCCCGAACGGGACGCCGACGCGCCGGCAGAACGCGATCAGCTCGACGGCCGTAGCGACGGCTTGGTCGTAGGACGCTTCCAAGGTGTCCTCCGCGTGGCGCAGCTCGTTCTCGATCCAGCGCGGCACATCGACACCGAGCCATTGAACGAACTCCAGTGTCTTCACCGACCCACAGACCGAGAACGTAAAGACGATCGGCGCGGGCTCCAAACCACGAGCGGCGCACTCGTAGCGATAGTCGGAGACCAGGTCCTTCGCGGCGTTGACGTCATAGACGATCTGGGTGACAAAGAACGAACAACCTGCGGCCTGCTTCGCAAGCAAGCGGAGGTGCTCCCCGCGCCCGCGCGTGTGACGCTCTGGGATCGCGACACCACCGAGCAGGAGATCCGGGCGCACCTCACTCCGCAGTTCGTAGGCCCGCGCCAGAGAGGTCGCGACCTGTTTTTCGCGGGACGACGCACCGACGAACACTGACAGAGCCTGGGTTGGGGCCTGTTCGCCAAGCCACGACCGGAGCCGTTGTTCCGGGTACTTGCTGACAGCGCGGTACACGATTGCCGGTGCCTCCAGGCCGAGGAGATCGCGAGCGAGATAGTCGGCGGGGTCCATCGTGGGCAGGAACGGAAAGGGCCGCTCCTCCGGATTGCGGTCGCTCTCGTCATCGATGTCGTAGAGCACTAGGCCGTCGATGCCCACAGGGCGCAGGCGCTCGAGCGTCTTTGCGGCGATCTGACGGGCTTGCTCCGGGTCGGTCGTCAAGCGCGGTGGCGTCACCGCGAAGAGCAAGAACTCCCCCGTCCCCTCCACAATGCGCCGCTGTAGCTCCACGTGCCGAAGCGTAGCCTGGCGCCTGTGCGCTACGACGTGTAGCCGGCGGTTGTGGCCTTTGCGCTAGCGGGCAACCTAATACGGCCCCCTCCGATCAACTCGCCATCACCGACTTTGTGAACGTCTTCCCGCCGTCGACCGACAGAATCAGATTTGCGGCAAGGGGATGGCGCTTTACGTGAGCCAGCCGTTGCCTGCCTGCGGCTGTGAGGTGGAGCACGGCAGCCGCGCTCTTGTCTCTCGCCACAGAGAAGTATCCTCTGGCAAGCACCAGAGTCTGCCGATGAGAGGCCGTCTTTCTTCCCTCGTGGCGATTGATCATGATCTGCGAGGTCAACTCGATCGATCCTCTGCACGTCGCATCGCTGCAGCTCACGAGCAGCGACGCAGTGCTTCCCGATATGACGATCTTCGGCCTAGGCGCATCGATGACAGGTGAGACTTGAGCCGGCATCGGCGTTGACGTGCCCTCGCCGGCTGTCGGTGTGTTCGTCTGCGAGGAGACCGAGGGCTGTGGAGCCTGGGGGGCCGGCGCTGCCGCCTCCGGGGGTTCTTCCAGAGTGACGCCGCGCGGGATTGGCGGACCGCTCGAGACAGGGGGCGGCGGGCTCGACGGGACGCGTTCACCGCGATGGCCGAGGGTGTCGTCTATACCGGTCGTGCTTGCGCCCGCAGTCACCTCCACCTTCTGCGCATCGGCGTAGACGGTCTGATCGTCGTAGTACTGGACCGCGTAGGTGTTCCCATCATCAAAGCCGATCGCATAACTGCCCGCCGGCACGCCCACTACCGAGTATTCGCCATTGCGTACCGTGAGCGCACACGCGACGGCTTCGCTGGCATTCGTTAGTGCGCAAACGAGCACATCGCCGAGAGGCCCACTGCCGACCCCAGTCACCCGTCCCGATATGCGACCGCCAAGCTGCAGCTTGGCGTTTATGCCCACGCTGGTTTTGCCAACTGCCACGGGCACAAGCGTTGCAGACCGGGCAGAGCTCTGTTTGTCGAAGAACTGACCGACGTAATCGAGCGTGCTTTCGGGTGCCACCGCGAATTCAACCGTATATTCGCCCTGGGGCAGGCCGGCGATCGTATACTCACCGGTTTGTCCCGTGCTCGCACAAGATCCCACCAGCGTTTCTTCCTGTTCGGAGTAGGCGCACACAGATATCCCTGATATGGGCGTTCCACTTGCCGCATCGTCCACCTCGCCTGCGATGCGTCCCCCTTCGTGCATCTGCGCGTTGACGGCGAGAGCGACCGATTCGTTGTCAAGCGCGACGGCAGTGGCCTTACCCGGCGAACTGGCCTGGGCGTAGTACTGCGTAATGTAGTTGAGCCCACTACTGGACGGCGATGAGAATTCGACGGTGTATTCGCCGCTGGAGAGTCCAAGGATGGCATATTTCCCCCCAGATTCAGTGGTGGTGCACCGACCAAACAGGTGTTCTTCCTCCGCGAGTTCATAAGCGCACACTTCAATCCCAGCGATTGGCTGCTGATTTGCGGCGCTCGTCACGACTCCGGCGATGATGTCGCCCGGACTCGTACGTTCCACCAGTTCCGCATCTATGGCGCTGGTGGTGCTGCCGGCCGTTACAGTAACCGGTTCTGCCTGTGCGGTCGCAAGCTTGCCGTCGTAGAACTCCGTAACGTAGGTTGGGCCCTGTCGTGGGCTCGAGAATTCCACGTTAAAGGAGCCCCGGGGCACGCTGATCTCGTATTCACCGTTCGCATTTGCATGGACGCAAACCGGCGAGGGCCAGCTCTCCCCTGTTGCGGTCCTTGCACACACTTCCGCCGCCGAGACGCCCTGACCTCCGACATAATTCGTGACCCGTCCTGCGATCACACCATCCGACGGGCGAAGAGCCGCATCGACCCCTGCGATATCTTCCCCAACCGTTACATGGATTGAGCCCGATTCTGTGGATTCGTAATCGTAGCCACTGGACTTAGGACGAAACTCGACCGTATCCGTACTCGTACCGACGCCTGTAAGCTGGTATTCGCCGGAAGCATTTGGTTCAACGCAATATCCAGAGTTGTATTCCTTGATGCTTCCGTCGAATTCTTCTTTGACATATTCGGTGAGGCACACTTCAGCGGCTTGCACCGGTTGGCCGGTGCTCGCGCTGGTCACGTCCCCAGAGATGGTCGCCCCTGTCAACAGGCTTGCATCCACACCATGCAGCGTTTCGCCTTGATCGACCCCCATCAGCTTGCCTGCTTCGTAGCGTTGAGACGCATATGGTCGTTCCGGCCAAAACGACACGTAGTAGCTACTCCGTTCTAGACCGTCGATCAGGTAGCGACCTTGGGCGTCGGTTGTCGCACACTTCGTGCCAAGCGCAGGCCCAAATCCGGTCGCGCAAGCGTGCACGTCTGCGATGGGGAGGCCAGTCGCTGCACTTTTGACCTGTCCCTCGATCTCCCCGCCTTCTGGCAATGTCTCGTCGACGTTCGCGGTTGTGCCGCCCGCTTCCACCACAGGATAAAGCTTGTATTCGCGCTGCGGACTTTCCGGCAGAAAATTGAGCTCCTTCGGGTTGAAGCTGACCCGATACTGAACCGGCGCGAGTCCCAATATCTCATATGTACCGAGCGCGTCGGTGCTGACGCATGCCGTCAGTTCTTCGGGCCATTCCCCAAGCGGCGAGGCGCAAACTTCGACGCCTTCGACCGGTGCTTTCGTGGACAGGTTGGTGACCACGCCTTCGACGCGACCTTCAGACAGCAGTTCCTCATCGATACCGGTGAAGACTTCCCCGACTGGAACCGTGAGTTCCGCAGCCTTAGATGGGATATACGCGTTGTTGTAAAAAGTATGGGAGACCAAGCCACTGCCGGGTGGCGCATTGAACTCCACATGCACCGGCACCGCTGGCGCGGGCACCACGTAGGTACCGTCTATGCCTGTGTTCACGCATTTCTGTTCGTAGACAAACCGTCCCGCACATACTTGGACGCCCTTTACCGGCGCCTTCGTCGTCGCGCTCGTGACTATGCCTTCGATCGTGTCGGCTTCGCCGGCCAGAGCGCTCTGCGCGAAGCCGAACGTGAGTGCAACGGCGGCAAACGTAGCGAGCACCCACAGCGCAGGGGCGGGGCGCACGTTGCCCAACGCCCCATCGAGCGCACATCTCAGCCGTCTCATCGAGGCCACCTGCCTCACCTCATGCGTGTCGCCTACAAAACGCTGCAAATATACCATCTATCGGTATATGCGAAGCCCTCGGGTTCGACAACATTGTGATACAAGGTCACCACCATCTCGGCGCTTTGACGGTGCGTAGCGAGCTTGCTGCGAAATGGTGCCACATCGGCGTTAGCTAGACGATTCCGCGTCATTCGCTGCCGGTGGACCTTCGCGCTGTACCTGCCCCCTCGCCCAGGCCACGGCCGCTGCCGCCCAGCTCACGCCGCGAGCACAGCCTTGAGCGACTTCTCGACCGCCTGCTGAGCGTGGAAGCCCACGATCGCGTTCGTGACCGATTCAAGCGGTAGCATCGCCCGCGCCGCCGTCTCGTCGTCCGCCGCCCGGCGCAGTAGCTGCTCTGCAAGGTCACGACCAGTCGGCATCAGGCAGCCAGCTCTCGGCCCTCGGCGAGCGCTGCGTGAATCAGGCTTCCTTTGACATCCCGCCAGTCTCGGACTCTCTACTCGCTCGCGACGATCACGTCGGCGGCGAAGAGTAGACCGCGCAGCGTCCTTCGCAACCGCACGGACTCCTCGGCCGCGTTGTCCACCTCGGGCTCGATCACCAGGAAGTCCAGATCGCTGTGCTTACCGGCCTCGCCCCTTGCGTGTGAGCCGAAGAGGATGACGCGGGTGCCTGGCGGGGAAGCGGCGGCTAGCCGCCGTCCTGCCTCGTCGATTGTTGCCTCGTCGATCACGCGGCTCACGGTAGCGCGAGGGGATGCCGAAGTACAACCGGGCAACGTGCATACAAAGCGGGAGCGACGGGACTCGAACCCGCGACCTCTGCCGTGACAGGGCGCGAGAACGTCCCCTAACGTCGCCGATCGTCCTGTCGCTACGGGAAAAACGTCGTCGCCAGACCGATCCAGAAGGAGGCTGAATGACGATGGGCTGTACGTCGTGGGTACGTCGAGCCCGGCAAGCGTCAGCTTCAGGAGCAGGAGCTCCACTCGCACCCGGCGACGAAAGCGCCAGCCGGAGCTCCTCTCAGTGCCCACGAGGATTCGCTTTGTCCATGAGAGGACTCTGGCTCCGCCCTGGAGCGGCCGACCTCCGCGGACTCTGAGCGCAGTCATTAAGGCCATGCGAGCCTCATCCACCAGCCCACCGAGATTGCGCTCGCAGTGCCAAACGGGCCGCGTCACGCTCGATATCCCGCGTGCGTGCCGCGTTGGCGGCATCTCGCAGGCATGAATATGGTGCCAGCGGAGGCCATCGTGTTGCCCGCGCCGCAACGCAACGCCTACAAGGGAGCCGAATGACGCTCGTGCACACCACACGCGAAGTAGTAAACCTCCCGCCAACCGGCTACGGCACAGACCCGAGCGTCACCGACGATTTATCTCGTGCCCGTTTTCTGGGCCCTATGCGTCCGGCCGCACCCGGGCCGCCGTGCTGGCGGAATCAATCAACCCGAGCTCGCCGGCGAGGTGCCTTGGACGCACCACACGGATGTCACCGATCGGGTCATAGCCGAGCAGTCTGCCGTCGCTGCTGCAGATCACGTCGGCACCATTCTGTAGCGCACCGCAGATCACGTGCAAGTCGGCGATGTCCATCGACTCGAACGTGACCGGAAACGAGAGCGTGGTGGCCGCGAGTAGCGCAGCGCGATCAACGCCGGTGACGACGTGCAGGAACTCGCCGAGAGACAGACCGACGAGGCTTGCGTTCTGTCCAAGGCTTCGGCTGAGCGGGACACGTGCCATGTTGGTGGGCTCTAGGAGCACTTCGAAGGTCTCCAGGAACGGCTCTAGCTCCTGCTCGGTGTAGGTGCGCGCCACTCGCTGTCCGGGCCCCCTGACGCCCTGCTGGGTCGCGCGCCACCAGAACTCGGCGCCGATCACGTCGGTGACGAAGCCGTCCAGCACCGGGGTGCGCTGCGCCGCGAGCGCCATCAACGAAAAGCACGGCCCCGAGGGGCTGTGAAACGCGCCCCACAGGACCGTGGTGTCAAACTCGACCCGCATCCGCCGCAGTGAGGCTCAGCCCTCGGTGCGCAACTGTCCGCCGAGCTCTTCCTCCGCAGGGAGATCGCTGCCGCCATGAAGCGATATGAGCTGCGCCTGCAGCGCATCCAAGCGCTCGCGCGTGGTGGCTGGCCGGGCGTCTGACTGAAACTGAGCCGCCGGGATGCGCCATGACCCTCCCGGTCCACGCGTCCCCTCGATCCGCTGTTTTGAAAGCCACTTGTACACGGCCTGGGTGCTGACGCCATAACGCGCCGCGACGTCCGCGACGCTCAGGTAGCCAGGCTCGGCAGGCTCGCGGACAAGCAGGTGCTCGCGCCACTGCGAGGACATCTCGACAGCGCGAATGCGCCGCTGCACGCCGAGGTGCTCAATGCCGGCCGCGTCGCGCAACAGCCCGGCGACCTCGGCGGCGAGAAGCTCGACACCGCCGCTCGGCTCGTGCAGGGCCTCAAGGCAGCGCCGCAGGCTGTCGCTTTCGAACAGACCGGCGTCATCGAGGATGCTAAGGCTCTCGATAGTTAGCTGCGCGTACTGATCGGCGTACATGTCCAGGGCGCCAATGCTCTCGAAAATCTCCTTGGCGATCGCGCGCACCAGCGTCTCGCGTCGGGTTCCCTGAGAATCGATCGCTGCGCGCCAAAGAACGACGCGGTCCTCGGGGCTCAAGATCTCCATCGGTCGATCATATCTCCTTTCGCCCAACATCTGCAACTTTTGCAACCCTACCGGCAAGCGCGGCGAAATTGCTGTTATGGACGTGGTTGTCAAGTGCCCCGCACCGGATGCCCGCAGCGGAAGCGGGCATCCGAGCCGGTCAATGGCCGGCGGGCATGGCTTGTACGCATCGCGCGATTTGAGTTGTTGATCTCAGATCAGACTGCAGAGTTGGACGACCCAAATTTGAGCGAGTTGCGGTCGCCCGCTGAGAGGAAACACAACGTCACCGCTCGCCGTCGCTGCCTGACAAGCGCGATCACGCCGTGAGCTGGGCACGCCCAACGTGGGCGAGCCTAACCCGCTGCGCGCAGCCCTCCGGATCTCGATCGATCTCGTGACCCCAGAAGCGCAGGACTGTCCAGCCAGCCGCTTCGAGCCTCTGCGTCTGCTCGATGTCACGCTCCATGTTCCGGTCGAGCTTGGCGTCCCAGTAGTCGACGTTGGTAGCAGGACGTCTACAACATCGAGGGCAGCCGTGCCAGAAGCAGCCGTCAACGAAGACCGCGATCTGGCGGCGCGAAAAGACGAAGTCGGGTTTCGTCCGTTCGACCCGGACAGAACGCCGCCAGCCACGCACCCCGACGGCCCACAGAAGCGACGCCAAACGTTGCTCTAGCGAGGTGCGGTCGCTCGGAATAGCTGACATCGTGCGACTCCGCTGCAGCCGCACAGCGAGGTTCCCGGCGGCAGGGGGAGGCGCGGGTGGAACCGACGCGGGTTTACGCGACGGCATCGGCGAGGGCGGCTTTCGTCCCGTCGCTTACGAGGATTTCCGAGCACATCTGTGCTAGTGCCGTGGAGAGGAGCACCGGCACGGCGTTGCCGACATGGCGCATTTGCTGCTCGGCCTTGCCGATGAAGATGTAGTCGTCGTCAAAACTCTGGAATCGGGCCGCCTCGCGTACGGTGAGCGCGCGCAGGTCGCGGTAGTGCGTGAAGCGTCCGCTGCCGGGATTATGGAAGAAGGTGGTGATGGTCTGCGCGATGCCGTGGCGGTGTAGGCGTCCGTAGGCCTGGGAGAAATACTCGCGCTCCGGATCGGCGCGAAGGCGCTGATCGTCGGGCAACTCCTGGTTGCGCCCGCCCTCTTGAATCATCGCCATCTTCTTCAGCATGGCTGGCGAGTGCGAGCGGGCCCTGTGGTTGAACAACAGCGTCGCGCCGGAGCGTCGCGCGCGTTGGTAGTCGGAAAGCTCGCTCACGGGCGGGTACTGCACGGCTTCGCCGCCGCCGCCTGCTGGTATAGCTGGCAGGTCCCCGATGGCCTCCTCGACAGAGAGGCCGGGCGGGCACTGTAGATCGTCGACTCCGGCAGCCTTGCGGGATCGCTGACCTCCAGTAATTGGTATTCGCCGCGAGCCTTGCCGAAGCGAGCGAACACCGGCCGGTGGGCGATGACGCGGCGGGGCTGTGGGTGCGTGAGCAGCTTCTCGATGATGCCTCGCGCTGTGGCGCGGCCGGCGAATTGCTCGGGCTTCTCGCCTACGACGAGGTGAAGCCGCCGCTAACGCCCAGGCGCTTTCGCGCCTGATCGGGCAGGACGTCAAGGTCGATGCCGGCGTACTCCAGCGCGTCTGCGAGCGACATCGCTCGATCCTCGTGGCCCTCCAGGAAGCCGTACCTACGGTCCTTGTCGAAACCGTAGACATTGAGCTTGCCGGCCCTGTAGGTGATGAAGTGGCTGGTCTTGAAGCTCTGGCGCATGTAAAACTTGCCGCCATTCCCGTGACCGCCGAGCGTCTGCTTGTTTGTGCCGCGTTTCGCCGCCCTCGGGTCGCCCCAGCGCTTGAACGCCCCTATGATTTCGGCGTGCGTCATGCCGACAAAGTCGGTGACGCGGAACGTCGAGTCGCGCTTCGGACTAGTCTCGTGAAGGTCGATGAGCATGACCTGTTCGTCGTCGGGAACTTCGTCGCAGATATAGGCGTCGGCGCAGTTCTTGATCCACTCCGCGAGCCCCTTGGCGTGATCGAACTTGAACTCTTGACCGACGACGTCCAACAGCTCGTCGGCGAACTCGTTTGGCTGCGGCGTGATCTTTGGCATGGGTTAGCTCCGTGTCTTCTCTTTGGCGGCAGAGCGCACCGAGATCAAATCGGCATACCTTGCCTTGAGCGCGTCGCGGGTGGCGACGACCATCGCGACCTTCTCAAGCTCGATGGACGGGTCCTTGGCCTTGACGGCCGCGTCGATCGCGGCGTCGACGGTCTTCAGGCGCCCAGCGAACTCCGCAGGCTTGGTGCGGACCGTGACGCCGTAGAAGTCGTAGAGATCGGTGTCGAGCAGCTCCTCGGGGTTAGGCAGCAGACGCAACGCTGGTCGATCGACCAGCCGAAGCACCTCGGCCTTCTGGTCGCGCTCTAGCCTCCCGCGATCCGCGAGCCTAGACCCAGTGCCGGAGCGCAAACGCTCGACAGCCGCTAGACCCCGCTCAGTTAGGCCGAAGTTCTTGTTGGCGCTTCGCACGAGGCCTTCGCGCTTGAGCGGACCGTAGAGCGGCTTGTGGAGATCCGACGAGTCCGGGTGCTCGTGCACATAGCCGCGCAGTCCGGCCCTTGGTGGCCGTGACTGTGCTCACGCCGCGACCGCTGCACTGCGCTTGAGACGCTCACGGCCAGCGTCGCTGATCTCCCAGACCCCGCGGGGGGAGTTCTTCTCGAGCAGACCCGCCTCGACGAGGCGCAGACGGGTAAACTGGACCCGACTCTCCCAGCGCTCTTGCCCTTGGTCCATTACGTCGTGGTCCATCGGCATAAGCTGGTCCGCCACACGCTCGCCGACCGCTGCGACGGCCTCGCGCGTGGGAAGCCGGCCGCCGGCCGTGTTTAGCGCGTCGAGCAGAGGCAACTCATATGCCTTCTCTGACAGGAGCGCGTTTGATGGCGCTCGGGTGCGCTTCACGCTCCCTTTGAGCGCATTGTCTTTCTGGCCTTTGGCACTCCGCCGTCGAGTCGGTGCGCCAGCCGCAGGCAAGGTTCTCCTCGTGCATGCCGCCTGTTTCGCTTGCGTTGACCCAAACACGTCGCCAAGCAGGCGACGCAGAACATCGCTCGGCGTGTCTATAAACGGCTCTGCGTGCGCCTTCAGGAGGTCAAACAGGTCGTCGTCAATTTCTATCGTCGAGGTCATATGCGCGCTTTGGGCATGCTCTATAAAGTAACATATTCCTCGTTGCTCCGTATCTCCCAAACTACATTGCGACTCCAAAGTAGTTTGCCCGAGCCTTGAGAGCGCCTGAGGGAACCAAACTTGGTTCGGCCTGGGCGCCAGCCCGGGTGGGCTCTCGGGGCATCGCGCGATGCCCGACCACAGTCAAGCAGTCTTTGAAGGGCAGCGCGACGACGCTCGCATTTGCTCCAAGGTGCCGAAAGCGGCCTGGACGACATTCTGTCGCCCATCGTCGCCTTGAGTTAGCTGCGCCCGATGTACGTCCTGGGTGCGTTAACGCGACCCCGGCCGGTGCGACACATCCGCATTCGGCCCGTAAACACTGAGCGGGAGCGACGGGACTCGAACCCGCGACCTCTGCCGTGACAGGGCAGCGCTCTAACCAACTGAGCTACGCCCCCGTGCCGATGCACGGGACCAACGATCGTGCGTAGCGCAGAGTATCGCAGGCGAGGGCTTCCGCTGGGTCTCGGCGCCCGGCCGGCTCCGAGGCCTGCCCGGAGGTCTGGCGGGAGGGTCGTCCGGAGCTTTGCCCGGAGGTGCAGCAACACGCAAATGGGTGCCCACGCGCGTGCGTGGCTAGTAATCGGAGCAGGTCTCGTTAAGAAGGCCGCGCGCACGCGCGTGGCCCCCCTTCCAGCACTACAACCACCTCCCACCCGCCCCCAAGTTGGCCGGCCAGCCAAACCACCGGGTGGTCCTCTACGCTTACGCCATGCCTGTGCTCGAGCCGCCGCCCCTGCGCCACGAAAACCCGTTCCGGATCCTCGTCCAAGATTTGGCCGACGAGCGGGCTGCCACGGTGCCCTACCCGCTCGGGGACACCTCCTTCTCGATCCCGCGCACCAAGCGCTTCATCGAGGAGCCTCTGCCCCTCTTGCTGGAAGCCTACGAGCGTTATGGGCCCATCTTCACGCTGCGCATCCTCCACTCGAACGTCGTCTTCATGCTGGGCCCGGCCGCCAACCACTACATCACCGTCTCTCACGCCTCCAACTTCAAGTGGCGCGAATCGCACTTCCGGGACCTGATCGCCCTGCTTGGCGACGGTCTGCTCACGACCGACGACCCCTACCACAAGCGCGCGCGCCAGATCATGCTGCCGGCCTTCCACCGCGAGCGGATCGTCGCCTCGATCGACACGATGCTCGTCGAGACCGAAAGGGCCTTGGAGCAATGGCGTCCTAACACCCGGATCGACCTGTACGCCTGGACGCGCCGCCTCGCCACGAGGATCGCGATGAAGGCCCTATTCGGGATCGACCCCGACGGCCCCGCAGCCCGCGAGATCGACGCCGCCGCCATGTTCGAGCAGGCCTTGGCCTTCTATGCCAGCCGCTACGAGTTCCGCTTCCTGCGGCTGCCCGGCACCCCTTGGGCGCGTTTGCAGGAGGCGTCCAAACGCCTCAACCGCCTGCTCTACACCCAGATCTCCCATCAGCGCGCGACCGGCGAGCGCGGCGAGGACGTGCTCAGCCTCTTGCTCGACGCCCACGACGAAAGCGGGCAGGGCCTATCGGACGAACAGATCCGCGATGAGATGATGACCTTGCTGTTCGCCGGCCACGACACGACCACCTCGACCGTGGCCTTCATGTTCTACGAGCTGGCCCACGCCCCCCACCTCGCCGACCGCCTTGTGGCCGAGCAGCACGCCCAATTGGGCGGCAAAGCGCCCGATGCCTCGCCGCTCATGAGCGGCGAGCTGACCGACTTGGAGATGACTTTGGAGGAGACCTTGCGCAAGTATCCGCCCGCCTGGGTCGGGCCGCGCAAGTCGGTGGACGCCTTCGAGTTCGAAGGCCACACGGTGCCCGCCAACTCCTACGTCAACTACAGCTCGTGGGCATCCCACCACCTGCCCGACGTGTTTGCCGACCCCGACGTGTTTCGACCGGAGCGCTTCAGCCCAGAGGCCAAGGCAGCCTTGCCCAAGGGCGCCTACATTCCCTTCGGCGGCGGCTCCAGGACCTGCATAGGGATGCGCTTCGGCCAGCTCGAGGTGCGCACGATCGCGACCTTGATCGCCAGCCAATTCGTCTTGGAGCTGCCCGGGGACTTCAAGCTGGAGTACCGCCAGATGCCGACGATCAGCCCCAAGCAAGGCATGCCGATGCTCGTCAGGGAGCGCGCAGCGAGCAGCAGGCACTCGCACGTCGGCGAGCGCTCGGATGCCGGCGGGCATCCGGCCGCCGCATCGGCTCAGCTGAGGCTCGCGCGCATAGAGAGCCCGTAGGTGAGGGGATCCGAGCGCTCAACCGACAGACCCACTGACTGCACCCGCAGGTGGGGGTCTGAGAACAGGGTGACCGTCACAAAGCCGCCGAACAGCCCCCTCGGTTCGGTCACGAGGCGCCCTTCGGTGGCCCTCACGATCGCATCGATCGAAGTCTGAAGGCCGAAAAGGCCGCCTGAGGCCTTCGCTTCGATCTGTCCGTCGCCCGAGGCGAGCGGTTCGATGCGAAAGCCGCTGGGCAGCGCTTCGTCGAGCTGACGTTGAGTCACCGTCGCGCTCGCCACGATCGCCGAGCCGCGCTTCTCGGTGTGCAGGTCACTTACGGTGATCCCTTTGGTGAGACTCGGGATGGCGGTCAAGGTGGCGTCCTGCGCGCTCATCGTGACATTGGTCACGCCATGCGATTCCCACAACAGCTTCGCGATCTTGTTCGACGGCACCGACAGCGAGCCGGCCTCGACGTCGACCGAATCCGCTTTGCCCCACAACAGCTCGATCGCCGGCCACGCTTTCACGCTCACGCTTTCGACCGTCCCGTACCTGGCGACCCGCCCCCTAACACGATGGGCGGCCAGCGTCGGCAGAACCGCCTGAGCCAGGACCACGACGAGCACCGGAGCCGCCACCACGCAGGACGCGACGATCCGCATCCGGCGAGTCGAGGAGCCAAGGGCCATGTCCCACAGCTTCGCACGCTAGGAGTCCCTACTGTTAAGCCACCCTCCGGCCCAAGGCATCCGGGCCACAGGGGCGCGTAGCTCAGTTGGCCAGAGCACCTCGTTTACACCGAGGGGGTCGCCCGTTCGAGTCGGGCCGCGCCCATGACCGCAGAGCGGAGCTTTGGCCGGCTGGCGCCGGCCAAAGGCCCAACCTATGAGAGGAAGCATGGATCGGATACGCATAGCAATCATCGGATCTGGGCCCGCCGGGTTCTATGCCGCTGGGCATCTGCTCAAGGATGGGCCGGAGACGCTCGAGGTGGACATGTTCGAGCGCTTGCCCACGCCTTGGGGCTTGGTGCGCTCGGGCGTGGCCCCGGACCATCCCAAGATCAAGTCGGTGACCCGCATCTACGAGAAGACGGCGGCGCACCCCCGTTTCAGGTTCTTCGGCAACGTCGAGCTCGGGCGCGACGTCTCCAGGGACGAGCTGGCCGGTCACTACCACGCGATCCTCTACGCGACCGGCTCACCGGCCGACCGTCCGCTGGGCATACCCGGCGAGGAGTTGCCCGGCAGCCATCCCGCGACCGACTTCGTGGGGTGGTACAACGGCCACCCCGACTTCCCCGACCACGACTTCGACCTGTCCGCCGAGCGGGCCTTGGTGATTGGCAACGGCAACGTGGCTCTCGACGTCGCTCGGATGTTGACCCTCACCCACGAGGAGTTGGCGGTGACCGACATCGCCGACCACGCCTTGGAGGCGCTCGACGCGAGCAATGTCCGCGAGATCGTGGTCGTCGGGCGGCGCGGCCCCGCCCAAGCCGCCTTCACCAACCCCGAGCTGCGCGAGCTCGGCGAGCTTGCAGACGCCGACGTGGTCGTCGACGCCGCCGAGCTGGAGCGCGCCCTCGCGGTCGAGGACCCCGACATGGATGTCACCTCCACCAACAACGTGGCGATCTTGCGCGACTACGCCTCGCGTGCCCCTTCAGGCAAGAGCAAGCGGGTAGTCCTGCGCTTTCTGCTCTCCCCGGTGGAATTGATTGGGGACGAAAGTGGCCTACGTAGCGTGGTTCTGGCGCGCAACGATCTTATGGAGAGCGGAGACGGCCGCTTGAAGGCGGTCGCGACCGGCGAGCACGAGACGATCGAGGCGGGCTTGGTGATGCGGGCTATCGGCTATCAAGGCAAGCCTCTGCCAGGAGTGCCCTTCGAGGAGCGCTCGGCCACGATCCCCAACGAGGGGGGGCGTGTCCGGGGCGCCGACGGAGTCCTGCCCGGCGAGTATGCGGTCGGCTGGATCAAGCGCGGCCCCTCCGGTGTGATTGGCACCAACAAGAAGGATGCTCAAGAGACGGTCGACGCGCTCCTCGAGGATCTCGGAGCGGGCGTCCACTTGCAGCCCTCAGACACCGCACCCGAGTCGATTGAGCGGCTCCTGGCCGAGCGTGTGCCTGCTTTGGTGACCTACGAAGGCTGGTCTGAGATCGACCGCCACGAGCAGGCCTTGGGCGAGCCCCACGGGCGGCCCCGGGTCAAGCTGACCCGGATCGAGCACCTGCTCGAGGTGGCGGCCGGCGAGTCGCCCACCGAGGAGCCTTTGGACACGCTCGGCTTGCGCTGAGGGTCGCTCCGGGCTGGGGGTCGGTTGTTCTGTTGGGGGTGCCCTGCGCGCGCGTGCGCGCCCGCGCGCGAGGCACCCCGTGCGTCGACCCGCGGCACGCCCCACAGGTCAACCGCGCCGTAACCCGGCTGGGCGGGCCATCTGCCACACTTGGGATCTTCGCGCGCCGTTAGCTCATCGGGTAGAGCTCCGGACTTTTAATCCGGCGGGGCGGGTTCGAGTCCCGCACGGCGCATTTCCGAGGGCCGTGCGCTCCTTGTTCAAACCCGGAGGGGAACTCTCGGAGCGGAGCCCTTAGACTATGAGTGGGTCAAGGTTGGTGGAGAGCCGCCCGGCTAAAGAACGACTCCCCACCGCCTTGCTTTCCTGGAAGCCCGGTTTGGGATGGCTTCTATCCCGGCCCATCAACGGGGGTCGGCGAAGAATCGCCATCCATACCCCCCGGGGTGTTCCAGCTTGTGGCCTCCGATGGCTCCTGTCGATGGGGACTCTCGGAGGAAGTGAGCTTCCAGCCAACGCCCTGTGCGCCGCGTTCAACTTCTTCGTCCTCTGCCATGCGACGCAGCATCACGCGTATCGCGGAGCTTGACGACTCGATCCCCTGCATTGCCAGAGCCGTCCTAACCTCAGACGGCATCCATGGATGATCAGGTCTGGTGCTCAAAATCTCCCGGAAGATCGCGCGCTTGGCGCCCCGCGGTACCTGTGCGCCAGTCGCAGAAGGTTGCTTCGCGGCAACAGCTCGCGTGAGCAGCTCGTATTGGACACGCAGGCTTTCAATCTGGAGACGAATTTCGTCCTGCATCGCTCGCAAGCTGGTTGCGGACTGCTTTGCGAGTAGCTCGAGCACGGGGTCAGGCGACATGAACGAACACCATAACCGATTCCTGTGCCATATGCAAGGTTGTCGTTGTTCGTAACGCGAACGTTACGCCATGTGCCAGGACGCTCCGCCAATGGTTCCTGGCTTGCCTAGCCCGCATACGCCAGTAGAATCACGGTCATGACCACCAAGGAACGGCTGCACAAGCTCGTGGATGAGCTCTCAGAGGCTGAGGTCGACGCAACGCTAGAGTTCGTCGCCTCGCGCGGCGGGCACAGCGAACTGGAGGGAGAGGCAGAGATGCTGCCGCTCCCCCCCGCCTGGCAACTGCTGCCATCGGGCCGACCGGTGCCGAACTGGGTGGCCGGGCTCGATGACGTCCGCAGTGGACGCTGAATGCTCGTGATCGACGCGAACGTCGCCGTGGCGGCGTGCGCTGAGGAGAACGGGTTCGACAAGCTTGGCGACGAGCTTGCGGCGCCACCACTCATGTGGTCGGAGGCACGCGCGAATCTGCATCTTGAGTTGTTCAAGCAAGCGATCACCGCCGAGGACGCAGCAATCATGCACAAACGCCTGGAAGAGTGCCCAGTCCAACGACGAGATCCGCCCGAGCTAGGTCGCAGAGCATGGGAACTGGCCGAGCGCTTCGGCTGGGGGCGAACCTATGATGCAGAATACGTAGCACTCGCCCAGATCCTCAACTCTCGCCTGGTGACACTCGACGCTCGCCTACGGCGGGGGGCCGCGCAGCTCGGCATGGTGATCGGAGTACACGAGTTGACGCAAACAGTCGAGACGGCCGAGAGCGAATCAGGTTCCGGGGAGCCGTCCGAGGAGGACACCCGTACGGCCGGGGACGGATAAGCAAGGACCACGGATATCGTTCGCCTCAGCTTCCCCCGGCAAGGCTCAACAGCTTCTGCCGTAGCCTCCGATCCACCGGCTCCAGAAGCAGCTCCACCAAACCCTCTACCCCCGCTGGACCGTTTGGATAGCGTCTAGACTGCCGCATTTTCGGGAGCTACGCGCTTCTTTGTTCAAATCCAGAGCAGAAATCAGGTTGAGCAGAGAGGCGAGGCTGAGCACCTCATCTCCCCGTGAAACCTGTGGCCCCAGCGTATGGCCAACCGTGGACACAGTCCGAAGCAATCGCAATACTGCGTCTCATGGAGCCCCGAGGCGCATACACCGCAGAGCGAGCCGCCGCACTATCAGGCGTGCCTAAGTCAACCGTCCACTACTGGGCAAGGCAGGACATCCTTGTCCCGAGCGTGTCCGCCGAGCGCGTGAAGCTGTGGTCCTACGGAGACCTGATGGCACTGCGCACGATCTACTGGCTGAGACAGGATAAGCATGACGAGAGCGGACGCGAGGTCCCCAGGACCGCGATGAAGGCCGTCCGGCGCGCCTTGCGGGAGATCGCGGCGCTCGAGCTCGACCTGTGGAGCGAGGATGACGCTCCACTCGTTGCCGTCGACCGCTCCGGCGAAATCGTCATCGAGCACGATGGAGAAGCGCAGCGACCCGGAGGCCAGAGCATCCTTGAGGCCGGCATGCTCGACCTGCTCGCACCCTTCACCTCACGCGAGGGGCTTCGCGGCCCCGATCTGAGTGCTCCGCGCCCGCGACTGCGGATCGTACCGGGCAAGCTCGGCGGCTCTCCACACGTTCTCCACACCCGTCTGGAGTCTCAGGCGTTGGGCGCCCTCGCTGAGAGCGGCCTTGAGCAGGCCAAGATCTACCAGTTGTACCCGGACATCGAACCCGCCGCGATTGAGGACGCCCTAGATTTGGAGCGGCAGCTCGCACAGAACCTGCACCCGGCGCTGGCAGCATGAGAGGGCGCGCGCATGCCGCGCCTGTTCGCACTCGATAAGAACTTCCCGCAACCCATCGTCAGCGTCCTGTCTGACTTTCAGGCCGACGCTACGCTCGTTCCGCTCGACCGGATCGACCCGCGTATGTCGACACTCGATGATTGGGAGTTGCTGCTCGCTCTGCACCATCACGCTGACCCGTGGGACGGCCTCATCACGACGGACACCAGCATGCTCGCTCAGGGACCAGAGATTGCGACGCTCATCCAGACGAAGCTCACGCTTGTCGTGGCTGTCGCTGCTGGACACAATCCGGTCAAGGCATCTGGGCTTTTGTTCGCCTACCTTGCGGGTATCTGCCAGCGCACGACTCCAGATCGAGCGCAGGTATGGCGTCTTAACGCCGCCAACCGCCCACCCGAGGAGCCGTGGGACTTCCTCAAGCGGTTCGCCGAACACAACGATCGCTCGGCCGATCAGGTGTGGGCTGAGTTCAAGCTGTCGTCCGTACGACTGGCGCGCGATCCGCTGGGTTGAGCCTCGCCCAGTCTCCCCACCTGTGCTGTGGCGTACCTACTTATGGCTCGGTCAGCCCCAGCAGTTTCTGTCGCAGCCGCCGATCAACCGGATGCAGCAGCATCTCCACCAAAGCCTCAATCCCCGCTTGACCGTTTGGATAGGGTCTAGACTGGCGCATGGTCCTTCGTCAGCGTCTGCGCCCGCCGAGCTGCTAGGTTCGCCAAGCTGGCCCCACATCACGCAGGCTGCCCGAGGGCACTAGTACTATCGCTCAAATGAAAGATGCCCTCGCGACCCGGGCCGATTGGAACGGCGTACCAGCCGACTCCGATCCGGCGCGTCTGCTCGCGGCCCGTGGCTGGTGCAGGCCAACGCTCGATGCATCGGACGCCGTCGCCAGGACGACGCTCAGAGAACTGTTCGAGCACGACCTGGCCCAGGACGAGTGGCTCCCCGCCGGACACGGCTATCGCCGGCGGGCATATCAATGCTTCGCGGTCGACTGGTCCAGCCTGGGACTCGAGCTAATACCTGAGCCCCCGCCATACGTGCAGGCACCCGACATCAACAAGGTGGCTGGCGGCCTGTCGCGCACATTTCGGGGAATTCCTGACAGCCACGATGCGACAACTGTCGTCAGGGCACTAGCCCTTTTTGTGCTACGTCTGATATCGGATAGCGGAATCGTTACCACCGGAGGTTCCAACTACATACTCGACGTGCACTTTATTCGTACCTCTGCTCCAGGGAAGCCCTGCCCCGAGGGGATCCATCGAGACGGGCTCGTCGCGGGCTCGGTGCACCTCGTCGACCTCGCGAACGCTCGCGGCGGCTCAACGCGCTTCTTTACACCAGTTGGAACGGAGCTTGGCAGCCTGCGGCTCACCAACTTCCTGGACTCTGTCGTCTTCGATGACGCTCGAGTTCTCCACTATACGGACGACATCGCGCCGAATAGTGCGGAGGGGCACGGACATCGCGACGTGCTGCTGTTCGGGCTGCGCGAAAGCTCCTAAGGCGATGAAGGCCACGGCGGCGCAGCTCGAGCTAGCCGCATCCATAGACGCGGCCGAGTCTGTCGCGATCGCGTCCCAGCTAGTCGCGATCCCGTCGTTCACTGGCGAGGAGACGGCACTCGCGCATCACATCCGTGATCTCTTCGAGGCCAATTCGATCCCGACAGAGCTACAGGAGGTCGAGCCAGGGCGCTATCAGGTGATCGCATGGCTGGGACCGCGCGACGTCAAGCCGGCGCTGATGCTTAATGGACACCTCGACATCGACCCCCTCGATCGACAGTGGTCGGACTCGCCGTTCGTCGCGGACCTCGATGGCGACAAGCTCTATGGCGCCGGTCTACACAATATGAAGGCGGGTTTGACTTCGATGATCGCTGCGGCACTGGCGTTGCGGCGCAGCGGTATGGAGTTGCGACGCCCGCTCCTGCTGGCCTTCGTCGTGGGCGAGCTCCAGGGCGGCAAGGGCACACTATTCTCATTGCGCTCCGGGCTCACTGCAGACGTGGCGATAGTACCGGAGCCCTACTCCGTGACGCGTGTGATCACCCGTACCGCGGGAGTACACAAGTTTGCGATCGTCGTACGTGGCGTCAGCGCTCACACGAGCCGTCATCGTGAGGGCATCGATGCGATCCAAGCGCTCAGACATATGTTGGATCTGATCGAAACGACACCGCTCGGGCTCCACAACGAGCGCTTCCCCGAGCTGCCGCGCCTTCAAGTCGCGAGTATCGTCGCCGGACGCGGAGAGCAGCATGAGTTGTCCGGCATTAGTTACTCGGCTGACAAGGCGACGGCCCTGATGGACATCCGTTATCCTCCACCTTTCGAACCTTTGGACGTTCAGGGGGTATTGGAACACATGACCGCGTCGCTGGCTGAGCAGAACCCGAGCGCAGAGATCGAACTGATGCATCCCCCGGATCCGGCCTTCCGCGTAGGAGGAGCGGACATGCCTCCGATGGACGTCCCCGAGGACAGTCCACTGGTACATGAAATTTCCGGCCTGCTGCCGCAGGTGTCGGACTACACTGTTCGCGAGACGGGTGCCGTGATGCCGTTCTCCTACTGCGGAAATGACACTGCCCATATCAGCAATGCAGGCATTCAGTGTTGCCTATTTGGGCCCCGCGGAGACGCTCAGGACACCGAGCGACACGTCCTGCTAAGCGAGCTCTTGGCGTGCTCCAAGACGCTGGCTGCGGTCGCGGTCGCTCGCTGCGCCGAAGATCGCCGCGGCGTGTGAGCTCGCACCCGCCCGCCGCTAAGCCCCCGAACCGTAGGGGCAAGCAAATCGCGCAGCAGGCCGTACGCGCGTACGTGACGATTGGCCTGTCTTTGCTTGCGCTGCTGGCGACTGCACTGACGCTCATAGCAACAACGATCAGTGGCCACGTAATAGTGGCGGTGGCCGGGTTTATCTACCTGGTGCTGCTCGTGGCGCAACTGTCGGTAAGAGCCTACTTGGCTCATCTCGAACAGCAGGAAATGGTGCTCGCGACCGAAGACGCGACCAGCGAACTCTTGGCGAGAGCAAACGATGCTGCTGGAGAACTACAGGAGATCAGGCGCGTAACCGAGCAGGAGCTCAGGTCGGAGGAGGCCCAGAATCGACGCCTCGAAATGATCTTCACCGCGCTGAAGGACTTCAACCTGATCGAGATCGAATCGCTTGACGTGCTCAGCGAGAGTCGTCCTGCAACCCTGTTCTATATGCAGCGCCAAATCACTGCGATCACAGGTGTGCTCGGCGGCCACTGGGATCGCAAAGAGTTCCTCCGGCCAGAACAGCTTTGGCGCGAGTACCGCGAACTCGTCGGTCGACTGAAAGAGGACGAAACATTTCGAAGTACCGTCAGCGTGCCGTCCGAGCCGGGCCTCCTCTTCGATGATTCCACCTTCAACCAATACGTGCAGGCGATCTACGAAGCTGCACGATTACACAGTGTTGTTGTCAAGCGGCTACTCGTCCTCCCTGGCCACCAATGGCCACCCGACAAGGACAAGCTCGACCACAAGATCGTCGAGCACATTCGCGATCTGCGTAAGCACGAAGAATCGATCCAGACGCTCAAGGCTCGCCTGACCAGCAACGGGATAGCCAGCCAGCACTTCAATCTCCATCCAGACTTTATGGTGTGGGGCGATGGGCTCTTGATCAAGAGCAATCTCGCCGGCGCCGGCGAACTCGTCACTCAAGCCGAGTTCTTCTTTGCCAGTCGCAACCAGAACGAGGAGATCCTCAAGCGACAGAAGCAGTTCGACGATCTCTTTGCCCACACCCAGGAGACTCTGCCGTTGACAGCGGTCCTCTGAGCACGCTCGCAACCCCATCCCAACCCGTTGACGTCTCTGGCGCGGCGCTCAGAAAGCTGATGGACGGTCTCGCTCCGTTAGATGAGGACTTCGCGAGCGAGGTGCAGTTGGAGCGCGCGCGTCCTGGCACCGAGGCCGGCGCGTGGCCGTAATCCTGATCTATACATCGGTCCTTGTCGACGCGGAGCGTGATCTCAGGGTTCTCGAGCGGCTACCACAAGAAGCCCGGCATTCGATCAGCGGCATAACCGCCAGCGAGCGGCTGCACGGAGTGCATCGCGCCGCTCCCGACCATGTGAGGATCCGTTGCCAAGTCATCGTCGAGGCCCTTGCCCACGGGGCTCGAGCTTGCCACGGCCAACGCCGCCGAGTTCAAGCGCGTGCCAGCCCTCGAACTCCTAACGATTGAGAGTACGAGTAGATCAACAGCTCCTGCCACATCGGCCGAGCCACGGGCTCCAGCGGTATCCTCGGCGGGATCCGCTACCGGCTCAGAACTGTTTTAAGCGTCCTGACCGTAGGGGTGATGCTCATTGTGTCGGGGATGGTCTCGCAACTGCCGATCGTAAGCTCGGCCGCCGTCCTCGCCTACGCGGTCGTCTTTGGCTTTGCCCAGCAGCTCGTAACCGGGTTCATCGATCGTCGCGCCGGCACGCTCGCCAAAGAGACACTCGGCCAAGGGCATCTGACGCTACCCACCGAGCCAGGTCGTAACTGGTCGCCGTGGAGCTGCCCAGAGGGCGCCTATCTACTCCCCAATCAGGCCGACAACTTCCGCCGCAGTCCCCGATCCACAGGATGCACACAGCATCTCCACCAAACCCTCAACCCCGGGTGAACCGTCTGGATAAGGTCTAGACTGGCGTACTCTCTTCTGCGCCAACGCGCAGCGACGACGAGAAGCCTCGCATGCCCCGCAACCAAGCACCCCCCTACGACGTCAACGGCCGCACGGCCTTCATCACCGGCGCCGCACGCGGCATCGGCGCCGAGACCGCCCGCCGGCTGCACGCCAAGGGAGCCAACGTGGCGCTCGTGGGCCTCGAGCCCGAGCGTCTGGAGGCCTCGGCCGCCCAGCTCGGCGACCGTGTGATCGCGATCGAGGCCGACGTCACCGATTTCGAGGCCTTGGAGCGCGCCGTGGCCGTGACGGTCGAGCGCTTCGGGGGCATCGACGTGGGTATCGCCAATGCCGGCATCGCCTTCACCGGGCCGCTCGCGACGGCGCCGATGGAGCAGGTCGAGCGCACCTTGGCGGTCAACTTCCTCGGCGTGTGGCGCACCGACCGCGCCCTGATTGGCCAGATCACAGAGCGCAAGGGTTACTTGCTCAACATTTCCTCGCTCTCGGCGATCGCACACGCGCCCTTGATGGCCCCCTACACCTCCGCCAAGGCCGGCGTGGAGGCGCTCACCGACGCTCTGCGCATGGAGACCGCGCCCAGCGGGGCCCAGGTCGGCTGCGCCTATTTCGGCTTCATCGACACGGACCTCGTTCGCGCCAGCTTCGCCCAGCCCTCGACGCAAGGCGTGCGCCGCAACAGCCCCGGTTTCCTGAGTAAGCCCGCTCCCCTGTCGACAGCGATCGACGCGATCGAGCGAGGCATCGAAAGGCGATCCGCACGCCTGTGGGCGCCCCGCTGGGTGGGCCCGATGATCGCGCTGCGTGGGCTCCTACAACCGCTCACCGAACGCCGGCTGCTCGCAGATCAGGAGAGCTTGCGCGAGAGCATCCGCGCCGCCGAAACCTCGCAAGAGACGGCCACCCAGGACCCGCTCTTGGGTGTGGCGATGCAGGCGGTCTCCGACCGACCCTAAGCGGTCCGCCGGCTTGCTGGTTGCCTGTAGCTGGGGCTTCGGCCCACTCATAGCCTGCCGTCCCGCTTGGCCACGCCGGTCGGATAAGGGGTAGATGCCCTTCGCCATTTCGCCACAACGCCGTTAGGATGGATCAATGGCCGCGACCCTCGCAAGCGACTTGCCGCTGTACCGGCTCGACCCTGAAATCTTCGCTCGGTTGGTCGACGCCGGAGTACTCGCCGAACCCGACGTGGAGCTGCGGGACGGGCTGCTTGTCGACCGTGAGCGCGACGGGGAGGATCCGCTCCACCGCATCGACGTCGACACCTACAACCGCATGGTGCTCACGGGTGCCTTGGAGGGCCTGCATCTCGAGCTCTTGGACGGCCTGCTGGTCGAGATGAGCCCTATCTCGCACACCCATACCGTGGTCGTCACGCTGTTGATGCGCCACTTCGCGGCGGCACCCCAGTGGTGGACTCAGGTGCAATCCCCGGTAGAAATCCGTCCGCGCTCCGAGCCCGAGCCCGACCTGCTTGTCGCGGCGCACAGACCCCCGCCCGGACAACACTTGCGCGGCGCATTGATCGCGATCGAGGTCGCGGTCAGCTCGCACCGGGCCGACCGCGGTCGCAAGGCGGCTTTGTATGCGCAGGCGGCAATCCCCAGCTACTGGCTGGTTGACGTGCCGGGCCGAGCCATCGAGGTGCGTACCGGCCCGGTCCCCGACGGCTACCGGTCGTGTGAGACCTACCGAGCCGGTCGCGCCGTGCCCGCGCCGCTTGAGGGCGTGGGCGATCTCGACGTTGGCGCTTTGTTCGCCGACGTCGAGATCTGACCATCGCACGCCCGTCGAGCTAACGACGTGGTGCATGTAGGCCGCCTCCCAGGACTCGCCGCCCGCGCTATCCCTCGGCCGACTCCCCCGGATCCCCGTCGGCCAAGATCCGGTACAGGTCGCGTCGCGTTGTCGAGAGAACCTTGCGGGCCTCACCGATCTGGGCGTCGCTGCCGGTGCGGATCACCTGGGTGAAGGCTGCGGCTACCTCCCTCATCGTGCGCGCCAAGTCGGTCGCCTGGTCGCTCACGTTGCCGCTCATCTGCTCCCAAGGGGCGGGTGCCTCCGGGTCGCGCTCCTGAACCTGCTTCCTACCGGCGTCGGTCAGCTCGAACACCTTGCCGGTGCCCCCGCCGCCCTCGCTCGAGCGGATCAAGCCCTCGTCCTCGAGCTGCTGCAAGGCCGGGTAGACCGAGCCTGGGCTGGGACGCCACGCGCCCTCGCTGCGGTCCTGGACCTCCTGCATGACTTGGTAGCCGTTGCGCGGCTCCTCGGCCAAGAGCAGCAGCGCTGCGGTTCTGATGTCGCCGCGACGAGCCTTGCGCCCGCGGCCAAAACGACCGCCGCCGGGGCCTCCCAATCCGCCGAAGGGAAATCCCTCGAAGCCGGGACCGAAGTCGCGGCGCCCCGGGCCGCCGTGGTGGTGGCAATGGTGCCTATGCTTATTTCCAAGCATATCTATCTCCTATCGTGATCTGTCAACGTAAGCTCACGATATATCGTGAGCTTTGGGATGTCAAGTCCCTTCCCGCGCTGTGAGCGGGCGGGGACGCCGCGAGGCGCGGCCCAGCGGGCGAGGATGCTGCGAGGCGCGGCCTAGCGGGCGAGGACGATGCGAGGCGCCGACATTCGGTCGCCCGGGACTACTCGACCGCTGAGAACTCTGCGATCGCGATCGCCAACATGACCAGGCCGATGATCCCCACCATGGCGGCCTCCAACAGACCGGGCACGTGCCACCCGAACCAAGTCACGCCCGGGGCCAAGGCGTGGCGCACGAGCGGGGAGATGTCGAGGTGCGCGAACACCGCGCGGCGCATCGGGTCAACCGCGTAGGTGAGCGGGTCCAAGCGGTTGAGCACCGCCAGCCAGGGCGGCAATTT
Organism: uncultured Solirubrobacterales bacterium; assembly: GCA_963703135.1. Taxonomy (GTDB): domain Bacteria; phylum Actinomycetota; class Thermoleophilia; order Solirubrobacterales; family Solirubrobacteraceae; genus Palsa-744. The sequence continues at coordinate 1,168,015 of OY969791.1, read as the reverse complement.
GTTGACCGGGAACAGGGCGCCCGAGAGGAAGAACATGGGCATAATCGCCATCTGCATAAGCGCCATGAAGGACTGCATCTGGGTGACCCTCGCGGCGGCCATCATGCCGAACGCCGTGATCGAGAAGGCCAGAAGGAGTAGTAGAGCGAATATCTCCAAAGCCAGGCCCACCGTGTAGTGCACGCCGACGAGCGGCCCAATCGCCATCACGATCACCCCTTGGAAGGTCGCGACGGTGGCGCCGCCAGCGCACTTGCCGAGCACGATCGAGGAGCGTCTGACCGGCGCGACCATCATCTCGCGCAGGAAACCGAACTCGCGGTCCCACACGATCGAGGCGGCGGAGAACATGGCTGTGAACATGACCGCCATGCACAAGATGCCGGGGTAAATGAAGGTCCTGAAGTTGACACCGTGCGTGCTGGTGGAGACAAGCGTGGAGAGGCCGGTGCCGAGCACGAACAAGAACAGGAACGGCTGGATCAGCGAGACCAGGATGCGCAGCCGGTCGCGCGAGAAGCGGATCAGCTCGCGCCGCCACACAGCCTTGATTGCGCGCAGCTCCGAGCGCAAGGTTCGCGCGGGAATGTGTTGGGCCGCTACCTCGTGCGAGGCCACGCCGGCACCCGCCGAGGCGGGAGTGGGTGGGAGGGCGCTCTTGGTGGCCATCAGCGGCTCATCATCTTCGCCATGTTGCGCATCATGTCGCCCGAGCCCGCCTCGGCGTCCCTGATCGTGGTGCCGGTGTAAGACATGAACACGTCATCCAAAGATGGCCTGGCCACGCTGACCGAGCGAATCGCAAGGCCAAGCTCGGCGAACAAGCGCGGCACGAACTGCTCGCCGCAGGCCACCCCGAAGGTGACCTCGCCTTCTGCCATCTGGGCCTCGATCCCGAAGCGCTCGTCCAAGGCCGCAATCGCGGCGGTGTCGTCGTCGGTCGTGATCTGCACGCGGTCCTTGCCCACACTCGCCTTCAGCGCCTCGGGCGTGTCGAGCGCGACGATCTTGCCCCTGTCGATGATCGCGATGCGGTCGCAGTACTCGGCCTCGTCCATGTAATGGGTCGTGAGGAAGATCGTGACGTCCTGCTCGTCTTCCAGTTTGGTGATGTAGGACCAGATCGAGCTGCGTGTCTGCGGGTCCAGGCCGATCGTCGGCTCGTCCAAGAACAGCACCCGCGGGGAGTGGAGCAACCCGCGGGCGATCTCAAGGCGCCGCTTCATCCCCCCCGAGAAGGTGCCGACCAAGCTCTCGCGTCGCTCCCAAAGTTGAAGCATCTCCAGGACCGTCTGCATGCGAGGGGCAATCTTCTCGCGCGGCATCCCGTACAGCTCGGCGTGCAACCTCAGGTTCTGCTCGGCGCTCAGGTAGTTATCGAGCGTCGTGTCCTGGAAGACGAGCCCGATATTGCGGCGCACCCGGTCGCGCTCGCGCACCACGTCCAATCCGGCGACCTCGGCGGTGCCGCCGGTGGGCCGCGCCAAAGTGCAGAGCATCGAGATCGTGGTCGACTTGCCCGCGCCGTTCGGGCCCAAGAAGCCGAAGGTCTCCCCGCGAGCGACCTCGAAGTCGATCCCGCGAACCGCTTCGATCTCGCCGTAGGACTTGGTCAGGCCGGCGACCGAGATAGCCGGAGCGCCGTGGCTATCGCGTCCGTTGGAGCTAATGCCTGAAGTGGCGGACATGTGTGCCCACCATAGCGACGCCTGCCGCGTCCGCTGCCGCCACGACCTCCTCGTCGCGCACCGAGCCGCCCGGCTGGATGATTGCCGTCACGCCCGCGTCGATGGCGAGCTGGGGGCCGTCGGCGAAAGGGAAGAAAGCGTCGGAGGCGAGCGAGGCACCGGCCAGCCGAGCCGCCGCTACGGCCCCTGAGTCGTCGGCCCCGCTCTCAGTCACACCGCTCTCAGTCACACCGCCCTCGGCCACACCGCCCTCGGCCACACCAGTCCCGCCCGCGCCGGCGTCTCCCGCTTGGGCCTTCTCGATCGCGATGCGCACCGCGTCCACCCGGCTCATCTGGCCCGCCCCGATGCCGATCGTGGCCCCGTCGCGGGCGATCACGATCGCGTTGGAGCGCACGTGACGGCACACTTGCCAGGCGAAGCGCATGTCATCCCACTCGGCCTCGGTGGGCTGCTTGGCGCTCATCACGGTCATCTGCTCGGCGGTCTCGGACACCTCGTCGCGATCCTGCACGAGCAGGCCGCCGATCACGGGCTTGGCTTCCAAGCCGCCGGTCGGCTCGGGCCAGTCGGGCAGCTCGAGCAGGCGCACGTTCTTCTTCTTGGTCAAGACCTCCAACGCCTCGGGCTCGAAGCCGGGCGCCAGCAGAACCTCGATGAACTGATGGGAGAGGGCCAGCGCGCAGGCGAGATAGACGGGCCTGTTGAGCGCGATCACGCCGCCATAGGCGCTGACCGGGTCGCTCGCGAAGGCGCGCTCGTAGGCGTCTTGGGCATTCTTGCCGAGCGCACAGCCGCACGGGTTGTTGTGCTTGACGATGGCGCACGCGGGATCTGAGAAATCCTCGACCAGCTCGCGCGCCGAGGAGAGGTCGAGCAGGTTGTTGAAGGACAGCTCCTTGCCATGCAACTGGGTCACGCCCGCCAACAGATGGGTGGGGGCTCCCACCTGGGCGTAGTAGGCGGCGCGCTGGTGCGGGTTCTCGCCATAGCGCAACTCGGTCTTCTTCTCATACGCGTAGGCGCGCTGGGCGGGGAAGTCTTCGTCCGCCCGCTGGGCAAACCAGGTGGAGATGGCCGCGTCATAGCGCGCCGTGCAGGCATAGGCCTTGCCGGCCAAGCGCTCGCGCGTGGCCATCGACAAGCGTCCGTCGGACTCGCGCAGCTCTGCCAAGACCGCCTCGTAGTCGACGGGGTCGACGAGCACCGCGGCAAAAGCATGGTTCTTGGCGGCCGCCCTGATCATGGTGGGGCCGCCGATGTCGATGTTCTCGACAATCTCCGCGTCGCCGGCGTCGCCGCGCGCGACGGTCTGCTCGAAGGGGTACAGGTTCACGCACACCAAGTCCACCGGTTCGATCGAGTGCTCGGCGGCTGCCCGGAGGTGGGCGTCGTCGCTGCGGACTGCCAACAAGCCGGCGTACAGGCGCGGATGGAGTGTCTTCACGCGCCCGTCCATCATCTCGGGAAAGCCGGTGAAATCCTCGATCGCGCGGACCGCCAAGCCCGCGTCCGTCAACGCACGTGCGGTGCCGCCGGTAGAGACCACCTCGACGCCCGCCTCGATCAAACCCTTGGCCAAGTCGATCACGCCGGTCTTGTCGGACACCGAGATCAAGGCTCTGCGCACCCGAACCCCGCCGGGCTCGGCTCGCTCGATCGCGGCGTGGGGCTGCTCAGCGCTCATCTGGCGCGCAGACTATCCGCCGCGGGTTCTCGGGGTCGGCTTGCAAGGCGCCGCGTGCGAACAAGCGCACCGCGTCGGGAAGCAGGGAATGCTCGAGCGGGCGCAGCGCCGCCAGCACCTCCTCGGGCGTGTGCGCCTCGGGCAGCTCCAGCGCCCGCTGCAAGATCACCGCGCCGCTGTCCACCCCGGCGTCGACGAAGTGGACGGTCACACCGAACACCTTGACGCCATAGGCCAAGGCCTGCTCGATCGCCTTCAACCCCGGGAAGGCCGGCAAGAGAGAAGGGTGAACGTTGATGACCGCGCCCGGAAAGCGCTCCAAGAAAGCGAAGGTGAGCAGCTCCATGTAGCCCGCCAGGACGACCAAGCGCGCGCCACGCTCCGAAAGCCAGGCGGCCATCGCCGCGTCGCGGGTCTCCCGATCGGGGTAGGCGGAGCGCTCGAACACCGCGGTCGCGACACCGCGCCCGGCGGCCCGCTCCAAGGCCAAGACTCCAGGGGTCGAGGAGGCGACCGCGACAACCTCGGCCTCGTGGCCGTGCACAGTGTCGAGCAGGGCCTGCAAGTTGGTGCCGGTACCCGAGACGAGCACGGCGATCGCGAGGGGTTCGCTCACACCGACCCCTCCGGGGCCGAGAAGACCTGCAAGGCGAGCCGCACGCCGATCAACAACGGGCGGCGAGCGGGCCGACACCGGGCCGAGACTGCGGCACGTGCTGGTCGGCGTGGTAGGAGGAGCGCACCAAAGGGCCGGCGGCCACGTGCTCGAAGCCGAGCCCGTAGGCGGCCTCTTCGAGCGCGGTGAACTCCTCGGGGTGCCAGTAGCGCACGATCGGCAGGTGGCGCTCGGACGGCCGCAGATACTGACCGACGGTGAGCACCCGCACACCGTGCTCGCGTAGCAGGCCGAATGTCTCGACCATCTCCTCGTGGGTCTCGCCCAGGCCGACCATCAGGCCGGACTTGGTCACGACCTCGCCTTCGCCCATTTCCCCGGCGCTGCGCAAGACACGGCAGGAGCGCAAAAACTCCGAGCCGCGGCGGGCGATCGGATACAGGCGGGGGACGACCTCGACGTTGTGGTTGAAGACGTCGGGACGCTCGGCGATCACCTTGGCCAAGGGCATCTCCTGGCCTTGGAAGTCGGGCGTGAGCACCTCGATCTGGCAGTCCGGCGCTTGCTTTCGCACCTGCCTGATGACCCCCACGAACGCCGAGGCGCCCTTGTCGGGCAGGTCGTCGCGGTCCACCGAAGTGACGACCGCGTGGCGCAGGCCCATGCGCGCGATCGAGCGGGCCACGCGGGCGGGCTCCAGTGGATCGTTCCAGGTCGGCTTGCCGGTCTTCACATTGCAGAAGCCACAGCGTCGAGTGCACGTGTCGCCGAGGATCATGAACGTGGCGGTGCCCCGCTCCCAGCACTCGCCCACGTTCGGGCAGGCGGCCTCCTGGCAGACGGTGTGCAGGTTCTCGTCTTTGATCAGCTTCGAGAGTTCGCGGTAGCGCGTGCCGCCGGCGGCCGGGACTTTGAACCAAGGCGGCTTGCGCTCGCGCAGAGGACGCACATCGGAGCCGAGCACCCGTAGGACGTCCATGCCGCCGGGGTTGGCGCGGGAGCGGGTTACGCTCATGCTGGCACCGGAGCGCGCTTGTGCGCTTCGTTGAAACAGCGCGCCATCAGTTCGGCGAAAGCGTCGAAGCCGCCGGTCGGGGCGTGTCCGAGCTCTCGTTCGAGCGAGGTCATTTCCACCTCGGGCAGCCCGCACGCAACGATCCACGAGAAAGGCTCCAGGTCGTTGGTGACGTTGACCGCGAAACCGTGTGTGGAGACGCCCTTGGAGACGTGCACGCCGATCGAGGCGATCTTGCGGTCCTGCACCCACACGCCGGTGTAGTCGATCCCCTCCTCGCGGCGTGAGCGCGCCTCGATTCCGTATTCCGACAGCGTCGCCACGATTGCGGCCTCCATCTTGCGCAGGTGCGTGCCGATGTCCGCCACACGCATGATCGGGTAGCCCACCAGCTGGCCGGGGCCGTGGTAGGTGACCTTGCCGCCACGGTCGGTCGGGACGATTTCGATGCCGCGCTCGCGATAGAAGTCCGCGCCGAGCGTCAGCTCGCCGTCGCTCGCGCGGCGGCCACGAGTGTACACGGGCGTGTGCTCCAGCAACAGCAACGTGTCGGGCGTCTGGTCGGACTGGCGTCGGGTTTGGACTTCGGCCTGGATCGCGAGTCCGTCACGGTAGGAGAGTGTGCCCAGGTGCACGACTTGGATGTGATCGAGAAGCACATTCGCTTTTTCCATGGCCACCACTGGTGGTAGCATATTTGGCACGCCAAGATGTACTCAGGGTCGCGGTCGTCCCGGTCCCGTTTAGAGCATTCGCTCCGACGGGCATCGAGGTCGACTCCCGCCGGAGCTGGAGTGGCGTTACGTCAGGCTACGGATGACCGCGACCATGAGCGTCACCGCCAAGATGCACTCAACTAGTTGAGTCATCTAACCACCTCCTTTCCCGGGCCGTTCGACCTCGGACCGGCCTTGTCGGGTGGGGTGGAACTCCTACCGGCGAGCCTACTCAGGGCTCCGGTAGATATTTTGCGCGGCGTGCTGAAAATGCCTACAAAGTCAAAGCCGCGGGCTCTTCCAGCAGCTCGCGGATTCGGCTGAGGAACAGTGCGGCATCGGCGCCGTAGAGGATGCGGTGGTCGCACGCGAGCGTGACCGTCATCGTGTTGCGGGTCACGATCTTCTTCTTGCGTGCGACGGGCCGCGGCGCGAGCGTGCCGACCGCGAGGATCGCCGCCTGTGGGGGGTTGACGATTGCAGTGAACTGACGAATCCCGTACATCCCCAGATTGGACACCGTGAACGTGCCGCCGCTCAGCTCCGGCGGCGTTATCGATCCGTCGCGCACGCGAGCCGCCAAGGCGCGGGTCTCGCGGGCAATCTCGCCAAGCGCCTTGGTGTCGGCGTCGAACACGGTCGGGACGACAAGGCCGCCGGCGAGCGGATCCTCAGCGGCCGAGGCGACGGCCACGCCGACGTTGACCCGCGAGTACAACTCGAAGCGTCCGTCGCGGTAGCTGGCGTTGGCGCGGGGGTGGTCGCGCAGGGCCAGGGCGCAGGCCTTGAGGATCATGTCGTTATAGGTCGGGGGCGCAGCCTTCTCTCTCGTCCCCTCGCCGGGCGGGCCACCCTTCTCTCGTCCCTCGCCGCCGCGCGCGAGCCGCTTCAGCTCGGCGCGCAAATCGACGCAGCGCTCCATGTCGATGTCGGCGGTGAGTGTGAAGTCGGGGATCGTCGCCTTGGACTCGGCCATGCGCCTGGCGATCGTGCGCTGGGTGCGCGATGGATCGACGAGCGTCGTCTCGCCCTTGGCGCTGGTGACGTCTCCGACCGTCGGGCGCTGTGGCTCGGACGCGGACGGGGAGGGCGAGGCGGTCGAGGGCGAGGGGATGGACGACGGGCCGATCGGCGGCGAGGTCGCGGGAGCGACGGGGCTTGAACCCGAGCCCTCCACGTCGGCCTTGACGATGCGCCCCCCCGGTCCGCTCCCGGTGAGCCCGCCGAGGTCCACGCCCGTCTCGTGCGCGATGCGGCGGGCGAGCGGGGATGCCTTGATGCGCTCGCCCTCATGCGCTGCGGGAGGCTCCTCTCCGGTCGCGAGTGGCTGGGCGGTCTGCACCGGGATGGCTTGACCGTGTGGCTCGCCCGAGGGCGCCAAGCGATTCTCGGCAACGGCCTGTTCGGGGGGTGGCTCGGAGGCTTCGGGCGACTCGCCGACCCGCGCGATCGGCTCCCCGACGGCCAAGGTGTCGCCCTCTTGGGCGACCGTTTGGAGAACTCCCTCGCTGTCGGACTCGTACGTCATGGCGGCCTTGTCGGTCTCGATCTCGACCAGCTCCTCCCCGCGCTTCACATGGTCGCCGTCGTGCTTGAGCCAGCGCAGGATCGTGCCCTCCTCCATCGTGTCCGACAGGCGCGGCATCACGATCTCGCTCATCGCGACGCCTGCCTGATCTCGCGCTCCACGCCAGTCTCTTGCATGGCTTCCTGGACCGCGCCGGGTGCGTTCGTCTCTCCCTCTCGATGTCCATCGCCCGGCGCGGGCGGTCTTACAGGCGATCGGCTCAGGTCTTGTCCGAGCACGCTCAGCGCGGCTCGCACGATCTGGGGCTCGTGCGGGAAGGCGATCTCCTCCAAAGGCTTGGAGTAGGGCATCGGGACGTCCGCTCCGCTCACCCGCATCACGGGTGCGTCGAGGTCGTCGAAGGCCTGTTCGGAGATCAAGGCCGCCAGGTTGGCGCCGACGCCGCCATGCGGCCAGCCCTCCTCGACGATGACGCAGCGGTTGGTCTTGGCGACCGACTCCAGGATCGTGTCGAGATCCAGAGGACGCAGGGTGCGGGGGTCGATCACTTCGGCCTCGACGCCGTGCTCGGCCGACAGAAGCTCTGCGGCGCGCTCGGAGGTGAGCGCCATGCGCGAGACGCCCACGATCGTGACGTCGCCACCGGAGCGGACGATGCGGGCGCGGCCGAACACAAGCGGTTGCTCGTCGTTCTCGTCGACCTCTCCGCGCACCCCATAGAGCGACTCGTGCTCGATGAAGATCACCGGGTTCTCATCCCTGATCGCGGCCTTGAGCAGGCCGCGCGCGTCGGCGGGGGTCGAGGGGACGGCGACGAGCAGGCCGGGAACCCCCAGGAACATGGACTCGAAGCTGTGCGAGTGGGTCGGGCCCAGCTGGTGTCCTGCCCCCTGGGGCATGCGCACGACGAGCGGCACACGAACTTGGCCGCCGAACATGTAGTGGATGTGGGCGGCGTGGTTGACGATCTGGTCGAACGCGAGTAGGGCGAAGTTGACCGTCATCAGCTCCACGACAGGGCGCAATCCGACCATGGCCGCCCCCACTCCGACGCCCACAATCGTGTTCTCGGAGATGGGGGTGTCGCGTACACGCCTCTCGCCGAACTCCTCCAGCAGTCCCGAGGTGACCTTGAAGGCGCCGCCGAACACGCCGATGTCCTCGCCCATCAGGATCACGTTCTCGTCGCGCGCCATCTCCTCGCGCAAGGCCAGTTTCAAAGCGTCGCGGTAGCGCAGCTCGGTCATGGGTGGGCCACGGAGTGGGTGGGAGCAGACGAGGTCCGAGGGGACCCGGCAGGACTGTCTTTGGGATCGTGGCTCATCGCACCACCTGGGGTGACCAGTGGTAATGGCCGTGGACCTGCTCGTCGAGCACATACACGTCCTCGTAGAGCGTGTCCGGGTCCGGGAAGGGCGAGGCCTCGGCGAACTCGACGGCCTCCTCCACTTGCCGCAGCGCATCTTGGTCGATCTGCTCACGCTGCTCTTTCGTGAGCGCCCCTTCGCGCTCCAGGAGATCGCCGAAGGCGGGGATCGGGTCGCGCTCGCGCCACTGGGCGACCTCCTCCTTGGTGCGGTAGTCCTCCGGGTCGGCCATCGAATGGCCGCGGAAGCGGTAAGTGACGGCCTCGATAAGTAGGGGCCGGCGCTCCTCGCGTACGCGCGCCAAGGCTTCGGAGACGACCCGGTGGGTGTCGAGGATGTCCATGCCGTCACAGCGCATACCGGGCACGCCGAGCGACTCGCCCTTGCGTTGCAGGTCGGTGACGGCCGAATGGCGACTGAGCGAGGTGCCCATCCCGAACTGGTTGTTGACGACCATGAACACGACCGGCAAACGCCACAAGGCAGCCAGGTTCAAGGTCTCGCCGAAGGTACCTTGGTTGGAGGCCCCGTCGCCGAAGGTGCACAGCGTCACTTCGTCCTGCGCGTCGCCACCGATCGCGCTCGCCGCGTCGGGTCCGCCGGCGTCCTGCGCGCCGCGACGCTGGTCGCACGCCAAGGCGATCCCCGCGGCGATGGGCAGGTTACCGCCGACGATTCCGTAGCCGCCCATGAAGCGCCGCGAGGCGTCGAACATGTGCATCGAGCCGCCGTGTCCTTTGGAGCAGCCGTCGCGCTTGCCGAACAGCTCGGCCATGACTCGCTCGGGTGGGGTGCCCCGCGCCAAGGCGTCGCCGTGGGAGCGGTAGGTCGAGACCAGGTAGTCGCTGTCGCGCATGGCCCGCTCGCTGCCGACGATGGTCGCCTCCTCGCCGATCGAGAGGTGCAGGAAGCCGCCGATCTTGGCGCGGGCGTACATCTCGCCCGCGCGCTCCTCGAAGCGGCGGATCAAGACCATCGCGGCCAGCCACTCGCGCGCGGTCTCGGGCGCGGGGAGGGCCGCGGCTGTGGGGAGGGCCGCGCCGGCCGCGGTTGCCGGGCTGGCCGCGCCTGCCGGCTCAGAGGCCCATCCGTTGGGGCGGCCTAGCGACATGTCCTCGGGCGGGCTCGGAGCCCCTGGGGCTCGTACGGGCACCCCCGTTTAGCGCTCGGCAGGGGACAGGCGGGCGAGAAGACCGTGCTCACGCCTCCACGGTACTCCAGCGGGCGAGGAAGTCCTCGCGATCCATGCGGCCCAGGTCTTCACGCACTTCGCGTGCGCGGCGCGAGGCGGTGTGGGGCGGACAGTCCCAGAAGAACACGACCTCGCCCCCGTCGATCTCGACGACCTCGATGTGATCGACGCGGTCGGGGCTCGCCAAGAATGCGGGCATGAGCCCGCCACGGCGCACGATCAGGCGAAAACAGCGTCCGGCCCTCATCGCCCGGCCCTCAGCGTCCGGACCTCATCGCCCGGCTCTTGTCGCCCGGCTCTCGTCGTCTGGCTCTGGTCATCGCGCTCGCGTGAGCCTGCGCCGGCGCTCGGTCGGGCTCGGTCGGCGGCTTCCTCGAGGGCGCGCTCCCCATGGAATACGCGCTTTCCAAGTCGTATCGCCGGGACGTCGGCGACACCGAGCGCGGCGGCCTCGGCCGTGGCGGCGGATAGCCGCTCGCCCACCGAGTGCAGGGCGGCGCCCTTCTGGACCGCGGCGGGATGCATCTCTGCGGCGGCGGCCGCGATCAAGACGTTGTCGAGCCCGTCGAGCGGGCGTCCCCCGGCGAACGCTTGGCGGAACGCCGCTTGTGCGAATGCGACTACCTTCCCGATCGACTTGGCGTAGGTGGCGACCCTCATCGCGAACTCGCTGTCGAAAGGGAAGGGATCGGGCCATCGCACCTCCTGCAATCCCAGCTCCCGGCCGCGTCGCTCCAGCTCCAAGCGGAAGATGTCCTCGTCGTCGCGGCAACGAAACGCCTCGAAGGACTCCGCGCCGTTCAGCTCGCTTGCCTGCGCCCGCCTGGGTGTGCCCTCGAGGGTGCGGGCCAAGACCGGCTGCCACTCGCACGGCCCGGGCATCGTGTGCAATACCCGCTCCGCCGCGAGATAAGCGAGCGGCGAGGCCAGGTCGAAATAGAAGGTAGCGTCCGAATCTGGCATTTGCGCATTGCTGGTCTGTTTCACTGCGAGGCTAGCGAGGAAGGTGTTTGGGGGTGCGGCCGTTTAGGGGCCGTGGGTTGTATATCTACTTTTCCGCGATTCTTTCGCTTTGAAACGATTTCGGTTTGTAGCGAACGCAGAATTTCGTCATAACAACAGCGCCCCGCTGCCGCTGCCAGGACCCCTGCGCTGGACGCGAGACGCGGCGCCGCCCGGCCCCAGCCCGGCACCGCTCGGCCCCAGCCCGGCACCGCCCGGCCCCAGCCCAGCACCGCTCGGCCCCAGCCCAGCACCGCTCGGCCCCAGCCCGGCACCGCTCGGCCCCAGCCCGGCTGCAATCAGCCGTGGATCAGCCAGCCGTCGGCCGCTCGACCCGCCTCCATCACGGCCTCCGACAAAGTGGGGTGGCCGTGCACGATGCGGGCCACCTCGGCGAAACCGCCCTCCAAGGCGCGTACGTTGACGAGCTCTTGGATCAGCTCGGTTGCGCGCGAGCCGACGATGTGCCCGCCGAGCAGCTCGCCGTACTTGGTCTCGCCGACCAGCTTCACCAAACCGGTGCGGTCGCCGTAGACGGTTCCCCCGCCGACTGCGCCGTAGGGGACCTTGCCGACGACCACGTCGTAGCCTTGCTCGACCGCTTGGGCCTCGGTGAGTCCGAAGGAGCCCACATTGGGCGTGCAGAACGTGGCTCTCGGGATGTCCACGTAGGAGAGTGGATGGGTGGCCAAGCCGGCGGCGTCCTCGGCGGCGATGATGCCCTCGTCGGAGGCCTTGTGGGCCAAGGCGGGGCCGTGCACCAGATCGCCGATCGCATACACGCCTGGGGCGGTGGTGCGCTGGGCGCCGTCGACCCGCACGAGGCCCGCACTCGCCTGTGCCCCGGATGGGGTATCGAGCTCCACGCCGGCGTCCTTCAAACCGAGCGCGTCCACGTCGGGGCCGCGGCCGGCCGCGATCACGAGATAGTCGACCTCGGCCGAATCCTCGCCGTGGCTGAACTTGACCGAGCCACCGTCGGCGCTGACGCCTTCGACAGGCGTCTTCGTGTGGATGTCGATGCCTTGACGCTTCAGGCCGCGTTCGGCCAGGCGCGAGATGTCGGCGTCCTCGGTCGGCAAGACCCGGTCGAGCATCTCGAACAGCTTGACCTCGCTGCCCAGGCGTGCGAAGCCCGAGGCGATCTCAGCGCCGGAAGCTCCCGCGCCGACGACTGCCAGGCGCGCGGGCAAGTCCGGCAAGGCCCAAGCCTCCTCGGTGCCGATCACCCGTCCGCCGAACTCGACGCCGGGGATCGAGCGCTTGACCGAACCGGTGGCGAGGATCACGGTTGTGGCCTCCAACGTGCGGTCTCCCACGCGCAGGCGCGCGCGCGCGCGCAGGGCACCCTCTTGCGCGACACCAGCACCCTCCGCCTCGCCTCCCCCGTTGCCGCTCGAAGCGGCCCCGGACTCGCGCGGGGAGAGCAAGACGGCCTCCCCCTCGATCAGGTCGATCGCGTTCTTCTTGAACAGGCCGCCCACACCGCCCACCAAAGTCCCTACGACCTTCTCGCGGCGCGCTTGGACGGCGCCGTAGTCGACCTCGACGCCGCTCACCTTCAAGCCGTAGTCGCCGGCCTCGCGGATCTCGGTGAGCAGGTCGGCCGAGCGCAGGACCGCCTTGGCGGGGATGCAGGCGTAGTTGAGGCAGCGTCCGCCGACCTTGTCCTTCTCGATCACCGCCGTCTTCATTCCCAGCTGGGCGGCCCTGATCGCGGCCACGTAGCCGCCGGGTCCCGAACCGATCACGATGCAGTCGTAGGTGCTCTCAGCCATTGTGGGTCTGAGCCTATCGCAGCGCTTCGTCTGTCTCCGTCTGGCGGGCCTGGGCCCCCAATTGGACCGCCTGTATGCGGCTCATCACGCGGACCAGCTTCCAGAACAACCAGCCGGCGAGGCCGATCGAGACGACACACACGGCTGCGGCGAGCAAGGTCTCGGCGACGACCAAGGCCAAGGAGGTCACGATGATCTGGAAGGCCAGCAAGGCCTCGAAGCCGAGCACTGCCCAGTAGCGACGCTGCCACATGCCCCACGCCAAGGCCGCGAGGACGCCGACGAGGAACACCCCGCCGGGCACCGAGCCGCCGTGGCTGGAAAGGTCGTGGACGGTGGCCAAGCCGACGCAGATGCCGAGCGCCAGCAAGAGCGCGACCGCCACCGCGACGCGCAGGGGCACGGGCCGCTCGTGCTCGCCGAGCGGCTGAAGTGCCAGGACGGCATCGACAGTCGCGGCCGGCGGCTCTTCCGACGGGCGGCCGGGGTCGGCCATATCAGTGCCGGGCGCTCTCATCGCCGGCTAAGGTCGGCCATGTCCGTTGAGCAACGGCCGCAGCTCCAAGGCGGCGCGCAAGGTCAGGGCCGCGCGCTCGGGGTCCCGGGCGTCGCAGATGGCGCGCAACACGCAAATCCGCGAAGCGCCCGCGTCGAGCACGGCCACCACGTTTTCGCTGTCTATGCCGCCGATCGCGAAGAACGGGACGTGGGCGTGGGCCGAGGCGTAGGCCACCAGCTCGGGACCGACTGGGGGGCGGCCGAGCTTGGTGGGTGTGGCGTGGACGGGGCCCACGCCGATGTAGTCCACATGGGGGGTACCGTCGGGGGCAAGGGGCACGGCGGCGTCGATCTCCGAAGGCGCGTGCGTGGAGAGACCTACCAGCATGTCTGGCCCCACGATCCGGCGGGCCTCGGCCACGGGCGAGTCGCTTTGGCCGACGTGAACGCCGTCGGCCCGCACCGCCGCGGCGATGTCGGGGCGGTCGTTGAGGATGAACAAGGCTCCGTGGGCGTCGCAAGCGTCGGCGGCGACCGAGGCGGCTTCGGTGAGGAACTCCTCCTCGAGATGCTTCTCGCGCAATTGGACCACGTCCACGCCGCCCGCGATCGCGGCGGCCAGGAAGTCGCTCAGGTCGCGATCGCCGGGCATGCAGTTGCAGACCAAGTACAGCCGCGCGGCCGCAAGGCGCGCGCGGCGCTGCTCGCCGGTTGGGTCGGGTACGGGCCGCAGGTGGGCCATCGCACGCCAGTCTGACACTCCGAGCACGCCGACCCGGTCGATGGGTCAGCGTGGAGCGTGCGACGAGGACGGCCGGTGGGGCGGCGGTAGCGAGCGGCTGCAGGGCTCTAGCATCACGGGAGATGGCAGAAAATGGGGACTCCACAGTCGACTTGGCGATCCTCGGCGGGGGCATCGTGGGGCTGTCGGTGGCCTGGCGCGCGCGCGCGCAGGGCATGAGCGTGACGGTGTTCGAGCGGGGTGCGTGCGGCGAAGGGGCCACCCACGTGGCGGCCGGGATGCTCGCGCCCGTGGCCGAGGTCGAGTTCGGCGAGGACGGCCGCCGCCTGCTGGAGATGGGCATGCGTTCGGCGGCGATGTGGCCCGACTTTGCCGTCGAGCTGGAAGAGGCGTCCGGCACGGACGTGGGCCTGCGCCGCCACGGCACCTTGGTGGTCGCCCGCGACGAGGACGAGGCCCGCGAGTTGGAGCGCCAAGTCGCCTTCCGCGAAGGCCTCGGTTTGGCGGTGGAGCGGATGAGGCCGAGCCAGGCGCGGGCCTTGGAGCCGGCCCTGGCGCCCACGGTGCGCCTGGCCTTGCATGCCCCCGACGATCACAGCGTGGACCCGCGCTCGGTCATTGCGGCCTTGCGCACGGCTTGCGAGCGCGAAGGCGTGCGCCTGCGCGAGCACACGCCCGTCGTCGGCTTGCAGCTCGACGTCGACGCCAAGCGCGTCTTGGGGGTCAAGCTGGGGCGGGACGCGACGTGGTCGGCGAGCGCCGGCGTGGCACGCGACCCCGACCCGAAAGTTTTGGGGGAGACAGGTTCTTACGGGACTGTGGACGCGGGCGGGGCGGTCGGTTCCTGCGAATCGGTCCAAGCCGGCCAGGTGGTCGTATCGATGGGGGCTTGGAGCGGCCTGCCTTTGGGTTTGCCGGAAGGCGCCGGGGTGGAGGTGCGTCCGGTCAAGGGCCAGATCATGCGCCTTCGCGACCCGGCTGGGCCAGGCTTGATCGAGCGCGTCGTTCGTTTCGGGGGCGGCTATCTCGTACCGCGCGGCGCGGGGCGCTATGTGCTTGGCGCCACCGTGGAGGAACGCGGCTTCGAGGCCGATCCGACCGCGGGCGGGATCTATGAGCTGTTGCGCGACGCCCACGACCTCGTGCCCGGAGTCAGCGAGTTGCGCATCGAAGAGATCGGCGTGGGCTACCGACCCGGCACGCCCGACAATCTGCCTGTGATCGGAGCGGGAGCGCTCGAAGGGTTGACTTGGGCGACCGGTCATCACCGCAACGGGATCCTGTTGGCGCCGCTCACAGCGGAGCTCGTGGCCGCTGAAGTGGCCGGTAATCGCGCTACGAAAGAACGGGTGTCCCCATGATTTTTCTCAACGGCGATCCTCGCGAAGAGGGCGCGGGCGAGACGGTGGCCGCGATTTTGGGTCTGCTGGAGCTGGGCCCGGACGCGCGGGGGGTGGCGGTGGCGGTCGACGGGGAGGTCGTGCCGCGTGCCAGGTGGGCCACTTTTGCGGTCCCCGAGGGCGCACGCGTGGAGGTCCTCATCGCGATGCAAGGAGGATGATCCGGAGATGAGCGAGATCGCGCCCAACGGCTCCGAACAGGCAGCGCGCGGCAACGAGCATGTGGCCGATCCCGCGCGGGAGGACCGCTTGGAGATCGCCGGGCGCATGCTCTCCTCGCGCCTGTTGCTCGGCACCGGCGGCTTCCCGTCGCTGAGTCTGCTTGGCGAGGCGATTCGCGCGAGCGGGAGCGAGCTCGTCACGGTCGCTTTGCGGCGCATCGAGGCGGGTGGGGATCCCAAACGACGGGGCTCCTTGATCGAAGTGCTCGCCGAGGAGGGTGTCCAGGTGCTGCCCAACACCGCCGGTTGCTTCACCGCGCGCGACGCCGTCCTCACCGCCAAGCTGGCGCGCGAGGCCTTCGAGACCGATTGGGTCAAGCTGGAGGTGGTCGGCGACGAGGACACGCTCTTGCCCGACGCGCCCGAGCTGTTGCTAGCCGCCGAGCAACTGGTCGACGAGGGCTTCACGGTCTTGCCCTACACGACCGACGACCCCGTCCTCGCACGGCGCCTGGCCGACATCGGCTGCGCCGCCGTGATGCCTTTGGGCGCCCCGATCGGAAGCGGCATGGGCATCCGCAACCCCTACAACATCGCTCTGATCCGGGAAACCGTCGAGCTGCCGGTGGTTTTGGACGCCGGCATCGGCACCGCCTCGGACGCCGCCTTGGCGATGGAGCTGGGTTGCGATGCGGTCATGGTCGCAAGCGCCGTCTCGCGCGCCCAAGACCCGGTCGCGATGGCCGGCGCGATGCGCCACGCGGTGCAGGCCGGGCGTTTGGCGCGAGGGGCGGGCCGCATCCCCCAGCGGACCTACGCGACTCCGTCGAGTCCGGTGCAAGGCCTCGCCGAGTTCGGACCCTCGGCAGCCGGCTGAAGGACTCTCCGGGGCTCGCCTGCGGCTGGTCCCGCTTCGGTCGTGCCTCCCGTGCGGCGAGGGGCCGCCGGTCCCTCATTCCACGACTTCGATGGTTCCGTTCATCGTCGTGGGGTAGGAGGTGCACTCGTAGTGGATCGTGCCCGGCTTGTCGAGCTTCAACACGAACGTCCTTCCTTCGGGGAGGTTGCCCGAGTCGAACGTGTATGGCCCACCCTCGCTCTTGACATTGCACTTTTCGGTGTTGTCGTTGGTCCATTCGATCGTGCTGCCCACCTTCGCCTTGACCGTGTCCGGTTCGATCGCGAATTCTTTGTAGGTGACTTTGATCGTCCCGCTCTGGGTCGGCGCGCCGGGCGGAGGCTTGGCGTAGTTGATCTTGCCCGGGACGGTCAAGCCACCTTTGACGCTTGAGGTCGAAGACGTGCCCGAGGTGGTGGTCGTCGTCGTGGTGGTGGTCGATTCTTTTGAGCCGCAGCCGGCCATCAGGACAGCCGCCGCGCAAACCGGCGCGAGCAGCCCCATACACTGCCTGACTGTGCCTCCCCACTTCCTCACAGGCGCCGAGCTTAGCTCAGGCGAGCTCGCGGCGCTCCTGGACCGCGCGATCGAGCTCAAGGACGCGCCCCTCTCCTCGCGCGCTTTGGCTGGACGCGGGGTGGCCTTGATCTTCGAGAAGCCCTCCACGCGCACGCGCGTGTCCTTCGAGATGGGCGTATACGAGCTGGGCGGCCACGCCGTGGTCCTGCGCTCTGGTGAGACCCAGCTCTCGCGCGGCGAGTCCCCCCGCGACACCGCTCTGGTGCTCTCCCGTCAGGTCGCGGCCTTGGGGATCAGGACCGGCGCCGACGCGATCTTGGAGGAGCTGGCCGCCCACGCCACGATCCCCGTCTTCAACATGCTCTCCGCCTCCCACCACCCTTGCCAAGCCTTGGCCGACCTGATGACCATACGCGAGGCTTTCGGCGAGCTGGCCGGCCTGCGCTTGGCCTATGTGGGCGACGGCACCAACGTGGCCCGCTCGCTTGCGATCCTCGGCTCGATGGCCGGCATGGATGTGGCGATCGCCTCGCCCCCCGCCTACTCCTTGGAGGCCGAGCTGTCCTTGCCGCCCGGCGCCGAGGGTTCCTTGACCCTCTACCACGACCCCTTGGAGGCGGTGAGGGGAGCAAGCGCCGTCTACACCGACGTGTGGGTCTCCATGGGCGACGAGGACACCGCCTCCGAGCGCCGCGCCGCGCTTGGGCCCTACCGCATCGACGATGCCCTGCTCGACGCGGCCGCCCCCGGCGCGATCGCTTTGCACTGCCTGCCCGCTCACCCGGGCGAGGAGATCACAGCGGAGGTCCTCTACGGCCCGCGCCAACGCATCTGGGATCAGGCCGAGAACCGCCGCCACGCCCAGAAGGCCTTGCTCGAGTTGCTGGTCCCCGTGGCCGGGACAGGCGAGCCGGCGTCGGCATGAGCGCGCCTCTGCAGGCGGGCGCGAAGCTCGCCGCCAACGGCCTCGACGAGGAGGTTCTCGCGGGCCCGGCCGGCCAAACCCTGCCCAAACGACCCGAGCGCGGCGACGAGATCGAGCTGCGCATCGACTCGCTCGCCCACGGGGGCGAGGGTGTGGGGCGGCTTGGAGAGGGTGGCTACGTGGTGTTCGTGTCGGGTGGCCTTCCCGGCGACCGCGTCCGGGCCCAGGTCGTCAAGCGAAAGCGCAGCTATGCCCACGCGCGTCTGGTGGAGATCGTGCAGGAGAGCCCCGAGCGCATCCCGCCCACCGCCGATCATCCCGGCGTGGCCTGGCAAGTCTTGCCATACGAGCGCCAGCTACAGATCAAGGCCGAGCAGGTCGAGGATGCGCTGCGGCGGATCGGCAAGCTCGACGGTTTCGCGATGGAGCCGATCGTGCCCGCCTTGGCCCAATGGCGCTATCGCAACAAGTTGGAGTACTCCTTCGGGCAGGACGACTCCGACGAGCTCGTCTGCGGATTCCATGCCCCCGGCGGCTGGAAGCGGGTCGACCCGATCGAGGATTGCCTGCTCGCCTCGGAGATCGGCAACCGGGCTCGGGAGGTCGCTTTGGCGTGGGCCCGCGAGCAGGGCCTGCGCGCATGGGACCGCCACCGCGAGAGCATCGCCTCCCCCGAGCCCCTGTTGCGCAACCTGGTAGTGCGCGAAGGCCGCCGCACCGGCAGGCTTCAGATACGTCTCGTCAGCACCGACGGCGAGCTCGACGTGCCTTCGCTGGCCGCGGCCCTGGCCGCCGAGCTGGGCCCCGTACCCGGGACAGGCGAGGACACTCTCAGCGGCGTGCTCTGGACACGCTCCTCTTCGCTTGCGGAGACCACGATGGGGGGCGAGACCGAGCTCGTTTGGGGCGAGGCCGAGCTGCCGGAGCGCCTCGGCGACCTGGACCTGCGGATCTCCTCGGAAGCCTTCTTTCAGACAAACACCGAGATGGCCGAGGTCCTATACGGGATCGTCGTCGAGTACGCGGCCTTGGAGGGCTGGGAGCGGGTGTACGACCTCTATTCGGGGATCGGCACGATCGCCTTGACTTTGGCCCCCCGCGCGGGCGAGCTGTGGGGCATCGAGATCGTCGAAGGCGCCGTCGCCGACGCGATCGCGGCGGCCAAGCGCAACGAGGTCACCAATGCCCACTTCTTCGCCGGCGACGCCCGCCTGGCTTTGCCCGAGTTGATCGAACGGGCGGCTCGGCCCGACGTGGTCGTGGTCGACCCACCCAGGGCGGGCCTCTCCCAGAAGGTGGTCCGCCGCATCATCGACGCCTCCCCCAAGCGGGTCGTCTACGTCTCCTGCAACCCCACCACCTTGGCCCCCAACGCGGCCCAGCTGGTCGAGGCGGGCTGGCGCCTGGTCAAGGTGCGCCCGGTGGACATGTTTCCCCAGACCCCCCACATCGAGTGCGTGGCGTTGCTGGAGCGCGGATAGTCTTCACGCCTATGCGAGCCGCCACCATCCGCGACGGGGAGATCCTCATAGAGGAGCACCCCGACCCCGAGCCCGCGGGCGAAGAGGTGCTCGTCAAGGTGCGCGCCGCAGGCCTCAACGGGGCCGACATGATGCAGCGGCGCGGGCTCTACCCCGCCCCTCCCGGCTCCCCCCAGGACATTCCCGGCATGGAGCTCGCGGGCGAAGTCGTGGGGCTGGGTGGCCAGGCGCGTCGCTTCGAGCTCGGCGAGAAGGTGATGGCGATCGTCGGCGGCGGTGGCCAAGCGGAGCTCGCGGTCGTGCACGAGCGTCAGCTGATGCCGGTGCCGAGCGTGCTGGATTGGCCTGAGGCGGGCGGACTGCCGGAGACTTTCACGACTGCCCACGACGCGATCTTCACCCAGGCAGGGTTGCGTCCGGGCGAGCATCTGCTCGTGCACGGTGGCGCCGGGGGCGTCGGCACGGCCGCGATCCAGCTGGCCCGAGCGTCCGGCGCTCGAGTCACGGCGACCGTGCGCCGCGAGGAGTTGCGTGCGGCCGTGGCCAAGCTTGGCGCCGAGGCGGTTGCGCCCGAGGGCTTCGCCGAGCACGGACCCTTTGACGTGATCCTCGAGCTTGTGGGCGCTCCCAACCTGGGAGAGAACCTCGGCGCGCTGGCCATCGGTGGGCGCATCTGCGTGATCGGTGTCTCCGCCGGCGCCAAGACCGACCTGAACCTCCTGGCTCTGATGGGCAAGCGCGCGCGCATACAAGGCTCCACCCTGCGCGCTCGTCCCCTGGAGGAGAAGGCCCTCGTGGCGCGCCGCCTGGAGCGCGAGGTTTTGCCCCTGTTCGAAAGCGGCGCCCTGAAGGTGCCCGTCGCCGAGACGTTCCCCTTGGAGGAGGCCCTGGCGGCCTACGACCGCTTCGCGGCGGGCGGCAAGCTCGGAAAGATCGTGCTCACCCTCTAGTAGGGCGGTTGGGCCTCATACCAATCGCCCAGCTTCCTGAAGGCGGCCCAGAACTCTCGCTTGGCGTCCTGCTCGTCCAAGGACTCGTCGATGTTCGGCACGTATAGCGCATCGATCATCGGCGCCAGCTGCTGGATCTCGCCAAACCGCGGCTGCAACGGTTGGGCCAGCGGAATGTCCAGATCGTTCAACGCCGCGAGCGTCTCGGGCCCCATCACGACGACGATGCGCGGCTGCACTATCGCGATCTCCTCGACCACTCTGGCCACGCACGCAGGGTCGGCCATCGACGCGTCGGCGAGCGGGCACTTCACGCACAAGGTCCCATATACGGTCAGCGGATCGATCGAGAGGCGCTTGAAGGACTTCATCAAGGCCCCGCCGGCGCGGCCATAGAAAGCGACCCCCTCCTCGATCTCCGAAGGCAGCGGCGCGTGCTTGAGCAGCATGATGTCGGCCTGGGGGTGGCCGGAGCCGAGCACCGGCATCAGCTGGCCACGCGGGCAGTGCTCACAGCTCTGCAGCTCGCGTGTGAGCGTGTTCAGCTCTCTGATCGCCCGCTCGAGGTACTTCTCGCGGATCTCGTCGTCGGTAGCGGGCATGGACGCGGAGGGATTTGACGGCGCCCCCTGTTGTCCTTGCGGGTGCATCCTTATTTGCGCCGCCGCCGAAGGTCTATGTCCTTCTCCGCTCGTGTCGCGGGAGCGTTCGTGCAAGGCGGTCGATCCGATGGGCCGATCACGCTGGGCCTCCGCTTCCCCGCGTTGCCCGCCGCACCCGCCGCTCGCGCGAAGCCTTGCGCGCGGCGGCGGGGGTCGCCTTGGTCTGCAGGAACTTCAGGGCTTGCACATAGATGAGGCTGGAGGGCTTGGTCGTGATCTCGGCGTCCCTGAGGGACTGCAGGAACTCCTGCGGCCCGTCGAAGTCGCGCATCCTGATCCTGACCGAGCCGAGACCTTGGGCGACGTGCGAGTCAGAGCCGGCGCCGGCCACGATCCGGTACTTGGCGGCGAAGCGGACGGCCTCCTCGTTGAACGCGCCGATCGCCACGCGCGGGTTGAACACCTCGATCGCGTCGATGTCGTCGAGGATCTCCGGCAGGTGCTCGTAGTCGGGCACGGCGTGCATTCGGTCGAACGGGTGGGGCACATACACCAGTCCGCCTTGACGCTTGATCTCGGCCACCGTTTCGGCCATGCTCAGTCCGCGCGGAATCTTCTCCTCGATGAACAGGCCGATCACCTCGCCCTGCTCGGCCGTCTTGACCTCCTCGCCGACGATTACTTTCACGCCGGCCGCCTTCGCCTTCTCGCGGGCTTCGAGCGCGCCCGATATCTCGTTGTGGTCGGTCACCGCGATCGCGCCCAAGCCGACTTCTTTGGCGGTGGCCAAGAGCACCTCGACCGGCGTTTCGCAGTCGCCGGAGTGGTCGGTGTGCATGTGCAGGTCCACGTCGATCTCGGGGCGTCGCGCCAAGCGCTTGCGCAGCGCCGGATCGCCGACGGGGTCGTGGCGTCGGGCGGCCAGCTCGCGATAGATCGCTTCGATCTCCTCTGTCGCGTCGTCTCGCAGCACCCTGTATTCGCCAGGGAAGTGGCTCTTCATCAAAGTTGCCGTCTCGGGCAGGCTTGCGATGCGGGCGTCCAGGCGCCCGAAGAAGCTCTCCACGAAGCGACGCGCCAACGAGGTGGAAAGCAGACGCTCGGTGGGGGCATGAAAGGAACCCACGTTGAGCGCTCGCGAGTAGCGCAGTGCGGTGCTCGATGCGCTTGGGGGAAACGGCTCGTGCACGTGCACGAAGTCCAGCGGCGTTTTGCCCAACAGATCCTCCAAGGTGCGAGCCACGTCGACCGGTAGCGCGCGTGGACGGCGGCCCGAGGCGCTCGGCACGTCCAGGACCTCGCCTATGGCCAGTAGGCGGGGTGTGCCGGTGTCCGTGCCCTCCAGCAGGCTCTCCGGCCGTGTCTTGGCTGCGCGCAGCTCGCGGCGCGACTCCCGCACGCGCTCGGGCGAGCGCGAAGGAGCCAGTATCAGAACGTGGTGGCCGCGCTTGGACAGCTCGCTCGCCAAGCGCACGATGTGGGCGTTGACCTCGTTCTCTTGCGCCTCCCACGGATACGGGGAGACGTGCGCAATCGAGAACGTGGGTGCGCCGCTCACACCCCCATTATGCTCGCCTCGCTGGCCCTTCATGCCCGTCCCAGACTGGGACGGGCATGCACCGCGAGTCAGGACTTGGCGGCTACCTTGCGCCGCGAAGCGGCCTTGGGGGACGCGGCGCGAGGCTTGGACTTGGCGCTCGTGCGACGCGAATGCTTGGCGATGAACTTCTCGGTCTCCTCGCGCGCGAGGTTGTCAGGGCGCTGGTTGTGCGGCGACTTCATCAGGTAGGAGGAGGGCCCGTCGAGCTGCCCCCCCACTCCGTTGTTGAGCGCCAGCTTGCAGCATCTGACCGCGTCGATCACGATGCCGGCCGAGTTGGGTGAGTCCCACACCTCGAGCTTCATCTCCACGTTCAGGGGCACGTCGCCGAAGGCTTGGCCCTCGACCCGGATGTGGGCCCACTTGCGGTCGGTCAGCCACGGCACGTAGTCGCTCGGGCCGATGTACACGTCCTCGGCCGGCAGCTTCTCGTCCATGATCGAGGTGACCGCGTTGGTCTTAGAGATCTTCTTGGACTCCAGACGCTCGCGCTCGAGCATGTTGTAGAAGTCCATGTTGCCGCCCACGTTCAGCTGGGAGGTGCGGAGCATCTTCACGCCCCTGTCGGCGAACAGGCGCGCCAGCGTGCGGTGCACGATCGTGGCGCCGACCTGGGACTTGATGTCGTCGCCGACGATCGGCAGTTTGGCCTTGACGAAGCGCTTGTTCCAATAGTCCTCGCGTGCGATGAACACGGGGATGCAGTTGACGAAGCCACAGCCCGCCTCGAGGATCTGCTCGACATACCACTTGGTCGCGTCCTCGGAGCCGACCGGCAGGTATGAGACGACCACGTCGGTGTGGGTGTCTTTGAGGATCTTGACGATGTCGGCGGTCTCGCCGGGCGCCTTTTTGATCTTCTGCTTGAGGTACTTGCCGAGGCCGTCGTGTGTCATGCCGCGATACACGGGCACGCCCAGCTTCTTGGGTACGGCACGCGACCCGGTCGCGAACTTCATCGTGTTGTTCTGCCCGGCCCAGATCGCCTGCCCCAGGTCCTTGCCGACCTTGGTGGCGTCGATGTCGAAGGCGGCGGTGAATTCGATGTCGCTGATGTGGTAGCCGCCGAGGTCGACGTGCATCAGTCCCGGCACGAGCGCGTTCGGGTCCGCGTCCTTGTAGTAGTGGACGCCTTGCACGAATGCCGAGGCGCAGTTGCCGACGCCGATGATCGCGACGCGGACCTTGTCCTGCTGATAGCGCGCCTTGCCGTTGGTGGAGGCGGCGCCGTTTGCGGACAGGCCGCCCGAGGGGGCGCCATTGCGAGCGGCGCCGTTGCTCTTGTTAGTGCTCATCTTGAAGAGTTCCTTTGTGTAGGTCGGGGGAGACTACCCCGCCCCTCTTGTTAGGTGACATCAACCAGCTGCTGCCGTCAGCCAAGCGACCGGCGGGCGCCTTCAACTGAGCGCGGCCTTGACGTGCCAGATTCGCTGCGCCACGGTGATCACACTCAGCGCCGCCAACACGTAGACGGCCGGCGCCAACAGGCTGAAATCGCCGAGCGAAGCGCCCTTGGCGAAGATCAGGCCGATCGCCAGAATCACGACCCTGACGGGCCGGGTGGCGATGCCGACCTTGCATTCCACGCCCAGCGCCTCGGCGCGGGCCCGTGTGTAGGACACCATCAAGGAGGCCAGCACCGCGACGACCACGGCGGCCGCGGCGCCCGAGCGCCCTTCGCGCGCGAAGTCGGCGGCGACCGCGGTCAGAACGATGCCCTCCTCGATGCGGTCCAGCGTGGAGTCCAGGAAAGCCCCGAACGGCGTGCCCTTGCCGGACATGCGCGAGTAGCGCCCGTCGAGCGTGTCCATGATCGAGCCGACGATGAAGGCGATCCCGCCCAGGAAATAGAAGCGTTCCCACACCAGCACGGCGGCCACCACGTTCAGCGCCAGACCGGTCATCGAGATCGCGTTGGGGGTAAGTCGCGACTCGATCAAGCGGTCGCGCACCATCTCGCGGCGTTGGGCGCCGGTCAGCGAGACGCGTCCTGCGCTGCGTCCCCTGCGTCGGGAGCGTCCCGCTCCGGCGCGTGAGCCGCGACGCAGGCTTGGCTGTCTATGCGAAGGGGGAGAAGGCGTCATCGAATGCTGTCGGCGTCACTGAGAGCTCAGGCCTTGCTCGGTCGCGACGCACGGGTTGAGAAGGTCCCGGGGACACCGGGAAGCCTATCCGGCTCCGGCCGGCGCCGTCCCGAAACGCCAAGCGGCGGGCCGCAATTGCCCCAGCCTACGCGCACCCAAAGCGGACGCTCCCGCCGTCAAGGCGCCGAGGATCGCGTCGAGGATGAAGTGGTTGGCGGTGGCCACGATCACGAACGCGATAAGCAGCGGATACAACCGCCACAGCACGCTTGCGACACGCGTGCGCGAAAGCGAGGCCAGGGGCCAGCCGATCATCAGGGCGAACGCCACGTGCATCGAAGGCACGGCCGCGTACGGGTTGAACAGGGTGCTCATCGCCGAGGAGGCGTGATTGACGTGTACGCCGGTCAGATCCGATACGGAATCGACGAAGCCCCACTCGGGCAAAAAGCGCGGGGGGGCCGTCGGGAAAACGGCATATCCGATCAGCGCGATCAGCATGGCGATCGCGAACATGTTGCGCACGAAGTAGAACGAGCCGTTGTGGCGCACGTACAGGTAGATCAACGCCGCCAAGGTGATCGAGGTCTGGGCGTTGACGTATAGCCAGCTCGAGAAGTCCATCAGCAGATGGCTGCTCGACGCCCACGCCTGCACGCTCGGCTCGACGAAAACGTGCAGGCTGCGCTCCACCTGGATCATGTCCAAGGCGTGTTTGAAGGCGGCGGTGGTGTCGCTTTTGACCAGCCCCCGCACGAGGCTGTAGGCGCCATAGGCCAAGCCGACGAGCGCGACTTGTCGCAAGAGGTCAAGCCATCCCCGCGGCAAGATGCGTGCTTGCAGTGCCTGCAGCCTGCCCTCCGCAATCGCTCTCTTTCCCGAGTCTCCTTGCGAGGACGGCGGATTCGCACGGACGGCCACCCACAAAGCCTAGCCGATGAAGCGGTAGACGCGCCAGTGTTCGGAGTGCCACAGCTCGCGCAAATAGGGCAGTCCGCGAGCGATCGACGCCCCCTCAAGCTCGCCCGCTTTGTCGAGTGGGGCGTCCGGTAGGGCTACGTATCGGACCTTGTTTTCAAGGAGCCACGTCCGATAGGCGGCCGGGCTCAAAGTGGGGCGGTAGAAGATCGCCGCGTAGCGCGTGTCGAGCTGGCGCTCCCAGCCCCTGGCCAGCTTCAGGCCGTCGTGGCCGGCCAGGTAGGCCGCCTCCCAGTGGGCTTTGGTGAGCGGGACCTCCACGATCGTGGGCTTGCCGGCGGTTAGTTGGCGCAGCTCGGAAAGGACTGGTGCGTAGTAGGAGGCTTTGACCGAGGGGTCGCTGGAGAGCGAGGCGTAGTCGCGGATCGGGGTGGCCAGTTGCCAGTAGAGCAGCACGGGCGCCATTGCCGCGAGCAGTGCACGCGGCCGGCGGATTTTCCATGTGCCGACGGTGTTCGCTGTGGCCGGCGCGCTTTCCCACAGCACGCCCGCCAGCAGCGGGCCCGCCAGCAGCGGTCCGAGGCGCGCCGCGTTGCCCCCCATCGGCGTGTGGATCGCGTAGGCGGCGATCAGGGCGAGGGCATACAGGGCGGCGCCTACCCGGACGACCATGCGGCCCTTCTCGCCGAGTGGGCCTTGGGGCAAGAGCAGGGCGATCAGGACGACACCGCCGAGGGCAGGCCAGAAGGCAGAAGCGGCAAACGGCTCGTAGCCACCCTCGGGGTAGGCGAGCGTGAGGACCACGATGGGCGCTAGTGCAGCTGTCGCCAACGCAAGCCCACGGCGTCTGTCTGTCACGGCGCAGGCCAGGCCCGCGAGGGCGAGGAAGGCACCGGCTACCGGGCTGGCGGCGCTCGTGAGCACGGCCAGCCCGAGCGCAAGCGCAAGCCGTCCGTCGAGCAAGGCGAGTACCGAGCCCAGCCCCACGGCGAAGCCCAGGTCGTAGGGCACGCGGCCGGACAGCAGGCTCACGCATATGCCCAGTGCGAACCAGCCCGCGGCGAGACGCGCCGCGGCGACGTCGAATACTCGCTCGGCGATCAGCGCGAACAGGAGCGAGGCGGCGAGCGCCGAGAGGGCAAGCAGCAGACGGACGCCCAACAATGCTCCAAGCGCGGGCGAGAACAGCGAATACGCAGGCAGCCAGTGGCCGTGTGCGGCGTACCAGCCCGTATCCCAGGTCGTGAAGCCGACGCGGGCGAACAGGTCGCTGCGGTAAGTGGCGGCGGCCAGGTCGCCGGCGGGCGGGGCGAGGATCAGGTAGGCGAGGGTGAGCGGGGCCGCTACGAGCAGCGCGAGCGCTGGCGCTCTGCGCACCTCAGACGGCCGTCAGAAAGTCGGACACCCGCCCGATCGCCTCGGGCCGGTCCAGCCACCACCAGTGCCCGGCACCTTCCAGCTTCACCACTTCGCTGCCAGGCAGCGCCTTGGCGTAATCGTCGGCGAAACGCTCGGCGATGTATGGATCTTGCTTGCCCCACAGCACGAGGGAAGGCATTGTCAGTCGTGAGAGATGCTCGCCCGCCTTCGCCAAGGTGGCGCTCGGAGAGCAGCGATACAAGCGGAGGATCGCGCGTTGCGTGCCATGGTCGAAATGGGACATCACCGAATCGATCCACTCGTCGGGGAGTGGCCCCGGTGTGGCGCTCGCCTCGGCCGTGGAGCGGCGCATCGCCCAGCGCGAGGTCGCGCCCATGACAAGCTCGCCCAAGACGGGAGTACGCCACATGCGCGCGGTGCGGTGCCAGCGGTAGCCCGGAAGGAATGGGACCGCGTTGGTAACCACGAGGCGCTCCACGCGCTCGGGGTGGGCCTGCGCGAAGGCGAGACCGACCGCGCCCCAGTCATGCACGAGCAAGCGCACCCGCTCGACTTCCACCATGTCCAAGAAGCGCTCAACGAAGCCGGCGTACTCCTCGATCGTGTACTTCAGGTGGCTGGGCTTGCCCGAGCGCCCGAAGCCGGGCAGATCCGGCGCCAAGCCGCCGGTGCGCTTCAGAAATGGGACCCAGTCCGCGGAGCTGGTGGGAACGCCGTGCAGGTAGAGGGCGGGTGTGCTCGCCGGTCCGCTTGGCGGTGCGCTGCGCCAAAAGATGGGCAAGCCATCGAGCTCGGCAGTGTGCTCTGCGATGTCTGGCACCCCGCGAGGATATAGGCGCGCGGTCGTCGGCTCGCGCGGATACGGTGACACGGTGCCCCCGAGAACCTCCACGAGCGAGCGTTCGCGTCCACCCGCCTCGGTGTCCGAGTGGAAGTCGCCTGCTCGAGCGCGCGTGCTGCGCATCCGCGACCGCTTGCGCGAGGTCTATGGCATCCCGCGCATGGCCCCCCACGGGCGGCCCCTGGACGAGTTGGTCCTCACCGTGCTCTCCCAGTCCACCAACGACCGCAACCGCGACGTCGCGTTCCTGCGCCTGCGCGAGCGCTTTGCGGATTCGGGCCCGCCCCCTCAGCCGATCGACTACGAGGCCGTGCTCGCCGCGCCGGTGTCCGAGGTGGAGGAGGCGATTCGCCCGGGCGGCATCTCCAAGGTCAAGTCGGCCCGTATCCAGGCGATCCTTACGGCGATCGCTGCGCACCGGGGGGGCGGCGCCGATCCACTAGAGGGCTCGGGGAGCGCCCGGCCGCCGGCCGCCGCCGATCCTCTGTCGCTCGAATGGATGCGCGACGCGCCACTCAAGCAGAGCCGCGACTACTTGTGCGCCCTTCCCGGAGTAGGGCGCAAGACGGCGGCCTGCGTGCTGCTGTTCTCCTACGGCCTGCCCGACGTTCCGGTTGACACTCACGTCTCGCGTGTCGGCACGCGCCTCGGCCTGTTCCGCCCTGGCGCTCCATTCGAGGAGCTGCACGACCAGATGCTTGCCATAACCCCCTCCGGTGAGGAGCTCGAGTTCCATGTGAACCTCTTGCGGCATGGGCGGCGAACCTGCCACGCGCGCAACCCGGCGTGCGATGAGTGCGCCTTGGCGAGGATGTGCCCGAGTCGTCAACCGTGAGGCAGCACCGCAAACGCGATCACCGCGTATTGCAGCCCCGCGGCCACGATCACAAGCGCATGGAAGATCTCGTGATAGCCGAACACCTTCGGCCACGGGTTGGGGCGCTCGCTCGCGTACACGATCGCACCCAGCACGTAAAGCAGGCCGCCGAGGGCAAGGCCGGCTACGCCCAGCCAGCCGATCGTGGCCGGCAGCTCGCCGAAGACGGCCGCGGTGACAAGTCCCAGGGCGACATAGACGCCCGCGAACACCCACTTGGGCGCGTCGATCCAAAGCAGCTTGGACACGACTCCGCCCAGCGCTCCGACCCACAAGACGATCAGGATGGCGCTTGCCAATGAGCCTTTCAGGGCAAGTAGAGCGACGGGAGTGTAGGTCCCGGCGATCATGACGAAGATCATCGAATGATCCAAGCGTCGCATCCAGCGGCGCGCCTTCGGACGCCAAGTGATGCGGTGGTAGAGCGCGCTTGTGCCAAACAGGGCGGACACGGCGAGCGCGTAGATGCTGGCCGCGAGCCGCGCTCGTCCGTCGGAGGCCGCCAGGATCAGCGTGAGGCCGCATCCGAGCGAAACGAAGAAGGCGTACTGGTGTGAGACCCCGCGCAGCTTGGGCTTCATGCAACAAACGGTAGCCGGTCGTGGGGCCGCAGATTATCTGCTACGCTCTCACTTAGATTTGATCCAACTGAAACGAAGGAGCACCAGCTCATGGGCAAGACCATAGGCATCGACCTCGGCACGACGAACTCGTGCATGGCCGTGCTCGAGGGTGGCGAGCCCACCGTCATCGAGAACGCCGAGGGCGGCCGCACCACCCCGTCCGTAGTCGCATTCACCGCCTCCGGCGAGCGCCTCGTCGGCACTGTGGCCAAGCGCCAAGCAGTGACCAACCCGCAGAACACGATCTTCTCGATCAAGCGGTTCATGGGCCGCAAGGAGGGCGAGGTCCGCGAGGAGGAGTCGATCGTCCCCTACAAGGTCGTCTCCGGCCCCAACGGCGACGCCCGTGTGGAAGCCGCCGGCGAGCAGTACTCCCCGCCGGAGATCAGCGCGATGATCCTGCAGAAGCTGAAGACCGACGCCGAAGCGTACCTGGGCGAAACGGTCGACTCGGCGGTGATCACCGTCCCCGCCTACTTCAACGACGATCAGCGTCAGGCCACCAAGGACGCCGGCAAGATCGCCAACCTCGAGGTCAAGCGCATCATCAACGAGCCGACGGCCGCATCTCTGGCTTACGGGCTCGACAAGGAAAGCGACCAGACGATCCTCGTGTTCGACCTCGGCGGCGGCACCTTCGACGTGTCGGTGCTGGAGATCGGCGACGGCGTGTTCGAGGTCAAGTCCACCGCCGGCGACAATCACCTTGGCGGCGACAACTTCGACAAGGCGATCGTCGACTGGTTGGTAGCCGACTTCAAGCGCGACCAAGGCATCGACCTGTCCGCCGATCCGATGGCCTTGCAGCGACTGTACGAGGCCGCCGAGAAGGCCAAGATCGAGCTGTCCACCACCCAGGAGACCCAGATCAACCTGCCGTTCATCACGGCAGACTCCTCGGGCCCCAAGCACCTGGACACGCGTCTGACCCGGGCCAAGCTGGCCGAGCTGACCTCGGTCTTGCTCGACCGCGTCGTGGCGCCCGTGCGCCAGGCGATCGACGACGCCAAGGACAAGGGCGTCAAGGAGATCGACCACATCGTGCTCGTGGGCGGCATGACGCGTATGCCCGCCGTCCAAGAGAAGGTCAAGGAGCTGACCGGCAAGGATCCGCACCGGGGCGTCAATCCAGATGAGGTGGTCGCCGTCGGCGCAGCCATCCAGGCGGGTGTCTTGGCAGGCGACGTCAAGGACGTGCTGTTGCTCGACGTCACCCCGCTGACCCTCGGCATCGAGACCAAGGGCGGTGTGATGACCAAGCTGATCGAGCGCAACACCACGATCCCCACACGCAAGGGCGAGGTTTTCTCCACCGCGGAGGACAACCAGCCCTCGGTTGAGATCCACGTGCTCCAGGGCGAGCGCGAGATGGCCCAATACAACAAGTCGCTCGGCAAGTTCCAGCTCACCGGCATCCCGCCGGCGCCGCGCGGTATCCCGCAGATCGAAGTGGCGTTCGACATCGACGCCAACGGCATCCTCAACGTGTCCGCGAAGGATTTGGGCACCGGCAAGGAGCAGAAGATCGAGATCAAGGCGGGCTCCGGACTGTCCGAGGACGAGATCAAGCGGATGGTCACCGACGCCGAGTCCCACGCCGAGGAGGACCGCAAGGCACGCGAGCTGGCGGAGGCCCGCAACAACGGCGAGAACGCCGCCTACCAGGCCGAGCGCCAGCTGGCGGACCTCGGCGACCAGGTCGACGCCGACTCCAAGAGCCGCATCGAGGAGGCGATCAAGGAGGTGCGCGACGCACTCGAGTCCGAGGACCCGGCTGCGATCAACGCGCGCACCGAGGCCTTGCAGGGCGCCTTCCACGCTGTGTCTGAGGCCATGTATCAAAAGGCCCAGGCCGAGTCGGCCGCCGCCTCGCCCGACGGCGCCGCCGCGGCGGATGGCGATGGCGCGTCCTCCGAGGAGGACGTGGTCGATGCGGAGGTCGTCGACGAGGGCAAGAGCTGAGCTCGATGAGCGATACCGAGTCGCACACAACCGGCGTTCCCGAGACGCAAGCGGCAGCAAGCGGCGGCGAGGCTCAGGCCTCGCCCGCCGTCGAGGTCGAAGCCGACCCCAGCTCTCCTCACTCGTCCGTTCCCCTTCAAGGTCTGGATGGGGACGCGGAGGCGATCGAGGGAGAGATCGGCGAGCTGGTCAAGACCGCCGCCCAGCGCGACGAGTACCTGGCCCTCGCGCAGCGCACCCAGGCCGACTTCGAGAACTACCGCAAGCGCGTGGCGCGCGACGCGGCGCAGGCCCAAGATCGAGGCGTGGCCAAGCTCGCCAAGGAGCTGCTGCCGGCGCTCGACAACCTCGACCGTGCGATCGAGGCGGCCGAGGCCGAGGACCCGCTGCTGGCGGGAGTGCGGCTCGTGCGCGCGGAGATCGCGGCCGCGCTCGCTCGCGTCGGTATCGAGCCGTTTGCTCCCTTGGGAGAGCGCTTCGACCCAAACCAACAGGAAGCCATGGCTCAACAGCCCGTTGAGGGAGCCGCGAGCGGCACCGTGGCCGAGGTCTACCAGAACGGCTATCGCATGGGCGAGACGATCATCCGGCCCGCACGCGTGCTGGTGGCAGCGTAGATCGGAGGCCACATGGCGACACGTCCCGACTATTACAAGACGCTCGGAGTCGACAAGAAAGCCAGCGCCGAGGACATCAAGAAGGCCTATCGCAAGCTGGCGCGCAAGTACCACCCGGACCGCAACCCCGACGACAAACAGGCCGAGGAGCGCTTCAAGGAGATCTCCCAAGCTCACGACGTTCTCGGCGACCCAGAGAAGCGCAAGCAGTACGACAACGGCACCGGACCCTTCGCAGGCGGCGCCTCGGGTGGCCCCG
The DNA here is from genome assembly GCA_963703135.1 of uncultured Solirubrobacterales bacterium. Classification (GTDB taxonomy): domain Bacteria; phylum Actinomycetota; class Thermoleophilia; order Solirubrobacterales; family Solirubrobacteraceae; genus Palsa-744. The sequence continues at coordinate 1,136,089 of OY969791.1, read as the reverse complement.
GATTCGGCGGCTTTGGGAACTTCGACTTCGACGCCTCTTCGATGGGCGACATCCTCTCCAACCTGTTTGGAGGCAGTGGAGGGGGTGGACCGAGCGGTGCCGCGGGCGCCGGGGGCCGGCGCGCGAGGTCACGCCCCCAACGGGGACGCGATCTGGAGACCGAGGTGCGCATCTCCTTCGATCAGTCGATCTCTGGAGCGCAGGTTCCACTGTCGGTTCCCACGACCAGCGGCTGCCCGACCTGCCATGGCACCGGCGCCAAGCCGGGCACCACCCCGAAGGTGTGCCCGCGTTGCGAAGGTCGCGGAATCGAGAGCGAGGGACAAGGCATGTTCTCGATCACCCAGCCTTGCTCGCGTTGTGGCGGCAGTGGCACCGTAATCGAGGACCCGTGTCCAACCTGCGGTGGCTCGGGCGCGATCCGCAGCGTCAAGAAATTTCGCGTCAACATCCCGGCGGGGGTCAAGGAGGGCTCGCGTATCAGGGTGCCCGGCAAGGGCGAGGCGGGCGCGCGGGGCGGACCTGAGGGCGACCTGTATGTCATCACCCATGTCGACCCCTCACCCGTGTTCAAGCGCAAGGGAGACAATCTCGAAGTCGAGGTGCCTCTGACGGTGCCCGAGGTTCTGCTTGGCGCCGAGGTCCAGGTGCCCACACTCGACGGGACGAAGACGTTGCGCGTGAAGCCGGGCACGCACGACGGCTCGTTGCAGCGCCTGCGCGGTGAGGGGCCGCCGAAGCTGGGCGGCAAGAGCCGCGGCGACATTCACTACCGCTTCACGATCGACGTCCCCGAGCAGTTGACAGACGAGCAGCGCGCCGCGGTGGACGAGTTGTCAAAGACGATGAACGGCAACCCGCGCGCAAAGCTGTTCTCGGAGGCGTCCTCATGAGCGTCGCACCGGTGTGTATCGAGGCGTCCTCATGACCGGACAAGGTCGCGAAGGCAAGCGCGTCACAAGGGTCGAGGTTGAAACCGACCGTGGTGTCTTCATGATCTCCGTCGCGGCCGACTTGGCAAAGATGCACCCCCAGACGCTGCGCATGTACGAGTCGCGTGGTTTGGTCGAGCCCAAGCGCTCCCCCAAGGGGACCCGGCTCTACTCCCAAGAGGATGTCGAGAAGCTGCGCCGCATCCACGAGATGACGGTCGAGTTGGGCCTCAACCTGGCCGGCGTGCAGCGGGTCTTGGACCTGGAGTCCGAAGTGCAAGACATGCACGCCCGCATCGAAGAGCTCGAAGTGAAGGCCCTGCGCGCCAAGGTGGAGCTGGCCGAGGAGCTCGAGCGGGTGCGCCGCTCCTTCCGCGCCGAGCTGGTTCCCTATCGTCCCGTCGGCACGCAACTCGTCCCCAGGTCGTCGGCTTCATGAGCGCACAACCGCCTGCGCAACCGCCCGAGGACGAGCAGAAGCCGCTGGAGCGCTTCGGCAAGGACCTAACCGAGCTGGCCGAGCAGGGCAAGCTCGACCCCGTGATCGGCCGCGACGAGGAGATCCGCCGGGTCATCCAGGTGCTCTCGCGCCGTACTAAGAACAATCCCGTCTTGATCGGCGAGCCTGGCGTGGGAAAGACGGCGATCGTCGAGGGCTTGGCCCAGCGGATCGTCTCCGGAGACGTGCCCGAGTCCCTGCGCGAGCGGCGTGTGGTCGCGCTTGACATGGGCGCTTTGATCGCGGGCGCCGTGTATCGCGGAGAGTTCGAGGAGCGCCTGAAGGGGGTGCTCAAGGAAGTCTCTGAGGCCCAGGGCACCGTGATCCTGTTCCTCGACGAGCTACACACGATCGTGGGAGCAGGCGCTGCGCAGGGCGCCGTCGACGCCGCCAACCTGCTCAAGCCGATGCTCGCGCGGGGCGAGTTGCGCTGCGTCGGCGCGACCACGCTTGACGAGTACCGCAAGCACATCGAGAAGGACGCGGCCCTCGAGCGTCGCTTTCAGCCGGTATTGGTGGGCGAGCCGACTGTGGAGGACACGATCGGAATATTGAGGGGCCTGAAGGAGCGCTACGAGGTCCACCACAAAGTCACGATCCAGGACGGCGCCCTGATCGCCGCGGCGACACTTTCGCACCGCTATATCGCCGATCGCTTCCTGCCCGACAAGGCGATCGACCTGATCGACGAGGCGTCCTCGCGCCTGCGCATCGAGATCGACTCGGTGCCGGCGGAGATCGACGAGGTCGACCGGCGCGTGATGCAGTTGGAGATCGAGCGGACCTCGCTGCGCAAGGAGAAGGACGAGGCTTCCAAGGAGCGCCGAGAGGCGATCGAAACAGAGCTCGAGCAGCTGCGCGCGAGCGCCGAGGAGATGCGCACCCAGTGGGAAGCGGAGAAGCAGGCAATCCAGGGAGTGAGCGAAACGCGCGAACATTTGGACCGCGCTCGCACCGAGCTGGAGCGCGCTCAGCGCGAAGGCGACCTGGAGACGGCGGCGCGCCTGCAGTACGGCGAGATCCCCGACTTGGAGCGCCAGCTGGCCGAGACAGAAGCCGCCGAGCGTGCCAGCGGCGACGGGGCCGCGGCGGTCTTCTTCAAGGACGAGGTCGACGCCGAGGACATCGCCGAGGTCGTTGCCCGGTGGACCGGCATTCCCGTTTCGCGCTTGATGGAGGGCGAAGTGGAGAAGCTGATCCACATGGAGGAGCGCCTGCACGAACGCGTAGTCGGCCAAGACGAGGCGGTCGAGGCTGTAGCGACCGCCCTGCGCCGCTCTCGCGCGGGCTTGCAAGACCCCAATAGGCCGATCGGCACGTTCCTCTTCCTTGGTCCGACGGGTGTTGGAAAGACAGAGCTTGCGAGAGCCTTGGCCGAGTTCATGTTCGACTCCCAGGACGCGATGGTGAGAATCGACATGAGCGAGTACATGGAGAAGCACTCGGTCTCGCGTCTGGTCGGCGCACCGCCGGGATATGTGGGCTATGAAGAGGGTGGCCAGCTAACGGAGATGGTCCGCCGACGTCCCTACTCGGTCGTGCTGCTCGACGAGATCGAGAAGGCCCACCCGGACGTGTTCAACACGCTCCTACAGGTAATGGACGACGGTCGCCTCACCGACGGTCAGGGTCGCACCGTGGACTTCAAGAACACCGTCCTGATCATGACCTCCAACATTCCGGTGGCGGCGACGGGCGACGATATGCGCGCGGAATTGACAAACCACTTCAAGCCCGAGTTCATTAACCGGCTCGACGACATTGTTCGCTTTAATGCGCTCTCGCGCGAGCAGATATCGGAGATCGTGAACCTGCAACTGCAGCACGTGATCGAGCGCGTGGCCGAGCGCGGTGTGGAGTTGGAGATCACTCCCGCCGCTCGTAAGCTGCTTGGGAATATGGGTTATGACCCCACTTACGGCGCGCGGCCTTTGCGCCGAGTGATTCAAAGGCAGCTCGTGGACCGACTGGCGCTCGCTTTGTTGGAAGGCCGCTTTCATTCGGGAGATACTGTCGTGGCTGACGTGGCCGATGGCCAGATCGCGCTCGACCGGGCGACCGGCGCGACCGCGACGACCTGACGCCCTCCGAGCATCTACCGCAACTATCGGTAGAATGCCATCAATTGAGATATTGCTTGACAACGGTGCCTCGCGCCACATACGATGCCGCGGAGACATGTAAGGCGTAGCGGGGTGGTGCACGTGCAGGCTGCACGGGCTGGGAGGCGGCTTAGGCACCTGTTCGTCTTGTTCCGCGCGACGCGCGTCATCAAACAAGGGAGCTTTTATGCGAAGTACTTTTGCGGCGGAGTATCGCGATGCCGGGAACGATGTTTTGCACCCTGGTCTTCGACGCTGGAGCACCCGGCACTGGGTATTGGTGGCACTGGTCGGATGCATAGCGTCTCTCGCGCTCGCCCCGTCAGCCTTCGCGGCCACGGGTAGTATCGAAGGTACTGTCACCGAATCCGGCCACAAAGGACTCACGGGCGTTTCAGTCACCGTGTATAACGTGGACGAAGAGATCAAGGGCACGACCACCACCAACGTAAATGGGGAATATACGGTGGGCGGCCTGCCTGGCGGCTCATACAAGGTTGGCTTTTCTGACCGGCCCAACTACGCCGATCAGTACTACCAGAAACAGGCGTCGTTTGAAAGCGCAAGCCTTGTGCCGGTCGCTGAAGGAAACGCGACTGCCGGGATCGATGCCGAAATGATGCAGCCCGGTAAGATCGCAGGACGGGTGACAAACAGCGCGGGCGCACCCGTCGCGGACGTCAGCGTCGAAGCGTACACTGGCGAATTCGAATTCATAGCCGATGCGTCTGCTCTCACCAACGCAAACGGCGAATATGTCGTTGAAGGTCTGCCGGAAGGCACTTACAAGGTCGGCTTTTCGCCGTCGGGCTCCAATTATCTTTCCCAGTATTACAATGGGCAAGAAACGTTTTCCGCTGCCACCCCGGTGCTTGTTTCCGCGGGAACGACTACACTCGGGATTAACGTGACGCTTGTCGAAGGGGGCAGAATCTCGGGAACCGTCACCGACGCTTACGCCCACACGGGTCTGTCCAAAATCGAGGTGACCGCACAAGGGCCAGGCGGAGAATTCGGGTTTGCGCTCACCAACGACAATGGGGAATACGCGATCGCGGGCCTGCGGGCCGGTTCTTACAAGGTTAGATTCTCTTGGCGCTATTCAAGCGCCGAAATCAAGGCATGCGAACATCTCCCCCGATGTCCGCCGAAGTACGTTACGCAGTACTTCGCCAATCAGCTCTCTGAGGCGACCGCCACCCCGGTTGGGGTCTTGCTGGGCGTGCTCACGCCGGGAGTCAACGCCGCGATGGTGCCATCGTTGCCCTTCAATACGGCCGGCCCAAGCGTGTCGGGAACCCCCACGGTGGGGAGCTTGCTGTCCTGCTCGAGCGGGTCGTGGACCGGTGAACCGGAACTGGCGCTGTCGGTCGGCTGGCCTCTCAGCTCCCCATTTTCCTACCAGTGGTTGCGCGACGGGGCGCCGGTCGGTGGTGCAACGTCCTCGGCTTATGTCATCCCGGCGGCCGACGTGGGACATGCCCTGGTGTGCGAAGTGACCGCAAGCAACGTCGCCGGCCATACAAGCGCGAGGAGCGCGGCGGTTGTGGTGACTGCACCCGCGGTTACTTTGTCGAATTCGAGGCTTGTCGTGTCGGGTGGATCGGCGAGGGTGCCGATCGCCTGCGCGAACGCGACTTGCAGGGGTACGATTGAAATCGTCGGTCAGGTGACCGTCAAGGGTAAAGATAAAAAAGCCAAAAAGAAGACGGCGATGCTCGCAAAGGGCTCCTACACGCTCCCCGCCGGGACGAAGGCGACGGTCTTCGTTCGCCTGACCTCGATCGGCAAAAGCGCGCTGGCGGCGGCCAAAGCTCACAAGCTCTCAGCCAAGGCCGGCGTGACTGTCGCAAGTGGGACCACCGTGATGAAGTCTGTGGTGCTAAGGGAGGCCCCAACGAAAGGCAAACGAAAATAGCCATTACCTGCATCGATGCGTCGGGTTGTCCCGGCGCATCGATCGGGGCCTTTGCCCGGGCGCCGCCTTGTGGCTCTCAGGCCGCGATGATCTGAGCTGCCAGGACCGCCGCGTTACGGGCGTTGTCCAGGCCCACGCACGCCACCGGCACGCCCGGCGGCATCTGCACGATGGAGAGGATCGCGTCGAGACCGCCTGCAGCCGTCAGTCGGCCGGACAGAGGCACGCCGATCACCGGCAGGTCCGTGTGGGCCGCGACCGCGCCCGGCAGCGCCGCGGAGATCCCCGCGCCGGCGATTACGACACGCAGACCACGGGACTTGGCGCTCTTGGCGTATTCGGCGACGGTGTCGGGTTCGCGGTGGGCGGACATCACCTTCATCTCGTGAGGGATGTTGCGCGTGCGCAGCTCCTTGGCGGCCTTCTCCATCGCCTCCATGTCGCTTTCGGAACCCATCACAATTCCCACCAGGGGTCCATCCACGTCGAACTCCTCCAGTTGTGCTTGAACCTCTGCCTCGGCGAGGTCGGCTCTGATCGGTGTAGGGGCGTCGGTCATCTTTGGATGGTTGGGGGTGGGTCGTTTCCGGTGTAGGCGGGTGGGTCTTTGGAGAGCGGCGAGACTATGTCACAGCGCGGTTGCGGTCTGAGGTGCGGCGTTCGCGGCGATATCCCGCCGCAGTTGCATTCCCTCGAAAGAGATCTTGCTTGCGGCAGCATACGCACCCGAGCGGGCCGACTCCACGCTCGGTCCCAATGCGGTGACCGCCAACACGCGACCACCGGCGGTGACGACGCTCCGATTGTGGATCGTCGTTCCCGCGTGGGTCACCTCGATCCCCGCCGGCACTTGCTCCAGGCCACGGATCTCATCGCCCTCCGAGGAGGAGGCCGGGTAGCCGGCGGAGGCCAGGACGAGCGTCACAGCCCAGTCCTCGCTCCAATCCAGTTCCAGGCCCTCAAGGCCACCCGGCCGGGCGGCGGCGAGCAACACCTCCAACAGATCGGAGCGCAGCCGCGGCAGCACAGCCTGCGTCTCGGGGTCGCCGAAACGCACGTTGTACTCGAGCACCTTCGGTCCGTCGGCGGTGAGCATCAGCCCGGCGTAGAGCACGCCATGAAAGGGAGTTCCCCGCTCGCGCATGAGATCCACGATCGGCTGGTGCACAGCATTCGCAAGCTCGCGCACCGAACTCGCATCGAATCCGGCGACCGGCGAGTAGGAGCCCATCCCGCCGGTGTTCGGACCCCGATCCCCGTCGAAGATGCGCTTGAAGTCGCGGGCGGGCGCCATCGGCACGGCGCGCACTCCGTCGCACAAGGCAAGCAGGGAGAGCTCCTCGCCGAACAGGAGCTCCTCGACCACGGCGCTCGGCCGCGCCGACCGGGTCGCTCCGCTCGAACCGAAGCGATCCTCGACAAAGATCTCACTCAAGGCCGCCCGCGCCTGCTCGGCGTCCTCGGCGACCGTCACGCCCTTGCCCGCGGCCAATCCGTCGGCCTTGACAACCACGCCCGGGTTCGCGAGCTCGCCGACCGCCTCGATCCCCTCCTCCAGCGAGTCAACCCGTCGCCAGGCGCCGGTCGGAACGCCCGCCTGTTCCATCGCCTGCTTGGCGAACGCCTTGGAGCCCTCCAGCTCGGCGGAGGCAGCGCTCGGACCGAACGCCACACGACCGCGCTCGGCGAGCGCGTCGACGAGACCGGCCACGAGCGGCGCCTCGGGTCCCACGACGGTCAGGTCCACCCGCTCACGCTCGACCGCCTCGACGAGGCCGTCGATGTCGTCCGCGGCGATGTTGAGCACCCGCGCGTCCTGTGCGATCCCGGCGTTGCCAGGCGCGCACAACACCTCCGGTTCCTGGGGAGAGCGTGCCAAGGCCCGCACGAGCGCGTGCTCCCTACCGCCTGCGCCAACGACGAGTACCTTCACAACGACGCTATGAACTCGTCCACACCGATCGCCGCCAGGGTCTCATAGCGGCCGGTCCCGCGCGAGCCCAGCTCCAAGGACACGCGCGCCATCGTCTTCTCGTCGGGGGCCTCCACGACCGAGATGAAGTCCACGGCGCCCAAGGTGGCCCATTGGGCCTTGACGGTCGCTCCGAGCTGCTCGACCTCCTTGTTGACCTCGCGGATGCGCTCGGGATTGTTCTTGACGGTCTGCACACCCTCTGGAGTGAGTGTCGAGAGCATGATGTAGGTGGGCATGGCTCCTCCGTCCGTTCGCGGGTCGGTTTCGCGCGGAACGCGCGCTCCCACCCGTTGTACAGGATCGACGGGCGGCGGGGTCGGTCGTGCGGAGGTTGGTGTCCATTTGGGGGTGCCGTGCGCGTGCGCGGTCTTTTAAACCAGGCCCAGCTTGGTCCCTGGCCACGCCCGCGCGCAAGTCACCCTCTGGCGCGCAACATACCGTCCCAAGCGACCGCGATAATCAAGGGAGTGATACCCCGCTACACACCCCCCGAGCTGGGCGCCCTGTGGACCGACGAGGCCCGCATGGAGGCGTGGCGTAAGGTCGAGATCGCTGCGTGTGAGGAGCTGCCGACTCTGCTGGGCGAGGGGCCGAGCGCCGCCGACTTGGAGTCGATTCGAGCGGCCACATTCACCGTCGAGGCGGTCGACGAGCGCGAGCGCACAACCGATCACGACGTCGCCGCCTTCGTCGACGTTCTCTCGGCAAGCGCCGGCGAGGCCGGCCGCTGGATCCATTTCGGGCTGACCTCCTCGGACGTGCTCGACACAGCGCTCGCCCTGCAGTTGAAGGCCGCTGGAGAGGTGATCGTGCCTGGCGCACAAGCGCTGGTCCAGGCTTTGGCAAATCGCGCCCGTGAGCACTTGGACACGCTGTGCGTGGGACGAACGCATGGGGTGCACGCCGAGCCGACCACCTTCGGCGTGAAGCTGGCGGGCTTCGCCTTCGAGGCTCACCGCAACGCCTTGCGTCTGCAGCGGGCCTTCGAGCAGGCAGCGGTCGGCGCGATCTCCGGGGCCGTGGGTACCTATGCGGCGACCAGTCCCGAGTTCGAGCGGCGGGTGCTCGACCGGCTCGGTCTCGCTCGCGAGGACGTGTCCACGCAGGTCGTGGCGCGCGACCGGCACGCCGAGTTGCTGGGTGCGATCGCGCTCGCGGGCGCCGGAATCGAGCGCTTGGCCACAGAGATCAGGCATCTACAGCGCACCGAGGTGCGCGAGGCCCAGGAGCCTTTCAGGGCCGGCCAGAAGGGCAGCTCGGCGATGCCCCACAAGCGCAACCCGATCAAGAGCGAGCAGCTCTCCGGGCTCGCCCGCGTGTTGCGCGGCAACGCCCAAGCTGCCTTGGAGAACGTGGCTTTGTGGCACGAGCGCGACATCTCCCACTCCTCGGTCGAGCGCATAATCCTGCCCGACTCGACGATCCTGATCGATCACATGCAGCGCAGCGCCACCCGGCTGGCGCAGGGCTTGGTCGTGGACGAAGCGAGGATGCGCTCGAACTTGGAGATGACTTGCGGGGCGCTGTTCTCCCAGCGGGTGCTGCTTGCACTGGTCGAAGGCGACCAGGCGCGAGGGCGTGCGCCGATGGTGCGCGACGAGGCCTACCGCATCGCCCAGGAGCTGGCGCAGAGGGCTTGGGACGAAGGCAAGCCGCTGCGTGAGCTGCTCGCCGCAGATGAGCGGGCAGCCGGCTTGGATCTCGACGAGATCTTCGATTACGCCCACTTCACGCGCTATTCCCAGGAGATCGTCGCGCGTCTCGACGAGATCGCCTGAGGCGTTGGTAGCATCGCCGAAAATGACCTCCGCCCTCGCCGATCTGCCCCTCCTCGCCAGCGGCAAGGTACGCGAGCTTTATGACCTGAGCGATCGCCTCTTGATGGTCGCCAGCGACCGGATCTCCACCTACGACGCGGTCCATCCCACGCCGATTCCCGACAAGGGCAAGGTTCTGACGGGACTGTCTGCCTTCTGGTTCGAGCAGACCAAGGGGATCGTCGCCAACCACATGATCTCGGCCAACGAGGGGGTGCCCGCGGAGGCTCGCGGTAGGGCGTTGGTCGTGCGCAAGCTGAAGATGCTGCCGGTCGAGTGCGTCGTGCGCGGCTACATCACGGGTTCGGGCTGGAAGGACTATCAGGCCACCGGCAAGGTCTCGGGGATCGAGCTGCCGGGCGGCCTGCAGGAGTCCCAGCAGCTGCCCGAGCCGATCTTCACCCCGTCCACCAAGGCCGAGGTAGGTCACGATGAGGCGATCGATTTCGAGCGCGCCGCCGAGCTGGTCGGCGACCGCGGCTTGATGGAACGAGTCAGGGACATCTCGATCGATCTGTACTCCTACGCCGCCGCCCACGCGCGCGAGCGGGGCGTGATCCTGGCCGACACCAAGTTCGAGCTGGGCCTCGACGAGGACGGCGAGCTGGTCGTCGGCGACGAGGTGCTCACGCCCGACTCCTCGCGCTACTGGCCGGTCGCAGGCTATGAGCTGGGCAAAGGTCAACCCAGCTTCGACAAGCAATACGTGCGCGACTGGGCGGCCTCCAGCGGATGGGACAAGCAGCCTCCCGCGCCCGCGATCCCCGAGGAGGTCGTGGCGGGCACCAGGGCGCGCTACGTCGAAGCCTACGAGCTGATCGTCGGCGAGCCGTTTCAGGCTTGGCTGGACCGCACCGCGTGAGAGCACGCGTGCTGATCCGCCCCAAGGCGGGCATCCTCGACCCGCAGGGCGAGGCGGTTCAGCGAGCGCTTCCGGCGCTCGGGTTCGAGGGGGTCGAGAACGTGCACGTGGGGAGGCTCGTCGAGCTGGACGTCGAGGACCCCGGTCAGCTGGAGTCGATGTGCGAGAAGCTGCTCGCCAACCCCCTGGTCGAGGACTATGAGATCGTCCTCGCTTCCGGCTGATCGCTCCGTGGAGCGGCGATGAGATTCGGCATCCTGCGCTTCCCCGGCACTTGCGATGAGGTGGATGCGCTCCATGCCGCGCGGCGTGTCGGCGACGCCGAGCTGTTGTGGCACGGAGAGCGCGACCTCAAAGGCGTCGACGCGATCGTCGTGCCGGGTGGGTTCTCTTACGGCGATTACCTCAGGGCGGGTGCGATCGCACGCTTCTCGCCGGTGATGGAGTCGGTGATCGCCTTCGCGCACGACGGGGGCCTCGTGCTCGGGATCTGCAACGGCTTTCAAGTTCTGTGCGAGGCGCAGCTGTTGCCCGGCGCGTTGCTGCCGAACACCAATCTTCGCTTCACCTTCAGGCAGGTGGACCTGGAGGTTGTGGAGGCCGACACGGCATTCACATGCGCCTGCGGCCAGAGCGGGGTCTCCGGTTCGGCCGATGTTGGCGAGGCGAGCCAGCCGATTCTGAGCATCCCCGCCAAGCACTCCTGGGGCCGCTACTACGCCGATGCGCCCACGCTTGCCGCGATGGCCGAAAGCGGGCAGGTCGTGCTCAAGTATGCGCCCGACCAGAACTTCAACGGCTCGATCGAGGACATCGCCGGGGTGCGCAACGAGCAAGGCAACGTGTTCGGTTTGATGCCCCACCCCGAGCACGCCGTCGACGAGCTGACCGGCTCGACCGACGGGCTGTGCATCTTCGCTTCCATGCGCTTGGCCGTAGAGGGCGCTCATGTCTGAGACAGCGATCTTCGCTGCGTTCGAGGCGCTCGTGTCTGAGGCCGCGATCTCTGCTGCCCTCGGAGGCGCTCGTGTCTGAGACTGCGACCTTGCCAACCGTCGAGGATGCCTTGGCGCTTGGGTTGACGCGGGCCGAGTACGACTTGATCTGCGAGAAGCAGGGGGGCCCGCCAAACCAGGTGGAGCTGGCGATGTACTCGCTTCTGTGGAGCGAGCACTGCGCCTATAAGCACTCCAAGATGCTCCTGCGCACCTTGCCCACCGAGGGTCCGAGCGTGGTCATGGGTCCCGGCGAGAACGCCGGCGCGGTGGACATCGGCGACGGGCTCGTGTGCGCTTTCAAGGTCGAGTCCCACAACCACCCCTCCGCCGTCGAGCCGTTTCAGGGCGCCGCCACCGGAGTCGGGGGCATCCTCAGGGACATCTTCGCGATCGGAGCGCGGCCGATCGCGGTGCTCGACTCGCTCAGATTCGGCGAGCCCCATCTCGAGTTGTGGAGCGCCCCGGGCCAGCGGGAGGCGGCAGGCGAGACGGGGGTCGCGACTGGACAAACGAAGCGCTCCGCGGGCGCCCGGGCGCGCTATCTGCTCGACCGCGCCGTGGCCGGCATCGGCCATTACGGCAATTCGATCGGCGTCCCCACGATCGGCGGCGAGGTCTACTTCGAGGCGCCCTACGAGCAGAACTGCTTGGTCAACGCGATGGCCTTGGGGATCGCCCGGCGCGAGCAGCTCGTGAGGAGTGCGGCGGTCGGCGTGGGCAACGTGGTGCTCCTGTTCGGCGCCTCCACCGGTCGCGACGGGATCGGCGGAGCCTCGGTCTTGGCTTCCGCCGAGTTGGGCGAGGACGACGACAAGCGACCCACCGTCCAGGTCGGCGACCCGTTTGAGGAGAAGAAGCTGATGGAGTGCTCCTTGGAGATGCTCGAGCGCGGCCTGCTCGTCTCTTTGCAAGACCTCGGTGCGGCCGGTCTGACCTCATCAGCCTCGGAGATGGCCTCCAAGGGGGAGGTCGGGATCGACATCGACGTGGCCCGGGTGCCTCTGCGGGAGGCGGACATGGAGCCGTTTGAGATCATGGTCTCCGAGTCCCAAGAGCGGATGTTGTGCGTGGTCGAGCCCGCCAAGGTGGACGGCGTCTTGGAGCTGTGCGAGAAGTGGGAGGTCTCGGGAGCCACGATCGGCACGGTCACCGACACGGGCCAGATGCGCATCTTCAAGGGAAGCGAGCCGCTCGGCGCGATGCCGGTGCGGGCGCTGGTTGACGATTGTCCCCTCTATGAGCTTCAGCCCGGGAAGCCGACAAGTAGGACCTTCAGAGCGCCGGAGGCGCTCCTCCCCCCCCAAACAAACCCGTCCCAAACGCTGCTCGCCCTGCTCTCCTCGGCCAACATCGCCTCGCGCAAACCCCTCTTCGAGCAGTACGACGCGATCGTCCAGTCGCGTACCGTCAGGCGCCCCGAGCAGGCCGACGCCGCCGTGCTGGCGATCCGTCCGCTAGGTGAGTCCGGCGAACGCGGCGAGTCGGTCGATGCCCGGGAGGATCGGCGCGAGCCGGACACCATCCCCGGGATCGGCGTATCGATCGATTGCAACGGCCGGCGCGTGGCGGCCGACCCTTACACCGGCACCGTCGCGGCCGTCTTGGAGTGCGCCTCCAATCTCGCCTGTGTCGGCGCCAAGCCGCTGGGGACCACCAACAACCTCAACTTCGGCAACCCCGAGAAGCCCCACATCGCCTGGCAGATGACCGAATGCGTGCGTGGACTCGGCGACGCTTGTCGCGCCTTGGAGGCCCCGATCGTGGGCGGCAACGTCTCGCTTTACAATGAGAGCCCACCCAGTCCCGCCACCGCCGGGCCGATCTACCCGACGCCCGTGATCGGCATGGTCGGCTCGCTGCCCGACGTCCATCGCGCGGGGAGGCTCGGGTTCGAGCGCGAAGGCGACTCGATTGGCTTGGTGGGCCCCTTCGCGCCGTCTCTGGAGGCCTCCGAGCTGGCCAAGCTTTGGGGCCATCCACTCCCCGACGGCCTGGCCCCGATCGACATAGCCGCGGTCGCCGCCGCCCAAGCAGCCGTGCGCGACGCGGTTCGCGAAGGCCGGCTCGCCAGCGCCCACGACATCGCCGAGGGCGGCTTGGCCGTGGCCTTGGCCGAGTGCTGCTTGGCGGGCGGGATCGGAGCCCTCATCGCCCTCGAGGACTGCGCCTTGGAGCAACTGTTCGGCGAGGGCTACGGCGGGTTCCTCGTGAGCGGCGAAGAGGCCCACCTGCGCGAATTGGCGGCCGCTACATCCGTGAGGATCTTGGGGAGGGTGGGGGGCGATGTGTTGCGAATCGAGGTGCCTACGCGCGCGCGTACGGGGGGTGATGGCGGCGATGGCGGAGATGGGGGCGGAGACGGGGGCGATGACGGAGAGGTGCTCGCCTTGACGCTCTTCGAACTCGCCCAAGCCCACAATGCCCTCGCGGAGCTTTTCGCGTGAGCCCCTACCCACCACTCCCACTGAGCGACCCCGGACCGAGGATGCTCGCCGCTGCTAGTGTCAATCGGGCTATGCCTGAGGGAAGGGCGGCTAGCCCTCGTCCGGAGGACCGCGACGGACCGCGCGACGAGTGCGGTGTGTTTGGCATATACGCGCCCGGCCACGAGGTCTCGCGCCTGTCCTACTTCGCGCTCTATGCCTTGCAGCACAGGGGCCAAGAGTCCGCCGGGATCGCCGCGGCCGACCGGGGCGGCAACATCATGACCAGGCGCGAGCTGGGTCTCGTCTCGCAAGTGTTCTCCGAGAACGACTTGCGCACGCTCCGAGGCGAGCTCGCGATCGGGCACGTGCGCTACTCCACGACCGGCTCCAACGCCTGGGAGAACTCCCAGCCGGTGCAGCGCTCGGAGGGCACCAACGGTTCGCGGCGCGAGGTCGCCTTGGCCCACAACGGCAACCTCATCAACGCGGTCGAGCTGCACGCCGAGTTGATCGAGCAGGGCGTCACCTTCTCCTCGACTTCGGACTCCGAGATCGTGGCCGCCCTGATCGCCACCCATCCGGCCGAGCGGATCGAGGACGCGATCACCGACATCTTGCCGCGCTTGCAAGGCGCTTTTTCGATCGTCGTGATGACCAAGGACCGCGTCGTCGCCTTCAGGGACCCCCACGGCCTGCGTCCGCTCGCGATCGGCGTGCTGGACGGCATCGAGGGCGAGCCGGCCCGCTATTGCGTGGCCTCGGAGTCATGCGCTTTCGACATCATCGGCGCCACTTTCGTGCGTGACGTGGAGCCCGGCGAGGTCGTCACCTTCGGGCCGGAGGGTCTCCAGAGCAGGCTGGTCACGCCCGACGCCCGCAAGGCCTTCTGCGTGTTCGAGTACATCTATTTCGCGCGTCCCGACTCGCGCATGAACGGACACGTTCTGCAAGTCGCAAGGGGAAGGATGGGGGAGATTTTGGCGCGCGAGTCTCCCGTCGAGGCCGATCTCGTGATTCCCGTACCAGACTCCGGTAACGCGGCCGCGCGCGGCTTCGCGCGCGCGAGTGGCTTGCCCCAAGACGACGGCTTCGTCAAGAACCGGTATGTGGCCCGTACCTTCATCCAGCCCGGTCAGGAGCTGCGCAAGCACGGCCTGCGACTCAAGTTCAACCCCTTGCCCGAGGTAGTCGGGGGCAAGCGCTTGGTCGTGGTGGACGACTCGATCGTGAGGGGCAACACCACTCGGCAGATCGTCCAGATGTTGCGCGACGCGGGTGCCACCGAGGTCCACATGAGGATCTCCGCCCCGCCGATCAAGCACCCGTGCCACTACGGAATCGACATGAGCACTCGCGAGGAGATGATCGCCCACGAACGCTCCGTCGCGGAGATCGCCGCCGAGCTGGGCTGCGATTCCCTGGCCTACCTCTCGCTCGACGGCGTGTACGAGGCGGTCGGCGGCGAACGGGCCACCCATTGCGACGCGTGCTTCACGGGCGAGTATCCGGTCAAGGGCTCCCAAGGGGCCCAAGGCAAGTACGCGCTGGAGGTCGCTCCCGCTTGACGCCGGGCCTCCTCGCGCCCGCCCGAGCCGGCTCCCGCTCGATGGGGGGCCTCCTCGCGCTCGCCCGCTAGGGTGGCGCGGCATGAGTGAGCCGCACCCAACCGCCTTGCTCCTCGCGTGAGCGTGCCCCCCCGGAGGCTTTGCGCGAAGGTCCGCCGATGACGCGCGTGGGCGTACTCGCCGTGGCTTTGGCGTTCATCTTGGGGTTCGCGTTTTTGACCATCGCGGGCATCCAGCAGTACGGGATCAACGTGCAAAGCGTGCTCTCGGTGATCGTGCTCCTGGTCTTGACGGTTGGCATCGTCGGGGCCTTGCGCAATCCTCCTGGTAGATGAGGGGACGCTCATGAGCAATTCGCCCTTCCTGCCGCAGGGGGGCAGCTCCCGTCGCATGCGCGCCCGGGCCAGGCGCAGGCGAAAGCGAAGGCGCGCGCTGGCGTTTGCCGCGATAACGATCGCCGCCGTCGCGATCGCCGCGGTGCTCGTGCTGCCGCGCTCCAGCCTGCTGCACGGCGCCGCCTCGGCCTCCTCGACCAAGCAAGCCGGCCACGACCGGCGCCCCCGCTCGCCGCAAAGCACCCCGGGAGCCACCGAGTCGAGCAGGTCGGGTGCCCCGTCAAGCGCCACCAGGGCCTCCGGATCGAACGCCCCGTCGAACTCGACGACGACCCCGAACTCCGGGCTTTCACGGGCGGGACTGCCGCTCGGACGGCCCCCGCTCGCGCTCGACCTGAACGCCCGGGCCGATCCAGTGCAGGTCTCATTCCATCACGAGCCACGAGCCGGTCTGCTGTTCGATCTCGATACGGGCAGGGTGCTGTGGCAACGCGAAGCCACGCGCGTACTGCCGATCGCGAGCCTCACCAAGATGATGACCGCGCTCTTGGTCGCGCGCTCGCGCTCGCCCGACACCCCGGTGGCGATCTCTCGACGGGCGGTGGACGCGCAGGGCTCGAAGGTCGGGCTGCTTCCCTTGCACAAGCACGTGCCTTTGAAGACACTGCTCTACGGCCTGTTGCTCCCGTCGGGTAACGATGCGGCCGTGGCTCTGTCCGAAAATGTGGCAGGGAGCGTCGGGCGCTTCGTCAAGCAGATGAACCAAGAAGCGGCCAAGCTGGGCCTGGGCTGCACGCGCTACACCTCGCCGGACGGCTTGGACAACGGCAACAGCTCGTGCGCGGCCGATCTCGCCGAGCTTGCCCACGTCGATCTCGACCAGCCTTCGCTTGCCGCGATCACCCGCTCGGCCTCGGCGATCATGCCGTTCCCGATCAAGGGCGGCAAGCTCTACCTGTACAACAACAATCCGCTGTTGCGCTACGGCTACCCGGGGGCGACCGGTCTGAAGACCGGAGAGACCGAAGCGGCTGGACTGTGCCTGGTCGGCACCGCCGAGCGCCACGGGGTCCGCCTGGGCGTGGTGCTCCTGCACTCGCCCGAACTGGGTCGCCAAGCCGAGTATCTGCTCGACCGGGGCTTCGAGGACGTCTACGGCCAGAGGCCGATCCCGGCTCCGTCGGTGCCGCGCGGACGGTAAGGGATGCGCCGCGGCCGCCTCGCCGCGGCGAACCACGATCTCGCGGGTCGCGAAGACTCCGAGCCTGCCGGAGTCGTTTGGGCGCAGCGAGGAGTAGCCTTACCTCCCACACATTGACTGGCCAGTCAGCCAAAGGGAGAGCACAGTGGATCTTGACGACACCCCCGAGCAGGCAGCGCACCGCGCCAAGGTGAAAGTCTGGCTCGAAGAGCACAAGGCAGAGGCGCCGGTCCTGAGTGGACCCGGCGCGATCACCGACGAGGATCAGATCATCGCCGCCAGGCGCGCTTGGCAGGGCAAGCTTGCCGAGGCGGGCCTGGCCGGAGTGACCTGGCCCAAGGAGTACGGGGGACAGGGCCTCGGCCCGATCGAGCAAGTCATCTGCAACCAGGAGATCGCCAAGGCCGGCGTGCCCGGCATCCTCGACGCGATCGGCGTGGGGATGCTCGGCCCGACGATCATCGCCCACGGCGCCGAGGAGCAGAAGGCGCGCTATCTGGGGCCGATGCTGCACGGCGACGAGGTGTGGTGCCAGCTGTTCTCAGAGCCGGCCGCCGGCTCGGACCTCGCGGCCGTCCAGACGAGGGCCCGCCAAGAGGACGACGGCAGTTGGCGGTTGAGCGGACAGAAGGTGTGGACGACCAACGCCCAGTTCTCCTCCTATGGGCTCCTGCTGGCAAGGACGGACCCCGAGCAGCACAAGCACAAGGGCCTCACGATGTTCATCATCCCGATGGACGCCCCCGGCGTGACGGTGCGGGGTTTGCGCCAGATCTCCGGCGAGGCCGAGTTCAACGAGGTGTTCCTCGACGACGTCAAGCTGGAGGAGGACGCGGTCGTGGGCGGGGTCGGCAACGGCTGGGGCACAGCCCTGACCACGCTCATGTTCGAGCGCGTCACGATCGGCCTCGGTGGCGAGGGCCTCGGCTACAACTCGGTGCGCTTCGCCAAGGGCATCGCCTCAGACGAGCACGGCCGGCGCGACTCCAAGGTACGCAAGGAGCTCGGCGAGATCGCAAGCGAACTGCTCGCTGTCCGCTTCACCGGATATCGCACC
This sequence comes from uncultured Solirubrobacterales bacterium, assembly GCA_963703135.1. Lineage (GTDB taxonomy): Bacteria > Actinomycetota > Thermoleophilia > Solirubrobacterales > Solirubrobacteraceae > Palsa-744. The sequence goes on along the minus strand of OY969791.1, from coordinate 1,118,402 downwards.
TTGACGGCCTTGCAGAAAGGTCAGATCCCCGGCCCCGAGGCGGGCTTGGCCAAGGTGACGATCGTCAACGGCGCGATCAAAGCGGGCGACCTGATCACCGACGTGCTCGGCCCGGACGCCTTGGCCGAGGACAGCGAGTGGGCCTACATGATCTCGTTCCTGCCCGGCCTGAAGTCGGCGGGCGGGACCGAAGAGATCCTGCGCAACACGATCGGCGAGCGCGTCTTGGGGTTGCCCCCGGAGCCGCGCTTGGACAAGGGCATCCCATTTTCGGAGCTTCGCTCCAAGGAAGGGGCGGCGGCATGAATCTGGCACTTTCAGACGAGCAGGAGTTCTTGCGCGAGGCTGCCCGAGGCACCCTCTCGCGCACAAAGACCTTGGAGGCCGCCCGTGAGGCGCTCGACACCCCCGACGGCGGAATACCCCATGGCGGGGCACAGGCGGGTGGCGAGAGCCCGCTCCCGGATCTGTGGCCGACCGCCTGCGAGGCCGGCTGGCCGGGCTTGTTGATCGACGAGTCCCACGGCGGCGCCGGCCTGGATGCGTTCGACGCGATGCTCGTGATGAGCGAGTGTGGGCGCGTGCTCGCCCCGGTGGCCCTGCTGGGACACTTGCCCGCGAGCGCGATCCTCAACGAGGCGCCTTCGGCCACGGACCTATTGGCGCCGCTAGCCAGTGGCGAGCGCAGAGCGGCGTATTTGCCGACGATGCCGCCAAACGACCTGGTGGATGGCTGGTGTGTGGACCCACGACACGGATCCACCCGCCCGGGGGCGCCCGAGGCCAAGGACGACGGCAAAGGCGGAGTCACGCTGAGCGGCACCTATGCGTTCGTGCCGGACGCCCCGGGTGCCGACCTGCTGGTGGGGGTGGCCCTGCTCGATACCCCACAAGGGGGCACGCCCCATGGCGGGGCGCAGGCAGGTGCCAAGCCCGTGGGCGTCGCGATCGAGACCTCCGCGAGCGGCGTGGAGATCGAGTCGGTGTTCCGCTACGACGCCACTCGCTCGCTCGGCCACGTGACCCTGACCGACGCGCCTGCCGCGGTGGTGGACGCTCCCGAGGAGGCCTTGGCGGGAGCTTGGCACCTCGCCCAGGCCTTGATCGCGGCAGAGTCCTTGGGCAGCGTGGAGACGGCCTTGGACGTGTCGGTCGCCTACGCCAAGGAGCGCTTCACGTTCGGGCGTGCGATCGGCTCCTACCAGGCGGTCAAGCACTCCCTCACGGAGGTCTTGCGCCAGCTCGAGAACGGGCGTTCCCTGCTCTATTACGCCGGTTGGTCGCGCAACGGTGCGCCCGCCGAGTTCCCCTTGGCGGCGAGCGCCGCGCGCTCGGTCGCGGGTCGCGCGCTCGACCAAGGCGCTCGTACGATGATCTCGGTGCACGGCGGCATCGGCGCCACTTGGGAGCACGACGCCCCCCTCTATTTCAGGCGCGCCCAGCTCTCGCGACGCTTGCTCGGCGGAACCGCCGCCGCGACCGACCGGGTGGCCGGAGAGCTCATCGCCCAGGCCGACGCCGCGTAAAGATACTGGGGTCCCGCCGCCTGGCGGGACTCTCAGTGCTTGTGGCGCTTGGCCGGTTTCGCGCTTGGGGTGGCGGCTTGCAAGGAGGCCGCCACCGGTGCGCCGTAGGCGGCGTGGACCGCTTCCACGAGTGAGGTTTCCACGCCGCAGTTGATGCAGAAGCCGTGTTGTGACCAGCCGATCGCGCGCGCCAATACCTGGTCGGCGTAGGTGACGCCGGTGAGGTCGTGGCCGTAGTAGTCATAGGCCGCGTTCCATGCGCTCGCGTCCAAGCCGTAGCCTGCGCCGTCGGCCGAGAGCAGGTGGGCGCCCGCCATGATCGCGTCGAAGTCGTCATAGATCGAGGGATGGTGCGCGGTCTCGTGGTCGTAGGAGGAGGGCCGCCTGCCGTAGCGATAGGAATCGCTCACCAGAGCCCACGTGGAGCTCGACGCGCGCCCGCCGTTGGTGACGTTGAACTGCATCGGCCCGCCGCAGCAGTGGGCGAAGTTGAGCCCCGAGTAGATCCCCGGCGCCGTCGAGAAGGCCGACTCCTGGCGGTGAATCGAGGCCAGCAAGAGCCAGTTGACCCCGAACGTGCTCTGCGCCGTGGCATAGATCGGGTAGAAGCCTTGCATCCACCGCTCGGCGATGTGGGTGCTGGTCGCCGCCTCATAGAGCGCCATGTCGCGGTGAACCTGTAGCGAGGACGGATCGCCCACGATCGCCCGGCCGCCGCTTCGCGAGGCGCCCGCCCCGAAGCCCGCGCCCGAAGCGCCCGTCGCCGCGGGAGCAGCACGAGGCGCCGGAGTCGGCGTCACCGCGATCACAGGCGGCGGCGCGGCGCCGGAGCCCGCGGGGGCCCCGCCGATCGCGCCACTCAGCACCAGCACGAGCGCCGCCAGTCCGAGCACACCTAGCGAGACAGCGAGGGCCCAAGCTCCTCGCTCGGAGCTGGGCTCCGGAACGTTGGCCGCGTCCGCGGCGCCCTCATAAAGCCGATCGGTGGACTCGTTGAATCTTCCCGCTGGCGAGGTCACACCTTCAAGGTTGACACAACGCGTACACGCCCCCGCCGGTCACCTGCTCAGGCAGGCGTCAACGACCCCAGCTTCGCGCCGAGTGAGTCCAGCAGTTCCTGAAACGAGGCTTCGAACTTCTCCACGCCCTCGCGCTCCAAGGTCTCGGTCACATCGTCGTAGTCAACGCCTGCCTGCGCCAGTTCGCCGAGGAACGCCTCGGCCTCGGCCATGCCCTCGATCAAAGTGGGGCGCGGGGAGCCGTGGGCCTGGAAAGCTTCGACGGTCTCCTCGGGCATCGTGTTGACCGTGTCCGGGCCGATCAACTCATCCACATACAACGTGTCCTTGTAGGCCGGGTTCTTGGTAGAAGTCGAGGCCCAAAGCACGCGCTGGGGTGTGGCGCCCTTGCCGGCCAAATACTCCCAGCGGGCGCCCGCAAAGGTGCGCTGATAGTGGCGGTAGGCCAGCTTCGCGTTGGCCACCGCCAAGCGCCCTTTCAGCTCGCCATGGTCGACTTCGTCGAGGCGCCTGTCGGCCTCCGTGTCGATGCGCGAGATGAAGAAGCTGGCGACCGAGGCGACCTTGGACGGGTCCCCGCCCTCGGCCACCAGTCGCTCCAGGCCGCGGATGTAGGACTCGGCCACCTCGGCGTAGCGGCGCAACGAGAAGATCAAGGTCACATTGATCGAGCGTCCCTTCGCGATCACGTCCTCGATCGTCGCCAAGCCCGGCTTGGTGGCCGGGATCTTGACGAGCAGGTTGGGCCGGTCGACCGCCTCGTGCAAGCGGATCGCCTCCCTGAAGGTGGCAAGCGCGTCGTAGGCCAAGCGCGGATCGACCTCCAAAGAGACGTACCCGTCGCGCCCAAACCCGCCATCCCATCGCGGGCGAAACAAGTCGCAAGCCTCCCTGATGTCCTGCTCGGCCAAGGCCCAGAAGGCCTGCTCCACATCGAGTGCCTGCCCCCCGTCATGCGGGGTGTCGAGCTCGCGCAGCTGTGCGTCATACGCGTCGCCGGCGGCCATCGCCTTCTCGAAGATGGTCGGGTTCGAGGTGGCGCCCACGACAGAGTCCTCGTCGATCAGCTTCTGCAGGTGCCCGCCCCTGATCGCCTCCCTGGAGAGGAAGTCGATCCAAACGCTCTGGCCCAGGGCCGAGAGCGCTTGCAGTGGCGAGGACTCCATGTCTTCCAGCCTATCCCTTCACCAGCGCGCGTCCGCGGGCGGCGATCGACTCGGCGGTGAAGCCCAACTTCTCGAGCACCGTCGTCCCCGGAGCCGAAGCGCCGAAGCGATCGATCCCGAGCACCTCGCCGCGATCGCCCACCCACTTCCACCAGCACTGCGTCACGCCCGCCTCGACCGCCAAGCGGGCCGGTACCTCACGCGGAATCACGCTCTCGCGATAGTCCTCCGCCTGGGCTTCGAACAGTTCCATGCAAGGCATCGACACGACCCGCACCGAAATCCCCTCAGCCGCGAGGGCGCGAGCCGCGGTCAAACTCGGAGCCACCTCACTACCGGTGGCGATCAAAACGAGATCCGGCAAGCCCTTCCCTCCCCCCCGACCCACGACCCAAGGCGTCGCTGCGTCGGTGGGGGCGCCATCCCCGTTCGTCCCGTCATTGCCGCTCCCGGAGTCCCACAGCACGTAACCGCCACGGCGCACGCCCTCGGCCGAGCCCACCTCCGCGCGATCGAGCACCGGCAGGTTCTGGCGCGAGAGCAGCAGGGCCACCGGCCCGTCCTCGCGCTCCAACCCGACCCGCCAAGCCTGCACCGTCTCGGCGGCGTCGGCGGGCCGCATCACCCACAAGTGGGGGATCGCGCGCAGGGCCGCATAGTGCTCGACCGGCTGATGGGTGGGACCGTCCTCGCCGAGTCCCACCGAATCGTGCGTCCAAACCCACATGACCGGCAGCTCCATCAAGGCCGACAGGCGCACCGAGCCGCGCATGTAGTCGGAGAAGACCAGGAATGTGGAACCGTAAGGCTTGACCATTCCGCCGTGGGCGCCCAAGCCGTTGACGATCGCCCCCATCGCGTGCTCTCTTATCCCGAACGGCACGTTTCGCCCGGCGTGGACCTTGGAGTACTCGCCGGCGCCCTCGAAAAGGGTCTTGGTGGACTCGACGAGGTCGGCGGCACCACCTGCCATCGTCGGCGCGAACGAGGCGAAGGCCGCCATCGTCTTCTGCCCGGCCGATCTGGTCGCGATTTCGCTGCCCGCCTCGAACTCGGGCAGGGCCTCCTGCCAGCCCTCGCGCAAGCGCCCCTGCCAAGCCAACTCCCAGTCGGCGGCCAGCTCCGGGTAGCGCTCCTTCCAAGCGGCTTCGCGCTGCTCGACCTCGGCCTGGAGGGCGCTCCCGCGGGTCCGCAGGTCCATGTGCTCGTACACGCTCCGCTCGACCGCGAAGTGGGCGTCGGGGTCGAAGCCCATCACCAGCTTGGTCGCCCTCACCTCATCCTCGCCCAAAGGCGCGCCATGCGCTTTGGCGGTATCGACCGCATTGGGGGCCGGGTAGGCGATGTGGGAGCGGATTTGGATGAACGAGGGACGCTCGGTTTCGGCCCGGGCGGCCTCGATCGCCTTGAGCAGCCCGTGCACGTCCTCGGAGTCCTCCACCCGCTGCACGTGCCACCCGTCGGCGTGCATCCGCGCGGCATGGTTCTCGGTGTCAAAGGAGATCGAGGTGCTCCCGTCGATCGTGATCCGGTTGTCGTCGTAGCAAACGATCAGCTTGCCCAAGCCGAAGTGTCCGGCGATTGAAGCTGCTTCCTGGGAGACGCCCTCCATCATGTCCCCGTCCGAGCAGATCGCATAGGTGTGGTGATCCACCACCTCGAGCCCCGGCCGGTTGAAGCGCTCTGCCAGGAAGCGCTCGGCCATAGCCATTCCCACGGCGTTGGCCACGCCTTGGCCGAGCGGGCCGGTCGTGACCTCCACGCCCGGCACCAGGCCGCGCTCGGGGTGCCCCGGCGTGCGCGAGTCCCACTGCCTGAAGCTCTGTAGATCCTCGATCGAGAGATCGAACCCGGTCAGGTGGGCCAAGGTGTATTGCAAGATGCAAGCGTGCCCGGCCGAGAGCACGAAGCGATCCCGGTCGCGCCATTGCGTGTCCGCCGGATTGACCCGCAAGACGTGCCTGTAGAGCGTGTAGGCGAGCGGCGCCAAGGCCATCGCCGTGCCCGGATGACCGGCGTTCGCCTTCTGGACTGAGTCCATCGCCAAAGCCCTGATCGTGTCGATCGAGAGCTTGCGGACCTCGCTTGTGCCCGCGAGGGTTGGCTCGTCGTCGTCGCCGAGCGAGGGTGCGTGCAGAGCGCTGGAGTCGGACACTGCCTCCATACGTTGCGATCCTAGCGAGCCTTCGCGGGCGGCGAGGTCCCCTCGACGGCTGCCATTCGCCCCGGCCGCGACCCGCGCAAATGCGGCTGTGGGCGCTCGCCTGCGCCTCCGTGCCGGTGGCGAGCGCCCACGTGCCGCGCGTCCGGCCGTCCTCAGCCGACGTAGGGCCGGCGTCGCCGCGGGGGAAAGCCCGCCACCGAGTGGCGGCGCCCGTGCGAGCACCAGCGCCGTTTGGGGCGCACGCGCACCAACCAGTGCAGGTCGTGGCGCGAGTGCGAGCGCCTGTAGGGCCAGCGGGGATGCAGCGCGCGCACCATCAGGTGGCGCTCGCAGGCTAGTCCTCTCATGTCAATCCAACCTCCTTGTCGGCTCGCTGCCGTTCCTGGCATTGCGACAAATCGTCCAATCCCCCCACCTCACTTTTGCCGTTCCGGACAACTAATAGCACGGTCCCTACAGAATTCTATGCCGATTGCGTTGCCACCCCAATACGTTGCGAACCCAGCCCCGGGGTCGCACAATTGGACTTGCCCATATGCTGAAACTAGTATTCGCAATGGGTTCCCAGTCCCGATGTTCTCCATGATCAGTGACCTCCCAGTGAGCTGGAGACATCCTCGAATAAAGACAAATAAATCATTCTTTACGCAGCTTGTCAAGAGCTATGGTATAGGGATGGCCCAGAGGACCCGTTCGACCAAAGCCCGCGAACGCGGCCTTCCCCGCGGCCCGCAGGCCCTCCCGCCCGAGGAGGTCGCGGCCGACCAGCGCGAGCGCCTGTACGAGGCGATGATCAAGTCGGTCAACGAGAACGGCTTCGTGGCCACCACGATCTCCGACCTGGTCGCCGGCGCCGGCGTCTCCAGGCGCAGCTTCTACGAGCACTTCGCCAACAAGGAGGAGTGCCTGCTGGCCACGTACGACGCTTTGATCGGGCGCCTGACCGCGAGGATCGTGGAGGCGTATGACCCCGAGGAGGAGTGGACCAACCAGATCGAGGCCTTCGTCCGCGCACTGTTCGAGGCCTCGAGCGATCGTCCCGACGCCGCGCGCCTGGTGTCGGTGGAGATGGGCGCCGCCGGTCCGGTCGGCATCGAAAGGTGGGCGCGCGACGCCGACCGCCTCGCCCAATTCGTGACCTACATCTTCGATCGGGCCCCGGGCGAGGGCTCCGTGCCCGCGCCGATAGCCCGCGCGATCGTGGGCGCCCTGCGCACGATCCTCTATTCGAGGGTCCGGCGCGAGCGCTCCAGCCGCTCCTTGAAAGCCGAACTACAGAAGCTGACCCCCGACATCGTCACCTGGATCGTCGGCTTCTATCCGACGCCCCCCGAGATCCCAGCCAAGCCGAAGGCACGGCGTCACGGACACCTACAGGGAGGACGAGCGCCCGGCACGTTCTCACCGTCGCCCAGCTGGGCGCCGCGAGGGTTGCCGCGCGGCGAGCACAGCCTGCCCAAGGGCTTCGTCGCCCAAAACCAGCGCGAACGGATCTTCGACGCGGTCGCCAACCTGACCGCCGAGAAGGGCTACGCAGCCCTCAGCCTGGAGGAGATCGTGGCCGAGGCGGCGATCTCATTGCAGACCTTCTACGAGCACTTCGAGAACAAGGAGGAGGCGTTCCTGGCCACCTTCGAGATGGGCCACGCCAAGGCCACCGCCGCGATCAACCGCTCGCTCGATTTGAAACTGAGCTGGGAGCAGAACATCCGCATCGGCCTCACCGCCCTGCTCGAGTTTCTGGCCTCCGAGCCGGCGACCGCGCGCCTTGCCTGCGTGGACATCCTGATCGCCTACCCCCACGTGGCCGGACGTGTGAACGAGGCCAACTTCTCCTATATCGAGCTGCTCGAGATCGGGCCTCAGGACACCTACCCCAACAGCCCGGCCGCAGTCATGCGCGAAGCCTCGGTCGGCGGCATCTTCGAGCTGTTGCACGAGTACATCCTCAACGACCGCACCCAGCGCGTGCTCGAGCTGGGTGACTATGCGATGTATCTCGTGGTCACGCCGTTTGCCGGGCGCGAGATCGCGGCGAAGGCGGTGGCGGAGACGTAGGGAGCATGCTGGCTCGGGTCGCGCGATCGGGGTGGTGTACTGCTGAGACTCGAGCGTCGCACAGATGGGCCAGCGACACCAGGTGGTGTATAGTGGCGTTATGCCCCGTACGCAGGTATATCTGGGCGAGGAAGAACTGGAGGCGCTCGACCAAGCCGCGCGCGAGGCCGGAGCGTCACGCTCGGAGCTGATCCGACGCTCGGTGCGGGAATCGTTTGGCTTGAAGACGAAGGCCGACCGCAAGCGGGCCTTGCAGGCAAGCGCCGGCTCGTGGAAGGGACGGACCTTCAGCGGCGCGGAGTACGTCGACGCGGTTAGGGGCGATCTGAATGACCGCTTGCGCCGACTCGGCCTGTCGTGAGGCTGATCGACACAACAGTCGCCATCGACCATCTGCGCGGCGTCGGCCCCGCAACCAAGCTGCTCACCCAGTTCGTCGAGGAGGGCGAGGCGCTCCTGGCGAGCGAGATCGTGCGCTTCGAGCTGCTGGCGGGGGTCAAGCCGAAGGAGACCGACGCCCTCGAGCTTTTCTTCTCATCGTTTGTGTGGGTCCTCGTCGACGAGGAGATCACGCGCGCCGCCGGGGAGCTCGCACGCAAACACCGCAAGGCATACAGCGGGATCGATGACGCCGACTATCTCATCGCGGCCACCGCTACGGTCACCAAAGCAGCGCTGGTCACGACCAACGTACGCCACTTTCCAATGTTCAAAGATCTTGCGCCGGCTTACTGATCGCTTCGGCAGGTCCCCGCGAGGAAGACTGGCGAGATCTTCAGCCTCCGGGCGCCGGCGCGGGTGACACCCGCTGAATCAACTCGGTCACGAACGGCTCGGCTCCGCGCCGACGATACAGGCGCATCGCGTCGTCGTTGGTGGTGACGACGCTTATGACCATGTCCTCGACCTCCAGCTCGCGTAGACGCGCCTCGACCGCGTCGAGTAGTGCCGAGCCCACGCCCCGCCCACGCCAGTCCGGTAGCACGGCGAGGATGACGAGTTCAGCCAGTCGCTCTGAGGCGCTCCATGACGCCGCGAAATCAGAGCCCCGGCGGATACGCACGAGCGCATAGCCCACGTAACTGTCCTCGGCGTGGGCTGCCAGCACGAACAACTCCTGCCCGCTCGCCCGCCACTCGGCCTCGATCCGTTGGCGCGCCCGCCACGCCAACTCGAACGGTTGCGCTCTATCTCCGAGGTGAGGCGTCAGCGCGAGATGATGTTCATACAGAGAGCGCCACACCGGCTGGAGCTCCTCCATCCGGTCCAGCGCCAGCGGGGCGATCGCGAAATCGGGCACTTTGGAAGAGTGGCACAGGAGGGCCGTTGGCTTTGGCTGGCTCCAGGTTGTTTACGATCACGCGAGACATCCGCCCAGGATGTCCCGAGACACAACAACAGTGCGCCCGGCGGGAATCGAACCCGCGGCCTGCGGTTTGAAAGACCGCTGCTCTTTGGCTCCCCGAAGAGAACCGTTGACCACTGAGCTACGGGCGCGCGCGGCTCACGATGCTACTACGTCGTTCGCCGCGGGCGCGGTCGGGCCGCTGTAGGGGTAGGCCTCGCAGAGCAAGAGCAGGTAGCCGTGGGATTGGGCGCCATACCGCAGGCCCAAAGCTCCCGCGTTGCGCAGGCCCGAGGGCATGCTGCCGGTGGCCAGCGAAGCGAACCAGCCGAGCAGGGCTACCGCGAAGAGCAGTCCGCCGTAGGCGCTCTCGATCAGGAACGCCGGCACCGCGAGAATCAAGCGGAAGGCCACCCGCCACGGGTTCTGCGGTTGGGGTGGGGCGATCGACACTTCGACCGGATAGCTTCCGGGCCGTCCGAGGAAGCCCGGGAAAGGGTCGGCGATCAGAAACAGGTAGGCGTATACGTGTGTCTGGTAGCGCACATAGGCCGCCAAGAAGTTGTGCAGACCGTCGGGCGCTTGCCCGCGCACGAGCGTGGCCAGCCAGTTGGCGATCGCCGCGAAGAAGACCACGATCCCCCAAGCGATCAGCCACAGGATGTGCGGAATCGCCAAGATCAGGCGAAAGAAGACGGTGAGCTTGGAGCGCTCCAGGCCGGCCCCGACCTGCAGGCGAATCGGGTCGCTCTCACGCGCCGGCAGACGGGCAAAGGCGGTTTGAGGGTCGCTGTTGGGATAGCGGTCGGTCAACAGGAACAGGTAGGCGTCGAGCTGAGCCGAGTAGGAGAGGCCGTAGGCGACGACGTCGCGCAAACCTCGCGGCATGCGCGCTCGGGCCAGCGCCGCAAACCACGCAAGCAGCGCCGCCACGCTGGCCAAGCCATAGCTGTAGTTGGCGCCATACGTGCGTGCGCTGCCCGAAGTGAGGGCGCCCGCGATCATCAACGCGGGGATCGCGAGCACGATGCGGAACGCCACCTTCCAACGGTTCTGGGGCTGGGGTGGCGCGATCTCCACGTCCACGGGGTAGCCGGGCGCGCCGGTGAATTCGGGAAACGGCTGGGCCGCCAGGAACACGTAGGCCCCGACATGGATCGCATAGCGCAGATAGGAGGCCAAGAAGTTGTGCAAGGCCTCCGGCGACTGACCCGCGAACAGGGTTGCGAACCAGTTGGCGATCACGGCAAAAGCGGCCGCGATCCCCCACAGACCGAGCCAGATCAGGTGGGGTATGGCCAGGATCAGGCGGAAGAACACAGAGACGCGCGTGCGCTCCAGGTCGTCTTCGACGGTCAGGTGGACGGGACGGTCGTTCACGGCTCACACCTCTCTCGGCGAATTCAAGGCAACGCACCAGCTCCTGCGAGTACCGGTTTCATGTGCGCCTTATTGGTACCCGGCACGCCGGACGACAAGCGACGAACGTCACAATGCCCCGCGCGGGAGTCAGGTCCGCGTGTCGCTCCCACCGTCGGCGCCGACCTCGCTCAGGCCCCCGCTCTCCGGGTCGAACACGAAGCCGCGGATGTGCCCGCGGTGGGGTAGCTCGGGGCTCGATCTCAGCCTCGCCAAGCCTTGGCGCAGGGTCTCCTCGACATCCTCGAAGGCGCCCAAGCGCCAGGGGGGCAGCACCCCGTCGGCGGCCAGCTCCTGGGCGAACTCGTCCTCTGAGGCGCGGTGCAGGCCGCAGCCGTGATGCATGACCACGACGATCTCCTCGGTCCCGAGCTTTCGCTGGGAGACGCTCAGCGAGCGGATCGCGTCTTCGGTGACCAAGCCGCCCGCGTTGCGGATCAGGTGGGCGTCGCCACGCTCCAGGCCGAGCATCGGAAACAGGTCGATCCTGGTGTCCATGCACGCGAGCACCGCCACTTTGCGCTTCGGTCTCGGGCTGAGCCCAGGCGCCGCCAGCTCCTCTGCGCGCGAGGCGGCCACGGCGAGCATGTCATCGGCATTGGTCATAGCGACTGCGATTTTTTAGCAGGCTCTGTCGCGGGTCGGGGTGTGGGGCCCTTGGGTGCGGCTCCCGGGGGTGGGGCGTCCGGGGTTGCGGCGTCCAGGGTCGCGACGTCCGGGGTTGCGGGTTCGACCGCGAGCTTGAGGCTCATCTTGATCGCCCGCACCGCTCCCGTGGCGCCGGCCTGCAAGGTGAAGCCGAGCACGAGCGCCACGATCCCCGGAATGGTCAAGTACTTGGAGCCGAGCATCAGGATGCCCAGTCGCCCGAGCAGGTAAGGAGGAGTGCAAACGGTCGCGCCGAGCGCAGCGCCGAGGGCTCCGGCCGTCAGCTTCTCGCGGGGCGAGCGCTTGGGCTTGACCCCGATCAGGCGCGCGGGCACGGCGACGTAGGCGATCATCATGATCCCGATCACGATCCCCAAGCACAGCGCAAACCAAGGTTTGCCCCAGCGTGGCGCCACGGTCGTGCCGAGTGTCAACAGGACCCCGACGCCGGCTCCCCACGCGAGGATCGGGCGCACGTGCTTGCGGGCCTTGAGGTAGGCGGGTCGGATCTTGGGCACCTTGGCGTCCGCGATCGCGAAGGCGAACACCGCGTTCAAAAAGAAGCAAGCGACGGTGATCGCGACGATCGCCAAGCCGACCGGGATCAGGATCGCGCCGCGCAGGTCCGGCAGCGAGCGGCCATAAAGGACACGCGCCCGCAGGTCATACATAGCCAGCCAGATCCAAACGGCCGGCGGTACCTGGACGAGCATCAAGCGCCAGTTGGCAAGCAGCAGCTTGAGCCCTTGGAAGAGCATCGTGAAAGCCCCCACCGTGAAGGCCAGCGGTGCGAACAGCCGACGCCTGCGGCTCAGGCTAACGATCTGCTCGACGAGCGCCTCGTCGTCCTCTTGGATCGCCCTCGCCAGGCGCCCCAAGCGGGCATGCAGCTCCTCAAATCGCGATCTCAGGTGCACGCCGCCAGCGTATCCGGGGGCCGAGGGCGGCCAATACGCGAAGATGGGCTCATGGCAGAGCCCCAAGCCATGTCCGACCGCGCCTTGGGTCGCGCCTTGCTCGCGCGCCAAGGCCTGCTCGAGCGCTTCGACCGGCCCGTGGTGGAGACGGTCGAGGCGATCGGGGCGATGCAAGGCCAGGCCTGGGCGGCCCTGCCGGTCGGCCTGTGGTCGCGGATGGCCTCCTTCGCGCCGGAGGATCTCTATCGGGCCTTGGAGGGGGAAGAGTTGCTCTGGGGGATCGGGATCCGGGGCACTTTGCATCTCGTCTGCGCCCGCGAGCACCCCGCCTACGCGACCGTGGCGGTGGAGCCGACCGGCGCCTGGCACCGGGCGATCGGCCAGACCACGCCCGCGATGGACCAGCTGCGCGAGGAGATCCTCGCTTTCGCCAAGGGACAGTCGCGCACCAGCGAGGACTTCGCACAGTTCGCCGAAGATTGGGTCGCGCGTCACCCCGGCGCTATCGACGAGCGAGAGGTCGAGGCGCAGCGGTCGGTCAAGTGGCGTCCGATCCTCCGCTGGAGCGCCTTGGTGCGAGTGCCCTCCGGTGGGGTTTGGGGAGCGAAGACTCCCGCCGATCATCGTGCGGCGCCGATCCCGCCGGGCAAGCGCCCGGCGCCCAAGCGTGAGCAGGCCTTGGAAGCGGTCGCTCTTGCACATCTGCGCGCCTTTGGTCCGGCCGGCGCCGAGGACGTGGCCTGCTGGACCGGCGCTCGCGTGCCGGTGGTGCGAGCCTTGCTCGAAGGGATGGGCGAGCGGTTGGCGGTCTTCGCGGATGATGCCGGTCGCACACTGTATGACCTGCCCGAGGCGCCCCGGCCGGATCCGGACACACCCGCCCCGCCCCGCCTGCTCGGGGCTTTCGACAGCACTCTGCTCGCCTACGCCGTCAAGCACCGAGGCCGCATGGTGCCCGAGGGGTTGCGCGAAGCGATCTACGACAAGGGCAACCTGCGAATCCAGCCCACGATCGTGCTCGACGGCCTCGTCGGGGGAACATGGTCGGTCGAGCAGCGCCGCAGAGAGGCGACCTTGACCCTCCGCCCAGCCGACAAGCTCCGGCGCGCCGATCGGGCGGAGCTGATGGCCGAGGCGGAGGGGCTCTTGGCGGGGCTTTACCCCAAGGCCAAGGGGCGGCGGGTGGTCGTGGAGTAGCGCTTACCCGGCGGTCTCGTGTACCGCGCCGGAAGTGCTACCACCGCTGGTCTCGACTACCGGGCGGGAGGCTGGTCGATACGCACCATGTTGCCCGACGGATCGCGTACCGCGCAGTCCCTCGTGCCCCAAGGCTGGTCGGTTGGCTCTTGCACGATCTCCGCGCCTGAGGCGACCAGCTTCTCGAAGGTCGCGTCGAGGTCGTCGGTGTGAAAGTGAACGCCGTTCAGGGCGCCCTTGGCGAGCAGCGCCTCGAGCGCTTCGCTGTCGGCGGGACTGCCATTTAGATAATTGGTGAGGACGATCGCCACGTCCGGTTGGGAGGAGGCGCCGACGGTTATCCAGCGAAAGTCGCCGCGAGCCACGTCGTTGCGCAACTCCAGATCGAGAACGTCACGGTAGAAAGCGAGCGCTTGCTCAGGGTCATGTATGAGTACGAAGCATTGAGAGAAAGTTAGGTTCATGCCCGTCACGCTAGCGAGCCAAAGCCACGCGCGTTTCTCCAATCCTGCTTGGCTTGCGTGTGGGCCGCGTGAGGTCTTTGGCGACACAGCCCGGCACGCTCTCCAAGGCGCTGTGGTCGCGAGCCCGGTAGGAGCTCGGGGTCTCGCCGACCAGCTCGGTGAAGCGCGCGCTGAAGGAGCCCAAGGAGGTGCACCCCACCGCGAAGCAAACCTCGGTGACCGACATGTCGGGGTGGCGCAACAGCGCCTTGGCCCGCTCGATCCGGCGTGTCATCAAGTAGGAGTAGGGGGTCTCGCCGTAGGCGGCTCTGAACTGGCGCGAGAAGTGGGCGCTCGACATCAGGGCCTCTCGGGCGAGCGCGGGCACGTCGAGCGGGCGGGCGTACTCGCGGTCCATCAGGTCGCGGGCGCGGCGCAGGTGGGCGAGGTTGGCTAGGTCCTCGGGGGTCATGGGGCGAGGGTAGCGGGGAGGCCGGCTCTTTCGGGTGCCCGATGCGCAAGCAGCGCCGGGACGCCTTGGGTGTGCAGGAGCTTGCACTCGGCGATGAGGCTTCGTCACACCTCGCGCGCCTTCGGGCGGATCTCGGGGTTAAGCTCCCCGATTGCTGCGTCCTGCTGGCCGCGCAGCAGCACTAGCAGGCATTTCTGAAGTGGAGCCAGCCGAAGTCAATGCGACGGGTTCGCCGCGATCGGTGGCGGCCGGATAGCGCTTGATTCGTCTGTCAGCCAAGCTTTGCGATAGCGAAGCTCATGAGGGCGGTGGCGAAGTGCGACGTAGCTGTGCGTCTACTTGATCCGAGATGCCGGTATGTGATCCGGCTCGCCCGGCAAATGCCATGAACGCCTTGGTGAGTTCCGCCTCGTCTTTTGCGAGCAAGCCCTTTTCTTCCAGCCACTTCCGCGCGACGCCTCCTGTCATGTTTTTCGGGCATCCCTTGGAGTGGGAGAGAGCGTCAAACCTGGCATCGCACGCGCTGCGCGAAGCGGACATTGCCTGGCTCCCCACCGGCGAGTCTGATCATGTCGTCAGCGAGCGTGTCCTTGGTGGACTTCGGGACTATGATCGGACCACCCGCGCGCTAGTGGCTATCGAGGTTTGGGACGCCAGTACCAGGTTGCCCAGGACCCTCCTAGAAGCCCTGCCAGCCCCCAGCGCGCCGCACAGCGCGGCCGCGTAGTCGCGACCGACTTAGTCGGGATCATGTAGCGGCTTTTGGAGACCCTCGGCCAGGGCGCGAGCGTGGTCCGCGAGCCTTGTCAACTCGGCCAGAGCTTGTGGATCATGTCCGCCGAGCGCACGGTCCTGAACCTTACGCAGTGCTGCGAGGGTCTCGCCGAGTGCTAGTGCAGTCTGTTCGATCACCCAATCGCGGTGCTCGTCACCTGCATAGTCAAGTGTCTCATGGACGGATATTCGCCGTCCATATTCATCGACGTGACCCGGAGATGAGCGCCGCCACGGGTGGCTAGTGGTGGGTGCTACCAGAATCACGTGCAGGTTCTCGCCGGCATTACCCATGAGGAGGGCTGGCGTGTTGTCGTGTTCGGTTCTCTCGTGGACTATTGGCTCATCGTCACGTAGCTCGTAGATGACAATGTCGCCGTACTGGCCGTCAAAACGCTCTCGCCATCGATGACTATGAGCTTGAGCCTGCTCCCACTCCGAGCGAAGTCGCAGACCATGCCCGCGCAACTGGGCCGCTTCCTCGGGGTTGTCTACCCATTCGTCCGCCGACAGCAGGGAGTCGGCAACTTCTTGTGTGGCGTGTAGCACCCACCGTTCGAGGCTGCCAGGGACCACGTCAATCACCTGTGCCGCTCGCACCTCGCCAACGGTGCGCTTGCGGTTTGGCTGCTTGGAGTCCAGGCGCTGTTCGACAAGCCGCCAGGCGGGCTCGTCGTCTGTCGGCGCGATGAAGTGCACGATCGTGTTGAAGAATCGTGCGGAAATGTTCGGTGTGCTCTCGTCCGGTTCGGCTCCCTCCCCCATTCGGATGGCGAAGTCCCAATAATCGGCGTCTGCGGCCAGGCTGAGCAAGTCCTCTGTATCCGGCATGTCCTAACGATAGTTCCCGATTCGGCTGGCGAGGCCGCCAAGTTGCTGAAGCTCGCGAAGAATGGCTGTGCGCTGCAACTCCTCTCTGGGATTGAAGCGGGCGGCGACGCTCCACGCTCCAGCCACTCGGCCGAGCTTCGCGCGAGTAGCCGTAGCGCCGGACTGGTGCCGAGTCCGCGCGTAATCGCCGAGCCCAAAGCGGCGGTTCCGAATCGACTTGAGATCTGGCGCGCGATCAGAGCAGCATGCATGGCGATTCGCAGATGAGACCTCGTGTGTTGCTACCAAGGCGATGCTTCAGTTTTCTCGATCGATGGTGGATTCGTGGATCGGTGGCTCGCACGCGACCAGCTTGCGGGACAGAGTTCGATCCTGACTCACTAATTCTTTAGGACTTTGCTCGCCTGCGTGATTACGAGCGCACCCTGGAGTCGCTTTGCTTACCGTGGCCGCTTGCCGCGGCTGGAAGCGAGCCGTGAGTGGTCGGTGTAGATCGTGAGCAAGGATGACGGTAGGTATGCGAATCCGGTATCGATGGTCACGATCGCTGTGGCGCCGGCGGCGACCGCGCTAGCTGCATGGAGCGCGTCGTATGACGCGAGCCCGTAGGCGGTCATGAAATCTCTCGCATTGGTCGTAGCCTCGCCGACGGGCACCGGAAGGTGTTCTTTGGAGGCGAGCGCCGTCTCGTAACGCCCGACGGTGTCATCGAGCAGGCGCGCTGCGCGGCGACGCGCTCGTCCGTCAGTCCTATGACGCCGCCACTTCCCCAGCGCTCCTTGAGTGCAATCGCGAACGCCGCCTCGGCCAGCTCCACGACAAGCAGGTCGCTCGTGGTGATCGAGATGCCGCTGGCGTCGATCCGGTTAAGAAATGCTCTGCAGGTGGCGTGCAGCGGTTGCGTCGCGATGAGCGCCTCGACGACAAAGCTGGTGTCGAGGGCGATCGGGTCGGATAGGAGGAGCTCGTCGTCCTCGATTGCGAACACGCCGTGGCTGCCAAGCCGACGCGCACTTGCAGGGGTCATGGCCTACCGTCGGCCGTACATGTCTGGCGTGACGCGGACCTTGACTCGCAAGCCCTCGGTTGCGCGCTTCAAGGCCGCGCGTTTTTCCTCTGGGGTCTTGTACTTGGCCGGACGCCGGAGCTCAGCCAGTCTCTCGAGACTGAGCGGTTCTGGCCTGCCGTTTGTCTGGATCTTAGCCACGGATCTCATGGTATCGCCCTGGCATCATGCCAGCCGTTGCGGACGTTAGTCTGCAACAGCAGCACACCGTCGTCGTCCGTGGCTCCCGCCTGCCAAGCCGAGAGCCCTGCAGGCGCATCTCGAAGCGCTTGCTTCGTCCCCGCTTCGTCCCTACGGGTACTTCGCCACTTCCCTGCGACCCAATCATGCCGATTAGCAGCATTTCTAAAGTGGAGCCAGCCGGGATCGAACCGGCGACCTCCTGCTTGCAAAGCAGGCGCTCTCCCAGCTGAGCTATGGCCCCACGACCTCCCAATATACGCGCTACAGAGCGGATTCTCGTCTCTCGCCGTCAGCCGGGATGAGGACCTTCGGGGTGCTTGAATCGCTGATGCTGCCCACTGCTGCCAATTTAGGGTCGTCGGAAAGCTTCACGCCAGAGCTGCGACTACGTGAGCACCTGCCCCTCGATGCTGACACCGCTGTCTCTTTTCGCCCTGCTGGTATCGCTGGAGGCGATTGACACGCTCTGTTCGCCGGGCTGTAGTCGTTCCTCAGCGGCCCGCCGCGAGCATCTTGGCCGTGATGATCCGCTCGCGTCCGTCGGCCGAGACAAGCACGACGGCGTAGCCCTCGTCGAGGGAGCGAGTGATCTCATGCCCTGCGTGGGGCGAATCGGCGTCCACGAACGCGGCGTGCTCGGGATAGGGCGAGTCGCCCTCGATCGCGAGGTCGATCGCGCGATCCATTGCTTTTGCGGTGGGCGACTCGGAGGGGTTCACGTTGCGCGCCATGCGTCGGTCATCTCCTTATGGCCGGTGCGAACGGCGGTGATCGCGGCCCGCATACCTTCTCCAAGAGTACCGGCATGGAACGTCTCTGCCGGTGCCTTCTCACCGTGACGGTCATGCCGGTGCATGTCGTTGACGCCGTGCGCCCCGTCGTACACACGCACCGTCCTCGGCTCGCCGTCCTCGTCATCGACCGTGAGGACCACCGAATAGTCCGCGATCTCACGCCCGCGCGTCGTGAACTCCACGATGATGCGCGCGCCGATCTCGTAATCCAGCACGTCGCGGTAGCGCTGACTCATGCCCCTGGCTCTTCACGCTCGACCCGCGCGCACCTCGGGCCTGGACCACTCGGGCGTGAGGAGGCGACAGACCCATCAGGCACGGCCAGCACGATCACAGACATGCGTGAGAGCGTGCCAGTGAGCCCGGACGGCCGCTTATGGCCGGCGAAGACCCAATACACGCACTTCCGTCGGTGGCCTTCACATCACGCTGCGCGTGACCTGCGCCAAGTACAAGACGCTCGCCACCGTCAAGCTCACGCACGCTGGCACGTTCAACGCGACAGTGCCTGCTCCAAGTGGTGCCGCCAGTCAGATCGCGGTGTACCGCGCGAGCACGACGGTGCTCGAAGGAGGTCACCCGTTCGCTACCTATACGCTGCCCACGCCGCCGAGCTGACGCGCTGGCAGCAGCGAGGGCGCGCTACTCGTTGAAGTCGAAGTCGCGCGGAGGTCGCTGCTCAAACCAGAGGCGCTCCTGCTCGGGCGTCTCACGCAGGAAATCGGGAGTCTCCTCGAGCACATCCTCGACGGGCTCGCCTTGGTCGAGATCGCTGTCAGCGCTTGAGCCGGTATCGAGCATGGCATCGCTGGGCTCGGCAACCTCATCGGGTACTTGCCATTCGAGCGACTCGTCACTTATGGGACGTGCACTCGCTGGATGGGCCACGGCGCGGACATCTTTGTCCGGAGACGGCGATGGGTCGAAGTCGCGTTCGGCGGCGAGCTCCGCCTCCATATTGATCTCGACGGTCTCCTGGCCTACCGATCCGGAATCGGCTGTATAGGTAGAGGCAGGCGGAGAATCAGCGACAACAGGAGTCTGCTGGTCCAGTGCCCCATGGTCCGTCGCGACCTCTGTATCGACCGCTTCGCGGTTCGGGGGGTCGCCTGCGGAAGGTATGGCTCCAAGAGCGTCATGCTCCTCACGAGCTACGACGCTCGGGTCGGCCCCCCTGAGACGCTTGAGCTCCAAGTGTTCGCGTATTGCGTCATCGAGCAATCCCATTGCGCAAGCAAACCATACTGCGCCCACCCGCGCCTTCGTTCAGGTGGTCTCGATGCTGCGGGGATGGCCGGACTGGGCGCCGCAAGAGATCTTGTCGCCGGAGTCGGCTCGTCGGCACTAGACTCTCTGGGCCGCCGTGTTGCAGGCGGTTGGTATGCGGGGCTATAGCTCAGTTGGAAGAGCGCCTGGATCGCACCCAGGAGGTCGCCGGTTCGAGTCCGGCTAGCTCCATTTCTAAAGATCCCTGCATTTGGGCAGGTTTTCGTGGCCGGCGGATTGCGGTGGAGGCCCGTGGATTGCGTCGCGTTTGGGCACCAGTGCCCAAACGGGGCCAAAGGGCTGTAGAGAGGCCGCGTTTCGGCGGTCTGGCGCCCGGTCCAAGGGCTGTCGCCCGTCGCGTCCAGACCAGCGGTCTGCGGGGCGTGCTGCTTGGCTTGACTTGAGATCGCCGGCGGTTCGAGCTACATGTGTGTCGTCGTCCAATTTGAATAGCGGCCCGGCGACGCGTTAGGAGCGCATCGCCGGGCCCGTGACACCGAAGGTCTAGTTCGGTGCCGCGGATAACGGTATCCCGTCGTCGGGGTGCGTTCTCGCGTGCGCTTGAGCAGGGTCTTTCTCGGTGTCCTGACCGTAGGGAAAGGAGACCCTGATGAGCTCGATGTTGGAGGTGCCCACCGAGATGGTGGTTGGTATGCGCAGCGCTCTGCACAGCCTGATCCAGGCGCCCGCTGAGGGGATCGCCGAGGTCGTGGACATGGCTGGCCGCGAGGAGCATCCCGAGTGGTATCTGAAGCATTTCGTGCGGCTTGACAGGGTGCTCGCGCTGCTCGATGTTGTTGGGTGGTGTGAGGCCGATCAGCCTGCGCGGGTGCGGATTGATCTGTGCGAGCATCGCTGGGCGGTTCTCATGGCGATCGAGGTGATGGCGCTCGTTGCGGCGGACGAGTTGGATGAGCTCGACCAGGTTGATGCCGAGCGCGCCAAGCGTGGCGAGCCGCCGAAGCGCTCCGCGACGCTCAACCGCGCCGCCGCGATGAGCGAGTTCAGCTGGGCGGCGATCATCCGCATCGCCCGGTTGGATGCCGCAAGGGAGACATCCCTATGAGCCCGACGTCAGATTGGACTAATGAAGTGGTCGAGCGGGAGAACATGCATGACTGGGGCGTGCTTCATCGCCTCCTCGACCCCGACGACCAGCGTCCTTGGTCGGTCGATGAGCTCATCCGCGACCGCACGGACGCCCATGCGACGCGCGGGCACACACTCGAAGCGATCAGACGCCTCTGCGGAGCCGGATTGATCCACCGCACCACAGACGACCTCGTATTCCCCACGCGGGCCGCGCTGCACTTCGACCAGATCGTCGCCTGACACGAAGGTTGAGCGCCGCGTCGGCTGGATTGACGCGGCGCTCTCGGAGAGGGTGGTGCGCCTTCTCCTGCTATCAGGGGCCGAAGGGTCCTCCTCCGTGCTCGCACGGAGAGAATTCAGCACAAGACCGGTTTCGGCCGGCCTGCCGGGATCCGTGTTTGCGGCTGGGGTGCTGGCTGCTGGTTTGTGGGATCGTGACGATCAGAGAGGCGCTTGCCTGCGGGTAGAGTCCATCATCGCCCGGCGCGTCGGCCCACGCGCAGAATATGTAGCGGCCGGCGGGCAAGGGATCGACGACCGTGCGCTTCAGCCACGGACCACCGTCGATTTCGCTTTCCAGCAGCAGTTCCGCAGTGCTTGCTGCGCGGTCGAGAGGACACCCGTTGCGGGTGAGCCGCATACCCTCGACTGTGACGTAGCGCGTAACTTGGCTTGTGGCGTGGACATCGAGGACGAAGCTCTTTCCGGGCAAGGCGCGGTGCGGTAGTGTCAACGACAGGCTGATCCGCGGGGCGCGTACCTGCAGTGGCACGGATATCGCCGTGGCGACTTCTCCGCCTTCGGGATACGCGAGGCTGCCAACTCCGGTCAACCATCCGCACATCGTGTAAGCACCTGTGCTGGGCGGCGTGTAGTTACCGGCACCGCTGAATGCCCCAACAACGGTGTCGGTCAACATGTTGGGGACGACGATCGCAGTCCCCGAATCCACCGCAGGGTTGGGAGCGCACGGCACGCCAGGCGCATTCACATACACGCTGGCCATCAACGGCTCTTCGGTGGACGCCTGATAGGTGATTTCGCTCGCTACTTCCTGCACGGGCTGGGGCGAGACGGAGAGCGAGATCGAATTGGCATATGCGGCGCCTGCAGCCCACAAGAGGCCAGTAATGAGCCCGGCGCAAAGTATCGTGAGCGACCGGACTCGTGGATTGCGGCGGCGCGTTGACGCGCGTGCCGGGGTGCGAGGCGTGGTGTGGCGTGACTGGCGCAAGGATGCAAGCCGCGTGGACGGACGACTGCTCATGACTGGTCCTTTCATCGAGTTGGTGGTCTTCCTGATGGCATGTCGCGCCCAACAGCGTTTTGACCCCCCTCGTACGTTCGTCCAGTAGCACGGGCCGATGCTCGGTGATGAGCGCAGGGCGGCCACGAAGCCATCAAATCTCTCGCAATGTGCGAACTATTCAGCAGGCCTTCTGTCCCGCTTTGCTCGCTTGGTCGGATAAGAGAGCAAGGACATACGCGGTCTGGGCCGGTTTGGACCAAAATGCCGGCTGCGGGCCGCGAGGTCAGGAGATGACCCGTGGCTCTCAAGGATGAGATACCGGCTCTATCTGGGGATCTACTCGATCTTGTGGCTCGTCGTATGCATGCGATCGGTGAGCCGACACGGATGCGGATTGTGACGATGCTGCAGGGCCGGCAGGCTACGGTCCAGGAGTTGACCGATCGCCTGTCAGTCGAGAGTGGGCCGTTGACGCAACAGAACGTCTCGAAACATCTCGGGATTCTTTATCAGGCCGGGGTCCTCGCGCGTCAGCGCGAGGGGCGTTGTGTTCGCTACACCCTTTCCGACTTCACCGCCTGCCAACTGCTGGAGCACGCGGTAGCGAGCACCGCTGGATATTTCGACGAGCTTGCGGACATAGCCAAACCGCGTCGTTAAGTGCTGTGTGAATGGCGTTTCACGCCTTCCAAGGATCGTCGCTGGGGTCAGTGTGGCAGCACGCCCGATTCACAATCATACGCTTGTACGTTTGTGTGATTGTGGATCTTTGGTTTCGCGCACCGTAAAAACCAGGGGGTGATGACTTCTCTAACCAAAAAGCCAAGTTGGTCTCATTCCTCGCAGGTTTACCGTCGGTTGTTCTCGACGGTTGTCGTTGTTGTTTTGCTGTTGGCTGTTGTTCCGTCGGCTGCGCTGGCTGCTGGTAATGATGTTGGTGCGAATGTTGGCGGGTTGTTGAAGCATTATGCGGGTGAGGTGTATGGCGGGATAGTCGCGGCTTTCAGCCTCGTGTTCCTGTGGAACCGGCGTTACACCGAGCTCGCAGTGTTCCTGTTTGCGGCGATTGTGGTGGCGTGGATGGTTTTCGCGCCGGATCAGATCGGTAAGGCCGCTGAAGCTATCGGCAAGCAGGTCTTTGGTTAGGAGTGGGCTGGTGAGCGATTCTCCTTCACCTGTCCGCTCTTACCAGCGGATCTTCAAGCCGGATCGCCGGATCTACCAGATCGACGGGCGCCGTTTGCCGGTCCCCGGTGGCGTCCCGCTTGCCTGGCTTGGCTGGGCGGCGGGCACGCTGCTGGTGATCCTGTTGCTCAGTACCCGCTCGCTGCTGTTCACGGCCGTCGCGGCCGGGATTGGTGGCTTGCTGGGTGCTGAGCGCGGATGGCGCGGCGCACTCATCGCCAGCATCTGCATCGCCGCGACAGTGCAGCTATCGGGCGTCGTGTTGGGTTGGGTCGACTGGCCGCTGCGTCTGCTTGTGCTGCCAGGGTTTGTGGCGACTGCGGCTGGTCAGTTGACACCTGACGGTCGCTCAGGGCACCGTTATCTGTTTTCGCGGCTTGCTGTGCGGTTGCGTGCGGGCCGCCGCTCCCTCGGCCGCCCCGTGACGGTCGATGGCGAGCAGTGGACGTGGTCTCCACGGGTGTGGTTCGGCCATGACGAGCATCATCCGGTACTTCATCACGGTCGTGTGCATGGGCCGGCGCGGGTCGTGTTCGCACGGCGTGTCGTGTTGACCCCGGCGCGTGGTCGCCTGGTCGCTCGTCCCGCCGCTGGCAGGCGTGTCCGCGAGGGTGAGATGGTCGCGATGTGTGTCGATCTGGATGAGGGTCAGGTCGTGGAGGTCAGACCATGACCCGCTTCCCCCTCTCCTACGCCTACGGCAATCTCCTGTTCAGCCAAAACGGCGGGTGTGTGGCGTTGTACCGGTTGGGGATGGTGTCCTACCCCTTCCGTGCGGTATCGGGCAAGTGGGACTTGCAACGCCGCTTGGAGCGGTTGGCTCACACTGTCGCCGCCGATTTCAGTTTGTGGCGCGTCAACCGCGCATACCCGGCCGGGAGCTACGTGCGGGACACGTTCGGTCTGCTCGACCCCCGCCATCAGGACAAGCAGGCGTGGGAGGCGTTTCTTGCTGGGCATGCCGAGCGACTTGAGGGGATGCGCTCACACGTCCCCGAGACATATCTCGCGGTCTCCCTCAACGAACGAGCACCAGCGGGGTTCGGGTCCGGCCTGATCCGCTTCAGCGATCATGTACATGCTCACGTCGAGGGTGTGGTCGGCGCTCGCAAACACGCGTCGATCCCAGCCGGCCGGATCGAGGAGTTCAGGGCGTCCGAGCGGCGACTCTTCGAGCGCTTGTCGAGCGTCGTCGTGTGCGAGCGTGCGAGCACGGTCGATATCCAGTGGTTGCTCGCTCGGGTCGCTGCGCGTGGTGTCGCGGAAGCCGGGGTCGATCGTTACTGGAAGCCCCAAGCACTCGTCGTACACGCCCCCGGCGGAGAGGCGGCGTTTGAGCCGCTGAGTGAGGTGTTGTGGCGCAACGCGAACGCTGCGATCACCGAGCACGAGCGGACACTACGCGTCGATGGCGAGCGCGTCCGGTGCTTCCAGGCGATGTTGGCGGTGGGTGCGCTCGCTGACGCCCCGGAGTTCCCCGGTGCTGGCGCCGAGCTGTTGTTCGCACCACTTGAGAGCGTCGATTTCCCGGTTGACGCGGTCCTTCACGCGAGTTGGCTTGGTAATCGTGACGCGCTCGCACAGGTACGCAAGCGGATCGCCGATGTGGAGCACGCATACGCCGAGCAGGTACAGGGCGCAGCGTTTGGTCCCGGCCTACAGGCCGAGGAGGACAGGACACTGGCCCGCGAGTATGAGGCGCAATTGCAGGCGGGTTCGCGTCCGCCGATGTTGACGGGTTGGATCGGCCTCGCACTCGGCGCACCAACAGCCGAGGAGCTTGAGCGTCGCGTGAGCGTGCTGCGCGAGCACTACGGCGACATTCAGCTCCACCGTCCCGCAGGTCTGCAACACCAACTGTTCTTCGACCACGTTCTGCGCACCGACGGTGGGGTCACGCTCGACTATTCACAGCAGATCACAGTCGAGCAGTTCGGTGCACTGGTACCCACAGCGACACGAACCGTCGGCTCACCACACGGCCCATATCTGGGATACGCGCCAACAGGGTTGCCGCGTCCGGTCCGCTATGACCCGACGCAGTCATCGCGTGAGTCACGCGCATCGGCGGTATTGCTGGTGGGGACGTTGGGGTCGGGCAAGACGGTCGCTGCACAAACGATCGCCTACGCCGCCGAGCGCAGGGGCTCGTTGATCGTTGATTTCGATCCGAAGCCCGACCACGGATGGGAGAACCTCCCCGAGCTTGCGGAGCGTCTCGAAGTGCTCGAGCTCTCCGGTGAGCCCTCTCAGCAGGGAAAGCTCGACCCGTTGGCGATTGGACCGGCTGATCTTCGGGAGGAGATCGCCTCCTCTTATTTGTTGGAGTTGTTGCGCGATCCGCCCGCTGTGTGGGAGAACGCAATCAGCCGCGCCGTCCGCGACGCGATACGCGAAGGCTCCCGCGGCCTTATGAGCGTCGTAGACCACCTCAAGCAGAGCGAGCAGGAGCCGGCTCGCGACGCAGGTGAAGCGCTAGAGGTGATAAGCGACTTCGGTCTGGCACGCCTGGGGTTCGGGACCGGCAAGGACACAACAGTGGAGACGCGAGGGTCGGTGGTGACGATCCGGATGCCCGGGCTCTCACTCCCCGACCCAGCAGCAGCCCGCGACACCTACACCCGCACAGAGCGAGTGTCGGTCGCAACGCTCACGTTGGTCGCTGCCTATGTGTTGCGACTCGTATCCCAAGATCGCTCGCGTCATAAGGTCGTGCTGCTGGACGAGGCATGGTTCCTCTTGGCCTCCCCACGAGGACGGGTCATCGTCGATCGTCTCACCCGCCTGGGCCGCGCGTTCAACACGACGCTCCTGCTGGGAACGCAGCGCACCGCCGACCTCGACGGGCTCTCGGAGCTGATCGGTGTCTATTTCATCTTCGGTCAGGACTCCGACACCGAGGCCGCCAGGGCACTCTCGCTGATCGGCCTGGACCCAGACGATCAAGGACTGGTCAGTCTCATATGCGGGTTCCGGCAAGGCCGCTGTCTGATGCGCGACCTTGATGGCCGTGTCGGTGAGGTGCAGATCGACCCGGTCTACGAGCAGTTGCTCCAAGCGTTCGATACGACACCTGCCCAAGCGACGGCGGAGAGCGACGTATGAGAACCACCGTCAATACTCTCCGTCGTCTCAGCGGGTGGGCGCGGCGTCACCGTCGTGCGCTGCTGATCGCCGTGCTCGTGCTCGTCCTGTTGTTGGTTGCGGCGCCGGTCGCGTTCGGTAGCGACGTCTACGGGAACGTTGGGCCGGCGCCGCAGTTGCCGGCGGGTGGGCTGGTGGAACGCTACCCGCTCTCCAACTACGAGCTCGACGAGTATTTCAATGGAGTCGAAGCGAGCCTCACGGGCGGCATCGACGTCTCCGGTGTACCGCCGTTGATCGCGTACATGCTTGCGCAGGTGCTCTGGCTGTATTGCGCGTTCATGTCGCGGCTGTTGATCACCCTGTTCTCCTTCGCGTTCTCCCTCGATCTGGTCAACGGGAATGGGAGTCCCGGGTCGGGTGCGCTCACACCCGTATCCCAAGCGATCCACGGTATTTACGCAAACACGTTCGGCGCACCATGGTTGGTCGTCTCGATCCTCCTTACTGGGTGTTGGGCGATGTGGAAGACACTCGTTCAACGCCGCTACACAGAGACCGCCGGCAAGCTCGGCCTCTCACTCGTCTATCTGGTGCTCGCGCTCGGGATCGTCACTCAACCCCAGGCGACGATCGGTCCCGCGAGCCAGCTCACCAACCAGCTATCGACCGCGTTCCTGTCGATCACGAGCAAAGGCACGCTCGGTGGTGAACAGGAAGCAAAGCAGGCCGCGAGCGGCCAGCTCTTTGAACTATTGATCGCCCAGCCCTGGACGGTGCTGGAGTTCGGCGGGATCGAGCACTGCGTCGCCACCCCCGTCGCGAGCAAACCAAAGTCGGTGGCAGTACGGCCGCTCGCAAGCAACCCGGATATGGACGCGAAGCTCGCGGCAGAGCTCGAAACTGGCACTGAAGTTGGTGCCGAACACAAGATTTGTGTGAACGCTCTGCACAAGTATGCGCCGCACTTCCTCGCCTACACCTTTCAGTCCTCAGAACGCAACGCCGAGCACGCGGCGCTCGAACACGGCAAGAGCAGCGATCTACCCAAGAATGATCCAGCGAAGGCAAGCGGGAGCTATCCCCTGGGTCCGGTGGATGAGCCTGCGGCGGAAGCTATGGGCAAGGGCGGCCAATACCAACGGTTGCTCCTGTCGTTTGTGATCATGCTCTGTGCCGACGGGGTGCTGCTGTTGCTCGGCGCGCTCTGCCTCGGAGTGATCGTCTTCCAAATCCTCTTCCTACTACTGCTCTCTTTTGCGCCCGTCGCGTTGGTGGTGGGTGTGTTCCCGGGACGCGGACACGAGTTCTTCAAGGGATGGCTCACCCGCCTCGCCAGCTTCCTGTTGCGCAAGGCCGTCTATTCGCTGATCCTCGCGATCGTGCTCGCTGTCTGCCGTGCGCTCGCGGAGGCCACTAGCAACCTTGGATGGCTTCTCAGCTTCGTCCTGCAGGCCGCGTTCTTGTGGGCGGCGTTTTTGTATCGCAACAAGCTCACCGGGGACCTCCTCGCCGCGACCACCGGCGCTCGTGCCGGTGACGGCGATCGACTGGGACTCCTGCCTGCCCTCTATCTCGCCACCCGCATTAGCGGGATGGCGGCCGGCCGGCACAGTCCCACCACTACTCCCCGATCACAACCGGGGCGCACCGGCAAGAAGACCGGTGCGCCCCAACCAACTTCAAAACCCAACACGCCCACCAAAACGAGCAGCAACGCACCGGCCAAGACGGCTGCTCCCGGTCAGGCAGGTGGGTCGTGATGAGTGGCTGGCTGATCAGGTTGCGCGACCGGCCGATCGTCGATCACGAGCGCCGCCACGCGTTCATCGCGTCGACCGTCGTGCTCGCGCTCACAGTCGGCCTGCTCGCGCTCACTACACCCGCCGCGAGCACGACGGCGCGTACTGGCCGCAGCCCGCTCGCTGCAAGGTCGTCGGTCGAAAAGGCACCGCTCCCGTCGCCGTCGGTTGCGGGCGATGGGTCGTCCAAGCCAGACTTGGTCTCCCAGTCTGTAGAGCACATCGCGCGCCGGTTCCTTACCGGCTACCTCGCCTACCTCTACGGCCACAACGGGGTCGCCGGGATTCGTGACGCGAGCCCCAGCCTCCAGCGCTCGCTCGGGGAACATCCACCCCGCGTATCGCTGACCATGAGTGCTCGCTACCCGCACCTGGTCTCACTGGCGCCCGTCGCCGCGCCGGATGGCCTGGTGGACGTGAGCGCAGTCGTCAACGACGGGGGCGTCGCCGACTACACGATCGAACTGCTCGTGAACCGTAGCGGCGGACGGCTGCTCGTCACAGGGATCGGCGGTGCCCGATGAGCAAGAGTTCGTCTAATGCTGGTCGTGCGTTGTGGTGGTGGGTCGGCTCCGGGTTCGCCGGTGCCGGCGTGCTACTCGCGGTCACGACGACCCTCGGGTTCGTCGCGGCCGTCCTCGGCGCGAGCCTCTCCTGCAAGGCGGCAGAACCAACAGGATCCGCGGCGACGAATGGTCCCGCACCGTCTGCGGCCGCGCTGCAGGACATTCCGCCGGAAAGGTTGCGTCTCTATGAGCAGGCGGGTGCACGGTTCGATATCGACTGGACGTTCCTCGCGTCCATCGGAGCGCAGGAGTGCAACAACGGCACCTGCGCCGGCACCAACAGCTCAGGTTGCGCGGGACCGATGCAGATCGCCTACCAGCGCGAAAGCCCCTGCAGTCCAGGATCCGGTCCGACCCTGTGGGAACGCTATGAAGTCTCCGCGCATCCAGGTCAAACGGCGTCAGTGAACGATCCGGCGGACGCGATCTATACCGCCGCGAGGATCCTGCGCGAAGACATGGGTGCCCCACCAACCGGCGGCACCTACAACGAATACTTCCAAGCCGCCTGCCACTACTACGGTGCATGCGCCGATAGCGCCGTCAGCTACGCGAGCGAGGTGATGGCACGCGCTGTGCAATACGGGTTCACCGGCAGCGGGGCACCAGCTCCCACCAATGGCGAACTCGCGCAACCAGTCGAAGCGGCAAGCCCGGCCGGATGCACCGCTTCACCAGCCGTGGGGTCAGGTGCGGGAGCCGGGATCGTCAAGGTCGCCGAAAGCCAGGTCGGCCAAACAGAGCACCCGCCCGGATCGAACTGCACGCTCTACGGACCGTGTGAGGAGTGGTGCAGCCTCTTCACCGCATGGGTATGGCAGCACGCCGGCATCCCGCTCCCCGGCCCCACATCCCTCTACGCCTACTCCGGATCGCTGTACACGTGGGTCGCCGAACACCACGGGCATGTCCTCCCGCCGGGTGCGAGACCGTCCCCGGGCGATGCCGTGTTCTACGGCACCGGACCCAGTAACAGTCTGCACGTCGGGATCATCGTTCGTGTCCTGGCGAACGGCGAGATCGCGACCGTCGAGGGCAACTACGCCAACAAGGTCACGCGTGTCGGCCCGTTCGACCCCGCACACGCCGCCGCCGCTGCCGGTGAGCCCGGCCCGATCTACGGATACGCACAACCGCCTGCGTCGGCTGGAACGGGGGCGTGAGGATGGTGTCCTGGTTGTTCCGTGAGTGGTTCCGTGACCGGGGCCTGAACTCAACTTGCACGGTCGCTGGTTTCGCTAGTAACGGTGCCGTGCGCGTCCTGCTCGATACCAATATGGATGGGCTGGCTCGCTATTCGCTGGTCGTGCCTGAACGATCACTGCCGGCGGTCCGGGCCGCGCTCGCCAACTACGACCGTGTCCAACTGCACCCCGTCGAACCCGAAGCCCCAGCTGGTGGCGGGACCGGAGGAGGGCGGGAGTGTGTGGTGCGGGCTGAGTTGCGTTTGGCGCGGCCGAGCAGCGAGCCGCTGGCGCATCTCCCGCTCGACCCCGACCCGCTACAGAGCTTCACCCAAGTCCTCGCCAAAGCCCACGGAGCAAGCCAGGCGTGTGTGGAGGTAGCCGTCGATCTGTTGCCATGTACGGCAGGCGCGCGGCGACGGTTGCACCGTCGTCTGTTGAGAGAGGCCCACCGCGCCAGCCCAGCCGGTGGTGTCGGCGGAGGCGGCGGTGGACTGTTCGATGTGCTCTCGGGTAACGCGAGACCGGCGGGACGCCAACCGGCTGCGGATGTTGTGGGGCAGCGTGTGTTGCGCGAGCAGCTCGCAACGAAGCTCCTTCAAGCAGAACCGCTCTTTCAGATCCAGGTTCTCCTGCGGTCCACGGCTGGCGCGCAGGGTGTCGCGGCGGAAAGGATGCAGGCGTTGCTCGGCTGCTTTGACGGGTGGGCGGCAGCAAACTCGTTCCGGGTCACCGGAGTCCGCCTCTTCGGCCTCGCGTTCCTCGGCGCTGATATTCCCGGTCGCAGGAGACGCTTTGACCAGCGCATGGGCACGGGACTGTTCGCTCCCGCCCGCCGAGATGTCGTTGGTGCGCGCGAGATCGCAGGATTCCTCAAGCCACCAACCCAACACTGTGCGTCCGAGCATGTGCTCGGGCTTGGACCAGCCGTGTATCCGGCGCCTCAAAACCTGCCGTATATCACCTCGAAGGACCAGGAGAATGTGGTGCCGCTCGGTCGCGTCAAGGACGAGACGGGGGAGCGGATCGTCGGGTTGCGCCTCCCCGACACGTTCTTCACCTATGTTGCGGGCCGGTCACGGTGGGGGAAGACCGAGCTCGCGATCACCCAGTTCCTGCACCTCGTCCGCACTGGTCACGGCGGGCTGTTCCTTGACCCGCACGAGGATGCGATAGCCCGGATCAAGAGCTGTCTCACAGAACGCGAGCTCGCCGGACGGGTGCTCGAGCTCGACCTCGTCGGTCCCCGCTCCCGCGATGGTCAGCCGGGATGGAATCCGCTAGCCGCGCACGGCCTCTCCGATGACGAGCGAGAGCGCCGCGTCGAGTCGATCGTCGACTCGTTCGCCTCCGCGCTGCAGTGGGGTGAGCGCAACAACCGAGCGCTCACCCTCACCACCCAGGCGACGGCCGCGCTGATCGAGCTCTCGACCGTCCTGCCAGAGGATCTTCAGCCGACGATATTTCAGATCCCGACGCTGCTTGGGAACCCCGAGTGGCGGGAGGTCGCGCTGCCGTTCCTGTCGGTGCCTCGCCGCCAGTTCTTCAGCGAACGATTCCCCCGTATGGCCGAGGAGGCGATAACCCCGGTGACCAACCTGATCGACCGGATGCGCTCCTCAACACAACTCGCGGCACTCCTGGGAGCCCAAGCCTCCACCTATGACATCGCACGCGCGATGGACGAGAAACGAATCGTCCTCGCATGTCCCGGTGCTGGAGGCGCCAAGGACAGGCTCGTCGCCAACCTGCTCGTCTACGACCTCCTGCACGCCGCGAAGGGACGTGCACACACACCGCCCGAGCAGCGCACCCCCTTCTACGTGTTCCTCGATGAGGTCCAAACCTACGACGGAGCATCCTCGGGGAACCTCGCAGCGCTCCTGGAGCAAACCGCGAAGTACGGGGTCCGCGCGACACTGCTCAACCAGAACCCCGAGCGGCTCACCAGCGCCACGCTCAACGCGCTGACCACCAACCGTTCGCACCTGATCGTCACCGCGCTGAATGCTCACGCCGCCGGTCTCATCGCTCGCGAGTGGGCGGGCGACCCGCCAGCCAATGCGATCACCGGCCTCCCGCGCTGGACGTTCCTTGCGCAAGCCACCAACCACGGCAAGCTCACCCGCCCATTCGTGTTCGAAAACCTCGCCGTCACGGACGTGTTCGCCGCCGAGCACAAACCCGAACAGGTATCTGCAATCCAACCCGTCATCGACGAAGCGTCAGGTCGCAAGGACGCTGGCGAGACGATCGTCGAACTCGACACGCTCGACAAGCGAATCAGCGACCGCCTGAAGACCCTAAAGGATGGGAAGAGCGGTGGTGCGGGCGGGGATGGTCCGGTGCGCTCGACCGTACCTCAGCTCCCGCCTGCGCAGCCGGAGGTCAAACCGTGAGCAGCGCGACCTCCACACACAACCAGGTGCTGGCGCCTGTAACGGTCGACATTCTGGAGAGCCTCTACCAGCACAGGCTGCTGACGGCGACCCAGATCCACGCGCTGCACACTCCCGAGAACGGGTTGCGCTGGACCCGGCGGATCCTCACACAACTCCACCAGCACGAGCTGATCGATCGTGCGGGTGGACCCCAGAACCATGCGCTCTGGTATCTCACCGAGCACGGCGCCGACACCGTCGAGGCGCTCAGCACACGCGCCGAGCGGCGCCGGCGAGTCACCTCCCACGACCAAGCCGCAGGTCCACTGCGTGCCCACACGCTCGCGGTCAACGACGTCGGGATCGCGTTCCTCCGGGCCGCACGCCAGAACGATGACGATTGTGGACCGCTCTCCTGGCGACACGAGATCGCACACCCCATCTCACCCTCCCGTCCCAAACGCCCCGCAGAGCTACTCGTCGCAGACGCGCTACTCACCTACATCCAAGCGGACGAGGAGTCCATTCTCCTCCATCAACGCTTTGTCGAGCTCGACCGCGGCACCCTACCCGCTGAGCAGCTCGCTGCCAAGTTCACCCGCTACGCCCGCCTGCACGACTACCGACCCACACCAAAACAAGGCGAGCCGCCCGCAAGACCGTTGTGGTGCATGTACTACCGCACGTTCCCCAGCGTGCTCGTCGTACTCGCACACCAAGAGAGCACCACGGCACGCAGACGCATCCAGCGCGCCATCGCACTGCACAACACCGACCCCGAACGCGAACGCTACGCCACGGTCCCCGTGTCGTTCGCGACCCTCGCCGACCTGTGCGATCACGGCCCGTTCGCGCCGATCTTCATCGACTTGCACAACCCCGGCCAGTACGTCAACTGGCTCGGACACTCACAACCAGAGAGGTAGACCATGCCCCGGGAACGGACACCCATCGACCCTCGCAAAGCTCGCCGCTGGCGAATCGACCACGCCGACTGCTTCCAGGCGCTACCGAAACTCGAACCCGACAGCGTCGACGTAGTCATCACCGACCCGCCATACGGGATCGGCTTCAACGGGATGGCATGGGACGGCACCGCGATCCGAGCCGCCTCAAGCAAAGACAGTGCGCTGCCCGCTTTCCAGACGTTCAGCAAGAAGTGGGCGACGGAGTGTCTGCGCGTTCTGAAGCCCGGCGGGCACATGGCGATCTTCGGTGGACCGCGCACATTCCACAGGCTGGCGTGCGGCGTCGAAGAAGCAGGATTCGAGTTGCGCGACGTACTGATGTGGATCTTCGGACAAGGGTTCCCCAAGTCACTGAACCTCACCGGCGACGCTACTGGCTGGGGGACCGCGCTGAAGCCCGCATACGAGCCGATCCTGCTCGCCAGAAAGCCACTCCAAGGCACAACCATCCAAAACCACTCCCGATACCGAACCAGTGCGCTGCATATCGACGCGTGCCGCCTCGGCGCCTCCAACCGCAAGTGCCCAGCCGAAGGGCGCACCCACAATCCCTCTCGAGTCGCCAAGGAGCAGGGACGGTGGCCAGCGAACCTCGCGCTGATCCACGCACCCGCCTGCACGGGCAAGCTGTGCGCGGAAGACTGCCCTGTGGGACTGCTCGGTGAGCGCCAACGGTTCTTCTATGCAGCGAAGGCCTCACGCGCAGAGCGCGAGGCGGGGTGCGAGCGGCTCGCGCGCCAAACCGTGCAGACGTTCAAGATCGGCCGGGAGAATAACCAGCGCGCACGGGAGAACCCGGTCTGCAATATCCACCCCACCGTCAAGCCGCTCGATCTAATGCGCTGGCTCGTGCGCCTGCTCACCCCACCCGACGGACTCGTACTCGACCCGTTCACAGGCAGCGGCAGCACAGGCGCCGCCGCCA
The DNA here is from genome assembly GCA_963703135.1 of uncultured Solirubrobacterales bacterium. Classification (GTDB taxonomy): domain Bacteria; phylum Actinomycetota; class Thermoleophilia; order Solirubrobacterales; family Solirubrobacteraceae; genus Palsa-744. The sequence goes on along the minus strand of OY969791.1, from coordinate 1,084,678 downwards.
TCCTCGAGGGCGTCCGGTTCCACGGGATCGAGCAGGAAGACAGCTACATACCGATCGCGCGAGCACGGATCTCCCACTGGGCCAAACACGCCGACATCACAGCAACCGACCAACACCCAGAGGGGGGAGGTCGGTCAGGACACCCTTTCGCGGCGGGCTCGAACAGGAAGGGTCGCCCATGACGCCGACCCGGACAGATCCGGTTGATGTCCAGCAAGGAGTCGATCCAGTTGGACAGACCGTCGTGCAGCTGGACGTGCGCAGCATTGAGGCGATCGCTCACTGCATCGCCGGGCTGATTGGCGGCGAAGGTGGCGCCCCGCCTGATCCGCTGGCCCCCGGACGGCTGCTCAGCGCGAGCGAGGTCGCCGAGCGCTGGGGTGTCGACCGCTCCTGGGTCTACCAGCACGCCGAGCGGCTCGGCGCGATCCGTCTCGGCGACGGTCCGCGGCCGCGGCTGCGCTTCGACCCCCAACAACTCGCCAGCCGTCTCGGGCGCGTGGCGGGTACCCGAACGCCTTGTGCGAGCGCGAATCAGCGGCGATCGCCTCAGAACCGTGCGGATCCGTTGCGATTGCTTGAGATTCGCAGCCGACCAGAGCTATCGTCGCACGACCCGAAGGCGAGCCGGCCCAGCAGCCAGGCAGCCTGCCCCACGACGAAGGAGATCGACAATGCCAAGGACGGCCAGCGGACAAGTGGTTGAGCGAAAATGGAAGGCCGGACGCGGCTACGCGCTGCGCGTACGCGCATACGGGCAACGCCACTACGTCACCCTCGGCCTACACACCGATGGCTGGACCCGCGAGCGCGCCGATGACGAGCTACAGAACGTCCTCGCCGACGTGCGTCGATCCATCTGGATCCCACCAGACCGCAACCGCTCCCCCAGCTCAACCTCGGCAAGTCCAGACGGCACGGACGGAGCGCCCGAGCAGGAGCAGACCTTCCATCGGTTCGCCTCCGAATGGTTGGCCGGGCGCCACGGCGAGATCAGCGAACGGACCATCGAGTTCTACGAATGGGCGCTCACGCACCACCTACTGCCGTACTTCGCGCACTGGCGGCTCTCGGAGATCACGATCGAAGCGGTCGACACTTACCGCCGCCACAAGGTGCAGCAGTCCGAGGAGCGCCGCCGCGCGGCCGAGGACAAGCACCGCCGCGCACGACGGGACCCCTCACCACGCCCGCTCTCCGCGCACACGATCAATATGACCCTCGACGTGATGCAAATGGTGCTCGCCTTGGCCGTCGAGTACGGGCACATACCGTCCAACCCCGCCGCCGGTAAGCGACGCCGGCTCAAGCGCCCCGCACGACGCCCGATCCACCTCGACAGCTCGCAGCAGATCCAAGCCCTGCTCGACGCCGCGACCGAACTCGACCACAGCAAGCAGAGACCCACCACCGGACGACGCGCGACAGTCGCCACCCTCCTGTTCGCCGGGCTACGCGCGAGCGAGCTGTGCGAGCTTCGCTGGCGCGAGGTCGACCTCGCCAACGGACGCATCCACGTCGGACGCTCAAAGACCCAGGCCGGACTGCGCGAGGTCTCCCTGCTGCCGATCCTCCGCGACGAGCTCGCCACCCACAAGGCCGCCTCAGCCCGCACGAAACCAGAGGACCCGGCCTTCCCGACCTCCACCGGCAGCCAGCGCGACAAGGACAACCTACGCAACCGCGTGCTTGCACCTGTCCTGCGCCATGCAGACGCGCTCCTGCAGGAGCGCGGCCACCCACCGCTGCCCGATGGCGTCACCCCGCACAAGCTGCGCCACACCTTCGCCTCGATCCTCGTCGCCTGCGGCGAGGATCCGGCGTTCCTCATGGCCCAGCTCGGCCACACTGATCCGAAGTTCACACTGCGTGTCTACACCCACCTCATGCGCCGCGACAAGGCTGAGCGAGCTCGGCTCCGAGCGCTCGTCGAAGGGCATGAGGTCACGCTTGCTGCTGAAACTGACTATGCCTCGGTCGCCAATTGACCAGCGATCGCCAGGACACGCTGGCACGCTAAAAGGCCGCTGAGCAGCACCTGGACTGACGATCGAGGTAAATGCCTCGGGCGTCAGTAGCTGAAGCAGCACAACCTCAATGCTGATGGACTTCTGTGGATTCACTCGCTCTCGCTACGGCGCCGCACATATAGGGCTATTTCAACTTCTGTCCGATGTATGCAATCGTGACGTAGGGCGGGACGACGGCCTGATTCAAGCGCATATGAATGCGCCCATGCCTGGGGGTAAATCGCGCGTGTAGATCGAAACAACGACTTTCTCCGTCGAGATCGCGGAACATGCAGAGCCTTTGACGCTGGACTCCCTCGGGCGTGACTGGTGATAACCATTCCGGCGCAGCACCGCCATCACGATGCCAGTCGCGTGCTGCATGCGCCAACTGTCGCAGACGTAAACGAACTTGACGCAGCGCCGGTGCACCCGACGCAAGTGCCGCAAGATCATCTTCGACCCTGGGGAGAAATCCAATACCAGGGAACAGGACATCTCTCTGTATCCATAGGTCCATACCAGAGAATCCAAAGGGCAGTGACATCTCGCGAATATGATCAGACGCGAACTCGATATGCACGGATCTGGATGCATGTAGCACCGTTACGTTGGCCGTGAGGTCTGCAGGTCCTGCGGATGTTTCTTCGAGCCATTCGCGCTCAACTTCGATAACACGGTCATCCCATCCTGGTGCCGTGAAAAGACTGACTGCTACCTGCTCGTGGCGCGCCGCACGGCCAAGACCAACTGCAGGGACGCCTTTCCAGCGGTAAACTTCAAGTGAAGAATGCGGAGTCGTGGAAGGCGGATCTCTAAAAAATGGAGCGCGGGCAAGCATTCGCTGGACAAGTCGCCACTGATCGCGAATTCGGCCCCCATTTGCAAACGCAAACACACTAAATGTGCGTCCGCCAGTAGCAATCTCCTGATCAGCAAGAGCTACGGGTGAATCCAATGCGACATCACTCCGAATTGCTCGCAAAGACAACATCATGCCACTGAATGTCCCGATAATCGAGGCAGCGTCTCGATCATCCAGGGGAGATGACGGAAGCGAGCACTCATTAAAGACTGCGACAACGCCCGGCATCATTTCAGCAAAGCATCGAGTGCGTGATCCATCTCATCGAAGAAACCGGGCGGCCAAGCGGCTATCATGCCGTCGTTATCAATCGTGAGATCAGCAATCACAGGTTCAAGCACACCCTCATTCCGACTAAAGTAACTTAGGGCCACATCTTGGGCTTTAACAATCGACTGCTTAACCGCAAGCCGAAGCGCGTTTAGTACGTGATCACTGTGTGACTCGATCACGACTTGCGCTCCAGCAGCAGATGCCAGAGCACAAAGACGGCCAACCATCACCTGTCCCTTGGGATGAAGATGCGCCTCGGGGTTCTCTACGATAAGAACTGACCCCGGCTGGGCGGCCAGGCATGCCACTATGATTGGAAGAGCGACTGTAAGACCGAATCCAACATTGGTAGACCGCTGTCCCTCCGTCTTAATGTCAGTGCCCACGCGGCGGTAGACGATTTGTACGAGGTCAGCGTCGAGTACCTCACGAACTTCTATCGATGTCTCGCACGACAGCTCGGATAGCCAAGCATTGGTCTGCTCCAAGAGCGTGGAGCCCGTTGCTCTCGGGTGAAGCAGGCGAGCATCTCGGACGGCAGTGGAACCATGCACACGGAGAAAATTAACGGTGTGCTCACCGCGGGCACCGAGACTACCCCTCACGACAACGGCGTGGTGGGACTTGGGAAACGTAGTCTGCGGTACGATCCGGTCAGCGCTCAGATACTGGAAGCCTGGTGCAAACAGATTGATCTCTTCTGGATCGGACGCCCTCTCTAGGGTAAGGGCGTCGGCTTCTCGTGAGTACTCAGCACGCCATTCGCCTCGGTAACTATCGTGCACAACGGCTATCGCGAGCTTAGTTGTGCCGTCATCCCCAAATTCCCGTGGCTCGCTGTGGAGCACATCCCGTCCAAGCCCGAGCGTTACCAGCTCGCCGTTTAGCACAAGCAGTGACGGAAGTGCATCAGAATCAAACGACTGACGAAGTAGTGCGAGACTGTGCAACACGGAACTCTTCCCCGCAGAGTTCGTCCCAGTCAAAAGTGTCAAAGGACCAAGACGGACGTTTGCGCGTCTAAACGCAAGGAAATTATCGAGGGAAAGTTCCTGGATCACGTTGCGTGTGATTGCATTATAGATATCATGTTCTCAAAGCGTCGTCGAACGCGGATCGGATCACCTGTGCCCTGCGATATGGCGCGATCAAACTCTGGATCCGCCATGCATTTAATAAATGCTTTCTTTATACCCTCTGAGTTTTCCGTGAGTCTACGTGCTGCATCTCGACCAGATTCTTTGACTACCCTGTCGATGGCTACCGCCACCGACTCGAAAAGCGCCTTGCTCACCGGTCGTCTCGCTTGACCCGCCGAGTAGCGCTTGCGAAACGCGTCGTTGCCAAATATCGCGACACATACATTTAGGGCCGTGTCAAACTCTGTGTGTATGGCCGAGCGCTCCTGCGGAGTAAAACCGTTGACTCGCTGCATCGCCTTCCGCAAGAAACCATTAAAATCTTGTTGAGTGTATCGACCGATGTCCTGATCCCTAAAGGCAAGGTATCGAAGTACCATCTCTCGATCCGCCATGCGAGAGGGACTAACGCTATGGTCAACGGCAGACTGGAAAGCATCGGAGTCAGCAAGTTCGCGAAGAAACGCCCGTGCCGGCCCGGGTGTCAGGGCATGGCGCAACTCCTGAGCACTCAGAGGCACGCCGCCGGTGTTGATACGAGCAAAGATGTTGAGTTGTACTGACTCTGGGGTGGATCGTCGAATGACTTGAAACGTAAACTGCGACTCCAAGACGCGGAGGCGAAGGGCCTGCGAGAGATCAGCAAACGTCTTGCCCTCCTCCGACTTAAGGTACTCTACCTTTGTGAGCCGCAATGTGCCTGGGGCCTCCTCATTTCCGACGAACTCGTATATGGTGGAAAGACGTTGTATACCATCGACGACAGCCCACGGATCAGACCCCAACTCGCCGTCATTCTCGACCTCAGCTACATAGAAGGTAGGGAGCGGAATGCGAAGAAGAAGTGACTCGATCAGAAGACTCTTCTTGTCGGGTGTCCAGATTCCGCGCGATCGCTGAAAATCAGGATCGAGGTCGATCTGGCCAATCGCGAGTCGTTTCACGATCGAGTCAAGGGAGCGTGTGACCGTCGTTACGTCGATTAGCCGAGGGTCAAACGGATCGGTGATCTCGGCCGACTCGATCGTCTCTGCCTCGACTCCAGAACTGCGTCCCGCATCATCAAGTTCGACAATAACGTCGGGGTCAGCGATGTCTGCATTCTGTATCGGCACGGGGTTAGAATACTGGGTGCTGGCCCGCTAGAGTTCGCTGGGCACCTTATCGAGGAGGAATTCCATACGCTGACCGACTGATGGGTCTGGCGAAGCTCCGCCGTGCTGTGGGGCGAAGCGTTGCGACAGCACACCGACATTCTGAGCCATCATGTCCTTGTGCTTGATCAAGAAGAGTTCAGCGGGTCGCTGATCAATCGACCTCTGACGACGATGGCCGTCGAGCACGCCGGGCCCCCATCGTGGGCGAGTTTCACGTAGCTTGGACGTCGAGCAGAGGCCCGCGATCTGCGCGTCCGGTTTGGTGTGCGGAGTCGGTCAGGACCAGCGAGCAACGCCGAGAGCGACTCCTCAAACCGCGCCCGAGTGTGACGACGTCCGTGCTGACCCGGCATACCGTCCGGTCCTTTGGACTTGTCGAGGAGGCCGGTGATAGGCTCCTGAGGGCATGAAGACGGGCTACGAGCAGAGCCTCAGCCGCGAGTCGATAGAAGGGTGGAGCGATGCCGGACCCGGCAGTCAAGTATGCGATTGAAGTCCACAAGAAGTACAGGACCTACTGGCCGACGTGGATACCAAACGAGCGTGTGGCCATCGGCGACTTCGGGGAACTGCGTCAAGGCATCTTCTTCAAGCGGCTTGGCCATGTCTCGGAATGCGGTGTCTCCAAGGCCGCACTCAAGACCAAGCCGACCAGTGGCCGCAGCGACCTGTGCTTCCAATCCAAGGGTAAGGTGCGCGTGCGGCTGCAGGCGGACGGGGCCAACGCGATACCCGGTCTCTGCATCCCCCCCGGCAGCATCGGCGGCCAGATCAAGTTCACGCGGGCCAACGCCGCCTTCCTCGCTGCGGTCGACGTCAAGGTGCGAGCACTGCGCAGCGAGCACAAGTTGCGCGCAGAGCTGAAGACGAAGGTGGAACGCGGCGAATTCCCGGTGGACAGACCTTGCGAGACTCGCCCTTCGTCATTGAACCCCTCAACGGCGATCCCTTTCTCGTCAAGATGCCTGAGGGACAGGAGCTGGTCTTTGAGCCGGCGAGCCTCGACTTCCTCAAGACCTCACCGCCGGGGGCCGAGTTGGCGGACTCGACGAGGATTCCTTGAGCTTCGGCTACGTGGACTTCGACGCCGAGCTAGCCGCAGCAGCTAGCGGGGTGGAGCTCGATCTGGAGTTCCAGTAGCACGCGTGCGGGCTCGGACGATTTGGCAGCGTGCGGGAATCCGTCACGCTCGCGCCCGAATCGTCAGGCGCTCATAGCCAGAAGTGCATTAGTCCACGATAATCGCCGATTATTACCCAACCCAATATGAGGCATCCGCAGTTTCTTCCTCAATCCGAGGGCTAGATTTGGCGTGTTAGAGACTACTTGTCAGTGACATTTGGGTCCGCTCCAGAGCCAGCGCGTCGATGAAACCCTCACGCTCCGAGAACGGTGAAGGGGCACGTCGACGTTTGTATCATCGACCCCACCTGCCTTAGGTCGCGTGAATGTCCATGAGCATGCCGCGAAATGTCCAACCGTTTCCGCTGGCCTAAACCCACCGCTACCATCTATGCTGCTAGACCCTATGTCGGTTAGCCCGTGGGGTTGACCGGCGAATGTGATGGCCGGACACTCCTCGCGGGGGTTTGTCTGGCCGGAGAGAAGGCTCCGGCTGACCCCATGAGATGAGGAGGTCCGGCCATGGTTGGAACGATGACGTGGGTAGGGCTCGATGTCCATGCTCGATCGACGCATGCGGCAGCGATTGATGTGATGACGGGTGAGCTTTCGCGGGTGCGGTTCGGCCCGGGTGTGGAGGCGCCGCTTGAGTGGTTGCGATCGTTGTCGGGTCCGGTGAGGGCGTGTTATGAGGCTGGCCCGACCGGGTTCGGGCTCTACCGGGCGTTGACCGAGGCCGGGATCGATGCGCAGGTGATCGCGCCGGGCAAGACACCCAGGGGTCCGTCAGATCGTGTCAAGACTGATCGCAAGGACGCTGAGCTTTTGGCTCGTCAGCTGTTGGCCGGCGCGTTGACGGTGGTGGTGGTCCCGTCACGGGATGTCGAGGCGGCGCGCGAAATGACGCGCGCTCATGATGTGTGCCGTCAGGAGCTGATGCGTGCCCGTCACCGTGTCTCGAAGATGCTGTTGCGTCACGGCCGGGTCTATCCCAAGCTGAAGACCTGGACGGCCGAGCATCGGCGTTGGCTCTCTGCACAGCGCTTCGCCGAGGCGCCCAGCGACATGGTGTTCGCGGACCTGCTGGCGGCGGTCGACGGCATCACCTCGCGCAAGACGGCGATCGCGCTGGAGCTCTCGCGGCTCGCTACCGACGAGCGGTGGTGGCCGACTGTCGCCAGGCTCAGAGCTTTCCGCGGGATCGACACCCTGACCGCGCTATCGATCCATCTCGAGCTCGGTGCTGACTGGAGACGCTTCGAGCGCGCCACAGCGCTCTCGGCATGGCTTGGGCTCACACCATCGCTCAACCAGTCGGGTGAGAGCTCGCGCCAGGGCGCGATCACCAAGACCGGCTCGGCGCTCGCCAGGCGTCTGCTGGTCGAGTCGGCGTGGCATTACAGCCGCACGCCCAGGCTCGGCGCGACGCTCGCCAACCGCCAAGAAGGCCAGCCCGAGCATGTTCTTGCGATCTCCAATCGCGCACAACAACGCCTCTACAAGGTGAATCGTCGGATGCGTGCCCGCGGCAAGCCACACAACGTCACCGTCGTGGCGTGCGCACGCGAGCTCGCGTGCTTCCTCTGGGCAGCCGCGACCGCCGACTAAACCCCGCTCCCACATCCCAACGGTTGCAGGGCCGGGGCGCCGGGCCATCAGGCAGCCAGCACGCGCGACACAGCTATGAGCACCACCCCAACGAGTGGCACGCTCGCTCCTAGACAGCGCAAGCTGGCAGCACGAAACCGGGCCCTGGGGTACCCAACCCCCGCATCATCAGACTGGCAACGCCGACACCGAGCCCGGCGCCCCGACCCAGCAACCACCCCCACAACGCCGGCCCAGCCGACGCGACCAACCACGCCCACTTGACAAACACGACGACATATCAGCTGACGCAATCCGCGATGTCTAGGGATCAACGAAGAGGAACCCATCCTCGGTAAAGGTCAGCAGCATCAGATCTGAAACAGTCAGAAGGGTGCCGTCCTCGGTATTAGAGAGGCCGATAGCCGCCAACGTGCGACCTACAGCCTGCGGGTAGAGGTCAAGATCGACATCGACTGATTGCCCTTCGTCGATATCGAAGGCGCTGGGCATGAACTCAGCACGGATGACCGCTGGTCGCTCGAAACAGTCCGAGTACTCGTCTCGCAATGCCTCGAGCAACTGATCAGAGGGGAGGCCGAGAGCCTCAGCGTTGAAGCGTAGGTACGGCTCCAAGTACTCCTCGATTGACCGATCGCCGCCACCAGTCGTCATCCACACCATCTCAATATGCGGATCGACTATCCCGTACGCCGTACCCTTCAGGCGCTTTCTCAGCGAACCATTGACGTCCAATTGAACTGGTAGCGGTAGCCCGGTAGCGGCGCTCAGTGCTCCTCCATCGATGCCAACTTTACCGCTAGCGTTCCCGTCGGTTTCCCAGATTACCTTGTCGCTCACTATCAGCGGGCCAGACGCGCCCCCATCCGCGAGCGAGGCAACATATCTCGTAGGCTTTTCTGGCGGTGGAAACTGTGCAGCATTCCAGACCTCCGACAACGGCCCCGCCGAGCCAGTCCCTGACAGCAGAAGCGGTACCTGCGGGAATCCAGCACGACCCTTGATTTTGAAGATCAGGCGACGCAACTTCGCCTCAGGGATGCGGAAGACTTGCACACTCTGGCCAGCTAGGCTGGCGTCGAGCGATTCGACCGTCACCGCCTCATCCGGTCTGACGTGGCTGACGAGAGCGTTTCGCTTCTCTGAACGCCACCGTAGCGCCAGCGGACTTTGCGCCATGGATTCAGGCGACGTCGTTCTGGACGAACCCCATCGCCGGAACCATCCCACTCGACTCCGCCGTTGTCAAGGCAAGCGCTTGGAATGCCCGTCTACCTTGGCGACAAGCACGTCGTAGGCCGCCGATTAGAAAACGGACTCGACGCGCACGCTCGATATTAGGACTTATGGCTAACCACAAAGACTAGTCGGGATAACTGTTAGAAGGCTCACCGGCTATCGCCTATATCGTCCGCTGCTTCCTGCAGCGACTCACCCTCGGGCGAGCTCGCCTGGTTCGAGGCGACGCGTTAGGCTTGGGCGAGTCGTCGAGGCAGATCGGAGGATAAGCCGCCAAGAGATCTCGGACGATGCTTTGGGCACCATTTCGGCAGGATCTTGTTAGGGCGCTTGGAGGGCACCCCGCAAGCTGGCGGACTAGGAAACGATCGCCAGCACGATCAATGCCACCGCCAGGATGAATGCGAAATAGCTCGCCAGCCGCGCCCAGGCCTCCTTACGGCGTAGCGCGTACGCGGCGATCTCGATCGCCGCGTTGTCGATTGCGGCGCCAGGCATGTGCTCATAGCGCGCGCTTTGGGCGAACAGGGCTGTGAGAATGGTCGCCGCTGCGGTGATCACGAGCTCTGTACGGCCCACGAGGTGGCCGTTATACAGACCGGCGATCGTCCCTAGAAGACCGGCCGCCGGCACAGCGGCCGCCGCTCGCGTGTCTGCGGCCTTCCCTGCTGCACTGAGTTGCCGCATGAGTTCCTCATCAGACATATAGGCAGGGAGTTCCGCTGGCCGAGGCGGGTTGTCGGCCTCTGAAAGCGGCAGCGTCACGAAGAGGATGGCGCTCGGCAAGTACCGGGTGATCGGATAGAGCCTTTCGCGCACACGCTGAAGCCGTAACGGTGAGGCACGGTGCTCGGCGAGATCCTCCGTTCTGCGCCTATGAGTTCCGTGTCCCGCCACCGCTGGCAGGAGTATTACGGTTGGTCGCTACCTTTGCACACGGGCTCTAATCGTCCGGAAGGGGGCAGAAGACACGCCGAGGCGTGTGACGCGATGACGCAAGTGATGAGAAAGCTCCCGGCCGACCTACACCTTGGATTGACTGCATGCAGGCCTTAGCCAGGTTGGTAGCTGGGCGAGCAGCGGTCCTCGATCGCTGAGAAGACTTCACCTATCTGCGTCTCAAGTGCTCGCCCAGTCTGGTCGGTGAACGAGAACCGCCATCCTCGCTCCTGGCGTGGCGGGCGACCGTATCGCCGTGGAAGCACCAGGCGCAGACGGCCGCTTGGGCGGGGCACAAGTCCGCGGGCTTCGAGTGCCTCCGCCTTCGCCCACCACAGCCGCGTGTCCTCGCGCCAAGTCTCGCCGTCCACCTCAGCGAACGGCACCAGGCAGCGAATCTCCTTGACGGCGAACGCTGTCAAGAAACTGCCTCGTCCGATTGCGACCCCAGGTCGGGTCTTGCGGTCTCGTTCGACATTGGAGATGGTCATGCCGCGAGCAATACTCCGCTCGATCAGTGCTTGGGCGAGGCTCAGCGCTCGCTCGAGCTCGCCAGGTGAGACCCGCAGCTCGAGGATGCCGGGCTCGACGTGCGGGACGAGGCGCCCGTCGGGCGTCCGGTGCCAGGCACCCGCCGCTACGCGTGTGGCCTCTATCACTGGGTGCACCTTGGTCACCGCGGTAGCGCCGGACGACCGGCTATCCGCCGAAGAAGTGCAGGAGCGTTGGGCCCACAGCCGACCAGACCTCTGTGAGGCTGCCGGCGGCCGCGAGGGATGCCGCGAGACCGCCGAGCACGGTCCGGATCACCGATCCGCGTCGCTGGGCGGGAGCCGCGCCGGCTTCTTGAGCGAGAAGATCGACGCTCTCGAGAAGCTGCTGGCGCTGCTCATCGGGCAGGCCCTCCTCGTCGAGAACGGCCTGCGCGAGCGTCTCGAGCCCCTGTCGTGCCTCATCGGCGTCCGGGCCAGCGACAGCGGCCAGGTGCGCCTGGACGTCTCCCACGATCGACCCGAGGTTCAGGACGCCGACCTGGCTGTCCTTGAGATGGATGTTTATCTTGCGCGGTTCCTCCATTCGCATCATGATGGCGGCGTGCTCGGCGCCGCGATGCAGCGCCGCCAGCGCGTCGAGGAACGCGTCGACGGCGCCGGTTCCCCCCTGGCACTCGTAGAACCACTTGCGATGGTGCGCTGGTAGCCCGCGGGGGAAGTCGATCAGATGCTCCCCGATAGCGATCAGCCGTGCTGTGGCCGCCTCATCGGGCCCGTCGGCGGTACCGACTTCCGTGAGGGCCCGGGCCACACGCCACAGCACGTCGCCCTGCAGATGCGCGAGCTCCTTCAGCGTGTGGCAGCGCCAGAAGAACCGCCGGCGCGCCGACGGCGTGAACTGCGCGGGGTCGGTGCAGACGGCAAGACTTGAACGCGACGCCACGACACGGTCTCCACTGAACTTCCCGTACAGGCTGGCGCGGCTCGCCACCCAGGACGGCTTGAACTCCTGGTAGCGCTCATCGAGTGTCAGCAGACCAGCCAGCTGCGTCTCGGAGAGTTCCTCGGTGGAGGCGCCTACCGAGACGGCGTAGTCGAGGTGCACGTAGTCGTGTACGCGGGCGGCGGGAGTGATCGCCCGGATCGTCATGCTCGCGAGCTTCCCGACGAACTCGTGCGTGGAACCCGCCTCAAGCCCACTCATCGCCAACCCGAATGCCGGGCTGCTAGGGAGGCGAACCAAGGGCCGGAGCAGCTCGATCACCCGGTCGGCGTCGGTGTCGACGTCGAACACGAGCGAGAAGCAGAGCGTGACCGTCAGAGCACCGTAGGGGTAAAGGTGAATGTAGGGGCGGATCGCGATCCGCGCGTGGCGCGCAAGGCTCGTTGCCTGCTTGGTCAATGGCCGGACGATGATCCGCTGACGCGGTTCGATTGAGATCGCGAGATGCCAGGTGCTCTGGTCATCGCACACGAGGTAGTCGGTTGCTCCCTCAGAGGCAATGCGCCGGCTGAGCTCCTGGTTCCTCGCCGAGCTGTACGTGTCGGCGAGCTGATGGCGGCTGCGCAGCTCATGCGTCTTGGGCATCAGCCGAAGCCCGGTCGGTGAGGCCGGAAGGGACTGCGGGAACGTGCCGAGACCGTAGTCGTGGCCGAACGCGCGGTGCTCGACTTGAGCCTTCTCGCAGATTCGAAGCTGTCCCAGCCACGGTATGAACGGCAGGCGCGTCCGGCGGGGCGTCAGCTCGTCGCGCTCGTACGGGCTGATCGTTCCCGCGCCGTCGATCAACAGCAGCGCCAAGGCCTGCGGGTCCAGCAGGTTCCGGAACTTCGGGCGTATGGCCTCAGCATCCCCTTCGAGAAGCTCGGGGATGATGCATTGATGCTGCAGCGTAAGGTAGAGATGGCGCATTAGACATGCGGCCTCGCCTAACGCGGAACGAATCCTGCGCACGCCGACAGCACCACACCCTGAACGGTCCGGGCGAGGCCGCACCCAAAGCTTAGAATGCTTGCCAAGGGCCGGCGCAAGACGCTGCACGTCCCCCCTCCCCCGGGGGAAGCCGGGATGTGCATGCGACGCCAGGCACCCGTTCGTAGCGCGAATACGTTGGTCGCGGCCGGCCCAGGGACTGCGAGAACCCGTTGTCCGCCGTCTCGGTAGAGGCTTTGACGCCTCAAGTGCCGGTAGGCCAGTGCCGATTCCGATCCGCACAATCAAGTGTGGGCAGCGACGCGTCGGTCCTTGGGCGGAACGTCAAGCGCCGCCTACAGGAATGAAGGGAGCTCCGTATGCGAGTCCACCAGGCACATAGGCAATACGTCCGCTGGCTACTTGCCACGCGGGATCTATCGCCGCATACGATTCGCGCGTACGACAGCGACATCGCTGCATTAGAAAGACATCTGGGCACGCGCGCCCTTGTCAACCGGATCGACCGGGAGTGCATTGTCGGATTCGTGGAGGCGTTGCGCGCGTCAGGCCTCTCGGCAACGTCGATTAGACGACGGGCTTCGGGTCTTCGAGGCTTTTGCGGGTGGTTGCTATCCAGTCGATTGCTAGAGGCCAATCCGTGGATCGGCCTCACTCTCTCGGTCGGACGACAACGGAAGCTTCCTCGAGTAGTCCCTTCACACGAACTTGACGGCCTCTTTGGTTATCTCCGAATGGCTGCCGCCGTTGAGGCAGCAAATAACCCTGACGATGGTGTTACCCGACCGCATGAGTGCACGACACTACTGGCCGTTGCCCTCATGATGGCTACAGGCGTGCGTGTCAACGAGGCGGTAAGCATCAGGTGCCAAGACATCGATCTGCCTGGTCGGAGTCTACGGATCGTAGGCAAGGGTCGGCGAGAGCGACAGGTGTTCCTCACGAACGATTGGATTACTGACCTCACCCGCAGGTACCTCACGACACGGACAACTCTCGGTCTTGAGCACACTCAGCTGTTTTTCAATTCTCGTTACGAACCCCTAACGCCGCAAGCGATGAGATCACGCTTGGCGAAGGCGGCACGCGATGCCGGACTGCGGGTCAAGGTGACGCCGCACATGCTTCGGCACACTGCGGCTACGCAACTCATTGAGGCCGGCGTCGATATCCGCTACATCCAACGACTTCTCGGACACGCGAGTCTCACCACTACCGAGATCTATACCCACGTTTCTGATAGAGCACTGAGACGGGTCGTTTCGGATGCGGATGTCCTCGAGAGGCTGCTGCAGTGATAACTAAGGATTATCGCTCGTGCGCGAGCCTCGCGAGCCATCGGTCTTTGCCACCCGCCTCGACACGATCCTGCGCAGACATCAGGAGTTCCGGAGCCGCATCGTCCCGCTGTGCGCAGCGGAGACGCCGGTATCTGACTATGTGCGCTCGTTCCTGGTGGATCCGATCCACGAGAGGTACGCGATGGGTGGCCCTGCGGTGCCGCAGGCGGAAAACTTTATCGGCGCCCAGCATGTGCTCGACCTGCATCAGCTGACGATCGACCTTTGCCGCGAGAGCTTCGGAGCGAGGTACGCGGACCCGCGCCCGCTCAGCGGTACCGGCGCGGTGACGAACCTGTTGATGACGCTGTCCGAGCCGGGACAGCGAGTGCTTCTACAGACGTCCGCGAGCGGCGGACACGCGTCGATGGCGCCCATCTGCCTTCGCCTGGGACTGGAGATCATCGACCTGCCATACGACTACGAGCGGTTTCAGATTGACGCTCAGGCGTGCCGAGAGGTCATCGATGACTCGATCGATTTTGTGCTGTTCGCCCCATCGGACATCTTGTACGCGCCCGAGTTCGAGTCACTCGGCTTCGCAGACACGACGACCGTCATCTACGACGCGACGCAAACGCTCGGCCTGATCGCATCCGGACACCTCCCCTGCCCGCTCGATGCGCATCCGCGACTTGTCGTCTCCGCCGGGACGCACAAGACGCTGCCAGGGCCCAGCTCGGGTCTACTGATGACGAACAACGAGGAGATCGCCGCCCGCCTGGACTCCGAGCTGAGCCCGAAGTTCGTTCGTCACTCACATCCTCACCACATGGCGGCGTTGTGTGCGACGCTGATCGAGCATCACATCATCGGCAGCCGCTACTCGGAGCGCATCCGGAGGAATGCCACCACCCTTACAGTCGCCCTGGGCCAAGAGGGGTTGAATGTACTCCAAGACGGTGAGCGCTGCACCGAGACGCATCAGGTGTTTCTGCACGTCGAAGCGTCACGGCTCGATGCCGTTTATCGGTGCGCCGCCGCCGTTGGCATCACATTGAACGCGAAGCGTAAGCCGCTATTCCGCGACACTGGATTGCGGCTCGGGGTGCAGGAGATCGCCCGGTACCGCTGGTCTGAGTCCGACATGGAGCGGCTCGCCGCAGTCCTCGCGCGGGTCGTGGACGGAGGTGCGGCAGTATGCGCGTTGCGCTCTGAAGTGCGCACACTCGCAAAGCTCAATGTCTTTGCCGACGACATGCAGCTCCCGGCGGTCGCCTGAGGCGTCGCTGCGCCGCGACCCAGGGATGTTCTGAACGGATCGGGCATGGGCTGATAGGCTCACATGCGTCTCCAGGCTCGCAGGGGTTAAGCGCGGTTCAGAAGGAGGCAGATCCTGATCGAGGAACAGAGTCAATGCCCGCCGGAGGTCGCTTCTCGAAGTCTCAGCACATGCTCGCAGACGTGCTGACGTGCTGCAATCTCGTGTCAGGAATTGCTGCGACCATCCTCCCAGGAGAGGGGCGTCCGGTGCGGCGGTCGACCTTGATCCTTGTCGGAGCTCTCTGCGACACGCTGGACGGGCCGCTTGCACGACGATCCGGAAATCCGACCGAGATTGGTGCGGCGGGCGACGGGATCGCCGACCTCATCTCCTTTGGTGTGGCGCCAGCGGCGCTACTTGCGAGTTACGGTCGGACACGTGGGACGCGATTGTCAAGAATTGCGCCGGGCTTCTACATCGCCGCGGCTGCATGGCGACTGGTCAGATATGGGATCGGACCCAGGACCAGCCACGTCTTTCGCGGGCTTCCCCTTACGGGAGCCGGAATTCTCGTGGCTGCGTGTTTCCAGATCAGGCTGCCACCTCGAGCCTTGACCATTCTGACACTCGCTCTGAGTCTCGCAATGGTAAGTCCTATCCGGGTGCTTTCGGGAGAGGCGCTCGTCCGACGAGACCTGGAGACCCTCGACATTCCTACGAAGTAGGGCTCGAGACCTCGACGGTCACAAGAGAATCAGGCGGATAGACCACGGTGCCGGCACAGAGTCGTCGAGCATCGCCGCGACCGCATCGGCGATCCCGGCGGTAATCTGGATGTCGGCCTCGATGGCGGTCTGCCGCGCGCGCAGCACTGAAGCGCGCGCATTTTCGGTGGTACCGTGATACAGCCATCGCCCGGCTGACAGCTCGAGTAGTACGAGACCCAGCTCTGCGTTGGCGATGAGATTTCGATCGTGGTTACCACTACCGAAGTCGAGGACCCGCCGATAGTCCTCAAGGGCGGCGGCGTGCTCGCCGCAGAAGCGGGCGTACTCCGCCCGTTCGAAGTAGAGGTTGTAGAGCAGGCGATCGTTGAGCGCGAGCGCGCGCTCAATAGCCGCTTCGATAATCTCGATCGCCGCTTGCCTCTGCCCGCGCAGCCACGCGACCTGCCCCTGGGACTTCCACACCTCCAGCATGTAGCCATCGTGTGTGGATGCTGTGGCAATCTCCTGCTCGATCTCCGTCAATATCTGCTCCTCGTCGTCAGGAACGACGCCAGTCAGCACCTTGATGCCGGTCGCCCCCGTGATCGAGTATGCCTTTGGGAACAGCTCGCTGGCCATGTTCCCAAGCCGTGCGGCCTGTTCGAACAGCATGAGCGCCCGCTCGAGGTCACGGCCTTGGTGGCGCAGGACGTGACCGTGGCCCCAGACGCAATGCGCTTGCAGCCCGGACCGCCCCGCAGCTGCGGCCCACTCGCCGAGTTCCTCGAACATCTGAGCTGCCTCGTCGTACCGGTTCCGCAGGTGGGCAATGTCGGCTTGGAGAAATCGCAGGTCCGCCTGTAGATCGGTCCCGTCCGTGTCGCGCTGCCATCGTGTGCGCGCGATGCTGCTCGACAGCAACTCCTCCTCAGCCTGCGCGTACTGGCCGAGGCCGGCGAGCTCGGAGGCGCGAGCGAAGCAGAAGAGGTCGGCACGGACTTGGTCAGCGGACATGAAACGGAGGATGCGCGTGTGCTCGCGGGCGCGTGTGTACAGGTTCCCCAGCAACGCGTAGTTGCGCGCCTTTATCGCTGTGAGTATCACCTGTTTGAGCAGCTCGTCGAAACGCGTCGTCCCGATCTCGTCGGGATCGGCGAACATCGCGTAGAGCGCAGCATGCTCGAGCTTCCCGCGATGGCATGCACGTTCGAACAGGAGCAGCGCGGCCTCGGACACCTCCGGGTCGAGCACACGCAGCGCCGAGTCGCGGACGACATCATGGATCTTGAAGCGAGTGTCGCCGCCGTCCGGGATCGGCGTGATGAGAGTTCGATTCTCGGTGATCGTTAGCTGGTCCTCCAAGTAAGCCACCGGACAGCGCTTGAGCTCGCTCAACGAGATCCGACGGTCGATCAATGCAATCAGCGAAGCGTACGACAGCAGCTGGCGTGCCTCAGGGGGCAGCTCGGGGATGAGCTGATCGTCGATCACGGCCGTGCCGTGCACCGAGCGCGCCTCGTCGCCGTAGGCGGTCAACAGGCGCACGTAAAGAGGTAGTCCCCTGCAGTCGTCGTGCAGGGCGACGAGTTCGTCGCAACTCATCACAACCCCGCGCGTAGCGACGAACTCCTTGGTCGCCGAAAGGTCGAGACCGAGCACCGACACATGCTCGACATCCAAGTTGCTCAGCATCACTGGCTCGATCGATCCGAAGATCAGCTTGTCCTTCGGTCGGCTAGCGAAGTAGTGATAGGCGGCCTCGCCCAGCTGCCGCCACAGCCCGGGCGAGTTGACATTGTCGAGGATCAAGATGACGCGCCGGTGCTTGAAACTGCGGTTGACCCACGTGACGAAGTCGCTCCATGTCCCGTCCGCGTCGTCGAGCACCTCCTGGCAGATCTGCGCCTGCACCTCCGCGAACCCGGCCGAGGCGGCAAGGTCGAAGTACAGAGCGGCCGAGACACGTCTGGGCTTTGGCTGCCCCGGCGCTGCAGGTCTATGGCCGTTGACAACATCGGCGAGGTGTTCGAGCAGGAAGCTCTTGCCCGCCCCGTGAGGCCCGTGACAGCCTACGACGCGGCAGGTATCGATCCGCGCCACGAGATCGCGCATCTCAGCAGACCGGTTAATTAGCCGGTCCTCGCTGGGCAGCTTCGGTATGAGCCGCTCGGAGAGCGGTATGCGGCGCGAGCGCAGATCCCGGCCCGCCAGCGCTGCGGCCGTGATCGCCGCTACAGCGCTCAGGCCGCCCGAGATGGCCTGAGCGATGTTAAGGCGCTGGGCAGTCGCGCTCGATGGAGCTGTCTGCATCAACTTCAAGACCGCGAATGCGAGGAATACCACGAGGCATCCACCTGCGATCCAGAGCGCGACGCGCACCGCCTGCCGAAAACCGTGGTTTATCATCCCCCAGTGCCGCACGAGCGATAATCCTTAGTTATCGCTGTAGCTGGTCACGGGCGCGAATCGTACGGTATCTACGAATTTCGCGCTGGTCTCGGCGCTCGCCGGCGTCGAAATCTGGCGCGGAAGGGGAGCGGGCGATGATCGGGCAACAGCTTTGTCGTCCGACGCAAGGGCTATATAATCCCCCTTATGCATGACGTAGACCACGACGCGCTCTATAGAACAGCGGAGTCCCAAGCGGGCTACTTCACGACCCAGCAGGCCCTGGCGGCAGACATGGATAGGAGCACCCTGCGCCACCATGCGCGCCCCGGGGGTCGCTACGAGCGTGTCCGACGCGGTCTCTATCGCCTCCGCCATTACCCGACGAGCCCGCACGAGCATGTCGTGGCGGTTTGGCTTCCGCTACGTGACTCCGGAGCTGTAGTGTCGCACGAGAGCGCGCTTGAGCTGTATGAACTCTCTGACATCATCCCCAGCGCGGTTGACTTCTCCCTGCCCCGCTCAAAGCGTGGACAGCGACCCCGCCCGGGAGTTCGTCTTCACACCCTTGAGCACCCGCCAAAAGACACCGAAATCCGCAGGCTCGCCGGTGTCCCGGTGACTGCACCGGAGCGCACGATCCTCGATGCGCTTCAGAGTGGGACCCAGCTTGAGCAGGTCGAACTCGCCGTGGCTCAGGCCATTGACCGTGGACTCACTACACCGCGGCGTCTGCGATCTGCAGCTGCCTCACGTCCGCCGCGGGTGAACGCATTCATCGGTCGTGCTCTCCAAAAGGTGCCGTCATGAGATACAAGGACGCGACGGCATTCCGCCAGGCCCTCGAGGATCGACTGAAGGTCAGGGCGCAGGGCGATGGTGCAGCCCTCGCACGCGACCGCAAGCGCATTGCTTTCGACCGGCTCCTCGCCCGTTTGCTAGCCGTGGCACCAGAGCAATGGTTGCTGAAGGGCGGCTTCGCGCTTGAGCTGCGACTTGCCGAGCGTGCCCGCACTACCAAGGACGTCGACATCGACTGGCAAGCAGACGAGGAACAACTCTTGGACACGCTTATCGACGCAGCAAGTCACGACACAGGCGACTTCTTCGTGTTTACCGTCGAGCGGATTAGCGCACCCGAAGATCGTCTGGGTGGCAGCCACCGGTTCCGGATAACCGCGTCCCTGGCGGGCCGCCTATTCGAGACTTTCCTGCTCGACGTCGGCTTCCGCCGCGATGAGCAGGTAGCCGCTGACACCCTCACCACCGATGCTCTCCTCGCCTTTGCGGAGATCCCGCCAGTCGAGGTACTGGCCATCCCGCTCGAACTCCAAGTCGCCGAGAAGCTCCACGCGTACACTCGTATCTACGAGCGCGGGCGACCAAGTACGCGCGCTAAGGATCTGATCGATCTCACCCTCATCGCCGAGCTATCGCCTCTGGACGCCGAGGCGCTTCATCTCGCGATCAAGACGACCTTCACGCGGCGCAACACACACCCGCCGCCGACCGTCCTGCCCCAGCCTCCGCAAGAGTGGGCCACGCAATACCGCCGCCTCGCTGAAGCCGTAGGCGCGCCTACAGATCTGGATGCCGGGCATGCCGTCGCATCCGCCCTTCTCGCGCCAATACTCAGCGGCGAGGTGACAACAGGCACTTGGAGCCCCGCGCACCAGCACTGGGCGGCCCACGCACCGAAAGCGTAGGGTGGTGCCGCTTCCCAGCCGTGCCGTTCTGAGCGTGATCCGTCCGCCCCGACCGCGTACAATCAAAGCGTGACCAGCCCGTTCACAAGCACCAACTCCCACGGACTCCGCGTAGTCGCCGACCGGGCGCCGCTGCGCGATGACGTCATGGAGGCCTTCGAGAAGGGCTCCCGCAAGGCCACCGCAGGCATCGACAGCCTCACCAAGCCGCGCCGCAGCAGCAGCACCGCTGCCACGGCCAAGCGCACCAAGCACTCGTAGCCTGGCCAAGTCGGGCGTCGCTTCCGTTTGGGCACTCGGCTTTTCGAGTGCCCAAATCGCCGATAATCGGCCCCAATCCGGCGACCACCCAGTGCCCGACTCTCACCCACTACCTCGCAAACACCCCTGCAAATCCGCACCTTTTAACCACGCGCGCCGCTCCAGACCAGTCGCATCGCACCCAGGAGGTCGCCGGTTCGAGTCCGGCTAGCTCCATTCGCCGGACATTCAGGGTCGCGAGCGGTCCGCCTCGAGCGTCTTGGCCTCGGTGGTGGCGATGAACTCGCTGAGCACCTCGACGAAGCGCTTGGGCTCGTCGATCTGGGGAAAGTGCCCCGAGTCCTCGAAGACCTCCAGCCGACTGGTGGGGACCTGGGCATGCGCGCTGTGGGCGTGGGAGACGGGGATCAGCGTGTCGTGCCGGCCCCAAACGAAGAGCATCGGAGCGCGTTCGGCCAGGTACAGGCGATCAGTGGCGTCGACCCGCTGGCCACCGGGCTCGACGACCGAGCGCACCGTGCGCAGGAACGCTTCACGGGTGACCTTGTCGGCGAGCGTGGCGTGGCCGCGGGCGCTTTCGAGCAGATCCGTGCCGGGCGGCAGGCCGACGGCTGCCATCGCTCTTCCCACTATCCGCCCGGCATCGAGCAGCCGTCGGTTGGTGAGGATCGGCAAGACGTACTCGGCGCCTGGAAGCGTGGCCGCGCGGAGAAGCAGACTGACCTCGCGGCCCAGGCCGCCGCTGTCCACGAGGATCAGCCGTTCGCAGCGCTCGGGGAACTGGTAGGCCATCTGCATCGCAATGCCGCCCCCGAGCGAGTGGCCCACGAAAGTGGCCCGGTCATGGCCGAGCTCCTGCAGGATGTCGCGCACGAGGCTCGCGTGGGCGCCCAACGAATAGTCCCCCGTCGGCTTGGCGGAGCCCCCGTGGCCGAGCAGGTCGGGTGCGATGACCGTGAAGTGCTTGGCAAGGCCGGGCATGACCTGCGCCCACGTCGTCGAGTCCGACGTGATGCCGTGAATCAGCACCACTACCGGGCCGGCTCCGGCCTGGCGATAGGTGTAGCGGTTGCCGTGCAGGGTGACACTGCGAAGCCGGTACGCCTTCATTGCACTCAACGCTCCTCTGCTGTTCTGGGCCTGGCCGAACGCTACCGCTACGGGCCTTCGAAGGCGGGTCGCCCGGCACGCGCCAGTCGAGGCGAAGGGGTGAGCCCGACCGCAGGAGGGCCGGAGTCGGGAGCCTCGTAAGGAGGTGACCGGATGGAGCGGCTGAGCATCGCTAGAGCGTGTGCCTATCGCCGAACGTCCGATCCAATAGCGCGAACAACTCGGTGAAATGCCGCTCGGCGGCGATCTCGTCGTAGGCGGCGGTGTCGCTCATCGTGTAGCCGTGGGAGGCCCCCTCGTACAGCTCCGATCGGTAGCGCACCCCGGCGTCATCGAGCGCTCGCTCGAGTTGCGCCACATGTGCGGGCGTCATGCTTTGGTCGTTGTCGGCGTGCCCGAAGTAGAGCTCGGCGGAAATCGCGTCCGCGCTGAGGTGCGGACTGTCCTCGTTCTCGCTCACCAGTCCGCCGCTATGGAAGGCCCCGAGCGCCGCGACGCGCTCGGGGTAGGCAGCTGCGATCCGCCACCCGATCCGCCCGCCCAAGCAATAACCGGCGATGGCAGACGGCTGACTCGTGAGGCCGCCGAGATAGTCGAGGTAAGCCGCCCCGTCGCTGACGATGCGCTCCGGCGTGAGCTCTGCCATCGCTGGTCGCAGCCGCGCGAAGAAGGGATCGCGCTGTGCCGGGTCCTGTAGATCGGGGATCTCGGCGCCCGATGCGCGGCCGGACCGATACAAGACATTCGGGGCCAGTACCACGAACCCCCGCCCCGCGATGCGATCGACCATCTCCTCGATCCGAGGTCGCAAGCCAAAGGCGTCCATGATGAAAAGCACGCCCGGATGACTGCCCTCCCGATCGGCGCCTCGCGAGAGGTAGGCGTCGGCTACGCCATCGCGCGTGTTGATCTCGACCGTCTCTCCTTGCATCCGCTCGCTCCCATCGTCGCTGGTCGGGTGCGGGCAGCCTAACGACCCGCCTCGCATCGGGCGGCGCCTGCGCCGGGCCGCGTCCTGTCGCACGCGGCCGGCGCCAGGGACTCATCCGACGTGCAACTCAAACCTTCTTGAGCGTCGCGACGCTGACGTGCGGCCAGGTCAACCCGTTGAATACCAACTGCACTGTCTGGGTGTATTGCAACTGAAGCGTGTCGGGTCCACCCTCGGGGTCGGCGACGGTCTCGATCCAGAAGATGGCGTCGACCGAGGCGGCTGTGGCGTTGCCTCCCGGTGGGTTGGTCCCGGCTTCCAGGAATGCGGTGTTCGAGGTGCCTCCGCCGGGCACCGGTTCGTGCTTGGTTGAGATGATCAGCACCGTCGTGCTCGTGATGTTCTGACCCTCTATGTCCTTCAGGAGAACGCTGTTGGGGTTTTCGACCATCGCCTCGGTTACGCCAGCGGATGCCTGGCGAAAATTGCTAGGCACTCCAAGGTTCAGCTCGGTGAATGTCGCCTCGGCTTCCTCAAAAGACGGAACCGGCTCGCCTGGCTTGAACGGAATGATGTTGCTCGGGTCGATCTGGGGACCGCCTTTGACTTCCAGGAACTTTCCCTGAGCGAGGATCGTCGTGCCGTGGGGAATCGAGGCCATCCGCACGACGGTGGGCGGCATATCCGGGTCGGTCGTTTGCGGGACGTGCGCCCAAATCCCCGGCTCGATATGCAGTCCTTCGCGGGGGTCCACCCCTTCGATCTGCTGCATGTAGGTGAGACCGAACATGTTGATGTCGGGCATCAGCAGGCCCCGGTTGGGGATCTTGCCGTGGATCGCGGTGAATTCGAGCTTCTCGGAGGTGAGGTTCAGCTCGAGGAAGCGGTCGTGGCCTTGGGCGAGCGGATGTGGCCGCCAGATCGTGTTGAAGCCAGAGCCTTCCCACTCACCTAAGCCATCCGGACCGACCAACTGCGCCAATGGGCCGAAGTCGAGGACGGGTTCCGGAGCCGGGTTCGCGGCGGCTTTGAATTTAAATTGTGGGTCGGTCTGAGGGCTGATCGGCACGATAACTCCTTCTGATTGTCGTATTGTCGGGTTGGGTTCAGCGGCCGGAGAACGCGGCGCTGATCACTCGTTCGGCGTTGCTGTGGAGAATCGCCTCTGGATCGCTTTGGCCGGCGGCTAAGACCCATTCTTCGAGCTTGGCGAAGTCTTCGGCTTTCTCAAATCCAGAGAGCGTCGGCTTGATGAAGCCGTCGATGTCGGTGCCGAGCGCGGCGACGGTGCTCGCGTCGCCCACGGCCGCGCCGATCGCATCGAGGTGCGCCTTGATTAATTTGGCCGATGCCTCTTCGTCGGGCGTGTCGCCGATTTGGTGCTGTGCGCCGATCAGTCCAATCGCTCCCTTCCTTTCGGCGATCTTCAGCGCGGTTTCGTTGGAGAGGTTGTATTCCTGTGCCCTCGCTTGGGGCCCCGCGCTACGCATTCCCACGTGGGAGGCGATGATCGGGTAGTCCGTGGGGGCCGCTTTCGCCTGTTCGTCGAGATGCTCTACCAGTGCGAAGGTCTCTGAGACCGCCCGCTCGGACATGTGGCTGATGTCGATCAAGATTTTGTGCCGGTACATGGCTTCGATCAGCGCTTTGCCCAGCTCGGTGAGCCCGACGCCCGTGGGCTCTTTGAAGTCCTGCAAGAATTGCTCGTCTGTGAACAACGGGATCGCCGGGGCCTCGGTCGCCAGTTCGCGGTAGAAGAGGTGGGCGACGGTGATGTAAAGGACGCCGTGTCCTGAGAGCCACCGCACGCGTTCGTCGAGTGCCTCGGGATCGTTGCCGAGCTGGAATCCGCCCTCGACGCAGTGGACGAACTTGATGCCCGGCTTCTCGAGATCCGCGACCGTTCTCGCCACCGAGACGTGCGTGCCGTCGGCGGTTGTCTCGGGCAGTTCATCCTCGATGAATTCCAGCTGCGTCTTGAGGCGCTCGAAGTCAGCGTCACGCGGCGGCGCGTCGTTGAGGTCGGCAAGGTCGAACTCGGACGCGGGCCAGTAGAGCACCGAGCACACGATCTCCGCGCCTCCGGCGTGCAGGCCCTCGAGACTCACTCGCCAGCCTAAGCTCCACCCCGAGTCGTTGAGGACGCGGGCGGCGACGTCGAGGATCGCGCCCTCGGTTTTGTCGAGGAGTTTTCGCAGCCATGTCTCCCTGGGGCCCTCGGGGTCGGGCTCGTCCGCGACGAGGTGCATCGGAAAGTGGCAATGCAGGTCGGCGATCACTTCAGGCTCCTTTGGACCGGCAATCGACACACCATCGCACGGACTACGCCAGCCCATCATGCCAGGCTACAGGATTTTCACTTTTGGGGATCAATCGGAATCATACGACCTGCTTGACAAGCGCACTTGCCGTTTGGCAGGCTCCCGTGGGTCGGTCAAATGCCGGTGAAACCACCTATACGGGGGCGTGACGCATTGACATGCGCATCATCATTGCGTTGGTGGCCGGCCTTGCGCTCGGCGCGGGAGCGACTGTGCTCGTGGTGCTGATCCTCGACGGCTCGATCGCCGGTGGCTCGGAACGCAAAGGCGAACCCTTCTCGCTCGTCGACGAACCGATGGCGGGAGAACTGGCGGAGCGATTCCGTCCGTGGCTGCTGTTCGACAGCAAAGAGAAGTGGCGGCCGCTGAACGTGGATGATATGTTCGACGAAGGCACGCAAAGCTTCTGTGTGCGCCAAGGAAGCGCCTCAACGTGCTCGCCCATACCCAACGCGACCGCGTTTGACAAGCTGATCGCCAACAGGGGGAGTGGCACGAACAGCTATGTGGACATCGCCGGGAGCAGGCTCTCCGAATACCATGGCCCGGCCTCCTGCCGGCCGCTTCTGGATTGCAATAGCGGTCCTCGGTCGGCCATCTACTACAACGCGACCGAATCCAACGGGCGCTACTACCTGGACTACTGGTGGTTTTTGCGCTTCAATCATTTCAGTCGATATGACTTCAACAGGACCTGCTTGGTGGCGCTGGCGCGCGAAGCTGGCCTGTGCGACGAGCACGAGGGCGACTGGGAGGGCGTGACCGTGGTCACCCGGCCCGGCGACGAAAAGCACGTGGAATACGTCGTGTACGCGGCCCACAAGGGAACCTTCCGCTACAGCGCAGCGCAGCTGCAATTGCGCGACGAAACACGGCCAGTCGTGTATCTGACAGAAGGTGGGCACTCCGCCTACCCCTTGGCCTGTTCGCACTCCTGCCGCCAGCCGCCGGCGCTGGCGATCGACGGGATTGTGCCACCCGAGACCGACCACGACGGACGCGCGCCGTGGGGGCGAAACGAAGAAGCGTGCGTGCCCAATGCGCCGGATAGCTGCTTGCTTTCGCTGACCGCCCAGGCTTGGACGCACTGGCCTGGTGAATGGGGAGCGGGCTGTTCGGCGGCTTGCGGTGGCGCCCTGGACGCCAACTCTCCCCACTCGCCCGGCGTGCAGGCGCGCTTTCAGACGCCGTGGTGCTCCTTCCAGGAAGACCAGTTCACTTGCGACGGGCGCAGTCAGCGTTGCGCGGACTGGCTGTCGGTGCAGGTCAGGGCCCTGGTCTGCGATCCGGTCCTGCTCACAGAAGCCCAGCGGGCGAGCACGAAGCTTGCGAGGGGGGTGCTTGGGCTGGAAATCGGGGGTATGCCCATCTCAAACGCCACAACGCCGGGTGTGGTGCAGGCGCTGGGGCCTCCCTTGGAACCGAACAGCGAATTGACCGCGACCGTCGATGGCTCCTCGGCGGAAATCCTCGTGAGCGCGGCGCAAGGAGCGATTCTCAGCAACGACACGTTTACCAACTCGACCTGGCAGACCGGCCAGAGGGTTCACGTTACGGTGAGCCCAGGCGTCGACGGTCCGACCGTGCTCGCCGACGGTCAGCGCCCACGCGCCCGCACGATCACAGAACGAGCCACGCCCGCCAACCTCGAACGAGCTTTGCATGGCCGCTGAGGCGCCCATCCCGGCCGGCGACGGCTTTCACCATCCGGCCAGCGAGCAGGAGTTGGCCGCGCTCGTGGCCTACGCCTACCGCCAGGGGCTGCAACTGCGCAATCTGTGGGGTTTTCGCTTCGTCGATGGGCGCGGCGAGGTGCACGAGGTCACACGCGAGGACGCCGACCCGGACCTGTTTGAGGCCATGTGCCCGAACATGGGGCTGCTGGGCGTGATCTCGACGATCACCTTTGAGTGCGTGGAGACGTTTGACATCGAAGGGCAGGAGGCGACGACCACGATCGAGGACTGTGCGGTCGACGTGTTCGGCGCGGGCTCTCCGGGACGCCCTTCGCTCGAGCGGTTCTTGCGAGAAATCCCGTTTGCGCGGCTTGAGTGGTGGCCGCAGCGCGGCGTGGAGCGGATGGTCGTCTGGCAGGCGGCGGTGGTGGAGGCTCGGCCGGACTTCCAGCCGAACCCGTACCGGCGCTTTGGCGAAGTCGACCCGGAGATCGCCCAGCACCTATTCGGGATCGTGTTCACGATCATCGGCAATCTGGAGCGCCTGTCCGCGGCCAAGGGGAAGCTGGAAGCCAGCTCAGATGAGTTGGAGCAGGTGCTGGCGCTGCTTGGCAAGAAGGACCTGGGCGAGGTCGGCCGCCTGTTGGGCGAGGTGCTGTCCGAGGCGATCGAGCTTGGCGTGGACGCGGCGATCGCCTTGCTCGAGCCGGCCGCTCCGCTGATAAGGCGCGAGTTGCCCCACTTCTATCCCAAGCTGGTGAACGCTTTTGTGACGCTCGACAAGGACAAAGACGACCACGGCCCACAGCGCTTTGCCGATTGGGCTTGGCACGGGCTGCCGATGGACAACGCCACCAACGACGTCGTGCTGCCCACCGAGTTCACCGAGGCCTGGCTGCCGCTGTCGCGAAGCCGGCAGGCGATGGGCCTGTTGCGCGACTACTTCAGCGAACCGAAAGACGATCACGAGGCGCTCGAGCGCACCGGCACATACGCGTGGGATACCCCAACAACATATTCTTGACAGGCTATTGGCGTGATCGCCTCGGCCTCTGGGACCAGCCCCCGCCCGCGCCGCAGCCCGGCTCGCAGTGAGCGGTCCGTCGCCGACAGCCACGATTCGATCCGGGTGCACGGTGCGCGCGTCAACAACCTCAAGGACGTCACGGTCGAGCTTCCCAAGCGCCGCCTCACGGCGTTCACGGGCGTGTCCGGTTCGGGCAAGAGCTCGCTCGTCTTCGGCACGATAGCCGCCGAGTCACAGCGGCTGATCAACGAGACCTACAGCGCCTTCGTGCAGGGCTTCATGCCGACTCAGGCGCGCCCCGAGGTAGACGTGCTGGAAGGCTTGACGACTGCGATCGTCGTCGACCAGGAGCCGATGGGCTCCGGGGCGGGTGGGGATCCTAGATCGACGGTCGGCACCGCCACCGACGCGGGCGCAATGCTGCGTATCCTCTTCAGTCGCCTCGGCAAGCCGCACATCGGCTCTCCCCAAGCGTTCTCCTTTAACGTCGCCTCGGTCTCGGGCGCCGGCGCGGTCACCTTCCAACGCGCCGGGCGCACCACCAAAGAGAAGCGCTCCTTCTCCATCCTCGGTGGGATGTGCCCTCGTTGTGAAGGCCGCGGCTCGGTCAACGACATCGATCTTGCCCAGATCTACGACGAGACGAAGTCGCTCAGGGAAGGCGCTCTCACGATTCCCGGCTACAGCATGGAGGGCTGGCACGGGCGCATCTTCTTGGGCTGCGGCTTCTTCGATCCGGACAAGCCAATTAAGAAGTTCACCAAGAAGGAACTGAACGATTTGCTCTACAAGGAGCCGACCAAGATCAAGGTCGCGGGCATCAACCTCACCTACGAGGGCGTGATCCCCAAGATTCAGAAGTCGATGCTCTCCAAGGATGTCGACTCGCTCCAGCCCCATATCCGGGCCTTCGTGCAGCGCGCGGTCACCTTCACCACCTGCCCCGAGTGCGAAGGCACCCGACTCAGCGTGCAGGCGCGCTCTTCGAAGATCAAGCAGATCGACATCGCGGACGCGTGCGCCATGCAGATCTCAGACCTGGCGACGTGGGTGGGCAAACTCCAGAACAAGGCGGTGGCTCCCCTTTTGCAGGCCCTCGGCGCGACACTCGACTCGTTCGTGGATATAGGCCTCGGCTACCTCTCGCTCGATCGAGCGTCGGGCACGCTCTCCGGCGGTGAGGCCCAGCGCGTCAAGATAGTCCGCCAGCTCGGTTCCTCGCTCACCGACGTCACCTACGTCTTTGACGAGCCCACGATCGGATTGCACCCCCACGACATCGCGCGGATGAACGAGCTGCTGCTGGCGCTGCGCGACAAGGGCAACACCGTGCTCGTCGTGGAGCACAAGCCGGAGACGATCGCGATCGCCGACCACGTGGTGGATCTCGGCCCGAAGGCAGGCAGCGAGGGCGGTGAGGTCGTGTTCGAGGGCACGGTCGAGGGGCTGAGGGCAAGCGCCACGATCACCGGCCGCCATCTCGAGGATCGCGCCACCCTCAAGCACGAGGTGCGCGTGGCCGCCGGCGCCCTGGAGGTGCGCGGCGCGGACACACACAATCTGCGAGATGTCGATGTCGATGTCCCGCTGGGCGTCCTGGTCGTCATCACCGGAGTGGCCGGCTCGGGCAAGAGCTCGCTGGTTGAGGGCTCGCTCTCCAAGCGAGAGGGAATCGTCACGATCGACCAAGCCGCGATCAAGGGCTCGCGGCGCAGCAACCCGGCGACTTACACGGGGCTGCTCGACCCGATCCGTAAGGCGTTTGCGAAGGAGAACGGCGTCAAGCCGGCCTTGTTCAGCGCCAACTCGGAGGGCGCTTGCCCGAACTGCAACGGCGCCGGTGTGATCTACACAGATCTGGCGATCGTGGCGGGCGTCGCAGTCCCTTGTGAGGTGTGCGAAGGCAAGCGCTTTCAAGCAGAGGTGCTCGAGTACAAGCTGGCCGGCAAGGACATCAGCGAGGTCCTGGCGATGCCGGTGCTCGAAGCTGAGACGTTCTTCGGCGCCGGCAAGGCCCACACGCCCGCGGCGCAGAGGATCCTCGAGCGGCTGCTCGACGTCGGGCTCGGCTACCTCAAGCTTGGCCAACCGCTCCCCACGCTCTCAGGCGGTGAGCGCCAGCGGCTCAAGCTGGCCACGCAACTGGTGGACAAAGGCAGCGAGGCCTCGATCTACATCCTCGACGAGCCCACCACGGGCCTGCATCTCGCCGACGTCGAGCAGCTGCTCGGACTGCTCGACCGGCTCGTGGACTCGGGCAAGTCGGTGATCGTCATCGAGCACCACCAGGCTGTTATGGCCCACGCCGATTGGATCGTGGACCTTGGTCCAGGCGCCGGGCACGACGGCGGGCGGATCGTCTTTGAGGGAACCCCCGCCGAACTCGTGGCAAAGCGCTCCACGCTGACCGGCGAGCACCTGGCCGCCTATCTGGCGCCCGGCTAAATGATTCACTGAGGCATCCCAAGTGTATACTTAGCTCCCGTAACGGTCCAACCGTGGCCCGCGAGGAGGCTGAGCATGGAGGGAAGATCAGTGCCGAGCAGCACCGCGCCGCAGGTGCTCGCGCGAGCATTGCTGCCGACCAGGAACGTGCTCGAAGAGGTCGGCGACATGATGATCTTGACGGGCAAGACGATCTCCTCGGCCTTGCGCCCGCCCTATCCCTACGGAGAGGAGTTCGTCTCTCAGTTCCTGTTCGTGTTGCGCATGGTCTGGTTTCCGCTGCTGGTCACGACCTTCGCGATCAACTACGGCGCGCCCGGGCTGCAGGCCGCTAATTTCCTGCGCATCTTCGGGGCGACAGACCGCCTTGGTGGCTTCTTTGTACTCGCCGCGATCCGCGAAATCGGGCCTTTGATCACCTCGGTTGTGCTCGCCGGGGTCGCCGGCACCGCGATCACCGCCGACCTCGGCGCGCGCAAGATTCGTGAGGAGCTCGACGCCCTTCAAGTCCTGGGCGTGGACCCCGTAAAGAACCTCGTCGTGCCCCGTTTTCTGGCGCTGATGCTGATCACGGGCTTGTTCGACCTGTATGCGCTCCTGTTCGGCATCTTCGGTGGCATCGCCGCAGCGACCGTCACCGGACAGCCGCTCGGCCCCTTCTGGGCGACCTTGTTCGCGAACGCCACGTCCACCGACCTGTGGGGCTCGGTGCTGAAGACGACCCTGTTCGGGGCGATCATCGCGATCGTCTGCTGCTACAAGGGCATGACCGCCTCCGGCGGCGCCGAGGGGGTGGGCCGGGCGGTCAACCAAGCGGTGGTCATCTCGTTCTTGGGGGTCGGTTCCTTCAACTACGTATTCACCCAGATGCTGCTCGCCACGCATCCGAACATCCTGGTGATCAAGTGATCCCTGGACGGCCGATGACCTTCGCCCAGCTACGTCCTCGCTCGCTTATGTGCGATGCACACTGCGCTCGCTGCGTCCTTGCTGGACTCGATCCTCGACCGTCCAGGGAGGCTCTGGGAATATCGTGAACGAACTGCTCGTCGCCTCACGCGCCTGGCTGGCCGCCGCCGGCGAGATCGCGGGCTTCACCGGCAATGTCTTGCGCAACGTGTGGGGCCTGCGTGTACTGCGTTTCTTCGGCGAGGCTCTGCGCCAAGCCGGCACGTTGATCCTCGGCTCCACGCTCGTCATCTGGGGGCTTGTGTTCGTCACCGGTCTCGGAACCTGTGGCATCGAGGGCGCCTACTTCCTGGAGTCACAAGGCGCTCCCGCCTATGCGGGCGTCTTCACAGCCCTGTGCGATCTGCGCGAGGCGGTGCCTTACGCGTTCGGGTACATGATGTCCGCCAAGGTGGGTACCGGGATCGTCGCCGAGCTCGGCGCGATGCGCATCAGCGATGAGATCGACGCCCTGGAGGTCATGGGGTTCGACTCGATGACCTTCCTGTGCGGCACGCGACTGCTGGCCTCGTGGATCGTGCTGCCGTTCGTCTACATCACCGCGATCGGCGTCGCCTACGTGGCCTCCTATATCGCGGTCGTCTTGCAAATCGGCTACACCTCCGCCGGCGGTTACCTGTTGCCGTTCTGGGAGTTCCAAAGTCCACCCGATCTGATGTTCAGCCTGATCAAGGGCATGACGATGGCCACCGCGATCGTGCTTGTGGGTTGTTACTACGGCTACAACGCCTCCGGGGGGCCTGTCGGGGTAGGCGCGGCGACGGCCAAGTCGATGGTCTTGAACCTGGTTTTGGTCACCTTGATCGGCATGCTCGGGACGCAGGTCTTCTGGGGCACCAATCCACACTCGCCCGTCGGAGGGTAATTGAGCCACCCAAAAATTGCGAGCCAGTTTCCCCGATGTCCTAATGAACAGGACACACAAAATCAGGGTTCGTCCCTGTTACACAACAACCAGCACGAAAGGACTAATCAAATGTCTAGGGCAAAGATCACAGTGGCGGCCTGCGTCGCCTCTTTGGCGCTCCTCGCCGTCAGCTCCGCCTCCGCTTCGGCGGCTGGGTGGTTTGTCAACAAAGCGGCGCTCGCCTCCGAATCCTCGGCGGAACTCGCCAAAACCACGACCACCTTATCCAACTACGAACTGAACCTGCTGAACAATCAGATCAAGGTCACCTGCACAGGTTTGCAGAACAATGAAGCGGACATTGTGGGGACCAATTTATTCAAAGCGAAATCCCTCTCATTCACAGGGTGCACCTCGAACGCAGTGAATTGTCCGATCGAACCGACGATCGTCACGACCGCGGTTCGGGGCACGGTGACGTCGGGCACGCCGGACACGATCAAGGTTGAACCGGTCGCCGGGGCCACAGCGCTGTTGGCCGTCGTCGAATTCACCGGTCCTCTGTGCGCTCTCACCGAATTGCCTGTCAAGGGCAATTTCACCGAGTCCTCCTCGGATCTGGGCACCGAACAGGCCGAACACACACTGACGGTGACCGCCAGTGAACTCAAATCGGCCGGCGACACCGACACGCTGACGGGAAGCTCTGACTTCAAGCTCGCCAGCGGCAGTACTTGGAGCTTTCACTGAGCGCTCAGTGAGGCTCTCGCCCGGCGTCGGGCCTCACATCCAGTCGCCCCCGAGAAGGCATCGCGGGCTCTAGGTGGGCGCGCAGGTCAAGGCGCGGCGGGTCTCTCCTTGGGGAGGCTCGTCGCGCCGTCGTCGGTCGGATGCCCGTCCGCGAGCTCGTCTTTATGGGTCGCCGTGCGGGAGTGCATCTCGTGGGGCCACCAAAAATGCCAGCCGCGGATCGCCGCCAAAGTGGGGACGATCCTCGTTGCCAAGACGTTGGCGGCCAACAGCACACCCAGGGCTACGGCCAAACCGATCTCCTCGAGCAGCTGAATGCCGGTGAGCAGCAGCGAGGCAAAGGTTCCCGCCAAGATCAAGCCAGCGGCCGACACGGCCGGGGCTCCTTGGACGACCGCGACCCGGACGGCCTCGCGCGGAGGCAGGCCGGACTCGAACTCCTCGCGCAAACGCGAAGCGATGAGGATGTTGTAGTCGGTGCCGATCGCCATCACGAACAGGTACACGATGATCGGGATCGTGAAGTCCAGCCCGGCGAAGCCGGCGCCGTCGAGGAACACGAGCACGATCGCGCCGATCGTGGCGGCGTATGTGAGCACGACACCGATCAACAGATATACGGGGGCGAGGACAGCCTGCAGCAGGAGCGCCAGAATCACCGCCACGATCGCCAAGGCGAGCGGAAAGACGTGCTTGATGTCTTTGCGCAGAGCGGTCTGTACATCGACAAGCTGGGATGTCGTGCCTCCGACCAGGACCGTGTCGCCGGGGATCGCATTTTTGGTGGTTTCGCGCACGGGCCCTTTGACGTTGTCGATCGCCTCGATCGAATAGGGATCGTCGGCGAGGATCGCTTGGAACTCGGCGGCCTGGCCGTCTTCGGAGTACTGGATCGGAAGGACGCTTGCCACGCCCTTGGTCTTCGAGACCTTCCCAGCGAGCTGTTCGACCTGCTTGTGGTTGACCTTGCCCGGAGAGGTCACGAAGATCTGGGTGGGTCCCAGAAAGCCGGGCGGAAAAGCCGTTTCCATCGTGTCGTAGGCCTGCTGTGAAAGCGTCGAGGGAGGCAGCTCGGCCAGCTGGTTGTAGGTCGTCTTGTAGCCGAGCATGCCGAGGGCCAGGCCGACGAGGACGACTCCACACACCGAGAGCACGAGGACCGGGCGACGGGAGACCATCGTGGCGATCCGCTCCGAGCGGGTGCGATGGGCGTGGGAGGGCGGCTTGGGCGGGCTGGGCCAGAACAGGCGAATCCCGAACAGGCTCATGATCGCCGGGGCCAGGGTGAGAGCCGCCACGAGCATCAAGGCCACGCCGACGATCAGGCCCGGCGCCAAGGTGCGCAGGGACTCCAAGCTCGCGACCAGGAGCGCCGCGAACGCCGCGATCACGGTTGCGGCCGCCGAGGCGATCACAACGCCAACGCGACTGACCGATATCCCCAAAGCTTGGGAGGCCGGCTCGCCCCGGGCGACGTGCTCGCGATGGCGGAAAAGGAGGAAGACGATGTAGTCGGTGCCCACGCCGAACATCACGACCAAGAGCAGGGGCGCCAGCTCGGGCCCCACCTGGAAGCCGAGCCAGTCGGCCAAGGTTGCCGTGATGCTTTGGGCGACCTCGTGAACGGCGCCGATGATCACGATCGGAAGGACCGCGATCGCCGGGCTCCTGAACACGAGGCCCAGCAAAGCGAGGATCAAGACGACAGTCGCGATCGCGATGATCGTCTCCGCTTTTTCGTAGGCGGTCGTGGAATCGACGCTGATCGCAGCATTGCCGGTCAACTGGCCCTTCAGTCCCGAGCCGGCCAGGTAGGCGTCGGTTTTGGCGCGCACGAGCGGAACCGCGCCGTTGGGCCCCGGATCGCCGGCTTGGCCCTTGAAAACGACTTGGACGAGCTGGACCTTCTTGTTTTCCGATAGGTAAGACGGCGAGGTCGTAACCGAGGCGACGGCCGGAATCTGTTGCTTGGTCAAAGTCGTGGCCAGTCCCGCGATCTTGGACTCGTCCGTGCTGTCCATGACCTGCCCATCGTCGCGGCTGACCACGATCAGACCGCTCGCCTGCGCCAGGGGTGGGAAGTGTTCTTCGGCGGCTCGCAGCGCCTTGACCGATTCGTAGGAGCTGGGCAGGAACGAGGAGTTGTTGTTGGAGGTGTAAGTGCTCAGCTTGGGCGCGAATGCGACGACCAAGGCGCCGAGCACGACCCAAGTGGCGATCACCCGCCAAGGGTGTGCGATGACCAGCTCGCTGACCCGCTTGAACATCGGCCTGCCTCCCCGAGGGACGTGCGCCGTGCAGAGTTTCTAAATATAAACCTCGCGCCGTGCCCTATAACTCGTCGCTCCGCAATGAGGCTTCCAAACAGCGAGCACGAGGCTCACCCGTGGCGCATTTCAGAGATCGCGCCAGACTTCCGCCTGGAAGATGTGTGGGCGCTGCCGGTAGAAGGCTCGGCCGCGGACTTCCCGGCTTTGCTCGAAGTCATGGCGTCGCTGGATCCGGCCCACGCCGAGTCGCGTGCGACCAGGGCTCTGTTCGGCATCCGCTACCGCCTCGGCGCATGGTTCGGATGGGATGACGCTCCGAGCAATGCCGCTGCAAACGGCCCAAAAACCAGTCTGCGTGCAAGGCTGCCCGAGGACTTGCGCGACACCGCTTCGGATTTGGCGCTGCGCTCGAAGGATTTCACCCCGATCTACCTGACGGACACCGAGATGGCCTCCGAGATCTCCAACCGAACGGTCCACGCGATCATGCACGTGGCTTGGGTGCCGCAGGGCGGAGGCCTCTATCGCGGACAGATGGCGGTCTATGTCAAGTCGCGGGGCCGGTTTGGACAGGCATACATGGCGGCGATCGCACCGTTTCGTCATCGCATTGTGTATCCCGCTTTGATGCGCGAGATCGGTAGGGCTTGGGAGGCGCGCGCAAGGCGATGAGGGGCGTCGATCGCTCTCACCGTGAGCGAGTCAGGCCAACGCCGCCATCATCGTCTGCACCCAAGTATCGACCAAGGCCACATCGTCCACTTCGGTCGGTATCCCGAGCACGTCGCGCAGAAGGCGTGAGGAGAGCAGGGCGCCGAGGCCGAACGTGGCGATGGTCCTCGCCTCCTCGGCTGCGATCGGTCGCTCGGCTCGCTCCCCGATCCAGACGGCAAAACCCGTGAACATGGAGCTCACGAGTTGCTCCACGGCGGTGGTGAGCACCTGCGGGCGGTTGCGCACCTCGGAGGCGAGGATGCGCAGCAGCTCGGACTCGCTGTCGAGCTCGGCGAGGATGTAGCGAGCCGTCAACGTCAGTTCCGCTTTGAGGTCGTCCAGGGATCCGAGCACCTGGCGGATCTCGCGCAACGCGGCCAGTCGTGAGAGCTGGCGCTCGATGCCGGCGGCGAGGAGCTCTTCCTTGCTGGCGAAGTGGTGGTAGAGGCCGCCCGCACCGGGGGTCAGCCCGGACGCGGCCTCGATCTTGGCGATGCTGGTGGCCGCATAGCCGTGCTCGCTGAAGAGGCGCATCGCTTCGTCGAGGATGCGCTCGCGGGTCGAGGTTGTGCTTGACATGGAGAGCGTCACTAAGGATACACTTAGTGCAGGTCAGTACGAAAGGAGACGTGTCGGTGGCCTTTGCCGGGCTCCCCCCAGACGCAGACGACGTGCCCCCCAGCCGCAAACGCATCCGTCGCGAGCGGTGGCGGCGGACTGTCCCGCTGGCGGCGCTCAGTGCTCGCACCGCGAGCGAGGCCGTCGTGGTCGGGCTGCGAAGCAAGGTCACGGGCACGGACAAGACCGAGTTCTACGCCCGCACCGCGGAGCGCTACGCCGAGCTGCTTGGCCACTCCAAGGGCGCGCTCATGAAGGCCGGCCAGATGCTCTCGTTCGTGTCGGTGGGGCCCGCGGTGCCGGACGAGTTCCAGCCGATCTACCAAGCAGCTCTGACGCGGCTGCGTGACGATGCGCCGCCGATGGCGCCCGAGTGTGCGCGTGCCGCACTGGAGTGCGGGCTGGGCGTGTCGACCGAGAGCGCGTTCGCCGAATTCGACTGGGAGCCCCTCGCGGCAGCCTCGGTCGGCCAGGTGCATGCCGCGCGCCTGCACGACGGTCGGGATGTCGCTGTGAAGATCCAATACCCGGGGGTGGCGGGCGCGATCGAAGCGGACTTGAAGAACGGCGAGCTGTTGGCCACCTTCCTCGGTGTGCTGTTTGGCCTCTCCACGAGGAAAGCGAGCTTCGATCTTCGCGGCATGGCTTGCGAGATCGGAGCTCGGGTGATCGAGGAGCTCGATTACACGCGCGAGGCCGCCAACCAGGCCGAGTTCGCCGACATGTATCGCGGACATCCTTTCATCCATGTCCCCGAGGTGATCGGCGAGCTGTGCTCCAATCGGGTGCTGACCCAGGAGCTGGTGAAGGGCCGGTCCTGGAGCGAGGCGATCGGCTGTGGGCAGGAGCTGCGCAACGGTTGGGCCGAGACGATCTACCGCTTCGTGTTTGGATCCAACCTGCGTTTTGGTGTGTTCAACGCCGATCTGCAGCCCGGCAATTATCTCTTCCATGACGACGGCAGCGTGAGTTTCTTGGACTTTGGTTGTGTGGATCGAATGACGCGGGATCAGGTCGAGGCGGTCATCGCGGTAGGTCGCGCGTGCTTGCGCGGAGACGTGCTTGGGACCTGGCGAGCCTCCGTGGAGGGCGGGTTTTGCCGCTCCACGGATCCCGTCACCGCGGAGGAGGTATATGAGTTCTGGCGTGGGCCTTGGGAGCTTTTTTGGGGCGAGCAGCCGTTTACCGTCACGCCGGAGTGTGCGGCCAGGTGGATCGGATGCAAGTATTCGCCGACCGGTCGTTCGGCCAACGCGTTTCGTTACTTCACCCCGTCGCCCGAGTATGCGGGCATGGGCAGGGTCGAGTTGAGCGCCGCGTCGCTGGTCGCCCAGCTGGGCGCGACCAATCATTGGGGATCGATGGCTGCCGAGTTCTTCGAGCTCGCCGCGCCGAAGACCAGTCGGGGCAAGCTCGAACACGAGTTTTTTGAGGATCGCAGCGGTGCCCTGCCGTCAAGGAGCCGTTGACCCGCTAGCGTAGAGGGATGCTCACTCAGGCAGATCGCGCGGCCGCGCGTCGCAGCGAGAAGCTGGAGGCCATCCGCTCGCAGGTCAAGGAAGGGTCGTTGACGATCCGCAAGATGACCACCGAGGAGCGCGAGCGCTATCCACAAAGAGCACCGCGACCGTCTCGCCCTCGCCGCAAATGACCGCTTTCTTCGTCGCCGGCGTCGAGGGCGAGGGCAAGCAGGTCGAGGCCGCCTACAGCGACTTGCGTGAGCGCTCGCTCGAGGTGGTTGGCTCTCCGGCGAGGTCGCGCAGGATCTTCAAGCTGAGCTGTCGTTTCGACGGAAGCGACACCGAGATCGAGGTCGGCCGGCGCTTTGCCAGCGGGAGCGATGTGGTGGCTGCGATCCTCGACCATGGCCGCGAAGAGGCGTTTGTGGTGCACACGGACGGCGTCGAAGACAGCAAACATGCCGGCAGTGGTCAGGACGCTGGCGGTGACCAAGAGGCTGGCGGCGGCCAAGATGCGGGCGATGACCGAGACGCCGGCAGCAAGGTCGTCGGTCGTGCGGTTCGGGTCGGCCGTCCCGTGTATTCGGTCACGGAGTTCTCATAGACGCCCCTGACATCGACGCCGAGCCTGCGGGCCCTGAGCTGCCGGGCGCCACCGCCGCGGCGGCCGAGCGCACAGAGGCCAAGGGCAAAGACGACGACGCGATTCGTGCTTTGGTGCTTCGGCTCAGTCGGCCTCACCGCTCCGGCGGGGAGGTGATCGAGCGAGCCGCGATCATGGCCGCGGGCGCCGACTCGGCAGCGGTGATCGCCTGGATCGCCGACCACGCCGGTACTCCGGAGCTCGCCGTCGCAAAGGCGCCGAGACGCGGACTGCATGGTTCGCGTCTGGGCGGCGAGGGTCAGGTCGAGGACCAAGTGCCGCTTCGCTTTGTCCTGCCGGCCGGCGCGCTGGCCTGAGCTTCTCGAGAGCCCGGCTACTCTGAGCTGAAGTCCGCCGTCCCCGACTCGCCATCCCCTGACCAAGGAGACCCCATGTCCCGTTACGCCACCGTGAATCTGCTTGAGATCGAGGACTCTGTCGGCGAGCGGGCGCCCGGCATCGAAGGTCGCTTCGGGCGCAAACACCTGGACTCGCGCGACCTCGGCGTCAGCCTCTTCAGCTACGGCGCCAACCTGCGCAGTCCGGCGGCCCATAGTCATCGCGAGCAGGAGGAGGCCTACGTCGTCGTCTCCGGGTCTGGACGGATCTTGCTCGACGGCGAGGTCATCGAGCTTGGCGAGTGGGACGTGGTGCGCGTCGCGCCGGAAGTCGTGCGCGCCTTCGAGGCCGGCCCCGACGGGCTTCAAGTCCTTGCGATCGGCGGCCCAAAGCCCGAGGAGGGCGACGGCGTCATGGGCGAGGCCGCTTGGCCTGACGCGGAGTAGGCACCGAGCTGCTCAGCTGCTACCAAACTGCTACCGTTTTGGTATGAGCAAGCAGATCGCGGTTCGCCTGCCGGATGAGCTCGTCGAATTTGTGGACGAGCGAGTGGACGCCGGCGCAGGGCACAGTCGGGCCGCGGTCGTGACCCGCGCTCTCGAACGTGAGCGCAGGCGCGTGATTGCCACGCGGGATGCTGAGATTCTCGCTCGCACCGGTCCGGACCAGGAGCTTGACGGGCTCGCAGAGCATGTCTCGAGCCTGCCGTCTTCGCTCGCTTGATGCGTCCCATTCACGTCGCTCAACTGGACAAGGCAAGGCCGGTCCTGGTTCTCACGCGCGAGCTGGTCCGTCCTCATTTGCAAGCAGTCACGGTAGCCCCGATCACCACCACCATCCGAGGCCTCTCGACCGAGGTCCCAGTCGGACCAGCCAACGGTCTGGCGGGACCTTCAGTGGTGAGCTGTGACAACCTCACAACCATCCCCACCGAAGCCCTACGAGAGCAGATCGGGGTTCTCCTCAGTCATCAAGAGCTTTCCTTGAGCGACGCGATTCGCGCTGCGTTTGACCTCGATTGAACCTTCCTTGGGCACCAAAAAGCCGGCCACCAGGCACAGGAGCAAAAAGCCGGTAGCCATCAGGAACGTGTCGCTGAAGCCTGTGACCGTTGGCAGTCCGTTGGAGGTGTTGGCCGCGATGAAGGTCGCCGACAGTTGTCCGCCGAGTGCTCCCCCCAAGGTCCGCATGACCGTGTTCATGCCGCTCGCGACGCCTGTCTGCTCGGGTGAGACGGCTTGCACGATCAGGTTGCCGAGCGCCGCGAAGGCGAGGCCGACGCCGACGCCGAGCAAGCCCGAAGCGATCAGCAGGTCATAGGGATGGTTGTGGGCGACCGCCAGCAACGCAAATGAGGCGGTGGTGAACGCGGTGCCTGCCAAGAGTGCACTGCGAGAGCCGAACCGGCCCGAGATGCGCCCGGCCGAGAGTCCCAAGATCGTCATGCCGAGCGTGGTCGGCAACAGGTAAAGGCCCGACACGACAACCGAGGCGCCGAACCCGAAGCCGGTGCTCCTCGGCAGCTGGGCGATCTGGGGGATCACGATGAACGAGGCATACATGCCGGCGCCCAACAGGAACGCCGAGGTGTTGGTCGTCCAAACGCCCCTGATTCGCATCATCGTCATATCGATCAAAGGGTTATCGCTACGTACCTCCACGGCGATCCAAGCGCCGGTGACGGCGAGGCCGAGGGCCAGCAGGCCAAGCGTCTTGGCCGAGCCCCAGCCCCAGGATGTCGTCTGACTGATCGCGATCAACACGATCGACATGCCGATCGTCATCAGGGTCGCCGCCAGCCAGTTGACGCGTCCCGGCACCCGCACCGGCGACTCGGGAATGAAGCGCCACGTCGCCAAGGCCGCGAAGACTGTGGGGATCAAGGGAAGCCAGAAGAGCCAGTGATAGTCGAGGTGCTGGATGATCACGCCTGCGAGCACGATCCCGGCGCCACCGCCGACCCCGAGGATCGCCGAGAGCAGGCCGATGCTGCCGGCCACCTTCTCGCGTGGAAACTCGTCGCGCACGATCCCGAAAGCGAGCGGGAAGATGCCGCCCGCCGCGCCTTGGATGAAGCGGCCCACGACGACGACGGCCAACGAGCTGGACAGCGCAGCCAACAGCGTCCCGAACGCGAGGATCACGAGCGTCCACAGGAGCATCTTCTCCTTGCCGTACATGTCCCCCAACCGCCCCAAGATCGCGGTGCCGACCGACGCCGCGAGCAGATAGGCGGTGAGCAGCCATGTGACACCGGTCTCGCTCGTGTGCAAAGCGTGCTGGAAGGTCGGCAAGGCCGGAAGGACTGCCGAGCTGAGCATCGCGTAGGCCAACCCGCCGAGCGCCAGGACGGCGAGGATCAGGTTGGGATGGGTGCGCTCCCTGGTTGTCTCGTCCCAGCCCTCTGTCATGCGCCCCACCTTAGCCTCGTTGGACCGATCGTTCGGACCGTCCTTGCGCCATGATTGCGCGATGCCTTCGCCCGTGGAACTAGAGGTAACAGCTCCTTTCGCCGGCGTGGTCGTACTGGTCGGGCATCGTCCCGGCGGATCGGTAAGACCCGGCGAGGCGGTCGTGGTGCTCGAGGCGATGAAGATGGAGCACGAGATCCTCGCCGAGGTGGGCGGGGTGGTCAGTCGTGTGGAGGTCGCGGTCGGTGACACGGTCGGCGAGGGCGACTTGCTTTTGGTGCTCGCGCCCGGGGACACCGACGCAACGGAGACCGCAAACGGGGCCGCCCCTGCCGCACGCGATCCGGACGCCGCGCGCGGCGACCTGGCGGCCGTGCGTGGCGACCTGGCGGCCGTGCGTGAGCGTCATGCGCTCGGCCTCGATGCGGCTCGCCCCGAGGCGGTCGCGCGACGGCGGGCGCGCAAACGACGCACGGCTCGCGAGAACCTCGAAGACCTGGTGGACGAGGGAACCTATGTCGAGTACGGCCCCCTCCAGTTCGCCGCCCAAGAGCGTCGCCGCGCACGTGAGGACTTGATCGCGAACACCCCCGCCGACGGCCTCGTCGCGGGAGTGGGCGAGGTCGAAGGACACCCGACGGTGGCGATGTCCTACGACTACACCGTGCTCGCCGGCACCCAGGGAATGAGGGGGCATCTCAAGAAGGACCGTCTGTTCGAGATAGCCGAGCGCCGGCGCCTGCCGGTCGTCCTGTTCGCCGAGGGTGGTGGGGGCAGGCCGGGCGACGTGGACTTCCCGATCGTGGCGGGCCTCGACTGTCGTGCCTTCAACTTGTTCGGCCGCCTCAGCGGACTGGTCCCCCTGGTGGGGATCGCATCGGGCTACTGCTTTGCGGGAAACGCGGCTCTGCTGGGTTGCTGCGATGTGACGATCGCGACCGAGGACGCCTCGATCGGGATGGGCGGCCCCGCAATGATCGAGGGCGGCGGGCTGGGCGTGTATGAGCCGGGCGAGGTCGGCCCGATCGACGTGCAGCACGCGAACGGTGTGGTGGATCTGCGCGTCGCCGACGACCGGGCGGCTGTGGCCGCGGCCAAGCGCTACCTGTCCTACTTCCACGGTCCGCTCGACGATTTCACGGTGCCCGATCAAAGCCGGTTGCGTGAGATCGTGCCCGAGCAACGCAAGCGCGCCTATGAGGTGCGGCGCGCGATCGAAGGGCTTTGCGATGAGGGCTCAGTGCTCGAGTTGCGCGGTCGCGCCCCAGGCACGGGCGCCGCCTCGGCTGCGAGTCGCGGCTCGACGGGTGGCGGCGTGGCCGCAGGCGGCGGCTTCGGCCCGGGCATGGTCACCGCGCTCGCGCGCGTCGAGGGCAAGGCCCTCGGAATCGTTGCCAACGACCCCTCCCACCTGGGTGGCGCGATCGACGCCGATGCCGCCGACAAGGCGGCCCGCTTCCTGCAGCTTTGCGACGCTTTCGGGTTGCCGGTCCTGTTCCTGTGCGACACGCCCGGTTTCATGGTTGGCCCCGAAGCCGAGCGGACCGCGACCGTGCGTCATTTCTCGAGGCTGTTCTTGATCGGCGCCAACCTGCAGATCCCGTTCGGCACGATCGTGTTGCGCAAGGGCTATGGGCTCGGCGCGCAGGCGATGGCCGGCGGGTCCTTCAAGGCGCCCCTGTTCACGGTCGGCTGGCCCACATCCGAGTTTGGTGGCATGGGCTTGGAGGGTGCGGTGCGCTTGGGCATGCGTCGCGAGCTGGAGGCGATCGAGGATCCGGAGGAGCGCGAGCGCGTCTTCAAGGCCACCGTGGCCGCCGCCTACGCGCACGGGGAGGGCCTGAACATGGCCGCCTACGGCGAGATCGACGACGTCATCGACCCGGCCGACTCGCGCCTTTGGATCGCCACCCTGTTCGACCCGCCGCTCCCCGATTGGCGTGCGCGAGAGGACAAGCGGCGTCCCAACATCGACGCCTGGTAGGTGTCTACCCGGCCGGCGGCGCCACCGGCGAGGGGCCACTCCCGGGCCCCGCGCCACCCGCCGGCTCGGAGGCCGGTCGCTCCGGCGGAGCCTTCAAGCGGGCCCTGAACACGTGGAAGGACCAGCCTTGGTAGAGCAAGACCAGCGGGAAGAAGACGACCGCCACGATCGTCATCACCA
Source organism: uncultured Solirubrobacterales bacterium (assembly GCA_963703135.1). Taxonomy (GTDB): domain Bacteria; phylum Actinomycetota; class Thermoleophilia; order Solirubrobacterales; family Solirubrobacteraceae; genus Palsa-744. Next base: position 1,041,599 of record OY969791.1, on the reverse strand, counting down.
CGAGGGCATAGTGGCCGGAGGCCACGTTGTTGACGGTCAGGTTGTAGGCGGCATTGGTGCTTGAGACCATCACGTTCGGATACAGGTCGATGAAGATCGAGCCGACCGTTGCGGCGATCGCGATCGCCGAGGCCGAGAAGGACAGGCCGTCGTGGTCGGTCATCGCCAGGCGCGCCGCGAAGGCTACAGCGATCACGGCCAGGATCTCCACGGGCTGGGGCACGTCCGGTCCGCCGGCGACGCTGCGGGTCCAGATCACCCATCCGAGCACCATGGCGATCGCCACCCAACCGAGCGGCCGCCCGAGGTTGCGGGCGCGCTCGCGCACGTGCTCGGTGGTCCTCAGCTTGAGGAAGGTGGCGCCGTGGAGCAAGCACAGTGAAACAAGCGTCACGCCCGTCCACAGCCCGTAGGGGGTGAGCAGGTCGAAGAAGTTGCCGGTGTACTCGTGGCTCGAGTCGATCGGGAGGCCGTTCAAGAGGTCGCCGAGCCCGACGCCCAACAGCAGGGGGATCAAGAGGCAACCACCCGTCAGCGCCACGCGCCAAGCCAAGCGCCAGCGGGGGTTTTCGCTCTTCTCCCTGAACTCGAGCGAAACGCCGCGCGCCATCAGGGCGATCAAGACGAGCAGCAAGGCCAAGTACAGGGCCGAGAACATCGTCGCGTACCAGCCGGGGAAGGCCGCGAAGGTGCCGGCGCCCGCGACGATCAGCCACACCTCGTTGCCGTCCCACCAAGGGCCGATCGTGGAGAGCGCGCGTTTGCGCTCCTCCTCGCTGCGGCCCACGATCGCGTGGAGCATGCCCACGCCGAAGTCGAAGCCCTCGAGCACGAAGAACCCGACCCAGAAGATCGCGAGGATTACAAACCAGATCGTGTGAAGTTGCATTGGTTTCCTAGTAGCTCAAGGCGGGGGTTGGGGCGTGCGCGTCGGGGCTCGTCCCGTCAGAGCCCTCGTCGGGGTCGAGGTCCTTGCGCGAGTAGCGCAGCATCAGCACCAGGTCGGCCGCGCCGAGGGCGATGTAGATCGAGACGAACGCGATCAAGCTGATCCAGATGTCGGTCGAGCTGACCGACGGCGAGTTGGCGTTGACTGTCTTCATCAAGCCTTGCACGATCCAAGGCTGGCGCCCGCTCTCGGTCAACAGCCAGCCGGCCGTATTCATGACGAACGGCGTCACCACGGCCAGCAGGCCCGCGCGCAGAAACCACTTGGAGCGGTCCAACCGGCCCTTGTGAACAAGCCAAGCTCCCCACAAAGCCAGCAAGGCGATCAAGGAGCCGAGGTAGGCCATAACGCGCATCGACCAGTACTGGATGAACACGTCGGGGATGTAGTTGCCGGGTCCATACTTCTTGACGTCTTCTTTTTGCAGCTGGTTGAGCCCGATTACCGCGCCGCTCCAGGTGCCCGTCGCGAGGACGGAAAGCAGGTGCGGGATCGAGATGACCTGGGTGGGGGTCTGGTCGTTGTTGCCTCCCCCGACTTGAAAGACCGAGAAAGAGCAAGGCTGACAGTTGTTCCACTGCGCCTCGGCCGCGGCGATCTTGGCGGGCTGGTAAGTGTTCTCGATCTCGCCCAGCTTGTTGCCCACGAACATTTGCAAGAGGATCGCGGGCAAAAGGACGAGCACAGACAGGCGAGCGGTGTGGTGAAAAGCCGCGGCGTTGCTCGAGGCGCCCGCCCGGCCGCCGGCGCGGGGAATGGCCGTCGATGGCTCGCCCGCCTGGCCGCCCGCCTCGCCGCCCGCCTGCTCGTTTGCCTCGGCGGTGCGGTTGCGCAGGCGCAGGTGCCAGGCGGAGATCGCGAGCATCACCAGCGAGCCGGTCACCAAGGAGGCGAGTATCACGTGGACGTAGCCCCACAGGAACGTGGGATTGGTGAACAAGGCCCACACATTGTTCAGTTCCGGTTGACCGTGGCTGTTCAGGACATAGCCGACCGGGTGTTGCATCCAGGAGTTGGCGGCCAATATGAACAGCGCCGAGAGCATCGAGCCGACGGCGACCAGCCAGATGCAGGCGAGATGGATCCGCTTGGGCAGCCGGTCCCAGCCGAATATCCACAAACCCAAGAAGGTGGACTCCAAGAAGAAGGCCGCCAAGCCCTCCATCGCGAGCGGGCCTCCGAACACGTCGCCCACGAAGCGCGAATAGGACGACCAGTTCATCCCGAACTCGAACTCTTGCACCAAGCCGGTGACGACACCGACCGCGACGTTGATCAAGAGCAAAGTGCCAAAGAAGCGAGTGACCCGCTTGTATTGCAACCCGGCTGCCTCCCCGCCCGCCCGCTGGTTGCGATACCAAGCCGTTTGCAGGAGGGCCACCAAAAACGCCAGGCCGATCGTGACCGGGACGAACAGGAAGTGGTAGATGCTCGTGGTCGCGAACTGCCAGCGCGCCAATTCGTTTGTCATGTTTCACCCTCACCGAAATGGCGTTCCGGGGATGCCGTGTAAAGCGTGTCCGGGCTTCCCGATTCGCGCAGGAGGCCGAGACTGTGCTCGCGCTCAGCGACCGCCGCGTACCAGCCGTCGCGGGCGATCAGTTCTTCGTGGGTGCCCCGTTCTGTGACGTGCCCCTCGTCTAGCACCAGCACTTCGTCGGCCTGCTCGAGGCCCGCGAATCGATGTGTGATCAACAGGACCCCGCGCTCCTGCGAGGCGCAGAGCAGGTCCTCGACGATCCCATCCGCCGTGACGGTGTCCAAGTGCTCGCCAGGCTCGTCGGCGATCAAGATCGGGAAGTCCGCGAGCAGCGCGCGCGCCAAAGCCAAGCGTTGGCGTTGCCCGCCGGACATCCGCGCGCCGCGCTCGCCCACCTCGGTCTGCAGGCCGTCCGGCAGCTCCCGCACCCAGTCGAGCAACCGCGCCTCGTCGAGCGCCGCTTCCAGCTCGGCCGAGCTTGCTCCCCGCTTGGCAAGACGCAAGTTCTCTTCGATCGTGTTGTCGAACACGTGCGCGTCCTGGCTGACCAAGCCGACCAGCCGCCGCACATCCTCGCCGTCGACGCTCGCGATCTCGGTCCCGTCGAGCGTCACCGAACCGGAGTGGTCGACGAACCGCAGCAGAGCGCCCGCCAAGGTGGACTTGCCCGCGCCGCTGCGCCCCACCACCGCCACGCGCCGCCCCGGCGCGAGGTCCAGGTCGATGTCGGTTAGCGCCGGGCGCCCGCAGCCCGGATAGGCACAGCTCAAAGCGCGCGCCTTCAAGACGGGGGAGGGACCGTCGTGCGGGGCTCGGCTCGAGAGCGCCACGGGATGCGCGGGCTCGGTGACGGTCGGCGAGGCCACGAGCGCTTCCTGGACGCGTGCCCCCGCCCCGCGCACCCGCTGCAGCGTCTGGGTGGCTCCAGGCAAGGCGCCCACCAGCTCGAAGGCCACCAGCGGGATCAGGGCGATGCCGGCGAGCAGGACCCCGTCCATGTGACCGGAGTGGACCGCCGCGACGCCCACCGCCAAGCCGCCCCACATCGCAAGGCCGCAACACAAGGTGGTCAAGCCCTGGCCGACCCCGGCCGTGCGCGCGCCACGCGTGGCGATCTCGGTCAGCTGCGCGTCGGCGGCCTTGGCGCGCTCCAGCTGGGCGGGCGCCGCGCCGTTGGCCACCAGCTCGGGTGCGCCTTCGATCAGGTCGAGCACCGAGACCGTCAAGCGTCCGCGCGCCTCGGCTTGGCGCGCCTCGCCGCGCGCGGCCAAGCGGCCGGTCAGCCAAGGCACGAAGACACCCGCGATCAAGAGGCCCGCCAGCAGGATCGCGCCGGCCGCGGGCAGCATCCACCACACCAAGGCGACGGTGGCTGCGCCCACGAAAGAGGCGATCGCGAACGGCGGCACGACCCGCAGGAGCAGGTCTTGCAAGGAGTCGATGTCGTGTACGAGCCGCGCCAAGAGCTGACCGTCGGCGAACGCGGACAGACCCAAGGGGGCCAGACGCTCCAAGCGTTCGTACATCCTCACGCGCAGATCCGCGAGTGCCCTGAAGGCAGCGTCGTGGCCGACCAAGCGCTCGCCATAGCGGCAAAGTCCCCGGGCCAGCGCAAAGAATTGGACGCCCACGATCGCCACGGCCACGGCCGACTCTTGGGGGCGCTGGGAGGAGCGCGAGATCAGCCAAGCCGAGGTCGCGATCAAACCGATCGCCGCGGCCACCGAGCCGGCTCCCAGCAGCGTCGCAAGCGCCAAGCGCCCCGCGGCGGGGCGTGCGAAGGCCAGCGTCTGGCGCAAGGGAGCCCGTGGCGCGCGAACGCTCTCGCGGCCCATGTCGGCGTCGAGCGCACTCATGCGAGCACCTCCGCGACGTCGAGCCGCACCGGTGCGGGCGCTGCGTGGCTCACGCGCGGGCCCTCATCGAGCGAGCGGCCCAGATCGACCACGCGGTCGGCCAAGGCCAAGAGCGCCGGGCGGTGGGCCACCACGATTGCGGTGCGTCCCTCCGCCAAACGCCGGGTCGCTTCGAGCACCTCCCGCTCGGTCTCCCCGTCCAGGTTGGCCGTCGGCTCGTCGAGCAGCAACAGCTTCGCGTCCCTCACCCATGCCCTGGCCAAGCCCACTCGCTGGCGCTCCCCGGCGGAGATGCCCGAACCGCGCGCCCCGAGCCGCGTGTGGATGCCCTGGGGCAAGCTCGCCAGCAGAGGGCCCAAGCCGACCGCTACGCAGGCCGCTTCCACATCCTCATCGCAGGCGTCCCCTCGACCGATCCGCACGTTCTCGGCGATCGAGCCGCCGAACAAGTGGGGCCTCTGCGGGACCCACGCGATCTGCGCTCGCCACAAGTCGAGCGCGAGCCCCTCGAGCGCGATCCCGCCGACCCGCACAGCGCCCGCGGTGGGCTCGGTGAAGCCGAGCATCACGCTCAACAGCGTGGACTTGCCGCAGCCGCTCGGGCCCGCCAAGGCCACCGCTTCGCCGGCCCGCACCTCCAGCGACACGTCCCACAGCGCCGGCTCGGGACGGCCCTCGTAGACGACGGTGAGCCCCTCGATCTCGATGTCCGTCCTTGCTATGTCCGGCGCCTTGGCACGGCCGTCGTGCGGCATCGGCGCCTCCAGCAGCGCGAACACCTGCTCGGCCGCCGCCATGCCCTCGGCGCTCGCGTGGTAGTTGGCGCCCAACTTGCGCAACGGCAGGTAGGCCTCCGGGGCCAAGACCAGCGCGAACAGGGCCCCTTGCAAGGCCAGCTCGCCGCCCATCAATCGCAGCCCGCTCGCGACCGCCACCAAGGCCACCGAGATCGTGGCGACCAGCTCCAAGATCAGCGACGACATGAATGTCACCTTCAACGTCGCCATCGAGGCGGTCCGGTAACGCTCGGAGATCTCTTCGATGCGCCGCGCTTGGGCCTTTGCGCGCCCGAACACCTTCAAAGTCGGCAGTCCCGCCACCACGTCCAAGAAGTGCCCGCCCAAACGTTCCAAGGTGCGCACCTGGCGGTCCATCTTCTCGCGTGTGCTCGCCCCCACGAGCGCCATGAACAGCGGGATCAAGGGGATCGTCAAAGCCGCGATCGCGCCCGAGATCCAGTCCTCGGAGAAGATCGCCACCAGCACCACCACCGGCACGATCGCCGCGAGCAGCAATTGGGGCAGATACAGCGAGAAGTAGCCGTCCAGCGCGTCCACCCCGCGCGTGGCCAAGACCGCCACCTCGCCGCTGCGCTCCTTGCGCGAGGGGTCCGTGCCCAAGCGCGCGACCCGCTCGAGCAGGGCGCCCCGCAACTGCGACTTGGCTTCGGCCGAGCTCTTGGCCGCCGCCAGCTCCGCCGCCCACGCCAAGACCGCGCGTGCCACCACCACGCCCGCCAGCAACATAAGCGGCGTCTGAACCCCCGCCAAGCTCTCGCCGTGCGAGAAGGCGCCCGCCACGATTTCGGCCAGCAGCCAAGCTTGCGCCACGATCAATAGCGCCCCCACCGAGCCCAAACACACCGAGATCCCCAGAAACGTCCGAGTGGCCTTCGCGTACCGGCCCAACCTCGGGTCGATCGCCCTCACCGCTCGACCTCGGCGAGCGTGTCTTCGATCACCTGATTCTCCGGGAAGCCCAGCCGGGCCCCTATCCAGTCGATCATCACCTTCACGCGGTTGCCCTTCACGCCACCCAAGTAGTACATGTGGACCGTCAGGTAAGTCATGAAAGCGAGTCGCCCGGACAGTTCGTGGCCCCTGATTTCGCAAACCGCCCTGCCCCGCCCCACGACCGCCAGCGCGCCCTTGTCGAAATAGCGGAAGGGTGTCTCCGCCGCGTTCGAGCCCAGCGCGATCCCCTTCGCCGCGTGGCGGCCCTGCTGGATCGCCACCGTCGCCAGGCCCGGGTATGGCTTGCCGTCGGGGTCCCTCAGCAAAGTGGCGTCCCCAACCGCCGTGATCTGTGGGTGGCCCGGCACCGTCAGGTCCGCTTCGATCTCAACGCGCCCCGCCCTGTCCGTTTTCGCGCCGGTGGCCGCGGCCAGCATGGCCGCGAACGGCACCGCTTCCACGCCCGCCGCCCAGATCACGGTCCGCGCCTCGATCCGCTCCTCGGCGCTGCCTCCTGCCCCTCCCGCTTTGGCCCCGGCCTCGGGCGCGCTCGCGCGCTCGCCCCTTGCCCCGGACGCCTTCGACGCGGTGCCGGTCCCGCCTGAGACCGTCACGCCCCGCTCGTCGATCGCGGTCACGCGCGTGCCCTCCCTGACCGTCACGCCGAGCGAGGCCAGCTCTTTGGCGACCTTGCCCGACAGGCGCTCGCTGAAGGCCGCCGTCAAGCGCTCGCCCGCGTCGAGCAAGATCACTTTCGCGTTGCGCGGATCGATGTTCCTGAAGCCCCGCTTCATGCCATAAGTCGAGAGCAGCGCCAACTCGCCCGCGATCTCCACGCCCGTCGGGCCTCCGCCGATCACCACGAAAGTCATCCATTCGCGTTGCTCGGTCGGGTCCTCCGAGCGCTCGGCCCGCTCGAACGCCGCGTAGATCTTGTTGCGCATCTCAAGCGCGTCTTTGAGCGTCTTCAACCCGCAACTCGCCTGCTCCCACTCGTCTTTGCCGAAATAGGAGGTCCTCGCGCCGCAAGCCACGATCAAGCTGTCGTACCCCAGCTCCTCGCCGTCGTCGAGCGTCAAGATGCGCTTCTCCGCATCAAGCCCCGTCGCCTCGGCCATCAAAACCGTCGTATTCGAGTTGCGCCCGACCGCCGTCCTGATCGGCTCCGCGCACTCGCCTGCCGCCAGCCCGCCGCCCGCCACCTGGTAGAGCAGCGGCTGGAACAGGTGGTGGTGCATCCGGTCCACGAGCGTCACCTCCACGTCTGTCTGGCGCAGCTCGTGCGCGGCGGCCAGGCCGCCGAAACCGCCGCCCACGATGACGACCTTTCTCACAGGCGACCCTCGGCGAGGATGCTCGCGAGGCGCTCCCCGATGGCGCTTCGCTTCACAAGCGCCCCAGCAGGTGGTCGCCCACCCGAAGCGCGTTCGCCATCGCCGTCAGCGCCGGGTTGACCGCCGAGATGCTCGGAAAGAAGCTCGTGTCCACCACATACAAGTTGTCCACCTCGTGCGCTTTGCAGTCGCTGTCAAGCGCCGAGGAAGCCGGCTCTGAGCCGAAGCGGCAGGTGCCCGCCTGGTGGGCGACACCCGCGACCGGGATCTTGTTCTCCAGGTAGGCCCACCTCGGCACCAGATGGTGCTCGTGCATTCCCAAGTGGCCCAGCAACGAGCGCAGCTGCTCGAACAGTCGGTCTCTGGCGGTGTTGTTGCTCGCCTTGTATGCCAGCTTCACGTTGCCGTCCCCGTCGAGTGTCACCCGGTTCTCGGCCTGCGGCAAATCCTCGGTCGAGAGCCAAAAGTCGACCGCGTGCTCGGCGATGTCCTGCAAGGAGAAGCTCGGCGCCAGCTTGGTCATCAGCGGCTTCTCGCCTCTGTACATCGGCGCCACCGACTTGCCCACCATCTGGATGTTGCCCATCGGATACTCCCAAGCGTCGCTCGCGAAGTAGTAGTCGTTGACCCCCAATGTCTTCTGAAAGACCGTTGGGTTGGGCTCCTTGGAGATCGCCAGCACCGCCTGGGAGTTGTGGAACATGTAGTTGCGCCCCACTTGGTCTGAGCCGTTGGCCAGGCCTTTCGGGTGGGCGTCCGAGGCCGAGCGCAGCAGCAGCTTCGCCGTGTTGGCCGCGCCGCAGGACACGACCACGATGTCCGCTGTGAAGGTTTCTCGCATGCCCTTGCCGGCGCCGGCGCTCTCGCCGGCCCCCTCGATGCCCGCGGCACCGTTTCCCTCGCCCCCGCTCCGCTCAACCACAACCTCGGTGACCTGCCTGCCTGTGGCATCCGTGCGCAACTCGACCGCCTCGGCGTTGGTGAGCAGCGTCACGTTCGGGTGCTCCAGAGCCGGTCGCACCCCCAACACCTCCGCGTCTGACTTGGCGTGCACCAGGCACGGGAAGCCGTCGCAGCTGGAGCACCTCACGCAGGCGCTGTAGGGCATGTTGGCCTCGTTGAGCATCACCCCGCACGGCGCATGGAATGGATGCAGGCCGGCTGCCGCAAACGCATCGGAGAGCGCCGCGATGCGCGGCTCGTGCGAAACGGCCGGGTGCGGGTAGGGCGCCGAGGCCGGCGGTTCGGTCGGGTCCTCGCCGCGCGATCCGTGCACTTCGTACATCTGCTCGGCCTTCGAGTAATAGGGCTCCATCGCCTCGTATGGGATCGGCCACGCGGGGGAGATGCCGCCATGGTGGCGCACCTCGCCGAAGTCCTGCTCCCGCATCCTGTAAAGCGCCGCGCCGTACAGCTTGGTGGCCCCGCCCACGTAGTAGTGGACCTGCGGCTGGAACGGTTTGTCCTCGGCGTCGTACCAGGTGTCCTTGGAGATGTACCTATTCTCCACGAACACGTCGCCCGCGTCCCAATTCTGAGGCTCGCGCGGCAGCCAGTCGCCGCGCTCCAACAGCAAAATGCGCTTGCCCGAAGGCGCCAGGTGGCGCGCCAAGGTGCCGCCGCCCGCGCCGCTGCCGACGATTATCGCGTCATAGTGCTCCATCACGAGATCTCCGCCAGACGCTCGTTGAGGATGATCCTCGCGGCCGCCTCGATCAGGGCGAGATGCGAGAAGGCCTGCGGGAAGTTGCCCAAGTGGCGCCCTGTGGAAGTGTCGAACTCCTCCGCATAGAGTCCGAGCGGCGAAGCCACCCTCAGCAGCCTTTCCATCAGATCCCTGGCGTGCTGGTGCTCGCCGACGACTGCCAGCCCCGACACCAGCCAGAAGGAGCAGATCAAGAAGCTCCCCTCCTTGCCCGACATGCCGTCGTCGGTCTCCTCGGTGCGGTAGCGCAGCACGAAGCCGTCCTCGGTCAGGTCCTCCGCGATCGCCAACACGCTTGCGCGCAAACGCTCGTCCTCGCCCGGCAAGAAGCCGAAGATCGCCGCCAGCAGGTTCGAGGCGTCGAGCGCGTCGGTCTCGTAGTGCTGGCGCAGCACCCCATCATCGGTCAGCCCGTGGGTCAGGATATCCGCCCTGATCTCCTCGGCGGTGGCGTGCCAGGTCTCCTTGAGCTTGGCGTTGCCGCGCATGTGCGCAAGCTTCGAGGCGCGGTCCATCGCCACCCAGCACATCAGCTTCGAGGACACGTAATGCTGAGGCTTGCCTCGCGCCTCCCAGATCCCTTGGTCGGGCTTGCGCCACACCTTCGTCGCGCATTCCGCTTGGGCCTGCACGATCGGCCACAGTCTGCGCGGCAGTCGTTCGGAGCGCCGCGTGTGCAGCAGGATCGAGTCGAGCGCCGCGCCGAACACGTCGTTCTGACGCTGGTCGAACGCTCCGTTTCCGATCCGCACGGGGGCCGCTCCGGCATAGCCAGACAGATCGTCTCGTGTGGTCTCGGTCAGGTCTCTGCGCCCGTCGATCCCATACATGATCTGAAGCGCCCCGTCCTTGTTGGGCTCCAGGTCGGCGACGAACTGCATGAACTCCTCCGCCTCCCAGTCGAGGTTCAGGTAGTGCAAAGCCTGCAACGTGAAGGTCGAGTCCCTCAGCCACGTGTAGCGATAGTCCCAGTTGCGCTCGCCCCCCGGCGTCTCGGGCAATGACGTGGTGAGCGCCGCCACCGTCGCCCCCGTCGGCATGTAGGTGAGGCCCTTGATCGTCAGCGCCGAGCGCTGGATCGGGTCGCGCCAGCGGTGGTCGGGCATGCGCGCGCGGCCCAGCCAGTCGCGCCAGAACTTGGCGGTGTGGGCCAGGCGAGCGTTGGCGTCGTGCACGTCTTCGGGCGCCGCCAGCTCCTCGGCCCACGACAGCGAGCAGTAGATCTGATCGCCCTGTTTGAGCACGTGCCTCGCCCTGACCCAATCGCCCTCCACGCCCACGGCCATGTCGGTCTGCAGCCTGATCGTCTGCCCTGCGCCGCTCGCGTCGGCGCGGTGGCCCTCCTCGCTGACAGCCCAATCGGCGGGAGCCCGCCCATAGTCGAAGACCGGTTCGCAGGTCAGCTCCATCTCGACCTCGCCGTCCAAGCACATCGCGACGCGCACAAGCACATGGTCGGCGTCCTGGTCGGCCGGCGGCCTGGTGTGCGGAGTGATCAAGTCCTCGCCGCGCCTCGGCCCCAAGATCAAGGCCTCGCGGACGATCACCCAACCGCTCGTCGTCTTCCAGGTCGTGAGCAGGATGTTGGTGCCCGGCTCATACGTGCGTGCCGTCGGCACGTTGATCCCAAACGGTCCGAAGCGAAAGCCCCCGGCCTGGCGGTCCAGCAGCGAGCCGAACACGCTGGGAGCGTCGAAGCGGGGCACGCACAGCCAGTCGATCGTCCCGTCGGGGGCGACCAAGGCGCCGGTGTGGCAATCCGAGAGGAAGGCGTAGTCGGCGATCGGCGGGAAGGGGGAGGGGGCCGCGGCGCTTTGAGGTTGAGCGCTCTGGGGTTGTGTTGCTCCGTCGGGGGTGACTCGCGCGCGCGCGGTCTCCTTAACAGAACTTGTCTTGTTAACAAGCCCCGCGCGCGCGTGTGGGGCTTGCTTCTTCGAAGTATTCGCCCCTCGCCCCTTCGCCTTCGTCGTCCCTCCAGCGGTAGTCCCCTTCGCAGCACCGTTCTTCGCCGCACCGTTCTTCGCTGAGCCGCCCTTCGACGATGCTCCCTTGGGGGGCGTCACGATGCGATCCAAGGTCCATGCCAACCGCCATGGCCGGCGACCAGCTTCTCGGCCTCGGCCGGTCCCCACGTGCCCGGCGCATAGGGGTGCACCGGCGGCGGTTGTTGCAGCAGGGTTTCGTAGATGCGCCAAGTCTCCTCGACCGAGTCCTGTCTGGTGAAGCGCACCGCGTTGCCTTGCATCGCGTCGAGCAAAAGCACCTCATAAGGAGTGGGCGCCTCGCCGCCCTCCTCGGCGAACTCCATGTCCAAAGTGATCGCCTGCGGGCCCGCCAAGTCCGCGCGGTGTGCGTCGAGGACCAGGCGCGTGCCGGTCGAGGGGTCGAGCTTGACGACCAATTGGTCGGGCTCGGGCCGGCGGTGACCGTGCTCCATGAAGCCCAGGCGCGGCGGGTGCTTGAAGATCACGCGCAGCTCGGTCTGCGTGACCGGCAGCTTCTTGCCCGTCCTGATGAACCAAGGCACGCCGGCCCAGCGCCAGTTGTCGATGTGCAGTTGCAGCGCCGCATAGGTCTCGGTGGTCGAACCCTTGGCCACGCCGTCGATGTCCAGGTAGCCGTCGTACTGGCCGCGCACGTACTGCGCCGGGTCGGCCGTCTCGGTCGAGCGGAAGACGGCGTACTTGGCGTCCTTCAGAGTTTCCGCGTCGTTGCCCGCCGGGGCCTCCATCGCGGCGGCCGCGACCAGCTGCATCAGGTGGTTGACGACCACGTCGCGCACCGCGCCCACCGGATCGTAGAAGTGCCCGCGATCCTCCACGCCGAAGTTCTCGGCCATCGTGATCTGCACGCAGGCGATGTGGTTGCGGTTCCAGATCGGCTCGATCATCGTGTTGCCGAAGCGCAGGTACAAAAACTCGTCGGTCCCCATCTTGCCCAGGAAGTGGTCGATCCGGTAGAGCTGGGGCTCCTCGATGTACTGGTGGATTTCGGCCGCCAGGGCGCGGGCGGAGGCCAGGTCGTGGCCGAAGGGCTTCTCCACCACGACCCTCGCGTTCTTGGTGGTCCCGGCTTCGGAGAGACCCTTGATCACGCGGCCGAACAAGAACGGCGGTATCTCTAGGTAGAAGACTGGGCTCTTGGCCTCGCCGATGGCCGTGCCGACCTGCGCGTAGAGGGCGTCGTCGGTGAAGTCGCCGCAGACGTATGACAGTCGCTTGGCGAAGCGCTCGAAGATCTCCTCGTCGATCGTCTCGCCGCAGCCTTCGATGCAGGCGCGCGCGTGTTCCCGCAGCTTCTCCACGCTCCAATCGTCGGCCGCGACGCCCACGATCGGGCAGTTGAGCAGTCCGCGGTACTCCAGGCGATAGAGCGAGTGGAAGGTCATCACCTTGGCCAGGTCGCCGCTGATGCCGAACACGACGAGGACGTCGGCCGCCTGGGTGAACCGGTCGGAGGCGGGCGTGGTCGCAGGCCGGGGCTGTGCCGCTGTGCTCATAGGTGCCTTTCGGGTGGGGGAGGGCCGGTCTGCTTGAAGTGTGCCGATTTTCGACGCCGACAGCTGAGTGCACATCATCCACATCGGATGACTCGGATTGGTAGTTACCCGAAGGCCGCATTCTCGATGCAGGCGCGATCGGACTCGTGATCGGCTCCTGTCGGCGCTCGCGGGCAGGGAGAGCGCTATCGAAGGCGGGTTGGAGCGCCGACGCTCAACTGGCGCTCGTAGGGTCCGTGCCCGGTCAGGCAAGTCGCCCCGCAGCGAGCCGCCAGTTGGAGCGCCTCGGCGGTCGAGAGGCCTGAACCCAAGCCGTAAGTGAGCCCGGCGGCGAACGAGTCCCCGCAGCCATAGGAGTCCACCGGCGCGCCTGGGATTTCGGCGGCAGGCCACGTCCCCGACTCGCCCTCGCTTCTGTAGGAGCCGCCGCGGGCGCCTTCGGTGGCGACCGCGAGCCTGGCATCGGCCCGCGCTCTCGCTGCCTCGCTTTGCTCGATGGCGTCCTCGGAGCTCCAGACGAGCGCGTCCAAAGGCACCCCATGTCCGAGCGCATGCAGCGCGCGCGGGCTACTCGTGAGCACCTTGGCCGCGCGTGCGGCGCGCAGGGCGCCGAGGTCGCCCGCGGTGAAGTACACGGCGTCCATCCCCGCCAGCTTCTCCCACGGGATCTCGCTGTCCTCGGCTTTCGCCTCCAGGCGCGCGCCGAAGGTGGTGATCGTGCGCTCGCGGTCCTTGTCCACGAGCGTGACACCGGTGCGTGTGGGTGCCTCGCGCCGGGTGGCCCAAACCTCGACGCCGAGCTCTGCCAAACGCTCGACTGAGCGCCGGCCGTGCTCGTCATCGCCCAAGGCCGTCACCAGCACCGACGCGCCCGCCAGACGAGCAAGCTGGACAGCGGCGACCGCCCCACCCCCCGCCGGCTCCTCGAAGGCACTGTCGGCGTGCACGATCTCCCCGGCCGTCGGGATGTGGGGCACCTGAGCGAACGTGACCCACTCGACGTGGCCTACGACGGCTACTTTGGGGCGGCTGGTTTGCACCGCAGCAGTGTCACATACGGCCGCTACGGCCCGACGGTCCGGCTCCGGCTCCATCGATCAGTCCAATGCGGGGGCTCAAATGGGCAGTCCACGGGCTCGGCGGATCTCCTGTAGTCGCTTGGCCAACTCCGCCTCGGCCTGGTCGGGCTTGTAGAAGCGCTCGCCTACCGCCGCCTCGGGCGCGAGCTCCTGCTCGGCGACGTGCCCGGGGTGGGCGTGGGGGTTGTCATAGCCCTCTCCTCGCCCACCCGAGCGCAACTCGACCGGGGGAGGCGAGGCGCCGTGCTCTCGCACGAAGTCCCTCGCGGCGCCGATCGCGCGCTTGGCGGCGTCGGACTTGGGGGCCAGGGACAGGTAGATGGCGGCCTGGGCCAGGGCAAACTGGCACTCGGGCAGGCCCGCGTGCTCGACGGCCGCCGCCGCGCCGGTCGCGACCGTGAGCGCGTTCGAGTCGGCGTTGCCGATGTCCTCGCTAGCGAGGATCACCATGCGCCGCGCGATGAAGCGGGGATCCTCGCCCCCCTCGAGCATGACCGCCAAGTAGTAGAGCGAGGCGTCGGGGTCCGATCCACGCGTCGCCTTGATCCAGGCCGAGATCGTGTCGTAGTGGCTGTCGGCCTTCTTGTCGTAGTGCACGATCCTGCGTTGCAACGCATCTTCGGCGTGCTCGACCGTGACCGTCCCGAGCGCCGTCTCGCATGCCAGCTCGAGCGCGCTCAGCGCAGTGCGCGCGTCGCCGCCCGATCTTGCCGCGAGCATCTCGATCGCCGCTTGCTCGACTTGGCTCTCGCCGCACTCGCCCCGCTCCAAAGCGCGACGCAGCAGGGTCAGCACGTTCTGCTCGGTCAGCTCGGCAAGCTCGTACAGGCGCGTGCGTGACAGCAGGGCCCGGTTGACCTCGAACGATGGGTTCTCGGTCGTCGCCCCGATCAAGGTCACCAGTCCTTCCTCGACTGCCGGTAGGAGCGCATCCTGCTGGGCCTTATTGAAGCGGTGGATCTCGTCCAAGAAGAAGATCGTCTCGCGCCCGCCCAGCCTGCGTTCCCTCGCCCTGGCGATGACCGCGCGAACCTCCGCGCGCCCCGCCTCCACGGCGCTCAGCTCCTCGAAGGCCGCGCTGGCGCTGGCCGCCACGATCCGCGCCAAGGTCGTCTTGCCACTGCCGGGAGGGCCGTGCAGGATCATCGAGTGGGGCTTGCCCTGCTCGATCGCGGTGCGCAACGCCGAGCCCTCGTGCAGGAGGTGTTCCTGGCCGACGAACTCCTCGAGCGTCGCGGGCCGTACCCTGGCCGCGAGCGGCGCGCCCGCGTTCGCAGCCGTGTCCGTGGCGGCGTCCCCGGGGTCGAACAGCGAGTCCATCGCCCACAGTTTGGCGCAGCGCGGTCTCACGGGGTTGGTGGGCCGGCGGCGGCCTGGATCCATCGGTAGCCGGTTATTCAGGTGCGGCTTGTCTGGATGGGTCCTATCGTGGAGCGATGAGCGCGTTTCCATCCGATCCCGAGGAGGCCACCGCGGCCGGCGCTCCGGCTCATGGCGAGATCCCGGCCGCTACCAGGGTCGGCGCGGTAAGCCTCACCGTCGCGGATCTGGGGCGGTCGGTCGCCTACTACGAGCACACCATCGGTTTGAGTGTCAATGCGCAAGAGGCGGGCCGCGCAACGCTTGGGGCGGGAGCGGAGGATCTGCTCGTCCTCGTCGAGCAACCCGGCGCTCGCCCGGTGCGCGGCTATTGCGGGCTCTATCACTTCGCCCTGTTGCTGCCGACGCGCCCCGATCTCGCTCGCTGGCTAGCTCATGCGGCCCGCGATCGTGAGCCGCTCGCGGGCATGGCCGACCACTTCGTCAGCGAGGCGATCTACCTCAGCGATCCCGACGGTCACGGCATCGAGATCTACTGGGACCGACCACGTGAAGTCTGGGAGGGCCAGGTGGCCAAGCGCATGACCACGCTTGCGCTCGACACGGTGAGCCTTCTCGGCGAGCTGGCCGATCCGGTGAACGAGCCGTTTGACCGACTGTCGACGGGGACGACGATGGGACATGTCCACCTGTGCGTGGCCGGCATTCCCCAAACGATCGCCTTCTACCGCGACGTGCTCGGCTTTGGCTTGATGGCGGCGCCGGGTGGGCAGGCCGCCTTCCTCAGCGCCGGTGGCTACCACCATCATCTCGGTGCCAACACGTGGGAGAGCGCCGGCGCCGGTCAACCTCCCCGGGGAGCGGCGACGCTCGAGGCGGCGACGGTCGTGCTGCCGAGCGAGGTCGAGCGAGATCGCCTCGCCTCCCGGGTCGCGGACGCCGGGTATGAGCCGGTCTCGGTCGAGGAGGGCGTGCTGGTCCACGATCCGTCGGGCAATCCGATCGTGCTCGCCGCTCAGTCGGGCCGCTAGGCTCAATCCGTGCGGTCGATCCCCACAGCCCCGATCGCCGCCGCGTCTTTGATCGCGGGGTTCGGGGTCGCTTTGGGCACCGGCTCGCGGCCGCTTGGGGGGCTGGTGCTCGCGGCTGGAGGCCTCTGGTGCATCTGGGAATGGCGGCGCCGCCACGGCGTACGTACAGCCACGATCCTCGGGTGCGTCGGCTTCGGCGCGTTCGTCCTCTCTCACCTGCTTGGCTTGGTTATTGGTGCTTGGCCTTCAGTGCTGCTGGTGTCCGCGGTCGTGTTCGCGGTCGTTTGGACAAAGGCAGACGCGCGCCCGGGTCGGGCAGTCTCGGCGGAGGATCCGGACACCGCGCTAAGCGCCTAAGACCGTCCAACACCCAGAGCCCGTCGCAAGGTCTCATCGAAAGGCGCGGGTGCTATCCCGAACGGCTCGGCTCCGCTTGGATCTGTGACGACGGTGGCGGTCTTCAGGCCCTCCACGAGCGGTCGCGCCACATTCGCGTCGACCGGGGTCACAAGCCCGATCCAAAGCGAGGACAGCCACGGGGTGATGAGCGGCACCGGAACCATCAGGCGCGGCCGCCTTCCCATCGCCACGGCCATCCGGTCGATCATGTCGCCATAGGAGAGGATGTCGGGGCCGCCGATCTGCACCTCGCGGCCACTGGACTCGGGGACGCTCGGAGCCCGGCGCAAATACTCGATCACATCGTCGATCCCAATAGGTTGGGTCTTCGTGCGCAGCCACGCCGGCGCGATCATCACGGGCAGTCGCTCCACGAGATAGCGCAGCGTGCGGTAGGACTCGCTCTCGGCGCCCACCACCATCGCCGCGCGAAAATAGGTGAGTGGCGGGCCGTACCGTGCCAGTGTCAAAGCCGTCTCGTGGCGGCTCAGCAAATGCTTGGAGACGCTCTCATCTCCCAACCCCCCGAGATAGACGATTCGCTCGATGCCTTCGCTCGAGGCCATCCGCGCGAAGTTGAGCGCACCGCTGTGCTCACGCTCTTGAAAGCCCTCTCCGCCGGCCATCGCGTGGATCAAGTAGTAGGCGACCTCGACGCCTTGGCCCGCCCCCTCCAGGCTCGCGGAGTCGGTGACGTCGCCTTCGACCACCTCGCAGCCGGCGGCTTGCAGCTCGGTGGCGCGCGAAGCGTTGCGCACGAGGCAGTGCACCTCGGCGCCTGACCGGACCAAAGCGAAGGCCAAGCGCGCACCGATGAATCCGGTGGCTCCGGTTACGAGGATTCTCCCTTTAGCTGCGTCGAGCCCGATAACTATCCATTACCCCGAGTGCCGACTGTCCAGCAACTATCCGGTCGCAAAACTGCCAGCCGTCCACCCGGTCGCAAAACTGAGGCAGCCGTCCACCCGGTCAAAACTCCGCGGCCATCCACTCGGTCGCAAACTCCGCGGCCATCCACTCGGTCGCAAACTCCGCGTCAGGCTCCCGACGGTGCCGGGTGCCCCTGCATGCCGTCTGTGCCCTCGACTCCGGTGGGGGCGGTGTCGAGCGTGTGGTATTCGCTGAGCAGCTCTTCCTCGCGGTCCTTGCGCGGGAACATGAAGAACACGAGCGTGGCGCCGAGCGCGATCGCGACGATACCCGCCGTGTAGGCCCACTCGTCGCCTTTCACGAACGATTCCCTGGCTCCCGCCGCGATCGCTTTGGCGTAAGCGGGATAGCGCGAAGCGGTGTCGGCGGCGCTGGAGAAAGACTTCTCCAGTTCGGCTTCGACGCTGCTGGTGATGCGGGCATGGTTGGGTGAACTCGCGATTGCGCTCCCGACCGCGGCGGCGTAGCCCGCCGTGAGCAAGGCACCGAAGATCGACTGCATGATCGCCCCGCCGAGATCGCGCTGCAAGTCCGCCGTGCCCGATGCCATGCCCGCGCGCGAGACCGGCACCGATCCGGTAAGAGAGTGCGAGGCGGGCGTGCCCGCGAAGCCGATCCCGGCGCCGATGAAGGCGTAGCCGAGGCCCACCTTCCAGTAGGCGATGCCTTGCTTCCACAACAGCAGCATGGTGAGGAAGCCGAGCATGCAAAACGCGTAGCCGACGAGCAAGGTGAAGCGAGCGCCCTTGGCGTCCACCAGCTTGGCCGAGCGGGGAGCGATCAAGACCATGAACACGGCTGCCGGCAGGATCGCAAGCCCCGAGTCGAGCGTCGAGTAGCCGAGCACGTTCTGCAGGAACTGCTGGCCGACGAACATCGCGCCCATGAGCGAACCGAACACGATGATCCCCGCGAGGGCCGCCACCCAGAACACGCGCCGGCTCGCGACTTTCAGGTCATATAGGGGCGCCGGCGCGCGGCGCTGGCGCAGTACGAAGGCGAAGCCGGACGTCAACGTAACGATCGTCGTGATGAGTACGATCGTCCCCTCATTGGGCACCGGCGCGAAGTTGATCGCAAGGATCAGCGATGAGACCGCGATCACCGACAGCACGCCGCCGAGGTTGTCCACGAGGCCGCTGGTCTCGTTGACGTGTGCGGGCACATAGCGCCAGGCTGCGTAGAGGGCGACGAAAGCAAGTGGCAACGTGATGAAGAACACCGAGCCCCACTGGAAATGCGTGAGCAGGGCACCCGCCAGCAGCGGTCCCAAGGCCGAGATCGCCCCGCCGAGACCCGACCACAGGGCGATCGAGCGCGTGCGACCCGGACCAGACCACAGCGCCGTAATCAGAGCGAGCGTCGTGGGAAAGGCCATGCCCGCGGCCAGGCCGCCCAACAGGCGCGCGAAGAACAGGACGGTGATCGACGGGGCGAGCGCGGCCAGCAACGCCGCGGGAATCGCGAGCGTGGTGCCGATCATCAGCATCATCTTGCGCCCATAGCGATCTCCGAGCGCGCCCAGGTACAGCACGGAGGCGGCCAGTCCGAGCGAGAAGCCAACCGCGATCAGGTCGAGCCCGGTCTGGGAGGCGTCGAATGCCTTGCCGATGTCCGGCAACGCCACATTGGCGACCGACAGATTCAGGTTCGCGACCGCCGCCACCAGGATCAGGGCGGCCAGCACGGCTCGCGGGTGCTCGGGAGCCGCCCCGGCGACTGGAGCGGGTGCGGGCGCAGCGGGTGCGGGCGCTCGAGGCTCGGCCATGCCGCCTTAGCGTAAGGCTTTTGGCGACGAACGCATCACCCGATCCAAACGATCTCCAAGCTGAGGGCCCAAACGCGAGGGCGGACGGTGTACCGACCCGGCACCCAAGGCCCTGGGACCTATCCCGACCACTTGCCCTTGCCGTAGTGCGCCAGCTCCAGGCGCGCGATCACGCCGCGGTGCACCTCGTCGGGTCCGTCGGCCAGGCGCAGGGCGCGGGCAGCGGTCCAAGCCCCGGCGAGTGGGAAGTCGTTTGAGAGGCCACCGCCGCCGTGCAATTGGATCGCCATGTCCACCACTTTTTGGGCCATGTTCGGAGTGGCGACCTTGATTTGGGAAACGGCGCCGATCGCCTCTGGCGCTTTCTGGTCCACTAGCCAAGCGGCGTGAAGCACGTGTAGGCGCGCTTGGTCGATGGCGATCCGCGCGTCGGCGATCCGTTCGCGGTTGCCGCCGAGGTTGGCAAGCGGCTTGCCGAACGCCACGCGCTCGGTTGCCCGGGTGCAGGCCAATTCGAGCGCCAGCTCGGCCAGCCCGATCAGGCGCATGCAGTGGTGGATGCGTCCCGGCCCCAGTCGCGCTTGGGCGATCGCGAAAGCTTGACCGGCACCTCCGACGATCGCCTCCTTGGGTAGGCGCACGTCGGTGAATGACACTTCGCCGTGTCCGCCGGGTGCGTCGAGAAAGCCCATCGCCTCCAGCATCCGCTCGACCTTCACCCCTGGAGTGTCCATCGGTACGAGCACCATCGAATGCTGGTGGTAGCGATCTGCCTGGGGGTCGGTGAGACCCATGAAGACGATCGCCTCGCAGTTCGGGTGACCGACCCCTGTGCTCCACCACTTGCGCCCGTTGACGATGACCTCCTCGCCCTCGAGCATCGCGGTTGCCTGCATGTTGGTGGCATCCGAGGAGGCCACGTCCGGCTCGGTCATACAGAAGGCCGACCTGATCTCACCGGCAAGCAGCGGTCTCAGCCAACGCTGCTTCTGCTCGTCTGAGCCGAAGTGCCACAGCACCTCCATGTTGCCCGTGTCCGGTGCATTGCAGTTGCAAGCCTCGGCCGTGATCAGCGAGCGACCCATGCGCTCGGCCAAGGGCGCGTACTCCACGTTGGACAGACCCGCCCCGAGTTCGGGGTCACCCTCGCGCAGGCCGTCGACCCCGGGGCCCGGGCCGCCCGGGAGGAACAGGTTCCACAGTCCCTCGCGCTTGGCGATGGCCTTGAGCTCCTCGATCTGCGGCAGCACGACCCACGGGTCTTGGCGGTGGAGCAGCTCGCGCATGTATGGCTCCTCGCGTGGGCCCACCTCGTTCTCTTGGAAGGAGATCAGGCGCTCCAGCAGCTCCTGCGTGCGGGGCGAGTGGGCAAAGTCCATCGGCGCGAGCGTACAGTAACTGTCCCGTCGCGAAACCAACCGTCGCTCCGTAAACCAACTGTCGAGGAGATCGCCATGGACGCCGTCAACCACCAGTTTCGTCTTGCCTCTCGCCCCGAGGGGATGGTGGGCCGCGAGCACTTCGACTATGTCGAGGAAGCCTTGCCGGAGCTACAGGACGGCCAGGTCCTGGTCAAGATCGACTACATCTCGCTCGATCCGGCGATGCGAGGCTGGATGGCTGAGGGCCGCTCCTACGTCCCGCCGGTGCAGATCGGCGAATTGATGCGGGCCGGCACCGTCGGCACGATTGTCGAGTCCAAGGGCCAGAAGCTGGCCGTGGGCGACCACGTCTCCGGCTGGCTCGGCGTGCAGGAGTACGCCATTTGCGAGGAGAACGCCGTCTTCAAGGTCGACACGAGCCAGATCCCGCTGACCAAATACCTCGGAGCGCTTGGTATGCCCGGCGTGACCGCCTACTTCGGCTTGCTGGATGTGGGCGCCCCCAAAGAGGGCGAGACCGTGGTCGTATCGGGAGCCGCGGGAGCCGTCGGAAGCATCGTCGGACAGATAGCCAAAATCAAGGGCTGTCGTGTCGTGGGCATCGCCGGTGGCCCCGAGAAGTGCGCTTGGATCGTGGATGAGCTCGGCTTCGACGCGGCTATCGACTACAAGGGCGAGGATGTCGCCGATGCCTTGCGCACGCACTGCCCCGAGGGCATCGACGTGTACTTCGACAACGTCGGCGGGGAGATCCTCGATGCGGCCTTGGCGCGTTTGGCCCGCGGGGCGCGCGTGGTCATCTGCGGTGCGATCTCCCAGTACAACAACCTCGACTCGATGCGCGGCCCCTCCAACTACATGTCGCTGCTCGTCAACCGAGCGCGCATGGAAGGCTTCGTGGTGATCGACTACATGGGCCGTGCCCCGGAGGCAGTCGGTGAGATGGCCGCTTGGATCGCCGAGGGCAAGCTGATCGCCCGCGAGGATGTCGTCGAGGGCTTCGAGAGCTTCCCCGACGCGCTCAAAAAGCTGTTCGCCGGTGAGAACGTGGGGAAGCTCGTGCTCAAGGTGTGAGCTTCGTCTGCCCACCCGTCGGAACGTACTTGGGCCCAAGCGGTACTTGGGCCCAAGTACTCATCATTTGTTCACGATCGTAAACGTCAAGCGCTGCGGGGTCGCGCTCTTACCGCTTGGGCCAGTGGCGGCCACGACGAGCGTGTAGGCGCCGGGCCTCAGCTTCTTCGATCCGCTGATACGTCCTTGGAAGCGGAGCGTGTTCGTGCCCGTGTGGGCCGCCAACACCAGCGTCCCCGTGGTGACCGTGCGCGAGCAGCTGTGCTTGTGCCTGTTCGCCCGGGTCGGCGCCACGCATCCGCGTCCGACCTTGCGCCCGGGCACTCGCTGGGTGAAGCTGAACTGCACGGTGGCGGCCTCGTTTAGCGTGAAGCTGAACGTAGTACCGACCGGCGGCTTGCGCGAATGTCGCGACGCCGCGCGCGGGAGCGAGCTGCCCTCGCGCCACTTGCCGGCCGACTGCTTCAGCGCCGACAGTACGGGCGCCGAGGGAGCCGGCGCGGGCTTTGTTGTCGTGAAAGTCGCGTCAGGGCCGGCGGTCGTGCCGTCGCGGTTGCTCGCGACGATCCGGAAGTGGTAGGTCGTGCCGGCGGTGAGCCCCGCGAGCGCCGCGCTCACCTGAGCCGGGCTCGTGCCGGCGCTCACGCTCTGCGGGCTCGTGGAACTGCCGTAGGCGGTGCTCGTGCCGTATTCGATGTGGGCGGTTGTCGCGAAGGCGCTTGGATTCACGCTCCCCGCCACAGTCGCCGCGCTTTCGGTCGCGGCGCTCGCCGTGCCCGCCGCCACGATCGGCGCCGACAGCTCGAACGCGCCGATGTCGCACACCGGACCGTGCGGTCGCGGCACACCGCGCTCGTCGGTCGCGGGGCACACGGCGTTGTTGCCTGCGTCCAGGGCCGGGCTGGACGGTGCCAGGGCCATTGTCGGCAGTCCCATCGCGCCGCCGTTGTTCTGTAGTGGGCCGACCAAGGGGTTCTTACCACTCATGTCTCCAGCTTCCGCAAAGCCGCAGCCGGTGCCCGCGTCGATGTTGTGTCCCTGCGAGGCGATGGCGGGCGTGCTTGTGCCCGAGCAGCCGTCGGCGACGATCGTGTCGCGAGCGGTGACCGCGGCTGAGCTACCCAGGTTGCGGATCCCCGGAGCGTCTTCGTGGGCGATGTTTTCGGCGATGGTCGTGTTGGTCATCGCCAAGACACCGGTGCTCGTGTTGAGCACGCCGCCGCCTGCTTCGGCGGACTGGTTGCCGTTGATCGTCACGTTCGTGGCGCTAGTTTCGCCTTCGTTGTCCAGGCCCGCGCCCGGGCCGCTGGTCGTCGAGTTCCCGCTGATCGTCACATTGGTCATTGCCAGCGTGCCCCTTTTACCCGAGGAGTACTCGACCCTGATCCCACCACCCCCGGCAGTCGAGGTGTTCTGGCTGACGAGCACGTTTTCGAGCACCGCTTTGGACACCGAGTCGACGTCGATCCCTCCGCCCCCGCCCGAGGAGTTGCCCTCTACCACACTGTTGAGTAGCGTCAGGAAGCCTCCCTGGCGAACCTCGAAGGCGCCGCCGCAGCCGCACCCGGAGCCCGGATTTATTCCGCCGGTGACCGTCACGCCACTGACCGTGATGGTGCCGTAGAAGGCGAACGCGCGGCCCAGTTTGTTGGCGTCGATGATCGTCTTGCCCGCCCCCGCGCCCTGGATCGTGTATTCGCCGTCGGGCGACCATACGCCGTTGCCTTCGGTCGTCGTGGCCTTGTAGTCGCCTTCTCCCAGCACGATCGTGTCGCCCGTTTTCACGGCGCCGAGGGCATCGCGGAACGAACACAGAGCGATCGTGCAGCTGCCGTCTTTGCTGTCGGCGGTAGTCGTCACGACAAGTGTGTTCGCCGCCGCCAAGGCGGGTAGCAAGAGCGCGAGGAGACCCGCGATGCCGATCCCACCCACCAGGCGACGCGCGAGGCCCTTGCGCGCGTTCGAGGACTTCGCTCTGGCGGGGTTGAGTCGTGCGATTACGGACGGTTTCATGCTGGGAGGTTCCTTTCCTCGCTCGTGCTTGTTGCGCCAATCTTCCGGTGAGATCGCGCGAATCCTTCTACGGCAATCGACGGGAATCGACTATCGCTGATGCAACGTGCGCCCAGATGCGACATAAATGCGATCGATCTGCGACATAAGCCTCCTAACCGTCAATGTAGTTTACATCTATGCTAGGCTTGTAAAGCAGCACTGGAAGCCCGGCGATCTTTGGAGGTAGAGACATGAGTTCTGCGCTGGAGGCAGGATCCCCACCCACGGGAGCCTCGGAGGGCCGGCGCTGGCGCGATCGCAAGCGCTATGCCTGGCTGCTTGGGCTGATCGTGCCTCTGTTGCCCTTCATTTCATGGGGTTTGGTCGAAGCGACCGGGCTTGGCGTGTTTTGGTTCTACGGGCCTGTCCTCATCTTCGTTGTCTTCCCCGTCCTGGACCTGCTTGTCGGCCTGGACGCCTCCAACCCTCCGGACTCGGTGATCAAGTGGCTCGAGCAGGATCGCTACTACCGCTGGTGCACTTACGCCTTCTTGCCCCTCCAGTACGCCGGCCTGATCTTCGCCTGCTGGATGTGGTCCCATGGAGGGCTCTCCACGCTTGAATCGGTAGGTCTCGCCCTCACCGTGGCGATGGTTGCCGGCGTGGCCATCAACACCGCCCACGAGCTCGGTCACAAGCGTGCCTCCTCCGAGCGCTGGCTCTCCAAGGTGGCGCTCGCCCAGACCGGCTACGGCCACTTCTTCGTCGAGCACAACCGTGGCCACCACGTCCGGGTTGCGACCCCCGAGGATCCGGCCAGCTCGCGCATGGGCGAGAGCTTCTACGAGTTCCTCCCGCGCACGGTGATCGGCAGCCTGCGCTCGGCCTTGGAGATCGAACGCGAGCACCTGGAGCGCGACGGACACAAATTCTGGAGTCTTCGCAACGACATCTTCAACGCTTGGCTGATGACCATCGTCCTGTTTGGCGGCCTTGCTTTGGTCTTCGGGCCGGTGGTGCTTCCCTACCTGCTGATCCAAGCCGTGATCGGCTTCTCGCTGCTCGAGGTCGTCAACTACCTGGAGCACTACGGCCTCTTGCGCCAAACGCGCGACGACGGCCGCTACGAGCGCACCCTCCCCGAGCACTCCTGGAACTCCAACAACGTGGCCTCCAACGTCTTGCTCTACCACCTCCAGCGCCACTCCGACCACCACGCCAATCCTCTGCGCCGCTACCAGTCCCTGCGCCATTTCGACGAGGCTCCGCAACTGCCGACCGGCTACGCCGGGATGATCGTCGCCGCCGCGATCCCGCCTCTGTGGCGGCGCATCATGGATCGTCGCCTGCTCGATCACTACAAAGGCGACCTCTCCCAAATCAACATCAACCCACGCACAAGAAGGCGCGTCTTGGCTCGCTACGGCCGGCCGGGCGCGGGCGGGACGCCCGCCACCAGCTCGTGACAGTGGCGATGAGCAGTCGGCGGGGAGCCCGCCTGGGGCCCGCCGCGACCGAGCCCCCCTTGCCCTACCGGGCCGCCGCGCGTCAGCTGCTGCGCGAAAGCCTGCTCGACGCGGCCCGGCGGCTGTTGGAGGATCGACCCTGGGCGCAGATCACGATGTCCGACGTGGCCCGCGCGGCGGGCCTCAGCCGCCAGACCCTCTACAAGGAGCTCGGGACGCGCGACGAGTTCGCCCAACAGTTCGTGATCCGCGAGGGCGCCCGCTTTCTGGACGCGGTCGAGCGGGCGATCGAGGGGCGACTCGACGAACCCCGCGCCGCCATCCAGGCAGGCTTGGAGGTTTTCCTCACCACGGCGTCCGAGGATCCCCTCGTGAAGCTCCTGCTCGCCGACGACGGCACCGGGGGCATGCTGCCTTTGATCACGACCCAGAGCGGCCCCGTGCTCGTGTGGGCCTCGGCACGGCTCGAGCAGGCAATGCGCGCCGGTTGGCCGCAAGCCCGCGAGGAAGATCTCAAGCTGTTGGCCGACACCTTCGTGCGGCTCGCGATCAGCTACGTCACGATGCCGCGACGTTCGCCTCGCGAGAGCGCGCTCGCGGCCGCGACCCTGTTGGCGCCCTATGTGGAGCAAGCGATTTCGGGGGCCGGTCCGGGCGGCTCTATTTGACGCGCTCGCCGCGATGTGGCGCACAGATACAGTGCAGGCGGCCCCGCGCGTTGGCAGACGCTCAGGGGCCCTTGAAGCGCTCGAGCGCGTGCAGGGCGCTCAGCCTTTGATCGCGTGCGAGTTGGCGAGCACTTCGCCGCTCGCGCCCAGGGCCTGCACGAGCACATAGGCAGGCGTGCCCGGGACCGAGATCGAAGTCTCAAAGCCCGCTTTGGCCGCGCTCGCAACCGTTGTGAGTTGAGTCGTCGAGGGTCCCGCCAGCACGTTCCAGCTGGCGACGTTGGTGGCCCCGTTCCAGCTCGCGTACACGGTCGTGCTCGAACGCCCGGCGCTCGCCGCGATCGCGGGAGCGCCGGTCGGGGTTGCGCTCCAGGCGAAGCGGTAGGTCCGGTAGGACTCGGTCTGGGGGGGTAGGTGCGCGTCGAACAGCAGGGCCCCCGTCGGCGCGTATTCGGAGAAGTACGGTTCGGCGCCCCAGCCGATGAACATGTCGCCGTCTTCCAGCGGCTGCACGTTTCCTTGGCTGCCCGCCGAGAGCGGCCCCGAGTGCTCATATTGGCCGACCACGGTGTCCGTCTTGCTCGTAGGGTTGACCGCCAAGACCAAGCCGCGCGACTGCGAATGGACCTTGGGCACGGCGCCGTTGTCGAACACCGTGAAGTTGCCGTCCGGCAGTTCCTCGGCGTCGTGCTGATAGGCGGTGGCGGCGCCCGCGCCGAGCTTCTCGGTGCCGTGCTTGCCGCCGATCTGGGCGATGATCTGGCCGGTGCTCGGGCTCAGCTCATACAGCGCCGAGGTGTTTCGTGCGGAGATCAACAGCGAACCGTCGTGGCGAACCGCGATCGAGTTGAGGTGGAAATAGTCAAACGGCCATTCCTGGGAGGAGCTGGTCGCGCTCGCATATGACTGGGACAGAGCGACGTAGTCGAGCGGATGCCACTCGCGCCTGACCAGATGCGTCTTCAAGTCGATTTCCTGCATCAAGCTGTCGGTCACCGCCGCGTCGCTGGGGCCGCCGACGCTTGTGAGGTTGCACCGAATCGGCGTGAACGAGGTCAGAAAGGCCGTGTTCTGTGGAGTGATGTCGAAGTCGTGCAGGTCGGCGAGCAGGCCGTTGCCGGCCTTGAATTTCATGATCTGCTGGTAGGAGGTGTTGGCGATCACCTCTTCGCCTTGCCCGAAGCCTTGGGGTGGGATGTAGCCCTGCCACCATGTCAGCACCGGTTTGCCTTCATAGCTCTGCACCTGCAGATTGGTGGCCTCCGTGCCAAACGGCAGCGGGTCGAACCAAACCAGGTTGCCCGAGGAGTCCACGATCATCGGCCCGTTTTGCCCAGGGCCCGAGTAGGGCGCCATGAACAGGTCGCCCGCAGTCTGCGAGGGGGAGGCGGAGTCGACAGTTACGAGGGGCACGTGCAGGTTGGGCTGGGAGTGGAACGCGAAGAGTTCCGCCGGCTTGCCTGCCGGTTTGGGGCTCGAGGCCGGATGGCCGAACGCGTCGCGTACCGCGGTCGTGAAGTGGAAGGCGAACGGATAGCTCTTGCCCGCAAGCGCCAGCTTGCCGCGCACGACCACCGTCTCGCCCGAGTCGAACGCCTTCGCGGGCACCCAGCTTGCGCCGTCTCCTTGGGAGTAGGCCTCCAAGCGACCCGAATGGCCTCCGCTCTGCGACCCGCTGACCGAGATCGATGAGAGCTCGCCGATCGGGTAGCCCACCAGGCTGATCTGCGTGTCATAGGAGGCGTCCAGCGAGTCGGGCAGCGGCGAGACGCTCAGGTGGGTGCCCGGCAGGACGGCCGAGATGCCCAATTTCGAGGGAAAGCACTGGGGGGCCGCCGGGCCTTTGTAGGCGGCGTTCTCGGCGGCGATCCGCTTGGCGCCGAAGGTGAGTGTCGCCACCGAGCCGGCCACGATCGCCACGGCAAGCAGGATCAGCGTCCTGCGCAGGACTTGGCTCTTGACGGCGGTTTTGATCAACGGGTCTCGTGGCATACGTTGGGTGTTCAACCCTAGTGCCCGCATAACACAGACCCAACGTAAGGAGTTGCGAAATCTAGAAGACGGGCGACTCCGTGTAGCGGCCGAAGACCTGCTGCAAGGACTCCACGATCTCGCCCTCGGAGGCCTGGGCGCGCGCGCACTCGACGAGCGGGTCCATCAGGTTGCCCTCGCCGGCCGCCGCGGCCCTGAGCTCCGCGAGCGTGCGCTCCACCTCGGCGCCGGAGCGTCTCGCGCGCGTGGACTGTAGGCGTTCTATCTGCTTGCGTTCCAGGGCCGGGTCGATGCGCAAGATCTCAGGCTCGCCCTCGTCGCCCTCGGTGAAACTGTTGACCCCGACCACGACCCGCTCGCCCGAGTCGATCGCCCGCTGCAGCTCGAAAGCGGCGTCGGCGATCTCTCGCTGGGGATAGTTGCGCTTGACCGCCTCCACCATCCCGCCGAGCTCGTCGATCTTGGCGAAGTACTCGTAGCAGCGCGCCTCCATCTCGTCGGTCATCGCCTCCACGAAGTAGGAGCCGCCCAGCGGGTCGGCGGTGTTGGCCACGCCCGACTCGTGCGCGATCACCTGCTGGGTGCGCAGCGCGATCCGCACCGCCTCCTCGGTGGGCAGAGCCAGCGCCTCGTCATAGGAGTTGGTGTGCAGCGATTGGGTGCCTCCCAATACACCTGCAAGCGCCTCTATCGCGGTACGCACGATGTTGTTGAGCGGCTGTTGTGCGGTAAGCGAGACACCAGCGGTCTGCGTGTGGAACCGCATCAAGCAAGAACGTTCCTTCTTTGCTTTAAAGGTGTGCTTCAACTCCCTCGCCCAGATCCTGCGAGCCGCCCTGTACTTGGCGATCTCCTCGAAGAAGTCGATCTGAGCGTTGAAGAAGAAGGATAGTCTCGGCGCGAACTCGTCCACGTCCATGCCCCGCTCGATCGCCTGCTCGACGTAGGTGAGTCCGTCCTTCAGCGTGAACGCCAACTCCTGCTGGGCGGTCGCTCCGGCCTCCCTGATGTGGTAGCCCGAAATCGAGATCGGGTGCCACCGCGGCATGCGCTTCGTGCACCACTCGATCATGTCCCCGCACAGCCGCATCGCCGGGTCGATCGGAAAGCACCACTCCTTCTGGGCGATGTACTCCTTGAGGATGTCTGCCTGGATCGTGCCCGAAAGAGCCTCCGGGGGGACTGCACCACCAGCGCCGTCACCGTCCTGCTCAGCAGCCACGACGAAGTAGGCCAGCATGATCGCGGCCGGCGCGTTGATCGTCATCGAGACGCTGACCTCGCCCAAATCGATGCCCGCGAACAGCGTCTTCATGTCCTCGGTCGTGTCGACCGCCACGCCCTCCCTGCCCACCTCGCCAAAAGAGCGCGGGTCGTCGGAGTCGTGGCCCATCAAGCTCGGCATGTCAAAGGCGGTCGAGAGCCCCGTCTGGCCGTGCTCGAGCAGATAGTGGAAGCGCTCGTTGGTCTCCTCGCTGGTGCCAAAGCCCGCGAACTGCCTCATCGTCCACAGGCGCCCCCTGTACATAGACTCATAGGGTCCCCGCGTGTACGGATAGGAGCCGGGCTTTCCGATCGGGTCGCGCTCCGGGTCGCCGATGCCCTCGGGCAGGTCCTCGGGCGTGTAGAGCTCACGGACCGCTTCGCCCGATAGCGTGCGCGCCTCTTGGCCCGCGACATGCGTTTGAGGGAGTCCGCTCACGTGAATGGAAGATACCGTCTGTCGGTCCTAGCTTTGGTCTGCGCCGCCTCGATCGGCCAGTACTCGTGCGGCTCGACCCAGCCGGCCGCGCCTCCGGTCAAGGCGACTTTGATCCTCGACTTCACCCCCAACGCGGTCCACGCCGGCATCTACCGTGCCTTGGCGGCCGGCTACTACCGGCGCGATCGCATCGCTTTGCAGGTGGTCCAACCGACCTCGACCCAAGAAACCCTGAAGCTGATCGACGCCGGCAAGGCCCAGTTCGGCCTGGCCGACGGCAGCGACGTGGCCGGCCTGATCGACGAAGGAGGCGACGCCGAGGCGGTCATGGCCTTGGTGCAGGTTCCCTTGGGGGGCTTGATCGGTCTGGCCTCCGAGCACCTGCGCTCCCCGGCGGACTTGGCCGGGCGGACGGTCGGGATAACGGGCGTGCCCTCCGACCGCGCGGTGCTCGACACCGAGCTTCGCCACGCGGGTCTGAGCCCCGACCATGTGAAGGTGGTGACGGTCGGCTTCAACGGCGGGCAGGCCTTGGTGGCCGGCAAGATAGCGGCGTTCACCGGATTCATTCCCGACGACGGCGTGGCCCTGTCGGCAAGCGGACATCCGATCGCGGCATTCGCTTTGAACCGCAACGGGGGTCCTTCCTATCCGGGCCTGGTGGCCTTCACCACGCGCCGCCTGATCGCCTCCGATCCCCAGCTCGTGAAGGATTTCGTGGCGGCCACCGTCCACGGCTACGAAGACACTTTGGCCGACCCCAAGCGCAGTCTCGCCGAGCTCGAGGCCGCCAACCCGACGATTCCTCCCAAGTTGACGGCCGCGTCCTTGCGGGTGTACCTGCCCTTGTTCAAAGCCGGAGGGGTGCCTTTCGGGACCCTGCAAGCGGGGAACATCGAAGCGATGTCCAGCTGGATGGTGGGCTCAGGCTTGCTCCACTCCCCGATCGCCCCGAGCCGCTACGGGACGAACGAATTCCTGCCCTGAGTCCTGGGATCACCCGGATCGCGTCTGACAGGCACGGCGGCGCGGCGAAAACGAGCTTTCGTCCTGAGCGAAGCGTGCTACCGTCTGTTGACAACAGGGAGACGGGGCGTATCGGATGCGTGTCATGGTGACAGGGGCGGCCGGCTTGGTCGGATCCAACGTGGCGGCGGTGGCCGCGCAGCAGAGCTGGGATGTGCTCGCTTGCACTCGCGAGGGCTCCTTCGAGATGGAGGGGGTGCAGTCCGTCGGGTTCGACATGGCCGACCGCGGTGCTTGCGTTCAAGCTGCCTTGGAGTTCGAGCCCGACGTGATCGTGCACGCCGCCGGTGCGGTCTCTCCCAGTCGCTTCGAGCGCGAGCCCTACCTCGCCCAGGTCGAGTACGTCGGCGCCGAGCACACCTTGGCGGCGGCGAGGGCGGTGCGCGCACGCTACGTCCTCGTCTCATGCGACTGCGTACACAGCGGCTATCGCCCCGCAGGAACCTGCTTCAGCGAGCGCGACCTGCCCGACCCGGTGAACGCTTACGGCCGCTCCAAGCTGGCCTGCGAGGAAGCCACGATGCGGTCCGCTGTGCCGTGGCTGATCACCAGACCCGGGGACCTCTACGGCGTCAATCTGGCCCGCC
This sequence comes from uncultured Solirubrobacterales bacterium, assembly GCA_963703135.1. Classification (GTDB taxonomy): domain Bacteria; phylum Actinomycetota; class Thermoleophilia; order Solirubrobacterales; family Solirubrobacteraceae; genus Palsa-744. Next base: position 1,010,624 of record OY969791.1, on the reverse strand, counting down.
CGCGACGCTTCGGTTTGTCCCTGCGCTTGGTCAAGCGCATGCGCGACCACACCGCCCTGCCCGCGCCCGAGGGCCTGTGGCGCTCGCCCACCTACGCGCGCGACTACGCCCAGCGCCTGTGCGAGCTCTTGGCCCAGGGCTGCGAAGGGATCTACCACATGGGGGGTCCCCGCTCGATGGGGCGCCTTGAGTGGCTACAGCTCCTGGCGCGCGCCTCGGGCTGCTCACGCGAGTTGGTGCGAGAGGGCACCGCGGCCGCCTATCTGCACGCCTGCGGCGAGGATCCCCACTTGAAATTGCCCTCCAATATCGCCCTCTCCCAGGAGAAGGCCACGGCGGCGATCGGCTCCATAGCGGTGGCTCCCGAGCGTGGCGTCGAGTTGATGCGCGAGCAACTAAACCGCGTGCTCAAGCCAGATATCCCTCCGGCACGCTAGTCTGCCCTCGCCAAGCCACAGCTACCGAAAGGAAGAACTCCATGAACAAGAGTCAGCTTGTCGAGGCGATCGCCGCCGACAGCGGTCTCTCCAAGGCAGATGCCGGTCGTGCGGTCGAGTCGTTCTTGACCACCGTCGGCAAGACCTTGAAGAAGGGCGATGAGGTCGTGATCACGGGCTTCGGCAAGTTCTCCGTGGTCAAGCGCGCCGCCCGTCAGGGCGTCAACCCGCGTACGGGCGAAAAGGTGAAGATCAAGGCCTCCAAGGCTCCCAAGTTCACCCCCGGAGCGAGTCTCAAGCAGACGGTGCACCCCAAGAAGTAGTTCTCTCCCAACCCACGATGGCGCTCGTCGGGGACTTGGAGCTCGCAAGCTTCGACTACACCGACCCCGACTTGAAGGGGGAGCGCTTTCACACGGCCATGAAGGAGCTGGCGGCGGAGGGATGGCTGGCGGCGGGGCCGTACGGGTACGTGGTCTTCGACCGCGAGGCGGGCGAGTTCTTCCTACGGACACGCTCGGCGATCTTCCCGGGTATGAAGATCGCCGAGCTGTTCGAAGTCACAGAAGGCCCCCTGTGGGAGGAGATGAAGCGCAACATCCTCCACATCAACGGCGCCGACCACACGCGCCTTCGCAGCCTCGTCAACCCTTCGCTCTCGCCGCGCGCGGTGGCGCGCTGGCGCCCGGCGATGCGCGGATTCCTGGAGGCCTTGTTCGCCTCTGTCGAGCAGGCGGGGCATTGCGAGTTCGTGGAGGCTTTCGCCAAGCCCTACCCCTCCCAAACGATCGCCACGGTCATGGGCGCGCCGCTCTCCGACGCGCCCCGTCTTCACCACTGGTCCAACTGGATCCAGCGCCAGTTCGACGCCGCTTCGATGGCAGGCGAGCGCGCCGGCATCGAGCAGGCGGTGGCCGAGTTCTACGAGTACGCCCATGCGCTGCTCGCCGCGCGGCGTGAGACTCCCGGCGATGATTTGATCTCCACGTTGCTCGCCGCCGAGGAGCAAGGCGACCGTCTCAGCGAGCAGGAGTGCGTAAACCTCGTTTTGAATGTCTTGATCGGCGGCGTCGACACGACCCAGAGCCAGCTAGCCCACGCGATCCGCCTGTTTGCCGAACATCCCGAGCAGTGGGCGGCCTTGGTGGCCGAACCGTCCTTGGCCGGACGCGCGGTCGAGGAGGCTTTGCGGTATGAGCCGATCACGCCTTTCACCGCCCGCATCACGGTGGAGGAGGTCACCTTCCGGGATGTCACCTTTCCCCCGGACACGATCGTCATGGTTTGCTCGTTTACCGGTAATCGCGATTTGCCGGGCGACGCGGCCGAGCCAGACTCGTTTGACATCACCGTCGAGAGGCCCCGTGCGCGTGCGCTCACGTTCGGCGCCGGGGTTCACTATTGCCTGGGGGCCAACTTGGCGCGTTTGGAGCTTGAGGAGGCCCTCTCGTTTCTCGCGCGGCGGATGCCCCGGCTGGAGTTGGACGGGGAGCCGGTTTTCGAGAGCATTCTCGGGATTTACGGGTTGGCGGAGTTGCCGGTGCGGTTTGGGTAATTAATCACCCGACCATGCGAGCGAGGCACTGGTCGCTGCTCGGTAAGCGCGGTCCGAGCGCTGGTTCGCGACGATTTCAATCCTTGCTTGGCGGTTGTAGATAGACGATGCGATCGGCAACTGACTGCCCTGCGAGTGCGGCGACGGCTGCTGCGAGCGCCGGTGCGCCCGCCGGGCGGCGCGAGAACCTCGAGGAGAGGGCGATCAGGACTCCTGGATGGTGGCGGCCTGCCAGTAGGTGCTCGGCGGATATGCGGGCGAAGTCGGCGACGTTCTCGGTGAGCAGCGCGGAGTCCTCCACGATTGCGGTGGCGAAGACCTCAGGGTCCGAGCTGCCGGCCAGACCGAGCTCTATCACGGTGCTCGCCTGCATTCCGGCGGCTTGCAGCGCCTCGGCGTGGATGGCCGAGTACATCTCGTCGAGCAGTACCTTCAATGATTTTCAGCGGCCGCCGCTTCGCGCTGGTGAAGCTCGATGCGCGCGGCGACCTCCTCGGGATATGTGGCGCGGTAGCGCAGCGCGGCGTCGATGTGGGAGGGCGTGAGCGCCGACTCCTCGACGAGTGTGCTCCGTGGGTCGGGCTCGCCGGCGATGTCGTCGAACCATAGGCAAACCTCCCAGACATCGGGGCCGCCGATCAATCCGGCGCGCCTTCCGGTGGGCCCGTCGCGGAACACGATCAAAGGATGCTCCTCGCGGCGAGCGCCTTCCTCGGCATATCGTCGCAGGCGGTCCGAAAGCGTTTCGTTGGCGGCCCGCGCTCGCAGACGAAGGCGTTCCGCCAGCTCCTCATCGAGGCGGACCGATACGTTGACCGACATGTATGCAGCGTAGCACAACGTCTGCGAGCGCGGCCCGGGTGTCATACGCACCTGGGCGAAGGCGTGCCCTCGCTAAGAGGCGACACACTCTCGGCTCGGTTCGCGCACTCGCCAAGGTCGACTGTCATCTTGGCAGGGTCAGCCGCCCCCGTCACCGCCGTGGGCTAATCGTCGTTAGCGGACAGGGGTCGAGGGCGCGCGGGGCCAATGTTCTGCGTGTGCTCCTCGACGCTACGCTGCCGTGCTACTCGACACCCACTCGGCGCCGCGCTACCAGATAGTCGTCACCAGGCCGCTCTCACGGATCGCACGGTCTTTGGTGACCAACGGCACATCGAGGGCGCGGGCGGTGCCTACGATAAAGCGATCCCACGGGTCGGTAAGCACATCGCGAGCTATCGCCGTAGTGGCGTCCACAACTGCAATGTCGATTGGCTGAAGGGTGAGCGCCGGCGAAGATTCCAATGCGTCTCGAAGTTCGCCCAAGTTTACGCTTGTCAACTTTCGTGTTGTCTGAGTCACGTACCACAAGTCGATCAGCGTCGCGATAGAAACAACCAATCCGTCGGTGGTCTCTGCCTCGATCAGCGCGCTTGCAGCGGTAGGTGACAGCCGTTCAGAACCCTGCAGGTGCCAGACAATGGCGTGGGAGTCGGCGAGAACCCTCACCCAGCGGAAACGTCATGTTGAGCCAGTTCGCTTGCCCGCTCGAAGTCGTCCCAAGTGAGGTCCGGAAAAGCCGACAGCGATCCAGCGAGCGCGTGGGTCGAGCTGGGCGGTGCGCTCTCCACCACACGCAAGTGGTCGCCGGGAGCGACGCCTAGCGGCGCTAGCTGATCGGCTGGGATGCTCCCGTCGTCGGCCACAATCAGCTCATAGGCCAAGTATTCGTTCGCCGCACTCATAACTGGATGATAGCTCGTGCCAAAATCGATATCCCAGCCTGCCCGCCGTCGAACCGCTTAGCAGCGAGCAAGCGAGAACTCTTGGTGTGGCGCGGCACGGCAGGTACCTAAATCCGCTTAGCCGCCCCCCGAACCGCCCCCTCGAACCGCTCCACCATCTCCTCCACCGAATACCCCCCCGCCGGCACGGTAACCCCGACCGCCAACGGCCGCGAGCGCCCTGGCTGTGGAACCGCGGCCGCGATCGACCTCACCCCGATCTCCTGCTCTTCGTCGCAAATCGCGAACCCTCGCTCGCGGGAATACTCGATCTGCTCGGCCAGCTCACGCTTGGTCCTCACTGTATTGGGCCCTTCGTGCTCGAGCGTGACGGAGGCGATCAGGGCGCGTTGTTCGGTCTCGTTCAAACTTGTCAGCAGGGCCTTGCCGATCGCGGTGCAGTAGACCGGCACGTGCACGCCGACGCCCTGCTGTAGGTCGGCTTCGAATTGCCCGGGGCCGTGGGCGTAGAAGCGCTGTAGGTACAGGGCGTGGGTCCCTGAGAGTGCGGCCAGGCTGACGGTGTGCCCGGTTTGGTCGCGCAGGTCTTCGAGGATCGTGCGGGCCGCCGGCGCCTCCAGGCGAAGCGTGCCCACGATCGCCCTGCCCGGCTCCCCGGCGCGTCGGGCGAGTCGGTAGCGGCTCTGCTTGTCCTGTTCGAGGTAGCCGAGCGAGACCAGGGTTTTGGCGTAACGATGCGTGGTGGAGCGCCCCAGGCCGACCTCGTCGGCAAGCTCGCTGAGCTGCCACGCCGGCTTCTCGGCGCTGAAGCAGGCGAGCAGCCTTACCCCGTATGCGAGCGAGCGCGAGGTCTGCGGTTGCGGTTCCAGTTTGATGCGCCTTCGCGGGCGATCTGGATAGGCGGACTCCATCGGTCACATTGTGGTCCGCGCGAGCCTCTGTGACCAGTGTCCGGGAAACTAGTATCAGGGATACCAGTCTCGGGCAGGATTCGGCTCATCGGCGAGGTACGCTGACAGTCTCATACGCTGGCCTTGGTGCGCGCCAAAGCGCGACGGGTCTTGAAAAAAAAGAGGGCGGGGGCGGTCCAGTCCTGCATCGCGTCGAGCACCGCCCTCGTCGCCAGCCTGACCTCCGGTGCTAACGCCTGCGGTGTCGAGTGAAAGAAAGCGGCCATCGCCGCCAGGATCAACGTGTGGCTCGGTGCGTCGGAGAGGGGCAGCACGGCTCGTCGCGCTTCCAGCGCCATCAACCCCAGGCGCTCGGCCGCCACTTGTGGCGAGCTGTAGTAGTCGATCAGGCTCCGCTGGTCCTCCGCCCTGTCGGCGTGCTGATCGACCACGCTGTCTAGCAGTGTGCTGAGCGCTCCGATCCACGGGAAGTACGCTCGCTCGATCGCCCTCACCCGCCCCTCGCGAGTCGCCGGGTCTGCGGCCGCCGCAATCAGCGCGAGCACGGACAACTGTGAGCCAATCGCGGCCCCCGTCTCCCACCAGTGCAGATCGGATCCAGGGACGGTCTGCGAACGTGCCCATGTGGCGAAGTCCTCGCAGGAGCTGTGCGCGCCATGGTTGAGGCTCTGGTATCTGACGATCCGCGCGAGCACGCGCCGGACCGGCTGGGCAACGAGATCGAACGCCGGCAGTCTCTCAACCGCGCTTCGGCAGGTATCGACGAGCTTGGAGAGATAGCCCGCGTCGTCGCGACCAATGTTGTGCGCGTAATAGTCCGCGTGGCCTGTCCCCGGCGCAAATGCGGCCAGCAGCGCCTGGCCGAGGCTGTAGGTGTTCGCTACCGGATCTGGGTTGGGCAACTCCACCACCGTGTCGAGATAGTCGAAGGCGATCTCGAACGCTGTGATCGCGCGCACGAGTTGTGTGTCCATCGACGGCGGCGCAAGGACGACGAACGCGGTCGCCCCCTCCAGGACGTCGCTCTTGGTCCTCAGCGCATTGAACGCGGCCTCACGCAGCGTGCGGTCCGGTATGCGCGCCGCGTACGCCTGCCACCGGTGCGACTCGGCACGGGCGCGAGGGAAGATGCTCAACCAATAGCGGCTCGTCGCGCAGGCGAAGGCGGATGCCCGAACGATCGACGTACAGCGTCGCGCAGACACTCTCGTATCGACCCGCCGCCCGCCATCCAATCTTCACTCCTGAAAGCCTGCATTGGGCGAGACGCGCGCGGCGGCAAAGCCCGGTAGGGCGATCACTGCCAACGCCATGCAGATGACCAGCGCGAGTGTCAAGACGACCTGTTCAGCTCCGATTGAAAATGGTGCGGGGAAGTCTGTCGTCAGCCTGAGCCAGCGATCGGCGAGCGCATGTCCATAGAGGCCCAGCAACGCGCCGTCGACACAACCGATGGTCAGCAGGATAGTCCCCTCCAAGAGCAGCGAGCGCCAAAGTTGCAGGTTGTCGTAGCCCCACGTCTTCATCGCCGCGAGTCTCGCCCTGCGCTGCCAGATGGCGGCCCCCAGCGAGGCGGCCACCGCCAGGGCTCCAGTGATCAGGAGCAACGTCGATATCTGGCCGAGCGAACTCAGGCCTTGCCGAAGGTCGCTGTCGGCCTGGGCGTCGCGTTCTTCGACCGTCTGCACCAGCAGGCCGGTGTGGGGCCCGAGCGCGGCTTGAATCGTGTGCTTGCCGGCCGCGAGCGAGACACCGGGTCTGAAGTTCACTTCGAGGGCGGTCGGATCGGTGGACTGCCAGCCGCGTGTGTAGTCCGTGCTGGCGAGCGTCACCGCCCCGGCGGGCCAACCGAGATTTGTGGTGATCGCGGCCACTCTCAGGGGCAGTGCGCCCGATGGGGTGGGCAACGAGAAGCGGTTGCCCACATGCAGGTGTTGTTCGGCGGCGAACCCTTGAGAGATCGTCGCCCAGCCGCCTTGGCGCAAGAGTCTGCTGGCATTGCCGAAGTCGCCGTGAAGGATCTGGGTCGATTGGACGATCGTCGGGATGTTCGCTTTGTGACCCCTGATCAACATCCGGCGGTCGCCCACCGTCAACAGCGCGCCTTGGTCCGCTCGCACAGCGGTCACTCCTGGAACGCGCGCGAGCGTCGCCGGTAGCGCGCCCGCTTTGAAGCTGTCAGTGTTGAATACGTTGTCGCCGCTCGTGACCCATATTTGGGCGGGGTCGGAGTCTTGGTGGATCGCGCTTTCGACGCCGTGAATCAGATCGGATCGGGCTCCTCCGATTGCGAGGCTGCCATATACGGCGAGACCGGCGATAGCCGCAAGGGCAATCGAGCGTGTGGCGGTTGCTTCGAGCTCCACGAGTGCGATCGGCAGTACCCCTTTGGAGCGCTCGCCCAGGGGCTTCAGAAGCCCGATGATCGCCTTGTGGGCAAGCGGCACGAGGCAAACCGCGGCGACCGCGAGCAGCACCCCGCCCAGCAGCGTGAAGCTCGGCACCGCGAGGGCGAGAACCGTCACGATCACGATCAGAGCGAAACCGGCGAGCGCAAGCCAGACCGTGACTCGCCGGTCGATGTTCTGACCCGCCTCCCCTTGCTCGCGCAGCACCTCGTCGATCGGTTTGCCCGGGCGCAGGTCGAACAGCGGTCGTGCGGAGGCCAACAGAGCCGCAAGCACTCCGGAGCCGAGCGCGATCAGGACCACCCTGAACGTGACGATCTTCTGCGCGCCGATCGGGAAAGTTATCGCCAGATAACTGGGCACTTGGGAGAAGAGGGTTTGCGAGAGGCCGTAGCCGAACGCAATCCCCAGGATCGATCCCACGATCCCGAGGATCAATGCCTGCACCGCCAGGAGCAGCACGATCTGGGCCGGCTCGTAACCGTAAGTTCGCAGCTCTGCGACGAGGCGACGCCGTTCGGGCGTCGTCAGCAGCATCGCGTTGAGTGCCAGCAGAAAGCCGACCATGCCGGCGATGGCCGCAAACAGAGTGGTGGACTGCTTGTTGGGCTTGGAGGCCGTATTGAGCAGCGCTAGATCCTCGTCGGCGGCGGTCACGTCGGCGTGGCCACCGGCCAGGTTGCGAAGCTCTCGTGACACCGACGCTTGGGCGCCAGGTCTGGTCTTGACGAGCACGGATGTCACGCGGCCCGGCTCTCCGGCAAGCTTTTGCGCCATGCCGAGCAGCGCAATGCCGATCGGGCTGTCGGCAACCGCACCGATTGTTTGGCTGCCCAGCACCGCCTGTACTTGGACGGGTTGGGCTCGCCCGTTGGCGCGCACTGTGACCGTCGCGTCGGGGTGTGCGCCGATGGTTTCCGCGACGCGCGAAGGCAGGCCGATCCCGTGTGCGATCAGGGCGGCCGAGCTGGTGCCGAAGTTTCTCGTGGCTTCCGCGTTGAGAGATAGCTGTTTGATGGTCAGGCCGATCAACTGCACCGCCTCGCTCCCCTTGGGCCCGGCGATCACCACATCCTCCCTGAGCAACGGCGAAGCGGCCTGAACCCCAGGCAAAGCTTCCACCTCGCGGGTCACGTTTTCGGGGATGCCCTGTTGGGAGCGGGCTACGAGTTGGAGTTGGGCGGAGCCGATCAGTTGGTGGACGAGGCTGCCGGCGGAGCCGCCGATGCTGGTGTTGGCCACGAGCACGCCGAACACGAGCGCCACGCCGACGGCGATGCCGGCGACGGCCAGCAGCTCCTGGGCGGCGCGGGTGCGCAGGCGCCAGGCGTACAGGGTGAAGGGCAGGCCCACGCTCAGCCCGAGGACCGTGGGTGTGCCGCGCTTCATGCGAGCGCTCGCTCCAACTCGGCGTCGAGGCCATCGGAGAGGTGGCCGTCGCGCAGGGTCAGGACTCGGTCCACGAAGCGCTGGGCTTGCAGGTCGTGGGTGACCAACAGGCCCGGGATCTCGCGCTGGTGGCAGATCTCGCGCAGCAGTTCGAGGATCTCGCGCGTGCGCACCGAGTCGAGGTTGCCGGTCGGCTCGTCGGCCAGGAGCAGGTTCGGCTCGCCGGTCAGGGCTCGCGCGATCGCCACGCGTTGGCGCTCGCCCATCGAGAGCTTGGAGGCGCGCTGCTCGATGCGGTGGCCGAGGCCGACCCGCTCGAGCCAAGGCCGCACCTCCTCGCGGGCCTCGTGCAGGGAGGGGCCGCCGGCCATCACCTTCAAAGCAGCGTTGTTGAGCGTGGTGGCGCCCGCGAGCAGATGGAAGGACTGGAACACGAAGCCGACTTCCTCGCGCCTGAAGCGGGCGCCCTCGCGTGTGGAGAGGGCCGAGATCTCGCGCCCGCCGAACAGGACCTGTCCGCTGTCGGGCGTCAGCAGGGCGGCGGCCATCAACAGCAAAGTGGTCTTGCCCGAGCCGCTCGGCCCGTACAGCGCGACCAGTTCGCCGGGGGCGACCGTGAGCGAAACGCCGTCCACGGCCTTGACGATCTCCTCGCCGGCCCGGTAGTGCTTGACGAGCTCGCGCAGCTCCAGGGGGCTCATGAGCGCGCGTCGCCCGCGCGGGGGGCGCGGGGCGCGGACGGCCCGGGGCGGGGCGCGGACGGCCCGGGGAAGCGCACGAGCACGCCTTCCTGATCCATCGAGCGCACTTCGCCGCTCGAGACGGCCATCGTGCGCGCGGTGCCCGACAGCGCCGCCAAGTTCTCCGAGGCGATCACGACCGCCAGGTCGGGGTCTTCGCCGAGCGAGAGCAGGAGCCTGGAGAGCTCGTTGCTTTCCAAAGGTCCCGGCAGGACCGCGGGCTCGTCCACGAGCAGAAGGCGGGGCTCGCGCGCCAAGGCCATCGCCAAGGCCGTGCGCAGGCGCTCGCCGAGGGTGAGCCGGTCGGTGCGCACCTCGGCGAAGTCGGCGCCCCCCACGCGCGCGAGGGCGTTGCGCGCCACGGTGCGAGCTTGGCGCATCGAGGCGCCGTCGCTGGCGCACGCGGTCGCGACCAGCTCGATCACGGGTCGCACGATCTGGGTGCGCCATTCCGAGCTGACGAGCGCGATGCCGCCGTGGCGCAACTGGTGGGCTCGCTCGCGCGCGGACATCGCGTGCAGGGGGCGCCCGGCGAAGCGGACTTCGCCCTCCTCGGGCCGCTCGATCCCGGCCATCACGCGCAGCAAAGTCGACTTGCCCGAGCGCTTGGGGCCCCACATGCCGACGAAGTCGCCGGCTTCGATCTCCAAGGAGACGCGGTCGAGCACGAGCATCTCGTGGCGCCCGTCGAAGTAGCGCTTGCTCGCTTGCGCCACTGTCAGCAGGGGAGCCATCGCGCGGCGCTCAGGTGCGGGAGGCCAGCAGCGTGCGGATCGTTTGACGCGCGAGGTCGAGCCACAACAGGTCGGCGTTGATCCGCTGCATCGAGGCTTCGCGCACCAGGAGCATCATCGCGGCCCGCAGCGACTGCTGGGAGGGCCAGCCCTTTTGGATGTCGTCGCGCTTTGAGAACAGGGCCCGCTCGTGCTCGTTGAGGGCGACCAGGAGTCGCGGAAGGTCCTCGAAGCGCGCGACGACCATGCGGGCCTGGAGTTGTAACTGGGCCTCGTCGAAGGACACCGGGCTGTCCATCCAGGCGACGAGAGCCGCCTCGGCGAGGTCCGTCGCCTCGTAGATGATGCGCGTCGAGCCGGAGTCGTCGATGATTTGGGTGGCGCCGACGAGTCCTTGCGAGTCCAGCCCGCGCAGCATCCGGTAGAGGCTGGGCCGCACGATCGACCAGCCGGGCCCCAATTGGCGCTCCAAGCGGTTGGCCAGCTCGTAGCCATAGCTGGGGCCTTGCACCAACAGGCCGAGCACCGCGCCCCTGAGCGGCGACTGGTTCGCCGATAGCTCGTTTTCGCCTGTCGAAGTCGCCATATCCCTTGCTCCTCCCGTGCTCCACCTGAGCAGACGGAATTCTACAGCAGAGCCGACTCCTTGTGTAGCGCGGACGTTTCCGACTCCTGGAACGTGCCGGCGAAGGACCCGAACATATGTCGATTTGGCGGATCCGAAGATTCTCGGCGGTTAGCATCTTGGCGCGAGGCAGACGCACCGTCCGCAAATTGACAGGGGGGTGAGGGCGGCACCCGCAACGACATGGACGTAGAAGGGCCGGCCGCAAGGGCTGCCCGAACGAATGGAAAGGACTCTGGAGCATGTTTCGCAAGAGAGCTTTGCTTGTGGCCCTGTGCTTGGCCGCCACCTACCCCGCGGGCGCGAATGCGGGCGAATATCACGTGTACAGCTGCCGGATGCCGAACGGGGAAGCGGCGCCGGTGGATGGGTGGAGCGCGGCGACTTCAGGGACGTTGGCTTCTACGGCCGATACCTGTGCGTCCGACGGCGCTCTTGTTGCGGATCTTGGTGACGGTGCGACCCATGAAGTGGAAGTCGATCGCGCATCATGGGCATTTAGCGCGCCTACGGGCATGACGATTGATGCGGCCCGCCTTTGGCGAGCAGGGGACGCCGACGGAGGGTGGGGCACGAATGCCACCTATCAGTTTTGGCTTGCTGGGCCCGAAAACAATGAGGTCGAAGCCGATGTCATAGATCAGTGCGTGGCAGAGTTCGGTTGTCCCACGGGCACTGGTGAAACGGGCAAACCGATGTCTGCGTCGAATTCGGTAACGGTGCCGCCCGCAAATCTCGGCACGCACCTATACGCGAATGTGTCGTGCGGTGGTAGCCCGAAATTCGTATGCCCGAGCGGCAAAGGCGACCCCAACGGCTACGCCGCCGTCGTCTACCTCTATGCCGCCGACCTCGTCCTCGCCCAGGCCTCCCAGCCGGCCGTGACCGACGTCGAAGGCGAACTGGCCACGGCCGCCACGCTCGCAGGGACGGCCGACCTCTCCTTCAAAGCGAGCGACCCGGGCTCGGGCGTCTATCAGGCGGTCTTCCAGGTGGACGGCGCCGAAGTGGGCAGGACCGTGCTCGACTCCTCCTCGCACTGCCACGACGTGGGCCAAGCCACCGACGGGTTGCCCGCCTTCCTGTATCTCCAGCCGTGTGCGTCCTCGCTCAGCGCCGACCTCCCCTTCGACACGACCTCCCTGTCCGACGGCACCCACCACCTGGTCGTGTCCGTCACCAACGCGGCCGGCAACTCCACGGTCGCCTTGGACCGCAAGATCAAGGTCGCCAACCATCCGCCCGCGCCGGAACCCGGGGGCTCGGAAACCCAGTCCTCGAAATCCGGTGGCGGCGAAACCCCAGCGGTGTCCCCGCCCTTGGCGCAAGGGCCCGGAAACGCAGTGACGCAAGAACAACGATCCCAACCCCCCGCGACAGGCCAAAGCCAGACTGCGCTCATACCGGCAAGCCCGCCCGTGCTCACCGTCCACTGGGCCGCCGGCGGCAGGGCGGCGCGGGTCAGCTCCTATGGGCGCGCCCAGAGCGTGTCCGGGCGTTTGACCGCGGCCTCCGGCGCTCCGATCGGGGGCGCCACCGTCCAGGTGCTCTCCACCCCTGCTTTCCAAGGGGCCCACACGCGCACGCTCGCGCGCGTGCGCACGCGCGCGCAGGGCACGTTCGCGGTGCGCTTGCCCCCCTCGACGCCCTCGACCAGGCTCACGTTCGCCTACTCGGCCGACCCGGCCCAGGCCACGCCGAGCGTGACCGCTCAACTCACCCTCGCCGTCCCCGCCCGGGTCTCCTTGAACGTGGTGCCCCGGGTCTCCCACGTGGATGGCACGATCGCATTCTCAGGCTCCCTCCCGGGCGGCCCCTTGCCGCCCGGCGGCAAGCAGGTGATCCTCGAGGCCCAGACCTTGCACGGCCCGTGGCGCCAGTTCCAAGTGCTCTCCACCGCGGCTCGAGGCCGCTTCAAGGCCTCCTACCGCTTCAGGCTGGCCGGCCCGATCGACTACCGCTTCAGGGCCGTCTGCCCCCACGAGGCCGACTACCCCTACGCCACCGGCGCCTCGCCCCCGGTCCTGGTGCACGAGCGCTGAGGCGCGCCGGTCACACTTTGTATACGCGCAACGCGGGGTGGGCGCGGGCGAGCTGCTCGTAGTCATCGTCCTGGGTGACCACGGGCAGTCCACGCTCGACCGCGGTTGCGGCTATCAGCGCATCGGTCAGCTTGACGGTGCGGTGGATTCCTGCTGTCTTGCAGTCTGCCACCAGCGTTGCCCATGACTCCATAACTGCCTCGCTGATCGGGATCGGGTCGGCTGCTCTGGCGAGCGCGAGCGTGTCGGCTCGGCGAGCCTTGGTTGCGTCGTCCTCGGCGTTGATCACGCCAAGCTTCAGCTCTCCGATCGTGATCACCGAGACCGCGACGTGCTTGGGCAACTCGCCAAGCGGTCGCCCACTCTCGCGCGCCACGAACACCGAGGTGTCCAACAGACCTCTCTCGGGAGCGCTCAACGCGTTTCGAGGCTCACAGCATGTCCATGGTCTGTCCGGCGAGTTCGTCCAACTCACGCGTCAGGCCAGGGTCCGCGGCGCGCTCGGCCAAACTCTCGCGCAGTTGCTCACCGGACAGCCAGCGTGTGCGGGCGCCATGGGGCACGATGTCCGCCAACGGCTCCCCACTCACGCACAGCACCACCCGCTCGCCGCCCCTTACGGCGTCGATCACCTGGGCGGTGCGATTGCGCAGGTCGCGAACGCCGATCTCCATGTGCTACAGCGTAGCATCACGGGCGCCGAGTGTCGGGATTAGTCTCCTGGGGGTGAGCGGCGTGGACCCTTCCTTCTGGCGCGAGCGGCGCGTCCTGGTCACCGGGCATACCGGCTTCAAGGGGGCTTGGCTGTGCCTGTGGCTGCAATCGCTGGGGGCGCGCGTGTTTGGGGCCTCCTTGGCGGCGATGCCGAGCGAGCCGTGCCTGTACGACTTGGCGCGTGTGGCCGAGGGGACGGAGGGCAGCGCGGTGTGCGACGTCCGCGACGCGGCCGCGGTCGCAGGGGCCGTTGCCGAGTCCAAGCCGCAGGTCCTCTTCCACCTGGCCGCCCAGCCGCTCGTGCGACGCTCGTTCGAGGCGCCCCGCGAGACGTATGAGACGAACGCGATGGGCACTGTCAACGTGCTCGAGGCCGTCCGTTCCGCGCCGTCGGTCGAGGCGGTCGTGGTCGTGACCTCCGACAAGTGCTACGAGAACCGCGAGACGCCTGAGCCCTACCGCGAGGAAGACCCGCTCGGCGGCCACGATCCCTACTCCTCCTCCAAGGCCATCGCCGAGGTGGTGACCTCGGCCTACAGGCGCTCCTACTTCTCTGCTCCCGGCAGCCCCCACATAGCCTCCGCGCGAGCCGGAAACGTGATCGGCGGTGGAGACTGGGGGGAGGATCGTCTCGTGCCGGACTTGATCCGGGCGGCCGTCTCGCAAGGGAACGTGAGCCTCCGCCATCCCGGCGCGACGCGCCCGTGGCAACACGTGCTCTCGCCTTTGTCCGGATACTTGGTCATGGCCCAGGCCCTCTGTGGGGAGGCCCCGGACCCGGTCGGTGAGGGTGCCGCGGCAGGCGATCGGGGCGGCGGGGCCGCTCCAGGAACCCGGTTCGCGCGTGCTTGGAACTTCGGCCCCGACCCTGCCGACGCGCGCACCGTGGAGTGGGTCGTGGACCGCGTGTCCTCGCTGTGGCCGGGGGGCCTGTCGTGGAGCGTGGACGAGGGTCCCCATCCCCACGAGGCCGGTCTCTTGGCGCTCGACTCTTCCTTGGCGCGCCGCGAGCTCGCTTGGACCCCGCTCGTCGGCCTGGAGCAGGGCCTGGAGGCGACCGTCGCCTGGTATCGGGCGTGGCACGAGGGCCAAGACATGCGTGAGGTCACTTTGGGGCAGGTGGCCGCGCTGGGTTGATTGGCGCCCGCTGGCGGGTGGGTCGGGTCGCGGGTGGGAGTTGGTTGATGTTTGCGTTTGGGGTGCCCCGCGCGCGCGTGCGGTCTCTTTAACAAGACAAGCTTGGTTAGAAGCCGCGCACGCGCGCAGGGTAGGCTCTACCGAATCTCCCGGCCCGTCATATCGTCAAACGCGAACGGCGCGCTTAGCTCATGAACTGGACTCTCCCCGGCAGGATCGGGATCAATGCGCTCTTCTTGGAGCCCCGCATGGGGGGCCTCGACACCTATGTTCGGGCGCTCGTGCCGGAGCTGGTGCGGCTCGCTCCCCAGGTCGGCTTCACGGTCTTCTGCAGCCCCGGTGGGCGCGCCTATCTCGAAGGCGAGGGCTGGCACGAGCAGGTCGAGCTGGTCGTGCCGCCCCTGATCGGCCGGCGCGGGTTCAAGGCGGTCGGTGAGCTGACGCTGCTGGGCGCGATCGCCGGCCGCCGCGTCGATTTGCTTCACAGCGTCGCTTTGACCGCGCCGTTGCATACCTCGGCGGTCAACGTGGTCACGCTCGCCGACGTCACCTGGCTTGTCGCGCCCGACCCCGCAGATGCGGGCACGATCCGCATTTGGAGCCTGCTCGTGCCGCCCGTCGCGCGCCGGGCGGACCGTCTGATCACGCTTTCGCAGGCCGGTACCGAGCACGTGGTGGAGCATCTGCGTGTTCCGCGCGAGCGTATTGACGCGATTCCCCTGGCAGCCGGCACGAGCGCTCGCAAGAACCCCACACCGGAGGCCGAGCTGCGCGCCCGGCTTGGCCTGGGCGGTGGGCCGGTCGTGCTCACGGTTTCGGCCAAGCGCGTCCACAAGAACCTGGTCCGCTTGATTCGTTCGATGGCCTTGGTGGTCGAGCGCCATCCAGACGCGGTCCTGGTATTGCCCGGCAACCCCACCCCTCACGAAGCCGAGCTGCGCGCGGCCGTCGCTGAGCTGGGGCTGGGGGCGAATGTGGTGTTCCCCGAGTACGTGAGCGCCGAGGACCTGGAGGGCCTTTATGCCTTGGCCGGGTGCTTCGTGTTCGCCTCGATCAACGAGGGCTTCGGCATCCCGATACTCGAGGCGATGGCGCGAGGGGTGCCAGTGGCGTGCTCCCACGCCTCCGCGCTGCCCGAGGTGGCGGGCGACGCGGCACGCTATTTCGATCCCTATGACGTCGTCGACATGGGCAATGCCCTGCTCGAGCTGCTCGACGATCGCGCCTTTGCGGCTCGCATGGTGGAGCGGGGCCACGCGCGCGAGGGCACCTTCACGTGGGAGACCACCGCCCAGATGACGCTCGAGAGCTATGCGCGGGCTTGGCGGGAGCGGGCATGAGTGGCGAGGGGGAGGCGGTCGAGGTCGAAGACTTGGATGTACTCGACACCCCCGGGGCCGGCGGCCTGATAATTCGCGGCGGCGTCATGCGTTTTGGCGGCTACGGCGCAGCTGTCGCGCTGTCAGTCCTCTCCACGGCGCTGCTCACCCGTCACCTGCGACCCGCTGGCTTCAGCCACTACACGACGATCCTCTCGCTGGTGGGCGTGGTGGCCGTCATCACCGACGCCGGAATGTCGAACCTCGGCACGCGGGAGTATGCGGTCAGCGAGGGCGCTGAGCGCGACGCGCTGATGCGCGACCTGCTCGGCCTGCGCGTCAGCCTGACGCTCGTCGGGGTGTTGCTCGCCTTCGCGTTCGCGCTCGCCGCCGGTTACGACACCACGCTGCTGCTCGGCACGCTCGCCGCCAGCCTGGCCACGGTCGCGCTGGTCTTTCAGCACACCCTCTCGATCCCCTTGTCGGCCTCTCTGCGCCTCGGAACGCTCTCCGCGCTGGAGCTGGCGCGCCAACTCTTGACCGTCGGCGCGATCGTGGCCCTCATTCTCGCCGGGGCCGGCATCCTGCCTCTGCTCACGGTCACGCTCGGGGCCAACCTGCTCCTGGTGCCCCTGACCGCCATGTTCGTGCGCGGTCAGATCTCGATACGCCCCGAGCTTCATCCTCGTCGCTGGCTGGCTCTGCTCGGCTTGACCGTGTCTTTTTCGCTCGCGACCGCGGTCGGCACGATCTACGTCTACACCGCCCAGATCCTTACGAGCCTGGTCGCGAGCCCCCATCAGAGTGGCCTGTTCGCGGCGCCCTTCCGGGTCTTCGTGGTGACGGTCGGCATCCCTGGCCTGCTTGTCGGCGGCGCGCTGCCGATGCTCGCCCGCGCCGCGCGCGACGATCGCGAACGGCTCGGTTACGCGCTCCAGCGCATCTTTGAGGTGTCCTTGATCCTTGGCGTCGCCGCCGTCCTGTCTACCTTGGCGGGCGCCAAATTCATCATCGCCGTGGTCGCCGGTCCGGCCTTCGCGGCCTCCGCTCCGGTGCTCCAGATCCTGGGAGTGGCCATGTTCGCCTCGTTTCTGACCGCTGGCTGGGGCTTTGCGCTGATCTCGCTCAAGCGCTATCGCGGCCTTCTGCTCGCCAACGCAGCCGCGCTCGTGGTCAGCTTCACGCTCACGCTCACACTCGCCTCCGCCGACGGGGCACGCGGCGCGGCAGTCGCGACGCTGTGCGGCGAGCTCACGCTCGCCCTGGGCTCACTGCTCGTCCTGCTGCGAGGTCACCCCGAGTATCGCCCGGCACTGGGAGTCGTGCCGAAGGTCGCGCTCGCCGCCGCTCCCGGGCTTGCGGTTGCGCTCGCGTTGAGCGTCAGCTCATTTGTGTCCATGGCGCTCGCGCTCGTGCTCTATGGCGTCTTGATCGGGCTCACGAAAGCTGTCCCCGAGGAGCTACTGGAGCTGGCGCCTGGCCTGGCATGGCTCCGCTCTCGGTGGCCGTCGGTGCGGTAGGCGCCCTGCTCGCCACGGCTCTCCTCCGCCCGCCGTCGACCGAGTAGCCTGCGGGCGATGAGCGCCAGTGCGCCCCAGCCCGTCTACAAGCCTCTTTCGCGCTTCCTGCCCGAGCCAGTAGGCGCGCTGCTGCGCCATCCACGAGTAGAGCCCAAGGTGGCGGCTGTATTGCGTAGCCGGGTCGTGCACGAGTCCACGCCATTTGCGTTGCGCGAGTTGGCAGGTGCTCGCTCCAGACACGTGTACCGCGTGCGCGAGTCCGGCCTGCGCCTGCTGATCGAGCACCGCACAGCCGACGCCCACGCGCTCGACCAGGCCTTCTACCAGCATTCCCACGAGCCGCCGGCGGCGGCGCGGGCCGCGCTGGAAGGCCTCGATCGTCCGCTCAGTGCGCTGGATCTGGGTGCAAACGTGGGTCTGTGGGGGCTGTGGCTCTACGGACGCTTTCCGGTTGGGCGCGTAATCGGCCTGGAGCCCGACCCGGAGAACGTCGAGCGTCACCTCGCGCAGATCCGGCTAAACGATCTGAGCGATTCATGGGAGGTGATCGAGGCCGCCGCGGTCACGGCCAACGGGCCCGTGTCCTTCACCGTCGGGCAGGCAACCAATGGGCGCGTCACCCCCGCCTCGGCGCCCGGCACGACGACCGTTCAGGGCCGCGACACGTTTGCGCTGCTCGACGGCATCGATTTGCTCAAGATCGACATCGAGGGAGGCGAGTGGGCGATCCTGGCCGATCCCCGGTTTGCCGAGCTGTCGGTGCCTGTCGTGATGCTCGAGTACCACGCTCACGGAGCACCGTCCGCCGACCCGGAGCGCGATGCGCGGTCAGCGCTCCAGCTCGCCGGCTATGACACAGAGACGATGGCCGAGACGACCCCCGGCTTTGGTGTGGTGTGGGGATGCAAGCGCCCCTCCGCGTCGGCCTCAACCTGATCTTCCTCGGCGAGCGCGCGGGCGGTGCCGGGCGTTACGCCCGCGAGTTGCCAGGTGCGCTGCTGGAGGTCGAGCCGGCTACTGAGATCGAGCTGTTTGTCTCGCGCGACGCGCCCGCCGATTTGCGCGAGGAGCCGTGGGCAAAAAATGTCCGATTCACGACCGTGCCCATAAGTTTGAGGGGCCCACCCACGCATGTCCCGGCCGAGTACATCGCGCTGCCGATGCTTGCCGCCGCAAGTCGACTGGATGTCCTTCACAGTCCCGCGAACACCGGTCCCACCTTTACGCCCGGGGTGGCGAGCGTCATTTCGCTGCTTGATTTGATCTGGTTGCACCGGCCGGAGGAATGGGAGGCCAGTCCACGCGTGCATCGCACCATGCGTCGACGCGTCGCTCGAGCAGTGGCCGGCGCCGACAGGATCTTGGCGATCTCAGAGGCGGCATCCGAGGACATTCAGAAAACGCTGGGAGTCTCCGGCGAGCGCATCGAGGTCACGCCCTTGGGGACGCGAGCGGCAAACGTTCGGCCGATGCCGCCCGGGGAGCTGCGTGACTGGCTGGCACTGGGTGATGCACGGGTCCTGCTGTGCATGGCTCAGAAGCGTCCCTATAAGAACTTGCGTTTGCTGATCGGGGCGCTCCCCACGCTCGACCCCGATGTGGTGCTCGTGCTGCCCGGCTCGCCGACACCTTACGAGGACGAGCTTCGCGACTGCGCGTCCGAGCTGGGCGTGAGCGAACGCGTGCGCTTCCCAGAATGGCTGTCCGACGAGCAGGTGGAGGGAATGTATGCGTGCGCTGAGGTGTTCGTGCTTCCCTCGCTGATCGAGGGCTTTGGTTTGCCTGTGATCGAGGCGATGCTCCGCGGCGTGCCGGTCGCCTGCTCGAACATCCCCGCGTTGGCGGAGGTCGCGGGCGACGCTGCGCTCACGTTCGACCCCCACAACCAACAGCAGGTCACCGCTGCGATCCGACGTCTGCTGGACGATCGACCATTCGCCCGAGGCTTGGCCGAGCGAGGAACGGCGCGAGCCGCCGAGTTCACCTGGCGCCACACGGCCGAGGCGACGCTGGCGGGTTATCGCCGGGCGATAGCCTCCAAAGGGACACGACGATAGAGGACGTCCACTGGGGAGAGCTGGTCGTGCTCGACATAGCGGCGCCCCAGGATCCCGCCGATCGCCTTGCGGCCCTCGTTGAGGTCGTGCATCTCGACGAGGATCCACGCGGGAGCGTGACGGGCGAGGTCCAAGCCCTTGAGCGCCTGTGGCTCGTACCCCTCGACGTCGAGCGAGAGCAGATCCACTTCTGAGACTCCGAGTTCGTCCAGCAGATCGCTTAGCGCGCGTGCCGGCACACGTTCGCTGCGATGGTCGCGCCATCCGAGCACGAGACCGTTATGGACCCATGAGCTCGCGTTCTCGCCGCGTCCCGCGCGTACGGTCGAGAAGAGGTCGCCGAACTCCATCTCGACTGGTCCGTCGCCGTGGTTGAGGGGAACGAGGGCACACTGAAAGACTGTGGAGTTGGGTCGGTTGCGGCGCGCCTCGGCGGCCATCTCGACCATCGGCTCGACCAACATTCCCCTCCAGCCGCGAAAGCGCTCCAGATAGTAGGTGTTTGATTGGGTGTAGCCGTCGTGGCCGCCCGCTTCCACGAAGAAGCCGCCGTCGCGGTCCACGATTGCGTTGAGCTTGAGGTCCATTTCGTGTAGAGCTGGATGGGAGAGCCGCGAAGATCCGG
Source organism: uncultured Solirubrobacterales bacterium (assembly GCA_963703135.1). Taxonomy (GTDB): domain Bacteria; phylum Actinomycetota; class Thermoleophilia; order Solirubrobacterales; family Solirubrobacteraceae; genus Palsa-744. The sequence continues at coordinate 990,684 of OY969791.1, read as the reverse complement.
CGCGCTCGAAGGCTCCTCGGATTGCTCGAGCGAGCCGGTAGCGCATGAGAATCGCGGTCTCCCGCAACCCGAGCGCCTTCAGCACGCGTGTGAGGCGACGGGTGATCGTGAACTGGATGCGCAGCCTTCTCGGCAAGCCGTCGGGCAAAGGGGGAAGACTTCTCATGCGCCGCAAGCTACCTGGTTGCCAGGCGATTGGACGTGGTTGCGGCCATCGCGGCGCGGGCGATTGCTTACCTCTTGCGATCGTCATGGGCGGGATCGTTATGGCGCTGCGGCGGAGCGCGGTTGCGGCTACTGTGCGCCATCGTGCCCAAAGTGCTGATCGTCCGTGGCCATCAAGCCACGCCTTGGGAGCTTGCTCCGTGGCGCGAGTTGCCGGAACGCTTCGATGTCTCTTTCCTGCTTACCGGCTCCAACCAATTTGCCTCGCCAGGCGGACTCAAACCGATCAAGGTACGCGCGCTTCGCGACGTGCTGCCCGGTGGCATGTTGGGGGAGGTCGGGGCGAAGGTCCTGGGTGACCGCTACCTGTCGGGCGACGACGCGTTTGCGGGTGCTGACATCGTGCATGCCGAGGAGCTCTCCTACTGGTTTGCGGCCGAGGCGGCCAAGCGTAAGGCGCGGCACGGATTCAAGTTGGTGCAGACCGTCTGGGAGACGCTGCCGACGATGACGGCCTATCGAAACCGTCAGGCTCGTCGCTATCGCGAGCTGGTGCTTTCGGCGACGGATCTCTTCCTGCCCGCCACCGAGCGTGCTGCGCTCGCGCTGGGATTGGAGGGTGTGTCTGCGGAGCGGATGATGGTTTGCCCCCCGGGCATCGACACGACCCGCTTCGCTGCCGGGTTCTCCGACACGCCGCCGACCGAGCACACGATTCTCTCGCCCGGAAGGCTGGCGTGGGAGAAGGGTCACCAAGATGTGTTGCGTGCTCTTGCACTGTTGCACCGCGGAATCGTCACCGGTCCGGATGGCCGGCTCGTGAAGCCTCATCTGTCGATCGTGGGCTCTGGCCCCGAGCAGCAAAGGCTGCGCGAGCATGCTCGCGAGCTGGGACTGGCCGACTTCGTGCGTATCGGGGGCGTCCCCTATGAGCGGATGCCCGCGGTGTTCGCCTCCGCCTCGGCGATGGTGCTCGCAAGCCAGTCCTCGGCAAGCGCCGCCTACCATCCGCTCGGCATTCCCCACGCCTTCTGGGAGGAGCAGTTTGGCTACGTGTTCGCGGAGGCCATGGCCGCGGGCCTGGCGATTGTCACGACGACCAGCGGAGCGATCCCCGAAGTGGTTGGCGGCGGTGGGGTGGATCATGGTGGCGCCGGGGTCGAGCTGGTATCCCCCGGCGACTGGCCGGCGATCGCGCGAGCGTTGGCGGCCGGGCCGCTGAGTCGGGCTCCCGGCGAGCGGGTTGCTCATTCCCCTGCGTTGGTCGAGCGCTATTCGACCCGCGCGGCGGCGCGCCGCTTGGCCGACGCATACGATCTTCTCGATGAGAGATGATCCCCCTCGGTGGAGCACGCATGGCGAGCTCGCTTGAACGGCTGACCGACCCCCACCAGTTCGACTTGCTCCCGACCGGGCCGGGCGCGATCCTCGACATCGGCTGTGGTTCGTCCAAGACCCCTGGGGCAGTGGGGATGGACATGTCTGCCGAGACGGACGCCGACATCGTTCACGACCTCGACGTGTTTCCCTACCCGATCGACGACGGGACTTACGACCAGATCCTTTTGCAGGACGTGATCGAGCATGTGCGCGAACCGATTCGAGTGTTCGAGGAATTGCATCGCATAGCTCGACCCGGTGCCCGCATACAGTTGCGCACTCCGCATTTCTCTTCGGTGCTCGCGTATGGCGATCCGACCCACCGTCACTATTTCTCTAGGCTCGCGATTGAGTCGCTGGCGGAGCCTCGCTTCGCTCACTACACCGACGTTCGCTTTCGCGTCATCCACATCAGCCTGGACCTGTGGCTGCCTTTTCGACTGATCGGCTTGGAGTGGTTCGCAAACCAAATGCCAAGCCTCTACGAGAAGTATTCTGGCGTTCCGCTTTCCCACGATGAACATCCGGGCAGAGTTCGAAGTGCTCAAGTAAAACGGTCCCGAGTGCCTGGCTTACCGACTGTCGGCCTGCTCCAGCGTCCGGAGCGTGACCTGGGCAAAGAGCGCCCAAGAGAAGTCCCGCGAACGGGCGAGCGCGAGCGCGCCAAGCTCCGCCCGACGCTCAGGCGCGCGCAACAAGCTTTCGAGTCCGCTCGCGATGCTCGCGATGTCGTGCGGGTCTACGTACTCGACCGCGGGCCCACCGACCTCGGGCAGGGACGAGACGTTTGAGGTGAGCACGGTGGCGCCCGCGGCCATCGCCTCCAAAACAGGCAGGCCAAAACCCTCGCCAAGCGAGGGGTAGCAGAACACCGAGCAGCGCCGGTACAGCTCGGCGAGCGCAGCGTCTGACACGTAGCCGAGCATCTTGCATCGATCGCCCAATGAGCGCAGAGCGTCGAGCGTATCGCCCGTCTCCCATCCGACTGCGCCCACCACGACGAGCGGGTGCTCTCGCTGGAGTCGCTCCTCCAACCGGCCGTATGCGGCGACGAGCCGTGGCAGGTTCTTGCGTGGCTCCAGGGTCCCGACTGCCAACACGAAGCCGGGTGCCGGCAACGTATGGGCCTCCTCGGCGGCAAGCGTGCTCGAAAGCGAGTCGGTGACGCCGAGCGGAGCAACGACGGTACGACCGGTGGCCTTTGGAAAGCGAGCCGTCAGAGCATCGGCGGTCGCCTGGGAGATCGCCAGCAGGGCCGCACAGCGACGCACCGCGGGCCCCAGGGTCAAGCGCTCGATCACCGTCGAGCGACGGTTGGGACGCATCTCAGGCTCGAAGGTGACCAGGTCGTAGACGATCGCGACCGTTGGTATGCGCGTGAAGATGGCCGTCAGGTAAGAGTTGGAGGAGAGCATCAGATCGCACTCGCGGCTGGCGGCGCGCGCCGTCAGCAGGTTCCACCAGGGGTCGCGCGCTTTGATCAGTCTCCACGAGAAGCGCTCGTCCAGCGGCTCCTCCCATGGCGTACGGGCGTACAGGACATAGCGATGGCCGTCCTCGCGCTCCGCCAGAGCCCGCAACAGCTCGCGCACGACGCGTCCGCGCCCAGCCGGCACCTCCGCGGCGGCGCGGGCGTCAATGCCGATCGTGAGTTTCGATTTGTCGTTCAAGCGATGGCAGCCTTTCACAGTCCTCCGCTAGCCTGCGCCCGGCGATGCACGTCGGCCTCAACCTGATCTTTCTCGTACCCGGCGAGACCGGCGGCATGGAGGTGGCTGCGCGCGAGTTGATACCCGAGCTGGTCGAGGCCGCGCCGGATGTGCGCTTCACGGCGTTCGTCAATCGCGAGGCGGCGGCCGCCAAAGACGGTCCTTGGGGGGAGCTGTTGCCGGCCGTGACAGTGCCCGTGAACGCGCGCAACCGAGTGCAGTGGGTGCGGGGCGAGCAGATGCTCCTTCCACGCTTGGCGAGGCGAGCCGGCGTGGACCTGGTGCACAGTCTCGCCAGCACGGCGCCCGCGTGGGGGCGCTTCCGGCGGGTGGTCACCGTCCACGACCTCATCTATGCACGCTTTCCCGAGGCCCACTCGGGCATCCGCGACCGCGGGATGCGGGTGCTCGTGCCCTTGGCGGTGCGCCGCTCAGACCGGGTGATCGTCGATTCGCAGAGCACGCGCACCGACCTGGTCGAGCTGCTCGGGACTTCTTCGGGGCGGATCGATGTGGTGCCGTTGGGGATGGGCTCCCCGCGCCGCCGCGAGCCGCTCCCGGAGGCGGAGCTGCGCGAGCGCTTGGACTTGGGCGATCGCCGCGTCGCACTCAGCCTGTCGGCGAAGCGTCCCCACAAGAATCTGGTGGCGCTGCTGGGGGCCTTGGCGCGGATCGAGGAGACGAGCCGTCCCGTGCTGGTGCTGCCCGGCTATGCGACCTGGCACGAGGCGGAGCTGCGCGAGCGCGCCGAGGCGCTCGGGGTCGCAGGCGACGTCCGCTTCCTCGGCTGGCTCTCGGGCGATGAACTGGAGGGCCTGTGGAGCGTGGCCGAGATGTTCGTGTACCCGTCGCTGTACGAGGGGTTCGGCTTGCCCGTCCTGGAGGCGATGGCGCGCGGGGTGCCGGTCGCCTGCTCGAACGTCTCCTCCTTGCCGGAGGTGGCCGGCGAGGCGGCCTTGCTGTTCGACCCGCGCGACGAGGCCGCGATCGGGGCCGCTATGAGTCGTCTGCTATCGGATCGCGGCGAGGCCGAGCGACTGCGAGCAGCCGGCTTGGAGCGAGCACGCGAGTTCAGCTGGGAGCGCACGGCCCGGCTCACGCTGGAGAGCTACCGCCGCGCGCTTGGGTGAGCGACTGCTCGATTCGAGGCCGAGTTCTATATTCTAGACTAGTCTAAGCTAGATTATAAAGCTGACGGCGAGGCTCAATGACATGCGCCTTGTTGGCGACAGGCAATGAGGCGGCCGGTGGTGGTTTGGCCCAAAATGGGTGCCACGCGCGCGTGCGCGGTCTTTTTAACAAGACCACCTTGGTTACTGGCCGCGCGCGCGCGAGTCACCCTCTTGCGTAGACACATACCCCCGGAGCACGGTGCTCAAGGAGGACTCCAAAGACAGCCGCTCCGCGTTCTCGGCAAACCAGCGCGCCGTGCTTTGGCGCATCGCCATCCCGGCCTCGTGGACCCGCACGATCGCCTCGGCGACGGCCTCGGGCTCGGGGCTCTGCACGATCGTTCCGTTGAGACCCTCGGCCACCAGCTCGACCGCGGCGTTGTCGGGAGCCGCGACGACGACCGCGGGCGTGGCCACCGCGGAGGCCTCGACGACGACCATGCCGTAGCCCTCGCGGCTGGAGGGCAAGAGCATGCACAGAGCGCTGCGCAGCGAGGTTTCGAGTCGGTCTGAGTCGACGAAGCCGGGGGCCGAGATCGTGTCCTCAGCGCCAAGCTCTGCGATCGCCGCGAGGACCGCATCGCGCTCGGGCCCGTCCCCATAGAAGACTCCGCGCAAGCCCGGGATCCGCTTGGTCGCGGTGGCGACACCGGCCACGCCCAGCGGGGCGCGCTTCTCGGGGATCATGCGCCCGGCGAACACCACGACCGGCTCAGCCGGGACCGGGATGGGGACATCCAGCGAGCCGGCGTACTCGCCCTCCAAGACCGTCACCTCGCCGCGCAGGCCCTCCTCGCGCAGGCGTCCGGCGTGCAGGCGGGAGAAGCAGAAAGCGCGTTGGGGAATGCGGGCGCACAGCAACTGCACCAGGTAGCCGACCCTGCCGCCGATTCCGCCCAGGTAGGAGTGCCAGTAGGAGCGGCTCCACACCTCGTGCCAGTCGACCACCAGGTTGAAGCGAGCGAGCGGCCGGGTCAAGCCTGCCGCGAGCAGCGAGAAGTAGGGGAACGAGGCGGTGTGCACGACGTCGTAGGAGCGGCCCCGGCGCAAGAGGTGCCAGAGCACGCCGGCCCCGAACACGAGCGGCGGCAGGATCCGGCGGCGATCGCCCGTGTACAGAGACATTCGTGGGCCGGCCTCCACGACGCGGATGCGCGGGTCGAGGTCCAGGCGCTCGCCGCGATCCCATTGACGCAACGTCAAATAGGTCACCTCGTGCCCCTCGGCCACCAGGCGCTCGGCCAGGTTGCGATACCACCGCTCGGCGCCGCCGACGGTGTACGGGTATAGGCAGTCGTAGATCAGGCAGATTCGCATCGGGACCTCCGCCGCTATCCCTCGTCCGTGAGCGCCGTCATCAGCTCTCTCGCGAGGTAGCGGCGCTGACCCCGCGGGCCGGCGTCACCCTCCACGAGCACCCCGACCTTCTCGAGCTCTCGAAGCAGCTTCAGGGCAGTCGGTCGCGTCACGCCCAGTCCGCTCTCGACGGCACGTGAGGAGACGATCGGAGTGTCGCAGACGAGATCGACCAGAGTCATCGCGTTGTTGGACGCGATCGTCGCAGCCGCCGCGCGGTACTCCTCGCGGAGCGTGACGATGCGTTGTGCCCGCAGAACGGCGTCCTGCGCCTGTGAGCGCACCGCGGTCAGGAAGAGCTCGATCCAAGGGAGAGCGTCGCCGCGTTCGCGGACGGCCTGGAGCGCCTCGTAGTAGTGCGCGCGGTCGCGCTCCAGGTACGCGCTCAGATAGAGCAGCGGCGCGGGCAGTCTTCCGTGTTGTACGAGCATGAATACGGACAGCAGACGGCCGATCCGTCCGTTGCCGTCGAGAAAGGGGTGCAAAGTCTCGAACTGATAGTGCAGGATGGCGTTCTGTACGAGGCGCGGAACCTCGACGTCCTCATGCGCGTAGTGCTCCCAGTCGGCCAGCAAACCCGCAAGCTCCTGCGGTGGCGGTGGGACGAACCGGGCCGTCTCGATTGTCGATCCACTGCCCCCGACCCAGTTCTGGGTCCTGCGGAGCTCGCCCGGCGTCCGCTCGCGCCCGCGCACTCCCGCCAGCAGACGCCGGTGCATCCCTCGGATCAGCCGAACTCCGAGCGGTAGTTCCTTCATCTGGCCAAGGCCCCATTCCAGGGCGTCGATGTAGTTGAGGACCTCCTCGACGTCCGCGTTGGGAGGTTCGCCGCTTGCTTCGGTCTCGAACACGTCCGCCAGCGATGCCTGCGTACCCTCGATGCGGGTCGAGGAAAGCGCCTCGCGCAGGAGGTAGGGCCTGATGAGCAGGTGCGGGTTGGGCACCAGCTGTCCGACGCCGGCCAGTCGTCCGAGCGATGACTCGGCGTCCGCGAGCAGCCGAACGGTGGCCGTTGGAATTTCGATGGAGCGGGGAATCGGCGCAGGGAAGTACGCGGTGTATCCGTGGCGTCCGGGCGTGCGTCGCGGCTCGCCGAAAAGGGTCGATGCATAGGCGCTCGCGTCCACGCCGACACTCTAACGTCTCTAAAGCAATACCTCTAACTCTTTAGTGACGAGGCGGGACTCTAAAGCGCGTTATACGGTGCTTGCCGGTTGGCGCCTCCGGTCCGTCCGGTACCATCACAAGCCGTAGGCGTGCCGATTTCCGACGATGGTGCGCCACTTTTCGGTCTGCCGGGCGTTCATGCACTCGGGGGCCGAGCACCCGAACCTCGAGCACGGCGCGGGAAGGCCAAAACTTATGAGCACCGCCCAGAAGACCAGGCTTGCCGATGCCGGCGCCACCGAGGATCCTCGATCGACGCTCGTGTCGGTCGTGATCCCGTGCCTGAACGAGGCCGAGAACATCGAGCTGTGTGTGAGGACGGCTCGCGAAGTGCTCGACAAAGAGGGCTTGGACGGCGAAGTGTTGGTCGTGGACAACGCCTCCGAAGACGACTCCGCGGCGCTCGCGGCGGCCGCCGGGGCGAGGGTCGTCTCAGAACCGCGCAGGGGTTACGGCAGCGCCTACCTGGCTGGCTTTGCGGCCGCGAGGGGCCGCTACATCGTGATGGCCGACGCCGATTTGACCTACGACTTCAACGAGATCCCCCGTTTCGTCTCCGAGCTGGAAGGTGGCGCGGAGCTGGTGATGGGCGATCGCATGGACAACATCAAGCCGGGCGCGATGCCTTGGCTTCACCGCTACATCGGCAATCCGATCCTGACAGGGCTGCTCAACCTGTTCTTTCGCACCGGGGTCAACGACGCTCATTGCGGGATGCGCGCTCTGCGCACCGAGGTGCTGCCGCGCCTGGACCTGCGCACTACGGGTATGGAGTTCGCCTCGGAGATGGTGATCAGGGCCTCCAAGGAGAAACTGAAGATCGCGGAGTTCCCGATCGAATACCACCCGCGCGGCGGCGAGTCCAAGCTGTCGAGCTTCAGCGACGGGTGGCGCCATCTTCGCTTCTTGCTCGTGCACAGCCCGACGCATCTGTTCATCGTGCCGGGCACTGTGCTGGCAGGCATCGGCACCTTGATCGCGGGCCTGGCCGGCAGCGGCCTGGATCTGTTTGGCCGTTCGTGGGGCATCCACGCCTTGATCGGGGGCGCGCTCCTGATGGTGGTCGGCACCCAGGTGCTCGCGCTCGGTCTGTGCGCGCACGCGTATGGGACCTATTACATGGGTGAGCGCGACCCCTGGTTCGACGGCATGAGGGCACGCTTCAGGCTGGAGCACGGTCTGATGCTGGGCGGGCTGTTCGTTTTCCTGGGGATTGTGTTGGGTGGGATCATCGTAGGCACGTGGATCTCGCGCGGTTTCGGCTCGCTCGCCGACGAATTCATGGCTGTGACCGCGGCGACGCTTGTGATCGTGGGCATCCAGATCTTCTTCTCCTCGTTCTTGTTGAGCATTCTCGGGTTGCGTCGCGGCTCCTAGCCCAACGCTGTGCGTAACGACTTGATGGCCCTCGTGGGGGCGCCCCTGGCTTTGTGGATCGTGTGCCTGGGCTGCGGCCTGGCTGTGGAGCGCGTTTTGAGGGTGCGCTTGAGCAACGCCTCGCTGTTGCCCCTCGGGCTGTGCGTGGCAATGGCTCTCATCTACCCGGGCTATGTCGCCGGCGCCGGCGACGCGCTTGCGATCTGCGTGCTCGTGGCGGTGACCTTGGCGGGGCTGGTACTCGCCAAGGACGGCCTGCGCGCCCGCCTGAATCCCGGCTGGGCGGGCGCGGCCGGCCTGGCCGTGTATGTGCTCTACATGCTGCCCGTGATCGCCTACGGGCACTGGACCTGGGTGGGTTATGACTTCGTCAACGACTCGGCCTTCGAGATGCTGTTGGCCGCCCACATCCAGGGCTACGGACTGACACTCGGCAACATCCCTTTGACGAGCGCGCAGCAGTTTCTGATGTCCTACCTGAACAGCGGCTATCCGCTCGGCACGCAGTCCCTGCTGGGCACGCTCTCGGGCCTGACCGACACCGACGTGCCTGTGCTCTACCAGGGTTTCATTGCCGGCCTTGCCGCCCTCGGCGCGGTGGCGCTCGCGACGGTCACGCGCGGCTTGCTCGATGCGCGCCGGGCAGCCTTGGCGGTGTTCGCGGCGATGGCGGCCAACCTCACCTACCAGTACGCGATGCAGGGCAACATCAAGGAGATCGGCTTGCTCGCGACACTGTGCGCCGGGGTGGCCTTGGGGCGGGAGGCGATCGAGCTGGGTCGTCCCTACGCGGGCGCGGCCCTGATGGCGGTCGTGGCGGCTGCTGCGCTTGCGACATACAACGCCGTGGCGGTCCCCTTTCTGGGCGCGCTAGCGCTCTTTTTGGGGTTGGGATTGTTGTTCGTGCACCACTCGCGCCCGACCCGGGCCTGGATCGGGCCGCTGTTCGTCGGCCTGGGTTTGACCGCCTTGCTCTCGGTCCCTTCGCTCGTGTCATTCAAGACGTTTTTCGAAGTCGCGCGCACCGGCCAGGGCTCGACCGGCGTCGGCGCGATCCAGCTTGGCCAGCTGTTGCGTCCTCTGCCGCTCAGCCAGCTCAGCGGAGTGTGGCTCTCGGGCGAATACCGCGCCGCGATCGCCTCCCACCACGCGGGCCTGCTCACGACGATCGCCACCGTGGCCGTCCTGCTGGCGATCGTGCCGTGCGTTGTCGTAGCCCTGAAGCGCCGCGTGCCGGCGGTGCCCGCGATGGTGGGCATGGTCGGCCTGGTCCTGCTGATCGTGTTCCCTCGTGCCAGCCCCTACGCGCAGGGCAAGCTGTTGGCGATTTGCAGCCCGTTTGTGGTGCTGGCCGGCGTCGCGGGTCTGTTGTGTCTGCTGCCCGTACGTCGCAGGCGCACCGATCCAGGCACGGGCGTCGAGGCGGGCGCGGGCTCCGGCGCGCGTCAAGGCAGCGGATGGCGTGTGGGCGCGCTCGGCGCGATCTTGGCGGCGGGTGTAGGGCTTGCGATCCTCGCCTCCGACCTGCTCGCCTACAACCACGATCGTGTTGCTCCAACGGCCCAGGTGGAAGCGATCCGCCAGACCGGCGACCACTTCGCCGGGCGGGGCCTGGTGCTGTGGAACGAGTTTCAGGAGTTCGCCAAGTACTTCGCGCGTGCCGCCAAGATCAGCGTGCCGTTCGAGACGCTCACCCCCCAACAGGTGCAGCTGCGCTCGCCCACCTATTTCTATGGCCACTACTTCGACCTTGACCAGGAGCTTTTGTCCTTCGTCGAGGGCTATCCGATCATCGTCACCCGCCGCTCGCCGGCCGCGAGCCGCCCGCCGGCCAATTACAAGCTCGTCTACCAAAACGCTTACTACCTTGGCTGGGAAAAGACGAGTAGCCCCGAAGTGCTCGAACACCTTCCTCTCCAGCAGCTGTACAGCCCATCCCTGCCGGTCGAATGCTCGGCCCTGGCTCCGATCGTCGCGAAGGCCCCGCACGGATCGCGCCTGGTCGTTGCTTACGCGCCCGAAAGCCTCTGGTACGAACCTCTATCCATTCCAACTCGTCCTGTCGGTTGGCCCCCTGACCCGGTGCAGGCGGGATCGGTTTTCACCTCGAGTCCAGGCCACATCTCGGGTGCACTAGCCGTCAAGCATGCCGGCTCTTACCGCCTGTGGGTCCAGGGCGATTTTCCGAGGCCCCTGCACGTCTCGGTGGACGGCCACGAAGTGGGGACGGTATCGGGCTCGAACACGCCCGGGCAGTGGTTGCAGGCGGCCACGGTGCGCTTGGCGGCGGGGTCACACTTGGTGGAAGTCGAAAAGGTTGCGGGGCGCGACCATCTCGGGCCCGGCGAATGGGCGGTCGGCACGCTGGGGGCGGTCGCCCTGCAGAGCGAGCAGCCCGAGCGGATGGTGTCTCTGGCGCTGTCGAAGTGGCACAGCCTGTGCGGCAAGGAAGCGGACTGGATCGAGGTCGTGCGCGGGTGAGGGTGCGCGTGCCAAGCCGCGTGGTGGCGTGTCGGCGCGGGTCCTCGGCGGGGACGGGATCGTGACGGCGAGCGTGACCGTGGCGATCCCGGTGCGCGACGGGGGCGCCCTATTCGCCGGAGTCCTCGACGCGCTCGCGCGCCAGAGCGTGGAGCACGAGCTGCTCGTGTGCGACTCCGGCTCGCTTGACGAGTCGGCCGCACTCGCGCGCGCGCGGGGGGCGCGGGTGCTTGAGATCGCGCCGTCCGAGTTCTCCCACGGGGGCACCCGCAACCTGCTCGTGGGAGAGGCCCGCGGCGAGCACGTGGCCTTGTTGACCCAGGACGCCGAGCCGGCCGACGAACATTGGCTTGCGCGTCTGCTCGGCGGCTTCGAGCTTGAGCCCGAGGTGGGTCTCGTCTACGGCCCCTACCGGCCCCGCCCCGACGCCTCGCCGGCGGTGAGGGTCGAACTGGAGCGCTGGTTCGCCTCGCTCGCGCCCGACGGGCTGCCTCGGGTGGAGCGCCTGGCCGAGTCCGAGCGCTCGCTACCGGTCGCCGAGTTGATCGGCCGCCGCGGCTTCTTCACCGACGCCAACGCCTGCCTCTCGCGCGCCGCCTGGGAGCGGGTCCCGTTTCGGGAGGTCGCCTATGCCGAGGATCGGGTCTTGGCGATCGACATGCTCCGCGCCGGCTACGCCAAGGCCTACGTGCCCGACGCCGCCGTGCTGCACTCCCACGAGTACTCCCCCTCTGAGCAGCTGCGCCGCTGCTTCGACGAGTGGCGCGGCTTGCGCGAGGTGTACGGCTTCGTCGAGCCCGCTTCCCCGCGGCACGTGGCGCGCAAGCTGAGGGGGGAGATCGGGGCGGCGAGGCGTGAGCTTTCCGGCTCGAGGGCATTGCCGAAACAGGGTGTCCGAGCAAGGACGGCCCCCATTCGTCGTGGAGCGGCGCTCGCGAGGCTCGTGGTCCACCACTCGGCGCGCCTTGTTGGTGCGCTGCTCGGCTCACGCGCTGGAGCGCTGCCGCCTTGGGCGAGGCGCCGGCTCTCCTTGGAGGGGCGCGCCGGTTTTTGCGCCGTTGCGGCTGGATGCGCTCGGCGAGCCTCCGATGACCACCGCCGAGAGCGGTGAGCGAGCCTCATGAGTCCCGTCCGAATGTGCTGCCATTTAGAGCTAAGTGCCCATTATCTGCGTTTGATTGCAGAAAATCTATACTTTTTTTGCATTATATTGCAGAAAAACTGTAGTCTATCTGCATCTGATGCTTTTATTTGATCCATGAACGAAGCTCGACTGGCGCGCGTACTGGCCGGTGGCAACGCGTGGTGGCGCAGCCCCCAGTGGGAGCGCGACGACCGTGATCTGCGCGTTCTCGCGGCGACCAATCTGGACTACGAGCCTCGGCCTCTGGGCGATATCGTGCCCGACGGCCTGTATGTGTTGCGCGGCCCGCGACGGGTGGGCAAGAGTCTCGAGCTCAAGCGAGCGATCTCGCAGCTGATTCAGCGCGGAGTCTCGCCTCGCAGGATCATCCACTTCGCTTGCGATGAGCTCGATTCGGGCGATCTACAGCGCTTGGTAAAAGCCGGCCGCGACGTGCTCACTCGAGGGCTCGATGAGCCCCGCTATTGGTTTCTGGACGAGATCACCAGCGTGCCGGATTGGCCCGAGGCGATCAAGTGGCTGCGGGACAACACCGCGTTTGGCGACGATTGCGTCGTCCTCACGGGCTCATCTGCACGCGACCTCGCCGAGGCCCAGAAGCAGTTGGCCGGCCGGTTGGGCGGAGCCGCTCAGCCAGACCGCCTGCTGCTGCCCATGGGGTTTCGCGGATTCGCGCGGGCAATGGGACTCGATGGATTGCCCCAGCCAGACCCGGTCAGGATCCGTGACTTCATGTCGGCGGAGGTCGATGCGATCTTCACAGAGATGCTTCCGTGGCTCGATGAGCTGCTGTCCACCTGGGAGCTCTATATGCGCGTGGGCGGATTCCCTCGCGCGGTGAGCGACCAGCTGGCTCACGGGGAGGTCCAGGAGGACTTCACTCGCGCGCTGTGGGATGTCACGGCGGGCGAGGCCATGCGGGGTGCGGCGACTACGCAGGCGCAGGTTCAAGCGATGCTCGCACGATTGACGCGCAGCCTGACGACGCCGCTGTCAATCGAGTCGTTGCGCGAGGACATGGGCGTCGATAGCCCGCACACCGCCAAGGCACGCCTTCAGGACCTGATCTTCGCCTACCTGGCATGGCCCTGTCACCGGCGCGAGGGAAACGGCCCAAAGCTCTCCGCCCGATCCAAGTACTACTTCGTCGATCCCCTGATGGCTCGACTGGCGTCGATTCGTAGCGGGGAGAGGACCGCCGAAGTCGATACATCGGCCATCGTCGAGCAGCAGTTGGGACTCGAACTGCTCCGGAACTTGGAGCGCGAGCAGCCTGGCAGCTATGCGCACTTCGGCGACGTGATGTACCAAAGGACCAGCAGCAAGGAGGTGGACTTCTGCGGTCCGTGCTTTGGCGGCTGGGGCTTCGACGGCAAGTATGTCGACTCTGGTTGGAAGCGAGAGTCGCTGACTTTGCGCGCCGCCTTCGGCGCCGGCGTGCTGGCCACAAGGGGCCTGCTCGACACCACCGGCGACGTTTGGGCGGTGCCGGCGCCCCTCGTAAGCTGGGTGCTCAACGCCTGATGGCGATACCAGGCAAGATGCGCGACGTGAACGACGAGCCGAACCGCGACAGCCGACCGCCGATCGCCGCTTCCGAGCGGATCGCGCAGAGCGCGCTCGATGGGGAGTTCAAAGGGCCTCTGGCGGGGTTGCGCAGGCGCATCTATTTGACCGTGCACTACCTCGGTTGGCGCACGCTCCTGTTTCGGGTGCTCACCTTTCCTCTGCGCTTCACGCCCTTGCGCCACCGCTTGGCTTTGCGCTCGCGCATGGGCCACGACCTCTACCGGCGCGCCTTGGCTTGGTATGGCGAGCACGGGGAGCCGGTCGGCGTGGTGATCCCCAGCTACCGCGACGCCGAACACGTGACGAGGCTGGTGGCGAGCATCCACCGCTCTGTCCCCAAGGGCATGGTCCAGATCGTGGTCGCCGACGACGCCTCCGGGCCCGAGCACCTCGCCGCGCTTGCGGCGATCGAGGGGATCGAGGTCGTGGCGGGGGAGCGCAACGAGGGCTTTGCCGCCAACGTCAACCGCGGCCTGCGCGCGGTCGATCAGAGTCGCGACGTGGTCGTGCTCAACTCCGACATGGAGGCCCGGCCCGGCTGGCTTGCCTGCCTTCAGTACGCCGCCTCCCAAGAGGACGACGTGGCGATCGTGGGCGCGCGCCTGCTCTACCCCGACGGGCGCATCCAGTTCGCCGGCACCGCCCGCAACCTGGGCGCGCCCGAGTGGTTTGACCACCGCTACCGCTTCAAGCCGTCGGACTGGGGCCCCGCCGCCCTGCCCGGGCCCGTGTTGGCGGTGACCGGGGCCTGTATGTATGTGCGCCGGGCCGCGATCGAGAAGATCGGCCTGCTCGACGAGCGCTACCCGATGGCCTACGAGGACGTCGACTGGTGCCTGCGTGCTTGGCAGGCCGGGATGCGGGTCGTCTACTTCCCCGGGGCTTGCCTCATCCACTACGAGTCGGTCACTAGGGGCACCGACGTGGGTGAGCGCGAGCGCGAGTCCCAGCGCTTCTTCTGGGAGCGGTGGGGAGCCTTCTTCGACGCCCGCGACGTGCGCACGCCCGACGGCAAGCTGAGGGTCGCCTACGTGACCGAGGGCACCGGCGTCGGCGGTGGGCACAGGGACATCTTCGAGCACCTCAACCGCCTGGCCGAGCGCGGCCACGAGGTTGCTTTGTACACGCTCGGGGAGCAGCCCGACTGGTTCGAGCTGAACGTCCCCGTGCACTCCTACGAGTTCTATGACGAATTGATCGCCGACCTGGCCGACCTCGACGCGATCAAGGTAGCCACCTGGTGGAACACCGCGATGCCCGTGTGGCGCTCGAGCGTGGTGAAAGGCATCCCCGTCTATTTCGTGCAAGACATCGAGACGTCGTATTACCCCGACGACGAGTCGGTCAGGCACGCCGTGATCGACTCCTACAGGCCCGAGTTCACCTACATGACGATCTCCGGCTGGAACCGCGAGCGGCTGCGCGAGCTTGGCCTGGACGCGGTCCTGATCCCGCCGGGGATCGACCTGGAGTGCTTCCGGGAGCGCCCCGAGGTGGAGCGCCGCGAGGACATGGTGTTGGCGCTGGGCCGCACCAACCCCCTGAAGAACTTGCCGCTCACGATCGAGGCCTGGCGCGCCCTGCCCGAGCCGAGGCCCGAGCTGTGCATGTTCGGGATCGAGCCCGAGCTTGCCACAGACCAAGGCATGCGCTACATCGAGCAGCCCACCGACGAGCAGGTGGGGGAGCTGTTCAGCAAGGCCACCGTCTTCATCCAGACATCCACCCACGAGGGCTTCTGTTTGCCGGCTCTCGAGTCGATGGCGACCGGCGGGGCGGTCGTGTGTACCGACGCGCACGGCAACCGCGACTTTTGCGAGGACGGGGAGAACTGCCTCATGCCCGAGGCCACCCGGGAGGCCGTCAGCGAGGCCTTGGCGCGCCTGTTGGGCGATCCCGAGCTTCGGGAGCGGGTGGGGCGCGCCGGCGTGGCCACGGCGGCCGAGTATGCGTGGGAGCGGCGGATAGATGCTCTGGAGGCTTTCCTCGAAGACGCTGCTCGCCCGCGTGAGACGGTGGTCTCCAGCGAGGTGCTGCCCGGTCAAGCTAGCGTGGCGGACTAGCCATGGCTAGCGGGATGCGCTAGTCCACACTGGTGTGAGACGGTGAAGGCAGAGTTCGCTCATACGCTGCGCTGTCCGGCCTGCCGGCGCGACGGCACGCTCGTCTTGGAGGCCCGCGAGAGCGACGCCAACGAGGTGCGCGAGGGCGTCCTGCGCTGCGGCGCCTGCGCCACCGAATTCGAGCTGCACCGCGGCGTGCCCGAGCTGTTGTACGAGCCGCCCGCCCACATCGTGGCCGAGGCGGCCGGCCTTGAGCGCTTCGCGGAGAAGATGGCCGGCGGGGGTTGGGACCGGGAGCTGATGCGCAAGCTGCCCGACCTCGAACACGGCTACTGGTACGTGCAGGCGCGCTCGATGCACCAATTGCTGACCACGATCCCCTTCCAACCGGGCCAGAGCATCGTGGACGTGGGCTCGAACACGTGCTGGGCCTCCAATCACTTCGCCGAACGTGGGCTGCGGGCGATCGCCTTGGACATCGCCACGGTCGAGCTCCAGGGCCTGTACACGGCCGACTGGTTCATCGAGGACGGCGTCTTCTTCGAGCGGGTGCTCGCTTCGATGGACGCGATGCCCTTGGCTTCGAACAGCGTGGACTACGTGTACTGCTGCCAGGTTCTCCACCACAACGACCTCGACAGCTTGCGGCGCACCTTCAAGGAGATCTTCAGGGTCTTGCGCCCCGGCGGTCGCCTGTTGATGGTCAACGAGACCTTGAAGACGGTGCGCGACCGGGATGGGGTGCACGACGAGGCGGTGCAGGAGTACGAGGGCTACGAGCATGCCCACTGGGCGATGCGCTACCGCTGGGAGGCCACGCGCGCGGGCCTCTTCACCGAAGTGGCCGAGCCCCACTACCGCTCGTTCTTCGGCGACGCCGAGCCGACCGTCCCGCCCGAGACCGGACGCTTGCGGGCATTGGGCCTGAGACTGGGTTTCGCGATGCGCTCAAATGGCTTGGCGCGGCGGCTCTACCTGGCTTGGCTGAACCACGTGTGGGGGGGAGTCTCGATGAACATGATCGCCACCAAGCCGGTGCGCTATCTGGGCCTGGACGAGCGGATGGGCGCCACGCAGCGGTTGGTGCGGCTGGCCGCGGCCTGGACGCGCCTGGGGCGCGATCGTCGCGAGGGCCGCGCGCCCGAGCCCGCCCCGCGAACGCCCGAGCAGGCCGCCGCGGCTTTCAACGGAGACGCGACAGCCGAGGCGCCTTCGCGGAGCGCCGCCCTCTAAAGATTCTCAGCGACCGAAGGCGCCGAGCGGTTGAACACCCAGAACCCGATCGCCATCGTTATGGCGACGATGCCGAGCGGCTCGAGCAGGTAGACCCAGCCGCCGTACAGCTGCCCGGCCGAGAGCGTGGCGTGGTTGACCATCGCGTGGCGGAACTGCTGGAAGATCGCGACCAGCGGGTTGAGCAGATATAGGTGCCACAGGATGTGGTGGATTTCGCCGCCGCCCAACTTCTCGCGCACCGATTCGGCCGGGATGATCAAGGGCGAGGCGTAGAAGAGGATCTGCGAGAAGACTTCCCAGATCGGCTGGATGTCGCGGAATTTGACGAACATCGCCGACAGCCACATCGCGATCCCGGTCGAGAAGACGATCAGCATCGCGAGGATCAGCGGCAGCTCGATCCAGCTGAGCATCGGCGTCACGCCCGAGATCAGCGCGAAGATCAAGACGACGACGAGGTTCATCCCGAGGTTGAAAAGGGCGAGCAGCGTGATCGAGAGCGGGATCACAAGGCGCGGGAACTGGATCTTGCGCACCAGGTTCTCGCGGTCCACGACGCTGCGAACCGCGCCGCCGGTGGCTTCGCCGAAGAAGCCGAACAGGACGATCGAGCCGAGCAGCTGCACACCATAGAAGGCTTCCCCCGGCTGGTTGCCGCCGCCGACTTTGGAGATAACGACGAAGAACACGTACAGCACGCCGAACAAGAGGAGCGGGCGCATCACCTGCCACACCGAGCCGAGCGCCGAACCGAAGAACTTCAGCTTGAATTCGTTGCGCGCGATGTTGTAGGTCAGGTGCCAGAAGCGCGCCCAGTCGTCGGTCAGCGCTCGCGGGCCCTTGATCGGGCGGCCGAGGCCCTCATAGGGGGCGACCGGCTCGACGGTGGCAAGCTCGGTGCTCACAGCGCCAGCTCCTGGGCGCTTGCGGCGGCGCTGCGCTCGATGCCCACCTCTACTGGCAGGTCGACCAGGCCGCCGGTGGCTTCGGGGCCGGTGACCACGAAGGAGAAGGCTCCCTCGAAGCGGTCCATCAGGTCAAGGCCTGAGCCGCGGTGGGCGAGCGTGAAGAGGGGGTTGTAGCGGCGGGGGCCGAGCACGTTCTCAAAAGAGAAGGAGAACAGAGCGCTCTCGCCCGCTTTGAAGCGCCCGGAGCGCTCGTGCTCGGTGGAGCTGGTGGCGACCATGATCGCGACGTGGTCCTCGTTGAGGATGTACAGGCCGGCGGCCGGGTCCTCGACGTCGACGAGGAAGTTGACGAGCGCCTTGACGGTTATGCGCTGGCCCTGGCTCAAGCTGGTGGAACGCTCGCCCTGTTCATCCTCGACCCAGGCCTCGACGATGCGCGCCTCCCCGTCGCCGCCGCGGCCTTCCTCGATGCGCTTGGCGGCCGCCTCGGGGTCTCGCCCGAAGTTGATCTCCAAGTAGCGGTCGGCGACCTCGTGCGGCTCGCCGAGGTGGACCATCTCGCCTTTCTCGAGCAGCAGGGCGCGGTGGCAGAAGCGGTTGAGCGAGCCCATGTCGTGGGTTACGAACACGATCGTGCGTCCGCTGTCGCGCATCTCGTTGAAGACGTCGAAGCACTTCTGCTGGAAGGAGGCGTCGCCGACGGCCAGGACCTCGTCGACGAGCAGGATCTCGGCGTCGACCTGGATCGCTACCGAGAAGGCGAGCCTCACGTGCATCCCGGAGGAGTAGTTCTTGAGCTTGAGCTCCTCGAACTCCCTCAGCTCGGCGAAGTCGATCACGGCGTCATAGCGCGCGCGGGCTTCGCGCGGGGAGAGCCCCATCATGATCCCGTTGAGGACCACGTTGTCGCGCGCGGCCAAATCCGGGTTGAAGCCCACGCCCAACTCGATGAAGGTCGAGAGACGCCCGTTCATCCAGATCCGGCCCTGATCGACGCCATAGATCCCGGCCAGGCACTTCAGGAGCGTCGACTTGCCCGACCCGTTGCGCCCGGCGATGCCGAAGAACTCGCCGCGCCTGACGGCGAAGGAGATGTCTTTCAGGGCCGAGAAGGACTGGTGGGAGGAGCGGCGCAGGGGGTGCAGGGCGCGCTCCTTGAGCGTGTGGGTGCGCTCCTCGGGGACCTTGAAGGTCTTGGAGAGCTCCTGCACGACGATCGGCTCGGGGCCGGAGGCGGGCGGTCGGGGCATCGGGAGAAGGGTATCGGCGGGACGGTCGGGGTCGGGCGGGTGGCCGAGACGTGGACGTTCATGGCTACAAAAGGCCCGCTGAAAACACGATATTCTACCCGCTGATATCTCTACAAAATCCCCGCTGGAAGTTCGATATTCTACCCGTTAGATGACTGGCTATCGGCCTCGCATCGTCGATAAAGAGCTTGCCGAGCGGCTCGAAGCCACGGGCGGCGTGGCGATCGAGGGCCCCAAGGCGTGTGGGAAGACCGCCACGGCCAGGCAAATCGCGGCGAGCGAGGTATTGCTTGACACTGATCTGCGGGCCCGTCAAGCGGCGGCGGTGGATCCAGCTCTGGTGCTCGACGGCGCGACGCCGCGCCTGATCGACGAGTGGCAGCTCGAGCCCGCGATCTGGAACCACGTACGGCGGGCGATCGACGATCGCCGCGACCCGGGCCAATTCATCCTCGCGGGCTCAGCTGTGCCGCCCGACGACATCACCAGGCACACCGGCGCGGGGCGCATCACCCGTTTGCGAATGCGACCGATGACGATGTTCGAGACGGGGAAGAGCAGTGGGGAGATCTCGCTGGAGCGCCTGCTGGGTGGCGACTCGGCGCGCAGCGCTGACTCCGGGGCGACAGTCGCGGACTTGGCGCACGAGGTCGCGATCGGCGGTTGGCCCGGCTTTCGCGGGCTGACGGTCGAGCGGTCGCTGCGCGCGGTTCGCGACTATCTCGAGGAGATCCGCCGCGTTGACGTCAGCCAAATCGAGGACAAGCGTCGCGATCCAGCTAAGGTCGGTCAGTTGCTACGTAGTATCGCTCGCAACGTGGGAACCCACGCTGGTCTGGCCACGCTCGCTCGCGACACCGCCGGCGCCGATGGGCCGCTCAAGGACGACACGGTGCGCGCCTATCTGGATGCGCTGGAGCGCTTGATGATCGTCGAGGACCAGCCCGCGTGGGCGCCCCATCTGAGGTCCAGATACGCGCTGCGCAGCGCTCCCAAGAGGCATTTCGTGGATCCCTCGCTGGCGGTGGCGGCGCTGCGCGCCACGCCGGAGCGCCTGCTCGGCGACGTGAAGCTGCTCGGGTTCCTGTTCGAGTCGCTCGTAGTACGCGACCTGCGGGTCTACGCGCAGGCGGGGGACGCTCGGGTGCTCCACTATCGCGACAGCCAGGGCTTGGAGGTGGATGCGATCGTCGAGGCCGCCGATGGCCGCTGGGCCGCGTTCGAGGTAAAGCTCGGTGTCGGGCAAGTCGATCTAGCGGCCGCGAACCTGAAGCGATTCGCCGCGCAAATCGACACCTCCAAGAGTGGCGACGCCGCGAGTCTTGGCGTGATCGTGGCGACTGGTTACGGTTATCGCCGCGAGGACGGGATCATGGTCATCCCGATCGGCGCGCTCGGACCGTGAGCGCCGATCAGAGGTTGCGAGCCGCATCGCGGCT
The DNA here is from genome assembly GCA_963703135.1 of uncultured Solirubrobacterales bacterium. GTDB lineage: Bacteria > Actinomycetota > Thermoleophilia > Solirubrobacterales > Solirubrobacteraceae > Palsa-744. Next base: position 970,268 of record OY969791.1, on the reverse strand, counting down.
GCGCAGATAGTCACGAAATCGGGGGGCCGTAAACGCGTATTGACCGGCGCGGACCCGGTACAGGGCGCCAGCTTCCACGAGTCGGCCGAGCACCACGTTGATATTGCCTGGGGTCTTCTCGGAAGCTGCGCGCAGGTCGGCGGCTCGTAGCGGCGGGTAGGGACAGCGGGCACTGGCGAGCAAGAGGTCCTGCTCGGCCGGGGTCAAGGTCGCGAGGCGCGGCTCGTAGAAGTCGCGGTCGAGCCGCTCATGGATTTCATCGCGGGTGGCGTCGAGTAGCCCGACAGTAAGCCTGTCCTCTCCGGCCAGGTCGGCGGCGTCCCATAGCTCAGAGCCCCATAGCTGCAGGAAGTAGGGGTAGCCCTCGACTTCCTCGACGACGGCGCGGGCAAGCGCTGGATCGGCGCCGCGTGCCGTCTGCTCCAAGGGTCGTGTGAATGCCTCGAGCGCCTGGGCCGGCTCGAGCGAGTCGATCTCCTCACCCCGGAACAGCCGCTCGCTGTAGGAGCGCGCCTTCTGCAGATTTCCGGCGAGCGTGGGCAGGCCGCAGAGCACCAGGCCGATCGGCAGCTCCTTGCGCTGGAGTGCGACGATCGGCGCGATCAGGAGGGACAGGGGGCGCTCTCCGTGGCGATCGCGCTCGTCGCGTACCAGCTGGGCCTCGTCAAGGAGCAGGATGACTCCGCTGCGCCCCTTGGCAAGCGCCAGCTCGATGGTGGCGAACAGCTCGCCCGCGAGGTCTTGCTCGCGCTCTGAACCGAAGGACACCGACAGCGAGATCTCCTCCCAACTCACTGACACGCTGCCACTGCCCAAGGCCTTGCCGGCAGCGGCACGCAAGCGCTCTCTGCGCGAAAGTCGCCGGCGCGCTTGCTCGAGCAGAGCGCCGAGCGCTATGCGGATCGCCGCGTCGGTGTTGTGGGAAGGCTGCAACTCAATGAACGCCGGCTCCCACTCGGCGGCCTGGGCGCGCTCGGCGAACACCTCCAGCAACACGGTCTTGCCTACACCGCGAAGGCCCGTCACGCGCATGTTGGCCGGCTGCTCGGGCGCCGCGCGAAGCATCGCGTCAAAGCGCCGCAGCGGCGCCTCGCGGCCGGCGAGGTAGAGCGGGCGCACTCCGACGCCTGGTCGATACGGGTTCTTGCTCGGTGTGTCGGACATTACGGGAGTCCTGTAATAAATAGCAGATATAACAGGAGCGCTGTAATGTGTCGCAGGCCGAGCCGGTTCGGTTCGCCGGCGGTCGCCGGCGCGCGGATCAGCCTTGCGGCTGGCGCTCGTAGCGCTGCGCTAGATATTCGTCCACCCAGGCGCGCGTGCTGCGCCATGTGCCGTCTGGGGCCTTGGAGGCGTTGAGGCGTCCCCGTGTGGCAGCGACACGGAGCGCGTTTGCGGAGATACGCTCGGAGGCGAGAGCCGGCAGCGGCACCAGGAGAGATGGCCCGGCGACGGCCGGGACGACGAACTTATGGAGGTTGTCGAGGATCGCTCTGGCGAGCAGCTCGCCGAGCGGGCCGTGGTCGCCGCGGTCGGCGCTCCCGAGCGCGTTGAATGGCGTGGGTCATTCGGCGATTCTGGCGGGTAGCGGGTAGCGACGGCGCATGAAGGGGGAGAACTTCGGCACGGTGAAGGCAACCTTGCCGTAAGCGGGGCTATAGATGAGGCCCTTCTTGATGAGCGAGTCTCGTGGAGCCGAGGTGTAGGAGGGGCGCCGCCCGAGGCGTTCGGCGACTTCGGCGCTGCGGTATGGACCCTCGCCCAAGTCGGCCATGGCGGCCATGTATTCGCGCTCGCGGTCGGTGGCCTTCTCGAAGCGTGCTTCGAAGAATTCGTCATCCAGCTGTTCGAGCACGGCCGTTTCGGCGTGCACGACGTCATCGAGACCGATCGCCGAGCCGCTCGCTTGATTCCACGCCTCCTTGCCGTATGCCTGGATGAAAGCCGGATAGCACTCGGACTCGTCGACGATCCGCACAAGCGCTTTCTCGCTCCAGGTGACGTTCAGGGCCTCGGCGGGCGCTGTGAGGGCCTGACACGTCGCATCCTTGCTGAGCGGTCCAAGCTTTGGATAGGCAAATAGTCGCTCTGCATAGGACTTGGCGTCGACCATCAGGCCAGGCAGTTGTGGAAGGCCGGCGCCCACGAGCGCGACCGGCAGGTTCTTCTGGGACATCCGATGCATAGCCGCTGCCACGGCCTCCAGCTCGCCTTGCGCCAGGAATTGCATCTCGTCGACCAGAAATACGACGCCCGTCTCATGTTCTCTGGCAACCTCGCCGAGTTGCTCGAACAGGTTGGTGAGGTCGCGCTCCAGGTCTCCGCTGGACGAGTCGAGCACGCCCGCGTCGAAGGAGAACTCGACGTTGCCGTCAGCCGACGCTCCAAGCTTGAATCCGCGAAGCAGCCTTGTAAACGACTTGATCCGATCCCCCAGCGCCTCTCGCGCGCTGAGCTGCAGCAAAGCTTGGTAAGCGGTATCCGCAAGCTCAGAGCGGAAGTCGGTGTCCGACTTGATCTCGAGCGGTGGCGGAACGGTCCAGCCTGCCTCCTTCGCGATCTCCTCGAACTCGAGCAGCAGGACCGTCTTACCGACGCCTCTCAGGCCGGAGACGATCATGCCGCGGTCACTCAAGCCGCCACGAAGGCGGGCCAGCAGGATCCTGAATTGCTGCTCCTGCGGCTCGCGGCCGGTGAGGGCCGGCGGCGGGTTGCCGGCGCCCATCGAGTACGGATTGATGTTCGGGTCCATGGCTAAGTTATCGTGAGTATACGATAATATCCATCAATATACGGACTATGCCGGATATTGGCGTATAACTTCGTATAGGCGAGCGCGCCTGCGTTCGCGGCGTCGGTTGTGAGGTTGCCGGCCGTGCCGAGCGGGTCCAGCAGTTCGCGCAGGACCGCGGCGTGGCGCTCGGTGCTACTGAAGCCAGTGGACGAAGCTCGGGTATGGCGGGCCCGTTTCGAGGAGGCTCGCCAGAGCGGTGACGAGCGGGCCGATAGAGGCGGCTCCCTGCGGGAAGCGTCGCGGGTGCAGGATCACGATGCCGTGGTGCTCCGGCCGCCGGCTTCGATAATCGCGATCCAGCGCAAGAAAGTCCTCTCGGTTGTAGGTGGCGATTGCGCGCTGCTGCCCTTGCGCTCGCTCGAACAGATCGGGGTCGGCGAGACCTCGCAATTCTGGGGTCTCATCGACGGCGAGGGCATCGTGGCCGCGACTTCGCAGCTGCTTGGCGATCTCGGCCGAGAGCATCTCGTCGAGCAGCAGCTTCACGCGACGGCGTGCTGTTCACGGCGCCAGCGTTGCTCGGCGGCGTCGGCCTCCTCGACGTTGCGTGCGATGCGCTCGTCGATCTCCTGCGGGTACTCCGCGTAATAGCGCACCGCCGCTCGTACCTGGGCAAGCGTGAGGCTGCCCCACTCCGCCGCTGCTGCCAGCCCCCGCTCGCCGTCGAGTCCGCTTGCGCGGACGGCGCCGATCACCTCCCAGACGTCGGGGCCGCCGGACAGCGCGGCGCGACGACCGGCCGGCCCATCGCGGAAGACGACGCCCGGATGGTCCTCCATGCGGAGTCCCTCATCGATATAGCGCTCGGCGAGGCGCGACTTGTTCAAGCCCGCGCGTGCCCCACGCCGCTCCAAGCGGTCAACGAGCGAGGCGTTGAGGCGGGCTGAGAACTGACGTGCGGCAGGCATGTAAGACAGTGTAACGCAGAGGTGCGGGTGCCGGCGGGCGGCTCACCTTCTGTTGAGCGGGTCTTCCCAGCGCAGGCCTGTGAAGCGGGCGAAGTCGGTGTCTGACGAGCAGAGCAAGGCGCCGTGCTCGATGGCGAGCGCGGCGAGGTGGGCGTCGGTTGTGAGGTTGCCGGCTGTGCCGAGCGGGTCCAGCAGCTCGCGCAGGACCGCGGCGTGGCGCTCGGTGGGGTTGGCGACGGTCACGCACGGCTGATCCAGCCAGTTTTGGACGAGGTCGATCGCCTCGCTTGCGCTCAGGGGGTCTGGACTATGGCTGGGCGTGTGGAGAGGCGGATGAAGGCCAGCAGCACCGTCCAGGAGAGGGCGACGGTCTCCGCGCCTGAGAGCGTTCGCTCCAGCCACTCGCGTGCCGCCTCGTGGCGTGAGGAGCGGGAGTCGTAGGCGTAGAGGAAGAGGTTGACGTCGGGCAGCTTCACTTGCGCAGCTCTAGCTTGCGCAGGATCTCCGAGTCTTCGATCTCGCCGGCGAGGCCGAGGGCCTTGTCGAGGTTGACCTCGGGGCGTATGCCGAGTGGCAACGCTGCCGTCATGCGGAGGCAGCCGTGATTTCGTCATGAGCATTCGCGGTTATGCGGCTTGGCTCTTGCCAGCCCAGACGCCAGTTTGTACCCGCTCACAGCGTGTCGGGTGCGAGGTGGGCTCCGCCCGACTAGCAGACCGTGCCACTTTCGGAGTCGATGTCGACCTCCGCGACGCCATCTGAGGTCACGGTGCGCTTAACACTGGACCGCGCACGCGGATCTAGCACGTAGACCTCGCCAGTCACGCCAACGGCGAACGTGAGCAGTAGGACTCGTGCCGTAAACACTCGCCCAGGTTATGTCTGGGGCAGGCCGATCATCTCAGTGGCCTCGATCTCGTGCAGTGTGGCGTCTTCGCGCGCTCGACCAATCGTGATCGCCGTTGGTAGATGTGACTCGTGCGCTTGTCCGAGCCGTTGCGCCCGGCGACGCTGAAGAACTCGCCGCCCTCGACGGTGAACGAGATGTTTCAACGCTGAGAACGATTGGTGGGCGGAGCGGCAGGAGCTGGAGTTAGGAACCTTGAAGGTCCTGCTGATGCCCTTGAGCGGCGACAGCATGCTCTGTCAGCGTCTGGCGAGATGTCGGGTCTAACTTAGACTCCATCGATGGACCGTATGCTGGCGGAGATGACGAACTATTGTGCCGGCGACCGTTCTTCAAGCGAAGAAACGGCAACTCCACTACGTAGTAGCTAGTGGCGGCTACAATGATCGAGACAATCAGAGTCGCAATGAAAAGCACAAGGGTTGGCTGAATATGGACGCGGTCCACAATATCTAGGCCTCCACCGTGGAGCCTCGGGTAGCCGCCCTTGAGGCCCAACCACACGGCTATCGGGAAGTGCCACAAAAAAACCCCGTAGGAGATCAGGCCTAGCCATGCGAGAGATTTCAACGAGAGCACCCATCGGACTGGACCGCGAGCACCCAACACAGCCGGTGCCAATAGCAGGAAGGCAGCGAGCCCGAGTCCAATATGATTCGCGAGCCAAGTCGCAGTCGATACCCCATAAACGCCCGGTCGACCGCTAGTGAGGTCACGCACATCGAAGATGCGTGTCGCGGCGAGAAATGAGCCAATTCCGGCCAACCAGATAAGCCATGACCAGCGCTCCACAAACCGGCTCACGCGTCGAGAGATGCCTGGTCCGTCATGGGCAGCGACGCTAATCACTGCGAGGCTCATTCCGGCTACGAACCAGACGCTTGTTCCGCCGAGTGTGTTCTGAATCCAGTATGGCGTGGTGTGATCGTGGACAAAGACCTGCCCAGCGATGCCGATGCAGGCGAAAACGATGAGTGCGAGTGTCTCGATATGCCACCATCGCAACCAACCTGCGCGTTTCGCAACTAGCAACGCAACTGAAACTGAAAAGAGTGGCAGGAAAAGATAGAACGACATCTCCACACATAGACTCCACGCGACCGGGAGGCCGCCCAAGAGTGTATGTACCGAATAGACCTGGGCGAAACCGTAATATACCCACCACCGATCCGTAAAGGCTCCTTCTATGCCAGGCCAAAATGAAAGAACGGTGAGTGCCAACCAGTAAGCAGGTAGTATCCGCAGAAGGCGTCGGCGTGTATAAGCACCTACGCTGGGGGCGCGATGCCCGCCAGAGTGGGCAAGAGCGAATGGACGGTAGAGCAAAAAGCCTGATATAGCGAAGAAGAGGATGACGCCAAAATAGGCGTAGGTTCCTAGCCATCCCCAGGACGCATGCAACGTAGCGCCAGACATCTGAGACGTATGGCAAAAGACAACGAGGATGACGGCGATCGCTCGCAGTGCGTCAACCAAGTCGAAACGCGGATTACCGGGCGGTGGTTGGACGGCCGGGGAGGCTGGTGTGGGAACATGAGCAGACACGAGCGCTAAGCCTAGCGGCCAGGAAGGCGCCAAGCGATGAGGCGCACCAATCAAAAGTGGTGGCTATTTGTGGCTTGGCATCGTGATGCTAAAAGCGCGATTGGCTGCTCAAACTTGTTCTCGATTCGCGGATCTCTGAAAAGATTGTGAGCACCTCCTACTCTTTGGTACGCGTGACACTGCCTGGCATCCAGTCTACTCTCTGGGCAAATCGCATCCGAAAGACGCACGAATCAAGTCGAAGCGAGCCGCAGAGCAACGGTCAGGTATCCGCGTCCAAGCCAGCTCGCGCGCCTTTGAGCCTGTAGCTCGCACACAATGTCCGATAATCTGTCGGAGCATGCAATCCCCGAAACAGAGGATCGGCTGGTTCTCGCTGCCCGCGTACTCCGCCCGCAGATGACCGCCGAGCTTTCAGGCGAGGTCGACGGCGTGCCCGAGCGCTTCGTGCCGGGGGAGATGCATGGGCAGCTAGTCGAGGCCGAGCACATGGCGCGCTACTGGTGGGCTACCAACTTTTGCGCCGGCCGACGCGTACTCGACGCCGGCTGCGGCGTTGGATACGGTGCCGAGCTACTACGCCAAGCGGGCGCTTCGGAGGTTGTCGCCGTTGACATCTCCGAGGCCGTCATACAGGCAGCTCAACAGGTCGTTTCCGATGGAGTCGTCTGCGAGGTCGCCGACATTCATCGACTCCCATACCCCAACGACTCGTTCGACATGGTTGTTTGCTTTGAGACGATCGAGCACGTAGACGAGCAGGGTGAGGCGCTCGATGAGCTCGCGCGGGTGCTCTGTCCCGACGGGCTTCTATTGATCTCCTCGCCAAACAGGAAACACTACGTGCCCGGCAACCCTCATCATCGCCATGAATACACGCCCGCCGAGTTCGACCGGGAATTGAAAGCACGCTTCGAGGCCGTTAGCTTAGTGCAGCAGCACTCGATGATCGCGACCGTAATCAACCAGGCTGGAGAGGCATTTCGTGGCGATGCTCGAATCGAGCGTCTGGTCGCGCCTGGCTCAGACGACGAGATCTACACGCTTGCCATCGCAGGGAAAACGCTACCGGCAAGCTCGACCGTAGTTGCGCTCACCCAGTTCCTGGAGACTCGCCAGTGGATCGAGCGACTCGAAGGCCAACAACGTGTTCTTGAAGAGCAGGCTGGTGCGCTCCGAGAAGTAGACCTCATACGGGAGGAGCGCCAACAGGCATTGGAGCAGTTGGCTGAGCGCGAATCGACGCTAGCCGAGCTGCCGACTCTGCGTGAGCGGCTGAGCGAAGCCGAAGCAGGATCCGAGCAGCTGAAAAAACAGGTACAAGAGCTGGGCGAGCGGCTCGCTCAGATGGATAGAGCGGTCAAACTCGCCGATGAGATGCGAGGGTCAATCAGTTGGCGAGTGACCACACCCCTCAGGAGGCTCGCGGCTTTTCGCCGGCGGGTAAAGTCGTAGCGACTCCCGCCCGGTCTCTATTCAGGCGGTTCCATCCCGGCCATAAGCCGCGGGTTTTCCTCAATGATGACCGAAAATGCATCGGTCGACGAGATGTTGGTGTGGGATAGCATCGAATGCTGGGCTGTGCGGTACCGGGCAAGCACTTCGGGAACCAACACCGCTTCGCGACCAGCCTCAGCCATCCGGCACCAAAGGTCGAAGTCCTCCCAGCCGTGTAGCCTGCGGTCAAGCGTGTAGCCGTGGAACTCGTCGCGAAGGACCTTCGTGCGAATCATCGCCATCGCGTCGATGTAGTTGCCTCGCCGCAGGCGCTCTGGCTCCCAGCCTTGCGTGTTCATCAGCCCAATTGCCTCGCCTAGACGAAACCGCTCGAGAATGCCGTAGCTGAAGGCGGCGGTCGGGTTAGACCTTAGTGCGTGTACCAGTTTCGTAAGACACCGAGGATATATCTCATTGTCCGCGTCAAGCACAAAACAGAACTCGCCGCGCGCCCATCCAAGTGCCGAATTGCGCGCGGGCCCCAAGCCTCGGTTGACCGGATGACGAAGAAGCGTCACGTTGACGTCTGGGTGCGTATCCATCCAGTCAAGGACGCGAGTGAGGGAGCGGTCAGTAGACCCGTCGTCGACGACCACGATCTCAAATGGGCACTCTTCTGAGGTGAGGACAGAGTCAAGCGCGTCGGTTACGTGCGCCTCATAGTTATAAAGCGCCGTCAAGATCGATACGCACGGGTCAGCAGCCGGATATGCGTGGGTGCGTCGCACGAATTCAAGACTCGCCGGTTGCTTGCCGCGTGAAAGCGCAAAATCGATTTGCGTCAGACGACGTCGGATGTCCATTTGTTCGAGCTTGAGGTCCTTGAGCGCCCGTCTGACCACTGCAGCGTTGTGGTTCCCGCCAGACGGCGAGGGAGGACGGATGTAGTCGGCAAACGGAGGAAGACTTCCAGGGTCCGGCTGGGGTTGGGTGAAAAACCGATCTTTGCCGTCGGGGAGCGCCTGGACCTGGGCGATTTGGGCGCTCACCGTTAGAAGCCGACGTATGCTGTGGCGCAGTCTGAGTCGCTCGCGAACAATCTCGTAGGCAGCGGTCTGCATTTTCCACCAGCGCTCTCCGTCGGCAAGCAGCATCTCCGCCAAGAGGTGCAGCGAATTGGCGTCTCCAAACAGCAGGTGCCGTCCCGGCTCGAGCGGATCGAAATCGACCGAATGCTCACTGACCACCACCGCCCCGCTGCTCATTGCTTGAACGACGCGAAGCCACTCGAAATATGGATACTTGTCCTGGTGTAGGTTGACAAGAATCTTGGACCTTCCCAGTAGATCCCACTTCTCCTCGTCGGCGCGGAAGCTCTGGGAGGAGGTCCAATTTGGACGTGAGTTGTCTGACAGCACGAGGTGGACCCGACGTCGCGAAAATGTACGCGCATAATGGGCTATGGCTTTGGCGCGGCGGTCGCTCACGCAACCCATAAAGAGAATGTCGATGTCGCGCTCACGTTGTGAAAGGTGATCCCAAGGTTGTGTCCATCCAAGTTGCAGATGGTGAGCTTGGAGTCCCTCGCGCGCGTACGCCTGGATCGCAAGTCGGTTGATGTCAAAAAGCGCACCTCCCCGATGGGCGAGCGCGACATTGGCATCGAAGAACGAGGTTTCCGGCTGCTCCGCAGTTATGAAGATAGTGCGCTTCAACGTCTCAGGTGGCGGCCCAATGCGGCCATGCATCAAAGTAAAATACTCATGCGGGGGCACAAGCACGTATACACGGTCCTCCCGGGGAGCGGGGAAGTTGCCGACATGCAATGACGTGCGGGCACCGAGGGCCTCGAGCTCGAGGCGCAGAGCCGCCACCAGCTCGGAAAAAAACAGGTTCTGACGGGGAGCCATCACGAACGCTAGCTCTACGTTTGTCTCAAGCGCATCTACATCGGCCTGCACGGACTCGAGCAGAGTGTCCTGTTCGGGTGGCGCTTGCACTCGTCGTCAGATTAGCAAGCCGGGCACGCGAACGACCAGATCCCAAGCCGGCGCAAGATGAGGGCCGGGTATAGTCGCAGGTTCGTGGCCATGCGATACCGAAGCCTGGATCTCGAGGGGCGGCGCGGAACTACTGCTTATGCCGTATTCGTTCCGTATGGTGGCGCACAGTCTCGCAGGCGTCTCCGCTCGCAACAAGCAGTTGTTCGGGGGCGGCGATCACCTGGTCGCCGGGCTGGAGGCTTGAGAGAAACCGCCAAAGCTCGGTCTGTGGCCGTGACAGACGATGTCGTTGGGTTATCTGCGAGACTCGGTTTCGGTGGAAACGAGACTCGAAGGCGCTTCCGGCGTGGATCGGATTCAGGCCGCTGGTCCTTGCAGGAGCAAGATGAGAAGTGGCGGCTTCGACTACCGAGGACGCCAGTGGGCTCTCGTAGACCAAACGGGTATAGGGAGCTACTGTCACGAGGCGGCCGGTTACGTAATCGAGCAGCGCCGTCATATGCAACTCCCATGCAGCGAGACCGCAGGCGATGGGCATGGCATCGCGACGGTACAGAGAGAGAGCTACTTCAAGCGGGTGGCGGACGACCAGAATGGGATGCAACCGCCCTCGAACGATCGGCTCCCAGAGCGGCATCATGACACCGATCCGAGGATCCTTGAGCACTATCGGCGCGCCACTGGCCTCACGGTCGATCCGGTCCAACTCAGCTTTTAGTAGGGGCTCGGCCCAATCGAGCGAGGCACGCTGGAGTGAGGCCATGGGCGGATCGAACCAGCTGGCATCCAGCCTATGCAGCACCTGCTCATTGGCTAACCAGACATTCGTGTGCTCCCAGTGCCCGGTTGGGTTTCCTTCGTTGGCTGGCAGCAGATCGTTTTCCCGGCCAGCAAAGAAGCCTGAGCGCACAAACATGCGCGTCACGGCACTGGTTCCACTTCTGCCCATGCCCAACACGAGGACACCGCTGGCCCGCGTCATTGTGGCCTGCCTTCTCGCACTCTCGCCTCCTTCTAAGACCATTATGAAGGATCGGCTCTTAGACTAGCCGGTCGGGGTCGGGGGGTGCCGTTCCCTCTGGCGGCATCCACATCGTTCCAAGGGGCTTGACGGCTAGCCCCCGCGTGCTGTTGACTGTGGCAAAATGGCGATTGACCGGCATCTTTCCTATAGTCGGTCCGACGCAACAACTGAGACAGCCGCCGACTTGTAGTTGGGGGTACTTGAACCTTGCCGGTCAATGATGGTGTGACTCCATCCTGGACTCGCGCTCTAGCTGTTGTGCCCGGTGACGTCCCGAACGCGGTGGTGGGGTGGCCGGTTGCCGAGCGCTGAGTGGGTGCGGCGCTCGTTGTAGTGGTTGATCCAGTGTGGCAGGGCTTGTGCGCGGGCGTCGGATGATGCGTATTGGAGTGCGTAGGCCCACTCACGCATGAGTGTTTGGTGGAAGCGCTCGACCTTGCCGTTGGTCCTGGGCGTGTATGGCCGTGTGCGAAGGTGTGCGATCGCTCGCCGCCAGAGCAACTGCTTGAAGCTCCTGCTCTTGGTATAGGCGAATGCGTTGTCGGTCATGATCCGCTCGCAGACGATCCCCTGCTCGGAAAACCAGTCCAGCGCGCGGCGAGTGAACGCGGTGACCGTGGCAGCGGTCTCGTCGTTGTGGATCTCCGAGTAGGCCAGCCTTGAGCAGTCATCGACGATCGAATGCACGTACTCCCAGCCGACCCTTCTTGAGCGTTGGGTGCGATCACCGGTCACGGCGTGCCCGGGCTCGGTGAACTTCCCGAGCTTCTTGACGTCCATGTGCAACAGGTTGCCGGGACACGGCCACTCGTAACGGACCACTGCGGGTTCCTCCGGTCGTGGTAGGCGTGAGCAGCCGCCACGGCGCAGCACCTGATGGATCGTCGAATGTGACCTTGTGATGTCCGTCTCGTCTGCGAGCCGCCGCGGACTCCAGCCGGTGTGCTGGCGCCGCTCACAGATCCGCGCGGCCTCCCCAGCCGGCACCTGGTTCGGGCTTCGGTGTGGTCGCGAGCTGCGGTCTTGCAGGCAAGCAAGCGTGACGCGATCGGGCTCGCTCGCAGCACGCCAGCGGCGCACCCACTCCCAGCACGTCGACTTCGCCACGTTGCAAGCATCCGCCGCCGCCTGCAACGTGAATCCCTCCTCCTCGACCAGCAGCACCAAGCGGAGCCTGCCGATCTGTGTGAGTGGAGCGTTAGCGTGTTGCATTCCGGGCCTCCCTGAGGTCAGTGAGCTTTGACACCCACAGCCTCTCGGCAGGCCCGGACCTACCTCACCGCGTTCGCAACGTCCCTGGGCACGTCATCTAGCTCGCGAGCAAGTCCAAGAAATGCAACGTCGTCGTCTGCTGGACGCGATGACCTTTGTATTGGCAGAGCATGGGTTGCGTCGTGCCACGAGCCAACTTGTGAGCGCACGCGCGCAAGTCTCCTCCGCGTCCCGAATGAAGCTAACAATACGTGGTCTGTTGGTTTGTCCAATGGGACTGGTTTTGAAGCGGCCGGTTCTGGTGTTTGGTTGAATGGCTGGACGGGGAAACCGACGTGGGCCGCCGTGGGTGATTTCACCGGTAACGGCAAGGACGATCTCGTATTGTGTAACAACAACGAATATTCTGTTGCTGTGTCTAACGGGACAGCGTTGGGTGCTGCTGGTTCTGGTGTGTGGTCGGAATGGACTTGTAATCCGTACGCTGTGGTTGGTGATTTCAACGGGGACAGCAAGGAAGATATCGGTGTCCCAAACGAAAGCAACGGCACGTGGGCGGTTTCACTTTCGAACGGTGCCGAATTCGGCGCGATCGGCACCAACACATGGTTCACCAACCTAACCGCGAAACCAACATGGTCTGGGTAGGGTAGGTAGATAGCTGTGCTACCACCAAGCCGGTGAGCGTATGCATCGATTGCTTCCGGCACCTTTGGGCCTACGTTCTCGGGGATCGTGAGGCAACGACTCAGGGCGACACCCTTTAGCGTGTCAATCATCGCGCGCTACACCACCAGCCGCGTCGGTCCTTTCGACGCCCCAACGTCGTGGGGCTCCTAGTCACATCTACTCACACATCTACCTCAGCGAAGATCCACAGCCGGCGCTTGGAACCAAGGGGTTCCCGATCCAGGCGGCCGGCGCGAAGCTGTCGCGTTTCCGACCACGGCTTCGTGTCTCGCTGTCGACCGCGCTGGTCGAGCGCTCGCAGAAGCGCGCTTCACCAGGCGCAACGATGCGCTATTGCGACCCGGACCTCATTTTCGGTTCACCCTAAGTATCGGCTTCTCGCCTGCCGCAGGCCGGCCGGTGACGGTCGATCGGGCGGTTTGAAGCTTCCGCGGAGCTGTGCCTTTGAGTGCCCGCGCGCCTGAACTCGAGTTGGTTTGGGCAGCCCGGGGGGACGAGTGTGCCGGGGCCATCGTGTGAGAGGGCGCCAGACCAGTACGAACAACGATCCAAAAATCTTGTATTGCGCGCCTGCGCCCACACGCAGGCCGGGCGCACAACCTTCGCGACCGTCAGCGGTTTGTCGCCCACATGGGCCGCTTACACGTCATACCCGAGTTGTGTGTAATCGGATGACCGGCCGCTCGCCAGCGCGACGTTTACCGGTGGCCGTGACTCCACTCGTAATAGTCGCGAGCACCTGGTCCGCGGATCTCGCGCAAGCACGCGAGCCGTTCGTGTGGCGTGCGCTCGCCGTGGTCGACCACGCCTCCGGACTCCAAGCGATTTCCTGTCCTTCGGGCTCCCTGTGCGAGCTGCAGACGCCGCCGGCAACGTGCTCGCATCTACCGATCCCGCTGCCATAGGTCAATTGTGGAGCAGCGCCTACATCGACGACCACGTCGTCGGCGCTCATCACGGCGGCGCTGAGTTCCAAACGGCGATCGACAGCATCGCCTGTCCCTCCTCGTCCTTGTGCGTAGCCTCCGACGAAGACGGCTACGAGCTCGTCTCCCAAGAACCCGCGGCCGGTCCCAACGCGTGGCGCCTGGCCGCGCCTGCGGGCGCGTCCACCACGGCATCGGTCCCCGTCTCAAGCGATGGTCCCCTGTTTGGCCTCACCTGTGCATCCATCTCGCTGTGTGTGGGTCTCCAAGGGCGCCCCAACCTGATGGCGCTCTTCAGTCCCATCTCCTCACACATCTACCTCAGCGAAGATCCGCTTGCCGGCGCCTGGACCCCAGGAGTTCCGGATCCGGGCGGTCGGCTCGAAGCTGTCTCCTGCCCAACCACGGCTCTGTGTCTCGCTGTCGACAGCGCTGGTCGAGTGCTCGCCGGAGTGCGCCTCAGCGTCGGCCGGGTTCGCGAGCTTCTGCGATCCGCGGTCCTATCTCCTGCGAGGCCCACAGTCAAGTCGTTGCTTGGCCTGCATCGCGTGGTGGTCCGGTTTGATGCGCCCTCGGCCGGCCGCGTCTCGGTGCGCCTGTTGGCTCGCGCTCGCTTCGGCCGCGTCCAAGCGGTCCTGGCGAGGAGTCAGGTAACCGTCCCGACCGCAACGCCCGTCACCCTCGGGGCGCGCCTCACCAGGTTAGGGGAAGCGCTGTTGCGAGCCGGCCGTCATTTTCGGTTCACCTTAAGTATTGGCTTCTCGCCTCCCGGAGGCCGGCCGGTGACGGTCGATCGGGCGGTTTGAGCCTGTCCGCGTAGTTGTGCCTTTGAGCGCCCTCTCGCCTGGACTCGAGTTGCTTTGGCCAGCCGGGGGAAGGAGTGTGCCGAGGGTCATCGTGTGAGAGGACGCCAGACCGGTACGAACAACGATCCCCACCGTCCAATTCCGCTCGCCACCAACACGCCTCCGATCTCCAAAGGGCCGCCCTCGCAAAATTTCATCCCCATCGCCGATTACGGTGTTCGGCGATGTCCCCACACACCACGGGCACGCAGGAGGATCGCTGGCAGCCCGTCTTTTACGAGACGGCTCGCGGGGAGCGTCCGGCGTGGGACTTCCTTACCGACGAGAAGACCCCGATCGAGGTTCGGATCGAACTGCTTGCCACTGTGAGGGCCGTGCTTCAGGTTGGGCCGCCGAGGTTTCCCACCTCAACGCAGCGCTGGCGTCTGATGCATAAGCCGACCGGCAAGAAGGAGGTCGATCTCAGTGGTATCTGCGAGGCGCGAGACAAGCACTCCAACAAGCTCTACCGGCTGTTCTGCGTGATCGACCGAGACGCGCCGGCATATGGGCTGGCGCGCCCCTCCTTGGCGATGCTTGGCGGCGTGGTCAAGCCCGTGAGAACAGAGGCGTCGCAGTCGGAGTACCGGCGTATCGACCGTTATCGCAAGGACTACCAGGCGACTCACCGCGTCGCGCTCGGACGCGGTGGTGCCGAGTGGTGGCCGGATCTAGGCACCGATATATCATAGCTTCTATGCTACGATCTTATCTTCCCAAATTGAGGTGAGCGAGCTATGCACAAGTCCAAGGAAAGCGCCGTCTTCGCCGAACTACTCGCAGAGAGCTTCCCGACCGTTGAAGACCGGGCCGCTCACGAGCGCGAGGTTGCGAAGCTGGTCGCGTTCGCCGAGTTGCTGATCGCCTTGGACGAGGTTCGCGCCGGCAACAAGATGTCCAAGGCCGAGCTTGCGCGTCGGGTCGGCGTCAAGCCCTCTGTGATCTCGCGGTTGCTGGATGGCAAGGGTCGCAATGTGCAGCTGGACACAGTCGCCGACGTCGCCGATGCGCTCGACGTCTACATCGAGATGCGCGTGCGTCCACAGCCGAAGGGCAAGCGGGCGCGACACGCTCCAATCGAAGTCCTGGCCGCGTAAACCGTGCAGCCGGACAATCCGGGGATGCAGGATCGAGTGCTCTCGCGAGTGCGCCTCACCGTCGGCCGGGTTCGCGAGCTCCTGCGGTTCGCGGTCTTATTTCCTGCGAGGCTTACGGTCAGGTCGTTGCTTGGCCTGCGCTCAAAGTGGCCTTGCCTCCTGTTCGATTCGCTCGCGAGTATGCTCGCGTGCGTAGCGCAAGCCACCTTTGGTCGCCAGGTGCACCGGACATCGCAACAGCTCTTCAAGGTCGCGTCGAAGGCTGGCCTGCTCGAAGAGTCCTCCTCGGCGCTTCATGTCGACGAGCAGATCCAGATCGCTTTCCGGTCCGGCGTCTCCTCTGGCAACAGACCCGAACACTCGCATACCCTCGGCGCCGTGAAGTGAGGCTACGCGCTCGATTTCGTGACGCCGCCGGCGCAGCTCTTGCACGGTTGGCGCGGAACCCGATGCGCGTGGGTATGGCTCCGGCCTACGGTGACGCTCGACAGCACGCCCAAGCTCACCGAGCCGTCGCAGCGCCGCATACTTCTCAGTCTTCTCGTCCACCGTTCCAGAATAAATGCTTGTCGAGGATGCAGGTCGGTGGCGCCCATATGAGAGTAGGGCCACGGGCTGGCCTGACGGTCGTGCCGTTTCGAGCCTCGGAGGGAGAGCGCGCCGACTGGTCTTCGCGGGAGAGGAGACCAGACCAGTAGGAACAACGGTCAAAAAAATCTTGTATCGCACGCCTGCGCACACATGCAGGCCGGATGCAAAACTTTCGCGACTGTCAGTGGTTTGTCGCCTACATGGACCGCCCGCACGTCATACCCGGGTTGTGCGTAACCGGATGACCGACTGCTCGCCAGCGCGATGTCTATCGGTGGCCGTGGCCCTACTCATAATCGTGGCGAGCGCCTGGTCCGCGGATCTCGCGCTAGCACGCGAGCCGTTTGTGTGGCGTGCGCCCGTAGTGGTCGACCATGCCTCCGGACTCCAAGCGATCTCCTGCCCCTCGCGCTCCCTGTGCGTCGCCACAGACGCCGCCGGCAACGTGCTCGCATCCACCGATCCCGCTGCCGCTGGTCAACCGTGGAGCAGCGCCTACATCGACGACCACGTCGTCGGCGCTCACCACGGCGGCGCTGAGTTCCAAACGGCGATCGACAGCATCGCCTGCCCTTCCACCTCCTTGTGCGTGGCCTCCGACGAAGACGGCTACGAGCTGGTCTCCCAAGAACCAGCAGCCGGTCCCGGCGCGTGGCGCCTTGCCGCGCCTGCGCGCGCGTCCACCACGGCATCGGTCCCCGTCTCAAGCGATGGTCCCCTGTTTGGTCTCACTTGTGCATCCATCTCGCTGTGTGTGGGTCTCCAAGGGCGCCCCAACCTGATGGCGCTCTTCAGCCCAATCTCCTCACACATCTACCTCAGTGAAGATCCGCTTGCCGGCGCTTGGAATCCAGGAGTTCCCGATCCCGGCGGCCGGCTCGAAGCTGTCTCCTGCCCGACCACGGCTCTGTGTCTCGCTGTCGACAGTGCCGGTCGAGTGCTCGCCGGAGCGCGCCTCACCGCCGTCCGGGTTCGCGAGCTCCTGCCATCCGCGGTCCTGTCTCCTGCGAGGCCCATGGTCAGGTCGTTGCTTGGCCTGCATCGCTTGGTGGTGCGGTTTGAAGCGCCCTCGGCCGGCCGCGTCTCGGTCCGCCTGCTGGCGCGCGCTCGCTTCGGCCGCGTCCAAGCGGTCCTGGCGAGGAGTCAGGTGACCGTCCCGACCGCAAGGCCCGTCACCCTCGGGGCGCGCTTCACCAGGTTAGGGGAAAGTGCTGTTGCGAGTGGGCCATCGTTTTCGGTTCACCCTAAGTATCGGCTTCTCGCCTGTAGGGGGTCGGCTGGTGACGGTCGATCGGGCGGTTTGAGGCTGTCCGTCGAGATGTGCCGTAAGCGCGCGCTCGCCTGAACTTGAGTTGCTTTGGCCGGCGATCGGGGGAACGAGTGTGGCCGAGGGTCGTCGTCGGTGAGGACGCCAGACCGGTACGAACAACGATCCAGACCTTCAGCGCACCTTGGTGCGCAGATATCTCCGATCTCCGAGCGGGGCCAAGTAGGTGCCCGCTTTGAGTCGGCTGGCTCCGACGATGTCGCCCTCGCAAAATTTCATCCCCATCGCCTACTACGTTGACCGGATGACCGTTCCACGACGCTCCAAGAGCGCCGCACCAGCTGCGTCTCCGGCCGTCCGCAGGCGCTGGCGCGACTACAAGACGGCCTCAGGGCGTAGTCCCGTCAGAGAGTTCATCGATGATCTGCACGACCCCGATGCGGCGGCAGTTCTTGTCGGCATGGAGGAGGTGCGAGACCGAGGCTTGCGTGCCGCTCGCCACTTGGACGGCGACATTTGGGAGGTTCGGGTAGCCGGGGACCGCGTGATCTACCGCATTTTGTTCGCCCAGGAAGGCGTCCGCGGTCAGGTCCTCTTGGCGCTGGAGGGGTTCAACAAGAAGAGCCAGAAGACGCCTCCCGAGATCATCAAGTTGGCGGAGGGACGTCTAGCCGATTGGAGACGCCGCGGTGAGAAGAAGCGAAGGATGCGGGGCGCCCGTCGCCTGCCTCGCTAACACATGCTAGTATCGCTAATACGAGATACCTGTTGAGATATCAATATTGGCCCTTTCAAGGTGAACGACATGCCCGAACGCGACTTTCTAGAGGAGATAATCGACAAGCGCACAGCGCGCAGTCCCGAGTTTCCACGGCTCATGGACGCAGCTCGCCGCCGCCGCGAACTGCTTCGTGCCCTCGCCGAGCAGCGTGAAGAGCAGAAGCGCTCACAGACCACCGTCGCTGCTGCGATGGAGACCTCGCAGTCCTTCGTCGCACGTCTCGAGAGCACAGCCGCCGACACCAAGATATCGACCGTGGACCGCTACGCCGAGAGCCTCGGCTTCATCGTGCAGTACCACCTGATTCCACTCGCTCAGGCCGACGGGTCTCCGGCGGTCGTAGTTCACGCATCACCCTAAGTATCGGCTTCTCGCCTGCCGGAGGCCGGTCGGTGAAGGTCGATCGCGCGGTTTGAGGCTGTCCGCGGCGCTGTGCCTTGAGCGCCTGCTCCCCTCAGCTCGAGTTGCTTGGCCAGCCGGGGGGAACGGGTGTGCCGAGGGTCATCGTGTGCGAGGACGCCAGACCAGTACGAACGACGATCCAAACCACCAATCGCCGTCGCCCGCAAGAGGCGTTGATCTCGACGAGGCTGCTCGCGCAAAATACCGTCCCGTCCAAGATCCATCATGCAGACAATGGTCAGCATTTCGATTCTTCCCGACGACTATCCCGAGTTGCTCGAGCTCCTCAAGCGCGAGATCGGCGCGGCTCGTACGCGCGCCGCGCTGGCCGTCAACGATGAGCTAATCGGACTCTACTGGCGAATCGGCAAGGAGATATTGGCACGGGAGGAGCGTGAGGGTTGGGGTGCGAAGGTCATTGATCGGCTCGCTACCGATCTCCGACAGGAGTTTCCTGCGATGACAGGACTCTCGCGGACGAATCTCAAGTACATGCGCCAGTTCGCTAGCTCGTGGCCGCACGGCGCAATTGGCCCACAGCCTGTGGGCCAATTGCCCTGGGGCCATATTCGCTGCCTGCTGGACAAGCTAAACGATCAGGAGGCCCGGCTCTGGTACGCCGAGCGCACGGTTGAGCAGGGTTGGTCGCGCAAGCTGCTCGAACACCACATCGCCTCAGGCCGTTACGAGCACGAGGGACAAGCGTTGACTAACTTCTCAAGCGTTCTCCCCGCTGCCGAACGCGAGATGGTCCAACAGATCGTTCACGAGGACTACAACTTCGAGTTTCTCGGCCTGGGGGGTTCAGGTGCCGCTCGATGTGGACGGCGAAGAGTTCTTCATCGACATGCTCTTCTTCCACATTCCTTTGAACCGCTACGTAGTGATCGAGCTCAAGCTCGGCAAGTTCCGTCCCCACTACGCCGGCCAGGTCAACTTCTATGTCAACGTCGTCGACGATCGAATACGCGCGAGTCACCATGAACCGACGATTGGGCTGGTCCTGTGTGCGAGTCGTAACGAAACGGTTGCCCGTTACGCGCTCGGCGGGATCGACCGCCCGGTAGGGGTGGCCCGCTACAAGACCGCGTCAACTCTCCCGGAGTCCGTTCCAGACGAGTTGCAAGATCGGCTCCCGAGACTCGAGGAGATCAGCGCTGGTGTCCAGCGCATCGTCGAGCGTCATGCCCACGATCTGGGCGAGGCCGAGAGCGACCCAAGGGGCGAGGTTGAGTAGGCCGAGCAGTACCACCTGATTCCACTCGCTCAGGCCGACGGGTCTCCAGCGGTCGTAGCTCACGTATAGAGGCGCAGTGGTCGACCAGACCTCTGGACTCCAAGCGATCTCTTGTCCCTTGCGTTCTCTCTGCGTTGCCACAGATGCCGCCGGCAACGTGCTCGCATCCACCGATCCCGCTACCACTGGTCAATCGTGGAGCAGCGCCTACATCAACGACCACGTCGTCGGCGCTCACCACGGCGGCGCTGAGTTCCAAACGGCGATCGACAGCATCTCCTGCCCGACCACTGATCTGTGTCTCGCTGTCGATGGCGCTGGTCGAGTGCTCGTCGGAGCGCGCCTCACCGCCGCCCGGGTCCGCGAGCTCCTGCGATCCGCGGTCCTATCTCCTGCGAGGCCCACGGTCAGATCGTTGCTCGGCCTGCGTCGCGTGGTGGTGCGGTTTGATGCGCCCGCGACCGGCCGCGTCTCGGTCCGCTTGTTGGCTCGCGCTCGCTCGGGCCGCGTCCAAGCGGTCCTGGCGAGGAGTCAGGTAACCGTCCCGACCGCAAGGCCCGTCACCCTCGGGGCGCACCTCACCAGGTTAGGGGAAGCGCTGTTGCGAGCCGGCCGTGATTTTCGGCGTGCGAGGGCGCCAGACCAGTACGAACAACGATCCAAACTCCATCGCCACCTTGGTGTGCAGATACCTCTGATCTCCAGAGGGTCGTTCTCGCAAAATTTCATCCCCATCGCCGACTACGGTGTTCGGCGATGTCCCCACACACCAATCCGCTCGACTTGCCAAGGGCCTGCATCCTCTTGGATTCAGTGCTCTCGCTCGCCCAGACCCAGCTCGTCGGCCAGATCGCCGACGAGACGAGCGTCGACGGGCGCACCATGGGCGCGCTCGGGTTCAGCGGGGCCTTGCTCGCCTCTGCCGTCGCGGTCAAGGGTGTTCTCGGCGGGTTCTGGTGGGTACCTACCTTGGTTTTGGGCGCTTCGGCGCTCTGTTGCTTGGGCCCGACGCTCGGTATCGGTCTCGACTCCCGCCGCGGCACCGACATCGGCCCCATGGCCGCCGCCTTCTATCGGATCTACAGAGCGGAGCCGCTCGCTGAGAGTCGCGAACTGCTGTTGTTCGACCTCGACCGGGCCTTCTCGAACAATGCGCGTCGCTTGCGGGCCAAGAAGCGCGCGCTGCGGGCAGCGGTCGCGATCCTCGCCTTCGGGCTGCCGACGTCAGCCTGCTTCGTAGGGCTGTCCTGACGAGCTATCATGCAGACATGAGTACTCACGAGAAACCATCGCCGCAAACACGCGGGCCTGTGGTGCCGACCCATCCGCCCTTGCCGCCGCTGCCCCCATCCGGGGTGCCTCACGTGACAGCAACCGGCGTCATGGAAGAGCGCGAAGTTCGCGACTGGCCTCGGTTCTGGCGCAAGCGCACGATGTGGGTGTAACGCCGGCTGGAGAGCAAGCCGACCGGGTCTACTTGGCAGCGGACGCCAGACCAGTACGAACAACGATTCCCAACCGTCCAATTCTGCTCGCCACCGACACGCCTCCGATCTCCACAAGGCCCCTCGCGCAAAATTTCATCCCAAGCCACGGATAGGTCATTGAAGTCCGATAAGTCCTGACCTATCATTGAAGACATGTCTGAGATACCAAGCGACTGGCCGAAGGGCATCAAGACACACGAGGAGCTACTGGAGGCCGAGCTGGTCGCCGATCCAGAGTTCGCATCCGAGTGGGAGCGCTTGGCGCTGGCGCGGATGGTGGCTGTCCGGCTGATCGGATATCGGGCTGAGCACGGGCTTTCGCAGCGCGCGCTGGCCAAGCGGCTTAGTGTAAGTCAGCCTCGGGTAGTCGAGCTTGAGTCCGGCGAAAAGAATCCACAGATCGAGACGCTGATGAAGGTCGCCGCCACTACCGGCCTTGAGTTCGCGATTGACATAGTTGCGGAGGGCCAGAAGCCCAAGCTCGTCGGCAAGGCCATCAAGGATAAGCCGGCACACATTTACGCAGGTGCATCTGTGTTGGTCGCGACATCCTAAACAGCAATATCGAACGACCTTAACGGTGGCCCGGGTGCCCCCGTCTCAGCCGCTGTTCGTCGCAAGAGCCTCAGGATGCTGACCGCCGGAGCAACCTCTCCGACTTTCGTCCGCAGACGCTCGTAGCCTTGAGGCATCGCGGAGCGCCATGTCATCGCTGAGGTTCGCAACCCCGAGGGCCATCTCGTCCAGATGGACGGCGTGGCATGGCATCATGTGCTTGACCAGCATGTCGAGATGGGCGAATACCTTGAAGAGACGATGAGCGCAATCAAGACACCGGACCACCGTGAACCAGATCCCCGAGCTGGACGCGAGCGCTTCTTCCGCCAAGGAGGACCGGAGCGCTGGATACGAGTAGTCACCGAGTTCAGCGGCAGCACGGATCGTGTTGTGACGGCGTTCCCGCAGTCCGACGATCCACGACAGGGAGGTTGGCGAGGATGACCGTCCACGTCGGCCCATACGAGTTCGACCATGTCTCCTATGACAGCGACGGCGACGTGCTCTATCTGCGCCGAGGCGAGCGGCAAAAGGCAGCTGAGACATTCAGCACGCCCGAGGGCCACGCAGTACGGATGGACGAGAACCGAGAGGTCATTGCCATCACGATCGTCAACGCGAAATGGTTGGTCGAGCGCGACGGCAAGATCACCGTCACTGTGCCAAGCCTGATCGAGACGAACGCGGACGATCTCGCAGCAGCACTAGCCACCGCCTGAATTGACCTAGCGCGCCTGGTCAACACGTTCTAGAATACGGGCGCGTTCCGTGCTCCGCCGAAATCACCAGGTTAGGGGAGCGCTGTTGCGCGCCGACCGTCATTTTCGGTTCACCTTAAGGATCGGGTTCTCGCCTGCCGCAGGCCGGCCGGTGACCGTCGATCGGGCGGCTTGAAGCTTTCCGCGAAGCTGTGCCTTGAGCGCCCGCGCGCCTGAACTCGAGTCGCTTTGGCCATCCCGGGGGACGAGTGTGCCGAGGGTCATCGTGTGAGAGGGCGCCAGACCGGTACGAACAACGATCCAAACCAACCAATCGCCCTCGCTCGCAAGAGGCGTCGATATCGACGAGGCTGCGCGCAACCTGCGCTATATGCGCGATTTCGCGCGCCCATGGCCCGACCAAGCAATGTTGCCACAGGCTGTGGCCAAAATACCGTGGGGCCATATTCGCTGCCTACTGGACAAGCTAAACGATCAGGAGGCCCGGCTCTGGTACGCCGAGCGCACGGTTGAGCAGGGTTGGTCGCGCAAGCTGCTCGAACACCACATCGCTTCAGGCCGTTACGAGCGCGAGGGACGAGCGTTGACCAACTTCTCAAACGCTCTCCCCGCCGCCGAACGCGAGATGGTCCAACAGATCGTTCATGAGGACTACAACTTCGACGTCCGGCCCGTCCGGCCGTTCGTTGATGTCATCGGGATGAGGGACGTAGGAATTCCTTGAGACCCCAATACAGCGTGGCGAGTCGCCAAGCTCGTGTCTTGCGGATACTCGCGAGCTGATTGGCCGCCTCAGCCACCTCAGACTGCTGAATAGCGACGGATTGCGGGCGCGGGCCGTAGGAGTGCTACCTCCGGGCACAAGTACGTTGTAGTACGCGTCGCGTGCTCCAGACGAAGCCCGGCGGCGGTGTGGGCGCCGGACGCCCCGACGGTCAGCACCTCGATTATTCCCGACGGCTATCCCGAACCGCTTGCCGCAGGCCAAGGTCGCCGAGCCAAATTTCTTCGGGATTCGAGAAGTTTCGGTTGTGACACTGGAGCAACTTAAGGAGGGCGCCTGGGTGAGCTTCTTTTTCACTCCACGGATGCCGCGCGGGCGGACGCGATCATTGAGGAGCGATGTTTCGTCTCCGGTCCGGGTGTGGCGCGGGGACTCGGGATCTACGCGACGGACATCGCGCCGACGGGGCCGGACACGATCGAGGACGTCATCGTCCACTGCTTCGGAGGCGAAGCGACGCCGGCGGAGGTGAGCCACGCTATTGCTGTCCGAAGCTCAAGCTGGTGACTTGCAGTTCGAGCAGACCAACGACCCATACCAGTGGGTTCTGCCTACGGGAAAGCTCGAACTCGTCCACATCGAGGGCATCTACGTAGCGACTGTTCAGTTTACCGGCAGCCATTGGTTGGTCATCCACGATGACTAACAACCACTTGTCAGTTGCTTGCTAGGATGATGAGGTGACCGGAACAGGACAGAGCGGCGTTGCAAAGCGGTCTGGGGCTCGCCGTGGGAGTATGCGTCCCGCGAAAGTCTCGCCTGAGCGTCATGCACGCCTGGACCAGGCGAGCATGCTGCGCGATCCTCGCACGCGCGCTCTATGGCCGCGGCTAAAGCGTTGCCAGCAACAGGTCGTCCTCGACCCAAGCGCGGCGGTTGGTCACCGCTATCCGCTGAGCAGTCGCGAGATCGCCGAGCTGACGGGGATGTCTGATCGGCAAGTCAGATACTGGGCCGACCACGGACTGATCGCGCACTGGCGCGAAGGCAACCGGCGCCTGTTCGAGACGGCCGGGTTGATCACAGCGTTCTCGATAACCAATGCAAGCCAGCACGAACTCCAGTTCTACCGTGGTCTCATGCAGGACCCACTAGTCAAGCTCGCGGCCAAGGTAGGAATCCTGACGAGCCTGCTCGCATCCCGGCTCGAGGGCATCAATGCAAACGAAGCTGAAGAGTTGACTGCACCGCTTGTCGAGCTGACCCACCGCTGACAAAGCGTCGGGCGCGTCGCGAGCCGCCCGTCATTTTCGACGGTTTACCCTACGCATCGGCTTCTTGCCTGCCGGAGGCCGGCGGGTCACCAGCACGAACGACGGTCCTTGATGCGCTCAACGGCCGACCGGACTGGCACGCCCCTACTATTGGCGGCACCATGATCGCCACCCCCCACATGCTCGTCGGCGCGGCCTGCGCCTCCCGGGCCCGCACGGTCGCGGGAGCCGTCGCGATCGGGGCGATGACCCACCTGCTCTTGGACGCCGTGCCCCACCGCGACTATCGCTTGGGGGCTTGGGGCGGCTTGGTATTGGGCACGGACTTGGCCGGGGGCGCGCTCTCCGTGGCTTGTCTCTCGCGCGGCTCCAAGGTCCGCTTGGCCGGCGCCGTGGGCGGCGTGCTGCCCGATGTGATCGCTTTGGGCGAACGTGCATCGGGCCGCTCTCTGCTCGGAAGCGCCCACGCAAGCGCTCACACCGACAGTCACCCCTCGCCTCTACTCTCAGCTTCGATCCAAGGGCTCGTCGCGGTTGCGGGCGCGGTCGTGTTGGCCAAGGCCTCTGCCTGAGGGCCCTCTGTCTCGCTAGGGGGCGAGCCGCCGTGCATCCGGGCCTTCACCGGATCTCCCCCTCATTCTCGGCACTTCCACGACCAACTTTCCGCATTTTTTAGGCGCAGCGTTCCGCGTTTGCAGCTACAATATTCCGCATTGACAGGTGCTACACTCCGCATTTGCATGGCTCACCTTCCGCGTTTGCAAGGCATTGGATGTTGATCGAACGGCACGCTCGCCGCCTCGTAGTGGAAGCGCTCGGCTACAGCCGCGTCGTGCTCGTCTTGGGCGCGAGGCAGGTCGGCAAGAGCACGCTCGCCAAGCAAGTCGTGACCGGCGAGCATCCGGCCAGCGTCGTGACACTTGACGACCGGGTTACGCGTGAAGCGGCGCTCCGCGATCCGCACGGCTTCATCGGTGGACTACGCGGCCCTGTCCTGATCGACGAGGTCCAGCTCGCACCCGATCTCATCTATGCCATCAAGCAGGCAGTCGACGAAGACCCGACGCCCGGCAGGTTTCTGCTGACGGGTTCGGCCAATGTGTTGACTGCACCCCGCATCTCGGAGTCGCTTGCCGGCAGAGTCCGCATGATCGAGCTTTGGCCGTTGTCCCAAGCGGAGGTTCACGCGAGCCGGGAGAACTTCGTCGATCGGGTGCTTGCCGGAGAGCCTCCGCAGGTGAGCGGCGCGCCGATCGGTCGAGATGCGTTCGCGGAGATAGTGGCGCGAGGCGGCTACCCGGCCGTCCGCAACTTGAAGGAGCGGCAACGGGGTAATTGGTATCGCGACTATGTACAAGGGATTGTGCAACGCGACTTGCGAGACTTGGCCTCTGTTCAAAAGCTGATTGAGATGCCCATCTTGCTGAGATTGCTTGCCACGAACTCCGCGAAGATCCTGGACTACCGCAAGCTGGCGCGCGACCTGCGTATCTCCGATAAGACTGTCCGTGCGTACGTGGAGCTGCTGCGGACGGTGTTCCTGGTGCATGTTCTACCGGCGTGGCGCCCGGGTTTGCGCTCGCGAGAGCTGCACGCCCCCAAGCTGTACCTGACGGATACTGGTCTGCTCGCCCAGCAGCTCGGCACCGGCGAGCAGAGGATCGCCGAGGACGATCAAATCACCGGCCACGCACTGGAGACGTTTTGTGGGATGGAGATACTCAAGCATCAAGGCTGGGCGTCCCAGCACTCGACCATGCGTCACTATCGAGTCCAAGACGAGGAGATCGACATCGTGATCGAGGCGCAATCGGGTGATTTGGCTGCGGTCGAGGTCAAGGCGAGCGCCTCGATCACGGAGCGCGACTGGCGAGTAATGCGCAAGCTGCGCGACTCCCAGCCCCGCATGTTCAAGGCAGGCGTCGTCCTCTACACCGGCCGCCAGACGACTCCCCTCTCCGATCGGATCTGGGCCGTGCCGATCAGCGGTCTATGGCAGTGAGGCGCGTGGCGGCGCTCGCGGGCGCGGTTGTCTTGGCCAAAGCCCCCAACGGCTCGGGCCTCCCCAGGACTCCCGGGGACGAAGCGTCCCGGCCGAATAGGAGGGCGAGGTTCCAATCGGCCAGCAGCCTCAGCTTGCGGCCGAAGCCGGGCATCAAGGAGAGGTGATAAGTGCGCGCAATCAGCCACGCGGGCTTGCCCCGCCAACGTATTCCGAAGGTGATCGCCACGGCCTTGCCGTGACCAAGCTCGGCGACGGCTCCTTTGGTGCGGTAGCGCAGAGGCCGGGGTGGCAGTCCGTGGAGCTCGGCCCCGATGTTGCGGGCCACCAAGCGGCCTTGCCTGATCGCGTGCTGGGCGGTCGGCGGGCACGCCTCGCCGGGTCGGGCCGGGTCGGGCACGGCCGCACAGTCGCCTATCGCCCAAACGTGGGGACGGCCGATCGCCCGCATCTCACGATCGGTCTGAATGCGCCCGGCCGCGTCCAGCGCCAGGCCCAAGTCGGCCGCCGCCGGGCTTGGGCGCACGCCCGCCGTCCACACCACGGTCCGGGCCTTCACGCGCGTAGGGGAGTCCCTTTTTTGGGGAGGGACCTGCTTACGGGTCTGGGCGCGGGGGCGGGTCGTCTCTGAGAGGAGCGTGCCGCGCGAATCCACGCCCTCCAGCCTCCTACCGGTCTTGATTTCGATGCCCTTTGCTTCGAGTTCCTTCGTGGCGAAGGCGGACAAGCTCGGCGGCGCTTCTCCCATGATCCGGTCTTGGATCTCGACTAGGAGCCAATGCATGCCTTGGGCCTTGCAATGCGGGTAATGCTCGATCGCGTGTCCCGCGAAGTCCTGAAGCTCGGCGAGACCCTCGATGCCCGCGTAACCCGCGCCCACGAACACGAAGCTCAGGTACTCCAGGCGGGCCTCCTCGCTTTCCAAAGACTCAGCGATGTCCAAGCAAGAGAGGACCCGGTTGCGAAGGCCGGTCGCGTCGGCCAAGGTCTTCAATCCGAACCCATGCTCGGCGAGTCCCGGGATCGGCGGGGTCCGGGAGATCGAGCCGAGGGCCACGACCAGATGGTCATAGCCAAGCTGCACTTCGACCCCGTCTGGGCGCCTCACGCCGACTGTGTGCCGCTCCGGGCTCGCGCCGGTGACGCGCCCCACGATCAACTGGGCTTGCTTGAGCTGGGAGCGCAAGGGCACGATCACGTGGCGGGGATCGAGCGTCCCGCCCGCGGCCCCCGGCAGGAGCGGCGTGTAGAGCATGAAGTTGGTCTCATTGACCACCGTCACCTGCGCCTCTTGGCCCGGAATGCGCTGCAAAGAGCGGGCCGCATACAAGCCGCCAAAACCACCACCCAAGATCACGATCCGTGCTCGGTCCATGCCTCCACGGTAGTCCTCGTGGGCCGTTGAGACCAATGTCACAAAGTTGTTACAAAGTCTTGTGTCCCGCCGCGTGGTGGTGCTTGTGATTGGCCAGTTCTTTGCTCAGCTTGGC
Source organism: uncultured Solirubrobacterales bacterium (assembly GCA_963703135.1). Taxonomy (GTDB): domain Bacteria; phylum Actinomycetota; class Thermoleophilia; order Solirubrobacterales; family Solirubrobacteraceae; genus Palsa-744. The sequence goes on along the minus strand of OY969791.1, from coordinate 942,348 downwards.
TTCCTCGAAGCGCCGCAACGCGGCCTCTGCGATCGTCCGCCTCGCCGGGGGCCGCGACAGGGGCGTGAAGCGGAAGTTGGTCGCCAAGATACGCGTCGTGGTCGAGATGGAGAGCGTCTTGCCCGCCTTCACATAGCTGGTGTTCACGGTCACCTGCACCGGAAGGCCTGACGCCGGGAACGCCATCGTCACCTGCACCGGCTGCTGGCATTCCCTCCCTAGTAGTTCGCCGAACGGGATTTCACTCTCGGGGAATACCTGCGGCGCGTACGTAATCGTGAACGTCCTCGCCTCTTGGCCGTCGAACGTCGTGGTCCCATCTGCCACGATGCTCGTCGCCTTGCCAAGTAGCTTCGGCGAAGGTTCGAACGGTGTGATGCCCGATTCCTTGTGGGACTGTTCTCGCGCTTCGCGGACCCAGGGTCGCCCGCCGTCGCCACGAGTCACGCTCGGCTCGTACGTGTACTTCGCGTCGCCGATTTCGATGATTTTGCGCGATTTCCGCGAAGACGGCGAGGTCGTCTGGATGGTCAGACTGTCACTGGCTTCCCTGGGCTTCCGGCGCAGCTCCCCATAGGCCTCCAGAGTCAGATCACCCGCTCCCGTTTCGAGCTTGCTGCGGAAGTAAATTCGGATGCTCGTGAATTTTGAGGTTCGCTTTGTCGTCTTTTGTAGTAGATCCAGTAGTTCCGGCGGTACCACGGTTTTGGCGGGAGCCACCGGCGGGGCGGTCGGGCAGCTGGGGGCAGCCGCGCAGACGCTCGGCAGCGCGAGCGCGAGCGCCACGATGATTCCCCCGCCGGAGGCGACTATCCCGGACGGTCGTCGTCTCTGTGTCATATCGCTCCTCAGCCTGGTTTGTCTAGCGTTTGGCGTGGCGCTCGATCTTGCTCATCGCCAGCCGCACGCTCGTGCTGTATGTCTGAGCCGGCACGGGTGAGGACTCAAAGATCCTCAACACGGCGGCGAGGTGTCCGTGGCCGGAGTGCAACATCGCTCTCCCGCGGGCGTTGAGCCGGACCTCGATGGTCGCGCTTGCGCCTGCTTTGATCGAGAAGGAGGCCGTGCCCAGGTCCTGCGGCTTGGGTCTCTTCCTTCCTCTCGCCCGGTTCGGTCTGCTCGTCAACGTCAACTTGCCGCCGCACGTGATCGCGCCCTTGCACGCGAGCTTGACGGCCACCACCCCACCAACGCTGGTCGTGAGTCGAGCATTCACCAGCGACACCTTTGCCGTGCCTTGTGTCGGATGGGTGGGTTCCAGTCCAGGCCCGCTCTGGGTGGGACATGTAGGCGAGGAGGCTTCCAGCGGACTGCTCGCGATCCGCGCCGAGCCGCCTTCGGCGCCCGTGAAGGTGCCTGTGACTGCGAGCGGTTCGCACGCGGGGTTCGTCTTGAAGGTGCCCCGGTCGAACCGCAACAGCAGTTCGTCGATGTGCAGAGGCACACCGTCGTCGATCCGCGGCAGCTGCCCGCTTGCGATCGTCAACGCTCCTGTACTCGGATTGACCCCGATCGCCATTTGCACGACCTCCGTGCCGAAATCAAACGGGGCAGGGTCCAGGGGCAGCACGATCGCCAGGCTTTGCGCGGCGCCGTCGTACGGTCCGGTCAAGTAGATCGGGCCGTTCAGGGTGACCGGATGGGCCCCCAAGCCAACCGTTGCGCCGACCTGGCCCACTTCGTTCGCGGCCCCGCAAAGCCCCTCTGAGCCCCGCGGTTCCCCACAGGTCTGAGCGCCCGCGAACATCTGCGCCAGCGCCGGCGGCGCTTCGATCGCGATGGTGCCCAGTTCCTGTTCCTCGTCGTGTTCGGGGCGAGACACCAGCATCGCCAGTGAGCTGACTGTGTCCGGTTCGCTCCCAGCGGCGGCGTTGGTCACGAACGCTGGGCTGAACCGGTGGGGCGCTTGGCACGGTGTGCCCTGGGCGCCCGATTCGATTTGGAACGAGCTGAAGGCCGTAGCGGCAGCATTGGCGCTCCAAGGTTCCAGATCGGCGGTGCTCGTGGCCGTGCCGCAAGTGGGCGGTGTGCTCAGAAGCGCGCGTGGGCCTCCATTGAAGTGCAAACGCAGATCATCAATGGGCAATTGTGGAAGGTCTTCGAAGGAGACTTCCCAGCGATTGGTGATCGGATTGAATTCGATCTGCCCCGCCAGCTTGATCCAGACGCCGCTCCACTGTTCTTCGGCCACAACGTACAGACCGACCTGCGCACGAAACGGGTTGTTTCCGGGCGTTGCCAGATAGATGTGGCCCTTGAGCGGCGTGGCGAGAATCGGCATCCCGATTTCGGCCGTCCCGATTGTCGAGGCGCCAGGGCACGTCGCTCGCGTCGAGGAGCCCAGAGCGACTTCCGCTTCGCCGCATCCCTGCAACCCGTCCGCGGCCGAAAGCGAGATGTCGGCTCCCTGGGGCAGCACGATCTTCGCGCTCTCCACCTCGGCCGAGGCCAGAACGCCTGGCTCTTGGCGTTGAGGTAGACGCACTTCGATGCCATAGCCCGATGGTGTGCTGGCGTAATTGACGTCTGGGTTGAGGTCCAGCGTGGGGCTGAATGTCAGCCTGTTGCAACCCGTCGTCGTGGGCGTGTCCGAGGAGGCTTCCAGGCGCGTGGCCGGCGCCTCCCAAGATTCGGCCGAAAGGGTGGTGTTGGGTGCGGCGCCGCAGGAGACCCCACGGGTCAGAAAGCGCGCTGCGGGGAGCCCGCCGCCGGGATCCCCGAAGTCAGGTTCCCCCGAGGCTTGGACGTGGTCTGGACCGGCCCCGCCGCCGTCGTTGGCGGCCGGAACGCCCCACAAGGTCAGCGTCATCGAGATCAGCCCGACCTGGGGGACGTCTTCGGCTGTCAGCTCCAGCCGGCCGTCGGATTGGAGCGCCATACCGAGCCTGAGCGGCACCGGCAAGAACACAGTAAGGCCCCCGAATTGGCCGGGCCCGGTCGCGGTGTCATAAACAAGGCTCGAATATTGCACCGGGGCACCGCCGCCGGAGCCTCTCGTAATGAATGCAGCCCCTACTGCGGTGTCCGACGGGCAGCTTCCCGCTGACGCTTCCCCGATTGTGCATTGGGGAACGGCCAGGGGATTTGCGATGAAACCCGGCGGGAGGCTCAGCGCTGCTTCCTTGTCGTCCGCTGCCGAATATATTTTGCCGCTGCTCGCAACTTGATTGAAGGTAAATCCGGCGGTCAGGTTCACCGAGGCACCCGCCTGGGTGGCGGACCAGGTGGCGGCGAAGTTCGAGATGCCAAACCCCGCTTCGCTAGAGCTAATGGTCGTCGGGTCTTCGGCTTGTGCGGTTGTGGCCGCGCCGCCTCCGCTCACGCTCACAGAATTGGTCACCGACGGGCCAACAAGAGCGCTCACCTTGACGGTTACTTCGATCCTCAGCACATCGCCGGAGGCCATTTCGAAGCCTTCATAGGCGCAAACCGGATTCGGCGTGGATTTACACGCGAGCGCGCGGCCGTTGCCCAGGTCTTCACCGGAAACCGCGCTTGCCGTGACGCCGGAGGGCAGCGTGTCGCTCACCTCGATCGGGCTGCCCGCGTCCGATCCGCCGCCGGTGTCGACGACGGTCAGGACGTACTTGTCGTCACCCGTTTCGTCGCCGGGGGCGAAGTTCGTGGGGGAGGAAGACGAAGACACAGCCCATACGGGGCTCTGGGCGTACGCGGGCGCGGCCGAGGCTCCGGTGACGGTGAGCGCGAGCACGGTCCCCATAGTGGTCAACCACCCCAAACAACGGCCCTTCGAGCCCCCCATATTCACCCCGCGTTGGTCGCCGCCGATCAGACCGCACCGTACCATGTATCGGTATTTGTAGGGCAGGCGGCTGGACTCGACCGCTCAAAGACCGAGCAAGCCCGGCAGAGCTTCCAGCGCGCCGAACGTCTCCGCGCCGGCCCGCCGCAAGGCACCCTCATCGCTGTCGGCGCTGAAGCCGAAGACCCTCATGCCGGCCGCGACCGCCGCCTGCACGCCCGAGGGCGTGTCCTCGATGACCACGCACTTGGACGGGTCGGCGCCCATCGTGCGGGCCGCGTGCAGGAACAGGTCCGGGTGGGGCTTGCCGCGGGGCACCTGGTAGGCCGAGAACAGGGCGTCGTCCTCGAACAAGGTGTCCAGCCCCGTGAGCCGTAGCGACAGGCGCGTCTTCTCGAGCTTGCCTTGCGAGGCCACGCACACGGCCACGCCCGCCTCCCGTATCCGCCCGACTGTCGCGGTCACGCCTGGAATTGGGCGCAGGCCCTCGCGGAAGGCCGCGCTCCGCTCCCGCTCGTAGTGCTCCAGCCAGTCTTCGGGCAGGGCGCGGCCGAGTCGGGCCTCGGCGCTTGCCCGGATGTCGGCCAGCAGCAGGCCTTGGTATTCGCGCCGGGACTCAGCCAGCGTGGTGGGTAGGCCCTGTTCGCTCAGCATCCGGGCGAGCACTTCATTTGAGATCGGCTCGCTGTCGACGAGAACGCCGTCGCAGTCGAAGATGACGAGGTCCGGGGCGCTGGGTGTCATGGGTGGCACGTGTTTGGTTCTGCCCGGACGGGTTACTGTACGAATCAGTCGACCAAGAATCGAAAAGCCACACGCGCGGTGCGGAGACGGGCTCGGTCGAAGGTCTCCTCGAATATGGGATCGTCGATTGCCAGTCGGTCGGCGATGGAGCGTAGCCACCGGACCTCCTTTGCAGAGATGGCGGCGCGGGCGGCGCGCGGATCGTCGAGCATGCTCAGCAGGGTAACGAGGTCATGGCGTTGATCTTGCGGGCGCGAATGGACCGACAGCGCGCGTGCCTTGAGCAGGATCGCCGCTATTAGCTTCGGCCGCCGAAGCCTGACTATCTCCTCACCAACCGCGATCTCGACAACCTCAACGCGCCTAAGCGCTTGCGATCCACCGGGAATCTGGATTGTCTTTAGCTTGCCTGTCGTCGTCGCGCCCGTGCGACCAAGTCCGTCGGGGGCGAGGATGTCCACAATCTGCCCATCGAGATCGAATCGAAAGCCTCGCTCTCGCTCAAGTCCTTCCGGCTGACGAATGGTGGCGCCGAGTGTCTTCAGACGTTCGGACGCCCACCTTGTTCCAATCGGACGCGCCCGGGAGTCTGCAAGAACGTCGATGTCGCTTGTTGCACGTTGGGCCTGTTGCGCCTCGATCGCAAAAAGCGCGACCATGAGTCCGCCAACGAGACACCAGCGACGATCCGGTCCGAAAGCCGCCGCGATCTTGATGACGGTGCGCCAAAGGTCCATCGCGTCTGGATCGATCAAGTCGATGCGGATTGAGGCGACGGGCGGGTCCTTGTCGGGATCTGCCTTCATGCGGCCTTGATCTTGCGGTCAATGTCGACAACGAGGTCGGCACCTACGCGAGCCGCTCGTGGATCTGGATACGAACAAAGATCGACAGCGACTTTGGCGAGGGGAGCGAATCGTCGACCATCGAGCAACCACGCATCGTCCGGAACGGCGCGCAGGATGACGTTCGATTCCGCTCTGGACACAGGCTCCAGCGCGTGTTCCCGTCGCATCGAGGACACAAGACGGGCAGGTATGTACGCGTCGATCGCGTTGGAGCCCACCAGACCCAGGTGGTGAGCGCCGGCGGCTGACGGACCGGTGAGCACCAGGTCGTCGCGATCGTGCAGAGCACGCAACTCACCAGGCAGAGCCCAATAAGAGGATGTTTCGGCACGACGAACGAGACGCGGGCGCAGGCCGCCCAATCCGTAGCCTTCGAGTGCGTGCCTCACCCGCCAGCGCGCGGACGCTCCCAGCCCCGACGGCAACTCCTCACCTGATGCCATAAGCAACGATGCCCAGGCGTTAGCCGGCGAGAGCGGACGCCCTGGCGAGGCTTGTTCGCGAGCCCGACCCGCGATGCTGGCCCGTTCGATCAGCCAAACGCCACCGATCTTCTCGGCCTCGAGAGTCCCGGAGGAGATCATCGCCCTGACTCGCGACGAATTGACGCCCAGCTCCTCGGCGGTCGCAGAAACGGATAGCAAGCCTTTCACTACATTATCTATAGCAGCTACAGTATGGTTTCGCTATTAGGGTGCTAGTCGCTATAGATTCATGATTGCACTTTGGCCTTCAAGCTGACGCGCATTCTCTATACGTCGCTTTGACGATGTCCCAGACCGGCGCGAAGGCCTTCGTACTGCGCCAGCAGCTTCGCGGGACGCTCACCGAGCGCGTCGGCGATCTTCAGCAGGTTGGCGAAGCTCACGTTGCGCTCGCCACGCTCGATGCCGCCTACATAAGTTCGGTGCATGCCGGCCCTTCTTGCCAACTCGTCCTGAGACACGCCCGCGTCCAAGCGCAGCCGGTGGATCGCCCGGCCTAGCGCGATGTGCTCTGGGGACCTCGCTTCCACCGGACGCGAATGATCCCGTCTGGCGCAGACGTAGCGGTTTCGCGAACCGGTACGACACTGGCGCGGCATGCCCAATCGCCGGGCACCGTCTCTCCCTGGCGTCGTGGGCATCCGACACGGCCGCACACACCCGGCGCGCACACGTGACAATTGTATGCGATACTCATAGTCATCTGACGGCCTTGTGCCTGGGACGAACATGAACTCCAAACACACCTCATCCGAAAACCCCCTCGAAACGCCCGGCGCGCAGCAGATGGCTGCCTGGACGCTGCGCCTGGCCCAAAGCCCTGGCTTTGGCTGGCTGCTCGCCGCCGACCCGCATCTGTTCGCCTTGCTATACGCAAGCTGCGCCGCAGCTGTGTCCCCGCCTGAGCAGCTCGCCGGCGACGACCGTGAGGTGAGCGCGGGCGACGACAAGCTGTTGCCGACGTTGAAGGATCTCCAGCGCCAGTTCGGCGAGCGCACCAGCGGACGCTTCGTTCGTCTGTATCTGCGCGCCACGAGCGTGTTCGGGCTGATCGAGAGGGATGAGGCTGCGTTCCGGAACGCGTTGCGTGAATGGGCGCAAATGGCAGATGTGGAGGCGTCGCGGTTCGTCACCGCCTTGGACGAGAATGCGGGGCGCATCGCTGAACTCTTGGGTCTGACCGCCACGGAGCGCGAGGTGCTTGCGTTCCAGATAGGCCGCTCCCGGCCCGGGTTCTCGCAGTTGTTCGACTTGCTGATGGACGCAGACCGTGCGACCAAGGCGGTGCTCGGGGCAGCGCTCGGCCGTCCGGACTCGGACGTGGTCTCGGCGCTGTCGGAGCAAGGCACACTCGCGTGCTCGGGCCTGTTGAGCGTGAAGGAGCGTCCGCTACGGGTGAGCGGTCCCTCGCGCCACCTCAGCGCAACGCTGGCTGAGCCTGCCGAGACTGAGGATGAGCTCATCGAGCGGTTCGTCAAGCCGCTCTTGCCCTCGCCCTCGACGGGATCGCTCGGGCGCCTGCACGAGGACGACAGACAGATCCTCCTTGGGGTTTTGCGCAAGCCGTTGCCGGCCGATCGAGGCGTTCACACGCTCGTCTATGGCCCCAAGTCTGTGGACAAGCGCGACATGATGGCGCGGCTGCTGGAAGACGAGAAGATCCACGGGCACGCGGTCGTAACGAGGCACGTCGCTTCCGCCGATTTGCCGACCTGGACATACATCGCCCAGCGCCACATCGAGCGATCGGACCCCGACGCGGTCTTGGTCGTCGACCGCGCCCACGAGGCGCTCGCCTCACGGCCCAACACCCTTTTTCACCTCTTCGACTTCGACGATGAGTTCGCGCCTGACGAAGACCCCGAGCTCGCCTCCGACGAGGGCTTGACCGAGAGCCGCGTGCGTTGCGTGTGGATCACCGATCGCGCACGACAGCTGTCGGAGCGCAACCTGGGCGCGTTCCTGTTCCACTGCGAAGCATTTCCAGGCTCACGTGCCGAGCGACGCGCACGCGTGGCGCAGGTGGTCACGGATTTCGGTCTCTCTTCACGATTGGAGCGCGACCTCGCAAAGTACAGCCTGCTCGGCGAGCAACAGGTTCGTCAGGCCGCCGAGCTTGCCCGTCTGATCGGGCTCCGGGGTGATGAGTCGAGCGCTGAGCACACTCCGAATGGGGAGCAACTGGACCCGGAGCGCGAGCGGGTGATCAAGCGCGCGGTCGCCCACAGTCAGAAGGTCCTCGGGCGCGATCGCACCGAGGGACTACGCGACTCGGTCACCAGCTATGACCTCGACCTTCTGAACATCGCCGGACGCTTCGCGCCGCAGCAGATCATCGCGGCCTTGAGGGAGCGCCCGATCGGCTCGCTTTGTTTCTGGGGTCTGCCTGGTGCGGGCAAGACGCAGCTCGCGGAGCACATTGCCGTCGAGCTCGACCTTCCGATTCTCATGCGCTCGGCTTCCGAGCTCCTGTCGATGTGGCTCGGCGAGACCGAGCAGCACATATCGAAGATGTTCGCCGAGGCAGAAAATGAGGGCGCGCTCCTGTTTCTCGACGAGGCGGATTCGTTTCTGCGCGATCGCTCACTCGCTCGCGCCCGCTGGGAGGTGTCACAGGTCAACGAGCTGCTCCAGCGGATGGAGCGCTTCGAGGGAATCTTCATAGCGGCCACAAACCTGATGGACTCGATCGACGCGGCGGCGATGCGCCGCTTCACCTGGAAGCTCGAGTTCAAGTCCCTGCGCCCGGAGCAGGCGTGGTCGATGTTCTGCACTGAGAGCGGATTCGACCCACGCTCAGAGCCTGAGCGCGCCGAGGAGTTCGAGCAAGCGCTGGGCGCCATCGAAGACCTTGCGCCCGGGGATTTTGCGACCGTCAAGCGCCAAGCACAGGTGCTCGGGGAGGATCTCTCCCCCGAAGCCTGGATAGAGCAGCTCGCGGCTGAGGCCAAAGCGAAGATGCTGGGGTTGAAGCGCCAACGGGTTGGGTTTGCGAGTTAGAGCGGAACGCGCTCTGAGCTTCCAACTCCGATCCGAACTTCGACCCCCGACGACAGTCGCAAGATGACAATCAACCGGACCGCAGACGACACGCGCCGCCTTCCGGCGGCGCGGCCCAACAGTCAAGAGATCGCTGCCACCGCTGACTACGCCGCCTTGCGTGACGCGATCGTCGAGCGTGCCGCAGCTGCACGAGAGCGCGCCGCCCGCGCTGTCAACACCGGGCTCGTCCTGCTCTACTGGTCGATCGGGCGAGCGATCCTGACCGAGCAGGAGCGTCATGCCTGGGGCGACGACATCGTTGGCTTGCTTGCCCAGGACCTCCGCGCCTGCGGCGATCTCGGCCGCGGCTTCTCTCGCCGCAACCTCTTCTACATGCGCAAGTTCGCGGCGCTATGGCCCGACGAGCAAATAGTGCAGCCACTGGCTGCACAAATCGGCTGGACCCACCACCAAGTGCTGCTCGACGCGTTCGGCGATGCGCCGGACCTCTACGCATGGTACGCAACCAAGGCGATCGAGAATCGTTGGTCGCGTCGCCAGCTTCGCGGTCAGATCGACCTCAAGCTCCATCTCCGGACGGGAGCAGCGACCGCCAACTACGCCGCCACGCTCGGCGATATCGAGGGCCGTGCGGTGCTCTCCGTGACCAAGGACCCCTACGTCCTCGACTTCATCGATCTTGCCCACGACGCCAAGGAGCGCCAGCTCGAGGACGCGCTCGTGCGGGAGATCCCCCGGTTCCTACGCGAGCTTGGCGTTGGCTTCGCGTATTACGGCCGCCAGCAACCGCTCGAAGTCGGTGGCCAGGAGTTCTTCTTGGATCTGCTCTTCTATCACCACCGACTGCGCCGCTTCGTGGTCATCGACTTGAAGATCGGGGAGTTCAAGGCCGAGTTCGCCGGCAAGATGGGCCTCTACCTAAACGCCGTCGACGATCAGCTGCGCCACCCCGACGACACCGAGAGCATCGGGCTGATCCTCTGCACAAGCCACAACAAGACCGTGGCCAAGTTTGCGCTGCACAGCAGCAGTGCACCGATCGCCGTCGCCGACTGGCAAACCCACCCCGTCGTCGACATCGCAGACGAGCTCCCGCTCGACCGAGCCAGCGAGCTGTCGGGTCTTCCCGAGGTCCGTGATCGCCTGACTAGTCACGTTGCGGAAACCGCCGAGCGCGTGGAGGCGCGGCTGTCGGAATCGGCTGAGCCGGCGGACGAGTAGTGGATTTCGCTTTGTTGCCTATGTCTACGCGCCCTGAGAGATTCGAACTCCCGACCTTCGGTTCCGTAGACCGACGCTCTATCCAGCTGAGCTAAGGGCGCAGAGCCGCCTAGTGTAGTGGCCCGGTGCTCGCTTCGCCGACCTGCCGCTCGCGTCGAGGCAGGGCCGGCCGGGACCGTGGGTCGTCGAGCTCTCGCTCCTAGTCCAGCGAGTGGCGGCCTTCAGAGCGCGTAGAGGCGGGCCGCGATGTCGTATGGATACACGTACATCGTCACAGCGCCGAACTGGTGTACGGCTAGTGGCTTGCCCAGGTCCGGCGTCGGGGCGGACCCGGCCACTGTGAAGCCGGGGTCGGTCAGCAGGAACGTCTTGACGCCCTGCCGCGGCGTATACCACGATGTCATGATGTGCTGTTCGTAGGCGCACAGGTGTTGATTGCCGTCGCAGTCGTCAACTGGGAATACCTTCACCTGCGTGTGCGTCGCCCAAGTGATTGGCGCGGCATCCAGGTAGCTGCCATAGCCGACGGCGAGATGTTCTCGACGCGCGACTCGCGCCACGGCGTTGGCAAGCGTGTAGCTGGGCGATCCAGTTTCGCTACGGATCAGAGTGTGGTCGACGAGGCCAAGCCACCCCGTGAACGCGTACACCGTGACCGCACCGGTCGCTATCGCTCGGGTGGAGGTGCTGCCCCGGGCAACCAGCGGAACCAGAGCTGCCACCGCGAGGAGGATGCCCACCAGATAGCGATTGGAGGGAGGTCCTTCGGGCATACCGCTGGCGATGAACACAGACGAAAGGGCCACCAGCGAGGTTCCCCAATAGATCGCCCACGCAAGGTCGAGCCTTATGGGCGAGGTTCGAGGCTCGCCGCGCGTCGTGGCCGCGCTCATGACCGTCCTCCACGCTTGGCGCACCGCAAGGCCCACTGCGACGATCGCCATCACGGCGCACACAAACTCCAGAGTCGACGTGAATCCGATCTGCAAACCGAAGAATTCGCCGTTGGCAAGCGTCGCGATCGACTGCCACCACAGTTCGAAGTTGCCCCTGATCGCCCCCGCGCCGGCATAGACGGTCGTGTTCGTGTCGAGCGCCGTCACGACGTGCCAGTGGTTCATCAAGGCCTTCAACAGGACGTAACTGACGATCGCGGTCGCGGCACACGCGAGCCCGCCCAGAGCGGCGCGACGCGAGCGATCGGATGGCAGCCACACCAAGGTGAGCACAAGGGCGATCAGCAGCGGCCCGGCTCCGGCCACGAGCAGCAACTTGTCCGAGGCGGCGTTGAGCCCCAGCACGACCCCGACTACCCCCGAGAGCAGGACGAGCGGCCATCTGGCGTAGCGCGAGGGCCACTCCTCGAGCGCCACCAGCAAGCCGGAGAGCAGGGCGACCGTGAACCAAGTCTCGGAGTGATCGTTGAGGACGAGGAGCAGCGAGAGCGTCGCGGGGCCCAGACATATGAGGAGGGTGACCGTGATCGCCGCCCCCCACCTTCCCGCGATGCGCGATACGCCCCAGCCCATGATCCCGGCCGAGCAGAGCGCAAGCGCATAGGGCGCAAACTCCCAGAGCTGGCGATGGCCGGGCAGCCACCGCGTCCAAACCTCGAACAGGAGCGCCGAATACCAGCCGAGGTGGCCGAGCAGGACGATGCCGCCACTGGTGTGGAAGAGCTGGCCGAGCACCGGCGCGGACGCGGCGTCGGCGCCCATGTACACGCCGGCGACGATCTGGCTGAATTGCGTCGCGAACGTCACCAGATACACCGCCGCGACGACGAGCGGCGCAGCCCACCAGCCTCGTGCGAGCGCGCCGCCCACCGCCGACGGGGCGCGTCTCTCGACCGCTGGTGTCGACACCTGACCGATCATCAGCCGCACAAGCTACCGTAGCCTCTGGCGAGGTGCCAGACTGCCCGGCCTACGTTCCGTTGGCCCAGATTCCGATAGGTGCCTCGGCTGCTTCTTCCTTCCAGTTGTAGCTTTCGGGTGGCCCCTGATCTTCGAGCCCAACATGGTTTTCTGAGTAGATAACGGTTTCAGTCGTCTGAAACCAATATGTCACGCTTCCGCCGAGCGGAAGAAACGACAAGAAGTATGTTTTCCCGCCAGTGATAGGAACTTTGAGGCCAACGACTTTGGCTTCCATATTCGGGCCAAATGTCTTGGTGAGCGTTCCCTGGCCCAAGACTTTTCCTGGTTTTCCTTCATTGTCTTCCTGAATTCCTAGCACTAGCGAGGTCTCCGATGGGAGATAGACGTAACTGCCCGTTTCGAAGCAGATTTCTTCGACTGTGCCCGATTTTTGTGCCGTGACCTTCAAAGGAGTGATTTCTCCCGCCTTAGAATCCCCACTCCCTTTGTGAGCGACTTTGGCGCCCAGGAGGAGAACCGATTCGCCGGGTGGCGGCGCCGCCGCCGCCTTGATCACGGGCGTAGCGGTTGAAGTGGCTGATGTGGCGCCTGCCGAATTGCTCGCCGTCACCCTGATACGAGCGGTGCCTCCTACATTGAGCGCAGTCAACACGTAGCTCGATGAGGTCGCCCCTTCGATGTTCGCGCAGCCTTCACCCAGAGCGTTGCAGTCCTGCCACTGGTAGGCGTAGCCGGTCGGGCTACCCGACCACGAGCCATTGGACGCACTCAGCGTCTGCCCTTCAACATCCGAACCACTCACCACGGGCAGCGCCGTATTCGAAGGCGCTGGGGGCGCAAGCACCCCCGCTGTGACAGTTGCGGTGGCTTCCGAGCGCGCCGAGGCCGAACCGCCGGCGTTCGTGGCAGTCACAACCGCACGCACCGTTCCTCCAACATCGCCGGCTGTCAGCGTGTAGCTCGACGCTTTCGCGCCGGCGATGCTGAGGCAGCCTTCACCCAGAGCGTTGCAGTCCTGCCACTGGTAGGCGTAGCCGGTCGGGCTACCGCTCCACGCTCCGGTTGTCACCGTCAGCGTCTTTCCTTCTTGGTCTGCGCCACCGATCACAGGAAGCCCAGTGTTTACCGGGGGCGATGGAGGCGCTCCAGCGGTCACATAGACAGACCCAGGGCAGTCTTTGTAGACTGCTCCCGACTTCCAAGTCGTGGCAAATGCTGTCAAGCCGCTCTGCGCGCTTGTCTCGCTCGCGCAGGTGCCTCTGGCGTGATCTCGGTAGTACATTGTGCCGCCCTCGCCCAGGATGGCTAGCCAGTAAGTTGACCCGGATGTGATTGCCACACGGCCGATAGGTACCGACGTCCATGTCCCAGCTGCTGTCGCGGTCGATGAGCCCGCACCGAGTAGCGTTCCAGGGTGTACGCCAACGTTGCTGTAAATACCTACAGCTACGGTCTTGGCCGCGTTTGATGCGCCGATGTACAGATGTGCGGTTTCGGTTATGCCTGAAGCAGTTGCCACATAGCTAAACGCTTCTGCCGTACCGGGAGAAGAAGAGTCTGCCTGGTTTTCTACCGTAGAGCTGCCGACAAGCTTCGCTTCCGCGGACATGGCGGCAGGCACCCAAGCTACACAAAACAGAACAATCGTCAGCCAACCTGCGGAAAACTTGATCATGCGGCGCATACTCTCACAGATCGCGGCGGGGCATGGGTTGAGGCTGGCTGGGATCGGCGGACAACGCTCGAACGTGCTTGAGGGTTCGAGCTTCGATCAGACAACGGAGAGGGGGGGATTCGAACCCCCGAACGGAGTCAACCCCCGTTACGCGATTTCCAGTCGCGCCCATTCAACCGCTCTGGCACCTCTCCTTGGGCTTGCAGTGCGGCAAGCGATCCTCGTAGGCTACGACACTGCGGCGCTCCGCGCTCGACCCGCCACCCGGACCGGCCGGGGCGCGCCACGACACGGAGGTGGGTGCCGTTGGTAGGCTTCCGACGATGCTGCTCCTAGCGACAAGTGCGGCCGTGAGCAAGGACATCGGCCTGCTGATCACCTTCTTGGGGATCGGCGTGCTCGTGAACGTGATCCTCGTGTTCGTGTTCGTGCTCGTGCGCGGCGAGCACCAGCAGAACCAAGACCGCCGCTAGGAGAGCCCACCGCGCCAGGCGCGGGTGGGGGTTGGGGACTTCGGGCTGAGAGCACACCCGCGCGGGCGCGGCCGGCTCAGATGACGAATACGGGCGTGCCCACGGGGGTGCGGGCGTAGAGCGCGATCACGTCGGGAATCCGCATCCGGACGCAGCCGTGGGAGGCGTCGTGGCCGATCGAGGAGTACTCGGACGGCGCGATTCCGTGGATGCCGGCGCCTCCGTTGAAAGCCATGAAGCGCGCCTTCAGGGGGTCTTCGGGTCCCGGGGGAATCGTCTTGCCGGCCAAAGCTCCGGCCCACGCGGATTTGGGCACGTACCAAGGCGGGTTGACCTGCTTCCACTGCACGTGGTAAAGGCCTGGCGTCGTTTCCAGGCCTTGCATCCCGACTGCGATTTCGTAGGTCGAGGCCAGTTTTAGGCGGTCATAGAAGTAGAGCCTGAACTTGGCCCTGTCGACGACGATGTAGGCCGGGTACTGGGTCGCCAGGTCGTTGGTGGTGACATTGGGATGGCGCGTCAAGGTCGGCACCTGCACGTTGCGGGCGGCGGAGCGGCCCGTCAGGGCGTGGGCGACGCGGGCGGTGAGGCGCCGGCGCTCGACGGCCAAGCCGTCCTTGGCGTCCACCTGGGTCAGCCCGGAGGCGCCCGGTTCGACGGTGGCGTCTCGAGGTTCGACGTTCACGGCGTCCGCGATTTCGCCGACGAATCCGCTCACCGCGGCTTTGGAGTAAGTCACGTGCAGGGGTAGGTCCTCGTTGACGTGCCCGCCCGAGAGCCCGCGCCAGGTTCGCGTGAAGATCGAGCCGCTTTGGCTTGTTTTGAGGGCTTCGGACACCGTGGCGGCCACGTCCACGGTGACGCCCGCTTGGCGCGGCGTGAGCTGCCACTCCCGACTGCCCAAGCCGGCCTGCACGGGATGGTCCATGCTCGCCGCCACCGCTCCCTCGACGCGGGCCTTGGCCGCCGCTTCGCCCAGGCCGCCGATCTCGATCCCGTCGATGCGCACGCCCTGGGCGATCTGGTCGCGGTGGCCGTGGTCATAGACGAGCATCGCCGCCATCAGGACGACCAAGAGCCCGATCAAGGCCAGTACAGGGATCAGGGGACTACGCGAGGACCTGGACATATCGATCTTCTTTCACCGTAGAACGCCCGTGACCTTCCATCCAGCCTGCATCGCGCGCACGTGTGCGGGCCTTCGCACGAACCAGACTGCGGCCGGTCGATGTCTGGCAGGGTTTGCTCCGCTATGGCTTGGCCGTCAAGATCGCGCTCTGGGCTGCTCCGGCACGGTCGCGGCCGCCCGCCAAGACGATGCTTTCGCCGAGTGCGACCGCCGCCAGGTCAGAGAGTGCCTTCGGCAAGACGCCCGCGCTCCGCACCTTGCCGCCGGGTTCGATCGCGAGGATGCGCTTGGTCTGGCTGGAGGCCGAGGCTTCGCGTCCGCCGAACACGTACACGATCCCGTCCAAGGCGGCCGCCGCTGCGTGGGTCAGCGGATGGGGAAGCAGTCCGATCCGGGCGAGCGAGCCGGAGGAGGGGTCGAAGCGGTAGATGTCGCGGCTCGCTTCTTCGCCGCTGGTGCCGCCGGCGATCGTGAGCTTGCCCCCGGAGGCGGCCACGGCGGCGTAGCGCAAGGGCTTTGGCAGGGTCGCGACCACCCGGGCGGGGGCGCCCGGACGCCATGCGAGGATCGTGCGCAAGGGCACGGCGCCCGTATAGCCGCCAACCACGTACACGGTGGCCCCGATCGCGGCGCTGGCCACGTCCGAGCCGGGTGTGGGCAGCCGGCCGGCTGGAGCCGTGGCCCCGCTGGGGTCGACCTTGGTGATCTGCGCAAACGAGGAGACGACGCCTCCGCCGAACAGGTACACGGCGCCTTCGAGTGGGCTGGCCGAAGCGTCGTGCAAGGGCTGGGGCAATGTCCCGATCCGCTGAGCGCCGGTGGGGCTCGCTTGCAGAATGTCGGCCACCGAGGCTTCACCGCTGTCGATCCCGCCCATCAGCAGCATCCGATTCGGCGCGATGGCGGCGGCCGCGGCGTCCTGGACGGGGGCGGGGAGCAACCCGGTTTGGGAGACCGTGAGGGTTGTGTTGGCGATTGCTCTAGAACCTGACTCGCGCGTGGGCGCGCGCGCGCGCGAGTCACCCCTCTGGGAAGTAGCGACAACCCCGCCTTTACCTCCCTCGCCACCTGCCAGCACGGCGACCGCAACGATCGCGAGGACCACGACACCCAAGCCCACCGACGCCGCGAGAAGGCGCCGACGTCGCGCCCGGCGCTTGGCGACGCCGCGTCTGCGCGTGGTCGGATCCAGGCGGGGGGTGCCCATCTAAGGATGGATCACGGCGGCGTAGTCGGGTCCGCCGCGCGGGCCGGCCGGGATGAAGTCCATGCCGTCGGGGATGTTCAGGAAGCCGGGCGCGGTGCCGGGGTGGTCGGAGCGGCCGTACTGCCACACGATGGAGTTGGTGCGCGGATCGATCACGAGCACGCGGTCGCGGTAGTCGTCGTTGACGGCGATGTCGCCGTTGGGCAAAGCCATCGCCAGGGAGGGGTGATCCAAGCGCCCGTGGCCGGAGGAGGGACCGTAGCGCCAGATCACATGGCCTTGGCGGTTGACGATCAGGATGTGGCCCGGGTTGGCGTAGTCGGCCAGGAGGATGCGATCGCCCGGCAAGGGCTGGGGATCGGAGGGATAGGAGACCGGCACTTTGATCGCGAACACGAGCCGGCCTTGGGCCGAGACCTCATCGATCCAGGAGCCGTTGATCTCGCTCAGCAAGGTGCCCCCCCCGGGCATGGGCGTGTCGCCGTTGACGGCATCCAGGTGATGCGGCGGTTCGTGTACGCACACGCCCGAGGTCCCGAACTGGCGGACGATGTGGTGGTGGCGCACGAAGATGATGCGACAGCCATAGGCGTCGGCGACGGTGAAGGTGCCGCCGGGCAGCATGTAGGCGTCGTCGGGGGTGTGCACGTGGGTGGCGTCCGAGCCGGCCACGCCGGGTTGGCCGAACAGGATGTGCAAGGAGCGGTCGGCGAGGTTGACCTGGACGATGTCGTTGTTGTCCTCCTCGTTTGCGATCAGGGCGTGGCCGCCGGGCTCGACGAAGGTGTCGTCGTTGTAGAAGAGGCGATGCCCGGCCGCCAGATCCGCGGCGGACGGGTACTTGAACACGATCGTGTGTTGGGGGTTGACCACGAGGATGCGGTTGTTGCCGCGGTCGGCGATCAACAGGTAGCCGGGCAGGCCGCTCAGCTTGGAGGCGGCGCTGTACGCGGCGGCGGTGCCAGGCTGGTAGCCGACCACGTTTTGGGGCGCCCACAGCGCGGCCCGGCCGCCGAAGGCCACAGGGGCGAGCGGACCGCCGGAGACGACGGCGGTTGGAGCAGCGCCAGAACCGGCGCCCGACGCGCCGCCTCCTAGGCTGGAGCGGCCTTGGGAGTCGTCCGCGGCTGTGTGGGCGCCACCTTTCGCGCTACCGCCACCCGCGCTCATGGCGACGATCGCGACGACGAGCGCCAGGACTGTCGCCGAGCCCATCCACAGCCGCCGGTTGCGCCGACGCTTGCGCTGCTCGTGGCGTCGCTGGCGGCGCGTGCTCTGGTCGAGTCCCGGTCCTGGGATGTTGGGTCGGTCGTCGCTCATCTCTGCCGGGCCGCTACCGGCCGGGGGCAACACTCGCGGGGTCGACTAAACGGGGACCTAAGACGCGGTGAGAGTTCGCTCACGAGGGTGCCCTGGGCGTACGCGCGGCGATCTTCACGAGGGTGCCTTGCGGGCGCGCGCGGCGATCTTCATGAGGGTGCCTTGCGCGCACGCGCGGCGAGTAAACGGGCGGGTCTTGTTAAGAGGGCCGCGCACGCGCGCGAGTCACCCCTCCGCGTGAACCACAACACCGGCGTCGCATCCCTCCCGTAACCTTGAGCGCGATGCGGGCAGTCCAGATAAGCGAGTTGAGCGGCCCCGACGCGATCGGCGTCGTGGACGTGGAGGAGCCCCGGCCCAACCACATGCTGACCCCGGGCGAAGGCGTCGTGGTCGACGTGAAGGCGGCAGGTGTGTCCTTCCCGGACGTGTTGCAGACCAGGGGGCTGTACCAGCTCAAACCGGACCTTCCTTTCGTGCCGGGCTCGGAGGTCGCGGGCACGGTCATCTCGGCGCCGGCGGACAGCGGCCTGGAGCAGGGCGAGCGGGTGATGGCGTTCACGGTGCTCGGCGGCATGGCGGAGCGGGCCGTGGCTCCCGCCTACCTCACCTTCCCCTTGCCGGAGCAGCTCGATTTCGCCCAAGGCGCCTCGGTGATCCTCAACTACCACACCGTCTACTTCGCGCTGAAGCTGCGGGGTCGCTTGGAGGACGGCGAGCGGGTGCTCGTGCACGGAGCCGCGGGCGGCGTGGGCACGGCCGCGCTACAGGTCGCAAAGGCGCTGGGCGCCTCCACGATCGCGGTCGTCTCGAGCGATGAGAAGGAGCGCGTGGCGCGTGAGGCCGGGGCCGATGAGGTGGTGCGCTCGGATGGGCCTTGGCGCGAGCAGGTGGTGGAGCTGGGCGGCGTGGACGTGGTGCTCGATCCGGTCGGCGGCGATCGCTTCACCGACAGCTTGCGCTGTTTGCGCGAGGACGGGCGGGTGCTCGTGGTGGGCTTCACCGAGGGCTCGATCCCCGAGGTCAAGGTCAACCGTCTGTTGCTGCGCAACGTGTCGGTCGTGGGCGCCGGGTGGGGTGCTTATGTGATGGGCAATCCGGCTCGCAACAGAGCCATCGGCGAGGCCGTGGAGCGGATGATCGACGAAGGGTTCATAAGACCGATAGTCGGCTCTTGCGTATCGCTGGAGCAGGCCGGTGACGCGTTTCGCGCCATCGACGAGCGGCGTGCCCTGGGCAAGGTTGTGCTTGGCCTCGACTGAAGGAGGCTCGCGAAGATCACCGATGAGGACGCTCGCGGCGCCCTCCAGGACTTCAGGGAGTGACGATCGGGAAGACGGGGTCGCCTTCGTCGAGCAGGCCCAAAAACTCGCCCAGTTTGGCGCCGTCGCCGGAGACGGCGATCGCGCCGCTTTCGAACAGCGCGGCGGAGTCGCCCTCGCCGAGCAGGACGGCGTCGAAGGCGGCTCGGGTCAAAGTGACGGTCGTTTCGGCCTCGGCGGCCAGGCGGCCTGGGATGGCGCTCAAAGCGCCGTTCTCGACCGACACAGTCCATTGCTCGCCCACATCGGTGAAGTCCCAGGCGAGCACGATCTTCGTGTCCCACGCCCGGGGGCCGTCGAGGCGCACGCCCATCGCGTCCCACAGTTGCTCCAAGGAGAGGGCCTTGGCGACGTCGGCGCTTGCCACATTGCGTCCCTTCGGCGCGGGGGGCGGGCCGCTGCGCAGCTCGTGGGCGCCGACCAGGTAGAGGTTGCGCCACACCGCGCTCTCGGCTTGGTAGCCGAGCTGCTCCAAGGCCTGGGCCTGTAGCTCGCGCGCAGGGACGCACTCGGGGTCGGCGAACACCAGGTGCGAGCAGAGCTCGGCCACCCAGCGGTAGTCGCCCTCGGCGAAGGCCTCCCCGGCGTTGGCGAGCACGGCGTCGGGGCCGCCTGCCAACTCGACGTAGCGCCGGCCCGCCTCGACCGGTGGGTAAGGATCGAGGTGGGCGGGGTTGCCGTCGAAGAAGCCTAGGTAGCGCTGGTAGACGGCCCTCACGTTGTGACTGACCGTGCCGTAATAGCCTCGGCACGACCAGGTCCGCGCAAGGCTCGGCGGCAAGCTCACCTCGGCTGCGATCTCGGTCGGCGTGAGGCCTCGGTTGGCCAGGCGCAAGGTCTGGTCGTGCAGGTAGCGGTACATGTCGCGGTGGCGCGCGAGGTGGTCGATCACGCGGGCTTTGCCCCAGCGCGGCCAGTGATGCTGGGCGAACATCACATCGGTGTCGGCACCGAACAGGTCGATCGCCTCGCCCAAATACTTGGACCAGCGCAGGGAGTCGCGCACCGGGGCTCCTCGCGGGGTGAGCACGTTGTGCATGCAGTGGACCGCGTTCTCCGCGACGCAGAGGACTCCGAGATCGGGGAAGGCGAAGTTCATCTCGGCGGGCGCCTCGGAATCGGGCACGAGTTGGAAGCAGAAACGTAGGCCGTCTATGTCCCTCTCCTCACCCGTGGACGTCACGTAGTGGGTTGGCGGGATCAAAGTGATGCTCCCGCTCGAGGTCGTCTTGCCGATGCCCGCATCCACCTGCCCGCGCGGGCCTCGCTCCAAAGCCGGGGCGAACATGTAGGCGGCGCGCCTGGCCATCGCCGTGCCGGCCAGCACGTTCTCGGAGACGGCGTGCTCGAGGAACCCGGCGGGCGCCCAAATAGGCACCCGTCCGGAGCGCACATCCTCGACCGAGACGACGCCCTTGACCCCGCCGAAATGGTCGACGTGGCTGTGGGTGTAGATGACCGCGCTCACCGGCCGCTCGCCGCGATGGGCCCGGTACAGGGCGAGCGCGGCCGCAGCGCACTCGGTGGACACGAGCGGATCGATCACGATCACCCCGCTATCGCCCTCGACGAAGGTGACGTTGGAGATGTCATAGCCGCGCACTTGATAGATCGAAGGCACCACCTCGAACAGGCCGTGAATCCCATTGAGCCGGGCCATCCGCCATAGACTGGGGTGGACTGTGTCGGGGGCCTCGCTCGTCTGCTTGGCCGTCCCCTTGTCCGCTCTCGCTCCACTCTCCGTAGCCGCCCCGCCCGGGCTCGCTGCCAACGCCGTATCTTGCTCCTTGTGTGCGCCAAGGAACGCGTAGCTGTCCATGTCCCACACGACCCGCCCGCCCTCGTTGCGGATGACAAGCCCTTCGCTGGAGGCAATCAAGCCGCGCTGGGCATCCTCGAAGTCCTCGCGATCCTCGAACGGCAGGCCCGCGGCGGCCTCAGCGAGGGCTTTGTGCGTGTGGTTGCTCGCGGGGCCAGGATCGCTCACGCCGGTATTGTGACAGTCGTCTGGCGTGTAGTTCAATTCGCGCTACCATCGATCCATGGCCGCTCAGCACCCTCTCTCTCTGAGGCTCGGACGCGAGGGAATCGATGCGCTCGAGGATCTGGCTCGCCGGCGTGGTGTGAGTCGCGCGGAGGCGGCACGCCAGGCAATCACAGAGACCGCCGAGCGGGAGCGTCGCCGCACCGGACTCGCAGCGGAGGCGAGGGCACTCATGGCAGAGGAGGGATACGTCCGCGAGGCACAAGACGTCGTGGGCCTGATGGAGGAACTGCGTGGTCCGTGGTGATGTCCACGCGATCAAGCTCCCTGGCAAGCGCGGTCATGTTCAGCAGGGCCGCCGCTTTGCGGTGATCGTCCAGGCCAGCGAACTTCTTGCGCTCTCAACCGTAGTCATATGCCCTACCTCACGCTCGGCTTTTCCGGCCAGCTTCCATCCGGAGATCGAACTTGAAGGCCAAATCACGCAAGTCCTCTGCGAGATGGTCGGCGCCGTGGACACTCGCGCTCTGGGCAAGCGGGTCGCTCACCTGCCACTCGCCGAGCAGCGCTCGGTAGAGGAGGCGCTCCAACTCGTACTCGACCTTTGGTGAGTAACCAGCACACCGTCGATTGCGGACGGGGAGCCGGGCACGACCTCGGAACGGTCACGTCCAGGTTGAAGGTTTTGTGCAGCTTCTGTTGGAGTCAACGAGCCGGCAAGCAAGACAGCGGGCAGTTGAGACGGTCCGCAAGCGGACCGCCGACTCGTAGCCCGACTTTCGTAGCCTCGTCGCACCCGCCGAGTTCCTCCAGACTGCCGGTACAATGGGGGCATGGAGGCAGCCACCTTGAGTGGAGCGCCCATCTACGCGAGCTCATTGACCGCGGCGAAATGAGCCAGGTCAGAACTGATCGACGCAGGCTAGTGATGATTGCGATTTGCTTCGCTGTCGCCTTTCGAGTCCGTCGCTTCTTTGGTTGACCTAGTGGATGGAAGCCGAACGGGGAGCTGGGTACGACGTCACAACAGTCAAGTCCAGATTGAGGATTTGGTGCAGCTTTTGCTGGAGACAGCGGGTCGGCTCGCACGATGTCGGGCAGCCGAGGCAGTCCAGCACACCCGTCACTGAGGGGCACACACTTGATCGCAACCGACCCGGCATCTGCCCAGCAATCGCTGGGGCATGCGCTTGCCGAGGTCAACGAAGCTGTCGCGCGGTCGGCCAGCGCAACCTGCCCGGCAGCTTCGCTACGGTGTCGTCATGGTTCCGCAGGAGATCATCGAGACAGCAAGCCAGACCTTGGCCGCCGTCGCTGCCGATCCGGTCAAGATCGTGCTCTTTGGCTCGCGTGCACGCGGTGACGCAGATCCGGACAGCGATTTCGACTTCCTCGTAGTGGAGCGCGAGCCTCAGGACCGGCACGCCGAGATGGTGCGTCTCGGACGAGCGCTCCGACCGCTCGGGGTGCCGTTCGACATCCTCGTCGTAAGCGAGAACTACGCCGAGGATTGGGGAAGTGTGGAGGGGTCGATGGTGCACGCCGCTCTCACCGAGGGTCGAGTGCTGCATGCCGCCACATGACCGGCTCGATCTGGCGCGCGTACTTCTCGCCAGGGCGATAGATGACGAGACGCTCGTACGGAAGGTCTCACCAGACACCGACATCGCCGACGCCATTGTCGGCTTCCACGCACAGCAGGCCGTCGAGAAGCTGATCAAGGCCGTTCTGGCAGCGCGCGGCGTGGCGTTTATGAAGAGCCACGCACTGAGCTATCTGATCGGCCTGGTCGAAGAAAACGAGATCGAGGCTCCGGCGGAGTTCTCCGAAGCCGATGTGCTCTCCCCCTGGGCGGTCGAGTTCCGCTACGAGGGAGACGAGCCGCCGGCGCTCGACCGGCCCGCAGCCCTCACACTGGTCGAGCAGGTGAGGACGTGGGCCGAGAACGAGGTGAACGCCGTAGATCTACCACCGCAACCTCAGCAAGAACAACCGCAGTAGAGCAACTCAGCGGCGGTGTGCTGGAGCGCTTTGGGTTCGGACATAACCCAAGTCACGCCTGTCTCAGCGGCCGCTCGTTCTTGGCTTCGCAAAGCCAAAATCCGGCGAAAACGGAGAGGGGGGGATTCGAACCCCCGATGGAGTTTGACCCCCATACTCGCTTAGCAGGCGAGTGCCTTCAGCCACTCGGCCACCTCTCCCGGGACTGCGGAAGGCCAGTTTAGAGCCTGCGGCGCTCCCCGGCACGGACGCCCTCCCGCGTCTCGGGCGCGCGCCGAGTCGCGGTCTCGCTCAGTGTTTGGGATGGCGATGCTTGTGCTTCTTGTGCTTCTTCTTGGGCTTGCCGGTCCTGACGATCGTGATCGACGTCGTACTCGTGTTGTTGCGCTCGTCGAAGGCCTCGGCCATCAAGGTGTGCTTGCCCGGCTTGAGCAGCCTTGCGCCATACCAGACCATATGCCCGCTCAAGGTCGAGAGCCCGCCATGGACATAGAAGCTGCGGATGATGTGGTGGTCGTCATACAGCGAGATTTGGTAGACGCCCACGCTGTCGCTGGCACTCACCGAGATCGGCAGGGTATTGCTGTAGCGCACGCCGGTCTTCGGGCTGGTCAGGCTGATCTGGGGCCCCTGTTGGGCGCCGCACTGTTCGCTCAAGCGGTCGCCGTCCCTGTCGTATCCGGCCAGCGCGCCATAGGCCGGCTTGGCCTGCAGGTTGGGGCCCAGTAGCCCATAGCTGCCGCGCGGGGTGCCGAACGGTTCGGTGTCCTGCAGGCCGTACCAGATGCCCACCTGCACGTAGGAGTCTTGGGCCAAACAATGGTAGGCCTGGCGCAAGAACGTGGCCTGCTCTTCAGGGCTCACGCCGGCCGGCTTCTGTCCGGCCCAGGCGCCCGAGTTGCAGGTCTGCGTGTCGGTGCTCCAGCCCAGCTCGGTCATCCAGATCGGGCTGTTATCGCCGTTGGCGATCATCGTTTCGTGGACAGTCCTATAGCCCAAGAACGACCACCGGTTGATGCGCTGGTCGGTGCGTCCGTTGCGCAAGATTTCATAGGGCGAAGCCACGTCGCAGATCGTGTCCGTGTGCACCGCCACCGCGTCGAAGGAGCCCTTGCCGCCGTCCGCGTAGACCTGGGAGAGGTATTCGTAATCGTTGCCCGTCAAGCCGCCCAAGACGACCTTGGCGCCCGGATCGGAAGCTTTGATCGCCGGGTAGGCGGCCTTCAACAGCGCCGTATAGGCGCCCGCATCGGGTCCGCTAGCCCACCACAAGGAATCGTCCTCCTCGTTCCAGATCTCCCAAGCATCGACCTTGCCCGCCAAGCGCTTGGAGAGAGCGCCCACGAAACGAGCGAAGTCGGCCGGGTCGCGTGGAGGCATCACCGGGTTGGCCGAGCCGGACTCCCATTGCGGCGTGTTGACCACGTCGAGCATCACCTTCGTGCCCTTCGGCAACGCGTTCAAGCCCGCTTCCAAAGCGCCGATCTGCGGTTCGTTGAGATGCCCTTGATTCGGTTCGAACACCGTCCAAGGCACAAACCCCCTCACCCAGCCCACGCCCAGCCCGGCGAGCTGGCCATCGCTTTCGGGCGATAGCCCGCTCGGGCCGTTGACGACCACTCCGGTTTCCACCGCCCGCGCTTGAGAGCTCAACAGCGCGAGCGTGAGCATCGTCGCCACCAGCGCGATCGCGGCGACGATTGTCTGCGCGCGCCACACCGATGCGAGGATGGGGGCCTTGAGTTGGACCGGTGCGACGGTTGGCCGCGCGAGCCCTTTCGGGCCGCGCGAAGCTGTGGCTGGGCGAATCGTGCGCACCTTCTCTTGATCGACACCCGCGCGCCGACCCTCGACAGACAACCGTCCACAATCGACCGTTCGTCGAATAGCTTGGGGCAGCGACCCGCTTATGGAGTGTGCCTCGCGTAGCGGAGATACAGGCGCGACTCGCTCTGGTAGCCGGCCACCAGCTCCAGCTCGCGCGAGGGGACCAAGGGCCGGTCGGTGGACAACCCCACCTCGCGGTTGCCCGCCCACATCGGCGCGACCGTGAGGAACAGCTCGTCGATGGCGTCGAGCGCCACGAGCGCCCCAAACAGGGTCGGACCTCCCTCGCAGTCGATTGCCCTGATGCCGTGCTCGTGGCGCGCCGTGCGCAGAACCTGCTCAAGCCCCCCCTCGGCCCCGAGCCGGGTCACCTCCAGCTGAGCTCCGATCGGCGGTATCGGCGCGTCGCTGGAGGTGTACAAGCGCACCCGCGACTTCTCGTCTTCCAGCAGCGGAATGCCCGCGGGCAACTCGAGGCTTCGGCTGACGATCATGATCGTGGGCTCCTCGGCCAAGCCACGCTCCGCCCGAGCTTCGCGCAGCTCCTTGCTGCGCCCCGCCCGCCCGTAGCGCTCTGCGCGAAGCGTCCCGGTGCCGACCATGATCGCGTCGGCGGTCCCGCGCAGACCGCGGAAGATCGCGCGGTCGGCGGGGTCGCCCAAGCCACCCGATTTGCCGCCCAGCGTCGCCCGTCCATCGACGCTTGTGACGAACGTCCCGAAGACATACGGCCGGTCGGCGGGTGCGTCCTTGACGGGCTCCACCGAGGCGAGCATTTCCTGAACCGAAACCGTCCCCGGCGAGGGATGGAAGCGCTCCAGATACACGGGCCCTTCGGAGGCAGAAGAACTCAAGGCCTCTGCGGAGCTCATCCCTCGCGACCGTTCAACGCGGAGCTCATCCCCCGCGACCTTTCAACCAGGCGAGAAAGTCTGCGACCAGGTAGGTCGAGCCGGTGACCAGCACAGACACACCCCGTTCCCGCGCGAGGCCGACTCCCGTCGCGAAAGCCCGCTCGGGAAGATCCTCCGCCGAGGCGGTGGTCTCCCCGGCCTCGAGCTCCCCCAGCAGGAGGCTCGCGTCGTGTCCGGGTCGCACACGCGTGGTAGTCGTCACGATCGCCTCGATCCCCGTCGCGTGTTTGACCGCCTCGGCCAGCTCCCTCGGGTCGCGCTCCTCGGTCAGGGCGAGCACCGCGACGAACCTTTCTCCGCGCGCCTCGGTCTCGGCGAGAAGCTCGCTCCAAGCGCTCACGTTATGGGCGGTGTCGGCAAGAAACGGGGTGCCTTCGATCGTGCCGCGTTGAAACCGTCCAAGCACCTGCGGCTCCACGAGCCCCGCCGCGCGCCTCAGCGTCGCCTCGTCAGCGAGCGGAGGATGCGCGCCCTCGGCCTCGGCAGGCAATGCGCCCTCGGCCTCGGCGGCCAAGGTGGTCCGGGCAAGGCCAAGGCGCGAGAGAACCTGACGAGTGGCCGCTTCGGCCAGCGCCATGTTCCGCACTTGAAATGCGGGCAGCTCGGACGGTGCGCCCGCGCCCTGCGGTGTGGGCTGGGGTGTGCCTATCGCGTCGCTGTGTGCGGTCTTGCCTACTGCGAGCGTCTCGCTGGTGCGCGCGTCCTCGGCTATCGCGAGCGTCACGTCGTGGTCTGCGGCCCACTCGCGTTGAACGCTTGTCAGATCGTCCGCGAGCGGTGCGGAGACGATCGTCGCGCCTGTCGGCGCCACGGCCAGCTTCTCCAAGAGAATCTCTCGCGGGGTGTCGCCCAGGAGGTCCTGGTGGTCCAAGCCGATGCTTGTCAAGGCAACGACGCGGGGCCGAAGGATTCGGGTAGCGTCCAAACGCCCCCCGATGCCCGCCTCGAATACTCCGACCTCGACGCCTCTGCGCGCGAGCAGATCCTCGGCGGCGAGCGTCAACAGATCGAAGAACCGCAGCTCCTCGCGCACCGCCGGCCTCAGCTCTTGGGCGAGGTCGTCGTAGCGGCGCAGCGCATCCAGCAACTCCTCCTCCCCACAAGGCTCCCCGTCGATCAGCACTCGCTCGGACCAGCTCGCGATGTGCGGCGAGGTGTAAAGGCCCGACTCGATTCCCAAGCCGCCGAGCAGCCTCGCGATGTAGGTCGCGGTGCTGGTCTTGCCGTTGGTGCCCACCACCACGATGTGCTCGGGAACCCTCGCCGGAGCAGCTGCTCGCCACAGCGCCTCGACGGCCGCGAGATCGATCCGCCGCACTCCGCGCTGGTAATGCGAAACGACTTCGCCGATCGCCCTGTCCATCGAGTCGCCCACCCGGGCCCTGACGCGGAGCTGTGCGGAGTCCTGGGAGGGGAGCTGGGCGGACGCCTTGACGGGGACCTGTGCGGAGTGCTGGGAGGAGAGCTGTGCGGAGACGTTCACACTCGGATCGTAGAGTCACGAGGCGGTGCGTGTACTAGCCTTTCTGCGGTCGCGCCGGGAAGGGTGGCAGAGCGGTTGAATGCACTGGTCTTGAAAACCAGCAAGCGGGTAACCCCCGCTTCGGGGGTTCGAATCCCCCCCCTTCCGTTGAAGCCACACATCCCCTTCCGTTGATCCCCCGTGGGACACCGGCGGGATGAGGGCGGCCGGCGCCAACGAGCTAGCCCGAGTTTCCGAATCTCTTGATAATTCGACTCAAACGGCTAAGTCAAATACGAGGATTTTCCCGCATTGTGCGCTAAGCTACTTGTCCGGGCGATGACGTTCAGGGGCGCGCAAACATAGGGATGTGAGCAGTGACCACAGTGCTGTGCGCAGGCCGCAACAGAGCCGTTCGATGAAGCCGCCTCACATAGGAGCGCCCTGATGGATCGCACCGCGCGCGGCGTCTTGGATGTGGCCCGCAGCGTCCTCGCCGAGCTCGACCTCGAGATCGTGCTCAACCGGGTGCTCGAGTCCGCCCGTGAGCTGACCGGCGCTCGCTACGCGGCGCTCGGCGTGCTCGGCAGCTCGCGCACCGAACTGGAGCGCTTCCTCACGCTCGGGATCGAGGAGTCCGAGCGCGAGGCGATCGGCGCCCTGCCGCGCGGACGGGGCGTGCTCGGCGAGCTGATCCAACATCCCACGCCCCTGCGCCTGAGCGACATCTCAGAACATCCCCGCTCCTACGGCTTCCCCCATGGCCACCCGCCGATGGACAGCTTCCTGGGGGTGCCGATCCTGATCGACGGGACCCCCTTCGGCAACCTCTACCTGACCGAGAAGCGCCACGGCGAGCAGTTCAGCGAGGCAGACGAGGAAGCCGTGCTGATGCTCTCCGAGCTTGCCGGATTCGCGATCGACCACGCCCGCCGCTACACCGGCACGCGCGAGCATCGAGACGAGCTGCAGAGAACCGTGGCGGCGCTCAACGCAACCACCCAGATCGCGCGGGCCGTCGGCGCCGAGACCGATCTCGACGTGATCTTGGAGCTGGTCGCCAAGCGCGGGCGCGCCTTGGTGGACGCGCGTCTGCTCGTGATCGAGCTGGTCCAGCGCGGCCGCTTGACCGTCTCTGCCGGCGCCGGCGAACTGCCGCCCGGCCTGCTCGGCAAGCAGGTGCCCCTCGGCGACTCGGCCGCGAGCGCCGCCCTGCGCACCCGGCGCGCCCAGCGCCTGCAAGAACCGCTGACCAGAGCCCGTTTCGACGAACACGGCCTGGGCACGCTCGAAGTGCACGCAAGCGGTGGCCTGATCGTGCCGCTCGTGTTCCAGAACCACTCCTACGGCGTGCTGGTCGCGATCGATCGCCTCCACGACGGACCCGAGTTCAGCAGTGACGACGAGCGCCTGCTCGAGGCCTTCGCCGCGTCGGCCGCCACGGCCGTCGCGACCGCCCAGTCGGTCGCCTCCGAGCGCCAGCGTCAGCGCTTGGCTGCCGCCGAGGCCGAACGTCAGCGGTGGGCGCGCGAGTTGCACGACGACACCCTGCAGAGCCTGAGCGCTCTGCGCGTGGGCCTGTCCACAGCCAAGCGCTCGGGTAAGCCCGAGGCGCTCGAGCAGGCGGTCGCCGCCGCGATAGACCATCTCGAGGAAGGCATCACAAACCTGCGCGCCCTGATCACCGACCTGCGTCCCGCCTCCCTGGACGAACTGGGGGCCGCAGCGGCGATTCAGGCCCTGTGCGAACGGGCCGAGCGCCAAGGCATGACCATCGACGTGAGCATCGATCTGGCTTATGAGCAGGGCCGCGCCTCCAAGCGCCCCCCGCCTGAGGTCGAGACGGCGATGTACCGGATCGTTCAAGAGGCGCTCTCCAACGCGGTCAAGCACGGCAATGCCAAACGGGCCGTCGTCGAGGTGCACGAGGATGAGACCGATGTCCGCCTGAGTGTGCGTGACGACGGGTCCGGCTTCGACACCACCGAGCAGACCGAGGGCTTCGGGCTGATGGGTATGCACGAGCGCGTCCAGCTGCTGGACGGGAGCCTTCAAGTCGACTCCCAGCCCGGCGCCGGCGCCACGGTCCAAGCGAGCTTCCCGATCAGGCGCGTGGGCGGACTCCAGGCCGAGAGCCAGCACTCGGCCGGCCGAGGGTAGGCGCCACGCGTCCCAAGCCGGACGGGAGGGCACGCTTCGATGTGCGCGTGTGTCCCGCGCCGGACGCGCCGCACGCTTCGATGGGCGCGTGTGTCCCGCGCCGGACGCGCTGCCTGCCTTCGATATAAGCGCGCTCAGCCGAAGAACACTTCGGCGGTCTCGAACAGCTTCGGATCGAGCAGCTTGGGCCGGGCCAAAGCCTCGGCGAGCCCCACCTCGGCGATGTCGGGTCCGTGTAGCGCCACCATCCGCCCGAAGCGCCCGCCCGCCACCGCATCCATCGCGGCCACCCCGAAGCGGGTCGCCAATACCCTGTCGTAGGCGGTGGGCGTGCCTCCCCGCTGCACATGCCCCAAGATCGTCGCTCGAGTCTCATAGCCGGTCTTCGCCTCGACCTCCCTCGCCAGCTCCACGCCGATCCCGCCCAAGCGGGCGTGCCCGAACTCGTCGGTCTCAGACTCGCCGCCGAGCCGCATCGCTCCACCCTCCTTCGGCGTGGCCCCCTCGGAGACGACCACGATCGAGAACGTGACCCCCCGCTCGTGGCGCCTGCGCAAGCGCGCGCACACCTCCTCCAAATCGAAGGGACGCTCCGGTACAAGGATCGCGTCGGCCCCACCCGCTATCCCCGCATAAGTCGCGATCCAACCGGCATGCCTGCCCATCACCTCGACCACCATCACCCGGTTGTGGGACTCCGCGGTCGTGTGCAACCGGTCGATCGCGTCGGTCGCGATCTGCACGGCGGTCTGAAAACCGAACGTGAAGTCCGTCTCGCCGATGTCGTTGTCGATCGTCTTCGGCACGCCCACGATCGGCAGGCCCGCCTCGCTCAAACGCCGCGCCACGCCGAGCGTGTCCTCGCCGCCGATCGGGATCAGTGCGTCCAAGCGCTCCCTCTGGAAGGTCGCTTCGACTAGCTCCAGCGCGCCCGCCCGCCCGTCGAACGGATTGGTGCGCGAAGTGCCGAGGATAGTGCCGCCCCGTGGCAGGATTCCCGCGGTGCTCTCGCGCGAGAGAGGATAGACATGGTCCTCCAAAACACCGGCCCAGCCATAGCGAAAACCGACGAAACTATTCTCCCCGAGCGCCAATCCACGCCGCACCACCCCCCTGATCACCGCGTTCAGCCCGGGACAATCGCCGCCCCCTGTGAGCAGGCCTACACGCACCGTGCGTCTCCAGCCGGGCCCGGGCTCATCCGCATGAGCAGACCCTCGCTCGGGCTCGCCTCGGGCGGGCCACTACTCCAACGCCTCCAAGAAGGGCCCCAAGTACTTGGCCACGATCTTGCGCGGCGGTGTCCACAACGGCTCATCCGAAGCTTCCGAGCTGAAGCCATGGCCGCCCGTGAGCTGCGCGCGCAGATACAGCGGCGCCCCACCGGTGAGCACCATCCCGTACACCGTCGGATGAAACGGCTTGGCTTGCACCGGCGCGCCCGCGAGCGCGGCGATCTCCTCGGCCGCGGCGTCGGCCTGCTGGGCGGAGATGCCGCCATGCTTGATCGCGAAGTCGGTCGCGTCCCCCGCCGCATACACCCGCTCCACGCCCCTCACTTTCGCGTGCAGGTCGATCGGGATGAAACCGTGCTCGCCGCCCGGCAGTCCTCTCACCGCGGGACCGTACAGTTCGGGCAGCGCCACCACGCGATCGAAGCGCAGTCGTCTGTCGCCCGGGTTGACCACCACCGTGTCCCAGCTCGGCACCTCAGCGTAGGCCGAGCCGATCACCTCGATCC
The DNA here is from genome assembly GCA_963703135.1 of uncultured Solirubrobacterales bacterium. GTDB lineage: Bacteria > Actinomycetota > Thermoleophilia > Solirubrobacterales > Solirubrobacteraceae > Palsa-744. The sequence goes on along the minus strand of OY969791.1, from coordinate 911,189 downwards.
CCGCGCCGGCCACCAGCTTCGACATCGCCTCCGACGCATTCGCGCCGAAGATCACAAGCGGCGCGGCCTCGGGCGTGACGATCGAGATCGCCAAGCTCGCGTCGGTCTCGCCGGCCCTTCGCGCCGTCATCAAGGCAAGCTCGTACACCGGCAATTGCCAAGCCATCCTCGCCGGCACCACGAACGCCAACCGCTTCACATAGCCGCCCTCCACGTCCTGGAGCAGCCCGCTGAGGATGTCGTCCAAGTGGCGGTCGTCGATCGTGTAGGCATGAGTGAAGCGCGAGTGGATGCGCGCCCCCAGCGCCAAGATCAGCGCGTCATAGGAGACTTCTTTGCCCTCGTCGGTATGGGCGACGCGCGCCGCGGTGTCCACCCAAGAGAACGCTTCCTCGCGCACCTCGACGCCGATCTTCGCCGCCATCTTCGCGACCTCGTAGCGCTCGGCGCTTCCATACGCAAAAGGTTCGCGCACCGTCAGCGGGCGATAAACGAACTCGGGGTCGGGCGCCCACATCTCGATCGTCACGCGCTGCCCGGCCAGATCCTTCAGCGCCAGCGCCGCCTCCATGCCCGCCACGCCCGCGCCCGCGATCACGACCTTGAACGGGTCGGGGGCGGCCTCGCTCGCCTCGGGCGCCCCCGCGCCGGGAGCGGCCTCCCTCCTCGGCGGGGCTGCGCCGCCCGGAGCAGTCTCTCGCGGCGTCGGCTGCGGAGCGGTTGACATGGCACGAGCTTATGGAAGTGCTGCGCGCGGCGGAGCCGAGTAAGTCCGCCGCTTCGCTGCATATAACTACTGAGTCGCTGCTCTGCGCGCACGATCGGACTTTCCCCCGCACCGGTCGAGTGGTTAATACGGACGCGCCCCACCCGGCCCGAACATAGGGTTTTTGGCGAGCAGACGGACACCCCGCGCAGTCGCACGGACCCGTCTCAAGCGAGGAGCACAATTGTGGTTAATTCCATCGGTGCCGTCTTCGATTTGAATAATCCGGCACACGTCGTGCACTGGCATTTCTTTGAGATGTCGGTCGCCAACGTGGTGGTCATATGCCTGATCTTGGTGGTCTTCGTCCTGGCCATCCTCCTGCCTTTCCCCGGCGCGGCCAAGCGCCAACAGGCGCGCACCCAGAGGGGCAACGAACAGGCGGCCCAATGAGCGTCGCGGGCGGTCCTATCCCTTCGGCGCCCGACGGCAAGCGCTCGTGGACGGTGCGCACGCGCGAAGCCGGTGTCGCGGCCTTGCCCCCCGAGAAGCTCCTGCCCGATGGGCAGCCCACCTATGTCGCCTCCTGGATATACGTGTTCGGCGTGGCCACCTTGGCCTCCCTGATGGTGATCGTGGGCTCGGGGATGATCCTCAGCCTGAAGGGTCCCGCCTGGTGGCACGACACCGGTGTAGGGCACTTCTTCAACTCGATTCACATGTGGGCGGTCGAGCTGTTCTTCTTCACCATGGTCGTTCACCTGTGGGGCAAGTACTGGATGGCCGCCTGGCGCGGCGGGCGCGCACGCGTATGGATGACCGGAGCGATCGCTTTCTTGATCGCGGTACCGGCAGCCCTGACCGGCTACGTCTCCCAACAGAACTTCGACGCGCAATGGATCTCGACCCAGGCCAAGGACGCGATGAACTCGATCGGCGCCGGAGCCTTCTTCAACCTCACCAACTTCGGCCAGATGTACAGCTGGCACATCCTCCTGTTCCCGATCGCCGTCGTCGCCGTCGTGGCGGCCCACGTGCTCTTGGTCCGCCGCCACGGGGTGGTCCCGCCTTTCGAGCTCGCCGAGCGCACCGAGGGCTCCGCCTCGGAGCAGGCCGGCGCCTCGGCGGGTGCCCTTGCCGGCGACGGCCGCGCGGAGGCCCCGGTGGCCGATCGGACGAGCTCATGAGCCGATACACCAACCGCACCCGCGACTGGACCGGCCCCTACGCGCCCTATGACCTCGTCAAGGAGCTGTGCGTCGCGCTCGGGGTGATGACGCTCTTGGCGGTCCTCTTCACGATCCTGTTCTCCTCGCCGGACGAGAAGCCCTCCACGATCGCCCAGTGGTCGACTTCGATGCCCGCCGACTTCGTGACCACCGCCGTCAGCGAGCTCGATGGCACCAGCGGCACCGCCGAATACGGCCCTCCCTACAACCATGCCGCCGAAGGCCAGCACGCGGCCTTCCTCAAACCTCAAGAATGGCTGGGGGTGAGCCACCCGATCGACACGGCCGACGCGTACGTGTTCGAACCCCTACAAACGATCACCGGCGACGCCGCTGTGCGCGCCGCGATCGCCACCTACAAGGCCGCGCCCCCCGCCAAGCAGAAGCAGTGGAGCGAAGCGTATGCCAAGGCCCTCGAAAAAGCGACCGTGGGCGCAGGTGGCACGCTGAAGGTTCCGCCCGGCGAATATGGGCCGGTGCCGGTCCTGATGAGCGCTCTGCTCGGCCTGGCCCAGACAGGCGGGCTGGAAGGCAATCTGCTTCGCTCCAACCAGTTCTTCCAAACCGACTACACCAAGCCGCTCCTGTTCATGGCCGACGGCAAACTGCTCGAAGAACGCGCCGAAGCCGACCACCTGCTCGGCGAGCAGTGGGGCATGATGAACGAGACCGGCTCCTATCCCGGGCAATCGTGGCTGTGGCTCTACACCTTCTGGTATCAGGTCGAACCCTTCAAGTCCTCTGAAAACGCGGACATCCTCGTGGTCCTGGTGATGACCGTGCTCAGCCTCGCCTTCCTCCTGATCCCCTTCATCCCGGGCCTCAGGGACATCCCCCGCTGGATCCCGGTGCATCGGTTGATCTGGCGCGAGCATTACCGCTCCAGCCCGGCGCCCGAGGGCTGACGCGGCCCTTGACCCTCGCGCCGCCCGGCCCGTGCGGCGGCGCGTGTCGTCACTGCGCCCCGCTCGTGCGGTGCGGCGTGCGGCGCTACGTCGGCACGAGGTCGCGCTTGCGAAAGGCGGCCAAAGCCGCGCCGCAGGCGAGCAAGCCGAGCGCGGCCATCGCGAGCGCGTCGCCCACCCGAAACGACTGGGCCGGCACCAAACCAACGTGCGCGAAAGGCGTCAGTTCGACCAACCACTTGGGCGCCTCCACGAGCGGACCCACCAGCTGCCACAAAAAAGCGATCGTGACCGCGCCATAGGCGATCCCGGCGCTCGCCCTCGGGGCCAATGCGAACGCGAGCGCGGCCACACCCAAGAACAGGAGCGCCACCGGCACGCAGTTCAGGCCCGCCTCCAGCATCTTGGCCAAGGAGATCGAGACCCCCGCGGCGCCCGCGCCCACCCAGGTGAGCAGGCCGCAGGCGAGCGACAAGACGAGCGTGGCGGCCCCCGCCAGCGCGAGGCGTCCGCCCAGCCACGCGCCGCGGGCGACCGGCAGCGCCAGCAGCGTCTCCAAGCGCTCCTCGGCCTCCTCGTGCCGAGCCGCCCCCACCTGGGCGCACGCGAACAGGCTGACGGTCAACACGAAGAAGATGAACACAAACCCCAAGTAGCCGGCCGGCGTCACGATCGAGCCCGCGCCGAACTTGGCCAGCTCGCGCTGGACGCTCGGCGAGATGTCCGCCGAGGAGATCCCTTTGGAGATCACCCCCAAGATCACCGAAAACAACCCGATGCTGCCGAGCCACACCGCCAGCCCCCCACGCTCGCCGCGCAGGGCCAGCGCCGTGGGCGAGGACAGCAAACCCAGTTTCGCCGCGGCCGTGTCCTTGGAGGAGAACAGGCCGGTGCCGACGTCGCGCCTCAACGCGATCCTGGCCGCAAGCGCGAGCAGCAGGACAGTCGCCAAAACAGGAGCCACCAGAACCCCGGGTCGGGTCCCCACGAAGGGCCTCATTTCCTCGGCCCAGCCGAGCGGTGTGGTCCACCGCAGCCAGCCCCACCCGTTCACCGTGTCCGCGATCACCCGCAACAACAGAGCCAGCCCCACCGCCGCGCCGCCAAGCTCCAGCGCCAATCTGCGTGTCGGCGCCACCTGAGAGGCAAGCGCTCCCACGCCCACGAACACCGGCACGACCGAAACGGTCGCGAGCGCCAAAAAGGCCGAGCCGCCGACCGGCAGGCCGCCCAGCACGAAGCCCACGAACTCCGCGAAGCAGAGGATTACGACGCCGGCCGCGATCGCCGCCATCGCCGCGGCGAACGCGGCCCCACGCCCGAGCGTGCCCGCGAGCACCAACTCCATGCGCCCGGTGTCCTCCTCGGTGCGCAGCGCCCGCACCGCCGCCAACAGGCCGAATGCGGCCGCCACGATCGCCAAGGTTCCGCCGACCCGCCAAGCGCTGTAGCCGCCCACGCTGAGCAGGTCATGGGGTTCTCCATAGAACAGGCGCAACCCCTTGTTGGGGCCGAAGCTCCGCGCGAAGCCCAAGCGGTCGGAGGTAGTGGGATAGGAGTGGCGGTAGCCCGCCGGCTGGATATAGGCGTAGATCGCGAACAGATAAGCGAACGCCAAGGTCCTGACCCGCGCGTCCCTGAAGGCCCGGCGCGCCAGGGCCACGCTAGCCGGGGACACCGTCAGAGCCGTCGTAGTGGTGCAAGAAGATCTCCTCCAAGGAGGGCTCGCGACTGGTCAGAGTGGCGATCGACGGCCCGCCCGGCTCGTGCGCGGCGTGCGCCAAGGCCTCGATCAGGGGACCCACCTCCCCGGTGACCTCGCAGCGCAAGACATTTTCGCCGGCCGGGGTCGTGCTCACCCCGGGCAGCTCCGGCAGGGCGGGCGCCGGCCCATCGAAGGCGACCTCGATCGTGTGGGCGCCGAGATGGCGCAGCTCGGCCAAGCTGCCTTGATCGACGAGCTTGCCTTCGCGCAAGATGCCCACGCGATCGCACAAGGCCTCCACCTCGCTGAGGATGTGCGAGGAGAGGAACACCGCCTGGCCGCGCTGCTTGGCTTCGTGGACCGTTTCGCGGAAGGCGACCTCCATCAAGGGGTCGAGTCCGCTGGTCGGCTCGTCCAAGATCAACAGCTCGGCCCTGCTCGCGAAAGCCGCCACCAGCTGGACCTTCTGGCGGTTGCCCTTGGAGAGCGCCCGGATGCGCTTGGAGGCCTCCAACTGAAAGCGCTCGACCAACAGGTCCCGGTAGGCCGTGTCGACGCCGCCGCGAATGCGCGCCAAGAACTCGAAGGTCTCGGCGCTCGTCATCGACGGCCACAAGAACGGCTCCCCGGCGACATAGGCGACGCGGCGGTGCGCCGCGACCGGGTCGCGCCAGGCGTCGATCCCGAACAGCTCGGCGCGGCCCGATGAGGGGCGGTGCAGGCCCAGGAGCAGCCTGATCGTGGTCGTCTTGCCCGAGCCGTTGGGACCCAGATAGCCGTAGACCTCTCCCGGCGCGACGTCGAGGTCGAGCGAGTCCAAGGCCAAGGTCTCGCCGTAGCGCTTGGTCAAGTCTTCGGTGTGGATCACCTCGCCGATGCGATCACCTCTGCGATCTCGTTCTCTCGGACACTTCCATGGCCCTGAAAGCTAGTGCTTCTCGGGCTCGGGGTGTCCGTGCGATCCCGCGTTCACGTGCGGCGTTACACGGATGCTCGAGGGCCCGTCGCCGGGCAGAGTCCTCAGCGTGACCGCAGCCGCGAGCAAGGCTTCCGGGGCCAAAGCGTCCGGGCCCGGCGCTTTCGAGACCAAAGCCCCCGATTCCCAGGCCCCCTACCCCGAGGCGCACGTGGTGGACGTGGCGCTCAAGGACGGCTCGAGCTTGCACATACGCCCAGTGAGCGCCGACGACGCGGACGCGATCAAACGCTTCTTGGACGGGCTCTCGCCCGAATCGATCGGCTTTCGCTTCTTCGGCTCGCCGAACTTGGAGTGGGTCGCCAAATGGTCGGTGGACATGGACTACTGCGATCGCTACGCCTTGGTCGCGAGCACCGGCCCAAGCCAAGCGATCGTGGCGCACGGCGCCTACATGCGCTTGGACGGCGAGCGCGCCGAAGTGGCCTTCGTGGTCGGCGACGAGTGGCAAGGCAAGGGGATCGCCACGATCATGCTCGCCCACCTCGCGGCCGCCGCCGAGGAACACGGCATCTCCAGACTTCTCGCCGAGGTCCTGCCCCACAACCGCCGCATGATCGATGTCTTTCGCCAGAGCGGCTTTCCGGTCGAGCAGCACGACGGTTTGGACTCGATCGAGATCGAACTGCCCACCGCGATGTCCGAGCAGACGCTGGAGCTGTTCGACGAGCGCGATCGTCAGGCCGCCGTGGCCGCGGTGCGCAGCTTCTTGGAGCCGGTCGGGGTCGCGGTGGTGGGCGCCTCCGGGCGGCGGCGCACGATCGGCGGCGAGCTGTGGCACAACCTCGCTCAAGGCCACTTCGGGGGCGAGCTGTATGCGGTCAACGACAAAGCTCGCACCGTCCAAGGCGCTCGCGCGTACGCCACGATCGCCCAGGTGCCCGGCCAGGTGGACATGGCCGTGATCGCGGTGCCGGCCCGCCACGTGACCCAGGTTGCGCGCGAATGCGCGCTGACCGGCGTGCGGGCCCTGCTGGTCATCTCCAGCGGTTTCGGCGAGACGGGCGCCTCCGGCGAGGAGCGCCAAAGAGAGCTGCTGTCGATCTGCCGGGACAGCGGGATGCGCCTGGTCGGGCCCAACTGCTTGGGCGTGCTCAACACGGCGCCGGAGGTGTCCCTGAACGCGACCTTCGCGGCCGGCTCCCCGCAGGGGGGCAGGATCGGCTTTCTCTCCCAGAGCGGGGGTTTGGGCATCGCGATGATCGAGGGAGCGGGGCGCCTCGGCCTGGGGCTCTCCTCGTTCGTGTCGGTCGGCGACAAGGCCGACATCTCGGGCAACGACCTGCTCCAGTACTGGGAGCACGACCCCAACACGGATGTGATCCTGCTCTACCTGGAGTCCTTCGGCAACCCGCGCCGCTTCGCGCGGATCGCCCGCCGAGTGGGCGCGCGCAAGCCGATCGCGGCCGTCAAGAGCGGGCGCTCGACGGCGGGGGCGCGAGCGGGGGCTTCGCACACCGGGGCACTGGTGGCCGCCTCGGATGTGACTGTGGACGCCTTGTTCGAGCAGGCCGGGGTGATCCGCACCGACACGGTGCACGAGCTGTTTGACGTGGCGGCCTTGCTCTCGGCCCAACCGATCCCGCGCGGCGGGCGCGTCGCGATCGTGACCAACGCCGGCGGACCCGGCATCCTCTGCGCCGACGCGTGCCAGGCTCAAGGGCTCGACGTGGTCGAGCTGGATCGGGGCGTGCGCAGGCGCTTGACCGCTTTCTTGGACCCCCAAGCGTCGCTGGGCAACCCGGTCGACATGATCGCGAGCGCCTCCGCCGAGAGCTACAGACGCACGATCGAGCTGCTGGCGGGCGCGGGCGTGTGCGACGCGGTCCTCGCGATCTTCGTTCCTCCGCTTGTGACCGAGGCGCGAGACGTGGCCCGTGCGATCCACGCGGCCGCGGCCGGCGCGGGCGAGGTGGCGGTGGCCGCGGTGTTCATGACCGACGAGTTGAGCCGGGCGAGCGTGGAGGAGGGTCTCGTCGGCCGCGCCCCTGTCCGCGCGGGCGGTGGCCGCAAGGGCCTGGGGAGAGACAAGGAGGCGATCGACGCCGAGGAGCTTGCACGGGGCGAAGGCCGGAGGGTGCCCATGTTCGACTTTCCCGAGGACGCGGCGCGGGCTTTGGCGCACGCGAGCAAGTACGGTCGCTGGCGCGAGCGACCGCCCGGCAAACTCGTGCGTCCGGCCGGCCTGCGCCCGGCCGCGGCCGCCGCGATCGTGGCGCGGGGCGTGGCCGGTGGCGGCGGCTGGTTGGGTGCCCGCGAGGTGGGGGCTTTGTTGCGCTGCTATGGCCTACCTCTGGTCAAGACCCGCACGGCGCGCACTCCACGCGAGGCGGCGGCCGCCGCCGAGGCGCTGGGGGTGCCCGTCGCGCTGAAGGCGATCGCTGCGGGTTTGCTGCACAAGAGCGACGCCGGCGGTGTGCTGCTCGATCTCGACGGGCCCGAGGCGGTGCGGGCGGGCGCCGAAGAGATCAAGCGAAGCGTGGGACGCGCGGGACACAAGCTGGAGGGCTTCTTGGTGCAGCCGATGGTCAAAGCCCAGGTGGAGCTGCTGATGGGGGTGGTCCACGACGAGAGCTTCGGGCCGATCCTCGCCTGTGGAGCGGGGGGCACGCGCGCCGAGCTCTTGGGCGACGTGGCGGTCCGGATCACGCCGCTGAGCGACCTGGACGCCGCCGAGATGCTGCGCTCCTTGCGCACCCACGCCCTGCTCGAGGGCTACCGGGGCGCTCCCCCGTGCGACGTGGTGGCCTTGGAAGGGATGTTGCTGAGGCTCAGCGCGCTGGTGGGGGACCACGCCGAGATCGCCGAGCTGGACGCCAATCCGGTGGCGGTGGGGCCCGACGGAGCGCTGATCCTCGACGCGCGTGTGCGTGTGGGTGCGTCCTCGCCGCGCAAGCCGCAGCCGTCTCTGCGGGGCTGAGTGAGCCGGACCGTCTCCGCGGGCTGGGCGCGGCGCTGGGGCTGGGCGGGCGGGATCGTGGGGGTACGTGCTTTGCCGCGAGCGAGGCGCGGATTTGTCCGCTGGGCGAGCACGCGAGGGAGGCCTAACGTCTCAATATGTTCGCGTTCTTCCGCCTCGCACCGGTGCCCGATCCCGACGCTTCCGGCGAGGGGGGCGCCATCAGGATCGTTTTGGCCGACGATCACGCGGCGATGCGCGAGAGCTTGCGGCTGCTGCTCGACAGCGAGGCCGACATCCAGGTGATCGCCGAGACCGACAACTTGCAGGCGGTGATGGGGCACATCAACGCGCGGCGGCCTGACGTGCTCGTGCTCGACCTGGGCATGAGCGACGGAGGCTCCGGGATCGAAGCGCTGGCGCGCGTTCATCGGGAAGCGCGCGAGACGAACATCGTGGTGCTCACGATGAACGACGACCCCGCCTTTGCGACTCGCGCCTTGGAAAATGGCGCGAAGGGCCTCGTGCTCAAGGAGATGTCCGACTCCGACCTTCCCGCGGCGGTGCGTCAGGCTTCGCGCGGCAAGCGCTACCTGAGCCCGGCCATGGCCGCCAAGCTGGACGGCGACCGGGGCAAGGCCACCCGGGAGGACAAGCTGACGCCGCGCGAGCGCGAGGTCTTGCGGCTGATCGCTCTGGGTCACACGAGCGTGGAGATAGCCGCCAAGCTGGGGCTCTCCCCTCGCACGATCGAGACGCACCGGGCGCGCATCCACCGCAAGCTGGGTCTTGACACCCGTGCCGAACTGGTCGCCTATGCCTTGCGACACGAACTTTTGCGGCCATGAGCTCGACGGGCGGAGCCCCAAGGCGCGCCGAGCCCCGCACGGTAGGAGACGCTCATGCACGGGTATCCCACCTCGCGATCGTGAGGACGGGTGCGACCATGCAAGTTGACCAAGCGTTTCGCTGTGGGCGGTGCGGCGATGTGATCGGCGTGTATGAGCCGCTGGTGGTGTGCTCCGAGGGCGGTGCGCGCACGACTTCGCGCGCCGCCGAGCCCCAGCTGCGAGCAGCGGACTCAAGGCAATACCACCGGGACTGCTACGCGGCAGAGCTTGGCGAGGCCTGAACCGACTGGTCTAGGCCTGAATCGACGGCCAGGTGTGGCGCGTCACTCTCCAGAGATCAGCCTCGCGGCGCGCTTGAGTCGAGGGCCGACGTCGGCGAGCAGCCGCTTGACCGAATAAGCGCTCGAAGGCACCGTGACTTCGAGCGCCAAGGGGCGGTCGCTGGCCGGGCGTGGCACGAGCACCGCGATCGAACGTGCCCTCGCGACGAGCTCTTCGTCGCTGACGACGGCTTCGCGCGGGCTGATGCGGTCGAGTTGGGTTCGCAGCCGGCTCTTGACTGTGATCGAGCGCGGGCCCCGGGGGGTCAGCTCGAGCGTGGCGAGCAAGGCTTGGCGCTCGGCGTCGGAGACGCTGGCCAACAGGACCTTGCCCATCGCGGTGCAGTAGACGGGAGTGTGAGCTCCCACCCCGAGGTCCATGTCGACCGCGCGATGGCCCGCGCGGTGGCTGAGGAATCGGTACAGGTAGATCACGCGTGCCCCGTCGAGAACTCCCATGCTGACGTGGTGGCCGATTTCGTCGCGCAGCTCTTCCAGGACCGTGCGCGCGGGCACCTCCCTGCGGATCGCGCCGAGCGCGGCGCTACCCGGGTCGGCGGCTGGGGCGGAGAGGCGGTACCTGCGTTTGTCGTCCTGCTCGAGACAGCCGAGGGCGACCAAGGTGATCGCGTAGCGGTGCGTGGTGGAGCGGCTGATCCCGACGATCTCGGCCATCTCGGCGATCCCCAACGTTTGGCGCTCTCGCGAGAACGATTCCAAGATGGCGATGCCGTATTCCAGCGATCGCGACAGCCTCGGGTCCGGCTTCGGTCTGATCCGCGCCGAGGCCGACGGCGGATTGTTCGAACGGTTTTGACTTGCTGCTTTGCTTGGGCGGCCCTGGTCGGCTTTCTTGGTGTGGTCGTCGTCCTTGTACATCGCATCACCTCGTGGGTCGAGCCGCGCGGCCGGGTGTTTCCGGAATATCCCGCGGTGACGCGCTCAGACAAGCGGCCGACCCTGACTTGGAGAATACAATCGTCTGTTGGTAAAAAAACTACAGACAACCTCAGACGGAGGTCACGCGCTCGACGATCGCCGCTACCAGATCGGCGAAAGTCAGGCCCGCGGCCTCGGCCGCGGCGGTGGTGATTCCGGTCTCGGTGAGACCCGGGATCGTGTTGATCTCCAAGACTTGGGGGACCTCGTTCTCGTCGAGAATGAGATCCACGCGGGCGAAGTCGCGACAGCCCATCAGGCGGTAGCTGTCCAAGGCGACGCGCTCGACGCGATCGCGCACCTCGGGGGAGAGTTCGGCTGGAACCTCCATGCGCAGCTGGCCGATCGTGTAGTGGGCTTCGTAGCTGTAGAAGCTCTCCGGGGTGAACAGCTCGACGATCGGCAGGGCCCTGGGACCGGCGGCGGGATCGGGGCGGGCGGGGTTCGTGGGGGCGCCAGCCGGGTTGGGGTCTGCGGGGGCGCCGGCCGCGGGATCGGGGCGGGCGGGGTTCGTGGGGGCGCCAGCCGGGCCGGCGGCGCGGGCGGCGGCAGGGGGGCGGTCGAGCACCGTGACCGCCAGCTCGCGCCCGACGATGCGCTCCTCGACGAGGACCCGGTCTCCGTAGCCGAAGGCGCCGAGGATCGCGCTGGGGAGCTGCTCGGCGGCGGTGACGAACTTGATTCCGATGGCCGAGCCCTGGGCGACCGGCTTGACCACGGCCGGAAGGCCCAGCTCTTGGAGCAGCTTGGGGAACGTCCGGGCACCTCCGAGCTCGCGGAAGGCCGTCTCGTTGAAGCTGTGGAAGGCCGGCGTGGGGATGCCGTGGAGGCGAAGCATCCGCTTGAACAAGACCTTGTCCATGCACAGGGCACTGGCCAGAGGATCCGAGCCGGTGTAGGGCACGTCCAGCGTTTGCAAGAGGTCCTGCAAGGTGCCGTCCTCGCCGCCGCGACCGTGCATCGCCACGAACACGAAGCGGGGCTGGGCCGCGAGGACACGCTCGACGAAGTCACCCTCTACGTCGAGCGCTTGCACCTCGTAGCCGAGCGAGCGCAGGGCGCGCTCGACGCGGTGTCCGGAGCGCAGGGAGACCTCACGCTCGAGGGAGCGACCCCCCATCGCGACGACGGCAGGGCCGGTGCTCATGTTCTCTCCAGAGGGCGACCCGCGCGCGCGTACGCACGCGCGCGTGGGGCACACCCAAACGAACAACAACATCCCCGCCCGATCACCCCTTCTCGCCTCCCTTCGCGCCGGAGGCGCGCTGCGCCAGGAGATTGGTGGAGAAGACGGTCGTGGTGCGGAGCTTCTCGCGGTGGTCCTCGACGGCGAGGTCGAGCAAGTCGTCCATCAGCTGGGCGAAGGGGAGTCCGGCGGGCTCCCAGAGATAGAAGGAGAAGGAGCCGGGGATGGTGTTGAGCTCGTTGACGTAGACGCGCTCGGCGGAGTCGATCAGGAAATCGACGCGTGTGACGCCGGCGCAGCCGAAGGCGCTGAATGCTTGCTTGGCGAGATCCTGGACTTGGGCGGTGAGGGACTCGGAGATGGGGGCGGGGATCAGGCGCTGGGCGCCCTTCATCCCGGAGGCCTTGGCGCCGGAGAGGTACTTGTCTTGGAAGGAGAGGAACTCGGCGGCCGCCATGGGCTGCTCGCACACCGAGGCGCGGGGCTCGACGCCGGGACGGCCGATGACCGCGCAGTTGATCTCGATGCCGTCCTCGACCGAAGGTTCGATCAAACAGGAGCGGTCAAGCTCGAAAGCCAACTCCAAGGCCTCGCTCAAGGCGCTCGGCTCAGAACAGCGGCTCACGCCCACACTCGACCCGAGTGAGGCGGGCTTGACATACAGCGGGAATGGGAACGCTTGGGTGGCGCGTTCGATGCAGGCCGCTCGATCGCGCTCCCATTCGTCGCGGCGCAAGGCGAGGTGAGCTAGAGCAGGCAGGCCGGCTTGGGCGAGCAAGGCCTTGGTGACGATCTTGTCCATCGCGGCCGCCGCGGCGCCGACGGGGGGGCCGACGTAGGGGATCTGGGCGAGCTCCAAGGCTCCTTGCAGGCAACCGTCCTCGCCTTGGGTGCCGTGGGTTGCCAGGACCATGGCGTCGAGTTCGATCGACTGCTCGCCTCGCCCACCGGCACGCCGTCCCCGCAGGAGGGAGCCGCCGGAGGGAGCGGCTCGCAGCAGACGCCCGTTGTGCAGGTCGAAGTTGATCTCCTCGGCGTCGGGGTCGCCGCCGTCGCCGGGGTAGACGGACAGATCGCGCAGGGCATCGCCGGTGTACCAGCGCCCGCTGCGGGCGATGTAGACGGGGGTCGGGGCGTGGTGCTCGGACAGGACGTCCAAGGCTTGCAGGCCGGTGATGACCGAGACGTCGTGCTCGACGGAGCGCCCGCCGAAGGCGACGCCCACTTTGAGGGAGCGGGGAGGCATGGGGCCCTAGCTTATGCGGCGTAGGTGTCGGGCAGGTCGTTCTCGAACAGGACGACGTCGCCGGCGCGGGTCAGGCGGCCGAGCACGGAGGTGGCCTCGGCGATGTCGCGCACGACGTGAATGGCGCTCTCGGGGAGCCCGGCGCCGGTGAGGCCTTCGCGGATGGGGGCGGTGCGTTCGGGGCCGACGAGGATCGCCAGGTCACAGACTGTGGCGGCCTGCTCGCCGAAGCGGCGGTTGAGCTGGGGCTCGAGCTCGCCTAGCTCGACCATGCCGGGGGTGACGAGCAGGCGCCGGGCGGCGGGGTGCTCGCGCAACACCTCCAAGGCCGCGGCCGCCCCATCGGGGTTGGAGTTGTATGCGTCGTCGATCACGACCACGCCCGCTTGACGGTTGTGGATCGGCTGCAGGCGGTGGGCGGGGGCCTTGACTCGGGCTAGGCCCTCGGCGATGCGCTCGGGCGCGATGCCGAGCACGTGACCGACGGCGGCGGCGGCCAGGAGGTTGGACACGTTGTGGGCGCCGAGCAGGGCCGCGGAGACCTCTATCCCGGGACCGTCGGGTCCGTCGAGTAGGAGCGTGAAGGTGGTGCGTCCGTCGGCCAGGCGCACGTTCCGGGCGAGCACTCGCGAGGCGGCGGTGTTGTTTGGGGGGGAGGGAAGGGTCTTTCGGGTCTGGGACCCGGGCGCCGGGGGCGCCTGGGCGAGAGAGGCGGGCGGGGAGTGTCGCTCCAGCTCGAACAGGGTCACGGGCACGGTCGCTCGGGCGGCGAGTTCCAGGCAGCGGGGGTCGAGGGCGTTGGTGATGAAGTGGCCGTCGGGGGGCAGGGCATCGAGCAGCTCGCCCTTGGCGGCGGCGATCGCCTCGATCGAGCCGAGCCGCTCGAGGTGCATCGGGCCGATCGCGGTGATGAGGCCGATCTTGGGGTGAACCAGGTCGCACAGCTCGGCGATATCGCCTTGCCTGAACATGCCCATCTCGACCACGAAGGCCTCGTGGGAAGGGCGAAGATGCTCGTTGATCGTGCGCAGGACTCCGAGGTAGCTGTTGTAGGACTCGGGCGTGACCAAGGTGGGGCGGTCGGCTTCGAGCACCGCGCCGACGCAGAACTTGGTGGTGGTCTTGCCGTAGCTGCCGGTTATCCCTACGACCAGGGGATCCCAGTCGCGTAGGGAGCGCTGGGCCCGCTGTTCGTAGCGGCGGTTGATCGAGCGCTGGAGGGGCTGGAGGGCGCGGTTGGCGCCGAGGATGGTCCAGGGCGCGCCGGCGAGGAGCAGCAGGGCGATCGCCAGCACCGCGGCGAGAGAGGCGGTGGTGAGGCCGATCGCGGCCAGGACGATGGTGGCCAAGAGCAGCAGCAGGGGCGCGAGCAGGGCGCCCGCCAAGAGACGCTTGGCGCGGCCGGTGAAGACCAGCGGCTTGATTGCCTCGCGACGCCATTCGGCAATGCCCAAGGCGGCCAAGGGGCAGGCGAGGAGCAGGAGTGCGCCGCACAGCCAGCCCGATCCGCTTGCCGAGGCGGCCAGGGCGCCCGCGAAGAGAAGGCCGGCGGCGAGGAGCTCGCGGGGGGCGAGGAGCTCGTGACGGCGGCGCAGCCAGAGCGTCAGGCGGGCGTTCTCGTAGTGCTCGAGCTGGAAGAGATGCAGGAGACGGTGCTGGCGTCCCGTCAAGCGGACAACGACCGCTGCGACCGCCAGGACCGCGGCGAGGCCTTGGAAGGCGCTCATGGCTCGCCCCGCGAGACGAATCTGGGGTTCATGGAGGTGGCGAAGCGGGGCACGATCAAGGGTCCTCCGGGGCGACGAAGTGGGAGGCGATGCGGGCGAAGCGGGCGGGCTGGTCGAGATAGCTGAAGTGGCCGGCGCCCTCGAGCACGACGAGGCCGGCGTCGGGGATCAGGCGCTCCATTTCATGGGCGTCGGCGAGAGGCGTGTCGGTATCTTCGGAGCCCCAGATGAGCAAGGTGGGCACGCCGATTGCGGGCATGTAGGGGCGCAGGTCGGCGTTGACCAGCTTGACGAGCGTGGGTCGCATCTCGCCGGCGGCGAGGTAGTCGGCCGAGGCGGCTTTGCCCACGAGGCGCGCGCGCAGTCGCTCGCCGGGGGAGCCGAGGAAACGGGCGGCGTACTTGCCGACCTTGGCCAGGGCGACGCGGCGATACCAGCGGAAGGTGCGTTTGGGCCGGATCCCGGCGGCGTCGACCAGGATCAAGCGGGAGGCGCGCGCGGGTTCGGTTGCGGCCATCCTGATCGCGATGCGACCGCCGTTTGAGTGCGCGACGATCGTGGGCGCCTCGATCTCCAGGGCATCCATGAAGGCCGCAACGAAGGCCTGGTAGTCCTCTACTCCCCAGGGCTCGGGCGGGGGCTCGCTTTGGCCGAACCCGGGCAGGTCTAGCGCGTGGACGGTGGCCACGGGGGAGAGGCCGGTGACGATCGGGTAGACGGCCTCGATCGAGGCGCCCCAACCGTGCAGGACAAGCACGGGCGGCCCGGACCCGGCGATCAGGTGGCGCGTCTTGAGGCCGAGCACGGTGGTGTGCAGGGTGGGAAGCGTGGCGGGCATGGGCTAGCGCTCAGCCGGGTGGGACGCGGGTGGCGGGCATGGCCTGGCGGTCGGGCGGGCGGACGCGGGCGGCGGGCATGGCCTGGCGGTCGGCTGGGCGGGGGCAGGCGGCGGGCAGGGGCTCGTGCATGGGCTAACGGTATTGCGCGTGCGGGCGGCGCAGGCTCGTCGATGCGCAAAGCACCCTCGGTGTGCTAATCTTCATAAAACTGATCGAGAATCTGGAGATTGTGCCGTGAAGATCGATATACACCAACACTTCTGGACCGAGCCGCTTGTGGAGGCGCTGGCCGAGCGGGACGAGCTGCCGTTCGTGCGCCGCGAGCAAGGGCTCACGGTTCTGTTTTTGGCCGGCGAGCGGCCTTATGTGATCGAGCGCGAGGAGGAAGATGCGGGTCGGCGGGCAGAGCTTGTGCGCGGCGACGGTCTCGATCGGGCGCTCGTTTGCCTTTCGAGCCCGCTCGGCATCGAGTCGCTCCCGAGGCCGGGCGCCACACGGTTGATCGAGGCCTACCTCGACGGCGCGCTCGAGCTGGGCGACCCGTTCGGCGTGTGGGCGCCGGTGGCGCTCGATCGGATCGACCCGGGCGACGTCGATCGGGCGCTCGATCGGGGGTGCGCCGGCATTTCGTTGCCGGCCGGGGCTTTGGGCCAGGTTGACAATCTCGCCCATCTGGCCCCGACGCTTGGGCGCATCCAGGAGCGGGGCGCTCCCCTGTTCGTACATCCGGGCCCGGGCTCGCGTCTGCCCGCCCACGAAGCGACGCTGGGCGATCCTTTGTGGTGGCCGGCGCTGACGCGATACGTGGCCGAGGTGCACGCGGCTTGGTTCGTGTTCGTGACGGCTGCTCGCCGCGAGTTCCCGGAGCTGTGGGTGGTGTTCGCGATGTTGGCAGGGCTCGCGCCCCTGCACACCGAGCGCCTGCTGGCCCGCGGAGGGCCCGAGGTGGACCTGGAGGACCCGAGGATCTTCTATGACACCTCTTGCAACGGTCCTTATGCGATCTCGCTGATGGATCGCCTCGTGGGCGCCGATCAGCTCGTGTATGGGTCCGATCGCCCGGTCGTCGATCCGGGCAAGCATGGGGTTCGCGAGGTGGACGAGTGGCAGCGGTTGGCGAGCAATGCGGGGCGCCTGTTCGGGCAGGAAGGGGAGCGCCGGCCGCTTGAGCGGCGCACGAGGGTGCTTTCGGCCGCGACCCGGCCCAAGCGCGTGGCGGTTTTGGGGCGGGCGTTGCGATGAGCGGGGCCTTCGACCACATAAAGCGTCCGCGGGCGCGCAACTTGGATGGTCGGGAGCTCGAGGAGTTCGTGGCCGAGCTGGCGGGGCATCCGGAGCTTTGGATCGACTTGGTCAAGCACGACCGTACCCAGCGTGTCTATGAGGAGCTGTTCAGCGACGAGCATGTGACGGCTTGGCTGATTTGTTGGATGGAGGATCACGACACCGGCTTTCACGACCATGACGTCTCGTGCGGTGCTGTCGCGGTGGTGAGTGGATCGGTGCGCGAGGAGCGTCTCACGCTCGACGGCCCACCGGCCAAGCGCGTGGCGAGGGCCGGCGAGAGCTTTCACTTCTCGGCGGCGGACATCCACAGGGTGCGCCACGCGGGAAGCGATCCGGCGGTGACGCTGCACGTCTATTCGCCGCCCTTGCTGACTATGGGCGCTTATGTGGTGCGCGACGATGGACGCTTGGAGCGCCAGAAGGTCTCGGCTGACGAGGAGCTGCGACCGCTCGGCGAGGTCGTGCCCACGCCCTGACCCGGCGCTTCGTCCGCGATGCCCGCCTGGTTGGCGATTGTGGCCTCGCCTCGTCGGCAATGCCCGCCTCGTCGGCAATGCCCGCCTCGTCCGCGATTTGGCCCCGCCTCGTCCGCGAGGGTCACCTTGCCGCGCCGCCATGCGCGGCCGCGCATCGTGGGCGAGGTGCGGCCGCGCTCGAGTCTCTGAACTATGCTTGGGTGAGGAGAACGTAAAGCGGAGGGAACGGGGAGAGACGATGGCTGTAGACGGGCACTCACTTGGACGTAGGATTTCTTTGCTCTGCTTGGCGGTCGCCGCGCTTGCGGCGGCGGTCGTGGTGGCGCCGGGCGCCGCGCTGGCAGCACCGGTGGTCACGGTGAAGGCGAAGATCGTGCCGATTCCGATCGACCCGACCAAGCCCAACGGCCCGACCTACCCCGGTACGGGCAACATTCTCGGCGCGGGTGCGGCCTTGGAAGCGATGTTGAGCATCAGCGGCACCGAATACGGGGGCTATCCCTCGCCGGTGACCAAGGTCATCGTGGAGCTCCCGGCTGGTGTCAAGCTGCATTCACAAGGCTTTCCGATTTGTCCGACCGCGACGCTTGAAAGCCATGAAGTCCAGAAGTGTCCGAAGGGCTCCCAGGCCGGGCCGACCGGCGAAGCGCTCGGGGTGGTCAGCTTCGGCGGCACGAGGGTCGACGAGAAAGCCACGATCCAGGCGTTCTTTGCGCCGGGTGGGGCGTTGGCCTTCTACACCGAAGGAACCTCGCCGACGGAGATCGAAGTGTTGGCCACGGGGAGCTTCACGACCGCGCCGCCTCCGTTCGGGCCGAAGCTGACGGTGCCGGTGCCCTTGGTGGAAACGGTGCCGGGCGCGCCTTATGCGTCTGTGTTGTCGATCAAGGGCAAGGTCGGCGCGGCGATCAAGCAGGGCAAAAAACTGATCTCTTATGGCACTGTGCCCAAGAAGTGCCCCAAGGGCGGCTTCAAAGGCAAGGTCGAAATCACGTTCTTGAGCGGAGAAACGGTGACGGTCAGCCCGACCGTGCCTTGCCCGAAGCGGTAATGCCCTTGGAACGCTTAGCCCTCCGGATCTGAGGGGCGGTTTGGCGTGGCCGAGGAGCATGAGCCTGTCGAGGAGGGGGCGATCGTTGGGCTGTTGGGGCCTCGCACGAGGCACATGGCCGCCTTGGAGTTCGGCAGCAAGGCCCAGTTCGACAACCCTAGCTTGGAGTGGCGCCGGCTTTTCTCGGAGCTGCTCGGCACGTTCTTCTTGGTTCTGGTCGCCGCGGGCGGGGGCATCTTGCACGGGCAGGGCCAGATCAGCTTGGCCGCCGCGGTGGTCGCGCCCGGGCTGATGGTGATGGCGATCATCTTGTTCATGGGCGCCGTGTCGGGCGCCCATCTGAACCCGGTGGTCTCCCTTGCTTTCGCCTTGCGTAGAGATTTCCCGTGGAAGCGGGTGCCCGGCTACATCGTGGTCCAGCTCGCAGGCGCCGCTTTGGCGTGTCTGTTCTTGGAGGCGGTGTTCGGCGACATCCAGCATCTCGGCGCCACCTTGCCGGGGCCCGGCTACGAGCCGTGGCAGGCATTGTTGATGGAGATCGTCCTCACCGGTGGGCTCGTCAGCGTCATTTTGGGGACCGCGTCGGCCGCCCAGAACGTGGGTGCGATCGCCGCCTTGGGTGTCGGCGGATACATCGCGCTTGCGGGCTTGTGGTCGGCGCCGGTGAGCGGCACTTCGATGAACCCGGCTCGCTCGTTCGGGCCAGCCTTGGTGAGCGGGGACTTCACGAGCTACTGGGTCTATGTGGTTGGTCCACTCGTGGGTGCTTTGTTGGCCGTCGGCTGCGCTTTCGTGTTGCGCGGCGGCGGCGGCGACCCCATCTCCTATGCGGCCGGCTCGGGTGTCTTGGACAAGGGCAGCTTCGCCGCCAAGCAACGCTTGGCCGACGCGCTCAAGCGTGGCGAAGCTGTGCCTCCGGGGATCGGCGAGGCCGAGCAACCACGGGGCGAGAGCTGAGGCCGCTCAGGGGAGGCGCAGGTCGCGCACCGACCGGGCCTTGGCCAGGTCTTTGCGTCTCGCCGAGGCCTCGTCGAGCCGGGTCACCATCGTCCAGTGGTGGCCGACCGGGCAGTACTGAAATCGCTTGCGTCCCAAGCGGAGCGCCTTGAGCGAGCCGAAAGGCACCCAGATCGTCGTGAACAGGTGCCCGTCGCGACACCGCACCGGCCGCTCGAAGCGCTCGAAAGCCCCCAACAGTCCGGCCAAGGCGAAGGCGAGCAAGAAAAGAAGCGCGGCCTTCCTTTTGCGGGTGGGCTTCATAGCCCTACATCATCGCACCCATCGGAGCTTCCGAAGCCGACGCGGGGACTCGAACCCCGGACCCCTTCATTACGAGTGAAGATGGCCCCAGGGACGTTTTCGGGAAAGACGCGTGAACGGACAGGGCGCGTGTCAGGTGCCTGGACGCAAGCTATCCGTGTTTACCTGCCCAATTTTCCGCGTCTGACGCTTCATAGTTCCGTGTTTGCCGTATTCTGATTCCGTATCTGACCACGCCGGGTTATAGGATCGCTGGAGTGATCGAGCGTCGGATACTCCCTCTGGTCGGCGAGTCCTTGGTCGATACGCGCGTCGTGATGGTCATGGGCGCGCGGCAGGTTGGCAAGAGTACCCTCTGCGAGGCGATTGCCGCCTCCGAACGGCGTCAGATGGTCAGCCTTGACGACCAGGCACCGCGTGCGAACGCCCACGCCGACCCAGCCGGGTTTCTGGCGGGGTTTGGCGGGCCGGTCTTCATTGATGAGGTTCAGCGCGTCCCCGAGTTGATCCTGGCGATCAAGCGGATCGTGGACCGCGAGCAACAGCCGGGGAGGTTCCTGCTGAGCGGGTCGGCGAACATCTTGGGCTCCCGCAAGATCCAGGAGGCGCTCACCGGGCGGATCGAGTTGCTGCACCTCGCGCCGCTTGCCCAGGCCGAGCTAGAGAGCGCCAAGGGCAACCTCGTCGATGCGCTGTTCGCCGCGTCCCCACCGCGCATCGAGCACGCGCCGATCGGCCGCGCGGCGTTCGCAGATCGGATCGCCGCCGGCGGCTACCCGGAGGCGCGCATTCGCCGGGGACGCCGTCGGGAGCACTGGTACTCCAACTACCTGACGACCACCTTCGAGCGGGATCTGCAGGCGATCGCCGACCTGCACAAGGAGCACGAAATGCGGCGGCTGCTCGCGCTGCTGGCGACACGCTCGGGCAACCTGCTGCACTACGCCAACGTCGCCGGCAGCCTCGAGCTCGACGGCAAGACCGTTAAGAGCTACATCGAGCTGCTTGAAGCGATCTTTCTCGTGCGCCGGATTCCCGCGTGGCGACCGGGCCTGCTACAGCGGGTGGTGCACGCCCCAAAGGTCTACGTCACCGACAGCGGCCTGCTGACGCACCTGCTCGGCGCAGATGAGCGCAGGATCGCCAAGGATGGGCGTGTGACCGGCATTGCGCTTGAGACGTTCGCCGCGATGGAGATACTGAAGCTCGCAAGCTGGAGCGAGACCGAGCCGCACGTCTACCATTTCCGCGATCACCGCGGCGGCGAGGTAGACCTCGTGCTGGAGGACCGCGCCGGACGGATCGCGGCGATCGAGGTCAAGGCGAAGGTATCGCTCTCAGGCGCCGACACAAAGAGCCTCCGCAAGCTTCGGGAGGCGCTGGGCAGCCAGTTCGTCGCTGGCGCTGTCCTGCACGCCGGGGACCAGACGCTGCCTCTCGGCGACCGCCTGTGGGCCATACCCGTGAGCGGGCTCTGGGCTTGAGAACAACCAAGCACTCGAACGGACTTTCCCGCCGCCAATGCACAGAACCCTAGTCGGGCAGAACGACAGAGGCTCTGGCGGTACGATTCAATAGCCCGATGCCGACGTAGCTCAGATGGCCAGAGCACCGCTCTCGTAAGCGCTCGCTCGGAAGGGGAGGAAAACCGCGAGCTAGAGCCGTTTTTTGGCTCGATAGCTCGAAAGGCACCCCTTCCGTGTGCGGTCATGTGGGGACGTCTGCGGACAAATAATACACGCCCGTCCCGGTACCACAGCGGCAGAAAATTGAGAGCCGACGGCCGGAGTCGAACCGGCGACCCCCGCTTTACGAGAGCGGTGCTCTGGCCATCTGAGCTACGTCGGCATCGTGCTCCAGCATCGTACCGAGGCACATCAGAATCTGTAGGGGTGAGGCGTCAACCGAGCGGCGCACCGGTCACTATAGAGCCCGAACGGACATGTCGCTGCGGTCATCGTTCGCCGCCCCAGTACCCCGAGATTTCCGCTTCTGCCACGTTTGCATTCCGGATCTGCCATTTTCGAGGCGGCTCGACACCGACCGCATCGCGGGCGGACACTCTCGATGCCAGACCGCGCTCCACCGCCCCTGCATCTATGGCTGCGGCGGCTACCGAGCTCAAACTGCGCTGCTTGTCGCACGGCCTGACGCTGTAGGCCGCCCCTAGTCGTCTAGCGAGGTGCGAGCTACAGCTGGGGCGCATTCGCGATCCGTCCGGACGGACCCTAACA
Source organism: uncultured Solirubrobacterales bacterium (assembly GCA_963703135.1). GTDB lineage: Bacteria > Actinomycetota > Thermoleophilia > Solirubrobacterales > Solirubrobacteraceae > Palsa-744. The sequence goes on along the minus strand of OY969791.1, from coordinate 889,353 downwards.
TTGAACAGACTTAACTTCTTTGCTAATCAAATGGTCCGTGTTCTACATCTCCGCAACTACGGTGTCTATATCGCTGACGAGCGTGGCGAGCGCCATCACAGCCCGCACGCCCACGTCAAGGAGCGCGGACGTCGGATCGCCTCACTTCATCTCGTGACGCTCGCTCCCCTAAACCAGATCGCTCCGATTCCCAACGACGTGATGGATCTGATCCGCCAAAACCAGGACGTCCTTCTCGGAAGATGGGAGGCACTGAACCCATGACCTTGCGGCACTCTTGGGAGCAACAGGGCTACGGCGACGTCGTCAACGCACGGCGCCGGGACGAGCTGCTCGAGGTGACGTTCGCCAACGGTGACGTCGTATTGCTCGAGCCGGGACCGCTCGGCCTCGCGTGGGAATTCGAGGCGCAGCCGGCCGATGGCGGCGCAGCCATCCTGATCAAGACTCCCGAGGGCGAGCACGAAGTCGACTGGATGGTAGTGCGGTCGGCCTCCGATCCAGACTTCGCGCATGACCTACGCGAGCGCGACGCCGAGGAGGCGCATCGCATCGGACGACGCCTGCGCGCCCTGCGCGAAAACCGTGGGATCACGCAGAAGGACGCGGCGGCGACGGCGGACATGTCATCGCCACAGCTCGCGAAGCTCGAACGTGGGGAGACGGACATGCGAATCTCTACGCTGCGCGGCATCCTGCGCGCGTTGAACGCGAGCTTCGCTGACGTTGCCGGCCCGGATGCTCCTGAGGTCTCCCTCAAAGAGCTTGGCAAAGAGGCGGAGCAGTTTGGCGTGCCGCGCGAGATCGTAAGTCGCCTCGGTGCGGCGCTTGGCCCGCAGCATCTGGCCGAACTCCTCGGCCGTATCTTCGGCTGGGATCCACAGAACGTCGCGAAAGGCGTTCTCTCTCCTGTACCCGCGGCACACGCGGTCCTCAAGCGCCGCCGTACCACGGGCGATAGCTCGGCCGGGCTGATCACGCTGGCCGAGTCGCTGGCCCGGCGCGCAGCCCTCGCCTACCGTGAACGTCCAGGCAACGTGCCGAACGACCCGAAACACATCCGCGATGCGATGAACGCCGAGGGCGGCAGCGTAACGCTCGAGCCACTGCTGCGCTGGTGCTGGGAGAACAGGGTCGTAGTTGTACCGATGGCAGCGAAGGGCGGGTTCTCGGCAGCCGCTTGGATAATTGGGGACCAGCCCATCGTCGTGATCAAAGAGGCTCCCGACTACCAGGCATACTGGCTCTTTGCTCTCGCACACGAGCTCGGCCACCTCGGCCTCGGTCACGTGGCTAACGATGGTGTCGTCGACGTCGACAGCGCGACTGAAGTCAGCGACGACGAACAGGAGCAGCAGGCCAACGAGTTCGCGCTGGACCTACTTGTGCCCGATCACGTGTCAATGCTGCAGGAAATTCGCAGACGCTCGGAAGGTCCCGACGCTCCGAAGAAATTCAAGTGGAGGGCAATAGATGCAGCAAAAGCGCGCGGCTACGACGAGTCGCTGGTGCTGCTCATTGCAGCGTTCGGCCTACCTGAAGTCGCTCGTTTGCGTGACCGATGGGGCTCGGCCAACAAAAGAGCCGAACAGGATGGCTCCGGGCGCAGCGTGGTGATTCGGCAGTTCGCTCGCCATGTGGATCTCGATCAGCTCGACCGGCTCGACTCCACGCTCGTCAAGGAGCTCGCACTGAGCGACGGAGCTACGCGACATGCAGGCTAACCGACACCGCTGCGTGGTCCGAGAGTCGCCGTTCGCGTGGCCCGTGCAGATAGCGGCAGTGTCCGAGCGAGCCGTGGAGAGCGCCGCCGAGGTGCACGTAGTCGTACAGGTATCCGGTGCCCGTGCGCCCGATCCAGCTGTGCGGATGTGCGGCGGGGCCACTCAGCTCGTGTGCGGAACGCAAACCGATGCGCTCAAGTTCCTCGTGGAGTGCGTACTCCCAGGCGAAGAAGCCCGGCAGCGGCGGTTCGTGGCCTCGTGCGACGGCGTTGTAATCTCCGGCAAGCACGAGCCGCTCGCGCCTCTGGGTCGGCAATTTCCCCAGCTCCTTAAGCAACGAGGCGAGGAACGCCTGCTTGCGTGCGATCTTCGCCTCGCTGCGATCGCGGGAAGGGACATACACGCCGATCACTGTCAACGCACCGCTTTCGAGCTCAAACGCTGCCCCGGCTGCGCGGCAAGGGAGTGTCACGTCGAGCGACACCGTGCGGACGCGCGTGCTCGCAAGCCGGCTGGCGAGCAGCACACCGCGCTCGCGAGGATGCGGGGTCTGGAGCACTTCGAAACCGTCTGCGATGAGGCCCTCAGCCAAGAGTTGCGTGCCGGTGCCCGCACTGGTCTCTGTGAGGACGATGACGTCCTCACTGCGCGAGCGCAACCAGCGCAGGATCGCGATGGCCCGCTCTGGCGCGGCTGCGCCGATGTTGAACGTCAGCATCCCGAGCTCGCGCGACGTCGGACGCACCCTCCGCTTTATCGCCCGCTGGCGCGGCTTCGTAGTCCTGGGCCTGGTCTCGATGAGCATGGTCATGGGATCGCGCGGCCAGGGGACGGGCGGCCCGCGCCCGCCGGGGAGGCCAACATCTTCGCTACCCGCGCGGCTATACCTGCATTCAAGGGGCGATGATGAGTTCCCGCCGAGCGATCGCTGGCCCTGCGGTCGCGGCCTCCTGCTACTTCCGCACCTCGACGATTGCGCCCGAGCGCAAGGCGCTCGTGCAGATCACCGAGCGCTGCAACCTGCACTGCGCCCACTGCTTCGTGTCCGCGATTCGCGAGGGCATCGACATCCCCCGCGAGACGATGCGTGACCTCGTACTACCCCGTCTCGCGGAGGCGCGGGTGCGGCGGCTCACGCTGACCGGCGGGGAGCCGTTCGCACATCCCGATGTGGTCGACATCGTGCGTGATGTCCGAGCGCTGGACATGACGGTGACGCTGTGCACAAACGCAACGCTGATCGACAACGAGGTCATCGATGTGTTCGCAGAGCTCGGCGGGATCAGGCTGAACGTCAGCCTCGATGGCTTTTCGCGCGAGAGCCACGGCCGGTTTCGCGGCTTGCCGGAGTCCTTCGAGGTGACGAAGAGGACACTGCGCGAGATCGCCCAGCGAGGCCTCCTGAATGGGGTGCTGGTGACGCCGAACCGGCTCGCGCCGCTTGAGGAGTACGACGAGCTCTGCCGCTACGCGAAGGACTGCGGCGCGGAGTATGTGCTGATGAATCCGCTGTCGCCGATGGGCCGCGGCGTCCGCGGCCTGCAGCGCCTGAGCGCCTCCGACGAGTTCATGCGCGCTCTCTCGGAGCGCGTCGCAGCCTTCGAGCGCGACATCGACATCGTGCGGATCCGCTTCCCCAACGACGAGCGTCCACTGTCGGGCTGCGAGGCGGGCACGATCGTCTACGTATTTGCGAACGGTGATCTGACCGTCTGCCCGTACCTCGTGTTCGCCGCCCGCACCCCCCAGTCGCACCATCAGCCCGAGGAGTTCATCGTCGGCAACATCTTCGAGCACGCCGATATCGCCGCACGCCTCGACCGGTACCGGCTGCACGACCGCGCACGAGTCGAGGATCACACCTGCGGCGGCTGCGCGATGTCGGCCGGCTGCGGGCGCGGTTGTCCGGCGGCGGTGATCGCGGCCGGGGGACGGCTCGGCGAACGCGACCGCGAGCAGTGCCCGGTCCCCGACGCGACGCAGGCTGCATGAGCGTGTTCGGCGAGACTCCCACGGCGGGGCAGCTGATCACGATTGACGGCCCCAACGGATCTGGCAAGACGTCGCTGGCCGCCGCTCTGGCAGCGCACCTGCGCGCCGCGGGGTGGGAGGTGCATAGCACCCACCAGCCCTCGCCCTCGCATCTTGGCGAGGAGATCCGTGCAGCCGAGGCGACAGTCGGCGGGCGCGCGCTGGCTTGTCTGGTAGCTGGCGACCGCCACCACCAGGCCGCCACCGAAATCGCACCGAGGCTCGCTGAAGGGATCACGGTGATCTGCGACCGTTACATCGAGTCCTCGCTGGTGCTGCAGCGCCTGGACGGAGTCGAGAGCGAGTACATCCTCGCGATCAATGCTGGCATTCTGCGCCCTACGACACGGGTGCGGCTACTCGCCGAGTCGAAGCTGCTCGCCGCTCGTCTGGCCGAGCGCCCCCCCGACCCCGGCCGCCGTTTCGAGCGCACCGCGAGCGCCGAGCGCGAACTTGAGCTGTATGCACAGGCCGATGAGCTACTCACCACCCACGAGCTGCTGCCCGCGACCGTGATCGACACGTCCTCAACACATGCTGATGAACTCGGCGCGAGCATCGCCGCGATGATCCTTGAGGAGAAATGAGGCTCGGGATTCTCACGCTCAACATCGCCAACCCGTCCGCGGCCCGTGCCAAGCGCCTGCTCGACTGGCTGAGCGCACGAGAGGAGCAGATCCTGGTCCTCTCCGAGACGGGAACGGGACAGGGCACGCGCGACCTTCTTCAGCGACTTGCTGAGGCAGGCTGGGATGTGCGCGCCACCAACCCGGTTGACGGCGAGCGAGGTGTGGCGATCGCCACCAGCTTGCGCGCCTCGCCCCGTGCCCTTGGCCTCGTGGACTACCTTCCCTGGCGGGCCGAACAGCTTGTGATCGACGGTCTTGACGTGATCGGCCTGTACGTGCCCTCGCGTGATGACTCGCGCGAGAAGGTCGAACGCAAGCGTCGCTTCTGTGCCGCAGTCTCAGGGCGGCTCGCTACGGCTCCGCCTGGTGACGCCGTGGTGATCGGCGACCTGAATGTACTCGAACCGGTGCACCGCCCTCATTACGGCACGTTCCGCGACTGGGAGTACCGCTTCTACGATGAGTTCGTCGTCCGCGGCTACATCGACGCCTACCGACATGTCCATCCGCAGAGCATGGAGTACAGCTGGGTTGATTACCAAGGGAGCGGCTACCGCTTCGACCACGTCTTCCTGAGCGCTGCGCTGGCCGGCCGGATCGAGGCCTGTGCCTATGACCACGCGCCCCGAGAGGCCGAGCTATCCGATCACTCCGCCCTCGTGCTCTGGCTCGACTGGCCGACTGAGCTTGATCGGCGCGAAACGACGAAGCCCAGCCACGGCGATTCGCTCGCTCTGTTCTGACCGCCGCGATGAACTCCAACCGGACATGGGTGGTGACTCTCCTGCTGGTCGCTGTGCTGTCGCTCGTCGCGCTCGGGCTCTTCACCGTTCACTACAACGCGCTTGGTTCGGAGACGGCGATTGGCGTGTTCGCGAGCCTAGTCGCGACCGGTGCGCTGAGCCTGTTCGCCTCAGTCCAGCAAGGTCGGGGCAGCCCGTTGGAGACGACATTGCAGGTCTCGATTCCCGGGTTGATCCGCGTGCTGCCGAAGACCGACGTGACCACCAGCGAGTGGTGGAGCCTGATGGGCGAGGCCGAGCGCGAATTCTTCTTGGCTGGGCACTCCCTCGGGAGGGGTGCGGAGGCACGCATGGGGAACTCTTCGAAGAACACATCATCCGCATTCTGAGGAAGCACGGCAGAGTGACTCTACTCACACTCGGTCCTGACTCGCCGCAGCTCAAGCACCTTAAGCAGGCAACGGGCCGGGACTACACGCAAGCGGTCGAGGAGACCCGCGATTTCCTGCGTAAGCTGCTAACCCGGCTCGATGCGGACCAGAAGGCGCGGCTCGTCATCTCGGTCCTACCCGAGCATGCTGCATTGCCGTACACGGTTGTTGGTAACGAGCACACTTTGGTAACGGCCACGTACCTCTCAAGTCGTGACCGCGATGAGGTGCCGTGTCTGGAGATCGTGCGAAAAAGCGACGCGGCGATCTCGATCTATGACGACTTCTGCCTGCTCGTCAAGCAGGGTGAAGCTTTCCTGCCCGGGGAGGCATAGGAATGAATCCTTCTCATGGCAGCGAGACTAGTAGCGACCGAAAGCGCGGAGACGGTTGCGGTGAATGGCAGCCGGCAAGACACATTCATTCTACGTCCACCAGGATTCCTCCTCGCCACGGTAAACGACGCTATAGGAATGTATCCGGCGATTTCAGTCGTATGCTCTACCAACCGAGCTACGTGGCATGCTCCGACATCCTGCTGCCCTCGATGTCCACGGGGCCTTCGTCGCACCCGTAACGACACTATCGGAATATATCTGGCGGTATCCAAGAAGCCCGATACCTGCATCGCCTCGGATGCCTAGCGGTCACGCCCATAGCCCGCTCAACGGCAGCGCCCACAGACGATCTCCTGCCGGGATCGTCTGCTCGCCTGTGTGGATGATGGCGCCGGCGGCGAACTGCTCGCCGAGGGAGTCGCGCAGCTTTGCCAGGACGGCCGTGTCTCTCTGTGAGAACGAGGCGCTGGCCTTGACCTCGATCGCGACGACACGCCCGGAGCGGTCCTCGAGGATGAGATCGACCTCTCCGCCCCAGCGGTCGCGGAAGTGGAAGACGCGGGGATCGACCTCGCTCCAGCCGGCGTGCTTCATCACCTCCACCGCGACGAACGTCTCGAGCGCCATGCCTGTCACGCGGTCGTCGCTGGCGATGCGGTTCTCGTCGGCACCGAGCAGGTGCGCGAGTAGGCCGGTGTCTGTGACGTAGACCTTCGGGGCGTGCACCGCCCGGGCCAGGAAGCTCGGCCTCCATGCCGGAAGCGTCTGCACGAGGAAGATCGCCTGGAGCAACTCGACGTAGCTCTTGACGGTCTTCTGATCTATCTTCAGGACATCAGCGATGCTGGCGTAGCGCAGGAGGTTCGCCGAGCGGGTTGACAGCACCGACAGCAGCCGGCGCATTTCGTGGCCCTTTTGCAGATCGGCGAGCGCGCGGATATCCCGCTCGAAGGTCGTCGTCAGGTGGCTTGCGAACCAGCGATCCCGGCGGCGACCGTCGCGGGTCTGCGCCTCAGGGTATCCCCCGGCGGCGACCCTGCCCGCAAATGCGGCCCGGCCGATCGGGGCGTTGCGCACGCGCGGCGGATCGCCGGCAAACAGCGAGTCCACGAGGTTCCCGCCGCCGTGTTCCAACTCGGCTTGAGCGAGCGGCCACAGCCGTAGAAGCTCGATGCGGCCCGTGAGCGCCTCCTGCACCTTGCGTGAGGAGAGAATGTTTGCGGAGCCGGAGAGCAGGAACTGGCCGGGCGTTTGATCGCGGTCGACCACGCGCTTGATGGCGAGGATCAGGTCGGGAACTCGTTGGACCTCGTCGATGAAGACCGGCCCGTCGAACCCGGCGAGGAACCCGGTTGGATCGGACTGCGCGGTCTCGCGGGTGCCCTTGTCGTCCATGCTGACGATCTCGGCCGGGTGCTCGGCTTCGGCGATCGACTCGCAGAGCGTGCTCTTTCCAACCTGTCGCGCGCCCATCACCATCACGACGCGAGTGTCGTTGAGCGCCTCCAGGACTCGCGGGCGTATCTGGCGTTCGATCACGCATAGACCCTACATAATCGTCCGGCTAATCTGGAAAGTGACGTCGGCTAATACGGAATCTAGGGACGGCGACCGTGGAATCGGCGACCGGCGGACAACGAGCCCCGCGATCTGACACTCCCCTCTTTGGAGCAGCCTATGCGGCCGATTTGATAGGGCTCGGAGGCTTACGCCCCCCGTCTCCGTCGCCTGTGAGTGTCGAGCCAGTTGCGGATCTTGCCGCGAGGGTGCGCTCTGTCGCTGACGACGAGCGCGCTGGGCAGGCTTCCTAGCGCTTGGCGTTCGGCTTGTTCGGCACGTGCGGCACGCCACTCGGTGTCTGTCGGGCGTGGTCCATTGCGGCGGAGGTCCTCGATCGCGTAGGCGTAGTGCTTGCTGAGCGTGCGTAGGCTGGTGCCGCACTCGCTGGCGACGGTTTGTGGGTCCTCGGCGCGCAGGCGCAGGGAGATGCCGCCGCGGCGCAGGGAGTAGGGGGTGGCGCCGAGGATCGCGAAGAGCTCGGGCTGTAGGGCTGCTTTCTCGACGGCAGGGGTGAAGAAGCGTTGACCCCAACCGCCGGCCTGGTTTTCGTGAAGTGGCAGGCGCCTGTGCGTGGGTCGCGCTCGCCGTGCGCGAGGCCGGCGAGATCGCCGGGGATGATGAAGTCGAGCTCTCGGGCTGGGTGGCCGATGGCCTGGAGCGCCGAGCGCCATTCGGCAAGGTCTTCCTGCAGGAGAGAGGGAATGGCGGTGCGCCGCTGCGTTGAGTGCTCGGTCTTGCCCCATTCATCGAGGCGCCCCTGCGAGAGCACCTCCAGCACCCAGGCGAATCCGTCCTTCAGCGATGACCAGAGCAGCCCCCAGATCTCCTGGTTTCGCGCACACAGCCCGTACTGCAGGCTGACGATCATCGCGTCGCGTTGGGCGAGGATCGTCTTGCGCCCCTTGGTGCGGGCGAGCATCTGTGCGCGGATCGCCTCGACCGCCTGGGGTGAGAGCGCCCAGGCCGGCACGAGCGGCCCGTGACGGCGCGGGCCGGGCTCGTAGCCGGTGCCGCCGGAGCGCAGCGAGCGGCGTATGTTGCCGCGCGGTTCAGGCGCGAAGCTGCACCCGTTGGTGCGGATCTCGCCCACCAGGTTTGAGCTGGCGGCCCAGCTGAGTGCGGCGGATAGGACTCGCCAGGCTTGCTTTCGCGTGGCCTTGGGGACGCCTTCGCGCAGCATCTGCTCGCGCCAGGCGGCCGGCGCCTGCGGCTGGTTGAAGCGCACCGCTGACAGCGAGCAGAACGCCACCGCGTAGGGTCTTGGGGGCGCAAGGCCGCCGAAGCCGCGAGGGCGCGCTTTATCGAGCATGTGCAGCCCTATGAGCGACTCGTAGCGCTCGTAGGTCGAGGGCGCGAGGCCGCCGGGGTTCTTGGGATGCGCGTTGACCTGCAGATAGAGCTCGAGCACCTGCCCGATCGTGCGCGCCTCCAGAGCGTTGGCCTCCTTGGCGTCGAGGTCCAAGAGAAAGCGCCGCAGACTTTCGCGACCGCGTCGCTCGGCGGTGATGTAGTCGTCCATCCACGCGCGGGCATGACGCACCGACGGGAACGTGCGGCAGCGCTCACGCCTGTCGTGGTCGTAGAAACCGACCACGTAGGAGCGCCGCCCGCTCTTGGCGACATACGGCCACTTCGTTTTCTTCGGCCAGGGTCTAGCCATCCGCCCATCGCGGGCACGGAGCCGCCCCGGCATGCACTGCAGACATGCCTTTCCCTTCGCTCGCAATTATTACTCGGCTCTAGCTCGGCGGAAAGTGCGGTAATGCCGCGGAAACGGCACCCCACAACTCTGCTTCCCGGCCCCTCCAAGCGAGCGTTTTACAGGGGAAATGGCCTCTGGGGGCCAATACCCTCGTAAAGCGGGGGTCGCCGGTTCGACTCCGGCCGTCGGCTCTCGATCTTCTGCCGTTGTGGTACCAGGCGCGCCGTGTATCGCTTGTCTTCGCCTGACCGGATCTCTGTCCTCCAGTAGAACGACGCTGCCCTTCTCAAAGCTCTGCGAGCGCCTCAAGCAGGGATTCGCCGTGGCGCTCGCAGAAGGCGGGGCCGATGCCCTTGACGGCGAGCAGCTCGTCGATGTTGGTCGGCTTGGCGCGCAGGATGCCTTCCAAGGCGGCATTGGCGGCCACCGTGTAGGCCGGCTTGCCTTCGCTGCGGCCCATCCGCCACTCCTTCAGCTTCTCAAACGGCTCTTCGTCGACAGGGTCGAAGATCTCCGGTTTCGCCGCGTGCCGTGCTTGGGGGCGCGTCTTAGATGTCTTCGGCAGTGCGTGCTTCGACGCCTCGACCAAGGCTGCGTCCGCGTCGCACACGTCGCAACACCTCACTTCCGGCGCGCACGGCTCGTCGTCGCCGAAGTGGTCGAGGATCTGTCGCCTGCGGCAGATCTGCCCGCTGGAAATGAACTGCTCGATCGAGCGATAGGACGCCCAACCCCGGTCGCGAGCCTCCTTGATCGCCTCATAGGCCTTGCGCGGGCTGCCTTCGCCGGTCAGCTCCACCAACAGGCCCGCCGGGCCACCCGGTCTCAGCTTGACGGCTCCCGCGCGCTCGGCGATCGACAGGAGCACTCTTTCGCGCTCTCCCGTCTGTCCCGTGGGCGCGCCCAACGGATCCGGCCCGCCGTGCCCGATCGCGGCGACGCCGTCCTGAGCGCGACCGCGTAGGCCCGCCACATAGCGCCTCACATCGTCCACGGTCGTCTCGCGCTCTTTGATGAACCTGATCAGTCGGCCCAGGTCCATCCTCGATGCCAACAGCACCGCTCGCGCCGGCCTCCCGTCGCGCCCGCCGCGCCCAGCCTCCTGGTAATAGGCCTCGAGGCTGGTCGGCACCGCCCAGTGCACGACCGTGCGCACGTCCGCCTTGTCGACCCCCATGCCAAACGCGTTCGTTGCCACGACCACCTCGGCCGCGCCTCCCATGAAAGCCTCCTGGCTGGCTCTGCGCGCATCCGGGCTCATGCCTGCGTGGTAGCTGACCGCGTCCACACCACGGCCCCTCAAAAGCTCGGTCACCTCCTCGGTGTGCTTGCGGGTCCCGCAATACACGATCGCCGGTCTCGCCTGCGGTTCTCCCAGCACATGCAACAGCGCGGCGCGCTTGCGGGAGACCGCCCCCTTGCCCTCCAATCCGACCACGTCGAAGCTCAAGTTGGGCCGGTCGAATCCGGAGCGCACCGCCACCCAGTCGCGCAACCCCAGTCGCTCGGCAATCTCCTCGGCCACCTTCGGCGTGGCCGTGGCGGTCGCCGCCATCACCGCCGGGCGTACACCTGCTTGCCCATCGCCCCGGGGATCGCCCGAACGGCTGAGTGACTCGATCGCCTCGTGCAAGCGCAGGTAGTCGGGCCTGAAGTCGTGACCCCACTCGGCGACGCAGTGGGCCTCGTCAACCACGAACAGGCCCACCTTGCGGGTGGCGAGCGTCGCGCGGAAAGCCTTCGACGCGAACCGCTCGGGCGCCGCCAACACAAGCTGCGCCGACCCCGATCGGATCGCTTCCAAGGCCTGCTCGTTGTGGCCCTCGGCCATGCCCGAGGCCAGCATCGCCGCCTGCACGCCTGCCAGCTCCAAGCGTCTGCGCTGGTCGGCCATCAGCGCGATCAACGGACTCACCACGATTACAAGGGGTCGCTCCGGGTCGGACTGGCCGGCGAGCGCCGGCAACTGGTAGCAGAGCGACTTGCCTCCCCCCGTGGGCATCACGACGAGACTGTCCCGTCCCTCCAAAGCCGCCTCCACGGCCTCGCGTTGCCCCGGCCTGAAAGCTTGCAGGCCGAACTGCTCGAGCAGTTGCTCGGGGGTTGGCTTGGTGTGGGGGTCGGTGGGTCTCAGATCGGGTGTCGGACCCGACCCGTCGGGGGCCGTGCCCTTCCGAGCTGCGCCTGTGCCGGTCGGAAGGGCTTCGGGGAGCGTGTCGGTGAGGCTGGTTTGAAGCACCCCCCAAAGCTACCTTCCACTCCGGGCGGTATTTGGCGCCGCCAGGTCGTCCACTTGCCACGCGGCTCGGCGCTTGCGAGGCGATTCAGGGCCTGCGAGGCGATTCAGCGCCTGCGCGGCGATTCAGCGCCTACGCCACACCACGCGGGCGCCGGCGGCCGGCACGAGTGTGATCGCGCGCCTCTGGTTCCACTCGCCCCTGCGCCACAACCGGCTGCCTTTGGCGGGCACCTCCGGCGAGAGCTCCTTCAGGATCGTCTGCAAGATCAGCTTCATCTCAAGCGTCGCAAACGAAGCCCCGATACACCGCCTGATCCCGCCCCCGAACGGGATCCACGAGAAGGTCTCCGGCGCTTTGTCCAAGAACCGCTCCGGCCTGAACTCGGTTGGCGCGTCATAAACCTTGGGGTTGCGGTTGGTCAGGTAGATCGACGGCACCACCCTCGTTCCGGCCGGCAATTCGCGCCGGCCCACCTGAAGGGGCGCCTGCAGTACCCGCACCACCATCGGTACGACCGGACGCACCCTCAAGGTCTCCGAGATGACCGCCTGCATGTACTCCTCGCCTTCGTCCCGCTCGATCTCGGCGACCAGTCGGGCGAGCTTGGCCGGGTGGCGCACCAGTCGCTCCACCGCCCAAGCCACGGCAGTGGCAGTCGTCTCGTGCCCAGCCAACAAGAGCGTCACGAGCTCGTCGCGCAATTCCGCGTCATTCATGGCACGGCCGTCCTCGTCGCGCGCCAGCATCAGCAGCGAGAGGATGTCGGTGCGCTCGCCCAGGTCCTCTTGCGAGCGCCGGCGGGCGATCTCCGCATAGATCACCTTGTCCAGATGGTCGAGCGCCCGCCCGATCCTGCCCGTCGGTCTCGCTTCGACCGGTCGGCGCAGCGCGTTCATCAACAACGCCGGCGTCTGTCCCGGCGAGAGTAGCCCCCCGATCGCCTCCCGCAAGGCCCCCATCCGCTCCGCCTCGACGCCGAACACGGCCCTCAAGATCACCTCGAGTGTGATCGCCCGCGTGCGCTTGCTCAGCTTCATCGGCTCGCCGATCGGCCACTCGGCCATCGAGCGTTCGGTCGCCTCCACGATCACGTCTGCGTACTCCCTCATCCGCTCCCCGTGAAAGGGCGGCAGCAACAACTTGCGCTGGCGCATGTGCTCCGGTCCGGTCAGCACGATCACCGAGCTGGGACCCATCACCGGGGCGATCGGCGAAGCGCCCGCCGCCGAGGGCGCCAAATCGGGTGGAGCGGTGAACACGGCCTTCACGGCATCCGGGTCGCTCAACATCACCAATTTGCGCCCGCTCGGACCGAAAGTCAGCGTGAACGCCTCGCCATAGCGGCGCACACAGCGATCCATCACCCAGGTCGGCGCCAGCGCCCACACGAAGGTCAAAGCCAGCGGTGGCAGCTTCGGGCCTGCCGGCAGCGCCTCGGCGGGCGGTTCGGCGAGGGGTTTCAGAGCGCCTGCGGGCGGCTGCGCGACGGCGGTGGCCACCCCAAGAGCCTATCGGGCTGGCGCTCGCTCTCCGCCAGCGCCGCCACGATGCGCTCGTGCGCCTGCTGCACCTGCTCCTCGGTCAAGGTCCCAGAATGACGACGCAAGTAAGCCAAGAGCATCCTGGCCGGCGCGATCCTGACTCCGCGACGGCGTGCCAGCGGTTTGTCGACCCAAGCACGGCTGAACACGACCAGCGCCTCCGCCCGCTCACCGGTGATCCGTTCGAGCGTCTCGCGTTGCTCCTGAGCTTGGCGCAGCACAGCTCCATGGATGCTTCTGACGCGGACTTCGCCTTGGCGACTCTTGGTCTCGATCGTATACAGCCCGGCCTCGCCGAGCGCGATGTGATCCACGTTGCCGTAACCGAAGCTCGCGTCATGGATCACATGCCACCCGTCCTCGGCCAGCTCATCGAGCAGGCCGCCCACATGCTCCTCGCCGGTGGCGCCCCTGTCATGGCGATCCACGAGCGGCAACACGTAGCGCGAAACCGCGAACATCGTGACCAGTAGCGCCAGCTCCGCGCCGATGAACACGGGACTGTGCAGGCCGAAGGAGCGCCCCAAGATCGTCGTCAACACCGCCAAAACGCCAAGCGTGACAAGCGTCCGCAACCGGAGACGCAAAAACGTTGCGCGTGCATGCTGTCCAGGCAGGCGCGCCGTCGGATCGTGGCGTTTGGGCAAGCGCAAGGTGTGGCCGCGTGCGGTTGGCATGTACTTCAGGCATCGGCCTCGGCGATGCCCCTCCTTTAGTGCCGCGAGCCCCCGGTCCGGAGAAAAACGTGGAACGTGCGGGCATCCGCCTAAAGCCCATCCACGACTGGGTCGAAGGCAAAGGCAGGCCACAATTCACAACCCGGCCTTCCGTCATGTCCAATTCACTGGAATCTTCGCTTCCCTCCGACATCCGCCTTCTGCTACGCGCAGACGCCGAGCAGAGCTGGCTGCACCGCGAGGTGCTCCCGGTCCTGCGCGAGATCGAGACGCCCACCGAGCGCGCCGAGGAGGACGTGGACGCGGCGCTTGCCTACCTCGAGGCGATGTGGGACGAGGCGACTTTGCGAGCGCGCGAGACCGATGCGGCCCACCGTCATCTGCGCGCCCACGGGCCCGCCTCCGAAGCCTTGGCTGGACCGGCCGGTCGCTACCACGCCGCAGTGTGCGTTCTGCGCGAGATCGTCGCCGAGCGGATCACCCCTTTCGTGGAGCCCGGTATCGACTTCGATGCTCGTGCCGCCGCCCGCCTGCGCGTGACCGACAAGCGCCCCGGCGGCTGTCAAGCGGCATAGGGAAGAGAGACGAGAGACCTCGCGGACGCGAGACTCTCGACTCCGGGTGCGCTCCCGATCGCATAGGGTTTCGCCCGTGCCCGATCCCGGCTCCGCGCCCGTCCCCCCCTTCGACCTTCAGGCCCACTCGACCCGCTCCGACGGGGCCTTGGAGCCGGCTGAAGTCGTAGCCGCGGCCGCCCAGGCCGGAGTGAAGCTCCTGGCGTTGAGCGACCACGACACGCTAGCCGGCGTCCAAGAGGCGATCGGCGCCGGGGCCGAGCACGGCGTGACGATCGTCCCCGCGATCGAGATCTCCGCGATCGACGATCCCTCCGGGGCCGCCGGCCCGGCACGCGAACTGCACATCCTCGGCTACCTGGTCGATCACACCGACCCCGCCTTCCTCGCCACCTTGACCGGTTTCCTGGCCGACCGCGAGCAGCGCACCCTGCGCATGGCCCAAAACCTGCGCGACCTCGGCTTCCAGCTCGACGCCCAAGCGATCGACGCGCGTGTCCAAGCGGGCGAGCCGATCGGTCGCCCCCACCTGGCCGAAGCCGCGCTCGCCCATCCGGCCAACGCCGAGCGCCTGCGCGCCGAGGAGATCGACGACATCGGCTCGTTCATCCGCGGCTACTTGATCGACGGCCGTCCAGCCTTCTGCTTGCGCATAACGCCCACCGTCGCAGAGGCGGTCGACGCGATCCACGCCGCCGGCGGCGTGGCCATCTGGGCGCACCCCTTCTGGGACGTGTCCGACCCCCCCGAAGTCCTAGCCATGATCGACCGCTTCCGCGAGCTCGGGATCGACGGCGTTGAGGCCTTCTACGTCACCCACACCCGCGAGCAGACCGAACTGGTCGCCCATCGCTGCGAGGAGCTCGACATGCTCTCCACCGGCTCGGCCGACTTCCACGGCCCCGACAATCGTCTCTTCTCGCGCTTCATGGCTTTCGAGACCTACGACCTTCAGCCGCGCTTGGGCCCGATCGGCGCATTGCTCGAATAGCCGCGCTTGCCCCCGATCGGCGCGCTCGTCAAGTAGGCAGCGCCGCCAAGCGATAGGCGAGCGCTTCCAGCGCCAGCTCCTCGGATACGTTCAACGCCAGCCGCAAGCGCGTATCGCACACCAGCTCCACCCCCCTCATCAACGAAGCCGCCGATCGACCTTCCGCGCAAGCGGCCAGCTCGGTGCTCCGATCCACCGCCATCGCCAGCTCGGGCGTACCCACAGCAAAGCACCAAGCGTCGCGCAGCCACTGTTCGGCGAGCTTCAAACCCAACGCCAACGTCGCCGCCCGCGCGCGACGCTCGGTCCTGCGCGTTACATCGGCGCCTTCACGCTCGTACTTGCGCCGCTCCTTCTTCGGCAGCAACTCCGCCTCTGCACGCAACCGCTCGCCCACCGCCTCACCCGCCCGCGCGCCCTCTGACTTCGCGGCCTCCAACAAGACCGTCCAACCCCGCTCCTCGGTGTGCCCCCCAAGCGCCGCCCCCACGAAGTTCTCCGCCCACTCGCGCAACCGCCCACCCGCCTCCCCCGCAAGCGCCTGCGCCAAACGCACATCCCCGCCCGCAAGCTCCGCGCAGGCGGCGGCCTCCCCAGGATCCAGCGGCCCCCCCTCGCCTGCCTCCAAGCGCTCGCGTACCACCCTGCTCGCCAAAGGGTCGAAGCGCACCTGCTGGCAACGCGAGGCGATCGTCGGCAACACCTCCTCGCGATGCTCGGCCAGCAGGATCAAGTGGGCGAAAGGAGCCGGCTCCTCGAGCGTCTTGAGCAGTCGGTTGGCCGCCTGGTCGTTCATCGTGCCGGCCGCCTCGATCACGAACACCCTGCGCTTGGACTCAAACGGCGTATGGGTCGCCGCCGCCACAACCGGCCCCTCGATATCCGCCACCAGCACTTCGCTGGCCCCACTCGGCACAACCCAGGTCAGATCCGGGTGAGCGTCGCGCTCCACGCGCTCTGCGACGGTCTGCGGAGTGCGCGCCCCATCGGCGAGCAAAGCCGCCGCAAACGCCCTCGCCACCGCCTCCTTGCCGCTGCCCGCCGGCCCATGGAACAGGTAAGCGTGAGCCGGCTCTCCCCCCGGCGCAAGCGTCGGCAACAGGACCGCGCAAGCGTGCTTGTGATCCTCGATGCCCGGCAGCGCCGCCTTGGCCGTCTCGATCGGTGAGGCTGACACGCACTCATCCTAGATGGGCGCTACCTTTGCGCCGTGCCCGCCGGCAAGCTGATCACGATCGAGGGCATCGACGGCGCCGGCAAGTCCACGCTCGCCCACTCCTTGGTCGGCGCCTTGCGTGCGCGCGACGTCTCGGTCGAGTTGTTGCGCGAGCCCGGAGGCGTCCTGCTCTCCGAGCGGATCCGCGCTCTGGTCAAGGACCCCGCCCTCACCATCAGCCCACCCGCCGAGGCTTTGCTCTACGCGGCCGCCCGAGCCGAGCTCGTCCACGAGCGCGTGCTTCCCCTGCTCGCAGCCGGGACGTGGGTCTTGCTGGACCGGTTCGTCGACTCCTCGCTGGCCTACCAAGGCGCCGGGCGCGAGTTGGGAGTCGAGCAGGTTCGGGCCATCAACCTCCTCGCAACCTCTGGCTTGGTCCCCGACCGCACCTTGCTCCTACGAATCGCGCCCACCACCGGCCGCGCGCGCCAAAACATTCGCGAGGAGGCCCCCGACCGCCTCGAGCGCGAGGGCGAGCATTTCTTTGGCACGATCGCCGCCGCCTACGACGCCTTGGCCGCCGCCGAGCCCGAACGGGTCCGCACGCTCGACGCCGAGCAATCGGCCTCCGCGGTGCTCGATGCGGCCGTGGCCGAGATCGCCGACCTGCTTCCGGGCGGGTAGCCGCCGTCAACACTGTCTTCGCCGGGTCGGAGGATGCCGTGAGGGTCGTCTTGGGCGCGCGTCCCGCTTGGGGTTGCTCGTTAGCATGGGGGAGATGAATGTTCGCTCAGGGGTGCCCCGCGCGCGCGTGCGGGACTCACTACTAGCCCGCGCGCAGGCCCTCTGCTTGGGCATGGCTCTGTGCCTGCTGCTCGCCCCCGCACCCGCCTCGGCGACCAGCACCACGATCACAACCGACCGCGCCCTCGGGATCTCGATACCCGCCTCGGCCCGCGTCCACACCACCACCGCGTCGACCACGACCACCCCCACCACCGCCACATCCTCGTCTAGCGCCACATCCACCACCCCGGCAGCGATCGCGCCGACCAGTACGACGGCCCCCAGCGGCGCGCAGCCCGGAACGATCGCGCCAAGCTCCACTTCCACGACCGGCGCGACAACGGTCCCCAACTCAACCCCGACCGTCTCCTCGACCACCCCGGTCCCGGCGGCGGGAGCGCCCGGCACGACGGTCCATTCGAGCACCGTCGTAGTCGTCCACAAGTCGAGCAAACCCACCCACATCTCGACCGGGGCCTTGATCTTGGCCATTCTCGGAGCCCTTCTGCTCCTGGCCTGTCTCGCCTGGGGCATCGGCCGCTGGCTGGCCTTGGAACCGCGTTGGGCGATCGCCTTCACGCACTCCCTGCGCGAGGCCTCCTACCGAGGCTCGGCGACCTGGGCCGAGTTCTCCGACTGGGCCCGCTTGGGCAGGTAAAAGCGCAAAACCCCTCTAAAATTGAAGGTTCTCAAGGTCCGTCCGGTGGCGGCGGGAGGATTCTCGACCCCCCAGTGAACAGAGTCGAGTGGGCGTCGCACAACACGGCGCAGAGGAGATGAGGCCGATGGATTTCACCCCGCACCCCACGATCGCAGAGGACCTGCGTGCCGGCGAGGCCTTGTCCGTCGAGCGCCTTTTCACCTCCCCCGATACGCATCCTTTCGACACCGTCGAGTGGGAGCTGCGCGATGCCCACATCGGCCACGGAGATCGCGTGGCCTTCGAGCAGGCCGACGTCGAGTTTCCCAAGACTTGGTCCCAAAATGCGACCAACATCGTGGCCCAAAAGTATTTCCGCGGCCAGATCGGCCACCCCGCCCGCGAGCGCTCGGTCAAGCAGATGATCGGACGCGTCGCCGGCACGATCGCTTCGTGGGGTCGCGAGCGCGCCTACTTCGCAACCGAGGAGGACGCCTCCGCCTTCGAGGACGAGCTGACCCACATTCTCTTGCACCAATTGGCCGCCTTCAACTCGCCGGTCTGGTTCAACGTCGGCTTCGAGGAGTCTCCCCAGTGCTCGGCCTGCTTCATCCTCTCCGTCGAGGACACGATGGAGTCGATCCTCGAGTGGAACACCAAGGAGGGAAACATCTTCCGCGGCGGCTCCGGCTCGGGCATCAACCTGTCCAACATCCGCGGCTCGATGGAGCCCCTGGCCAAGGGCGGCACCGCCTCGGGCCCCGTCTCCTTCATGCGTGGCGCCGACTCCTGGGCCGGCACGATCAAGTCCGGCGGCAAGACCCGCCGCGCGGCCAAGATGGTCGTGCTCGACGTCGACCACCCCGACATCCGTGAGTTCATCTGGTGCAAGGCCAAGGAGGAGGACAAGGCCCAAGCCCTGCGCGACGCCGGCTTCGACATGTCGATCGACGGCGAGGGCTTCAAGTCGATCCAGTACCAAAACGCCAACAACTCGGTGCGCGTCACCGACGAGTTCATGCGAGCGGTCGAGGCCGACGAGGACTGGCACCTGATCGCCCGCTCCACCGGCAAGCCGGTCGGGGAGCCCGTGCGCGCCCGCGAGTTGATGCGCGAGATCGCCGAGGCCGCCTGGCGCTGCGCCGATCCCGGCGTGCAGTACGACACGACCATCAATCAGTGGCACACAAGCCCCAAAAGCGGACGCATCAACGCCTCGAACCCGTGCTCCGAGTACATGCACGTAGACGACTCCGCCTGCAACCTCGCCTCCCTGAACCTGATGAAGTTCCGCCGCCCCGACGGCACCTTGGACGTGCGCTCCTTCGAGCACACGGTCGACATCGTGCTGTTGGCCCAAGAGATCGTGGTAGGCCCCTCCAGCTATCCCACCGAGCAAATCGGCGTCAACGCCCGCGCCTTCCGCCAGCTCGGCCTCGGCTACGCCAACCTCGGCGCCTACCTCATGTCCAACGGCATGCCTTACGACTCCGAGGTCGGCCGGGGCACGGCCGCCGCCATCACGGCCCTGATGACCGGGCGCGCCTACCGCGAGTCCGCCCGTGTCGCCGCCGCCCTCGGCCCCTACGAGCACTACGAGGAGAACCGCGCCGAGCACAACAACGTGATGCGCATGCACCGCGACTCCTCCTACGCGATCCCCGAGACGATCTGCGGGGACACCGAGCTCCTGGAGGCCGCAAGGCGCTCCTGGGACGAGGCGGTCGAGTTGGGGGAGCAGTTCGGCTACCGCAACGCCCAAGCCACGGTCTTGGCCCCGACCGGCACGATCTCCTTCTTGATGGACTGCGACACGACCGGCGTCGAGCCCGATTTCTCCCTGGTCAAGTTCAAGGAGCTGGTCGGCGGCGGCCAGATGACGATCGTCAACCGCACCGTGCCTCTGGCCCTGCAAACGCTCGGCTACTCAGAGCCCCAGATCGAGCAGATCGAGGCGCACCTCGCCGAGCACGGCACGATCCTCGGAGCCCCCGGCCTCGCCGCCGAGCACCTGCCCGTGTTCGACGTCGCCGTCGGCGAGCGGGCGATCTCCCACATGGGCCATCTGAAGATGATGGGCGCCGTGCAGCCCTTCATCTCCGGCGCCATCTCAAAGACCGTCAACCTGCCCCAGACGGCCACAGTCGAGGACATCGCCGACGCCTACACCCAGGCCTGGCATCTCGGCATCAAGGCCTTGGCGATCTACCGCGACGGTTCCAAGACCGCGCAAGCCCTGCGCACCGACGCCCAAAAAGACAAAGAGGCCGGCCAGGGAGTGGGTGGGACTCAAGACATTGACGCGCTCGTCGAGCAGGCCGTCGCCAAGGCCGTATCCGAGGCGGGTCCCCGTCGCAAGCGCATGCCCCGCGAGCGCCAGTCGATCACCCACAAGTTCTCGATCGGCGGCCACGAGGGCTACATCACAGCCGGTATGTACGAGGACGGAACCGTCGGCGAGATCTTCCTCACCGACATCGGCAAGGAGGGCTCCACGATCAAAGGCATGATGAACTCCTTCGCCACCGCCATCTCGATCGCCCTCCAATACGGGGTGCCGCTCGAGACGCTCGTGGAGAAGTTCAGCTACATGCGCTTCGAGCCCGAGGGAATCACCGGCAACCCCGAGATCCCCTTCGCCAAGTCGATGCCCGACTACATCCTGCGCTGGGTCGCCTCGCGCTTCCTGGACACCGACGCCCAAGAGGAACTAGGCATCCTCACCCCCGCCGTACGGGCCCGCAAGATGGCCGAAGAGGCAGCCCAATCGGTGGCCTCCTCCGACACGGCCGGCCCCGAGGCAAGCGCCGGTGCAGAGGCCGTTCCAGCGGCCGCGGCCCTGACGGATTCCCCTCCCGTTGTCCCGGCCCGGATGCAGGGTCTCGATTTGGGGCCTGCCTGCTCGCAGTGCGGAGGCATGATGCAGCGGACCGGTAGCTGTTACACCTGCAGCAGCTGCGGCAACAACACAGGATGTGGTTGATCGACGTCCTTCAAGGTATCGGCATCAATGAGTACAATGCGGTGCAGGAAGGTGCAGTGGCGTGGTCGCCACAGCCGATTGATACTCGTGCTTTCGGGGTGATTCCTCGGATGGGTTCGATACCCACACCTTCCGCCAAATATCAGGTCTGACGGCGACAGGGCAGGCAGCCATCATCATGCGCCGAAGCGAGGTCATCGTCGCTGCGCTCGGCCGCCAGACCGGGTATAGGTCGTTGGTCATCTGTTAGCATTAAGAGCGAGTATCAATCGGCTGTAGCGCCTTCGGCCCGCCTAGTGCGGGCCGAACGTTTTCGGAAGCGCTTAGTGGCCGGCGGCGGCTTGCTCGGCTACCGCGACGCGCGCGTCGTCGCGCCCGAGAATGCTCAAAAAGACCGCGGCAAACGCGATGCCGAAGACCAGGAACTCGACGAAGCACATGCCAGCGCCCGCGAGCTGCTGATCGGCGATCGCCGACATTCCGAAGGCCCGCGGGGCGCTCGCGTAGAGCGGGTACTGGCTCGTGGCGATCCAAGTAAGCGGCAGGCACACCGCGGCCGAGGCGATCCTCGAGAAGCCGAGCAGCGCCAAGCGCTGGCCGTCCGGGCGGGGGTGGACCCTCGGTAGCGGATCGACGATCAGCCACCACAGCGCCAGGCCCGTATAGAAGAGCGTGGCGTGCTCAAAAGCGTGGACCACCGTGTGTTGGGCCGCGAAGTCGAATACAGCCGGCACCGCCCAAATCCAGGTTGCGAGCGCCCACAGCGGGATCGCCACCCAAGGAGAGGTCAGCACCGCCAAAGTGCCGCCCCAGCGCCCTCCCGGAGCGACCGCCTTCAAAGCGGGCTTGGACAGCCCCAAGGTCAGCACCGGCGAGCGCAAACCCAGGATGATCAGCGCCGGAGCGATGTCAGACAGCAGCACGTGCTGAGCCATGTGCGCTGAGAGCAGCCACCGGTCGCCGATCGCATCCAACGGCGAGATCAGAGCGATCGCAAGCACCGCCAAGCCCAGGTAGTAAGGCAGCCAGTGTCCGATCCCGACCGACTCCGAGCGGGTCTTCGCGCGCTTGTACATGCGGCCATACACGACGCCCGCGGCAAGCAGGCCAACGATTGCAAGTGGATCGAAGCTCCATGAGCCCCAGCCGGGCACAGTATTCATGGGCGCCATCCTATCGATCCACTCCCCGCTTGCGTCTCGCGATCGAACAGCGCGGCCGACCCGCCCTGAACGCCGCTCGCTCGCTCGGCTCGTTGGGCTTTGGATTGCGGCTCACGCGCCCCCGTAGGAGGCCGGCGGCGCCGGGTTCGAGCGGATCGCCGCCAGCTCCGCCAGCAGAGCCCCCGGGCTGGTGCCGCCCAGCACCCTCAACCGCGGCAGCCTGTATGGATCCTCGGTAGGGCTCGCCCAGCCGGGCACAACCGTCGTCGAGCCCACATACCCCGCCGCCTTCACCGCTTCGATGACCGTCGCGTCGTAGTGGCCCGAGGGGTAGCAGAACCAGTTGACCGGCACTTTGTAAAGGCGCCTCACCTGTTCGCGCGCGACCGCCACCTGTTCGTGCAAAGCGGTCGCGTCGAGCGTGATCAGATCCGCGTGACTGATGCCTTGCGTGTCGAGCTCCCAGCCCGCTCGCACCAACTGTTCCACCTGCCCTTTGCTGAGCCCGCCCTGGGAGGGCGGGAGTCCCGTCAGCTGAATGTTCTCCACGCCCACCCATCCCAGCCTCTGGAGTACGGGAAGAGCGTTCGTCAACTGCGATTGGTAGCCGTTGTCGAAGCTCACCACGACCGGCTTGCCCTTCGGCAAAGGCGCCCCCCGAGTCCAGTTGGCGAGCATTTGATCCATCGTCACCGCATGAAAGCCGGCTTGCTGTAGGGCCTTCATCTGCGCTTCGAACTCTTCCGGGTCCACATACAAGCCCGGGAATTTCGCGCCTTCGGGCGGCGGATTGATGACGTGATACATCAAGATCGGCACCGCCTCCGTGCCCTTCGGACCGCGCACAACAGATCGCGGCGCATGTTTGGCCGCGCTTGTCGGTTTGTCCGCTGGCGCGTGGCCCGCCCCCGATTTGGCGGACCCGCCCAAGCCGATCGCGATCGCGACCACCGACGCCGCCACGGCCACGATCGCTACCGCGGCGAGCCCCCGCTTACGTCTGCGCGAAACCTCGCGCCGACGCGCCTCACGACGGGCTCGCCGCTGATCGACGTCCATCTGCTCCTGTGCTTCTGCTGCTTAGTTGAGACGCTTCTTCAGGGCGCTGGCCGCCGAGAATTTCGCGGCCTTGCTTGCGGCGATGTTGATCGTCTCACCCGTTGCCGGGTTGCGCCCTTGGCGGGCCGCCCTGCTGCTGACGCTGAACTTGCCAAAACCGGCAAGCGCGACTTCGCCACCGCCGGCCAGCTCGTCGGAGATCAAATCGATCGCCGCCTCCAGCGCTTGGCGAGCCTGCGTTCCCGCAAGACCCGTGCGTTGCGCGACCCCATCAGCCAGATCGTTCTTGGTCATGGCATTCCCTTCTCGAGTGTCGTTACTCCGGCCAGGCTAACGGTTGGCAAGGACGGCCATGCGCCCAATCCCCCGATTCTCTCGCGGCTCACGCCCCAATTTGCGGGGACCGGGCCTCGATCGGCGCTCAGCCGCGCGGCGGGACGGAGCCCAGATCGGCGCTCAAGCCCGCGGCGGGACGGAACCCAGATCGGCGCTCAAGCCCGCGCGGGACGGAGCCCAGATCGGCGCTCAGCCGCGCTCCGGCGAGAGTACGGCGCTCCGGGCGATCTAGGCCGAGACCTCGGCCCTCGAGGCGGCATGGGCCTGGGGCGCCGGAGCCTTGCGCGGCTGCAAGCGACCGGCCGCGCAAGCCGTCCACAGCACGGCAAGCCAACACAGCGAAGCCAAGCTCACGTGCACCCACACCAGCTCTGTGGGCAGGTGGGTCTTGTATTGGTCCAAGCCCACCAGTCCTTGCAAGGCGATCAGCCCACACGTGACCGTCGAGGAGCGGCGGATCAAAGGCTCCGCCTCGTGGCGGCGCGCCAACCACCACACTGCCAAAGCGGCCAATCCGAACACGAGCGCGATCTCGCCGTGGCGATGGATCACGAAGTCCATCGTCCCCTTCCCGTCGAAGTCCAGCCGGTTGATCTTCTGCCCGGGCGAGCCACCCGCGTGCGGCCCCGCGGCCGTGGCGGCGGTGCCCGCGAAGATCGCCAGTGCGCCAAGTCCCACCGTCCCCCGTGCCCACAAGGTCAGCGTGCGATCGTGCGACAGTGGTCGCTCGCCGCGCTCCCAGGTGGCGCGCCAGGCCAGTGCCACCGCCGCCGCCACGACAAGCATCGAGAGTGCGAAGTGGGCCATCACCCAGCCATAGTCGAGCGCGCCGCGCACAGTCAGCCCCCCCAGCACGGCCTGTGCGAGCACGCCAAGCGGAAGCAGGGCGCTCAGTCGCATGAGGTCGCGCCGGTAGGGCCTGCGCTTAAAAGCGAGCCCGAAGGCCGCGATCGCCGCGATCGACACCGGCACCGTGATCATCCTGTTTGAGAACTCGATCACCGCGTGGGTGTTCAGGGGCGGATAGACCTTGCCGTAGCACTTCGGCCAAGTGGGGCAGCCCAGCCCCGAGCCCGTGAGCCGTACCGCGGCGCCGCTCATCACGATCAAGGTGAGCGCAGCCAAGGCCACATACGCCACGATCGCGTATTGATGTGGCGTGAGCGTCGCTTCCTTGGCACGCCGCCACGCGCGGGTCAGGCTTCTGAGCATGGCCAGAAGCATTGCATCATGTGTCCCCGCCGGAGCAGCCCTACGCGCGCACGCGGGGGGCCTTAGCCGCCATCTGCCCAGCGGTTACGGGCCCTTTGGCTGCCGCACACCCCCCGCGCGCGCGTAGGGCCCCTCAGTCGTTGTGTACGAACGGCAGCTCGTCAGCCACCTCGCGCAGCAGCGGAGCCGTCCGGTCGCGCTCGGAGACGATCAGCTGGTCCTCCGGCAGCGGCCAGCGCACGCCCACATCCGGATCGTTCCAAGCGATCCCCCGCTCCACGGCGGGGCTGTAGTAGGCGCTCTGCTTGTACATCACGTCGGCCACCTCGCTGAGCACGCAAAAGCCGTGCGCGAAGCCCACCGGCGCATACAACACGTGCATCGAGGTCTCGTCCAGCTCGAAGCCCTCCCACTGGCCATAGGTGGGGGAGCCCCGCCGCAGGTCCACGAGCACGTCCAAGATGGCGCCTCGGGCGCAGCGCACCAGCTTGGCCACGCCGGCGCCCACATGGAAGTGCATCCCCCGGACCACGCCCTTGGTGGAGCGGGAGTGGTTGTCCTGGACGAACTCCTCCGACTCCGGGATGCCCGCGGCGGCGTGCCACTCGCGCCTGTAGGTCTCCACGAAGAACCCCCGCTCGTCCCCGAACACCGACGGAACGATCAGTTTGGGCCCTGCTATGCGGGTGGCAATCGTCTCCATCGGCGCGTGCCGCGCACACTACCGGCGCGACGCTCAAAGCGCCTCAAAATGACGGCCCGCCCGCAATCGCCTGACCTGAATCGCGTTGCGGGCGGGCCGTGCCAACCCCCCTTGGGGGGCACAGGACCGAATGGGCATCGGCTCGTGACTTGATCATCGTGACCCATGTCCGCCCAAAAAAAAAGAGGAAAATCAGGTACTTGACTTTCAAGATGAACCGGCGAAATCTGGTGCAGCCATCGAAATTCGCCGCAACGAGCGGCGGGCGCCGAGAACCGCCATGCTGGGAGCCGCCAAACCCCCGATCGCGCCCAGCACCGAAGGCGCCACCAAACGGGCGTGCGGCGAGGCGGAGCCTTGTAGCTCGCATATGTAGAAGCTGGTCATCGCCGCCAAGATCAAGGCATGGCGGCGTCCTTCGGGCAGGGCGGCCGCCCGGCACAGCGACTCGTCGGCGATCCGGCCCATGCGCGTGGCGGCGTCGTCGGGCGAGGTGTAATAGCCGACCAGGGCGCGCCCGTCCACGGCGATGTCCTGTTCGTGGTCGACCAAGCTGTCGAGCAGCGAGTGCAAAGAGCCGATCCACGGAAAGTACGCCTGGTCGATTTGCTCAGCGGCCGAGCTGTCCAAGCGGGGGTCGGCGGCCGAGGCGATCAGTGCCAGCATCGCGAGCGTAGAGCCCGAGCCGACGGCGGCCTCCCATGGGCGCAGGCCCACACAGGAGGGCTCGGAGCGCCGCGCCCAGTGTTCGAACAGCTCATAGGAGCCGCGCGCGTCCCCATGGTTGAAGCTCTGATAGACGGCGATTCGCTCGGCGGCCCGCGCGATCGCCTCCCTCACCGATGCGACCGAAGGCAGGGCCGAGAGCGCGGTCCGGGCCGTGTCGACGAGCGCCACCAGGTAGCCGCCGTCGTCGCCTCGGGGGTGGTGGGTGTAGTAGTCGCGGTGCGGCTCGCCCCGCGCGGTGGCCACCAGCAGAGCTTCGTGCAGCTTGTAGCCATTGGCGATCGGGTCGGCGCTGGCCTGCTCGGCGAGCAGGTCCAAGTAGTCGCAGATCGCCTGGCAGGCAACCAAGGCCTTGACCACGAAAGGCCGGCACTGCCTGTTCGCCAGAGCCGCGAAGGCGGCTGCACCCTCCAAGTTGCCGCGCTTCTCCTCGAGCGCCTCCAGCGCGAGCGCGCGCAAGGTGGGGTCCGGGATACGCAGCGCCAGCGACCTGGTGCGGTGGATCTCCAAGGTCACGCGTGGGAACACGTTCAGCCAGTAGCGCCGCGCCGTGCAGACGAAGTCGGCTGCAAAGCAAAGTCCGCCCTTGTGTATTACCCGAACCACAGGGATAGGATTGCGCAACCGGGGCGGCTCCCGGTGCTACCCCACACCCCGTGGCGTGGCCTGCGCATGCGCCCACGCGCGCGCAGGGCACCCCCACGGGCAACGTCACTCCTGCAGACTGAGCCGCACCGACACCCTCGTGGCCGCGAAACCGGGCAAAGCCAAGACGGCAAGCCCGATGAAAGTGATCAGCCCGAGCGTGAGCAAAACTTGGGGCGCTCCGATCGAGAAGGGCGCGGGAAAGCCGGTCGTGGCCGTCAACCAGCGACCGGCCAAAGCGTGCCCATAGACGCCCACGACCGCCCCGGTGAGCGACCCCAGGCCGAGTATCAGGCCGCTCTCCAAGAGCAGGCCGCCCCACAACTGCGCGGGGTGGTAGCCCTGGATCTTCAGCGAGGCGAGGCGCGCCCGGCGCTGCCAGATGGTGGCGCTCAAGGCGGCCGCCACCGCCAAGGCTGCGGCGACCAGCAGGAGAGTCCAGATCTGGCTCAGGGTGTGCAGGCCTTGGCGGGCGCTGGCCTTGGCTTCGGCGGCTCGCGCCGTCGAGTCTCGGACAGACAGGCCCGAGCGCGGTCCGATCGCGTCCTGGACCGAGCGCACGCCGGCGGCGGGGCTCACGCCGGCTCGCAGGATGACCTCCAAAGCGGATGCGTCGGTCGTGTGCCAAGCTCGGGCAAAATCGCTGCTGTTCATCGTGATCGTCCCCGGTGGCCAGCCCGAATTGGTCGTGATCGCGGCGACCCGCAGGCGCTCGGTGCCCGAAGGCGTGGGCAGCGCAAACGGGGAGCCCACGCCGAGGTGGTGTTCGCGGGCAAAGCCGTTGGAGACGGCCGCCCAGCCGCCCCGCCTGATCAGCGCGTCGGCCTGGCCGAAATCGCCTTGCAGGATCTGGCTGGATTCGAGCATCGCCGAGTCGCTCGACGGGCGGGCCCGGACCCACAGGCGGCGGGGACCCACGTCGGCCAAGGTGCCTTGGTAGACGTGCACCGCTGAGACCCCCGGGGCGTGGGCCAGCTTGGCGGGGGTGCCGGCCAAAGCGAAGCTGTCGGTGTTGAAGACGTTGCTTCCATCGGTCACCCACACATCGGCGGTGGCGTGATACTGGGCGATGGCGTCTCCGATGCCCCGCAGGAGGTCGTCGCGGGCGCCGCCGATCGCCACGCTCCCATACACCGCCAGGGCCGCGATCGCCGCCAAGGCGACAGAGCGCGTGGTGATCGCCCTCAGCTCGGACACCGCCACCATGACCGCCGGGCTGCGGCTGCGCGCCGCGAGGAGGGGAAGCAGCCGCGCGGCGCCGGTCAAGACGGCCGGCATCAAGCACAGGGTCGCGACCGCCAGGACGACGCCGCCCACGATCGTGAGCGAAGGCGCGACGGCCACGAGCAGACCCACGAGCGCGATCGCGAGGACTCCGGCGAAGGCGGCGCGCAGGACCGTGCTTTGGAGCACCAGTTGGCCGCTTGAGCCCGTTTCGCGGAAGACGGCGTCGGCCGGCCGCCCGGGGCGAAGATCAAGCAGCGGGGAGATCGAGGCGAGCAGGGTGGCGAGCACGCCGCAGGCCACGGCCACCAAGGCCGCGCTGGGGTGCAGCGTTTGTTGGGCGCTGACCGGGAAGGCGACCGTGAGATAGGCGGGCACCTGGCCATAGACGGTGCGCGAGAGCTCATAGCCGAAGGCGACGCCCACGATCGAGGCGAGCAGGCCGAGCGCGATCGCTTGGGAGGCAAGTAGCAGCATGACCTGGCGCGGCTCGTAGCCCTGCATCCGCAGCTCGGCGATGAAGCGCCGGCGCTCGGGCAGGGTCAGGAGCATCGCGCTGAGTGCGAGCAGGAAGCCGACCATCACGCTGATCGCCGAGAACAGGGTGGTCGACTGCCGATTGGGCTTGGTCGCCTCGGTCAAGAGCCGCAGTTCGTTGTCGGCCGGCTCCACGTCCAGGCGTCCTTGGGCGAGCGTTCGCAGCTCGGAGGCCACGAGCCGGTCCTTGCCCGGCTCGGGCTCGATCAGCAGCTCGGTCACCCGCGCCGGGCGTTCGGCCAGGCGCTGGGCGACCGGCAGCAAGGCGACGATGACCGGGCAGCCTTCGAGCGCTTTGACCGATTCGCCGGTGATGACCGCGCCCACGCGCCGGCGGTGGACGAAGCCGTTGCCGACCAAGGCGACCGTGTCGCCGCGGTGGGCTCCGATCGTGTTGGCCACGCCGCTCGGGACGCCGAGTCCGCCCGAGAGCAGCAGCGCGCCGTTGCCGAGCTCCTGTTGGGCGATGCCCCCGAGTGAGGCCAGGCTCGGGGAGACGCCGATCAGCTGGATCGCTTGGTGTCCGTGCGGGCCGATCACCGTCATGTTGCGACGCAACACCGGCGTGGCTACCTGAACTCCGGGCAGGCGGCGCACCTCGCCGGTGAGCTGTTCGGGGAAGCCCTCGGAGGAGCGCGCCACGAGCGATAGCCGCGCCGAGCCGGAGATGCCGCGCACCAATTTTTCGACCGATCCGGTCAGGCCCGCGTTGGCGATCAGGACGCCGAACACGAGCGCCACGCCGACCGCGATGCCGGCGCCGGCCAGGAGCTCCTGTAGGGGGTGGGCGCGCAGGCGCCGCCGATACAGGAACAGGAGCATCGAGGCTCGTACGCCAAAGATCCTGGGGTTGGCGGGATTTCTCAAGAGGGCAGCCGCATCAAGTCGGCGTCGAAGCCTTCGAGCAGGTGTCCATCGCGGAGGCTGAGCGTGCGATCGACGAAAGCGATCGCTTCGGGGTCGTGGGTGACGAGCAGCATCGGGATCTCCCGCTCGTGGCAGATGTCGCGCAGCAAGGCCAGGATCTCGCGGGTGCGTGCCGAGTCGAGGTTGCCGGTCGGCTCGTCCGCGAGGACCATGTGCGGTTCGCCCACCAACGCTCGCGCGATCGCCACGCGTTGGCACTCGCCCATCGAGAGTTGATCGGGACGGTGGCCGAGCCGCTCGCCGAGCCCGACCCGTCGCAGCCACGGCCGCGCTTGCTCGCGGGCCTCGGCCACGGTGAACCCGAGCACGGGCAGCTTGATCAAGGCGTTGTCCAAGGCCGAGGCTCCGGGCATCAGGTGGAAGGCCTGGAAGACGAAGCCGACGTCGCGCAATCGATAGGCGGCGCTTTCGCGAGAGTTCATAGTGGCGAGGTCGCGCCCGTCGAAGCGGACGGTGCCCCGGTCGGGCCGCAGCAGGCCGGCGGCTAGCAGCAACAGGGTGCTCTTGCCCGAGCCGCTGGGCCCGTAGAGCGCCGTGAATTCTCCCGGGCCGATGTCCAAGGAGATCCCGTCTACCGCGCGCACGGTCTCGCTGCCGCCGCGATAGTGCTTGACGACCTCGTGCAGTTCGAGCGAACTCATGGCCGGGCCCGGCTCCTCCGCGAGCGCGGTCCCCTCATGAGCCGCTTACGGCCGGCCCGAGGGTGCGGGGCTCGGGGAAGGGCACGACTTCGGCCGAGCCTTCGCTGGAGCAGATTTCGCGCGCGGATATCGACATGAACACGTCGAAGCCCTGTAGGGCGGGCAGGTCGTCGGAGGCGACGAGCAGGCCGATCCCGCGCAGGCGGGTGAGCGTGCGCAAGAGCAGGTAGAGCTCGTCGCGTTCGCTGGCGCTGGCTGTGACGACGGGATCGTCGATCACCACCAAGGCGGGTTCGCGGGCGAGCGCTCGGGCGAACATGACGCGCATCCGGTCCATCATCGAGAGCAAGGTCGCGGGCGAGTGGGCTTGGGCGGCGCTCACGCCGACCGCCTCCAGCTCGCGCAGGGCACGGTGCTCGGCCTCGCGCACGGTGCGTCCGGCGCCGCCGAGTGAGACGGCGAGGTGGGCGAGGATGCTTTCGCCCGGATTGGGCCGCCAGTCGGCCACGGCGATGTAGGCCAGGTGCGAGCGCAACAGCCGGGCGCGCTCGGCCTCTCTCAGGTGGGTGAGGTCGCGGTCTTGAAAGAGGACGGTGCCTTCGTCGGGCGCTTCGATGCCCGCGGCGATGCGCAGCAGGGTGGACTTGCCGGAGTGTCGCTTGCCGTACACGCCGACTTGGCTTGAGGCTCGCATGTCCAAGGCTGCCCCTTCGAAGACCGTGAGCGCGCCGGCGCCGTCGGGGAACGTCTTGGTCATGTTGTGTATGTGCAACAGGCTATTCGTCGCGTGTCCCGGCGCCAAGGAGGCGCCGCGGGTGGAGAGACCGTCACCGCGACGGTTGATGCCGCGCATACTCCGTGATGCGGTCGCGCGTGGATGCGGCCCAGTCGATCTCGGCTCGCAGTTGGGTGTAGACGGCTTCCCGGGTGCAGTCCATGTAGAGGGCGCCCCAGGAGTGTTGGGGGTTGGAGTTGGGCGTCACCAGTTGGGCTAGCGCGAGGCACTTTTGCTCGTAGTCGCGCAGGGCGATCAGGAGGCGCGAGGCGTCCTCGGGGCGGGCCACCGAGAGCTTGGCGTGCAGGCCGAAGCGCACCGGCTCGCGCGGCAGCAGTGTTTCCATCCACTGGGTGAGCGCGTGGGAGGTCTTCTCGGTGGGGTGATAAACGAGCATCTTGCGCTTGCCGTTTGTTTTGCGGGCTTCCTCGCGCGAGACCATGAGCTCCTCGCGCTCGAGCTGTTCGAGCAAGCGGTAGGCGTCGTTGCTGTCCACCTTCCAGGTTTCGCCCAGGCGCACGCACATGCGGTTGGCCAGGTCGCCTCCGTGGCCGGGGCGCTCGAGCACGAGCCCCAAGAGGACGCCCCGCATCGAGGCGGATCCGCCTCGCAACCATTCTCGCTTGTGGGGCTTGTTCCGAGAGCCGGCCATGCTCGCTTCTCCTCCGCCGCGACCCTGTGCAAATCGTGGCGAGACCCTTATTGCACTAAGTCAACCTGCCCGAATTGTACAGCACTCGGACGGCATATATGATTTCATGGGATTCACCCGAGAGTTGGAAACGCGGTAACGAAACGCGGGTGAATGTTTCTCACTACCATCAGTGGCGCATCAAGGAGCGGGCGATTTCCTCGCCTTGGGAGGAGAGTCGCCAGGCGTTGGCCCGCCCGGCTCCGCCGGGGCGCTTGGTGAGCACCTCGATTTCCTCGAGGCGGGCCAGCAGCATGGAGGCTTGCCCGAGGTGCCTGATGCCGATGCCGCTGGCGATCTTGCGGTTGGAGGCGCCCGGGTTCTCGGCCAGGTAGAGCACGCATGCGCGCGCCCGGGACGCGCGCGCGTGGTGGAGCTGCTTGGGGATCGGCACCCTCAACGCTGGCGGTCGGGAGAAGCGT
This sequence comes from uncultured Solirubrobacterales bacterium, assembly GCA_963703135.1. Classification (GTDB taxonomy): domain Bacteria; phylum Actinomycetota; class Thermoleophilia; order Solirubrobacterales; family Solirubrobacteraceae; genus Palsa-744. The sequence continues at coordinate 857,545 of OY969791.1, read as the reverse complement.
TCGCGCGCGATCGCGTGGGCGCGGCGGTTGCCGATCTTGGCCACTTCGGCCGCCTCCTTGGCGCCGAGGAAGGGGAAGACCATCTGCTCGGCCAGTTCGCCCAGGAGCTTGGTGAAGGGGGGCGCTTGGCGGGCGACCATGCGGGCGTGCAAGAGCCCCGCGATCGAGACGACCACGGTTTCGGCGGTGATCGGGGGCGGTTGTTGGCCTCGGGGGAGGGTGTCGCGCACGGAGTCGACCAGGAGGATCAGGGGTGCCAAAAGGCGCGCGCGGTGCTCCAAGGCGGGTTGGGGGCCGGCGAGGGCGTCGATCACGCATACGCGCGCGAGCGCCGGCTCGGAGTCGAGGAAGACCAGGAGCGCCTCCAGGCCCGCGAGGATCGAGGCGCGCCACGTGTCGCCACCTTGAAAAGCCTCGGCGATCAGGTTGGCCGGCCATTCGGTGACCTGCTCGACGAGCGCCACGAAGGCTTGCTCGACGCTGCCGAAAGCCTCGGTGAACGTTTGGCGGGAGACCCGCGCTTGCTTTGCGACCGCGGCGATTGTGGTGCCGTGCAGGCCGCGCTCGGCCACGATCTCGGTCATCGCCTCGAGAATCCGGGCCCTCTGCATCTCTGTGACTTGTCGACGCTCCTCGTCCATGGGGCGACAGTCAACATGGAGCGCTTCGAACAGTCAATGTTTGGCTCCAATGTATCGAATGTTTACCTATTCTCGATTTGGCCCGATAATCCGAATGGGTGGGGATAATGGGCGCAGGAGGCGCACGCCGTGGGCGACGTCGCACTCGGGGGGCGGATGCGTGGCGCCGTGGGGCGCGAGGGGTGCCGCGCCGCGCACGGCCGGCCGTGCCACGGCGCGAGGGTGCCCGCGCCGCGAGCCCAGACGCGCGCGAGGCACGGGGCGGGGCGCGGGTGTACCTTGGTCTTATGGGTACGTCTTGGCCTGGGCTTCCTTACGCGGATTGGCGCGAGACTTGCGACACGCTCCATGCCCATACGCAGGTGCTCGGCAAGCTGGCCGTGGCCTGCGCGCCGCCTGAGCCCGAGCTGCAGCATGCGGCGTTGCGCTTGACCGCGCGCGGCTGGGAGACGGGGCCGTTGCCGGCGCCGGACGGGTCGGGGGTGTTCGTGGCGGGGCTGGACTTGCATGCGCACGAGGCTTTCGCGGAGCACAGCGACGGTCACGCTTCGCGGGTGGCCTTGACGCCGGACCGGCCGGTGGGGGAGGTCACGCGCGAGCTGCTTGCCTCGATCCGGGGGATGGCGGGTCCTGTGGAGATCGACCCCAAGCCGCAGGAGGTCGCTTGGCAGGTGCCGCTCGACGAGGACGAGGAGCACCGGCGCTATGACCCCGAGCGGGTGGCCGACTATTTCGCGGCGGCGACCCAAGCGGCGCTCGTGCTGGCCGCTTTCAGGGCGCCCTTCCGGGGCCGCTCGACGCCGGTCAACGCTTGGTGGGGGTCCTTCGACTTGGCGGTGAACCTGTTCTCGGGGCGGCCTGCCGACCCGCCTTCCCAGGACTTCATCATGCGCAACGCGATGGACGCCCAAGAGGTCGCGGTGGGCTGGTGGCCGGGCGATGGCCGCTACGAAAAGCCGGCCTTCTACGCGTATGCCCATCCCGCGCCGGCGGGCTTCGACGCGGCCGAGCTCTCGCCCGAAGATGCGCGCTGGGAGGGTGAGTTGGGCGAGTATGTTTTGGATTGGGAGGACGTTCGCGCCTCACGCGACCCGCACGCGCAGGCCTTGGAGTTCGCGCGCTCGGCGTTCAGGCACGCTTGTCTGGTTTGTGAGTGGGACGAGGCTTTGGCCCGGAGCGCGGAAGGCACGCCCCCGCCGGTGGCCTGAGCGGGGACCGCTTGGGTCGCGGTCCGCGCGCCCGCGGTCGATGGGCGGCCTGGCGGCCGCTGCTCAGGGGTCTCGCGCCGTGGGCTCTGGCCGCGCCCGGATCGTGCCTCTGGCCCCGTGGCTGCGGGCTCAGGCCGCTTCTATTTGGATGCGAAACCACTCCGCGGACTCCACGCTTGCGCCCTCGGCGTGGACGCGGTCGGACAGCCAGTGGTCGGAGGTGACGACTCGGACCAGGCCGGGCTCGGGCTCGGCCTTGAGCAGTCGCACGATCTCATCGTCGGCCGAGTCCCTTTTGGGGCGTGGCGCGTGCTTGACGGCGATCACGCTTGACTTGATCGGTGGCCGGGGGGGCTGCTCGAACACGACGGTCACGTCCTCGCCGCCGTAGGCCGCCCAGCGCTCGAGCATGTCCACTAGGCGGACCATTGCCCCGTGGCGGTCCTCCCACCAGCCGTCGGGCTTGGTCCCGATCACGTTCATGCCGTCCACCAACCAGCGCATGGCCCCAGCCTATGCCTTTTGTCCGCACGAGGCGACGGATCTCATCGACGGGTCGCGGGAACTTGACGGGCGCCGAGTTCAGGCCGGGCTGAGCGGCTGGACCGGCCGCAGCCCCAAGTCGCCCACTAGGCGCGCCGAGCAAACGATCAGCTCGAGCGTCCCACAGTCCTCGAGCTCCACCAGGAGCTCGCCGGGGCCGTCTTCGACGAGCGTACGCTCGATCCGAAACAAAGTCTCCCCGTCGGTGAGATAGCCGCCCTCGAAGGGCATGCCCGTGACGGCTTGCTTGTTCTCCGGCTTGGCGCGGGCGGCGGTCTTGGCACGTCTCATGTACCGAACCTACCCGCTCCTGCGGGCCCGACCGTCGGTAGCCCATGCTACGTTGCCTGCGGGGAACCACGTAGTCCGTTTCGGCGTACTCATCGAAGTCTTGGCGACTGAGACCGCATCGATCCGGGTAGACGAGAGTTGTCTCCATAGACACTGCTTGCTACACAGCGCTCGGCTTCGAGGCCTGGCATCACGAGGAGGACGGCATGACGTTGAGGTTTCGGGGTTGGTTTGTTGGGATGGTCGCGGGCTGCGCAGCGGTAGCGTGCGCGGCGACGATGGTGGCCGTGCCGGCAGCCGAGGCGGCTACGCCGTTCGGCGCTGAAACGTTCGTGGCGGCGAACTGCAAGTCTGGAGCCGAAAACGAAAAATGCGGGGAAGAAACGAAGACCGCTGAATCGCTCGTCAAACCCGGGGAAACGCTCGAATACTCTTTTCCAAAGGAACCGACGCTAGCCGAAGCTGAAAAAGCGGGCTACACGCAGGCCGCAGGGCACCCGGCGGTTGGGATTACCGCCTTCAAGGTCGACACAGTTGGGACCTTTCCCCACGCAGTGCCAACCGGCGTCTTGACGCACGTCCGGACAGATGTGGCGCCGGGAGTGAGCACCAATCCCGAGGCCGTTGCCACGTGCACAATGGAAGAATTTGGCGCCGAAATCCCCAAATCAGGTGTCTTTCCGTCGCCAAAATGCGGCGCCGAAAGCGAAATCGGCATCAACAAGGTCGTGGTCGTCGTGGAACCGGCGCCGGGTTATTTTTACGATGTGCCGCTCGAAGGCAAAGTCTACAATCTAGTGCAGCCCCACGGGCAATCGTCCCTTTTCGGAGTAGCTCTCGATCTCACTCAGGTGGGCCATCCAGGGGTCTTCGCTCACACTTTGATCGAAGGTCACGTCGAATGGGGGACGGACTACCACGACTACTACGAAATCGTTGTTTCGCCGACGATTCCTGTAATCGCCTCTCGTCTACAGCTAAAGGGCGACATCGGCTCGACCAGCAATGGCGGGTTCATCACGAACCCGAGCAATTGTGCCGGTCCTGGCCCTCTCACCACCAACACCGTTACGCTCGAATCGAGTGCGCACCAGCAAGGTGCCCGCCAGTACACCACTCCGATCGGCACCGAAGGGTGCAAGGGCGAAAATGGACTTCTCGTACCGCCGTTTGAACCCGGGTTCAAATTGAGTCCCGAAACGACCCAATCCGACGCTCCTGACGGGATTACCACCGAAGCGACCCTTCAGCACAGCGCCAGCCCAACCGCCATCGATAATTCGCAGCTGAAGACGGCGAGCTTCACTCTGCCTGAAGGGATGTCGCTCAACCCGTCGGCAGCGGCTGGTCTCGAAGCGTGCTCGGCGGCCCAGATCGGCATCAAAACTAGAAATGAAGTGACCTGCCCCGAAAAATCGCGTCTCGGCTCGGTCACCCTTGCTGTCCCGGACTTGCCGACGACGGAACCGCTCGAAGGCTTCGTCTACCTCGGGGGCGGACCGACGATAACCAAACCGCCGTACACGATCTACGTCGACGCAGAGTCTGTTCGCTACGGCGTTTCGGTTCGTCTGGAAGGTACGGTCACGCCGGACGAAAAGACCGGCCAAGTAACGACGACCTTCAAGGAAAACCCTGAACAACCGTTCAGCAACCTGAAGATCAAGTTCAACGGAGGCCCGCTTTCGCCGATCGCCAACCCGCTCACGTGCGGTACGGCGACGACCATCGCGAATTTCGCGCCTTACACGGAAAATCCGCTCTCGCTCTCGCCGTCGGTGGAACCGTTTACCGTCAACAGCAACGGCGGCGCATGCGCCTCGCCCTTGCCCTTCTCGCTCGGCCAGAGCACGAACTCGGCGCCGACGACCGGCGGAGCTCAGACCAACTTCACGCTCAACATCAGCCGGGCCGACGGCCAGCAGTATCTGTCCAGGATCAGCGCGGCCCTGCCAATCGGCCTGGTCGGCAAGATCCCCGCCGTTCCGCTCTGTCCCGAACCGAATGCGAACGCAGGGACTTGCCCCGCGGAAAGCCAGATCGGCGGGGTCACCACAACGGTCGGCTCCGGGCCGACGCCGTATCGCTTCGGCGGGCAGGTCTACCTGACCGGCCCCACCAACGGAGCCCCCTACGGGATGACGATCGAGGTCAACGCCGTCGCCGGGCCCTTCAACCTGGGCACGGTCGTGGCGCGAACCGGCATTTACGTCGATCTGCACACCGCGCGGGTCACGGTCGCCGGTGAAATCCCCACGATTCACGACGGCATCCCGCTGCGCATGAAATCCCTCTCGGTGGCAATCACCCGGCAGGGCTTCCTTGTGAACCCCACCAACTGCGGGGCTCTCTCGACCAACACGACACTCACCTCGACTCTGGGTGCGACTCAGGCCGTCTCGACCGGATTCCAGGCTTCCAACTGCAGCGCTCTGGCCTTCGGTCCCAAATTCGGGGCGACGTCCAACGCGAAAACCTCGCGTGCCAACGGCGCGGCGTTGGTGACCCATATCAACTACCCGAGCGGGGCTCAAGCGAACATCAAGTCGGTCGTGGTGCGCTTGCCCAAGCAGTTGCCCTCACGCTTGACCACCCTCAAAAATGCATGTCTGGCGGCGACCTTCGCGGCCAACCCCGGCTTTTGTCCAGCCAATTCGGTGGTCGGCAGCGCCCGGGTGAAAACCCCGACGCTGCCGGGTCAGCTGAGCGGGCCGGCCTTCTTCGTCTCGCACGGCGGAGCGGCCTTCCCCGACCTCGACCTGGTGCTCGAAGGCGATGGGGTCAAAGTGATCATGGAAGGCACTACCAACATCTCCAAAGGCATCACCACAACGACGTTCGCCGCCACGCCCGACGTGCCGTTCACGGGCTTCGAACTGAACCTGCCGTCCGGGCCCAACTCGGCGGTTGCGGCGGTCGGCAACCTGTGCAAGCAATCCTTGGTGATGCCCACCACGATCACCGCTCAAAACGGCAAGGTCATCAAACAGAACACCTCGATCATGGTCCAGAACTGTCCCGTGACCGTAGTGTCCTCGCACACCAAAGGCAACAAGGCGGTCGTCACCGTCAAGGTGCCTTCCGCCGGCCGCGTGAGCGGCGGCGGGTCGAACCTCAAGACCGTCTACAAGCACCCCGGCAAAGCCCAAAAGGTCACCGTCGAAGTGCCGGTCAAGAGTTCCAGCCGTCCGCTGACAGTGCGCGTGCGAGTGGGCTTCATCCCGAAGTCCAAAAAGGAAAAAACCTCGGTTGCCTACGCGACCGTCCGCTTCCAATAGTCCTGTTGGTTGGTTGGCGCTGGGTTCGCGGGGCGGCTGTAAGGTCGCCCCGCGAATCGGCGATCCGCCATTCGCTGAATCCGCCGGTTGGCAGTGACCATGCGTGTGGGGTCCTCCCGAATACGTGATTAGCCCGTACGGGGCGGGGTATATGCCAGCCCATGGAGGGGTTCGCCCATAGGTGGTTGGTGGGGCTGGGGGTCGCCGTGGTCATGGCGGCCTCAGCCCCCGCGGCTCAAGCGGCTTTCGGCGTCGAAGAACGCAACTTCGAAGCGGGCACTTGCAAGACGGCCTCATGCACATACGCGAGCGTCGAAGCCAACCGGGGCGAAGCCTACACCCAGGCCGCGGGGCATCCCCCCTTCGGCATCACCGGCTTCGAACTCAACCACCACAGCGCGGGCTTGGGCGCCCAAGAACCGGAAGGCTCTCTCAAGCGCGTACGCGTGGACGTTCCCCCCGGTCTCGCGGCCGACCCCCAGGCGCTGCCCCAATGCTCAGACGAAGCCTTCAACAAAAACGCGTGCCCGGAAAACACCAAGGTCGGCACAAACGAACTCGTCGTATTCGCGAGTCTCGCCAACGCCACGATCGACGGCACCGTCTACAACTTGGAACCGAAGCCCGGACTGCCCTTGGACTTCGGTATCGACGTGTCCGTCGAACCGCTCGTGAACGTGCACATCTTCTTGGAAGGCCACGTGAGCTGGAACACCGACTATCACGAGTATTTCGAAATCAACAACATCCCCAAGGAAGGCGAAGCGCTTGGGCTGAAAATTCCGCTCGCGGTGCTCAAGTCAAAGCTCATCTTCAACGGCCACGCGCCCGAAGAAGCGGGCAACGGCAACTTCCTCACGCTGCCCAGCGTCTGCTCGACGACGACCACATCCCATCTGGAAGTCGAATCGTACGCGGGCGAAATCTCTCGGACCGAGACCCACACCCCCGTAGGTGTCGAAGGGTGTTCGAACGTTCCCTTCAAGCCGACCGCCGAGGTGAGGCCCGAAACGGCGCAGTCCGATGAACCCGACGGCGCGATCACCGAAGTCAGGGCACCCCAGAACGCGGGCGAAAACGAAATCAACACGTCCGACATCAAGGACGCTCACGTGACCTTGCCCGAAGGCATGACCTTGGACCCGTCGGCCGCGCACGGCCTGCAAGTCTGCACCCCCGCCCAAATCGCGATCGGCACCAGAGAACGAGTCACCTGTCCGGAAGCGTCGAAGGTCGGGACCGTGAGCATCGAAACCGATCTGCCGCCCGGCTCCCTTGCCGGCAACGTGTATCTCGGCGACCCCACCGGGGGGCCTATAACCGCGCCCCCCTACACGATCTACATCGACGCCGAGAGCGTCTATGACGTCTCGGTCAGGCTCAAGGGGACGGTCAACCCCAATCCGAGCACCGGCAGACTCGAAGCGACATTCCTGGAAAATCCGCCGCTCCCCTTCAGCGATCTCGCCCTCAAGCTCGACGGGGGAGCAAGGGCGCCTGTTGCCAATCCACTCGTGTGCGCCAGCAGTCAGGTCGACGCTCTCTTCACCCCCTACACCGGTGGTCCATCCGCCCTCAGCGCGACGCCGTTCGCCACCACAGGCTGTGCCTCGCCTCTGCCGTTCTCGCTAAAGCAGAGCACCCAGAGTTCCTCCGCGGCCGCGCACGCCTACACCTCCTACACCTTCAACCTGGCACGCGAAAACGGCCAGCAATACCTGTCCCAGGTCAAGAGCGTCTTGCCTGCTGGATTGGTTGGCTCTATCCCGTCTGTTCCGCTCTGCGCCGAAGCCCAAGCCCAGGCCGGATCGTGCTCGGCAGCCAGCGCAATCGGGACCGCGACAGTGAGCGCCGGAGCTGGGTCCGAACCGTACGCGTTCTCCGGCTCGGTTTATTTGACAGGTCCCTTCGACGGTGCGCCCTATGGCCTCTCGATACCGGTGAGGGCCTTGGCCGGCCCATTCGACCTGGGTACCGTCGTCACCCGCGCCTCGATCGGCGTCGATCCCCACACCGGGCGCGTGATCGTGACCAGTGCGCTGCCCACGATCGTCGCCGGCATCCCCTTGCGGCTCAGAACGATCAGCGTCGCGGTCACACGGCCCAATTTCCTGTTCAACCCCACCAACTGCGCCCCCCTCTCCACCGACACGACCCTCACCTCGACCTTCGGAGCACTCCAGTCCGTGTCCTCGCCCTTCCAAGCGAGCGGTTGTGAGGCCTTGCCATTCGCAGCCAAGCTGACGGCCTCAACCAACGCCAAGACCTCCAAGGCCACCGGCGCGATCTTCGTCGTCAAAGTCACCTATCCGGCGGGCTCCCAGGCCAACATCAAGTCGGTCTACGTGGCCTTGCCCAAACAGTTGCCGTCGCGCATCAGCACCCTCAACAAGGCCTGTCCCGCCGCCACTTTCGAAGCCAACCCGGCCGCCTGTCCGGCCCTTTCGCGCGTCGGCACCGCCACGGTCTCCACGCCCGTCCTGCCCGGCAAGCTGACCGGTCCGGCCATGTTCGTCTCCCACGGCGGCGCCGCCTTCCCCGACCTCGATCTCGTGCTCAGCGGCGACGGAGGAGTGACGGTGATCCTCGTCGGCAACACCAACATCGCCAAAGGCATCACCAGCTCCACCTACGCCTCGGTTCCCGACGTGCCGGTGTCGAGCTTCGAAGTGAGGCTCCCGCGCAGCCCCAATTCTGTGCTCGGCGCGGTCGGCAGCCTCTGCAAGAAGTCGCTCTACATGCCCACCACGATCGCCGCCCAGAACGGCAAGATTCTCAAGCAAAACACCAAGATCGCGGTCGGCGACTGCCCGATCGTCGTCCTCTCCCACCGGGTGCGAGGCCACGAGGCGATCCTCGTGGTCAAGGTGCCCGGCGCCGGGCGCCTCAGCGCAGGCGGGAAGAACCTCCTGGCCCGCCGCAAGCGTCCCGGTAAAGCCAGGGACCTCACGATCGCCGTGTCCCTGTCCCACGGCGGCGTGGGGGCCTTGGCGGGTGCCCGCCATCATCGCCTCTCCGTCAAGGTGCGCCTCGGCTTCGTGCCCAAGGCCAAGAAATCGCCAAAGTCCTCGGCGACTACGACGGTTGTCTTCAGGTAGGAACTGCCGCCTGTTTACAAATCGTCGCGTCAGCTCGCTAGATTGGACGTATGGGTATCGCAACGGCCAATGGCGTCGAAGGAGAGCTTGACCAGGCCCCCGTGCTGGCGGGGGTCCGCCGCTTGACGCTGCTCGCCGACACCGCCGAGGAGCCGGACGCCGTGTTCGCGGCCTTGGCGCGCGAGCTGATCGCGACGATGGGCGCCGAGGAGGTCCACATCCACCGCCTCTCCCCATCCGTCGAGGAGGAGCTCGTGGTCGTCTACGTGCTCGGCGGCGACGGGCGCCTCAGCTACCTACAGCCGCGCGCCGAGCGTCCTCCAGGCGTGAGCTGGGTGGCAAGCACCGGGCGCAGCTTCTTGGCGGTCGGCCCGCGCGAGCTCACCGCCTCCGTGCCGCGCTTGGCGATCACCGCCCCCGCCGCCGACGGGCACACCGGCTGTGCGCTGCTCGCGCCCCTGTCCTTGGGCGGGCAGGTCGAGGCGGTCGTGGTCCTTGTCAAGCGAGAGTCGGAGCCTTATGGCGAGCGCGCGATCGAGGAGGCCGCCACGCTTGTGGACCAGGGCGCCACCGTTTTGGCGCTGGTCCAGGCCCGGGCCGAAGCCGGCACCGATTCGGTCGCAGGCTGTCTCAACCACCGTGCGATGCGCCGCCGCCTGCACGAGGAGATCGGGCGCGTCGAGCGCTCCGGCGGGCATCTGTCTTGCGTGATCGTGGATCTCGACGACTTCAAGCTGGTCAACGACCGCTACGGCCACCAGGCCGGCGATGCGATCCTGCGCCAGGTCGCCCAAGCCCTGATGGGCGAGTTTCGCGCCTTCGACCGCGTCGCGCGCTACGGGGGCGACGAGTTCGTGGTGATCCTGCCCAACGCCGACATCGAGAGCGCCGTCGCGGCCGCCGAGCGGGCGCTCGAGCGACTCGCCCGGGTGCTGGTGCCCGACGGCTCGCACGGGGTCTCTGCCTCGATGGGGGTGGCCGAGTGGCAGCCTTCGATGACCGAGCAGGAGCTGCTCCAGGTCTGCGACGCGGCCCTGCTTCAGGGCAAGCGCGAGGGCAAGGGTTGCGTTACCGGAGCGGCGGCTCGCCTCCCGTGAACAGCTTCGGCGCAAAGAGCACCCTCTCGGTCGGCGGGCGCGAGTATGAGATCTTCCGCCTGGACTCGCTCCAGCGGCGCTTCGACGTGGCGCGGTTGCCGTTCTCCTTGAAGGTCTTGCTCGAGAACCTGCTGCGCACCGAGGGCAACGGTTCGGTGCAGGCCGCCGACATCGAGGCGCTCGCCTCCTGGGACGCCAAGGCCAAGCCCTCCAAGGAGATCGCCTTCACCCCGGCCCGCGTGCTCATGCAGGACTTCACGGGCGTGCCCGCCGTGGTCGACCTCGCCGCGATGCGTGACGCGATGGCCGCGATGGGTGGCGACCCCGCCAAGATCAACCCGCTGGTGCCGGCCGAGCTGGTCATCGACCACTCGGTCCAGGTGGACGCCTTCGGCACCCGCGACGCCTTCCAGGTAAACGCCGAGCGCGAGTTCGAGCGCAACCAGGAGCGCTACTCGTTCTTGCGCTGGGGCCAGGGCGCGTTCGAGGGTTTCGCGGTCGTACCGCCGGACACGGGCATCGTGCACCAGGTCAACTTGGAGTATCTGGCGAGGGTCGTGTTCTCCACGGAGGGAGCTTCGGAGGATGTGGACGGTTCTTCTCCCACGGGTGCCCTACGCGCGCGCGGGGGGCCTTCGAGCGGGGAGGGTCCGGTTCAGGCCTACCCGGACACCTTGGTGGGCACCGATTCGCACACGACGATGGTCAACGGCTTGGGCGTGCTTGGCTGGGGCGTCGGTGGGATCGAGGCCGAGGCAGCGATGCTGGGCCAGCCGATGCCGATGCTGATTCCCCAAGTGCTCGGCTTCAAGCTGCACGGCGAGCTGCCCGAGGGGGCGACCGCGACCGACCTCGTCTTGACCGTCACCGAGATGCTGCGCGAGCGCGGTGTGGTCGGCAAGTTCGTCGAGTTCTACGGCGCCGGACTCGCCGGCCTGCCGATCGCCGACAGGGCCACGCTCGGCAACATGAGCCCCGAGTTCGGCTCGACCTGCGCGATCTTCCCGATCGACGCCGAGACCCTGCGCTATCTGGACCTCTCGGGGCGCCCCACCGAGCGGATCGAGCTGGTCGAGGCCTATGCCCGCGAGCAGGGTCTGTGGCACGACGAGGCCTCCGAGGAGCCGACCTACTCGGACTTGATCGAGCTGGATCTCGGCGAGGTTGTGCCAAGCATCGCCGGCCCCAAGCGCCCGCAGGACAGGGTCTCGTTGACCGACGCCAAGCAAGCTTTCGGCGAGGCCTTGCGCGGGATCCTGCCGGAGGTGAACGGCGAGGACGACGCGCTCGGCGGCACCTTCCCGGCCAGCGATCCGGTCGCCTCCCAGGAGCCCGCCAACGGCGACGGCGCGCGCGAGGCGGATGGGTCCGGTGGCGCTTCGGGCGGGCGGCCCGGCGGGGGTGAGGGTGCTGTGGGTGTTGCTCGAGAGGGCGCCCCACGCGCGTACACACGCGCGCGCGCGGGGCAGCCTGTTGCGCTTGAGATGGCCGACGGCCGCGAGGCCACGCTCGACCATGGCCATGTGGTGATCGCGGCGATCACGAGCTGCACCAACACGTCGAATCCCTCGGTCATGGTCGGCGCCGGGATTCTCGCGCGCAACGCACTGGCCCGGGGCCTTCAGAGCAAGCCTTGGGTCAAGACATCTTTGGCGCCCGGCTCGAAGGTCGTGACCGAGTACCTGGACAAGGCGGGGCTGACCGAGTCCTTGGAGCGGCTCGGGTTCGATCTGGTCGGATACGGCTGCACCACCTGCATCGGCAACTCGGGACCCCTGCCGCAGGAGGTCTCCGAAGCGGTCGGCGAGAACGACTTGGCGGTCGTGTCGGTGCTGTCGGGCAACCGCAACTTCGAGGGACGCATCAACCCGGACGTGAAGATGAACTACCTCGCCTCCCCGCCTTTGGTCGTGGCCTATGCGCTGGCGGGCACGATGGACATCGACATCGTGGGGGAGCCTCTCGGCCAGGACCAGGACGGCCAAGACGTGTATCTGCGGGACATCTGGCCCTCCGAGCACGAGGTCGCCGAGACGATCGCGGGGGCGATCCACTCGGACATGTTCCGCAAGAGCTACGGCGAGGTGTTCGCCGGCGACGAGCGCTGGAACTCGCTCGATGTGCCCGAGGGCGACCGCTTCGCGTGGGAGCAGGACTCGACCTATGTGCGCTTGCCTCCCTACTTCGAGGGGATGCCCGCCGAGCCCGAGCGGCTCGCCGACATCGAAGGCGCGCGCGTGCTGGCCTTGCTGGGCGACAGCGTCACGACCGACCACATCTCCCCGGCCGGCTCGATCAAGCGCGACGGTCCCGCCGGGGCCTACCTTCAGGAGCACGGGGTGGCGCCGCGCGACTTCAACTCATACGGATCGCGGCGCGGCAACCACGAGGTGATGATGCGGGGAACGTTCGCCAACATCCGCCTGCGCAACCAGCTCGCCCCGGGAACCGAGGGAGGGGTGACCGTGTATTTGGGGCCCAGTTCCGCGGCCACCGCCGATGGGGGCGAGGCCCCGGCGGGAGGCGAGCAGATGTCCATCTACGACGCCGCCATGCGTTACGCGCAGGAAGACGTGCCATTGGTGGTCTTGGGCGGCAAGGAGTACGGCTCGGGCTCCTCGCGCGACTGGGCCGCCAAGGGCACCAAGCTGCTTGGCGTGAGGGCGGTGATCGCCGAGAGCTTCGAGCGGATCCACCGCTCCAACCTGATCGGGATGGGCGTGCTGCCATTGCAATTCCCTGCGGGAGAGTCGGCCGAGTCGCTGGGGATCGACGCTCACGGGACCTTCGCGGTGAGCGGGTTTGCCGAGCCCTTGAACGCGGGCGAGCTGCCCAAGACCTGCACGGTCAAGGCGGGCGCACCCGGACGGGCACAGGCCGTCGAGTTCGAGGCGACCGTGAGGATCGACACGCCCAAGGAGGCCGACTACTTCAGGCACGGCGGCATCCTCCAGTACGTCTTGCGACAGCTACTCGCCGCGTGAGCCAGCTGGAGCCCTTCGGCTCGAGGCCGGGCCAGCAGCAGTGGGCTAGTGGGGGAAAGCCGGCGTGAGCGCACCCGGATCGGATGGTTTTACGCAGACGCTGCGGGACCTGCTGGCGGCGCGCGGGCCCTCCGGCTATGAGGCGGCGCCGGCTCGTGTTTGGAGCGCGGCGGCGGAAGCATTCGGCGCCGAGGTGAATACCGACGTCGTGGGGACCCCTTCGGCGAAGGTCGTATCGAGCGGGCGCATCGAAGCATCGGCTCCGCCGCGGCGCTTGATCGTGATGGGCCATATCGACGAGATCGGCCTGATCGTGACTCATATCGACGACGAGGGCTACCTGTGGTTCAGGGAGGTCGGTGGCTGGGACGCCCAGATCTTGGTCGGCCAGCGCTTGGCGATCGCCACTCGCGCAGGGGAGGTCGTGGGAGTGATCGGCAAGAAGCCGATCCACCTGTTGCGCGATGAGGAGCGCAAGAAGGTGGCCGAGGTGAAGGACCTGCACATCGACATCGGCGCTAAGGACGGGGACCAGGCGCGCGAGATGGTCAGGGTCGGCGACGTGGCGGTGATCGAGGGCGAGCCGATCGAATTGCCCAACGGGCGGATCGCCTCGAGAGCCCTGGACAACAGGCTCGGCTCGTTCGTGGCGCTCGAGGCCGCCCGTCTGGTCGCCGAGGCCGGCGGCGCCAGGGAGTGGGAGCTGGTCGCGGTGGCCGCCGCCCAGGAGGAGACCACCTTCGGTGGCTCTCGCACCTCCGCCTTCTCGCTTGAGCCCGACGCGGCGATCGTGGTCGACGTGACCCACGCCACCGACGCGCCGGGCATCGACGTGAAGGAATCGGGCAAGCACGAGCTGGGCTCCGGCCCGGTCTTGAGCCGAGGCTCGACGCTCAACCCGTCCCTGTCGGAGCTGCTGTATGAGACGGCCGAGCGCGAGAAGATCGGCTTCACCGTTGAGGCGATCGGGCGCAACACAGGCACCGACGCCGACGCGGTGCACCTCAGCCGCGGCGGCGTGCCGACCGCGCTCGTGTCGATCCCCTTGCGCTACATGCACTCGCCGGTAGAGCTGGTGCAACTGGAGGACGTGCACGCGGCCGCAGCCCTGATTGCCGCGACCGCGTTGAGGTTGGACGCGGACACCTCCTTCGCGCGCTGACGACGCTGAGGTTGGACGGCGAGACGTGGCTCGCGCGCTGAGGAGCGCTTGGACTCCGACCCACGGCCCGTGGCGCACCGGCCGGCGCGCCACGGGACCGGGCAAGCCTCAGTTGCTGGTGCCGTCCATCGAGGCGACCGTGGGGCTCTCGACCGTGAGCTCGGTGAACTCGACGATCTCATAGGGAGCGCCTGGGGTGCCGCCGAGCGCGAGCATGCGCAGGCCCTCGGGGCCGGCGAACACCTTGCGCTTTGGCTCGGGGCCGACGCGCACGAAAACCTCCGGCTCCAAGTCGACCCGCTCGCCTTCGATGTCGAGCCAGCCGGAACCCTTGATCGCCAGAAAGACCTCCTCTTGGCCGCTCTCGGCGTGATCGTGCAGGGGATAATCCTCGTAGTTGGGCGGCATCTGGATCACCTGCATACCGAACGAGGTCACGCCCAGCTCGGCTCGGGCCTTGACGAAGCCACCGCCGAAGGCGGCCTCCATGTCTTTGATGTTCTTGGCGGTGTAATCACTCATCTGGGTCTCCTGATTCGATGGGATGGTTGTCGTATTTAGGCGTGTCTTTGGAGATTGGTTGTTTTGTTTGGGGAGAGAAAGTTCGTGCCCGTGACGTTCAATCGGCGTCTGGCACATCAGTGAGTCCAGCCGGCTGGAGCACGGGTTTGTCGGTGGGCATGACGATCCCGAGCTGGCGCGACTGGGCGAGAACGGTGCCGTCGGGCGCCCAGATCACGCCGTCCTCCTCGAACAGGCCGTCGTGCAAGAGGCGCGTTTCGAACACGCTCAAGCACAGGGCCGAGGGGTCGCAAGCGCACTGGGACATCGACTGGCGGAAGTGGACGGTCAGGTCGATCGTGGGGCTGATCGCGGGGGACTCGAGCGCTATGAATGACGGTGGAAACCAAGCGTCGGCGAACAGGGCCAAGGCGGGCGCGTCGACCGGACGGGGCTCGGGCAGGCCGATCCAGCCGCCGAGCCTCATCGGCGCGCCGGTGCCCGCGAAGGGGACCGCGCCCACCCGCGGTTGCATGACCAGATGGCGTGTGAACTCGGGCGCGCCCCGGAACAGCTTGGGCGTGGAGCGGCGCTCCTCGTCGGGCCCCGGTAGGTCGGGCATCGGCAGTTCGTTGGCTTCGGGTGCCCTCCACGGAACCGAGAAGGCGGCCAAGGCCAAGGCGGTGACGCGTCCTTGTTGTTGCATGCGCGCGGACAGGGTGCTCACAGAGCGCCCGGCACGCTCGACGCTCACGAGGATCTCGATCGGCCCGGGCTCGGGCGCGCGGGCATAGTGGATCGTGACCGAGCGGGGCGTGCGCTCGGGATCATCCACCTCGGCGATCAAGGCCTTCAGAAGCATCGCCGCGATATAGCCCCCATGGGGCCCGCGCCCGGCACGCCAACCGGAGGCGATCGTGGCCGCGAACAGCCCGTCCCCTCGGGGGGCCACGGCGGTATCGCGGTCAAACACCGTGTCCATGCACGGCGAGCATACAGGACTGGCTGACTAGCCAGTCAGCCGCGCACGAGGCGCTTGTAGCTGATGCGGTGGGGACGATCGGCGGCCGCGCCGAGACGCTCGCGACGGGCTTCCTCGTAGGCCTCGAAGTTGCCCTCGAACCAGGTGACTTGGGAGTCGCCCTCGAAGGCGAGCACGTGGGTTGCGATGCGATCCAAAAACCAGCGGTCGTGGGAGATCACCACGGCGCAGCCGGGGAACGCGAGCAGAGCTTCCTCAAGCGCCCGCAAGGTGTCCACGTCGAGATCGTTGGTGGGCTCGTCGAGCAGCAACAGATTGCCGCCGGAGCGCAGGAGCTTGGCGAGATGGACCCTGTTGCGCTCGCCGCCGGAGAGCTTGTCGATCCGCTTCTGCTGGTCTGAGCCCTTGAAGTTGAAGCCAGCGGTGTATTGGCGCGAGTTGACGACTCGGTCGCCGACCTTGAGGTGGTCCAGGCCGTCGGAGATCTCCTCCCACACCGTCTTCTTGGGATCCAAAGCGTCGCGGGACTGGTCCACGTAGGCGAGCTGGACGGTCTCGCCGAGCGTGAGCTTTCCCTCGTCGGGCTGCTCTTGGCCGACGATCATCCTGAACAAGGTGGTCTTGCCGGCGCCGTTGGGGCCGATCACCCCGACGATGCCGGCCCGGGGCAAATCGAAGGAGAGGTCCTCGATCAGCAGGCGCTCGCCGAAGCCCTTACGGACGCCATCGGCGACCAAGACCTTCTCGCCGAGACGGGGGCCGGGCGGAATGTGGATTTGGACCTCGTCCAGCTTGACGTTGCGCTCCTCGGCCACCAGCTCCTCATAGCGCGCCAAGCGCGCCTTGGACTTGGTGCGCCGACCCTTGGGGTTGGTCCTGACCCATTCCAGCTCGGCGGCGATCGTGCGCTCGCGGCCCTTCTCCGAGCGCTCTTCTTGGGCCAGGCGCTTCTGCTTCTGCTCAAGCCAAGAGGAGTAGTTGCCTTCGTAAGGGATGCCCTTGCCCCGGTCGAGCTCGAGGATCCAGCCGGCGACGTTGTCCAGGAAGTAGCGGTCATGCGTGACCGCCACGATCGCCCCCTTGTACTCGGAGAGGTGGCGCTCGAGCCAGTCCACCGACTCGGCGTCGAGGTGGTTGGTGGGCTCGTCGAGCAGCAACAGGTCGGGTGCGCTGAGCAGCAGACGACAGAGAGCCACGCGGCGACGCTCGCCGCCAGAGAGCGCGCTCACGTCGGCGTCGGGGGGCGGCAGGCGCAAAGCGTCCATCGCGTACTCCAGCTGTGTGTCCAAGTTCCACGCGTCGGCCGCTTCGATCTTGGCCTGGATGGCCGCGAACTCGTCGGCGTTCTCATCGGAGTAGTTGGCGGCCAGCTCGTTGAAGCGGTTGAGCAAGGCCTTGGTCTCGGCGACCCCGTCCTCGACGTTGCCCTTCACGTCCTTTGACTCGTCCAAGTGGGGCTCTTGGGCGAGCATCCCCACGGTCGCGCCCGGCGCGAGCATCGCCTCGCCGCGATAGTCCTGATCGACGCCGGCCATGATTCGAAGCAAGGTGGACTTGCCGGCGCCGTTGTAGCCGAGCACGCCGATCTTGGCGCCAGGGTAGAAGGCGAGCGTGATGTCGTTGAGCACCGTCTTGTCGGGCGGGTGCAGCTTGGAGAGGCGGTGCATCGTGAAGATGTACTGGGAGGACATTGCATCGCAGGATATGTGCTCGGAGCACGGTTGCGGCGCTCGCTCCTTGGTCGGCCCGGTCTGGTTGCGATTGGCGGGTCGCCTTGGCCCTCGATGGGGCGGGTCGCCTTGGCCCTTCGGCTCGATGCTCGGCCTCGCCGGGGTGCCGGCCCTCGCTAACGTGTTGGGGTCATGGCCGGGGTGATTCTCGACATCGAGCAACAGATGCTCCTCTTGGAGATCGAGCCGCCCTTCGACAAGCGCGATGTGCAGCTCGCGCGCAGGCGGATGGCCAAGCGATGGCATCCGGATATCGCACCGGCCGGCAAGCAGTTCGAGCACGAGCGCCACCTGAAGGCGATCAACGAGGCCGCCGACCACTTGATGCGCCTGGCCGAAACCTCGCGCGGGGGCAAGGTCTCGCGCAACGCGGTCCGGGTCAGCGCGGCCGCGGCCAGGCAAGCGCGCGAAGAGGCGGGCAGACGCGCCTACGAAGCCGAGCAGCGTGCCCGTGCGGATGCCGCCGACCGGGCCAAGAACGACCCTTTCGGCAGTCGTGTTCCTGACCACTCGGTGGTGCACCGCTATGCGCGCTGCCAGTCCTACCCGGAGTGGGGCGTGGGCACCGTGGAAGGGATCTACTTCACCGGCGAGAGCGAGGACGCGGAAGGCTCGGTCCCGGGCGGCGGCGGGCAGCAGTGGGCGCGAGTGAAGTTCGCCCACGGCGTCAGAACGGTGCCGGCGGGGAGCATGAAGTTCGTGGACTTCTCAAAGCCGGACCCCGCCGAGGATCGTGTCGAGCGTTTCATGACGGCCGCTCAGCGGGCGATGGCCGAAGGCGAGTATGTCTTGGCGGCCCAGCGGCTCGTGTATGCGCGCGACGCCGAACCGCGCAACGTGGGCGTGTTGCGCTTGATGACCTTGGCCTTCTGGCAGGCCGGCAACTTGGATGCGGCGGCACGCTCAGTGCGCGACTGGGCTCGCGTGGACGGCGAGCGCCCGGCGCCGCACCGCTTCGCTGCGCGCATCTATGAGGACATGGGCGCGATCGACCTGGCCGAGGAGGCCGCTCAGCGCGCGGCCGAGCGAGGGCCGAGCGACGCGGGAGCCTGGGAGCGCCTTGGGCGCTTGCGTTTGAGCCTGCTCGACCGCGAGGGCTCTTTGCAGGCCTTCGAGCGCGCCTTGGAGTTGGGTGCGGCAGGGGATATCCAGAATCTCGTGGCCCAAGCCCTCGCGCTCGAGCCGAAGATGACCCAGACGGCTTGATCAGGCCACCGCGCGCAGGCGCTTGTAGGGCTCGCCCGCCAGCTCGCGAGCCAAGGCATCCACGATCGCCTCGTCGTCCTCTTCGCGCCCGTCGGTGACGGCGCCCACGATCGCGCGCTTGCGCTCCAAGAGGTTGGCCATCGTCTCGTCGATCGTGTTGGCGGCGAGCAGGTACCAAGCGTTGACGGCGTCTTGCTGGCCGATGCGGTGGCATCGGTCCTCGGCTTGGTCGTGCTTGGCGGGCGTCCAGTCGAGCTCCAAGAAGGCCACGTTCGAGGCCCGCGTGAGGGTGAGTCCTTGGCCGGCGACCTCCAAGGAACACACGATCAACTGGTTGTCCGCGTCGTCGGCGGCTTGGAAGGCGCTGACCGAGGCGTCCCGGGCGGCGTGACTGTCTTCGCCGAGGATGTGCAAGGCGTGGGGGAAGCGCTCGATCACGGCCTTCTGGACCTCGCGGTGGCGGGCGAACACGACCAAGCGCTCGCCCGAGGTGCAGAAGTCGTGGATCCAAGCAAGGGCGGCGTGCAGCTTGCCGCGCGCCGCAAGCAGCTTCAAGGCGTTCAATCGCACCAGCCGCTCGGCGCGCAGGGCCGCGGCGATTTTGGCGTCCAGCTCCTTCAGGTCGAGTGGACGCGAGCGCAGCCACGCGATCACGTCGGTCTCGGCCAAGCGGTACTCGGCTTCGTTGTCGAGCTCCACCGGGACGACCGTGCGGGTCTTGGCCGGCAACTGGGGCAGCACGTCGGCCTTGAGGCGGCGCACGAAGCAGCGCGAGCGCAGGTGCCAGTGCAGACGCATGTGCGCGTCCGCCCCCTTGAAGCGGCGACCGAACTGGGCGCCCGAGCCGAAGTCGGGCAGGCGACCGATGATGCGCAGCTGGGAGATCAGCTCCGGCGGGCGATTCATCACTGGGGTCCCGGTCAAGGCCAGCACCAACCCCTCGGCGGGCACGCTCCCCGCCAACCGCGCGACCGCCTGGCTGCGCTTGGCGGCGGCGTTCTTGCAGTAGTGGGACTCGTCGAGCACGACCGCTTTGGGGCCCATCGCCGCGAGCGGCTCGCCGCGCGCGGCGAGGATGTCGTAGTTGACGACGGTGATGTCTGCCGCCTCGATCGGCGCGCCCGAGCCCAAGCCGGTGAGAGTCTGGGTGGAGCGCCCCGGCAGCCACCGCTCGATCTCGCGGATCCAGTTGAGCTTGAGGCTGGCCGGACACACCACGATCGCGGGGTAGGCGTCGTCGGCCTCCAGGCACGCGAGCGCCTCGATCGTCTTGCCGAGTCCCTGCTCGTCGGCCAGGAAGGCGCGTCGCTGGGCCAGCAGGTAGGCCACGCCCGCGCGCTGGAAGGGCTTGAGCTCGCCGCCCATCCCCGCCAAGGCCCGCTCGCAAGTATCGTCGAGCTGAGCCTCGGTGGCCGAGGAGAGCGCCACCAGACCGGCTGCGTGCGCGTGCTGTTCGCGGATCTCCTGCAAGGCCACGAGCGCGTCCGGCTCGACCCAGACGTCGCGCTCGGCCAGGAACGCGTCGAGGGCCTCAACGCAGAACGGGTCGGCGCGGATCGCCGGCAGCTGTGCGTGGTCGCGGCGTCCTCTGGATGCGGCGGCGGCGGCCAATGGCGCCAGGTGCGCGCGCCGGTTGGCGCCACGCCGTTTGCCCCCGGGGCGGGGCGGCTTGTGGGCCGGGGCGGGGGACGCGCCGGCAAGCGCGCCGAAGGCCTCCAGCGGGGTGGGATCGTGGCCGGGGGCGAGCACGAACGTGGGGTCCTCGTGCACAGCCGACAGTTCCAAGACCGCGCCGGGCGCAGGACGTCCTTCCTTCAAGGCGGCCACGCAACGCCGGGTCGCCGGAGTGGTGAAGCCCTGCGCTCCCTGCTCGATGGCCTGCCACGACTCCAAGGTGAGCGCCAAGGACACGCCGCCGGGAACGCCCGCGGCCCGTTCGCGCAACTCCGGCGGCAGCTTGGCCGGGTCGCCCAAGAGCAGGAACAGCGGCTCCTCGGGCTCGCCGCCCACGTCGATCGTGCCGCTCCAGGTCGTGGCGCGCGCAAGCCAGCTCCGCACGCGCGGGTCGATTTCGGCCGTTTCCAAGTGCTCCAGCAGCTCGGCAATCGCGTGGGCGTCGTGCTCGACGGCGGCGATCGCAAAGGCGCCGTTCGCGCTCTCCCCGGTGTGAAGGTCCGTACGGGCGGCCAGTGCGCGCGCCAGCAGGGCGTGCTCGGCGGCGATCAAAGCCCACTGCTGTTTGCGACGGTCTTGGCGCAGTTCCACGTCATAGGCCATCGCGCCCGCCCGTGCGCCGGCCCGCGCGCCCGCGCGGGCACCGTGTCGGGGGCTCGAGACCGGGCCGTCGCCGACGAGCGGCGAGGGTCCTTGGGTGACCTCGGTCAACGCGTGGGCGGCGTCTTCGCTGAGGCGCAAGCGCCCCGCATCGGCAGGAAGCTCCTCCACGAGACGAGCGGCCTGTTCGTCGAGCGGTATCAAGGCGCGGCCGATCGTGGGAAGTTCGTGGGCGTCGGGGTGCTCCATCAAGGCGGCCACAAGCGCGGGCGCCCGGTCGGTGGCGAACGTGAGCCACCAGCTCTCGTTGGGACGGGCCACATCGAGGACGCACTCGTCGTGGGCGCGTCGCGCGCGCTGCCGCGCCAAGGAGCGAGCGAGCGGCTCGCTCACGACCGCGCGCTCGGGAAGGTGCTCGAGTAGCAGGGCCACCGCCTGGGCACGCTCCGGGTCCAGCGGCACGATCCAGGCACGCTCGCCGGGATCCCAGCGCCGGCCCGGGATCGCCCGCAACAGACGGCGCAGACCGTCGTCGTAGGGGAACTTGAGCACAGCCTCGCCCTGCTCGAGCGTCGCTTGGAGGAAGGTCATGACCTAAGGACGATAGGCCGCCGCGGGGATGGGCGGATCAACCATCGGCTGTCTAAGCCAAGATGTTGACCGCGCGCGAGACGATCAGGCCGATCGTGACCAGCGAGACGAGCGCCTGGATGCCCATCGTGCTCTTGGCGAGCGGGCTCAGCGGCATCGTGTCGGTGGGGGAGAAAGCGGTTGCGTTCGTCAGCGACACATACAGGTAGTCGATGAACTTCGGGCGCCAGCCGGCGGGCTCGATGCGATCATCGCTCATCTGCGGGAACAGGAAGTCGGGCGCCTTGTCGTGGCCGGCCGCCCGACGACCCGGTCCCCCGCGATCCATCTCCCAGTACCAAAGACCGAAGATCAAGAAGTTGGTGAGCCAGATGAGCGTCCCCGCCACGATCAGTTCCCGGCCTCCTCCATTCCCCAATTTCGCGTGGAGCAGGTAGTGGGTGAGCGCCGCCAAGGAATAGATGTTGGCCCCCGTAACGATCGCGGTGAGGCTGAGCGCGACACGACGACGACGCGGGTGCTCGTCCTCGAGCTGGTTGGGGGTCACGAGGATCATGCCCGCAAGCAAGACTCCCTCGAGGCCCGGCACCAGCCAGGATGGCCCCACCGTCAGTCGCTCCGGCAAAGAGACCTGCAGGAGGATCGCGGCGACAATCGTCAACTGGGCCGGCCAGAACGGCTCGCTCTCGGCGGGAGGCGGGTAGGGGCGGCCCGGTTGAAGCGATGTCGCCTGCGCCACGCGCGAGAGCTTACGAGCCGGGTCGGCTGGAGCGACACGGGTTGCGTGGCTACGGACGATCCGGGTCGGCTCGGCTCCACGATGACGAGCCGGGTCGGCCGTAGCGCTAGCCTGAACATGTGGGAATCGAGAGTCCCGTCCACCTCCTGTTCTTGGGCGCCGTCGCCCTGATGGTGCTCGGCCCCAAGCGTCTGCCCGAACTGGCGCGGGCTTTGGGCAAGGGCATCCGCGAGTTCCGCGAGTCGATCGACGCGGGCTCCCACGACGAGGAGCAGTAGATCCGCCGGCTTGGATAACGTGCGCCGGTGCGTTTGATCGTCGCTCGTTGTGAGGTCACCTATATCGGCCGTACCACCACCGTCTTGCCCGAGGCGGTGCGTCTGCTCATGTGCAAGGGGGACGGCACCTTCATGGTGTGGGCCGACGGGGGCTCGCCCAACGTAAAGCCCTTGAACTGGATGACCCCGCCCACGGTGCTCGAAGAGGAGCGCTCGGATGCCGGCGAGATCGAGCGCTTGATCGTGCGCAAGCAGCGAGACGACGAGCGCTTGGAGATCGTGCTCGACGAGATCCTCACCGACGTCGAGCACGAGCTCGATGTGCTCGTACCGCTCGAAAAGGAGGGCTTGGAGCGCGAAATGCAAGAGCTCTTGGCCGCCGCCCCCCACTGGTGTGGCGAGGGCTTTCGCTTGGTGCGCCGGGAGTGGCCCACCGACGTCGGCCCGGTCGACCTGATGTGCCGCGACCAGCTCGACGAATGGGTCGCCGTGGAGATCAAGCGCGTCGCCACGATGGACTCGGTGCGTCAATTGGAGGGCTACCTCGAGCGCATCCGCCTCGACCCCGCGATGGCCTCCTGTCGCGGTGTCCTCGTGGCGAAGTGGATCAAGCCCCAGGCGCGCGTCCTCGCGGAGTCGCGGGGAATCGATTGCGTCGAGGTCGACGTGGAAGTCCTGCGCGGCAACCGCGAGCCTGAGCTGCGCCTGTTTGCGGCATAGTCCCATCCATGAGTACTGAGGTCGTCCTGACCGAGCGGCGCGATGGAGTGCTGCTGATCACGCTCAACCGGCCGGAGGCGCGCAACGCGGTCAACCTGCCTGTGGCCGAAGGCATAGCGGCGGCTTTGGATGAGCTCGACGGCGAGGATTCGCTCAGCGTCGGCGTCCTCACCGGCGCGGGCAAGGGCTTCTGCGCTGGGATGGACCTGAAGGCTTTCGTCTCCGGCGAGCGCCCTTGGGTGGGCGACCGGGGATTCGCCGGGATCGTGAGGCGCGCCTCGGTCAAGCCCTTGATCGCTGCCATAGAGGGCTTCGCGGTGGCGGGTGGCTTGGAGGTGGCCTTGGCTTGCGACTTGATCGTGGCATCCCGCGGCGCCAAGCTAGGCATCCCGGAGGTCAAGCGCTCGCTCGTGGCCGCCGGCGGCGCTCTTCTGCGCCTGCCGCGCTCGCTGCCCCACAACATCGCGATGGAGCTGGCCTTGACCGGCGATCCGATCTCCGCCGAGCGCGCGGCCGATCTCGGCCTGGTCAACCGCTTGGCAGATCCCGGCGGCGCCGTCGAAGTCGCCCTGGGCTTGGCGGCCGAGATCGCCGTCAACGCACCCTTGGCCTTGATCGCCTCCAAGCGAATTCTCCAAGAACAGCGCGATTGGTCCTCCGAGGAGATGTGGGAGCTTCAAAGCGCGATCTCAGAACCGGTGTTCACCTCCGAGGATGCCCGTGAGGGCGCCACCGCCTTCGCCGAGAAGCGCCCCCCGGTCTGGCGCGGGCGCTAGCTCAGCCGCGCATCTGGCGCTTGCGCTTGCGCTGGCGCATGATCATTCTGAAGCGTCGCCACAGGGAACCCATCAGCGCTCGCCCGGCGTCTTTTTCGGATACTGCGACACCGGCACTCCCAGGTCAAGCGCTGTTCTCACGATCCTGCTCTGCTCGGCGGCGTGCGCGGCCGGATAGCCCTCGCCCGGGCTGGCCCGCTCGGGACGGCCCACGAAGCCGAAGTGGATGCCTTCGCCCATGATCTGCATCAAGCGCGGGAACATGTGTGCCCTGGCGCCCATGTTGCGCGGCTCCTCCTGTACCCACACCACCTCTTCCAGCCTCGGATAGCGCGCCAACAGCTCCTTGATGTTGCGCTCCGGGAACGGATACAACAACTCCACCCGCCCGATCGCCACGCCCTCGCTGCCCTGACGGTCGGAGTGGCCGGCCAAGTCGTAGTAGATCTTGCCCGTGCAAAGCACCAAACGTGTGACCGCCTGCTCGTCGATCCCCGCTTCGGCGAGCACCGGCTCAAAGCGAGTGCCCTCGGCCAAATCCTCGACCGTGTTGGTCGCCTGGGGCAACCTCAACAGCGACTTCGGCGTCATGATCACCAGCGGGCGCTGCTTGGCGATCATCGCTTGGCGACGCAACAAGTGGAAGTACTGGGCCGGCGTGGTCAGGTTGGCGACCCTCATGTTGCCCTCGGCAGCCAGCGCCAAGAAGCGCTCCAGGCGAGCCGAGGAGTGCTCGGGTCCCGAGCCCTCATAGCCGTGTGGCAACAGCAGCGTCAAGCGCGAAGTCTGTCCCCACTTGGCAAGCCCCGAGGCGATGAACTGGTCGACGATCACCTGCGCCGAGTTCACGAAGTCCCCGAACTGGGCCTCCCACAGCACTAGCGTCTCCGGCGCCTCCTGGCTGTACCCATACTCGAAGCCCATGCAAGCAAGCTCCGAGAGCGGGCTGTTGTGAAGCTCCATCGGCGCCAAAGCCTCCGGCAGCGATTGGATCGGGCAGAAGGCTTGCCCCGTCTTGGCGTCATGCAAAACCAGGTGGCGCTGGCTGAACGTGCCCCGCTCGGTGTCCTGTCCGGTGAGCCTCACCGGTGTGCCCTCGGTCAATAGCGAGGCGAAAGCAAGCGCCTCCGCGTGGGCCCAATCGATTCGCGCCATCGCCTTGGGCGGCCCACCGTCGCTCGACTGCTCGGCCGCCGCCGAATTGGCCCCCGGCGTCCCCGCGCCGGTGGACGTCGAGACGCGCTCTCCGAGCGCCTCGCGGCGACGCTCCAACTGCTTGACGAGCTTCGGGTGCACCGTGAACCCGTCCGGCGTCCTCAACAGCTCCAGTCCCAGCTCGCGCACTCGTGCCGCGGCCACCGAGGTGTCCACGTCGGGGCTCGGTGTCCTGTCCAGCTGGTACTCGCCCGTGTTCTGCTCGACGGTGCCCTGTGCGGCGGCCGCCTCGATCTTCGCCTTCAAGCGCTGGTGCAAGAGCGTCAGGTTGTCCCAAACCTCCTGCCCGGTGCGCTCCACGTCCTCGCGACCGACCACGCCGTCGCTCACGAGCTGGTCGGCCCAAAGTTCATACACCCGCTTCTTGGTCTTGATCGTGGAATACATCTCCGGCTGTGTATAAGCCGGCTCGTCGGACTCGTTGTGCCCGAAGCGCCTGTAGCCGATCAAATCGATCAACACGTCGTGCCCGAACTCCTGGCGGAAGGCCACCGCGAGCCGCACCGCGCTCATGCAGGCCGGCACGTCGTCCGCGTTGACATGGATGATCGGCACGTCAAAGCCCTTGGCCAAATCCGAAGCCCAGCGCGTCGAGCGAGCGTCGTCCGGGTCGGTCGTGAAGCCGACCTGGTTGTTCATGATCAAGTGGACCGTGCCGCCGACCTGATAGCCGTCGAGCGCCTGCAGGTTCAGCGTCTCGGCGACCACGCCCTGTGCCGGGAAGGCCGCGTCGCCGTGGATCACGATCGGCACCGCCGTGTTGGTGTCCTGGTGGGTCCTCGGTCCGGTGCGCGAGGTCTGGGCCGCCCGCGTGGCGCCCTCGACTACCGCAGAGACGTACTCCAAGTGGCTCGGGTTGGACTCCAAGTTGACCCTGATCGTGCCGCCTTCGGGCAGCTTGTAAGAGCCTTGTGTGCCGTGGTGGTACTTCACATCGCCGGTCCCGCCTTGAGGGATCGTCGTGACCGCCTCAAGCGTTGAGGCGCCCTCGAACTCGGCGAAGATCGTGTCGTAGGGGCGTCCCAAGTTGTGAGCCAGCACGTTCAAGCGCCCCCTGTGGGCCATCCCCACGACCACCTCGTGCCCGCCGTTGGCGGCGGCGAGCTGGATCAGCTCGTCGAGCATCGGCACGGTCATGTCCAGCCCCTCGATCGAGAACTGGTGCTGGCCCAGGTAGGCCTTGTGCATGAAGCGCTCAAGCGCATCCACCTCGATCAGGCGCTTGAGCAGAGCCTTGCGCTCCTCGGTGCCCAGCGGTTGCCTATAGGTACCCGACTCGATCTGCTCGCGCAGCCACACACGCTGCTTGTGCGAGGAGATGTGCTCGATCTCATAGGCGATCGTCCCGCAATAGGTCTGGCGCAGATGCGGCAGCGCCTCCGCCAAAGTCTCGCCCGGCACGTACATCCTCAAGATGCGAGCCGGAATCTGGGCCATCACATGCGGCGTCAGCCCGGCGGCCTCAGGATCCAGTTGCGGCTCGCCCTCGGGCTCTGAGCCGAGCGGGTCCAGATGCGCCGCCAAGTGGCCATGGCTGCGGAAGCGGTGCACCAGCGTGCTGGCGGCCTGCACCGCCTGCAACATCTGCTCGTCGGGAGCCGCGCCCGGCGCCGCGCCCGTCTGGGTGGGCAGCGCCTCGCTCGGACGAACCGTCGGCACGGGAGGCGCAGGCGGGGGCCCCAACTCGACACCAAGCGAGGAGAACACGCCCTCGTAAAAGGAGTCCTCACCTTGCAGCCGAGCCTCGACCAAAGCCAAGAAGCGCCCCGACTCGGCGCCCTGGATCACCCTGTGGTCATAGGTGGAGGTCATCGTCATGACCTTCTCCGCGCCGATCTGGGCCCCGATCTCGCCAAGCCCGACCGGGTAGGCGATCGAGCCCGTCGCCACGATCGTGCCTTGGCCGTTCATCAAGCGAGGCACCGAGGCCACCGTGCCCAGGCCGCCCGGGTTGGTCAGCGTCACGTTGCCGCCCACCAAGTCGTCGGCCGTCAGCTTGTTCGTGCGAGCCTTCTCCACCAGCGCGTCATAGGCCGCCACGAACTCCGCAAAGGACAACCCGCCCGCATCGGAGATCACCGGCACCATCAGCGTGCGCGAGCCATCCTTCTTCTGCACGTCCACGGCCAGCCCCAAGTTCACCTGTCCGTCGTCCACCCTGAAGGGCTTGCCCTCGACCTGCTCGAAATGATGTGCCATGGTAGGCATCTCGGTTGCGGCCTGAGCGATCGCATAGGCGATCAAATGGGTGAAGCTGACCTTCTGCCCGGCCGCCTTCAGCTCGCGTCTGCGCCCGTCCAGCACCGTCACCGTCATCGTCCTGAAGCTCGTAGCCGTCGGGATCGAGCGCGACTCGTCCATGTACTTCGCGAGCATCGCCGCCCCGCCCTTGAGCGCGACCCGCTCGCCCGCCGCCGAGGCGCTCGCGCCGTTGGTGGCGGCGCTCGTGCCGTTGCCGCCCACGCCGAGCACGTCGGCCTTGAGAATCCGCCCGCCCGGCCCGCTCCCGCTGACAGCCCCCAAGTCGACCCCCTCGGCCGCCGCCGCTCTCGCCGCGACCGGGGTCACGCGCCTGCCGTCGCTCGGCGCCGTATCGGTGACCGCCTGCGCGCCGCCGGCGGGCGCGGGGGAGGTTTGTGGCGACCCGCCCGTGGAGGCCCCTGCTTGCGAGGCCCCGCCCGCCGAGGCGCCAGAGCTTTGCGGTGCCCCCGCCGAAGCGCTCGCGGCCCCGTTGCCATCTCCGGCCGGCTTGCCTTGGCTCGAGGGTGCCCCGGCGCCGCCCTCCTCGGGCGCGAGCCGAGCGATCACCTGTCCCACGCCGACCGTGTCGCCCTCCTCGGCAAGCAGTTCAACGACGGTGCCGCTAGCGGGCGAGGGCAACTCGACGTCCACCTTGTCGGTGGATATCTCAACTATCGTGTCGTCAGCCTTGATGAAATCGCCGACTTTGACATGCCATTCGAGGATCGTTCCCTCGGTGACAGACTCGCCGGCGGCAGGGGTCACGACGTCGATCATTTGCTCGGTCGTAGTGCCGGAGGCCATCCGCCTCCACTCTAGCGACCTGGCCAGCCGGACAGACCTCAGGCGCCCTCGTCCGCTTGTTCACACGGGCGATCTTCACACTGCTTAACACTCTTTGAGGGGGCCGGCTGAGGCGGCGCAGCGGGGTACGGTTCGGCCCGAGACGGCCTCTTGGTGGTAGGCGATGCCGGCTTGGAGGTTGGTAAGGGCGTCTTGGAGCGCCGGCGCCCTTCGCGCACGAACTCCCAGCTGCCGAAGAACGGACCGATGCCGCCCAGAACGGCCACTGCCACCGCCAACCGCAACGAGACGATGCGCCATCGTGTCGCCGCGATGCAGGCGCACGACATGCCGATCCAAAGAATCCCATGCGTCCAGCCCAGCACAAGCGTCTCCGGCTGAGGTTTGCCCAGCGCGAAAGCGCAGATCAGCAGTGAGCTATACACGCACGAGTGAAAGAACGACGTCCACTTCAGGGGCCCGAAGGCCCTGGACGGATGGGTCTCGGCCGCGTTCGCCGGCCCCGGGGGTGTGAACGCCCTGGACGGATGGGCCCCAGCCGCGTCGATCGCCGGCCCGGGGGCCGCGGGCGACGCGGAAACGTCGCTTACCCGGTCAGCCACCGCGCCATCCTGCGCAGGCCTTCCTCGGCCTCCGCCGGCCACTCGTCGATGCTCGCCGGCCACCACGCGTACTCGTCGTGCTCGTGGTCGGGCTGCACCTCCGCGCCCTCGGCCAGCCAAGCCTGCCCCACGAACATCACCAGCCGGTGGGGCAACATCACAAGCGCCTCGCCCTTCACCCGCTCGGGCGTCACCGACCACTCCTCGCGCAGCTCTCTGACCAGCGTGTCTCCCGGGCTCTCGCCCAAATCCACCGCGCCACCCGCCCCCAGCGCCCACCGCCCGGCCCAAGAGGCAAGCCAAGCCGCGCGCCTGCCCGCCAACCAACGGCCGTCGGCCGAGCGGGTCACGCAAAGCGCCGCCACGCTGCACGAAGCGTCCGCCGCGACCAGTCGCAGCGCCCACCGCAGCGGTTGCAACTCCATTTCAAGCCCCTTCGGGCCCACGCTGAAGTCGACCAGTC
Organism: uncultured Solirubrobacterales bacterium; assembly: GCA_963703135.1. Lineage (GTDB taxonomy): Bacteria > Actinomycetota > Thermoleophilia > Solirubrobacterales > Solirubrobacteraceae > Palsa-744. The sequence goes on along the minus strand of OY969791.1, from coordinate 828,121 downwards.
GCGCGGCCAGCCCGTCGTGGCTCGGAGACCCCCGCTCGCGCAGGCTCGCGATCGCCGTGTCCGCCGCCGCGCTGTGCTCGGACGGCGGCTCATAGTGCTCCGCACGCCACTTCGCCTTGACCTGGCTCAGATCCCACGGCCCCCGGGCCAACACTTCCGGCGCCTCGTCTGTCTGCGGATGCGCGCGCGTGGCCATTCCTACAGGCTAGTGATCGCGGGGAGGTCCGGTCGATGCCGGGATGGTTGGTCGGCACGGGGAGGTCCGGTCGATGCCGGGATGGTCGGTTGGCGCGGGGGAGGTCCATGCGATGCTTGGGAGCTCAGTTGACGCACGGAGCGTCGGTTGAGCATTCGTGCCCCTAAACTCGCTCGACCGTGAGCGAGCGCCGACGCAAGCACTGGGGTTGGGGATTCGAGGACGAGCAGCCTTCGCCCCAGGAGGTCCGTGCCGCCGCCGCCGGCCTCGCCGCCCACCTCGGCTTCCCGCCCGTGGAGATCGAGCAGCCCGTCGCTCTCGACGCGCTTCGCCTCGCGCCCCCCCGTGTGCTCCCCCCCCAGGAACTCCGAGAGATCGCGACCACCGCTACGCACGACCGAGCGGCCCATGCTTTGGGCAAGTCCTATTCCGACGTAGTGCTCGGGTTTCGAGGAAGGTACGAACATCCCCCCGATTTTGTGGCTCGACCCCGTGACGAGGGCGATCTCGAACGCCTGCTCGCCTGGTGCTCGGCCGAACGCGTCGCCGCGATCCCCTATGGCGGCGGGACCAGCGTTGTAGGGGGAGTCGAGCCAGCGGTCGATTCGAGCTACAACGGCGCCATCTCGATCGACCTCGGCCGTCTCGCAAGCGTGCTCGAGGTCGACCCCGTCTCGCGGGCCGCTCTCATCCAGGCCGGCGCCACCGGCCCCGCCTTGGAGGCCCAGCTGGCCGCCCACGGGCTCACCCTGCGCCACTTCCCCCAATCCTTCGAGCTCTCCACGCTGGGCGGCTGGATCGCCACGCGAGCCGCCGGTCATTTCGCCACCCTCTGGACCCACATCGAGGACTTCGTCGAGTCGGTGCGCGCGCTGACCCCCGCCGGTGTCTGGTCCTCGCGGCGCCTGCCCGGGTCGGGCGCAGGCCCCAGCCCCGACCGCCTGCTCGTCGGCTCCGAAGGCGCCCTCGGCGTGATCACCGAGGCTTGGATCCGCGTCCAACCCCGCCCCGCCTTCCGAGCGTCCGCCGGAGTGCGCTTTCCCACCTTCGAGCGCGGCGCCCAGTGCGTGCGCGAGATCTCCCAGGCGGGCCTGCACCCCTCCAACTGTCGCCTGATCGACCCCGCCGAGGCGCGCTTCACCCTGGCCGGCGACGGCACTTTCGCATTGCTGGTGCTCGGTTTCGAGTCCTCCGATCATCCGGTCGGCTTCCTGATGGACCGGGCGTCTGCGATCTGTGCCGAGCACGGAGGCGTCGTCGGGGACCGGCGCGATTTGTCGGGGGGAGAAGGGGATGCCGGCGTTGCGCACGGGGGTGACTCGCGTGCGCGCGCACGCGAGGGCGCGCCTAGCGAGAGCGGCTCGGCGGGCGCCCCAGGCAGCGGCGTCGGTGCTTGGCGCGAAGCTTTCCTGCGAGCCCCTTACGTCCGCGACATCCTCGTAGCGATGGGTGTTCTCAGCGAGACCTTCGAGACAGCGGTCACCTGGGATCGCTTCCCCCGTTTTCACGAGCGTGTTTCGGCCGCCGCCCGCGCCGCCGCCGAGGACACCTCAGGCGTGGCCCAGGTCTCCTGCCGCTTCACCCACGTCTACCCCGACGGACCCGCCCCTTACTACACGGTCCTAGCGCCCGCCCTGCGCGGAGAAGAGATCGCCCAGTGGGCCGCGATCAAGGCCGCAGTGTCCGAGGTCATCCTCGCCGAGGGCGCCACCATCACCCACCATCATGCCGTCGGGCGCGACCATCGACCGTGGTATGACCGCCAGCGCCCCGACCCCTTCGCGGCGGCCCTGCGCGGTGCCAAGGCCGCCGTCGACCCAGCTTTCATCATGAACCCCGGCGTCCTCGTGGACCCCCTGCCGTGAAGATCGCCGTGCTCGGCCCCGGCGGGGTTGGCGGTTTGGTGGCCGGCGCTTTGGCCCGCTCATTCGACGGTCTTGCCTCCTCGGGCCTATCTGGGGAGGGGTCCGAGGTCGGACGGGACGTGATCGTCGTGGCCCGCGAGTCCACCGCCGCCACGATCGCCGAGCGGGGGATCGATGTGCAGAGCGTCCTGCTGGGCGATTTTGTGGCCCACCCCTGCGCCGAGACGAGCCTGCGCGAGCCGGTGGACGTTGTGATCGTGGCGACCAAGGCCACCGGCTTGGCCGAGGCCTTGGGGCGAATCGAAACGACGCCCCGCCTCGTCCTGCCCCTGCTCAACGGTCTCGACCATCTGGCCGTCTTGCGCGAGCGTTTTCCCGCCCAAACAGTGGTAGCCGGAACGATCCGCGTCGAGGCCGATCGGCCCCGGCCAGGCGTGGTCGTGCACACAAGCAAGTTTCTGCGGGTGGAGATGGCCTGTAGCTATGCCCCAGCCCAGGTGACGATGGCGGCGCTCTCGAGTGTGCTCTCAGATGCCGGTATCCCCGCGCGCGTGGGGGAGAGTGAGCCGCAGGTCATGTGGTCCAAGCTCGTGCGGCTCAACGCCTTGGCCTGCACCACCTCCGCCTACGACAAGTTGCTGGGCGAGATCCGCTCCACGCCGGCCTTGCGTGCCGACTTGGTTGCCACGATCGAGGAGGGTTGTCTCGTCGCCGGCGCCGAGGGCGCTTCGATCCCGGCGGAGGATCCTCTGGGCGAGCTGACGGTGGCCCACGACACTCTCGGCAGCTCGATGCAGCGAGATATCGCCGCAGGGCGCCCCCCCGAGCTCGACGCGATCCCCGGCTCGGTATTGCGCGCCGCCGCGCGCCACGGGATCGCCTGTCCCACGATCGAGCGGCTCGTGGCCTCGATCGCCGAGCGCGCCGGTGTCGAGTTGCCGGTCGGGGCTCGTTCGGTCGGAGAGTGAGGGGCGCCTTGGACTGAGTGCCGCCGAGTTGTGGTTACTGAAACGGGTGCCCTACGCGCGCGCGTGGGGCCTGTGTCACGTCAAAGCTCCCGGGGCGGCGCTCCCGGCGAGATCATCGGTAGCGCCTGTCTTGAGACCGCCTCGACGACCTCCTCCTCTGTCTCGACCGCGCCCTCGTCGTGCTGGCCGTCGCAGAGCACCCTGAAGTTCGCGCTCTGCCCTCCGTCCCCATGGATCGTGATGCCCGGCAAGATCTCCTCGCCCTCCTCCAAGCCAAGGCGCTCCATGTCGAAGTGCGCCAGGCCGATCCCGTAGGCGGTGTGCGTAGGGTTCTCGCGGTCGTGCGCCGCCACGGCCTGCGCAAACCGCTCGAGGTTCTTGGCGATCTTCGCGGTGTCAGCCATCTTCGGGCGAAAGGGTAGCGCCGCGCTCGCCGCGCCGGGTGTCCGCGTCGAGCGCCGGGCGGTCGAGCGCCGAGCGTCCGCTCGGGGCCACCTCCGGGGCCACCCCGAGCGCCGCGCGCACGCGCGGGGCCACCTCGGTCGCGAACAGCTCGGTGGCCTTCATCGCCTTCGAGTGGGGCAGCACCCCCACGCTGATGTGCCCCAAAAAACGATCGTGCCCAAACAGCTCGTGCTGAGCCACGATCTTTGCGGCCACCTCCTCGGGCGTGCCGACCAGCAGGTGTCCCTCCGGGCCGCAGCCCGCGTCGAACTGGCCCCTGCTCATCGGCGGCCATCCCCGCTCGCGCCCGATCCTGTTCATCATCTGGGAGTAAGGCCCAAAGAACTCGTCCCTCGCCCGCTCCGGGTCCTCGGCGATGTACATGTGCGAGTTGATCCCCACCGCCGTGTGCGTCGTGTCCGCGCCGGTGCGTTTGACCGCCTCCCTGTACAGCTCGACCAGCGGAGCGAAACGAACCGGCTGGCCGCCGATGATCGCGATCATCAACGGCAGGCCCAACATCCCCGCGCGAGCCACCGAGGCGGGCGTCCCACCCACTGCGATCCACACCGGCAAGGGCTCCTGCAGCGGGCGTGGATACACCGCGGCGTCGCTCAGCGGCGCCCGATGCTTGCCAGACCAAGTCACCCGCTCTGACTCGCGCAGCGCGAGCAACAGCTCCAGTTTCTCGGCGAACAGCTCGTCGTAGTCCTCCAGGTCATAGCCATAAAGCGGGAACGACTCCGTGAACGAGCCGCGCCCCGCCATGATCTCCGCGCGGCCTTCTGAGAGCAGGTCGAGCGTTGCGAACTCCTCGAACACGGTGACCGGGTCGGCCGAGCTGAGGACGGTGACCGCTGTGGAAAGGCGGATCCTCTCCGTGCGCGCCGCCGCCGCCGCGAGTGCGACCGTCGGGGCCGACACCGCATAGTCGCGCCGGTGGTGCTCGCCGAGCCCGAACACCTCCAGCCCCAGCCGGTCGGCCAGCTCGATTTCCTCGAGCAGCTCTTTCAGGCGCTCGGCCACCCGTTGCGGGGAGGCGCCCGGCGCTACGTCTGCGAAAGTGGCAAGGCCGAGTTCCACCTCATCCCTGCTCGATGATCTCGATCCTGTACCCGTCCGGGTCTTTGACAAAGCAAAGGCGCGAGCCGCCCTCGCGGACGGAGTAAGGCGGCTTCTCCGGCTCGATGCCCTGCGCGGACAGGCGCGCAAGCGTGTCGTCCAGGTCGCTCGCGGTGATCGCGATGTGGCCGTAGCCGCTGCCCAACTCGTAGGAATCCACGCCAAAGTTATGCGTCAACTCCAAGCGCGGCATGTCGCCGTCGCCCGGCTGGTTCATGAAGATGTTGATGGCTTCGTCGCCGATCGGGATGCGCCCGACCTCCTTGAAGCCGAGCGCCTCATAGAAAGCGATCGAACGGTCGATGTCGCCGATGCGATAACAGGTGTGGATAAGCGCCATGACTGGGCCATTGTATGGGACGACCCGCCCCGTCGCGGGCCGTCCCATACAGCAAGGCTCCCTCTTGCCTCGCGAGCCTCCCCTGCTCTTTGGCCTCCCAGCCGGTCCTCTCCGCGGTCCCGAGCTGGCCTCAGCCCTTCCTGTGCGTTGCGGTGGACAGCGTGAGCTTGTACGTGGCCGCCCCCGCCTGTTTGCCGCCGGTCTCGGTCGTGAGTACGACGAGCACGTGCATCCTCTTCAGGTGCGCCAGCTCGCCCCTCGCGCTGTGCGAGAGGGAGATCTTCACCGTCTGGGTGCCTTTCCCGGTCAACGAGAAGGAGACCCCGCCCAGTGTGATCGTCTTGCTTTTGGCGTGACTTCGGCGGTTTGCACCCCCGACCTTGACGGTCGCCGTTATCTTCAGCTGCCCCGTGGCCGCCGCCCCGTTTGGATTGGTGAGCGTGAGCGAGACCGTGCCACCGCTGGTCACTGAGGAGCTCTTGGTTGCCACCACGACCGGCATCGGGGTCGGCGCAGTGACGAGCGGAACGCTCGACGGCGGCGCGATTTTGTTGGCTTTTTCGACCGCTTCTCGCGCTTCGCGTTCGCGCCTCTGCTTTGTTTCCAGTTCTTCTTTTTCTTTGAGTTCGCGCGCAGCCTTTTCTTTGGCGATCTGAGCTTCTTCTTCCTGCTTTTCCTTGACTTCGCGTTCGTGCGCTTCCTGTTCTTCGATCTGGCGGTAAGTCCTGATCTTCGTCGCGGTAAGGGTGCCGGTGGTTTCAATTTCACCGATGGTGAACTTCCCCGTGCCCGACATCGTGGTCGGATTCGCGGCGGTTGACACCGCGATCGTTTCGCTGGTGAACGTGCCCGGCGGCAGCATCAGCGTTTGGCTGCCTTCGGTGGTCACCGTCACATTTGCTTCGTTGCCCTTGAGCTTGCCCGAGAACGTACCGCCAAGGGCGCCTTCGAACAGTGCGCTCTTGCTGGCGAATTCGTTCGTGGCGTTGGCCTGTCCTGTGATCAATGCCACGCCTTTCAGTTTCTCGGGGCCCGCTTCGAGGGTGAGCGACCATTCGCCGCGGATGTTCGACCGGGCTTCGTGTTCTTCGCGTTCCTTCTTTTCCCTGGCTTCCTGTTCTTCGATTTCTTTGTAGCTCTTGAGCCGGGTGGCTTTGATGTTGCCCGGTTCGACGAGTTTGCCTTCCTTGTAGTAGGCGCCTTCGCCCGCGAACGTATTTTTCGAGGTGTCGATTGGGAGCGACGAGGACATGAAGGTGACCGCGCCTCCTGGGGCATTGCCCACAATCGTGAAGGACGTTTCGTTTTCCGCGACGGTCCCTGACGCCTGGGCGCTGATGAACCCGCCCAGCAACCCGCCGCCTGAAAATTCACCATTGGGTTCCAGCTTGTTGAACGTCAACTTTCCCGACAGGGCCGGCTCGTGGGCGGAGGTCAGTTCGACCGACCATTCTCCGCGTATGTCGTAGGTGCTCGCCGAGGCCGCGGATGCAAAGGCAGCGAGCAGCAGGCATGCGAGCGCGACCGCAAGCGACAACGCCACACCCAACCCGCGCCCAGCGCGCGTCCTTCCGAGCCACGTGAAGTCGTGGACCATGATGCTTGAAGCCCTCCCCCGTCGTATGGTCAAGTCTTGATAGAAGCTCTTGCCACAAAACCACACGGCGATGTGTATGTCAAGGTCCGAGCGGGGCGCTAGCCGCTCTATTTGGCGCGGTTCTGAACAAACCGCCGATCAACACCCGTGTGTACACGGCCCCGACATTCGCGTAGTCGGACACCGGTCCGATCAGCCGTCTCGCTTGGCGCAGGGCGGCGGCGAGGACAACATGGGAGGATCCCTCGATGATCGTCGAGCGGTCCCTGAACGAGCGCTTCCTGTCGAACACCTATCTGCTCGCCGACGGCGAGGGCGGTCCCGGCTTCTTCGTCGACGCCGGGGGGCCGATCGAGCCGCTCCTGGAGGCGGCCAAGCGTCTGGGGATCGAGCCGACCCACGTGTTGCTCACCCATCACCACTTCGACCACGTCAGCGACCTCGGAGCCCTGCGCAAGCGCTGGCCGGGCCTTGAGGTCTTGATCCATCCGCTCGAGCGCGAGCCCCTCTTGGAGCTGGGGGAGGCTTTGGGCAAGGACTTGCATCCGGGCACGGTCGAAGCGGGGCAGACGCTGCGCTTCGGCGAACTGGAGGTGAGGCCCCTGAGCACGCCGGGGCACACCGCCGGAATGCTCTCGTTCCTGGTGGCCGCGAGCCCGTCGGCCACGCCAAGTCCGCGTCACGGCTCAGGAGCGGGGCCAGGCGGCTTTCAGGGCGGCGAAGCGGTTGTGTTCACCGGGGATACCTTGTTCAAGGGCTCCGTGGGCGGCGTGCGAGCGCCGGGCCACACCACCTACACCGATCTGCGGGACTCGATCATGGGCACTTTGATGGAGCTGCCCGCCGAGACGATCGTCTACCCCGGCCACACCGAGGCCACGAGCGTCGGGCGCGAGTGGGAGCAGAACGCCTTCATCCGCGTGTGGCGGGGCCTCGACCCCGAGGGAGCCGAGCCCTGCACTGCTTTGGGCGAGCCGGCAACCTTGATCCTGCTCGGCGACGATTACGACGGCGGCAAGAAGGCCTGGGTGCGCTGGCCGGACGGCAAAGACGACATCGTCCCCGGCAGCCGCGTCCAGGAGGCGCGCTGAGCGGCGCGATGCGGCGTCCTCGGTCGCTCGCGTGCCGATAAGCACGCCACGCTCCCTGCGTCCTTGCCTCGCTGCTCAGCGCACCTCCTGGTGGCCACCTAAGATCAGTCTGTGGCCCAAGAGAAGATCCCAACGTCGAGGGTGCGTCGCACGGCCACCGTCGGTCGGCTCGCCGCAAGCGAGGCGGTCAAGCAGTTCGGGACGCGCGCGGCGAACATGACCCGCGGCGAAGAGGCCGCCCAGGAGGCGAGCGCGCGCCGCCAGCTGGAGACCGCCAAGCAGATCGTGGCGGCTTTGGGGACGATGAAGGGCGCGGCGATGAAGCTCGGCCAGGTCATGTCCTTCCTGGATGTCGGCTTGGTGCCCGAGGAGCATCGCGAGGAGTTTCAGCGCGAGCTTGCCAAGCTGCGGGACGCTGCCCCGACCGTGTCCTTCAAGCAGATGAGGCACGTGATCGAGGAGGACTTGGAAGCGAAGGTCTCCGAGGTGTTCGCCGAGTTCGACGAGGAGCCGATCGCCGCCGCCTCGATCGGGCAGGTGTACCGAGCGACCCTTAAGGACGACGCCTCGTTGGGGGCAGGCCCCTCATTGCGGGGGACAGGCGGTCGTGAGGTCGCCGTCAAGGTCCAATATCCGGGCGTTGCCAGTGCGGTCAGGGCCGATCTACAGAACTTGGACATGATCATGCGCCTGCTCAAGCGCATGACCCCCAGTCTCGACGTGAAGGCCGTCACGACTGAGATCCGGGAGCGGATCGGGGAGGAGCTCGACTACGAGCTGGAGGCCCAAAACCAGCGCTCCCTGGCGCGCATCTTCAGGGGCCACCCTTTCATCGCGGTCCCCGGGGTTGTGAGCGAGCTCTCGCGCGAGCGTGTCCTGGTCACCGAGTTCGTGCAGGGGACCGGCTTCGAGGAGCTCAAGGAGCGTCCCCAGGCCGAGCGCAACCGGATTGGGGAGATCGTTTTTCGCTTCTTCATGGGATGCCTCTACCGTCACCGCCAGTTCTCCGGCGATCCTCACCCCGGCAACTTCATGCTGCTGGACGACGGGCGTGTGGCGTTCCTGGACTTCGGGCTGTTCAAGCGCATCGAGCGCGAGCCGGTCGAGTTGGAGCTCGCGTGTCAGCGGGCGGTGAGCGAGGGCGACGCTCAGACTCTGCACCGCCTCCTGGCCGAGTCGCGCTTCCTTCCCGAACCCGAGCGCGTCGACCCCGACCACCTGCTCGCCTTCATCGAGGACGCCATCTGGTGGTACACGACCGCCGACGAAGACGTGCCCCTCTCGCCCGAGATCGCCACCGAGGTGATGATCGAGAGCTCCGACCCTCGCTCCTCCCATTTCAGGGAGATGCGCCACCAGACGATCCAGCCCGAGCACCTGTTCGGCCGGCGCATGGAGATGCTCACCTTGGCGGTGCTTTCCCAGTTGCGGGCCTCCAACAACTGGCATCGGATCGCGCGCGAGTGGATGTACGGCGATGCGCCCGTGACCGAGTTGGGGCGCGAAGAGGCCGAGTTCTATGAGCGCGCGGGCGTAGGGACTGCATAGGTCCCAGGCGGCGGGCCACAGGTCGGAAGGCCGGAGGCGCTCAGAGCACCTGGATTTGCATGAGGCTCGTGGTGCCCGGGCGCCCGGAGGGCAATCCCGCGGTGATCCCGACGCGCTTGCCCTTCTCGCACCACCCGAGCTCGACCACGCGCCGGGCGGAGTCCGCGATCAGCTCCTCGGTCGTCTCGTGGCGGCGGATCGAGCTTGCCTGCACGCCCCACATCAAACCGCAGCGGCGCACCGTCTCGCGGCCGGGGGAGAGGGCATAGATCGGGACGGTCGGGCGGTGCGCGGAGACCAGCCTGGCTGAGCGTCCCGAGAGCGTGGGCACGATCAAGGCGTCCAGGTGCAGTTCGCGCGCGGCCAGGCACAGCGAGTGGGCGACGGTGTGGGCCGGGTCGGCTTCGGCGCGGCGCACTCTTGACGTGTTCCAGCGCTCATAAGGCGCGATCTTCTCGGCCTCCACGGCCACCGCGGCCATCATTTCGACCGCCCCCACCGGGTAGGCGCCGATGGCCGTCTCCTGGGAGAGCATGACGGCGTCGGTGCCGTCGAGGATCGCGTTGGCCACGTCGGCGACCTCGGCCCTCGTGGGGCGCGAGGAGGTGACCATCGAGTCGAGCATCTGCGTCGCCGTGATCGCGGGGCGGGCCAGGTAGCCGGCCTGCTCGATCAGCTTCTTTTGCACCCCCGGGACCTGCTCGATCGGCATCTCGATCCCCAGGTCGCCGCGGGCCACCATCACGCAGTCGGCGGCCCTGATGATCTCCTCGGCGTGTTCGACTGCTTGCGGCTTCTCCATCTTGGCGATCAAGGGCAGGCGTGTGTGCTCGCGCACCGCTTCCACGTCTGAGGGAAAGCGCACGAACGAGAGCGCCACCATGTCCACGCCGATCGATTCGCCGTGGCGCAGCAGCTCCAGGTCCTCCTCGGGCACCGAGGGCAACGAGTGGGCGGGCCCCGGGATGTTGAGGCCTTGGCGCGAGGCGACCGCGCCACCCACCTCGACCACGGCGTCGACTTCGCTCTCTCGCTCGCGGACGGCCGAGACCCGCAGACGCACCGAGCCATCCGCCAAGTAGAGGACCTCCTCGGGCTCCAGCGCCGCCGCGAGGCCCGGCCAGGTGATCGACATGTGTTTGGCGTCGCCCTCGCGCTCCTCGCCGCAGGTGAAGGTGACCGTGTCGCCGGGCTTCAGCTCCACGATGTCCTCGCGCAGGGGGCCGATTCTGAGCTTGGGGCCCGGAAGATCTTGCAGGATCGCCACGGGCCGCCCGGCCTTGCCGGCCGCGTCGCGCACGCGCCTCACCGTCTCCTCGTGCTCGGCCAGGGTGCCGTGGGAGTAGTTCAAGCGCGCCACGTCCATCCCGGCCTTGACCATCGCGAGCAAGGTCGCGGGCTCGCGCGAGGCGGGGCCGATGGTGGCGACGATCTTGGTGCGGCGCATTGTCACGCCACGGTAGCGGGCGGGGCGGGGGCGCGCGTCAAATACCGTCGCATGCGGCCCGTACCGTTGACGCATGGTCGATCGCCGACATCAGACTTGTGGGCTCAGCGCCTGCGAGCATGCCATCGTCATGCTATGGTCATGCTATGAGCGCTATCCAAGTCAAGAATGTGCCCGACGAGCTTCACGAGCGTTTGCGCGCCCGCGCGCGTGCGGAGGGCAGGAGCATGAGCGACTACGTGCTCTACCTGCTCGAACGCGACTTGGCCTTGCCCACGATGCGCGAGTGGCTGGAGCGGTTGAAAGAAGATGAGCCGGTCACGGGGGTCACATCGGAGGACATCCTCACGGCCCTCCACGAGGGGCGCGCCGAACGCGATGCGCAGATCCAGCGCGCGATCTCTGCTGGCGATTGACGCCTCGGCGTTCGTCGAGCTCTTGCTTCAAACCCCGGTCGGCATCGCGATGGAGGGACTTGTGGCGGGCGCTGAGCTCGTCGCACCGGATGTGATCAACCCGGAGACGATGCAGAGTCTGCGGGGACTCGAGCGGGGCGGCAAGCTCAGCCACGAGCGGGCTCGCAAGGCCATTAACATGCTGACCAGTAGCGATCTGAGGCGGGTTCCCACCGTAGGTCTGATGCATGACGCCTGGACGTTGCGAGCCAACCTGTCGGCCTACGACGCTTGTTACGTGGCTCTGGCCCGAGCCCTGGACTGCCCACTACTTACAAAGGACGCTCCGCTGCAAAGCGCACCCGGGCTCGACGTGACCTTTCTTAGGGTCGATTGACGTGCTCGGGCCGTCGCGACTCGTGCCCCGCGTCGGCGCGTCCGCGCGCATCAAGCACTTCGGCGGCGGCGCCGAGGACGGCACGATCGTCGCCGTCCACGAGGAAGGCGCGCGCCTGAGCGTTGAGGGCGAGGACGGTGAGCTGTACGAGTTCGTGCTCAGCCAGAAAACCGCGCGCTTTGTCTCGGCGGGGGATGCGCATGGGCCTCGCCTGGAGCTCCTGGGCGGCGACTGAAACCTGGCCACGAAGGCAAGGGGCCTTCGCGGGATGGTCTGGCCCGCGGCGCGCCCAACGCGTGGGCCTTGACCGCCAAGGGCCGCGAGATCGAGCGGGCGATTGGCCAAGGCACTTCCGTCTGATCCGGCCCGCTGCGGCGTCGGTGCGCGCGCCGAGTCCTGTGCAGCTTTGCCTACGGCACCCGCACGTCCGGAAACCACTCCGCGCAGTGCTCACGCAGCGCGCCCGTGACCCAGCTTCGCTCGGTGGGGGTGCTCGCGCGCAGGCGTCCCAGCAGCTCCTTGGGTCGCTCGATCGCACGCCCCGCTTGTGTCCCGCCATGGGGTGAGATCGTCCAGCGCACCGCCAGGCGCTCGAACAGCAACTCCAGGGCCCGCTGCTCGTAGTCCTCCCGGGTCGCGGCGGCCCGTGCCTCCGCTCCCGCCAGCGTGTCCGCATACTCGCGCCGCGCGCCCACCGTCAGCGACCCGCGCAACACGAGCACGTTGCCCTCGGCGTCGGTGTACTCGCTGGTGGGCGCGGCCGGCGTGCTCGCCGCGCTCGCGCCCTGCGCGTCGCGCTTGTTCCGCGCGCGGCTCCTCCTGCCCATTTCTCAGTCTCGCTCGACTCGTTCGTCGTGGATCGGTGTTCGGGCGCGCCGCGCGCCTACATCCGCTCCGCCGCTTCGAGCAGCCGCGTGCGCGCGGCTCCCGTGGGCGTGCCGTCGGACACCACCGGCTTGGCGTGCCCCGGCCACGCCGCCGCCGGCTCCATCTCGGCCAGCTTGCGGATCGAGGCCTTGGCCTGCTCGGTGTCGTAGTTGTACGTTTCCGCCGGCACATGCGGCGGGGTGTCGCGGCCCCACATTTCAAGCGTGTAGAAGCAGTCGCTGACGAGCGCCAAGCGATCCGATTCGCGCCACAAGCCGATCAGGCCGGGAGCGTGACCGGGCAGGTCGATCACCTTGAAACCCGCGACCTCATCGCCCTCGGAGAGGGTGCCCGCGATCTTCACCGGGCCGCCGTCCCAAGCCCAGCGGTGCATCGCCCGGTGGATCTGGCGCTGGGGCACGGGCAGCGTGCGCAAGCCCTCGGGCCAGTAGCGAAAGCCGCCGCTGCCTTCGGCGTCCTGCACCTCGTTGGGATGGCACAGCACGGGCACGCCGAACGAAGGAGCGACTCCGCGGTGGTCGGTATGGCCGTGGCCGAGCACGATCCGCTTGATCCCGCCCAGCTTCGCCCCGGCGGAGGCGACCGCGCGGACCATGGTGCGGGCGCCCGCGTCGTACATCGTCACGCCACCGGTCTCGGAGTCCTCGATCAGGTACACGTTGCAGCGGCCCGGCTGGCCCTGGACGACCCACACGCCCTCCGCGACGAGCTTGGCGTCGGGCGTCGCCATGCCGGTCAGCTTCGTCTTCGCGTTGAAGGCGCCCCGCATGCCGACCTCGGCAGGGCTGTCCTGGGGCGGCATCAGCCCGATCTGGCGAGCGACCTCCATCCCGTCGGAGAAGGCGTCGTTGGCCTGGATCTTGCCCTCGCGCACGGTCAACACGTCCACGCCTTCCAATTTCAGGGGGTGGCCGGTGGCCGCCACGCCCTGCAAAGCTCCGGGTCCCGCGAAGGTGCCCGTCAAAGTCCAGCGCACCGCGCAGCGCTCGCCCTCGGTCGTCGTCTCGACCACATCCATCTTCATGTCCGGCATCGCGTCGAGCAGGCTGCCGATGAACTCGCGTACCCCCTCGGGGGCGAGCACGTCGGCCTGGCCGCGCACATACTCGCGCCCGCCCGGCGCCCACATGTCCACGGCCGCCTCCAGGTCGCGCACGCCGATCGCCTCGAAGTAGCGCCGCGCCACCGCCTCCGCGCCACCTGCTTGTGCCCCGCCATGGGGTGCCCCCGACCGGCCCGAGGTGGTCTTGCCCGCGCTGGCCTTGCTCGGGTCGCCCTTCTTTTCGCCGGCGGCCTTCGCCCGCCCCCCGGAGGGTGGGTGAATGTTGGCCGCCGCCTCCTGCACCTTCGCCGCCGCCTCGCCCTCGGCCCCGTCTCGCTGTGCCATCGCTGTCTCCTTGTCCGCCAGATGCTACGAGTCTACGCCCAGACGTCTGTCACTCGGCCACTCCTCCTGGGAACGAAGGGCTCACGGTCCGATCAAGGAGAGAGGCGCCACGATCACGCCGTCCGGGCGCGTGTAGGCGTACTCGGTTGTTGTCACGATCACCAGCGCCGCGGGTGGTCGTTGGACGCGAGCGGTGGCGAGTCGCAGTAGAGCGCCGGCGGCACGGTCGATCTGCTCGCCTCCCAGCTTGACCTCCACTCCGATCCACGCGCCGTCCCGGCGCTCGACGATCAGGTCGACCTCCAGCTCGCCGCCCCGCTCGCGATAGTGAAACAGCGACGCGTCGTTGGCGGCGGCGTAGACGCGAAGGTCGCGGGTCGCGAGCGACTCGAACAAGAACCCGAGCGTTTGGAGCTCGGCGAGCAGACGGTCAGGGCCAGATTGCAGCAGTGCGGCGGCAAGCGATGGGTCGACCAGGTGCCGCTTGGGAGTGCTCATCAGGCGGGTCCGGGACCGCAGCTCGGGGCTCCATGCATCGACCTCGTCGACGATCATCAGTCGCCTCAGCGCGTCGAGGTAGGGCGCGGCCGCCCATCGGGACGGTGGCTGTTGGTCGTCTTTCCCGGCGGCTCTGGAGATGATGGTGCTCAGCGCCGCGGGGTGAGCCGTGAGCTGAGCGTAAGCGTGTAGGAATCGTCGCAGCCGGCGCGGGTCGCGGTGCGCTCCGGAGACCGTATCGACATCGCGCTCGACGATCATGGTGAGGTAGCCGTCGATGAACTGTGCGGCGTCTCGCCGATCTCGGTCCAGTAGAGCCGGCCACCCTCCGATCGCGATCCGCTCGACGTAGTCGGTGAGGCGCAGGCTCGTTTTGCCGGGGGAAGGCTCGCGACCCTCGAGGAGATCCGCCAGCGAGATTTCCCCTGAGGAGACCTCCTGCTCGTAGAGCGTGAGGGGTCTCATTTGAACGATCGCCATACGACCGGCGCCCGAGTGGCGCGAGGCCTCGTCGAGCGGAGTGGCCGAGCCGGTGAGGATGAACTGTCCGGCACTACCCCTGTCGTCGACCATGCGGCGTACGGCGTCCCATACACGCGGTCGTCGCTGCCACTCGTCGATCAGCCGGGGCGTGGCGCCGTCGAGGATCAGCCTGGGATCGACCGAGGCCGCCTCTATTGCCTCTGGGTCAAGATCGAGCAATACCTCGCTGGCGGCGACTCGTCTCGCGGTCTCGGTCTTGCCGCAGGCCTTCGGGCCTTCGATCACGACGGCGCCAAGCGCGCCAAGCGCGCGTTCCAGCAAGCGATCCGCAATTCTTGCTCGATATCTCGTCAATGTGGGTTTCGGTTCGGTTGTGGTTCTAACGAGGTGACGGCCCCTAGAAGGCTCAGCCTACAACTCGCACCAAATATAGCCTACAACTCGCAACCAATATAGCCTACATATCGCAGGGATTACAAGCTACCGTTCGCAACCAATCCATGCCACGGACGACCCGGCGCGAGTCCGGCTGAGCGGCTCCCTTGTAGTCTCCGCCCGGTGACCGACGTGGCCCGCAAACGCGAGCTTGGAAGGGGCGAGCGGGTTCTCCCCGGCGTTTATCGCCTGCGCCTGCCCCTCCCCTGGCCAGGGGTGCCCCACGGCAATGCTTGGGCGGTCAAGCACGGCGACGGGGTGGTCCTGTTCGACACCGGCTACTACGAGCGCCCGCGTGAGGGAAACCCCGGCTCGATGGTCCAGCTGGAACGCGCGCTCGGGATGTGCGGGCTCACCGTCGAGGACATCAAGCTGGTGGTGTGCACGCACGCCCACTCCGACCACTACGGTCAGGCAGCCGCAATCGTGGAGCGGGCCGGCTGCGAGCTGTGGATGCACCCCAAATACGAGCACATGTCCGTCGAGGAGCAGGACCCTAAGGCGACCTTGGAAAGACGCATCGAGGTGGCGCGCCAGTCGGGCGTCCCCGAGGAGCCCCTGCGGCGCTTCGCGCAGGAGCGAGAGCACCACGAATCGGGCATCTCCGGCGTGATCGCGCCCGACCGCGAGCTTCTGCCTGGGGTCGTCATCCAGACCGACTTGGGGCCTTGGGAGGTTTACGAGACGCCCGGCCACGCCCCTTCGCACGTGTGCCTGTTCCAGCCCGAGCGACGCCTCTTGATCTCCGGCGATCACCTGCTCGGGCGCATCTCCTTGTTCTTCGACATGGGCTACTCGCCCGACCCGGTCGGCGAATTCGTGTCCTCCTTGGATGTGGTGGAACGCTTGGGGGCGCGCCTGTGCTTGGCCGGCCATGCGCGCCCGTTCACCGACGTGCACGCCCACATCGCCGGCAACCGGGCCCTCGTGGCCGAACGCCTCGATCGAGTCGAAGGGGCTATCGCGAGCGAGCCGTTGACCGCGTTTGAGATCGTGCCGCGCATCTTCTCCGACGAGCTGGCCACCCACGGCGGGCCCTGGCTGCTCTCGGAGACCTTGGCGATGCTCACCCACCTTCGGGTCACCGGCAGAGCCGAGCGATCTGGCGACCCGGAGCGCTGGACCGCCAAACCTTGACACGACCGTGTTAGGCTTTCGCGATGCGAATCGATGAGCTGCTCGCGGGACCCGAACCGGTCTTCTCCTTCGAGTTCTTTCCCCCCAAGACCGAGCAGGGCGAGCAGAACCTGTACAGCGCCCTGGCCGAGCTGCGCACCTTGGAGCCCTCGTTCGTGTCGGTCACCTACGGCGCCGGCGGCTCCACCAGGGCCAAGACGATCGAGATCGTCAAGCGCATCAAGGACGACTACGGCCTGGAGGCGATGGCCCACTTCACGTGCGTCGGCGCCACCGTACCCGAGCTGCGGGCCACGCTCGAGGAGATGAAGGCTGCCGGCATCGACAACGTGCTGGCCCTCCGCGGCGACCCCCCGGCCGGACAGGAGGCGTGGGTCAAGACCGAGGGGGGCCTCGAGTACTCCAAGGAACTGGTGGACCTGATCAAGGCCGACTATCCCTTCGCGGTCGGCGCGGCGTGCTTCCCGGAGACCCACATCCACGCCGTCTCGCCCGAGGCGGATGTCGCCTACCTGGCCGAGAAGGCGGCGGGCGGCGTGGACTTTTTGATCACCCAGCTGTTCTTCGACAACGCCTTCTACTTCGACTTCCTGCGTCGCGCGCGCGCCGCCGGCGTCGAGGTCCCGATCATCCCCGGCATCATGCCGATCACGAAAGTGGCGCAGGTCGAGAAAATGGCCGCGCTGTGCGGTTCGGCGATCCCCGATGGGCTCAGCCGCGAACTTCGCGCCCGAGGCGACGACGAGGAGGCGGTGCTGGACCTCGGCGTCGCGTACGCCACGCTCCAGTGTGTCGAGCTGCTGCAAGCGGGCGCGCCCGGGATCCACTTCTACACGCTCAACCGTTCGCCGGCCACGCGCGCGATTCTGGGAGCTTTGAAGTTGGCGCGGCCTTGGGAGCGGGGCGCGCGCGTGTCGGGCGAGGCCGCTCCTGCGTCGGCCTGACGCGGCGTCCTACCCCGCTTCGATCTCCAAGCCCTCGGCCACCCTGGGCGTGCCGTCGGGCGCGTCGTAGCGGACGTCCACCGAGTCGTCCTGTTTGTAGGTCCCCACGCCCCAGGCGCCCAAGAACCAGCGGCGCTTTGAGATGTGGTCCTTGCGCAACTCCCGCTCGAACATCAAGGTGTGGCCCTTGGCCTGGTAGTCGACGCCCTCGCGTTGGGGAACCCCGTTGACGAACACCTGGTAGGGGGCGCTCACCGCGGAGGGCAGCTTGACGATCGACTTGGGCATGGGTCGATTATGTTCGTTTTGGGGTGCCCCGCGCGTGCGCGCGGCTTTGTTAAAGACTTGTCTTGTTAAGTAGACCGTGCGCGCGCAGGGCACCCCGTGGCGCAAACATCCACCCGCACCGCTCCCTACCCTGATCGACGTGAGCGAGATCGAATACACCGTGCGCCGCTCCAAGCGCGCCCGCCGGGTCCGGGTCAACGTGAGGGCCCACACCGATGTCGAGGTGGTGCTGCCCGTCCATGCCCCCGAGCGGGCCGCCGCGGCTGCCGTGCGCGAGCTGGCGCCTTGGATCGAGCGGCGACTCTCGGAGGGTCGCCTGGCGCTCGCCGAGGTGGCCGCGCGAGAGGGCACGGTCCCCTATCTGGGAGACCCGCTCGTGCTCGTCCCGCAGCCGGGGCGCACGAGAGCCCACGTTAGGGGGGGAGAGTTGTTCGTACCGGTCGGAGATCACCGCCCCGCCGTGGAGCGGCTCTATCGCAGGCTCGCACGCCAGGAGATCGCGGCTCGCCTGGACGCGGCCACGGCCTCGATCGGAGCTTCCTATGGAGGTCTCTCGATAAGGGCCCAAAGCACCCGCTGGGCTTCCTGCTCGGCCAAAGGCGCGATGAGCTTCAACTGGCGTCTTCTGCTCGCCCCCGAGCCGGTGCTCGACTATGTCGTGTGGCACGAGGTCTGCCACCTGGAGATCCGCGACCACTCGCCCCGCTTCTGGGCCCTGGTCGAGCGCCGCTACCCAGACTGGCGCGAGCAGCGCGACTGGTTGCGTCGCTACGGGGCGACTTTGGTGCTCTAGCCAACCGCCCCTTACCCTCCTGAGGCTCCAGAATTTGGAGTCCCCAGAGGATGGCCGGCGTCAGCCGCGCTCGCTGATCGGGACGTAGTCGCGGTCGCGCTCGCCCGTGTAGATCTGGCGGGGGCGGGCGATCTTCTGCTCTGAGTCCTGGACCATCTCGAGCCACTGGGCGATCCAGCCGGAGGTGCGCCCGATCGCGAACATGACCGGGAACATCGCCACCGGCAGGCCCAAAGCCTCGTAGATCAAGCCGGAATAGAAGTCCACGTTGGGATACAGCTTGCGCGAGGTGAAGTAATCGTCGTCGAGCGCCCGCTTCTCCAGCTCCGTTGCGATGTCGAGCAGTGGGCTGGTACCCCTCACCTCGAATACCGCGTCAAGGTGCTTCTTGATGATCCGGGCCCGCGGATCGTAGTTCTTGTAGACCCGGTGGCCGAAGCCCATCAAACGCTCGTTGCCGGCCTTCACGCCCTCCAGGAAGTCGGGGATGTTGCGCGGCGACTCGATCCTTCGCAGCATTCTCAAGGCCTGCTCGTTGGCGCCCCCGTGCAAAGGCCCGTACAAGGCCGCCACGCCCCCGGCCACCGCCGAATAGGGGTCCACCTGGGTCGAGCCGATCGAGCGCACTGCGCTCGTGGAGGCGTTCTGTTCGTGGTCGGCGTGCAGGATGAACAGCACGTCCAAGGCACGCTCCAAGCGAGGATCGGGCTGATACTTCAGCTCGGTCATCTTGTACATCATCCCCAAGAAGTTGCCCGCATAGGCGAGGTCGTTGTCGGGGTAGACGTAGGGCTGGCCCATGTTGTGCCTGAACGCGAACGCCGCCAGCGTGGGCATCTTCGCGAGCAGCCTGATGATCTGGATCGCGCGGACCTGCTCGTCGTGGATCTTGTTGGCGTCCGGATAGAAAGTGGAGAGCGCTCCCACCGAGGCCACCAGCATCCCCATCGGGTTGGCGTCGTAGCGGAAGCCCTGCATGAAGTCCTTGACGTTCTCGTGTACGAACGTATGGATCGTGATCTCATAGATCCAGTCGTCGAGCTGCTTCTGGGTCGGCAAGGAGCCGTTGATCAAGAGGTAGGCGACCTCCAGATAGCTCGAGTGCTCGCACAGCTGCTCGATCGAATAGCCCCGGTGTTGCAGGATGCCGGCCTCGCCGTCGATGTAGGTGATCGCGCTGCGACACGAGGCCGTGTTCGTGTAGGCCGGGTCGTAGGCCATCAGCCCGAAGTCGTCCTCGCCGGTCTTGATCTGGCGCAGATCCATCGCCCGGACGGTGCCGTCGGTGACCGGCAACTCGTAGGTCTTGCCGGTGCGGTTGTCGGTGACGGTCAGCGTCTCTTCGCTCATCGCGCCCTGATTCTTACAGGGTCAGGCCGCGTCGCGTGTCAACGTTGTGCAAGGCGGCCCGGCGGGGCCCGTCAACGTTGGGCGAATCGGCTCGGAGTTGACCGGTTAGGGCTGGGCGAATCGGCTCGCGGCTGCCTGTCAGCGTTGGGCGAATCGGCTGCGCGCGACGACCGTACGCACTCGGGCGGGCGGCAGCAGAGGCGCGTCTCCGTGCGGTCCACGCCGCGGCGAGCGGGGCAGGCGGGCGCGCGGGTGGATCGGCCGCAGCGGGCGTGTGGGACCGTTCTGCGGTCCGATGCCGCCGTCCTGGCCGGTGGGCTCATCGGTGGCGCGCACGGCCCAGCGCACGATCAGGAAAAGCGCCACGATCGGGATCTTCAAGATCACCATCAGCCAGATGAAAGTCCAGGCATCCACTCCTGCTTGATCGTATACCCGCGAGGTGGTGCACACAACCCGCTGATCCGGCTATGGGGCGGCTGCGAAGAACCCCCAGCGACGCACCAGTTGGATCGGTGTCATCGCAAATTCGGTTACTTCGAGAATGTGAGGACACATGAATACGCAAGCAAGCACCCTCGATCAAACAGACAGCGATTTGGATCGCGCCCAGGCGGTCGCCGGGCTGAGCCGCTCGCAATTCCTGCGCAACGGCGCCAAGGGCGGCATCGCCCTGGTCGCCGGAGGCGCAATGCTTGGCCAGGTCACGGGTATTTCCTTCGCGGCCTCGGGTGGGGTCAGCGACAACTCGACCTTGCAGGCCGCTTACGCCGCGGAGAGTCTTGCGGTCTACGTGTACTCGGCAATCATCAAGAACTTCCACAAGTTCAAGCACCCCAAGCTCGAAAACCTCGACTACTTCAAGGCGGCCTTGAAGAACGAGCAGGACCACAAGGCGTTCCTTGGCAAAGCACTCGGCGCGAAGACCCCCACCGAACTGCAGCTGAAGATCCCGGCCAGCTCGTTGGCGAGCACCAAAGCGCTGTTGAAGACGGGCGTGGCCTTGGAGACTGCGTTCGTGCAGACCTACTTGGGAGCGGTCGAAACGCTCAGCTCGACCGAACTGAAGGTGATCGCGGCCAAGGTGGCGGCCAACGAGGCGACCCACTTCAGCTTCTTCGACGCCGAACTGGGCGGCCACGCGGTGCTGGCTTCGCTGCCTCCCACGGGCACGGTGACCGACGCCGCCAAAGCGCTCTCGCCCGCCTTCATCCCGAACCTCGTCCCGCGTCTGGAAGCGGCCGGATTCCCGAACGCGTAGATCGGCACGGAAGCCGCGCGGAGGCGCTCCCGGCCGGAGCGTCTCCGCGGTTTCCCTTGCGCGGTTCACGTCGGGTCGGCATAGGCCGGCCTCGACGGGGCGCGGGAGGTAGCCGGGGGTCAGCCGCGCAGCGTCAGGGGCGCGCCGGAGAACTGGGTAATCGCGCGCAGCTCCTCCACGCGGGCGTGGATCTCATCGCCGGTCAAACGTTCCACGCGCTCGGTGCCGAACTCCTCCACGTTGAAGGAGGCAAGTGCGGTGCCGTGGGCCATCGCGCGGCGCAACAGCTCGTCTGAGAGCTCCTCGTCGGGATGGGCGGCGATATAGCCGACGAAGCCCCCGGCGAAAGTGTCGCCGGCGCCGGTCGGGTCGATCACGCTCTCCATCGGGTAGGCGGGCAGCGCAAAGAAGCTGTCGGCGGTGACGAGCGCCGCGCCGTACTCGCCCTGCTTGGCCACGACCACCTTCGGGGTGGGCGGGTCCCAATTG
This sequence comes from uncultured Solirubrobacterales bacterium, assembly GCA_963703135.1. GTDB lineage: Bacteria > Actinomycetota > Thermoleophilia > Solirubrobacterales > Solirubrobacteraceae > Palsa-744. The sequence goes on along the minus strand of OY969791.1, from coordinate 806,758 downwards.
AGGATCTCCCGCGCGGCCGAGACGAGGTTCGGCTTGCCCGTGAGCTGGCGCAGCTCGGCGTCGTTGAGGATAAGGCAGTCCACTCCTTTGATCGCCTCGACCAGCGAGTCGCGGGCGATGTCGATCCAAAGGTTCATCGAGTCGAGCGCCACGAAGCGCGCATCGGGCATCTGGGCGCGCACCTCGCTCTGCAGGTCGGGCTGGATGTTGGCCAGGAACAGGACTTCGCTCTCGCGCGAGCCAGCCGAGAGCTTCGGCTGGAAGCCCTCGAACACGCCCAGCTCGGTGGCGAGCGTCTCGCGCGAGTTCAAGTCCCAGCCGTACTCGCCCTTCCAGAAGAACGTCTTGCCGTCCGCGACGCGCTCGACGTCCGAGACGTCCACGCCGCGCCGACGCATCACCTCAAGCTCCGCCTCCCCGAAATCCTCTCCGACCGGCCCGACCACGCGGACCTCCTCGAAGAAGGAGGCGGCCAAGGCGAAGTGCACGGCGGCGCCCCCGAGCATCCGCTCGCGCTCCCCGAAGGGCGTCTTGACAGCGTCATAGGCGATCGATCCGACCACGGTGATTGGCATGGGTGGGACCCTACCGGCGGGAGGACTCGGATGCCTCGCCAAAGCCGGTGTGTTGTCGCTTTTTTGGGTGCCCTGCGCGCGCGCGTGGCTTGGTAACACGCTCTGCTTGTTAAGTAAGCCGCGCGCGCACGCGGGGCACCTGTTTGCGGTGATATAGCTTCGCCACCATGCGCGCCATCCAGATCACCGAGTTCGGCGGCCCCGAGGTTCTCGAAGCGGTCGAGCTGCCCACCCCCGAACCGGGGCCGGACGAGGTTCTGATCGAGGTGAGCAAGGCCGGCGTCAACTTCGCCGATACCCACACCCGCGACAATTCCTATGTACGCAAGGCGACCTTGCCGCTCGTGCCCGGCGGTGAGGTAGCGGGCGTGGTCGTCTCCGCGCCTGCTGGCAGCAAGCTGAGCGTGGGGCGACGCGTGGTGGCGCTTACCGGGCTGGGCGGCTATGCCCAATATGCGATTGCGCCCGAGGCCCACACGTTCGCGGTGCCCGAGGGCGTCGACGACGGCACTGCGCTCGCCCTGATCATCCAAGGCACCACCGCCTGGCACATGTATCGCACGGCTGCCCGGGTGGCCGAGGGCGAGAGCGTGGTCGTGCACTCCGCGGCCGGGGGCGTCGGCTCGCTGGCAGTCCAGCTCGGGCGCTCGCTGGGAGCCGGGCGCGTGATCGCGGTCGCTTCCAGCGCCGCCAAGCGCGACTTTGCACTCGAGCTCGGCGCCGACGTCGCCATCGACGCGGACCCCGAGGGGATGACCGAGCGCTTGGTGCAGGCCAACGGGGGACGCGAGGTCGACGTGGTCTTCGACATGACGGGCGGGGAGACTTTCGAGCGCTCCTATCGAGCCCTGGCTCACTTCGGGCGGATCGTGGTGTGTGGCATCTCCTCGCGCGAACCGAACCGCATCTCGAGCGGCTCGCTGCTGCGCCACTCGCGCTCGTTGGTGGGCTTCTACCTGTTTCACTGCCTGGAGCGCCCCGGAATGTTCGACGAAGCCCTGAGCGACCTGTTCGTGCGCGTGGCGGACGGCGAAGTGAGGGCCCGCGTGGGTGCCACCTATCCCTTGGAGCGCGCCGCCGAGGCGCACATGGAGATGGCGGAGCGGCGAACGACGGGAAAGGTCCTGCTCGACCCTACGATTTGAAGATGCCTTCTCGACCCCGGCAGTCAAAGACGCCTGCGACGCTGCGAGGACCCCATGCGCGGCGGAGGGGCCAAGCACGTAAGCTGCTCCGGCGATGACCAAGACGTTTGCCGAGCTCGGCCTCACCGAGCAAACCCAGCAAGCCCTGCGCGATGTGGGCTATGAGTCCCCCTCGCCGATCCAAGAACAGGCGATCCCGCCGTTGCTCGAAGGGCGCGACGTGATCGGCCAGGCGCAGACCGGCACCGGCAAGACGGCCGCTTTCGGCCTGCCGATCGTGCAGTACATCGACCCGTCAGAGCAAGAGGTCCAGGCGCTCGTTTTGACCCCCACGCGGGAGCTTTGCATCCAGGTAACCCAGGCCCTGCGCGCCTATGGCGCCCAGGCCGGCGTCGACGTGGTGGCCGTCTTCGGAGGCGCCCCGATTCGCACCCAGCAGGCCCAGCTGCGGGCGGGCGGCCACATCGTCGTGGGCACCGTAGGGCGGGTGCTCGACCTGATCTCGCGTAATTCGATCGTGCTCCACGACTGCCGTTTCGTGGTGCTCGACGAGGCCGATGAGATGCTCGACCTGGGCTTCTTGGAGGACGTCGAGAAGATCCTCTCTTTGACCCCCTCTGGGCGCCAGACCGCGCTGTTCAGCGCGACGATGCCCCCGCCGATCCGCAAGCTGGCGGACAAGTACATGTACGACCCCGAGGTGATCCAGGTCAAGGCCACCACCCTCACGATCGACACCGTGGCGCAGTTCCAGCTCCCCGTGGAGACGCGCGACAAGGCCGCCAAGCTGGTCGAGGTCTTGCGTGCGGAGAAGCCGGAGCAGGCGATCGTGTTCGTGCGCACCAAGGTCCGCTGCGACCAGTTGTTCCGGACCCTGCGCGACGGCGGGATGAACGTGAGGGCTTTGCACGGAGACATGTCCCAAGGCTCGCGCGACGGGGTCATGCTCGCCTTCAAGGGCGGACGCGTGCCGATCCTCGTCGCAACCGATGTAGCCGCTCGCGGCCTTGACATCTCGACGGTCACGCATGTCGTCAACTACGACGTGCCCACCTCGCCGGACACCTACGTACACCGCATCGGGCGCACCGGCCGCGTGGGCCGCTCGGGCCGTGCGATCACGTTCGTGGAGTCGCGCCAGAAGCGCGAGCTGGAGGCGATCGAGCGCCACATCGGCACCAAGATCGCCGCTTGGTCCAAGGACGCCAAGGCGGCCCCCACGCCTGTCTCCGAGCGCCCTCGTCGCCATTCCAAGCCGAGGATCTCGCGCGAGCCCACCGAGCCCTCGGTCAAGCTGGTCCTGGGCGGCGGGCGCTCGGCCGGCTTGAAGGTGGCCGACATCGTGGGCGCGGTCACCTCGGCCGCCGGCCTCGACGGTGAGGCGGTCAGCGACGTGAACGTGCTCGAGCGCTTCTCCTTCCTGTCGGTTCCGGCCTCGGAGGCAGACCGCGTGATCGAGGCCTTGGACGGCCGCGAGCTGGGTGGGCGCGAGCTGCGCTTGGAGCGGGTCAAGACTTAGTCGATCGGCCGTCTCGCTCGTCTGTGTGCCCGGACGGGCGGGTGCCCGCGAGACGTTGTGCTCGTTGTAAGCGATTTGGCCACCCCATGCGCGCGCGTGGGGCGTCGGTTGATCGCTATCGTGCGGTCTCGACCAGGCCGACGACGATTACAGGAGAACCGCGATGTCAACCGCCACGATGCAAACCACAGAGGGCACGATCGTCTTCGAGCTGTTCGACGAGGACGCGCCCAAGACCGTCGAGAACTTCAGGAAACTCGCCTCCGATGGCTTCTATGACGGACTCAACTTTCATCGCATCATCACCGACTTCATGATCCAAGGCGGCTGTCCCCAGGGCACCGGCACCGGCGGTCCCGGCTACACCTTCGAGGATGAGATCAACCCGCACAAGGTCGTGCGCGGTGCTTTGGCGATGGCCAACGCGGGTCCCAACACCAATGGCTCCCAGTTCTTCATCGTCACCGCCAAGTCGTGTCCTTGGCTGGACGGCAAGCACACCGTCTTCGGCGAGGTGCAGAGCGGTATGGACGTCGTCGACAAGCTCGAGGGCGTGCCGACCGACGGCGGCGACAAACCGATCGAGCCGGTCGGCATCGCCACCGTCGAGCTATCCGACTAAAAAGTCTGGCCGGACGGCCAATCGGGTGTAGCCTTCTATGACGAGGGTGGTGCAGCCGGCCGTCAGGCTGGCTAGCCGGACCCTCGCTCTTGGGCTTGAAGCGGAAACGAGGCAGGGAGACAGCGACATGGCGACGGTTGAGCAGGACCTAGCACCGCACACCCACAACGGGGTCAACGGAGCGACGCCATCCGGCGCGGACATCTCCGTTGAGAACCCGGCCACCGGCGGGATCGCGGGCAGCGTCCCCGACCTCGACGCGGCCGCGGTCGCAAAGATGGCCGAGCGCGCCCGCGCAGCCCAGCCGCAGTGGGAGGCCTTTGGTTTCGAGGGCCGCGCGCGCATCCTCTCGCGCGCCCAGAAGTGGCTGATGGACAACGCCGAGCGGGTGATCGCCACGATCGTGTCCGAGACCGGCAAGACCTACGAGGACGCCGAGTTTGCCGAGATCGCCTATGCCGCCAACGCCTTCGGTTTCTGGGCCAAGAACGCCCCCGATTATCTGGAGGACGAGCGCGTCAAATCGGCGGCTGTGATGCTCAAGGGCAAGAAGCTGATCCTGCGCTACCGCCCACTCGGCCTGATCGGCGTGATCGGCCCTTGGAACTACCCGCTCACGAACTCCTTCGGGGACTGCATCCCCGCCTTGGCGGCCGGCAACAGCGTGATCCTCAAGCCCTCCGAGGTCACGCCCTTGACATCTTTGCTGCTTGCCGAAGGCCTGCGCGAGTGCGGTCTGCCCGACGGCGTCTTCCAGGTCGCCACCGGACGCGGCGCGACCGGCGCGGCCCTGATCGAGCAGGTCGACATGATCATGTTCACCGGCTCCACCCGCACCGGGCGCAAGGTCGCGGCGGCCGCCGCCGAGCGCTTGATCCCCTGCTCGTTGGAGCTGGGCGGCAAGGACCCGATGATCGTGCTCTCCGACGCCGATCTGGAGCGCGCCGCGAACATCGCGGTGTATTACTCGATGCAGAACGCGGGCCAGACGTGCATCTCGATCGAGCGCGTCTACGTAGAGGCGCCCGTCTACGACGAGTTCGTGGGCAAGGTCTGCGAGAAGATGCGCAAGCTGCGCGTCGGCGCTCCCAAAGGCCCCGGCTCGGTGGATGTCGGCGCGATCACGTTCCCGCCGCAACTCGACACGATCTCCGAGCACGTGACCGACGCGGTCGACAAGGGCGCACGTGTGCTCGTCGGCGGCAAGGCGGTCGAGAACGTCGGCGGGCGCTTCTACGAGCCGACCCTGCTCGTGGACGTCGATCACACGATGAAGATCATGACCGAGGAGACCTTCGGCCCGACCTTGCCGGTCATGAAGGTCGCCGACGCGGACGAGGGCGTGCGCCTAGCCAACGAGTCCCCTTACGGCCTTGGCGCGTCCGTCTTCACGCGCGACGTCGAGCGGGGCGAGGTGATCGCGCGTCGCCTCGAATCCGGCGCCGCGAATGTCAACGACGCGCTTGTCAACTACACGGCCCTCGAGCTGCCGATGGGCGGGGCCAAGGCGTCAGGCCTCGGTTCGCGCCACGGCGCCGGGGGTATCCGCAAGTACTGCTCCCAGCAGGCGATCGTGATCACGCCAAAGCTGGCGCTCAAGCGCGAGGTGCACATGTTCCCGTATAAGCCCCGCACCACGCGCATGATCTCGCGCCTGTTCAAGCTGCTCTACGGTCGCGGCAAAAGAGACTGAGATGGACGTGGGCGCTTCGGCGACGCGCCCACGATCGCTCCACTACTGACTCAGCGGGACCCCGAGCAGGGCTTCCAGCTCGGGGATCGTGGTCTCGGCGCTGGTGTGGTGCACCGTGGCCATGCCGAGCTCCTCGGCGGGCGTCAGGTTGAAAGGCAGGTCGTCCACGAACACGCACAGCTCGGCGGCCAGGCCGGCGCGCTCGGCGCCGAGTTCGTACATGCGCTTGGCGGGCTTGCGCGTTTTCTCGACGCCCGAGATGACGACGCCGTCGAACAGTTCGTCGAACAGGTCGTGGGGGTAGCGGTGTACGCCCCAGGAGTTGGAGACCAGCGCGGTGCGGATGCCCGCTTCGCGCGCGGCCCGCACGGCGTCCACCATCGCCGTATCCGGCTGCACACCGGCGAACAGGCCGTCGATCAAGCCGTCCGAGTCCACGCCGAGCAGCTCGGCGAAGCTCTCCTCGAACTGGGCCTCCTCGATCGCGCCCTTCTCCAAGGAGATCAAGAGCTCCCTGAACTGGGGATCGGCGCTGAAGCGCTTGCCCAGCTCGGCGGGGTCGATCTCCATGCGGACGCAGTACTCGTGGAAGGAGGTGAACAGGTTCGTGGTGAGTACGCCGCCCCAGTCGATCAACAGGCCGGTGCGGCCGTTGGCGGAGCCGCCAGTGCTCGTCATTTCGGTCCTCGCCTCGGGTTGGGTAGTGCTGGTGTTGTGTGTTGCGCCGGGGGGTGCCATGCGCGCGGGCGCGTGCGCGCGCATGGGGTCCTCTTTCGTGGACTCATCCACCGAAAGCCACCCCCTCCGCTTGGCGAGCCAGTTCGAGCACGCCCTCGCCGAACTGCTTGAGATAGGGGTCGTCGGTCGTGCCGGCGACTGCCCGCTTGTAGTTGCCCTCCATGAACACGATCGACTTCCAGATCGCGAGCGTGGTGTACCAGCGCAGGTCCTCCATCGAGCGACCTGAGGCCTCTTCGTAGCGGGAGATCAAGTCGGCCCTGGTCGAGAAGCCCTCGGCGCGCGTGACCTTCCCGAGATGCTCGCGCAGACCGCCTTCGGGGTCATAGGCCTCGGTCCAGAACATGCACAGATAACCGAGGTCGGCCAGAGGATCGCCGATCGTGGCCATCTCCCAGTCGAACACCGCGACCAGCCTGGCCGGGGCCTCGGCGGCGAACATGGTGTTGCCGAGGCGATAGTCGCCGTGCACGATCGTGGCGGGGCCGGACTCGGGCTTGTGCTCGGCAAGCCACGCCCCGACGCGCTCGACGGCGGGGATCTCGCGCGTCTTATTGAGTTCCCACAGGCCGCCGAATCGGCGCAACTGGCGGTCCAGGTAGCCGCTCGGCTTGCCGAAGCCTTCAAGGCCGGCGGAGCGCCAGTCCACGGCGTGGATCTCGACAAGCGCGTCGATCAGCTCCTCGCCGATGCGTTTGCGCTGCTCGGGCGCGTCCAGGGCGGCTGGAGTCTCCCACACGATCACCTCGCCCGGGACCCGCTCCATCACGTAGAAGGGGCAGCCGATCGGGGCTTCGTCCTCGCACACGGCAAGCACGCGCGGCACCCGCGCGGCGGTGTTCTCCAAGGCCCGCAGCAGACGCGCCTCGCGCAGCACGTCGTGGGCGCTCGGCGGCAGGGGAGGGCGCGGGGGGCGGCGCAGCACCATCTCGGGGCCGTCCTCGCGCTCGATCAGGTAGGTCACGTTGGAATGTCCGTCGCCGATCGGTTGCGCTTGAATCTCTCCGTCGCCGAGGCCGTGCTCGTCGAGGAAGGCGCGGAGGGGCTCCAGCACGAGCAGGGGAGGGCGGGCGTCCGGCTTGACGTCCGCGTGGCGCTCGACAATGTCGTCCGGTGCGACTGCTGCACTCATCCGCTCGCACGGTACACCGACCGCAACCTTCCCCGCTTCGCCGTGTCTCAACGATCCATGTCCAGAATCCGCAAACTGATACTTCCAACGCTTCTATGCCTGCTCGTGGGCGCCTTGATGGCGCCCGCCGGTGAGGCGTCGCATTCGCAGTCCATGTTCTTCGAGGCCCCGCGGGACCTGGTCGCGGTGAGCCCGGCGACCCAGGCCAAGACGCTTGCCCAACTACAGACGCTCGGTGTCAAAGCGCTACGCGTGGAGCTTGCTTGGGGCGATGTCGCGCCTGGCGAGCACAGCACGAAGAAGCCCAATTTCGAAGCGGCCAACCCGGCTAGCTACAACTGGAGCGCTTACGACGAATTGATGTTCGCGGCCAAGCGCTTGAACTGGCCGGTGCTCCTGACGGTGACCTCGCCGGTGCCGGAGTGGGCAACCGCGGGACACGACGACAAGAACCTGGTGACGCGCCCCGACGACAAAGACTTCAAGGAATTCATGACGGCCGTGGCCGAGCACTATGCGGGGATGGTGTCGTTGTATGCGATCTGGAACGAGCCCAACCATCCCCAGTTCTTGCAACCCCAGTTCAACTCCAGGGGCAAGCCCGAATCGCCGCGCATCTATCGCGGGTTGTTCCAGGCGGCCTATGAAGGTTTGCGCGCTGCGGGGATCGCCAAACCGGAGATGCTGATGGGCGAAACGGCGCCGGTCGGCTATGACACATTGAACCGCAGCGAAATACGCAAAGAAGGCGCCAACGCCTTGCTGCACCCGGTGGCGCCGCTTGCCTTCCTGCGCGAAGCGCTGTGCCTGAACTCGAAATATCGCAAGGCCGGGACGTGCGGGATGTTGCCGGTGTACGGCTATGCCCACCACGCCTACACGGTTGGCAGCCCCTACTACCGTCCGAAGCAAGCCGACGACGTGACGATCGGGGTGCTCTCGCGCCTCTCCCAAGCGCTCGACAAGGCCGAAAGCGCGCACGCGATCCCGCGGCACGTGCCGATCTACCTGACCGAGTTTGGGATCCAGAGCAAGCCGAGCATTCTTGGAGTTTCGACCGCCAAGCAGGCCGAATACGATGCGATCGCCGAGAAGATCGCTTGGTCGAACTCGAGGGTGGCCGCCTTCTCGCAATTCCTTTTGCGCGACGACCCGCTCGGGGGTCTGCCGGGCTCGGGCGTGCATGGCGGCGTGATCGGCTTCCAGACTGGCCTTGAGACTGTCAACGGCGCGCGTAAGCCCCTCTACTACGGCTTCCCGGTGCCGCTCGTGGTCGCCAAACAGGGACACGGTTATTCCCTGTGGGGATTGGTGCGGCCCAGCACGGGCGCGACCAAGCTGAAGGTCATGGTCGAGCCAAATGGGTCGAAAACGTATCGGACCCTGAAGGTGGTGCAGACCAACTCGCTTGGCTACTGGTCGCTCAAATCGAGCGTCCAAGGCTCGCATTGGCGCGTGAGCTGGCGTAGCCCTGCGGGCGTGGCCTATAACGGGCCTGCCATAGGGGCAAATTGATTCTGTGAGGCAGCCTGGTATCGCCCTAGGATGGGGGCGATGCCAGAGCAGCCAGAGGTCGTCTCAGGGGCTTAGCGGGAATGCCTGAGTTGCCAGAGGTCGAGATCACCGCGCGCAGGTTGGACGCGGCGCTGGGGGGTGCGGAGATCCTCTCGGCGCTCGCGCCGGGGGTGAAGGCGATGCGCACATTCGACCCGCCGCTGTCGGCGCTTGAGGGGCAGCGGATCGAAAAAGTGGGCAGGCGCGGCAAGCACTTCGTCATCGAGACCTCTGGCGGCTTGGCGCTCTTGATCCACCTGATGTCGGCTGGGCGCCTGCAGTTGTACGACCGTCGCGCAGGGCCCAAGGACAAAACCTCGCGGCTGCTTGTGCGGGTGCTTTTGGGGGAGGGGGGAGAGAAGCAGCTTTCCCGTGAGGAAACCGACGCCGACGGCGCCGGGCGAGAGGGCGAGTTGAGGTTGCGCGAGTTCGGCTCAAAGCAGGCGGCTTGGGTGAAGCTGTTGCGTCGCGAGGAGTTGGAGGCCGATGAGCAGATCGCCAAGCTTGGACCCGAGGCTTGGCCAAAGCCGCCTTCGCTGGGTGAGGTGCTCGGTGCGCCGAGGCCTTTGCATGCGGCGCTGCGCGACCAGCACGTGTTGGCCGGGATCGGGCGCTCTTGGGTCGATGAGATCCTGTGGCACGCCCGGCTATCGCCGTTCAAGCGCGCGAACGATCTGAGCGACGAGGAGACGGTTGCCCTGGAGGGCTCGATCGCGGAGACGCTGGGCGGCGCGATCGACCACTACGAGCGGGTCGTGAGGCTGCCGATCCCAGACAAGTTGCCGATGCCGCTCCAAGTGCATCGCCACGAGGGCGAGCCGTGTCCGCGCTGTGGTACGAAGCTCGAGGCCGTGCACTTCGAGGACTACACGATCGCCTATTGCCCGACGTGTCAGACGGGCGGTCGCACGCTCAAGGACAGGCGCATGTCACGCCTGTTGAAGTGAGGAGCGGCCCGCGCGCCGCTCGACCACTCGAGCCAACAGGACGGAGCCCTCGAACAGCAGGTACAAGGGGACGGTCTCCAGCAGCAAGGTGATCGCGTCGCCGGGGATGAATGCGGCGATGACGGCACAGGCGAGGATCGCGTAGCGGCGGTTGTGGGCAAGCTGGGAGGGGGTCACGATGCCCGCCCGGGTAGCGGCCAGGATCGCTACAGGGACCTGGAAGACCAAGCCCATCGCAAGCAGGATGACCGCCACGAAGTGGTAATACTGGCTGGCCTGCACGAGCACGTTGAACTGGCCGCTGTTGAAGTTCTGAAAGAAGCGCACGGCGGCCGGCAGGACCACGAAGTAGCCGAACAAAACCCCGATCGCGAACAGCACCGGGATGGCGAGCACGAGCGGTGTGGCGACTCGCCGCTGGTCGGGGCTGAAGGCGGGCAGGAGGAAGCCGTAGAGCTCGTACAGCAACACCGGGAGAGCCAGGATGAAGGCGAACATCAAAGCCACGCCGATCGTGGTGTTGAAGGGCTCGCCGATCCCCAGCGTCACCGGCTTGTCTCCGCTTGGTGGCGCGGACAGGCGAGCGATGTCGCCGCGCAGGTGCGAAGGCACGGTGCGCAAGGAGGCGCGCGTGGCTTGACTGGCGCCACTGCCGGGACGCTCCAAGGCCGACACGACGATCGCCAGCTGGCCGGCTACGTCGCGGGCGTTCTGCTGGACCTTGTAGGTCGCCCCGAGCGGTCCGTTGCCGGCCCGGACCTGCTTCTGGGTTTGGTGGGCCAAGGGCGCATTGATGACTTCGAGCAAGGCATGGTTCTGCCACATGCACAGTCCGAACGCGAGCGCGAGCGCGACGATCGAGACGATCAAGCGCGTGCGCAGCTCGGTCAGGTGCTCGACCAAGCTGAGCCGCTCCTCGTAGCCGACGCTGCCTACCGCAACCGCCATCGTGGTTCCTCGATTCCTTTGCGCTCTTCGAGTTTCGTTAGCTTCTCAGGCCTGGTCTGTCGAGCGAACGGGCTCCACCGGAACTCGAACGGCCTCGGATACTCGAACAGGCTCGGCTGAGACTCGAACAGGCTCGGCCTCGACCGCCCGCAGCGGTTCGGCGTGCGCGCTCTCGCCGCCGATCGCGTCCTTGAAGCCGCGCAGGCCGGTGCCCAAGGAATGGCCCATCTCGGGCAGTCGCTTGGCTCCGAACACGAGCAGCAAGACGATCAAAAGAAATGCGATGTGGATTGGATTGTCGAGACCCATCATGGTGGCTCCTCTGGTTGGCGTGGTGAGTCCTCTTCGCAGCGCCGTCCCAGGTGGATCACGTCCCGCTGCGAGACTGACCTTCCATGCTGCTGATCCAGCAGGCGTCCGGCCGCGAATAGCCCTACATGAGCAAGCCCGAGCTTCGATAGATGTCTAGGTTCAAACGCGAAATCGACCTGTCGCCCGCGAAGCTTCGCAAGCTCGCCGACGAGGAGTTGATGGAGCTTGTCTCCCGCAACGAGGCGGCCGCATTCGAGATCGTGATGGAGCGCCACGTCGATGCTGCCTTTTCGCTGGCCTATCGCATGATCGGGCGTAGAGCGCTCGCCGAGGATGTGGTCCAAGAAGCGATGCTCTCGCTGTGGCGCACGGGCGCCCGCTATGACCGCTCGCGCGGGAGTGTGCGCAACTGGGTGCTCGGCATCGCTCACCACCGGGCGGTGGACGCACTGCGCCGCGATGGGGTGCGCACAAGCCAGAACGTGAGCGACGAGGGGCTGGGCGAACGCTTGGAGTCGCCAGAGCGCACCGACGCGGAGGCGATCCGTCGCGAGGAGGCGAGCGAGGTTCGCGAGGCTTTGGAGGATCTCCCGGCGGAGCAGACCAGAGTCATCGATCTCGCCTATTTCGGCGGCTTCACGCATACTGAGATCGCCGCGATGCTCGATCTGCCAATTGGAACCGTGAAGGGCCGTATGCGCCTGGGCTTGGAGAAGATGCGTGGCCGCTTGGGCGCCGCGGAGGTGCTCAAGTGAGCCGCTTCGAGGGCGAATGCGAGGAGCGAGACCAGGCGGCTGCCTACGTCCTCTCGGCGCTCGAGCGCGACGAGGCCGAGCGCTACCGGGAGCACCTCGGTGGTTGCGCGGACTGCAGCGCCGACGTCGCCAGGCTGCAACCCGTGGCCGACTCTCTGTCCAGGAGTGTCTCGCCGGTGGCCGCTTCGGATGAGTTGCGGGCGCGGGTGATGTCGACTGTGCGCTCCGAGGCAGAGCTGTTGCATGCCGCCGGCGCCGGCGCCGACCGTCCCGAGCCTGCTCGCCCGGCGCGCTGGCGTTTGGGGCGCCCGCAAGCGTTCGTCACGGCGCTTGCCTTGGGAGTCGGGCTGCTGATCGGGGCGCTTGCGCTCGACAGAGGATCCAAAACGCCCGCGACGCGTGTGACCGCGGCCCAGCTTGCGTCGATGCCTCCGGGCGCCAGCGGGGTTCTGCGCCAGGTGGGCTCTCACGCCGAATTGATCCTCACAGGCGTCTCCCAGCCGCCGCGCGGCAAGATCTACGAGTTGTGGGTTGCCCGCGCTGGCGCGCAACCTCAAGCGACCAATGCCCTGTTCGGGGTCACCCACTCGGGAAGCGCCTCGGTGAATGTGCCCGGCAACTTGGCTGGAGTGCGCCAGGTGATGGTCACGGCCGAGCCTTTGGGGGGCAGTCCTCATCCGACCAGTGCGCCTGTCGTCGTGGCGGTCCTGCGCTCGTCGTAGCGCCCGGTGCCCGTTGTCGTGCCCTGCGCTCGTCGTAGTGACCAGCGCGACCGTTGTCAAGCCTTGCGCTCGTCGTGGTCATCAGCGTGACCGTTGTCGTGGTCGTCCTGTGCTCGTCGTAGCGATTCCGACTGGACGGCTCCTTGACGGAACGTTTACAACGTGATTATCTTTTCGGAAAAGTCCTGACCTTTTGAATAACCAACTCGGTCGGGTGGGCAACCGAAAAGGAGCAGAAAATGGGGAAGAGGATCATTCTCGGCGGCGCCATCGCTGTGGCGCTGGCCGTCTTCGGGCCTGCGGCGGTGGCCGCGGCCCAGCAGTATGTGGCGCTCGGCGACTCGTATTCGTCGGGCGTCGGCACCCGGGTCTTCTATGAAGAATCGGGCGAATGCGACCGCAGCCCGGACGCCTACGGGCCGAAGATCGCCTCGAAAAAGGGCTACACGCTCAACTTCGAAGCGTGCAGTGGCGCCAAGACGACAGACGTCAACTCAAACCAGCTCAGCCACTTGAGCAGCACGACCAGCCTCGTGACGATCACGATCGGTGGCAACGACGCCGGCTTCAGCAACGTGATCCTCAACTGCGCGCTCTATTACTTCGCCTGTGGGAGCGCGATCAAAGAAGCAAACGAATTCATCGAAAAAAAACTGCCGGCTCTGCTTGAAACGACCTACAAAGACATCAGCTCGCGGGCCACGGCAGCGTTAGTAGTGGTGCTCGGGTATCCGAAGCTGTTCACCAAAGAAGGAACGACCTGCAACGTCAACTTCTTGACCTCCGAAAACGAGAAGAAGATGAACAGCTCGGCGGAATTGCTCGACAAAGTGATCAAGGGCCGCGCCGAAGCGGCGAAATTCACCTTCGTGAACCCGACGGCTCCGTTTGAATCCCACGAGGTGTGCTCCTCTGTCGAATGGCTGAACGGGCAGTCCAATCCGCTGTCGGAAAGCTACCACCCGAACGTCTCGGGGCAGGCCGAGTTCACGTCGCTGATCGAAGCGGTGTTGTAGGCGAGCGCTCGTCCGTCTCGTCCGCTCGCGGGGGTTGCTCCGCGGGCGGACGGGCTATTGATCGAGTGTCCAAGCGAGGCGTCCAACGGCCGGTTGTGTGCCGTCATTGCTCTTTCGGGTCGCAACAATGGTAGGATGAGAAGTATGAAGGTCAGTGTGAGCCTGCGCAGCGAGGATGTGGCTTTCTTGGACGCCTACGCTGGCGAGCACGAGCTTCCGTCGCGTTCGGCGGCCGTGCAGGCGGCCATCCGGACACTTCGACTTGGAGATCTTCGCGACGCGTATGGCGACGCTTGGGCCGAGTGGGAAGCAGGCGAGGAAGCCGATGCATGGGATACGGCCGTCGGCGACGGTTTGTGATGCTGCGCGGCGAGCTTCGCATGGTCGATTTGGGGCCGGTTCGAGGCGCGGAGGCGGACGAGCGCCGGTCGGCGGTGATCGTGAGCAATGACGCCGCGAATGGCACCGCCGCAAGACTGGGTCGAGGTGTACTGGCCATTGTGCCGGTCACGTCGAAGGTCGAGCGCGTGTATCCATTCCAAGTGCTCTTGCCGGCCGGGACCGCTGGCCTGGCGCGAGATTCAAAGGCTCAGGCCGAGCAGGTGCGTTCGATCGACGCCAATCGGATCGGCGAACAACTCGGCCGGCTTCCGGACGTTCTGATGACATCTCTCGACGACGCTTTGCGTCTGCATCTCGCGTTGTAGCGTCGAGCAGGGAAGTACGATCCTTTAGCCAGGGCACAATTGCTCCAATTCCCAGGGCAAGGCGACTCCCAACATGCTTCAGCGGCGCAGTTCTCGTTGTGCTCAGACGCTACCCTGGGATCATGAAACATTCTGCTCTGAGTACAACCCCGACTGCCGAGACGCCCGTGCTGAGCGATGAGGAGCGTGCCGAGCGCTTGCGGCGGCTCGCCGAGCGCATGTTCAGCCCGGATGGGCTGGATCGGGACACGCTTGCGCACATCGAGCAGCTGACGGCTGGCGAGTCCTAAAAGCGAACCTGCGGTGGATGCCGTCGAGTTGCTGCACAGCGAAGCACCGTTTGTTGCCGATACTTCAGCGTGGTGGCGGTTCTCCTCGCTTCCTGCCGATCTCGCCGGATTGATCACAACAGCGGTAGCCGACGAACGGCTATGGACCACCCCGATTGTGCGCATGGAGATCCTGTACTCCGCTCGCAGCAGTTCTGAGTACATCGCACTGGAGGCCGAACTCGATGCGTTGCGAATTCTACGCAACGATCGCGCCGTTGCCGATGCGGCGATGAGCGCACTCGGCGAGCTGGCCGAGCACAGCGACGGGTACCACCGCGTCCCGCTGACCGACGCCCTGATTGCCGCAGCGGCTGCCGAGCATGGCGGTATTGCAGTGCTCCACCGCGACACTCACTTCGACAAGCTGGCCGAAGCCCTAGCATTCGAGAACGTCGAGCTTCCAGGGTTCTGACTCGGCGCAGTGCGGCCACCGGCACCAGGGCCGGCCCCCGTCGTGGCTGAGACTCTGCGCATCCCCGCTTGGATCCTCCGCATGATTGAGCCCGGAAAGAAGGCTCCCGACTTCGAGCTGCCCCAACCAAGACGGCGAGCCGGTGAAGCTCTCCGACTTGCGAGGCAAGTCTGTGGTGTTGTACTTCTATCCCAATGCCGACGCCCCTGGGCTGTAACCGGTGCGTTTGAATTGGCACGGCACCCTGGGTACCGCCACAGGATCTACAATCTCCATAGATGACGACGCGCGAGAAGATTCACAAGCTGGTTGACGAGCTTCCCGAGTCTCAGTTGGACCCGGTGGCCGACTTCATCGCCACGCGTGGCCGGCCCGGCGATGTTGTGGACGAGTGGGGCAACTTGTCGGCGATGATGCGGGATTCTGCCGCTCGCTCTATGAGAGGGCTCGACGAGCAGGAGCGTGAGGCTGGACACGGTCCGTGGTGAGTCGCGGCGATGTCTGGTGGTACGAACCACCGGACATCAAGCGTCGACCGGCGCTGGTCATGACTCGCTCGGGGCCACACAAAGCCTGAACGAGCTGATCGTGATCCTGGCGACGACCACGGTTCGTGGGCTGTCCACAGAGGTCGAGCTTGGACCGGAGGATGGGACGCCGCGCAGTTGTTTGCTCAACGCCGACCACGCAACCGCGGCGGACAAGGTATTCCTGACCGAGCAGATCACGCGGCTCGGGTCGGAGCGCATGGCCGAAGTCTGTCGCGCTTTGGCTATCGCTACGAGCTGCTAAGCCCGCGACAGGCGCCCAGCCCCTAGTGCCCTGCCCGGCCCCGCTAGGATCCGCCCCCATGATTGAGCCCGGAAAGAAGGCGCCCGACTTCGAGCTGTCCAATCAGGACGGCGAGCCGGTCAAGCTCTCCGACTTGCGAGGCAAGCCTGTGGTGTTGTACTTCTACCCCAAGGCCGACACGCCGGGCTGCACAACCCAAGCGTGTGGGGTACGCGATCACGAGGCCGACTATGCCGCCGCCGGAGCGGTCGTGCTCGGGGTCTCGCCAGACCCCGCGGCCAACGTCAAGCGCTTCCACGATAAGCAGTCGCTCAACTTCGCGCTGCTTGCCGATGAGGATCACGCCGTCGCCGAGCGTTACGGGGTGTGGGTTCAGAAGTCGATGTACGGGCGCACCTACTGGGGTAACGAGCGCACCACGTTTGTCATCGATCCGGACGGCAGGGTGATCGAGGTCCTGCGCAAGGTCAAGCCGGCCGAGCATGACGAGCGGGTGCTGGCCGCTCTGGGCAACGACTGAGCTAGCAGCACGACGCTCCCTGAAGCTCCGCTCGAGATGTGTTCGCGCGGTATCCCGTGACCCGTGCGGTGCCGACTATCATGCGCCCGCCCGCAGGGTATATATGGGAGACGGTTGGTCACGAAGGCTGCCCCGAACATCCAAGCTCAGAAGGGAGAAACTCATGCTCACAAGCCCTCGGCTCGAGGCCCCCGAACACGAATTCGACGACGACGACTGGGACGACGCCGAAGATCTGGACAGCGACGAGCTCGATGTGGATCTCGATGAGGAAGAGCTCGAGCCCGAAGACGACAACGCCTTCTGAGCATCGCCGCGCCCCCGCGGGCGGTGGCGAGATCGGCGAGCACGATCGCGCCCCCGCGGGCGGTGGCGAGATCGGCGAGCACGAGCGGGCAACGGTCGGGCCGGCCAATCTGTGTCCTCGCCAGCGCCAGTTGACCGCTTCTCGGTCGAGGGACCGTAGGCTTGGTATGTGCCCCTAGCTTCCACTTCGGTTGCCCAGAGCTTCGACTCTTTCGTCGAAGCCGCCGAACAGTTCTTCTCCGACCTGGCGGCCGTCCACTGGGGGGCGCTCCTGCTCGGGCTAGCCTTGTTCGGGCTGAACCTGACCTTGCGCTCGCGCGCCTTCTTCAACAGCCTGCGCGCGGCCTATCCGGCGACGGTCTTCCAGTGGCGGCGTATCTGGGGCGCCTATGTGGCGGCGGTGGGCTTCAACAACGTTGTGCCAGCCCGCGGCGGGGACATCATCAAGCTGTTCCTCACGCGCAGTTCGATCCCTGGCTCCTCCTATCCGACAGTCGCCGCGGCCTTCTTCGTCGAGGCCGTCTTCGACGTGAGCGTCGGTGTGTTCGTGCTGATCTTCGCCTTCAGCCAAGGCGTCTTTCCCAAGCCGCCCGATTTCTCCAAGCTCGACTCCTTCGACATCTCCTATCTTGCCTCCCACTTTCGCTTCACGCTCTTCTTGATCACACTGCTCGGCGTCATGGGCCTGGTCGTGTTCGCCCTACTCTCGGCGCGGGCCAAGGCCTTCTGGGCGCGCATCCGCCAAGGCCTGACGATCCTCACCGACCGAAGGCGCTACCTGCGCGAAGTGGCCGCCTTCCAGGCCGGCGCGTGGGCCTGTCGGTTCATCGCCGTCTGGTTCTTGCTCGACGCCTTCCGAGTGGGGGGCTCGATCGAGAACGTCTTGCTTGTGTTCGGCTGCGGCCAGGTCGCCGGCGCCGTGCCCTTCACCCCCGGCGGCGCCGGCGTGCAGCAGGCCTTGCTGGTCAAGGTCTTCGCCGCCAGCGCGCCCACGGCGGTCGTGGCCGCCTACTCGGTGGGCCAGCAGATCGCGATAGCCGTCTTCACCGCACTCGTAGGGCTCGGCGCGGTGTTCTTCATCTTCCGCTTCCGCTCCTTCAAAGAAGTGATCGAAGCGGGTCGCGCGTCACGGCAGGCCGAGCGCGAGGACGAACGCGCCGGGGAGGAGCGAGGCTCTACTGCAGCCCCTCGCGCGCCTCGCGCACGAGCGTGACCGCCTCGGGGAATACCAACGCGATGACCTGTCTGATCTGCTCGGCCTGAGCCTCGGCGTTGCCTTGGACGTTAACCCGGTTGACGGCGGCCACCGTCATGTCCACGGCAAGCTTGATCGCGTTGTCCGCCCACGCCAAAGCCTGCTGGCCCTGCATCTGCTCGGCGAACTGAGCGAGCCTGCGCTGGAGATCCTCGGGGTCGCCGAACAGGTCACCGAAGCTTGAGCCCTCCATGCGCCCATCCTAGCGTCAACCCATAGACTGCCGTGCCGATGGCGTCCTCCACAGAGATCCAAGAGCGGGTGAGCTTCGAGTCGGCTCGCCGTGCCCGCCTTGCCGTGCCTGCCGTCGCCGGAGGCGTGCTCTACCTCCTCAGCGGGATCATCCTCAGCGCCGCCCTCAAAGAACTGCCGGCCGTGGGCGTGGTTCAGGGTCTTGAACCGGCCTTGAAAGGTCGAGCCGCCCCGGCGGTGAGCCCGAGGGCACCCGAGGTCTCCTACATAAACCACCACGCCTTCTATCTGCTCGCCGGCACCCTCTTGACCGCGCTCGCGGTGAGCGCGCTCACCGTCGTGCTCATGTTCTTGATCGACGCCACGGCCTTCCGCCGACCGTCGTGGCCGGCCGCCAAGCCCTTGGTGATGTTCGGCGGCTTCGGCGTTGCGTTGCTCAATTTGGTGCACGAGGTGGTCTTGGTGATCGAAGCCCACAGATTCGTGAGCCGCGGCGACCTCAGCAGCAAGGCTGTAGAAAAAGCTCTGCTCACGAGCGGATCGTTGGGCATCGTTCTGGGCCTTCTCGGCCTGTTCGCGGCGCTCGCGCTCGCGGTCGGGATGATCGCGACGATGATGGGCACGATGCGGGCCGGGCTGCTCGCGCGCTGGCTGAGCGTGCTCGGGATCCTCTCCGGTCTGCTGTTCCTGCCCTTCTTCGGAACCCCCACCTTGCAACTCATCCCCACTTTCTGGCTGGTGTCCACAGGCATCCTCTTGATGGGGCGCTGGCCAAACGGCGACCCCCCGGCCTGGGCGGCTGGGGAGGCGCGCCCGTGGCCCACCCAGGCCGAACAGCGTGCCCAGCGCGAGGCGGAGAAGGGCGGCGGCAGCGGCGCTTCCCCCGGCAAAGGCTCCGGTAACGGCGCGGCGCTCGGGGACGTGGCGCCAGAACCGACCCCGGTCAGCGGCGGCTCGCGCCGCAAGCGCCGCAAGCGCTGAGCTGCGGGCGGCTCGCGGGGCCGGCGCCCTGGCGTGGCCTCGCTGTCAGCTGGCTGACGGTTGAGCCGGGACCAGAACGGGAATAAATAGGAGTGACCGGGTTGGCTTCGGCCAACCACGATCGGCAGCTTTGACAAGTCGAAGCCGCTCGGTCAGTCGGGCGGCGTGAAGGGAGGTCCCATGGAGGCCGCTTCGATCCATCACCATCCGGCGCAGGGCGCGAGCCCACCGGTTGCGGACGAGCGCCCGGTCGCGAGTTCGTGGTCGCCCGCCAATCCTGCGCCGCTTGGTCTCGCGGCGTTCGCGATGACGACGTTTGTGCTCTCGATGTTCAATGCCAACTTGGTCGACGAAAAGGGCACGCCGGTCGTGCTCGGTCTCGCCCTCGCCTACGGGGGCGTGGTGCAACTTCTGGCCGGCATGTGGGAGTTCCGGACCGGCAACACGTTCGGCGCGGTCGCGTTCTGCTCCTACGGCGCCTTCTGGATTTCCTTCTGGGCGCTCGAGGTGTTCTACGCCAAGAGCATCGGTGGCAACGTCGGACACGCCGTAGGCGTCTACCTGTGGGCGTGGGCGATCTTCACTGCCTACATGACGGTAGCTGCATTGCGGGTAAGTGGGGCAGTGTTGCTCGTGTTCGTGCTCCTGACCGCCACATTCATCCTGCTCGCAATAGGCGCGGTAGGCCCGCACACGACGGTCACTCATTGGGGCGGCTACATCGGCTTGGCAACCGCGGCGGCTGCGTGGTATGCCTCGTTTGCGGTGGTCACCAACTCGACGTTCGGACGCACCGTCCTGCCGGTCATGCCGCTGGGCGAGCGCTGACAGTGGACGAGCGAGTGTCAGTCACCGGGGGAGCACTGACGGCGGGCGAGCGACTGTCGGCCACCGGGCGAGCGATAGAGCGATAAAGTCAAAATCATGGGAGAAGAGGGGAGGCTCAGATAATGTCTGCAAACGGAGACACACTCGATGCGGAGCTGGCTGGAATGCTCGAGGTCGAGCGCTTCGAGCCCCCCTCCTCTTTCCGCGAAAAAGCCCTGCTGAACGATCCGGCGGTCTACGCGCAGGCGGCCGCCGATCCCCAGGCGTGGTGGGCCAAGCAGGCCGAGCAACTAGCTTGGTTCAAGCCATGGGACCGAGTGCTCGACGACTCCAACCCTCCCTTCTACAAGTGGTTTGAGGGAGGCACGATCAACGCTTCTTACAACTGTTTGGACCGTCACGTGGAGGCGGGCCGCGGCGAGCGAATCGCGTTGCACTGGGCCGGCGAGGAGGGTGAGCGGCGCGACATCACCTACGCCGAGCTCTTGGCCGAGGTCAAGCGCTTCGCCAGCGCTTTGAAGGATCAGGGCGTCAGCAAGGGCGACGTCGTGGGCATCTACCTGCCGATGATCCCCGAGGTCGTCGTCGCAATGCTCGCTTGCGCGCGCATCGGGGCGCCCCACAACGTGGTCTTCGGTGGCTTCTCCGCCGAGGCGGTGCGCGAGCGCATGGAGTTCTCCGAGGCCAAGGCCTTGATCACCGTGGACGGCGCCGCACGCAAGGGCAAGACCGCGCCGGTCAAGGATCGCGTGGATGAGGTCATGGGCGACCTCGCGACTTTGGAGACGATCGTAGTCGTGCGCTCCAAGGGCACCCCTTGTCAGATGAAGCAGGGCCGAGACGTCTATTACGACGAGATCCTCGAGGCGGCGGATCCGGAGTGCCCGCCCGAGCAGCTGGACGCCGAGCACCCCCTCTACATCCTCTACACCTCGGGCTCGACCGCCAAGCCGAAGGGCATCCTGCACACGACCGGTGGCTATCTCACCGGCGCGAGCACGACCCACCGCTACGTGTTCGATCTCAAAGCGGAGTCCGACGTCTACTGGTGCGCCGCCGATGTCGGCTGGGTCACCGGGCACTCCTACATCGTCTACGGCCCCTTGGCCAACGGAGCGACCTCGGTCATGTGGGAGGGCGCGCCCGACTATCCCCACAAGGGGATCTGGTGGGAGCTGATCGAGCGCTACAAAGTCACGATCCTCTACTGCGCCCCCACCGCAATCCGGGCCTGCATCAAGTGGGGTGCCCAGTGGCCCGACAAGCACGACCTCTCTTCCCTGCGCCTGCTCGGGAGCGTCGGCGAGCCGATCAACCCCAAGGCCTGGCTCTGGTACCACAAGGTGATCGGCGGCTCGCGCTGTCCGATCGTGGACACCTGGTGGCAGACCGAGACCGGCGCGATCATGATCACGCCCCTCCCCGGCATCACGGCAACCAAGCCCGGCTCGGCGACGCAACCGTTCCCAGGGGTCGAGGCCCAGGTCCTGAACGAGTCAACCGGCGAGCCCATCTCCGAAGGCCAAGGCCTGTTGGTGCTCACCAAACCGTGGCCTTCGATGTTGCGCACCCTCTACAAGGAGCAGGACCGTTTCATCGACACCTACTTCAGCCGCTTCGGGCGTGAGACCTATTTGGTCGGCGACGCCGCGCGGGTCGATCGAGACGGATACATCTGGGTGATCGGCCGCATCGACGACGTCGTCAACGTGTCCGGGCACCGACTCTCCACGGCCGAGGTCGAGTCGGCGATCGTGGCCCACCCCGACGTGGCCGAGGCCGCCGTGATCGGCCAGCACGACGAACAGTCCGGCCAGGCGATCGTCGCCTTCGTCACCCTCCAAGGAGACCTCCAAGGCGACGAAGCCGAGGTCGAAAGCATCCGCGAGACCGTGGCTGAGCGGATCGGCAAGTTCGCGCGGCCGAAGCGGATCATCTGGTCGGACGACCTGCCCAAGACCCGCTCGGGCAAGATCATGCGCCGGCTCTTGCGCGATATCGCCGAGGGGCGTGCCTTGGGCGACGTGACCACCCTGCGCGACCCCACCGTGACCGCCCAGTTGCAGGAGCGAGTCAAGGAGCTTCAAGCCCAAGAAGCGTAGGGGATTCTCACCCAAGCTTTATGTTCGGCTGAAAGGGTTCTGGGCGCACGTGCCTTCCGCTGCTCGCGCAGCGCCATCGCAGACAGGAGCCAGCTGCCATGTCAGCCAGCATTGAGCCCTCGCGGGCTCGTAGTGAAATCAAGACGCCCGATGCGCAGGGTCCCGCAGTCGAAACGATCGGCCTGACCAAGCGATTCGGCTCCAGGGCCGCCATCGACTCGGTCGATCTACAGGTCCCCCGCGGGTCGGCCTTCGGCTTCCTCGGTCCCAACGGAGCCGGCAAGACCACGATGATCCGGATGCTTCTAGGCCTTACCCACGCAAGCGCCGGCACCATGTCCGTGCTCGGTCGCCCCGTCCCCGCCGAGCGCTCCGAGGCCCTCGCGCGAGTGGGCGCGATCGTCGAGGAGCCCCGCTTCCACCCCCAGCTGACCGGTCGCGAGAACCTGCGCATCGTCGCGGCCGCCCGCGGCCCCGAGACCCACGAGCGCATTGTTCCCGCTCTGCGCCGTGTAGGACTGTCCGAGCGCGCGGATGAGAAGGTCAAGAAGTATTCCCTCGGGATGCGCCAACGCTTGGGCGTAGCGCGCTGCCTGCTGGCAGATCCCTTGCTCCTGATTCTCGACGAGCCCACCAACGGACTCGACCCCGGCGGCATCCAAGAGTTCCGCGAAATGATCCGAGCGATGGTCGAGCAGGAGGGACGCACCGTGTTCATCTCCTCGCACCTGCTCGACGAGGTCGAGAAGATCTGCGACCACGCCGCCATCGTTGACCGCGGCAAGATCCTCATGCAGGGCGCGATCTCAGAGCTCGCCGAAGGGAGCACCCGCCACGAGCTGATCGTCGGCGTGGACGATCCTCTGCGTGCCTTGGAGCTGCTCCAAGCAAGCCACTCGGTGCTCCAGGCGCAACGCTCGGACGAGGGCCTGCGCGTGGTGCTCGGCGAGGTTGCCGACACGACTCCCGCGGAAAGCGCCGCCGCCGTCAACGCCGCCTTGGTTGGCGCCGGGCTCGCCGTCTCGCGCCTTGAGCCAGTGCGCCAAAGCTTGGAGAAGCGGTTCCTGGAGGTCACCTCCAGACTCTCCGATTCGACGACCGAGGAGGTGCTCTCATGAACGCCGCCACACCGATCGCGCCTGCTCCAGCCGGTCCCCGCCGAAGCAGCCCGGTGACCATCGCCGCCCAAATGACCGGGGCCGACATCCTCAAGCTGCGCAAGAAACGGGGGATCCTCACCTGGTCCTTGGTGCTGGCCCTTGCTCCGATTTTGATCTATTTCGTGGTGGCGGTGATCCAGCATGCCTCCAGTCCGGCCAATCACGGACCCGCCGGCGGGGTCCGGAACTTCTCCGACGGTCTGCGCGTGATCGCGCTCTTCTTCGGGCCGCTCGCCGCCCTTTTGATTGGCGTCGAGGCCGGTACCGGTGACGCCGCCGCCGGTGTCTTCCGAGACCTGGTCGTGACCGGCCGCTCGCGACTGGCCCTGTTCGCCACGCGCGTGCCCGCCGCTTTGGCGGTCACCGTCGCGATGATGCTCTGCGCCTACGCCTTGCTCCTGATCGGTACCTTCGCATTCGCCTCGAACCTGCCCACCCCGAGCGGTTCCTTGATCCTCAATGGCCTCGGCTTCACCCTGCTCTCGACCGGCATCCTCTGCGTAGTGGGGGTCGGCTTCGCCTCGCTCACGGCCTCCAAGCCGGCGGCAATCATCGCCGTGATCGCCTGGCACGTCGTGGCCAGCCCGATACTCGCCAGCATCAAAAGCCTGGGCAGCTCCCGCGAGGTGCTCCTAAGTCAGGCGCTCGCCCACTTCAGCCCCGTCCACGTCGGCGAAGGAGGTCACGGGGCGAGCGTCGTCTTGTCGGGCGGCACGGCGGTGATCGTGCTCGTGGGCTGGGCCGCGGTCTTCCTCGCGCTCGGCGCTTGGCGCACCGCCACGATGGACGCTTGACCAGGAAGCCGAGGGGCGGCGCGATGCTGCGTCCCCGCCCGCTCGCGTGCTCAGCACGCCACGCGGGCTGCGTCCTTGCCTCGCTTGCCCCGCGACTGGTCGGCTAACTCAAACCTTGCGGTGCTCTGGGACCCACACGCCATCCTCTTGGCGCGTGAAGTCCTGGAACAGGCCTGGCGCCTCGGCCTGCATGATGCGAGCGATTTGATCGAACACCACGCGTAGCTCCTCCTCGGCGCCCGCGGCCGTACGCATCTCGATCACGTGGCGCAAGGTGCGCGCGTTGGCTGTCCACAAGATGTCGGTCGAAAGGCCGATCGGCGCGAGTCTGCGCAGCGCCGAGGTGACCTCCTTCTTGACGTGAAACGGGACGCCTTCCCCGTCGATGCCAAGCTCCTCGGCGGCCTTCACCTGAAACTCCTCGAGCTGCTCGACGATGCTCAACACCTGCTCGCGCACCGGCTCCAGCGCGGGCGGCACCCTGAAGCCGATGTCGGTCAGCCGGACGTACCTCAAGCTCTCCTGGCTGAAAGCCGAGCCGGCTCGATGACGAACGAGCTCATGCGTAAAAACTCTGCTCACGTTGCGCAACGCGAACGACCAATTCGCGTGCTCGAGCACGCTGCCGTGCGCGCTCTTCAGGATGTTGGCGAAGTACTCCTTCTGGTCGGTCCTGACCCTCGTCACGTTCGGATTCAGCCCCGGCTCCCAGCTGCGGTAGCAGGCCCTGCCACCGAACTCCACGATCAACTCGCCGTGATTGAGGTTTCCACCGGTGCCGTCCTCCGACTCATCCAAGCGACGCTGCAACCACGACTCGCCGCCCACATCGGCCAGGTAGCCCCTCATCCCCTCGACATCGATCGAGGGCCGGGCGATCAGAAAGACGCTGGGATCAGTCTCGTGCATGAGGCGGGCGATGCTACAACCCTGGTCGGCCAGAGAGACAGGTCTGTGCTGTGCCGTCGCTCGGTTTGCGAGCGAAGCGGAGGGTAGGTACCGATTTGTCTCGGGTGTCCCCACTAGACTCGCGATCAGTCATGAGCACAGCCGACCTGAATGCAGCAGATCACGAAGCGGCTCCGGCGAACATCGTCGAAGCCCACAACGTCTCGCGTCGCTACGGCGAGGGCGAGGTCGCCGTGGACGCACTCCGCGATGTCACCGTCAGCTTCCCCGTCGGGCGCTTCGCCGCGATCATGGGCCCCTCCGGGTCGGGCAAGTCGACCTTGATGCACATACTCGCCGGCCTCGATCGACCCACTTCGGGCTCGGTCAAGCTGGGCGGTGTCGAGCTCGGCGAGCTCGACGACCGCAAGCTCACCCAGTTGCGCCGCGATCAAATCGGATTCATCTTCCAAACCTTCAACCTGCTGCCCGTCCTCAGCGCCGAGGAGAACATTCTGCTGCCCCTCTCGATCGCCGGGCGAAAGCCCGATCGCGAGTGGCTCGATCGCCTGATCGACACGGTCGGCATCAGGGATCGGCTGGGCCACCGCCCGGCCGAGCTCTCCGGCGGCCAGCAGCAACGCGTCGCAGTCGCACGAGCTTTGGTCGCGCGCCCCTCGGTGGTGTTTGCCGACGAGCCCTCGGGCAACCTCGACTCCAAGGCCTCCGACGGCGTGCTCGAACTCTTGCGCCACGCCGTCGACGACTTCTCCCAAACGGTCGTCATGGTCACCCACGACGCCCACGCGGCGTCCTACGCCGACCGCCTCCTGGTGCTCGTCGACGGGCGCATCGCCCACGACGGGGAGGCGACAAGCGCCGAGCAGGCTTTGGACCTGATGAAGTCCGTCGGCTGATGCTCGCCGGTCGCCCAAGTCCGCCGGCACGGGGCCACGGCTGATGCTCGCCTTGGTGCTGCGAGGCTTCATGCAGCGCAAGCTGCGGGTCTTGCTCACCGGGGTCGCGGTCGCGTTGGGCGTGGCCTTGATGGCCGGCACATACGTCCTCACCGACACGATCAACCGCTCTTTCGCCGGCATCTTCCAGACCGCCAATCGCGGCCACGACGTGGTGATCACCCCCACCCAGGTGCTCGGCCGCAACAGCGGCTCAGAAACCACCCCAATCACCGAAGCCATGCTCACGCGGGTGCGCGCCACCCCTGGCGTCAGCCAGGCCGCCGGTTCGATCTTCACGCCCGGCACCTTCCTCGACGTCAACCGCAAACGGCTCACCAAGGGCGGCGCGCCCGCTTTCGTGGCCTCCGAGGTGCCCCCTCGCTTCAACTCCTTCTCCACCGTCCAAGGCCGTTTCCCCTCGGGGCCCACCGAACTGGCGATCGACGAAGCCACAACGCAGCGCGCCAACCTGAAGGTCGGCCAGCAGATGCTCGTCGCCGGCGGCTCCGCGCCCGCCAAGCGCTACACGATCGTCGGCGTCGTCAAGTTCGGGGGCGGCGCCTCCTTCGGCGGCGCGGGCGTGGCGGTCCTCACGCTCCCCGAGGCCCAGCGCGTGGTCGGCGAGCAGGGTGCCTTCGACCAGATCGACGTCGCCGGAAAGCCCGGCGTCACTCCCGCCGCTTTGCGCGAGCGCTTGCGCGCCGCCCTGCCGCGCACCGTGGACGTCCGCACAGGCACCGAACAAGCCAACCACGACACCGCCGAACTGGAAAGCAACCTCAGCTTCCTGCGCACCTTCCTGCTCGTGTTCGCCTACGTGTCCTTGGTGGTGGGCGCCTTCATCATCTTCAACACCTTCTCGATCACCGTTGCTCAACGTACACGCGAGTTCGGCCTGCTGCGCACGCTCGGCGCCTCACGCTCCCAGATCATGCGCTCGGTTCTCTACGAAGGCTTCCTCCTCGGGACCGTGGGAGCCGTGCTCGGGCTCTTGGGTGGCCTGCTCTTGGCGCCCGCGCTCGACCAGCTGTTCAAGTCCTTCGGCGCCGACCTCCCCGACAGCGGCACCGTGCTCGAGACCCGCACGATCGTCGTCGCCCTGGCCGTCGGGATCGGCGTGACCATGCTCGCCGGCCTAGCGCCCGCGATCCGCGCAACCCGCGTGCCCCCGCTCGCCGCGATGCGCGAGGGTGTCGAGATCGCCAGGCGACGGCGCCTGTTTCGCCGCCGCTACCGGGTCGTCAGGCCGCTCGCGAAGGCGATCGGCTCGCTCCTGGTCTGGCGCGGCATCACCGCCCGCCTGGCCCGCGAGAACTCGATCCGCCAACCCGGTCGCACGCTCACCACGGCCGCCGCGCTCACCGTCGGGCTGGCCTTGGTCACCTTGGTGGCCGTCCTCGCCGACGGCACCAAGGCCACGATCGACCGTGCGGTCAGCCGCTCTTTCGCCGGTAACTTGATCGTCGAGAACTCCCAAGAAGGCAACGGAGCCGGGATCCCCGCCCTGGTGGCGCCCGCCCTGCGGCGCGTCCCCGGTGTTGCGATAGTGACCCCCATCGGGTTCACGATCGGGCGCCTCAGCACCAGCTCCAGCAACGCCTCCATCACCACGATCGACCCTTCCACCTTCGGCCGTGTCTATCGCGTGGAATGGAATCAGGGCTCAAACGCCATGCTCTCGGCGCTCGACGACACCGGCACGATCCTCACCAAGGGCTATGCGAGCTCGCACAAACTGAGTGTCGGCCAAACCGTCTCGGTGCTCACTCCCACCGGCCGCCACGTTTCCTTGAGCGTGCTCGGCATCGCCTCCGATAACGCACGCCTGCTAGGCAACCTCACGATCTCCCGGGCGCTCGCGCGCCAAGCCTTCGGCCAGCGCGAAGACGCCCTGAACTTCCTCGCCTACCAGCCGGGCTACACCGACGCCCAGGTCCAGCCCGCCGTGGACCGCTTGCTCGCGGCCCACTTCCCCCAAGCGCGCTCGCGCACCGCCGCCCAGTTCAAGCAGGACCGCGCCAACCAAATCAACACGCTCCTTGCGCTCATATACGTCCTGCTCGCGCTGTCGGTGATCGTGTCCCTGTTCGGGATCGTCAACACCTTGATCCTCTCGATCTACGAGCGCACGCGCGAGCTCGGGATGATGCGAGCGATCGGCACCTCCCGTCGCCAGGTGCGCCAAATGATCCGCTACGAGTCGGTGATCACCGCCCTGATCGGAGGCGTGTTCGGGCTTGTGATCGGCGTGATCGCGGCAGTGCTCGTCACCACCTTCGCCCTGTCCGGTTCGGGGTACGTGCAGTCGTTCCCGATCGGCACGCTCCTGATCTTGCTCGTAATTGCCGGGCTTGCCGGTGTGCTCGCCGCGCAGCTGCCCGCCCGGCGCGCGGCTCGCCTTGACATGCTCAGCGCCCTAGCCTCCGAGTAGGCCCCCTTCGATCCTGTCGGCAGGCGCCGGCCCGTCTTCATCGCTCCGCACGCCCCACCCCGGGTCCTCCTGGGCACGTCCCCCGGCAGATAAGCTCACGCACACGTGACGCACGCCACCCCCTCCTCCTCACCGGACACCGAGCTCCAGCAGACGGCTTGGAACCTCGACCCCCTCGTCGACGGGGCCGGACCCGACGGCGCCCGGGCGCAGCTAGCGCAAGCCTTGGAGCGAGCCCAAGCTTTCGCGTCCGAGTACGTCGGCAAGCTGGCCCAGCTCGACAGCGCCGCCTTGGAGCGCGCGATGCGCGAGCTTGGGGAGATCCAAGAGCTCGTGGGGCGCGCCGGCACCTACGCCGGCCTGCGCTTCTCGGTCGACACCGCCGACCCCGCCTCCGGCGCGCTCATGCAAGAGGTCCAAGAACGCGGCACCGAGATCGAGACGACGCTCCTCTTCGTCGAGCTCGAATGGGCTGCCCTCGACGACGCCCACGCCGAGCGCCTGCTCACCGACGAGCGCCTCGCCTTCTGCGCCCACTACCTGCGCACCGCCCGCCGCTACCGCAACCACCTGCTCTCAGAACCCGAGGAGAAGATCCTCGCCGAGAAGGCCGTCACCGGCGCCTCGGCCTGGTCGCGCCTGTTCGACGAGCTCACCTCTTCGATCGAGGTGCGCCTGCCCCAGGGGCCCGGCGCGCCAGGCGGCGATCACGGGGGAGAGGCCGCGACCGAGGACCGCGGAGAGGCCAAGCCCGGCGCCGGCGGAGAGGCAACCACGGTCGCTCTCGACGTCGCCCTCAGCAGCCTCGTCTTGCCCGACCGCGAGGTGCGCCGTACCACCGCCGAGGCTGTCACCGAGGCTCTCGCGCCCGGTCTGCGCACCCGCGCCTTCCTGTTCAACACGCTCCTCGCCGACAAGGCGATCGACGACCGCCTGCGCCGCTACCCCTCCTGGCTGGCCGCCCGCAACTTGTCAAACGAGGCCTCCGACGAGTCCGTCGCCGCGCTGATCGAGGCGGTCCGCGCCCGCTACGAGTTGCCCCGGCGCTGGTATCGGCTCAAGGCGCGCCTGCTCGGCGTCGAGCGCCTCGCCGACTACGACCGCTCGGCCGCCGTCACCCAAGACGAGGTCACCTACCCCTTCGCCGCCGCCCGCGAAATCGTGCTCGACTGCTACTCCTCCTTCTCGCCCCGCCTCGGCGACGTGGCGCGCCGCTTCTTCGACGAGCGCTACATCGACGCCCCCGTCCGTCCCGCCAAGCGCGGCGGAGCCTTCTGTGCCTCGGCCGTGCCCTCCGTACACCCCTACGTGATGCTCAACTACACCTCCCGTCGCCGCGACGTCTTGACTTTGGCGCACGAGCTAGGCCACGGCGTCCACTTCGCCTTGGCCGCCGAGCAAGGCATCTTCCATCAAGGCACCCCCCTAACCTTGGCCGAGACGGCGTCCGTGTTCGGCGAGACGATCGTCTTCGGGCGCCTGCTCGAAGAGGACTCCTCGCCCGCCTCGCGCTTGGCCCTCTTGGCCGAGAACATCGAGGGCGCCTTGGCCACCGTGTTCCGCCAAGTGGCCATGAACCGCTTCGAGGACTCCGTCCACACGGCCCGCCGCGCCGAGGGCGAGCTGTCGGTCGAGCGCTTCGGCGAGCTCTGGTACGACAGTCAATACGAGATGTTCGGCGACTCCGTCGAGATCACCCCCGGATATCGCTCCTGGTGGTCCTACATCCCGCACTTCATCGGCTCGCCCGGCTACGTCTACGCCTACGCCTACGGTCAGCTCTTGGCCCTCTCGGTCTATCAGCGCTACGAAGAGCTCGGCGAGGAGTTGGTCCCGCGCTACCTCGATCTTCTAGCCGCAGGCGGCTCGCGCTCCCCCGAGGATCTCGGTCAGATCGTCGGCATCGACCTGGCCGACCCCGGCTTCTGGGATGCCGGCCTCGATCTCGTCGAGCGCCAGCTCTCAGCCGCCGAAGACGCCGCGCGCGACGCCGGTCGGGCCTAACCTACCTGCGCCCCCACGGCTCGCCCGCCACAGACCCACCCGCGGCGCTCGCACCGCCGCAAGGCCGGAACGAGCGGGCCTGCCGAGTCGGCCTGAACGAGCGAACTTGAGGGGTCGGGTCCGAGGCGTCGTTGCGAAACGTCGTGCCCGGCACCGTCCTCCGCGCGCACGCCCGCGCCAAGATCGCGCCGGCCACGGCCTGCGCGTCGATCACGTACATCGACTCCTCCAGGAGCTCTCGGATCAGTTGGATTTGGCGTCTGTGCATTGCCACCCGAGGTAGCTATCGGTGGGTTTCCCCGCCGGCCTCTGCCGTGGCCCCCAAATCAGACGAGTGTTTGAGCCACGCTCAAAGCAGCCCCAGTGCGCTACCGACCCCGTGCACGAGATTGAACAGCGGCTGCGGCACGATCCCCAGTGCGACCGTGGCGGCGCCCGCGAGCACCGCCACGAAGGTGAGCTCTGGCTGGCGCTTCGCATCGACGACGCTCACCGCGGCGAGATCCCCTCCCTCGAGCGAGGGCTCCTCGGGCTCGTTGGGCTCCTCGGGTTCCCCGTCAAGCTCCTGAGAGCCGCCCGCGATTGCCGGAACCGCGCCCGCAGCTTGAGCCTGGGGAGTCGCGGCGGCCGCGGCCGAGCTCATCCACATCGTGGCGATCACCGGCAGGTAGTAGCCGAGCGAGATCATCGAGCCGATCACGATCACCACTCCCAGCCACGCGTAGCCGCCCGAGACGGCCGCGTCGATGAGGTAGAACTTGCCGATGAACCCAGCTGTTGCCGGGATGCCCGCCAGGCCGAGCATCGAGATCGTCATCGGCCACGCCAGCCACGGGCGGTCCCTGCCGAGGCCGGCCATCGCCTGCACGTTGTCGCCGAGATCGGTTTCGCGCTCTCTCGCGACGATGACCGCGAAAGCGGCCATGTTCATCGCCAGGTACACGGCCAAGTAGAAGACCAGTGCCTGCGCGCCCAGCGCGCTTGCCACCACGACGCCCGCCAGCATGTAGCCGGCCTGCGCCACCGAGGAGTAGGCCAACATCCGCTTAAGCGAGGACTGCCCCAGCGCACCCACGTTGCCCACCAAGATCGTGATCGTCGCCAGCGCCGCCAGCGCCGGCCCCCAGCTCGCGTGGGCTTCGATCAAAGCGACGTCGAACAGGCGCAACAGCACGCCAAGCGCCGCGACCTTGGTCGCGACCGCCATGAATGCCGTGATCGGCGTCGGCGCACCCTCGTACACGTCCGGCGTCCACTGATGGAAGGGAGCCACCGACGCCTTGAAGGCAAGGCCGGCCACGCACAGCGCGATCCCCGTCAGCAGCATCGCGTTGGAGGCAAGCCCGTGCGTCGCGATCGCGCTTGCGATCGACCCGAAGTCGGTGGCCCCCGTCGCTCCGTACAGCAGCGCGATCCCATACAGCAGCGTGGCCGAGCCGACCGAGCCCACGATCAGATACTTCAGCCCCGCCTCGAGCGAATGCTCGTTGCGCATTTCGGTCGCACACAGCACATACAGCGGGATCGACAGGAGCTCCAGTCCCAGGAACACCGCCACCGTGTTCTGCGCGGCCACCAGGAGCGCCATGCCGCCGATCGTGCTGAGCAACATCGCATGCAGCTCCCCGTGCGCCGCTTCCCTCGACGCCTTCGAGCGCCAAGCGAGCAGCACGGTCGCCATGCCGCCCACCGCCAAGATCAGATTCAAAGTGAGCGACAGGCGGTCGATCCTCAGCGCGCCCGCGACCACCGACTCCGGCGGCTTGTTCCAGCGCCAGATCGTCAGGCCCATTGCCGCGCCCAGCGCGATCAAGGCGAGCGTCGGCACCGCCTGCTCGCGAGCCTTGCGCGAACCGAGCAGGCCCACCAGCAGCACCACGATCGCCCCACCGAACAGTGCGAGCAGCGGCGAGAGCGCCGCGAAGTCCACGTGCGGGCCTTTGAGATAGGTGGTGGCGAGGATCATCGTGCTTCACCGCCTCCCAGTTTCCGTGCTCCGCCTGGCGTATGTGTTGCCGCGACCGCGCCGAATTGCTTTCTGAGGCTTTCTTGGAGGGCGTGAGTGCCACCCGGTGGCAGCGTGGGGTAGCCGACGAACATCGCCGCCCGGACGGAGTCCTCGACGGACTTTTCAGAACGCTTCAGCGCCCCCTGCGGGTATAGCGCCAAGAACACGATCACCGCCACCAGCGGCACCAGCACGACCGCGTCCATGCGGCTCAGCTCGCGCGACTTCACGCCTCCGCCGACCCTGTTGTGCATAGCGCGGATGAACAGCCTCAGCGCGTACACGCTCGCCATCACCACGCCCGCGAAGGCGATGACGGCAATTGCCAGCTTGGCTTTGAAGACGCCCAGCAGGATCAAGAACTCGCCCACGAAGTTGGCCGAGCCCGGGATCGCCAGCGTGGCCAAGGAGACGACCAAGAACACGGTCGCCAGCAGCGGCGCCCTGAAGGCGATGCCGCCCATCTGCCTGATGTCCTGCGAGCCGCCGGCGCGCGCGGCCAACAGCGCGATGATGAAGAACACCGGGGCCACGACCAAGCCGTGGTTGACCATCTGAAGCAGCGCTCCCTGCGCGCCCTGCGGGTTCAAAGCGAAGATCCCAAGCGTTATGAAGCCCAGCTGGGCCACCGAGGAGTACCCCGCGATCAGGCGCGCATGCGTCTGCGTGAAGGCCATCGCCGACCCATACAAGATCGACAGCAGCGCGATCACCAGCATCAACACCTGGAAGTGAGCCGAGGCCTGTGGGAACAGGGGCAGCACGATTGCGAGGAAGCCGTAAGCGCCGACCTTCGACAGCACGCCGCTGAAGACCATCAACACCTCGATCGGCATCGCCCTGTAGCCGTCCGGCATCCAGCCATGCAGCGGGAAGGCCGGCATCTTGACCAGGAAAGCGGCCGCGAAGAACAAGAAGATCCACTCTTGCGAGCCCTTGCTCAGCGGCAGCCCCTGCAGTTGGGAGAGCACGAAGGTGATGTGCGTCCCGTTCTGCTCGCCCGCCAATACGCCGGTCGCGATCGCGGCGGCCAGCATCAGCAGCGAGCCCACCAGCGTGTAGATGACCAGCTTGATCGTCGCTTTCACGCGATCGGGTCCGTCCGGGTCGGCGGTGGCGGCGTCCGGGTCGCTCGCGGGGTGCCCGGGACCCCAATCCGTGCCGATCAAGAAGTAGAAGGGGATCAACATCAAATCGAAGAACGCCACGAACAGCGCCAGGTCCTGCGCCAAGAACGCGCCCAGCACGGCCGACTCGGCCACCATCATGTACAGGTAGAAAAGTTTTGGTCTGTCCCAAGAGCGCATGTTCGAGGCCAGGATTGCCGCGAAGAAGAGCAGCGCGGTGAGGCCCACCAGCAGCACGTTCAGTCCGCTCACACCGAGCTTGTAGTGGATCCCCAGTTCAGAGATCCAGACGATGTCGGTCACGTCCTTCAGCCCGTGCGAGCCGGGCCCGTACTGGACGATGTAGGCGATCGCCAGGCCCAGCGCGCCGGTTGAGCCGACGAGCGCCAGCAGGCCGGGCAGCACCGGTTCGGGGGTGCCTCTCTCGGTGGCAGCCTGTGGGTTGTGGGTGCTCTGCTGAGGGGTGCCCTGCGCGCGCGTACGCGCGCGCGCGCGTGGCGCCCCTTTTGCGAGTAGTGCCCCCAACAGTCCGCAGACGGCCGGCAACCAGATCAAAATCGAAAGAGCGGGCATCAGCGGGTCACGTTTGCAGGAGGAAGTAGAAGCCGAGCGCCGCCACGCCGAGCACGACCAGGGCCGCGTAGTAGCGCAACAAACCGGTCTGGATCGCCCTGACCGAAGCCGAGCCGGCCTTCACCAGCGAGGTGGCGCCGCCGATCAAAGCGCCGTCCACGAAGACCCGCTCGAAGGTCGTGTTGGCAAAGCGCCCGGCCGCCGCGGCCGGCCTGACGACGAGCCAGTCGATCAGCTCGTCGAAATACCACTTGTTTACGAACAGGGTGTAGAGCGGCTTGAAACGCTCGCGCGCGGTCACGGCGATAGACGGCTGCTTGACCCAGATCCGCCACGCGATCGCGATGCCGCTCAGGCCGAGCACAGTGCCCAAGATCAGCCCGAACACAAGCAACCCGTCGCGCGTGTGGACCGTATACAGCGAGGAGCCCGCAAACGTCGGTTCCAAGAACTTGGTGATCACGTCGTCCACTTCTGGGATCTGCACGAGCCCCGCCCCGACCGCGCCGACCGCGAGGATGCTCATCGCGACCTTCATCGGCAGTGCCCGCTCGGCGACCGTGTGGTGCGGTCCCGGGAAGCCCACGTCGGTGTCCTCGACCTCGCCGTTGGCCGGATTGGTCGGCTGCGGCGGGTGATACAGATGGCCGGCTTCGAGTTCCTTGGCCTGCTCGACCGGGTCGCCGTAGAAGGCCCTGAAGATCATCCTGAACGTGTAGATCGCCGTCATGAACGCGCCCACGTAGCCGAGCACATACAGCGCCCAGTGCCAGCCCCCTCGCTCGCCGGTCACGAGCAGGATCTCGTCCTTTGAGAAGAAGCCCGAGAAGGGCGGGATCCCCGACAGCGCCAAACCGCCGATGATGAAGCACGCGAACGTGAACGGCATCGCCTTCTTGAAGCCTTTCATCTTCTCCAGCGACTGCTCGCCGCCCATCGCCCCGATGATCGAGCCGGCGCCCATGAACAGCAGCGCCTTGAAGAAGGCGTGCGTCATCAGGTGGAACATGCCCGCCGCATAAGCGCCCACCGAGACGCCCATGATCATGTAGCCGATCTGGGACATCGTCGAATAGGCGATCACCCGCTTGATGTCGGTCTGGGTGACCGCGATCGTCGCGGCGATCACGAGCGTCGCGCAGCCGATCACGGCGCCCACGTCCTGCGCGACCGGCGCCAGTTCGAAGAACGGATGCATCCGCGCGATCAAATACACGCCTGCCGTCACCATCGTCGCGGCATGGATCAGCGCCGAGACCGGCGTCGGGCCCTCCATGGCGTCAGGGAGCCAGGTATGGAGTGGGATCTGGGCCGACTTTGCGAACGCCCCCACAAGCAGCAGCAGACAGCCCGCGGTCACGTCCGCTTCACCGCTGGTAAAGACGTTCGGAGCGGCCTTGAAAGCCTTCAAGAAATCGAGCGTGCCTGTGTGCTTGAACAGGAAGTACGTGCCCAACACCAGCCCCACGTCGCCGACCACGTTGATCACGAACGCCTTGATCCCCGCGGCCGTGGCGGTGCTGCGCCGGTACCAGAAGGAGATCAGCAGGTAGGAGGCGGCGCCCACGAAGGCCCAGCCCACGATCAGCAGCAGGAAGTTGCCCGCCAGAACCAGCAACAGCATCGAGAACACAAAGAAGTTGAGGTAAGCGAAGTACCGCGCGAAGCCTCTGTCTTCGTCGAGGTAGGAGATCGAATACAGGTGGATCGTCGTCGAGATCCCCGTGACGATCAAGATCATGTACACCGACAGCGGGTCGACCAGGATCGACATCTGCGCGTCGATGCCCACCGTGCTCGCATAGTTCCACAGGGACGACGTCAGCTCACGATGGTCCGCGGAGTGGCTTTGGAGCGAGACCAGCGTCGCCAGGGCAGCAACGAAGGCCAGCCCGATCGCGGCCGTGCCGATCCAGCCGGCAGACCGGCCTGGAAGGACTTTGAACCCGGCCCCGATGATCAGCGTGCCAAGCAGGGGAAAGGCCAGGACAAGCCAGCCGTAGGTGGTCGTGCTCACGAGCCCACCCCAGATACTTGCCGGCGCCGCGTCGAAGCCGCTACGTAAGTACAACGGTCCATTACCCCTGTAGCTCCCTCAGCTCGTCCACATCGATCGGCAGCCGCCGGCGATGGATCGCCACGATCATGCCCAGCCCGATGCACACCTCGCAGGCCGCGACGGTCATCACGATGATCGCCAGGATCTGCCCGTCGCCGTTGCCCCACATGCGCGAAAAGGCGATCAGCGAGAGGTTCGCGCCGTTGAGCATCAGCTCCAGGCACAGCAGGACCACGAGAGGGTTGCGGCGTGTCATCACGCCGAACGCGCCCGTGCAGAAGACGATCGCCGAGACGGCGAGATACCAGGCGATGCTCACCAGCCGCCCCCGTCCGCGCCGGTGTGCTCCTCGCCCGCACCCCGAGCGTGCGCGAGCTCGAGCCCTTCGACGCCCTCGACCATCGTGCCGGTGCCCCGCGGGCGCAGGATGTCAAGCGGTGTGAGGCGGTCGCGATCGTCCTCGTCTTCGTCCAGGTCCCTGCGCCTGCGAGCCAGCACCACGCCGCCCACCGCCGCGATCAAGAGCAGCAGCGAGGCCGCCTCGAACACGAGCAGAAAGCGCGTCAGCAGCAGGTTGCCGATGTAAGCGGGGGTCCCGAACGTCCGCGGCCCGGGGGCATAAGGGGCGCCGTCGCCTTCGACAGCCTTCAGCCCGCTGCCCAGCAGCGCGATCAAAAGCTCCACGAGCAACGCCCCCGCGAACAACGCCCCGCTCAGCTTGCGCCCATCGGCGCCGCGCGAGCGAGGACGTCGCGTGAGACCGCCGTCCAGCGCCTGCTCCTCGTCGCCCACGTAGGCAACCACGAACACGTACAAGACCATCACCGCGCCCGCATACACCACGACCTGTGCCGCCGCCACGAATTCGGCTCTCAGCAGCAGGAACAGCACCGCCAGCGAAAGCAGATGCGCGACCAGCGCCAGGACGCTGTAGAAGGGATTGCTCAGCGTCACCACGCCGACGGCCCCCCCGATCACCCCGATCGCGGCGATGAAGAAAAGGAGAGCGCTCACTCGCCCTCCCGCCGCAGCGGCGTGCGCTCCAACGGCTCGGCGAGCAGCATCTCCTTGGTGAAGATCAAATCCGAGCGCGTGTAGTCGGACATCTCGTAGTCGTGGCCCATCGTGATCGCGTCAAACGGGCACGCCACCTCGCAGTAGCCGCAAAAGATGCACCGCGACAGGTTGATCTCATAAACCGCGGCATAGCGCTCGCCGGCGCTGACCCTGTGCTCCGGGGTGTTCTCGGCGGCGACGACCCTGATGCAATCCGCCGGGCAGGCCGCCGCGCACAGCGAGCAGCCCACGCACTTCTCAAGGTTGGGGTGGGTGGGATCCGAAACATCGAACTTGTGCAGCTTGTGGCGGCCCCTGAAGCGCGGGTAGACCGGCGTCTTCTCCTCCGGGTACTCCAGCGTCACCGGTTTTTCGAGCATCCGCCCGAACGTCGTGCGCAGGCCTTTCAGCGTCTCGCCGAACACGCGATAGGTGCTGCGCACCGCTCCCGGCTCCGGCGCCCGCGTCACCTCCAGCATGTCATCGCCCGGATTCCAAGTCATGGCCGCCTCCGAAGGAGGTGGAGGGTTGGGTGTGGCAAGTGGGTCATCAGTGCGTCACCACCACGAGGATTGCCGTCACCAGCGCGTTGAGCGTGGCCAGGGGCAAGAGGATCTTCCAGCCGAAGCTCATCAACTGGTCGTAGCGCAGGCGCGGCAACGTCGCCCTGATCCAGATGAACAGGAAGGTCACGAGGCCCATCTTGAAAAGCACCACGAACGGATCGACCCAGCCGGGGGGGTGGATCCCGAACGGCAGCAGCCATCCGCCCAAGAACACGGTCGTCACGATCCCCGAGATGACCAGCACGTTCAGATACTCGGCGAAGTAGTAGGAGGCGAAGCGCCCGCCGCCATACTCGGTGTTGTAGCCGCCGACCAGCTCCGCCTCGGCCTCGGTCAGGTCGAACGGCGCCCTGTTGGTCTCGGCGAAGCCCGCCACCAAGAACACCAAGAAGCCAAAGAACTGCGGCACCACGTACCACATGCCCTGCTGCGCTTCCACGATCCCGGTCAAGGAGAGCGTGCCCGCTGTGAAGATCACGCCCACGAGCGCCAACCCCTGGGAGACCTCGTAGGAGATCAGCTGCGCCGCGCCCCTCATCGCGCCGAGGAAGGAGTACTTCGAGCCCGAGGACCAGCCGCCCAACATGATCCCGTAGAAGGCGACCGCGCCAAACGCGAACACGTACAGCGGTCCGATCGACACGTCCACGCCATACAGCCCCACCGGCGTGCCGAAGATGTTCTGCACGTTGCCGAACGGAATGATCGCGAAAGCCCCCACGGCGGTCACGATCGAGAGCACCGGCGCCAGCGCGAACAGCAGCGCGGTCGAGGTGGACGGCCTGAACTGCTCCTTGGTCAACAGCTTCACGATGTCCGCGAGCGGCTGCAAAGCGCCGAAAGGTCCGACGCGGTTGGGCCCGTAGCGGGCCTGCATACGGCCCAGCAGCTTGCGCTCGGCCAGCAGCACGATCGGCACCAGTTGCAGTCCCACGGCGAAAATCACGATCGCCTTGACGATCTGGATCCACCAGGGTTCGTAGTAGCCGACCACAGCGATCATGGCTGTGACACCGCCGCACCCTTACGGGCACAAGCGCTCCAGGCGCGCGCAGGGGATGGCACGGGGGGTCCTGCGCTCATCATGCGCTCACCGCCAGGGCAACGCGGTTCGCGAGCTCGCTCAGCACCTGCTGCTCGTGGCGCGTCTCGCCGAGATGACGCACGGCGCGGCGGACCCGCTGGAGGCGGCCATCCGGGTGGGTGACGGTGCCTTCCTTTTCCGGGTAGGCCTCGGCCGGCAGCACCACGTCGGCGTGCTCGCGCAGGGCGTCGGTCAGGAAGGCGGCGTGGGCGATCACCGTTCCGGCCCCGGCAGCGGCCGTGGGCAGATCCACCCCGAGCAGGTACAGGCAGCCGAGCTCGCCCCGTTCGAACGCCTCGACCATCGCCACGGCGTCGAGCCCGTCCTCCTCGACGTCGGCGAGGCCCGGTCCGGCGTTGGGGAGGACGCCCGCTTCGCGCAGGCCGCGTCCGTTGGCGTGGGTCGGGATTTCCAACAGGCCCGCGCCCTCGGTCTCGGCGATGCCAAGTTTTGCGGCCAGCTCCAGCAGCGCTTCGACCGCGCGCGTACCGTCGGGCCCCGCGGCGAGGCGCTCGCCCCACAGGATCACGATCTCGCCCGGCCCGTCCTCGGGGCAGGCGTCTCGGAGTTGGGCGATCAGCGCGTCGGTTTGTGTTTGCTCGAGAAGCTGACTCGCGCGCGCGGGTATAAGCGCCATGCCGTGCCGGCGCACGCCCTTGCGCAGGCGCAGGTCGAGGATCGGGGCATCCTCGATCGGGTTGGTCTCGAGCACCAGTACGGCGTGGGCGAACTCCAGGTCCGGGACCTTGGCTTGCAGCGTGGGCTCGGCGAGCGCCCGGTGCAGCTCGAGCGGCAGGGTTCCGGCGGCTCGCGAGTCCAGATGGGGAGAGCCGAGCGCCTCCCGCATCAGGCGGCCCAACAACAGCCCCTCCTCGTTGGTCGCGCCGCCGCCGGCGATCGCGCCGGCGGACGTGCCCGCGCGGCGCAGATGCGTGGCGGCCTCCTCGAGCGCCCGCTCCCAGGAGACGGCGCGCAGCTCGCCACCGTCGCGGATCAGCGGCTCGACGATGCGCCCTTCGTCGAGCTTCGGGTAGGCGAAGCGGCCGCGGTCGCACAGCCAGCCGTCGTCCACCTCGTGGTTGTCGCGAGCGAGGACCCGCATCACGCGCTCGTCGCGTACGGTCAACTTCACGTTGCACTGCGATGGGCACAACGTGCAGATCGAGCCCGCGTCCTCCACGTCCCAGGGACGCGCGCGGAAACGATAGTCGCGCGAGGTCAGGGCGCCGACTGGGCACAGCTCGACGATGTTGCCGCTGAAGGGCGCCTCGTAGGGCCTGCCGTCGAAGGTGGACACGTAGGAGTGGGCGCCCCGCTCGAGCAGGACCAGTTGATAGTCCTCGGCGATCTCCTGGGAGAAGCGCACGCAGCGGTAGCAAAGGATGCAGCGCTCGCGGTCGATCGCGATCTTCTCCGAGAGCGCGAGCGGCTTGACGAAGTGGCGCTTGGGGTCGGCGAAGCGCGACTTGCCTCCCCCCCAGCCGAAGGTGATGTCCTGCAAAGGGCACTCCCCGCCCTTGTCGCACACCGGACAGTCCAGGGGATGGTTGACGAGCAGGAACTCGACCACGGCCTGCTGGGCGACCTTGGCGCGCTCTGAGCGGCTGTGGACGACCATGCCGTCCTTGACCGGGGTCGAGCAGCCGGTCTGTAGCTTTCCGATGCCCTCGATCTCGACCAGGCACATCCTGCAGGCGCCGACCGGCTGGCCCAGCTTCGGTTCGTAACAGAAGACCGGGATCTCGACGTCGCCCAGCTTGGCGGCGTCGACCAGCATCATGTTTTCGGGGGCCTCCACCTCGCGCCCGTCGATCGTGAATTTGATGAATCGGGGCGTGGGCCTAGGCATGGGCCACCTCCCCGGCGAGAGCTTGCTCGGCCGCCGGGACCGGTCCGGGCGCGCCGAGGCCGGCACGGGCTCGGGCCGTCTCGATGTGCGCTTCGAACTCGTCTCTGAACTTGGCGATCAAGGAGCCGATGGGCATCGCCATCGCGTCGCCGAGCACGCACAGGCAGTTGCCGATGATGTGTTCTTGGACCGAGGCCATGATCTCGATGTCCATCGGTGTCGCCGTGCCCGCGTCGATCCGTTCGAGCATCTTCACGGTCCAGTTGGTGCCCTCCCTGCAAGGCGTGCACTTGCCGCAGGACTCATGCCTGTAGAACTTGGCGACCTTCAAGGCCACGTCGAGGATCGGGGTGGAGTCGTCTACGACGATGATCGCGCCGGAGCCGAGCATCGAGCCGGCCTTCGCCATCGAGTCGAAGTCGTAGGGGAGGTCGAGATCCTCGGCCAGGAGGACCGGCGAGGAGGAGCCGCCGGGGAACCAGCACTTGACCTCGCGGCCTTCCGGTGGGCCGCCGGCGAGGCCATAGACGATCTCCCGCGAGGAGACGCCCAGCTCGATCTCGTAGTTGCCGGGTCGCTGCACGTGGCCTGAGACGGACACGAGCTTGGTGCCTTTGGATGTCTCGGTGCCGAGCTTGGCGTACTCCTCGCCGCCCATCTTCACGATCGTCGGCACGGTCGAGAGCGTCTCCACGTTGTTGATCAAGGTGGGCCCTTGATAGAGGCCTTGGTTGGCCGGAAACGGGGGCTTGAGGCGGGGGTTGCCGCGCTTGCCTTCGAGCGAATCGAGCAGGCCGGTCTCCTCGCCGCAGATGTAGGCGCCGGCGCCGCGATGCACCACCAAAGACAGCGAGTGGCCCGAATCCAAGATGTTCTCGCCCACATAGCCGGCCTCGCGCGCTTCGGCCAAAGCCGCGTCGAGCACATCCGCCTGGTGGACGTACTCGCCCCGGATGTAGATGAACGAGCGGTTGGCCCCGGCCGCGTAGGAGGCGATCGCGATCCCCTCGATCAGCATGTGCGGGGACTTCTGCATCAATTCGCGGTCCTTGAAGGTGCCCGGCTCGGACTCGTCCGCGTTGCACACCAAGTACTTGTCGATCGACCCTTTGGGCAGGAACGAGACCTTCTTGCCCATCGCGAATCCGGCCCCGCCGCGTCCCCGCAGGCCGGAGGCTTCGAGCTGGCCCAAGAGCTCCTCGGGGCTCATCGCCAAGGCCTTGCGCAAAGACTCGTAGCCGCCGCGTTTGGCGTAGACCTCAAGCGTGTTCAGGCCCGGCTCGTCGATGTCCTTGAACAGGAGCGGTTCGGTCATGCCGCGCCTCCGGACGCGTCGGTCGGCGAGGGGGTCTCGATCGGGTGCGCCGGGAAGTCGCTGGAGTTGGCGTTGGGGTCGGCGACCGCGCGGGTGGAGAGCTGCTTGTCGGCCAGCACCGGCCCGCCCGCGCGGATGTCCTTGAGCAGGCGGGGCACGTCCTCCGGGGCGAGCGGTCCCACGAACACGCCATCGACGGAGGCCATCGGCGCGATGTCGCAGGCGCCGAGACACTCGAACGAGCGCACATTGAATTCGGGATCGTCCCCGGCCGCCTCGCAGACGGCGGCGTGCAGGGCGTCGGCGCCGCGCAGGGAGCAGGAGATGTTGGTGCACACATAGATCGAATGGCGCCCGACCGGCTCGGTCTCGAGCATGTCGTAGAAGGTGGCCACGGCCGCGAGATATGCGGGCGTGACGCCCATCACCGACGCGGTCTGCTCGATCGCCTCGGGCGAGCACCAGCCGTGCACTCGCTGGGCCGCCTCCAAAGCGGGCAGGGCGGCCGAGCGGCTGTCGGGATAGAGCGCCATGTGGCCCTCGATCTCCTCGCGCAGCCCCTCCGGCACCTCAATCTGCTCGGCTTGGCTCATCTATCGATGCCCCCCAAAATCGGGTCGAGCATCGCCAAAGTGGCGATCATGTCGGCGATGTAGGAGCCCTCGGCCATGTGCGAAAGCGCCTGGAGGTTTACGAAAGAGGGGTCGCGCATGTGTACGCGGGCAGGCTTGGAGGAGCCGTCGGAGCGCACGAAGCAGGCCAGCTCGCCGCGGGGGGACTCGATCGGGTTGTAGATCTCCCCGGGTGGCACCCGGAAGCCCTCGGTGACCAGCTTGAAGTGGTGGATCAACGCCTCCATCGAAGTTGC
The DNA here is from genome assembly GCA_963703135.1 of uncultured Solirubrobacterales bacterium. Lineage (GTDB taxonomy): Bacteria > Actinomycetota > Thermoleophilia > Solirubrobacterales > Solirubrobacteraceae > Palsa-744. Next base: position 763,912 of record OY969791.1, on the reverse strand, counting down.
AAGCTCGTGGCGCGGGGGCAAGGCCACCTTGCGGTCCTCGGTGATGTGGGGGCCTTCCGGCAGGCCGTCCAAAGCTTGGTCGATGATCTTGACCGACTCGTAGATCTCGGCCACGCGCACGGCGAAGCGGTCGTAGTTGTCGCCGACGGTGCCGACCGGGATCTTGAAATCGAAGTCGTCGTAGGAGCTGTAAGGGGCTGCCTTGCGCAAGTCCCAAGGGTTGCCGGCGGCGCGCAGCAAAGGCCCGGTGACGCCGAGGCCGAGCAAGGTGTCGGCGTCCAAGGGACAGGTGCCGCGCAGACGCTGCAAGACGATCTGGTTGGCGTCGAGGATCGCCCGGTACTGGTTGGCACGCGCGGGCATGATCTTTGTGAACTCGCGCGCCTTCTTCACGAAGCCGGGCGGGATGTCCTCCATCACGCCGCCCACTTGGAAGTAGCGCGTGTGCATGCGCTGGCCGGAGGACATCTCGAACAGGTCGAGGATCAGCTCGCGCTCGCGCAGGCAATACAAGAAGATCGATACGGCGCCCAGGTCCAGCGCGCTGGTGCCCAGCCAGATCAGGTGCGAGGCGATGCGGTTGAGCTCCAGGTGGATCACCCGCAGGTACTGGGCGCGCTTGGGCACCTCGACCTCGAGCAAGGTCTCCACCGCGCCGACATAGGCCATCGCGTTGAAGTAGTAGGAGAGGTAGTCCATCCGCTCGACGACCGGGATCACCTTCCAGTAGGCCTTGTCCTCGGCTGTCTTCTCGATGCCGGTGTGGACGTAGCCGATGACCGGCTTGATCGAGCGCACGACCTCGCCTTGGAGGGTCACAAAGAGCCGCAAGACGCCGTGGGTGGCGGGGTGGTGGGGGCCGAAGTTGAGCGTGAACAGCTCGTCGTGGGTGTCCTCGTCGGACTCCACCTGGGAGAGCGTGATGCTCTGCTCGCGGCGGCGATACTCGGACATCTCGTCCTCGGCGACGACCTGGTCGGGCCGCGCCAACCGGGTTGCGCGGCCCGTCATCGCAAGGCCTCCCTGGGGGCGCCGCCACCCACCGTGCCGACACCCTGCGAGGCGTGTTCGTTGTAGGTGAAGATCACCGGTTCGCCGCCGACCGGGAAGTCGCGTCGCTGCGGGTGGCCCTCGTAGTCCTCGGGCATCAGGATGCGGCGCAGGTCGGGGTGACCGGCGAAGACGACGCCGAACATGTCATAGATCTCACGCTCTTGATGGTCGGCCGTGGGCCAGCCCGGGCCGTCCTGTCCGTCGGGGGTGACGGAGTCGAGGGTGGGCGCCTCGGTGGACACTCGCACGGTCACGGTCACGCGGTCGACCCGGGTCATGTCGAGCAGCTCGTAGTGCACCCCCAAGCGGGGCTCGTGCGGGTAGTGGTCGACTCCGTGCACGCTCATCATCGACTTGTAGCCCCGCGTGCGCAGGCCCGCCAGGATCGCGCGGATCTTGGCGGGGGCGACTTCGAGCTTGGCGTGGCCGCGGAAGTGGAGCGTGCCGAGGATCGCCTCGTCTCCCTCGCTCTTGCGCAGTTCGGAGGCGAGCACCTCGAGCCCGGTGGCGTCAGGCACCGGGCTCTACCCGCGTCTGGCCTGGGATCTCCTCGGTGCCTTGCGCGCCGTAGCGCTCGCGCCAGCCCGCGTCGGGGTCGTCCTGGACCATCTTGCGCAGCTTGAGGATGCCGTGCATCAAGGCCTCCGGGCGCGGTGGACAGCCGGGCACGTGCACATCAATGGGCATGAACTTGTCGGCCGGGACGAGCGCATAGTTGTTGAAGACGCCCATCGAGCTGCAACAGGCGCCCATCGAGATCGCCCACTTGGGCTCGAGCATCTGGTCGTACAGACGCCTGATGATCGGCGCCATCTTGATCGACACGCGGCCGGCGAGGATGATCAGGTCGGCTTGACGGGGGGAGGCGCGGACGGCTTCCCAGCCGAAGCGCCCGATGTCCATGCGCGGGCCGGCGGTCTGAAAGAACTCCATCGCGCAGCACGCCAGGCCGAAGCCGAGCGGGAAGAAAGCATTGGAGCGCCCCCACGCGACTGCCTTCTCGAGCGTCGTGGTCACCACGCGTTCGTGGACGTACCGTTCGAGCTCCTCGCCCTCCATGTTGGCGGGGGCGTTGCGGCCTTGCAGCTCCGCGCCGCGCAACAGCTCTTGTGAGTCGTGCGCGCCGACGAGGAGCCCGCTCGAGTCGACCTCGATGCCCTGCCGGCCTTGGCCGGCAGCCCGCCCGCCGCGAGGCACAGGCTCTCTCTTTATCTCCACTCGAGCGCTCCCCGGCGCCACACGTAGACGAAGGCCACGACCAGCAGCGCGATGAAGGTGATCGTCTCGGCCAGGGCGTAGCCGCCGTAGACCTTCAGCTGGACCGCGATCGGGTACAGGAAGACGACCTCGATATCGAACAGGATGAACAGCATCGCGATCAGGTAGAAGCTGATCCCGAAGCGCATTCCGCGCTTGACCTCCGAGGGCAGGCCGCACTCGTAGGGGTCGTGCTTGTGCTCGGCGCGCCGGCGCGGGCCGATCAGCGAGTTGATCGTCGTGAAGACGACGCCGACCGCCCCGCCGAGGAGGACGAATACGATCGCCGGGAGGTAGCTGCGCAGCACGCGCGCTGTTATATCACCCTTGTGACAAACTGTTACATAGTGACGATTGCCTCTATGGTCGCAGGGGGGGCGCGCGGCGCAGGCGCGCGAGCGGGGCGCCCTGTTCGCCGGGTGCGGCGCTCATGAACGAAGCCGTTGTTTGGGGAGCGTTCCTGCTCGTGGCGTTGAGCGGGCTACCCGGACTTTTGGGTGCTTGGCGGTGGTATCGGCTCGAATCTAGTCGTACCTTCTGGATTCTGTTGCGAGTCGCGCAGGTTGCCGCGCTCCTCTTTGGGCTTGCGATCGGGGTCCTGGCCGTGGCCGGGCACTACTCGAGCGAACAACTCTTCTATCTATATGCGCTGCTGCCTTTGGCGATCGGCTTCGTGGCCGAGCAGTTGCGGGTCGCCTCGGCGCAGACGATCCTCGATCAGCACGATCTCGCCGACGCGCGCGCGGTGGGCGAGCTGCCCGAGGGCGAGCAGCAGTCGATCGTGGCGGCGATCGTGCGCCGCGAGATGGGCGTGATGACGCTGTCGGCGTGGGTCGTCGTGTTCCTCGCGCTGCGCGCCGCCGAAACCGCTCACGGTTTTTGAGGCGGGCCGCGGCGCGCTGCGCCACCCCCGATGCTCGACGTACAACCAGTACGCCTGCGCTCGGGTGCGGCGCATCGCATCCACGGACCGCCCCCAAAAAAGGCGGTCGTGGTCACGGGGGGAAGGCCAACCGATATATTCCGGCGCGCATGAGGCCGTCCGTGAAGATGCTCGCGCTTGGAGCTGCCCTGCTCGCCCTGGCGGGCGGGATGTCGGCGTGCGGCTCGCAGGCGATCTCGGTGCCCAAGACGAGTCCCTACTACCGGGGCGCCGTGCTGTTCCGCGACCACTGCTCGGGTTGCCACACCTTGGCTGTCGTGGGTGCGCAGGGTTCGGCCACCTCGATCAAGGATCGCGTGAAGACCAACGGGCCCAACTTCAACATCCGCAAGGAGAACGAGGAACAGGTTCTCTATGCGATCCGCAACGGTGGCTTCTCGGGGGCGATCATGCCGGAGAACCTGGTCGTGGGCGACGACGCGAAGGACGTCGCCAAGTTCTTGGCGCAGTACTCGGGCCTGCAGGCCCAGCACGTGCCTTCGGTCAACATCACGCTGTCGACCAAATAACGCGGGGCCGCCGCGGGCCGTCCTGGAGGCGGTGGGCGCGGGCGAGCCGATGGCGCGGGGGGCGGGTAGGCTCCAGGCGGTGCTCGACCTCAAGCTGATCCGCGAAGATCCCGATCGCGTGCGCGCCGCATTGGCGCGGCGCGGAGACGATGCCGCCGCTGCGCTGGAGCCGGTGCTTGAGCTCGACGCGCGCCGGCGCGAGCTGATCCCGGGAGTGGAGGACCTGCGCGCCGAGCGCAACGCGGCGGCCGACGCGATCGCCCAAGCCAAGCGCGCGGGGCAGGATGCGGGCGAGGCGATCGCCCACCAGCGCGAGGTGGGCGCGCGCGAGAAGCAATTGAGCCGCGAGCTTGTCGAGGTCGAAGAGAGCCTGCGGGCGGCGCTGGCGCCTCTGCCCAACCTGCCAGACCCCGGCGCTGCGCCCGGCCCCGAGGACGAACTGGTCAAGGTCGTGGGCGAGCCGCGTGTCGGGCGCCGCGAGTCCGGCGACACTCCGTCGGAGGGTGGCGCCGAGGAGCGTCCCCCGGGCGTGCGCGACCATCTCGAACTGGCGGGCGGTGCGATCGACATGGACCACGCGGCCAATCTTTCGGGCGCGCGCTTTGCCTACCTGAAGGGCGACTTGGTGATGGTCGAGCTGGCCCTGGTCCGCTTCGCCTTGGAGAAGTTGCGGGGCCACGGTTTCGAGCCGGTGATTCCGCCGGTCTTGGTGCGCGAACGCGCGCTGTATGGGACCGGATTTCTGCCCGACACCGAGCAGCAGATCTATCGCTTGGCCGACGACGACCTCTATCTGGTGGGCACCTCCGAGGTGGCCTTGGCCTCGCTGCACGACGAAGAGATCGTGCCGGTCGAGCGCCTGCCTCTACGCTACGCCGGCTTCTCGCCCTGCTTCAGGCGCGAGGCGGGCGCGGCGGGCAAGGACACGCGCGGCATCTTCAGGGTGCACCAGTTCGACAAGGTGGAGATGTTCAGCTTTGTCGAGCCCGACGCCTCCGCGGCCGAGCACGAGCGCATCTTGGCGATCGAGGAGGAGATCCTTACCGAGCTGGACTTGCCCTACCGGGTGGTCAACATCGCGGTCAACGACCTGGGTAATTCGGCCGCCAAGAAGTACGACTGCGAGGCGTGGCTGCCCAGCCAAGGCCGCTACCGCGAGCTGACCTCGTGCTCGAACACGACCGACTACCAAGCGCGTCGTCTGAACATTCGGCTGCGCCGCGAGAAGCGGGTGGAGCCGCTGCACACGCTCAATGGCACGGCGGTCGCGGTCGGGCGCACGATCATCGCCCTGCTGGAGAACGGCCAGCGCGAGGATGGGACCGTTGCCTTGCCGGACATCCTCGCGGTCTACGGCGCTCCCGCGGTACTCGGCGCTTAGGGTACCCTAATTAGGGTGCCCTAACTTGTGATAGGTTCCCTTTCGCGATCACCGACCCGCCGGGTCGGGTTTGACGGAAGGCGAGTTTAGATGACCGGGCAGGCCAAGAGCCAGAAGAGCGCTTCCAAGGGCACTTACGCGTGGATCGCCGTCGTGCTGGGCGTGTCAGTGGTCGCGGTGATTCTGGGCTGGCACGCCAAGGGAGGCACGCCCGACCCGACCGACCCGGGAACGCACATGAGCAACACCAGCGTGGTCGTCGACAGCGGCGTGCTCGTGTTCCGGGAGGGCTTGGAGACGATCCTCGTGCTGGCCGCGATCGTGGCCAGTTTCAGGGGCGGCAATAGCGCCTACCGTCGGCCCGTGATGGCTGGCGGCGGACTTGCGCTGCTGGCCAGCTGCGGGACCTGGTTTCTGGCGATATGGGTGATCGGGATGCTCGGCGACGGCGGCCTGAGTATGCAGGCAGCGACCGGCATTCCGGCGATCATCGTGTTGCTGCTGGTCATGAACTGGTTCTTCCACAAGGTTTACTGGACCGGCTGGATCTCCCACCACAACAAGCGCCGCCGAGGCGTGCTTGGCCCGGCCGGAGAGGGGGCGGTCGGGGGGACGATCTTGGGGCTTGCCCTACTCGGCTTCACCTCCGTATATCGGGAGGGCTTCGAGGTCGTGATCTTCCTGCAAGGCCTGCGCGAGCGCTACGGCTCGAGCGTCGTGCTGGAGGGCTTGGTTCTGGGCCTGCTGTTCACGGCGGCGGTGGGCGTGCTGACCTTCGCGCTGCACCAGCGGCTGCCCTATCGCAGGCTGCTGATCGTCACCGGCGTGATGCTTCTGGCCGTGTTGTGGGTGATGGTCGGCGAGGAGGTCAACGAGATGCAGCTCGCCGGCTGGATCGGCACCACGCAGATTCCCGGCATGAGCGTGCCGGGTTGGGCAGGCACGTGGTTCTCGGTGTTCCCCAACGTGGAGACGATCGCCGCGCAGCTTGGCGCCGTGGCGCTCGTGCTGGGCTCATATGTGGGGGCGCAATACCTACGCGTGTGGCGTCCTCGCCGCCGCCACCAGCAGGCGGCGAGGCGCGCGGAGGAGCCGCCCGAGCTGCCGGTGGGCGCGACGCCGTCGCGGCGCGAGCTACTTGCCCTCGGTGATCTTCAGAGCGACTTCTGAGAGGGCTTGAGCGGCGTTGCCCACCTGCTGGGCGATGCGCTGCTTGTCGGCCTGGCTGAGCGCGCTGTAGAGGGCGAAGCCGAGTGGTGTTTTGCGACGGTAGGCGTTCAGCTCGGTCTGGACCGCCTGTAGTTCGCGTGAGATCGTGTCGGCGAGGGAGGTGCTGCCTGTGCGTTCCAAGGTGGGGCGCACGTATTCGAAGGCCTTGCGCGCCCCCAGCAGGTTGGCCTGGAAGTCCGAGAGGTCGGTGTGCGAGTAGCGATCCTCTTCGCCTGAGATCTTGACGTTGACGATCTCGTTGAGCAGTTCGACCGAGCCGTTGATCAGCTGCTCGGGCGCCAAGGGCAGGCTGGGCACCTGCTGGTTGAGCTTCTCCGCGTCGCCGAGCAGACGGTTGGCCAGGGGCGTGGCGCCTGTGAGCGTGTGCTTCCACCACATCAACTGCTCGATGTGGTGGAAGCCGAACCACTTGACCGTGTTGCCGGTGACGGTGGGCGCGTCGATGCGGGCGTCGATGTCGGCGTCCAGGCCGGGGAAGCTCGAGGCGACGGGCTCGATCGCCTCGTAGTGGCTTCGCACCGGCCCGTAGAGCAGCTTGGCTTCTTCGAGGTTGCCCTGCTCGATCGCGGTGGCGAAGCGGCGCACGCCCGCGAGCAGCGCTTCGGTCTGTTCCTCCACGTAGGTGCGGTATTGGAGCACCGCCGTCCCCAGCAGCACCTCTGAGGGGCCGGTCTCGGGGTGGGGCTTGCCGGTGACGGTCAGCTTGCCCAAGGTCAGGTTGGCGGTGGAGGGGCAGGCCAGGACGTAGGTGCCCGGCTGTAGGTCAAGCGAGAACGAGCCCGACAGTCCGGCGACGAGGTTCTCGCGCTCCCCGAGGACGTACCCACTGGGACTGCGCAGCTCAAGCTCGGTGGTGTGCGAAGTGCCTCCGTTGGTCACCAGGAACGTGACCGGACCCGCGGCCACCGAGGCGTGTGCGGGGCTGCAGCCCTGGTCGGTGAGGGTGAACTTGAGCTGTTTGGCGCCGCCGCCTTCGGAGCTGGCGCAGGCGGCCAGTCCGAGCGCCGCGAGTGCCGTTGCGGTCAAGGCTGGCAAGGTGCCGCGACCGACACGAGCAAAGCGCAAGGCGGAGACCCCCAAAATCGTTAGGTGAAGGTGCTCATCGGCGCGAGTACGCCCACAAGCGGGAAAGCCGCATTAGGGTACCCTAACTTCGGGCGGACGATCCTTGCCTGCGCGCTGATCGCGCTTGTGAGCCTGGCGGGCATTGGACAAGCGAGGGCCGCCGGCGCCGTCCGGCCCACCACAGCAAAGGGCTCTGGAGGCAGCGGGCCCGAGGTCGCGTCGCTCGGCGCAGGACAGGAAGCGCGAAGTTTGCAGCTGCTGCTTGACGCCCTCCCTTCGCGCTATGCCGCCGCCCAGCCGGGTCATGACACCGAACTGGCAAGCGTCGTTCGCGCGGTCGCCCGCGGGTTGGATCGGCGAGTGCTCGAACTGCAAAGCGCCGGGAGTCTCGGCGAGCGCGCCGCGACGGCCCGGGTTACACGAGAATCGGCACGGCTCGACGCCCTGCTGGAACCGACCAGCGAGCGCTTCGAGCCTTGGCCGCTGTCTTTTGAAGTGAGCGCGCTGTGCGCTCGCATCCAGCGCCGGCTAGACGCGATCCTCCCGGCCTCGGCGGCGAGCACGCATGGCTACGGAGCGATCGAAGGGGCGCTTTCCGAAGCGCCGCGCACCGTCTCTAGCGGCAAGCAGCAAGAGGCACGCTTTGCGCTGCTGAGCGCTTGGGCTTTGTATGCGACTGGCCCGGGCCGCCGCCTGCAAAACGCCGATCCTTCGCTTGACCGCGAGATTACGAGTGCCTTGGTGTTTGGCCAGGCGACGGCGGCTTCGATCGCGGCGGTGCGCGCCCATCTGGCGCTGGCCGCGCAGACACTCGACGAAGTCCACGTGAGCCGCACCACGATCGTCGTCAACGGAGCGATCATCGTCTTCCGCGAGGGCCTGGAGGCGATCCTGATCTTGGCCGCGATCAGCGCTTCGTTCGTCGGCGCCAAGCGCCATCTTCGTCGCCCTGTCCTGATCGGCGCGTTCGCGGGTCTGGCCGCGACGTTGCTGACCTGGCTCGTAGCCCAGGTGATGCTGCACATGCTCGGCGACGGTGGGCTCGAGTTGCAGGCGGTGACCGGCTTGATCGCGATCGGGGTGCTGCTGCTGGTGACTAACTGGTTCTTTCACCGCGTGTACTGGAGCGAGTGGATCGCCCGTTTCAATCGTCGCCGCAGGGCCTTGGAGCGATGGGACGGAATTGGCTTCCTCTCCGGTCAGATGCTCGGGTTGGTCCTACTGGGTCTTTCGAGCGTGTACAGGGAGGGCCTTGAGACCGTGTTGTTCCTGCAAGCGCTGCAGACCAGCGCCGGCACCGGTGCGACCGCCTTGGGGGCGGGTATCGGACTGGCCGCCACCTTGATCGTGGGGGCGGTCACCTTCAAGTTGCAGCGCAAGCTGCCGTTCAAGCGGATGCTGATCCTGACCGGCGTTCTGATCGCGCTCGTCTTGGCGGTCATGGTGGGTACGACCGTGCACAACCTGCAAGGCATCGGCTGGCTGCCCACGACTCCGACGGCCTTCGCGGTGCCGATGGCGTGGAGCACATGGCTTGGCGTCTTTCCGACCTGGGAGGGCATCTTCGCCCAGGTGGGCTCGCTCGGGTTCGTGCTCGGCTCCTACTTCGCGGCGCGCGAGATTCAGGTCAAGCGTCCGCGCCGTCGCGCGATGGCGGCCGAGACCGGCACCGCGGCGACCTCAGCGGGGACGTAGCTCAGGGCGCGCTGCCGGCCAGCTGGATGTGGTCGGCCTCGGCCGGTCCGGGGAACGGGCGGGTGAGGCCGAATTTCTCGAGGATCGACTCGGGCACGCCTTCGACGCCGGGAGTGTCGGAGGCTTCGCCGCGGGTGTGGGGGTCGTTGGCAAAGCCGCCCACCTCGACCGAGTGCTGGGGCGAGCGGTAGCCGGAGATCCCGATCAGGTGCAGGTGCAAGGCCTTGCCGAGCGTGTTCAGGCGCGCCACCAGGATCGGCTCGACCCCGACGCTGTAGTTGGTGCCGGGCGCCTGGAAGAAGCCGAATTCCCCGGAGGGCCCGCCGCCTTCGACGGTGAAGCCGCTTGAGAACGATTCGTTCTGGGAGTTGTACTCCTTGATCTGGATCGCCGACAGTTCTTTTTCGAGGGACGCTCGGTGCGAGCGCAGTTCGCCGAGCTCGGAGCTCTTGCGGTCGCGGGCGTGGATGTACTCGAGCTGGTGGTCGACGAGCGCCAAGTGCAGGCGCGCGACCTCGTCGCGCTGGACCAGGACGGCGGTTGTCTCGCGCTGGTGTGAAGAGGTGAGCACCGTGAGCCGCTTGGTTTCCTTGGCCACGGCGGCCCTAGTGTCGATTACCTGGGTGGTTGCGTTGGCGTTCTCCTGGCCGACTGCCTTGAGATCGTCCAAGCGCTCGATCAGGTCGCCGAAGCCGTGCGCGTCGAGAATCACGGTCACGATGCTCGGCGGTGGGGACTCGTAGGCGGCCACCACCTGTGCGACCAACACCTTGCGGTCGTGGGCTAGTTGCACCACCAGCGAAGCGAGGTGGGTCCGGGCTGCTCCCAGCTGGGAGCGCAGCCGGTCGAGGACTTCGCGCTCGATCGCGAGGCTCGATTCGAGCGCCGAGAGGCGACCTTGAAGGGCGTCGATGCTGCCTTGGAAGCCGTCGATCTGATGTGAGTCGGCTTTGATCGCTTCGCTGAGGGAGCCCTCCTTGGCGGTGGAGGAGGAGATGCCGCTTTCCAAGGCTCCTTGCGACTGGCCGGCCAATGCCGGCGTGGCGGCCAAGGCGCCCATCAGCGTTAGCAGTGCCACGGCGTGGCGGAGGCGGGTGGTCGAGCTTTGCATGAGTTGCGCAAGCTAGCCACGCTCGGCCTCGATCACAAGCGCGAGCGGCCCCCTGCAAACGGAGTTGCACGGCGCAAACGTCCCTTTTGGCGGCTCTCAAAGCCGATCGGGGTCTTACCACCGGTCGCGCGAAAGGCTCTTTGGCTCAGTGGACAGTAGGCAGATGCTCGCCACGAGTAATATCAAGCACACGCGGAGCATCTGAAGTCTTCTCGAGGGCATCGGGGACTGTCGATCGACGCGGTCAAACGTGGAGGAGATTCAGCGATCCAGGATCTTGGGGGCGATGGCCGAAGAGACGGCCATGCGCGGCGCGGCATCGGTCACGGTGGCGCGCGTGATCGCGCGCGCCGGAGTCTCCAGACGCCTCTTCTATGAGCTGTTCGTGGACATCGAGGACTGCTTCTTGGCCACATTCGAGTGGGCCATAGAACAGGCCCGGGCCGTCTCCGTCGAAGCGTATGAGGCGCAGGACACCTGGCGAGAGTCGGTCAGGAGCGCTTTGGCGGCGCTGCTGCGCTTCTTCGACGAGCAGCCTCTGCTCGCCCAGTTTTGCATCGTCCATGCGGCGGGCGGGGGTCCGCGCGTGCTGGAGCTGCGCTCGCGGACGATCGCTGAGTTGTGCGTAGTGGTCGATCGCGGCCGCGCCGAGGTCTCCGGTGCTCGCGTCCCGGGGCCGGTCGTCGCCGAGGGCGTCGTGGGGGCGGTCATCGCTGTGCTCTACACCCGCTTACTCGGCGAGGCCCCGGTGACGAAGGACCCCGAGCAGGGCGCGGCCGCGGGGCAGCCGAGCGCGGCCGGTGAGGAGCTTCGGCTGATTGAGTTGCACGGCGAGTTGATGAGCTTGATCGTGCTTCCCTATCTCGGCGCGAGCACGGCGCGCAAGGAACTGGACCGGCCCCCGCCGCCGGCTCCGCCGACCAAGCGCCTGCCGCAGAGCTTGCCCGCGACTCGCCCGGAGCCCGAACCGCGTGGGGCCCGGCTGACCTATCGGACCGTCCGCGTGCTGAGGGCGATCGGCGAGCTGCCCGCAGGCAGCAACCGCGAAGTGGCCGAACGGGCCGGGATCGTCGATCAAGGTCAGATCTCGAAGATCCTCACCCGCTTGGAGTACCAGGGTTTGGTGGTCAATCGCGGCGGCAGCGGCGCGGCGCGGGGAACGCCCAATGCCTGGTGGTTGACCGAGAGCGGCGAGCAGCTCGAGCGGGAACTGAGCGAGCGTCCTGAGGAGCTCAGAAAATCCGAAAAGCAAGCGACCGAGCAACCCCACCGGCGGGCACAAGAGTGAGGCGGTAGAGGCCTGGCGCCAGATGGGCGCGGCCTCGGAGTCGGTGGTGGCTGAAGCCCTGGGCGGCATGGAAGCCGAATGAGCCGGGCAGCTTGCGCCAGTGCGTTCGGCCGCCGACTCGGAGCGAAAGCGTGGCCGTCACGGAAGTGGCCAGGTTCGTGCGCAACGAGAACACGACCTGGGCGATGCGCAACTCGAGCGTGCGGTGCGCGTTCAGGCGCGTTGCCGTCCGCGCGCCGGCCGTGAGGGCCAGGGCCAGGATGCGAGGCGCTGCGGTCAAGCCCAATTTCGTGCCGTTGCCGCCGGTCGTGGGGCCCGAGGTCTTGCTCGGCGAGCCCGGGGGTTCGGTGGAGCCGCCGAGCGGTTGAACGGGACCGCCGCCTTTGCCGCCAGGCGAGGCGCCCGGGGTCGATTCTTCGGGTGTGGTCGTGTGCGGTTCGCCGCCGGAGCCGGCGACGGGCTTGAAGGCGGCGAGTCCGTCGGGCGTGCCGACGCCGGTCGGGCCGTCGTAGCCGAACGTGGCGTTACAGATCCAGACGCCTTCGCCGCAGTCCAGTGGCGAGACGAGCGAGTCTTCGCAGCTCGTGTATTCGCCGTCGCAGGCTCCGTTGCCGCCACTGCTCACGTCGTGCAGCGAGGGTCCTCCGAGATGGGCGTACAGGGTTTCGGCCGGATAGGCGACGCCGTGAGCCCCACCCGCCAAGGCGAACATGGCGCTGAGCATCGGCGTGGCGACGCTGGTGCCGCCGATCGGCACCCAGTAGGGCACGACGGCTTTGCCTTCTTCGGGATAGGGCGTGGAGTCGTACACGTTCACGCCTGTCGAGGGGTCGGCGTCGGCCGAGACGTCGGCGTTGGCTCGATAGGAGCCGCAGCCGACCTGAGCCCAATCGGCGACGGCGCGCTGCCAGCTTGGCGCCTGCAACGCGCCGCTACAGCCCGAGCCGCCGGCGCCTTCGTTAGTTGCGGCGGCATTCCAAGGCGACTCGCTGGCCCAGCCCCCGCTTTCGTTCAGCTGGAGAGCGGTGCCGCCCACGCTGAGCACGTGCGGCGAGGAGGCGGGATAGTCGGCGCCCTCGAAGTAGGACGAGCCGGCCTGGTTGCGGGTGGAGTACTGGTCCCAGTTGAGATAACCGTCGTCGCCGGAGGCCGCGGCGATCACGATGCCGCGATGGTTGAAGGCCGAGCTGTCCGAGCTGCTTTCGGGGCCGCCCCAGGAGTTGGAGATCTCCGTCGCGTGGAGGGCTACGGCGGTGTTCTCGGCCGTTTCCAGTTCGCCGTATTCGGGGCCGGAAGCCTCCACCAGCACGATGTGGCAGTTCTGGCAGATGGCGTGGGCGACCTCGATGTCGGTGTCGGTCTCCAGCGCCCACCCCTCGGCTTCTTCGGCCTTTTCCCGTCGACGTTTGGTGCCTTTCGCATATGCTTCGAGTTCGCCTTCGCTTGAGGGGAAGGGCAGCGCCGTTTCGCTTCCGCTTGCGCCCACCTTGGCGAAGCAGCCGTTTTCTTTGGTGCACGCGGGAAGGCCGAATTCTTTTGAGTAGGTCTCCAGATCGGCTTCGGCGCTGAGGTCGTTGTAGGCGTCGACCAAGGCGATCGTCTGCGGTTCGGAGGCAGGCGCGTCCGGCGCTTCGCCGGGGAAGTAGGCCTGCTGGAGATTCTGGGGGGACAGGCAGCTGGAGGCATACAGGTGGCACTGGGAGGCTTTGGCGAGGGGAGCTTGCGCGGCGATACCAGGGGCCCCGGTCTGCGCGGCCCCGGTCTGCGTGGCGCTGGGCTGTAGGACGAGGGCTTGGGCGGCTTCGGCCTGTGCCGCAGCCTGCGCCGCGGCGGCTTGGATGCGGGCCCGCAGGGGGGCGGTCTTTGCTTGCAGGCGCACGGCCAAGCACGCGGCCCGCCCGGGCGCGGGCGCTTGGCACACCGGCCGCGCCACATAGTCGGAGGCGGGCAGCAGTGCGCCGTGGGCGGTGGCGACCCATCCAAGCGCGGCGAGCGCGATCAGCGAATGGATCGTGAGGAGACGGAGCTTGTCCACTACCGGTTTCAAAACCAGGTCAAGCCTATCGATGCGCCTTGGAGTTCTCGGCGGTCGATCGAGGCGGAGCCATATCCAGTCAATCGACGTCCTTGTGCTCTAGCTTGAGGCGTCTGTCAACTCCGCCCCGGTTGCCGTTACGCTGAAAATGTGGCCCGCTCGCTTGGCTTCCTGCTGACCCCCGAGCCGCCCTCGCGGCGGGTCGGCCTGCTCGTGGCCGCCGGCTTGGTGGCGGTGTGCACGCTTTTGATCTATCCGCTGAAGCAGGCGGCGCCGGTCGTATCGCTGGGCGTCGTCTACATGCTGGCGGTGGTGATCGTCTCGGTCACGTGGGGTCTGTGGCTGGGGTTCGCCACCTCGCTGCTGAGCGCGCTTGCGTTCAACTATTTCCATCTGCCCCCAGTCGGGCGCTTCACGATCAGCGACAGCGAGAACTGGGTCGCCTTGATCGCCTTTCTGGTCGTTTCGCTGCTCGCCTCCTCGGTGGCCGAGGTCACGCGGGCGCGCTCGCGGGAGGCGGCCGAGCGTCGTGTCGAGGCGGATCTGGCGGCCGAGCTGGCCCGTCTGCTGCTGGGCGGTCGACGCCTCTCCGAGGACTTGCCCACGGCCGCCGCCCGTCTCTCTCAGGTGCTCCACCTGTCCTCCGCCGCGATCGAGCTCGAGGCGGTAGAGGCGGACGAGCGTCGCGTCGCCTTCCCCTTGCGCGAGGGGCCGCGCAGGCTGGGCACCTTGCTCGTGCCGGCGGACACCTCCGAGGCGACCTTGCGCCGCCTGCAGGAGCGTGTCGTGCCGTCGTTGGAGTCGCTGCTGAACGCGGGGCTGGAGCGCGACGCGCTACTCGCGGACGTCGTGGAGACTGCGGCCCTGAGGCGTACCGACGTGATTAAGACGGCCCTATTGCGGGCCGTCTCGCACGACCTGCGCTCGCCCTTGACGGCGATCTCGGCGGCGGCGGACGCGCTCTCCTCGGCCTCGCTCTCGGAGGCCGAGCGCACCGAGATGACGGCGATCATCCAGCAGGAGACCCAGCGCCTCTCGCGCCTGGTGGACAATCTGCTCGACCTGTCGCGCCTAGAAGCGGGGGCGGCCGAGCCGCACGCCGTCTGGACTTCGGTCGATGAGGTTCTGAGGGCGGCCCTGGCCGACCTAAACCCGGCCGAGCAGGACTTCAGCCTCTCGATCGACCGCGACATGCCGCTCATACAGGTCGATCCGGTGCAGATGGAGAGGGCATTCGCAAATGTCCTGGAGAACGCGCGGCGCCATAGCGGCGGTCATCCGGTGTCCGTCAGGGCTCGCGCCGTTCGCAGCATGGCGGCGGAGGGAGTGGGGGACCGTCTCGTCGTACGTATCGTCGATCGGGGCCCCGGTATACCCCCGGCGCAGCTAGAGAGAGTGTTCGAGCCCTTCTACCGCGCCGGTACAGCCACCAGCGGCCATCGCGGTTCGGGGCTCGGCTTGGCGATAGCCCGCGGCTTCACTGAGTCAAACGGCGGGCGCTTGCATGTCGAGTCGCTGCCGGGGCAGGGAGCCACGTTCGTGTTCGAGCTGCCTCTGGCCGCCACGGAGCCCGCCGCCGAGCCGGAGCGCGCGGTCGAGGTCGCGGCGAGCACCGAGCGCTTGCGTTGACTGGGCTCGCGTTGACCGGGCTCGGGTGTTCCCGTGTTGCTCGGATCTCGTGCGGGGGGCGGGGTTCGCTTTGATCGCAAAAGCCGTGCCGGCGGCGCCTCAGCGCGTCCTGGTCGTGGACGACGAGGCCCAGATCTTGCGTGCCTTGCGGGTCGTGTTGCGCGACGCCGGCTTTGAGGTGGTGCCCGCGGAAACGGGCGCCGAGGCGCTCGACCGCGCGGCGGTGCGTCCCCCCGAGGCGGCGATCGTGGATTTGATGTTGCCGGACATGGACGGCATCGAGGTGACGCGTCGCCTGCGCGAGTGGAGCGAGATGCCGATCCTCGTGCTCTCGGCGGTGGGTGAGGAGGAGCAGAAGGTCTTGGCTTTGCAGGCGGGGGCCGACGACTACATCACCAAGCCGTTCGGCTCGCGCGAGCTGGTGGCGCGCCTGCAGGCGGCTCTGCGTCGCGGCGGGCGCTCGGAGGAGCAGCCCTCGATCGTGGCGGGTGCTCTGGAGATCGACCTCGCCGCGCGCACGGTGAGTCGCGCGGGCGAGCCGATCCGCCTTACGCCGATCGAGTTCGACCTGTTGCGCGTGCTCGCTCGCAACAGGGGCAGATTGATGACACACAGGGCTCTCTTGACCGAGGTTTGGGGGCCACAATACGTCGAGGACGTGCAGACCCTGCGCACCCACATCGCGCGCCTGCGCGCCAAGGTGGAACCGGGCGAGGGCCAGCCGCGCTTGATCGTGACCGACCCGGGCGTCGGTTACCGCTTCTCGGCCTAGGCCATCTATTCGTAACGAAATCGTTATACGCGGCCCGGAAATCGTGATGCGGGTGTGACGTGGCGTGACCAATAGTGGTGGTCATGGACATCGTCTCGATACTCATGGCCGTCGGAGCGTTCGCGCTCCTCTTGTTGTTGGTCGCCGGGATCGACAGGATATGAGCGGCGCCGATGTGTTCGGTCTTGTGATGACCGTCCTGATCATTGCTTACCTCTTTTACGCGCTCATCCGGGGTGAGAAGCTGTGAGACGACCGTGGACGCTTCGCGCTGCGGCGTCCTCCCTCCCTTGTGTGCGTAGCACACTGCGGTCGGTGCGTCCTTGCATCGCTCGATCCACGATCGTCTCACGAGTGTCATGACTGTTAGTGGCTGGCTCACGATCGTCCTGTTTGTGGTCATCCTGACCGCGCTTGCCTTCCCGCTGGGTGGCTACATGGCGAAGGTTTACACCGGCAAGCGCGTCTTTCTCTCGCCGATCTTGGGCGGCCCCGAGCGGTTGCTCTACAGCATTCTGCGGGTCGATCCCAAGGGTGAGCAGGACTGGAAGGCCTACGCAAAGAGTCTTTTGATCTTCTCCTTGGCCGGGTGGCTTCTCCTTTATCTGATCCTGCGCACCCAGAACGCGTTCTATGTGCCTCACGCGCTGAACCCGCTCGGCTACCACTCGGCGCCTTGGAACGTCACGTTCAACACGGTCTCCTCGTTCGTCACGAACACCAACTGGCAGTACTACGGCGGCGAGACCACCATGACTTATTTGAGTCAGATGATGGGCCTCACCGTCCAGAACTGGCTCTCCGCGGGCGTCGGCATCGCTGTGGCGGTCGCTCTCATACGGGGGATCGTCGGGCGTAGCGGCAAGGGCATCGGAAACTTCTGGGTCGACTTGGTGCGCACGGTTCTGTATGTGCTCGGCCCGATCTCGGTGATCGGCGCGCTCGTGCTCGTCTCCCAGGGGGTCATCCAGAACTTCAGCACCTATTTGACGGCGCACACGATCACCGGTCTGACTCAATCGATCGCGATGGGCCCGGTCGCTTCCCAGGAGGTCATCAAGGAGCTGGGCACCAACGGCGGCGGTTTCTTCAACGTCAACTCGGCCCACCCCTTCGAGAACCCGACCGCGTTCACCAACTTCTTCGAGATGCTCCTGGTCCTGATCATCCCGGCCGCGCTCGTGTTCACCTATGGGCGCATGGCCGGCAATCGCCGCCAGGGCTACGCGATCTTCGGCGCGATGATGTTCATGTTCCTCGGCGCGGTCGTCGTTGCCTACATCGCCGAGGCCCACGGTTCACCCGCACAGCACGCCGCAGGGCTTCACACCGCCGCCTTCTCGGGCTCGGGCGGGGGCAACATGGAAGGCAAGGAGCAGCGTTTCGGCATCGCCGGCTCGGCCCTGTTCGACGTCGTCACCACCGTCACATCCTGCGGCGCGGTGAACAGCGCGATCGAGTCCTTCACCGGGATCGGCGGCGCCGTGCCGTTCGCCAACCTGTCGGCCTCCGAGGTGATCTTCGGCGGCGTCGGCACCGGGCTCTACTCGATCCTCCTGTATGTGCTCCTGGCCGTGTTCATCGGCGGCCTGATGGTGGGGCGCACGCCGGAGTGGCTCGGCAAGAAGATCGAGGCGCGCGAGATCAAGCTTGCGGGCCTCGGCATCCTGATCACCCCCCTGGCCGCCCTGTTTTGCACCGCGATGGCGACCGCGACCGCGGCCGGGCGCAAATCGATCTCCGAAGGCGCTCTGACGAAGTTGGGCGGCAACACCCCCCAGGGCTTCTCCGAGAGCTTCTATGCCTACCTCTCCCAGGCAAACAACAACGGTTCCGCCTTCGCCGGCTACACCGGCTTCATCCAGCCCGCCGCGGGCAACGTCGGCTCGCACGGCATCAGCTTCGCCACCATCCTCGGCGGATTCGACATGCTGTTCGCGCGCTATGCCCCGATCCTGTTTGCCTTGGCGGTCGCGGGTTCCCTGGCCGGCAAGCGTGTCAGCCCCGCGGGCCTCGGCACGATGCGCACCGACAACACCACTTTCGTGGTTCTCCTGATCGGCGTGATCGTGCTCGTCGGCGCGCTCACCTTCTTCCCCGCCCTGTTGCTCGGACCGATCGTCCAGGGCCTGACCGGACACCTCTACTGAGATGAAGCGGGACATCCTCACATCCGTCCTCGCCGTCGTGGTCTTCACGATCCTGCTCGGCCTTGTCTATCCGTTGTTCATAACGGGCGTCAGCCAGGTTGCCTTTTCCGGCAACGCCAATGGCCAGAAGGTCTATGTGAACGGCAAGCTGGTCGGCTCGAAGATCATCGGCCAAAGCTTCGCCTCGCCCGTGATCGCCAAGAACGGCAAGCCCAAGGAAGAAGAAGGAGAAATGGTCACAGAACCGGATCTCCAGTACTTCCAGTCGCGCCCCTCCGCAACCGAAGGCGGCGCCTACAACGCCGCCGCCTCCACCTTCTCAAACCGCGGTCCCAACTCCAAGGCGACCGCCGAAGCCGATCTCGAAAACATCAAGGCCTATCTGGAAATGAACAAGCCCTATGACCCGACCCTGACGGTGGCCAAGATCCCGGTCGATGCGGTCAACACCTCGGCTTCGAACCTGGACCCCGAAATTTCGCAAGCAAACGCTTGGATTCAAGCGCACCGTGTCGCCGTCAAGCGCGGCCTGCGGCTGAGCGTGGTCGATGGCCTGATCGCCAAATACACCGATTCGCGCGGACTCGGCTTTTCAGGTGAACCGGGAGTGAACGTGCTCGAACTGAACCTGGCGCTCGACCGCGGGCACACAGGGCAAAGCCCTGGGTCTGGAGGTAACTGATGGCCGTCAACGCGACCCACGAGCGTCAGGCGATCTCCCTGTTCCAGCGCGACATCGCCAAGCGCGCCTTGATCGACAGCCTCGTCAAGCTCGACCCGCGCGTGCAGGTCAGAAACCCCGTCATGTTCGTGGTCGAGATCGGAGCCCTGATCACGACCGTCAGCTGTCTGATCCAAGCCTTTGGTGGACAGCCGCTCGGCGGCGGCCATACCCTGACGGGCACAAGCGAGCCCGCCTGGTACACGTTCACGATCGCCTTCTGGCTGTGGCTGACCGTCATCTTCGCCAACATGGCCGAGGCTTTCGCAGAGGGTCGCGGGCGCGCCCAGGCGGACACCTTGCGCAACATGCGCAAGGAGACCGTCGCCACGATGAAGGACGGCTCGATGAAGGCGGCTTCGGCGCTCACGCGCGGGGACATCGTGGTGGTCGTCGCCAACGAGCTGATCCCCGGCGACGGCTCGGTGATCGAGGGCATCGCCACGGTCGACGAGTCCGCGATAACCGGCGAGTCGGCGCCGGTGATCCGCGAGTCCGGCGGCGACCGCTCTGCGGTGACCGGCGGCACGAGGGTCACCTCAGATCGGATCGTCGTCGAAATCACCCAGGAGCCGGGCCGCTCGTTCTTGGATCGCATGATCGCCCTCGTCGAGGGAGCCGAGCGGCGCAAGACGCCGAACGAGATCGCGCTCAACATCCTCTTGGCGGCGCTCACCTTGATCTTCATGATCGTGGTCGCGACCTTGCGCCCGTTCGGCTTGTTCGCGGGGACCTCGATCTCCGAGACGACTTTGATCGCTTTGCTCGTCGCCTTGATCCCGACCACGATCGGCGCTCTGCTCTCGGCGATCGGGATCGCCGGCATGGACCGCTTGGTGCGCCGCAACGTGCTCGCCCTGTCCGGCCGCGCGGTCGAGGCGTCCGGCGATGTGGACGTGCTCTTGCTCGACAAGACCGGCACGATCACCTTGGGCAACCGGCAGGCCTCCGAGTTCATCCCGATGCCGGGCGTGCCCGAGTCCGAGCTGGCCGAAGTCGCGCAGCTGTCCTCGCTAGCGGACGAGACCCCCGAGGGGCGCTCGATCGTGGTGCTCGCCAAGACGTATGGCATCCGCGAGCACGACATGAACACGCTCGGGGCCGAGTTCGTGCCGTTCACCGCCCAGACCCGCATGTCCGGCGTGGACGTCGAGGGCCGGCGCCTGCGCAAGGGCGCCGGAGATTCGATCGTCCAGTTCGTGGAAGGCGAGGGCGGCCAGGCCCCGCCGGAGCTGCGCGAGCACCTGGATCGCATCGGGCGCGAGGGCGGCACTCCTCTCGCGGTCGCCCGCGACAGTCAGGTGCTCGGCGTCGTCTACCTCAAGGACACGATCAAGCAGGGCATGAAGGAGCGCTTCGACCAGCTGCGTGCGATGGGCATAAAGACGGTCATGGTGACCGGCGACAATCGCCTCACTGCTGCCAAGATCGCCGAGGAGTCGGGTGTCGACGACTTCCTCGCCGAAGCCACGCCCGAGGCCAAGCTCGAGCTGATCAAGGAGCAGCAGCAGGACGGGCGGCTCGTGGCGATGACCGGCGACGGCACCAACGACGCCCCCGCGCTCGCCCAGGCAGACGTGGGTGTGGCGATGAACACCGGCACCCAGGCCGCGCGTGAGGCCGGCAACATGGTCGACCTGGACTCCAACCCCACGAAGCTGATCGAGATCGTCGAGGTGGGAAAGCAGCTCCTGATCACCCGCGGGGCTTTGACCACGTTCTCGATCGCCAATGACGTGGCCAAGTACTTCGCGATCCTGCCCGCCATCTTCATCACTACTTACGCCATTGGATCGGGTCCCCACCCACCCAAGGGCCCGCTGCACGTGCTCAACATCATGAATCTCGGCACGCCCCAGTCGGCGATCGTCTCGGCGATCATCTTCAATGCGCTGGTGATCCCGCTCCTGATCCCGCTGTCGCTGCGCGGGGTGCGCTACCGGCCGATCGGCGCGTCCGGGCTGTTGCGACGCAATCTCTTGATCTACGGCCTCGGCGGCATCGTCGCGCCGTTCATCGGCATCAAGCTGATCGACCTCATAGTCCACAACCTTCTCGGAGGCTGAGCGCTCGCGGACCGTCCGGTGGGAGAGAATGCGACTCCCATGTCAACGGACGGACCAGCCGCAGAGGAGCGCGGTCACCTCAAGGTCTTCATCGGGATGGCCGCGGGGGTCGGCAAGACCTACCGCATGTTGCAGGAGGGGCGCGCAGAGGCTGAGAGTGGGCGCGACGTGGCGATCGGCTACTTGGAGCCGCACGGGCGCGAGGAGACGAGCGCCCAGGCCGAGGGCTTGGAGGAGATCCCGCCGCGCATGGTCGACTATCGGGGCACGCCCTTGGCCGAGATGGATTTGCCCGCAGTCCTCGCGCGCAAGCCCGAGCTGTGCTTGATCGACGAGTTGGCCCACACCAACGCGCCCGGCACCGAGCACGAGAAGCGCTACGAAGACGTCCAAGACGTGCTCGCCGCCGGCATCGACGTTTACTCGACGGTCAACGTCCAGCACCTGGAGAGTCTCAACGACCAGATCGTCCAGCTGACCGGGACCAGGGTGCGCGAGACGATCCCCGACGAAGTGCTCGCCGCCGCCGACGAGGTCGTCTTGATCGACCTCACGCCCGAGGCTTTGATCGAGCGCCTGCGGGCCGGCAAGGTCTACCGGCCCGAGCGCGTGCCGGCCGCGCTCAACAACTTCTTCAAGGTCGAGAACCTCTCCGCCCTGCGCGAGACGGCCCTGCGCCACGTGGCCGAGGGTGTCGAGATCAAGCGTCTCGCGCCCGGCGCTCGCACCCCGCAGCCGGTGCGCCGCGACGAAGGCTTGGCGGAGCCCTCCGTGCCGGGCGCAGGAACCCAAGCGATCGCCGAGCGCCTGCTCGCCCTGGTCGCCTTGGCCCCCCACTCCCAGCGGATCGTCAGGCGCGCCGCGCGCTCGGCCGAACGCCTCGGCGCGCGCCTTGACGTGCTCGTCGTGCGACCGCCCGAGCGCACGCCCAGCGCCGAGGACCGCGAGCAGTTGGAGGCGCTCAGGCGTCTCACAGCGATGCTTGGGGCGCGCTTGCTCGTCGAAGAAGGCGAGGACGTGGCGGCGGTCGCGATCGAGACCGCCCGGCGCCTGGCCAGCACGTACGTCTTGATGGGCGCCCCCGCGCCTCGCCGCGGTCTAAAGCGCTTCTCTGAGCCGCTCGTCATCCGGGTCTTGGAGGGCCTACCCGGTGTGGACGTGCGGATCGTGGCCGACCCGACCCGGCGCGAGGAGGGACATCAGGCCGCCGACCTCGAGTAGGGCGCCCGCCGGACTTCGCGACTCTCAGGCGCCCGGCGACCGGCGGGCGAGAAGGTCCCGGCCTAAGAATCGCGAAAGATTGGTTGCGCGCCGCAACGTCGCGCCACATAGGCTGTTGCAATGAACATGCTTCCACGAATCCGCCCCTTCACATTCATGCTCGCCGCGCTGCTCGGCGCCGCCCTGCTCGCCGGCACCGCCAGCGCGCTCGCCGGCACTTCCCGTTCCGTCGTGGCCTCCTCTGCGTCCACGGCGCAAGCATCGTCCGCGCTGAGCGCCCAAGCATCGTCCGCGCCCAAGGCCCACGCCTCCGCCTCTTTCCTGACCGGGATCGGCGATCAGCAGACCGAGATGTTCACCAATCCTCTGTGGTTGCAGCTGCACACCAAGATCGCGCGCTACATCGCCCCCTACGACGCCGCCGTGCGCCCCTACTCCCTGCAGCTGGCGCGCGAATGGATCGGCGAGGCCGAAGCCGACCACCAGCAGGTCCTGGTCGCCTTCTACCACTCTGAGTACACGCCCACCAAGATGCCCTCCGTCGCCGTCTATCAGCGCGACATCAAGAAGTTCCTGGCCCTGTTCCCCAAGGTGAAGCAGTACCAAGCCTGGAACGAGGCCAACCGGGGCACCGTCGTGGAAATCGTCAAAGGCAAACGCCACATCGGCCTCGTCTCGCCCACGGCGAGCCAGTCGGCCCGGTACTACAAGGCCCTGCGCGCCATCTGCCGGGGCTGCACGCTCACCGGCCTGGACATCCTCGACGGCCCCTCGGTGAGCCCGAGCCTGCGCTACATCGCCGAATACAAGCACGAGATCTCACGCCTGAAAGTGCCGATGCCCAAGCTGTGGGGCCTGCACAACTACTCCGACACCAACCGTTTCCAAACGATCCGCACTCGCGCGATCCTGGCCGCGGTGCCCGGTCAGGTGTGGCTGACCGAGACGGGCGGGATCGTCCAGTTCGGCAGTTCTTTCCCGAACAAGAAAGGCTCAGGCCTGACGCGAGCGTCCAAGGCCCTGGCCTTCATGTTCAAAATCGCCGCGTCCAACTCGCGCATCAAGCGCCTCTACATCTTCCAGTGGTCCGGCGGCACAGCCGCGGTGCGCTTCGACGCGGGCCTGATGGACCCCAAATACAACCCCAGGCCCGGCTACGTGGTCGTGTGCAAGCAACTGCACGCGGCCAAGTGCAAAGTCAAAGTCTCCAAAAGCTGAGTTCAGCCGGCGACCGGCTCTGACGCCGGCCGGCGGCGCCGCTCATCCTCACGCGTGGGTCGCAGGTCTGACAGCAGCTTGGCCAGCAGGAGGGCCAGTAGGCCCACACCGGCGGCCAGCGGGGCGAGGGCACGGAGGGGGTAGCGGGTGCCGTTGTGCAAGGTCAGGTTCAGGGCCGTGTCATCGCCCGCGCCCACGATCGAGAGCAGGCCGCGGTGGTCGATGCCCAGCAGGGTCGGCCCAAGCGCGGCGAACACGCACCAGCCCGCGAGCGCGGCGACGCCCCACAGCAGCGAGCGGGCCGAGATGCGGGTACGCGCCGTAGCCATGACTGCACACACCACTGCGCCTCCGGCCGCCAGCAGGAAAGGCCAGATCCCGCCCCAGCCGCGCCCCATGCCGAAGGCCGAGGCGATCGTCGGCTGGAAGTAGCCTTTGCCCAGGTAGCGTACGAACACGACCGCCTCGTTCTCATAGCCAATCAACGGGTGGGTGATCGTGGCGATCACCATGGTCGCGAGCGACACCGCCGCCAGCGCGATCGTCGGGCCCGGGTAGCGCTTCAAAGCCAGCGCGATGGGGAGCGCCAAGAACGGGATCGCCGTCATCAAGAAGCGCGGCCCCATGAAGCCTCCCCCGAAGGGCAGGTAGTAGCCCGCGTTATAGCCCACATACAGCACGCATATGCCGGCGATCGTCAAAGCCTCCGCCCGCAGCCCGCGCCGATACATCAGCCAGGTGCCGGGTGGGCCCATCAATAGGACGGGCGAGAGTGTGAGCAGGCCGCGCGAGTCCAGCAGCAGCGTGGCCAGCACCGGCAGGCTCGGCGCGCTTATGCCGAAGAAACCCTGCTGCTGGCGTTCGATGTTCTGGTAGGCCAGGTGCGTCCAGGAGTGAAACGCGTAGTGGTTGTAGAGCAGCAGCGGCACGATCCCGATCAGCCCGCCGAGCACGAACGGTCCCACCCTCAGGGCCAGGCCGCGCGGGTTGAAGCTGTCCTTGCGTGAGATCAAGTAAAGCCCGAGCACGAGCGCGCAAAAGAACAGCGGATACTCCGAGGCGCCCGCGTATCCCAGCAGCAGCCCCGCCACGCCGATATAGCAACACCCGCCCACCCCAGCGGGCCCCGCCCGCTCGCGCATCAACAGCACGAAGGCCGCGAACCCCAGGCAGGCGGTGAACACGTGGCTGAACAGCAGCGTCGAGAGCGGCAGCGTCAAGGTGCCCAGCCCCAAGATCACCGCCGTGGCCGCCCCATATCCCGGCTCCAGGCCCTCGGCGACCCAGCCGACCAGGAGCAACAGCACGAGTCCCGGCAGCACATTGCCCCACAGCCCGACCAGCCAGATCATCTCATCGCCCGGATGGTTGGGGGGCGCCACGTGCCTGTCGGTGAAGCCTTCGGCGCCCAGCCCCTTCAGGGCGTCATAGAAGGGCAGCGAGAACAGCGCCAAACCGGGCGCCCGCGCCGAGTACCAGTGCCCCTTGTAGAAGGCCTTGTCGCCCGTGTTTTCCTGGTACTGGTCAATCGTCGTGCGGTCCTGGTCGAGCGAGCGGATCAGGTCGTAGTGGGAGGCTTGGTTCCAGGAGAAGCTCTGGATCAAGGTCGCGTAGGAGAGCCCCACCAGCACGATCGCGGCGAGGGCGAGGTTGCGCTTCTTGGAGTGCCCTGCGCGCGCGCGCGCGTAGAAAGCCTCACTCCGCGCGCGCGCGCGTGGGGCGTCCGAATCGAGCGCGCTCACGATCGGGACATTCGTGTCTCGGGCAAGGCGCCGCCACGCACGTTCATGACCCGTGCAGGGCCTTCGGGCCCGGGCCTATTTCGTAGATGACGAGCGAACCGACCGTCCGCTTGGTGACGCCCAGCCCCGTCACCGGCTTGGCCGCGGCCGCCGCCAGGTTGGGCGGCTCGGGGATCTCCGGCCACTTGATGCCCGGCAAGACCGGCATCACCGTATGCAAGACCACTGTTTTCACCCCGTAGTAGCGCAGCTTCTCCACGCTCGCCTTGTCCGGGAAGCCGCTCATCCCGCCCCTCAGGTCGTCCACGGCCGGGATGTCGAACGTGCTGTTGCCGACCGGGATCTCATAGAAGCCGTTGGTCGAGAAGTACTGCCACAAGCGATCGGCCGCGCCGTCTGTGGGCAGGTCCATGACCGGCCCCTTCAAGCCGATCTCGGCCTTGGCCGGCTGGGGAACGACCGGGTGGCCCAGGTGCCCTGCGCCTTCGCCGACGACCGCCACGACCAAGAGCGCCCCCACAACGCCCACCAAGCGTCCCGCGCCGCGCTCGCCATAGCCCTTGCCCCAACGCCGCGTCATCTGCGCGATCCACCAAGCCCCCGCGCCGGCCAGCAGCGCCAAGAACAAGGTCCCCAGCGTGAACACCCTCCCGGGCACCCTCACCCCGTCCCAACCGGGCGCGTAGTCGAACAGCAGCCTGTACGGATATCCCGCCCCCGTGAGGCCCATGCCCATTGCGAGCACCCAGCACAACACCAACCCGAAGGCCAAGCCCAGGCGGACGCGCCTGGTAAGGATCGACGCAAAGCACCCAATCAACGCGAGCAGGCCTATGACCCCTCCTGGAAAGAACACGTCCTCGTTCTTGGAATGCACGTGACTCCGCGCCCCCGCGGTCACGCCGCCCCAAACACGATTCTCCGAGGAGGCCGACAACAGCGCCCAAGGTCCCGAGGAGTAGTTCTTGACTTCCTTGATCGTGCGCCTCGCGGTCGGATACTCGCTTGCCACCTTCAGATATGGGCGCGCCTCGTACACCGTGATCGCGCCGCACAGCAAAATCCCGAGGCAGCTGACCACCACCAGATCGCGCGGCAGCGCCCGCAGACGACCCGTCAGCCCGTGTGCGGTCGGCGCCGGTCCGCTCCGGTCAGTTGGCTGTGCGCGGGACGCTCGCCACCACCACACCACCGCGATCAAGGCGAGCAGCGCCAGCATGTAGGCGAACTGCAATCCAAGCGTGAAGCCCAAGCTGATCTGCCAAGCCGCCACCAGCCAGCCCGCGATCGTCAGACCCTTGGAGGAGCGCCTGTAGCCGCGTAGCAGCAAGAACAGCGAAAGCGCGATGCCGCCGCTCGAGATCACGTGCAGGTGGCCCGCCTCGGTGACTCTGTATGGGGCATACGCGAAAGCGGCGCCCGCCACGGCCGCTCCGACCTTGCCCAGGCCGAGCTCCCGCGCCAAGAGCCACGCGCCCACAAAGCAAAGCGACCAGGCGCCCAGGAACAGCAGGTTGTAGCGAACCAGCGCCGCCACCGTTCCCGAGCCGAAGAACGCGGCCGGGCCATAGCCGAGCAGGGAGTCCGAGAAGGCCAGGCTCAGCGGGTGCGGGTAGAACGCATTCGAGTTGAACAAGCCGGTCGGGTCGCTCAACAGGGCGTGTCCGTCCCAAGCGATCTCCCAGGCGGTCCTCACCGGGTCGCCCAGGTCCGGCGCGATCGTGCTGCTCATGTGGAGCACAAGCGGCCACGTCGTCAAGATCGCCAAAGCGATCCCGCCCAAGATCACCCACGCCAGCTCGGCCTTCGAGATCGTGGGGGAGGGCGCCCAGCGGGCAGCGCTAGATCCCGTCCCGCCGGCGGTCCGAGAGGGGGCGGGAGGATCGCTTGCGTGGAAGTGCTCGGGCGTTGTGTGGGGCGCGCTTGGCACGTTCATGCCCATCGCACCGGGTGTCTTTCATACGGCCGGATCGGGGCAGCATACGTGAGGCGCTCCCGATCTCGCTGCATGCGGCAACAGCCGAGGCGTCGCGGGGCGCTCAGCCGTCCAGACCGGGGATCGGATCGATCGGCAGCTCGCCGTGGATCTCTTCAAGCCCGATCAGGTCGTTCCGATCGCGGGGACGGCCCGCAAGGCGCTTGAAGCCGACGATGCTGCTCAGGCCCGCGAGCTTAAACTCCACGCCCCCGTAGTCGGCTCGGATGGCGTTCCGCTCGACCGTGTCGAAGTCGAGCGGCGCGAGTCCGCCGCGGAGAATATCCACCACCCCCGCGTCTGTCTTGGCCCTGAGATGGGGCTGGTCGATCAGATGCTCGTCGCTCAGGGGTGCCTCATCGCGCAGGCGGACACCGCTCAGCTCGGTCAGGGCGCCGAGCACACGTCGGTCGTTCTCGACATCGTCGGGGACCAAGAAGTCGATGTCCTCGGTTGCGCGAACAAAGCGGTTGGCGATCACGGCGAACCCGCCGATCACAACAAAGCGGGCATCGGCGCCCACCATTGCTTTGACGGCGACGTCAAGGTCAGGGTCGAGCGTTGCCATCGGCTCGCTCGATGGCTCGTAGCAGGCCTGCCGCCTGAGCTGAGAGGTGCTGTCCTCGTCGCAACAGCTCCTCCACGGGAGTGTTGGCGGGTGGCGTCAAGAGCGTGCGCTTCTCGGAGTTCAAGCGAGCCCAGGCATCGTCATGGCCGGGCTCGAGCAGAGTATGCGCGGATGGCTCCATCTTTTGCATTTTATCCTTGTCTAAAGGCGTTCCGTACGTCACACTGGGGAGGATGCGCGTGCTCGTGGTAGGAGCCGGCGGGGTTGGGGCGGCGTTTGCGTCGATCGCCCAGCGTCGGCCTTCGTTCACACGGGTGGCTTTGGCCGACGTCTCGCCCGCGCGCGCCCACGACGTGGTCGCCAAGCTTGGCGAAGCCGACCGCTTCTCGGCTGAGCAGGTCGACGCTTCCGACCGGGCAGCTTTGGTCGCGCTGATCGAAAGATTGCGCCCCGACGCCGTCCTCAACGCCTGCGACCCCCGCTTCAACGAGCCCATCTTCGACGCCTGCTTCGACACGCGCACGACCTACCTCGACATGGCCATGACCCTGTCCCACCCCCATCCCGAGCGTCCCCACGAGCTGCCCGGGGTGATGCTCGGCGACGTCCAGCTCGAGCGCTCCGAGGCTTGGGAGCAGGCCGGTGTCTTGGCCTTGGTCGGCATCGGCGTGGAGCCGGGCTTGTCCGACGTATTCGCGCGCTATGCCGCCGACGAGCTGTTCGCGATGGTCGAGGAGGTCGGGGTCCGCGACGGCGCCGATCTGGTCGTCGAAGGCTACGACTTCGCCCCCACCTTCTCGATCTGGACGACGATCGAGGAGTGCCTCAACCCGCCTCTGATTTGGGAGCGGGAGCGAGGCTTCTACACGACCGCCCCCTTCTCCGAGCCCGAGACCTTCGTCTTCCCCGAGGGCATCGGCCCCGTCGAGTGCGTCAACGTCGAGCACGAGGAGGTCGTCCTGATCCCGCGCTGGGTCACCTGCGAGCGGGTCACCTTCAAGTATGGCCTCGGCCAAGAGTTCATAGACGTGCTCAGCACTTTGCACAAGCTGGGCTTGGACTCGACCGAGACGGTGTCCGTGCGAGGAGTGGAGGTGGCGCCCCGCGACGTGGTGGCCGCCGCCCTGCCCGACCCCGCCACCTTGGGCGAGCGCATGACCGGGCGCACCTGCGCCGGAACGTGGGTCACCGGCACCGGCGCCGACGGCAAGCCCCGCTCGACCTACCTCTACCACATCGTCGACAACGAGCACACGATGCGCGAATACGGCTCCCAAGCCGTCGTCTGGCAGACCGCGATCAACCCGGTTGTCGCTTTGGAGCTGTTGGATGAGGGGGTCTGGAAGGGTGTAGGAGTGCTTGGGCCCGAGGCGTTTCCGCCGGAGCCGTTTCTACAGAAGCTCGCCGACTTCGGCTCGCCGCACGGGCAGGTCGAGGTGCCGCTCCCCGGGACCGTTTGAGAGATCCCCCCAGCGGGAAGTCTACTTGGGGATAAAGCCGGCCTAAAGGGGTAGACGCGCGTGAGCGTGCTTGCGAAGAAGCTGTTGGGCGTCGCGGTCGGGGTCGTGATCGTCGGCGTCCTCATCGGCCTCTACATCGCGACCTGGGCGACCAGCTTCCCCCAATCGGTGGCCGCGGTCTCCACGCGTAAGGTGGCCGGCTTCAGCGGCACCCAGCTGACCCTCCAGACCGTCGCCTCGATCGGCCCCAAGTACAGCCCGTCGCACCCCGACTGGGTCTCCTACCTGGTGCTCGACCACGGCAAGTGGGTGCACTCGACGATCTTCTCGGTGCCCGCCAACTCGCTCGTCCACGTCACCGTCTACCAGTTCGACGGCGATTCCGGCTTGCGCAACCCCTTCCTCTCTCAGGTCCAAGGCACGACCACAGGCACCGTCACGATCGACGGCAAGCCGACACGCGGCATCAACCCCGAAGAAGCCTCCCACACCTTTGCAGTGCCCCAGCTCGGGCTGTTCATCCCTCTGCCGGGTGTGCCCGAAGAAGCCAAGAACCAGTGCGAATTCGCGCCCTGCACGACCTCGGAGGCGCACCGCACGGTCACCTTCAGTTTCAGGACCGGCAAGAAGGGCCGCTACCGCTGGCAGTGTTTCGTGCCCTGTGCAGCGGGATGGATCTTCGGACAGGGCGGGCCGATGCAGACGCTCGGCTACATGGACGGGTTCCTGGACGTGGTGTAAGCATGGCCAGGGGGATGACACGAGAGGCGCGCCCGGTAGCGATCCACCGCTCGACACCGATGCTTCCGGACAGGGCGTAGCAATGGCCGTCGAGCCGAGTCCCCTGCCGCCCGAACCCAACCACGCGCGACGCTTCGGTCTGATCTGGATCGTCTCGTCCCTGATCGCCACGCCCCTCGTGGTTCTCTTGGTCGGGCCGATCATGCCGCCCGGCAACGGCTCCGAACAGGCCTCCGGCCACGTCACCGACAACACGGTCCTGATCGGTATGGCCACGCCCGTGCTCTTGCTCGTCCTGATCTACCTGATCTATTCGACCATCTATTTTCGCCAGCCCAAGGGCGGCGCTTTGGAAGGCCCCGCGATTCGCGGCAACGCGCGCATCCAGACGACCTGGATCGTGGTCACGACGTTGCTCGTCCTGTCCCTGGCCGCCTACGGCACCGTGCGCCTGCTCGAAGACGGGGCCGGTTCGGGCGCCGGGCCGAACCCGGTCGCGGTGCCCAGCGGCGCCAAGCTGCCGGTCCAGGTGATCGCTCAGGAGTGGGCCTTCACCTACCGCTACCCCACCTACGGCGGCGTCGAGACCACGCATCTGGTCCTGCCCGTCAACCAGATGATCGAACTGCACGTCACCTCGCTCGACGTGATCCACTCCTTCTGGGCCTACCAGCTCGGCGTCAAGGCCGACGCCAACCCCAATACAGACAACATAGTGTTCGTCCGCCCGACCAAGCGTGAGAGCGTCCAGATCCGCTGCGCCGAGCTTTGCGGGCTGTGGCACGGCTACATGTTCGACACCGGCCGCGTCGTCTCCCCGGCCGCGTTCGTGTCCTGGGTCAAAGAACAGAGGCGACGCTTCGCGCCCGTGCAGAAGTACCTGCCCAAGTACGCCACCAAATACATCCCCGAACCCCTCAGGAGGGGAGAATGACCCTGGCCCTCGATACCTGTCGCCGCTTCGCGGCTACAGGCACCGCAAGGAAATGGGGAGGCTCATGAGCGCCGTCGCCGAGCCCGCTTTCACCCCGGAGCGCCGGCCGTTGTGGCGGCGCCTGATCGGCTTCAACCTGCTGACCGCCGTGATCCTCGGCGTGGCCGGCTATTACATCGGTTGGTGGATCGGCCACGAAATCAAAGGGGCCAGCTTCGTCTTCCAAGAAAAGACCGACGAGAACGACGTCGCCTTGATGCTCGGCTATCTCGGCGGCGTGATCGGCTTTCTCGTTGGCCTCGGATTCGCCAATTACCCGGTCTCGCGCATGTTCGGACGGCCCGCCTCCTTGCGCGAGAAGGAGCATGAGGGCATCGGCCGCTACTTCGGCCTTTGCACCGACCACAAGGTAGTCGGCATCCAGTACCTGGTCGGGATCGGCGTGTTCTTCTTCATCGCCGGGCTCAACGCGATGCTGATTCGCACCGAGCTGCTGCACCCGACGCCTACGACGGTCGGACCAAATCAGTACCTCTCCCTGGTCGGGATGCACGGCACGATGATGATGGGAATGATGACCTCGGGCATCCTCGGCCCGTTCGGCAACTACTTCGTGCCGATCATGATCGGGGCGCGCCGCATGGCCTTTCCGCGGATCGAGGCGCTCACCTTCTGGCTGTTGATGGCGGCGGGTTTCATCCTCACCTCCACGATCTTCTTCGGTGGCTTCCCGACCGGCTGGACCGGCTATGAGCCGCTCAACGAACAGGCCGTGATGGGAATGGACTCCTACATCTGCTTCTTTGCGTTGGTCGGCGTATCGATGTGTCTGCTCGGCCTCAACATGATCGCCACGATCGTCGCTCATCGCGCCCCGGGGATGACATGGTCGCGCCTGCCGATCTTCGTGTGGTCGGTGCTCGCGACTTCGATCCTGATGGTTTTGGCGGCGCCGATGTTGATCGGGACGCTGTTGATGGCCGCCTTCGACCGCACTATCAACACCTCGTTTTTCACGGTCGCGTCGGGGGGCAGTCCCTATCTGTTCGAGAACCTGTTCTGGTTCTTCGGGCACCCCGAGGTGTACATCCTCGCGCTGCCTGGCTTCGGGATCGTGCTCGAGCTTTTGCCCGTGTTCACGCGCAAGCCCCTGTGGGGCTACCGGTTGGCCGTGGCCGGGATGCTGGGCGTGTCCCTGCTCAGCTTCTTCGTGTGGCAACACCACCTGTTCGTGAGCGGCATCAACGCGGACCTGCGTCCCTTCTACATGCTCTCGACCGAGATCATCTCGATCCCGACCGGCTTCATCTTCCTGTGCGTGATGGGCACCCTCTGGAAGGCGCGAACGAGGTTCTCCGTGCCGATGCTGTTCTGCCTCGGCTGGA
The DNA here is from genome assembly GCA_963703135.1 of uncultured Solirubrobacterales bacterium. Lineage (GTDB taxonomy): Bacteria > Actinomycetota > Thermoleophilia > Solirubrobacterales > Solirubrobacteraceae > Palsa-744. Next base: position 731,763 of record OY969791.1, on the reverse strand, counting down.
CTTTCAACTTCCTGATCGGCGGCCTCTCCGGGGTGTTCCTCTCAGATACACCTTCGGATACCGACACACACGGCAGCTTTTTCGTTATGGCCCACTTCCACTACACGATCATGGGCGGCTTGATCTTCACCTTCTTCGCGGCGATCTACTACTGGGTGCCCAAGATGTTTGGATTGCAGCTGCGCGAGGGCCTCGCCAAGCTTCACTTCTGGTCGCTTTTCATCGCCTTCAACTCGACATTCATGCCCCTGTTCGTGCTCGGGATGAAGGGGATGCCGCGGCGCGTTTCCACCTACGCGCCCAACCTGCAGGGACTGAATGTATGGGTGTCGGTCTCGGCGTTCGTGATTGGTCTGTCGATGCTCGTGTTCCTCTACAACGTGATCTATTCCTTGATCATCGCGCCGCGCAAGGCCGAGGCGAACCCGTGGCAGTCCAAGTCGATCGAGTGGCAATTGCCCACGCCCGTGCCCGTCAACAACTTTGAGACGATCCCCACGTTCGACTCCGACCCCTACGAATACGGCACGCCGCTCGCGCCGCCGCCCAGCGCCGAGCCGTTGCCGGCGGGAAGCTGAGATGCAGAGCGCGAGAGTCGACATCGGTAGCGCCATGACCGCCCCGGAGGAGGGGATTTGATGGAGAGCGCAGGCGCCGGCATACCCCTGAACCCAGGCGTCCCTGGGGTCAACAAGGACGTGGCGATCCCACCCGAGTCGCCCGACATCGGCGCACGCTCGCTGTATGTCGCGGGGCGCCTGTTGGCGGGGGCGGCCACGTTCTTTTTTCTAGCCTTCCTGTTCGCCTTCTTCTACCTGCGCTCGCTCAACGAGAACGGCATGTGGAAGCCGGCGCACGTCAAAGCGGACGCCACGCTCGGGGCCGTGATCGTCGCGTGCCTGGTGGTGAGCGCCCTCGCCGCGATCTGGGCGCGGGTGCAACTCAAGCGCGATGCGCGCCCCTGGATCTGGGGCGCCACCGTGGCCCTGCTGCTTGGCTTGGCGGCCGTCGTCGTGCAGTGCATCCAGTCCTCAAGCGCCCATTTCGGTCCCACCAACGGAGGCTATGCCAGCGTCTTCTACGCCTGGACGGGCCTGTATGCGGTCTCGGTCCTCGGCGTCATGTACTGGCTGGAGACCCAGGTGGCGACCGAGCTGCGCGCCCGGCGCAACCCGGCTTCCCGACACGGAGACATATCCGAAGCCGATCGCCTGATCGAACCGGGCCTGGACGCGGCCGTCTTCTTCTGGTCCTACCTGGTTGGGATCGGTGTGATCACATGGGTCACGCTCTACTTGGTCTAGCGAGCGCGGCCGCACCCTCGACGCCGGGCTTCTGGGACTGGTCGTTCGATCCGCCGCTCGTGCTCGTCGTGGATCTGGCGATCCTCTACTGGTATGGCAACAGACGCACCCCGGCGCCCGCCCGCACACGCACCCAGAGACGGTTGCGCCATGCCTACTTCTACGCGGGCCTGGCAGTGCTCCTGATCGCCTTGGCCTCGCCCTTGGAGCGCCTCAGCGAGCAGCTGTTCTGGGCGCACATGCTGCAACACGTTCTCCTGCTCGTCGTGGCCCCGCCTTTGATCGTGCTCGCGCGTCCCTGGGTGAGGTTGTGGCGGGCGCTCGGCGTCGAGGCCAGGCGCTCTGTTGCCCACAGCTTCACCTCCGGGCGCCTGCGGGGGCTGCGGCGGCTGAGTGGCGCTTTGGGGGCGCCGCTGCCCAGTTTCCTGTTGTTCAGCGCAGTGGTCTTGGTCTGGCACGTGCCGGTCCTGTTCGAGGCGACCCTGCACTCAGAAGCGCTGCACGCGCTCGAGCACACGCTCTTCTTCTGCACCGCCCTCATGTTCTGGAAGCAGGTGATCGACTCGCCGCCGTTGCGTGCGCCTTTGAGCGATCTGTGGCGGGTCGTCTACCTGGTCGGCGCGATGGTCGTGATGTGGGTTTTGGCGGTCGTGCTCGCCTTCGCGCCGCATCCCCTGTACGGCGCCTACGCGGAGATGGTCTCCCGTCCAGGCGGGATCTCGGCGATCGCCGACCAGCAGCTCGCGGCGGGCATCATGTGGGTCCCGGGCTCGATCCCGCTCCTGATCGTGCTGTTCGTCTACTGCAACCGCTGGCTCGCACCGGGTGAGCCGGCCCTGGCAAGGAGCTGAGTATGCTCGAAGCAGTGGTACTTGCGTCCTTTCACGCAGGCTCCGTCCTCACACTCGTACTCCCCTTGGCCGTTTTGATCGCGGTGGTGGTTTGGTACGTGTGGCTGTGGCGTCACGGCGCCGGCGAGCGCTGAGCCGCCAAGCGCGCCTTCAGCGCGAGCTCGGCTGAGCCGCCGCTTGGCGCAGCTTGCCGTCGATGAACTCGCTCGCGGGCTCGGGCCCTAAGAACGGGGCGAGCATGAGATAGGCGCCGGTTGGCGTCAGCCTGGTCATCGTCTCGCTCTCGCCCCGTCTGGCCTGGCGGTAGAAGATCTCGAAGATCGCCCCGAGGGTCGCTTCCATCGTCGTGTTCGGCGCGGGAGCGCTCAGGTACTGGTTGCCTTCCTGGAAGAAGATCGTGAACACGGTGCGACTGTCATCTACGCGTTGCACCGCGGGAGCCCCCACGGCGTGGGACTCGATCAGTGCGATGTGGGTGACAAGCGAGTGAGTTGCCTGGAATTGGGCGCACGCGTGCATCGAGGCCCAAGCCCGCTCGGGCCACTCCTTCACGCTGAAGAAGGCGGTCGCCGTGACGGCCATGATCTGTTGGATGCACAGCTCGTGCACCGCCAAGAAGGCCTGCTGCTTGTCGCGGAAGTGCTTGTAGAAGACGCGCCGGTCCACGCCGGCGACCTCGGTGATGTCTGCGATCGTCGTGACCGTGTATCCCTTGGCGGCCGCGACCTTGGCCGTCGCATACATGATCCGCTCGCGCTGGTTGCGGGCGATCTCTGCTGTGGAAAGCTTTGAGCGACCTGAGGGAATCGGCGGCGGAGGGCGCAGCGAGATGTGCGACTCGTGTGGCGAGGGCGGCAAGCGCGGGCCCGGCTCGAGCGCGCGCCAGCGATGGCGGTTGTGAGGCCGGACGTAGCTCTGCACCCAATCGGTCAGACCGTCTGCCAACGCCGAGAGCCCCTGCTCGCCGCGGCGAAGCAGGGGAGCAAGCAGCCAACGTACCGCTCCCAGCACGACCGCGACCGGCACGTCGGGGGTGAGCGAGTCGGGCGGGGCCTCGGCGAGCGCCCGCTCGATGATGCCGGCCACCTCGTCGATCATGCGGTCGCGCGCATCGAGCGCCCCCCAACCGCCCGCCATCGTCGAGTCCGTCAAGAAGCTGGCTCCGTTGGGATGGTCTTCGGCCAGTTCGATGAAGCCGCGGATCCCGACCTGGACGGCTTGCTCGGGCGGCGCGGCCTGCACGACTTGGCGTATCTGCTCCACAAACAAGGCGGCAAGCTCGCGGTGGGTGGCGATGAAGCAGGCGTCGCGATCCTCGAAGTATTCGTAGAAGGTGGGTCGGGAGACCCCGGCGCGCTCGATCACCTCCGAGACCGTCGCTCCGGCATAACCGTGGCGGCGCGCAGCCATGACCATGCCCGCGATCAGTCGTTCGCGTTGGGTGCTGCGACGGTCTCCGCGGACCGAGGCCGCCGAGTCCTCGCTCACGCCAATTCCTCGCGCAGCTTCTCGTCGATGAAGGCGTTCGCCTCGGCCGGCCCCATGAACGGCGCAAGAACTATGAAGGCGCCGTTATGGGTCAGGCGCGACATCTGTGCGCTCTCGCCGCGACGCGCCACGCGGTAACAGATCTCGAACGTAGAGCCCGCGATGGCTTCCATGATCGTGCTGGAGGCGGGCCGACCCGCCTGCAGATTGCCTTCCTGCAAGAAGATCGTGAAGGCCGCGCGATTGTCGTCGATGCGTTGGATCGCCGAGGCTCCCACGGCGTGGGACTCGACCAGCGAGATGTGTGTGACGATCGGGTGCGTGGCCTGGAACTGGGTGCCCGCCCGCATCGCAGCCCAGACGCGCTCGGGCCACTCGCTACGGCTGAAGAAGGCGCTCGCCGAGAGCGTCATCAACTGCTGCACGCCCAGCTCGTGCACCGCCAAGAAAGCCTGTTGCTTGTCGCGGAAGTGCTTGTAGAACACGCGCCTGTCGACCTGGGCGCTCGCGGTGATGTCGGCCACGGTGGTCACGTTGTAGCCCTTGGCGGCGGCCTGCTCGGCGGTTGCGTAGAGGATCCGTTCGTGCTGGTTGCGCGCGATCTCGCTCTTTGAAAGTTTGGATCGTCCCGGCCGGATCGCCGGGGGAGGGTGCAACGAGATCTCCGAGACAAACGGAGAGGGCGTGAGTTCGGGTCCCGGCCGCGGCGCATGCCAGCGATGCTCGCCGGTGGGCATCTCGTACATCTCCACCCAGCGCACGAACTCGTCGGCCAGCGCGCTCAAGTCGTGCTCGCCGCGGCGCAAGGGGGGAGCCAACAGCCAGCGTCCCGCGCCGAACACCACCTGGACGGGAAGGTCCGGCGTGGGCATCTCTGGTGGGGTGCGGGCTCTCGCTTCGTCGACGACCTGGCCAAGCTTGTCGATCAGGCGGTCGTGCTCGTCCAGGCCGCGACGCCCCGCCGCCATCGCCTCGTTGCAGAGAAAGCCGGCGCGGTCGGGGAATTCTTCGGAGAGCCTGATCAAGGCTCTGATCGCAGTTTGCGCCGCCAGCTCCGGCGGCTGTGCCTGGACCGCCCTGCGGATCTCCCACACGAGCAGCCGGCTGACTTCGCGGTGGGTCGCCACGAAGCAGTCGTCCTTGTCCTTGAAGTACTCGTAGAAGGTGGGTCTGGAAACGCCCGCCTCGGCGATCACCTGGGAGACGTTCGCGCCGTCATAGCCGCAGCGGTGCGCCGCGGCGAGCATGCCGGCGATCAGCCGTTCGCGCTGGGTGCTCTTGCGGTCGGCTTGAAGGCTTGTCTGTACGTCGATGCTCACGGTCCCCGCGTGGCTCAGCTCGTCCCCTTCTGGATGGCTTGAACGGTAGCCGAATCCGGGTGCCGGGATGTACAACGTTTGGGCCTGGTGTCAGACGGGGTGGGCGAGCGGAACGGGGGCCGCCCAGGATCTCTAGCGGCTGTGCTGACGATCAGCTCGAGCCGTGAATCAGGGCCGCTCGGCGAGATAGGCGCGCAGGAGCGGCTCGGGGATAAGCCATTCGCCGCGGCCGCGGCGCTCGGCGATGCCAGCCTTCTCCATCATGGCCAAAGCGCGTTTGGCGGCGGAGGAGGCGGTGCCGCTATAGGGATGCTGAGCCCGCGCCACGCGAAGCGCGATCGGGTAGGCGTGGGCGGTCGAGCGAAGGCGTTCGACGATCTCCTCGTGGCGCAGTCGGTCTGCCTGCATGGCCAGGTCATAGCCTCCGTGCACGTCGCCGAGTTCGATTGCACGGGTTTCGCGATCGGAGAGGGCGACCGTCAGCGTCTCACGGGCGATCAGCATCGTAGTGCGCGGGTGCTCCTCGCCCAGCTTCACGATCTCGGAGATGGCCCTCTCGTCTGCCGGCGTCCGGAGCTCGTCGTAGCGGGCAGCGATGCCTGCTTCCCATTCGCGCGGCAGGATCGGGCTGAGCGCATGAAAGTTGCCGAACTGACTGAGCGCTCTGCGCGCGGGACCGAACAGGTCTCGCATCAGGTGCTCCATGCTGCCGGCGAATAGAACGCTGACGAGTGGCGAGCGTTGAAGTTGTGCCCGCAGTTGCTTGCTCAGGACGTCGGGGTCGCCGAAGCGGTGTGGGCGGGTCGCAATGTCCTGGAACTCATCGAAGAACAGCACGATGCGCGTCTTGTCTCTTTCGGCGATTCTCTGCGCCAGGGCGATCGTGGCGCCAAGGCTTTCGCGCGATGGTCGCGTGCTCGACGGCGTGCTCCAGGCCAGCTCGACATCCTCCCCGAGATGGGTGCGCAAGGTGGCGACTGCGCCGGCGGGCAGCAGTTCACGCAGCTCACGTCCGCTCTCACGGGCACGATCCAGCGCCTTGGCAACAGGGCCTCGATTGGCGACTATGGACTGCGCGAGCGCCTTCGTGAGGGAGGCGAGGTCCTCGTAGTCCCAGAGGTCTGCATGCGCGGTGTAGAGGCCGTCCGCACGGATTCGCGAGAGCGCAGCGAGGGCGACAGTGGACTTGCCTATGCGTCGAGGGCCTGCCAAGACCACGTGCGTACCGGACTCCAGGCGAGAGGTGAGGTCCTCTACGTCGCTCGAGCGGCCTATCAGAAGATCGGGCTCGACCGGATCGTCTGTCGGAAAGAGTTCTCGAATATCACTCATCGTGACCTATTATAGGTCACTGTATGACCTATGTGCTCGGTCCTCGCGCCCATCGAGGGCGGAGCGGGTACAAGCCGCGCGACCAGCTCCCGCAGTGACACGAAGTCGACCTGAATGTCGGTATAGGTGTGCGTGTAGGAGCGCTCGACGTCCGCCGCGACCACAAAGCTGCGGCCGTGCGGGTACACGCGCCGAAACGCGAGCAGGGCCGATGGGTCGAACGATCCCGCCTGCCACTTGCACTCGATCGCGGTGGGCCCCTGGCTCCCACGGTGGGGCATCACGAAGTCGATCTCGGCGCCGCGCTTGTTGCGCCAGTAGCGGATCGCTCCGCGCTGGAGCCGGCCGTGGATCTCGTTCAAAACGAAGTGCTCCCACAGCAGCCCCATGTCGTCTGGGCGCAGCGTCGTCACGCCGCGCTGGAAGCAGACGAAGCCAGTATCGAAGCCGTAGACCTTGGGCGCCGCCACGATCTCGGTGGCGCGATGGGTGCTGTGCGGCCGCACCACGTGAGCTACGAACGTCGCCTCCAGCGCCGTGAGGTAGTTGGCGATCGTTTGACGCGACACCTCGCACGGGGCCGCGAAGCGGGTCGCCTCGAACATGCCGCCGCTCTGGGCGAACAGAAGCTCCGTAAAGCGCTGGAAGGAGTACCGGCGCTCGAGCCGGAAGAGCTCCTGGACGTCCTTGGCCCAATAGGCGTCGATCCAGTCCTGGAAGTCAGACTCGGGCAGCTCCTCAGAGAGATAGAAGGGCGGCAGCCCGCCATGTAGGAACCGGTGTGCGAGGCCCCTGTCCCCGAAGTCCTCCATGTCGGCAAGCGACATCGGGGTCAGCCACACGGTCTCCCTGCGGCCGGCCAAGGTATCCGCGAACTTGGCGGTCGCCTCCAGCGTGGGCCGCAGGATAGTGGGTTAGGCTAGTGGTAATCTAGTGGGTATGGCTTACGTCGTCGCCCGCCGCAACGGGCGGTTCGAGATACGGGAGTCGTTGCACACGGCCAAAGGGCCGCGCTCGCACACACTTGCCGGCTTCTCCGCTTTGACCGACGATGTCCTGGCGGCGGCGAGGCGACGCGCACAACGCCCGTTCGACTCGGAGGCGGTGTTGCGCTCTGCGCGCAAGGCCGGGGCGCGTGTGCAGGTCCCGGGCAGCGGAGCCGGTCGCGTGCGAGACCGCTTCCTGGCCGGGTCCAAGCACATGGCCGACTCTGTTTCGCGACCGCCTGCCGACGCTGTGCGGGGAGACGCCGGCGCGGCGCTGCTTGAACTTCTTGGCTTCGCCGACATGGTCAGGGCCGGTCAGGCTCCGCGGCCGCGAGAGCCGCTCGCGTTCCCGGTGCTGGCTCACCTGGTCAAGTCATGACCGCGCTCGTGGGAGGGTAAGGTGCTAAGCGAAGTGGGCCGGCTCGACGGCCTCAGCGCGAGGATCGTGACGGTTCACGAGATGCTCGAGTCGCTGGGCGTCCCCCACCAGTTCGGCGGGGCGATCGCCTTGGCTTGGTATCGCAGTCCGCGAGCCACTACCGACATCGACGTGAACATCACACTTGCTCCCTCGGAAGCGGCTCCGGTGCTTGGAGCGCTACGGCACCTTGGGGTGAGCATCTCTGAGGCCGACCGGGCCACGATCGCGCGCGACGGCCAAGCGCGCTTGGATTGGGAAGGCTCCTACCTGGACCTGTTCTTCGCCACGCTCGACTTGCACCAAGAGATGGCCGAGCGCGCTCGCGAGGTCAGCTTCGGTTCCGTTCCGATCCCGATCCTCGCGCCCGAGCACCTGATCGTGTGCAAGGCGGTCTTCGACCGGCCGAAGGACTGGGTGGACATGGAAGAGATCCTCGCCTGGGGGACCGAGGTCGACGCGGCGACGGTGTTGGATTGGATCGAGAAGCTGCTCGGGGTCCAGAGCGCACAGTACGTTCGGTTGGCAGCATTGCTCGGCTCGCCCTGATTTCGCGCGATGCTTCACGCGGCTACGCCGTGGGGGCGCCCGGGACCTGGGAGGGCATCCAGGATCGCTTTCGGCAAGCGCTTGCTGGCGGCCCAGATCTCGATCGCGACTACCTCCTCAGTCGTCTCGTCGTGGTCGATGAGTCCCCACTCGACCTCCTCGCTGACGACGCACTCAGAATGCCCAGTCGGCAGCCATGCGATATCGGCTTCTGCGTCGTAATAGGCGTACACGGTCATGGCTCAGGATAGTCCTTGTTGTCGATTAGCTTCAAGTGTCGCTTGGGCTGGCGGCGCTTGCCCCACGCCGTGACGATGCGGCCCGCGTCAAGGTCGTTCTGGTCGATGTGGTCGTAGAGGACAACGAAGCGTCTTGTATCGATCCGCCAGTCAGCCTCGCCTTCGTTCGGCCGGCGGTGCGGGTGGAGCCGTCGGACGGTACGCTCGATCTCGTCCCGGCTCAAGCCGCGTTCATTCAAGCGTTCCAACGCGTGGGTCGTCCAGATGAGCGCAAGGGCCATGTCCTGCTTCTCCGACCAGCTGGACGCCACGGGACGCCAGACCTTGTCATGACTTCGACGGTGTTGGTCGGCCTGCTGGGACTCGCGTCCTGCACCGTCCGGGGTTGACAACAGCGGCAAGCCCGTGTATAAGTAGCCTATGTCTGTACGCCACAGGGGTGTGTAGGCAAGACATAAGGTCGGGTTTTGGGTCGGTCTTCGTGGTCGACACCAGCTTTGCTTTGACGGGGACCTTGGGAGAGGGCCGGGTCGTTTCTGAGAGGGAGTTGTACTTCGCGTGCGTTCATTTGCGGATCATGTGTTTGGGAGTCCTTGCGCCTGTACTAGGGGTGTAATAGGACGCGTCAGCGTCGCTGACGCGTCTCTCTCTCTCTCTCTCTCTCTCTTCTGGCCGGGCCGCTGTTCAGCGCGGCGTTGCGCTTCACCCGCTAGCGGGGCACGCTCAGGCCAGTTTTCGCCGCGCCACGGTGCGCGGCTTTCGTCGTTCTCATACCGCACCGCCTCGCACGTCGTGCGGGGCTGCCCCTCGCAGTTTTCGTCGTTCCTCGATAGGGAGGGGGCTCGGCGTGTCTGAGCTTCCGGTCAACTCATGCCTCACTGGTTGGGGCTCGTATACGGAGGCCTCACGGTGAGAAAAGTTATCGCCACCCCCCACGGGTTGTTGCCGGGGATCGGACTCATGCTCCTCGCTCTGCTTGTGTTCAGCGCTTCGGCGCTGGCAAGCCAGGAGCGTCCTGCAATAGGTTCATTTGGGCCGGTCGGTACCGGTCCGGGCACGTTCGCAAACGTGCAGGGCGTCACCGTCGATCAGAGCACTGGCGATGTGTTCGTGTACGACGACGGAGAAGGAGGCCGCATCTATAAGTTCGACGCGGCGGGCGAACCTGTGGACTTCTCAGGCCTGGGCTCAAACGCGATCACAGGAGTGGGTGGTGCCGGCGTCCGTGAGGAGGAGATCGCGGTCGACAGTTCGAGTGGGCCGGCCGCCGGCGATATCTATGCTGCCAACAACAGTGAAGTGCGGATCTATAGCGCCGCGGGTGCTCCGCTCGGTTCATTGAGCGGTGGTGAGATGTGCGGTGTAGCGGTCGACTCCTCAGGAGCCGTATATGTCGGCATTTACAGTGGGGAAGGCGTCGTGCGTAAGTACGTGGCGACCAGCAACCCCGTCACCGACGGGAGCGAAGTCGCATCGATGGGGAGCGTCGGAGGGGTTTGCAATGTGGCAGCCGACAGCGAAGGCAACGTGTATGCCGCGAAATGGAATGGCGGAGTCACGCGTTATGAAGCAATTCAGTTTGGATCGTTTGTCGCCAGTGGGACTTTGATCGACGGGTCCGGCTACACGCTGACGGTCGATCAAGCGACCAGCCAGATGTATGTAAACGAAGAACACGCCGTCGCTGAATATGAACCAGGTGGCAGCCTGGCCGGCAAGTCTGGGTCAGAACAGATCAGTGGATCGTTTGGCATCGGAGTCGACAGCGCCAAAGACGAACTGTACGCGCCAAGCCAAGGGCGCGTGATCGCCTTCGGAGCTCCTGTGCTACTGCCGACGGTCAGCGGTGGGGAAGCCTCTGAAGTCATGACTTCATCGGCGACTCTGGCGGGGGACGTCAACCCCGAAAATACGACCACCACCTACCAGTTCCAGTACGGAACGACCACGTCATACGGGTCGGTGGCACCCGCTTCGCCGCAGAGCGTCGGGTCGGACTCGACAACCCACGAAGTCAACGCGCAACTGACGGGCCTTACGGCAGGCACCCTGTATCACTACAGGCTGCTGGCGACCAACTCCAACGGCACAAGCTACGGATCGGACGGTACCTTTAAGACCGCCGGGCCGGCCACGGTCAGAAACGAGCACGTGAGCGCAAGAACACAGAACACAGCTACGGTGGAAGCCGAAATCGAACCGAATAGGCTCGATGCTCGCTATCAGATCGAATACGGAACGAGCGCAAGCTATGGCACGACGACGGCCACTGTAGACATAGGTACCGGGGCTCGCAAAGTGGTGGAAGAACTGAAGGGACTACAGACCGGCACGCAATATCACTACAGGTTCGTCGCGACCAATGTCGCCGGCACGACCTTTGGGTCTGACAACACCTTTTCGACTGCACCCGTTGCGGACATCGAAAGCGAGTCGATTGCTGGCGTAGCCAACACGGAAGCGACTCTGGAAGCACGCGTAAATGTCTTTGGTACACAGAGCACCTACCATTTCGAGTATGGCCCGACAATCTCCTATGGCTCCGTCACGCCCGAGGAGGCGTTGTCTAGCGGAGCACAGGTGAAGTTGGACGGCCTGCTGGCCGAAACCGCCTATCACTTCCGTGTGGTCATCGAGAACCAGTACGGAACGGTCGATGGTAAAGACGCAACATTTACCACCGCCCCCACACCCAGCCTGAACCTTCCAGACAGTCGCGGCTACGAAAAGGTCTCGCCCAACAACAACGCCGACGGTAACGTCTACGCGCCCGCCCCGATTGACCTGACAACGTTCGAGGCGGACTTCAACGAACAGCCGTATGTCGCGGCAGAAGACGGCGACGCGTTGGTCTACATGGCGTATCCGTCGGAAACCGGCGGCAATGGTCACGAGGGTGGGGGTAACGGTAATCAATATCTGGCCAGACGGCTCCCGGGCGGCGGCTGGGGCGCAACCAACGTATCCCCTCCGTCGGATGAATTCGAAGACGTGTCTGTCTACCAGGGGTTTTCGCCAAATCTCTCGACTGGAATTCTTGTGTCCAGCAAAGAAAAGCCGTTGGCTGCCGGCGCTCCGGAGGGCGGGTTCCGGGTGCCGTATCTTCGCGACTTTGAATCCGAAACCTACAGATCGCTGCTCACGGTAACACCCCGGAACCGTACGATCTACAGCTTCTCCGCTTACGGAATTCCGACAAACTCGGTGATCCGCGGGGCGGAACCGGCCTATGTGGGTAGCTCGGCCAACCTCGAGCACGTATTGTGGATGGCGAACGATGCCCTCACCCCTAACGCGGTTGATGGAGGCGAAGAACAGAATAATCTCTATGACACGCACCAAGGGCTATTGACGCTGGTCAACGTGCTTCCCGATGGGAGCAGTGAACCGAACGCGATTTTCGGCGGACCCGTGCCATCGCCGTACGGCGCTGAAGAAAGCCTTCCGCCCTTTAGTCACGCAATCTCTGAAGATGGCAGTCGCATTTTTTGGACCGACCTGAACAACGGCAACTTGTATCTGCGCGAAAACGGCGCCACGACGGTGCAGGTCGATGCCGGTGTCGGTGGTGGAGGTCAGTTCTGGACGGCGTCTGCTGACGGTTCGAAAGTCCTCTTCACCAAGGCCGGCGACCTCTACGAGTATGACGTGAACAGTGCGCAGACCATCGATCTCACGCCTGGAGGGGAAGTACAGGGGGTGGTGGGCGCGACGAGCGACCTTTCATACATCTATTTCGTCGCCGACGGCGTCTTGGCCCCGGGCGCCGCGCAACAGACATGTAGTGGAGAAATAGGCCACTGTAATCTTTACGCGCTGCACGCCGGCGATTCGCCGAAGTTCATCGGAATGCTGTCTCGCAAGGACAACGATACTGTCCCGACGTCCTTTTACAGGTATGCCGGGGATTGGTTGGCCGGCATGGGTAACAAGGAGGCGGAGGTGACTCCCGACGGTCGTCATCTTGTCTTCGTATCGGTTGAATCGCTGACCGGTTACACGAATGACGGCGCCGCTGAGGTGTACGTATACGACTATGAAAGCGGGGAGCTGCATTGCGCCTCTTGCAACCCGACTGGTGAACCCCCGAACGGAAGGGTCGCAGGAAACGTTACCTCGGCTTGGCTTCCCATCAGCCATATGAACGACTACACGCCGCGCTGGATGTCGGCAGACGGGAACCGGGTCTTCTTCGACAGTCTCGCCGCATTGGTGCCTGAGGACACCAACGGGCAGAACGATGTGTACGAGTGGGAGCGTGACGGGTCTGGCACGTGCACTACTCGCACGGGTTGCATATATCTGCTCTCCGGGGGGACGAGTCCAGAAGGCTCCTACTTCTTGGACGCCGGCGCGAACGGCAACGACGCGTTTCTGGCGACGCGCGCCAAATTGGCCTCTGAAGATCAGAACAACAACATTGATGCGTACGACGTGCGTGTCGGGGCGCCGCGGCCGCCGGTTGTGTCGCAGTGTACGGGCACCGGCTGTCAAGGCATTCCGTCGTCGCCGCCCGTTTTCGCGACTCCGTCGAGCGTCACCTATAACGGCGTCGGAAACTTCGCGGCGCCTGGCAAGAGTACGCCGAAGACGAAGAAGGCAAAGGCAAAGAAGAGGAAGAAGATCAAGAAGCATAAGCGCAAGTCGCATAAGGCGAGCGTGCGGGCGCACCGATCGGGCAACGGCAACAGGAGGAGCAAGTGATGAATACTCGGCGGATTGGCCGTGCGGCAGTCATGAAGCTCACTGTGCTGTTGAGCATAGGCGCTGTATTCGCCGTCGCGTGTACCGCGGCGATGGCGGAAGATCGACCCGGCTGGGAGGTCAACTCCCACAGTTATCCAACGAACCTACCACCGGGCGGAAAAGGATCCGTGGCTATAGACGTCTATAACATCGGTGGAGCACCAAGCAACGCTGGCGCCACGGTCACAGACACCCTTCCACCCGGATTCGAAGGATTCTCGGGCGGTGGATGGACATGCAACACCGCAACGCCCGTCGTTTGCACAATGGAACTACCGAGTCTCGTCGTGGGTCGGCGTAAGGAATACGCAATTGGGGTGACAGTAGCCCCCAGCACGCTCGAAGGGCAGGCGAGGAACAAGGTTGAGGTCACGGGAGGCGGTGCGTTGCGGGCTGCAACGGCTTTCAACCCGTTGACTGTCAGCGCGACGCCCGCTGGATTCGGCTTTGCGGGTGCCGATGCGTGGTTCAGTAACGAAGACGGTTCCCTGGACCAGCAGGCAGGCTCGCATCCGTATTCGGTCACGTTCAGCTACGAGTTGAACACCAGCGAAAGCGCTACGGGGGATAAGACAAAGCTCATTGGCGAAGGGCGCAACATGTCGGTCAATCTGCCGCAAGGCCTGGTAGCAGACGCGACGGCGGTGCCCCAGTGCACGCAGGAACAGTTCGACCGCGAACAGTGCCCGCGCGGATCGCAGGTCGGCATTGATGCGGTGGGGCTTGACGCGGAAGAAATACCGCTCTTCGGGTTTGCCGGCATCCCGGTGTTCAACATGGTGCCGCCGCCGGGCCGTCCGGCCGAGTTCGCGTTCAATCTCGAGGGCAATGACGTCTTCCTCGATGCGGAAGTGCGAAGCGACGGCGACTATGGGATATCCGAGCACGTTGCCAACATCCCGCAGCGCCAAGTGGTCGCGAACGCGACGACTATTTGGGGAGTGCCGGCAGACCCCAGCCATGACGCACAGCGAGAATGCGAAGGGGTAGCAGGATGCAAAGCGCCGGACGGAGAAGTCCCGTTTTTGACGTTGCCGACATCGTGCAGCGGCCCGGAAGCCTACTCGGCCAATGTCAACGAATGGTTGGACGGCAGCGTCGCGGGTGAATTCAGTTTTCGCTCCCACGACCAGGACGGTGTTTCGCAGGGTTTGACAGGGTGTGATCATTTGGGGTTCGCTCCACAGATCAGCGTGGCGCCCGACACGTCGGAGGCGGACACGCCGGCCGGCTTGACGGTCGAACTGAAAACACAGCAGGAAGGACTGGGCGCGACGCACGGGCTGGCCACGTCGAACATCAAGAACACGACAGTGACGCTACCCGAAGGCGTGGTAATCAACCCCGGGCAGGCCGAGGGATTGGGCGCGTGTCAGACGGCGGAAAGCGCAGTCGGCACCAGAGAAGCGCCATCGTGTCCGAGCAATTCGAAGGTTGGGACGGACGAAATCGAAACGCCCTTGTTGGCGCACAGTTTGAAGGGCAACGTGTACGTGTTGCAGTCGGACCCGCCGAACCTGAAGTTGCTGGTCGCGGCTTCGGGCGAAGGCGTCAACTTGAAGCTCGTCGGCGATGTGCATTTGGATGAAGGGACGGGCAGGTTGATGACGACGTTCACGGAAACGCCGGAGTTGCCGTTTACGACGTTCCGCCTATCCTTCAGCGGTGGCGCTCAGGCAGCACTAGCGACCCCGGTTAGGTGCGGTTCGTATACGACGAGCAGCGATTTCACTCCGTGGAGCACCCCGTCGGTACCGGACGCTTATCCCTCCAGCGAATTCGTCGTCTCCCACGGTCCGGGTGGCGCGGGATGTGCTGGTGCCACGCTCCCGTTCAGTCCGTCTTTGACGGCTGGTTCGACGACAGATCAGGCGGGTGGGTTCACGAGCTTCTCGTTGTTGTTGACGCGAGAAGACGGGCAGCAACGGATCGGGAGTCTGCAGTTCAAGACGCCTGAGGGCCTGTTGGGGATGATCTCGAAGATCCCGCTATGTCCCGAAGCGCAGGCGAACGCGGGGACCTGTTCGAGTGCTTCGCAGATCGGCCATACGGTCGTCGAGGCCGGGCCGGGACCGTACCCGTTGGTCGTGCCGCAACCGGGTCAGCCCGCCGCGCCGATCTATTTGACCGGCGGCTATAAGGGCGCCCCGTACGGCCTCTCGATCGTTGTGCCGCTTGTCGTCGGCCCGTTCACGCTGCAAACACAGGTGGTGCGGGCGAAGATCGAAGTCGATCCCCTCACAACCCAGTTGACGGTCACGACAGACCCGCTACCGACGATCATCGACGGTATCCCCGCGGATCTACGCGCGATCAACGCCGTGATCGACAAGCCTGGGTTCATGTTCAACCCCACCGGGTGCGAACCGTCCAGCTTCTCAGGGACAGCGACAGGTACCGAAGGGACCGTGGTTCCGATCGGCAGCCACTTCCAGATGGGGTCCTGTCGCGCGCTCACGTTCAAGCCTAACTTCAAGGTCTCCACGTCAGGCAAGACATCCAGGAAGAACGGTGCGAGTCTCGACGCGAAGATCATCTATCCGACGGGCGACTTGGGAGCAAACCAGGCGTCATCGCAAGCGAACGTGAAGATGGTCAAGGTCGACCTACCCAAGCAACTGCCATCGAGGCTCACAACGCTTCAGAAGGCTTGTCCGTCGGCCACGTTTGAAGCGAACCCGGCGGCCTGTCCCGAAGACTCCAGGGTTGGTAGCGCTACGGCGATCACGCCGGTCATCCCGGTGCAACTGACGGGGCCTGCGTATTTCGTGTCCTACGGTGGCGCGAAGTTCCCCGAACTCGTGATCGTCCTCCAAGGCTACGGCGTCACCGTGTTCCTGCACGGCGAAACATTCATATCGAAAGCGGGGATCACGAGCAGCACGTTCCGCAAAGTCCCAGACGTCCCGATCTCAAGCTTCGAGCTGAGCCTGCCCGAGGGCCCCTACTCAGCCTTGGCCGCAAACGGGAACCTGTGCACCACGAAACTGACTATGCCGACCGCGTTCACCGGCCAGAACGGAGCCGTGCTCAAGCAGACCACCCCCGTCAGCGTCACCGGCTGCGCCAAGCACAAGACCAAGAAGACCAAGGCAGCCAAGCAGCACAGGCGAGCCGCCACACACAAGCACGGGAAAGGGAAATAGCCCGTGAGGAAGATGCCCGCGATCGGGGTGGAGCGTGCGCTCGAATAAGCAGGCCGGGTCCGCCGAGGTTGCACGCCAGGGAGGCCATGTCGCCGAGATGCAGCGTCGCCGGTTGCTGCTGGCGTTCGGCGAAGTGGCCTCCACCAGTGGCCTTGAGGCAGCGACGGTAGGAAGGGTGTGCGAGCAGGCCGCGGTGTCGCGACGCACCTTCTACGAACTGTTCTCGGACCGCGAAGACTGTCTGCTTGCGGCCTTCGACCAGGCGGTCGAGCGTTTCGGGCGACGCATCCGCCCCGCCTTCGAAGCGAAGGGACCGTGGCGCGAGCGCGTGCGGGGAGCACTCTCGCTGTTGCTGGAAGGCTTGGACGCCGAACCTGACCTCGCGCGGTTGTGCATCGTCGAGGCACCGCGCGCCGGACACGAACTGTTGGAGCGCCGCCGTCACGTCCTCGGGGCGCTCGCCGCTGCCGTGGACGAGGGCCGTACACAGACACGCGCGGGAAGCGGGCCCCCGCCCTTGACGGCCCAAGGCGTAGTCGGCGGCGTGCTGTCGGTCATTCACTCGCGCCTGACCGAGAGCCCGGTGTCCACGGGATCCGAAGACCGTGGATCCGAAGGCAATGGGCCGGCCGAGTCTGCTCCCAAGCGGGGCGCCCTTGTCGATCTGGTCAACCCCCTGATGGCGATGATCGTGCATCCGTACCTCGGTCCCGCCGCGGCCCAGAAGGAGCTCGATCGCCCGGCGCCCAGCGTGCCCCTCGCCGTCTCGCGCAACGGCCCGGACCCCTTCAAGGGCCTGCCGATCCGCTTCACCTACCGCACCGCACGCGTGCTCGACACGATCGCCTCGGAGGGTGGGCAGGGATCGTGTCCATCCAACCGCGATATCGCCGATGCCTCGGGCATCGCCGACGAGGGCCAGATGTCACGTCTACTGCGCCGCCTGGAGAGCTGCGAGCTGATCGAAAACCGCGGCGAAGGACACGTCAAGGGCGAGCCCAACGCCTGGGCGCTCACCGAGCGTGGACAGGCGATCCAGTCGGCAATCGCGGTGCAAACGACGTAGGGAAGCGGCGCGCGGGCCTCCCAAGTCCGCGCGCCTCGCTTCCCCTTTTCGCCTCCACGGCCGGCAGTTGGTCAGGGGCCGGCAGACCCCGCAAGTCAGAACCGCGCCGGAGCATGCTCCACCGGCTCCTCGAACAAGCCCGGCTCCACCGTTTCCAGTTTGCGCGAGAAGAAGTCCTTGAAGAACGGTCGCGACACGATCATCAAGATCAAGCCGACCACCATTCCCCCGATCCCCATCCACAAAGGCAAGGTGATGCCGAGGATCGGTTTGGAGGACACGTTTTCGGCGTCGCTGTAGAAGATCGCCGCCTTCACGAACACGCCGAACAGGATCAAGCCGCCGATCAAGGGCGCGAGGCCGAGCAGGACGAAGTCGCGCACGCTGTTGGTGAGCTCGTGGCGGTAATACACAATGCACGCGATCCCGGTGAAGCCGTAGTAGAAGCAGATCGGGAAGCCGATCGCCACGATCGAGTCTTCAAGCGCGTTTGCCGAAAGCAGCAGGATCACGATCGTCCACAGGATCGACACGCCGCCCATCATCAAGGTCGAAAAGCTGGGCGTGAGGTAGCGCGGATGGACTTTGCCGAACACTTTCGGGATCGACTTCCAGTGGGCCATCGACAAGGTCGTGCGCGCCGTCGGCAGGATCGTCGTCTGTGTGGAGGCCGAGGCCGACGTCAGTACCGCGATGATCAAGAGCTTGTCAAGGCCCGACCCGAGCACCGGCTTGCCGAGCGCGTTGAGCACGTCTTCGCTGTTGTTGCTCAAAAAGCCGGGCCCATGGAACGCTTGGCCGGCTGCGCTCACGATCACATAGATCAAGACAAGCAGGATCGTGGACATGACCGCCGCTCTGCCCGGCCCCTCGTTGGGGTCTTCGGACTCCTCGTTGACCGCCACGCCCGAATCCCAGCCCCAGTAAATGAACACCCCGAGCAGGATCCCGTCCAGCAGCGCCCCGAATTTCAGGGCGAACGGGTTGAACCAGGAGAAGGTGGGCTCGATCGAGCCGGCCGGATGGCTGCCGTAGACCTTCACCAAGGCCACAACCGAGAACAGCCCCAAGATCAGGATCTCGGCGCTCAACAGGATCTGCTGGATGCGCGCGCTCAACTCGATGCCGCGGTAGCAAATCCAAGTCATCACCACGATCCACAGGACCGCCGCTGCCATCACCGCGCCGGTCGAGTTGGCGGCCGATTCCCAACCGAACAGCTTGAACGTGTAGATGCCCGCGATGTCCGCCAACGAGGCCATCACGAGCACGTCGGAGAGGAAGATCGCCCAACCGTTGACCCAACCGGTGCCCGGCCCAAGCGCGCGCGTGGTCCAGGCGAACGTGGTGCCCGCGTCGGGGTCGGCCCGGTTCAAGCCCCAGTAGGCGCCCGCGATCAAGAGCATCGGCACGAACGCCACGAGCAGGACCGCCGGCGCGTGCACGCCGACGCCCGACACCGCGACGATGAACCCGAGTGTCGCCGCCAACGAGTACGCCGGCGCGGTCGAGGCGACGCCGATGACAAGATTCGAGAGGTAGCCGATCGCGTCTTTCTTCAGGCCCTTGTCGACCACCTCGCCCGTAGCTTTGAGGTGGGGTTCCCCGGGGGAGCTGATAGTGGCCATGGCCGACACCCTCTCTGTCGCCGGCCCCCTGTGGCAGGTCGCCCGCGACGGTCAAGTTGTGATCGTTACAAGCAGTCTGAGGCAAGGCTAGGACGGCTTCGGCGCAAGCACAAGGGGCGCAATCGCCAATAAGTCGCAATCCGTTTGTCCATTTAGTACAACGGGTAGACGATCTGTTGAACGAGTGGCGCATTGATCGGTACATCCGTCGGCGCTACCGTTATCCCAGGTGTCTATGTCTACGCAAGAGTCGACCACAAGCGAGGCCCACGCCCAGCTGCAGGCCCAGGCCAAGCGCCACCTGTGGATGCACTTCACGCGCATGGGCGCTTACGAGGAGGGCGCCGAGGTCCCGATCATCGAGCGGGGCGAGGGCTGCTACGTGTACGACACGCACGGCAAGCGCTACCTCGACGGGCTATCCGCTTTGTACTGCGTGAACATCGGCCACGGCCGCGCCGAGCTGGGCGAAGCGGCCGCCGAGCAGGCCAAGCAGCTGGGCTTCTACACCAACTGGAGCTACGCCCACCCACCCTCGATCGAACTGGCCGCGCGCATCGCCCAGCTCGCGCCCGGCGACCTCAACAGGGTCTTCTTCGTGTCCGGCGGCTCGGAGGCCGTGGAGTCCGCTTGGAAGCTTGCCAAGGCCTATCACGCCGCCTGCGGCGAACCCCGCAAGCACAAGATCGTCTCGCGCTATCTGGCCTACCACGGCACCTCTATGGGGGCGCTCACAGCCACAGGCCTGCCGCCTTTGCGCGAGCCTTTCGAGCCGCTCACGCCGGGCGGCAGGCACGTGGCCAACACCAACTCCTACCGCTGGACCGAAGAGCGCGACCCCCTGTGGGCGGCGGACGCGATCGAGGAGGCGATCCTGTTCGAGGGTCCCCACACCGTGGCCGCCGTGATCCTCGAGCCCGTTCAGAACGGGGGCGGCTGCTTCGTGCCCCAAGACGGCTACTTCCAGAGGGTCAGGGAAATCTGCGACCGCCACAAAGTCTTGCTCATCTCCGACGAGGTGATCTGCGCCTGGGGGCGCCTCGGACACTGGTTCGGGTGCGAGCGCTTTGACAGCAAGCCCGACATCGTGACCACAGCCAAGGGCATGACTTCGGCCTACGCGCCGATGGGTGCCGTGATCACGACAGACCGTGTCGCCGAGCCGTTCCTGCACGCACGCGCGATCTTCAACCACGGCTTCACTTTCGGCGGGCACCCGATGGCCTGCGCGGTGGCCATGGCCAACATCGACGTGATGGAGCGCGAGGGCATCAACCAGCACGTGCTCGCCCACGAGGGTGAATTCAGGGCGATGCTCGAGGGCCTGCGCGACCTGCCGATCGTGGGCGACGTGCGCGGCGCCGGCTACTTCCATGCGATCGAGCTGGTCAAGAACAAGGACACCAAGGCCACCTTCGACGCCCGCGAGTCCGAGGAGCTCCTGCGCGGCTACCTTTCCGGCGCCCTGTTCGAGGAAGGCCTGATCTGCCGCACCGACGACCGCGGCGACCCGGTCATCCAGCTTTCGCCGCCCCTGATCGCAGGCCCCGAGCAGTTCGCCGAGATCGAGGGCATCCTGCGCCCCGTGTTGACCGAGGCGTGGGAGCGGATCGTGAAGAGGTGAGGTCGTGCTCACCGTCGCAAGCCTGGTCGCCGAGCTCGACCTGACGCTCGCCACCGGCGAGGAGCACGCCGAGGCCAACGTGCGCTGGGTGCACTCCACCGAGCTGCTCGACCCCACGCCCTGGCTGCGCGGAGGCGAGCTGCTGCTGACCACAGGCCTTCAGCTCTCCGGCGCCAAGCTCCAGCGCGAGTTCGTGGAGCGTCTCGCCGAGCGCGAGATCGCGGGCCTCGGCTTCGGCACGGGCTTGGTCCACAAGAAAGTCCCCGCCGCCGTGCTGAACACGGCGCGCAAGCTCGGCTTCCCCCTGTTCGAGGTGCCTTATGAGCTGCCTTTCATCGCGGTCACCGAGCGGGTCTTCGCGCAATTGCTCAACGAGCGCTACGAACTGTTGCAGCGCAACATGGCCGGCGACATCCTGGCCGAGGCGCTGACCGGCAGGCTGTATCCCGACGAGCTGCAATCGCGCCTGCGTCCCTTCGGGATCGGCGAGAGCGCGGCCGTGCTCGCGTTCGCCCTGAGCGAGCCCGCGACGGCCGCCGCGACCTTGGAAGCGCTCTTGGAGCGAGCCGGCGTCCACTCGCTCGTGGCTTTGCGCAACGGCTTGCTGTGCGCGGTGGTCGACAGCGAGGACCCGGTCGAGCTGGCCCGCAAGGTGCGCGCCGAGCTGGCCGCCCGCTTCGGCGAAGTGCGCGCCGCCGCCTCGCGTCCTGCTCCGACCCACAACCTCAGGCGCAGCTTCCACGAGGCCCGTTGCGCCTTGGAAGCCGTGCGCCTGGCCAACGGCTCGGCCCCCGAAGTCGCCTCCCACAAGGACCTCGGCGCCTTCCAACTGCTGCTCTCCCTGCAGGACGACGACGCCCTCACCTCCTACTGCCAGAGCGTGCTCGGCCCGGTCGAAGGCGACGAGGGCGAGTACGGCGACGAGCTCTTGCGCTCGCTCGACGTGTTCATCGAACAGAACGGCCACTGGGAGCGAGCCGCCCAAGCCCTCTACTGTCACCGCCACACGCTGCGCTACCGGATCAAGCGCGTCGAGCAGCTGACCGGGCGCGACTTCACCCAGGCGCGCGATCGCATCGAGTTTTGGCTCGCGCTGCGAGGACGAGAGCTGGCGCGATGAGTAAGCGGGTAATTTTTGGGATAGTCGTTCGTGCCCTTTGCGACTGGGAGGTGAATCGGTGAAGCTGGGCGTCCCCACCGAGATAAAGCCCGATGAGTACCGCGTCGCGATCACGCCCGCGGGCGTCCGCGAGCTTTGCTCGCGCGGACACGAGGTCTCGATCCAAGCCGGCGCGGGCCTCGGCAGCGCGATCTCAGACGACCAGTTCGCCGCACAAGGCGCCACGATCGTGCCCGACGCGCCCGCGGTGTTCGCCGCGGCCGAGTTGATCCTCAAGGTCAAGGAGCCCCAGGCTTCCGAGGTGGCTCTCTTGGAAGAGCGCCACACCCTGTTCACTTACCTGCACCTCGCCGCCGAGCCCGACCTGGCCGAGGGCCTGCGCCGCTCGGGCGCTACGTGTATCGCCTATGAGACGGTCGAGGACGCCTCCGGGCGCCTGCCCTTGCTCGCGCCGATGAGCGAGGTCGCCGGCAAGATCGCCACCCAAGCCGGCGCTTTCATGCTGGAGAAGCCGCTCGGCGGGCGCGGAATCCTGCTCGGCGGCGTACCCGGCGTCGCCGCGGCGACCGTGCTTGTGATCGGCGGCGGCGTGGTCGGGATGAACGCCGCCTTCATCGCGATCGGGATGCAGGCCGACGTGTTCGTGTTCGACCGCTCGATCGACCGTTTGCGCGATCTCGAAGTGGCCTTCGGTGGGCGCGCCTCGACCGTCTACTCCTCGACCTTGGCGATCGAGGAGATGCTGCCCCACGCCGACCTCGTGATCGGCGCCGTGTTGATCCACGGCGGACGCGCACCCCACGTGATCACCCGCGCCCAGCTTTCGAGCATGAAGCGAAACGCGGTGCTCGTCGACGTCTCGATCGATCAGGGCGGCTGCTTTGAGACCTCGCGTCCGACCACCCATTCGGACCCCACCTTTGAAGTCGACGGGATCACCCACTACTGCGTCACCAACATGCCGGGCGCCGTCCCGATCACCTCGACCTACGCGCTCACCAACGCCACTTTGCCCTACGCGATCGACCTGGCCGGCGGAGTCGATCAGGCCCTCGCCGCCAGCGAGGAGCTGCGCTCGGGAGTCAACGTCCAGGCCGGGGAGATCGTCCACCCGGCGGTGGCCTCCGCGCTCGCGCAGGCGCCCGGCATGGACGGGGCGCGCTCGGCGAGACACGTAGGAACGGCTATCCCCCCCAACAAATAGTTCCCAAACACCTCGACCTGCGGGAGACAAGCATGGCCACCACCACCGAGACGCTCGAGAATTTCATCGCCGGCGAGTCGCTGCCCGGCACCGGGGACACGATGGCCGTCTTCAACCCGGCCACCGGCGAGGAGTCTTGGCGCGCGCCCGTGTCGAGCGCCGCCGACGTGGACCGGGCCGTGCGCGCCGCGCGCGAGGCCTTCCCGGGCTGGTCGGGAGCGACGCCGGCCGAGCGCGCCGCCGCGCTGCTCGGCCTCGCCGACCTGATCGAGGCCCACGCCGAGGAGATCGCGCGCCTTGAGGCCCTCAACGCGGGCAAGCCCTTGGCCGCCGTGTCCGGCGACGAGCTGCCCGTGATGGCCGACAACCTGCGCTTCTTCGCGGGCGCCGCTCGCTGCTTGGAGGGCAGGGCCGCGGGCGAGTACATGGCCGGCTACACGTCCTTCACCCGGCGCGAGGCGGTCGGCGTGATCGGCCAGGTCACGCCTTGGAATTACCCCTTGATGATGGCCATCTGGAAGATCGCCCCCGCCCTGGCCGCCGGCAACACGGTCGTGCTCAAGCCGGCCGAGACCACGCCGGTCACGACCGTCCGCTTCGCCCAGCTGGCCGCCGAGGTCCTGCCCCCCGGTGTCTTCAACGTCGTGATGGGACCCGGCGAGCCCACCGGCCAAGCGCTCTTGGAGCACCCCGAGGTGGACATGCTCGCCTTGACCGGCTCGGTCGCCACCGGCAAGCACGTCGCCCGCACCGCCGCCGAGACGCTCAAGCGCGTGCACCTCGAGCTGGGCGGCAAGGCCCCGGTGGTCGTGTTCGACGACGTGGACCTGGGGTCCGCGATGGCCACGATCGCCGCCACCGGCTACTACAACGCCGGTCAAGACTGCACCGCCGCCACCCGCGTCCTCGCGGGGCCCGGCGTCTACGACGACGTGGTCGCTGGCTTGGCCGAGCAGGCCAAAGGTCTCGTGCTCGGCGACACGCTCGCCTCCGAGACCACGCTCGGCCCGGTCAACTCCGCGCGCCAGCTCGGGCGCGTCTCAGGCTTCTTGGAGCGCCGTCCTTCGCACGCCGAGGTGGTCACCGGGGGAGCGCCGGCCGCGGGCCTGGCATCCGGGGTGAGCGAGGGCTACTTCTACGAGCCGACCGTCGTCGCCGGCCTGGAGCAATCCGACGAACTGATCCAGGACGAGATCTTCGGCCCGGTCATCACCGTCCAGCGCTTCTCAGACGAGGCTCAGGCGATCGAGTGGGCCAACGCCACGCGCTACGGCCTGGCCTCCTCGGTCTGGACACGCGACGTCGGCCGCGCCCTACGCGTCTCCAAGGCCCTGCGCTTCGGCTGCGTCTGGATCAACGACCACATCCCACTCGTCTCCGAGATGCCCCACGGCGGGTTCAAGGAGTCGGGGTATGGGAAGGACTTGAGCGTGTACTCCCTGGAGGACTACACCGTTGTGAAGCACATTATGGCCTCGCTGGGCGAATAACCGTTCACCCGCGGGCGGCGCCCCACCTGCGCCCCTTGACATTGAGACTCGGCGACGAGTATTGACAGCGTGGGGTGAGTGGTGTACAGTGGCTTTTAGTTTCGGCAAGCAGGGTGGTTGCCGGAGAACATAAGGTCGGGTAACGGGTCGGTCTTCGTGGCCGGCAGCTAATCGTTTGACGGGGACCTTGGGAGAGGGACCGGGTCGCTTCTGAGAGGGAGTTGTATTTCGCGTGCATTCGTTTGGGGATCATGTGCTTGAGAGTCCGTGTGCATATGGCGGGTCCGTAATAGGACGCGTCAGCGTCGCTGACGCGTCTCTCTCTCTCTCTCTCTCTCTTGGCCGAGCAGCTCAGCAGCTAGCGCACACGCTTTCGGCCGGGCGACACCCTTCGAGCGAAGGGTGGTGTGCTGATGGCCGCTAGCGGTTTCGCTGTCGCAGTGGCCGACGAACCGCGCATGGGCGGGACGGCGCATCTTCAGGTCGCCGAGATCCAGCGCTCGCGCCTGCTGGCGGCGGCAGTGTCGGTGGTCGACGAGCTTGGCTACGACGTGGTCACCGTCACACACATCACTCAGCGTGCGCACGTGTCGCGACGCACGTTCTACGAACTGTTCGAGAATCGCGAGGATTGCTTGGCGGCGATGTTCGAGTACACACTCGCGCCGATCCGCGCCGAGATCCTCGCGGCGAAGCTCGGCGGTTTGCCGTGGCGCGAGCGAATGCGCCTGGCGTTGTGGACGATCCTGTGTTTTCTGGACCGTGAGCCGATCTTGGCGCGCGTGTGCGTGGTGCAGAGTTTGCGTGGCGACCAGCAGGTGTTGGAGCGCCGTACCGAGGTGCTGGCGGAGCTGGCCAGGTTCGTGGACGAGGGCCGCGCCGAGAGCGCGCGCGGCAACAGCCTCGCGCCGCTCACCGCCGAGGGCTTGGTGGGAGCCGCCCACTCGATCGTCTATACGCGGCTGTTGAGAAGCGAGCCGGAGCCGCTTACGGCTCTGCTCGGCGACCTGATGGGGATGCTCGTGTTGCCCTACGCGGGGCCTGAGGCCGCGCGCCGCGAACAGGCGAGGGCGCTGCCCGAACTGCCGGCTGCGGGCAAAGCCGAGGCGGAGGACGCGGGCGAGTCGGCGGGTCCCGAGTCCGATCCGCTGCGGGACATCCCGATGCGCGTGACCTACCGCACCGCCTGCGTGCTCGAACGGATTGCCGAGCAGCCGGGAATCTCAAACCGCGAAGTGGCAGATCGAGCGGGGGTCACAGATCAGGGTCAGATGTCGAAGCTGCTTTCTCGCTTGGAGCGGTTTGGCCTCGTCATCAACTCGGGCGAGGGACGGGTCAAGGGAGAGGCGAACGCCTGGATGCTCACATCGACCGGGTCAAAGGTAGCGAGCAGCATCCTGGCGACTTCGCGACCGGACCTAAGCAGGCATGAGGCGCACAGCACGAAGCACGTCGTCAACAACCGAGGGGCGCTCCCCTCTGCTTTCGAGGAGGAGATCGATGCACGCTCATAAGGTGAATTTGGCGAGATGGGTTTCGCTGCTCGTTACGGCTGTCGCACTCTTGGTGCTTGCGAGCACGGCGCTTGCAAACCTTCCTGACGACAGGACCTATGAGATGGTCAGCCCGGTCGAAAAGGGCGGCCAGGTCTTCTCCGAACATTTCGCGCTGCCCGACGCGAGCGGCGAACACGTGATCCTCGACGGCGGCGTATACAACTCACTCCTATCCAATGGAGCGTCTTGGATGCTTGAGACACGCACACCGGAAGGGTGGAAGGGCGTTCAGGTAGGACCGCCTCCCGGGACGAACGCCTCCTATGTGGAACAGCGGGAAACCACTCTCGTTGGGATTAGCCAGGACTTTTCGAAGTTCGCGTTCCAGACGCCGATGTCCCTGGACCCAAGAGACCTGGGCGCGAGCCAAGACGTCTACGTGCGCGAGGGAGCAAGTGGCCCGCTCGCCTGGGAGTCCGGCCCGCCTGCTCCCGCGATCAAGACCCGGGGCCCGCTGTTGACCAACTACGTCAACAACGCATGCAACAACGCGATCTTCTGCATTGGCAACAACACGAGGGTCGCGGGCGCATCCGCCAATCTGGAAGACCTGGTGTGGGGTCAGCGCACGCCGATGGTGGAACCGCCCGCCGCCCTGCCAGGCTCTCCGGCGGATACTCACACCTACGGATATGAGGTATACGAGTCGGTCGATGGAGTCGACCAGCTCGTCGGACTGGTTCCCTCGGGAGAAGAACACGCATGCAGTCCAACGCGCGGCAGATGTGTAGTTCCCCCCTGCGGAGCGGCAATGGGAAACGCATTCTATGAAACAAACGGTGAAGGCGAGGGTGGCAGCCAGGGATTCGCTCCCGTGCTCGGCGCGGTCTCGAGTGGCGGCGGGCAGGTCATCTTCACCAGTCCTGACCCGAACACGAACGTGCTGGCCGCCTGTCCCACTGCGGAAGTCTACGTCCGTGACGGCGAGGTGGGAGAAACGATCGATGTGTCCACGTCGCAGAAGACCAACGGCAGCGGGACTGGCGGGAGGGATCCTCACGGTCCTCAGCCCAAGATTTACGCTGGCTCGGCTCAGGAAAGTGGGCGTGTCACAGCGGTGTTCTTCACGTCTCACGAAGAGCTCGCCAACGACGCGAACACGGGCGGTGAAGACAATGGCAATGATCTCTACGTCTACAGTCTGTCGTCCGGTCGACTGGCCGACATAACACCTGACACGAACGGCCTCGACGCGAACGGCGCCGACGTGATCGAATTCATCGGGGCGTCCGCTGACGGTTCGCTGGTGTATTTCACGGCGGCGGGCGCGTTGGCCCCTGGGGCGGTGCCTGGCACGAACAATCTATACGTGCACGATCTCGTGAGCGGGAAGACGACTTTCATCGCGTCAGGATATGGAGTGCACGGGACCCAGATCGAAAATCTGACTTATTCCCCTGAAATCAGCTCTCAGGTAACTCCAGACGGCAAGCATCTCGTTTTCTTGTCGAGCCAAAACTTGACCTCATATCAACAGGGGGGTTGGGCTGAGGTGTATCTGTATGATGCTTCCTCGAGCCGCCTCGTCTGTGTATCGTGCAATGCCTCGGGTACCCCGCCTGTGGAAAGCGCGCGGCTTCCCCGCCGTCCGAAGGGTGGGTACTTTTAACATTCCTCCTGGGACGTTGCCTATCCCTCTAACGCTGAGCGACGACGGCGGTCGTGTGTTCTTTGGGTCTGTCGAACGCCTCACGCCTGAAGCTGAGAGTCAGGCAAACGCTCGTGGCGAACTTCAACCTAACGTGTATGAGTACACTAACGGGCGGGTGTATCTGATTGCCTCCAGTGCGGGACTGTTGGGAACGACTCCAAGCGGGAACGACGTGCTTTTTGAAACGGTGGCTCAACTCGCCCCGCAGGACCGGGATGGCGCCCTAGATGTTTATGACGCGAGAGTGAATGGTGGTTTTCCGACGCTTGCGCCGCAAACGTGTTCTGGTACGTCGTGTCAGGGCGTGCCTGCGTCCCCACCGATCTTCGCGACTCCTCCGAGCGTGACGTTCACGGGTATGGGGAACTTCACGCCCGTCTCGACCGTGAAGGCTAAGGCTAAGAAGAGCATCAAGTTGAAGACCAACAAGAAGTCCCGGAAGGCGAAAAAGAGGAAGCACAAGGCGCACAAGTCGAATAAGGGGAGGAAGTAACGATGAGGCAATCACGTCAAGCCGGGTGGTTGCGCGGCCGGCAAGCCCACAGCGCGGTTGTGCTCGTGACTGCCGTCTTCCTCTCTTGCGGGGTGCTTAGCGCATACGCCTCGGCTGACGGCCTGCCAAAATGGAACATAACATCGGCGACGAGCCCTACGAACTTTCCACCCGACGACGGCATCACGAAGGACGGTGAATTTCAAAACAGGGTCGAAGTGGTGGCTCGCAATCTCGGTAATACTCCGATCAGCGGCGAAATCACCCCGATCGTGATCAGTGTGAACGTTCAGGGGGTGACTGTTTATGAAAACCAGCCGCACTGCACTCCCCCGACCGGGCCCTGCACCTATACATACACCGGCACGCTGCCCCCCGGAGAATCGTTGACTTTTTCCGTTCCCGTTCACAGCGGAGACGCCGGAACGGCAAAGAGTACGGCGACTATCGTGGGCGGTGAAACGGGTGGGTTGCCGGTCGGTTCAGCGTCGGTTGAACAGCAGCTCACGATCAGCTCTACTCCGGCGTCGTTCGGGATTCAGCCAAGTAGCATTCTCGCGCAGTTCGTCGAAGCGAACGGCAGCATAGAGTCGCAGGCGGGGGCGCATCCGTACCAGTTGGAGCTTTACTGGGCCTTCGCAAATGGCTTCTCTGATGCAAACCTGCCCGAAATCGACCCGGTCGAGGACGTCAGAGACATCGCGGTCGAATTGCCGCCCGGAGTTGCTGGGAACGAGCTCGCGCTCGGACAGTGTCCCACCGAAGTACTCAACGAAGCGAACTGTTCGGGCTCCGCGCAGGTCGGCACCCTCCAGGTGAGCATCAGTGGAGGCATAAGTGGTATCCCGCCGTGGGGCCTTTTCAATATGAAGCCGGATAACGGGCACGCCAACGAACTGGGGTTCGATGCGGACGGGATCTTCCCTGTGCACCAGCCGTCCAGCGTCAGGACGAACAACGATTACGGGATAACGAACATCACGCCGCACATCCCGAACGGACTCGGGTCGCTGATGACAGTCGAAGCGAAAGTCTGGGGGGTGCCTGCCGACAAAGCACACGACGGTAAGCGCGTGCTTTCCGGATGGGACGTTCCAGAAGGGGAAGGCGGTGGTTACGCCTCATCGTTGCCACCGACCCCGTTCCTGACGATGCCCAGCCAGTGTGGCCAACCGCTCGTGTTCAGGGTTGCGGTGGACTCCTACCTGCATCCCGGTCGTTTGGATCCCAGCGGCGCCCCGGACTTGAGCGATCCCAATTGGAAGGTCACGACGGTCGCGGGTCCGCCACTGGAAGGGTGTCAGAAGCTGCAAACATTCACGCCTTACCTGTCGGTTGCGCCCGATACGAGCTTCGCCGACACGCCGTCTGGCACCACGGTCGAATTGAGTGTTCCGCAAGGTGAAGGGCTCGTATCGGACTCGGTGCTCGCCACGCCCACTATTCAGGATACGACGGTGGCGTTGCCCCAGGGTATGGTTATCAGCCCGGGCCAGGCCAATGGCTTGGCGGCGTGCCAGTTCTCCGAAGACGCGATCGGCACTACCGGTACGCCGTCGTGTCCCGCGGCGTCGAAGGTCGGAACAGTGGAAATCGCGACCCCGTTGCTACCTGACAAGCTAGAAGGCTCGGTATACGTGATGCAGTCCAACCCACCAAACCTAAAGCTGTTGGTAGCGGCGTCAGCTGATGACGTAAACGTGAAGCTGCTCGGCGATGTGAAGCTGGATACGACCACGGGGCAGATCACTTCGACGTTTGCGGGCACACCGCAACTGCCGTTCACGCATTTCAAGCTGGCTTTCAGCGGGGGCGCGCAGGCAGCTTTGAGCACACCGCCCTCGTGTGGTGTTTACGCATCCTCGGCGGACTTCACGCCGTGGAGCAGTCCAGCTACGCCGGACTTCCGCTCGGCCAATGCGTTCGGGTTGCAGGCCGGCCCCAACGGCGGCGCCTGCAGCTCGCCGCTACCGTTCACGCCAGCGATGATCGCGGGTTCAACGACCGACCAGGCGGGGGGCTATACGAGCTTCTCGTTGCTGTTGTCGCGCGCCGATGGTCAGCAACGAATCGGTGGGCTGCAGTTCAAGACACCCGAGGGACTGCTGGGGATGCTCAGCAACGTTCCCCTCTGCGGCGAACCGCAGGCGGCCAGCGGAACGTGTCCGGCTGCTTCACAGATCGGCCATACCGTCGTCGGTGCGGGCGCGGGACCAGACCCCTTGTACATTCCGCAGGCCGGGCAGCCACCCGCTCCGATCTACCTTACGGGTCCTTATCGGGGCGCGCCGTTTGGCTTGTCGATCGTGGTGCCTGTCGTCGCGGGCCCGTTCAATCTAGGAACGGTGGTGGTGCGTGCGTCGATCAACGTGGATCCCGACACTTCGCGGTTGACGATCTCAACAGACGCTTTCCCGAGCATCCTGGATGGGATACCGGCAGATCTACGCCAGATAAACGCGGTGATCGATCGTCCAAACTTCATGTTCAACCCCACTAGTTGCGCTCCGATGGAATTCTCAGGGACAGCGCAAAGCGTCCAGGGGACGACCGCTCCGATTTCGAGTCATTTCCAGATGGGGTCGTGTCAGGCGCTGAAGTTCAACCCCAACTTCAAAGTCTCCACGGCCGGCAAGGCATCGCGAGCAAGAGGGGCTAGCCTCGACGCAAAGATCGTCTATCCAACAGGGCCGTTGGGGGCCAATCAAGCGAGTTCCCAGTCGAACATCAAATCGGTCAAGGTGGACTTGCCCAAGCAGTTGCCGTCGAGGCTGACGACACTACAAAAGGCGTGTTTGGCGGCCCAGTTCGACGCGAACCCAGCTGCGTGCCCCGCGGGGTCTGTGATCGGGCACGCAAAGGCCGTGACCCCGGTGTTGCCGGTTCCGGTGGAAGGACCTGTGTACTTCGTATCCCACGGCGGCGAAGCGTTTCCTTCACTGGTGATGGTCCTCGAGGGCGACGGTGTCAGAGTAGATTTGACCGCTTCGACATTCATCAGCAAAGCGGGGATCACGAGCAGCACCTTCCACAATATTCCCGATGTGCCGATCTCCAGTTTCGAGCTGTACCTGCCACAGGGCAAGGACTCGGCGCTGGCGGCGAACGGGAATCTCTGCAAGGCGAAATTGTCGATGCCGACCGCCTTCACCGGACAGAACGGCGCCGAAATACACGAGAGTACAAAGATTGCGGTCACGGGATGCGCGAAGCAAAAGGCGGTCGCGAGCAAGAATAAGAAGGCTAAGAAGTCCGGCCACGGCAAGGGGAGGAAGTAAACCCATGATCAAGTTTCTACGCCTCTCACTGCCATCCTGGGTGTTGCTTTTGACACTCGCACTTGCAGTCCCGGCCATAGCCACAGAAGGACACGCACTCAAGACTTCGTTCGGACCCAAAGGTCCAGGGGCCGGAGCTTTCGGCAGTGTCAATGGTATTGCTGTCGATCAAGTCAGCGGCGACGTATACGTATTCGACGCGACGAAAAAAGCGATCTACAAGTTCAACGCCGCCGGAGAAAAGGTCGACTTCGCTGAAACGGACAGTAACGAGATCTCTGGCGTGCGAGGGGAAAGCCGGCTTGAAAACGAGCTTGCCGTCGACAGCTCGACCGGCCCCGATCACGGAGACATATACGTAGCCAACACATACGAAATCTTGGTCTACGACGGAGCAAGCGGACACCGGCTCGGCAGCCTGACGCTGCCAAGCAGTTCCATGTGCGGGGTGGCCGTTGACGCAAAAGGAGAAGTTTATGTTGGAGCGATTGTTTACGGCGTTTACAGCAGATTCTTCGAACACATGGTACGCAAGTACACCCCTCACTCGAATCCCGTCACTGAAGCGGACTACGTCTCATCTCTTTACCAACTGCAGGGAGGGCCGGGAGAAGACTGCAACGTAGCTGCCGACTCACAAGGGGAAATCTACGTCGACGAAGGAGGTGTGGCTGTTCGTAAGTACGGATCTTCTCAGTTCAACGATAATGAAGTTGCGGCGGTAACGAGTCCTCCGGAATCGAATTTCGATGAACGGGGCATGACACTTGCCGTTGACCCGTCGACGGACAATGTCTACATCGACGAGGGGAATGATGTCGTCCAATACGCGTCGACGGGGGAACCGCTGGCTGCCTTCGGGGCTGAAGCCAAGCTCGCGGGTTCCTACGGCGTCGCGGTGAATTCGACCTCAAAATATGTATATGTGGCCAGTGGTAGCGGAAAGGTCGATATCTTCGAACCCGTGACGCTACCCGATACGCCTCATATCGAAGAAGAGGTGGCTTCTGGCGTGGGTTTGAGCGAAGCTAGGCTCGAAGCGCAGATAAGCCCGATGCATCAGGCGGCCACCTGTCTATTTCAGTTCGTGACAGAAGCCAAATTCGTTGTCGCCGGGTACGCCGGAGCCGAATCCGCTGCCTGCGAACCAACAGAACTTGGGACAGGAGTGCGGCCAGTGTCGGCAAGTGCGAGCCTTGCTGGATTGGGCTTGGCCACCACTTACCATTACCGTGTCCTTGCGACCAACGGCGCCGGCACGACGACCGGGCCGGATCGTACGTTCAAGACTATGCCCCTGCCTCCTGTCGTGGCCACCGGTCAGGCGGTGGCGGGGACCGGCGCCAGTGAGGTTGTCTCGGGAGCGGTCAGTCCGCTCGGCAAAGGCATATGGGACGCCGAATACCGTATCGAATACGGGTTGACATCCGCCTACGGCTCTGAGGTCGAGGGAGATGCGGGCAGTGGCGACGCCGCGGTGGGCGTTTCGAGCGTGATCCCCGAACTCCGTCCAGGCGTCACCTACCACTACCGCGTGTCCGCAAGGAGCGCCGGAGGCGAAAGCGTGGGAGCCGACGAGACCTTCACGGTCCCCACTATAACCCCGAGTGTTGGCGCGCCATCGGTCCAGTTCATCAATGAACAAAGCGCGACGATACTGGGTGAACTGAACCCAGAGGGCCTGCAAACGACCTATGAAGTGCAGTACGGCACGACCGTCGCATACGGGGAGAGCACGCCCGCTCTCGAAATGGCAGGCCTGACCAGCAGTCAGGGAACGATCACGGAGATCGTTGGACTGAGTCCCGGCGCGCTGTATCACTATCGCCTCGTGGCGTCCAATGCCGCCGGAACCACCTACGGTCCGGATGAGACCTTTGCGACTGTCGGTGCCCCATCGACGAGCACGTTCACGAGCTTTGCAATCCCTTCCGCGCCCCAGATCGCGGTGGCGCCGTTCAAGTTCCCAGACACCGGTGTCAGCGCGACGAAAACTACGCCCAAGGCGTTGACGAGCAAACAGAAGCTTGCGGCCGCCCTGAAACTATGTGCCAAGAAGTCCAAGCACAAACAGGCCTCGTGCAGGAAGCAAGCCCGCAAGCGCTACGGGCCGAAGCGGAAAGCCAAGAAGAAGTAGAGGTCCCCTGGGGCCCGCGGCGCCTTACGCCTTGCGCGGGCGCGCCAAGGTCTGGTAGATCGAGACGAACTCTGTCTTGAAGATGTTGCGCGCCGAACGCAGGTAGAGCCGCCACACCCTCAACCGCTCCTTGCCGGCCAGCTGCTCGGCCCGCTCCAGGTTTTCGTCCAACCGCTTGATCCACTCGCTCAGCGTGTCGTAGTAGTCCATGCCGAAGCCCTCCACGTGCTCGGTCAGGAACCCGGCCCGCTCCAAGGCCAGCTGCACGCGCGAGAGCTGCACCGGATCCCCGTCCGGGAACACGTAGCGCTGAGTGAAGTCGCCGTGGTAGCCCACGTCCGTATACAGATGTGCGATGCCGTGGTTGAGCAGGCGCCCCTCGGCTCCGAGCAGGTCCCTCAGTTTCTGGGCATACACGTCGATATTGCTTTCGCCCACGTGCTCCACCATGCCGATCGAGGCGATCGCGTCGTAGCGCTCCCCGTGCACGTCCCTGTAGTCGGCCACCCTCACCTCGACCTTGTCGCTCAGCCCCGCTTCGGCGATCCGCCGCCGCGCGAGCTCGGCCTGGGGAGGGCTCAACGTGATGCCGACCGCATTGACCCCGTAGTGCTTGGCCGCATGAATCACAAACGCCCCCCAGCCGCAGCCCACGTCGAGCACGCGCTCGCCCTCTTTCAGTTTCAGCTTCGTGCAGACCAGGTCCAGCTTGGCGTACTGGGCCTCCTCCAAAGTTTTGGCTCCCCGCGAGAAGATCGCGCAGCTGTAGGTCATCGACTTGTCCAGAAACAGTTCGAAGAACTCGTTGGAGACGTCGTAGTGGTGGCGCACCGCCTTGGCGTCGCGTTCCTTGCTGTGGCTGCGCCCCTTCAACCTCAACTCGCCCTTGGGTGCGCGGGGTGGGACGGTCAGCCCGCAAGCCCTCAGCGCCGCGATCGCCAGTCGCGCCCGGGTCGCCCGGTCGATCTCCGGCTCCTCGAAGGTGTCGATCAGGTCGATCGCGCGGTCCAGATCGTCCACTTCCAGATCGCCCGCCACGTAAGCCCTGCCCAGCCCCAGCTCGCCCGGGGCCCGCACCACGTGAGCAACCGCCTTCGGCGAGCGCACCGTGAAGGTCGGCCCATCGCCGTTGCCGTGGGTGGAGGGCAGCTCCGTGCCGTCCCAAAAGCGCACCGTGAAGCCGCGCTCGGGCAGCGCCTCGGCAAGCTCGTGTCGCAGTGGCTCTGTCTTGGCAAATGGCATTGGCCCTCCAGCCAGTGTTCGCGAGGGTAATTAAGCGGGTTGGTACTGATGGGTGTTGCGGCTCAACGCGTCATACTGGCGTGCTAGCTTCCAGGGGCGAGCACACCGATGAGCACCGATTCTATCCAGCGTCCCGCAGCCGCCCGGCATAGTTCGGATGACGCCCACAACGGGATCTCCGCAGCCGTCGCGGCCCCCGCCGACAGCGCCCTTGAGGAAGGCCCGCGAGCCGACGGGCCGACCGCCGCGGACGTCCAGCCGCCGGTCTTCGAGAACCTCGACCGCTTCCTCACGGGCCTGATCACGGTCGGTCCGATTCTCGCGCTCGGCCTCGTCGCCTGGCAACTATGGGATGGACTGCTTCAAGGCTCGGACCTGGTGGTGTTCGCGATCATGTACATCTCCACCGCGCTCGGGGTGACAGTCGGCTTCCACCGTCTCTTTACCCACCGCTCTTTCAAGACATCCCCGTTCTTCCGCTTCGTCTTCGCGGTGCTCGGATCGGCCGCGATCGAGGGTCCCGTCATCTCGTGGGTCGCCGACCACCGCAAGCACCATGCCTTCTCCGACCGCGACGGCGACCCGCACAGCCCCCACGTCGACCACGGCAGCGGCCTGCGCGGCACCTTGAAAGGCCTCGCGCACGCCCACGTCGGCTGGCTGTTCATCCACACCGCGCGCGGCCACCGCGAACGCTACGCCCCCGACCTGTGTGCCGACCCCGTCGTCTCGTTCGTCGACAAGACCTTCTTCGTGTGGGCGATCGGCGGTCTGGTGGCCGCCTTCTGGCTCGGCTACGCCATCGGCGGCACTTGGAGCGCCGCTCTGACCGGCCTCTTGTGGGGCGGTGCGGTGCGGATGCTGCTGCTGCACCACGTCACCTACTCGATCAACTCGCTCTGTCATTTCTTCGGGCGCCGCTCCTATGAGACCGGCGACCATTCGCGCAACCTCGCCTGGCTCGCTCCCTTCTCTCTGGGCGAGGCCTGGCACAACAACCACCACGCCTTCCCCACCTCCGCATTCCACGGCTTCTCCCGGCGCCAGATCGACATTTCCGCCATGGTGATCCGCGGGATGGAGAAGCTTGGACTCGCCTGGGACGTGGTGCGCATTACCCCCGAGCGGCGAGCAACAAAGACCTTCGCTGCATAACTGCTACGGTTTCATTACGGACGACAAATGTCGTCCGCGAGGTTCTTGTCTTTGTTGGTGCTCTCGAAGGGCGCGGATGGGGCCAGTACGAATCTCCCTTCCGTAGCGCGGCCACAGGGTCGCAAAAGGAGCATCACAACATGAAGTCCGACTCATTCGCCGACCTCGGCGTGTCCGAGGCCGTCTCCAGCGAGCTTGCCAAGCGTGGTTTCGCTGCACCGTTCGCCGTGCAGGGCATGGTCATCCCCGACGTCCTGGCCGGCCACGACGTCTTGGCCCAATCGCCCACCGGCTCCGGCAAGACGCTTGCCTTCGGCGTGCCACTGGTGGAGCGCCTGCGCGACACCTCGCCCCGGCCCTCTGCGCTCGTCCTGGCGCCCACGCGCGAGCTCGCCTGTCAGATCGTCGATGACCTGCGCTCTTTGGCCCACGCCCGCGCGCTCTCGATAGCCGCCGTCTACGGTGGCGCCGGCATCGTCAAGCAGGCCCGACTCGCATCGCGCGCCCACATCCTCGTGGCCACCCCCGGTCGGCTGCTCGACCTGATCGACCGCCGCGACGTGTCCTTGAAACAGGTGTCCCTGCTGGTGCTCGACGAGGCCGACAGGATGCTCGACATGGGCTTCAAGCCGGTCGTCGACCGCATCGTGAAGATGACCTCTCCCAAACGCCAGACCTTGCTCTTCTCCGCCACCCTGCAGGGCGAGGTGGGCAAGATCGCCGCGGCCTACACGACCGATCCCCGCCGCCACGAGCACGCCCATCCGGCCGAGCGCAAGGGCTCGATCGAGCACCGCTTCGTCTCGGTCTCCCACGAGGCCAAGGTCGATCGTCTGGTGGCCGAGCTGTCCGAGCCCGATCGTGGCCTCACGCTCGTGTTCGTGCGCACCAAGCGCGGCGCCGACCGGCTCGTCAAGCGACTTGCCGCAAGCAGCGTCCCGGCTGTGGCGATGCACGGCGACAAGTCCCAATCCCAGCGCGAGAAGGCCCTGTCGCGCTTCGAGGCCGGCCACGTCAACACGCTCGTGGCCACCGACGTGGCTGCCCGCGGCATCGACGTGTCGGGCATCACCCACGTGATCAACTACGACATGCCCGCCACGCGCGAGGATTACGTCCACCGCGTGGGACGCACCGCGCGTGCCGGCGCCTGCGGCGTGGGCGTCACCTTCGTGCTCGGCGAGCAGGCACGCGAGTTCGCCGGCATGGTCGGCGGCCTCGGCCTGCACCGCGAGCTGGAGCTGGGCGGCTTCCCCAGCGACGCCACGCGCGGCAGGCCCGAGTCCAAGCGACCCTCCGGCCGTCCGCAGGGCCGCTCCTCGCGCAACCGCAACTCGCGCCGCTCCCGCGCGCGGGTCAACTCGTAGCGAGGCCGCTTCCAGCAGTTCGGGGCGTACCCTCTCAGGTATGTCCGATGTCCTCCCGCCCGTCCGCGAGATCCTCGCGGGCAGGGCCGGCGAGGAGATGGCGCTGAACGACTCGTATTTGAACCCGAAGTTGGGTCAAATCGTACGCACGCTCGGGTTCGACCGGCAATGGGTCGCCGGTGAGGGCGCCCACCTGATCGACAGCGACGGCAACCGCTACCTGGACCTCCTCTCAGGCTACGGCGTGTTCGCGATCGGGCGCAACCATCCCGAGGCGATCGCCGCCGTGCGCGACACGATGGAGGCTCACACAGCCAACCTGCCCCAGCTCGGGGTCACCCTGTTGAGCGGGGTGCTCGCCGAGCAACTGCTCGCGCGGGTGGGCGGGGAGCTCAAATTCGGGGCGATGGTGCCCGCCAACAGCGGCACCGAGGCGGTCGAGGCGGCCATCAAGATCGCCCGTGCCGCCACCGGTCGCTCGCGGGTCCTGTTCGCCGAGCACGCCTTCCACGGCCTCACGCTCGGCTCGCTTTCGCTCAACGGCAACGACGAGTTTCGCGCGGGCTTCGGACCCCTTTTGCCCGGGTGCGAGGCTGTGCCCTTCGGCGACATCGATGCTCTGGAGCGCGCCTTGGCCGGTGGGGAGGTTGCTGCCTTCGTGGTCGAGCCGGTCCAAGGCAAGGGGGTCAACCTGCCCTCCGACGGCTACCTACAGGCCGCGCAGCGACTCTGTCGGGAGGCGGGAGCCCTCTTCGTGTGCGACGAGGTCCAGACAGGCTTGGGAAGAACCGGTCGCTTCTTGGCCTGCGAGCATTGGAGTCTCCAACCGGACCTGATCTGCCTCTCGAAGGCGTTGTCCGGCGGCCTGGTCCCGATCGGCGCCGTACTCGTCTCCCGCGAGGCCTTCGACAGCGTGTTCGACGGGATGGAGCGGGCCGTCCGCCACGGCTCGACCTTCGGCGGCAACGACCTGGCCGCCGCGGCAGCCTTGGCGACATTGAAGGTGCTCGACGACGAGGGCTTGGTGGCGCGCGCGGAGCGGCTCGGGGCCCTGCTCTTGGAGCTGACGGCGCCCCTGGTGGATCGCTACGAGGTTGTCTCCGACGTCCGCGGCCTCGGCCTGATGTGGGCGATCGAGTTCGGGCCACCGGGTGGCGGGGCGCGTCGCTCGGTCTGGAATGCCGCCGAGCGCGCCCAGCCCGGCATCTTCTCCCAGCTGATCGTCGGGCCTCTGTTTCACGAGCATCGCATCCTCTGCCAGGTGGCGGGGCATCGCATGAACGTGGTCAAGGCCCTGCCTTCGCTGGTCGTGGAGGAGGGCGAGATAAGGCGCTTCGCGGCTGCTTTGGAGGATGTGGTGGCTCACGCCGAGCGAGTCCCGCGAGCATTTCTGCGCTTCTCGATGAGCATGAGCCGGCGGGCGTTCGCCGCGCGCAGATAGTCGTACCGCTTGCTTGGGCGGTGGTTGTGGTTAGTCAAAAAGGGGTGCCCCGCGCGCGCGTGCGAGCTATCTCCCTCGCATAGCTTGTTAAAGAGACCGCGCGCGCGTGCGTGAGGGACGGTCGCGGCAGACACCCCGGTCAAGCCACTACCCTGTCCCGCCGGTGCTCGTTACCAGAGATGACATACGCAACGTGGCGATCGTCGCCCACGTCGACCATGGCAAGACCACTTTGGTGGACGCCATGCTGTGGCAGTCCGGCGCGTTTCGCGAGGGCCAGGACGTGGCCGACCGCGTGATGGACTCGATGGACCTCGAGCGCGAGAAGGGCATCACGATCCTCGCCAAGAACACCTCTCTGCGATATCAGGGGGTCAAGCTCAACATCGTCGACACCCCCGGCCACGCCGACTTCGGCGGCGAGGTCGAGCGCGGTCTGACGATGGTCGACGGCGTCTTGCTCTTGGTTGACGCCTCCGAGGGTCCGCTGCCACAGACGCGCTTCGTGCTGCGTAAGGCCTTGGAGTCGCGCCTACCTGTGATTCTCGTCATCAACAAGGTGGACCGCTCCGACGCGCGGGTGGCCGAGGTCGTGGACGAGGTGTATGAGCTGTTCCTGGACCTCGACGCCGACGAGGAGCAGATCGAGTTCCCGATCGTCTATTGCAACGCCCGCGCCGGGATCGCCACGCTCGACTACGACCCCCAGGCGCCCACACCGACCGAGGGCACCCTCGCGCCTCTGCTCGACCTGCTGGTGCAGCACATACCGGCGCCCCAGTACGACCCCGAGCACCCCCTGCAGGCGCTCGTGACCAACCTCGACGCCTCCCCCTACGTGGGGCGTCTGGCCATCTGCCGAGTGCGCAACGGTTCCATCAAGCGCGGCCAACAGGTCGCCTGGTGTCGCGCCGACGGCACGATCGAGCGAGCCCAAGTCTCCGAGCTGTATGTCACCGAAGCGCTCAACCGCGTCGACGCCCCCGAGGCGGGGCCGGGCGAGATCATCGCGGTGGCCGGCATCGCCGAGATCACGATCGGCGAGACCTTGGCCGACCCGGCCGACCCGCGCCCCTTGCCCGTGATCACAGTGGACGAGCCGTCGCTGTCGATCGTGCTCGGCATCAACACCTCGCCGATGGCCGGCAAGGAGGGATCGAAGCTGACTGCGCGCCAAGTGCGCGAGCGCCTGGACCGCGAGTTGATCGGCAATGTGTCGCTGCGCGTCGTCGATACGGATCGACCGGATGCGTGGGAGGTGCAGGGCCGCGGCGAGTTGCAGTTGGCGGTCCTGGTGGAGATCATGCGCCGCGAGGGTTTCGAGCTGACCGTCGGCCAGCCGCACGTCCTGATCCGCCAGATCGAGGGCAAGCGCCACGAGCCGTTCGAGCGCCTCTCGATCGACGTGCCCGAGGATTACGTCGGTGTCGTCACCCAGATGCTGGCCCTGCGCAAGGGCCGCATGGAACACATGACAAACCACGGAACCGGCTGGGTCAGGATGGAGTACATCGTCCCCGCCCGCGGCTTGATCGGCTTTCGCACCGAGTTCTTGACCGAGACGCGCGGCACCGGCCTGATGCACCACGTCTTCGACGACTGGGAGCCGTGGGCGGGCGAGTTGCGCACACGCCCCTCCGGGTCGCTGGTCGCCGACCGCTCGGGCTCCACCGCGGCCTACTCGTTGACGAGCCTCTCAGAACGGGGCATGTTGTTCGTGGGTCCCGGCGAGGATGTCTACGAGGGCATGATCGTGGGCGAAAACTCGCGCTCGGAGGACATCGACGTCAACCCCACCAAGGAGAAGCACCTCACCAACATCCGCTCCTCCAACTCCGACGTATACGAAAGGCTCGCCGCCCACCGCAAGCTGACCCTGGACGAGGCGCTCGAGTTCGTGCGCGAGGACGAGTGTGTCGAAGTCACACCGGAGACCGTCCGCGTGCGCAAGGTCGCCTTGGGCAAGACCGATCGCCTGAAGGCGGCGCGGGCGCGGCGTTGAGCATCCGGTTTGGCAGGCGGCGCGCGGGATAGGAAGACGAATGTGACGAGCGCGATCCACTCAGAGGGCCTGTGCAAGAGCTACGGCCCAATCGAAGCGGTGCGCGGCATCGATCTCTCGATCGAGGCCGGCGAAACGGTGGCGCTGCTGGGGCCCAACGGCGCCGGCAAGTCGACCACGATCGACATGATTCTCGGTCTGGCCGAGCCCGATGGGGGCAGCGTGTCGGTTCTGGGTGGCTCGCCGAGCGGGGCGATCGACGCCGGTCAGGTCGGCGCGATGTTGCAGACCGGGGCCTTGATCAGGGATCTCTCGGTGGAAGAGCTGATCGCAATGGTCGCCTCCCTGTATCCGGCGCCCCTGGATGTGCAGGAGACTCTGCGAGCGACCGGACTCGAGGACGTCGCCTCGCAACGCACCCAGAAGCTCTCCGGCGGGCAGACCCAGCGCGTGCGTTTTGCGGTGGCCTTGGTCAGCAACCCCAAGCTGCTGGTGCTGGACGAGCCGACTGTCGCGATGGACGTGGAGGGGAGGCGCTCGTTCTGGACCACGATGCGTGCCGAGGCGGCGCAGGGCCGGACGATTCTGTTTGCGACTCATTATCTGGAGGAGGCCGACGCGTACGCCGACCGAGCGATCCTGATGGCCCACGGCAAGGTCGTGGCCGATGGGCCGACCAACGAGATCAAGGCGATGGTGGGCTCGCGCACGATTCGCGCCACGCTCCCCGGCGCAGATCTGGACGCGCTCGGGCGGCTACCGGGCGTGAGCGGGGTGGAGCGCCGCGGCGAGGCTGTCGTGCTCGCCTGCGCCGACTCCGACGAGGCGATCCGGGCCCTCTTGAGCGAGTATCCGCAGGCGCGCGACATCGAGATCGCGGCCGCCGGGCTGGAGGAGGCCTTCCTGCAGCTGACCGGGGATTCCGGCCCCCAGGCGGAGGGAGTGCTCGGGTGAGTGGCGCGGACGGCGCACGGCCGATGTCAAGCGCCCGATTCCGGCCCTGGCGCGGGTGGCGAGCGTGAGCGGCGCCCTCTCCTACACCCGCTACGAGCTGTTGCGCACGCTTCGCAACCGTCGCTTCTTCGTGCTTTCGCTCGGCTTCCCGCTGGTCCTGTTCTTCCTGATCGCAGGACCCAACCGCAACGTGAACGACCTGGGCGGCAGCGGCATCCCGGCGCCTATGTATTACATGGTCGGCATGGTCGCTTTCGGCACGATGAGCGCCGTCCTCTCCTGTGGGGCCCGCATCGCCGCCGAGCGGGCGGTCGGCTGGAATCGCCAACTGCGCATCAGCCCGCTTTCGACCCGCGCCTACTTCCGTGCCAAGGTCTTGACCGCCTACCTGATGGCGCTGCTCAGCATGGGCGTGCTCTATGCCTCGGGCGTCTCACTCGGGGTGAGCATGTCCGCGGGTGATTGGATCGAGATGACCTTTCTGATCCTCGTCGCCCTCGTGCCGTTCGCCGCCCTCGGGATCGCGATCGGCCACATGTTGACTCCTGATTCGATCGGCCCGGCG
The DNA here is from genome assembly GCA_963703135.1 of uncultured Solirubrobacterales bacterium. GTDB lineage: Bacteria > Actinomycetota > Thermoleophilia > Solirubrobacterales > Solirubrobacteraceae > Palsa-744. The sequence continues at coordinate 689,412 of OY969791.1, read as the reverse complement.
ATGGGGGGCGGCGTGGCGCTGCTTGCCTTCCTTGGGGGCACCTGGTTTCCGATCCCCAGCCACGGCTTCCTGTACGACATCGGCCAGCTCTTGCCGTCCTATTGGCTGGTCCAAGCCAGCCACATCGCCCTCGGCGCCCATCCATGGGGCGCGAAGGCCTGGATCGTGATCGTGGCGTGGACGGCGATCCTCACGGCTATTGCCAGGCGCGCGTACAGGCGCGACACCGGGCGGGTGTAAACCTCTGCCCGGCGCACCCGTCGGGTGCGGACGCTAGGGTGCGGGCCATGAATAGATCCAGTCGTGCCGTGAACGCCGCGCTTGCGGCCCTGTGCCTGGCGCTTGGCGCCGCTGTCTTCGCCGTGCCCGCGGGCGCCGCGGCCGTGCATTTCGAAAAGGAGACCTTGCAGGCCTACGAAGCCCAGCTTCACCACGGCCAGATCCACGCACTCACCTTCCATCCCGGTCCCACGGTCGGCCATCTGCACGTTTCGCTCAACAATGGCGCCCACATGACCGTCACCTATGCGGTCACCGAACAGGGCAAGCTGGTCGCGCAAGCCCAGGCGGCAAACACCCGCGTGAAGGTCGCGGCGGCCACGACCAAAAAAACGGCGGCGGCCAAACACAAACTGCGCTACATCGCCGGCGGAATCCTGATCCTGGTGATCGTCGTCGTCTTGATCGTGCTCCTGATCGGTCGTCGGCGTGCGGTCGCGGCCGAAGACCCTGCACCCGCGGGCGAGAGCGCAGGCTCCGCGCCCTCGGGCGAGAGCGCCGCTCCTTAGCAGAGCGCCCGCTCGCGGGAGGAGCGACGGCCCTGATGCTGGGGCCAAGAATAAGACTCAATCTTGTGATACGGTCGTCGCGATGCGACGGACCGGAAGATTTCGCGGGTGGGCTGCAGGCGCTGCGGTCCTCTTGGCCGCTGCGAGCGCCCTGCTGGCGGGCTGCGGGTCGGCCGAACCAGCCGAACAGTCCGCGTCGGGCAAGCTGCGGGTGGTGGCCGCCGAGAACTTCTGGGGCAGCATCGCCGCCCAGCTCGGCGGCTCTGACGTCGAAGTGCAGAGCATCATCGTCAATCCGGCCACCGACCCGCACAGCTACGAGCCGAGCGCCGAGGACGCACGCACGATGGCGGGAGCCCAGATGGCGATCGTCAACGGCATCGGCTACGACGAATGGGCCTCCCATCTGCTTGCCGCCGATCCCTCCCAAGAGCGCACCACGCTCGATGTGGGCGCTCTGCTGGGGCTGAAGGCGGGCGCCAACCCACATCGGTGGTACTCCCCAAGCAACGTCCACACCGTCATCGACCGGATCGTGGCCGACTACGACAAGCGACTTCCCGCCGACGCCGGTTACTTCGCCGCGCAACAGAAGCGCTTCGAAACTCAGGCGCTGGCCCGCTACAACGACCTGATCGCCCAAATCCGCGCCCGCTACGCCGGCGTGCCGGTCGGCTACAGCGAGAGCATCTTCCAGCCGCTCGGCGAAGCCTTGGGTTTGAAGTTGCTGACCCCCTACAGCTTCGCCAAGGCGGTTGCCGAGGGCGGCGAAGTGAGCGCCCAGGACAAGCAGACCGTCGACCGTCAGGCCTCCCATCGCGAAATCAAGGTCTGGATCTTCAACAGCCAGAACGTCACGCCCGACGTCCAGCGAGTGGGTGAACAGGCGAAGGCCGCCCGCATCCCGATAGTGACGGTCACAGAGACACTCTCGCCGGCCTCGGACACCTTCGAGCAATGGCAGGTAGCCCAGCTGGAAGAGATGGCCCGAGCGCTCCATCAGGCCACGGGGCGATGAGCGCAATGGACGCGGCGGGCCGCCCAGAAGCGTCTTCGGGTCCGAGTGCCGCCCCGCGCCAGGGCAATACGTCCCCGGCCCAGACGGCCGCGATTCAGTTGCGCAAAGCCAGCGCGAGCATGGGCGGGCACGAGGTTTGGCGGGACGTGGACTTGACGGTGGGACCCGGCGAATTCATGGCCGTGCTCGGCTCCAACGGCAGCGGCAAGTCGACCTTGCTGAAGGCGATCCTCGGCCTCGTGCAGACGCCCTTCGGCAGCGTCGAAGTTCTGGGCAAGGCGGCGGGTGAGGCCAATCGCCAGATCGGCTACCTGCCCCAGCGCCACGGGTTCGACACGAGCCTGCCGATCCGCGGCATCGACCTGGTGCGCCTCGGCCTCGACGGGGCGCGCTGGGGCTTGCCGCTGGGCGTTTCCGGCGCGGGCCGCCAGCGTGCCCGGGAGCGAGTACGCGAAGCGATCGAGCTAGTGGGCGCTAGCGCATATGCCGAGCGACCGCTGGGTCAGCTCTCAGGCGGCGAGCAGCAGCGCATCCTGATCGCCCAAGCGCTGGTGCGTCGTCCCCGCATCCTCATGCTCGACGAGCCCTTGGACAGTCTCGACCTGCCCAACCAAGCAGCGATCACGGCGCTCGTGCAGAGCATCTGCCGCTCGGAGAACGTGGCCGTCCTGCTGGTGGCCCACGACGTCAACCCCCTACTGCCATATCTGGATCAGGTCATCTACCTGGCCGGCACCCGCGCCCTGCAAGGACCCGTCCAGGACGTCATCACCGGACCCAATTTGAGCGACCTGTATGGGGTCGAGATCGAGGTCCTGCGCGCCCGGGACGGGCGTCTGGTGGTCGTCGGCCAGCCAGAGGCCCCCCACGTTCACGGTCACAGGCACACGTGATGTCCCGTGCCTGGACAACCGAGCTTGCGACGGCGGTCTCGAGCGATGAACACGCGATGGCCCGCCTGGACAACCGAGCTTGCGACGGCGGTTTCGAGCGGTGAACCCGTGATGGCCCGCTACCCGGCAACCCAAGCTTGCGACGGCGGTTTGGAGCGATGACAAATCCGATCCTCTCCTGGAATCTCGTGCACGACATACACGAGCTGCTCGCCTACCGCTTCATGGTCAACGCCCTGCAAGCGGGGACCGTCGTGGCCGTCATGGCCGGAGCCGTCGGCTGGTACATGGTTCTGCGCCGGCAAAGCTTCGCCGGGCACACGATCGCCGTGATGTCCTTCCCAGGCGCCGCCGGGGCCGCCCTGGCAGGCGTGCCGAGCGCCCTCGGCTACTACCTCGCATGCGGGGTCGCGGCGCTCGCGATCGGTCGCCGGCGCGGCGCCGACCGTGGCGGGCGCAGCCGGGAGTCGGCCACGATCGGGGTCGTGCAGGTGGCCGGCTTGGCGCTCGGATTCCTGTTCTTGAGCCTCTACAGCGGCGTGCTCGAGCAGCTCGAGACCCTCCTGTTCGGGACGTTCTTGGGGATCGACCGCGCCCAGGTGCTCACACTCGTGGTTGTCGCGGCGGTCGTTCTCGGAGCGCTTGCCCTCGTGGGCCGACCGCTGCTGCTGGCCTCCTTGGATCCGGAAGTTGCGCGGGCGCGCGGAGTGCCGGTCGGGGCGCTCGACCTGGGCTTCATGCTTTTGCTGGGCTTCACGGTGGCCGCCACCAGCCAGATCACCGGAGCCCTGCTCGTATTTGCCCTGCTCGTGGCCCCGCCGGCGGCTGCCCAGGCGATCACATCGAGGCCCGGCCTCGGGCTCGCGCTCAGCGTCGGATTCGCCCTGCTGATCACCTGGTTGGGCCTGGGAGCGGCCTACTTCTCGATCTACCCGCTCGGCTTCTTCGTCACCACTTTCGGCTTCTGCGTGTTCCTGCTCGCCAAGCTGGCCGGCTTCGCGCGTGCACGCGCCCGCGCGTCGCGTGGCGGTCGGGGCGTGGGGGAGAGCGGACGCAGTGAGCTCCAACCGGTTGGGGTGGTCTGATGCTCGCCGGCGGATGTGAATCCTCGGCGGGGGGCGCGCTGCCGGCCGGTGCGCTCCAGCCGGTCAGGATGAGTTGATGCTCACCCATGAATTCATCCGCAACGCGCTCTTGGCTGGGACGCCGCTGGCGCTCGCCTGCGGCTTGGTCGGCTGGTTCACGGTCCTGCGCGGGCAGGTGTTCGCGGGCGACGCGCTCAGTCATGTCGCTTTCGTGGGCGCGATCGCGGCCGCGGTCGTGGGTGTCGACGAGCGAGTCGGCCTGTTTGCCTTGACGCTGGCCTTGGCCGGCGTCATGGCGGGTCTGGGTCGCCGCGCCCAAGCCGACGACGTCACGATCGGCGTCGTCTTCTCATGGGTGCTCGGAGTCGGCGTGCTCCTGATCGCCGTGCTCAGCACGAGCTCCTCCGGTGGCAGCGGTTTGATCGTCGCCAACACCCTGTTCGGCTCCATTTTCGGCCTGAGCGCCGGTCAAAGCGTGGTCGCGGCCTTCGTCGGGCTCGGGGTGGTCGTTGTCACCATCGGGATCGCGAAACCCCTGCTGTTCGCGTCCCTCGATCCCAGGCTGGCCGGTCTGCTGGGAGTGCCCGTGCGGATCCTCGGGCTGGTGCTGCTTGGCCTGATCGGAGCCGTAACGGCAGAGGGCACCCAGGCGATTGGCGCGCTTCTGGTGCTCGGGTTGATCGCCGCGCCCGCGGGGGCCGCGCTGCGCGTGACCTCCAGGCCATATTTGGGCATGGTCTGCGCGGTTGCCATCGCCGTGGTCGCGATGTGGGGTGGGATCGCGCTCAGCTATGCGATTCCCTCCCTGCCACCCAGTACCGCGATCGTCGGGCTCGCCGTGGGTGCATACCTGCTCGCCTCGATGGCTTCTACCATCGCCCTATGGACTCCTCGGCAAAGCCATCCCACGCAGCCCCAGGTAGGTCAAGCGCAGGGACGGGCCCGCCGTTCGCAGCCGCCTCCCGGCCAAACCGTGGGGGAGGCACCGCTACCGTGAGCCCCGCCGCGCACACCAACGACTGGATCGAGCAGGCCGAGGCGACCCTCGCGACGGCCGGCCACAAGCGTGGCGGCGCGCGGCGTGCTCTGCTCGAGTTGCTCGACGCCCAGCAGTGCGCTCTGACCGCTGTGGAGATCGAGGACTCCTTGCGGGCAGCCCAGCGGCGAGTCAGCCGCGCCAGCGTCTATCGCATCCTCGACGAGCTCGAGCAACTGCGCTTGGTGCAGCGCGTGGAGACCGGCCAAGCGATGGTTCGCTACGAGCGGGTGTGCTCTGAGGAGGAGCACCACCACCATCTCGTATGCGACGGCTGTGGCTTGGTGATGCCGTTTTCCGACGAGGCTCTGGAGCTGGCGATCTCGAGCCTCAGCTCGCGCGTGCCGCTGACGGTTTCAGAGCACGAGATCGTGCTGCGGGGATCCTGCTCGGACTGCGCCGACTGACTCCTGGGCCCGGGTCGGCTTGCCCCACAGGTAGCCCAACAGGCAACCAAGCATCAACACCGCGACGACGAGCAGCACCGGTCCCGAATCCTCGGTCAATGCGCCGATCGCACCCGCGGCAAGGCCACCTGAGAGCGCCGCCAGCCAGCCCGGGTCCGAATCGACCGGCGCGCAAACGCGCTCCCTGAAGCGGACCGCGAGCACCGACGCGACCACCGCCACCGCGGTCGCGAGCGGCATCAGGTGGTTCTTCAGCTCGTTCCAAGCCGCTCCATAGCGCCGCACGACGATGTCCCTGATGTCCCCGGGCGAGCGCGCGTCCAAGACGCTGCCGGTGAAGTGTCCGCTGCCGTGAGCGCTCGCCAAGTCAAGGGCCGCCAACACGATCAGGCCGACGATCGGCGCAGACATCGCGAGCAGGATGCGCTTCCGATTCAAGCTGCCCGGTAGCAACATCACGGTCGCCACCGCTGTGCCCGCGCTCACCAAGATGACGCCGCCCACGCCCGCGCCGATCCGCGCCGACCCCTCCACGATTGCGAGCAGGATGCCGGCGCAGGCCATCGTCGTGGCGGCCCGCCTGGAGCGCACCGCCGGATACAGCCGCGCGGCGACCGCGCCGAACACGAGCACCGCCAATGCCGACTTCAGCTCGTTGCCGATTCCATAGAAGCGCGCCCCCAAGATCGGGTCGGGACCAAGCACCGAGCGGACCAGCAGTTGCGTGCCCGCCAACGCATCGACCGTCAAGGCGACCACAGCACACAAGGCCGGCACGATTGGCGCTCTCGGCCAGGACACGAGCCGGTCGGTGAGGGTCGCCAGAGCGAAGCACGTCGCCACGATCACCACGAATTCCAAGGTTTTCGCGGGCTCCAAAGCGCCAGGCGGCAGGATCCCCACCGGCGTCCACATCAGCGCGAGCGCGCCCACTCGCAGTGCCCAGGCGCGCCGTGCTTGGACCTCGACGCGGCGGTCGGCGGCAGCAGCCAAAGGTAGGTGGACGGCAACCAACAACAGCGCCCAGGCCGCTATCAGCCAGGCGACCGCCGGCAGGCGCCGGCCTCCGATAGTTTCCAAGCGCGCCTTGAAATCGCGCATTTGGGAGCTGTCGAAGCGACCGTCCAGCCCGATCGGCTTGCCGCGCATGTCGGGCGGCGTGGCCAACCCCAGATGCTTGAGGATCGTCGGGGCAATGTCGATCGAGGCGACCAAGCCCCGCTCGTTCGTGGTCTGGGAGGTCAGAGTCTGGCCGTCACTGCCGAGCCCGGCCGCCGCGACCCATAGGAGTTCATGGCCCGGGCCGTCCGGCGCTCGCTGAACTGCGATCAACAGCTCGCCGCGGGCGCGCGTCGAGACGAGCGTCCTCAGCGCTGTGTTGCCAGCCTCTGCGTCCGGGAGATCGGCGACCACCATGCGATGCATCCGCTCGAGTCGCGCAATGCGAGCAAGCAGCGTCTTGGGGGTGCCGCGTGAAACGGAGGCGACCCATCCGTCCCGTCTCGCCGCAACCGCGCTGTCGGGACCGCCCACGCCTGCGTAGGAGCCGCCGCCCGGAATTTGGCTGGCGAGTAGTCCCGGCACGAGTAGCTGGGGAGCCGTTTTAGCGCGTCTGGAGACCGCCGCCCAGGGTTCGATCCGACCGCCTCCAGCAGGATCTCGGCCAGTAATCAGCGTAAGTGCAGGCGGCCCGGATTCACGGTAGGACGAGCTCGAGATGCGCGCTCCTTGAGTGATGTCCAGCGCCAACTGGGAGGCCGTGTAGGTGCCTTGGCTGGCGCTCATGATCCCGATCGAAAGCCCCGGGATCGACGCAAGCTCACGCTCGGCTGCGTCGCTCGGCGATTCGCCCAGGGCGGGCGAGGGCGAGACGAACACGATCACAGCAGACGGCGCCGCGGAAGCCACGCCCGCCGGCGGGCACGACGACGCGAGGAGGCACAGGAGGGCCGCAAACAGCCCTCCGCGCGCTCTGCTCAGCTCTCGGTCCCCCCGGACGTCCCCGCCGCAACGGCTTTCTCCTTGGAGGCGAAGGCCGCGAACTCGGCTTCGTCGGCGGGGCTCAGGCGCGTCGCGCTGCCCTCGATGTTCAGGCGCGGCAAGCTCCTGTCCAGCCATCCGGGGATCTTCCAGGTGACGTCGCCAAGGATGTTGAGCACGGCCGGCAGCAGCAGGCAGCGCACGACCACGGCGTCCAAGAACACGGCCGAGGCCAGGCTCAGCCCGAACTCCTTGATGACCCTGCTTTCGCCGAGCATGAACGACAAGAACACGCAAATCATGATCGCCGCCGCCGCCGTCACCACGCGGCCGGTGAGTGCGAGTCCCTCACCGACGGCCTTGCGGCTGTCGCCGTGGCGCGACCACTGCTCGTGGATGCGCGAAACGAGGAACACCTCGTAATCCATCGAGAGTCCGAACACGATCGCGAACAGCATGACAGGGATGAAGGACTCGATCGGGCCGCCTTTGACACCCATCAGTCCATCGATCCAACCCCACTGGAACACGACCACGATCACTCCCAGCGAAGCGCCGATGCTGAGCAGGTTCATGAATGCGGCTTGCAGAGGGATCACCAGCGAGCGGAACACCACCATCAGGAGCAGCGCCGAGAGCAGCACCACCACGCCGATGAACAGCGGCAGCTTTTTCGCGAGTACCGCCGCGAAATCGACGGAGCCGGCCGTGATGCCGCCCACGTAGACATGCATCCCCGCGTGTGCGGCCACCGGCGGGATGACCTGGCCGCGCAGATGGGTCACCAGTTGGGTCGTCTTGTACTCCTGGGGCGAGGAGGTCGGATACACCGAGATCGTGGCCACGCTGCCGCCCGGATTGAATTTGGCGGGCGCCACCGCCGCGACATCGGGCGCACCCGCCATCGCGGCGCGCAGTTCTTCGATTGCCGCCTTGCCGCTTGACGAGGGTGGCGTGATCGGCTGCGTACCCGAGGAGACCGCCTGCTTGCGCGGGTTTGGCACTGTCGCGACGACCAGCAGCGGACCGTTAAAGCCCTTGCCGAACCCTTCCGCAAGCAGCTGATAGGCCTTGTAGGTGGTGGTGTGGACTGGATCGTTGCTGGCGTCGCTGGAGCCCAACCGAAGCGCTGTCGCGGGCGCCGCGATCACCAGCATCACGAGCACCGAAACGATCGCGATGCTCCACGAGTGCTGCTGCACGTATGAGCTCCAACGCAGCCAGGTCCGGCCATGTCGCGCGTCCGTGGCCTGTGCGCCGCGCTTGCGCGCGCGCGCGAATTTAAATGCCCGCCCGCCCCGCACCAAGCGCCCGCCGGCAAACGTCAGCAGTGCCGGCAGCAAGGTCAGCGAGGCGAGCATCACGAGCAATACGCCGATCGACGCCGCTATGGCGACGCCATAGAGAAAGTTCACGCCCAGCAACATCATTCCCAGCAACGCGATCACGACCGTGCAACCGGCGAACAGGACTGCGCGCCCGGCCGTGTCCATTGCTTGAACGACCGATTCCCGCACATCCCCGAAGGTGGGGCCAGGGGTGGAGTAGGCCTCGCGGAAGCGGGTCACGATGAACAGCGCGTAATCGATCCCCACGCCCAGGCCGATCATCGCGGCGAGCTCGGAGGAGAAATCGGCGGTGTCCACCACATGCGTGAACAGGGAGATCAGACCGAGGCCGGTGCCGAGCCCGAACAGCGCTGTGACGATCGGCAGGCCCATCGCGATCAGCGAGCCGAAGGTGATCAACAACACCACGATCGCCGCCAACAGTCCCACCGCCGTGGTGACGCCGAAGCCTTCCTGCTGGGTCTGCTCGATCGCCTGGCCGCCCAACTCGATCTGGATGTCGGGCGTGCGCGCCGCTTCGGCCGCCTTGACCACATTTTCGGCGGCGCCCTTGGGCAGTTCGTTGGCCTTTTGGTCGAATACCACCGTCGCAAACGCGATCTTTTCGTTGGCCGAGATCGCCTTGCCCGCCTGGCCGGCGGCGTAGGGGCTGATCACGCCGGTTACATGGGGCAGCGTTGCGACCTTGGAGAACAGGGCGCCCATGTGGGCCTCCACTGCCGGGTCGCGCACCGTGCCGTGGGCGACCTTGAACACGATCGTGTCGCGGTCGCCGGCCTGCGTCGGGAAGCTGCGGCCGAGCAGATCCGAGGCGCGCTGGGCGTCGGAGTTGGGCAGCGTGAAGTTGTTCGAGTAGGAGGCGCCTCCGCCCGCTTGAGCGAGCACGTTGACGCCGATCAGCAGAACCACCCAGCCGATCGCGATGTAAAGGCGGTGAGTTGTCGTCCAGCGAGCGAGCTTGAGCATCGTTGAGAACCTAGCGGGAGGGGACGGGCGTCCAGGTTATCCCACCGAGAACAGCTCCAAGGAGCCAGTCAGCTTGTGTTCGTTGGCGTCGCCCTCTGGCTCGACCACGTGCCCGTCGACGACGAGGGGGCTGTTCCAGTGGCCGGCTTCTCCGGGAAGCTTTGCGATCGGGCGCCCCGAGCGCGGGCGATACACGTTGATGCCGCCGTCCGCCGGTTCGTACACGTAGAGCAGCCCACCCACCATCACTGGGCTCGTGCCGGGCGTGTTGTTCTCCCACACCAAGCGCAGCCCGCCCGAGATCAAAGCGTAGGCCGCCGTGGCGTGTTCGGCGCCGACGAATATCGTGGTTTTGGCAGTTCGGCCGCCAGTCGCGACGCTCCACACAGCGGGTGTACTGAAAAGCTCCCCGCCGCCGGGCAGCGCAAGGCGTTGGACTTCGCCGCCGAGCCTGTTTGGCACCGACGGCGCGTGACCGTCCAGGTGGGAGAGCGAGAGCACGCGCATAACCCCGTCCTTGCCCGCGATCAACACCCGGTTCTGGCCGAGCAGGACGGGTGCGCTGGAGCCAAGGTCGGTGTCGCTTTCGTTCAATTGCGCCTGGTTGACCGGCGTGAAGGCTTGGCGCAGATTCAGGCCTCCAAGCGTCAGCTCGATCACGCTGTCGCCCAGATTCGTGCTCCCGTTCCAAGGCCCGTTCCCGGTCGAAATCAAAATTTGTCGGCCGCCGGGCTCCACGACCGGTCCGCCTCGCGAGAGGATCGCCGAATCGCTTGCGGGACAGCTGCTCGGCACGATCAAGGCGCGGCGGTTTGCGCACAAGGTGTTGAACACACTCGCGACCCGTCCGCCGGCACGGTCGATCGCCACCACATGGCCTTGGTAGGGCGGGGCGTCGCCCAGGTAGCCGCCCGTGGCCACGAGCAAGTAGGGACCGTCGATGTTCAGTGCCGCGGCCAACTTCTCGTGAGTTGCGTCCCTGGTAACCGAGACCGGCCAGCCGGCGGCCTCCCGCCCGGAAGAAAGCGAAAGCTTGTGGACCAAGCCGTTGGGGGAAGTCGCATACACGAAGCCTTCTCCCGGCACGCTCACCGGGCTGGCGGTCGTGATCTGGGAGCTTCCCGCCCAACTCGAGTAGCCGGGCGGCGTGAACGTCCACAGGATCTTGCCGCTGGTCGCATCGAGCGCAAGCGTCTTGCCATAGGTCGTGGTAACGATCACGACGCTGCGCTCGGCGCCCGCCACGCTCGCTTCGTGCACGTAGATGGGCGAGGAGTCCACCGTGCCCGGAAGGCTCACCTTCACGCGGTGCAGGTGGGCGAGATTGGCGGCCGTGACCCCGCTTGAGAGCGAGCTTGCGTCCGAGCGCTGAGGATTCAGGCCGAACTCGGGCCAATCGCTCAGGCGGGCGCCAGTCGAGTGAGCGCGGCTCGGAGCGCCGCTTTCGGCGCCGCTCGGGATAGCGGTGGTGGCGGCCGTCGGCGTCGAACTCTCGGCCGGCGCGCTGCTGCCGCAGGCGCTGAGCAGGGCCGTTGCGGTGAGAGCCGCGGCGAGGCGTGAGAAATGGGTCGCGGACACTGCAACGGTTGTAGCGCAGCCCGCAGTCGGCCCAGCGCCCCCAGCGGATGGCGCGAGCCAAGCGTCGCGAGCCGATGGCGCCGCCAGGCGCCCCAGCCGATGGCGCCAAGCGCCGCGAGCCGATGGCGGCCAGACGCCGCGAGCCCGTGGCGCGGCCAGGCGTGCGGGGAGCGTGTGCTCGGCTCGACTTGGTTTGAGGCGAGGCTCTGGCGTATCCTCGGTTCGTAACCGATCTGGGAAGGTGGCAGCGATGGCCAAGACACCACGCGTGGGAGAGCAGGCACCGGACTTCGAGCTGAGAGGTACCGACGGTCCCTTCAAGCTCTCAGACCATCGCGGCGAGCGAGTCGTGCTGCTGTTCTATCCGGGCGACAACACGATGGTTTGCACGAAGCAGTTCTGCTCCTATCGCGACCGCGCCGAGGACTTCGCCTCCCTGAACGCCACGGTCGTAGGGATCTCCTCGCAAGACCTCTCCTCCCACGAGCAGTTCACCGCCAAGCACGGCCTCAACGTGCCTCTCTTGGCCGATGTCGACAAGTCGGTGGCCAAGTCCTACTCGGCCGTCACGCCCGGCATCGGCTCCACCGCGCGCGCGGTGATCGTGATCGACGAGCAGGGCGTCGTGCGCGATCGCCACGACCATCGACTCGGGCTCGACTATCAGACGGTGGACGAGCTCAAGAGCGCGCTGGACTCGCTGGGCTAGCCTCCAGCTCCGCTGGCCGCGCTTCGGCGGCGCGCTTGGCGTGCATCTCCATCAGCTCCAGCTGCATATTGCGCTGGCGCTCGCCCGGCCCGGGCGAGCGCCTGCGCCAGGTGCCTTCGCCATCCAGCTCCCAGGAGCTCTGGTTGTCGGCGAAGGCCCTTTCCAAAGTGTCCATCAGCTCGTCCTTCAGCTCCTGGGTCTCAACCGGCGCGGCGAGCTCCACGCGATGGTCCAAATTGCGCGGCATCAGATCCGCCGAGGCGATGTACACGACCCGCTCTCCCGCCCGCTCGAACGTGTAGACGCGCGAGTGCTCGAGCAGCCGGCCAACCACCGAGACCACTTTGATGTTCTCAGAGACGCCCGGCAGGCCCGGGCGCAAACAGCAGATCCCGCGCACGTTCAAATCCACCCGCACGCCGGCCATCGAGGCTCTGTACAGAGCCCGGATGCAGTGGCCGTCGACCAGTGCGTTCATCTTCATCGCGATCCGGGCCGGCGACTGCGGCGAATGGGCTGCGATTGTGGCGTCGATCTCGGCGATCAAGCCCTCGCGTAGGTGGGCCGGAGCGATCAACACCTTGCGATAGCGCAAAGGACGTCCGAAGCCGGTCAGGTTGTTGAACATGTCGGCCACGTCGGCCCCGATCTGCTCATCGGTCGTGAACAGGCCGAAATCCGTGTACAGGCGCGCCGTGGCCGAGTGGTAGTTGCCGGTGCCCACATGCACGTAGTTGCGCACCCCGTCCCCCTCGCGGCGCACCACAAGCACGCACTTGGCGTGTGTCTTCAGCGCCGGCTGTCCGTAGACGACGTGCACGCCGGCCTCCTCCAAAGCCTTGGCCCAGTGGATGTTCATGCGCTCGTCAAAGCGCGCCGTCAACTCGACCAAGGCGACCGCCTGCTTACCGCGCTCGGAGGCTTCGATCAGGTCTGGCACCAAAGGCGAGTCGTCGCTGGTGCGATACACCGTCTGCTTGATCGCCAACACGTTGGGGTCCGATACGGCCTGTTCCACGAACCGCTCCACCGAAGTGGCAAACGAATCGTAGGGATGGTGGACGAGCACGTCGCCCTCCCTCATCGCGGCGAAGACGTCGGCGCGCTCGCCCTCGTGGCGCACCAGGCGCGGATGGGTGACCGGCGCGTAGGGGGCATTGCGCAGCTCGGGCATTCCCGACAGCTTCACGATCTGCCACAGGGCGCCCATGTCCAGCAGGCCATCGACCGGATAGACCTCGTCCTCGCGTACTCCCAACAGTCCCACCAGCTCCTCGCGCAGACGCTCCGAGCAGCTCGTGCCCACCTCGACCCGGACGATCTCCCCGAAGCGCCGCCGACGCAACTCGTCCTCGACCGCCTGCAACAGGTCGGCGGCGTCGTCGGAGACCTCCAGGTCGGCGTCCCTGGTGACCCTGAAGAAGTCGCAGTCCACGATCTCCATGCCCGGGAACAAGGCGTCCAGATGGTTGGCGATCACGTCCTCCAGAGGCACCATCGTTATGTGGGGAGCCCCAACGGTCGCCCCGCCCGTGGCGGACCCGCTCGGCGGCTCGGCGGCGGAGCGTACGGTGACAAAGCGCGGCAAGATCTCCGTCGGAACCTTCACGCGTGCGAACACCGTCTCCCCGCCGGTCGGGTCGCGCACGAGCACAGCCAGGCTCAGAGACAGATTGGAGATGTAAGGGAACGGCCGGCCCGGGGCGACCGCCAAGGGAGTCAGCGCCGGGAAGATGACACGGCGGAAGTGCTGGGCCAGGTAGGAGCGCTGGTCCTCATCGAGCTGCTCGAAGCCGACCACCTCGATGCCCTGCTCGGAGAGAGCCGGGCGCAGGCTGCGCTCGAAGCAATCGCTCAGGCGCACCCCCAGCTCGAGCACGCGCTCGCGGATCGCGGCGATCGTCTCGCTGGGGGTGAACCCGTCCTGGCTGGGGTTCTCCACGCCCGCGTCGATCTGGTCGTGCAGACCGGCCACACGCACCATGTAGTACTCGTCGAGGTTGGTGGTATAGATCGCCGCGAACTTGACCCGCTCAAGCAGCGGCGTGGACTCGTCCTCGCCGAGCTGCAACACCCGCTCGTTGAAGTCCAGCCACGAGAGCTCGCGGTTGATGTAGAGCGCGGGGTCGTCCAGCCGATGGGGCAACGGGTCGCCCGACTGGCGCGGCGAGGGGTCATCCGACTGTCGCGGCGAGGGGTCATCCGAGCGGGGCGGCGAGGGGTCATCCGAGCGGGAGCGTGCGGAGGGCACGTCCGGCACGTGAGGGGGCTGGGTTGCCTCGGGCTCGTTGGTCATCTCGGTGTCCAAGTCATCTATGCTCGCAGAACCTCATGGCTATGGCTCGCCAGCTCTGGTTGCTGCGTCACGCCGACGCGGAGCCCCACGGCACCCGCCCCGACGCCGAGCGTCGGCTCACCGAGCGCGGTCGGCGGCAAGCCGAGGTCGCGGGAACCGCCGTTGACCGGATGGCCGTCAAGTTCGAGGCGATCCTGGCCAGCCCCAAGGCGCGAGCGCGCGAAACGGCGGAATTGGCGCTCGGGCAGATGGAGGATTCCCAGCGTGAGCTGCTCGAGATGCATCCGCTCTTGGCGGGTGGAGTGCATGCGCGCGAGGCCTTGGATCTGCTGGACGGCGTCGGCGCCGGCGGACCCGCGCTGCTTGTGGGCCACGAGCCCGATCTGTCGGGCATCGTGGGCGAACTCACGGGTGCGCGTGTGGATCTGAAGAAGGGAGGTCTCGTGCTGGTACGGCTAGGCGCCGGTGGTGCTCAGCTCGTATTGCTCCTGCGTCCCGCCGAGCTTGCCTTGATCGCCGGCTTGGCCCTCGAGGCGATCTGACTCCAGGCCGCGCGCGGACTTGGCGGACGGGTCGCCGGTGGGCGGCATGGCGTCGAGCGGCTCCGCGTCGGCCGGTTCGGCGGCGAAGCGGTAGCCGATGCCGAAGTGGGTGTGGATGTAGCGCCACCCGGGAGAGGCCTTCTCGAGCTTTTGGCGCAGCTTGCGCACGAACACGTCCACCGAGCGGTCGCCGCGCACCATCGCATAGCCCCACAGGCGCGAATAGATCTCCTCACGCTCGAGCACCCTGCCTTCGCCTCCGGCCAGCAGCTCGATCAGCTCGAACTCGCGCCTGGTCAACTCAAGGCTCTGTCCTGCCACGAAGGCCTGGAAGCGATCGGAGCGGATTTCCACCTCGCCCGCCAAGCACGGCTTGACCGTCCCTCGACCGGTGGTGCGTCGCCGCCGCCGCACGAGTCCTTGCAGGCGGGCGATGATTTCCTCGGGATGACACGGCTTGGTGACCCAGTCGTCGGCTCCCAGGCGCAACCCGCGGACCCGCTGGGCAACAGTGGAGGGCCCTGTACACACGACGATGCCGAGCTCCGGCAAAGCCCCGCAAAGGCGCTCCAGCCACTCCCAAGCCTGGGGTCCGAGCACCGCCAGGTCGACGACGAGCGCACTCAAGCGCATCGAAGCGACGGCCTCCGGTTGGACGGGACTCGCGAGCACGCGGTGCTCCCAGCCGAGGCGGTCCATACGCTTGCCCAAGACCTGGATGAAGCCGCTGTCACGGTCGAGTACCGCGACGCGCAGCGATGCCGTAGCCCCTGCGCTCGATGCGACCCCGTCATCCGTGGAGAGGATCCCCGCCGTCATCTGCGGGCAGTGTATAGGGGACTGAGTCGCGAAAGACAAGAAGTGCAGACGATGGTCACAGGATCTTCACAGACGTTCGCCCTGTTTGCGGCGGTCCGGGACAGGGCGGGCGCCGCTGTCCAGCCGGCTCTGTTCAGCTTGCGAAGGGGTTCGACTGGTCGGAGAACTCTCGGAACAGGCCGGTCACGACGAAGGCGACCTGCTCGCCCACATCGACCGCGTTGTCGCCGATCCGCTCCAAAGCACGGGCCACGAGGATCATGTGCATCGCCCACTCCCTGGTGTCCGGATCGTCGCCGATCTCAAGCGCCGTGCGGAAGATCTGGCGGTTCAGACGGTTGATCTCGCGGTCCTGGCGCGCCAAATCTTCTGCCAAGCCCACGTCGCGGCCCGAGAAGGCGGCCTTGCACTGGACGATCTCCGAACGGGCGTGGGCGCCCATCTTGAGGATCATCTCCAGCACCTCCGGGCGCACCGGCGGCTCGTAACCGGAGAGGGGGATCAGCTTGGCGATATTCACGCACTGGTCGCCCATCCGCTCCACATGCACGATCACGTGCAGCAAGGCCGCCACGAGCCGCAGATCGCCCGCCACGGGCGCCTGGGTGGCCAGCAGCGAGAGGATGCCTTGGTGAACCTCCAAGTAGCGCCCGTCGACGCGGTCGTCGTCGGCGATCACCATCTGGGCAAGCTCCACGTCCTGGTGGGCGAGCGCCTCCATGGTGCGGTCGAGCTGCTCCAAGACCACATCCAGGCCGCCGAGCGCTCGCGTCTCGAGCTCCTGCAGCTGTTGCTGGAAGTGCTGGCGGCCCTGCTGAGCAGTCAGCTGCGACGCTTGGCCCGCGTTGAGGCTAGCCGAACTTTCCGGTGACATATTCCTCGGTCCTGGAGTCGTTCGGGTTGGTGAAGATCTGTTGCGTCGGGCCGACCTCGACCAGCTCTCCGGTGAGCATGAAGGCGGTGCGGTCGGCCACGCGCGCGGCCTGCTGCATGTTGTGGGTGACGATCACGATCGTGACCTTGCTCTTGAGCTGATCGATCAACTCCTCGATCTTCAAGGTGGCGATCGGATCCAAGGCCGAGCAGGGCTCGTCCATCAGGATCACCTCTGGTTCCACAGCCAAGGAGCGCGCGATGCAAAGGCGCTGCTGCTGGCCGCCCGACAGCCCGGCGCCAGGCTCTGAGAGGCGATCCTTGACCTCCTCCCACAGCCCGGCCCCACGCAGGGCGGTCTCGACCTTGTGCTGCAGGTCGCCGCGTCCGCGCGAGGCGAGCCGCAGGCCGGAAGCCACGTTGTCGAACACCGACATCGTGGGGAACGGGTTGGGCTTCTGGAAGACCATCCCGATCGCTCGGCGCACGGCAACTACATCCACGCTCGGGTCATAGATGTCGAAGTCATCGAGCAGCACCTTGCCTTCGGCGCGTGCGCCCGGCACCTCCTCGTGCATGCGGTTGATGCAGCGCACCATCGTCGACTTTCCACAACCCGAAGGCCCGATGATCGCGGTCACCTCGTTGGCATGGAAGTCGAGGTCTATGCCCTTGACCTGGGCCACATCGCCGTAGTAGGCGCGCAGTTTCTCGAGCTTGATGGCCAGGCCGTCGCGCACGTTGGCGCGCGTCTGGGCGTCGCCGCCGCCGGCGGTCCGGGTGCTGGTCGATTGGCTGCGGCTGGGGTCGAGCATCTGGGTCGGCGCCTCCTCGCGGGGCTCGCCGTCTCTGGTTGTAGGCTGCTCCTCGGCGCTCATCCTAGGCCTTTCCGCGCTCACAGTTCTCTGGGTTGTGCCGGTGGTCGGGTCCTGTGCGCTCATCCCAAGCTACTCCTGCGAGCAAGCAGTCGCGCGAGCAAGTTGAGCACGAGGATCATGGCCACCAGCGTCAGGGCCGCTCCCCAGGCACGGTTTACCACGGATGTGGTCGGAGATGTGACATCCGTGTATATCTGGATCGGAAGCGAGTTCATGAAGCCGTTCAAGCTGAACTCGGTCTTCATCGTGGCGCCGGCGGTGAACAGCAGCGGCGCGGTCTCCCCCGCGGCGCGCGCGATCGCCAGCAGAACGCCCGTGACAAGGCCCGGCAAAGCGGTGGGCAGGACGATCCGGAAGATCACCTTCCAGCGCGGCGCGCCCAGCGCCAACGCCGACTCGCGCAACGATCCGGGGACCAGCAGGAGTACGACCTCGGCCGAGCGAGTCACCACCGGAAGCATCAAGAGGGCCAGTGCAAACGCGCCCTTGTAAGCCGCATAGGAGCTGCCCGTGCCCACGATCAGGGCGATGTAGATGAACAGGCCGAACATGATCGAAGGCACGCCCGTGAGCACGTCCACGAAGAAGCGCACGATCTGGGCGAAGCGACTGGAGCGCCCGTACTCCACGAGCCAGATCGCTACGCCCAAGCCGACCGGAACGGCCAGGATCGAGGCGACCGCCACGATCTCGATCGTGCCGAGGATCGCGCTCTTGATGCCTCCGATCGAGGAGGACGCAAAAAAAGTGTTGCCGGTCGGGTCGGTCGTGAAGAAGTCGACGCTCCACGAGCTCAAGCCCTTGCTCAGCAGGTAGTAGACGATCAACACCAGCGGAACCAGCGCGACCACCGTGGCCGCGACGACCGAACCCCGCGCGACCTTGTCTTTGCGCCGGCGGCGGGCGCTCACGCCGAAGCGATCGAGGGTGTGGGCGGAGGCGCTCATGCGAGGCTGTGCTCCCCGGTGCTTAGCCGGCGGGAAGTCCGCGATATGGGGGAATAAGCGGGAAAGTGCCTCATGCGCCCATCCCCGCGCCCAAAGGTGCGCTCCTCTCGGTGAGGTCGACGGCGGTGCGCTTGGGTTTGGTCGAGCGTTCCGCCCGCATCACCAGCAGGCGGGCGGCGATGTTGACCAAGAGGGTCAACACGAACAGGACGAGGCCGGCCGCGAACAGGGCGGAGCGGTGCAGTTCCTGGGCCTCGCCGAACTCGTTGGCGATGGCCGCCGCCAGGCTGTAGCCCTGGCCAAACAGGTGTTTGCCGAGCACCGGGGCGTCGCCCACGAGGATCGTCACGGCGATCGTCTCGCCGATCGCTCGCCCCAGACCGAGCATCGCCGCCCCGGAAATGCCGCTACGGCAATAGGGGAGCACCGCTATGCGGATCATCTCCCAGCGCGTGGCCCCCAACCCGAGCGCGGCCTCCTTGTGGTCGGTGGGGACCGTGCTCATCACCTCGCGCGAGATCGCGCTCACGATCGGCAGGATCATGATCGCGAGGACCAAGCCGGTGATGAAGTAGTTGGGGATCGTCACGATCCCGCCGCCGATGAAGGGGATGAAATGGAACGTGTTGGCGACCCACTGCTCGGCCGGCTGTAGCTTGGGCGCCAAGAAGAAAATGCCCCAAAGCCCGTACACGACCGAGGGCACGGCGGCGAGCAGCTCGATCAGGATCGTGACCGGACCCCTGATGCGCAGCGGGCACAGCTCGGTCACATACAGGGCCGTGGCCACCGCGACCGGCACGCCGATGATCAAGGCCAAGCCCGAGGTGATCAAGGTGCCGACCAGGAGCGGGAGCGCTCCGAACTGGTTGGCGCTCACGTTCCAGTTGTTGTCGAAGGTGAAGCCGAGCACCCCGAACTTGGCAAAGGCGGGGCGGGCTTCGCCGACAAGCTTGACGAAGAAGTAGACGATCAGGAGGAGGATCGAAGCGGCCAAGGCCGTCAGGATCCAGCGCAAGGCCCGATCGGGGAGGCGGGCAAGCGGGGAGCGTTGCAGTACCGAACGCTCCCCGCCGCCTAGAGATGCTGCCTCCATGCGATCAGCCGCCGACCCTCTGGCCACGCGGGGCGTGACCGGAGGGCTCCATGCTCACCGCATCGTTCACGATGGCCTGGACTCTACGGGGCCGGCGGCTCGGCTTCATCTCAGCCTTTGATCGCTGCTCCGTTGCACTGCAGTTCGCCCACGGCGGCCTTGGACTTTTCAAGGATCGCGCTGGGCAGAGCGGCGTAGTCGGCCTGGCTGAGCACGCTCTGGCCGGAACCGAGACCGTATTCGAGGAACTGGACCACGCCCTTGGCGGCCGATTCGCCGCCGGGGACGCCGGCCTTGCACATGTCCTTGTAGACCACCACGAACGTCTGCGAGGTGATCGGGTAGGCCGCGGGGGAGGAGGGGTTTTTGATCTTGATGCCCAGGTTGGCGGGCACTTCGACCCCTTCGGCCGCGGCGCTCGTGGAAGCGAGCGTCGGTTCGACGTACTTGCCGGACTTGTTCTTGACCGAGGCGGTCGTGAATTTGTGCTGCAAGGCATAGGCCTGCTCGACGTATCCGACGGCGCCCGTGGTCTGCTCGACCGCGCCGGCCACGCCCGCATTGCCCTTGGCGCCGGTACCCGTCGGCCACTGCACGTCCTTGCCTTCGCCGACCTTGCTCTTCCATTCGGGGCTGACGGCGGTCAAGAAGCCGGTGAAGCCGGCGGTCGTGCCCGAAGAGTCCGAGCGATGGATCACGGTGATCGCCGTGCTCGGCAGTGACACGCCCGGGTTGAGTGCCTTGATCTTGGCGTCGTTCCAGGTCTTGATCTTTCCGAGGAAGATTTCGGCGATCGTTTCGCCGTCGAGCTTCAGGCCGCTCTGGACGCCGGGCAGGTTGTAGGAGACGGTGATCGCGCCCAAGAACATCGGGATCTGCTGGACCGGACCGACCTTTTCAAGCGTTTCGAAGTCGGCCGGCTTCAGGGGCGGGTCGCTGGCGCCGAAGTCGACGGTCTTGCCCTCAAGCGCCGTGATGCCGGCGCCCGAGCCGACCGGGTTGTAGTTGACGGTCAGGCCCGAGATGCCTGAGCCCCACTGCTGGTAGACCGGGGCGGCAAACGTGGAGCCGGCGCCGGAGATGGTCGCAGACGAACTGGTGCTGCCCGTCGTGGAGCTTGATTTGCCACACGCGCCGACGGTCAGCGCGAGCAGCGCGCAACTCGCTAGCGCGCCGATCTTGTTCTTGTTCACAACTTCTCCTCTGACTGGGTTTTTAGCGGCGAGCAGGGCTGGGGCCCCGGTGCCGGCTCAGTGCAGGCCCAGTCTCATCAATCCAAGTGGTGCCCGTTGTGAACATCTCGTGAAAGCCCCGCGGCCACTCCGAGTGGCTGCGGCTGGAAGCGATAGCCGAATCCGGGGTGGGTGTGGATGAAGCGCCGGTCGGGCATCGCCTCCTCCAGCTTGCCCCGCAGCTTGCTCACGTAGACGTCGACCGAGCGGTCGCCGTGGCGCAATTCGCCACCCCACACGGCCCCATAGAGCTCCTCGCGAGTAACTATCGCCCCAGCCCGCCGGGCCAAGGCGACGAGCAGCTCGAACTCTCGCACCGACAACGTCAAGGCCCGTCCCGTGGCCAGCACCAAACCCTCGCCGAGCCTGATCTCGAGCTCGCCGGCATACAGGATGCTGTCGTTGTCTTGGTGCACGGCCACCGTCCCCATAGGGTGCTGGGAGCGGCATGTGAAGGAGTTGCAAACTCGTGATCTAGTCGTGAAGAACTCGTGAAGGCACACGACACGGCCGGCGTCGTCCACATACCCTGCCCGGATGGCTTTTTTGCGCCCCAAGCCCGACCCTGTCCTGGTCACGCTCGTGGAAAGCGCCGGCAGCAACATCTTGCGCTCGGGTTTGCTGTTGCGCGAACTGCTCTCCGAGCTGCCTGAGCGCTCCGGTTTGGCTGAGGAGCTAAAGGCCTTCGAGCAGGAGGGCGACCGCATCACCCACGACATTATTCACCGCCTCTCGGGTTCCCGCCCACCGGGCCGGCGCCTGCGCGTGCCCTTCGACGCGGGCGACGGCTACGCCTTGGCGACGGCCTTGGACGACGTGCTCGACCACACCGAGCAGACCGCAGCCCTGCTCTACCTGTACGGAGTCGAGGCGCCGATGGAGCAGGCGGTGGAGATGGCCGACGTCTTGGTCGGCGCCGACGAGCAGATCGTCAAGGCCTTGGAGCGCCTCGGGGCCGGTGCCGAGCCGGGCCCGTGCCTGGTCGAGATCCATCGCTTGGAGAACGAGGGCGATCGGCTGTTGCGCGACGGCGTCGCGTCCCTGTTCGAGGGCGGCGCGGCCGACCCGATGGTCGTGATCCGCTGGAAGGACATCTTCGAGTCCCTGGAGGCCGCCGTGGACGCGTGTGAGACGGTGGCCCACGTGATCGAGGGGATCATGCTCAAACGGGGCAAACGCAGCTGAATCCCCGCCGGGGGCCTACCGCCGCCGGGCGCCGACGCGGGAAGCGTCCTCAGAACGTCGTAGCCGGGGCGCTCACTTCGATCTGTGCGCCCTTGGGATCGCCCACGAAATAGATTTGGAAGGGAACCTTCGCGCCCTGGGCGACTTCAGGCAGAACCGCACGTCCCGCCGCCACCGTCCTCCCGCCGCGTCGTGCCACCCCGTAGACCACCAGGTTTGCTTGGAGCACCGCGGAGCGGTTGACCACGCTGCCTGACTCGCTAGCTTCGGCGCCTCCAGTGCTCGCCCGGGCTTCGCTCACTTCGATCGTGGGGGTGCTCCCAGCGGTCTTGCCTTCGCCCACCAGCGCGTTCGCGCTCGCCGGCGTGCCCGCCGCCTGGACCTGGTCGTCGATCCACACCACCGTCTTGCCTGGTTCCAGCAACGGCAGCTGGGTCAGCGAGGATTGCAGGCCCGGCGCGTTGTTCTGGTAGAGCACATTCCCTTTCGCGTCGCTCACCGTCAACTCAATCGGCGCACCGGCGAGCGTGTGCGTCGAGGTGTTGCGCACGCTCACCGCCACGGCCGTGCCTTCGCTCGAGTGCACCACGGCGCTGCTCAGGACCTTCACGTTCGGGTTCTCCTTGGCGACCGACACGCCGTGCTGGGCGAGCTTGGTGTGCTTGGCCTGGCGTTCCAGCGCCGCGCTCTTTTCCTGAGTGCTCTCACAGCCGCAGACCGTCAGCGCCGCGAGTCCCGCGAGCAGCGCTGCCGGAGCAGACCCGTACGACCCTCTCCTCCCCCAAAAAGACACCCTCGATCCGCCGCGGGCGCCGAACCCTTCGCGATTGGCCCGCTTCATCGCCGGGCACGCACCTGCTCGCTCACCCGAACGCCCCGCTCACATACTGCTTGGTGCGCTCCTGGCGCGGGTTGTCGAACACCTGGCGGCTGGTCCCGTACTCGACCAACTCGCCCAGGTGCATGAAGGCGACGTGGTCAGCCACCCTCATGGCCTGCTGCAGGTTGTGGGTCACGATCACGATCGCCACGCTCTCGCGCAACCCGACAATCAGGTCCTCGATCGTCGCCGTCGAAATCGGGTCGAGCGCCGAGCAGGGCTCGTCGAGCAGCAGCACCTCGGGCTGGACCGCAAGCGCACGGGCGATGCAAAGCCGTTGCTGCTGGCCTCCCGAGAGTCGCAACGCCGAGCGCCCGAGGTCCGCTGCCACCTCCTCATAAAGCCCGGCCCTGCGCAACGCGTCGCGCACCGCATGGTCGATCTCCTCGCTGTGGCGCCTGCGTCTGCGTCCCGGACGCTCGGCCAGCGCGTAGGCCACGTTGTCGAAGATGCTCATCGGGAACGGGTTGGGTTGCTGGAAGACCATCGACACGCGCCGGCGCAGCTCGTTGACCTCGAGCTCGTGGATGTCCACCCCGTCGAGGCTTATCTGCCCGGCCCTCGCCGCGCCCGCGGTGATCTCCGTCAGGCGGTTCAGCGAGCGCAGCAGAGTCGTCTTGCCCGACCCCGACGCTCCGATCAGCGCCAGCACCTCGCCGCGCCTCACCGGCAGGCTCACGTCCCTGACCACCCAGTTCTCGCCATAGGCCAGCCACACCGACTCGACCTTCATCCGTTCCAGCACGTCGGTACCCGCTTGGCGGGGCGCCGGGGCGAGGACGGCCGTCGTGCCGCTTGGGCTTGTGCCGGACGCCCCGTTTGTGTGCGATTCGGGGCCCAGTACGCGCGGCTCGCGGTCGAGCGCAATCCGCTTGATCGGTGGGGGCATCAATGGGTCCATTGGCCTCCCTTGCTGATGCGCGTCACGATCGCGTTCAGCCCGAGCACGATCAACAGCAGCACGAATGCCGCCGCGTAGGCCTTTTCGTGGGAGTTGCCCTCGCCCGCGGGGGACTGGTAGTAGACGTAGCTGGTCAATGTCGACCCGGTGCCTCGCAGCGTGGAGAGGATCGGCGGGCCGCCCGCGGGTTCGGTGTTGGTGCCGCCCCCCAACAAGATCGTGATGATCGCCGTGTCGCCGATGATCCGGCCCATGCCCAAGACGACCCCGGTTGCGATCGCCGGGCGCACCGAGGGCAGCAGCACGTGCCTGATCGTCGTCGCCTTCGTCTTGCCGAGCGCCTGGGAGGCCTCCCGCATACGGTCGGGCAGCAAAGCCAGCGCCTCGTATTTGGCCGCCACGATCAAGGGCAGCGCGAGCACCCCCATCGTGATCCCCGCCGTCAAGAACGAGGTTCCCGTGACCGCCCCGTTTTCGGCGTGCTGGCTGAGAAAGCCCAAGAAGCTTTGCGAGAACACGAGCAGGCCGAACAGGGCCAACACCACGCTGGGCACCCCCGCCAACATCTCCAAGGTCGACTCCACCGTGCGTGCCAGCCAGGCCGGCCTGCGGTACTCCGAAAGCCAAACCGCGATCCCGATCCCGGCCGGCGCCGCCAGCACGATGCCGATCGCCGTGATGATCAAGGTCCCCACGATCGGGTCTGAGAAGCCGCCACTCTGTTTTTGTAGCAGCGAAGGTTTGGGCGAGTCCACGAGCAGCGAGGGGCGCAGGTAGGCGAGCCCCTTCACCATCATGTAGCCCACGATCGCCGCCGCGATCAAGCACAACCCGATGCCGCTGGCCCAGCAGAGCCAGTAGCAGACCCGATCGATCAGCGGCCAGGTCTTCGTGCTCTCTTTGGCCGGCCGCAAGATCGGCGTACTCGGGCGCATCGCGCCCGGCCCGCTCGCCGCGATCGCTACCGAGGAATCGATCGTCGCTCCCGCCATCACGACCCCACCCGCCGGGCCCGCGCCGCCGCTGCCACGCGGATGCCCGCCATCAGGCCCGCACCCCGTAGCGCTTCATCGACTGCTTGGCCGCCCATCCGGCCAAGGAGAGGAAAGTCGCCGAGACGAGCAACACCGCTCCGATCGCATAGAGCGTGTGCGAGAGCGGTCCGATGTTCAGCCCGCCCGATTCCTGGAAGATGGTCGCCGCCAAGGGCCTCACCGGCTCGAACAAGAAGGTGATCCCGTCCAACGGGTTGGCCGCGAACGGCCTGCTGCCCGAGACCAGGTCCAACATCACCGCCTCGCCCAAAGCGCGCGCGGTCGCCAAGATCGTGGCCGCCGCGATCGCCGGGCGCGCGGTGCGCAGCGACACCCTCCAGATCGTCCGCCACCGGTTGACCCCCAGCGCGGCCGACCCCTCCTTCCAAGCGGGGGGGACGGACGCGATTGCGTCGGTGCTGATCGCCACCATGATCGGCAGGATCATGATCGCCAAGATGATCGTCCCCGTTGTCAAATTGTTGCCGTTGAGTTGGACCACTTGGATCACCGACTGCTTGCGCCCGTTGGAGATCAGGTGTTCGTTGATCCAAGGCGCCAGCGCCAAGATGCCGATCAGCCCGTAGATGATCGAGGGCACCCCCGCCAGCAGCCTGATCACCGGTTCCAGTGTTCTGCGTACCGGCGCCGGAGCGAACTCGCACACGAAGATCGAGGCGAGCGTCGAGATCGTCAGCGCGATGATCACCGCCGGAATGGTCGTGATCAAGGTCCCCCAGATCAGCGGCCAAGCTTTGAAGTAATAGATCGAGTGCCCCGGCAAGGGCGTGTTTTCGCGCATCGCTTTCAGCTGCGCTTCGACTTCACCGCCGCTTCCGAACCAGGCCAGCCCGTTGTGTGAGAACGAAGGCCAAGCCTTCACGATCACCGTGACCACCATCGTGGCGATCAGCGCCAGCACCACGAAAGCAAGCGCGCCGAGCATCCGCTCGGCGCGCCTGTCGGTCCTCACGGCCGCTGAAAGGCGCGGCCCCTCTGCGGACGTCGACTTCACCTGTGACTAGTGGACCGCGATCCAGCTGGAGTTGATGATGCTCTTGGTGATCGCGTTGCCACTGGTCACCCACTTGATGTACTTCGCGACTTGGCCCTTCGGTTCGCCTTTGGTGACCATCCAAAAGTTACGCACGCCCGTGTATTGGCCCGAGCGGGCATTGCGCAAGTTGCAGGCCACGCCCTGATAGCCGACCGCGTTCACACCCGAGGTGTAGGCAAACGACACGAAACCGATTCCTTGCTTGTCGGCGCTGACCGCGTTCTGCTCCAGGCCGTTGGATGTCTTGGCCGTGGCGCTCGGGGAGATCTTCAAGTATTCGCCCAAGAAGATGTGCTGGAAAGCGTCCTGGGTACCGGAGGCGCCGTCACGGTCGAACAGGTCGATCGGGCCGCTGATTTTCGCGCCCTGCACTTCGCTCCAGTCGCGGATGCGTCCGGTGAAGATGCCTTCCACGCTTTCTTGCGTCAAGTTGGTGACCGGGTTGGCTTTGTTGGTGATGATGCACACCCCGTCTCTCGCGATCTTGGTGAACACGAGCCCTTTGGGGTCCACGCCCACGATCGGGTCGCGCGAGGAGTCGCCGATGTCGAAGCGGCCCGTCGACGCGCCGTTGATGCCGATGTCGCTCTCGCCTCCCAGAACCGACGGCGCCGGGATCTTGGGGAACGCTTTGTGGTAGGCGGCCGCCAGCTTCTGGGCGAGCGGCAGGACCGACGTGGAGCCGCCCTCGATGATCCTCTTGGCGGCCAGCGCGCTCGCCGGCATGGCGAGCGCCAATATCAGTGTTGAGACGATCAAGGCGCGTTTCGCGCGCATGGTTATCTGCTCCTTTTGCTCTGAGGGTTTACGGGGTTGCGGTGAACGCGAACACGGCTCGAGCCCGATTCGATGCGGTGTTCCGCCTGAATCGCGATCCCATTACGCCCCAGCGTGCAGCGTGCCGCCCCCGGGCCGCCCCGATGTTTCGTTTTTGTGAACGCCAAAGACCTCTTAATGTGAAAATTTTGTGAAGCAGACGGCTTTGAAGCGACGGGCATGTGTCGTTTTTGTGAACGACGATTGCTTTTGCCGGGTCGAGGTGTGAAGCTGGCGGCCGCCTCGCCATGACCGACGACCAAGACCCTTCTCCCTTTCCCATCGAGCCCGAGCCGGACGGCTCCTCCGACGGCGAGGAGCACGCCTCCAGCAACGGCCTGGCCCGTCCCGGCGGCGCCCCCGAGCGCGAGGCCGTGCGTCCAAGCGCGGCCAAAGTCCGTTCGGGCCTTGCCCACAAACGCAACCCGGCCTTGGTCTTCCTTGGAGACGTGGCCCAAGGCACGCGCCGGATGCTCTTGCGCGACCCCCTCAACACGTTTCTGCTCGTCGCCTCGATCGGCCTGGCGATCACATTTGCCCTGCTGCTCGGCTCGATCAAACCGTCCTCGACCGGCACCCAGGTCCCGATCAGCACGATCCAAACCCTGGCCAAGCGCCACCAGCTGGCGGCGGCGGTCCTGCTGGATCACGACAGTCGCGTCGAGGCCACCACCACCCCCAAGGCGCCCGCGATCGGCACCACCGGCGGCATCTCGGTGCCCTCCAACAACAAGAACAACAACGCCGAACTGGAAGCGCCGTCCGGCCAGATGCAGAGGTTGTGGGCCGCCTATCCCAGCTCGGGCGCCCTCACTCAGCAGCTCCTGCGCGAACTGAGCACCTCCGGGGCGACCGTCGCCGTCAACCAGCAGTCGGGCAAGCCGACCGAGGCGATCGTCGTCCAGTTCCTGATTCCGATCCTCCTGCTCGTATGCCTGTTCTCGCTGTTCACGCGCCTCGGCGCCGAGGGCGCCGGGGGAGGCATCGCCGCCTTCTCCCAGTTCACCGGCAAGGGCAAGCGCAAAGGCAAGGGCACCGCGCACACGATCACCTTCGCCGACGTCGCCGGCGCCGGCGAAGCGGTGGCCGAGCTGCGCGAGATCCGCGACTACTTGGCCGAACCGGCCAAGTACCTCGATGTCGGCGCCGCCGCGCCCAAGGGCGTGCTGCTCGTTGGTCCTCCCGGCACCGGCAAGACCCTGCTCGCCAAGGCCGTCGCGGGCGAGGCAGATGCTGCTTTCTTCTCTCTGTCGGGCTCGGATTTCGTGGAGTCTTTGGTCGGCGTTGGCGCCGCCCGCGTGCGCGACCTGTTCCGCAAGGCGCGCAAGGCGGCCCCCGCGATCATCTTCATCGACGAGCTCGACGCCGCCGGGCGCAAGCGCGGCGCGGGCATCGGCCAGGGCAACGACGAGCGCGAGCAGACGCTCAACCAGATCCTCGTGGAGATGGACGGCTTCGCCGGAGACGGCGGCCTGGTCGTGATGGGCGCCACCAACCGCCCCGACATCCTCGACCCCGCGCTCCTGCGCCCCGGCCGCTTCGACAGACAGGTCGTGATCGACAACCCCGACGTCCACGGGCGCCTTGAGATCCTGCGCCTGCACGGAGGCAAGCGCCCGCTCACACCCGACGCCTCCTTGGAAGAGGTAGCGCGCCAAACCCCCGGCTTCTCAGGCGCGGAGCTTGCCAACGTGATCAACGAGGCCGCCCTGCTCAGCGTGCGCGACGGCCGCGTCCAGATCGACATGGCCACACTCGAGGAGGCGATCGACCGGGTCGTCGCCGGTCCCGCCA
Organism: uncultured Solirubrobacterales bacterium; assembly: GCA_963703135.1. Classification (GTDB taxonomy): domain Bacteria; phylum Actinomycetota; class Thermoleophilia; order Solirubrobacterales; family Solirubrobacteraceae; genus Palsa-744. The sequence continues at coordinate 661,253 of OY969791.1, read as the reverse complement.
AGCGCCACATCCTGACCGAGCACGAGCGCTGGCTGATCTCGATCCACGAGTCCTCCCACGCGGTCGTCACCGACGCGCTCGGTCACACCTCTTCCACGCGCAAGCTCTCGATCGTCGCGCGCGGGCGCCAATTGGGCACCGCCGCCCACATGCTCTCCGACCGCGATCAAGTGATCATGAGCAAGCCCGACATGCAGAGCCAATTGATCGTGATCCTGGCCGGAGTCGCCGGCGAGCGGATCGCCTTCGGCCACGTCTCGACCTCCGCCAACGACGATCTGCACGCCGCCACCGCCCTGGCCCGCTCGATGGTCACCTCCTACGGCATGTCCGAGGCGCTCGGCCTCGTCACGATCGGCGAGAAGGGCGGCGAGGTGTTCCTCGGCGCCTCCCTCCAGGACCTCGGCTCGGTCGGCCCGCAGACGCTCGACTTGATCGACAACGAGGTGGAGCGTCTCGTCGGTGACGCCGCCGCCAGGGCCGAGGCGATCCTCGACCGCAACTGGAGCACCGTCGAGGAGACCGCGACCGCCCTGCTCGAGCACGAGACCCTGTCCGGTGTGGCCCTCGACGCGGTCCTCTCGACCGTCGAGGAGACGACCCTCGAGGAGCTCCACGACATCCGTCGGGGCAGCGTGCGCGACCCCGAGAAGGACAAGTGAGCCGCCGCCTGCGCCTGCCTTCGCCGGCGATGCTGGTGGCGCTCGTGGCGCTCGTGCTGTCCACCACCGGTTTCGCCGACGCCGCCCGCCGCGCCGTCGTGAGCGCGTTCGCAGGGCCCGTCTCCGTCAAGCCGCGCGCAGGCGGGATCCTCCTGCTCGGCCACAACCGTAAGTTCCCGGCCTCGGCGATCCCCACCGTCGCCGACGCCAAGAGGGTGGGCGGCAAGACCGTGGCCCAGCTGGAAGGCACCTGCCCGCCCGACAGCGTGGACATCGGCAGTTGGTGCCTTGAAAGCGCGCCCTTCCCGCTCACGAAGGAAGACTTGGGCAAGAACAACTTCGTGTGGGCGTCCAAGAAGTGTGAGGAAGAAGGCGGCTGGCTGCCCACCGCTTCCCAGCTGCTCGGCGGCGTGGAACGAGTCAAGCTCGACTCCACGATCCACGACTCCCAGCTCACCGCCACCGTCAACCTCGACGCCACGCGCGGCCTCAAAGACGAACGGGAGATGAGCTCCACCCTGGTGACCACCGAAGCGGGCTCGGCCGCCGCCGGTTTCGAGGGGGTCAGCGAAGGCGCGACCGGCGACCCGCGCCAAGGCCAGGCCAACCCGATCCCCCTGCCGGCTAACCCGTTCCCCGAATCGCTGCAGTACGTGACCGTCTACGACAACAACAACCACGGTGGCTTCGCGGGATCCGAGCCGGTTATCCAGCCCGAGAACTTCCGCTGCGCGTATGACCTGACGGCCGGTGCGATCAACAAGGGCAGTTCCTGAGTCCGTCTCGGAGCGCCTTCGGAGCATGAAGAGCCAGCCCTTCATCCGCCTCCCCGGGCGCCGATGGCAAACCGCCGCGCCTTCCTTCGGACGGCCTGGCTCGTTCGTCGTGCTCGCGGTCGGCATCTTGGCGCTCGCCTTCGGAATGTTCGCGGTGCGCGTCGCTCCGGCCGGCGCCGTGATCCTGCCCGCGCAAACGATCGACGGCCCCAGCGAGGACATCGTCGGCTTCGGCGGGGTGGCGATGGCCGAAGACGGGACCGGGGGGTTGGTGTATCTCAAGCGCGTGGACGGGGTCGCGCATGTGTTCGTGTCGCGGTATGTGGGGGGGCAGTGGTTGGCGCCGGTGCGGGTGGATGGGGAATCGCCCTACACCGCCAGTTGGCCTCGCATAGGGGCAGCCAACGGAGGCGAGCTGATCGTGGTTTGGGCGACGCCGTTTGCGACGCGCAACGGAAAGCTCGTCTACGAGCTGGTGGGTTCGCTGCTCGGTCCGGGCGGCTCGACCTTCGGGACGCCGATCATCGTCGACGGGAACATCGAAGAAGCAACCGGCACCAGCCCCGACCTGGCCGTCAGCTCGAGCGGTCAGGCCGACGTGGTCTACCGAGTCGTGAAGCCGGGGGACACGACCGTTCCGTTGCTGCGCCCCGGCGACGTGGTCGAGCAGGTGCGCGTCGCGCACTTCGACGGCGAGCGCTGGTCCAACCTGGGCCAGATCAACCGCGACTCCGGCGTCTCGATGCGCCCGCCCACCCAGGCCAACGCGCCGCAAATCGCGATCGGACCCACCGGCGCCGGGATCGTCGTCTGGCAAGAGCCCGAAATCGAAGGCGTGGCGCGGATCTGGGCGCGGCGCGTGTTCGGCACCTCGCTCGACTACGTGATACCCGTCTCGGCGGCCAGCTTCAACGGAGCGCCGATCCCCACTGACGCTGACGCGCCGGCGGTCGCCTTCTCGCGGCTTGGCCAAGCCGAGGTCGCCTACCGGCAGCCCGACGGTCCAGGCTCGCCGCTGCCCGGCCCGCGGGTCTACCTGAACATCCTGCCCGACGGCGAATCGGTCCCCGGCGCCCAATTTCAAGGTCCCACCATGCTCGACCAGAACGCCGTCTCGGGCGGCGCCTCCGCGACGGTTGGACCGCCCAGCATCGACATCGACGAACAGCGCTCGATGCGCTTGCTCTACGACAGCAACGGCACGCCGCGGGTGATCGAAGGCAACGACCGCGGCCTCTCCGGCACGCTTTCGCTGGGCCCCCCAATCGTCGGCTCCGAACCGTTTGCGGCCAGCGTGATGAACCCCGAAGGCGGCGGCATATCCGCCTGGCCGAGCGCCGAAGCGCAAGGTCATCCAGCGGTTGCGGTGCGAGAGGACTTCCCCAGCGGCGCCGTTCAGACGGCGTTGGTCAGCGGCGGCGCTGGGGGAGAAGTCGGCGAACTGGCGGTTGGGCGCTCGGGCCTCGGCGATGGCCTGATCGCCTTCCGCCAGGGACCGTTCGGCAACGCGGCGATTGTCGCGGCGCAGGCGAGCGCGCCGCCCGAGCCGTCTCTGCTGACCGCCCCCAAGGGCTGGGTCAAGCCCGCGGGGGCCGTCGTCTCCTGGCAGCCGGCCACCAGCGCCGACGGCCCGCTCGGCTACCGCGTCGTGCTCGATGGGCGCCTACAGCCAACGCCCGCGGGCAAGTTCGCACTGCGGCTCGATCCGCGCGGGCTCGGCTCAGGCACCCACCGCGTGCAGGTACTCGCCACCGACATCGACGGGCAATCCACGCTGTCGGCGCCCGTGGCGTTGCGGATAACCGGCGTGCCGCCCGCGGTCAGCATCGCCCGCGTCGCCGGGGGCGCCGCCGTGTCGGTGCGCGTGTACGACCGCTTCGTCGGCGTCGACTCGGGCGCGGTGTCGGTCAGCTTCGGCGACGGTTCCTCCGCGCACGGACGCATTCGCGCGGTCCACCGCTACGCGCGCTCCGGGGTCTACCGCGTCGTCGTTCGTGCTCGCGACAAGCTCGGCAACGCGGGCCTCGTCAGTCGCTGGGTGAGCGTGCGATGAGCGTCCCCGCCACGTGCGTGCCATGCGTCCGCCCGCCCGTCCGCTCTGTCAGGCGGGATAGGGGTATCGCGTTGCTGGCAATGCTCCTCGCCACGGCGGCCATCGTTGCGCTGCCCTCGCCGGCGGCCGCCGACCTGTTCGGCCCCATCTCGCTGATGTCCGAGGGCGCGCTTGCGAGCGGCGGCGTCCCCGAGCAGGCCGAATACGCCCACGACGCGGCGATCTCCGGCGACGGACGCTACGTTGCGTTTGACGGCGCGGTCGACGGCGTCACAGGCGTGTGGCGGCGCGACGTGGCTAGTGGCGCGATCGAACAGGTCGCCGGCGGCGACGCCGAGCTGCCCTCGATCGGCGCAACCGGGCGCTACATCAGCTTCACCAGTACCGAAGATTTGGTGCCAGCCGACGAAGCGCGCGGCCCCAACGTGTGGGTGCGTGACATGGAACCGCGGCCAGGCGAACCGGAGTACACGCTCGTTTCCGCCGTTGACGGCGCGAGCAAGGGCCTCACCTACGCATACCCGTCCAACCCCGCGCTGGAAGAACATCTCTATGGGTCGGTCGCGACCGACCGCTCGGCGCTCGCCGAAAACGCCCAGGGACAACTCGAGGTGGCGTTCGTCACCACCGCGGTCTCCGACCTTCTCCTGACCGAAAAGGATCGCTTGGCCCTAGCAAAAGACGAATCGCCCCCGCCGGAAACGCCGGCGTTGCAGGTGGCCGTTCGCTACCTGGCCACTCGCGAAACGAAGCTGGTCAGCGGAGAATTCGAACCCCTCAGCGGCCAGACGACCGACAGGCCGGTGTCCAAAGAGAATTTCGGGGCGGTCTATTCCGGCTCCACTCAGATTCCCGGCTTCCGCGCGGTTCCCGCAGACGGCTACTGGGCCAACGACCCTCCGCCGGGCGCCTCGATCAGCGCGGACGGCTCGACCGTCGCGTGGATGGGGGAGGACGTCGGCGAGCAGGCTCGGATGCTGCCGGCGGAACAGTCTTCGTCGCTGTACACCGAGCCTCTGTGGCGACGGATCGCGCCCGGATCGGAAACGCCTACCGAGCGCGTCACCGGCGGCTCCGATCCAGCCGATCCGATTTGCTTGGAGAGCGGGGAGGCCGCGCTGCCGCTGCTGGAAGGCCAGTCGGCCTCAGACCCCTGCCTGGGTCCATTCCGCGTCCAGCTGCTCGGCTCGTCCAACGGGAGCAGCGGCATCTGGAGCGAAGTGGGGGGTGGCGGCGAAGCCAATTATGTGCCGCGGCTCAGCGCCAACGGAGAAAAGGTGGCTTTCCTCAGCTCGGCCATGCCGCTTGCGCTGGGCGTGGGCTTCGGCGGCGAACCAGAAGGCGAGCCGGCCGACCTGTACGTGGCGAGCATGCAGCCCGGTCTCACACGCGATCAGGCGCTCACGCCGCTGACGCAGATCGGCGGGCAGAACGTCGCGGCTGACTCGCCGATCACCGACTTCGACATTTCGCCCGATGGTCGGCAGGTCGCTTTCACGACCAGACGTAACGACTTCCCGCTGGGCTCCCCTGCACCGGTCAGCGCTCCGCTGGCCGAACCGGGCGAGAGCGAACTGTTCGATGTCGACCTCGACGACGACACGCTCACTCGCGTCACGCACGGCTACGACGGCGAACCGAGCGAACAGACGCACGGATCGGTGCTCGAATGCGCGGGCTCCGAAGACGCCTATTGCAACCCGATCACAGTCGGGGCGCAGTCGCCCTCATTCTCCGCCAACGGGGTCGACTTGGCATTCAGCTCGACCGCCTCCAATCTCGTCTACGGCGACGGCAACTCGGCTCGCAACCCCTTCGGTAAGCCCGAAGGAGACTTCGACGGCAGCGACGTGTTCCTTGTCGAACGTCTCGCCATCCGGAGCCTTCCCACTCCACAGTATGTCTCGCCCGCGCCCAATGCGCGGCTCGCCCCGCAGTGGACGATCGCCGCGACCGCGCTGTCGCGGCGGGACGGCAGCGTGCTGCTGTACGTCGCGGTCCCAGGAGCGGGCACGCTCGCCGCGAGCGCGTTCGCCTCGGTGCCGTTGCGCGCCGGCGCGACTTCGGCCCGTGACCGCCGCATGCGGCGGGGCGCTCGTGGTGGGCACGGCGCTCGTGCTGATCGTGCCCTCGATCGCGGCGGGGCGGTCGCCTCTCGAATGGTCGCGAGTGCCCACGAGACGGTTGCTGCCGGCGTGGCCGGAGGAGAGATCCTCGAGCTTGTACTGCGACTCGCTAAGCCCTACGCAACGTTCGGTGCGGGCGCGGGTCTTTCGGCCGATGTGCACCTCGCGCTGGCCGCCGCCGGCCATCCCATCGCGCGCACTTCGATCGGGGTGCGGTTCGTCAATCGCGCGCACGCCGCCGCGCGCAATCGCTTCGCCAAGAGCCGGAAGGGGCACAGATGAGCCAGTTGCGTGCGCTCTGGTTCCTCACTGCGGCTTTGCTCGTCGGCGCCTTGGCGGTCACCCTCGCGGCCAGCCCGGCCGCTGTCGCCGCTGCCGAACCCGGCGCGGAAGCGACCTGGAGCGGTAACGAACAGCCGACTGCCGCGGGAGCCGCATGGCCGGTCGGGCTCGGCAACATCGGCGACATCCAGTTCTGGGCGCCAGACCGCGGTATGTTGATCACCGAAGGTCATCCCCCGACGTTGCCTGCGGGCCTGTGGTCTTACAACGGCACGGGGTGGCGCGAGTACGCGACCGAATGCGGGGCATCTGAGAACGAGCCTGACAACGGCGGGCGCATCGTGTGGGCCTCACCCGACGAATTCTGGACCGTCTCGAATGGTCGCAAGGGCCAGGCCAACGAATCGGCGGGCGGGCTCGGCGAACGGGAACCGCCGCTCGAAGACAACACGCTGTGCCACTTCGTCGCCGGCCAGATCGCCGGCTCCTACGCGCATCCCGCCTTCCAGGTCAACTCCTACCAGCCGATGCACGCGGCCGCCTGCTTGGGCGCCAATGACTGCTGGTTCGGTGGCGGCCCGCTGGAAGAACCCCTGCTCGGCTCCTTCCACCTGCACTGGAACGGCAGCTCGCTGGAAGAGCAACCCGAGGATGGCGAAGGCAACGCGGTCGAGGACATGCTCGCGCTGGAAGGCCGCATCTATGAGAGCGTGCTTCTCGCACGCTCCGATCGCGGGAAGAGCAGCGCCCCGTCGGTGATCCACAGGATCGCCCCTGAAGGAGCGGCGGCCACTTTCGAAGCCGAAGAAGGGATCTTCGAAGAATTGCCGGAAACGCTCTATGAAGCGGGCGAGTCGCCGCGCGCGCTTGACTTCCTGCACCTCGCGAGCGCCGGGCTGACAGGTCCGCTATGGGTCGCCGCGAGCCAGAATCCGTTCGAATTGATCGAACCGCCTGGCCGTCCCGGTCAAGTAACCCTCGCGCGCTCGGTCAAACGCAGCTGGACACAGTTGATCGGTCCGCAACGTCCGCTCGGGCCGATCCTCGCCTCCCATGAAGAAGAAGCGGCGCTGCTGGGCGGTCCCGCCGCGAACGCGCGTGTGAGCGCACTCGCCGCCGAACCGGGCAGCGGCGACGTCTGGCTCGCGCTGTCCCCGCCGGAAGAATCTAGCGCGGCGAAGGGTCCCCAGCGCGCGGTGCTGCTTCACATCTCCGCCGAAGGTGCCGTCCTGGGAGAGGCGACGCTGCCGTCTGCGGCCGAAGAGGCGCAGGGCGTCGGACCCAAGGGCGCCGCGACGAAGCTCAGCTGTCCTGCGCGCGAAGACTGCTGGCTTGCCACGACGCAAGGCTGGCTGTTTCACCTCGCCCCGCCCGACCAGCGGACGCTGCCGGTCGACCCCGGGGAATCCGAATATTTCCACGGGCTGATCACCTACAGGCCGGCCGACCAGGGGCTGCCGCAGGTGACCCCCGACGCGCCGCCCGAAGACGATTCGGGGCTGCGCGAAGAAGCTCCCGAATATGGCGGAAAATTCGCCGAAACAAAAGCAACGAACATCCAGACAGAAGCGAAAGTCGCGGTACCGCTGCTCTCCGCGCTGAGCAGCCGGCTCCTTCACGGCAGCACGTTGCAACTGAGCTTCCATCTCGCCGTCAAGGCGCGTGTGAGGCTGATCGCCAAGCGCGGTCGTGCGGTTGTCGCATCCACGCCGTCGCGCACGCTCGCGGCCGGTAGCCGCAAGCTGCTGCTGCGGCTCGACCCCAAGCGCTGGCCGACCAAGCTCTCGCTACAGACGCACGCGCTGGCAGCCCTGCCCACCACAGGCTCGCGCAGCCCGAGCGTTGGCACGATATCCACCGGCGAGATCACCCTGCCGCACGATCTGTCGGTCCCCGGAACGGGTCTGCTGAACTGATGCGCACTCGATCGCGTCAGCAACGCGCAAAGCGCGCCAGCACCGCGCTGTTTGCGGCCGTCGCAACATTGGTCCTCGCGCTCGCGCTGACCGGCGTACTGCGCCTGCCGGGCACAGCCCAGTCAGCCGCCGGCCAGCCGCCCTTCTCGCCGCGGGAATCGAGCACGCCGCAGGCCGACGCCTCCGTGCCCGCACAGCAGGTCGAGATGATCGGGGCCACGCCCGCTGAACAGGGAGCGCCCGGCGCGGATGAGACTTGGGGCGTCGGCACGCTCGGTAAGGGCAAGGTGCTAGTGCGCTACTACGTGCATCAAGGCCCTGGCGGCGAAGAAGGCAGCTGGACGCTCGGGCCCGAACTGCCGGCCGGCTTCAAGCCGCTGGAAGGACCGCTGGCTGCGTCGATGACTCCAGACGGGGCCGGCGCGATGCTGGGCGAAGGCGGCAATGGCGGACCTGGCGTCGTGCTCGTGCGCAACCCGGCCAGCCCCAGTGGCGCTTTCCAAGAAACCTCGGCCCCCGTGTCACGCGAAGGCGAAACGCCCGCACCAGGCGAAGAACCGCTGTTGAAGAAGGGAGAAGCGCTGTTCGGCCCCGGGCGCGCGCCGTTGATCGCGCCACTGGAAGAAGCGGGTGGGCAGGCCGGGGCGCTCGTCGTGCCGGTCGCCGAGGCCCAAGAAGCGAGCGCCGAAGATCAGGTCCTGCACTGGGATGGCACCCGCTGGAGTTCTGAGCCGATCGAGATTTCGACCAGAAGCGCGCAGGATTTCCGCGTACTTGCGCTCGACGCGAGCTCACCTGCGAATGCCTGGCTGCTTGCGCAACTGGCCAAATCGAGCTATCCAGCCGGCTCCGTGGCGCTGTTCCGGCGCATTTCGGAAGGCGAAGGCGAACACCTAAAGTGGGTGTGGAAGCCAGTAGCGCTGAGCGCCGGTGGTGGGGACGGGGAAGCACACCCCCTGACGGTTCCCGTTCAAGGCGCGGAAGCCAAGCCCTTCACCGTGGCGGGCACGGGTGAGCCGCCGACGGCGCAGGCACAGCTGCTCACCGTGAGCGCTCAGGGCGTCTGGATCGACGGTCGCCGCACCGACGTCCACGCGGCCGAAGCTGCCTCGACGACGCTGTTCTTCAAGCCCGAAGGCGATGCCGGAGGGACGGTCCAGGCGAGCTGGTGCGCGCACGCCCCGGAAGGGGATCCAAGCTGTGACTACGAACTGTCCGAACCGCTGCCGAGCGGCTTCTCGCGCAGCTTCGCTTGGGAAAACTCCGCCACGCCCTACGGCGAGCGCGTGATCACCGGTTTGCGCGAAGGCGTGACGCTACGCCTGGAAGGCAGCTCGTTCACGCGCGTCCTAGCGCTGGGTGCGGGCCACACGTCCGGGGAAGATCCAGGCGCCCTGTACGGAGCCGCGTTCTCCAGCCCTACCGAGGGCTGGCTTGGGCAGGATCTGCTACCCGTCCACGTGACAGAACATCCGGTGGCGAGCAGGCTGACGCCGTGGCCGGTGCCATTCCGCGCTCCGCTGCTGGCGGTCGCTGCGGAGCCGGGCGCGCCGGTCGGTTCGCTCTCCAGCGAAGCGCTCGCCGTCGGCTTCAACGGGGCGGTTGCGCGCTACAAGCCCGGCCAGGGTTGGCTTCCGGAAAGCCTATTCGGCCCCGGCGAGAAGGTCGAAAGAGGAGTCCAACTGCGATCCGTCGCTTGGCCGCGCCCCTCGCGCGCCTACGCCGTCGGCGACTATGGGCAGATGTGGCTGTGGCGCGGAGAAACGGGCCTATGGGAACGGGATCCGGCCACGCCGCTGAACTTCCGCGGAAACCTGCTCGGTATCGCCTTCGATCCCGAAGACCCTGCGCTCGGGTACGCGGTCGGGACGAGCGAAGTGGGCCTAGGCGGGGTGCTGCTGCGCTACGGCAAGACCTGGACGCAGGAAACGAATCTTCCGCCTCAGGTTCAGGGCGCCGCGTTCACCTCGATCGCTTTCGCCGGCTCTGAGGCGATTGTCGCTTGGCGCCGCCAGCCGAGCCCCGAGGTCCAGAGCTTCGAAGGCGGCCTGATTGTCAACGACGGCTCGGGCTGGAAGCTGGACGAACAAGCCTCCGCCGTGATGGGCTCGGGTGTGCCTAGGACGGCCGCCGGCCTGCCCGACGGCGGGGCAGCGGTGCTCACCGAAGGCGAAGTCGATCAGCTTTATGAGCGCGAATCGGCGGGCGCGCCGTGGCAGAGGACGCCCATTCCGCCGCCCGGCGACGGGAGCTCGCTCTCGCTCTTTCGCGAAAACGGCGCACTACGCGCGATCGTGGCCGGTGGCGGAACAGGCAACGTGAACCTGCAGCCGCCTTCGCCGCCGGGAGTCCCACCGGCCTACTACGGCCCGATCGGCGCCGAGAACCCGGGCCCCGAAACCGCGGTCGTGCTGCGCCAGACGCCTCAGGGTTGGAGCGACGAGAGCCACGAACTCGACCCGATCAAACAGCCCGAAGGCGGATATCGGGCGGAATGGGACATCCCTTACATGCCCGACCCAATCGCGGCGGTGCTGGTCGACCCGACCGGCTCTCAGGGCTGGGCGGTGGGTGGATTTATCAACGAACGAGAACGCTTGGAGACGGCCGACATCGAGCGCTATCCAGCCGAAGGCTCCAAGCCGACCGGCGTCGGCGAAGAAGCGAAGGTGGCGCTCGGCACCGAAGACGTGGCGCTGGCGATCGGTGGGCACGCCGAATGCTCCAATCCATGCGCGGCGCGGGCGCGCGCCGGAGTAGGTCCCCAAGTGTGGCTCAGGTCGGCCGTCGCGCTCGCCCACAAGATCGGGGTCGGCGCTTTCGTCTACACCGGCCCCTCGATCAGCGAGGCAGCTATCGAAGGCCCGGAAAGGACGGTTCCGATCCCGTTCTCCCAAGAGTTCGGGCGCACCGCGGAAATCCTGGGCTCGGCCGGTTCGAGTGGGGTCTACGCGGTCGCCTCGCCACAGGATCGCGACGCGCGCCCCGAAGGGACGGGTTCCGAGCAGCTGTTCGACCAGGCCTTCGCCGGGTTTCCCCAGAGCGCGCAGTCTGCCGGCGATCCCGTGCAGCAGGGCTGTACGGCTGAAGCCGTCGGCTGTCAGACCTCCTATTACGCGTTCGACCAGCACGCCCAGGCCGGAGGCAACGTGCGAGTGATCGTGCTGGACGACAGCTCCGACGTAGGTGCGGCGCAGCTCGGATGGCTCGAAAGAGAGCTTGCGAGCGCCCAGAAAGAAGGCATGCCCGCGATCGCCGTCGGCAGCTCCGACCTGAATGCGCAGATCGCGGCCGGCGACGCACAAGCCGCTAGCGTCGCGGCGGTGCTTGTGGGCGGAGCCGGCTCGTGCCGCGCCGTCGGCGACCCGTGTGCCGCGTCGGCCTACTTTTATGACTCGCCCGAAGAAAACGTCAAAAAGCCGTTGCGCGTCGGCGGCGAATCGATCGAAGTGTTCGGCTCGGGCACGCTCGGCTATGTCCATGTGTTCAATGAGGAAAAGAGCGACTTCCACGGCGCGAGCGGCATACTGCTCGCGCAGGTGGAATTCGGCAAGGGCAAGTACGACCCTGAAGTCAACGACAACCGTGCGCCGGTCAGCGCGCGCTTGATCCCGGTGATCGGGGAACTCGCGCTCGAAGGTCGCCAGGGCACGCTCTTGCGTCGCAGCCAGGTGGCGCTGTTCGACGGGCTCGCGCGTCGCCCACGGGCCGGCGGGGTGGGGATCAACAACAGCGACGAATCGCTCATGGATCCCTACGTCCCGATCCCCGAGGAATGCGTGGGTCGCGGATGCGCCGTCGGGTTGTTCCCCGAATACGCGTTCCGCTCCTCCAATCCCGACATAGGCCAATTCGTCGAGCGCAACACCGAATCTGCCGATCCGCTTGCGGTGCTGCAGAACTCCAAGGGCGAACCGATCGCCGACGAAGTGGCCGGTGAACGCGACGGCGCGCCCGTGAACGAACACGGAGATGAGATCCCGCGCGTGCAGTCGAGCGTGTTCTGCGCCTACAACGCGGGGACAACCACGATCACGATCGAAGCCGGCGGCCTGTCCGCTTCGCTGCCCGTGACGATCCAGGCGGGCAGCGTGCGCGAGCCGTGCGGGACGGTGCCGTTGAAGAACCTGCCCGCCGCAAAAACGCAGGCATCGGCTCCCGTCCCGCCCGCGCCGGCCCCGACCCCGGCCGCGGCCCAGCCGGCGCCCGCCTCCACGCCGCCGCCCGTGCCGTTGCCGCCTCCGCCCGCGATTCCGCCACCGCCGAGCCGGCCCCTTGTGGCTACGCCTCCGCCGTTCGTCCCGCTGGCCGTAGTGTCAACGCCGCTTCTCGCGTTCGTACCCCCGCCGGTGCCGACCCCCGCCCGGCCCTCCCCGCCCACAGGGACCTCGGCCGTCACGTCGCCGATCGAGGTCGCAGAACGCGAAGATGAGGAGGAGAGCGCGACCGAGCAGGCCTCCAATCTGGCCGTCGCCTACAACCCAGGCGAAGACGAGCCGGCTTCCGTGTACCTGCTTGGCGTGCTCCTGCTGGCGGCGCTCGCGGGCGCTTCGATTCGCCGCCCGCGCCGTGGGCGACGCGATATCCGTGTCGCGCCGGCCAGCCTTACAAGCGTCCGGACGCGGCGGCGGATGGCGTCACGACAGCGCCGGCGGCGATGGTGAAACGGCCGAAGCGGCTGGATAGACATTTGTACGTGACAATTTTTCACGAGTTCGCAACAAGATCGTTCGCCCGATCAGCGAATCTCTCCCCGTCGCGTCCATGACCATGAACTTGACTCGAGATCTGCCGAGCGGGCCGTTGCTGCGGTTCGCCCTGATGCTTACAGCGATAATGCTCGCTGCACTCAGCCTATCGGCCGCCGCGCAGGCGTCGGTATATGGTGGTCTCGGGAAGACAGACGAAGCGGCCATCACCACAGGGACCGAAGGAGAACCCGGGCAGGTCGATCCGGCCGGACAGACGCACGGACACGCGTTCGCCGCCGATCCGACGAGCGGGGACTTCTTCATCGCCGACGAATTCTTCAACGCGAGCGGCAAGCAGTTCTGCGGGAAGGAAGAAAAGAAGAACTACGCGCGCGTGCAGGAGTTCAGCTCCGGTCCAGACGGTCATTTCCTCGGAGCCGGATGCATCCGTCTACGACCGGCGGAGCGGGTTGGCGGGCTGGCCGTCGATTCCGAAGCGGGCAAGGTCTACCTGCTGATAGACGAAGAACGACCGGAAGAACAAGAAATAGAAGAAGAACTGGAAACCAAGGAAGAAGCGCTCGCAAGAAAGCGCGAAAAAAGCGAACCGACCGAACCGCTCGAAAAAGAAATCCAAGAACTGAAGGCAAGGCTCCCGCTGTTCGACTCCGAACAGCATTCCGCCGCGGAATTGGTCGATTTTGCGATCGCGCCGAGCGCCGAAAAGCTCGTCGAGAAAAACTTGGTGGGCAGGAAAGAGTTCATGCCCTACTGCAGCACGGAACTGAGTCCGTGCACGGAAGCCGCGAATGTGCCGCTGCTCGACCCGACCGGTATAGCCGTGGACCCCACGACCCACGACATCCTCATCGCCGGACAGCAGAATGAAGCGCCCAATACCAAGCTGGGGCGCGAAGCCGGCGAAGAGACGTGGCACGCCGCGATTCAGCGCATACATCCCGGGGGCGAACTGGGTCCGCGCTATGTGGACGGTTTTGGGCACGCCACCACAAACTGTCTTGACCGCGGCGAAGAACCTGGCGAAGAAGTTCTGTGTCACGAAGACGCCGAACAGGAGCCAAGCTCTCCCGTCGTCACGAGTGCCGGAAGGGTCTTCGTCTTCGTGGGCACGGAAATCTGGGAACTCCCCGCCTCAATCGACGCCGGCGAATCGTTTAGCGAGATGGAAGAAGTCAAAGACCTCGTCGCACAACCCAAGCACCTCTACACGCTTGAAGGCGAAGTCGCGGGCAAAGCGCTCTTCAGCGCTGTCCTACACGAAGAAGAAGGCGGCGCGATGTCCTATGTGCCGATCACCTCTCACAAGGCGGGCTGGCGAGAAGGGCGCATCTACATCGACACCAAGATCGCCGGCAACGGAGGCGACAGCGGAATCGTGGAGCTCGGCTACGCCGAACCCGAAACGCCAGGTCCGGGCTCCGCGCCTGAAGCAAGGGAAATCGGCTGGACCGGTGGGCAGAATTCCGCCGGCGATTGCCAGTTGACATCGGGAAGCGCAACGCCGGTCCTGCTCGCCGCGGGAAGCGACGAAGATGTGTTCGCGTTCACGACCTCGGCCAAAGAACTCGCGGTGTGGGGGTACGGCGCGGGTGGGATGGCATGCGGCACGCCTCCCGGCGCGAGTTCTCCAGTCGTGGTCAACGCCAAACACGGAGAAGTCGGGGTCGGCGAATCCACCACGATTTCGTCGCAGATGAGCGGCGCTCAGGCGACCGACGTTACGTGGACGATCAAGCACCTCAACCCGGAACCAGGCGAAGCCGAAGTGGAAACGGTCGAATCGCCAGGAGGCTACGAGCTCGAATCGACGCCGACCCTCGTACACACCTTCGGCGTCGCGGGGGAATACGAAATCAGCGAGAGCGTGAACACCGACAGTCTCGGCTACCCCAACATTGAGGCGGGCACCGTCAAGCTGATGGTGGCGGGCATCAAGATTCATCTTCCGGCGCCGGGAGCGGTTGCGGCCCAAGAAGAAGTGGAACTCAGCGCAAAGGTCGAAGACTCGGCGGAAACGCCTGCGCTTCTGAGCGCGAAGTGGAGCTTTGCCGGCAACGGGACGCAGTCGGAAACAGAAGAAAAACACGAAGGTTCGCCTTGGGTTCTGTCCACCAAACACACCTTCGCCAGTCCAGGCGAATACGAAGTCACGCTGAGTGTCGCAGACGCCAATCCCCTTCACCGCCACAACGTTACGATCAAGATGAGCGTTGGGGAAAGCGCGGCGGAAAAAGCAGCAAAAGAAAAACAGACCGGCACGACCACGACGCCGGGTGGTGGCACGACCACGACACCCGGCGGCGGTACGACGACCGCGCCAGGCGGCGGTACGACTACGACCCCGGGCGGGCCGACAAAACCAACGGAAATCCCAAAGCCCAAACCCCTGACTCGCGCTCAACTGCTGGCTAAGGCGCTCAAGCTTTGCAAGAAGGAGCACAAAAGTAAGCGCGCGAAATGCGAAGCCGCCGCGCGCAAGAAGTACGGGCCCAAGAAGAAGCACAAGAAGAAATAATCGCGCGTGTCGGTGCACGTGCGCGTCTGCACCAAACCACGCGGATGGGGCCTCAAAATTTTATTGGTCAGGGTCCTGTGACCAATCTATTTGTCACAATCGAATATCGATGTGACCAAGCGGTGAAGCTTCGTCACGAGGTACAGGATCGTAACCATTGCCGCGGTGACGAATGCGAGCGTACAGGGCGGCGGGGTATTGGCCCGCGTATGGACCCGGGTTCGCTCGGGCAATGGAACAGCTAACAGGAGGAAGTCATCTGATGACGTCTCTAGTCGCACGCCGTGTGGTTGCGTGCCTCGCGACAGCCGCTGCCGCGGTTGCCGTGGTGCCGGCCACCGCGAGCGCCAAAGCACCAAAAACCGACCTGGGCGAACAGTGCTCGGGGGCCAACATCGTTGGTCGTGGCTCGACATTTCAGAACCCGGCCCAGCTGATCTGGCAGCCGGGATTCAACACCAACACCAGCACCGTTGCCTGTAACGGCACGTATGGCAGCAAAGGCAAACCGACGGCCACCTACCGCAACACTGAATCCGCAGACAAGGGAAGCGGCGCGTGCCTGAAGGCGTTCGGGGCTGAAAAAGAACCGACGGCGAACAAGGAATACGACTTCTGCGGCACCGACGAAGCGCCGAACTCAACGCAGCGCGAAGAAATCGAAAAAAAGCTGACCGGCGCGCAGCCGGAAGCGCTGGAGACGGTCCCGGTCCTGCAGGGCGCCGTGGCAGTCATCATTCACCTGCCCGAAGGCTGCAAGGCCAGCAGCGAAGTTGAAGAAAAAGGAAAAGTGTACAAGCTGGGTCGTCTTGTGCTCGATGACACCACACTGACCGCCATCTACGACGGTACGGTCCACAACTGGAAGGAAGTCATTGCCGCGCAGAAAGGCGACGGCAAAGACGCGCTGACCTGCACGGGTGGCGCAGCCGAAGAAGAAACCGCGATCGCCAAAGTGGTCCGTACCGACCACTCCGGCACGACGCACATCTTCAAGACGTTCCTCGAGCAGGTTGAAACTAAACCGCTGAAAATGGAAGCGTATCTTGAAGAATATCCCCAGAAAAGCAAAACCGGCTGCGGCAAAGAATTCCCGGCCGAAAACAAGACGTGGGCCGAAGTCGCCGAAGCGTGCCAGAACCAGCGTTGGCCTGAAGCCGCCAAAGTTGTGAGGAACTCGGCCGAAACCGGTAACGGCGGTGTGATCAACCTCGTCAACACAACAGCCAGCAGCATCGGCTACGCCGACCTCGCGTTCGCTCGCGAACTCGGATACTTCTCGGGCGAAACCCACCCGAAAGGCGCCAAAGAAGGCGTCAAGGTCGGCGGTGGCGAAAACAAAAAAGGCAGCGCCACCAAAGTCGGTGAACAGAACACTCGCTTCTGGGCTGAGATCCAGAACGGAGTGTCGCCCACGTCCGGTCTTCCGACCTACGCGGATCCGGCCTCCAAAGGCGACGTTGACGCGATCGCCAGCTCCAACTGCAAAAACACGAAATACATCGAAAGCGGCGAAAAAGAATTCCCGCCGCTGAGCACGCGTGCATTGTGGAACGAAGCGAAGGCGTCAGTCAAAGAGGAACACTACCCCCTCTGTGGCCTGACGTATGACCTCGCGTTCAGGGAATACAAGCCGTACCTCGCCGGCTCTGCGTTCGAAGCGGAAGGCAAGAAACTCGCGACGACCGTCGAGAACTACCTGCGGTATGAGGTCAGCAGCAAAGGTGGCGGCCTTGAAGTCAAGAACCATGACTACGAAGCGCTGCCGAAAGAAGTGGTCAAAGAGGCCGAAACCGGCATCGAGGAAATCGGCTACGAAGTTCCCTAGCTGATCCTCGCCGGTCCCTCCCGTGTCCGCTTCGGGGCACAGGGCGACCCTCGGCGAACCAAGATGGACAACGGCCGGGTCACCACAAGTCAGGTGGCCCGGCCGTCTTTGTTGAGCCGATCACCGAATCTCAACGTCCGCGCCGATTGACGCTGGCATCGTGTGTCGAGCAAGAGGCCCGGATACAACCAGCAAGGAGGCCGCAGGACACCATGACCGTGCAGGTGCGAAGCGGAGTCGGGGCGCCCGCTTCGTCGAGTCCTCCGCCAAGGGAGCAGGACCGTCCGCTGGTGTCCGCTCCGGCGACAAACGCCGGCGTCGCCTCCTCACTCACCGAGGTGCGCGGCCCGGCCGCGAGCCTGCGCCGCGACTCCCTGTTTCGACGGAGCCTGGTCGCGGCGGACCTGGTCACGCTTTGCGGCGCCTTCACTCTCGCCACGGTGCTGTTTGCGAGGTCGCCTCGCTTCCTCGCCACGGCTGCTGTGGTGGCGCCGATTCTGCTGTTGGGCGCGAAGGTCAGCGGTCTGTATGACCGCGACGAGACGCTGCTTCACAAGACGACGCTCGACGAGGCGCCGCGGTTGTTCCAGCTCGCGACGCTGTGCGCCTTGGTGACGTGGCTGGCGGGAGCCTCAGTTGTGAGCGAGCCGATCGGTCGTGGCGAGGCGCTCTCGTTGTGGCTGGCCCTTGCCGTGCTGCTGGTCTTGGCACGAGCCGCGGCGCGCACGCTTGCGCTGCGCGCCACACCCGCGGAGCGATGTTTGTTCATCGGCGACGAATCCTCCGCCCAAGCCGTCCGCGCCAAGCTGAGCGGGCACGGAGGCGTCAAGGCCACGATGGTGGCGCGGGTCGACCTCGAGCGTGCCGAGCCCTGGTCGACCGATACCTTCTCAGCGCAGCGCCTGGCGGAGATCGGGGACCTGGCGCAGTCGCTGGACGTGCACCGGGTGATCATTGCGCCGCGCAGCGCGGATGCTGGTGAGATGCTCAACCTCGTGCGGACCCTCAAGGCGGTGGGAGTGCGCGTCAGCGTGTTGCCACGACTGCTCGAGGTCGTGGGCTCCTCGATCGAGTTCGACGATCTGCACGGCGTGATGGTGATGGGAGTGCGGCGTTTCGACCTCACCCGCTCCTCGGCCAAGCTCAAGCGCGCCTTCGACCTGCTCGGCGCGTCGCTGGGTTTGCTCGCGGTCTCCCCGCTGATGATTGCGATCGCCGCGGCTATCAAGCTCGACAGCCGCGGCCCCGTGTTCTTTCGCCAGACGCGAGTGGGCCGCGACGGCAAACGCTTTCAGATGATCAAGTTCCGCACGATGGTCGACGGCGCAGACGCGATGAAGGAGGCCTTGCGCGAGCGCAACGAAGCGCAGGAGGGCCTGTTCAAGATCGCCGACGATCCGCGCGTGACGCGGGTGGGCCGCTTCCTGCGCAAGAGCTCGCTCGACGAGCTGCCCCAATTGCTGAACATCGTCGCCGGCGAGATGAGCCTGGTCGGCCCGCGGCCGCTGGTGGTGGACGAGGATCGCCGCGTGGAGGGTTGGCACCGTCGCCGCCTTGAGCTGATGCCTGGCATGACCGGCCACTGGCAGATCCTCGGCCCGGCGCGGGTGCCGCTGCGCGAGATGGTGGCGATCGACTACCTGTATGTGGCCAATTGGTCGCTGTGGACAGACGTGAAGATTCTCCTGCGCACCGTGCCCCACGTTCTCGGACGGCGGGGGCTTTAGAGATGGTGGCCCCCGCATCCGCGATGACCGCTAAGCCGTCCCCGAACTCTCAGGACCTACAGGATCGGATCGACGCTTTCGCTCGCTGGCATTACCGCTTCGAGTTCGACGACGGCGTCACCACCCCGGTGCCCGACTGGAGCCGGGTCAACCGCCACGAGCAGCGGCGTCGCTACTTCTTCGATTCGCTGGTCGCGGTCATGGGGGGCTCCCTGCGAGGACGCCGCGTACTGGACCTCGGTTGCAACGCCGGCTTCTGGTCGCTGCTCTCACTCGAAGCGGGGGCCGACTTCGTGCTCGGCATAGATTCCCAGCAGACCTACATCGATCAGGCCAACCTCGTATTCGAGGCGAAGGGGATCGATCCGGCCAGGCACCGTTTCGAGCAGGCAAACGTGCTCGAGTGCGACTTCGACGAAGACTTCGACATCGTGCTGTGCCTGGGCCTGATGGAACACGTGGCGCGGCCCTTCGAGCTGTTCGAGCGGATCGCGAGCGTGGGCGCTCCCATCGTCGTGATAGACACCGCGCTCTCGCGTGCCTCCTCGAGCTTCTTCGAAGTAGCAACGCTCGCCGAGCCGCAGGACGGCGTCGACGGCAAGCTCGTACTGGTCCCCACCAGACAGGCCGTGATCGAGATGGCCGCCCGGTTCGGCTTGCAGGCGGTGCCGCTGGCGCGGAACATGAGCGACTGGTCGGGCATGGAGGACTACCGCAGCCTGCGCCGGCTCGCCTTCATCTGCTCGCGCGAGGCGCCGTCGCCAACGCTCCCGGTCGAGCAGGCCTCGCCGATCGCGGCCCGCTGGGCCACGATGGTCGACTACGTGCGTCACAGGTAGACGATGTCCGCACAGGTCGAGGCTCGCGAACAGGCATTCTGGGACGAGCACGTGCCGCCGCTCGAGCAGGTCGTGCGCCGCTTCGAGAAGGGACCCGATCCAAACACGAAGGCGATGATCGACGCGGTCGAGCCGCTGCGCGGGATGCGCGTGCTCGACTTTGCTTGCGGAGCAGGTCTCACCTCCGCATTTCTCGCCCAGCGCGGAGCGCTCGTCACGGCGATCGACATCAGCCCGGCCTCGATCGAACGTGCGCGCCAGCTTTCGCAGGCGGTGAATCTTCCAATCGAGACGATCGCCGGCGAATTGTCAGGTGGAACCTTCCCGCCGGGGAGCTTCGACGCCGTCGTTGGACGCTTTGCCCTGCATCACGTCGACCTGACGAAGATCGCCCCGGTGCTTTACGAGATTCTCGTGCCCGGCGGTCGAGCCAGTTTTCTGGAGACGATGGGGCTCAACCCGCTGCTGAACCTCGCACGACATAGGTTGGCCGGCCGGGGGCGAGTCGCGAGCTATGGCTCTGAGGACGAGCGGCCGCTGGAGCGCTCAGACCTGCATCTGCTCAGAGACACGATCGGGCAGCTCGAGTGCACCGTTGGCAGGATGCAGTTTCTGAGGATCTTCGATCGCAATGTGCTTCACTTCCGCCGCCGCCGCGTGTCCAGAGCCCTCGGAGGCGCCGACGATCTCCTGCAGCGGCTGGGCCTGAGCTTCCTCAGCTACCACCAGGTGCTCAAGTTGACCAAGAGTGGAAACGCCGCCGGTCAGCCGGCGCCGACGACCGACGCCTGAGGCGAGATGCCTTGCGGCCCTGACCTCCTCCTCGTCGAAAAGCGGCTCGGAGGGAATTGAAGTGAGTGCCTGATCCCAGCGCCCCGAGAATTCCTGACCCAATTCGACGGCCTGATTGACGAGCGCTGAGAGGCGAGTCTGAAAGGCGCTCACCGAGAATCGCATCGCGTTCATGCGCGCGTGAGCGGGCTCGAAGTCGAGCTCGTCGATCGTCTCGATGGCATGCTGGAAAGCATCGACGTCGTCGAGCGTGGCAAGCGTTCCGGTGCGTCCGTCGAGGACCGTCTCGAGCGCTCCGCCGGCGCCGGCCGCGATCACCGGGCGACCGGCCGCCTGGGCCTCGACGATCGTGATGCCGAACTCCTCCATGCTGGGCACGACGACCGCCCTGGCCGCGGAATAGAGCTCGACGAGCTGGCGGTCGTCGAGCCGACCAAGAAACTCCGCCTCGGGATAGGCTGCTCGCAGCGCCTCGAAGTCGGGACCGCTGCCGACGACGCGGATCGGCGCTCGCGCCCGCCTTGCGGCCTCCAGGGCGATGTCCACGCGCTTGTGCCGTACGAGCTCCGAGACGACGAGCAGCTTGTCTTCCGGTCGCTCTTCTTCGAAGCGGTGTGTCTCGACGGGAGGATGAATGATCGGCGCGTCGCGGTCGTAGTAGCGCTTGATCCGCTGGCGGCTGAGCTCGGAAATTGCGATGTAGGCGTCCACGCGCTGGCTTGCCGCCAGATCCCACCGACGCATACGGCGCATCTGGGCGCGCAGCAGCGGGCGCAGCGGAGACGCCGTTTCGCTCAGCGCACGATCTTCCTCATACCAGGCGTAGCGAAATGGGGTGTAGCAGTAACAGACGTGGATAGCGCCCTCGGGCGCACGAACGCCGTGGGCAAACGCGCTGCTGCTGCTGAGCACGACGTCAGACTCCGGCAGCTCCAGTCGTTCGATCGAGCGTGGGTACATTGGAAACAGGCGCCTGAAATTGGACTGACCCACACCCAGGCGCTGTAGGCGCGAGGTGGTGATCGAGCGGCCGGCGAAACGTCCGCTTGTGCCCAGTTCGTCGTAGAGCAAGGTATATATCGGCGCCTCGGGATAGACCTCTGTCATCGCGGCGAAGGTACGCTCGGCGCCTCGCATGACAAGCAGGTAATCGTGAGCCAGCGCGATGCGCTCGGCAACGGATGCGCCGCGCGCCTCGGTCGCGGCGGGTTGGTTCATGGCTGGCTGGTTCATCGCTGGCGCACGGTGATCGACAGGCCAAAACAGAGCGAAACCCAAGAGGGACCGCCAAGGTTTTCCGAGAACTTGGTGAGGGAGTGCCGCTGGTCAACGGCGGGTGATCTGTTGGGCGCCAGACTATGTCGTCGTCAATCGGCGATTGTGACATTTTGGTAGTCATTGGGAGCGATGCTGGCGGGGGCGTGCGAAAGTCCCGGTATGTCGTATCGACACCGCTTGAGTAGTCTCCGGCGCCCACCCCTGGGGCCCGAGTGAACCCCCTGCAATGGGCGATCTGTACAAATCCGGTACAAACTGGTTACAAATTGTGAACATGTCATGCGCATACTGATAACGCTGCCGTGGGGACGGCGCCTCGGAGGCGCCGAGGCGATGATCCAGACCGTGTTCGACGGGGCAGAAGAGACCGATCACGAGCTGGACCTCGTGTTCTTCGAGCGAGGTCCTTGGTCTGAGGAGCTGGAACAGGCCGGCTTCAATGTGCACGTGATCGAGGCAGGGCGACTGCGCGAGCCCCATCGCTGGTTTCGCTCCGTTCTCGCTCTCACACGGCTCATGCGCGGTCGCCGCCCGGAGCTGATCCTCAATTGGGCGCCCAAGACCCACCTGTACGGCGCGCCGGCGGCCATGCTCGCGGGGATGAGCGACCGGGTGCTGTGGTGGCAGCATGGAATTCCCACGCACGGCTGGATCGATCGCTGTGCGAGCGCGCTCCCGGCGGTCGCGGTCGGCTGCTCCTCGCGCGCCTCCGCACGCGCTCAAATGGGTGTTTCTCCGCGGCGCGCTACGTTCGTGGTTGCCCCCGGCGCCCGCCCGCCGCACGCCGAAGGCGAACGGGTCGATTCACAGTTGGCCGAGCTTCCCGAGCCGAGCGAGCAGACGCCGATAGTCGGCATGGTTGCCCGCTTGGAGCCGTGGAAGGGCCATGATCGGCTGCTGAACGCCCAGGCGCTCCTGCGAGAGCGTGGACGCGACATGCACCTGCTGATGGTCGGCGGCGACGCCTATGACATCTCGCCCGACTACGCGCGTTCGCTGCCAGATATGGTCCAGCGACTGGACCTCACGGACGCGGTCACGATGACCGGGCAGGTGCCTGACAGCGGGCCTTACATCGAGCGCATGGACATTCTTGTGAACGCCTCCGACCGTGAGCCGTTTGGCATCGTCTTGCTTGAAGCCATGGCCCGGGGAGTGGCGGTCGTCGCGGTCGACGCCGGTGGTCCGGCGGAGTTCATAGAGCACGAACGGACGGGCATGCTCGCCCGCACCCAGGATCCCGGCTCGCTCGCAGACGCCCTGGAGCCGTTGCTTGCATCTCGCGCGCGACGAGAAGAGATGGGTCGCGCGGGGCGGGAGCGCTTTTCGCGAGACTTCACAGGCGTGGCGATGCGCAAGCGCTTCTTTGCACAGATGGAAGCTCTGGCCAAGACCAGGGCAGCGGCCTGAGCCCGCGGCTCGCGCTATGAGCTCGGCGACCGTCAACGAGGATGTCAAGGCGCGGGCCGCTCGGGGCACCACGAGTGAGGCCGTGACGATCGTCGCTCACGATCTCGGCTCGGTCGGTGGCATGGAGCGGCAACTGGCCGAGCTCGTCCTCGGCCTGCGCCGCGAGGGGCGTCCGGTCAGCGTGATCGCGCGCACGTGCGTCTTGCCCGAGGAGGCGGGCGTCGTCTTTCACAGGGTGCGTGGGCCGAAACGGCCCTTCCTGCTTGCGTACCCATGGTTCCTGCTGGCCGGTTCGCTGACGGTGCGCAGGCGACGCCGGGGTGTCGTGCAGGCGACCGGGGCGATCGTGCTCAACCGCGTCGATGTCGTTGCGATCCATTGCTGCCATCGCGCCTACCGCGCGCAGCCGGGCCGTCCGACGGCGCCGTTTCGCGCGTACGGCGCCGTTGTCGGCTGGCTCAAGCGCTGGGGCGAGCGTCTGTGCCTGCGCGCCAACCGCCCGGCCAGCGTGGTGTGCGTGTCCGAGGGCGTGGCGGAGGAGGTGAGAAGCAATTACCCCGCTTTGTCCGAGCGCGTCCTCACCATTTACAACGGAGTGGACACACGGGCCTTTGCTCCGGGTGTGCGGAGAGCCGAGGCGCTCCGCTTGCGCGCCACGCTCGATATTTCGGCCGGCCGGCCAGTGGTCGCCTTCGTGGGGGGCGACTGGGAGCACAAGCGCCTGCGCCTGGCGATCGAGGCGATCTCCCAGGCGCCCAGCTGGGATCTGGTCGTGGCCGGTCGCGGTCACGTGCATAGCTACCGCGAACTCGCTCAATCGCTGGGTGTGGCCGGCTCCGTTCACTGGCTCGGCGTCGTGCGCGACATTCAGGTGGTCTATGCGATGGCCGACGCGTTCCTGCTGCCCTCGAGCTACGAGACGTTCTCGCTTGTCACGTTCGAGGCGGCGGCAAGTGCCCTGCCGGTTCTGGCGACGCCCGTCAACGGCGTGCGCGAGCTGATTCGCGACGGAGAGAACGGGTTTCTGATCGAGCCGGACGCGCGTTTCATCGCCCGGCGACTGGAGCGGCTCGCCGCCGATCCGGCGCTCGCCAAGCGCTTGGGCGAAGCCGCGCGTCAAGCCGCGCTCGGCTTTCGCTGGGAGGAGATGGTGAGCCGGCACGACCAGCTGTATGCGCGGCTCGCGGCAATCCCGGGGCCGGCGTCGTCTGGCGACGCCGGCCCCGCCTGTTAGGTCCTGTAAAGCAGAGCTATTCGAAGCTCAGGTTGCCTCCACCGACTTCCTCTTCGAGCATGCCTTTGAAGCTGGCAGATTTGCCTTCTTCTTTTTCTGCGCCTTCTTCGAATCCGCCTTCGCCGAGGCACTTGCCTTCTTCATAGTGCCATTCCATGCCCTTGAATTCATCGGAGATCACCAGCTTCTTCTGGAAGAGGCTGGGGAATTTTTTCAGCTGCGTTTCTTCGGCGGGCACTTCTTTACCCGAATACGTTGCCGCTGAGTAGCTGCCGCCTGGGGCTGTTACCGCCTTGACCGGCACGGTTTGACTCGGCCATTCGATCTTGCAGACCTTGTTGGCGATCGAGATGCTGATCGAACCCGACGCGATTTCTGTTTCGCTGGCGGTCGGTCCGCTTCCCAGGCCGGCGTATCCATTGGCGTTGTACACGAACTTCACGGGTTCAGATTTATTGAAGCTGGTCGAAAGGCCGGTTACGAACCCGTTGAAGGTGGTCTTCGTGAGGCACTTGCTGAACTTGACCTCGGTGGAAAACGTCGGCGAGGTAGCCCACGACACGGCGCCTTCTTCGATCGTTTTGGTGGACGCCTTGGCGGCGCAGACGATGCGGAACGCTCCGAATTTGAATTCCTGGTTGCGTTCTGTCCCACCGAGTTCAGAGGAGCCGATGCCTTCGCCTTTGGTCTTCCCCGGTTCGGCTGCCGAGAGCGGCTTGGGAAGGCGGCTGGCGGTGAACTGGCCGGCCGTTGCCGGCACCACGTAGGTGGCCAGCACGCCGATAACGACCGCTGGGCCTGCCGCGATCTTGAATATTTTCATTGATGGGGCTCCGTTTCCGCGCGTTGAAGTTATTCACTATTACTTCACATGAGTTTCACACTTATCGTGCCGCCGGGTACTAGCACGACGCGGCTACGCAGCCTATTGGATAGGCAAGCGGAACGATGATAAGAAGTGTTCACATCTTGGCGGGAATTCGAGCCTTCAGGCCAGCGCACCCGCCAGCAGGCGTTCGAGCTGGTCGGTCGCGCGCGGTATCGAGAACAGCCGCTCGACGGCCTCCCGGCCCCTTCCGGCAAGCTCTTGCCGCAGCTCGGGCGACTCGCGCAACGTGTACAGATGGGCGGCCAGCGCCCGGCTGTCTCCCTCGGCGAACACGAGCCCGCCGCCAGTCAGGCCGATCAGCCACGGGATCTCGCCCGAGTCCGAGCCGACGACCGGCACGCCGCACCACAGCGCCTCGACGATCACGCGTCCGAACTGCTCCTTCCAGGTGGTGGTTGTGCGCGAGGGGAGCGCCAGAACGTCTATCTGGGCGTAGCCTTCGGCCATACGCTCGTGTGAGAGTCCACTGAGGATGCGTACGCGCGAACCCGGGATCGCCTGCGACTCCAACTGGGGGCGCAGCTCACCGTCGCCGATCAGCAGAAGCTCGACCGGCGCGTCGAGCTGGCGGACGGCGGCAAGCAGGTCGATCAAGCCCTTGCTTTCCACCAGGCGGCCGGCGTAGCCGACCGTAAAGGGGCGCCGATGGTCTTCGGGGTGTCGATCGCCTTCCTCGCGCGGAGCGTCTGGAGCATCCTCGTGGAGATCCCAACCCCAGGAAGGAACCGCCGGCGGCGCAAACCCAATCTCACCTTGCGCCCCCCAAGATCGCACCAAGCGCCTCGCGCTGTCAGAGCGTGCGGCCACGAACGCCGCTTGGCGCAGCACTTTGGTTCGTAGTAGTCGCACGGGCGCAGGCAGCGAGCGGTCTATGTTCTCGTAGCACTGCACGCCGAAGGGCACGTCGAGCCGCCGCAGTGCAGAGGCCCACTGTGTGGCCGCAAGCGAGTAGGGCTCGGCCTCGAGGAAGGCGACGTCGGGCCCCACCCGGGCGCCAAGCGCGCGGCACCGCGCCAGGTAGACATGCCGCTGGGGCCGTCCGCGCAGGGCTACCCGCGTCGGTAACAACGCCCGCTCCATGCCCTCCAAGGCCTGGGGCGTCATCGTCTGCCCCGAATACTCCGAGCGCCAGCGCGAGGGCAGCACGATCGTCACACTCCAACCTCGGCGCTGAAGCTCGCGATAGACCTCCTGGTTGACGCCGACCACGGCCGGGTGGCTGACGACCAAAAGTCGGCCGATCACGCTTGATGCCTGCACGCGCGCATCCTGTCACACGCCCCAGAAAGCTATACAAACTTTACACGAGCTTCACATTCCTGGGTGCTCGATGTTTGATTCTATGCCGCTCCGGACGTTGGCGTGGCGGCATTTTGGGCCTGAAGAATGTCAGCGCGATCACGCTCCATCGAACGTACATGGACGGTAATCGATGAACGAGACAACTGACATCGCCACGATGCTCGCGCCCGTGTGGAGGCGCAAGTGGCTGATCCTCGCGGTTGCGATCGTGGTCGCAGCCGTCACATATGTCTACTACCACCGCCAGACGCACGTCTATTCGGCTACCACCCAGCTGGACCTGAGCAACGGTTCTGAAGCCCAGCAGCTGGCGGGCGGCCCTCAAGCCAAAACCAATCTCAACACCCGGGCCCTCGCCGACGCCGCGACGCTGATCACATCCAGCAGCGTCACCGAAGCAGTCCGCGCGCACCTGGCCAGCGAACACATCCGCTCCAAGAGCATCGGAAAAGTGCGCGCCAAGGCCGCCGCGGAAAGCTACATCGTCACGATCACGGCCGAAGCACACAGCTCGAAGGCGGCCGCTCGGCTGGCCAACTATTACGCGCTTGCCTACATCGCGCGTCAGCACGCCAGATACAAGAGCGAGGTGGAAGCGGCGATCGCCAACACACGCAGGCAACTGCGCCGGATCGAAGCCGGTCAAGCCGCGTCGCTGAATGCGGCAAGGCAGTCGAGCTCGGGCAAAGGCAAGGGCAAGAGCGCAACTGCCTCCAAGGCCGCAACGCTCGGTGGCTCCGCGGTGATCGAGACCGCGAGCCTGGCGAGCAAGATCAACCAGCTCGAGTCCGAGCTCTCGATATCGAGCGTCCAGCAGGTGAACCCCGCAAAGCCGAGCAGCGCTCAGCTCGTCGCGCCGACGCCGGGCAAGAACGCGATCTTCGGGTTCGTCCTGGGGCTGCTCGCGGCCGGGATAGCGGTGTTTGCCCTAAGTCGCTTCGATCGCAGGATCGGCTCGCTGGCCCAGGTCGAAGCGATCTTCAAAGCCCGCATCCTCACGCTTCTGCCAAGGGAGACCGCGCCGATATCCACCGAGGACGGACAGCCGAGGCCCGCCGAGTCGCTGTTGGAGCCTCTGCGCAGGCTGCACACGGCGATTCACATGGGCGACATGCTCGAGCCCGCGACTGGCTCCCCGCGCCTGATCCTGTTCCTAAGCGCCGACAGTGGAGACGGCAAGTCGACGCTGGTGGCCGACTTGGCGCTGACCCAGCGCGACGCGGGCGCTCGCGTGGCCGTGATCGAGGCGGATCTGCGCAGGCCGGTGCAGGCCGGGCTGCTCGGCGTCAGCGATTCACTGGGGCTCGCCGAGGTGCTTGGCGGCGCGGCGCCGTTCGATCGTGCGGTGCAGAGCGTGGGCGTGGCTTCGCGCGCTCACGTCGAGCTCTCGCGTGAGGGAGCCGGCGTCTCGACGCTGGTGCAGGCGCCGGCAACCGGCTCGCTGTCGGTGCTCGTGAGTGGCGGGCCGGTTGCCAATCCGCCGGCGCTCTTGGCCGGCGAGGGCATGCGCGAGCTGCTCAGCAACGCCACCTCCGACTACGACTACGTGCTCGTCGACGCGCCTCCGCCCCAGCAGGTGAGCGACGCCATGCCGCTGCTGCATTGGGTCGATGGGATCGTGATCGTGACTCGCATGGGCCACACCCACCAAGCCTCCGCTGCCCAGCTGGCGCGACTGCTGGCCGTGTCCTCGACCGCGCCCGTGCTTGGGGTCGTCGTCAACGCCGTTCCCAATGGCGAGATCAAGCGCAGCGGCCTGGCCTCGACCTACGGCGAGCGGCCTCAGCCTCACGGCAGGTAAGGGTCGGCTCAGATGAGCTCTCCCAGCCAGATCGTTGGCGTGTCGGTGCTTGCCCCGAACCGTCCCACCCGCGAGGCTGTGCTGTCAGGGGCGATGGTCTCGCTGGCGGCGCTCGTCGCGCTCTATGTGGCTTTGAGGGTCCCGCGGCCGAACCCTGTGCTGGCGCTCGTGCTGGTGCTCGGCGCGCTTGCGGTGGTCGCGCTGATGGTCATCCCTCGCTTGGAGGTGACGGTCACCGTGCTGGCGCTCTACCTCGGCCTGCTCGATGGTCCGGTCAAGCTGCTCAGCGCCAGCCAGGCGGCGTCGAGCGTCCGCGACGTCCTGATCGCGGCGGTCACGATCGGCGCGCTGGTCCGCCTGATGGCAAGGCGCGAGCCGGTGCGCCTGCCACCACTATTTGGGTGGGTGCTCGTCTTCGTGCTACTCGTGGTTGCCGAGGCCTTCAATCCGAGCACCCACGGCACACTGAAGATCCTTGGCGGATTTCGCCAGCAACTGGAGTGGGTCCCGTTCTTCTTCTTCGGCTACGCGCTGATGCGCTCCAAGGAGCGGCTGCGCAAGATGTTTGTGATTCTCGGGGTGATCGCCTTGGCCAATGGCCTCGTCAGCGCCTACCAGACCAGGCTCACCCCGGCCCAGCTGGCAAGCTGGGGACCGGGTTATGCAGAACGCGTGAACGGCACAGAAACCCTGACCGCGCGCCGTTACATCGGCGGTGGCGGCGAAGCGCTTGTGCGCCCACTAGGCCTCGGCTCGGACAGTGGCTTTGGCGGTGGCGTCGGTGTGATCGCTCTGCCCGGCATCCTCGCGTTGCTTGCGACCGGCACCGGCAGGCGAAGATGGTTCGCGGTCCTGCTGTTGCTGGGGGCGATGTTGGCGGTGGCCACAGGGCTGGGGCGCCTGCAGGTGGTTGGCTCCGTGATCGCCGTTGCCGTGTTCGCACTGCTCTCGCTCAGCGCAGGTTCGCGCGCCAGGCGTCCCCTGGCGGCGCTCGGCGTGCTCTTGGCGCTGGCCGTTCCTTTCGGTCTCGTGCTCGTGGCCGCCGAGGGCAGCGGCGTCTTCTCGCGCTACACGAGCATCGCTCCCTCAAGCGTTGTGAGCACATCCGCCAGCTACAAGGAACAAAGCCTCGGCCTGATCCCGCACTACCTCGCACACGCTCCCTTCGGATTCGGCCTGGCCACGGCCGGCCCGGCGACAACCTTTGGCGGCAAGGTCAAGGGCGAGCTTGAAGGGCACGGCGTTACCGCCGAGACGCAATACAACTATGTGGTAGACGAACTCGGTCTGCCAGGTTTGCTGCTGTTCCTCGGCCTGTTGTTGACGTTGGGCGTGCTGGTGGTGATGCGCCTGCCGCGCGTGCCCGACCCTGACGTCCGCATCGACCTGGCCGCGGTTTACGCGCCGATCTTCGCACTGGCGCTGATGGGTCTGCGTGGCGCCTTCACCGACACCGCCGCCGGTGGACCGTACCTGTGGTTCGCGTTCGGGATCGCCGCCTACTGGCTTGCTGGGCCGCTACGGGCGGGCGCTGCCTCGAGAATTGGGATGGGTCGGGATGAGACGCCTGCGCCTGCCCTTTCCTAAGCGCCCGCCCTCGAGGACGCGCGCACGATTGTTGTTGCTGCTCGGCGAGCGGCGTGGCCTGGTGTCGGCGCTCGCGCTCACATCGATCTGCGCGGGGTTCACCGAAGCGGTCACCCTCGGGCTGATCGCACAGGTGGCGGCGGCGCTTGTGAACGGGACAAAACATATGCACCTCGACGCGGGTCCCGTCCACGTGGTTGCCGGAGTCGGGACCTTGATCGTGGTCGCCTTCGGGTTCACCCTGCTGCGTCTCGCCTTGCAGTTTCCGATCTCGATCCTGCCGGCGCGTATCGCCTCCGACGTGCAGTCTCAGCTGCGCCAGCGGCTCTTTCACGCTTTCACCCGCGCCTCCTGGGCCGTGCAATCGCAGGATCGCGAGGGCCAGTTGCAGGAGACGATGACAAGTCAGGTGATGCAGGCCACCTCAGGCTCACTGCAAGCGACCACGCTGATAACTGCGCTCTTCACCTTCCTCGTGCTGATGATCGCGGCGCTCGCGCTGAACACGGAGGCGGCCGGCATCGTGTTGAGCGTTTCGCTGCTGCTGATCGCGCTGTTGCGGCCTTTGCGGGCGATCGGGGTGAGGCGCGCACGAGCTCTCTCCCAAGCTCAAATGCGATACGCAGGTGGCATCAGCGAGGCGATTCGTCTAGCCGAGGAGACTCAGGTGTTCGGCGTGGCCGGCGCGCAGCGCGAGCGGATCGACGGCTACGTGGCTGACTCCCGGCGCCTGTTCCTGCTGACGCAGCTGCTTGCGAGGCTGATACCAAACCT
This sequence comes from uncultured Solirubrobacterales bacterium, assembly GCA_963703135.1. Taxonomy (GTDB): domain Bacteria; phylum Actinomycetota; class Thermoleophilia; order Solirubrobacterales; family Solirubrobacteraceae; genus Palsa-744. The sequence goes on along the minus strand of OY969791.1, from coordinate 630,750 downwards.
GTTTCAGAGCTTGATCTACGTGCTGTTCGTCGTGGGTATGTTCGGGATCTATCTCTCGGGCGCCGGGCACGCCGGCGCGCTCGGCGCTGTCTTCCTGCTGCTCGTGCGTGCCGCCCAGTACGGACAGCAATCCCAAGCCAGCTACCAGGGACTCTCCCAGTCGCTGCCCTTTATCGACCGCACCGAGGACACGGCTCTGCGCTACATCCGAAGCGCACCCCCGGCGGGTCGTATCAAACTCGAGCAGGTACGCACGCTGGCCTTCGACGGCGTCGGCTATGCCTACAAACCCGAGCGAGCGACCCTGTCTGACATCAGCTTCCAGGTGGACAGGGGCGAGGCGATCGGCATCGTCGGACCTTCCGGGGCGGGCAAGTCCACGCTCGTGCAGATCCTGCTGCGCCTGCGAACCCCCGGCAACGGACGCTATATGGTCAACGACCTCTCGGCGGAGTTGCTCGCCCGCGAGGATTGGCAGCGACTGGTCGCCTATGTGCCTCAGGACCCGCGGCTGATCCATGCGTCGGTCGCCGAGAACATCCGTTATTTCCGAGACCTCGACGACGACGCGGTGCAACGGGCCGCCCGCTTGGCTCGCATCCACGACGACATCGTCGGCTGGGCAGACGGCTACAACACGATCGTCGGGCCGCGCGCGGATGCTGTCTCGGGCGGCCAGCAGCAGCGGATCTGCCTCGCCCGCGCCCTGGCGGCGCGGCCTGAGGTGCTCGTGCTCGACGAGCCGACCAGCGCGCTCGATCCCCACTCGGAGATGTTCATCCAGGAATCCCTGCGTGCCTTGAAGCATGAGCTGACGCTGTTCATCGTCGCCCACCGCATGTCCACGCTCGACATGTGCGATCGGGTGATGGTCATCCTCGACGGTCGCCTGGCGGCGTTTGACACGCGCGCGATGTTGCAGGCAGAGAACGCCTACTACCACTCGGCCACCATGCTCGCCGCCGGGGCCGGAGCGGGGGAGGTGCGGCTATGACACTTGTTCGCGACGGCGAAGCTTCACGGGCCGCGCCGAGCGAGCGCGCCACGACGGAGCGGCTGCCCGACTTCTTCATCGTCGGTCAGCTCAAGAGCGGCACGACGGCCCTGTATGAGATGCTCGGCCAGCATCCCCAGATCTTCATGCCCGACCGCAAGGAGCCGCGCTTTTTTGCCGAGGAGATGTATCACCGCGACCCGCCACGGCCTGGCGGGACGCCACAGACGCTCGAGGAGTATCTCCAGTGGTTTGCGGCCGCGCGCCCCGACCAGCTGATCGCCGACGCCTCTCCCAGCTACCTGTGGTCTCGCACGGCGGCTGAGCGCATCGCCGAGCTCAAGCCCAGTGCCCGCATCGTTGCCGTGGTGCGCGAGCCGGCGAGCATGGTGCGCTCACTCCACCTCGAGCTGGTGCAGCTCTACGTGGAGACCGAGACCGACCTGGGCCGTGCGATCTCCCTGGAAGGGTCGAGGCGCGAAGGTCGGCATCTCTCGCGCCACACCTACTGGCCGAAGATGCTCCAGTACGCGGAGTTCACGCGCTACGTCGAACAGCTTGAGCGCTACTACGAGGTATTCCCGGCCGAGCAGATCCTGGTGCTCGTCTACGACGACTTCAGACGCGACAACCAGGCGACGCTGCGCCGGGTGTTGCGGTTCCTCGACTTGGACGACAGCGTCGCGCTGGCCCAGACCGAGGCCAACCCGACTGTGAGGGTGCGCTCGCCGCGCGTGCACGAGCTGGTGCACGCCGTGTCGGTCGGCCACGGGCCGGCGTCACGCGCCGTGAAGCGGACGATCAAGGCGCTGACGCCCCAGCCGCTGCGACAGCGGGCTCTGTATGCGACCCAAAAACGCATTGTCTTCGATCGGCCCGAGCCGCCGGACGAGCAGCTGATGGCGCAGTTGCGGCGTCGATACAAGCCCGAGGTGGTGGCGCTTGGCGAGTACCTGGATCGCGACCTGGTGTCGCTGTGGGGCTATGACAAGCTCGATTGAAACGCTGGCGCAGGCCGCCGTCGGAAGTGGGGCCGAGCCGGCCAAGCAACGGGGTGCCGAGCTGCCCGCGGGCCGGGCGCCCGACTTCTTCATCGTCGGTCATTTCAAGTGCGGGACGACGGCGCTCTACGAAATGCTGAAGGGTCACCCGCAGGTCTTCATGCCCGAGACCAAGGAGCTGTGGTTTTTCTCGCCCGAGTTGCGCTCGCGCGATCGTAAGCCGAGCAGCCTGCGGCCGGAGACCCTGGAGGAGTACCTGGCGCTGTTCGCGGCGGCGGCGCCCGGGCAACGCGCCGGCGAGGCCTCGCCCTCATACCTGATGTCTCACGCCGCCGCCGAGCGCATCGCCGAAGTGCGGCCCGACGCGCGCATCGTCGCGATCTTGCGAGAGCCGGCTGCCTTCCTGCGTTCTTTTCACCTGCAATGCGTGCGCAACCACGTCGAGACCGAGACCGACCTGCGCAAGGCCCTCTCGCTCGAGCAGGCCAGGCGCGAAGGGCGCGAAATCCCACGCTTCTGCGCTCGTCCGCACGAGCTCCTCTACTCCGATCACGTTCGCTACACCGAGCAGCTGGAGCGCTACCGCGCCGTCTTTCCCGAGAAGCAGATCCTGGTGCTCATTTACGAGGACTTCCGTCGCGAAAACGAGGCGACGGTGCGCCGGGTGCAGCGCTTTCTTGACGTTGACGACACCGTCTCACTCGGAGCGCTGGAGGCGAATCGCTCGGTGCGAGTGCGCTCCCAGCGGCTGCACGAGCTGACCCAGAGCGTCTCGCTCGGGCGCGGGCCGCTCTCGCGCGGCGCTAAGGCGGCGATCAAGTCGGTCACGCCCAGAGGGCTGCGCCGCCGTGCGCTCACGGCCACAAGAGAGCGCGTGGTCTACGCCGACACGCGCCCGCCGGACGCCGCCTTGACGCTCGAGTTGAAGCGTCGCTTCAAGCCGCACGCTCAAGCTGTGAGCGAGCACCTGGGACGCGACCTTGTGGGCCTGTGGGGCTATGACCAGCTCGATTGAAGCCGCGCGAGCGACGCCCGAGCCGGCCGGAAGGTTGCCCGACTTCTTTGTCGTGGGTCACTCCAAGAGCGGGACGACAGCTCTGTACGAGATGCTCAGATCCCACCCCCAGATCTATATGCCGATGAAGGAGCCTTGGTTCTTCGTGCCAGAGCTTCACTCGCGCTTTCGCCCCGCGGGCGGGGTGCGCCCGGACACGCTGGAGGAGTACCTCGCGCTGTTCGCTCCAGCGGATCCGCAGCAGCGGACAGGGGAGGCCTCTCCCTCTTATCTGCGCTCGCTCACCGCCGCGGCGCGCATCGCCGAGGTCCAGCCGGCGGCGCGCATCGTCGCGATCCTGCGCGAGCCGGCCAGCTATCTGCGCTCGCTGCACCTGCAGTTCGTGAAGACGCACGTGGAGACCGAGACCGACCTGCGCACCGCGCTGTCGCTGGAGAGCGCTCGACGCGAAGGGGAGCACATTCCGAGCAGCTCGCCGCGGCCGCAGGGCCTGCTCTATTCGGAGAACGTCAAATACGTCGAGCAGCTGCGTCGCTACCGGGCGGTCTTCCCCCAGGAGCAGATCCTGGTGCTGATCTACGACGACTTCCGCGCCGACAACCAGGCGACTGTGCGCGAGGTGCTTCGGTTTCTCGAGGTCGACGACACCGCGCCGATCGAGGCGGTCGACGCCAACCCGACGGTCGGCATTCGCCACAGGCGCCTGCACCACGCCGTGCACGATGTGATCCAGGCCCGCGACCCGCTCACGCGCGCGGTCAAGGGGTCGATCAAGACGTTGACCCCACGCCGGGCGCGACGGAGAGCGCTGGAAGTGGTTCGCCGCCGCGTGGTGGTCGGTGCGCCTCCGCCGGTGGACGAGCAGCTGATGCTCCAGCTGCGTGTCCGCTTCAAGGGGGAGGTGGTTGCGCTGAGCGAGTACCTGGATCGCGACCTTGTGGGCCTGTGGAACTATGACCGGCTCGACTGACGTCGCGGTGAAGGGGGCCGGCGGGCCAGGACCCGGGTCTGGGACCCGGCTCGGCGACGCGCGACTCGGCCACGGGCGGGCGCCGGACTTCTTCATCGTCGGTCACCCCAAGAGCGGCACCACGGCGCTGTATGAGATGTTGCGGGGCCACCCTCAGATCTACATGCCCGAGCTCAAGGAGCCCGCCTATCTCGCCTCCGACCAGCCGCGGCTGCATCGCAGAGCTTCCAGCGGCGCCCTGCCGGGTACGCTCGAGGAGTACTTGGCCTTGTTCGCCGCGGCGGGCGCCGAGCAGCGTGTGGGCGAGGCGTCCTCGGGATATCTCATGTCCGCGGCGGCGCCGCAGCGGATCGCCGAGCTTCAGCCCGACGCGCGGGCGATCGCGATCCTGCGCGAGCCGGCGAGTCTGCTGCGCTCGCTGCACCTGCAGCTGATCCAAGATCACGTCGAGAACGAGAAGGATCTGGCCAAGGCGATTTCGCTCGAGCGAGCCCGAAGCGAAGGGCGCCACCTTCCGCCGGACTGTCCGCGACCGGAGTCGCTGCGCTACTCCGAGCGGGTGCGCTATGTGGAGCAGTTGCGGCGCTACCGCACGGCGCTGGCGCCCGAGCGCGTGCTGGTGCTGATCTACGACGACTTCCGCACCGACAACGAGGCGACGGTGCGCCGGGTTCTGCGCTTCCTGGAGGTGGAGGACACGATTGCGGTCGAGGCGACCGACGCCAATCCCACGGTTGCCCTGCGCTCACAGCGGCTCGACGACCTCGTGCACTCGATCAGCGTCGGCGGCGGGCCCCTTTCGCGCACGGCCAAGCGGGTCGTCAAGACCGTTGCGCCGAGGCGTGCGCGCCGTGCGGCGCTTGGGGTCGTGCGTAGGCGTGTCTTGTACGGAGAGCCGGATGCGCCGGATGAGCGCTTGATAAGCGAGTTGCGTGTTCGTTTCAAGCCGGAGGTCGTTGAGCTGAGTGAGTACTTGGGTCGTGACCTGGTGTCGCTGTGGGGCTATGAGCGGCTTGGTTGAGTCTCCTGGGCGGGCCTCCGGTGCGGGCACGGGCGTCGGCGCGGACGTGGCTGCTCGCGGCAGTGGGGGTGTGCCCGCGCGGGTCCCTGACTTTTTCATCGTCGGCAACCCCAAGAGCGGCACCACGGCGCTGTATGAGATGTTGCGGCGCCACCCCCAGATCTACATGCCCGAGCTCAAGGAGCCTCACTTTCTGGCGAGCTCGCCCGGTCGAGCGTTGGCGGCGGGCGCAACCTATCAGCCGGCTGGGGATCCACTGCCACGAACGCTCGACGCCTACCTGGCGCTGTTCGAGGGAGCGCTGCCCGAGCAGCTCGCGGGCGAGGCCTCGGCCTCCTATCTGCGCTCGCCCGAGGCGCCCGCGCGCATCCGCGAGCTGGCGCCCGACGCGCGCATCGTGGCGATCCTGCGCGAGCCGGCCAGCTTCTTGTGTTCGCTTCACCTTCAACATCTGCAGGATCACGTCGAGCGCGAGCGCGACTTTCGCGTGGCCCTGCGGCGCGAGGAGATAGTGCGCGACGGGCGCACCGTGCGTCGCTATTCCGACCGGGTGCGCTACGTCGAGCACCTGCGCCGCTACCACGAGCTGTTCGCCGAGGACCGCGTGCTGGTGCTGATCTACGACGATTTCCAGCGCGAGAACGAGGCGACGGTACGTAGCGTATTTCGTTTTTTGAGGATTGACGACAGCGTGCCGGTCGTGCCTCTGCGGGCCAACCCGACGGTTCGGATGCGCTCCGTTGGCCTGGCCAAGCTGATTCATGCGGTGCGCACCGGCCAAGGTCCACTTGGTCGCACGCTGAACGCCCCGCTCCAGGCGCTCACCACCCGGCGTGTGCGGCGTGCGGCGCTTGGGGTGGTTCGTAAGCGTGTTTTGTACGGCAAGCCGGATGCGCCCGATGAGCGCTTGATGGGCGAGTTGCGTGCTCGCTTCAGGGGAGAGGTGGTTGCGCTGAGCGAGTATTTGGGGCGCGATTTGGTTTCGCTATGGGGCTATGACCGCCTTGGTTGAGTCTCCTGGGCCGGCCGCCGGCGTTGGTGTTGGCGGTGGCGATGACCCGGGCGCCGGCGCTGGGGCGCACGACGCTGTCGGTGTGGGTGTCCGCGGCGATAGTGGTGTGCCGGGGCGGGTTCCGGACTTCTTCATCGTGGGCAACCCCAAGAGCGGTACCACGGCGCTGTATGAGATGTTGCGCCGCCACCCTCAGATCTACATGCCTGAGCTGAAGGAACCGATCTTCTTTGCGGGTGAGCTGCCTCGCCAGGCACACCGCTACCAGGCGCCGGAGAGCTTGGAGGAGTACCTCGCGCTGTTTGCGCCGGCGCGCCCCGGGCAGCGCGCCGGCGAGGCCTCGGCGTCCTACCTGTGGTCGCGAACAGCGGCGCAGCGGATCGCCGCAGTGGCGCCGGGCGCGCGGATGATCGCGATCCTGCGCGAGCCGGCCGCCTTCCTGCGCTCGCTGCACCTGCAATGTCTGCAATCGCGCTATGAGACCGAGCGCGACCTGCGCACCGCACTGTCGCTGGAGCCGGATAGGAGATCCGGGCGCAAGCTTCCCCGCCGTTCGCGCTGGCCGCAGGTGCTGCTCTACTCCGAGCACGTCCGCTACGTCGAGCAGCTGCGCCGCTACCGGGCCCACTTTCCAGACGAGCAGCTGCTCGTGCTCATCTACGACGACTTTCGCTCAGACAACGAGACGACGGTGCGCCGGGTGCTGCGGTTCCTGGACGTTGATGACAACCTGGCGATCGACTCGCTGGAGGCCAATCCCTCGGTTGACGTGCGCTCGCCGCGACTGGACGATCTCGTCCATGCGGTCTCGATCGGGCAGGGCCCCGTGGCGGGCGCCGCGAAGGCCGCGGTCAAGACGCTCACACCGCAAGCTCTGCGCCATGGCGCGCTCAGGGCCCTCAGACGGCGCGTGATCTTCAGCGAGCCGCCGCCGCCGCCGCGGGAGCTGATGCGCGAGCTGCGCGCCCGATACAGGCCGGAGGTCCAGGCGCTCAGCGAGTACCTCGATCGGGACCTCCTCTCACTGTGGGGCTATGACCGCATTGACTGAGCCGGTCTGTGGCCCCGCGCTCGACGCCGCCTGGAGGGCTGAGCGCGAGCGTGCTCAGGAGCTGGCGCTGCCGGACGGGCGGGTGATCGTGTCGTGCTCGGCTCCGCTCGGCAGCGGCGGTCTCGGCCGTCACCTGGGAGAGATCGTCGGAGCATTGGAGCGACGAGGTTCGCAGCCGACGTGCATCTGCGGCTCCGATGCGTCCGCCCGGCGCGGGCTGGACCTGCGCGCGAACGCGGCCGCCGTCCTCGCGGAGGCGCTGGAGCCGGCGGCGCGCCTCTCGCCACCGTGGCACACGTGGATGGACAACGTCGCGTTCGATCTGCGGGCCGCCTCACAAGCGCCTGCCGCCGAGCACCTGATTGCCTTCAACGGCCAAGCGCTCGCCCAGTTGCGGCGGGCCGAGCGCGAGCGGATGGACTCGGTTCTGCTGATGTCGGCCAACTCGCATCTGCGCCGAGTTGTGCGTATGCACGGCCGGGCTCTGGCGCGCTATCCGCTCGAGCGCTCCTGGGCGACGCGCCTGCTCGGGCGAAATCTCGCCGAGTACGATCGCGCCGAGCGCATCTACGTGGCTTCAGCACACGCGCTTGAGTCGTTCGTGGAGGAGGGCGTGCCCGAGGAGAAGCTGTCCTTGTTCCCGTTGACGGCGGACCCGCGTTTCGCTCCCAACGGGTCAGCCCGTGCGGGTGGGAGCTTTGATGTCGTCTACGTCGGCGGTCTGTCTGTGGTCAAGGGCGTGCCGCTCTTGATCGACGCCGTGCGCCGCCTGGGCCATCCCGATCTAAGACTGGTGCTGGTCGGCGGCTGGGGGACACGGGGTATGCGTCGCTTCGTCCAGGACGCGTGCGCATCCGACGCTCGCATTCGCATCTGTCGTGGCGATCCGTTGCCCCATCTGCGCCGCGCGGCTCTGTGCGTCCATCCCAGTTGGGAAGACGGCTTCGGCTATGCGCCGGTGGAGGCTCTCTGTTGTGGGGTGCCTGCGATCGTCAGTGAGAACACCGGCATGAAGGAGCTGATCGTGCCGGGGCGCAACGGGATGGTGCTGCCCACTGGCGACCTCGACGCGCTGGTCGAGGCGATCGACAGCGCTTACCGCGGCGAGCTCCTCAGTGGCTGACGGTGCCCCAGCACCGACTTCGCTCGATCCGAGTCGCGGGCCGCAAGGCTGCGCCGACGAGCATGCCGCCGCGGCGCGCCCATTGGCGACGCTCCAAGCGGCCGTGGTGGGTATGTCGGTCAGCCCGACCTGCGGCGTTCGCGCGCACGCCGGCCTGCTCGCTCAGGCGCTTGCCTGCGAGGGCGTCTCCTGCTCGCTGCACTGGCTGAGCCGTTCGGAGAGCTCGCTGGGAGTCGGACGGCAAGAGGTTCGCGCTTGGACCGAGGGCCTCGTGGCCGAGTTGCGGCGCGAACGCCCAGATGCGGTGTTGTTGCACTACTCGATCTTCGCCTACTCACACCGCGGCATTCCGATCTTCGTCGCTCCCACGCTCTCGGCGCTACGGCGCACAGGGATCCCGGTCGTGGCTTTCATGCACGAGCTTGCCTTTCCCTGGCGTCTGCGGGGATGGCGCGGCGACGTGTGGGCGCTCACCCACAGGGCGCTGCTGATCGATGCGATGCGCCGCTCGAGTGCCACGATCGTGACAACCGAGGCACGCGCCGAGTGGCTGGCCTCACGGAGGTGGCTGGCTCGGCGGCCTGTCGGAGTCGCTCCGGTCTTCTCGAACCTGCCCGTCCCGACGATGAGCTCGCGTCCCGCCCGCGACCGCCCGCGCATCGGACTGTTCGGCTATTCCTATGACGAGCAGACGATTTCGCTGGTGCTGGATGCGATCGCGCTTGTCTTGCGTGGCGGCCTTGACGTCGAGCTGGCGCTGCTCGGCGCCCCCGGTCGAAGCTCGGCGCTGGCCGAGACCTGGATACGGCTGGCCGCGGGGCGCGAGCCGGCGCCATCGCTGTCCTTCGCAGGGCCGCTCGACGCGCAGGAGCTCTCCGACGAGCTCGCGGCCTGCGAGCTGTTGCTGTTCGCCGATCGACCGGGCCCCTCTTCGCGCAAGGGCACGCTCGCGGGCTCGCTGGCATCGGCGCGTCCGGTGATCGCGACCGACGGCCCCCAGGGGTGGCGCGAGCTGGTCGAGGCGGGAGCGGCGCGCGTGGTCCAGCCTAATCCGGCGGCGCTCGCCGCGGCGATCGTCGAGCTGCTCGTAGACGAAGACAAGCGCGAGGCGCTGGGGGCGCGGGGTGGCGAGTTCGCTGAGCGGCGGATGGGGACGTCGCGCAGCGCAGCCGTGGCGGGCGGCTTTCTGCGCGACGCGGTCAGGCGGTAGGGATCGGTGCTATCGCCGGGCTAGAGTCGCCTTGCCCGCGCTCCCAGGTCGAGCGCGCGGCGGCGTACGCCCTCAGCAGGGCTTCCACGTGGCGTTCGGGTGAGAAGCGCTCGGCCACCAGCTGCTTGCCGGCGAGCCCCATCGCGCTTTGCCTGGCGGGATCGTCGAGCAGCTCGCCAAGCGCCCGCGCCAAGGCCGTTGTGTCCCCCGGCCTGACCGACAAGCCGGTGCGGCCCTCGTGCAGCCATTCGCCGATCCCCCCCGTCGCGCTTGCGACGACCGGCCGCCCGGCCGCCAGGGCCTCGATGCCGACCAGTCCAAACGGCTCGGGCCACAACGATGGCACCGCCACTACCGATGCTTCGGCGAGCTCCTGCGCGAGTTGTTGCTCGTCGAGCCAGCCCCTGAAGTGCACTCGCCGCTCCACGCCCAGGCGTCGCGCCAGTCCGCGCATGGCCCGCTCCTGAAAGCCGTCCCCGCAGATCACGAATTCCCCCTGTACATGAGCTGCCGCGTGGATGAGCACCGCGAGTCCCTTCGGCTTGACTATGCGCCCGGCGAACACGACCCGTCGCCTGTTCTCGTGTCCGTGTCCCTCACTTGGCGTCATCGTCGAGAACAGCGGGACCTTGACTCTGCGCGCCACGCCGTTGGTGGCCAGGTGGCGCTCGACGACGTCCGAGTAGGCGACCGCCAAGTCGGCCGCGCGCAGCGCCTCCAGGCCGCGGCCGGCGCGCCGGTAGGCGCCGGGCAGCGGGCGCGGGTTGCGCACATGCGCGCACCCGCGCAGCGCCATGTTCGCCAAACAAGCCGGCCCGTGGGAGCGATCGCATTCGTGGGCTGGGCGGAAGTAGTGCAGGCCCGACGCGCAGGCGGTGTATGCGTGGGCGCTGACGAGCACGGGGGCGTGGGCGCGCAGCGCCACGACCAGCTCAGGATGGTCGAGCTGATGAAGGTGAATCGCCTCGGGAGAGGACGACAACGCCTCACCCAGACGCTCCTGCGGCGGGACGGTTCGATCGAATAGCTTGGCGCTCGAGTACACGCTCACCCCGGGTACGCGCAGGTCCCCGTCCACGCGCTCTGCGAGCACCGTCACACGCGAACCGCTCTCGGCGAGCAGGCGCGCACTGGCCAGCACGTGCGCCGCCACACCGCCATTGCGACCCCACAGCGACGTGCCAAGCAGCACCGAACTTGGGGGGGCCCACATCGCCGCCGATGATACTCCGCAGCGGAGCCGGCGAGCCGTGAATGTGTCTGGATTGTGAAGACGCCACCGTGCTCTGCCTGAGAGAATCTCGACTCGATGGCCGGGACGGCGACATCGGGGTCTGGGCAACCTCGGGAGGCGGCTCGCCCCAAGGTGATCTACGTGATGGGTTCAGGTCGCAGCGGCAGCACGATTCTCGGCGTGGCGCTTGGCAACTGCGATGGCGTCTTTTATGCCGGGGAGCTCGACAACTGGCTGGCCCGTGCGGGCGTCCCGTTGCACGGTGGCATCGAGCGCAGACGTTTTTGGAGTGAGGTGCGTCGCGAGATGGCGGGCGCGGAGAAGCTCTTCGGCCACGACGCTCAACGTCTGCTGGAACGCTCGTTTTCCCCTTTTCGCATCCACAAGTGGCGTGTTCGGCGCCGCCTGCGTGGAGAGTATCGACGCGTGAGTGAAAAGCTGTACCGCACGATCGCGCGCGTCGCTGAAGCCACGCACGTGGTCGACACGGCCCATTTCCCATTGCGCGCGCGAGAACTGCAAGCGCTCGAGGGCATCGATCTGCATCTGATCTTTCTGATCCGCGACCCGCAGAGCGTCGTTGCCTCGTTCAACCTCTATTTGAATCGCAACGACGCCGCGGAGCGATGGTTGCGCGTGCTCAGCACAAACGCAAACCTATGGCTGACGCATGTGCTTGCCACGCTCGTGTTCCTGCGCCACCCCCGAGACCGACGTATGTTGCTGAGGCACGAGGACTTCCTCGCCGACCCGGAAGGCATGTTGCGCACGATCCTCGATTGGAGCGGCTCCCCCGCGCCCCTGCCGGATCTGGCGTCGCTGAAGACGGGCTTTCCGATCAACGGCAACCGGCTCCTTGAGGCGGAGGTCGTCTCACTGGAGCGTCGAGCTTCGCCTCCGCGCCACGACTCCCGCATCACGGCGCTGCTCCAACTTCCGTGGCGTCCGATCGTCTCCCGCTTGCGCCCGCTCGCACGTGCGACACCGTGAGGGTCGCTCTGCTGGACAACTTTCCACGCGGCGTCTACCGCCGCCTCAAGTCCCGTCGCGAGTCGCGGGAAGAGCGTTCCTTTCGCACCCGCCTACAGGTGGACGCGAACGCGCCCGAGCTGGTGCTCTCGCCCCACTGGGACGACGCTGTGTTTGACTGCTGGGGACTGCTCTCAAGCGATCGGGCGCTCAGCGTAGTGAACGTCTTTGCGGGCGTGCCCGCGCCGGGTGGTGTGAGGGGGGCGTGGGACGCCATCTCGGGCGCGACCGACTCGGCCCAACGTGCTCACGAGCGGATCGCCGAGGACGCCGGCGCGCTCGCGCGTGCGGGTCGCGAGGCCGTCGGCCTGGACTTTCTGGACGCCCAATACCGCCCGTCTCCACCGGCGCCAAGCTTGGAGGAGCTCGACCGTGCGCTGGCGGCGACCATGGGGTGTGCCGCGCGCATACATGTGCCCGCCGGCATCGGGGGCCACCCCGACCACGTGCTCGTGCGGCGCTACGGACGCATGCTGCTTGGCATCGGTATGCCGGTCACGCTTTACGCCGACCTGCCCTATTGCGCGCTGCACGGCTGGCCGCACTGGGTCGACGGGGCAGAGCCCGACCCGTATCGCAACGTCGATGCGTTCTGGATGCCTTTTCTGGGGGGAGTTCCAGAGATGCCGGTGCTGCGCTCGGCTCGTGTCGAGCGCCTGGACGACCAGAGGGCGGCGGCAAAGCTCGAGGCGATGCGTTGCTACGCCACACAGCTTCCAGCTCTGGATTACGGCGCCGGGGGAGTCTTGGTCGACCCCGCGATCCATCGTTTCGAGGTCAGTTGGGAGCTCACGAGCCGTAGTTGATTGTGAGTATGCGTGGGTAGTCGGTGGCTTGGATTTCGATGGTTGCGGTGTTGGCGGTTTGGTTGGTTAGGTGTGCTGGGGTGTTTTTGTTTTGGATGGGGTCGTAGGCGGTGATGGTTGGTGGGGTGTTTGTTTGGGGGAGGTTGGTGAGGGTGATTTGGAAGGTCTCGTTGGGTAGGTCGAAGCGTGTGGGGTTGTTGGTGGGGGCGTTTGGTTGGTAGAGGGTGAGTAGGTTGCGTGTCATGACGTAGATGGGTATCTCGAAGCGTGTGGGGGAGGATTGGAAGGGGAGTACGGCGAGTACTTCGCGGTCATACAGGTTGGGGTGTGCTGTGGTTCCGTCGCCGGTGAATTGGGCGTGTTCGCCGTCTTGGACGATGGAGGTGAGCTTTAGTTGCCTGAGGTTTTGGCCTGGGCCGGGGCCTTGGAATTGGGTGAGCATGTTTTTGAAGGCGTTGACTGTTTCGCCGCCGAGCTGGGAGCCGGGATAGGTTTCGGGGTGGTTTTCCAGGGTGGAGAAGAAGTTTGGGTTGACGATTCCCAGTTCGCCTCCGGTGGCTGCGTAGAAGTACTCGCGGGTCATGCCCTTGCCTACCATCGCGACGAGGCTGCGCAGTAGTGCCTTGGTGTGGAAGTGTGTCTTGTCGGCTGGGGTGAGCGTTGTTTGGATTGGGGTGCTCTCGTCGGGTCCGAGGATTGTGGCGCCGTGGGTTGAGAGGTTGTACTCGGTCATCCACTTCTGTGGTGGTGTGTCGCCTGAGGGTCCTACTTCGCGGCCGTGGGGGTCACCGTAGATGCTGGTCGTGATCGGTGCGATGTCTCGGATCGCGGTCTCTGTCGAGAGTGCTGAGAGGTAGTACTCGGGGAACAACGATTGGAAGTGGGGGATGAAAAGTGGTGTGAAGCTTTTGGGGAGGGTGTCCCTGGCGCCGAGCGCGTTCAAGGGTCGGATCGTGCGTTCGTGGTAGTCGCCGGGATAGTCCTTCGCGCCGGCGTATAGGTGCTTGCTGAGCGCCGTCAACCCGGCGGGTGCCTGCGCTCCTGAGGTGAACGGCGTCTGGTCTGCGAACCCATCGGTAATACCCACACCAGTCGAAACACCATTAGCCGGATCGCGCACAAAACGCACCGTTTCATCCAACAACACCCGCGCAACTTCCTGGGTCTGCTTGCCGAGGCCCTTGACCCCGGCGGGGCTCGAATAGTAAGCGGAGTCCAGGAACTGCGAGCCGAAGCTCAGCTCGTTCCAGACCTCCAGGTCAAAGCCTTCGGCGCCGAAGATCGAGCGGGCGTACTTGCAGACGGTGTCCACGTAGGCAAGCCAGCCCCCCAAGGTCGCTTGGAACGCTGGATTGGGCTTGCCGCCCGTGAGGCTGGGAGGCGAGAACGGCGCATACAGCAGAGTCGATCCGCGGTATTCCCCGCTTGCCAGCGCCGTTGGCAGCGGGCGCGAGAGCGTGGCCACGCCGCCCGGGCCGAGCTTCGTGATCAGGATCGCCGGGTTGCCCTGGCGCACGAGCGCTGTAAGGCCGGCCTGGCCTTGCGCGCGCCGCGCCGCGCGCCGTTCTTCTCGGCGCGCCCGTCGTTCTTCGGGCGTGAGTGGCGCGCTCGCCGTAAGGGGGGTGCTCGCGGCGCGTTTGTGCCGATGCTTGCGATGGCCTCGATCGAACGCGGCCGGGCTGAAGCCGGTCTTGCCGGGGACGACCTCCGCGGCGCTCGAGGGGCTCAAAGTGACCGTGTCGGCCCCCGCCGGGGCGGGGGCGGACAGTTGCAGCGCGATCGTCTTGGCGGGAGTCGGGGCGCCGCTGTTTGCGTCGAGCAGGATCAGCGGGCGCAGGCTGTTCTCGCGCAGAGCCTGTAGGCGCGTGCGGACATTCGCTTCGTCGGCGAATCTGCTCGGGTCGCTGTAGGAGAGCGAGCTCCAATTGATCTCGATGCGCGCGAGCTTGAAGCCGCTTTCGCGTAGCAGGCGCGCGGTGGTCTGTGCGGAGGCGGGCTTGACGTTGAAGTCGATCCCCAGCGAATCGAGCAGCCGCGAGGCCGGCCAGGTGTCGAGGTAGGCGCGCCACGGTTGGATCCAGAAGGAGCCGCGCCCGAACGGGACCTCGGTCAGGAAGCGGGGGTCGATCGGATCGTCGAGCACGCCGTCCTTCGAGGCCGCCGGTAGCGGCGAGTGGGGACGCGCCGCCAGTTGTGCGGAGCGCCGGTGTTTGGAGCGAAGCAGCGGAGGAGCGCTCCAGATCGCGAGTCCGCCGATCAACACTGCCGCTGTGGCGATCAGGTAGCTCGCCCGGACTTTCGAGGCCATCGGCGCATCTTAGGTAGCGCCCGCCACCTCCGTGCCCGCAGATGTTAAGGATTTGTGTAGTTGATTGTGAGTATGCGTGGGTAGTCGGTGGCTTGGATTTCGATGGTTGCGGTGTTGGCGGTTTGGTTGGTTAGGTGTGCTGGGGTGTTTTTGTTTTGGATGGGGTCGTAGGCGGTGATGGTTGGTGGGGTGTTTGTTTGGGGGAGGTTGGTGAGGGTGATTTGGAAGGTCTCGTTGGGTAGGTCGAAGCGTGTGGGGTTGTTGGTGGGGGCGTTTGGTTGGTAGAGGGTGAGTAGGTTGCGTGTCATGACGTAGATGGGTATCTCGAAGCGTGTGGGGGAGGATTGGAAGGGGAGTACGGCGAGTACTTCGCGGTCATACAGGTTGGGGTGTGCTGTGGTTCCGTCGCCGGTGAATTGGGCGTGTTCGCCGTCTTGGACGATGGAGGTGAGCTTTAGTTGCCTGAGGTTTTGGCCTGGGCCGGGGCCTTGGAATTGGGTGAGCATGTTTTTGAAGGCGTTGACTGTTTCGCCGCCGAGCTGGGAGCCGGGATAGGTTTCGGGGTGGTTTTCCAGGGTGGAGAAGAAGTTTGGGTTGACGATTCCCAGTTCGCCTCCGGTGGCTGCGTAGAAGTACTCGCGGGTCATGCCCTTGCCTACCATCGCGACGAGGCTGCGCAGTAGTGCCTTGGTGTGGAAGTGTGTCTTGTCGGCTGGGGTGAGCGTTGTTTGGATTGGGGTGCTCTCGTCGGGTCCGAGGATTGTGGCGCCGTGGGTTGAGAGGTTGTACTCGGTCATCCACTTCTGTGGTGGTGTGTCGCCTGAGGGTCCTACTTCGCGGCCGTGGGGGTCACCGTAGATGCTGGTCGTGATCGGTGCGATGTCGCGGATCGCGGTCTCTGTCGAGAGTGCTGAGAGGTAGTACTCGGGGAACAACGATTGGAAGTGGGGGATGAAAAGTGGTGTGAAGCTTTTGGGGAGGGTGTCCCTGGCGCCGAGTGCGTTCAAGGGTCGGATCGTGCGTTCGTGGTAGTCGCCGGGATAGTCCTTCGCGCCGGCGTATAGGTGCTTGCTGAGCGCCGTCAACCCGGCGGGTGCCTGCGCTCCTGAGGTGAACGGCGTCTGGTCTGCGAACCCATCGGTAATACCCACACCTGTCGAAACACCATTAGCCGGATCGCGCACAAAACGCACCGTTTCATCCAACAACACCCGCGCAACTTCTTTGGTCAGCTGGGCCTTTGTCTGAGCGGGCGGGCTTTCGACGCCCGCTTCGTTTTCGAGTTCTTCGAGTTCTTCGCCGTTGGCTTCGCCTTCGGCGCCTTCTTCGCTTGCCGCGGATTCCGGCGTGGTCGAGTAGTAGTGCTCGGAGTTCAGGAACTGCGAGTCGAAGCTCAGCTCGTTCCAGACCTCCAGGTCAAAGCCTTCGGGGCCGAACACGCTGGCGGCCTCCTTGCAAACAGTGTTCACATAGCTGAGCCAGCCGGCGAGCGTTTCCTGGAAGGCCGGGTTCGGTTCGCCGTTCGCGAGCGTTGGCGAGCCGAATGGCGCATACAGCAACGTCGCTCCCTTGTGTTCGCCCGCCGGCAGTAGGTTGAGCAGCGGCCGTGAGAGCTTGGCGACGTCGCCGGGCCCAACCGAGGCGATGAGGACGTCGGGGCTGCCCCCGAACGTGAGATCGTCAAAGCCGCTCTTGCCTGGCACCACTTCGGCCGCGCTGGCCGCGCTGAGCGTGACGGTCTGTGCGCCGGCCGGTGCGGCCGCAACGGTCGTCAAGGCGATTTTCTTGGCGGGCGCCGGGCCGGTGCTGTCGGCGTTGAGCAGCAGCAGCGGGCGGATGCCGTGTCTTTGTAGCGCGCGCCAGCGGGTGAGCATCCCCGCTTCGTCGACGAAGCTCGAAGGATTTTCGTAGGAGAGCGAGTTCCAGCCCACGCCGATGCGGGCGAGCTTGAATTCGCTTTCCTGGAGCAACTGGGCGGTCGCTTCGGCTTCGGGGGCGCGGACGTTGAAATTGATCCCCAGCGAGTCGAGCAGCCGCGAGGCCGGCCACGTGTCGAGATAAGCACGCCACGGTTGGATCCAGAAGGAGGAGGTGCCAAACGGCGCCGCGGTCAGGAACTTCGGGTCGATCGGGTCTTCGGTAACGCCTTCGGTGGAGCTTGCGCTCAGTTCCGCTTCCCATTCGGGGCCTGGGCTGGAGGAGGTAGGAGGCGCAGGCGGTATGGGCGATCC
Organism: uncultured Solirubrobacterales bacterium; assembly: GCA_963703135.1. GTDB lineage: Bacteria > Actinomycetota > Thermoleophilia > Solirubrobacterales > Solirubrobacteraceae > Palsa-744. Next base: position 613,745 of record OY969791.1, on the reverse strand, counting down.
GCCGCTCGCGGGCGATCCGCTCCCGACCGGAGCAGGCACTCCGCCAGGGCCCGCGCTCGCGCGCGGGGCGCCGACGCCGGCTGGGATCGGCTCGGGCGTGGCTGTCAGCAGCCCGAGGCCGGCCGAAGTACGACCGGAGCCCCTGTGTGACTTGGACTTCGAGGCAGTTCGCTTGGCGCACTTCCGTGCCTGTTTATCGCCGTGTCGAGGGGCGCATCGAGTGTCGCTCGCGCGCAGGTGGGAGGCGGCTCGATAGTGGTGTTGAGCCGCCTCCGCGGTCGCGGCGCACCCGAGCGCAAGGACGGCGATGCCGAGCGCCAGGATGCGCTCCCAAGGCGCGCGAGAATAGCGGGGTCGTTTGAGCATGGCGAACTGTGGGGTCCGAGAACGCTCCTGTGGAGCCCCTCGTCAACCCATCGGTCGCGCCGAGGGCGTGCTTGACCGCAGATAGGCCGGGTCGGACGTACGTGCCTAACCGCATATGTTCTTGGCCAAGCGCGCGTAGAGCGCTTCCAGCCGCGCAGCCGTGACGTCCGGGTGGTAGTGCGCCGCGGCCTTGCGGGCGCCAGTTCCGAGGTTTTCGCGAAGCGCCGGGTCTTCGTGCAAGGACACCATCGCGGCGGCGAGCGCATAGACGTCGCGACTCTTGAACAGGCGTCCGCTGTGGCGGTCGACGATCATCTCCGACGGGCCGCCCTCGTCGGGTGCGATCACGGGCAGGCCCACGGCCATGCCCTCGAGCACGACCTGCCCGAATGGCTCAGGCGTGCGGGAGGCGTGGACCAGCACGTCAAAGCCCGCAAGCTCGTGCCACACATCTTCGCGAAAGCCGCGGAACTCGACACGCTCGGCGATCCCCAAGCGCTCCGCCAGTTCCGGCAACTCGCGCTCGTAGCCCTCCTCGCCGAACATGGCGCTGCCCACGATCACCGCGCGCGCCTGGGAGTCGGGGAAGGCCGCGGCAAACGCGCGCAGAAACAGGTCCTGGCCCTTCCACGGCGCGAGCCTTCCCACCATCCCGAAGGTGGTCTGCTCGGATTTGGGCCGCTGAGCTACTGGCGGGGCGATCACGGCGTCCGGGAGCACCTCGCGCCAGGCGCCCGAGCGGGGAGCGGGCCCCAGCGTGCGCAGCGTGGTCTGCGAGTTGACGATCACCCCACGAGGGAGCCTTCCGATCAGGCGCCGCAGGACCGGTAGCGCCTGCGCCGGCAGGTAATCCTCGCTGATGCGGTCGCGAACATGCCAGATCGCCGGCACCCTGACGGCCCTGGCGGCGAGCGTGCCGTAGACGCCCGCCTTCAGTGAGTTGGTGTGCACGACGTCAGGGCGCAACGCTCGCAGGCGCAGCGTCAGGCGGGCGATGTACGCAAGCGTGCCCGGCGCTCCCGCCAGGCCGGCGGCGCCCAGGCGCACCGAGTCCTTGCGCAGCTCGCGCGCACTCGCGTCGATCGCAAGCACCTCGACGGAGATCCCCGCCTGCTGCAGGCGCCTCGCGAACGGCCCGTCCTCTCCGAGAATCACATGTGCGTTGACGCCGCGCAGGTGTGGAAGCACGCGCAGCAGCGCGATCTCGCCCCCCGAAAGCCGTGCCACGTGATCCAAGAAGACCACTCGGGTTCGCTCGTCTCTCTTGCCTGTTGCAAGCTGCGCATAGAGCTTGCGGTGGCGCTCGGCGACTTTCGGCCAGTCAAAGCGCTCGGCATAAGAGCGAGTCGCCGCCCGGCTCGGAAGCGCTCCCCTCGCGCCCGCTTGGATGCGGCGAGCAAGCGCGTCTGTATCTCCGGCCGGCACGACGAGCGAGCTTTCCAGCGGGCCGGCCACCTCCGGTAGGCCACCGACGTCGCTCACGATGCTGGGCGTGCCGCAGGCCGCCGCCTCGAGCACGACCAGCCCGAACCCCTCGAAGGCCACGCTCGGCACGATCGCCACGTCCGCGCAGCGGTAGGCGTCGATCAACTCTTCGTCTGAGACCCTGCCCAGCACCCGAACGCGCCCGGCCAGTGGTGGGCGACTGGCGCGCTCGCTCAGCTGCTCGCGTAGCTGACCGTCGCCGAGCAGCAGCAGCGTCGAGCCGCCGGGCAGTCCCTCCAGGCGCTCCCATGCGTCGAGCAGGTTGTCGATGCCCATGCGCGGCACGAGCCGTCGCACGCAGATCGCCACAAACGCCGATGGCTCCAAGCCGAGCCGCGCTCGGGCCGTGTCTCGATCGTCGGGTGTGAACGAGTCCAACGCGACCCCTGGCGGGCATACATGGACACCCCAAGGAGATACTCGGTAGCGCTCGACCAACAGCCTTCGAAACGCGCCGCTCAGGACCACATGCGCGTCGGCGCGACGCAGGGAGGCGCGCTCGAGCGCCTGTCTCGCGAGAAACCCGGCGCGCGACCTGCGCCCGGCGGCGAGGCTCTCCTGCGCCCAGGGCCCGTGAAAATGGAACACTGCCGGCAGCGCGCGCAGGCGTCCTATGCGTAGCGGCGCGAGCGCATACAGCGCGAAGTGCGCGTCCACGAGCTCGGCGCCCCGTGCGGCGCGCTGGGCGGCGCGCCAGAAGTTGACCAGGCGGAGCGCCAGCGGTAGCTCGCCGTGTCCGACGATCTCGATCCGCGCGGGCGCGTCTTCGGCCGGCCCGATCGCGATCCCGCGCGCCTCGGGGAGGTGCTCGAACAGGGAGCGGTAGTAGCGATCCAGGCCCCCGAGCGTTGTGGGAAACCAGCCCATGCCGAGCATTAGCACGGCTGGTCGCGCGTCGGCTCCTCCGATTGGCTGAGTGGCGTGCCGCATGTGTTTGGCTGGCTGTTCTCTGTGGTCCCGTTGCGAGGTAGCCGCCGAGTTGGGAGCGCCCGAGCCTACGTCCTGCGGCTGGAGCGCAAAGTAGCAGCGCGCCCGCCGGCCTGCTCTGCGCCGATGACCTCCACGGGCTACGCATGGTTCACCTCTTGTTCACATCATCGAAAAGATTCCGCATAGGATCGCGCCGCGTGAATTGGATGTCCAAAAGGAGGAGTTCATATGATGAAACACATCGGTAGTACCGTTGGTTCGAAGATCGCCGTGTGCGTGCTGGTCGCCTCGATATTTGCGACCTTGCCCGCACTGGCCTCGGCCAGCACTGTCTGGGTGAGCAACGCGAAAAGTGTGAAAGCGCCGTTTAACAGCTGTCAAAACCCGGGCTACAACTCGATCCAGACGGCGATCGAAGGTCCGTCGACGACGATCCGCGTTTGCGCGGGGGTCTACAAAGAACAGCTTCAGATAAAAAGGGCGCTCACACTCACCGGCGAATCGGGAGCGGTCATCCAACTGCCCGCCTCGCCCGTTGACTCCACGAGCGCCTGCGCAGCGTCCGGGGAGCAGGATCTTGTCTCCGTGTGCGGCTCCTCCGGCGCGACGATCAAGATGTCGGCCCTCACGTTCGAAGCGTACTGGCCGGCCAACACCTGTAGCGACGAGCTGTACGGCATCACGGTCGGCGGCGGCGCCAACCTGTCGCTGACCAACTCCGTCGTGCTCGGCGCCGGAGCCCAGCCGCTCAACGGCTGTCAGGGTGGCGTGGGCGTGCAGATCGGCCGCCACTACACCGCTCAGGCCGCGACGGCGACGCTGACGGCTGACCAGATCAGCGGTTACCAGAAGAACGGCATCACGGTGGACAACGCCGGGTCCCAGGCCACGATCAAGCAGGTTACGGTCACCGGTGCAGGTCCCGCGCCGCTCGCCCAAAACGGGATCCAGGTGAGTCGCGGAGCGGTCGCCAAGATCGCCGAAGACACGATCTCCAAGAACGAGTGTGCCGCCGCGTCCTGCGGCGATGGCTCCTATCTGGAGCTCGAAGAAGACGCGGCGGGAGTGCTGCTCTACCAGGAGGGCGCCGGGACCTCCGTGGCCACCTCCCACATCGACGAAAACGATCTGGGCGTATCCCATATCGCGCTGGTGGAAACCACCAGAGCCCAGGCCAAGGTCACAGGCGACGTGCTGGAAGGCGACCGCTACGCCGCCGTCATGCTGGGACAGGGCTTTGCGACCGTCAGCAAAGACGAAATGCGCGGCGGGGCCGTGGGTATCCTGCTGTTGCAGTATTGGGCGCCCGCATCGCAGGAATGGCCGCCCGCCCAAGAATTCGGGCCCAAAGGGAACGGCTCGGAAGACACGATCGCCGGTATGACCAAGCACGCGGTCGAAGGTCTCTCAGACAACGAAGCCAACGATCAGTTCGGCTCGTTCGCGATCACAAAGAGCGCGATCAGCGGCAACCCGGGGTCGGTCGGGGAATCGGTGTTCACCAACAACCCGGCCAAGCTCAAGATCATCACGAACTCGAGCGACAGCTAAACGCCGTCGAGGCGGTGATCGCAAGGCCTGGAATAGACCGGGCGGAAAGGGAAGCGCCTCGGTGCTCGCCTTTCCGCCCCCAGGTCTGTGTCTGCGGCGAGGCCCCGAACCGCGGCGAGGATCGCCGGGCCGATGGGGGCCAAAACCGTGGCGAGGGTCGCGAGGGCCGGCCGGCCCCAAGCGACCCCCTCGCTGGCCTAACGGTGTTTGCGCTGGGCGGGCGCGGAGTGAACGATGACGCCGCGGCTCGAGCCGGGCGCGTGGCTGTTGTCGGACACCTTCACGAAGGCTCTGTAGAGGCCCCCGTGATTGTGAGGTATGAACAGCACCGCGGAGAAGCTCGCCGAGCTTGCGCTGCCCTTCTTGACGACGGTTCCGCCGACCGTCAGCGGTCCGCGCCCCGCTCTGAGCAGCTGGAAGGCAACCGGTGCGCCGGCGACAGCCGGGTTGACGGTCCCGTACAGCCGCACATAGCCCTTGCGTGCAGTCTTGCGAGCGTGCAGCGTGACGCGCACTCCCACGCGCACCGTCACGACGGGGCTGCGAACCGGCCGCGGGTCCAGTGTGGCTATGCGTATTTGCGTGTTCTGAGAGAGTCCGGCGACCTGAAAGGCGAACTGACCGGTGGAGTTCGTGGCTTGGGGTACGCCGACGTTTACGAAACCGCCGACGAACGGGAACTGGTTGGCCTGCAGCACGACCTCGTGGCCGGCCGCGGCGGTACCGGTCAAGCTTCCCGTGATGGATACGGGACTCCCGAACGTCGTCAGCCGTGGCGTCCGCGGGAGTTCGAATTTGAGCGGCACGCTCTTGGTCGTGAACACGCGATCGCGACCAGTCATCGTTCCGGCGGAGCTGCCGGCGACGACGCGGTAGTGGTAGGTGACACCCGTGGCCAGGCCCGAGATCGGCTGGCTGACCGGCACGTTCGTGGTTGCGCTACCGACGGTCACAGTGGCCGTCTGGGCCCCATAGGCGCTTGTGGGTCCGTACTGGAAGTAGTAGGTCGTTTCGCTGCCATGAGGGTTGATCGTCGCGTTGAGCGTGGCCGAGGAGTAGCTCAGCTGGGCCGTCCCGCCGGTGGATGCGTTCGGCGGCTTTGGCGCCGGAGTGCCTTTGGTCGCCTGCGAGGCCAGCGGCGTGGCCAGCGAGGCGCTCGTCACGATCGCAAGCCCGAGGAGCGTGCCCTTGTACATTCTCAGTCGCCTCATCGTGTATCCCTCGCTGTCCTTTTTCATTCCGCCGAGTGCTCGCCCGAGGGCGCCTGTGCTTACTCTGAAACAAACCCCCGCCGCGCCGATCGATGCGGAGCCTGAGGGGCAATCGTGTCGCCGGCCGAGGGTCGAGTCAACGCGATGCGCCAGGCTACCGGAGCCGCTCTGGAGCACACGTCAACCTGCTGTGACGATCTTGATAACAAATCGTGAATCCCACGCTTGGCCGTTCACCGGACGGCTACGATGAGTCCTCTCAAGCGGGCTTACAATCCGCTCGATGATCCGGGCGACCGAGCATAGGCAGATGCAGGTAAACCCTCGTTCACAAAATCGTTACAGTGAGTAGGAGGAGAGGGTGGAGTATCCCAGCGTGAGCGAGCCCGCCGGCGCAGCTGAACCCTTCGACGCGGCTGAGCCATCCTCGGCTGTAACCCAGCCGATAGCGCCGGTCGCGGTCTCTGGCGAGCGATGCGCTCGCTGCTCGGCTCCCATGGCACCCGACCAGCGCTACTGCCTGCAATGCGGGGAGCCCCGAGCCCACCTCGCCGGCCCACCCACGGCCGCTCAGTCCACGGGCGCGACGAGCTCCTCACCGCCCTCCACGCCTCCGGGCCTGGCGCCGCCGTCGGCGCCCGCGCGTAACAACAGCCTCGCCTTGCTGGCCGGCATCGGGGTCCTGTTGCTGGCGATGGGCGTCGGCGTCCTGATCGGCCGGGCCGGCGCGGGCACCGCCAAGGCGCCTCCAGCCCAGGTGATCTCACTCGGGGCGGCCGCGGGCGCCGGGGCCGCAGCGACGAGCACCCCGGCCACGACGACACCCGCAACCGAAACACCCGCCGCGACGGCCAAAGAAAAAGAAGCCAAAGCCGCCGAAAGCAAGGCCAAAGAAGCCAAAGGCACCGGCAACTCGATCTCCAAACCGGCGCCCCCCACCGTCCTGAAAAGCGCCAACAGCCACGAAAGTCGTCAGAGCTTCGAGCAGAAATCGAAGAACCTGCCGAACGTGGTCTCCACCGGATGAGCGCGCCCGAGGACGCGGCGTCGAGTTCTGAGTTGCGCCGCGCACGCGAGCGCCTGGCCGAGGAGGTGGCCAAGCTGCAGTGGGACCTCGGAGGGCTCACCTACGAGATGGCGATCCGCGATCACTTCCGTCCCGACGTGCTCATGCGCAGAGCAGCAACCCTGCAGGAGCGCGACGCCGAACTGGCCGAGGTGGAGCGTCTGCTGCACGCCCACGAGACTTCGGTCGCCGGCAGCTGCGGACGTTGCGGAGCGGTGCGAAGCCGCGGCGCCGTCTTCTGCTGGCAGTGCGGAGCCCAACTGATGGAGCGCGTCGAGGCGGACGGCGAGGCTGCCGGGCTTCAAGCCACGGGCACTGACGCCGACGACGGGCTGGTAGCCGCCGACGTGCACGCCGAGATCAACCGTCTCGCCGAGCGAGCGCCCGGCGAGGGGGACCTGGGTCGGCCCGTCCAAACCGGCCCGTGAGTTTGGACCCGCTGCGTCGCTGGGAGCAGCGCTTCGGCGCGCTGCCCGTGCCCTCGCCGCCGGTGTGGGTCGCGCTCATCCTGGCTTTCCTTGGGTTCGGCGCGCTGGTGGGCCGTCTTACCGGATCGGATTCGGCCGCCTCGCTGGCCGCCGACCGCAGGCCTTTGAAGCTGCTGGTGGCAAAGGCGCCGGCCACCGCGCCCGCACCGGGCGTCGCCGCCGCACCTCCGCCCACGGCCGAAACCCCGACGCCCGAAAGCTCCTCACCGGAACCGAATACGCCCGCCCCAGCACCGTCTTCGGGCTCGGAAGGGGGCGGCAAAGGGTCGGGTGGCAGCGGCTCCTCCGGTGGCGGAGCTCCCAAAACCGGGGGCTCCAAAGGCGCCGCACCGCCCGCCAAACCAGGCTTGTCTTCGGTCAAGCACGTGTTCGTGGTGATGCTCGACGACCAGTCCTACGCGGGCCTGTTCGGAGACGGGTCTCCGGCCCATTACCTGACGGGCACACTCGAGCCCCAGGGAGAGATGCTGGTTCGCTACTACGCGGTCGCCCACCAGGCCCTGGCCAACGAGATCGCAGTGCTAAGCGGCCAAGGACCGACCGAAGCTACCGCCGCCGATTGTCCGACCTACAGCGAAATCTCACCCACGGGCACTGGGGCCAACGGGCAAGTGCTCGGCCAGGGCTGCGTCTATCCCTCCTCGACCCAAACGTTGATCGGCCAGCTCAACGCCAAGAGTTTGCCGTGGCGCGCCTATATAGAAGGCATCGACGAAGGCGCCTCGAGCCCGCCCGCCTGCTTGCACCCGACCAGCGGAGCCTCCGATCCGAGCGCCTCGCCGGCCCCGGGCGGGAGCACCCCCGCCTACCAAACCTGGCGCAACCCCTTCGTCTACTTCGCCTCGATCGCGGGCGCCTTCTCCTGCGACGCGCACGACGTCGGCATCGGCGAACTGAAGGGAGACCTCGCGAGCGAACCCCGAACCGCGAGCTTCTCCTACATCGCGCCCGGCCCCTGCGATGACGGCAACCCAGACCCGTGCGGGCCCGGCAAGGCCTCTGGTGCGTTGTCGGCCGACGGGTTCTTGCACAAGTACGTACCTCAAATCCTCTCGTCCTCCGCCTACAAGAAAGATGGCCTCCTGATTATCACCAGCGACCAGGCGCCGTCCAGTGGCGAAAATGCCGACTCGAGTTCCTGCTGCGGTCAACCCGCCTACCCCAACCTGCCCGCTCCCACCACAACCGGACACGGCGGGGGCCAGGTCGGCGCGCTGCTGCTCTCGCCGCTCTTGAAGAAAGGCGGCGGCTTTGCCCAAGAACCGTATGACCACTACTCCCTCTTGGCCACGATCGAGCAGATCTTCGGGCTGGGAAAGCTCGGCTATGCGGGGCTTTCCGAAGTGAAGCCTTTCAGCGCTTCCCTGTTCTAGCTTGCCGCGACGATCGGCGAGGTGCCCAATAGATGTCCTTGCGCGTCGAGCGCCTGCACGGCGAAGTGGGTGTCTCCGGTCGGTAGCGGGATGGCCGTCTCAAAGCCGCTCCGCGGCGCGCTCGCCACAAGCGCCAGGTGCTTGGCGTCGGGGCCGGCTAGCACGCGCCACGAGTTCACTTCAGTTGCCCCGTTCCAGCTCGCATACACAGTCTCAGCTCCCGCGCCGTTCGCCCTCACCGCGATCGCCGGAGGGCCACTCGGGGTGGCGTTCCACGGGAACTTGAAGGCCCTGTAGGACTGGGCCGGGTAGGGCATGCGTCCCTCGAACACGATCTGCCCGGTCGGGCTGAACTCCGTGAAGTAGGGCACTTCGCCCCAGCCCACGAACGAATCCCCGTTGGGCAGGATCTGGTCGTTGCCCTGGCTGCCGGTCAGCAGCGGCGGCGTGCGCACGTCGCGCCCGACCAGGTGAACGGCCAGATGCGTCCAGTCGATCGCCAGGCGGATCGCCCTTGACTGGGAGTGCTTCTTGGGCACCGCCCCGTCGTCGAACACCGTGATCGTGTGGTCGGGCTGCCAGCGAGCGTCGTGCTGGTAGGCCATCCCCGTGCCCGCCCCCATTTTGAAAGTCGAGTTCTTGCCCCCTATCCGCCACAGCACCCGCCCGCTCGCCAAGCTCACGTCATAAAGGGCGGAGGTGTTGCGCGAGGAGATCAACACGTTGCCATCCGGCCCCAGGCTGATCGAGTTCAAATGAAACCAGTCCCAAGGCTGGGTCGAGGAGACGTGCGAGTCCGAGTAGGACTCCGACAGGGCCACATGGCCGTAGGCGTGCCACTCGAACATGACCAGGCCCGTCTTGATGTCGATCTCCTGTAGCACCGAGTCGATCAGCACCCCTTCGCGCGGGCCTCCCCCCGAGGCCAGGTCGGTATGGACGAGCGTGTTGGAAGTGATGAAGGCCGCCCCTTTGGGCGTGATCTGGATGTCGTGCAGGTCGGCCTTATAGCCGTTGCCCGCGTTGACCTGAGCGAGCGGTCGGTAGTCAGAGCCATAGATCTCATCGGTGCCGAAGCCGATGCCCAGGCTCGGGATATAGCCCTGCCACCAAACCAGGGCCGATTTGCCCTCGTAGCTCTCCACCTGTAGGTCGGTGGCCGTCATGCCCTTCGGGGCCGGCGTGAACCAAACCAGTTGGCCCGCCCCGTTCACGATCATCGGTCCGGATTGCCCGGCGCCGTGGGCGAAGGTCATGAAGATGTCGCCCGGGGCCGCTTCGGGCGAGTCATAGTCGATCGAGACGAGCGGAGGCTGGAGCGTGGGCGCCGACACGAAGCTCTGTCCCGGCGCAGGCTTGACTTGGGAGGAGCGCACCGAGGCCGTGTAGTCGTAGTAGTCAATGCGCGCGACTCTGAACGAGCTGGCCTCCTCGGTGTGGCCGACCGTCGCCCTGACCGACACCCGCTCGCCTTCCACGAACGGCTGGGAGGGCAAGAAGCTGGCGCCCACCGCGCTCGCATAGCTCCGTAGACGGCCGCCGTGAGCGCCGCTGCTCGATCCGACCACCGACAGATCGTGGATCTGGTCGGCCGGGGCGCCCAAGAAGCTGATCTGGGTTTGAGGTGACGCGTCCTCGGTGCCCTGTAGCGGCGAGATCGTGACCGTGCCCGCCTGCGAAGCGCCGGCTGCCGGCATCGTTCCGAGGAGTGCGACGGCCATCGCCGCAACGCCGGCCGCCATCGTCGCATTGCTCAACCTTGCGTTTCGCCTGCCCGCTTGCACGCATGCAACCGTCTGGTTCAAAACCCCCACCTCATCCACCTCTCCCCATTGGATCCGACTGTGCCGTGGTCGCCGCCCCATGTCGACGGCCAGGCCCACCCTGAGCCTCTGGACACAATCTTGTCCCGCTCCGAGCGGTGCCAATCGAATTCTTCAGAAGATCTCACATTGCGGCCGGGGCCGGCGGCGGTCCGAGCGGGAGGGATTAGAGAACGTATGTTCGTGTGCCGTCCGGGCTTTTGAGTACCTTGCTCTGTCTAGAAAAGGAGGCCACGGCGACGGCACGGTGGCAGGTCGCCTGGCAACGGCGCCAAAGGAGGGCCGACAGATGAGCGGACGCGGTAGCTGCGTCATGCAGGAGCAGGGCAAGCAGGCGGAGGGAGCGATCCTCGGATTGCTCTTGAATTTCGAGGCGGGGAGTTTGTGGTCGGTGGAGGAGTTGGTGCGCCAGCTCAGCGCCCCGCGCTTGGACGTGATGGACGGCTTGGCCAACCTCCAGGCGGCCGGCTTGATTCATCGGGTCGACGAGTTCGTGTTCGCTACGAGGGCGGCCTCGACCTTTGATCGGCTCGAACTCTGAGCAGAGAGTCGGCGAGCCAGCTCAGCTGATGCCGTCGAGCAGCTCTGCCGGCGAGGCCAGCTCGAGGCCTCGCGAGAGGATCACGATCGTCTCCAGCCGGGGCGAGCGCTTGCAGCGCTCCAGCAGACTGATCTCGGTGCGGTGTAGATCGCACACGTCGGCGAGCGCCTCCTGGGAGAGCCCGACACGGGTTCGATGGCGGCGCAGGTTGGCCGCAAATTGCTCTCGGACAAGCTCCATACCCCACACTGTCGCTGTCCGCAGACGGAAGGTCTACAGACGAGCGTCTGCGTACAATTTCGACTACCGAGGATGCAGTTCGAAAGGTCCGGCGCTCGCCAAAGCCCTCAGGCCGCCGCGGGATGCGCTTCCTCGTGCGAAGGCACCACGCGCGTCACCGGCAGACCCATGCCCGAGATCTTGCTCGGGAGATCCAACTTCACCCAGCGAGCCAGCCGAGGGCTGGGCGTCGAGATGATGATCTCGTCGAAGCTGTGCAGGTTGATCGCGTCCGCGACGGCCGCCACCGGATCGGGGTCCCCGACGATGCCCTCGACCGGCATGCCGGCGGCCTCGCGAATCGCCGGCAGCGCGTGGTCGAGCTCGCTGCGGGCCTCACCCAGTTCTTGGTCATGGGGGTCGACGACCTTGTGCAGGCCGTGTGTGGTTCTCGGCACGAGCAGCGTGAACACACAGGGTCCGCGCTGCGCCCGCTCGCGAATCGCCTCAAGCAGTGGGGGCGTCGAGGAGGTCTTGTGCTCGACGACGAGGACTTTGACCGGGTTGGAGGACTCCATGGCTGGAACTCCCTTCTGCTTGCGTTCGCTTGATGACCCGCGAGGGATCTGCTGTCCGCGCGGGGCCTGCCCTTACTCATTACCCTTCCCGCGGTGCGCGTGCACCTGTCCGAGGAAAAGATCGAGATCCGGCTGTCTCGGCTGGAGAAGGTGCTCGGGCTGATGAGGTCGATCAGCGTCCCCCTCTCCGACGTGAGTGACGTTGAGGTACTCGAAGACCCTCTGCGCGAGGTTATGCGGGCCGGGCTGAAGGTCGGCTTGCGGCTTCCTTGGCTCTACTACGTGTGCCGCTCGATCCGACTCGATCAGGCTTGGGCGGTGCGCCGGGGCGTGCCGGCGGTGTCCTTCGCGGTCCGCGATGCCGGAGCGCTTGAGAGGGTCACGGTCAGCACGCCGGATGCACGCGATTTGGCTGCGAGCCTAGGCGCTCGGTGAGTGGCGGGGGCAGGATTCGAACCTGCGAAGGCTGAGCCGCGAGATTTACAGTCTCGTCCCTTTGACCGCTCGGGAACCCCGCCAGGGGGTCGCGATGATAGCGAGCGCAACCCCTCCGGCGGTAGAGACGTCAGCTCGCCTCGCGTAGCTCCTGGGCCTCGGGTGCCGTCTGTAGCTTCTTGAGCGTACGGCTCTCGATCTGGCGGACTCGCTCGCGCGTGATGTTGAATGCTCGCCCGACCTCGTCGAGGGTGCGCACGCGATCGCCGGTGATGCCATAGCGCATCTCGAGAACCTCGCGCTCGCGACGCGGCAAGGATGCGAGCACTCGCTCGACGCTCTGGCGTTGCAGCGCTTTGGATGCGACATCGAACGGCGATTCGGCGGTGTCGTCCTCGACGAAATCCGCCAGCGCAGATTCTTCCTCGTCGCCGACCGGCTTCTCCAAGGAGACCGGGAGCTGTGCCATGCGCAACATCTCGCGCACCTCCTGCGCCGAACATTCCAGTTGAGCGGCGATCTCCGCGGGGGAAGGATCGCGCCCGAGTTGCTGGATCAAGGCGCGCTCGGCGTAGACGACCTTGTTGAGCCGGTCGACCATGTGCACCGGAATCCTGATCGTGCGTCCCTTGTCGGCGATCGCGCGCGTGACCGACTGGCGGATCCACCAAGTGGCGTAGGTCGAGAACTTGTAGCCGCGGCGATAATCGAACTTCTCCACAGCTCTGATCAGGCCCAAAGAGCCCTCTTGGATCAGGTCGAGCAGGTTCATGCCACGACCCATGTAGCCCTTCGCGATCGAGACGACCAGGCGCAGGTTGGCCTCGATCATGTGCTGCTTGGCGCTCACGTCGCCCTTTTCGATGCGCTTGGCCAAGGCCACCTCCTCCTCGGCGCTGAGCAGCGGCACACGCCCGATCGAGCGCAGATACAAGCGCAGCGAGTCGACGCTCGGCTCGGCGCTCATGTCCAGTTCCGCCTTGTGAATCTCCTCCAGGCGCGAGCGCAACGCGATGTGGTCGAACTCGACCTCTCCCTCGTCCATCTCGGCCGCCCCACCGTCGACGGCCATCAAGAGCCCCTCAGTATTCGCACTCATGTCGGACCCCCCCAGGATCCATGCTGCTCCCCGCCGGAGCGACCGGCTCCGACCTCCCTGAACTGACTACTTGCCTCCTATGCGATTCCGGTTGGCGTGGCAGTCCTCTTGCGCATTCCGGGCCCAACCCCGATCTAACCTCCGTGCCCCCTTGACTGTATGTGCGGAGTGATACCAGAAATGGAGGTCGTCACGCGCCGGTTACCGCAGGACGGGGCAGCTCAACACCTACCGTGGCGCGCACGCGCGGTCGCGGCGCGCAGGGGCCAGCCACGAGCCGAACGGCGAGCCATGAACTATTCAAGGCCAGTCGATCAAACTGGCGAGCTCGGCAGGGCCGAGGTCGATCAAGGCGCTGCGCTCGATCGGCTCGTAGCGACCGTCGCCGATCGCGAGCCAGTGGACCCTGTGGGCTTCGGGGTCGACGATCAGGACCTCGTCAATGTCGTGGGAGGCGTAGAACGGGAGCTTCTCCCAGGTCTCGTCGCCGGGGGAGAGGACCTCGACCACCAGCGCGGCGGTCGCGAACCAGGTGTCCCGCGGCCGCGACCTGTGGAGCCCCCCGTCGGGCACACGGTAGTCGGTGTCGCCATCGCCGAGATTGAACCCGGCCATCGCCGGGAACAGCCCAGCGGCCCTGGCGGGACGACCAAGAAGCTCCGCCAACTGCTGGAGGATGTCGGCGTGTCTACCAGAGGGCGCGGGCACCACGTGCAGCACCCCCTCCCAGACCTCGTCTTTGCCGTCCTGGCCGAGACGTTTGCGGCGCTCGAGTAGCCCCTGTAGCTCGGTAGGCAATGGGTCGGGAAGCAGCGTTCGCATCTGTAGAAAGAATAGCGTCGAGGTTCGGCGGTTTTGAGGGTGGCATCCGTCTTCTCATCCGACCGGATGCGCCAAACGGGACGATCCCCGTGCGGCCGAGCGCTTGTACTACGCTTGCCTCGAGCATGGCCGCAACGACCGACATGCAACCAGCCGCAGCAGCCGCCGCCGCCGCCGACGATGTTCAAGCGCGCCCCCCATCGATCCCGGTAGCGCTCTCCAGGGTGGGGGTGACAGGGGTCGAGAAGGTGATCCGGATCCGCGAGGAGCTGTTCCTCGCGCGCCTGGAGTGCTACGTGGACTTGAACTCCGCCCAGAAGGGCGCCCACATGTCGCGCTTCGAGGAGGTCGTCAACGAGGCGATCGGCGAGGTCGTTTTGGGCGAGTCGCCTTTCAGGGCGGAGAGCTTGGCCCAACAGATCGCCGAGCTGGTGCGCGAGCGCCAAGGGGCCGAGCGCGCCGAGGTCAGGATCGAGGCGCGCTACCCCGAGCACAAGCCCGCGCCGGTCTCGGGTGTGCAGACCCAAGAGATCTACACCCTCTTCGGGCGGGCGGTCGCCTTGCCGAGCGGCACGCGCCGGATCGTGGGCGTCTCGGCGACCGGCATGACCGCTTGTCCATGCGCCCAAGAGCTGGTGGGCGCCCGCGCGGCCGAGCGCCTGCGCGGCGACGGGTTCAGCGAGGAGCAGATCGGGCGCGTCTTCCAGCACGTGCCGCTGGCCACCCACAACCAGAGGGGCCTCGGCACTTTGCACATCGGCTGCATGGAGGATTGCGAAGCCGAGATCGAAGCCTCGGCGCTGCTGGAGATCGTGGAGAGCTCAATGTCCTCGGAGATCTATGAGCTGATGAAGCGCGCCGACGAGGTGGAGGTGGTGGAAAAGGCGCACCGCAGACCCCGCTTCGTGGAGGACTGTGTGCGCGAGATGATCGCCGGCGTGGTGAGTCGTTTCGGAGGGCTCGACGGTGCGAGCTTCGTGTTGGCCCGTCAAGAGAACTTGGAGACGATCCACCAGCACAACGTCGTGGCCGAACGCCACGGCCTCATGTCCGAGTTGCGTTGCGAGGTCGAGACGGAGGGCCCGCCGGCTGGGCGTCAGACGACGCTGGACGAGTGGCTCGACGGAAGTAGTCAAGGCCCGACAGCACCGTGACCGCGACCATCAGATAGACGAGCGCCGATACCCACAGCGGGTAGGGCGGATGTACCGCTATCACCGCAAGGATCGCCGCGATCTGCACACACGTCTTGACCTTGCCGAACATCGAGGCCGCGATCACAACCCCCGACTGGCCGGCGTTGACCCGCAGCATCGTGACCGCCAGCTCGCGAGCGATGATCACCATCGCCACCCACGCTTCGAGGCGGTTCAAGGACACCAGGCAGAGCAGAGCGCCGACGATCAAGAGCTTGTCCGCGAGTGGGTCCATCAGCTTCCCGAACGTTGTGATCGAGTCCCGCGTGCGGGCCAGGTAGCCATCCACGAAGTCCGTCAGCGACGCGAGCGCGAAGACCAAGGCCGCGAGCACGTCACCCGAGGGAGTGTTTCCGAGCAGGGCCACAACCAGGACCGGCACAAGCATGATGCGCAGGACCGTGAGCACGTTGGGGAGATTCAAAGGCACCCCCGGAGGATAGGGCCAACACGCTTTTTCGCGGTCGCTCCACGCATCCGGGCGACCCCACGCTAGGGTGTGCCCATGGACCCTGCCATGCAGCTGATCCCGATGGTCGTCGAGCGCACCGCGCGCGGCGAGCGCGAGTTCGACATCTTCTCGCGCCTGCTCAACGAGCGGATCATCTTCTTGGGCACCCCGATCGAAGACCAGGTCGCCAATCTGGTGGTCGCGCAACTCCTGCACCTCGAGTCCCAAGACCCCGACAAGGACATCTCGATCTACATCAACTCGCCGGGCGGAAGCGTGTACTCGGGCCTCGCGATCTACGACACCATGAAGTTCGTCAAGCCCGACATCGCCACGATGTGCGTGGGGGTCGCGATGTCGATGGGCTCGCTGCTCTTGGCTGGTGGCACCAAGGGCAAGCGCGCGGCCTTGCCGAACTCGCGCATCCTGATCCACCAGCCTTCGGCCGGCTTCGAAGGCCAATCGACCGACATCGAGATCCACGCGCGCGAGATCCTCAACGTGAGGGGGCGCCTCGATGAGATCTACGCCGAAAACACGGGCCTCTCCAAAGAGCAGGTGCGCGAAGACATGGAGCGCGATCGCTTCTTCACCGCCGATCAGGCCTTGGAGTACGGCTTGATCGATCGCGTGCTCGAGAGCCATTGATGGAGTGGGCCGGCTCACCGCGCTAGAGCGCATCGCGCTGTCCCTGATCGCGCTGCTGACGGCGCTCGCCGGGGTGGCCAACTATCAGGTGTGGGCGCCGGTTCCGCGTTTCGGGGTGGCGACCTTGGCGCTGGCCGGCTTGGCTTGGGTGGTCTCGTTTGCGACCGAGCAGCTCGGCGAGCGTTTCGGGCCGGCCGTCACCGGGATGATGCAGTCCACGCTCGGCAACCTGCCCGAGCTGTTCGTGGTCATCTTCGCTTTGCAAAAGGGCGAGCTCGTGGTCGCCCAAACCGCGATCATCGGCTCGATCTTCGCCAACGCGATGCTGGTCCTGGGCCTCGTGATCGTGGTCGGCGCCTACCGAGCGCGCGACGGCACGATGCGCTTCTCACACCGCTTGCCGCGCGACACCACGACCCTCCTGCTGGTGGCGGTGTTCATCATCGTCCTGCTCGGGCTCTCCTTGGCCTCCCACGATCCGGCCAGCCACCACGTGAACACGATCTCGGCGGTAGGAGCCGTCAGCCTGTTGGTGGTCTATCTGGCTTGGGTGGTTCCTTATCTTCGAGCCGACACCGCACCCAGGGGGGAGGGGGCCGCCGGCCAGCCGCGTCTGTCCTTGGCATTCACGCTCGTCTTGCTGGTGGTCGCCGGCGTGGCATCGGCGTTTGTCTCCGACTGGTTCGTGAACGCGCTTTCGCCGGCGATCGTGCAGCTCAAAATCTCCCAAGCCTTCGCGGGCCTGGTGATCGTGGCGATAGCCGGCAACGCGGTCGAGAACACCGCCGGGCTGGTGCTCGCCTGGAAGGGGCGCTCGGAGTTGGCGATCTCGGTCGTCAAGAACTCGGTCGCCCAGATCGCGGCGTTCCTGTTCCCGTTGCTGGTCTTGATCTCGTTTCTGCTCGCGACCACGCTCACCTTCGCCTTGGCGCCCGTCTACATCGGCGCGTTCCTGGTGATGGCGCTCGCCCTGTGGCAGATCACAGGAGACGGCGAGGCGGCCGCTTTCGAGGGCTGGGCCTTGGTCGCCTTGTATGTGATCTTGGCCACGCTCGCCTTGTACGAGTAGGACCCTGGGGCGGCTCGTCCGCAAGCCGCAACAGACCGGCCGTGGCCACGCTCAGTAGGCTGCGGCACCATGCGTCTCGCCACGTTCCTGCCGCCCGCAAGTTCGGTCCCGCGCGCGGGGGTGGTGCGAGGGGACCTGGTGGTTGCGCTCGCCGATGAGGTTCTTACCGTGCTGGACGTGCTCGGCGAGCCCGGCCTTGCGGTGGCCGACGGGCCGTCGTTTGCTTTGTCCGAGGTAGCTCTGCTGGCCCCCGTGCCCAGGCCGCGGGCAATCTTCGGGATCGGGATGAACTACGCCGATCACGTCGCCGAGCTTGGCGCCACCGCGCCGAAGGAGCCGCTCGTGTTCATGAAGCTGCCTTCCTCGGCGGCTCCCCCCGGAGCGCCGGTTCCCTGCCCGCAGGTGGTCAAACGCCTCGACTACGAGGGCGAGCTCGCGGTCGTGATGGGTCCCGGCGGGCGAGTTGCGGGCTATGCGGTGGCCGACGACATCACCGCGCGCGACTTGCAGGGACGCGAGCCCCAGTGGACCAGGGCCAAGGGCGCCGACGCCTTCTGTCCCTACGGTCCTTGGATCACGACGCTCGATGAGATCCCCGACCCGTATGCGCTGCGCGTGCGCACTTGGGTCAACGGCGAGCTACGCCAAGACGCACCAACCTCGAACCTGATCTTCAAGATCCCGGAGCTGATCTCATTCATCTCTCAGACGTGCACCTTGGAGGTGGGCGACCTGATCTTGACAGGCACGCCGGGGGGTGTGGGCATGGGCTTGGAGCCGCCCCGGTTCCTGGGCTCCGGCGACTCGGTGCGAATCGAGATCGAGGGGCTGGGCGCGATCGAGCATCCGATCGCCTGAGCGGTCTCGCCCGCAACCGGGCGTTTGCGGCTACGCCGAAGTCTCGGCCGCGCTAGACTTCCCAATTCGCGCCTGGGCATCGGCCCGGCGCCCGTGTCGACAACCACGCAGGGATAACTATGGCTCGCGGAGACGTACGTATTGCTATCACCCTCGCCTGCGAGGAGTGCAAGCATCGCAACTATCAGACAAACAAGTCCAAGCGCAACAACCCCGACCGGGTGGGCTTGCGCAAGTACTGTCGCTGGTGCCGTCGGCACACCAGCCATCGGGAGACTCGCTAGCGCGGGAGCGCTGCTGTGGCCCGTGATCGCAAGCGCTCAAGGCAACGCCGCCCACGGCCCGTGCGCGAGGGCGCCTCGACTCCGGCCCCCAATCGCCCGGTGCGAGCGGACCTTCCGGGGGCGCTCTCACATGCGGGCGACGTCGACGAGTTCGACGCTGCGCTCATCCGCGGGGCCGGTGGGGTCCCGCTCGAGCAGGAGGTCGAGCCCCAGAACGGCGACGGCGAGCTCGAGGCGCCAGCCGGCGATCTCGTTCCGGCTGGCGGTGGAGGGGGTCGAAGGGGTCGCGGCGCCGGACCTCAGACCGCCGAGGAAGCCTTCGGAGACGGATCGGGAGCGGAAGCCGAGCAGGCGCCGGCTGTCGCCAAGCCCTCTCAACCGATCCACCGGCGCGCGATTGCCTTCCTGCGAGCCAGCTGGGCCGAGCTGCAACGAGTACAGTGGCCCGACCGGCGTCACGTCACTCAGGCCACTACCGTCGTCATCGGCTTCGTGGCGGTCGCGGGCATATATCTCGGCCTTGCCGACTGGGCTGCCCAAAAGATCATAAATTTCATCCTCTGACGCTCGATGGCCTGCGCATCTCGGCGTCCTCGATCGCTCATGTGCTAGCGCACATTTCGCTCACTGCGTCCTTGAGCTGCTTGGTCATCGAACGTCAGAGAGCTAGAGGCGATACCGTCCCGCTCCGCAATTTAGTCCCGCCCATTTTTCCAGTCCGTCTATAACGCCTGTCTTGTCCACCCCTTGAAGCTGTCAGGAACTTGAATGTTTCGTTGGTATGTCGTCAACACTTACTCCGGCCACGAGAACAAGGTCAAGCACAACCTCGAGCACCGGGTTGTGTCCTTGGGCCAGCAGCGCGCCGTGCGCCAAGTGGTCGTCCCGACCGAGTCCGTCTCGGAGATGAAGGACAACCAGAAGATCACGGTCGAGAAGCGCACGATGCCGGGATACGTGCTCGTCAACATGGAGCTCAACGAGGACTCTTGGGGTGTCGTGAAGGGCACGCCGGGGGTGACCGGCTTTGTGGGTGCCTCCCAAGAGCCCGTCGCCTTGACCCAAGGCGAGGTGGACAGGCTGCTCCACAAGGAGGTCGCCACAGCGCCCAGGACTCGGGCCCAGTTCACGATCGGAGAGACCGTCAAGGTGGTCTCTGGGCCGCTGTCGGACTTCTCCGGGGAGATCTCGGAGATCAACGACGACGCCGCCAAGCTCAAGGTCCTGGTATCAATCTTTGGTCGCGAGACACCTGTTGAGGTGGGCTTTGACCAGGTCAAGAAGTTGTAGGCACGCTGTGGGTGACCTACAAAAATGCGAATTCGTTTAGGCGTGGAATAGTTATGGCCAAGAAGGTTCTCACAACAATCAAGCTACAGGCGCGCGGTGGGCAGGCTAGCCCGGCACCGCCGGTCGGTCCCGCCCTGGGTCAGCACGGCATCAACATCATGGAGTTCTGCAAGGCCTTCAACGCGCAGACCTTGTCGGAGACCGGCACGATCATTCCGGTCGTGATCACCGTCTATGAGGATCGCTCGTTCACGTTCGTGACGAAGACCCCGCCCGCGGCCGTCCTCATCAAGCAGGCTTTGAAATTGGAAAAGGGCTCAGGCGAGCCAAACCGCAACAAGGTGGGCACGATCACCGACGCCCAGCTGCGCGAGATCGCCGAGCGCAAGCTCGCCGACCTCAACGCCCACGACGTGGACGAAGCCGTCAAGATCATCGCCGGGACCGCGCGGTCCATGGGTGTGGACGTGGCGGCATGAGCGCGCACGGACGACGCCACCGCGAGGCGCTCGAGAAGGTCGACCGCGAGCGCGAGCACACGCCGGCCGAAGCGGTCGCTTTGGTCAAGAGCTTGGCCTCCACCAAATTCGACGAGTCGGTCGAGCTGCATGTGCGCACCGGCTTGAACGTGCGCCACGCCGACGAGCAGCTGCGTGGCACGATCGCTCTGCCCAACGGCCTCGGCAAGGATGTCAAGGTCGCCGTGTTCGCCCAGGGGGCGAAGGCGACCGAAGCCGAGCAGGCGGGCGCCGACGTGGTTGGCGCTCAGGATCTAGCCAAGCGCATCCAAGAGGGTTTCGACGACTTCGACGTGGCGATTGCGACCCCCGACCTCATGTCGGTCGTCGGCCAGCTCGGGCGAATCCTAGGACCGTCGGGCAAGATGCCCAACCCGAAGGTGGGCACCGTCACGATGGACGTGGCCAAAGCCGTCGCGGAATCCAAGTCGGGCAAGGTCGAGTACCGCACCGATCGCACCGCGATCGTCCATATGGTGATCGGCAAGGCCTCCTTCCCGGAGCAGAGCCTGCTGGAAAATTACGCGGCCGTGGTCGAAGAGCTCGTCAGGGCCAAGCCCTCGGCGGCGAAGGGGCGCTACCTGCGCACGATCACGATGACCTCGACCATGGGTCCCGGAGTCAAGGTCGACCCCTCCAGGACTC
Source organism: uncultured Solirubrobacterales bacterium (assembly GCA_963703135.1). Classification (GTDB taxonomy): domain Bacteria; phylum Actinomycetota; class Thermoleophilia; order Solirubrobacterales; family Solirubrobacteraceae; genus Palsa-744. Next base: position 592,799 of record OY969791.1, on the reverse strand, counting down.
GCGACATCCTCGAAGAGGCAGCGGCAGCCTGATTTAATCCAAAGCTCACCGCCCTAGACCCCCGGCGTCGCCCTAGGCGACAGAAGACCGGGGCAGGTGGAGCGAGCGAAAGCGGTTCATCTCCGCTCTCGACGCCCGCCTGCACCTGGGCGCTCGAGTTTCCAAGAGAGCAAGGAACGAGATGAATCGAGAGCAAAAGGCAGCGACCATAGAGGCGCTCGCGGCAGAGATCGATGGCGCCGAGGCCGTGTTCGCGGTGGACTACCGCGGCATTTCGGTGGCCCAGGCGGCCGAGTTGCGAGCAAAGTTGCGGGAGGCCGACGCCACCTTTCAGGTGGTCAAGAACTCCTTGACCGAACGCGCCGCCGACCAGGTCGGCGCCGAGTCGCTCAAGGCCTTGCTATCCGGTCCCACGGCGTTGACTTTCGTGCGCGGTGACGCCGCGCTTGCCGCCAAGGCGGTAGCCGACCAGGCGCGCGCGACCCAGCTGCTCCCGTTCAAGGGCGGCCTCATGAACGGCGACGTGCTCGACGCCGACCAGATTCGCTCGATCTCACGGCTGCCTTCGCGCGAAGTGCTCTACGGCCAGCTGGTAGGCATTGTCGCCTCGCCGATCTCAGGCCTGGTCCGGACCTTGAATGCGCTCGTCGGAGGCTTGGCCGTCGCGCTCGGCCAAGTGCAAGTCAAGAAGGAGTCCGGCGAGATTCCGGCCGGGGAGGCCCCCGCCGCTGCGCCGGTGGCTGCCGAGGCCGAGCCGGCGCCCGAGCCCGAGCCCGAGGAGTCCAAGGCGGAGGAATCCAAGGCCGAGGAGGAGGCCGCGGTCGCTGAGGAGACACCTGCGGCTGAGGACCCCGCGCCCGCCGAGCCGAAGGGCGAGGAGGAGCCCGCGCCCGAGGAGCCCCCTGCGGCCGAGGAGCCCTCCGCCGACGAGGGGACGCCTGCGGCTGAGGAGCCCCCTGCGGCCGAGGCCGAGAGCACCCCAGATCAAGCTGAGTCGGCGCAAGAGCCGGCACAAGACGACAACCAGACGGACGCTTCGGCGCCGGCCCAAGAGGGCCCAGGCGATACCGAGAGCGCCGAAGCGACCAAGGAGGACTGACCGATGGCAACAAGCACACAGGATTGGATCGAGGAGCTCAAGGGCATTTCCGTGCTCGAGCTGGCCGAGCGCATCAAGGCGCTCGAGGAGGAGTTCGGCGTGTCCGCGGCAGCGGTGGCCGCTCCGGCCGCGGCTGCCGCCGGTGGCGGCGGCGCGGACGCGGGCGCCGAGGACGAGGGTCCCACGACTGTCGACGTGATCTTGGCGGCGGCGGGCGACAAGAAGATCCAGGTGATCAAGGTCGTGCGTTCGGCGACCGGGCTCGGCCTGAAGGAGGCCAAGGCGCTTGTCGACGAGGCTCCCAAGCCGGTCAAGGAGGGCATCGAGCGCGAGGAGGCCGACAAGCTCAAGGCCGAACTCGAGGAGGCCGGGGGCACCGTCGAGTTGAAGTAGCTTTCAGCCGCGTCCTCACGCGGTCCGCTGTGCGCTACGGCCGGGGCTAGCCCCGGCCGTTTGCATTTTCCCAAAATCCGCTTCTTTCCGGTACAATCCCAGCCGCTGGCCGATAGTCGCAGCCACCCTGGAGCGACGGGCGCCGCGCCACATACGCGGTGTCAGGGGGTGGGGTCCGTGAGTGCTGGCTGCCCCACTTGAGGGCGACGATGATCTGTGCTATCTTCGGTGGTCGCGCATTTTGCGCCCGCCTTTGCCCGTCTCTCGCCCTCTGAAGGAGTCATCCTTGGCTGCTGTTGATGCTCTCCGGACGCGCCGGACTTTCGCGCGTCTGAACAAGTCTGTCGACGTACCCAACCTCATCGATATCCAGCGCCGCTCGTTTCTGTGGCTGACCGACCCTCAGAAGGGCGGTTTGCGCGAGACGATCGACGACATCTCTCCAATCGAGGACTACACCGGCAACCTGGCCGTCCAGTTCGGGGAATTCGTCTTCGACGAGCCGGTCGCCTCGCTCGAGCAGTGCCGCGAGAAGGACCTCACCTATGCCCGTCCTTTGACCGTCACGGTCGCCTTCATCAACCGCGAGACGGGCGAGATTCGCGAGCAGTCGGTCTTCATGGGCGACTTCCCGTGGATGACCGAGCGTGGCACTTTCGTGATCAACGGCACCGAGCGCGTCGTCGTGACCCAGCTCGTGCGCTCCCCGGGCGCCTATCTGATGGAGCCCAAGGATCGCGAGAAGCAGGTCTTCATCGCCAACTTGATGCCCGCGCGCGGCTCTTGGCTGGAGCTCGAGATCGACAAGAAGGGCAAGGTCTTCGTTCGCATCGACCGCAAGCGCAAGCTGCCCGTCACCGTCTTGCTGCGCGCGATGGGCTACGCGACGGATGAGGAGATCCTGCGTCTGTTCGAGAACTCGCTCTACATCCGCAACACGATCGACGCCGACACCGAACAGACCAGGACCGAAGAGGGCGCCCTGATCGAGCTGTTCAAGAAGCAGCGTCCCGGCGAGCCGCCGAGCGTGGAGAACGCCAAGGCGTTGCTCAACCAGCTGTTCTTCGACCCCAAGCGCTACGACCTCACGCGCGTAGGTCGCTACAAGCTCAACTCGCGTCTCGGTCTCGATATCGACATCGATACGCGCACGCTCACACACGACGACATCCTGGCCTTGGTCAAGGAGCTGGTGTCTTTGCCCAAGACGCTGGGGATGCCCGAGGAGCCCGAGTTCGAGATCAAGGACTACGCGGCCGAGGCGATGAGCATGCCCCGCGAGCCCGTGGCCGAGCACCTCGACGAGTACGAGCACTTCGGCAATCGCCGTCTGCGCACCGTCGGCGAGCTGATCCAGGAGGCGTTCCGCATCGGTCTGTATCGCATGGAGCGCGTCGTGCGCGAGCGCCTCACGACTGAGGACGCCGACACGATCACTCCGCAGACGATCATCAACATCCGGCCCGTGGTGGCGGCCTTGAAGGAGTTCTTCGGATCCTCCCAGCTGTCCCAGTTCATGGACCAGACAAACTCCTTGTCGGGTCTGACGCACCGACGTCGCCTCTCCGCGCTGGGCGCCGGCGGCCTCACGCGCGAGCGCGCGCCGATCGAGGTGCGCGACGTGCACCCCACCCACTACGGTCGCATGTGCCCGATCGAGACCCCCGAGGGTCCCAACATCGGCCTGATCGGCTCGCTCTCCTCGTTCGCCGAGGTGTCCGAGTACGGCTTCGTCACAACCCCCTATCGGGTCGTCAAGGACGGCATCGCCACCGAGGAGATCGTCCGCCTCGACGCCACCCAAGAGGAGGAGCAGCTGATCGCCCAGGCCAACACGCCGGTCGATCCCAAGACGGGCAAGCTCCTTGAGAAAGACATCCTGTGCCGCACCCAGGCCGGCCAGTACGTCACCGTCGGCCCCAAGGACGTGGACCTCGTCGACGTCTCCCCTGAACAGATCTGGTCGGTCGCCACGGCGATGATCCCGTTCTTGGAGCACGACGACGCCAACCGGGCCTTGATGGGCTCGAACATGCAGCGCCAAGCGGTGCCGCTCTTGAAGACCGACGCACCCTTGGTGGGCACCGGGATGGAGCGCCGCGCGGCGCTCGACACGGGCGACGTGCTGTTGGCGCGCAACGCCGGCACGGTCGAGTTCATCGACGCGAACCGGATCGTCGTCGAGGGCCCAGAGGGCAAGGATGAGTACGACCTGCAGAAGTTCATGCGCTCAAACCAAGGCACCTTGATCCACCACAAGCCCTTGGTCGGCTCCGGCCAGAAGGTCAAGGCCGGCGATGTGCTCGCCGACGGCTCCTCGACCGACAAGGGCGAAATGGCGCTCGGCAAGAACCTGATGGTGGCCTTCATGTCCTGGGAGGGCTACAACTTCGAGGACGCGATCATCCTCTCCAAGCGCCTGGTGCAGGACGACGAGCTCACCTCGATCCACATCGAGGAGTACGAGATCGACGCTCGCACGACCAAGCTCGGGGACGAGGAGATCACGCGCGACATCCCCAACCGCTCGGAGGAGTCCTTGCGCAACCTCGACGATCGCGGGATCGTGCGTGTGGGCGCCGAGGTGGCCTCCGGCGACCTGCTCGTTGGCAAGGTCACGCCCAAGGGTGAGACCGAGCTGACCGCCGAGGAGAAGCTGATCAGGGCCATCTTCAAGGAGAAGGCTCGCGAGGTCAGGGACACTTCTCTGAAGGTGCCCCACGGCGAGGGTGGCGTGGTCATCGACGTGATGACCTTCTCCCGTGACGAGGGCGACGACCTGCCGCCTGGCGTCAACGACCTGGTGCGGGTGTTCGTGGCCAAGAAGCGCAAGATCTCCGAGGGCGACAAGCTCGCGGGCCGCCACGGCAACAAGGGTGTCATCTCCAAGATCGTCGACCAGCAGGACATGCCGTTCCTCGAGGACGGCACCCCGGTCGATGTGATCCTCAACCCGCTGGGCGTGCCTTCGCGCATGAATGTCGGGCAGATCCTGGAGACGCACCTGGGCTGGGCCGCGGCGCAAGGTTGGTACGACGACGGCACCGAGGCCTACAAGGAAGCCCACTCCAACGGAGCCAGCAAGAAGGTGTATGTGGCCACGCCGGTCTTCGACGGCGCCACCGTGGAAGACGTGGACACGGCCCTGGTGAAGTGGCAGGACGCACACGAGGGCCGCATCCGCATGGACGTCGACAAGTCCCGTCGCGTGGGCGAGCAGGCCTCCGGCAAGATGACCTTGTTCAACGGTCGCACCGGAGAGCCCTTCGAGGAGCAGGTGACCGTCGGCTACATGTACATCCTCAAGCTGCTCCACCTCGTCGACGACAAGATCCACGCTCGCTCGACCGGGCCCTACTCGCTGGTCACCCAGCAGCCACTCGGCGGCAAGGCCCAGTTCGGCGGTCAGCGCTTCGGTGAGATGGAGGTGTGGGCCTTGGAGGCGTTCGGCGCCGCCTACACCCTCCAGGAGATGCTCACGATCAAGTCCGACGATACGGTCGGGCGCGTGAAGGCCTATGAGGCGATCGTCAAGGGCGAGAACATCGCCGAGCCGTCGATCCCCGAGTCCTTCAAGGTCTTGCTCAAGGAGATGCAGTCCTTGGCGCTCGACGTGGGCGTGGTCTCCGAGGAAGGTCAGCACACCGAGTTGCGCGACGAAGACGACGACTTGCTGCGCGCGGCAGAGGAGCTCGGCATCGACCTCTCCGGAGTGCGTGCGCCGACCGGCGAGGTCACCGAGACCGAGCCAGAGGGCGAGGCCGCCACGGCGGAGGCCGGCGCCGGCGAGGGGCAGGCCGAGGACGGCGAGCCCGACGTGGCGATCGACATTGAGGGGCTTATCGAGGACGGTATCGGCCTCGAGGATTTGGACGATTCCGGTGCGCCTGTGGGCGAGCCGGCCGAAGGGAGCGACGTATGATTGACATCAATAACTTCGACGCGATCGAGATCAGCCTCGCTTCCTCCAAGCAGATCCGCTCTTGGAGCTCGGGCGAGGTGACCAAGCCTGAGACGATCAACTACCGCACGCTCAAGCCGGAGAAGGACGGTCTCTTCTGCGAGCGCATTTTCGGTCCCACCAAGGACTGGGAGTGCTACTGCGGCAAGTACAAGAGGGTTCGCTACAAGGGCATCGTGTGCGAGCGCTGCGGCGTGGAGGTCACGCGCTCCAAGGTCCGTCGCGAGCGCATGGGCCACGTCGACTTGGCGGCGCCGGTCAGCCACATCTGGTTCTTCAAGGGCGTCCCCTCGAGGATCGGCTACCTGCTCGACATGGCTCCCAAGGAGCTTGAGAAGGTGCTCTACTTCGCCGCCTCGATTGTGACTTGGGTGGATGACGAGGCTCGCTCCAAGGACCTTGAGTCCCTGGAGAAGGAGGTCAACAAGGTCCTCGACTCCTACGCTGCTGAGCTCGAGGAGCGGGTGCTTGAACTGCGCGAGTCCTTGGCTCGCCGCGAGAAGTACCTGCAGAGCGGCAAGCAGACCTCGTTCAACGACGAAGACCATCTGTGGGCCGATTCGCTGGACCTCAACCTCGCCAAGATCTCCGACGAGGAACGGGACAAGCTGATCAAGGAGCTCAACAAGACCTTCGAGGCGGACATCGCCGACACCGAAGCCTACGTCGAGGACGGCGCCGAGCGCATGCGCAACGTGTGGGAGCTGTTCAAGACGATGGAACCCAAGCAGATCGAGCACGACGAGACCACCTTCAGGGAGCTCAAGGAGCGCTTTGGCTCGCCGTACGGCTTCGGCGAGTATTTCCGCGGTGGCATGGGTGCCGAAGCGATCCGCGACCTGCTCCAGCAGGTCGATCTCGATCAGGAAAAGATCGATCTCGAGGAGCAGGTCAAGACCGGCAAGGGCCAGAAGCAGGCTCGCGCGGTCAAGCGCCTGAAGGTCGTCTCCGCCTTCATCCAGTCGGGCAACAAGCCCGAGATGATGGTGCTCGACGCGGTGCCCGTGATCCCGCCGGAGCTGCGCCCGATGGTCCAGCTCGACGGCGGTCGCTTCGCCACCTCCGACCTCAACGACCTCTATCGCAGGGTCATCAACCGCAATAACCGCCTCAAGCGCCTGCTCGATCTGGGCGCCCCCGAGATCATCGTCAACAACGAGAAGCGGATGCTGCAAGAGGCCGTCGACGCCCTGTTCGACAACGGTCGCCGCGGGCGTCCGGTGACCGGGCCCGGCAACCGTCCTTTGAAGTCGCTGAGCGACATGCTCAAGGGCAAGCAGGGGCGCTTCCGTCAGAACCTGCTCGGCAAGCGCGTGGACTACTCGGGCCGCTCGGTGATCGTCGCGGGTCCGTACCTGAAGCTGCACCAGTGCGGTCTGCCGAAGATCATGGCGCTCGAGCTGTTCAAGCCGTTCATCATGGCCCGCCTGGTCGAGCGTAAGTCCGCCCAGAACATCAAGGCCGCCAAGAAGATGGTCGACTCGATGATCGGCGAGGTGTGGGATGTCTTGGAGGAGGTCATCCACGAGCATCCGGTGCTGCTCAACCGCGCGCCCACCCTGCACAGGCTCGGCATCCAGGCCTTCGAACCGCTCCTGGTCGAGGGCAAGGCGATCCAGGTTCACCCCTTGGTCTGCCACGCCTTCAACGCAGATTTCGACGGCGATCAGATGGCTGTCCATCTCCCGCTCTCGGCGGAGGCCCAGGCGGAGGCGAGGATCTTGATGCTGTCCTCCAACAACATCCTCAGCCCGGCCCACGGCGCGCCTTTGGCGACGCCCACCCAGGACATGATCTTGGGTGCCTACTACCTCACCTACGGCCCAGAAGCCGAGGAGCTCGGGGAGAAGCGCGACCTTCTCACAGGCGGCAAGTGGCCGCAGGGCGAGGCTCGTCCCCACGTGTTCCGCACCGCCCAAGAGGCCGAGCTCTCCTATGAGGCCGGCGTGGTCAAGCTGCACGAGACGGCCGAGTTCAGGCCGTTCAAGCGCGACGGCGGCCACATCTTGACCACGGTCGGGCGCATCATTTACAACGACCGCATCGAGCGGGCCTTGGCGGAGGCCCTTGGAGACGACTTCGACGCCTCCAAGTACGTGTTCGTCAATCAGTCGATGAAGAAGCGCGACACCACGCGCTTGATCGACGCCCTGGTGCAGACCTATGGGGCATCCACGATCTCCTTGGTCCTGGACGCGTTCAAGGACCTCGGCTTCAAGTACGCCACCCAGGCCGGCATCACGATCTCCAAGAACGACGTCGTGATCCCGCCCTCCAAGCAGTCGATCCTCGACAAGTTCGACAAGCTGGTGGGTGACATCACCGACCAGTACGACATGGGCTTGATCACCCAAGAGGAGCGCCACGAGGCGGTCGTCGAGAAGTGGAACGCAGCCACCGACGAGGTCGCCGAGGCGATGATCGAGAACCTCGACACGCTCAACCCCATCTTCATGATGGCCAACTCGGGCGCCCGCGGCTCCTTCAAGCAGATCCGCCAGCTCGCGGGAATGCGCGGTCTGATGGCCAACCCGAAGGGCGAGATCATCGAGCGTCCGATCAAGTCCAACTTCATGGAGGGCTTGTCGGTCCTGGAGTACTTCATCTCCACCCACGGCGCCCGAAAGGGCTTGGCCGATACGGCGCTCAGAACCGCCGACTCGGGCTACCTGACCAGACGCCTGGTCGATGTCGCTCAGGACGTGATCATCCGCGAGGTCGATTGCGGCACCGAGGAATACATCGAGATGGTTGTCTGGAACGAGGGTGGCGAACCCAACGACAACCTCGTGGGACGCACCGCCGCCCAGCCGATCACGACCAAGCGCGGACGCATGCTCGCCGAGGGTGGCGAGGAAATCGGCCGTCAAGAGCTCGCCGACATCGCCGAGGCGTTTGCCGAGGATCACGAGAAGGGCGTCAAGGTGACGGTGCCGGTGCGCTCGGTGCTCAAGTGCAAGGCCCCCTCCGGGGTCTGCCAGGCCTGCTACGCCCGCGCGATGGCCACCGGCCAGACCGCTCAGATCGGCGACGCCGTCGGCATCGTCGCGGCCCAGTCGATCGGCGAGCCCGGCACCCAGCTGACGATGCGCACCTTCCACACCGGCGGTGTCGCCGGCGCGGACATCACCCACGGCCTGCCGCGCGTGGTGGAGCTCTTCGAGGCGCGCAAGCCCAAGGGCCTTGCCAAGATCGCCGAGCAGGACGGGATCGTCTCGATCGAAGAATCCGAGAAGGCCCTCACGGTGGTCATCACCGACGAGGCCGGCGAGGAGCATCGTCACGCCTTCCCACGGCGCACGCGCCTGTATGTGGCCGAGGGCGAGAAGATTCAGGCCGGCAAGCAGCTCAACGAGGGGTCGCTCTACCCGCACGAGCTCTTGGCGATCCGCGGACGTACCGAGACCGAGCAGTACTTGGTCAAGGAGGTCCAAGAGGTCTACAAGTCACAGGGCGTGGACATCAACGACAAGCACATCGAGTTGATCGTGCGCCAGATGCTCAAGAAGGTGAGGGTCGACCAGAAGGGCGACACCGACTACCTGCCGGGCCAGTTCGTGGATCGCTACGAATTCGCGACCGCCAACGACGCGGTGATCGCCGACGGCGGGGAGACCGCCCAGTATGAGGACATCATCTTGGGCATCACCAAGGCCTCCTTGAACACCGACTCGTTCCTGTCGGCGGCCTCCTTCCAGGAGACCACCAAGGTGCTCACCGATGCGTCTCTGGAGGGCAAGATCGACCGGCTCAACGGCCTCAAGGAGAACGTGATCATCGGCAAGCTGATCCCGGCCGCCACGGGGCTCAAGCGCTACCGGAGGATCGAGATCGAACCGTCCGAGCCCCTGCCCCGCGCAATCGACGATGTCGGTCTGCTCGACCAAGAGGAGATCGCCGCCGAGCTGGGTTTGGCCGACGGGGAGAGTCTCGGCAACGGATACGGCAGCGAGTTCGACGCCGACCTCGCGTCCCTGGAGAAGATCGGCGCCGGCAGCAGCGACCCCGGCTTCGTCGAGGGTCTCGGTGAGCTCGAGGTGCCAGACGAGTCAGGCGAGTAAGTAGTTAGAGGATTCTCACCGCGGCCCACCGCAATCCCCGCAGGACTACCGTGTTTGTCGCGGGTATATGGGAAGGGTGGGTCACGGTGAGATCACACGCCGATCTTTGATCGCTGCGGGCGCCGCGGGTGCTGCGGGTGCCTTGCGCACCCCGGGCGCCCTGGCGAGCCTCATGGCGGGTGCCTCACAGTCGGGCTTGCCGCTTGTGGACTCCGGCCTGCAAGCCGGGCCCGGCCAGCCGCCGATCGTCGCGCGCCGGGCGTGGGCGCAAGGGGGAGCCCAGCCCAAGGTCGCCCCCGAATACGGGACTGTGCAACTCGCGTTCGTGCACCACACGGAGAACCCCGATGGCTACGCCGCAGCCGAAGTGCCCGCCATGTTGCGCTCGATCTACGAGTTCCACCGCTATGGCCACGGTTGGAACGACATCGGCTACAACTTCGTGATCGACCGTTTCGGGCGCATCTTCGAGGCGCGCGCAGGCGGGATCGACGAGCCCGTGGTGGGAGCCCAAGCGGGCGGCTACAACGCCTATTCGACCGGCATCGCGATCCTTGGCACCTACAGCGCCCAGCAGATCTCCCCGCCGGCCCGCACCGCCCTGGAACATCTCCTGGCTTGGAAGTTGTCCCTGCATGGAGCACCGCTCCAAGGTCGCGTCACGGTGCGAGTCACGGCTGAGGGCGCGGTATACAGCCGCTTCCCCGCTCACGCTCACGTCTCGCTGCCCCGCGTGGCGGGCCATCGCGACGCCGACTCCACCGACTGTCCCGGCGATGCCCTCTACGGCGAGCTGCAATCGGTCAGGGACTCCTCCGTCGGCCTGGTCGGGCTCTGCGGCCGGGCCACCCTGCGCTTTCAGCCGCCGGCGTCGCCCGGGGCCGCAGCGTCCGTTGCCGGCAGCCTGCGCTTGGCCGACGGCACACCCCTTGCGGGCGCCCCGCTGAAGATCCAAGCGCGCCAAGTCTCCCACGGGGGCGAAACCGTCAGCGAGCTGGCCTTGGCTCAGGCGCTCACCGATCCCGCCGGGCAGTGGTCTTTGCCGGTCGTGCTCTCGCCCGGCAAGGCCCAAACCAGCCTGCGCGTACTGTGTGCCGGGGCTTCGGGAGTGCCCACCGTCCTCTCGCCGCCGCTCACTCTCGGTGGCTACGTGTCCTTCAACTCGGCTTCGTCCACTCCGAGTCAACCGTCCACTCCGAGCCCGTCGTCCACTTCGAGCCCGCCGTCCGCCGCGAGCGCACCGCCTACTCCATCTTGAGCTCCGGCTCCGAGCGCCCAAGCTCCTGGGCCCACCGCTCCAGAATCGCTGCCTCCCGGTGCGTGAGGCCCTGCGCGGGTGTCGTCTGTACCAGCAAAGTCGGCTCCGGGCGCGCCTCGGCCCACTTGTGGCAGGCCTCGTTGAAGGCATCGTCGATCCAAGCCATCGGTCGCTCGCCCACATAAGCTTCGATCGAATCGAGCTTCCAGTGGGCGTTGGTGCGCCCCACCCGGCCTTCAAAGCTCAGGTGGGGCAGCCTCGGCAGTCCGAGCAGGTGGGGCAGGTACTCGTTGGCCTTCTCCTCCCAACCGCTGGCCCACGCCAGCTCGAAGGAGGGCGCCAGCGCGAGCAGGTGCTCGGCCGCCTTGGCAGAAAGGAAGTGGAGTATGCCATCGATCGAGTGGAACGAGCCCGCCGGCGGGGGTCCTCCTTCGAAGGCGAACAGGGAGATGACCCCGTCGATGTCCACCAGTAGCAGCGGCAGCTTCGGTTTGCCTTCTGTTAGGCGTGGGTCGTCTTTAGCTTGCACAGAGGTGGCGGGCTGTAATCTGCCCGAGTCGCGTCGGTGCAGTAAAGCATCGCGGGCGCTCTGCCGATGGTTCACCACGCCATCCGGCCCCCCTCAATGACTCTAGATCTAGGCATATTCCTCGCACTGGCATGCGCCTTCGTGGCGAACCTCGGCTTCTTCTATAAGTACCGGGGCGCCAACTCCGTCGGCAAGGTCGATGTGCGCCATCCGCTCCGCTCCGGGCGGACCTTGTTCTCCTCCAAGTGGTTTGCCATCGGGATGCTCGTCGCCGCCGCCTCTTGGGCTTTGCACGTCGCCGCTTTGGCGCTTGCGCCGATGTCGGTCGTCCAGGTGGCCTTGGCCGCCGGCGTGGTCCTGATCGCGGTGATGGCCGATCGCATGTTCGGCTTCAAGGTCGGTCGTCGTCAGTGGCTCGGTTTGTGGCTGACCGCGGGAGGCCTTGTCATGCTCGGCTTGACCTTGCCGGCGATGCACGGCGCCCACTCCCACTTCTCCGATCCCGCGATGATCTCTTTCGAGGCGGGTCTGTTCGGCCTCGGTGGCCTGCTCATCATGGGTCCCCGCATGGGGGGTCCCGTCGAGCACCACGGCATGATGCTTGGCGCCGCCTCGGGCATCCTGTTCGGGGTCTCCGACACTTCGATCAAGGCGCTCACCGGCATCGTGGGCGCGCACGGGGCTTTGGCCGTGCTGCTGAGTCCTTGGCTCTTGGTCGCTGTCCTGGCTTCGATCGTCGCCTTCTATGCCTCGGCGCGCGGCTTGCAAGACGGAGACGCGGTGCCCGTCATCGCGGTCACTGGGACCGCCGCCAACATCGCCGGCGTCGCGGGGGGGATCCTCGTGTTCGGCGACCCCATGCCCGGCAGTGCGCTCGGCATCGTCTTGCAGTCCCTTGCTTTCGTGATGGTCTTGGTCGCCGCGGCTTTGATGCCGGCCCCGGTACGCTCCGCCGGTCTGCGCGCAGGCGCTTGACGTTGCCAGCCTCGACCGCGTCCTCGCGCGAGCGCTGCTAGGATCTCGCTCCGAATGCCCACCACCTCGCAACTCGTGCGCAAGGGGCGCATCGCCCCCAAGAAAAAGCTCGCCACTCCCGGCTTGAAGTCGGGCAAGGGACGCAAGAAGAAGGTTGCCGCTCCACAGCGGCGCGGCGTGTGCACCCGCGTGTATACGACGACCCCGAAGAAGCCTAACTCCGCCCTGCGCAAGGTCGCGCGTGTGCGCATCGCCGGCTCGATCGAGGTCACGGCCTACATTCCGGGCGAGGGTCACAACTTGCAAGAGCACTCGGTCGTGTTGGTGCGCGGCGGTCGCGTCAAGGACTTGCCGGGCGTGCGCTACAAGGTGGTCCGCGGCACTCTCGACGCGGCCGGAGTGAGCGACCGCAAGCAAGGTCGCTCCCAGTACGGCGTCAAGAAGAAGTAAGGTTCCCGCCCCCGCCACTATGCCTCGTCGCGCAGCCGCCCAAATACGCCCGCTTGAAGCGGACCCCATCCATCGCTCCAAGCTGGTCCAGCAGATCATCAATAAGGTCATGCTCGACGGCAAGAAGTCCACCGCCGAGCGCATCGTCTATGACGCCTTGGCGATCTTGGGAGAGCGCTCCGACAAGGACCCGATCGAGCAGCTCGAGACTTCCATTCGAGCCCTCACCCCCGCGCTTGAGGTTCGCTCCAGGAGAGTGGGCGGCGCCACCTATCAGGTCCCGGTCGAGGTTCCCACCGCCCGTGCCCGCACTTTGGCAGTGCGCTGGCTGGTCGAGTTTGCCCGCAACCGTCGCGAGAAGACGATGTCCCAGCGCTTGGCCAACGAGCTGCTCGACGCCCAGTCCCAGCAGGGCGGCGCCTACAAGCGCAAGGACGACATCTACCGCATGGCGCAGGCCAATAAGGCCTTCGCCCATTACCGCTGGTGAGCGGTCCGATGACCGGCGCGAGGCGGCGTCCTCAGTCGCTCATGTGCACAGCACATTTCGCTCCTTGCGTCCTTGCCTCGCTTGATCCTCGGCCCGCTCACTAGGCATTCGCATACTCCGGATTGTTGCGGTCGCCGGGTTGCGGGCACTTGTGTGAGCTGAAGCACACTGCGAGGCCTTAAAGAAGAAGGTTCGGTACCTAAGCTTTCGGTACCTCATGTCTTCGCGGCCGACAATCGAGCAGGGCGACCCGCACGCCTCGACCAAGATCGAGCGTCACGTGTGGGTGGTTTGTGGGGTGGTCATCCTCGGGATGATCATGTCGATCCTCGACACGACGATCGTCAACGTTGCGCTGCACACCCTCTCGCACGACCTGCACAGCCCGCTCTCCCAGGTCCAGTGGGTGATCACCGGCTACTTGCTCGCCTTGGCGGCCGTCATCCCGGTCACCGGCTGGGCGGCGAGGCGCTTCGGCGCCAAGCAGGTCTACATGACCTCGCTCGTCCTCTTCACCGCCGGCTCGGCCCTGTGCGGACTTGCCAACTCGACGACCTCCTTGGTTGTCTTCCGCGTGTTGCAGGGCGCCGGCGGCGGCATGATCATGCCGGTCGCGATGATGATCATGGCCCAGGTTGCCGGACCCCAGCGGATGGGAAGGGTGATGGGCTACGTCTCGATGCCGGCCATGCTCGCCCCGATCCTCGGCCCCGTCGTGGGCGGCCTGATCTTGGAGAACCTGCACTGGTCTTGGATCTTCTTCGTCAACGTCCCGATCGGGATCGTCGCCTTCGTGCTGGGCTGGCGCATGTTGCCCCACACCGACTCCGGTGAGGCGGGGCGCCTCGATGTGCTCGGCCTGGCGATCCTCCCGGCCGGCTTCGCCGCGCTCATCTACGGCATCAGCGAGCTGGGCGCGGGATCGGCTATGGGTTCGGGCAAGGTGATCGTGCCCAGCATCCTCGGAATCGTCTTGATCGCGCTCTTCTGTGTGCACGCCTTGCGCATCGAGCGTCCGCTGCTGGACATCCGCATGTATGCCAATCGTGTCTTCGCCGGGGCTGCCTTCACCAACTTCGGTCTCGGGGCGGCCCTGTTCGGGGCGATGATCTTGGTGCCGCTCTACTACCAAGAAGTGCGCGGCCAAAGCGTCGTCAACACCGGCCTTCTAACCGGTCCCCAAGGCGTGGGCGCCTTGATGGCCATGCCCTTGGCCAGTCGCCTCACCCAGCGCTTCAGCGGAGGCCGCGTGGCCCTCGGCGGAGTGTCCTTGTTGTGCGTGAGCACGATCCCCTTCACCTTCATCGGAGCCCACACCTCGATCCTCGCGATCTCCTTGGTGCTGGTCGTCCGAGGCCTGTCGATCGGCCTGTGCTTCATGCCCGCCATGAGCGCCGCTTTCGCCGCGATGCGCCCCGACCAGATCTCCGACGCCACACCCCAAATCAACGCCCTACAGCGGACCGGTGGGGCGATCGGCACCGCGATTCTGGCGGTGGTCCTGCAACGCGCCGCGGCCGGAGCCCACACGCCCGAACAGCTTGCGTCGGCGTTCGGCACGGCCTACTGGTGGGCCTTCGGCATCGCCGCCCTGTCCTTGATTCCTTGCATCATGCTGCTGCGGGCCGAGCGGCCTCGAGCTGAGGCGCAGGCGCTCGAGGCGCCCCCCGAGGCTATCGCCGAGGCCGTCGGGGCCTGAAGCGGCCCACACCGTCATGTCGCCCGCCGCCGAGCTGCCCTCCACCGCCGTGGCCCAACCCGCGGGGGATCTCCCCAGCGAGAGGACCGAGGAGGAGTGGCAGGCGGACTTGCTGGATCTCGGCAAGGCGTTTCGACGTGTCTTTCGCAGCCTCAGGCGCCTGCGCGGTCGCGATACCCACCTGCTCGGCTCGGAGGTCAGCCACGCCCAGATGGAACTGATGATCGAGCTGAGCGAGCAAGGCCCGCTCTCGGCGAGTGAGCTTGCCCTCGCCGCCCAGCTCACGCCCGCCACCGTCACCCAGATGCTCGAGCACCTGGCGGCCAGCGGCCACGTCGAGCGCACTCGCTCGGAGCTCGACCGACGCGTGGTCGTGACTCATTTGACGCCCCAAGGTGAGCGCAAGGTCCAGGCCAAGCGCGAGCTCTGGCAAGCACGTTGGGAGAGCGTCTTGGCCGATGTCGACGCCCGCGACCTGCGTACCACCACAAGCGTCCTGGAGCGTCTCAACGCCGTTTTCGCCGACGCTCCCGACGAGTTCGACCGCCCGGCAGAGCAGTAGTGGCGATGGTGGCCACCGGCCTGGCCTGCGGCCCTCGATCGGGCTCCCTGGCTCTGCTATAGTCGCCCCCCGCGGGCGATGTGGCGCGGCCTCGGGCCGGGCTCTCGCCAAGCGAGAACACCATGGAGACACTGACCAGATAGATATCCGAATCGCCCGAGGACCGGTAGCGCGTGGGCCCGAGGGGCCTCTTTTTTTGCCCTGACCCGTCTTTCGCCAAGCTAGGCCTCGCATCGACTCCCTCTACAACGACCGCCCACACCATCTGAAAATGCCACGCAAGTTTCCACTCGAAAAGACCCGCAACATCGGGATCATGGCCCATATCGACGCGGGCAAGACGACCACGACCGAGCGCATCCTCTATTACACGGGACGCACCTACAAGATCGGTGAGGTCCACGAGGGCGCCGCGGTGATGGACTGGATGGAACAGGAGCAGGAGCGCGGCATCACGATCACCTCCGCCGCGACTACCGCCGAGTGGGACGGGCACCGCATCAACATCATCGACACTCCCGGTCACGTCGACTTCACGGTCGAGGTCGAGCGCTCCTTGCGCGTGCTCGATGGCGCGATCGCCCTGTTCGATTCCGTCGCCGGCGTCGAGCCGCAGTCGGAGACCGTGTGGCGCCAGGCCGACAAGTACCACGTGCCGCGCATCGCCTACATCAACAAGATGGACCGCACCGGCGCCGACTTCGATCAGGGCGTGCAAACGATGATCGATCGTCTCGGCGCCCACCCCGTGCCGATCCAGCTGCCGATCGGGGCCGAGGGCGACTTCTTGGGCGTCGTCGACCTGGTCAAGATGAAGGCGATCCTCTACAAAGACGAGCTCGGCACCGAGCAAGAAGAGGCCGATATCCCCGAGGCCCTGCTCGAAGCTGCGACGGCCGCCCGCGAGCACCTCTTGGAGGAGGTCTCCCACTACGACGATGCTTTGCTCGAGTTGATCCTCGAGGAGGCCGAGGTCCCCGAGGATGTCCTCAAGGGCGCGATTCGCAAAGCCACCCTCTCGACGAAGCTGACCCCGGTTCTGTGTGGCTCCTCGTTCAAGAACAAGGGCGTCCAGCCGCTCTTGGATGCGGTCGTGGATTATCTTCCCTCGCCACTGGACGTGCCCGCGGTCGACGGCACCGAACCGGTCAAGGGCGAGGGCGAGGAACCCCAGATCGAGCGTCACGCCGACGATTCCGAGCCCTTCGCGGCGCTTGCTTTCAAGATCATGGCCGACCCCTACGTGGGCAAGCTCACCTATTTCAGGGTCTACTCCGGGAAACTGGAGGCGGGCTCGCGCGTGCTCAACGTGAACAGCGGTCGCACCGAGCGAATCGGGCGCATCTTGATGATGCACGCCAACGAGCGCGAGGAGGTCTCCGAGGTCTATGCCGGCGACATCGCCGCGGCCGTGGGCATCAAGCAGGTGATCACCGGCGACACCTTGGCCGCCCCGGACGCCCCGATCAAGCTCGAGAACATAACCTTCCCCGAGCCGGTCATCAAGGTGGCAGTCGAGCCCAAGACCAAGGTCGATCAAGAGAAGATGTCGGTCGCGCTCGGGCGCCTCGCCGAGGAGGACCCCACCTTCCAGGTGCGCACCAACGAAGAAACCGGCCAGACCGAGATTTCGGGCATGGGCGAGCTTCACCTCGAAGTGCTCGTGGATCGCATGAAGCGCGAGTTCGGCGTGGAGGCCAATGTGGGGCGTCCGCAAGTCTCCTACCGCGAGACCATTCGTGGCACGGTCGAGAAGATCGAAGGCAAGTTCGTGCGCCAAACCGGCGGCTCGGGCCAGTTCGGGGTTGTCTACATCGATATGGAGCCCGCCCCCGGCGAGGGCTTTGACTTCATCAACAAGATCAAGGGTGGATCGATCCCTTCGGAATACATCCCGGCTGTCGAGAAGGGTGTCGAGGAGGCCTTGGAGAACGGCGTCAAGGCCGGCTATCCGATGGTGGACGTGAGGGTGACCTTGGTCGACGGCAAGTACCACGATGTCGACTCTTCGGAGATCGCCTTCAAGGTCGCCGGCTCGCTCGCTTGCAAGGAGGCCGCCAAGCGCGCCAAGCCAGTGCTCCTAGAGCCCGTGTTCGCGGTCGAGGTCGTAACACCCGAGGACTTCATGGGCGATGTGATGGGCGACCTCTCGCGTCGCCGCGGACATCTTCAAGGCTCCGAGCAGCGGGGTAACGCCTTGGCGATCCATGCCAAGGTCCCTCTCAGCGAGATGTTCGGGTACGCGACCGACCTGCGCTCCAATACGCAGGGCCGGGCCAACTACACGATGCAGTTCGAGGGCTACGAGGAGGTACCCCCGAACATCGCCGAGAAGATCATCGAGCAACGCACCGGAGAACCGGTGCCAGCCTGAGATGACCGTGAGCGCTGCGCCATACTGCGTCCTCGCCGGCTCGCGTGCAGAGCACGCCACGCCGGCTGCGTCCTTGTCTGGCTTGACTCACGGCCATCTCAGGGGCCGGTTGGGCAAGGATCAATTGCAGGCAGAAGTCAAGAATGTCCCTATTTAGATAGATTTCCCAGGTTCGTCCTCTTCAGCGGCGAACGTCAAAGTCGATAACAGGAGCTAACGCAAAGTGGCGAAGGAGAAGTTCGAGCGCGACAAGCCGCACGTCAACGTCGGGACCATCGGTCACATCGACCATGGCAAGACGACCTTGACCGCTGCCATCACGACCGTCTTGGCAGAGAAGATGGGCGGCGAAGCACGTAGCTTCGAGGAGATCGACAACGCTCCGGAGGAGAAGGAGCGCGGGATCACCATCGCCACATCGCACGTCGAGTACCAGACCGAGAACCGTCACTACGCGCACGTCGACTGCCCCGGGCACGCCGACTATGTGAAGAACATGATCACCGGCGCCGCCCAGATGGACGGGGCGATCCTGGTGGTCTCTGCGGCCGACGGCCCGATGCCCCAAACGCGTGAGCACATCCTGCTTGCCCGCCAAGTGGGCGTGCCCTACATCGTGGTGTTCCTCAACAAGGCCGACATGGTCGACGACGAGGAGCTCATGGAACTGGTCGAGGTCGAGGTGCGCGAGCTGCTCTCCGAGTACGACTTCCCGGGCGATGACATTCCGTTCATCGTCGGCTCCGCCTTGAAGGCGCTGGAAGGCGACGAGGCATACAAGGAGAAGATCGTCGAGCTGGCGGCGGCGCTCGACAGCTACATTCCCCAGCCGGTGCGTGAGCTCGACAAGCCGTTCCTGATGCCCGTCGAGGACGTCTTCACGATCACGGGCCGCGGCACGGTCGCTACGGGCCGCGTTGAGCAGGGAATCGTCAACACCGGCGACACGGTTGAGATCGTGGGAGTCCACGACACCACCACGACGGTCGTGACTGGTGTGGAGATGTTCCGCAAGATCCTCGACCAGGGCCAGGCCGGCGACAACGTCGGCTGCCTGCTCCGTGGTACCAAGCGCGAGGAGATCGAGCGCGGGCAGGTCCTGTGCAAGCCAGGCTCGATCACACCGCACACCAAGTTCAAAGCTGAGGTCTACATCCTCAAGAAGGAGGAGGGTGGTCGTCACACTCCGTTCTTCACGGGTTACCGGCCGCAGTTCTATTTCCGCACGACCGACGTCACCGGCGTAGCCAAGCTGCCCGAGGGCGTCGAGATGGTCATGCCCGGCGACAACGTCCAGATGGAGATCGAGCTGATCCAGCCGATTGCCATGGATCAGGGCCTGCGCTTCGCTATCCGCGAGGGTGGGCGCACGGTCGGCTCGGGCGTGGTCACCGAGGTCATCGAGTAGCGCTCAAGGGCGCCTCCGGACTCTCCGGGGCGCCCTTTTCATTGGCAGTCCGATACGACGAAATTCAAGCTCCGCTGTGGAGGCGGTGAAGGGTGGATTTCCCACGCGGGGAATATCCCTTCTCGCCGCGGAGGAGCTAAGTGGGCGCCAGCGCCCGGCCCACACACCAAACGAAGGCGAACGAGAGAACAAATGGCAGCAGCAACCCAAAACAAGATTCGCATCCGCTTGAAGGCGTATGACACCTCCGCCATCGAGTCGGCCGCGAAGGAGATCGTGGAGACCGCCACGCGAACCGGCGCCACGGTATCCGGGCCCGTGCCGCTGCCCACCGAGAAGAATGTCTATTGCGTGATTCGCTCGCCTTTCAAGGACAAGGATTCGCGCGAGCACTTCGAGATCCGCACGCACAAGCGCTTGATCGACATTCACCAGCCCAGCCCCAAGACGGTCGACTCCCTGCAGCGCCTGGACAACCTCCCGGCCGGCGTCGACATCGAGATTCGCCTCGCCACCTAGGTCTCCGATGTCAGCGATTCTCGCCAAGAAGCTGGGGATGACCCAGGTATTTCAAGACGACGGCTCCGTCGCCCGCGTCACCGTGCTCGAGGCCGGCCCGTGTCCGGTCACGGCTGTGCGCACGGCCGAGCGCGACGGCTATGACGCCGTCCAGCTGGCCTTCGGTCAGACCAAGGAGAAGCACCTCTCAAAGCCCGAGCTCGGTCATCTCAAGAAGGCCGACGCGGCTCCCATGCGCCACCTCGTTGAGTTTCGCGGTGAGGCCGGTGAGCTGGGACAGTCCGTTACGGTCGACTCCTTCGAGGTTGGCGCGCGCGTGAAGATCGCAGGCGTCTCCAAGGGCAAGGGCTTCCAAGGCACAGTTAAACGCCACAACTTCAAACGGGGCCCGGTCTCCCACGGTTCGCACAACGTGCGCGCGCCTGGCTCGATCGGCGCTTCGGCGGACCCCGCGCGAGTGTTCAAGGGCATCCGCGGACCCGGCCAGATGGGTAACAAGCGCGTCACTCAGCCGGGCTTGGAGATCGTGGCTGTCGACCCCAAGAAGAACCTGATGCTCGTACGCGGCTCGGTTCCCGGTCCGAGGGGTTCGGTAGTGGAGGTGCGTGGCGATGCCTGACGCTCCCATGCTCACCCTGACGGGCACAAGCAGTGCCGAGGGCAAGGCCACCAAGAAGGTCAAGCTCGACCAGTCCGCTTTCGAGGCCAAGTTCAACGGGCCGCTCGTGCACCAGAGCGTGCGCGCCGAGCAAGCCGCCCGTCGGCGGGGCACCGCGGCCACCAAGACGCGCGGCCAGGTCTCAGGCGGCGGCGCCAAGCCTTGGCGTCAGAAGGGTACTGGCCGTGCCCGCGCCGGCTCCTCGCGCTCCCCGGTGTGGACCGGCGGTGGAGTCGTATTCGGTCCGCAGCCGCGCTCCTACACTTTCAAGGTCAATCGCAAGGAGCAGCGCGCCGCACTGCGTAGCGCCTTGTCCTTGCACGCCGGACGCGGATCGCTTGCGATTCTCGATGCGCCAGCCTTCAAGACGCCCAAGACCAGCGACGCCTTCGACCTGCTCGCGGACTGGAAGCAGCCCCAACCTACGCTCGTCGTATTGGATGCCGGGGAGTCCGCGGCGGCCCTCTCCTTCCGCAACCTGGATCGGGTCGCGGTGCTCCAACCCGAGAGCGTCGGCGTCGCCGACCTGCTGGGCGCTGCCTCTTTGCTGGTTTCCGAGAAGGCTTTGCAGGAGCTGACCGCGCGTGCCGCGGCACCCGCGCGGGAGAAGGTTGCCGCCGAGCCCGCGAGCGAGAGCGCTCCCGCCAAGGCCAAGAGCGGGAACGCTTCCGCCCAGGCCAAGAGCGGGAACGCCACCGCCGAGTCCTCGAGTGAGAGCGCCACCGCCGAGTCCTCGAGTGAGAACGCCACCGCCGAGGCCGAGGGGGAGAAGGCCTGATGGAGGTAACCCAAGTGATCATCAAGCCCGTCCTCTCCGAGAAGAGCTATGTGCTCTCGGCGGCCGGCAAGTACACCTTCCGCGTTCACCCCGACGCCCACCGCACCCAGATCCGCCAGGCGGTCGAAACCTTGTTCGACGTGCACGTGGTCGAGGTGCGTACGCTCAGCGTCAAATCCAAGCCCAAGCGACGCGGCGTCACGCGCGGCTCCACACGCGCTTGGAAGAAGGCCATCGTCCAAGTTCGCTCCGGCGAGTCCATCCCGATCTTCCAGGGCCTCGAGGGCCTGAACGAGTAGGAGTCGCTCAGCATGCCGATTCGCAAGCCCAAGCCCACCAGCCCCGGAAGGCGCTTCGCCTCCTATCCGGATTTCGCCGAGGTCACCAAGACGGAGCCCGAGCGCACCTTGGTCGAAGGCATCAAGAAGAGTGGCGGGCGCAACGCCCACGGGCGCAAGACGGCACGTCACCGCGGCGGCGGCGCCAAGCGCCTGTATCGCCGTATCGACTTCAAGCGGCGCAAGGACGGCGTTCCCGCGAAGGTGGCGGCGATCGAGTACGACCCCAACCGCTCCTCCTATATCGCGCTGTTGCACTACGCCGACGGCGAGAAGCGATACATCCTCGCGCCCCAGCGGCTCACCGTCGGGATGACTGTAGCCTCCGGCGAGGATGCTGAGATTGCGGTCGGCAACTGCATTCCGTTGTCCCGCATGCCGGTCGGTACGGTCATCCACAACGTCGAGCTCCAGCCCGGTCGAGGCGGCCAGATGGCGCGCTCGGCAGGCGCCTCGGTGCAGTTGATGGCCAAGGACGGCGACATGGCCACCCTGCGCTTGCCCTCCGGCGAGATGCGCATGGTTCGCGCAGAGTGTCGGGCCACGGTCGGCACGATCGGCAACGCCGAGCACCAAAACGTGAAGGTCGGCAAGGCTGGGCGCAAGCGCCACATGGGCGTTCGTCCGCAGACCCGCGGTGTGGCCATGAACCCGGTCGACCACCCCCACGGCGGTGGCGAGGGCTCGACTACCGCGGGGCGCCATCCGGTCACGCCTTGGGGTGTGCCCACGCTGGGGTACCGCACCCGCAAGAAGAACAAGGCCTCAGACAAGTACATCGTGCGTGGCCGTAGGCGTGGGAAGGGCAAGCAGCGATGAGCCGCCACGAACACGTATGGCTGCGCCGGAGCGGCGTCCTCAGTCGCTCATGTGCGAAGCACATTTCGCTCCTTGCGTCCTTGTCCGGCTTGCCCTACGTGCCCGTGGAAGGAGAGTGTGGATAGATGAGCCGCTCCAGCAAGAAGGGCCCGTGGGTGGAAGAGCGCTTGATGACGCGCATCGAAGCCATGAACGCGGCCAATACCAAGAAGATGCTCCGGACTTGGTCGCGGGCCTCGACCATCTTTCCCGACATGGTCGGCCACACCTTGGCCGTCCACGACGGCAAGAAGCACGTCCCGGTTTTCATCAGCGAGTCAATGGTCGGCCACAAGCTCGGCGAGTTCGCCCCCACCCGTATGTTCCGCGGACACGCAGGTTCTGGGAAGGTCAGATGAGCGACGAGAAGCCGACAGAGGAGCCCGCCGAGGGCGAGGAGAAGGCAAGGCCCGTAGCCAAGGCCAAGCCGGTCGCCGCGAAGAAGCCCGAGGCGAAGAAGCCCGCTGCCGAGATGGCCGACGCTGAGAAGGCCGACGCTGAGAAGCCAGACGCTGAGAAGGCGGCGGCTGAGAAGCCGGCCGCGAAGAAGCCGGTCGCCAAGAAGGCCGCGGCGGCGAAGAAGGCCGTCGCCGAGACTGAGAAGCCTGAGGCGGACAAGGCCGAGAAGCCCGTTGCCGACAAGCCGGCTGCCGCGAAGAAGTCGGCCGGCGCCAAGGCGGAGAAGGCTGCCTCCGTCCCCAAGGCAGAGGAGCCGGCCGGCAGCGCTCGCCGCGACTCCGCGACAGCTCCCTCGCGCGCCAGCCGCAAGGTCGTACGCGCCCAGGCCCGCTACGTACGCACCTCCGCGCGCAAGGCGCGCATGGTGTGCGGACACCTGCGGGGCAAGTCCGTGGATGAGGCACGCGCTATCCTCGCCTTCACCCCTCGTGAGGTGGCCCGCGACTGGAGCAAGCTCTTGGAGTCGGCAGTGGCCAACGCCGAGAACAACCACGAACTGATCGAGGAAGATCTGCTCGTGCGTGAGGCGTATGCCGACGAGGGTCCCACCATCAAGCGCTTCCGGCCGCGCGCCCAAGGCAGGGCCACGCCGATCCGCAAGCGCACAAGCCATCTGACGATCACGCTCACGCCCAAGCCCTAGGCACGGGCACACGGACAAAGACAGGACTTCGATACAGACATGGGTCAAAAGGTTCATCCAGAGGCAATGCGCGTGGGTTATATCCACGACTGGAAGTCCAACTGGTTCAACGAGCGTCACTTCGCCGAGTACTTGCACGAGGACATCAAGATCCGCAAGCACATCGAGGACAAGCTCGCACACGCCGGTCTGGCCGACATCACGATCCGCAAGGACTCCAACGACCTCGAGGTCAACATCCACACCGCCCGTCCAGGCATCGTGATCGGCAAGTCGGGCGCCGAAGTGGATGCGTTGCGGCGCGATCTGCACAAGATGACCTCCAAGCAGATCAAGGTCAACATTCTCGAGATCAAGCGCCCCGAGCTCGACGCCAAGCTCGTGGCTCAGTCGATTGCCGAGCAGCTGCAAAACAGGGTCGCGTTTCGTCGCGCCATGAAGCGGGCGCTCACCAGCGCGATGCGCTCCGGCGCCAAGGGCGTCAAGGTGCAGGTCTCCGGTCGCCTCGGCGGCGCCGAGATGGCGCGCACCGAGAGCTACTCCGACGGGCGCGTGCCCTTGCACACGATGCGCGCCGACATCGACTACGGCTTCTACGAGGCCCGCACCACCTTCGGTCGCATCGGCGTGAAGTGCTGGGTCAACAAGGGTGAGATCATGCCCGAGGGCTACACCGGCGCCGACCTCACCGACATGAGCGCGCCCGCTCCCCCCAGCGGCGATCGTGACGGTCGTGGAGGACGCGATGGGCGCGACGGTCGCGGCAGGGGTCGCGGTGGACAGGGCGGCGGTCGTGGCCCGGGTGGGCCAGGCGGCGGTGGTGGCGGTCGTGGCGGTCCCGGCGGTGGACGCGGTCCCGGCGGAGGTCGTGGACAAGGCGGAGGTCGTGGGGCGGGTGGGCCCGGATCCGGCGGTGGTGGCGGTCGTGGCCCCGGTGGCGGTCGCGGTCCAGGCGGTCCCGGCGGTGGACGCGGTCCAGGCGGTCCAGGTGGTGGCGGCGGCGGTCGCAGCGGTGGCGGCGATCGAGGTGGGATGCGCTGATGCTGTCCCCCAAGCGCGTAAAGCATCGCAAGCAGCATCGCGGCAGGCGCCGCGGGCTCTCGCGTGGCCAGGTCAAGGTTCAGTTCGGCGAGTACGGCTTGAAGTCGCTCGAGCAGGGCTGGCTCACCAACCGCCAGATCGAGGCTGCCCGTATCGCGATGACCCGCAAGATCAAGCGTGGCGGCAAGGTCTGGATCAACGTGTTCCCGGACAAGCCCGTGACCAAGAAGCCCGCCGAGACCCGCATGGGCTCGGGCAAGGGAAACCCCGAAGGATGGGTCGCCGTGGTCAAGCCGGGCCGCGTCATGTTCGAGCTTGCGGGCGTACCCGAGCCATTGGCGCGCGAAGCCATCCGCCTGGCCGCCCACAAGCTTCCCGTCAAATCCAAGTTTGTATTGCGCGAGGACTGATCGCAATGAAGGCCAAGGAGATGCGGGATATGCTGCCCGAAGAACTCGCCGAGCAGATAACGACGCTGCGCAAGGACCTGTTCGGCAAGCGCTTCGCAAACGCCACCGGTGAGCTCGAGGACACCGCCAGCGTCAGTCGCGCGCGTCGCGAGCTGGCCAGGGCGCTCACCGTGGCCCGCGAGCGCGGCGTGACGGTCGCGCCGACAACAGCCCATTCCACCGAGAACTGACAAGCCGAGCCGAGAGACTGAAACGGACCAGACATGGCAGACGAGACAGAAAACGAGCAGGCCCAGGACACCGAGGCGCAGGCCCAGGCGGTCGAGTCCGCGCAGGCCGACGCCGGCGCCGAGCAGACCCAGTCTGCCCCGTCCGCAAAGGCAGACTCCGAGCCCGCCGAGCAGCTTTCGTCCAAGGAGCGCCGCCGTCGCGAACGCTCGACCCACACTGGTGAGGCACGCGCGGCGCGCACCGCCGAGGAGCGTCATGCCGAGCGGGTTGCCAAGCGTCGCGCCAAGGCCGTCAGCCGACGCTCCCGCCGTCTGCAAGAACGCGCCAAGGCCAACGAGCGTCGCGCTTCGGGCGGAGCCCCCGTTCAGGAGCCTCTGGCGCCCGTGCACGCCCCGGTCGAGGGATCTCGCAAGGAACGCCAAGGCGTGGTCGTCTCCGACAAGGCCGATAAGACGATCACGGTGCGCATCGACGTGGCTCGTCGCCACCGGCGCTACGAGAAGATCGTGCGCTCCTCGGGGACCCTGCACGCCCACGACGAGAACAACGATGCCCACGAGGGCGACGTCGTGCGCGTGATCGAGAGCAGGCCGCTATCGCGCACCAAGCGCTGGAAGCTTGTGGATGTTTTGGAGCGTGCTCGATGATCCAGAACGAGACCAGGTTGCGCGTGGCCGACAACACGGGCGCACGCGAGATCCTCTGTATCCGCGTCAAGGGCGGCTCCAAGCGTCGCTACGCCTTCGTCGGCGACGTCATCACCGCGACTGTCAAGCAGGCCAACCCGCACGGGGCGGTCAAAAAGGGCGACGTCGTCACCGCTGTTGTGGTGCGCACCAAGAAGCCCTTTGGTCGCGACGACGGCACCTACATCTCCTTCGACGACAATGCCGCCGTGATCATCGACGACCAGAACAATCCCCGCGGCACGCGTGTGTTCGGGCCGGTGGCGCGCGAATTGCGCGACCGTAACTTCATGAAGATCGTCTCCTTGGCGCCGGAGGTGCTCTAGCGATGGCAAGCACCAAGACGGCGAAGAAGCCAAGCCGCGCGCTCAAGGTTCGCTCGGGAGACCGAGTGCAGGTGATGGCCGGCAAGGATCGCGGCAAGCAAGGCCGCATCCTGCGTGTGGAGCCCGCCAACGACCGTGTCTACGTCGAGGGTCTGAACATGGTCAAGCGCCACATGCGCCCCCAGCAGGTGGCCGACACTCGGCAGGGACAGACGGTTGGTGGCGTGATCGAGCGCGAGGGGCCGATTCACGTCTCAAACGTAATGTTGCTCGACCCCAAGGACAGCAAGCCCACCAGAGTCGCGGTGGAGCGCGAGAACGGCAAGCGCTACCGCGTGGCCAAGCGCTCCGGCACAAGGCTCGACTGACGGAGACCATGATGAGCACCGCCACCACAGCCCGCCTGAAGAGCCGCTATCTAGAGGAGATCCGTCCCGCGTTGATCGAGCGGTTCGGCTACTCCTCGCCGATGCAGGCGCCCAAGCTGCAGAAGATCACACTCAACATGGGAGTCGGCGACGCCAAGCAGGACTCCAAAGTGCTCAAGGCCGCCCAAGAGCAGCTCGCCACGATCGCCGGCCAGCAGCCGAGCATCAGGCGTGCACGCAAGTCGATCGCCGCTTTCAAGCTTCGCGAGGGCATGCCTGTGGGCGTGGCCGTCACGCTCAGGGCAGAGCGCTCCTACGAGTTCTTGGACCGCCTCACCTCGATCGCGATTCCCCGCATCCGCGACTTCCGCGGCTTGAACCCGCGGTCTTTCGACGGGCACGGCAATTACACGATGGGCGTCCGCGAGCAAATCATCTTCCCTGAGATCGACTACGACTCGATCGACCAAGTCAGAGGTATCGACATCACGATCACTACGACCGCCAAGGGGGATGTCGAAGCGTTCGCCCTACTTCAAGCCTTGGGCTTGCCCTTCGCGACCCAAGGTCGCCCCGCCGACTTCGACCAAGCGCCCGCAACCGAGACCGCCGGCAACACATCTGAGAACGGGAGCACCGACTGATGGCAAAGACATCCCTGCGCGTCAAGCAGGCGCGCCCACCCAAGTTCAAGACACGTGCCTATACTCGGTGCAACCGCTGCGGACGCCCGCATTCGGTGTATCGCAAGTTTGGGCTCTGTCGCATCTGCTTGCGCGAGCTAGCCCACAACGGCCAGATACCGGGGATGACCAAGTCGTCCTGGTAGGCGGCTTTGTGTGTGAACCATTTTTCTGGACTCCTTGTGCTTTAGAACCATTTCGCTCGTAACCAACTTTTTTTAGAGAACACAAACACAGAGCCTTCATATGTCAATGACCGATCCCATAGCCGACTTTCTCACGCGCATCCGCAACGCGATCCACGCCGCGCACGAGACGGTCGACATCCCGGCCTCCAAACTGAAGACCGAGCTCGCGCGCATCCTCGTCGAGCAGGGCTACATCGACTCCTGGTCGGTCGTCCCGGCGCGCGAAGGCGGCACCGGTCAGCTGATCGAGATTCGCCTCAAGTACACCGACGATCGCCGCTCGGCGATCTCCGGCCTGCGCCGCGTATCGCGTCCGGGCCGTCGCACCTACGTCGAGGCTACGCGCATCCCCAAGGTCCTGGGCGGCATGGGAACCTCGATCGTGTCCACCTCGCGCGGCGTGATGACAGGTCACGACGCGCGCGCTGCCGGTGTCGGCGGCGAGGTTCTGGCCCAGGTTTGGTAGATCCGCCGTGTCCAGAATCGGAAGACAACCAATTGCCGTGCCCTCCGGCGTGACCGTGGCGATCGAGCCCGAGTCCGTCAGCGTCAAGGGACCCAAGGGCGAGCTCTCCGAGCGAATCCCGCGCGACATCGAAATCGCTCAGGATGGCGAGAGCCTGATCGTCACGCGCCCAACCGACCGCGGCGAGCACCGCGCCTTGCACGGCCTCACGCGCTCCTTGGTGGCCAACATGGTCCAAGGTGTCACCGCCGGATACGAGAAGCGCTTGGAGATCCAAGGCGTCGGCTACCGCGCCCAGATGAAGGGCAAGAACCTGGAGCTCGCCGTCGGCTACTCCCACCCGGTCCCTATCGAGGCGCCGGCCGGCATCGAATTCGAAGTGCCCCAGCCCACCAGGGTGGTCGTCAAGGGCATCTCAAAGCAACAGGTCGGCGAGATCGCCGCGATCATCCGCAAGCAGCGCCCGCCCGAGCCTTACAAGGGCAAGGGCATCCGCTACGAGGGCGAGTACGTCCAAAGAAAGGTGGGCAAGCGCGCATGAGCACGCTCACCAAGGAGACTCGACGTCTCAAACGCCGCCGTCGTGTACGGGCCAAGATCTCGGGCACGACAACGCGTCCGCGGGTGTCGGTGTTCCGCTCCAACCGCGGCCTCTCGGCCCAACTCGTCGACGACTCCTCCGGCCGCACGCTTGCTGCAGTTCATTGGTATGAGCCGGAGTTGCGCGCCCTGAAAGGGCTCGACCGCACCAAGCGCGCGGGCGAGCTGTTGGCCGAGCGCACCAAAGCCGCCGAGGTCTCCGAGGTCGTGTTCGACCGCGGCGGCTACCGCTATCACGGCCATGTACGCGCGTTCGCCGAGGCGATCCGCGAGGCCGGCATCACCGTCTAAGGCTCCCTTCCCGCTACCCTCTCTCACTCTCTTATGCAATCGGACAGATCAGTCAACCCAGGCAGCCTCGACCTACAGGAGCGCGTGGTGGAGATCAACCGCGTCGCCAAGGTGGTCAAGGGCGGCCGACGCTTCTCCTTCACTGCGCTGGTGGTCGTCGGCGACGAACGCGAAGTCGTGGGCGTCGGCTACGGCAAGGCCAACGAGGTTCCCTTGGCCATCCAGAAGGGTGTGGAGCGCGCCAAGAAGGACCTCTTCAGGGTCCCCAAGCACGGCTCCACGATCACCCACCAGACGACCGGCGTGTTCGGATCGGGTCGAGTCTTTCTCAAGCCGGCCGCCCCCGGTACCGGCGTGATCGCAGGCGGAGGGGTGCGCGCGGTGCTCGAGCTCGCCGGCATCCACGACATCCTCTCCAAGAGCCTGGGCACCCAGAACCCGATCAACTTGGTCAAGGCCACCGTGGCCGGCCTGCGAGACCTGCGCACCCCTTCAGAGGTGGCCGAGCTGCGCGGCCTCTCGATCGCCAAGGTGCTCGGCCTCACCGAGCGGCCCACCAACGGCGCGGCCGAGACAGAGACCGCCGAGCAAGCGGCCGGCGAGACCCCGACCGCCGAGGAGGCCCCAGTCCCCGAGAGCGTCTCCGCAGATGCTGCCCCGGACGCGAGCGAGGCTCCGGCCTGATGGCCACCTTGCAAGTAACCCAGAGGCGCTCCAGCGTGGGCTCCAACAAGCGCCAGCTCGACACCTTGCGATCGCTCGGTCTCCGTCGCATCGGCCACACAGTCGAGGTCAAGGACTGTGAGCAGGCGCGTGGCATGGTGCACGCGGTGCGTCATCTCGTCGAGGTCCACGACGCGAGCGCGAAGGCCGGCGGCAGTCGCGGCGCAAACAAGGGCAGCGCGGGCGCGGATAAGCAGGAGCAAGCGTCGTGAGCCCTGCGGCCAAGAGCAAGGCCGAGGAGGAGCAGGAGCAGCCGATCGGTTTGCACTCGCTCAAACCGGCTCCCGGAAGCCGTAGGCCACGCAAGCGCGTGGGTCGCGGCGAAGGCTCGGGCACCGGCAAGACCTCGGGTCGCGGTCAGAAGGGCGCGGGTTCGCGATCAGGTTCGAAGGACAGGGCCCGCTTCGAGGGCGGCCAGATGCCGATTCATATGCGGATGCGAAAGCTGCGCGGCCCCCACATGAAGAAGTCGATGCCCTTCGAGATGTTCCGCACCCACACTCAGCCGGTCAATGTCTCCGACCTCGAGGCTCGCTTCGATGCGGGCGCCGAGGTCACGGTCGAGCTGATGCAAGCCAAGGGCTTGGCCACCCGCAAGGGGATTCCCGTCAAGATCTTGGCCAAGGGCGAGTTGAGCAAGGCGCTCACCGTCCACGCCCACGGTTTCAGCAAGACCGCCCGCGAGCGCATCGAGAGCGCCGGCGGCACCTGCACCGTCATCGAGAGCTAAAATCGCGAGACCGGCGCTGCGGGCCTAAACGATCCGCGCGTGACCGGCTAAACCAATGCTCTCGACGATCCTCAGCGCCTTCCAGGTTGCGGACATCCGCAAGAAGCTCCTGTTCACAGCCGCGATGCTGCTGATCTACAGGCTCGGTTCGCACCTGCCGGTCCCCGGCGTGAACCTGACCGCGGTCAACAATCTGCAAAAGCAGTTCGGCGGCTCGGGCATCCTCGGCTATCTGAACCTCTTCTCGGGCGGCAGCCTCTCGCGCATCGCCCTGTTCGCGCTCGGGATCATGCCCTACATCACCGCCTCGATCATCCTGCAGCTCCTGCAGGTCGTGATCCCATCGCTCGAGAAGCTCTCCAAGGAAGGCGAAGTGGGGCAGGCGCGGATCACCCAATACACGCGCTATTTGACCGTCGGCCTGGCCTTCGCCCAGTCGATCGGGTACGTGTTCCTTTTCCACTCGCTCTCGGCCTCGGCCAACGAAGCGGTTGTCTCGAAGTTCGATGCGCCCCACATCTTCCTGATCGTGATCTGCCTCACGGCGGGCTGCATCCTATTGATGTGGATCGGCGAGCTGATCACCCAGCGCGGCATCGGCAACGGCATCTCCCTGTTGATCTTCGCCTCGATCGTCTCGCGCTTGCCCGCCGGAATCGAAGTGTGGTGGACAAGCCAAGACCAGGTCTTCAAGGTGATGATGCCCTTCCTGGTCTTGGCCGTCGTGGCGGGCATCGTGTTCGTCCAGGAGGGTCAGCGCAGGATTCCCGTCCAATACGCCAAGCGGGTGATCGGAAGGCGCATGACCGAAGGCGGGCAGACCTACCTGCCGTTGCGTCTGAACATGGCCGGCGTCATCCCCGTCATCTTCGCCGCCTCGATCATGGCCTTCCCGCCGACCGTCGGGCAGCTGATCAAAACGCCGTGGGCCAAAGGCGTGTCCAACTTCTTCACCCCCAACGGCTGGCACTACATCGTGGGCGAGTCGATCTTCATCATCATCTTCGCCTACTTCTACACCGCCGTCACCTTCAACCCCGTCGACCAAGCCGACAACCTCAAGAAGTACGGTGGCTTCATCCCGGGCGTGCGTCCAGGACGGCCCACCGCCGAATTCCTGGACCGCATTCTCGCTCGCCTCACGTTCCCAGGCGCGCTGTTCTTGGCCGCGGTGGCGGCCCTGCCCGCGATCTTGATCGCGCGCACCCACCAGAACTTCTTCTTCGGCGGCACCTCGATCCTGATTGTGATCGGAGTCGCCTTGGAAACGATGAAGCAGCTGGAGGCCCAGCTGATGATGCGCAGCTACGAGGGCTTCTTGAAGTAGTGCGCGGCCGCGAGGGCTGCTCCAAGCAGCCGCTCGGGTAGTCTCCATCGGTCGATGGTCGAGACCAATCTCATACTCTTGGGTCCTCCCGGCGCCGGCAAGGGCACTCAAGCCGAGCGTCTAAAGGCGGACTTCGCCCTGGCCCACATCTCAACGGGCGACATGCTTCGCGCCCAGGTCTCCGAAGGCACCGCTCTGGGCCAAGAAGCACAGAAGTACATGAACGCCGGCGAGCTGGTCCCCGACGAGGTGATCCTCGGGATGATCGGCCAGCGCATTGGCGAGCAGGACGCCCGCGAAGGCTTCCTGCTCGACGGTTTCCCCCGCAACACCGTCCAAGCCGACGCCTTGGGCAAGACGCTCGCCGAATCGCAGCGGCGTCTCACGGCCGTCATCCTGATCGACGTGCCCGACGACGAGGTGGTCAGGCGACTGGGGGGCAGGCGCGTGTGCCTGAAGGCCGGTCACGTCTACCACGTCGAGTTCGACCCCCCCAAGCGCGAGGGGGTTTGCGACCAGGACGGCTCCCGCCTGATCCAGCGCGAGGACGACCAAGAGCAGACGATCCGCAAGCGCCTGGAGGTATACGCGGGCCAAACGTCGCCTTTGATCGCCTACTACGAGCAGGCGGGACTTCTGCGTCGCTTCGACGGCCAGCGCCACCCCGACGAGGTCCACGACCACATACGTGCCACCGTCGCGACCCTGCGCCTGGAGGACGAGCTGTAAAGTGGCCCGGCGCCCGCGCCCCGCGCGTGCCGGCAGGCACGCCCTGCCGGATAAGCTCCTAGGGTGATCGTCAAGAAGTCGCCCGAGGAGATCGAGAAGATGGCCGCCGCCGGCTTGATCCAAGCGGCTGCCTTGGACTTGATCGCAGCCAAGATCCGCGCCGGCGTCTCCACTCGAGAACTCGACGAAGCGGCTGAGCGCTTCATCCGCTCCCAAGGCGCGACCCCGACCTTCAAGGGATACCGAGGCTTCCCCGGCTCGATCTGCGCCTCACCCAACTCGATGATCGTGCACGGGATCCCTGGTCGCTATCGCTTGGAGCGAGGAGACATCCTGTCGGTGGACATCGGTGTGACGTTCGAGGGCTGGGTGGCCGATGCGGCGCGCACCTTCGCGGTCGGGGAGATCTCGCCTTTGGCGGAGAATCTGCTCGGCGCCACCGAGCAGGCCTTGTTTGCGGGCGTCGAGCAATGCCGGGTGGGCAATCGCATCGGCGACGTCTCGCACGCGATCCAAAAGCTCTCAGAGCGCGCAGGCCTGGCCGTGGTGCGCTCCTTGGTGGGGCACGGAGTCGGCAAAGACATGCACGAGGACCCCCAAGTGCCCAACTACGGTCGCGCCGGAAAGGGGCCTTTGCTGGAGCCCGGCATGGTCTTGGCGATCGAGCCGATGACGACCGCCGGGCGCCCCTCGGTGCGTGTGGCCGCCGACGGCTGGGCGATCTTCTCCCAAGACGACTCGCTTGCCGCCCACTTCGAGTTCACCGTGGCGGTCACGCCCGCCGGGCCCCGCATATTGACCCCGTGGCACCTGCCCGCCCACGAGCGCTCGGTCGCTCCGGTCGGGCAAGCCGCGAGTTCGGCGTAGGGTGGGCCTGTCGCAACCCCGGTGACCGAACCAGGGCAAGCCGCGACCGAACCCAGGGCAAGCCGCGAGCTCCGCGTAGGGTTGCTAACATCCGCTGTCCTGCTCTCGTGCGCGCAAGCATCGGCGCGTGAGGGCAAGACCACGACGCGGTAGCGGCGGCCGTACCGGCAGCCAGAGCCGCCTCGCCGGGACACCAGCCGAAAGGGATCATGAAGGTAAGACCGTCGGTCAAGCCGATGTGCGAGAAGTGCAGGATCATCCGCCGCCACAAAGCGGTGCTCGTCATCTGCCAGAACAAGCGCCACAAGCAACGGCAAGGCTGATCTGCGATGGCACGTATCGCGGGAGTCAACCTGCCTTTGAACAAGCGCTCGGAGATCGGGCTGACCTACATCTACGGCATCGGTCGCTCCACGTCCAACAAGATCTTGACTGAGGTCAAGGTGAGCCCCGACACCTACATTCGCGACCTCACCGAGGACGAGATCTCGCGCCTCAGAGACGAGATCGACCGCTCCCTGACCGTCGAGGGCGATTTGCGCAGGGAGCGCTCCCAGGACATCAAGCGCCTGCAAGAGATCGCCTGCTACAGGGGCCTGCGCCACCGTCGCGGCCTGCCCGTACGCGGCCAGAAGACCAAGACCAATGCCCGCACTCGCAAGGGCCCCAAGCGCCTGCAGGTCGCCGGCAAGAAGAAGGTGCGCTGATGGCCGCGCCCAAGCGTCCCGCCCGCGGCCGTCGCCGCCTCAAGAAGAACGTCCCGATCGGCCAAGCCCACATCAAGACGTCCTTCAACAACACGATCGTCTCGCTCACCGACACTCAGGGCAACGTGCTCGCTTGGGAGTCGGCCGGCGGCGCGGGCTTCAAGGGCTCGCGCAAGTCCACCCCTTTTGCCGCCCAGGTCACGGCCGACGCGGCTGCCCGCAAGGGCATGGAGCAGGGCCTGCAAAAGGTCGAGGTCTACGTCAAGGGCCCCGGCTCCGGACGGGAGACCGCGATCCGCTCGCTTCAGGCCGCCGGCTTGGAGGTCACCGGCGTCAAGGACGTGACCCCTCAGGCCCATAATGGGTGCCGACCCCGCAAGCGACGGCGCGTGTAGGAGACAGGTACATGGCAAGAGATACAAGCCCCCAGTGCAAGCAGTGCCGTCGCGAGGGACAGAAGCTGTTCCTCAAGGGCGAGCGCTGCCTCACCGACAAGTGTGGCGTCGAGCGTCGCTCCTATCCGCCGGGCGAGCATGGGCGCGGACGCCAGAAGCAGAGCGAGTACCGCTTGCAGCTGCGCGAGAAGCAGAAGGCCCGCCGCTACTACGGGGTGCTCGAGAAACAATTTCACGGCTACTACGAGAAGGCCTCGCGTCAGCCCGGGATCACCGGCGAGAACCTGCTCGCGCTCTTGGAGTGCCGCTTGGACAACGTCATGGTCCGTCTCGGTTTTGCCGCCTCGCGCAGGCAGGCGCGCCAGCTGATCCGTCACGGCCACTGGACGGTGAACGGCCGTCGCGTCGACATCCCCAGCTACCAGGTGAGGCCCGGCGACGTGATCGCGATCAAAGCCGACACCCCCGCGATGCAGGTGGTCAGAGACGCCACCGAGCTGACCGGACAGATTCCCGCGTGGCTTCAGGCCGACCACGAGTCGCTCACGGCCAAGGTGTTGCGCAAGCCGGAGCGGCGCGAGGTGGCCGCCCCGGTGCAGGAGCAGCTCATCATCGAGCTGTACTCGAAGTAGACGCTTTTCCGCGTCTCCGTCCCTGAAGGGAGCGGCGACGCAAAGAGCCGGCGCCCGTCAGGAGGCCGGTTTTACATCAACACGAGGTTAGGACCCCGATGCTCGACTTCCAAATCCCCCGGATCACCAGCGAGTCCGTGGAGCAGAATCGTGGCACGTTCACGATCGAGCCGCTCGACCGCGGCTTTGGCTACACGTTCGGCAACTCTCTGCGACGCGTCCTGCTCTCCTCGCTCGCCGGCGCAGCCGTCACCAGCGTGCGCATCGAGGGCGTGGCCCACGAGTTCTCCACAGTCCAAGGCGTCAAGGAGGACGTGACCGACATCGTGCTCAACCTTAAGGGGATCGTGTGCCGCATGCATTCCGACGCCTCCGAGGTCGAGGCGCCCCTGGTCGTGACCGGGCCGGGAGAGATCACCGCCAAGGACATCGACCTGCCCGCCGGCGTGGAGATCCTCAACCCGGGCGTCCACATCGCCACCTTGGAGAAGAAGACCAAGCTCGAGCTCTACATGACGATCGGCCGCGGCCGCGGCTACAGGCCCGCCGAGGAGAACAAGTCCGCCGACCAGCCGATCGGCGTGATCCCGATCGACTCGATCTTCTCGCCGGTTCGTCGCGTCGCCTACGCCGTCGAGCAGGCCCGCGTGGGACAGAAGACCGACTTCGACAAGCTCACCTTGGACATCGAGACCGACGGTTCGATCGAGCCCCAGGCCGCTTTGCGCGAGGCCGCCGAGCTGCTCATCTCGCAACTGGCGATCTTCACCGACGCCGACCGCATCCAAGAGCTGCGCGCCACGCCCGGAGGCCAGCTCGACGGGCACGGCCTGGCGGTGGGCGCCGGCGGGGCTCCGGCAGCCTTGCAGGGCGAGGAGTGGAGCATCCTGATCGAGGAGCTCGAGCTCGGAGTGCGCTCCTACAACTGCCTCAAGCGCGCCGGCATCCAGACGGTCGGCGACCTCATCTCAAAGTCCGAGGGCGAGCTCAACGCGATCCCCAACTTCGGCAAGAAGTCGATCGACGAGGTCATCGAAACGCTCGAAGCTCGCGGTTTGCAATTGCGCCAAGACTGAGGCGGCGCCCGCGCGCGCGACCGGCCCTCTAGACTGACCGGTCGCGAGCGCATCTGCTCGGAGATAAGCCATGAGACACCAAAAGACCAGAAACAAGCTCAGCCGCGACGCGGCGCACCGCAAGTCCTTGCTCATGAACCTCACCAAGGAGGTTTTGGAGCACGAGCGCATCAAGACCAGCGAGGCCAAGGCCAAGGCGGTCAAGCCGGAGATCGAGAAACTGATCACCTTGGCCAAGCGCGGCGACCTGCACGCTCGCCGTCAGGCCCTCTCGGCGCTCTCGCAAGACAAGTTCGCGGTACACAAGCTGTTCACCGAGGTGGCGCCCCGCTACGCCGACAGGCCAGGCGGGTACACGCGCATCCTCAAGCTCGGTCCGCGTCGGAGCGACGCAACCGAGATGGTCTACCTCGAGCTGGTCTGAGGGCGCGATAGCCGGCGTCTGGCTACGTCCTCGCTCACTCACGTACAGAAAGTACGCCACGCTCGCTGCGTCCTTGCCAGACTTGGCTCTCGCACCCTCAGACAGGCGCACTAACAGACAAGCAGGTATATGTCGATGGTGACCAAGCTCACGATCGAATACGACGGGACTGAGTTCGCCGGCTGGGCGTGCCAGCCCAACCAGCGCACTGTACAGGGGGAGATCGAACGGGCGCTGCGTACCGTCTTGGGCGACGCCGACGCCGACGGTGGCCCGTTGACTGTGACCGTCGCCGGTCGCACCGACAGGGGCGTGCATGCATGGGGGCAGGTCGCAAGCTACCGCCACGAGGCGCTCGATCCGCAGCGCCTGAACGCCTTGCTACCCAAGGACATGGCCGTGCTTTCCTGCGAGCCGGCACCCGAGGAGTTCGACGCGAGGCGCAGCGCCACGAGCAGGACCTACTGCTACCGCGTTCTGGCGCGGCGCACCCGCGATGTGTTCGAGCGAGGCCGGGCCTTCTGGTGGCCGCGCTCTCTGGATCGCTCGTTGCTCCCAGAGTGCGCGAAGCTACTGATCGGGACCCACGACTTCACCGCGTTCACGCCCACAGAGACCGAGCACACGCGCTTCGAGCGCAGCGTGACACGCGCCGAGTGGCGCATAGACGGGGACTTGCTCGAGTTCTGGATCGAGGCGGACACTTTCTTGCGGCACATGAACAGGATCTTGGTGGGCACGATGCTCGAGGTGGCCGCCGGGCGACGCGAGATCTCCCAGTTCGCGGACCTGCTCGAAGGTAGGCCACGCGCCCAGGCCGGACCCACCGCGCCCCCGCACGGCTTGGCCTTGGCGTCGGTGGCCTATCCGCCTGGCTGACCACCGCACCGAACCCTATGCTGGGGGAGCGATGCTCAATGTCTTGCTCACCAACGACGACGGGATCGAGGCCGAGGGCCTACAGGCCTTGCGCGCGGCCTTGCTCGAAGTCGAAGGCGTGCGCCTGGTCACGATCGCCCCAGACGGCAACCGCTCGGCGATGGCGCGCTCGATCACCACGCGCAGGCCCCTGTGGGTGGAGGAGATCGCCTTCGCGGACGGCACCGTCGGCTACGCGACCGACGGCACGCCCGTGGACTGCGTCAGGCTCGCCCGGCTCGGCCTGGTCGCCGACTTCGAAGCGGACCTGGTCGTGGCAGGCATCAACCACGGGGCCAACCTGGGCGACGACATCACCTATTCGGGGACCGTGGCTGCCGCCTTGGAGGGCGTCGTGCTCGGTCTGCCCGCGATCGCCGCCTCCCAGCAGGCGCGCGGCAGGGCGCTCGACTTTCGCTACGCCGGCGGCTTCGACTTCGACGTCGCGGCTCGGTTCGTGGCGCGCCTGGTGGAGCGCATCGAGGACGTGCCCCTGCCCGAAGGGACTTTGCTCAACGTGAACGTGCCGGCGGGCGAGCCGGACGGAGTCGAGGTGACCAAGTTGGGCAAGCGCATCTATCGCGACGAGCTGAAGGTCGCCCCCGACGAGCAGGGCACGAACCCGCGCGGAGCGGGTGCCATGGACACGCGCGGAGCGGGGCCCATGGACACGCGCGGAGGGGAGGCGAGGGACAAGGGCAGGCGCTACTGGATCTACGGCGCCGACCCCGGTTTCCACGACGAGCCCGGTACCGACCTTGCGGCCGTCGCCGAAGGCAGAATCGCGGTGACCCCGATCCACTTCGACCTCACCCACCTCGGCGGGTTGGAGTTGCTGCGCGAGTTCGACCTGCAGGCGCTCCTGGCGCCCGCCCTCGACGGCGGGAGCGCGTGAGCCGGGCCTCCGAGAAGAAGGTGCCTGCCGAGGCGCGCAAGCGGGCGGCCGAGTTGCGCAAGCAGCTCGAGCACCACGGGCACCGCTACTACGTGCTCGACGACCCCGAGATCTCAGACGACGCCTACGACGCCCTCTTGGACGAGCTGAGGGGCTTGGAGGCCGAGCATCCGGAGCTACAGACGCCCGACTCGCCCACCCAGAGGGTCGGCGGCGAGCCGGTCGGCAAGCTCGAGAAGGTCCAGCACTCCGAGCCGATGCTCTCGCTCTCCAACGTGCGCTCCGAGGAGGAGTTGAAGGCTTGGGTGGAGCGCATGAAAGCCCACCTCGGACGCGAAGGCATCGTGAGGACTCGCTTCGAGTACGTGGTCGAGCCCAAGGTGGACGGCCTTGCGATCAGCCTGCTCTACCGCGACGGCGTGCTCGAGCGCGGCGCCACCAGAGGCAACGGGGAGGTGGGGGAGGACGTCACCCACAACCTGCGCACGATCGGCTCGATCCCGTTGCATGTGGAAGACGCTCCCCCCTTGCTGGAGGTCAGGGGCGAGATCTACATGTCCTTGGAGGACTTCGCCGCCGTCAACGAGCGGCGCGCCGAAAACGAACTGTCCACCTTTATGAACCCCCGCAACTCGGCCGCCGGGGCGGTACGCCAGCTCGACCCCTCCTTGATGGCCGAAAGACCGCTCTCGATGTGGGCCTACCAGGTCGGCGTCGCGCCCGACCTCTCGTTTGAGACCCATTGGCAGGCCTTGGAGTGGCTCAGAGAGCACGGCTTCCGGGTCAACCGGGACATCAAGCGGCTCGACAGCGAGGAGGAGGTCATCGCCCAGTGCCTGCTCTGGCAGGAGCGCCGGGGAGAGCTCGACTTCGAGATCGACGGAGTCGTGATCAAGGTCTCCGACCTGGCGCTCCAGCGCAGGCTCGGGTCGGTCGGCCGCGACCCGCGGTGGGCGGTCGCTTGGAAGTTCCCGCCCACGACCGCTGTCACCAAGCTGCACAAGGTGATGTGGAACGTGGGCAAGTTCGGCGACCTGCGCCCCTACGCGATGCTCGAGCCGGTGGCCGCCGGCGGGGTGACGATAAAGCTTGCGACCTTGCACAACGAGGAGGACATCGTGCGCAAGGACATCCGGGCCGGTGAGGACGTGATCGTGTTGCGCGCCGGCGACGTGATCCCCCAAGTCGTCTCCCCGGCCCCCCACGTCGTCGAGCACAAAGATCGCCCGCCCGTGACCCAGCCACCCGACCGGTGTCCCTTCTGCGAGACCCCCACCGTCAAGCCCAAGGACTCGGTGTTCACGATGTGCCCCAACCGCGACTGTCCCGAGCGGGCTTGGCAGCTGCTCAAGCACTTCGTGGGCCGCGCCGCGATGGATATCGAGGGGCTCGGCGAGAAGCAGGTGGCCCTCTTGCAAGAGCACGGCTTGGTCAAGACCTCCGCCGACTACTACCGCTTGGCCGAGCACCGCGAGCAGCTGCTCGCGTTGGAGGGCTTCGGCGAGCTGTCGGTCACCAATCTTTTGGCCGCGATCGAGGCCTCCAAGCAGCGACCCTTCGCGCGCGTCCTGTTCGCGCTCGGGATCGAGGAGGTGGGGGAGGTCACCGGACGCAACCTGGCGATGAGGTTCCGCAACATCGTGGCCTTGCTCGACGCCGAGCCCGAGGAGATCGCCCAGACGCCCGGCATCGGCGAGAAGATGAGCACCTCGATCCACGCCCAGCTGCACGACGAGCGGATGCTGGCCCTCATCTCCGACCTGCGCGAGATCGGCCTGCGCTTCGCCGAAGCCGGCCCCGCACCCACGAGCGGACCTTTGGCGGACAAGACGGTGGTGTTGACCGGCACCTTGCCCACGCTCTCGCGCGAGCAGGCCACCGAGCGCATCCAGGCCGCCGGTGGGCGCGTCACGACTTCGGTCTCCAAGAAGACCCACTGGGTGGTGGCCGGCGAAGGCCCCGGCTCCAAGCTCGAAAAGGCCGAACGCCTGCGTATCCGGGTGATCGACGAGGCCGGGTTGCTAGACCTGTTGGGGGACGATCAGTAACGCGCCAAGGTGATCGCCATGTTGTCTTGGATCGTGTGGGCCTCATACGTTTCGATGCCATCGTCAAAAAACGCGAAAGCCAACACGTCCCCGCCCGCGCTTTCGCAATAGCCGGCCAGGTTGGACACCCCGTTCAAAGTCCCCGTCTTCGCCCTACAGCGCCCCGTGGCAGGCGTGTGGCGCATCCGTTCAGACAGCGTCCCGCTCTCGCCGGCCACGGCCAAGTCGCCCCGCAAAGTCGTGCCCAGGGGACTGTGGGCGAGCGCGCTCAGCAACCCCACCACCTGCTTGGGCGTCGTGTGGTCTGAATGCGACAGGCCCGATCCGTCGATCAAGTAGGGGTGCAAGCCGAAGTCCTTGGCGATCGTCGCCCTCACCACCTCAGCGCCCGCGGCCGTGGTGCCGGCGCCGCCGAAGCGGGCTCCGATGTCCTTGATCAAAGTCTCCGCGAAGTAGTTGTCGCTCGGCGGCAATGTCAGTCCCAGCAGCGTTGCCAGGTTCGGCGAGGCCTCGCTCGCGATCGTGCTCGCGCCGGGCGGGGTCGTGGCCGCCGTGCCGCCGTGAACCTTGACCCCCACCGACCGCAGCGCCCCCCTCAACTGGAGTGCCGCATACGCGCCCTGTGCGTGCGAGCCGCCCTCAGAGCCGCTCTGGCCGCGGTTGAACGAGAGCCCACTCAGCTCCCCTTCCAATTCCGGGTCCGGCGCATAGCCGCTGTAAGGGTCGCCGCGCAGCGAATCGAACCA
This sequence comes from uncultured Solirubrobacterales bacterium, assembly GCA_963703135.1. Classification (GTDB taxonomy): domain Bacteria; phylum Actinomycetota; class Thermoleophilia; order Solirubrobacterales; family Solirubrobacteraceae; genus Palsa-744. The sequence goes on along the minus strand of OY969791.1, from coordinate 551,780 downwards.
AGATTCGTCGCCGTCCACGTTGCCCGTCACTTCCCTGATCCCAGCGGCCTTCACCAGCGCCGCCAGCTTGGTCACGGTCGCTCCCCGCCCGCCATACCTCGCCTCCACGTAGGAGGCGCTCCCGAAGGTGGGGTCGCCGCCCCCCTTCAGATACAGGCTGCCTTCCCAACGCCCGTTCGCGCCCATATGTCCGGTCCCGAGCACCGAGGTCGTGAACGTCGCTTCGGGGCCCATCAGCTCAAGCGCCGTCGCCGCCGTGTACAGCTTCTCCACCGACGCCGGCGGGTGCGGGACTTCCGCGCGCTCGCTGAACAGCGTGGTTGACGTCGTCAGGTCGTAAACATAAGCGCCCGAACCCCCTCCCGCGATCCTCATCTCGTGGGTCAGAGGCGCTTGCAGCGAGCTTTGGGCCTCGGCCGCGGGGGCTGCGGTCGTGCCCAAAAGGACGCATATTGCGAGGGCTGGCAAGGTGGCGATTCTCATAGGCTCAGGGAACAGTACGTACAATCAATGGGTATGGGCGAGGTTGTCAACTTGAAAGCGGTCGCCAAGGGCGCCACGGGCTCCAAAACACGCAAGGTGCCCAAGCGGAGCGCTCCCGCGCGAACTTCCAAGCGAAGCGCGCCCCGCCGAGACAAGACGGCCTTGGTTTTGGGCGGTGGCGGCTTCACCGGCGGGGTCTATGAGATCGGCGCCTTGCGCGCCCTCGACCTCTTGGCGGCCAACCGCACGATCAACCAGTTCGACGTCTACGTCGGCACTTCCGCCGGAGCCTTCGTCGCCTCCCTGTGCGCCAACGGGGTCACGCCCGAGGAGATGATGCGCGTCGTCACCCACCAAGGCCCCCAAGCCTTCCGCGACATCGATCTGGGCGACGTCCTGCGCCTGAACCTCCCCGAGCTGGCCCGCACCGGCGTGCGCCTGCCCTTAAAGCTTGTCTCGCTCACGCGCGAGCTACTGCCCCAGCTCGGCCAGGTCTCGCTCATCGACATCCTGCTCGGCCTGGCCGAGGCCTTGCCCACCGGCGCCTACACCGGCGAGGGGATCGAGCGCTATCTGCGCAAGGTCCTTGCCGAGGACGGACGCTCCGACGATTTCAGGGCGCTCGCCCGCGAGCTCTACCTCGTCGCCACCGACCTCGACTCGTGCGAGCGGGTCGTGTTCGGCGCCGACGGCTTCGACGACGTGCCGATCTCCACCGCCGTGCGTGCCTCGGGCGCCCTGCCCATGGTCTACGCCCCGGTCAAGATCGGCGATCGCGAGTTCATCGATGGCGGCATCGTCTCCACCACCAACCTCGACATCGCCGTCGAGGCGGGCGCGGACCTGGTGATCGTGATCAACCCGATCGTTCCCTTCGTCAACGAGGCCGCCGGTGACGAGGGCGGGCCGCCCCCGCGGCGGATCTCCGACATGGGCTTCTCCAAGATCGGCTATCAGGCCTTCAAGCTGCTCGGCCACCGCCGCCTGCACGAGCTGGCCTCGATGTGGGAGGAGCGCTATCCCGGCGTGGACATCGTCCTGATCGAGCCCGAGCCGCGGGACTCCTTGATGTTCGAAACCTCGATCATGAGCTTCTCCTCGCGCATCGAGATCGCCCGCCACGGCTTCCAGTCGGTCACCTACCACCTGCTCGACGAATACGAGCGCTACTCCGAGATCTGGGCACGCCACGGGATCGAGATCTCCGAGCGCCGCGTGCGTCGCGTAGTCGACCACTTCGAGGCCGAGGAGGAGCAGGTCGGGGCTTGGCGCAAAATCCTGGAGGGCACCACCGGCGCCCTGCTGCGTCAGTCGGGCTCCGGCTAGGTATCGCGCCGGGCGTCGGGCCCCACCGGGTAGGAACAACGATCCAAATTACTCGCGTCGTCTCGCGAGAGCGCTTCCAGGCTAAACGGCGGCCCTGTCGAGCGCGTTCAGCAGGCGCGTGGAGGCCGCCTCGTCGTGGACCGCGATGCGCACGTGCCGCGGCTCGCCCAGCGGCGCGCCGGCCGCGACCACGATCCCGGCCCGGGCAAGGCGGCTTGCCAACTCGCCGCCGTCGATGCTCGGGTGGGCCACCCACACGAAATTTGCTTGGCTGTCGGTCACTTCGAAGTGACGTTGACGCAGCGCCGTCGTCAGGTCCGCTCGCTGCTTGGCCACGCGCTTGACCCGCTTCTCCATCAGCTCCGCGCAGCTTCGCAACGACTCCAAGGCCCCCGCTTGGGAGATCTCGCTGACGCCGAGGTCGGGCTCCAGCTCGGCCAGCAGCTCCTCCGAGCCGGGCCCGCCGACCGCATAGCCGCAACGTAGCCCCGCCAAGCCCCAGGCCTTGGAGAAGCTGCGAAACACCAGCAGTCTCGGGTGGTTCTCAAGCAGCCCCAGCGAGGAGTCGATCGGCTGGGCGTCTGAGAACTCCACCAGCGACTCGTCCAGCAGCACCCCCACGGTGTCCGGCAATCCGTTCAAGAGGCGCTCGAGCTCATCGGTCGCCAGCAGCTCGCCCGTCGGGTCGTTGGGGCTGGCCAGCGCCACCACACGCGTGCTCTCACCCACGGCCTCAAGCAGTGCGTCCACGCCTCCCTGTACCGGCACCGCCCGCCCGTGTGCCCTGCGCGCCATGATCGGGAACAGCGGATAAGAGGGCCACGCCGTGATCAGCTCCTGGCCCGGCTCGATCAGCGCCCTGGTCGCCGCGCTCAAGAGCTCCGCCGCCCCGTTGCCCACGATCACCCGCGCCGTCTCCACGCCGTGGCGCTCGGCCAAGCGAGTCCTCAGCTGGGAGCCGCGCGTATGGGGGTAGCGCTGCATCCCGCGCCGGGCCACGAACGTGATCGCGCTGACCACGTCCGGGTGGGGTAGCTCGTGCCAAGTCGTATGAGACAGATCCAGCGTCTGGACGGTGGCCAGCGCCTTGCGTTTGCGCTCCGCGGCCTCCTCGCGCAGGCCTTCGTTGACCTCCTCCTCGCTCATCCCCTCGAACTGCTTGTAGTAGTCGAGCAGGCCCATCGATTAAGGCTTGTTCCCCGGCATCGAGCTGGAGCCGGGCCCATGGATCACCACGAACCAGAACGAGAACGCGGCCGCGCACACGGCGGCTGTGATGCCGAAGATGCGAGGCAACGCGCCGGTGCGTTGGTCGTGCCCGGCGGCCCTGCGCACGAGGATCCAAGCGTTGTCGAGCCTGCGCAAGAGCATCAAGGTCCCGAACAGCAGCGCGAACAGAGCCACGAGCGCGATCAGCACCCCGAAGCTGACGCTGCCCGTCAGGTAGTTGGCTTGCGCGCTCAGCCACAGACAGGCGATCGGGATCGGCCCCCAGCAGAGCAGGCTGCCGATGACCATCCCGACGAGGAGCAGCCGCGCCAGGTTGTTGTCCACGCGCTGGCGTGCCTTGCTGCCGCGCTGAGGCAGCGCCCTGAAGCGGGTCGGCGCCGTGCCGGGTCTGCGCCCGACGAACAGGCCACCGGTCTCGCTGGGATCGCTACGCATAATTCCCCCCTATGTTGGCAGCTATCGGGCTTCAGCCCGCATAAAGCGCGTCGAGGACATCCGCGTACTTCTCGGCCACCACATTGCGCTTGACCTTCAACGTCGGTGTGAGCTCGCCCGTCTCTTGGGTCAGGTCGTGCGGCAGGATCGCAAAGCGCTTGACCTGCTCGACCGGGGCGTAGCGCCTGTTGGCGCGCTCCACCTGTTCGGCGATCATCTCTCTGACCGCCTCCTCTTCGCAAAGCGAGGCGGTGTCCTGCGGCAGGCTGTGCTCGCGCGCGTAGCCCGCGATCTCTTCCTCGTCGAGCGTCACCAGCACGACCGGGTAGGGTCGCTGGTCGCCGTGCATCACCGCTTGGGAGATCCAGCGGCACTGCTTCAGGTCGTTCTCCAGGTTGGCCGGCGTGATGTTCTTGCCGCCCGCGGTGATGATGATGTCCTTCTTGCGGCCCGTGATCGACAGGAAGCCGTCCTCGTCGACGCTGCCCAAATCGCCTGTGTGCAGCCAGCCGTCCTCGATCGATCCGAACGAGGCGTCGGCGTTGTTGTGGTAGCCCTGGAAGATGTTCGGCCCCTTGATCAAGACCTCGCCGTCCCCGGCGATCTTGACCTCCACTCCGGGGAATGGTTTGCCGACGGTGCCGAACTTGTGGTCCTCGAGCGTGCACACCGTCGCGGCCGTGGCCGTCTCGGTCATGCCGTAGCCCTCGAGCACCGGAATCCCCGCCGCGAAGAAGAATTCAAGGATCTCCTTGGCGATCGGGGCGGCGCCGGTGACGGCGTGCCTGACGTTGCCTCCAAAGATCGCCCTGACGTTCGAGAACAGCTTCTCGTCGGCCTCTTCGAAGGGTCCCATCAGCTCCGCCGGCACCTCCTCGCCTTTGGCTTGCAGCTCGCGGACCTTCATACCCAGGGCGATCGCCCGCTGGGCTTCCTCCTGCTCCTCGGCCGGCTTCGCTTCGAGGGCCGCGTTGGCGAGCGTGTAGATCTTCTCGAAGATCCTCGGCACCGAAGGCAGGTAGGTCGGTTTGACCTCCATCAGCTCGCCCACGATCTGCTTGGTGTCCCCGCCGAAGTAGGCGATCGTCGCGCCTAGATCGAAGGCGCCCAATTGGATCAAGAGCGCGAAAGCGTGCGCGAGGGGCAGATAGAGGTAGATGACCTCGTCGTCCTCGATCTGGCCGACCGCTTTGAGCATGTCCATCATCGCGGCGTAGTTGCCGTGGCTCAGCACGCAGCCCTTGGGGGGGCCGGTCGTGCCCGACGTGTAGATGAACGTAAACGAGTCCTCCGGCTTGACCGCGTCGCGGCGCGCCTTCAGCTCGGCGGCGTCGCGGGTGCGGCCACGCTCGCGCACCTCATCGAGCGAGATCGACTCGACCGGCCCGGCGCCCGCGGGCGGGTCCATCGCGATCACGGTCTTCAGGTTGGGCAATTGGTCTTGGATCTCGGCCAGCTTGGCCAGCTGCGCCTCGTCCTCGGCGACGATCGCGGTGGCGCCCGAATCGGAGATGACCCACAAACACTCCTCGGGGGAGTTGGTCTGGTAAATCGGCACGACGACCGCGCCGATCGAAGTGATCGCCATGTCCGCGTAGGACCACTCGGGGCGAGTGTTGGCGAGGATGCAAACCCGCTCGCCCGGTTCGACTCCCAGGTCGATCAACCCGAGGCCGATCTCCTGCACGATGTCCGCCACCTCTCGATAGGGGACGTCCTTCCACTCGCCGTCCTGCTTGTAGCGGACGGCGGGATGCTCGGGGCGCTGGGCGGCCGAGCGTGAGATCAGATCGGCGACCGTGGCCGATCCGGTTGACGTCTCTACGGCGCTGGCCTCCATGATTGCGACTCTCCTCCTCGTGACCCCTATTGGACCCTCATGATCTTAGGGACTTTGGGTGTCGAGAGCCACGGACACCTGGCTGCCGAGCCAGGGCTGCTTTCGCGGTCGTGGCTGCGCCCGCGCGGCGCGAAGGCCCGCCGCGGGCTATACGGGATTGGGGATGTCGATGAAGGCGTGCACCAGCCCAAAGCGCTGCGCGACTTCCTCGCCGAGGCGCCGCACGCCGAAGGTCTCGGTCGCGTAGTGCCCGGCGGCGATGAAGTGGGTCGCGGTTTCGCGCGCTTCGGTCATGACCCGCTCGGCGGGTTCGCCGGTCAAGAAGGCGTCGGCTTTGGCCGCCACTGCGTCGGGGAAGTAGCCGGCGCCGCCGCCCGAGACGATCGCGAGGCTCTGGATCCGGTCGGGGCCTGAGTCGAACACGAGCGGGGTGCGTTCGGTCAGCTCGGCTACCTTGGCGAACAGGGCCTGTGCCTCGATGCCCTCGCCCGGGAAGCGGGCGAGCCGGCCGATCGGCTCGCCTTCGTGCGGGGCGAACGGGGTCGTGCTGTCTGCGCCGAGCGCCTCGGCGATCAAGGCGTTGTTGCCGACTTGCGGGTGGGCGTCCAGCGGCAGGTGGTAAGCGGCGAGCGCGACGTCCGCGTCGAACAAGAGCTTCAAGCGGCGCTTCATCGGGGCGTCGATGGACACGGGTTTGGAGCCCCAGAAGAGGCCGTGGTGGACGATCACCAGGTCGGCTTCTATGGCGACGGCCTCTTCGAACAGCTGCGCGCTCGCGCTCACGCCCGTCGCGAGCTTGGCGATGGCCGCTTTGCCGGGGACCTGGAGGCCGTTGGGGCAGTAGTCCCTGAAGCGGGCCGGGTCCAGGAGGTTGTCGAGGTGGGCGATGGCGTCGGTGAGCTGGCAGGGCATGGGGCGACATTAGCGGGGCTCGGGGTGCTCGGGCCTGCGGTGGGGATGCAGTCGGTTTTGGGGGAGGGGTGGGGGGTGTTGTTCTTCTGAAAGGGGTGCCACGCGGGCGCGTGCGTGTACGCGCGCGGAGAAAGCCTTGCTTAGCGCGTGGGGCGCGTGGGGGTGCGTGCGCGCGAGGTGCGCTGCCCGACCGTGTCGTCCGGCGTGATCGGCCGGTCGGGGCGTCCGGTGCGGCTCGGGGTGGCTAGACGCGCGCTTGTGGGATACTGGTGCTTGCGTCGGGGCGTGGCGCAGCCTGGTAGCGCGCGCCGTTCGGGTCGGCGAGGTCCCCGGTTCGAATCCGGGCGCCCCGATTGGTTAGTGGTTGGCGAAAGCCAGCGAACATAGGCAAAAAACCCCGGAAACACAGGGGGTGGCGCGGGTCGCTTCGCCCCGTTTCGCGGGGTTTCGGCGGTCGCGTCTTTGCAGGACGTTTGCAGCGGCGGCCCAAAACGTTTGCAGGACGTTTGCAAAGCCGGTCCCGGCGCCATTGGGAGGCGAGCCGGGTCATACGCTGTCGGTTGTCGGTACAGCCCTACCCAGATGACCAAGCCGAGCGCTTCGCCGAACTCGCCGATCTGTTTCTCCGCTGCCGCGCAGCGTGGAGAGAGGTCACGGTCGGAACTCAAGGCCATGCGACCTCCGGCTCGCAGGCTGCCCGCGATCGACAGGAGATTGCCGAGCGCATAGCGCCGGGCCATCCTCACGCCGGTCTCGTGATCCAGGCGGCGGTGCAGCGCTACATGCTCGCGGCCAGCGAGCAATGCGGGGGGCTCGCCGCGCTCTACGGAGCCCAGGAGGTCCTGTTCAGTCCGTCGGCCGTTGCCCGGAGCGTGATCGCGCGAGCGCTGCCTGGGTGCTCGGAACGAACGGTGAGGCGACCGAGAACCGGCTTGCCCGTGCGTACCGCGAGGAACTTAAGAGCGCCGAGGAGGCCAAGAAGAACGCTGGCCGCCTGCTCGGCAAGGAGCACCCGGAGTATCTGCGAGTGGCCGAGGACTTCAAGCGGTGCCGCGCCGAAATCAACGAAATCTTCCCCGGCGGATGGACGACCGACGAGAACGGTCGGCGGCTCCTGCACGGGCAGAGTCTGCCCGGCCCTGAGGAGTCGGTTGCATGGCTGCTCAGCGAGTTTCTGAGCCGCCCCCACACGAGGGACGTAGGCCGTGGCACGTATGGCTACATCTCGAACATGGCACATCCGACCCTCTACAGAATCTCTGGCCTGTGGTCCGTCGATGAGCGTGAAGGGGAGCGCGTCCCGGTGCTTGACGTGCGCATCGAGGATCACGACAAGCAGGCCCAGCTCATCGTCAGTCCGTACTACGAGGTTCTTGCGCGTGTAATCGTCTATCACGGCTGGCCGGGTGCGCCGCATCGAGACCTCACACATGCGATAGACCGCCTGCTGCCCGGCCTATTTCCAGCGGAGGAGGGGTAGCGGCGCGCTACCGCTTGGCGGGGCTTCGCGTCGTGAGCGTATGTATCGCACGGAACTAGCCCACGACGCGCAGGTGGCGAGGCTCGGCGGCGGCGTGTCGTTCCTGGTAGGCGGCCATTGCTTGCTGCGCGCGTGCGAGCGCGCGACGCTGGCCTAGCTTGGTGTAGACGGTGGCGATGAGATAGCCGCCGTCGTCGTGCCCGACCATTTCCGCGACTGTCGCCGGGTCTAGATGTTGTGCCCGGTGACGTCCCGAACGCGGTGGTGGGGTGGCCGGTTGCCGAGCGCTGAGTGGGTGCGGCGCTCGTTGTAGTGGTTGATCCAGTGTGGCAGGGCTTGTGCGCGGGCGTCGGATGATGCGTATTGGAGTGCGTAGGCCCACTCACGCATGAGTGTTTGGTGGAAGCGCTCGACCTTGCCGTTGGTCCTGGGCGTGTATGGCCGTGTGCGAAGGTGTGCGATCGCTCGCCGCCAGAGCAACTGCTTGAAGCTCCTGCTCTTGGTATAGGCGAATGCGTTGTCGGTCATGATCCGCTCGCAGACGATCCCCTGCTCGGAAAACCAGTCCAGCGCGCGGCGAGTGAACGCGGTGACCGTGGCAGCGGTCTCGTCGTTGTGGATCTCCGAGTAGGCCAGCCTTGAGCAGTCATCGACGATCGAATGCACGTACTCCCAGCCGACCCTTCTTGAGCGTTGGGTGCGATCACCGGTCACGGCGTGCCCGGGCTCGGTGAACTTCCCGAGCTTCTTGACGTCCATGTGCAACAGGTTGCCGGGACACGGCCACTCGTAACGGACCACTGCGGGTTCCTCCGGTCGTGGTAGGCGTGAGCAGCCGCCACGGCGCAGCACCTGATGGATCGTCGAATGTGACCTTGTGATGTCCGTCTCGTCTGCGAGCCGCCGCGGACTCCAGCCGGTGTGCTGGCGCCGCTCACAGATCCGCGCGGCCTCCCCAGCCGGCACCTGGTTCGGGCTTCGGTGTGGTCGCGAGCTGCGGTCTTGCAGGCAAGCAAGCGTGACGCGATCGGGCTCGCTCGCAGCACGCCAGCGGCGCACCCACTCCCAGCACGTCGACTTCGCCACGTTGCAAGCATCCGCCGCCGCCTGCAACGTGAATCCCTCCTCCTCGACCAGCAGCACCAAGCGGAGCCTGCCGATCTGTGTGAGTGGAGCGTTAGCGTGTTGCATTCCGGGCCTCCCTGAGGTCAGTGAGCTTTGACACCCACAGCCTCTCGGCAGGCCCGGACCTACCTCACCGCGTTCGCAACGTCCCTGGGCACGTCATCTAGCTGCTGCTTTGTGACCCACGGCTCATTTGTGGGCTCGATGAGTGCGGGCATCCGGCCGGTCATGCGCCCGTGCCGTAGGCGCCGCCGCTCGCATGGTTGTGGACCTGAGCTGGGTGCCGGACGGCGACGGGTCGCGGTGGTGGCTGCTGCTCGACGTGTTCGGCGCTCGCGGCACATCGCTGTCGATCAGACCAGATCGGTGCCGTGTTCTCAAGGTCCTGACAGAAGCGACCGGCCGCGCGTCGAAAACGGCAGACCTGCCCGGCAAAATCGGCTTTCCTATGCGTAATCGTTGCGGTTGTGCTCGCCATCACGCAGCCTTCCGTACCGGACGCTCCTGCGTCCGAGCAGCGGCGGCCACGTGCGGCTTGCGGAACACGAGCACGTCCTCGTGCGCGACGACTTGCGTGCGGTCGCCTTTCTCGCGGCGGCGGCGGGCGTGGAGCGTCTGCCAGAACGACGGGCGCATGACCAATTCGCTGTCGCGGACGGTCGCCAGCAGGCTTATGACGCGCTGCCAGTAGATCAGGCCGGCGTCCTCGCAGAGCGTGATCGTTTCGCCCGAGAGGTTGCGCAGCGCGCCGCCCCCGCCAGAGCGCATGTCCTTGGTGACACACACGAGGAATCCACCGGGCTTGAGCACCGCCGCGCACGCCCGGTAGATGTCATCCATAGCCACGAGGTATGCGCTGCCGCGTGCATGACCGAGATTGCGCCGGTCGCGGCTGTAGTTGGTCGTGTCATCCCGGCGCAGCGGCTCGGGTCCACTGACGGTGTTGAGGTCGGCGACCTCGCACGCATATGGGGGCGACGTGAGGATCAAGTCGGCGACGCCGTATGCCATGCGGCGAACCGTGCTGTCCCCGGGGCTCACGAGGCGCCGCGCTTGGGTGGTGAGCACACGCGCCAGTTGCCGTGCGTCGCCTTCGGCAACTTGCGCCAGTGCGCGAGTACGTGGGCTTTCGTGTGCGTGCTCGATGTTGGCGGCGGCGAGCTTGGCCCAGCGAGGCTCCAGCTCTACGCCGATGGCGCGTCGTCCGAGGTCGATTGCCTCGACTAGCGTCGTGCCGATTCCGCACATGGGGTCGACCACGAGCCCGCCCGGGTCGCTGTACGTTTCAACAGCCCGGCGCGCGAGCGCGGGGAGCATCTTGCCGGGATGCCGGTTGGACTCCGCGAGGTAGCGACCGTATCGCTGCCACTGGCTTGTGCGTTGTGCGCTCGGCCACACGGCGAGCGGAAGGTCAGCAGTCTTTCGGTTTTCAGTCATTCATTAGGGCGTCGGTGAGAGACCCTGTGCGAATGAGAGAAGGTCGTCTAGCGTCCCTAGTGGTACACGGCTCCCCAGGTCAGGTTCGTGGACTGTCCGGTGTTCGGTGACCTATCGCCAGCGCAATGCCGCTCAGTGCGGCAGATAGACAACATCTCGGGGCCCGCAGGTGCCCCCAGCCGAGCACGCGTTGTAGGCGGACTCTTCTGTGAAGGGACCCTTCCAAGTGGTTCCGCCGCCGGTCCCTGAGACGTAGGCCGGACGGTAGGGATAGCCGCAGAAGTAGAACCCCATACGACCGCCGCACACCCACCAGCGGCCGCCAATGAGTACCGGCCCGGCGTCGCCGGTGGCGGCCCCGTCTGCGGTCAGTTCGATGTGCTTGGCGTGTGGGTTGATGGCGCCGGCAAGAATTGTCCGGGCCCGCGCGCATGACATGTGCCACGGATAGATCGCGTCCTTGCCGTAGAAGCCTTTGGCCGCGTAGCCGCAGCGCTTGACCGTGACCGTCGTCAGTGCGGACGCTGCGCCGACGCCGATCATCAGTGACGCGAAAGCGATCAGGATGCACCGCCATCCCCTGAACATGCGTGCGAGCCTAACACGAAATCGCTTGCCGTTCGACAGTGGCTTCGGCGCGCGACCGGACGACGTGGGTTGCCACCGGGACCGTGCGTTCTACTTGCGCGGTCGCTTCGCCTTGCGCCAGCCGCCGAGGGGAACGCGCGGCCAAGGGAAGCCGTCCGATGTGAGCATGGCGCAATGCCAGTTCTGGTTGCGAAACGCGCTGCTCGTGAACGTGATCTCGAAGTAGCGGCCGCTGAACGTGCCAACGCTGCTGACATGGCCCGTGTAGCCGCGTAGTGTTGCTTCGCCAGTGACGCCGCCTACTTCTTCGCCGAGTAGCCCCGTGCGTTTCGGCCTGGCGCTCATGCTCGCGTTGAAATTGGGGGGATGGAACGTGCTTTCGTCGTAGCTGACACATTTCGGGCCGAGCTTGAAGCTTTCGCCAATCTGTTCGCCCCAAAAAGTTGGGTCGAACACTTCCGCGCGGAGGGTGACGGTGCCGGCGCTCGCGTTGTATTGGATGATGACTTCGCGTGTGGACTCTTTGGTCTGGACCGCGGGAGGCGGCGGTACGCCGATGCTCGGAGGGTTGTGCGGTTCGGGGAACACAATGCGGCCAGCGTGGATCGTTGCGGTGGCTACGCCGGGTGTCGTGAGCCCAAACGCGGCGGCGAGCGCGGCGACCGTGACGACACGAATGCGCATGATGGAGTCCTTCCGCTCGGTTGAAGCTGCTGCGACGTTGGCAGGCTACCAGTGCCCGGCGCGGCGAAGTCGAAGCGAGCGCCGGGCAGCGGCGGCGTCGCTGCATTGGTGCGTCGGGTGGGCATTAGATGGATTCCTTGTGTTGAGTGATTGCCGAGCGTGGAGCAGGGATGCAGCGGCCATCGGCGGCCATGCGAAATACGCGCCCGTTCTCGAATTGCAGAACGGTGTCGGCATCGAAGCGGGGGATATGGGCGATCAGTGGGCCGTTACGCTCGGCAAGCGCGACGATGGCTGTTTCCTGAGCCTCCGTGTGTGCCGCGAGTGCCGCGCGGTCAGCGTTGAAGTAGCGGCCGTCGATGCCGATGCGGACGATCGAGCCGTCCTTGAATCGGCAGACAACATCGCCGCTGGCGATCATGTTCCACGCCGTAAGCGAGCCACGATCCCTGCTCAGAGCCCCTAGGCAACGTGCTTGCGGTTCGCTCCGTGCCGGGGTCGCGTACTCATCGTCGTCATCTTCGGCGAGGGCAACGAGCGCCCATCGCAGCGCCTCGTCAGTCGCCCACGTCCACCGACCATCGTCGCGTATCCAGCGTCTGCACTCGTCGTATTCGATCCCGGCGACGCTTAGCAAGGCGACGGCAACGGATGGCGTCACGGTCACGGTTATGTCGTCTGATGTCTGAGCGGTGGCGTTCATTGTGACGCTCCCGCCGTGAGTGCGGCAAGGCGGCGCTTTTGACGGCTGATGTTCCCCGAGAGATTGCGCAGCGTGTAACTCGGGAACCGGCCGCCGGGGCATTGAACGTCGCCCCAAACACGGATGCTGCTGGCAAGCTCGCGTGCGAGCTTGGCCGGCAGCGTGGCGGGGTCCGCCGTTCCCTTGCGGCACGCCACGTTGTATGCCTTGATCGTGTCTCGTTCACTTTCAAGCCCGGCGATCCTTTCAGTTAGCCGTGTGATCGCGTCGGCGTCGTCGGAGTAAATTGCGTGCTCGGCTGCCGCTTCGATGTTCTCGGCGCGGTTGGTGAACTCGCGCGCGTTGGTCGAGTGCTCGACAACGCGGCGTGTCCCGTTCACGATGCGGTCGCGGTCGCGTTCGGCGCGTCCTTGTGAGTGGTGCCCGCGCAGGATTGGCTGTCCCAAGGGGATAAGGCTTGCGAGTGCATCCACCGACGCGGCGGCTTGCTCGGCGCGTGCCTCGCGTTTGGCTGCCCATTGGCGCAGCCGTTCGGCTCGCGCTTCGCGTCGCTCGCGGTATGTGCGGCGTGGGGTATCAGTTGTCGGGGTCATGGTCGTGTCTCCTTTACAGTGCGTCGATCACTGATTGGGTGTGACGCAGCGCGATCGTCTCGGCTGCTGCGCGGCTGCCGCGAATCTCCTCGTCGTACTCGTCGGGGGCGAAGTAGCACGCCGCGCGCCATGAGTAGCTACCGGCACGGTCAACGGTTGCGAGGATGATCCCGAACTCGCTGCTTTCGTAAGTGGTGCTGTTGAGTGTGCGACTTACTGTTATGTCGGGCTTTGCGTTTTCCATACTCATTACGAGACCAGACCACACGGTTAATTTCAAGGGGTTTTGCTCTAAGATTGGCTAAATATTTGCGTCCTGTCTTTGCGGCAAATGTGAGCGGGCGTCGGCGGCGCAATGTGTGACGGTAGCCAGCACTGATCGCTGAGTTTCACTGTTCCAAGTTGTCACGCTGAGTGGCGCGGGGATGTTCGCTACGGCTGCCCGTGCGGCGCGTGTACGGCGCTCGCTCGGCGTGGCGAGGATCACAATAGGGTCGAGGTCGCGCAGGCTGCTGTGCGGCAGTATCTCGGCGTATCGCTTTGCCTTGGCGCGGAGGACTTCGGATGCCTCGGTCGAGCGATCAAGCTCTAGGAGGACGTGTAGCGGCTTGGCGCCGGGCATGGTCAGTACGCCCCAGCTATCGGGCACGACGGCGCCGGAGAAAAGGTGAGCGATTGTGCGGACCCCGTACCACTCGGTTAGCTCGCCACCGGCTGCGTTTGCGTCAGCGGCTAGGCGGACAAGGAACTCGTTGGCTTCGACGTGGTGCGTGAGGTTGCGGCTGCTGGCGAGGCGCAGTCCGTCGTCGCGGGTGTAGCGCAGCTCGCTACGGTCGATCCCTTCGCAGTCGGCGACGAGGAGCGCGCCAGCTTCATCGAGTATCCAGTGGTAGGGATGCGAGCCTTCGCCTGCGTTCGGGCCGGGGCGGAAGCGTTCGAGGACTCGCAGCTTGTAGAGGCGCTGAAGGCGTACCTGGGCTATGCGGAGGTTCGTAAAGTGCAGCCGGGAGATTTGGTCGGTTGTGAGGACGGCGTGCTCGTAGCAGTCGAGCGCTATCCGTCGGTCGCGGTCAGTGATGTGCGACGCCAGTTCGACCATCTCGCCCTCGGTGAGACGGCTCGGTCGTCTCGATTCTCTGTTGTTTTCACTTGCGTTTGTTGATTTACCCCCCTTATCGGGGTTTTTTCTAGTGGCGGGTTTCACGGGGTTTGCGGCGGGTTTCATGCAGCGCGCCTCCTCGTTTCATCATGCGAGGACGGAGACGATGACGGGTGCGAGGACGGACGCGAAGGCGGAAGCGAGGAGCCCTTGTTCGGCATCCCTGCACGGCGTTTGCGCTTCGTCTCGATAGCAACGGCGGGTGTGCGCTGACGCGCCGCAAGCTCAGCCTCGACTTGCTCCCTGCTGCGACCGTAGCGTTGACGTGCCGACTGCCTCTGCACTGTCAGGCGTTGCCTCTCTCAGCGGCTCAGTGGTGAGCGTGAACGCCGGTCCCGGCTGTCCATCGTTGCAGAGCCTCACAGCCGCCGTGTAGACCGGCAGGTGCGCGAGGTCGTGCGCCGAAAGCTCGGGGCGCACTTCCCGGTCGAGCGTGGCTGCATCGTCGCGCGAGAGCTGAAAATAGACCTTCGTGCGGGCATTTGCGGCCACCGCCTCGCGCAAGTCGCGCGGCAACTGCGCAAGGTGCTGGTGGGCAAGGCATAGCGAGAGCCGGTAGGAGCGAGCCTCGGCGAGAACGTCCTCGGCCGGCGTCGGAAGGTCAAGGTAGTTGTGAAACTCATCCACGTAGCAGGACGCGTCGCGGCGCTGCTCGGGCGCCACGGCTGCGCGTGCCAGCGCCGCCTGCCATACCCGCGCGAAAAGGAACGAGCCAAGAAGCCGGCTTGTGTCCTCGCCGAGCGTGCCCTTCGGCAGCTTCGCCAGCAGTAGGCGACCCTCGTTGATCGCGCGTGGAACGTCGAGGGTCGTGGTTGACTGCCCGACGATCGCACGGACAGGCCGACGCAAGAGGAACGCGCGTAGCTTGTTGAGCAGCGGACCCGACGCCTGTGCGCGCAGCGGGTCGGACATCTCGCCGTACCACTCCCAGAACGGGCCGAGCACCGGATCGTCAATCTGGGCAGCGAGCTTGGCTTGCCATGAGCGGTCGGTGAGCAGCCGGGGTATGTCGGCAAGCGTGCTCGTGGGCGAGGCGGTGGTGAGCGTCAGGACGGCCGCGCGGAGAATGTCATCGGTTCTCGGACCCCAGTAGCGGTCGAACACCCGCCTGAAAATGCCCACGAGCTGATCGACGCCGAGGTCACGATCGGGGCTATCGAGGACGTTCAGGCCGGGTGGCGCCTCATCCAGCGGGTCCAAGAGGTCCACGTCGCTCTCCCTGCCAGCGGGGATGCGCGCCAGCACGTCCTCCACGAGGTCGCCCTTCGGATCGATCACGACCGCGCCCCTGCCGGCGTCGACGTCGGCCAGCACGAG
The DNA here is from genome assembly GCA_963703135.1 of uncultured Solirubrobacterales bacterium. Lineage (GTDB taxonomy): Bacteria > Actinomycetota > Thermoleophilia > Solirubrobacterales > Solirubrobacteraceae > Palsa-744. The sequence goes on along the minus strand of OY969791.1, from coordinate 536,468 downwards.
TCGCGCGATCAGCGTGGACTTACCGACGCCCGTAGGTCCGAGAACGTGAATGTGGCGCCGTGCATCGGGCACCGACAGATTCACCGTCGCGCCGCTTGAGCTGAGGCCGAGCGGCTTACCCTGCGCTGGCAGTCCGGGTGGCGGCGCGACCTCGCGCGCTCCGGCCATCACCACGCCGGGGATCGCATCCTCGCCGGGAAGGTGCGCGAGCGCCGCCAACTCGCCAGTGCTCGCAAGGAAAGCGCGGCGGCCAAGCCAACGCTCGCGCAGCTTGACGGGGGCACGGCGAACACGACGGCGGCGCAGCCCAACCCTGCCCTCATACGCGGCGAAGCCACCGAGGATGCCGTGTATGCGACCGCGAGCCTCCGCGCTCGAGGACGACCCGCGCACCATCTCGATTGCCGTCCTTGGCCCGCTCGCAATGGACGGGCTACTCGGACGAATCAAGCGCGCGGCAACGCACGAGCTATTGGCTTACTTGGCGTTTCACCCCAAAGGCGCCAGTCGAGACGAGCTGATCGAGGCTATCTGGCCGGCGCAGGACCCCGAGCGCACACGACCCCGCTTCTGGCAATCCGTCACCGAGGCCCGAAAGGCGCTTGGGGATGCGTGGGTTCATCACGGCGAGCGCTACGAGCTGGACCGCTCAAAGGTCCGCGTCGACCTCGATGACCTCGACCGCCTGCTCGCTGCGAACAGCGATGACACGAGCCACGATCCGGCCGCCCTTGAAAGCGCGCTGGCGCTGTGGCGAGGAGAACCACTGGAGGGCAGCGACTACCTATGGGCCGAGGGAGAGGTTCGAGTGCTCCACGCAACACTCGTCGATCTGCTTGAGCGGGTCGGACGATCACGGCTCGCACGCGAGGATGCGCGCGGCGCGCTCCAAATGGCTGACCAAGCCATCGCACTCGATGGACTGCACGAGCCAAGCTGGCGCCTGGCGCTCCAAGCCGAACACGCGCTTGGACTGCGCGAGTCGATCACCCGCCGCTACGACGAGCTGACCCGCTCCCTCGATGAACAGCTTGGCCTTGAGCCCGCACGCGAGACACGCCTTGTCTATCGACAGGCGCTCAGTCAGGTATGAGGCTCGTTCTCATTCCTTACCAAGGACTACGACGTGCCCTTTGTGGGATTCGATAGCTTGACCGTGGGCGATTGAATATGTCACACACGGCGAGCGCCCATCCGCACCGGACAAGGGATGTGCCAGCGGAGGATGAATATCAAGGCAGGTAGTGATGGTACAGATCGCAGCAACCGTAAGGATGAGCTTGCGCAGTCGGCTGTAGCTGTCGCACGCAGGGAGAGTTTGGAGGATATAAATTACTGTCATGTAGATTTCGCTGGGAATGTGCCCAGAATGTAGTGGCGCGAGCGCACATTCGCAAAAGAACTGTTGCCGCCATCCATTAGGGAGACGGGGCAGCACGACTTTCGAGGCATCGTTGCACTACGATGTGGGGACTCCGATGCTTGCCGTCACGACTACTGCCGATTGGATCACAGCCATTGGGAGCGCCTTCGCGGCGGTTGGTACGGTTGCGGCAGTTATCGTCGCTCTATGGCAGACAAAACGCAGGGACGGCTACAAAGTCCACGTCACTTGCAAGATCGGCTACACAGGCGATGCAGAGATAGGGGAACTTCTCACGCTTGAGGCGACTAAGGAGTAGCGCCAGAATTACCGGTGTGGAGTGATGGTGTAGTTCCACTCTGGGTGGAACTGGTCGCCGGCGAGTTGTAGGGCGTCCATCTGTGCGTTTGAGACCTGTACTTTTGTTTCGTATGTGTTGGGGTCGAGTCGGGCGTAGATCTTCAGCCCCGTGCTTGTCTTGGTCGAGGAGATCAGGTCGATGACGACTTGGCGGCTGACGAGCGGCTTGGCGCGCCAGTTGATCGAGATGTAGCTGAAGAGGCGGTGCTCGATCTTGTTCCACTTCGAGGTGCCGGGCGGGTAGTGCATGACACGGATCGCAAGGCCGGTCTTATCGGCGAAGCGCTGCAGCTCGGTCTTCCACAGCTTCGTGCGGTAGCTGTTGGAGCCGCCGCAGTCGGCGGTGATCGTGAGCGTCTTTGCCTTCGGATAGCGGCGCCTGCCGAGGCTTCGCCACCATGCCCTGATCGCGCCGACCGCGAACTGGGCGGTGTCAGCGGAGATGCCGACCGAGACGTAGCCTTCATCGCGTCCGACGTCGTAGATGCCGTATGGGACCGCCTTGCCGGCCTCCACGTCCTTGAAGTCGTGCGTGTTGACGAGGATCGGCTTGCCGGTCGGGGCGAACTCACGCCCACCATTCTTGTAATTGCCGACCAGCTCCTTCTTCTTGGTGTCGACACTGATCAGCGGCTCGTTGGCGGCGAGCGCCTGCGCGGAAACCTCGGCGATGTGCCTGAACTGCTTATCGCGGTCTGGATGGTCGGCTCCCTCATGCGTCTTGCGGTTTGCCTGCAGGCTGTACCCAAGCCCCCGCAACTGGCGACGCACGGTTGTTTGCGCCACCTCGAACCCCTGCGAGCGCAGCTCCGAGGTGACGTTGGCCACGCTGCGCGAGGTCCACAGAAGCGGCGACTGCGGGTCTCCCCGTGTGGCTCCCTCGAGTAACGCAAGCAGCGCCTCGCGCAGCCCCGGCTCACGCTCGGCGATCGGCTTGCGCCCCGCCCCGCCACGCCTGACCCGGCCTTCCGGCGGGCGCTCGCCGCTTTCGACCTCAGCGATCCCTCTGCACACGGTCTCCGCGGAGATCCCTGTCGCGCGCACCACCGCCGCGATCCCGCCCCGCCCGTGCGAGCGCGCCTCCGCTGCCACCCACAACCGCCGGCCGCGCTCGTCCAGCGCATCACACACGACCAGCCAGCGCTGCCGAATCGGGCCCTCGTCCACCATCGACCCCACCATCGACACTCACTTCGCCACGCACCCCGCCAGCCCTCCCCAGCAAGCACCACATCACCAGACTTATTTAGGCGCTACTCCTAACACAGGTGAACGCCTCGTAAAGCTCACGATGGCCTACCTGCTCAATGATGAGAGCAAAACTATCGTGGCGACCTTCTTCCAGCCGGAGACACCAGGAATCTCCCTCCTGAGAAGTATCGAACAAGGGCCGTTGCCTGCGAGCTTGGTCGATGGCGAGAGTGTTGCGGTGCGCTGGCAGCTCTCAACGCTAGAAAGCGTCAAAGCGAAGGAAGGATTCGCTCATTACCTTTGCGCGTATTTCACCGACCCACTAGGGAATATGTATGCCGCGCCATATCCTGGTGTAAAGACCAAGCGTAAAGGGTGGCTATGGCGGAAGCGCGAATACGTGGTGCAGGCATGAGACGGCGACTTACACCGGCAGGAACCTTGCGCGACGCGGGGCTCGCTGACATGATGACTGCGCTTAGATATGCGACGGCCTCCATATCTATCGCAACGCCGTTCCTAACCCGGTCGGTGGCGGGACACTTGGTACGCGCGGCTGATGAGGGTGCTGCCGCGCAGCGGCGAGTGATTACGGCACTCAACGATGGTGCTGTTCTGGGTGGTTATCTAAGTATTGACGCCATCGAGGAGTTTGTTGCGGCGGGGTTTGAGGTGAAGTCTTTGCGCAACCTCCATGCGAAGGTATTGATCGTGGATGCCGAGTGGGCGCTCATTGGCTCAGGGAATCTCACCGAGGCAGGTGCGAGCGGTGGTAATGCCGAGCTTGGCGTTGTGCTGAGCGCAAAACAGGCCCACGACGCCCAACATCTGTTCTTTGATCGCTGGTGGCAGGCAGCCGAGCCGCTTGACCTGGCCTACATGCGGAATCTTCGCAAGCGTGAGCAGCCGAAAGCGCCTGAGAGACAGCGGCGCAAGGGGCGCGGAGGAATCTATAGACCCACGCCGGAAGTTGATCTACCAGACCTCAGAAAAAGTACACGCGGGAGTGGGTATTGGCTCAAGACGCAATACTACTCAGACGATCGGGCGCAGGCTCGCTATTGGAAAGGACGGACCTGGGTATCAGACCGTCACACAGAGCGGCCAAACGGGGGTGAGCCACTTGCAAGGCCCACCTACAAGGAGGGCGAGCATCTTGTGATTTACCTCACCCGCGGTCCTCGTAGAGGCTGCCCGGCGATTGTCCGCGTAGTTGCGCCGCCGGAATACGACCCTGACTTGGTTGCGGAGCAGGACTCGCCAGAGTCGGCAGAGCGATGGGGTTGGGTTACATGGGTAGATGTGCTGAGCGCCATTGATCTTTCAGACGCTCCGCAGCTCGGTGATTTGGGGATAGCGCCGCGCTCGGTGGGCCAGCATGGGCACATACACATTGGCCGAGAGCAGTATCGGCGGGCGTGGGAAGCTATCCCTCGAATTGCATAGTCGTCGCTGAGAGCGTCATGTCACCTAGTTCCTCGTGAAGGACATCGATCATCCAGTGCCCTGTACGTCGCCACGCCAATGAACGGCGGAGCGCCTGACCCACCTGTTCCCGTAGCAGCTCCCAGGTCGGCAGCGGCACATCGGGTGAGACTGCCGTCAGGTGGTCATTTTATCGCTTGTCATGGTTGCCTCGTCTAGTTGGATGCGTCTACCGAGAACTTCCGCAAACGTCCCGAGGGCACTACAGGTGGGGACCAGAGGATCGATGACCCAGGCGACGTCGACACCATGCAGATCGTCGGCCAGCGCGAAGCAAAACGCAAACTGTCCGAGCAGCGACACACCAGCCCAGGCATGGCCTGCAAGCGTAATGACATTTACGAGCGAAGTCGGAGGTGGCGCGACGATATGAAACATATGAGCTTGTCTCATATCAACCTCGTTGATGGGGCGGTCGAGGTTGTGGAGCATCGCGCGAAGCGTGTTCGCCGACTCCGAGGCTCGCCACGCTGATGGTTGGGTCTTGGCGAGCAGCCCAAGGACCGCCTTTGCCGCCATACGCTCCCATACGCCGGGCTCGATTTGATGTGATCCTTTGACGCTCGGTTTCTCCTCGAACGCTCGCTGCTCGCCACGAGTGAATGTCTTGCCGGCGGCTTCGGCCTTTCGGACCTCCCTCGCAAGGAGTCGATCGAGATCATCCTGACTCCTTGCGTGAATCTGAATCTCGCCTGTGTCCTTGTTGCGCTTCACGGGACTATTGAGTGCGATCGGTCGCCCACCATCGCCCATTCGTATCCGCGTGCCGTCGGCGGTTGTCCCGGCGAGAAAAGGATCGTGCGTGAGAACGTCGCCTCGGCGGTCGGGAATCTGATGCACGAAGCGTGCGTGACCAACGAAAACGTCGTCCAGCCAGGGTTGATCGATGTATCGACCAGCCCACCGATTGCAGGGGTTGCATACGGCGTCGGTCGTCAAACGACTGTTGATCGCAAGCGGAAGGACATGCTCGGGATCCTCATCCCCGGTGAGGGTGGGCTTGCCGCAGTAGGCGCATGTCTCGTGTGACGACACTCGACCTAGTTTGGCAGAGCGAGTCCGGCCGCTGCTAGCCTCGTACTGTACCGACCGGGTCACCGTGACCTCGGCATACAGCGACGGTCTCACCGGCCAAGCAGCCGCGAAAGTCTCGGTCGAGCGTAGGGCATACGTCGCCTGCGACCCGCCTGCAAGCAGCGCCGGCTCATCCCCGCCGCCGCAGCTCGATATCCATGCCGAGCACCTGCGCGGTCAAGAGCACGATCCGTAGCTGGATTGTGCTCTTGCCGTGCTCGGTTGGCCGACGACGGCGCGATGGACTTCGATCAGGTCGGCGACCGTCTCTTGGGTCAGCCGCAACTCGCGGCGTCGGGCGCGTATCACTCGCTCAAGCTCTGCCGGGTTCGGATGGAGGTCGCATCGAGGTCGGCAGCGTCGGCAAGAGTCTCCTGGGTCCGCCCTTCCTCGACGACGCAGGCGGATCGCTCGGCCGAGAGCCCAGACTGGGGTGTTTGGCTGATGCGCACCCCTGAACCCTCGGCGGACGAGCGAGCAATAACGAGGGAGCAAGTGCCCGGTAGCCTTCTGCCGCATATGTTGAACGGATGCAACCGACAGAAGTAGCACGCTTCCAGTAGCGTTCTGCGCGCAGCGGTGGACTTATGATCTCTATGGGGGGACACAGACAATCAGATGAGTGCCCTTGCGCGGGCGCTCGAACGTCCGCGACGAGCCGCGAGGTGGCCGGAAGCTGGCCCCGTGTGTTCGCGGTGCGCGTTGGCTCGTGGCTGGCTTGCCGGTCGTATCGAGCTGGGCGGCTCCGGGGTCACCATAGGGTGGATGATGGCCGCATAGAGCATGTTGTCGCTCTTGCCGCTCGGCACCGGAAGCTCGCTGACCTGGACGTAAAGGCCGCGACCAGGGCGCTCAGGGCCGTCGTGCTGGCGGGCACCAGGGTAGGCAAAGCTCACGACCGACATCACAGAGGACAATCAGTGCAATGAGTGCAGTAGGTTACATATGGATCGCGGTTGGCATCATTGGACTGATCGATGTCTTTCGTCATTCATCCGCCGATTGGGCCTACGCCGACCGGAATCGCTCTTTCTGGGCGATCTTCATCTTCTTTTTCGCCCCGCTGTTCGTAGTCCTGTACCTGTTCATGGTCAGGCAGCGCTTCCCAGACAGGGAAGCCGTTCAGGCAACAGATGCATTCCGGAAGCGGTGACCGACTGTGGGTTGTGCTGTGCATAGGGGACACTGGGTAATCACCAAATCGTTAGGCAGCGCCGAGGAGCCTGCTTGTGGCGAGCATAGTGCCGGAGTTCTAACACGAGACCAGAATGAGAGGAGATAGATGATAGGCGTCGTAGAGGTCCCTGACTCGGCGAGCGGGATTAATGGATTCGAGTCCGGACTACTCCTCCCAGTTCCGGGGTCGCAAAAGAACATGATCCTCATGGAGGACCGGGACGGCACGAACGTTCAACGCCTTACAGCATCTGCCGTTGTATGTCAGGTGAACGGCCGAACCGTGATCAAGGATCGGAAGATCAAGATCGACCTGTTCCTCACAGATGCGCGATTCGCGCTCGCGTGTAGCAAGTACGATAAGGGCGGAGGATGGGTCGGCGGGGCTGGAGTGATGATTGTCGCGAACTCGGTCAGCAAGGCGCGGGCGGCGATGAGGTCACGCGGGAAGATGCTCGTTGGTCAGGTTCGCTACCCGTGGATTCAGAAGGTCGGGTTCTCGCCGAAGACAGGGTGGGCGAGCGAGGAGAAGCTAATTTTCCACGAGACGACCAAGGGCGGCGCGACCGCGCTGACACTTACGCTCCCGAAGAACATCGACTCGTCGCTCATCGCAGCCGAGGTAGCCAGGCGACTTGCGCGCTATCGGCTCGCAAGCGAACAGCTTGATGCGAGTACGCGGGAGCAACTAGAACAGCTCTCCGAGGCCCAGCCGCCGGACGCGATCGCATCCGGGGACAAGGAGCGCTACTTCACGATCCGCGATCCACGATTCGTAGACGAGGACTCGGCGCGGATCGTGCCGGCCACGGTTTGAGGTGCCGGTGCTTTCGACTATGCAACGTGCGCCTAGCCGGACCGCGCTATTTCCCTGCGTCGCCCGACGCCAATCGCGGGGCTGGGGCGCCGCCTCAATGCCCGCTCCCGGTCATGGAATGTTCTGATGAAAGCGACGCCGGTTGTTCGCTTGTTGCCGCTCCTAGTCTTTCTCATGGGTGCGATTTCTGGTTGCGGGGGCGGCAGCGCGAAGGCGTACGACATCGCGCCTATCTTCCCCTTGTCCTCGGGCAAATGCGCTCGATACGGCGGGGACGAAGAAGGGTCGGGCGTCACGGCGAAGTGCATGGTCACGAAGGCGGAGTGCGAAAAGGCCGCGGCCGACTGGAAAAACGCGATGCAAGACGGTGGCGTCAACGAAGCAATCGAGTTCAGTTGCACGTCAACCGAATAAAAGGCAGCGGGCGCGGTGATTCGGTGGCGTGCCGTGTGGCACTCACGGTTGGGTGTACACGTGCGTGCACAGAGCGTGGGCGCACCAGAACCGACATTCCGATCAAGGCTGCGGGGCGGTTCTGGAGGTCCCCGGGTGCGCTGGGAGTGCTCTGCTGGGCCGTCGCAGCCGGGCTTGCGGGCTGTGGCTCGTCGACTGCACCGACGAGGACGGCGGTGCCCGGTGGTGCGGCTGTCGAAGCCGGCGCGTCCGCGCCGGCCTACTGCAAGACCCTCGCCGGCTCCAAGTCGCTGTTGCAGCTCAGCGCCGCGATGGGCGCTCTGGCTAGTGATCCACACGATACAGGCGCGCAAGAAGCGGTGCGCACCGCAGCGACCGCGATTGAGGGCGCCGCTGCTCAAGCGCCTGCGCCGCAGCGCGGCGCCCTGCTGCGAGCAGGACGCGCGATTCACGCGCTCGCCTCGCATGGCCTCACCGGCGCCCGCAGCGTTGACGCGGCGCTCACTCATGCCGGACGTTCACTACAGGGCACATGTTCGTTCCCGCTCGGCTAGCGCGCACCGCCGTCACGGCCGTTGCGCTCACGCTCGTGCTGAGCGTGACGGCCCGCGCGGGTGGCCTGGACCCAGGCCTCTGCCACTCGGTGTCAGGCCGAGCCAGCATCCCATCGAACTTTGGCGTCGACTCGTGCTTCGACGGCTCGAAGCTCACGCTGCGGAACTCGATCACGCTCGTGCTCAACACGTCGAAGACGGGCGACGTTGGCGACCCGACGCGGCACGAGAGCGACTATGGCCTTGCCGCGGACGCCGAGCGGCTCAAGTCAAGCAACCCCGATGTCTTCCTGCCGGGCGATGAGCTCGTCTACCCTGTCGGCTCAGGAGCCGGAACGGTCGGCATCCGTGGATCGTCAGACAACGGCTTCTACGCAATCGCAACAACGATCGCCGACTTCTTCCCCGGCAAGCCGAACGCCATCGTTGGCGCCTTCACCGCCTTCGTCTCCGAGATCGACGACGACTTCACGCAATACCACACGTGCCTTGTTGGTAAGAACTGGTTCGCCCAGCTCGGGTGCCGCGCGCTCCTCACTCGCAACGTCACATTCGCTGCAGGGCGCGGCGTCGTCAGCGGCGGAGCAAAAGCGGCGCTCGCAACGATCCTCTCCGCGATAACGTGGAGCAAGTGGGTGTCTGCCACGACATCCGATGCGGCCGCGTCGCTCCACGAGTCCGGCCTGATCAGAATCGCTCCAGCGACTTCGCCCTCCCCGACGCCCGCGCGCCCCAAGCTCAGCTCGGCGTCGAGCTGCGCGGACTGGGACGCAGCGTCGTTCTCTGAACGCAACGCCTACGCCGGAACGGTGTCGCCCCGCGTCCAACTCAACGCGCCCGTGCCCACGGGTTCGACGCACGCTGCGTTTATGTACGGCTTCATCGGCGGCGGCTGCGACAGGGCGAAGAAAGGCGGCATCGCGCCCGCAGACATCCCCTTGAGCGCCGTCCTCGCGGGCGACTACCTAGCGCCGTCGACGGCAACCACACCCACCATGACAACGGCAACCCCGACCCCTGCGCCATCGGCGTCGCAGCCGCAGTCGCTGGCCGTCGGCGCGCCGTTCGACTCCGAATGCGTCGTGGCTTGGCCAACCGCGCCTGTCACCACTTCGACCTCTATTCAGATGACGATGTCCTGTGGCGGGGTGCCAGAGAACGAGTACTTGTTCACTCAGGTGGACTATGGAGATCCGAACCTCCCGATCAGCCCGGACCACGCCCGGGCACACGTAGTCGGAACAATCGTCGACATCGCGACCTCCGCCTACGGCTACAAGGAGCTCGTCGTGCAGGCGTCAAGTGTGCAAGTCAAGTGAGCCGCGACCTGGCGAGCCGCCGCTTGTTCGATGGGACGAACAAGCGGGCGGTGCGTGTGGCGTCGCCCTCGGCAATTATGATGACTGTCTGTGTCGCGGGCTGCGGACAAGGCACAACGGCCACTAGCTCGCCGCAAAGCGCGCCACGGAAGGTCGCAGCGCCAGCATTTGTCACGCCCCGAAACTGCCATGAGCTGGTGACGGTCGCACAGGTCGAACAGGCTATCGGGCGGCCAGTTGTCGCAAGTCCCACCCTCCAGTGCGAGTACCAATCCCACGGGAACGATGAAAACGACATCCAGCTAACCGTGTCGTTCAACCGGGAAGTCGGACCGAAGACCGCAAACAACTCCGCCTCCTGCCCGCCGCTGGGCAGCGTAAGCGGCTGTTACGCACCCTACTCAGATACTCATCAGGAGCAGGTGCGATGGCGCGGGCAGTCCCTCGAGGTCACTTTGCTCGGGCCTCAAGATCCAATGGCACTGTCTCGTCTGGCCGCGACGCTTTTTCACGCGATGGACAGGGAAGCGCAGCGTGCTTTGCGTAAACCGCTTGCTGCTGGTGCCACCGGGAGTCAGGCCGACGTGGTGACAAAGCATAAGCTCCGAGCGTTGTTTACGCGGCTTATGACGTGCGCACGGGCAAAACAACGGGAAGTCCCTAACGAACAGTTGAACAACGCGCTAAGCGAATGTCCCTCCGAACTTTCAGAAAACAGCCGTCTGACAGTGGAAGGCGGGGATGTGGGACCGACGGAGCTAAAGGGAGTCTCGCCTTCCGGCGCACGCTTTGAGCTAAATATCGCCGAAGACGGGCGGGTCCAGACGTCGTGCACACCTACTGGCCGTGGCGGATGTCCCGGGAGCGGTGAGTGGTGACGACCGCGGTGCCGCGACCCATCGTGCCTCGTCGCTACTCAGATCGGCAAGGACTCTTTCCATACTCACCAAGACGGAGAATGAAAGCAGATGACCAGCAACCCTGACCTATTCAGTCTGCGCGTTGCTGCTGCGCTTGTGAAGCAAGAGCAGCAGCAACAGCCAGGCGGGTTCGTAGTACGCAGAACGCCGACGACCGGGCTGGGCGCCCTGCGAGACCTGTTTCACGCCATCGCTCGCAACGACGAGAGTGAGCCGGTGGCGATCGTCATTGGACTGGATTGCTCTGAGCCAAACAGTCAAGTCGCCTTCCAGCGTGACGTTAACAGTGACACACGGGATGTCCTCCTGATATATGCAGATCATGTGCTACTCATCGGTAATCCGGTACGCGGCGCGGGGCTCGGAACGCTCGTAAAGATGTTCGCCGGGAGCTTCAACAAGCAGGGCAAGGCGAAGAACACTCCGCACAGCAGGGTGGAGCGAGCTGAGCTTCGTGCGGCGCAACTCGTCTCCGACCGGGCCGCGTGGGACACGGGGGGGCAGTTCATTCATTTGACGATAGACGTCGGCGAGATCTGGTTCTGGGTCGATCTAGCCGTTGACTCGGAGGACGCCCTGAAGGCCGCACTCGCGTTCCTGGCTGGCGTGGCGACCGATGGTTGACAACGTGCACCCCCGCAGTCGCCGCGATGATGACAGCGGCCGTAGCAGGCTGTGGCTCAGAGACGAGTAAGCGCTAGTCGCGTGGCTCGTGCTGTCTGACTTCCAGCCAAAGCCTGAGCAACGCTCCGCAGATGCCGGCGGCGAGGCCCAGGAAGGGGTTGGCATGGCGTATGTGCGCCATCCACACTCCGATGCAAGCCGCGACAACGATGTACCCGACGCGCAGCTTCCAGTTCGTCAAGGCGTATCCGACATGCCAGGGGCGCCGGTCGCGCCAGCGCCGCCGCCGTGCTCGGCGCGGAGTCATCCGCGTACCCGAAGCTCGAAGTCCATGCCGAGCACCTGCACGATCAAGAGCACGATCCGTAGCTGGACCGTGCTCTTGCCGTGCTCTAGTTGACCGACTACGACCCGATTGACCCCCGTAAGGTCCGCCACGATCTGCTGCGTGAGACACAACTCGCGGCGCCTCGTGCGGATCGCCCGACCGAGCTGCTCCGCGCTGTGGATTCGGGTCGCAGTCGCGCTCATGCCGCAGTTGCCTCCGTGCTGCCCGGCTCCTGCCCGGTGTCCATGAAGTCGTCGGCGAGCCTGGCAAGCATCTCCGGGCAGGCCACGGTGGCTTCGGTCAGGTTGGCGACGGCCTCATCGACCAGCCCGTCCGGTTCGTTGTTGAGCGAGGCGACAGCCGACCAGTAGACACGTTCGATGATCGGGCGCAGCTCCCGTGGCGGCATCGTCAGCTCGAACTGCTCCGCCTCGGGCTCGCGCTCCCATCCGAGATCATCGAGTAGCCGCAACTCGCCCTTGAAGCGATGATGCAGCCGCTTGGCCTCCGTTGTTTCGTCGTTGTGTAGGTGCGTGAAGATGTCGCTGTGCGCGGTGAGATCGGTCATCAGACCGTCGTACAGCGCGTCCCGATATCGCCGGTTGATCGTCATGCCCATGTGGGAGACTCCTTTCGGTTCTACACCGAAGAAGGCGCCACGATCCATGCAAGACGAACTAGCCGTAGGAGCTACGGTTAGGCGCGGCATCGAAGGCTGCATCTTCGGTGCTAAAGGTCGGGGCGGGTGCTAGTAACACTCGTCCCGGCCGCTTGATTTTTAGGTCGCCAGCGATCAGAGCAGAGCCCACGGCGGAAACTTTCGCGGCTGCTCGTGGCGCTTCGCGGCGCGTACCGTAAGTCGCTCGAAAACGACGTTTGTAGGGCATGAAGGATCGTGCTCGCTCAGCGCCGCCATCGCCGTTCGACGACGCGCCGCTGGACCCGGCCAGCGAGCTTGCGCGCGCCTGGCACGCGATCCCTACTCGCCTCTTGAGATCGCCGGCGGGTTCTGCTCTGATCGCGCGCCCCCAGAGCAAAGGAGCCCGCGATGGACGACGACGCCACGAAACGCCGCTATGCCCAGGATGTCAACGGCCATCGGTTTCTCCCCACGGGCGGACATCGGAACTCCCCAGTGGCGGACGTCTTTTCTCCCCACTGGTGGCCATCAATTCTCCCCACCTCGTTGGGTATCGATCACGACGGAGCGGAGGCCGGAGGCCGTAGCGGTGTGCTGGGCATGGCGTTTGAGATCGGAGGTGGAAGTCCTGTACTGGGACCCTGACAGGGGGAACCCAACACTGATGAGGCAAGGGCGCGGCCCGGAGTTCACCGGGCGGTCCCAGTGCGGCTGTTTGCGCTGCGGGGCTTCCGTGAGGGCGGGTCTGAAGGAAGCCGTAGGTGTGTCGTGGTCACGAACGAGAGTGAAGCGCCGTAAGGCGTCCTTTGGGTGGGTGAGCTGGCCGCCAGCAGCGATGCCCTGTTCTTGTCGGTCCTGGGGGCGTATTGGCGACGTGATCGCGGCGAAATCTCAGCGTCTTACCCCAGGAGGTCTGCTGGGTTCCAGTCGTTTGGCTGGTAGGCCGGAGAACGAGAGGACGACGGTTGATGGCCCAGCAGAAGTCGGAGGATCGCGTATTACTGGAAGGCGGGGTAATGCCCGCTGAGCGTGCCGGGTCGAGTCCCGGCGGGCAAGGGAAGGCGATCCCGGTTGATCAAACGGCGGGACAGCTTTGCCTGCCGATCGCGACAGCAGAAGACCCGCGAGGGTCCGCTCGCGTGGTGGCCTCGAACCTGTCGGGGACCGGCCAAGCGGGGGTGCCGGAGGCGATCGGCAATGCAGAACAGGTCACGTCGGTGACGATGGAAGGGGTTGTGAGCCGTTTGGCGGCGGCGTTGTTGAAGGTGGTGTCGAACAAGGGAGCGCCCGGGCCTGATGGGCAGACGGTCGGCGAGCTGCGCGAGCAGTGGCCGATCGCGGGTCCGAGGCTGGCCACTGATTTGCTGGATGGGAGCTATCGACCTGGCGCGAGTCGCCGGGTGATGATCCCGAAGGTGGGTGGAGGCCAGCGCGGGCTGGGCATCCCGAACGTGATTGACAGGGTGGTCTGTGAGGCCGTGCGGCAGGTACTCGAGCCTGTGTTCGAGCCGACGTTCCACCCGTCAAGTCACGGGTTCAGACCGGGTCGTGGTTGCCACACGGCGATCGAGGAGGCCAAGCAGCATCTGGGAGATGGGTACGGGTGGGTGGTGGACATCGATCTGGAGAAGTTCTTTGATCGGGTCTGCCACCAGCGGCTGATGTCCCGGCTCGCTCAGCGAGTTCCGGATCGGCGGCTGCTCGTGCTCATCGGACGGTTGCTGAAGGCCAAGATCGTGATGCCGGACGGTGTTGTGGTCGCAAACGAGGAGGGCGTGCCGCAAGGCTCGCCATTGTCCCCGTTGCTTTCCAACATCGTGCTGGACGAGCTCGATTGGGAGCTTGACCGGCGTGGCCACAGGTTCGTTCGCTACGCGGATGACGGCAACGTCTACGTTAAGAGCGAGCGAGCGGGACTGCGGGTGATGGCCAGTCTGGCCGGGTTCATCGAAGGGCGCTTGCGCCTAAAGATCAACCAAGCCAAGTCGGCTGTCGCTCGTCCGGAGGACTGCCATTTCCTCGGGTTCAGCCTGCGGTTAGACCCGCAGACTGGAACCGTGGAGGTTCTGCTCTCCCAGCGCGCCAAGCGCATGGCGATGGCGAAGATCCGTCAGCTCACGCCGCGATTGTGGGGATGGACCCTTCAGGGGTGCATCCTGCGGATCAACGCGTGGCTGCGGGGATGGCACCAGTACTACCGGATCGTCTCGCCCGGCGAGCAGTTCGTGTTGCGCGCTCTCGATGCTCATATCCGGCGTCGCTTGCGTGCGATCCTGCTGCACCACTGGAAGCGCCGTCCGACGATCGTCCGCAACCTCATCGCCCTCGGTGCCCAGCCGCGGGCAGCATGGCACGGCGTCTACGCGGGACGCAGGTCCCTGTGGGCGCTCAGCCATATCCCGCAAGTCGATAACGCTCTGCGGACCCGGTTCTTCACCGACCGTGGGCTCGACTCGCTGGTGATGCTGCACCGTGATTGGCACGAGGAGATCGTTGCCCCCACCCACGGGCAGCTTGCGATGGAGTGGGGATAGATCGAGGTCGTTGAAAGCGGCCGGCGGCGGGGTTCATAACCCGCCGTCCCGAGGAGCCGTGTGTGAACAGCACAAGCACGGTTCTGTGGGAGCCGGGGCGGGCAACCGCCCCGGCTACCCGACGAGTCGTGATCGCTGTGAGCGCTTCTCAGGCCTCCAGCGGCATCACTCCTTTCCCGGTGGTCGCCTGCGCGAGGCGGTAGCTCTCTGAGCCGTCGGTGATGAGCACGTGGGCGTGGTGCAGCAGTCGGTCGACGGTCGCGGCGGCGAGCGTCTTTGGCATCAGCTCGTCAAAACCGGCGGGGTGAATGTTGGAGCTGATCGCGATCGAGCGCTTCTCATAAGCGGCGTCGACGACGCGGAAGAGCGCCTCGGCCGCGTCGGCTGAGACCGGCAATAGTCCGACGTCGTCGATCACGATCAGGTCGGCGCGGATCAGTCTGCCGATCGCTTTTGCGACACTCTGGTCGGGACGGTGGCGTCCGACCAGGACGGCGAGGCTCTCCAGGGTGTGGAAGGCGACGGCCTTGCCATGGTCGATCGCCTGGTGCCCGAGCGCCTCGATGAAGTGGCTCTTCCCCGTCCCGCTCGGCCCGCAAATACAAAGCGTCTCTGCGCGCTCGATCCACTCGAGCGTTCTGAGTGCCTGCTGTGTGGCCTTGGGGATCGCCGAGGCGTCCTGCTCCCACGCGTCGAACGTCTTGCCGGTTGGCAGGGCGGAGGCCCTGCGCCGGTTGCGGATCGTCGCTTGATCGCGCCCGGCGGCCTCCTCGACGAGAAGGACGCGCAGGATCTCCGCCGGTTCCCAGCGTTGCGCCTTGGCGGTCGCGAGCACCTCGGGCGCGCAGCGGCGAACATAGGGCAGCCGCAACCGTCGCAGCAGCCCCTCCAGCTGCTCGGGCAATGGTGGTGGGGCCGGCGCCGTGACGGTCATCGCCCGAACCCCTCCCACGAGCGCGTGGAACGCTGCAACGTGTGCTCCTCGGGCGCTGCCTTGGCGGGGAACTGGATCACCTTCGCGCCGTCTTCTTGGTGAGCGAGGATCACGGCCAGGTCGCCCTCGCCGAAGCGGCCCGCCTGCGCGCAGCAAGCCAGGGCGCGCTCCACCTGCTCGGGCCCGTGCAGCTTTGCGAGATCGACCGCCTCGGCCATCTTGCGCCGGATGCGCGAGGTGCCCTGCGCGGCGGCCTTCAAAAGCCACCGCTCGGCGCCGTCGCCGAGTGAGAGGAACGCCGCCTCCTCGGCACAGCGTGCTCTTGGTTTGCGCCTCAGCGCCCCGACCGGCCGCGGCGGATAGTGAGCATCGTCGATAGAGGGCTTGCCGGGCGTGGTCAGCTCGTGGCGGGCGACCTCGCGCGGACCGTGCGGATCCTCGGCGTGGACGATCACCAACTCCTGCCCGTCGGTCCTGGCCCAGACGCGCTCGGCTGTGAGCTGGTGCGGTACCGAGTAGATCGCGCCGTTCACTGAGATCGTGGACTGCCAGGAGACCCTGCGCGTCTCCCCGAAGCAGACGGTGTGCGCGAGATCGGGCAGCCGGTGAAGGTGCGCTCGCTCCTCGGCCAGCATCAACGCCGGCGCTCGGCGGGTGACCCTGTGCTCGCGGGTGTTGACCTTCTCGCAGAACGTCTCACACGCGCGCTCGAGCTCGCCGAAGTCGCGGTAGCGCTCGCGCAGGTTGTGATCGGTCGGGACCAAGTCCGCCTTGGCGATCTTGACGGTCGCCTCCGAGCCGCCCTTGCTCTGCGGATCTGAGGGCACGCACGTGGCGATCGTCAGCCCATAGTGGCGAGACGCCGCGACTATCTGGCGGTTGCGCACCGCGATCCCGCACACGTGATCCACCGACACGGTCTTCTCGTTATCGGTCAATGCGTAGGTTGGCGCGCCGCCACAACGGCGCAGCGCGCGATCCAAGGCCATCACAACGCTCGGCAGCGTGCGGTCCCAGAGCGGCAGCACCACCCGGAAGCGCGACCACGCAAGCCACGCGCAGAACAACGACGTCGCTCGCCCGCCGACGACGGGCCCGTCGCCATAGTCCCATTGAAGCCATAGCCCGGGCTCGGGGATCCACGGCCTCGTGCGCCGACCGTGCTCCTGGCGATACCGATGCTTGGCCTGCGCGACAGCGCGACGGGTCGAGCGAGCAGACCCCAGATAGCCGATCGCGACCAGCCGCTCGTGCGCCTTATCCGCACGGATCTTGCCATGCGAGCGGTCCACCAACTCCTCGACCTTCTCCACGAACGCGCCGGTCACCGGCCGTGAGCGGCCACGCGGTCCAAGCGGCTGCCCGCCAGCCGCATCACGAGCGCGCACCCACAGCCCGACCGTCTTGTGATCACAACCACACAGCTCCGCTGCTGCACGCAGCGAGCCCGTCAAATCGTACGCCTCCAAGATCTCCATCACTTCCTCCGATCGCTTCATCAAGCCCGCCTCCCTGACGTGCCTCGTTGACAAGGCACCGGGGACTACAGGCCGCTCAGGACAGAACAGTGGGGAGAACAGGTGGCCACCCATGGGGAGAATTAGTGGCCACCACCGGGGAGATCCGACGGCCGCCTACGGGGAGAATCTCATGGCCGCCGTCAGCCCAGGACGAGGCCAAACTCGGCCGGGCAGTCCGCGAGCTGCGCGAAGAACGAGGTCTAACCGACCGCGAGCTTGCCGACTCGATACGTGGCATATCGCTCAAAGGTATACGCGCGATCGAGGCCGGCGAGTGCAAAGCCCTGACCTACGAGCGGATGGTTCGGCTGGCTTGTGCGCTTGGCGTCGAACTCGGGGCGCTCTTTCGGCGTTCCGAAGGCCTCAGCACGGATTGAACTGCGGCGGCGC
This sequence comes from uncultured Solirubrobacterales bacterium, assembly GCA_963703135.1. GTDB lineage: Bacteria > Actinomycetota > Thermoleophilia > Solirubrobacterales > Solirubrobacteraceae > Palsa-744. The sequence continues at coordinate 518,825 of OY969791.1, read as the reverse complement.
TAGCGTCCCGGGCTGCCGGCGCTGCCTCGCCGGTCAACATACGCATGTTAGGCATGGCATACATCGGATCGGACGCGGGCGCGTGGCCGGTCTGGCGGCGGTAGGGCGTTTGCAGGACGTTTGCAAGGCGCCCAAAAACCGCATTAGAAAGCCAACCTGAACCGTTCGCCCCGATTGCTGTTGGATCAGGGAGATGCTGGTGGCCTCCAGAGTAGGCGCGGCTTGGCTCTGTGGCTGAGGTTCTGGGGGTGCAGGTCGATGGGGCCCAGCTACCAGATGCGCTTGATGATGGAGTCCACCGCACGCGCCAGTTGGGTCCACCGCACACGCTCGTTGTTCCGTAATCGTCAGGCCGGGGCGACCGTGATGCTGTTCTATCTCCTCAATCTCTCTCAGATAGAGAGTTTCGCTTGTCCTGCGAGTTCTCGATTGCCGCCCTTCCAGTCCGCCCATGCCTCGGCAAGATCGTCTGGCGCTGTCTTATCACGCACTGCGCTCATCCAAGCCTCCTTGAATTGCTTCGCGAGAGCGAGCTGGCTTGCGTCGTGGAGGTTGTCCCGCTCGATTCGGACCAAGCCATCCAAGACGGCTGCGCCGCGCTCGCTGTCTTCGTCTCCCAGCTCCATAGCGAGATTGACGGCGGTGATGAGTTCGCCGGTGTCTTCGGGGCGTGTTAGAAGAAGTAGATCCACGAGCGTCGGTGGTGTGAGCGCTTGCCAACGGGCCCGGCCAGTGTGAGTCTCAAGATGTAGATGGAGGCGATCCCATGTGCAGAAGAAGCGAGCGACATCTGTCTCGAATGAGCTGTCCATGAAGTAAGCAATCACGCTGGCGTCATGGTCTAGGACCACACCTGCACGTTTAAGTTCTCGCTCATGGGCTGTAAAGGTCACGGCCTCCTGTGCATATGTCAGCAGTTCCGGGTTTGATGGGTCTGGTAGATCAACAACTTGAATACCGTATCTGGCAAATCGCATCGCCATCTCCTCCATGAGAACATCGCGTTGACGATCGCCCATGCGTGCAGCGGGGCTGTAGCCAAGACCTTCCAAGAAATTAAGGAACGTGGACGTCAGCGCTCCTCTTGTAGAGAGGTCGGTAAAATGCGCTACATACGCATTCCGCGAATGGCGCAAGTCACTGTCCCCCAGTAGAGGTTCGTACAACTCGACGGCAGACAGGAGGTGAGTTGCGACCTCCTCGAGGTAAGGGCGAGGTAGCAACAGGGGGATCCCGCGGCGATGAGCCAATTCAAAGACTGCAGTAGCGGCCATCGAAAAGCGCTGGTGCGCTGGCTCATACAATAGTCCGGCAAGCATGGGAATCGCTACGCTCGCGTCGAGGTAGATCTTGGATCCGCCGTTGACCCCAAGTGCTCGCTCGAGTTGAGTTGTATTCAGTGAAACGAGATTCACAAACAACTCACCAGCCATGAGTACTGAGCCAATGTCGGAATTTGAGACCAGTAAAGCGAGACCGCGAAGGCAGATGTCTAGGTCCTTCTCGGCTATGCCACATGCGAGCAGGTTTGCACCGATGTCCTTGATGCGTCTGCGTAGTTGGTCTCGGATTGGGCGTGGATCCGCCATTCCCACTGCTGCGCTGGTTGAGCCTGCTGCACTCATGAACAGGATGCCCGCACCGGACATCACCGTTGACGAGGCGTTTTCCAGACTTCCGCCAGAAAGTCCTATGTTTCCGAGATGGACCTCCACGTCATGACCTAGCTTCTGCCACTGGCTTTCTCTCATGGCGCGCATCACCGCGAAGCTCTCGATTACATTGCTTTCAACTACAAGGTTGCGTTCTGTGAGGGCCAGTTGCTGCCTCTGTAGCATGCGGTCAACCGCCGAGGACACCAGCGCACTCTGATCATCCGATAGATGTAGGGCAGTCACGACGGCGGCTTCGGTCGAGTCGCGTGACGCATTGTCACGGGATCTTGTAAGGAAGCTTAGGATGGTTTGCTCGACGACTGACTGCCGAAACTTCTCTGAGGCGTTACCAAAGAAAGCGAAGGAGTAAGCAGCGTCTTCCTTCAAATCTGGCATTTGGACAGGATCCGGGCGACGCGCATCGAGCGGAATACCGAGTGCGGCGAGTACTGTAGCCGTTTGCCCCGACGAGAAGAATGCGCTCGCAAGGGATTGGGAGTCGACCGCGCGAACTGTGATGCCATCCTGATCCCAGAGATAGTCGCTGACGACCGTAAAATCGGCCGCAGCAAGACGCCGAGATGTCACGTAGACACCGTGGACTAGGCCTAGATCTGTCTTCGCTTGTCTGAAGTCCGACTTGACCTTGGCTTGCCAACCCGTTCGTTGGACAGTTACTTGAATACCGAGTTGCGTCGGATTGTTGCCGAGCGTGCCAACCGCGAAGTCAGATCCTCCGTCGTTCGTGCCGTCCCTCAGCACGACATCACGATAACCATTAAGCTCGAGATAGCGAAAGGCAATTTCGCGGAACCGAAGAAAATCCGCACTTTCGATGAGTCGAGTGAGCGGCTCAAGATGCACGGCGCAAAAGATAGCCCTCTAGGGCGTCTAGTGTCTAGTCGGAGGGGTTTGCGCCGGACGGGTCGCGACTACGCCGAGTCGCGCGGCCCAGCTTCATGGGCCCAGGATTTGTCGTGCCTCGGGAGGTTGCGAGCGGTTGGTGTCCAGGGAGGCGAGGTCGGCGATCAGGAGGATGTCGATGAGGTCCTTGATCCTGGTGCTTTGCTGTTCTTGTGGGCCGTAGGTCGCGGTGTATGCGTGGACCTTCTCGGCGATGTGCTGCTCCAGTGCGATCACGGGCATCTCGATGGGCTGAATGTCGGCGAAGTCCAGGAGGCTCGGGATTGGCAGTCGTTCGGATGGGGCGGTTGGCCGCTCCTTGAGGGCTACGTCGACGGGGAACTGCTCGAAGCGTCGTCCGGCGACTTCGGCGGTCACGCTGTAGCGGACGGCTCGGAATGCTTCTGCTTGGTCGAGTGCGGCGGTGCGCGCTACATCGAAGTTGAAGTGGTCGTGGAGGTCGATCGCCTGTGCGGCGAGCAATCTTGCGGTCGCGGTCTGCGCGTCGTCGGCTCCCGCGAGGTCGATGTCCTTGGTCATTCGTGTTCGCACGCCAAGTCGCAGCTCAAGCGCGAATGCTCCCTTGAGCACCCAGCTTCCTGGCTCCGCGGTGGCGAGCCTGGCGAGGAAGCGCTCGAAGGCGACGCGCTTGCGTAGCCGCATCACGGGCAGACGGGTCGTGGTCGCTTCGTTGCGTATGCGCTGGTCAAGCGCGGCTCGGAATGCCTCGGCGGTGTCGTGCTTCACGCGGCGGTGGCTTCCTCGGTTGTTTGCTTCACGAGTGCGGCGATGTGTCCGCCGTTTCGCTCGGCGTGCTCGGCGAGCTGGTCCGGCGTGGTGCGGCCTTCCTGGAGGGCCTGGCGGACGGCTATCTGGATCTGCTCTGGTGCGGTTCCTGAGCCTGCCGCGTCGATGATCGTCCTCGCTGGGATTGTGACGCGGATGCCGTGACGGGTCGTGATGTCGCCGTCCGGTATGGGCGCGGTAGCGGTGTGCAGGGTTACGCCGCTGGGCGCCCGGAGTCCCCGGTGCTCGCGGGAGACGAGGAGATGCACTGTGTTTGGTAGGACGTCGGAGAGTCCATGCAGCACGAGGGCGCTCTCGTGCGAGACGACGGCCCTCTCCATTCCGACAGTGAGCCATGCGGCGCGCATCTCATCGTGTTCGCCAGCCGGGTAGTCGCTGAGGCGATAGAGCCCCTGTCGCATCCGCTGGAAGCGGCCTGAGCGTGCGTGGTGGGCGAGAAGCTGTGCGCTGACACCTCGGTCTTGGGCCTGTCGTGTCGTGAAGAGGCCATCCTGGGAGTAGGCGAGGCGGTGGAGTGCCGGGAGATCGGGCTTCTGGTCTACGTCAGACATTTCTAAAGCATTACTGTAGTTTATGCTGACAGGCACTTTAAGCTTGATGATTGCATCTCGGCGACCGGCTTTACGTAATCCCCAACCAAAATGCCCAGGAATAGTAGGTCAACTGGTTAGGCAGGACCCATGCGTCTGACACAAACTAGCTACAATCGTGCTACAGTGGATTCGTGTCGTCTCCTCCCCTAGCTCCCCCTCCGCTCATTCGAGAGGCGGTCTATTTGCACGAGATCGCTCAGCTCAGCGATGCCGATATCGCGCGTGCGACGGGCGTGGCTCGCAGTACGGCCCGAGCGTGGCTTGCACATACGCGCTCGCCGACTGGGGAGAGGGCGGAGCGGCTGATCGAGCTGTCTGCGCTCGTGGAACGCTTGGCGCGCGTGATGGAGCCTTCTTACATCGCGGTCTGGCTGCGAAAGCCAATCCCAGCGCTCGCCGAGAGTAAGCCGATAGACGTGATCGCGAGCGGCGACTACACGCGTGTGGCCAAGTTGGTCTCGGCCCTCGAAGAGGCTTCTTTCTCGTAGGCCTGGGTCGTGGCGGCAGGTGTCCAAGGTGTCCGTAGCGGTTCGTGGTGGCGGCGCCCCGATTGGTTCATGTAGGACGAGGGGCAGCGAGCAGAGGCGAAATGGCCCGCAAAGCGATCAGTCGAGTTTCTTTGGGATGAGCGGGAGTCCTTCGGTTTCGCCGGCTGCGTGGAGGCGGCGGTCCCAGGTGGCGAGTAGGAGATCCTCTCGGGGGAGCATCAGGGTGGCGGCGAGGTGCAGGGCGTCCATGCTGCGTAGTTCGTGGTCTATTGCGAGTTTGGCGGCGTCTTCGGCCAGGCGCTGGTCTATTTCGATCACGCCGAACGCGGGCCACTCCTCACGGAAGGTTGCCGCAGCTTTTTGGCCTGCGCCGAGGCCTACGGCGCGGACAGTCTCAACGAAACCGATACGGCACATGAACCAGCCGTCGGCGCGGTCCATAGCGTCGAGGACGGTGTCGCTGCCGGGCTCGGCCACGTAGCGCTTGACCAGCGCGCTCGCATCGAGGTAGAGGTTCAGCGCTCGGCGTCCCGCTCGGCCAGCACCAGCTCCGACGCGCTGCGATCGCTCTCGACGGGTTGGGGTGCCCGTCTCGGTCGCGCGCGCGACGGCGCCACGAGCCGCCCTTGGGCTACCAGCTGGCGCAGTCGATCATCATTGGTGGAGGCGCCGGCCGGGACGATGTCGGCCAGCGGCTGACCGCGGAGGGTCACGCGCACCTGTTGACCGCGAGCGACTGCGCGTAGCGTCTGGCTGAGTGTTGTCTTTAGCTCGCGGACTCCGATCTCGCGCATGTGACCACTTTATCAGCCATGAGGCCACAAGACGCTGCTCGCATCTTTCACCCGCACAAAGCAGGAGCCGGACTCCGGCGCATAGACTCTTTTGGGCTCCCGGATTGCGTCGCGGCAGAGGGCCTGTCAGGCAGGCCGCCCAATCGGCCCGCGTGCCCCACTCGAGAACCGAGGTAAACGATGACGAACGGCAGCGATCGACCTATAAAGCGACGCTTTGAGATTCTCATCGGACGCTACACAGCCAATCCGATGATGCGCGGCCTGTTCAGGGTTGGGATCACTCCACCAGGTATGGCGCTGGTGGAGACGAAGGGCAGGAAAACGGGCGCTTTGCGGCACACGCCGATCTTCTGTACGGCTGAGGGCGACACACTCTGGCTGATCGCTCAGCACGGCCGTCACGCCGGCTGGGTACTCAACTTCGAGGCCAGCCCACAAGTTCGCGTCCGGCGCGGCCGCCACTGGCGAGCCGGCAGCGCAGAACTGTTGCCCGACGACAACGTCAAGGCGCGCATCGCGACCTTCTCGAGTAGCCCGGTCGGGCGCCTGGCGACTGGCGCGACGTTCCGCGCTCTCGAGAGTCAACCGGTCACGGTGCGCATCCAACTCAGGCCTTCCTAGCTCGAATGAACTGCCGCGGGAAGTACGCGTAACGCTCGCGCAGCGGCTCGCGCACATCGCCGACGTGCGTCGCACCGGCGGCGCAGCCGCAGCCCTTGCCGTGGTTAGGGTCGCAGCACTCAGCTTTGGCGCTCGGCTCACAGCAAGTCGCCTGAGTCTCAGGTGCGCAACAGGAGTTCGCGGTGGTCTCAGCCGGGGTGGTCAACTCAGCCATGCGGATAGCTCCTTCAGTGCGTCGGGGATCACGTAGTAGTAGGCCCACAAGCCTTGACGCTCGGAGTCCACGATCCCGGCGGCACGGAGCTTCTTCAGATGGTGGGAGAGCGTGGACTGGGAAATGTCGAACAGCGGCACGAGCTCGCATACACAGACCTTCCCGGCGTGCTTGCGCAACACGTCCACGAGCTGCAAGCGGATTGGGTCGCCAAGAGCCTTTGCGACCTCAGCCATACGCAGCGCCTCCTCGCGCTGTACGTCGGGGTAGACGACGGGCTCGCAGCATGGAGCGCCGTTGGCTCGCTTCTGCTTGGGGGCCAGCTCCAGATCGACGGACATCGATCTACTTATATCAATAACACTCACGCACGTCAATGTAATAGGATCTGAGACGTGACCACCGACAAGGCGTTCCCTTCGGCGACGTAGTGAGCCCGACCACGGACATGGGCACGCGTGTTGGCATCAATGGCTTCGGTCGGGTCGGTCGGCTTGCGTTGCGTGCCGCATGGGACTGGCCAGGGCTTGCTTTCACCCATGTCAACGAGCCGGCCGGCGACGCGAGCACGGCTGCCCACCTGTTGACGTTCGACTCTGTTCACGGTCGCTGGTCTGAGGACGTGCAGGGCGACGGTGACGTTCTCTCGGTCAATGGGGCGAAGCTTGGCTACAGCGCCGCCTCCGTGCCCGGGGATGTGCCGTGGGGGGAGCTTGGCGTCGAGATCGTGCTGGAGTGCTCGGGCAGGTTTCGCACGCCGGAGCTGCTCGACGGGTACTTCAGCCAAGGTGTGCGCAAGGTCATCGTCGCGGCGCCTGTGAAGGAGGATGCCTTGAACGTGGTGGTTGGGGTCAACGACCACCTGTATGACCCCCAACGCCACCGCATCCTGACGGCGGCGTCATGCACAACCAACTGTCTGGCGCCCTTGGTGAAGGTCATCCACGAGGGGATCGGCATCCGCCACGGGCAGATCACGACCTTGCACGACATGACGAACACCCAGACACTGATCGACGCGCCACACAAGGACTTGCGCAGGGCACGTGCCGCAAACGTCTCGCTGATCCCTACGACGACGGGCTCAGCAACAGCGATCGGTCTAATCTTCCCCGAGCTGGAGGGCAAGCTGAACGGTGTCGCGGTGCGCGTTCCACTGCTAAATGCGTCGCTGACCGACTGCGTGTTCGAGGTGGCCCGCCCCACGACGGCCAAGGAGGTGAACGGTCTGCTCGAGTCCGCAGCCAACGGACCACTGGCGGGCATCCTCGGGTATGAGCGCCGACCACTCGTGTCGGTCGACTTCAAGGGCGATCCACGCTCGTCGATCGTCGACGCCCCCTCAACGATGGTGACAGACGGGACGCAGGTGAAGATCCTCGCGTGGTACGACAACGAGTGGGGCTACGCAAACCGTCTCGTCGAGATCGCACGCACGGTCGCACACAGCCTTACAGCCGCCGAGCAGGTCGCTGCCTCGCCGAGGCCTGGGGATGGCTAGCGATACGGCAAAGGCTCTGGAAGGGACGGCGTCCCAGCGCCATGGCGATCTGCGCAACTACGCGCTCGTAACTGGTGCGTACTGGACGGACACGCTCGTCGACGGGGCGACGCGAACGCTGGTGCTGTTCTACTTCGACCAGCTCGGCTACACCCCTCTCCAAGTCGCCTCTCTGTTCGTGCTGTATGAGATCGCGGGTATTCTCACGAACCTCCTCGGTGGCTGGCTCGCCGCGCGAATGGGACTGAAGATCACCCTCTTCATGGGCCTCGTCATCCAGATAGTCGCCCTACTCATGTTGGGATTCGCGCCGGAGTCGTTGCTGGTGGTCGGCTACGTGATGGTCTCCCAAGCGCTCTCCGGCGTCGCGAAGGACCTGACAAAGATGAGCTCCAAGAGCGCCGTCAAGCTGGTGGCGCCCGAAAACGACGATTCCGCGCTGTATCGCTGGGTCGCAGTACTCACCGGGTCCAAGAACGCGCTCAAGGGAATCGGCTTCTTCCTCGGTGGCCTGCTGCTCACGCTCGTCGGCTTTCAGACCGCCATGCTGATCATGGCGGCAATGGTATTCGTCGCCCTGATCTTGACCTCCCGGCTCATGCGAGGCCATCTCGGGCACCCAGACAAGACCGCGAAGTTCACCCAAATGTTCTCCAACAACCGCGCGGTCAATGTCCTTGCTGCCGCGCGTATCTTCCTGTTCGCGGCCCGCGACGTATGGTTCGTAGTGGCACTACCGTTCTACCTCTACTCCGTCCTGGGGTGGACGTTCTGGCAGGTTGGAACCCTCTTGGCCGTATGGGTGATCGGCTATGGGGCCGTCCAGGCGGCCGCACCGCGGTTCGTCCGTCGCCGCGCCGACGAGGCCGGCAGCGAGCCCGACGGCAGGACGGCGATGTGGCTGGCACTCGGGCTGGCGGCATGCCCCGCCGCGATCGCCGTGGCCCTCACCACAAGTCTCGACCCGACGATCGCGATCGTCGGAGGGCTGATCCCCTTCGGCATCGCCTTCGCGATGAACTCCGCGGTCCACTCCTACCTCATCCTCGCCTACGCCGACAACGACAAGGTAGCCATGAACGTCGGCTTCTACTACATGGCAAACGCGTGCGGACGCCTCGCTGGGACCGTCCTGTCGGGCCTGATCTACGAGTGGCAAGGACTAACCGCCTGCCTTTGGGCATCCGCCGGGTTCATCCTCGCGGCCGGCGCGCTATCGCTCTTTCTGCCGAGCGATACCAGAAGGAGCAGGCAACCGGTCGGCTTGTCACACGCGACCTAAATCCGAGAGAAGACGGGCGGTGAGATATTCCTCACCGCAACGTTAGATCAGCGTAAGGAGGTTCGAGCAGCATCGTGCGCTCTGACGAACCCCGACCAAGGGAATGCAACGTGAATCGAATACTGACGTTTTGCGCGCTAGGCGTACTCGCTGTCGGCGCCGGAGCGCTCGCGGGATGTGGTGGCGGCTCTGCAACGGGCGCCACGACGCCATCGAGCGCGGCGACCGCTGCCCAGAGCACTACCAAGCCGGCGCCTTCGCTGACCATCGCAACGTACAAGACACCCGAAGATGGGACGCTCATTAGCGGCGCCAATAACAGGACGCTCTACGTGCTTACCGCGGATGAAAAGTCCACATCCGCGCATCAGAAGCTCAGCACCTGCTACGGAGGCTGCGCGGCAGTTTGGCCTCCGGTGCTCGCCTCCAGCACTCCTGCGGTCGCCGGCAACGCCAACGCTTCGTTGCTCGGTCTCACCACGCGCCATGACGGCACCACGCAGGTCACATACAACGGGCTCCCGCTCTATTACTACGTGGCCGACACGAAGGCGGGGCAGGCCACCGGCAACCACCTCAAGGACGGTTTCGGGCTCTGGGTGGGCATGCTCGCGAACGGCAAGCTCGCTCCCGACGGCAGCTCTTGAGGCCTAGCCGAAGCGCCCTCGCGTCGCAGGGCGCCTAAATTCGCCAGCCTGCGGGCCGAAGCTCAGTTTCGGTCCGCAGGCGTTTGGCTCGCCGTCCGCGAGCGTTCACCAAGCCCGGTGGCGCGCATACTGGGGCGCTGCTTCGCGTTTAGCCACCGTTGCGACCGTAGACGGCGAGAAAGTCGCGGTCGTCGGGTTCGAGATAGCGGGTTGCTTCCCGAGTCATTTCCGGCAATAGCTTCGATGGTTCGCCTGCATCGGGAGCACCGTAGAAGTTGAAGGTGACCCACTCGGAGTTGATGTCGAGCTCCATTGCTCGCACTGCGCCGGCGTGCTGAAGAATCAGCGCAAGGCTTTCCGCGGTCTGGTTGTCCGCGGCCGCATAGATGAGATTTCCGTGTGCGTCCACTCCGAGCCCGGAGCGCCATACGCGGATCGCGTTGCCCAGCGTCGCGCCCCAAAGCGACCCGTCGTTGAGGTTCGGGTTGAGCTGGCCAGCTTGAAGAATTAGTGGGAGGTTCTGACGCGCGAAAAGTATGGACGGTTCGGGTTGCGCTCCGCCTGTCCATGTGCGGATGTCGACGTTACCGTTGCGGAACCCGACGAGGGTGGCCATTCCGTCGTGCAGGGGTGCATACACTCGGCCCAGCGCCGCGAATCCTCCTCCTGAGTCCTCGATCTTGAAGCCGCTGTTGAAGCTCGCGAGCAGCTGCCCCCGCAATCGCGGCGGGACCTCCATAGGTCCTCGAAAACTCCCTTCCGGAGGCTCGTAGCGGCCTGGGTAGAGCTGTAGAGATGTGCGTGAGCGGTCCATCCACGCGATACCCGCGACCATCTGGGGATAGTTGGGGTCAGGGCGGTAAGTCGTCACAAGCAGCGGCGGCGCCCCACCGATCGGCGGTCCCGTCCGTCGCCACACCCCCTCACCGGGAAGCGGGGGCTCGATCACCGGCACGATTGGCGGTGGCGCATAGAGCGTTTCCGATTCACCGCTCCGGAGACCCAGCGTCGGTAGGGCCTTCAGGGGCGGGCCCCCCTTTTTGGGGGCATTGGCGGAGTAGTAGAGGTGCTCGATGTCGGACACCAGCCATGCTCCGCCGTTATCTCGCAACCACTCGATCGAGCGCACGCCGAAGCCCACGTTTGACGGTGCGAGCACCGCGCTGGTGTAGGAAACGAGCTTGGTGGCCACGAAAATGAGGAGAACAAGCGCGACGGCTCTGCGCAAGGCAAACCTTGCTCGGCTGGGCCGGCGCCGCACCGGGAGCACACGGCGCCGTACCGCGGCTCTCGGTGTGACGGCCTTCGAAGCGGAGCGACTATCGCGAGCGTCGTAAGCGGCGATTCGCGCCTCGTAACGCGCAATCTTTCCCCGGTCGATCGGCCCATTGGGTCTCCTCAGGCGCGAAACGTCGGCCGGTCGGGGCGAGCCTAGCCGGTGCGTCGGCGCTTGCTGGTCTGCTCGGTCAAAGTCCCAGGCCGCAGCCGCCATCGCGGCAGCCCTCTCAGGGAGCGGAGTGCGAGCGGGCGGACTCTTCCGCTGGCCGCGCGCGGCCATCACCGGCCACCCACGTCTACGGCAGTGAGCGTTGAGCAGATTCCATCAAGACGGCGATCGGTGTGCGATGGGCGTACCAATACTCGTTGTCTTTTCGGTCTTTAAGACCAGATCCCCTTCTACCCCCGCCGATGGTTGGTCATTATGGGTGAATTCTCACCTTTCCTTTAACTGTTTGCTAGTGACAGCTTTCACTCCAACATTTAGCTCGCCGATAAAGTGACCGGCGAGATTCGAGTTGCCGCCCGTGACCTACAGCACGACCACTGTTGCGGTCAAAACACGGAGTGCTGCTGGGTGGGTCAGGGATAGACCTGTTCGCCGGTCTCGGCATCGATCACGCTGATCGCTGCGGCCGGGCACGCTTCGGCGATCGAGACAAGCTGGTCGCTAGGCGCGGTTCCGATCACAGTCGCGACATCCTCGATGCGGAATACGTCGGGTGCGAGTTCCGCGCAATCGCCGTGTGCCAGGCACGCCGCGTCGTCGATCACGGGTATGTGCGCCATCTGATTTGCCTCGATTCTTTGGGTGTCATTCGAGTTGAGAGATTGCCTGGGTGCTCGCTACGCGATGGCTCATGCAGCGCGCCGCGTCTCTCCGGGGGTCCCGTCTGCGATCCATTGGCGCGCCTGCCCAAGGGCGCCTGGCCGGTTGACGAGCATCGCGGCCACCGGTCGTCCGTTGTGTCTGATCCAGGCGGCGAGCGGAGCGCCCGGCGAGTTTGCGAGCCGCGTCTCGATGTGCGCCGTCTCAAGGCGCTCACTGACACCGTAGTCGAGCTCGATCTCGCACTCAGCTGGGGCGTCCCCCACGAACTGGATGCGTCTGCCGTATTGGTCGCTCCAGAACATCGGCTGCACCGGCTCGCGAGGCCTCATCCCGACGATCGAATGGGCGACGGCCATGCCCTGTCGAACGGCGGCCTCCCAGTGCGGGGTGGGAGATCTCTTCCCGCTGTGGGGGTCCGGGAAGCAGGCTGCGTCGCCGGCGGCGTAAACCTCGGGCAGGCGAGTGTGCCCGCCTCGGTCTGTGTGGATCGCCCCAGGCCCCAGGCCGCTGCCGGCAAGCCACTCGGTTGCTGGGACCGAGCCGACGGCAATAAGCAAATTCTCGGCCCTCACCGTGGTCTGATCGCTCAAATCGAGTTTGACTTCGGCTCCGCTTAGGCCCACGGCCCGCACGCACGTCTCCATCCGCACGTCCACTCCCTGCTCTCGATGAAGGCGCGCGAGCCAATGGCCGAGCTTCGGGGGGAGAGCTCGCCCCAACGGCGTCGCCCCCGCCTCGATCATGGTTACCTCGAGGCCGAGCGCTCGCGCCGAGGACGCGACCTCCATGCCGATAAGGCCGGCACCGAGAATCGCGAGTCGCCCCGGGCCTTCTTGAAGCGCCGCACGGAGCGACAGCGCATCCGCGTGACTACGTAGCTCATGCACTTTCGGACCGAGCGGGACTCCCGGCAGCCGGCGGGGCCGACTACCTGTTGCGATCACCAAGCGTCCATAGCGAAGAGATCGGCCCTGCGAAGAGTCCGTGTGAGGGTTCACGGCCGTTGCCTGGCCGTGCGCCTGGTAGGGCGCGAGAAGCTCCTTTCTCGATTCGCCCAGGACGATCCGTCGACCGGCCACGTCGAGCTCGTTCGCCGTCACCCCGAGCAGCAACTCCACATCGTTCTGGACATACCAGGTCTGCGGCTTGATGGCGAGCTGGGAGGACTTGTGGTTGCCCGTAAGGAAGTCCTTGGAGAGCGGAGGGCGATCGTAGGGTGAGCAGGGCTCCTCGCAGATCACGGCGACGCGTCCGTCGAAGCCGAGACGCCGCAGGGTCTCACAACAGCGCTGCGCGGCAAGTCCGCCGCCCACGATCAACACGTCCGCGTCTGGTGGTTTCATGAGAACTCCTCGGCCAAGGCTCGGCTGTGCTCGCCGGGGCGCGGCCGTATCTGCGATTGTCTGGGTGTGGCCGTTTGGGCGCCGGTTGAGAGCCCCGGAGCCGTCGCACGACCTCTCGGAGAGTCGTGCCTTCGGCTCTGGAGGACGCGCAGGACCGTCAAGTAGACGATTGGGATTGCCGGGAGCAGTACAAACGCCCGAAGCGCTTGCGTGGCGGCATCGCTGCCGGCGCCAAGTGTGTGGAGGACACCGAGCAACCAAACGAGCACGGTGGCACGATGAAACCGGCGCCAAAGCTTCACGCCGATTCGTCGGCGGGCGTAGAAGCTCAAACCGAGCAGAGCCGCGAGGTAGCCGGCAAGGATGCCAAGGCCCGTGAACAGCGGGCGATAGGACATCGTGAAGGGGATCGTCAGACCACCCAGGCTTGGGCGCAACCAGGGGTCGCCCAGCAGCGCGAGGCCGTGTACGACGATCGCGAACAGTCCGACAAGCGCCACATGCTCGTGCAGCCTCATGAGCGTGCGTCCCACCCCGGGCCGGCGCAGCAGCTTCGTGGACATCGTCAAGCCGAGTAGTACGGCGAAGGTAACGAGGCCGAGCGCGACGATGCCGGAGGCTCGACTGACCAGCCACCAGAGGTAGGGGGTGGGGTCGTGCGCCGTCACGCTGCGTCTCCTGAATGGTGGAGCAGTCCGCGCCGGCTCTCCAGGAGGCCGATCTCCTCGACGTCGCCGTTGTCGTGGACGACGAGTCCTCCGTAGCGTCTGAGCACGCCTCGCGCGCCCAGTGGGCCGAGCAGGAGAGCCATCTTTGAGAGCGTCTCGGCCTCCAGGGCGCTGGGGGCGAGCGCGGTCGCCCCGATCAAGCCGGTCCATGCCGGCAGTCCGCTCGCGGGGTCAAGCAGATGGTGGGCGTAGGTCCCGTCCGGATTGCGCCACACGCGCACGTTCAAGCCCGAAGTCGCCACACCGCCGGCGGCGACCGGCACGCTACGAATCGTCTCTCCGGTGAGGGGGTGCTCGATCTCGACCTCGTAGGGTTCCAGTTGGGCGCCCACGCCTCCGATCGCGAGGTCTCCTCCGCAGTCCACCACGAAGCGCGTATAGGCGCCGAGACGGTGAGCGACGCTGTCGGCACACAAGCCCTTGCCGGTCCCGCCGGTGTCGAACCTGACGCCTACAGGTCTACAAACGATGGCGTTGCGATCGTCCACGGAGATCCGTCGCCATGGCTGTCCAGGCCGCTGACGGGCCGGGCGCCGTGCCGGCGCCCTCAGCAGAGCCTGCTCCAGCGGGGCCGGCGGATTGCCGTCGAGCGAGCCCTCGTAGCCGGCGCTCTCCAGTGCGCCCGTCAATGTGGGGTCGACAAGCCCGCCGCTGATCTCCGCGGCCCAAAGGCCGGCTCGCAACGCGACACGCAGCAGGGGAGATGCGGGTGCCCGCATGCGCGGGTCGCGGTTGAGAGCGCTCAGCTCGCTCTGTGGGCGAAAGCGGGAGAGGCGCTCGGCGAAATCTTCGACGTAGCCCTGTTCGCGGGCGCCGGCGAAGGCGGGCGAGGGCGCTCCCGGCAACAGGGGCGGGTCGATCAGGATCCGGATGTCGCTGCCCATCGAATGAAAAGTGATGTCTTGTGTTTCGCTCATGAAGTGCGTGTGACTGGTGCGGTTGGTGTGGATGAAGGAATCGCACTCGAGCCGGAAACCGACTGTGTCACCGAACTGCCGCTCCTACTGCGGGAGCTAGCGGGAACGATTCGTTCGACCACCGTCGTTCGATAGATGCGGCGAATGAGAACAGGAGTCGCCCTTGAAGGGTTGGCGTGTGCGTGTACCAGTTGTGTGCCCAGCAACGCCAGAACGACCAGGAAGGCGCTCAGCGAAAACAAGCCAATAGCCACACGATCGGGCCCGACCTTGGCTCTGCGAGCGGGCTTTGCCGGTGTTTGCTCAACCATCGTTCTCGCCTCCCGGCGCGTACCCGCCGCTGGATCGCGTGACGATCGTGTGGTTGGCGGGCGAGCCGCTGACTTCGCCCCCCGATTGACCTCCGCTCGGGCCGATCACGCGGCCGCTCGCTGTGGTGCGCAACACCTTGTGTCCTCTGTGAGAGATAACCACAGCGCTGGGCGAGCCTGCGCGAAGCGCCGGATCGGTTCCCATCACGACCCGAGCGGTGAGCAGCACCATCACAATCAAAAAACTCGCGAGTGTGGTCGAGATCACGGCAAACGGGTTACGTAGGACCGTCGACATTCCTGTGCCCGAGGTGCGACCACGCTCAGTCATCGTGTCCCCTCCCACCGCCGTCATTGCCACCGCCGCTCGTCCGAGTCTTGATGGCGCCACCTGCCCCCGAGCCGCCGCCGGCGGAGGCCCCGCTCGTGCGCGTGCGTACCGGAGCGCCGGCTCCGCCTTTTGTGGGCGCACCACTCGAGGGGGCGCCGCCTCGGGCGCCGCTGGTGCGAGTTCGCGCAGGTGCGGGAGCCGCGCTGGATGGGGCAGGACGAACCCCGACACTGCTTGTCCTGGTGCGCGGCGCGGAGGTTATTGCGGGGCCGCTCGGAGCGCCTGAGTGTGAGCCGCTCGCGGCGGTCCGGGGAGGCGAGCCGATCACGCTGGCCCTACCACCCGCGATGGCGCCAGCACCGCTCGACCGGCCGTATTTGAGATGGCCTCGAGGCGGTCGTTCGTGGCGCACGATGTGCACCGTGCGCCTGATCACCTGTGTGCGCACCTCCGCGGCCTGCGGGTTTACCTGTGCGGCAGTGCCAATGGTCGCAGGCGATGAGCGCAGTGCGAATGCGGCGAGCGCTCCCGCGGCGAGCGTCGATGCGAGGGCGGCTATCCGTGTGTTGCTGATGCGACGAGACATCTGGCGGCTCCTATCGGTGCGTGCACTCTGCACTGTGCCCGGTTCTCATCAAGGGGCCGCCCAGCGGCGGGTAAAGCTTTGGCAAAGGCCGGGGGTTCAGTCGTCGCGGTGGCCTTCGCCAGCCTGGCCGCCGCTTCCCTGAGGACTTTCTTCGCCGCCGCTCGAGCTGCTGTTCGGCTGGCTTGGTTGTTCTGTGCTCTGCCTGGTATGCCTGTTTTCGCCGTCCTGGCCGTCATCTCTCGACGAGTTCGATTTGTGCCTAGTCGGATTTGGCGTAGTTGTGAGCGTCGGGGTGGGCGATGCGCGCTGTTCGATGGGCGCGGCGTTCTGCGTTTGAGTCGGCAAGACTGGAGAGCCGACTTTTGTGGCGGGGATCGAGTGTTTCCTCGCGCGAGATCTGGTTGAGGTCGAGTGTTTTGGCCGGCTCCGCGCGGTTGTGGACTGAGCCGGTTTGCCGACCGTCGGCGCCAAGCGCGCGCCGGCCGAGATCGGCTCTGAAGAGAGGCCGATGTGTTGACTGGCTAGCTGGCTGGTGGCCCACGTAATGCCGGCGGTAAGCGCGATACCAAGTATCGCGGCGAGCGTCCACAACGCGGCTTGACGGCTCATTCCATCAGCCTAACTCGCGCTTGGTTAAGGCTTGGCAAGATCCGCTCATTGGGTGTGTCCTGGGAGGGTGAGCGTAGCGAGGGCGCCACCGCCGTCGCGGTTGCGCAATGCGACCTCGCCTCGCCACTCGTGAGCAAGCTCGCGCGCGATCGCCAACCCCAAACCGCTACCGGGCGGGCCGCTGCGGCCGGCGCTGCCGCGATGGAAGCGCTCGAAGATGCTTCGCTCGTCCGCGGCTGACAGGCCGGGTCCGCGGTCGGCTATCTCGATCGTTGCCTCGGCGCAGCTCAGCCTCACCTTCGACCCGCTTGGAGCGTAGGCCAGCGCGTTCTCCATCAGGACATCGAGCGCACGATCGATGTCGCTTGCCGCGCACCAAACCTCACTGTCGTCGGTCTCTCCCTGCTCCAAAGCGATGCCGCGCTCAGTGGCCACGGGCCGCCAGCGAACAAGAGCTCGGTCCACCACGCCCAGCAGTTGGAGGCGCTCGCCGGGCAACTCGCGCTCGCCCGCGCGACTGAGCACGAGCATCTCCTCCACGATCTGCGCGAGCCGGTCCACCTCCACTACACCGGCGTCTAGTTCTTGTGCCGCCGACGTGTCGACACCACTCGCCCGGGCCTCCTCGATGCGCAGGCGCAGTCCGGTCAGTGGTGTACGCAACTGGTGGGAAGCGTCGGCCACGAAGGCGCGCTGGGAATCGAGCAGACGTTGCAAACGGTCGGTCATCTCGTTGAAGGATGCGCCCAGCGAGCGCTGCTCGCGGCTGCCCTCGATCCGCGCGCGCGCACTCAAATCTCCGCCCGCGACGCGTCTGGCGACCCGCTCGATGCGCCCCAGCGGACGGGCGATACGACTCGCGATCAACGCCCCGGCCGCAAGTCCGAGCGCAAGCACGATCGCTCCGACAAGCACCAGCCCCAGCTCGACGCGCCGCACCGCCGCGTGCACTGCCGCAACGCTTTGGGTGACGCGCACAGCGCCCACCGGCGCACGGTTACGGATGATCGGCACCGCCGTGGCCAGGATTGCCTCGCCCAGTGTGCGACTGGCGCGCTGCACCTGGACCTGATGGCCCGCAAGCGCTTGCTTGATCTCAGGTCGCGTGGGCGAGAGATAGTTCGTGCCGATTTGCGTGGGGCCGGCGCTGTCCGCCAGAACGACTCCAGAGCTGTTGACAACGAGCACTCTCCCACGCACGGCCGTGGCGGCAGTATGAGCCAGCACGGCCAGTTCGCTCCTGCGTCCCACAGGCAGCAGGTCGGCGGCGGTGGCGGCGACGAGGTCTGCCTGCCCCTGGGTTTGGGATCGCACCTCGTCGTTGACCCGCGCGCTGAGGCTCGACGCCAGCGGCAACCCCAACGCGATGATCGCGAGTAGCAGCACATAGGCAATGGCCGCCAACAGTCCGGTCCTGAGTCTCAAAGCGTGTTTTACGAGCCCCGCTCCTGGTCTGCCACAAAACGAAATCCGACACCGCGCACAGTCTGGATGTAGCGTCCCTCCTCCGGTGGATCGCCCAGCTTGCGGCGCAGCCCGGCGATATGCACATCCAAGGTCTTCGTCGAGCCGAACCAGTTCATGTCCCATACGTCCGACATGAGCGTCTCGCGCGATATGACCTTCCCCGCGTCGCACACCAGGCGAGCGAGTAGCTCGAACTCCTTGCGCGTCAAATCCAACTCCTCGCCGGCGAGCCAAACACGGTGTGCATCCCGATCGATCAGTAGATCGCCAATTCTCATCTTCCCGGGTGTCCTCGACGGACTGCGGACCCTACGCAACACCGCTCTTATCCTGGAGATGACCTCCTCTACGGCAAACGGCTTCACCACGTAATCGTCGGCTCCCAGCTCCAAACCGACAATCCTGTCCGTCACGGTGCCGCGAGCCGTGAGCATGATGATTGGCACGTCGGAGAGGCGGCGCAGCTCGCGGCACACGTCGCGACCGTCACCGTCGGGCAACGTCAGGTCGAGCAAAACCACATCCGGGTCGGTCTCCTCGAAAAAGCGCAACGCCTCCCTCGCCGTGCGCGCGACCGTTGGATGGAAACCGTTACGCGCTAGCGCTTGTGCAAACGGATCGGCGATCGAGGACTCGTCCTCCACGAGCAGAACACGCCCGGCGTCACCTTCGTTCGCGGTCATACTCTGACCACAATAGGCATTGTGGCGGGGATAAAGCTTGCATGGCCTGCGCTGGCCACCGGTCGGGGGCCACAGACTGAGAGCGTGCCGTGGTCACGGTCGACGCGACCGCCACCGTCCGAACATCAACGAGATGGCGCAGAGAGCGACTACCAGGAGTGCGACGACCGCGACGATCGCCATGCCGGGTGCGAGCAGCAGCGCGATTGTCGCGATCAGCGCGCCGAGACCGATATCTATTCGAAAGAGATTGCGACGTCTGCGCGCCCGGCGACGGCGGGCGCGCAATTGGGGCATCTCCTTCAGCGGCTTGGCGGCGCTCACTGCTTCAGACGCTGAAAAAGGGGACGGGGTAGCAAGCGTACTGCAAGCATCGCCCAGCGTAGCGCGGGGGGCGCCCACACGGTGTGTGAGCGGCGGTCGAGTCCGTCTACGGTGACTCGGGCGACCTCTGATGGAGTGCTTGACAGCGGCGCTGGGTCCAGTCCCGTGGTCATTCGGGTATGCACAAACCCAGGGCGCACCACCAGAACACGCACGCCGTCTTCGCGCAGCGCGTCGCCAAGTCCTTGCGCTAGGGCGTCGAGCCCAGCCTTTGAGGCGCCGTAGACGACGTTGGCCGCACGTGCTCGCTCGCCGGCGACCGAGGAGAGTACGACGAGCGTGCCCGAGCCCTGTTCACGCAGACGCCGGGCGCTGTGGATGAGCAACGAGCCTGCACCCACAAAATTGACGTTGAGCAAGTCCAGGGCAGCGGCAGTGTCCTCGGGCAGACCACCGCGCTCGCCGAGCACGCCGACGGCCAACACCACAATGTCCGCGCCGCCCAACTCGTCGAAGGCTTCCCCGATTACCTTCTCGTGGCGGTCGAGGTCGTGTGCATCGAGCTCGAAATTGAGCACTCGTGAGCAGCCGTCTTCTGTGAGATACACAGTCTCCAACGCCAGGGCGTCAGGGTCGCGACCGACCAACGCCACTTCGCGTGGTTCCAGCACGTTCAGCTCGCCCACGATCGCCCGCGCGATCTCCGAGGTGCCTCCAAGTACGACCACTCGCTTACCCGCCGAGCGGCGCCTGCGGCGGCTCATCTTCGGGCCTCGCACAGGCCCAGGCGTCGCGCGAGGTCCGAGCGCAGTATGCCGGCTGGATCGACCGTCGCTCGGTGCGCGTGGAAACGGTTGAGTTCGGGATACATGACCGCCAATGTCTCAGGGCGCATGCGCGCGTCCTTGGTCAGGTATACACGCCCGCCGCATCCAGCCACGATTTCGTCAAGCTCATCGAGTGCCTTCATAAGTCCTGGGGCTGCGGCGGGCAGGTCGATGGCCAGTGTCCAGCCCTCCAATGGGAAGGACAGCGGGCCCCCAAATTTCCGCCCGAGTCGCTTGAGTACCGCCAGATATACGGGTAGCCGTCGCTTGCGCAATAGCTGCACGCACCTCACCAGCTGCCCCTCCTGGCCACCGGGCACGACAAATTGGTACTGGATGAAGCCTCCCGGCCCATACAGCCGGTTCCAAGCTCCGAGCGCGTCCAGCGGAAAGAAATAAGGGGCGAGCGCCACCGGCCGTTCGTGCTCCTTGCGCGCTGCTCGCCAGCGCAGCGCGTTGAAGGCGCGCAGCCCCGATGGGCGTACGAGCGCACCGGGGAAGCCGTGCGGAACCTCCAGTGTTGGACGTGGCGAGAGCGACCTCGGATATGACCTGCCGGTCGGGGGAGCGGCTATCTCCCCGGGCCACGGGTCGGCACGGCTGATCACGGCTCGCCCTAGCCTGGAGTCCTCGGCCAGCAGGTCCAGCCAAGCCACCGAGTAGCGATGGCGCTCCTCGCCGGCCATCACCGCGAATGTTCGATCAAAGCTGTCCGTGCGGTCGGTGCTCGCGAGCACCCATGGTGCCGCCATTGGCTCGGCCCTGAGGGTGGCCTCGACGACGACTCCGGTCAGGCCCATGCCGCCGAGCGTCGCGTAGAACAGCTCGGGGTCCGTCTCTGGGGAAATCTTACGACTGTCTCCCCCGGGCGTGCAGAGGGTAAGCGTGTCCACGTGGCGGGCCAATCCGCCGTCGCGGTGATGGTTCTTGCCATGGATGTCGCTGGCGATGGCGCCCGCCAGCGTGACGTGCCGGGTCCCGGGCACCACGGGTAGCGTCAGATTGTGCGGGGCGAGGCTCGTCATCATCTGCGCGATCGTGGCGCCGGCTTGCGCGGTGATCGATGCTCGCTCGGGATCGATCGAGATCACCCGGTTCAACGCGGTCATGTCGAGCACGTCCCCGCTCTCGTTCTGGGCCGCGTCCCCATAGCTGCGTCCGGCTCCACGAGCGATCGCTCCTGTGCTTTGTTCGAGGGCGTGCAGGACATCTTCGGTTGAGCGTGCGGTGATCACGCGGGCTCGACTGTGGGACACGCGCCCCCAGCCGCACAGTGATCGCTGGGCGCCGGCGACGCGTGGAGGTTTGGAGAGTTCAGTGGCCGACATATACACCGCCGAGGAATAGCAAGCTCCAGATGAAGCTGAGTGCCAGCAGCGTTCTATCGCCCAAGATCAACTCCTCGGGCGCCTGGCCGGCGCCTGCGGCGATCAGGCTCGCATAGCGACCAAACCACAGGAGCAACGGAACTATCGATAGCCCGTACAACAGGACATGCGAGGGCCGCGTGAATGCCCAGCCCGCATACGCGATACCGGCAAGTGTGGCCGCCGCCAGCAATGTCAGACGCAAACCCGCAACCGAGTACAGGCGCAACGTCGCCCGCCTATCGCCGACTGCTACAGGCTCGCGCAGCTCGGCGTAGCGCTTGGCGGCAACCAGATAGACGGCACAGCACGCCGTCACGATGACAAACCAACGCGACAGATAGATGTCGGTTGCAACACCCCCCGCGACGGCTCGCAGCACAAAGCCGGCCGCGATCACCAGGATGTCAGCGACAACCACGTGGCGCAACCACAGCGAATAGCTGGCCGTCAACGCAAGGTACGCGCAAGCGACCACGCCCAAGCCAGGGGCGATGAGAAAGCCGGCAAGGACACCCGTCGTGGCGAGCGTGCAGGCGAGCCAAAGAGCCGTTTTACTGGAGAGAGCACCAGAGGCAACAGGTCGAGAGCGCTTACGTGGATGCTGGCGATCCTGCTCACGATCGCGCACATCGTTGACGAGGTAGGTCGCACTTGAGACAAGACACATGACAAGGAACGCTCCAGCCGCCTCCAACGCGATCTGGGGCCGGTCGATCACTCCAGCGGCGCATGGCGCCGCGAACACGAGCAAATTCTTACTCCACTGGCGAGGGCGACAAGCGCGCAGCAGCACCAAGAGCCGCGATCGAGTTGGGGACACCGATTGAATCTCTAGGACGTCACCTTGCAACTGCGCATCGTCAGCCGGGGCGTGGGCTTCTTCGACGCCTGCTATTGCATGAAGCGAATTAATGTCCTGCCTCCTGACGAACAAGTATCGCCGGCCGGTCACGGTTGCGTAATTGCCATTACGACTTCAACATGACTACTGCATTTCCGCCTTGATTGCGCCATATAAAAGTGAGACTTCTCATACGTGAGGGTGCTCTCATTTGCTGCGGCGAGCCTGCGCCTGGACGCCCCCACGCCTACAGTCTTTGGGGTGGAGTCCGACACCGCTACCCGAAGCACCTCCGACCCCGATAGCCGCCACCAATCAGGACGCTCCCGGGGAGAGGCCATGCACAGAGCCCGACGGGTCGCAGTCGTTGCCGCCTCATTGGCGCTTGTTCCGGCGGTCTTCTCCTATGTCCACACGATCCTCGAACCGTCCAATTCGAGTATCGGCATCCGTTCGGTTGAGTGGTTGCGCGACAACGGCGCCGCGGGTCTCGTGTCGCGGGCCGAGTCCATCTATTACTCGTTGACCGCGCCCAGCAAGGGAGGACCCACACTGCGCGCCCTGCCACAAGTCGGCTATGGCGATGCCGCCGGCACGCGAGCGCGGCGACTGCGCTCACAACGTTTGACCGCCTATCGACCGCATCGGGTGGCACCATTGCTGCATCGCGCGCTGCCGGGCGAGGGCGTCTGGCGCAGCGCACGCCCGGGCCCCGCAGCGACCGCGCCGTTGTTGATCACGACGCTGCGCAACCAGCCCGAATACCCGCGCGTCGTCGCCGGCCTTGCGTGGATCGACACCAAACGCACCACCGTGACCCTCAATCCCGGCCGCCTCGAGCCGTCGGTGCCTGTCCCACGCGGCTCCATGGACGTCCGGTACGCACGTCGCGGCAAACTGCTCGCGACATTCAACAGCGCCTTCAAGCTGAGCGACTCCCACGGTGGCTTCGTTCTGAACGGCAAGACCTACGCCACGATGCACGACGGCCTGGCGACCATGGTCGGCTATCGCGACGGTCGCGTCGACGTGATCGACTGGCGCTACGGGCCGAACGCACCCAGTTCTATCTCCTTCGCGCGCCAGAACCTGCCGCTGATCGTCTACAAAGGACACACCAACCCGAACCTGGGCAACGGCCCCGAATGGGGGGCGACGGTTGGCAACGCGATCCTGGTGTGGCGCTCGGGCATTGGAGTGGACCGGTACGGCAACCTGATCTACGCCGCTGGTGAAGACCAGACGGTGGGTAGCTTGGCGGCCACGCTCGCTCATGCCGGGGCCGTCCGGGCAATGGAGCTCGACATCAACTCTTACTGGGTAAGCTTTATCACCTACGGTGCGCCTGGCGCGAGCGCGCCCTCCAACCTTTTGCCGGGCATGGAACGGCCCGCCACGAGATATCTCACGCCCGACGACCGCGACTTCTTCGCCGTCTACTCGCGGTAGGCGTCTAGGACTGCGGCTCAGACAACGTGGTCGATTGGGGCTCGAGGAAACTACGTCGTGAGAGATATCTCACCCCTGTCTTAGCTGGGCTTTCGCTCTGAGGGCAACCCTTATGACATGGCTCAGAGCGATCCATCACAGTTGAGAGAGGCCGGGTTGCGCCGGCTTGTGCTTGCCAGGCGCTGGATGGTCGCTGCGAGCGTGACCTTGACCGGAGTATTTACTGCGATAGCGGCCAATGCCTTTCCGGGGAAGACGATCAAGTCATCAAGCTCCCAGCCGGCCACCGAAGAAAGCCCCTCGACGCGCCAACAACAGTCCACCGAAAGCTCAGAAAGCTCGTCAAGTTCGGTGACGCCGCCCGAACAAGCTCCGCAATCCAGCGAAGGCCAGGAAGCTGCCTCGGCAGAAGGGTCGGGTCACGCCGAACAAGAAGCTCCGGTGGTTTCAGGTGGCTCATAGGCGCGACGAAAAATGACCCGACGCTAATGGATGCAGACAACTCTGTTGAAGTTGATCATCCTTCAATATTGGGGTCGGTGTGACACCTGCGCTCGGCAGCGTCGGCCCGAGCGTCTACTGGTATTTGACGCGCTCGACCGGGGTGGTATCGCTGCTGCTGCTAACCGTGACAATGGTCCTCGGTGTGATCGACGTGACCCGCTTGAGCACCTCGAGTTGGCCTCGCTTCGTTGTGGACTCCTTGCATCGCAGCGTCTCGCTTCTGGTGCTTGTCTTCCTCGGCCTGCACATCCTCACCGCCGTGCTCGACAGCTTCGCGCCGATCTCTCTCTTGGAGGCGATAGTGCCCTTCATCGGAAGCTATCGCCCGCTTTGGCTGGGACTGGGGGCGGTCGCTTTCGATCTGCTGCTCGCTCTCGCCATCACGAGCCTGATGCGCCAACGCTTGGGGCATCGCGCATGGCGGATCACTCACTGGCTGGCATACGCGTGCTGGCCAATCGCCCTACTGCACGGCCTCGGCACCGGCAGCGACGTCAAAAGCCCATGGTCGCTTGCGCTCACCGCGATATGTGTAGTCGCGGTAGCCGCCGCGGTGTGTGTGCGAACGCTACGCGGTTGGCCTTTGCGGCGTGGTACACGCGTCGGAGCACTGGTCCTCACGGCAATCCTCACCGTCGGTTTGATTGTGTGGTTGCCAGGCGGACCGCTCGGCCATGGCTGGGCTCGCCGTTCGGGCACGCCTGTTGCGCTGCTTGGCTCAAGCGCTCCCACAGTGGCCTCCTCTGTGACCGCGGGTCCCAGTGCGGGCACGCCGTCCTCACCGTCGAGCACGCTGAGCGGGCCCTTCAACGTGAATCTCTCAGGCACCATCAAACAAGGCCCTGGTCCAGGGTCGGGCTTGGTCGCGGTGAAGATCGCGACAAGCTTCAGCGGATCGGTCGCCGGACGGCTCGATATCGAGATCGACGGTCCCCCCGTTGGCGAGGGGGGCGTCGCGCTGCGCGGAAGCAGCGTGACGCTGGGCAGCCCGCCTACTCCTGTGGTCTATACCGGAAAGATCCTCGCGCTGAACGGCAATCGCTTGCTTGCAAGGGTACGCAGTAGCGATGGACAAAGCCTTTCCCTCCAGGTGGCCCTGGCCGTCAATGCGAGCGCCGGCACCGTCGCTGGAACGCTTGCCGCGTCTCCCGTGACAAGTGGACATGGCGAATAGGCGCCGTTTCTCGATTCGGGCGGCGATCGGCCTGGTGGCAGGGCTACTCGGTGTGGGCTTCTCAGCAATGCTTGTCGTGCCGTTCGCACAACCGGCGCTTGGAGGCTCTGGCGGCTCGCCCGCGCCGAGCGGCCCTACTCCTGGAGAAGGGCCCCCGCCCAGTGCGCCCGGCGCCACCAGTCCAACCGGCCCGCCTGAACCGACGCCCTGTCATCGCCCGCAACTGCACCTACGCTGCCCCGACCTGATTATGTCCGCTCCCTCGAAGCTGCACCTCGACCGCACCACGCTCGCGGGCCACGTCGTGCTGAGGGCAACCAGTTCGATCAATAACCACGGGCAGGGACCGCTCGAGGTGAGGGGCCACCGCGAAAACGGACACAGGTGGGCGGTGTATCAGGCTATATACGACAACAAAAGTCAACCGCACCTGTTCAAGACGGCGGCGAAACTTGTGTTCAAGTACGTCCCAGGCGAACGCTACGGCTACCCTGCGATAGAAGCCTTCAGCTACTGGAAGTTCGAACACGCCGCCGGCTTTCAGCTGTGGTCGATCGACTCCCAGCGTCGCGCATTGCGACTGGTGAGGACCTCGCCGAAGGTGGACTACTGCCTGCGCGACCTCTTGCGCACCGATCCCTCTCCGCGTTCTCCCAGTGCGCCTGTGTACCCGGCGTGCAACCAGAACCCCAACATAACGAGCGACGTGCTCGGAACGTCCGTCGGCTGGACAGACTCCTACCCCTACGAGTACCCCGAACAGTGGATCGACGTGACAGGCCTGCGCGGCAGGTTCGCTTACTTGCAAATCGCCGACCCCGACCACCTCCTGATCGAGGCGAACCCTGACAACAACATCTCCGAGACCTATGTAGAACTTCCCTCGGGGCGGCTTCTCGGGTATCGCATCGGGGTCGCCGCTCCCTGATGGATACAGGGAGTACCGGACGCCAAGGCCTGCCCATGCGTGTGCGATCACGGCAATCTTGTCGGACTGCTGCGCTCGGCGCCTTGGACATTCTCGGCATATGAGGCCCAGATCGCGGCCTACCGGCGAGCTATTGAGAGAGCCGCGCCAGGCGTGCCAAACTTTGGCCCGGACGTCTCCGGGTCGCGGATCTTCGACAGTTGGGGGCGCCCCACCGCGCACCATGTCACGCCGGCAATTCTCACAGGTCACCACTACCCGCTTGGCTGTCGCTCCGTCCCTCCGCCCACAATCGCGCGCCTACTCAGCCCGACTATCCGACACGCCGAGGACGCCTCGCCCGGCCGCTGCCCACGAAGGTGTCTAGTGGCAACGCAAACCTTGACGCAGTCGCGTTTCTGTCGAGTGGAAAAAGGCTGCACGTGCTGATCGTCGACGACGCGCTCTCCGGCGCGACGCGTGTGTCCATCCAATTGCACGTGCGACGCCCCTATAACCGTCGAGCGCGGAGCTCATAACCTTCGTTTCGTAGCCGGGCTACGCAGCGCTCTTGCGACGCGAGGCCGCGAGTGCGCCGAGGCCCGCGATCAGGCCGAGCGCGCCGAGGATCAGCGCGGCGATGCCAAGCCCCTTGCTCGCTCCGCTACTCGCCTGCGTCGTGGCAGCCGGTGTCGGTGCAGGTGTGGATGAGCTGCCCGCGGTCTGTCCGGCCTCGGGGCCCGCCTCGTCACCGGCGATGTCTTGGATCACGCCTCCCTTTGCTGTCACGTTGATCCGTGGCGATGGGTGTTCGGCTTCAAGCGACGGGGATATCCAGTGGACGACCTGGCCGTTGCTGTAGGTCTGGACGGTCCTGAATTCCAGCGCCTTGCCGGTCGCGTTGTCAGGGATCGCGAGTGACAGCGGGAACTGGATGAACTGGCCGTTATTGACCTTCCCAAGCGGACCTACCCAACTCCACACGATCTGCGAGACCTCGGTGTCGATTGTTTCGCCGTCTTCTTTGATCGGCGTCGCCAGCTTCGTTTCGATGACCTTCGTTGACCAGCCGGGTACGTTTTCGTAGTCCACTCCCGTAAAGCCCTGCGGGAACAACACGTCGATCTTCTTGATGTAGGCGCCTTCCTGCTCGCCAGGTACGCGCACGTCGAGCGTCGCAAACGCGCCCGCAGGGATCGTGTTGGGATGCAGACTGATATGTGCCTGGGCGCCGGCGGGTGCGAGGAGTGCCCCCGCCGCGAGCAGCACAGCGACCTTCTTGGACTTCATGCTTGATGTACCTCCTGAGTAAGTGCCTGAAAGAAACTGGACCAACAAAGACTCAGGGGTGGTGCGCGGCCCGCCCTCATCCGATCGGCACCTTGACCGTGCGACTGGACTGTTCAAATTCAGAGACACGGTCGACGATTTCGATATCCCAGGTTCCGCCGGGGCTGAGGACCGCCGAGTTCAGCACGTAGTGCCCCGGTCCCGCCACGATCGGTTTGAGCACCAGCGGCCCGATCCCCTTGGAAGGCAGCTTCGCGGTGGCTGTGAGTTCCTTGGTCGCGGTGAACTGCGCGCCCGTCTTGGCGTCGATGAGGTAGAGATGGATCGTGTTCAGTCCGACCTTCGCGGGTTCGACGGTCATCTCGAGCTCAGCCGAGCCGATCGAGGTGTTCACCGAGAACGGCCCCGTCGCGGCGTCGATCGGCGGCGCATAGCTGATGAGCGCGGCAGTCACACCGAACACGCACAGCATCAGCGCGAACTCGCCGCGCATCGTGCGGCGCGCCAACGCTCCGATTCCCCCGGGAGACTGCCCGTCACCGACCAGGCGCTGAAGTGCCGGGATCACCCGTTCGCGATTGATGAAGCCGAAGCCGATTAGGCAAGCCAGCAGCACGACCTTGACGATGATCAGCTCACCGTAAGTCGTGTGCAGCAGCCCATGAACGCTGCGCACGTCGATGTATGCCTGGATCACGCCCGTCACGGCAATCGCGACCACCGCACCCAACGCGATCGGTGAGAACCGCACGAGCGTCGCAAGCAGCAGTCGGCTACGCTCGCCGCCCTCGAGCTTGCGAGTCCCACCGGGCAGCGCGAACAGCAGGCACGCGATACCGCCGACCCACACGCTGCCCGCCAACACGTGCAGAGCATCGGAGGCAAAGAACACGACGACCGGACTCTCGATGCTCGCATGGCCCGCCAGCGCAGGGGTGATCGCTAGATACAGAGCGCCAATCCCAAGTAGCGCGAAAACTACGCGCGGCGGACGGGGAGTCAGCGTCAACGTGCCGGTATCCGGCGAGGCGGCTCTCAACTTCGGGATCGCGTCCCTGCCCATCGCCCTGCTCGCCAGCAGCAACGTGCCGAGTAGCACCCAGTCGATCGCGCGCGCACCCCACACCCTGCCGAAACGGCTTTCCAGCGTGTTTTCGATAATCGAGCTTTTCAGCGATGCCCACAGCGACACTCCCGCGGCGCTCGCGCCCTGCAACAGCACCCCAAGCACACTCACGACCATGCCGAGCACGATCGCTACCGCAAACAGCTGCCCCAACCGCGAAGCGAACACGCGCGAGGCCGAAGCCCAGCGCTCCTGCGAGCCCGCGACCGCTATCAGGCCCGGTATCCACGCGAAGAACAGAAAGACCAGGCCACCCACCATCAGCGCGAGCGTCAGGTAGTTCAGTCCACGCACCACGCCGGATGCAACCTTGGTGACTGTGCCGCTCTCGTCCTTGCCGATCAGCCCGGCCACTGTCACCTTCGAGGAGGCGCTTGGATGGCCGATGCTGAACACCAGCCCGCCGTAGACGATGTGCGTGTCGGCCGAGATCACCCGGTAGGTGCCCGTGTAGGTTCCGTCGGGTAGGCCCGGTTTGAGCCCGACGCCCATCCAGTGCTCGTTGCCGTCCGGGTGCGAGACGTTCAGATCGTCGACCTCCTCGCCCTGTGCGTTGTAGACGCGCACGGCGCCGAGCGTTCCGCCGACATCCTGGTTGAACTCGAAGATCACCTCCTGCGGCTGGACCTTCACCGTCGCTCCCGACACCGGCGAGGTGCCAAGCAACTGTGCGTGAGCCCACGCCGCCGGCGCGCTACCCAGCAGACCGGCGACAGCGAGCACGATCACCAATGAGCTTCCAAGACGGCGACTCCGAAGGGGAAGCGGGGCCGGTTTCTGGTTGTTATTCACGGGACTCACCACGCCTCCCTCACGGGAGGGTCAGGCCCCCCCAACAGCAGGGCGCCGAGCGCGGCAACGATAAGACGACGCGACATTGAACGCTCCTCGCATACGTGCCTTTATGGGCCAACCGAGAACCCGCCACAAACGAACAGACGTACATCCATTCGACTTGCGGCAGGGTCCTCCAGCGACGAGCAGCCAACGCCCCGACTCGGGCGCGAAAGGGTCTAGCTCGCCGAGAGCTGGAACGGCGGCGGGCGCACCGCCAGCGAGGAGCCCATCAGGCGACCCCCGCGCACAGCCAACAGCACCATGCGACGACGCGGAGCAACACAAGAGCGCGGGCGCGGCCAACGAGTCGGCTCCACACGCCGGAGCGCGAGCAGAACACGCTCACCTGGATAGCGCCGGGCGAGCAGCGATATCGCCAACAGGACAGCAGGCAACAGACATAGGAGAGCGTGAAGCACGAGTGAGCGAACATTACTGCACTGCTCACCGCCCGCGTCGAAGCGTGTTCCTCGACAGCCTCAGCCGATGCTGCCAACCGATCAACCACTCAGGACACCAGCTTGACCTGCCCGTAGACGGCCCAAATCGGCTCCTGCTCGCCGGTGCAGTGTTGCTGGAGCGCGCCCTCGGTGACCTTTGCCGTCAGATTGCGAGCGGCAGCGTGAAGCAGATTCGCGTGCCTGTGCGCGCTTCGGCGAGCCAGATCCGGCCGCCGTGCGCCTCCACGATCGTGCGTGCGATGGCCAGACCGAGGCCGCTGCCGGAGCTGGTCCGGGCGACCTGGTCCCCGCCGCGGTAGAACGGCTCGAAGATGCGTGACTGGTCGGCCGGCGCGATGCCCTCGCCTGTGTCCGATACCTCGATTTCGGCTGCGTCCTCGCGTTGGTGAGCGCGGACGAAGACGCTGCCATCGGGAGGGGTGTGGCGGATCGCGTTGGTGAGCAGGTTCGCGAGAACGCGCCCCAACTGTTCGGGGTTGGCCCGCGCCGGATGTAGGTCGCTTGCGACCTCCGCGTGTACGGCTACACGACGCGTCTGCGCCTCCAAACGGATCGCCTCGACCATCTCCGCGACGATGCCGGCGAGCGGCACCGCCTCGGTCGTCCATGCGAAATCGCCCGCATTGAGTCGAGAAAACTCGAACAAGTCATCGACGAGCGAGCCCAGGGCGCGAACGTTCGCGCCCATGCTCTTGACGTACCTGCGGGCGGTCGCCGGGTCCACGAGATCGTCGTCGAGCGCCTGCGCGAGCAGTTGCAGGGACGCCAGGGGCGTGCGCAGGTCGTGGGATACGGCGGCGATGACCTGGCGGCGGGCGGCGTCCGCCTCGTCACGTGAGCGTTCCTCCAGGCGCAGCGTCTCGATCATCGTGTTGGCCGAGTCGGCCAAGTCGCTGAGCTCCCTGCCCGAGCGCGCCTGCACATGTACCTCACGCTCTCCCTGGCCGACGGAGTGCAGACCGTGCGCGACCGAGTCCACATCGGCCACCACGTCGTCCAGCAGGATCTGGGCCGCGCGCGCGGCGATGACCGCGGCAAAGATCAAGATGCCGACCGTCATCCAAGCATCGTGAGGAGAGACGAACATCACCGCGGCGCCGATCAAGAGCGCCGCCAGAAGCTGGCCAAGCGCGAGCCCGATGCCCAGCTGAAAACGGTGGCTCAGCGTGCTCATCCGCAGCCTGCGAGCGTCGGCGGCGTGGGCGAGCAGAAGCGCCACAAGGCCCACCGGAAGAAGAATCGCGCTTGTCAGCGCCACGGCGTGCGTGCCTCCGATGATCGCCATGACCGCACACGCCGCCACCAGGGCCCCCACGAGTGTGAAGAGCGATCGCCTCATCGCCTGAAGCGGTAGCCCACGCCCCACACGGTCTGGATGAGCTTTGGATCGTCCGGGTCACGCTCGATCTTGGCTCGCAGGCGACGGATGTGCACCGTGACGGTTGAGCTGTCGTTGCAAGAGGAGAGCTGCCACACCTGCTCCATCAGCTGCGAGCGCGAAAAGACGATCCCCGGGTGGCTCGCCATGAACCAGAGCAGGTCGAACTCGCGCGGCGTCAACGCGAGCTCGCGACCGTCCAAGTGCACGGTGCGCTCGCCTGGATCGATTCGCAGATGCTCGAGCTGCAGCGGCTGCTCGCCGGTCGGCTCGCCCGCGCCGCGGCGCAGCACGGCGTGTACTCTCGCGACGAGCTCTCCGGGCGAGAAAGGCTTGACGACATAGTCATCCGCGCCACGCCGCAACCCGGCGATCCGGTCTGACTCCTCGCCCTTGGCGGTGAGCAGGATCACCGCTGTTCGTCCCCGCTCGTCCTCGTGCAGGCGGCGCATCACCTCGAGGCCGTCGAAGCCGGGCAGCATGATGTCGAGGATCACGAGATCGGGTGAGTGCTTGGCGCTCATCGCGACCGCCTCGGGGCCATCCAGAGCGACCCCGGTCTGAAATCCCTCGCGCTGTAGGTAGCGAGCGACGATCTCGCCGATCGTCGGCTCGTCGTCGACGACGAGCACGTAGGGCCCTGCGGGGTTCGGGCTGGCGGTCATGACACTCGTGATCATGGCAGCGTGGCGCTCAACCGAAGGTGAACGAGTACACGGAGACCCCGGGCGAAGCCTCCACCGTCAGTACGTGGTGCTCCACCCGCGGCAGTTCGACGAGGCGGTAGAGCCGCTGAAAGTCGATGCTCGCGCTCCCGGCGTGCACATCGGCGCCGGAGTCGTCCGGCGGGATCGGATGACCGTCGAGCAGGATCCGCACCCTACCTGCGCCAGACGCACGCCCTGCGACGAGGAACACGCGGCGAGCGAAGAAATTGAGCTGCAGCCTGCTGGCAGCGGTGGCTTCGGCTGATTCCTCCTTGAGGCGCCAGCTGCCGCCGTAGCGCAGGTGTTCGTGCGCGGGCGCCGCGCCGGAGCCGAAGTTACGCAACCCCGGATGAAGCGGCCCGTTTTCAAAGCGTTCGGCCTTTTCGGCGCCAAGATAGGACTCAGGCGTGGTTTCGACAGCGGAAGGCGCCTGGGCGGAGACTTTGGTTGCCTGCCCGAGCCCTTCGGCGCCCGCTTCGACGAGCAGGCTGCGAATCGCTCGCTCCTTGGCCCCGTATTCACCCTCGCCGAAGTCGGTCAACCTGATGCGACCCTTCGCGTCGATCAGGTACTCCGCCGGCCAGTATTCGTTGTTGTAAGCGTTCCAAGTCTTGTAGTTGTTGTCCTGCACCACCGGGTAGCGGATGCCGTTCTGGTGGATCGCTTCCTGAACGTTTGCGGCGGAGTGCTCGAACGGGAACTCGGGCGTGTGCACACCGACGATCGTGAGGCCCTTGGCGGCGTAGCGTTCGTTCCAAGCGTTTAGATAGGGCAAAGTGCGGATGCAGTTGATGCAGCTGTAGGTCCAGAAGTCCACGAGCACCACGCGCCCGCGCAGAGCGCTAAGGCTCAGCGGTTTCCCGCCGGGGGTGTTGAACCAGCGCTGGGTGCCCACGAACTGTGGGGCGACGCCGAGCACCGGAAGACGCTCGCCCACGTCGGCCTCCTTCAGGCCGCCCGCCCGCCGCGCCTTGTGACCTCGCAGGGCCGCGAGATTGTTCGCCGTGGCGCTGGTCGTTTCGAGGCTTTTGGCGGGGTTAATCAAAAAGGACGGCAAGTCGGCGGCGATCGAGGTCTCAAAGCGCGTGTCGTAATTGCCGAGCATCAGCAGCGCAATCACAACCATGATCGCGCCCATCGACATTTGAAAGCGACCGCTGCGGCGCGCAAGGCGACCGGTCAGCCGCCGCCCGCCGAGCATCAGCCCATACAGGACGACGGCCGAGCCGATCCCGTAGGCGAGCGCCACGGCGAGGCGTCCGGCGCTGAAGCTCTGCGACGCCGAGACGGTGATCACGCCCGCGAGGATCGGCCCCGCACACGGCGCATATACGAACCCGAGGCCGCCACCCACGAGCATCCCAGACCAGAAGCCGCCGTCCCCGCCGGGGCGCGGCGAGCCGACGCCCAGGCGCGGGCCGATCGTGCTGAGCCGCGCCTCCAGGCGGTCTCCCAGCGCGGGCACGAGCAGCGCGATACCGAAGCCGATCAAGGCGACGATCGACAGAGTACGCAGCAACTGGTCGGGGAGCCCGAGCGCGGAAATCAGATAGACGAGCGCTACGGTCGCGACCGTGAAAGAGAGAGCCAGGCCGGTGACCACCCCGAGCGGTCGGCGTCTGCCGCCCGTGACCCCCGCCGCGAGGGCGACGGGCAGCACCGGAAGCACACACGGCGAGAGCGCGGTGGCGGCACCGGCGATGAACGCGAACACGATCAGGACGACCATGCAGCGACTTTGAACCCCAGATATTGCGCGTTCCTTACGGCGCGATCCGACACACGTAAGAAACTCGTAATACCTGTGCGAGACAGTCGGGTCCGGCCGAACCCTGCCGACCCTCAAATCGCAAACGGAGGAACACCGATGAAGATCAGCTCAAAGCCCATCCGCCTGCTCGCAGTGACAGGCACGCTAGTCGCGCTCGCGAGCGTACCCGCAAGCGCATCGAGCATGCACCACATGAAGAGCTGCACGAGCCACCAGATGATGACCCACCACACGTCGCACTGCTCGATGCACCACGCGATGAAACACGGGAAATAGCGGGCGAGCGGCGCCCGTATTGAGAAGCCGTATTCGTCCTGCGCGCGTACGAGGCGATCCGCGGCGCCCACTCCGATTGAGCGCGCTGGAAGTCCATGGTTGCGATGGGCGGGCAGACGTGCCT
Source organism: uncultured Solirubrobacterales bacterium (assembly GCA_963703135.1). GTDB lineage: Bacteria > Actinomycetota > Thermoleophilia > Solirubrobacterales > Solirubrobacteraceae > Palsa-744. The sequence goes on along the minus strand of OY969791.1, from coordinate 484,866 downwards.
GCTCGCCCATACACTGCCCCGCCATGCGTCCCGGCGTCAGCCGGGCATCTTGCCCGACACTGCGACCTTCGAAGAAAGGGCTGTGCGCGATGCCTCTCCCTGACCCCATAGCGGCCTTCATCGACGTTCAGGCCGAGCGTTCGCCCGTCTCTTATGAGGACCTGCGGGTGGTCGTCTTCAATGGCACCACGAAGCGCTCGCCCGAGCCGAGCCACACGGACGGCCTGCTCGCTATTCCGCGGCGCATCTTCTCCTTGCTCGGCGTGCACTGCGACGAGGTCCGCACCGTTGACCGCACGATTCCGCCGGGTCTTTGGCCGGACATGCGCGAGCATGGCTACGAGGACGACGAGTTTCCCGAGATCTATCGATCGCTCGTCGAGCCCGCCGACATCCTCCTGATCGCCGGCCCGATCTGGCTGGGCGATCAGAGCTCGCAGACGCGCACGATCATCGAGCGCCTGTACGCCTACTCGAGCGAGGTCAACGACCGCGGGCAGTGGGCCTACTACGGCAAGGTCGGCGGCGTGCTGAGCACCGGTAACGAGGACGGTGGCAAGCACGTCAGCGCTCAGGTTCTTTATGCGCTCCAGCACATCGGACTCGCCATCCCGCCACAGTCAGACAGCTACTGGGTTGGAGAGGCCGGCCCGGGACCGTCCTACCTCGACGCGGAGGGCGGGGGGCAGGGCAACGCCTGGACGACACGCAATACCGTCTTCATGACCTGGAACATGCTGCACATGGCGCGCATGCTCAAGGACTGCGGCGGGTTCCCGGCCTACGGCAACTCGACACACGACTGGAACCTCGAGCACCCGGAGCATCCGAACCCCGAGTACCGGTAACGGCCGATCGCATCGGTCGCGGGGAGCGCCAGGAGTCTAAGCTTCATATCCATTGCCGGCTGCATTCACTTCTTTTGCCTACCTTCAAGGAGTGTCGCCTGTAAGCCTTTTCGGGACGGGCGCCAGCTCCAACAGCTCGCCGGGCGGCTCTCCCAGCAACAGCCAGCCGCCATCGACCGCGTGAACGACGTCGCGGTTGGCCAGTTCGGAGAGCGCGGTTGTGACGGTGGGACGTCGAGCCGCGGCGAGGTCGGCGAGGACGCTGTGGGTCAGGCGCAGGGGCAGGCTCACGCCGTCGCTTCGCACGCGTCCCCAGCGCCCCGCCAGGTGCCAGAAAAGCATGTGCAAACGCACATCGACACGGGCTTGATGGACGATTGCCATGTTCACAGCCAGCTCGCGCGAGCGCTTCAGCGCCCGGCCGGCGATGCGACCGCTGAGCTGTGGGTAGCGTGCCATCCGCCGCGCGAACGCTTCGTCGAGCACGGCCATGCGGGCCGGTTCAAGCACCCGCCAGCCGGTTGTCACGGGCAGCGTTGGCGGGTCGTCCTCGCCCTGCCATGGCCGTAGCAGGTCCCCCTCGCCGAGCAGCTCTGCGCCGAAGCGGGCGTCGACGCCTACACGACGGATCAGCAGGCCGCTCAACACCAGCAGGCCGATCCCGTCGTCGAGTCGCGCGATCCTCGTGGCCTGCCAGCGGCCCGTCGGAATCGCGACCTCTCTGGCCAAGCACTCCTTCGTCGCCTGCTCCCTACAGTCGGCGGGTACTCCTTCGGCCAAGTCTCGGTCCTCGTCAAGCACGCGGCAAACGAGTGCCGGGCCGGTCGCGGTCATACGCATGGACGCACTGTGCCAGACGCCGCATCGCGGGCGGGCGTTGCCGGCAACCTCGTGACCCTGGGCTTGTGGCCCAGTCGTGTGCGCATTCGGGGATGCCGGTCAGATTTCTGACCACGAACGTCTGTATCGCTCATTTGAAGGGCGATTGCGGTGAGCCGTCTCATACGCTCGCATCATCGTGAGCGACCGAGACGAGGATCTACTGACCCTGGATGGCACCCCCCCTTGCACACCTTCGAGGGGCGACTCAGAGTTTCCGAATCCGAATAAGCCAATACACAGCCTTGAGGCTTCCGGGAGGGTCGCGATCCAGCACGACCGGCTCGGCCGCTTGCGCCGATGGATTGCGCGCGGTGGTCGCGGGCTGACCGTCCTGGCGTTGCTCACGGGCGCCGGCGCGGGATTGGGAGCGATCGCCTTTCGCTACATGATCCTCGGTTTCACCTACCTGTTCACGGGACACCGCGACTACAGCGCCGTCGGTCACGCCGCCAACCCATTGGTGCCAAGGTTGGGTGTGTGGTTCGTCGTGGCGGTGCCGGTCGTCGGCGGGCTGATTTACGGGCCGCTCGTGAGCCGGTTCGCCCCCGAGGCGCGCGGGCACGGCGTGCCCGAGGTGATGTACGCGGTGAACAGCTTGGGCGGGCGCATGCGCGCGCAGGTGCCGATCGTCAAGTCTCTGGCCTCCGCGGTCTGCATCGGCTCGGGCGGCTCGGTCGGCAGGGAGGGGCCGATCGTGCAGATCGGCTCGGCGCTCGGGTCAGTCACCGGACAGTTGATGCGCGTCCCCGAGTCCCAGCTTCGTCTGCTCGTCGCCTGCGGAGCCGCGGGCGGGATCTCCGCCACTTTCAACGCGCCCATCGCGGGGGTGTTCTTCGCACTGGAGTTGATCCTGCGCAACTTCGAGACCCGCTCTTTCGGTCTCGTAGTCTTGAGCTCCGTGACCGCCGACGCGATCGGTCGCGCGGCGTTCGGCAGCCATCCCTTCCTGTCGCTGCCCGCGTTCACTTTCAGCTCGCCGCTGGAGCTGCTGCTCTACGCGGGCCTCGGTGTGCTCGCTACAGGTGTGGGGCTCGGCTTCGTGCGGGTCCTCTACACAGGCGAGGACATCTCCGATCGGTTGTGGAGTGGTCGCCCGGACTGGTTGCGCCCCGCGGCTGGGGGTGTGCTTCTCGGTCTGCTGTTGCTCGCGGTGCCCGCGATGTACGGTGTCGGATACCCGGTACTCCAGCTTGCGGTCGCCGGGCATTATGCGATTCTCGCTCTGCTCGGCCTGTTGGTCGCGAAGATCCTCGCGACGAGCCTGACGATGTGGATCGGGGGCTCGGGTGGCGTGTTCGCCCCATCGTTGTTCATGGGTGCGATGCTCGGCTCGGCCTACGGCGCGGTCGCCCACCAGCTGACGCCCGGCCTCGCGGTCGCCGCCGGCGCCTACGGACTGGTCGGGATGGGAGCCGTGTTCGCCTCCTCCGCGCGCGCCCCGATCACGGCCGTTCTCATCATCTTCGAGCTGACGGGCGACTACCACATCATTTTGCCGTTGATGATCGCGATCATTGTCGCGACCGCGCTCAGCAACGTGCTGACACGCGACACAATCTACACGCTGAAGCTGCGCCGACGCGGGATCGACATCGACAGGCCGCAGGGAACCCTCATGGCGCAGATCAAGATTGCCGAGGCCATGGACAAGGTCCCACCGGCGCTCGCACCCGAGCAGCCGCTTCGCGATCTTCTTGACCGTTTCGCGGCCGAGCACGCCGACACGCTTCCGGTGATCGAGACGGACGGATCGCTGCTCGGGGTCATCGCTGCTATCGACATCGAGCAGAACCTCGACCGTCCGCACAATGGCCTGGAGGCGAGGAACCTCCTTCACGAGGTGCCCGAGTTGCGCGTCGACCAGTCCTTGGAGGACGCCGTGCGAGCCTTTGCTCGCGCGGAGAACGAGGGACTGCCAGTCCTGGGCGCGGAGGGCGAGACCGTCGTGGGGTGGCTCACCCACCGGTGTCTACTGCGCGCCTACCACGCCCGCTTGGAGGAGAGCGCGGGACCCAGATAGCTGGGCGGCGGGACACCTGCCCGGCGCCTCAAGACAAAGCGCTCTCGCCAAGCGGGCTGGGCGGGGAGATGACCTCAACCCGCCCTGACGCAACGTCATAGATGACAGCAGAGGCGATGAGCGTGCGAGGGATGAGCGGGTTTGCTCGCAGCAGCTCGAGGTCTCTCCGAACCGACTCAAAGGGGTCGGTGAGCCGCTTGGCGGCTACCTCGTCCTCCTCGACTCCAAAGTAGTAGGCCATCAGTCCTCTCTGCTCGGGTCCGTCGAGACGCGCCAAACCGCAGTCGGTGTGGTGCATCAGGATCAGCTCAAAGCCCGTCTCCAGTCCCTCGATCTGGGCGACGGTCGCCAGCACGGCGAGCTCTGAGATGAAGGCCGGTGTGACTCGGCCGCCCGGGTTGCGCAGTACGACGGCCTCGCCCAGCTGTAGGCCGAGGACCTGCGCCGGATCGACACGGTGGTCGGCGCAGGTCAGGACCAGCGCGTGCAGGTCCGGGGTCAGCGTGAAGGACTTTGCGCTGAGATCTTTGCTGAGTTCGGCGTTGCGCTCGATGAGCGTGTCGGTCGCGGTGAGAGCTGAAGCTGGCATTGCTGTGTCTCCTGTCTAGCGCTCGGTGGGCTTGTGTCTGTCGAGTTCTTCTCTCCAGCCGGTGCGGGCGTGTTCGATGCCCGCGCGATCGTCCAACAGCTGCCTCTGCCAGTTGGCGGCCATTCCGAGCGCGTTCAGCCGGAACGCCATCGCGGCCGAGTCGATGTCCGCGGCGAGCTCACCGGCTGCGATCGCGGCGTCGATGTTGAGGCTCAGGACCGTCAGCCATTCGCGCATGACCGCCGCCACAGCATCGCGCACAGGTCCTGGGCGGCCATCCATCTCGGTGGAGGCCGCGCACAAAAAGCAGCCGCCGACGAAGGCGTCGGAGAGGAAGTAGTCACACCAGGCCTCGCCGATGGCGAGTAGGCGCGCAAGGCCCTCCGGGGCGGTGAGGGCCGGCGTGAGCACGAGCCCAATGAGCATTTCGCGGGCGGCAGCGAGGGTGGCGAGCTGGAGCTCCTCCTTCGATCCGAAGAGCGCGAACACGTTGCTCTTGTGCACGCCCACATCCGCGGCAAGCGCGCCGACGCTGAGACCTTCCAAGCCTTCCCGCGAGGCGAGCTGGACAGAACGTTCAAGGATCGCGCCGCGGCTACGCATCCCTCGTGCACGCCGTCCGTCCGACGGCTCGACCTCCGCGAGAGACTTGGCCAGCGGCTGTGAGCTTCGCTTGGTCATCGCTGCCTTGGATCGCTGCGATCGATGGTGGTGATCTGACTGGTGATCCGATGGCGCATCGACCCTATCCTACAACATAACCATGCGATCGGTTATATTCTTTTCCGCGACTGAATCGGACGTTCGCCGAGGAACCGGCGGGGTCGATACCGGCATCGAACGTGGGAGGAGCAGGAAGATGACAATCGATCATGACCGGCGGCTTGCCGCCGAGAGCGTGTCCCAATGAGCAGTGTCGGCACCTGGGATTGGGCCTTGGAGACAGAAGGGACCCTGCGTCGTCAGGATCGCATCCGGCTCATCGGCCAAGGAGTATCCGCGCGCCTGGAACGGATTCCGAGCCAGTGGCGCAGCAAGATCTTCGGCGAGCACGCCTCGCTGCGGCTTCCCGATCCTCCCGACAGCGCGCTCGCCCGCGAAGCTGAGGAGCGCGTACGCGAACTCTCAAGCCCAGCCCTCTACGGGCATTGCGCTCGCACATGGGCGTTCGCGGAGCTCTTCTCCCAACGCGATCGCGTCAAGCACGACGCGGAGCTGCTCTATCTCGCCTGCATGCTGCACGATCTCGGCCTCACCGAGAGGCACTGGCGGCGCGACACGCACGCTCAATGCTTCGCCGTCGAGGGTGCTCGCGCCGCACACGCGCTCATGCACGCGGGCGGCGCGGGCGAGGAGCGAGCGCGCAAGGTCGCCGAGGCGATATCTCTGCACCTGAACGTGAACGTGCCTTCCCGGCTCGGTGTCGAGGCGCATCTACTGAGCAAGGGAGTCTCACTCGACGTCGTCGGCAGACGCCTACATCAAATAGCCCCCGCGACCGCGCTTGAGGTCAACAAGCGGTGGCCGCGCGAGGGGCTTGCCGCCGAACTGGTTGTGTCCACCACCAAGCAAGCCCAGATGCGACCCCGCTCGCGCTCTGCCCTCCTTCACAAGCTCGGCTTCGCCAAGCTCATAAGAGCAAACCCGCTCGATACTCGTTGCGCGCCTGCCCGCGCTTGATCTTTTAAGCCACGCGAGGAGAGTGGCGCGACTCACCGGCTATCTCCTCGAGCGCAGACTCGAGCGTCGGATAGAAGTGTTCGCGGTCGAGCGTCTCCAGCAGGCCGTAGCGCAAGGTTAGGTCTTGGAGGCGAGTACGCATCTCGGCGAACGCCAGGTGCGTTCCGGCTGCATTGAGCTCGTTGTCGAGTTGCTCGAGCATCTCGGCTGCGGTGACGTCCACGTCGGTGATGGCCTCGCACTGCAGGACCACCCACTTGGGCTCGTGTTCACGCACCAGCTTTCGGATCTGCAACCTGAAGGTGCCTGCGTTGGCAAAGAACAGAGGCGCCTCCCAGCGATACACCACCACACCTGGAATCTGTGTCGCCGCGGGATGCGCGTTGACGTCGTGCCAGCCCTCCTCACCTTCGAGCTTGCCCAGAACGGCGCCGTGAGGCCACCAGTTGCGCCTGAAGAAGAGCAGGATCGCAAGCGTGACCGCGACCACTATGCCCTGCAGCACGCCGAGCAGGATCACGCCGGCGGTTGCAACGAGCGACACCGCAAACGCACTCTTGCGCACGCGCAGGTAGAGGCGCAATATGTCCACGTCCATCAACGACAGCGCCGCCACGATTACGACAGCCGCCAACGCCGTCTGCGGCAGGTCGGCAAGCAGCGAGTTGAGGAACAGCAGCAGCGCCGCGACCAGGGCCGCGCCGACGACACCGGTGAGCTGGCTCTTTGCTTTCGACTGTTCGGCTACCGCTGTTCGAGAGCCGCTGGTCGATACCGCAAAGCCTTGGAAGAGCCCCGCCGCGATGTTGGCGGCGCCCATGCCGATCATCTCCTGATTGGGCTCTACCTCTTCACCGCGCCGAGCCGCGAAGCTGGTCGCAGTCGCGATCGTGTCGGTCAAGGACACGAGCGTGATTCCCACCGCGGCGATCAACAACGGAACGACGTCGCTCGCGTGTGTCCAAGGCAACGTGGGGGTCGGAATCCCCTGAGGCAGTGCGCCCACCGTCGCGACGCCCTTGCCGGCAAGCCCGAACACAGCCGAGGCGACCGTCGCGCCAACGACCCCGACCAGGATCGCGGGTAGGCGAGTCGTGATGCGAGGAAGCACCAACAGCAGGACAAGCACGGCGCCACCGACGACGAGCGTCGTCGTGTGCGTCTGATCGAGGCGTTCGACGAACGCGCGCAACTCCGCCAAGAACGAGTCGGCGTCGGTGGAGAAGCCGAACAGCTTTGGCAGCTGGCCGACGATGATCGTGATCGCAAGCCCGTTCATGTATCCGACCTGCACCTCCTTGGAGAGCAGGTCGGCGACGAATCCGAGCTTGCCCAGTCCAAGGCCGATCTCCGTGAGCCCGACGAGCACCGCCAGCATCCCGGCCAGCGCGATTGCGCTGGCGGGATCGCCCGTTACCAGCAACGGGGTGATGGCAGCCAAGATCAAAGGCGAGATCGAAGAATCGGGTCCCAGCACCAGCACCTTGGAAGGTCCGAACACCGCATAGCCGACCAGGCAAGCGATCGTCGTGTACAGGCCGGTGGCCGCCGGAAGCCCAGCCAACTCCGCGTAGGCCATCCCTTGCGGAACGAGGATCGCCGCCAACACCACACCCGCCACGAGATCAGATCGAAACCAGGAGCGCTCATATGTACGGACGGCGCGAACGCCCGGCACCCAGCGCTCCATTCGGGTCGAAACGCGCGTGCTCATGTCATCGAGCGCGAGGGCCTTCAGACACGCTCTCGGGCTCCCGCAAGCAGCGCGCCACGTAGGTCGCCCAGCCACCGCCGAGCAGCACGCCGGCGACCACATCGCTCGGATAGTGGACGCCCAGGTAGACGCGAGATACGGCCACCGCCACAACAATCAGCAGCGCAAGCCCGGTGGCCAACCAGGTCAGCTTCGGCGAGGCCCCCGCAGCCACGATTGCGAACGCCAGCGAGAACCACAAGGCGCTCGCCTGCGTCGCGTGGCCCGAGGGAAAGCTCGAGCCGGTAACCGCCTGCAGGTGCTCCACTGCCGGGCGCGGACGGGACACAAGCAGCTTGACCAAGTGGTAAATGAGCATCGCGCCGCCGAGGCTGACCGCGACCGCGATCGCCTCTCGCTCCAAGCCGGCCCGAACAAACGCCCAGCAGGCAATCAGGGCCAGTGGGACCAACACAAACGCGCTTCCCGCCCAGGTGATCGCCCGCGCCACGTGGGTGAGCGCCGACGTTCGCTGAGCAGCCACTTCGCGTAGCGCGTTCAGCTCGACCGACCCCACGACCGAGCTCCAAAGTTCCCCAGCTCCCCAACCGACGAGCACGAAAACGGTCAGGCCAAGCGCCAGCCGTGCGGCCGGATGGCTCACCGGCCGGCCGCCACCCGCAGCAGCGCCCCCAAATTGTCCCTGTTCAGCGCCGCAGATCTGGCCGCCGGCGACAGGCCGGCTCCGCGTGGCAGTCGCACCCGCAGTGCGCCAGGCAGCGACACGAAACGCAAAGGAGGATCGAGCAAGAGCGCCTCGCCGTCGAGCCCAACCTCCACCGGGCCTGTCGAGCGAACCTCGAACTCCTGGATCGACCACGACAACAGGCCCGGAAAGCGGCTCGCCTGACCGACCAGCTCGAGCGCGACGAGCTTTGACACGTCGGCTGCGCTGCGCACCCGCGCGGCCACGACACCAAGCATGCCCGTGTCGATCCGCTCCCGCGTGCCCGCGCCGGCGAGGCTCGCCAGTCGATACGGGTTGTTCGACACGAGCACAAGCGGAGCGTCCTCGCAGCGACTTCCATCCGGGCCTGTGAACTCGATGTCGATCGGCTCCGCGTCGGGGCCGAGCAGGTCGGGCAGCATGTCGGTCCAGGTGTGAAGCTTGGCATCGCGATAAAGCTCAGACTGGACGACCTTGGCGTAAACGCCGAGCGACGCGTTGTTTACGAACACCCGGTCGTTGACGCGTGCGAGATCGATGCGCCTCTCGACGCCGTCTGTGAACGCATCCAACGCACCCACAACATCGTCGCGGTCAAGGCCGAGGTCCAGGGCGAAGTGGTTTCGAGTTCCCGCCGGAATGCATACGTGGGGAATGTCGTGCCGAGCGGCAACCGTCGCCACGAGGGCCTGCGAACCGTCGCCGCCGGCCATCCCGATGACCTGTGCCCCGCGTGCGATGGCGCTCTCGGCGAGCTCCAGCAAATCGTCGCCCGGCTGTAGCACAACCGGCTCGACGCCTCGTCGCCGAGCTTGGTCGGCAAGATCGAAGCGCTCGGCCTTGCCCCCACCCGACTTCAAGTTGATGATCAGCACCGCCGATTCGCCGGCTCCCACCGGCAGGACTGTCCCAGCCACGCCGCCCGCGGCTGTTTGCCGGGTCCGTCCCAGCGCGTAGCGCGCGGCCAGTCCGAAGATGGCGAGCAGCAAGAGCAGCCCGACCAGTACGAGAACCCCTTGCCAGTTGGTCACCAACACCACGATCAGCCCGATCGCGCTGAGTGCGGCAAGCGCGGCGCTGAGCGCTCGCCGCGTGCCACGACGGGTCAAGGCAAACCAGATGAACGCACTACAGACCAGCACCAATACGACCGTCAGCACAGCGATCGGCACATCGCCCGCCAACGCGACGACCGCCACCACAACCATGACAACCGGCGCGATGAGCGCAACGACCGCAGCGACGCGAGACCGCCACGGCGTCTGGACGGTCTGCACGCTTCCCGGAGTTGAGGGAGTCCTCTGCACGGAGGGGCCCATCTTGCCAGAACCCGAACGTGACAACGACCCGGGCTGCCCCGGTTTGCGGCGTGGAGATTCCTGACAGAATGAACCGATGCTTACTCAGGTCGGTGGGGAGGCCCATACATGCGGAAGCTGATCTACTCGATGACCGCGTCTTTGGACGGTTTCATCGCGGCGGCCGACGGCGCGATCGACTGGACGGCGCCCGACGATGACTTGTTCCGGTTTCACACCGAGCACGTCCGGCAGCTCGGTGTGCATCTCTGTGGACGGCGGCTCTACGAGGCGATGGTCTACTGGGAGACCGCCGAGCAGGAGGGTCCCCTTTCCGCAGACCACGTCGAGTTCGCCCAACTCTGGAAGGCGCTCCCGAAGGTTGTGTTCTCCACGACACTCGACAGCGTGGTGGGCAACACCCGGCTGGCAACCGGCAGTGTCGGCGAGGAGGTCGCGAGGCTCAAGGAACAGCCAGGAAAGGATCTCGCCGTCGGCGGCGCAGGTCTCGCTCGCGCGTGCATGGAGCTCGATCTGATTGACGAGTGGCAACTATTCGTGAGCCCGGTCCTGCTCGGTGGCGGCACTTCCTATTTCCCGGCTCTCCAGAAAAGGATTGACTTGGAGTTGGCGGAGACCAAGACGTTTGGCGGTCGAGTTGTTTACCTTCGCTACACGCGCGTGCCGGACGGCCTATAGACGAGTCTCGCGACCGCGAGCCGACGGCGTTTCCGCGGAAGACCTGCGGAGCCCCTTTCCGGTCAGCGCTCGGGCGCACGGGGGCGGTTGGGCGCAGCGCTATCGCTCGCGCGAGGCCCAGTAAGTCTCGGCCTCGGCCTCCATCGCGGCCAAGCGCGTGTAGTAGTCGGGGAACTCGTTGAGGTGTGCCCGTGCGATCTTGGCCGTAACCGTCTCGTCGTCGTCGGTGACATTGGTTTCGAGATCGTGGGTGCCGTGCTCGAGCTCGACGTCCATTCCCATTCGAAACTGCTCGACCCCGAACGGCGAGGCTGCCCAGTCGATGCCGATGCGCTCACCGGCCGTACGGGCCTGCTCGGTCGTGAAGCGTGCCGTCTCGCTCATCGCGCCGCGCCTGTAGTGTGGATGAACTCGCGTGTGGGTGTATAGGCGCCGCCGCGAGGGGAGGGGCTCATCCGGGCAAACCGACGCGATTTCATAGTCCCAGTCTGCGCGCTCTGAAGGTGGATCGCGTCCGGGTCTTTCCGCAGAGCCGCTGTGGGAGCGCCGAAGAGGCGGCAAGGCAAGTCCTGGCAGGAAAGCGCGATCCCGCAGGTGGATGAGCGGAGGATTACGCGGCCGCCCGCCGGTGCTCCAGCAAAGCCAATCGACGATGCCGGGCGGACTTCAGCGTGCGCCCGGTGCGCAACGTCGCAAGCGCGCATCCCAGAAAGCACAGCGCCCCGAGCGAGGTGTTGAAGTTGGCCGCGGCCAGATCCAGCGGCGAGCCCGCCGCAGGCACGACGTAGCCCGCCACCGCGGAGACGCCGAAGAAGACGCACCCAAGCAAGTTGACGGCTGGCTCCCACCAGCTCCGCACCGTGTGCGCCGGGCGCAGCCCGAACTTGCCCAGCCGCGGCGATGCCCTATAGGCGATCGCTCCGGACACCAAGAAGCACACCGACCCGAAGGCGTCCGGCCGCCACACGAGCCGGTTGTACTCGGGACTGGACAGCGCCGTGTGCAAGGCGCGGTAGGTGGTCACGTTGAAGAACAAGGTGCCCGCGGACTGGATCGCGGCGGCCCACCAAGCCGCGCGCCCGCTGCCGGGCTCGTGGCGCTCGTTGTAAGCCAGCGAGCTCTGTAGCGCGCCACCGGCGGTGAAGAAGATCGAGCCGACGAAGAAGGTGACCGCGTCCGCGGTGTCGCCCACCAGCGAGGCATATCCCGGGAAGGGCCCGACCAGAAAGCACGCCGAGCCGATCGCGAACGCCAACGCCATCCAGCGCTCCCTGCTCACGTCGCGGCCGGCCCTTGCGTGCGTCGGGGAGGACTCGGTGCGGACGGATGCGGCTCGTCGGAGGTGCCGACGATCGCCGCGTGGCCGAGGCGCCGGCGAGTTTGGCGACCCTTGTGTGTGACCGGCAGGTCCATGTCGGCTGCCCTCGCCATCGCCTTAGTGACTATAGGCGAGCGATCGGCCGCTCTGACTCGGCGGTCAGTTCGGCCTCAAGTCAGTGGTCGGGCGTTGACTGACCGGGCGGCTACCACGTATGACCATACAAACTCGCTTGCGGTCCAAGCCGCTGGGCGCAAGCGATTGCCGAGTCGTCACCCCGGGGCTGGACTGCGTCAAGCTCCGACGTTAGACTCGCCTGCGTGTCGGAGATCTCCCCAGCGACCTATCGCGCCGGCTCGGGCGAGCCGGTGGTCCTGCTGCATGGTTTCACCGCGGCATGGAGGATGTGGCACCCGATCCTCGCCGACCTGGTGGCCCGCTACGAGGTGATCGCGCCGACGCTTCCGGGTCACCACGGCGGGCCCTCCTATCCCGTCGAGCAGCCGATCGGCTTCGCGCATTCCACCGACGCGGTCGAACGCCAGCTGGACGAGATGGGGGTGGGTACCGCGCACTTCGTCGGCAACTCGATGGGCGGGGGCATCGCTCTGGAGCTGGCCAAGCGAGGCCGTGCACGCTCGGTCGTCGCGCTGGCGCCCGCCGGAGGTTGGAGCACGGGCGATGGCGAGGGGCCACGCATAGGCAAGTTCTTCGCCCGGCAGATCAAGATGTTGAGGCGGACCCATGCTTGGAGCGAGCGGATCATGAAGCGTCCGGGTACCCGTCATCTGGCCTTCCGGGAAATGATGCGCCACGGGGAGCTCGTGTCTCCGGCGGACGCCGCCGAGATATCCCAGGCGGCGCTTGAGTGCTCGATCAGCCACCGAGCGATCCAGGCCTTGCTGGTCGATACGCCGGAGCTCACGATTGGGGATCTCGATCGGATCTCTTGCCCGGTATTGCTGGCCACTCCGCAGTTCGACCGCGTGTTGCCGGGCCCCCGTCACGCTCCGCGTTATCGCCGCGAGATACCGGGTGTGAAGTCCGTGACCCTCCCCGACTGCGGCCACGTACCGATGTGGGACAACGCGAAGCTCGTGACGAAACTGATCGTCGAGCAGATCGACAGTGGCCTCGGGCACAGTCGTGAGGTCCCGGCCGAGGCGCCGCCGTCGGCGGTGGTGGGCGCCTGAGACTCACGCTTCGGAGAGTGCTTGCGGGCGCTGCTCCCACGCTTGCTGTATTCGTGGCAGTCGTGCTCCTGCTTTGCGGCGGTAGCGCCCAGGCGCACGTGGTGTTCGCCCACGGACGGTCTTACGGCGTCATGCGCCCACCGGGAGCCGCGGGCAAGGCTCTGTCCTCTTTGGGTGATCGCGTCGTGCCGCTGACGGTCGGCGGTCCCCAGTCCCCATTGAGATACGGCGGTGGGTCCCTGATGCTCTCCTCGAAGCTTTACCTGATCTTCTGGCAGGCCAAAGCGGGCGAATTCGAAAGCGGATACACCGAACCGATCGTCCATTACGCGGAAGACCTGCACGCCGAAAGCACACACACGACCGACGAGTTCTCGGTCGCCGACCAGTACACCGACAAAGCCGGCAAAGCGATCACCGGCAAAATCGACTTTGGCGAAGCTGTGACGGTGACGGGCTATCCGCCGCTGGAAGAAGCCGAAGGCTGTACCGCAGCCAACGTCCCCTGCGTGACCGACAAACAAATCCGCGAAGAGGTTCTGGCGCAGATCGAACTTCACAAAGCCCAGAACTGGCCGACCGATCCAGCCAACGAACCGGAAGCTCAGTATCTGCTGTACACGCCCAAGGGTGTCTCTGTCTGCGAACTTGGCGAACACGGGGACGAATGCGCACCCGAACTCTTCTGTGCCTACCATGGTGAGATCACGAAAATCGGCCCTCAACAAAAAGTTGCCGTCTACAGCGCCCTGCCCTATGTTCCCGAATGCGACTCCGGCCAGGCGCCTGTGGGCGTTGGCGGGAACAAGGACGCCGATGGCACGCTCGACTCCGAGATCCACGAGATCGTCGAGTCCGCCACCGACCCCGATCCGCCAAGCGGGTACACCGACTCGGGTGGCGAAGAGGTCGCCGACAAGTGCACTGGTCCGATCGAACCCCAGGAATTCCCCAAGATCTACGGCACGCCGCTCGGCGGCAGCATCGCAGACGACACCGCCTTCAACCAACTGATCGACGGACACAGCTACTACACCCAGCAGATCTGGAGTAACGCCCCGACGGTGACCCCGACCCCGGTGAGTCCCGGCGAACCGGCAGGTTGTGCTGCCCGGATCGGCCCGAGCCCGTCCTTCACCGCCCCCGCGAGCGGCCAGACAGGTCAGGCGATCCAGTTCGACGGCGGCGGCTCCTACGACATCGGCGGCGCGATCTCCAAGTACGAATGGAATTTCGGAGACGGCTCGCCGCCCGACACCACCAGTGGCGCGAAACCGATCCACTATTTCCTCAAACCGGACACCTATCAGGTGTCGCTGACGGTGAGCGACAGCGGCGGCACGACCGACGCCTCGACCCAGACGCTGCCGATCGCGATCGAAGGCGACGCGGTGGGGGCACCAAGCGCTGCGATTCTCGCTCCCGCCGGCGGGCAGATCTATGCGGTTGGCGAAAGCGTGGCGACCAGCTTCACCTGTGCCGACGCCGCCGGTGCTCCCGGAATTGCTTCATGCACAGACTCCTCAAACAAAGCCAGTCCCGCCAGCCTCGACACCGCCACGCCGGGCACGCACAGCTATACGGTGACGGCGCTCAGCCTCGACGGCGAGCGCGGCACCACGACGATCGAATACACGGTCGCAAGCCCGAGCGCCGGCCCCGGTGGTGGGAGCGGCGGCACGAGCGGCTCGACATCGTCGTCGGGCACGAGCAGCGCGACGTCTTCAACGGGGGGCGCGGGCGGACCGAGCTCGTCCACGCCCGGTTCGTCGGTGACGTCCAGCGCCGGCGGAGCCAAGCCGGTGGCGACCCTGACCGCCGCGCGGAAGCTCACCTTGGCGATCAAAGCGTGCAAGAAGCTCAAGAAGAACAAGCGCGCCCGCTGCATAGCCGCCGCCAAGCGCCGCTACGCGCCCGCGAAGGGCAAACATCAGAAGCCGAAGCTTCTGGTCGCTTCACCCGGGCCGTTCGACGTGAGCGGCGTCGTCGCCTCGGGACTCGCCCGGTAGATTGCCGCGTGGTGGTGGGGATGGGTCGCGCGAACGCAAGCAAACGCGCATCGCGACGGCTTGCTCGGCGGGTCATACGTCGCGGCGCGATCCCGGTTGTTGTCCTCGCTGGTCTTGCGGTCGGATGTGGCTCGTCCAACACTTCGGCGACGACCACAATCACGCAACCTGTTCCTGCGCTTTTGCCCAGTTCGGTTGTGACTGGCCAAAGTCAAAGCGCCCCAAGCCCTGGCGCAACCGTCCCGAGCGTCTCTTCGGTCCCTCCTCGCCTCGCCGTTCCCAAGCCACGCATCATCTGGGACCCAATCCCGTTCGGTCCCGCGCGCAAGGCACAAATGGTCGCCTACGCGCGTCGCCACTACGGGAGCTTCATAAAGCCCACCTACAAGCTGATCCATCCACACGTGATCGTCATCCACTACACCGAGACGCCCACTTTTCAGGCCACCTACAACACGTTCGCCCCGGACACGCCCGACCCCGAGCTGCACGAGCTGCCCAACACCTGCGCCCACTTCGTCATCGATCGCGCCGGTCTCATCCACCAGATCGTCCCTCTGGGCGTCATGTGCCGTCACACGGTGGGGCTGAACTGGACGGCCATCGGCATCGAGCACGTCGGCTTCAGCGACCAAGAAGTGCTCGATGACCGCGCCCAGATGGCAGCGAGCCTGCGGTTGGTGCGGTGGCTGCGCTGCCGTTACAACATCGCCGTGCGCAACGCGATCGGTCACAACGAGAGCCTCTCCAGCCCCTACCACCGCGAGGATGTGCCGTCCCTGCGTACCCAGACCCACTCGGACTTCGACCATGCCGACATGCAGGTCTACCGGCGGCGGTTGGCTACGGCCGGCGGATGCGGTTGACCTGGCGGGGCACTTCCGCTCCCGTGTCGGGTGGGTGCAGGGCGAAGACACGCAATCCAAGCTGTGATCTGCCACGATCCCAATCGTCCCCCATCCGCAAAGGAGTACCCATGCCCGAGTACGCACCCGGCACCCCGTCCTGGATCGAACTCTCCTCACCCGACACGAACGCGTCGGCCCGCTTCTACGCCGAGTTGATGGGCTGGGGCGCGACCGAGCCCGGGCCTGAGGAGACCGGCGGATATCGCATGTTTCAGAAGGATTCCAAGAACGTGGCCGGCCTGATGGGAATCATGCAGGAGGGCCAGCCCACCTCTTGGTCCACCTACGTAAGCGTCGCCGACGCCGATGAGACCGCCGCCAAGGTCAAGGCGGCCGGTGGTTCGGTCATGGTCGAGCCGATGGACGTGATGGACATCGGCCGCATGGCCTTCTTCGCCGACCCAACGGGTGCCGTGTTCGGCGTCTGGCAGCCCAAGAGCTTCACCGGCGCCGACCTCGTCAACGAGCCGGGCTCCTTGTGCTGGAACGAGGTGCTCACCCGCGACGCCGACGCGGGCAAGGCGTTCTACTCGGCGGTGTTCGGTTGGCAAGGCCGTCCCCCCGCGTTCGAGGGCGCTCCCACCACCTACACGGTGTGGGAGAACGAGGGCAAACAGATCGGCGGCATGATGCAAATGACCGACGAGTACTTCCCGCCCGAGATACCCCCGCACTGGGGCGTCGTGTTCGCGGTCGCCGACTGCGACGCGACCGTCGCCAAGGCCCGCGAGCTGGGCGCCACGATCACCAACGAGCCGATGGACATGCCGATCGGACGCTTCGCCGGAATCGTCGATCCGCAGGGAGCCGCCTTCACTGTGATGCAGCCGGCCGGCTGAGTGTCCTCGCTGCTGGGCCGCCTTCATCCCCGAGAGGCCCGATCATCGAAGCGCCGCGAAGTTTGCGATTAGTGTGTGGTGTCCGCTCAAGAGACAAACGGTTGGATCGCGACGCCGCGAGGCTTGGGTCCGGCGTGCAGCCGCACGGAAGCGCTCCGCCCGGCGCGGTGTCCCCGTCCGGGGGCTTGGGCGGCGAGGCTCAACTGGGCACCGAGATAGCCGGGCGCCGACAGCGTGAGCTGCCGGCTTTTGGCGGAGCCACGAACTCCGAGCGCATAGTGGCGGGTCACGCCGTTTGAGAGACGCACGCTCAGCGTGTATCCGGCGGCGCCCGGGACGGGCCTCCAGCGAACCGTGACGGTCATGCCGTGGCGTGTCGCTTTCAACCCCTTCGGCGCCGGGAGCGGCCCCGGTGAAGGCGCGGTGTAGTGGATCAGCGTGAGGTCTTCGCGGGGATGGCCGTCCTGGGCGATCCAGGCCACGATTTCGTGGTTGCGGCCAAGGTCGCTTGAGGGAGCGAACACGATCGTGCCTTTGGAGCCGTGGGCATGTCCCAGCACGCGGAAGCCGTGGCCTTTGTGGGCGTCGACGAAGGTCACCTGTTGGCCGGGAATCTCCCGCAGCGAGTAGCGCAAGCGCTCCTTGCCGGCCGCGGCCCTGCTCAGCTTGGCGTGCAGGTTCGGGCTCGGCAGTCCCGCGGCCTGATCCACGCCGCTCACCGGCACCGAGCCGGGGTCGCTTTCGATCGTCCACCTGCCGGGCGCCGGGTGGTTGATGAAGAAGTAGGTCTCCATCGTCTTGCGCCCGTCGGCGACGACTACCTCGTTTGCGTCCTTCAAGAATCCATTCGCGGGCGTTGCGATCGTGCGGCCGTCAGGTGCTTTGAGGGTCACAGTTGGAGCGCCGCCTGTGCCGAGCACTCCGAGCACGGCGACGCCCTGGCCGCGAGGGACGGTGAAGCTCGGCAGCGTTTGAGCGGCAGCGGCCGACGGGCGCAGGGAAGCGAGGTTCGCGGGCATCGGCAGCGAGCGGAACTGTGCGATGTCGCACGAGTCGAGCATGAAGTGGGTTTCGTCAGGAAACACGATGCCTGCCCCCGCATGAGTGAAACCCAGGTCCGCGCAAACCCCGACGCCGTGGTCTGAGACGACGACCTCCGCACCAAGGCATGGTTCGTAAAGCAGATGCAAGCAGGCGTTGACGTTGCCGTCGAACTGGAAGTGGCCTTGGCTCACTTCGAAGGCGATCCCGGCTTCGAAGGAGAGCACATAGATTTCGACGTGCACGTTGCCGCCAAAGCCGATGTCGCCCGCTTCGTCTACGTGGAAATACTCTTCGGCGACCTGGTTGCACAGCATTTCACCCGCGGCGTTCGCGTTCAGTTCGAACGGAGCGAACTGGATCGTCAGCGTGCCGCTGATGCCGAACAGCGAGCAGCCCATCACGTCGCCCCCGCCGGCGATGGCGCCTTCGGCGCTGAGCACAGCCGGGTTGACGGTGATGCCCCCGCCGAGCCGGGTCAAGAAGATGGGAATTGGCCCGCCCAGGTCGATGCCCGGCCCGTCGCCTGCGCTCCAAGCCACGTGACCTTCCTGAAAGCCGCCGTGAACGAAAGCGAACCTGGCGCTGATTTCGCCGCTTGCAAGCAGGTCGAGCGTCGCTTCTCCGCGCAGCGAGTCGTCGGCGCGGCGATAGCGGAAGTCCACTTTGTCCACGCCGATCCCCGCGATCTCGGCGTGGGGGATCTTGACCTCCAATGAATCGAGCTGTAGCCCTTGCTGGTCATCGGCGGTGATCACGCCGCCAGCGCTCAGCCCATGGCCGTCGCCGTCGCTGAACACGCCCGGAAGTTCGGCGTTGACCGAGATGGCCGCGCAGTCAAAGGCGCAGGTGTCGCCGTTTGACAGCGTCACGCCCGCCCTCTGCAGAGCTATGGAGATGCTACCGCTGAACGGCGGGCTGCCGATGAGCGGCAACTTGTGGGGCAGCGAGATTTCGCCGAGGCTCCCGCCCGTCGAGGGCAGATACAGGGCCACCGTGTGCAGCGGAGAGATCTGGTGGCCGAGCAGGTAGATAGAGGCGTCGGCTGAGACGACGATGCTCGCCGATGGGATTACGAGGATCGGCTGTCCGTTCTGAGGATCGATGTCGAGCCCGTCGATGCGCACCGCGGTCCACGAGTAGTAGCTGGGGAACCCCATCCGCTTGAGCGCGCCGGGCACGGCCACCGTGGCCTGCTGCTCGAGGATCGAAGCCCTCCTGGCGGTGGTCCTTGTTGCGGTGCTTGCCTTGGCGGCGCTACCAAGTTCTTCTTCGAGAAAGCTCGCGCCGGCCTGCGCCCCGGCGCTCAGGGCGGGGGTGCAGAAGGACTTGTAGTGCGTTCCGCACAGCAGCCCCGCCAACTCCGTGGTGATGCCGCCCGGAAGTTCCTTGGGTTCGCCGATTTCCTTCAGGCACCCCAGCACGTCGGCGGCCCCGAACTCGATGTCCTGTTTGCATTCTTCGGGCGGTGCCCCGATGCTCCCCAGCGGACGCACGCCGAGTCCCCCGCCTTTGGCGACCAGCCGCGCGCCCGTGCCGGTGAGCGGTGCCAGCGCGGGGCGCACGGTCCCCGAGCATTCGCCCAGCACCGTGAAGGAGGGGCTCACGTGCGTCCCCACCGTGCGGCTCGTGGATGGGGCGCCGGCGTCGACGGCTGAGGAGCGAGCCGCGTGCGACACGGGCAGGTGGGGGGCCGCGATCGAGAGCGCCACCCTTGCGGTGCTCGCGACCCCCTGGGCGTCGGTGACCGTCAAGTTGACCACAGTGTTCAGCGCGCTCCGAGTCATCACGGTCAGCTGTGGCTCGCTGCCTTGGCAGATCGCATCGGGGTGGACTCCTCCCGTGACGTTCCAGCTGTAGCTGCTCGCGCTCGTGCCCGGCGGCACCGACGCCGAGGCGTCCAGAACCGCCCGCCCCGGGGTCGTCGACACCACGCTGAAGGTTGCTTTTGCGACTGGCTGTGCGGGCGGAGTCCCGGGGGCCGGCGTTGTGGTGGTGGGCGCCATCGTCGTGGGTGTTGTGGTCGTGGGCGTCGTGGTCGTGGGCGTGGTTTCGGTGGGCGGAGGTTCCTGGACGGGCGCTTTCACTTCAGCCGTGAAGGCAGCGGTGCTCGCAAACTGTTTTTGATTGCATTCGTAATGGAGTTTCACCGAGCCTTCGTATGTGCCCGCGGAGAGGTAGGTGTGCGTGCCGCTGACCGCCAGGCCGGTCCCCGCCCCATCGACGCTCACCGTGCCGGCGGTGGTCGGATCGTCGCCCCACACGATCGACGCTTCCTCGTGGCTCAGATCTCCCACCGGGCAGACCAGCGACTTGACGTCGGCGACCTGGCCGCTGAACTGCTTGCCTTCGGTGGCCTGGATCGTCGTCTGGGGTTCGGCTCCGGCGACGACGGAAGGCGACAGCGCGGAAGAACACAGCGTCAAGATCGACGTAAGCACGACGGTAACCCAGGCCGCTGCGATCGGTCTGAGCTTCCAGGGCACGCGTGGAAGCCTATCGTCAGCCCCGACTAGCGGGAATCTTCAGGCCCCACCAATGGGCGAGCGCCAGGGCACGACCGGCTCGAAGCTCCGGTGTCCGACGACCCAGGAGCGCGCACCGGATGGCGTCCTCGGCGTGCTCAGTCGCTCTCGTCGCGCCGCGCGTAGAGCTCGTCCACGTGGGACATGCCCTTTGGCGGCAGCATCGCACCCGCGATCCACAGGAACGGGATCACGAATCCGAGGATCAGCAGGACCCAGTGGCGGTTCTGGTAGGTCCTGAAGCCCAGAAAGAACAGCAGGAACAGGTAGATGATGCCCAGCCCGACGTAAAGCATTCTGCGCCTCCAGCCCGTTAGCGGATGGGACACCATACCTCGCAATGCTCAATATTGAGCAATCGCTCTCACGACGCATCCATTAAGGTGGTTGGCCTGTGCATCCCTTCCGTGCAGCCGTCGAAGCGCAAGACCTCAACGCCGCCATGGCCTTGATGTCAGACGATGTCGTCTTTCGCAGCCCGGTTGTCTACAAGCCCTACCAGGGTCGCGATACCGTCGCGCTGCTGCTCGGCGCCGTCGCCCAGGTGTTCGAAGACTTCCGCTACGACCGCGAGATCGGCGCGCCGGAGGCCTCCGACCACGCGCTCGTGTTCCGCGCGCGCATCGGCGATCGTGAGCTTGAGGGTTGCGACTTCCTGCACACCAACGAGCAAGGCTTGATCGACGAGATGTGCGTGATGGTCAGGCCCTTGTCCGGCGCCCACGCCCTCGCCGACGCGATGAAGGCTCGGCTCGAGCAGGCCCAAAGCAAGCTCGGCTAACTCGCGCCCCTGGCCCGCTGTCAAGGGTCGACGTCCCGTTTGAGCCTCGCCGCTTGAGTCGTCAGGTAGCGCTGCTCAGGCAGGCTCGTGGTGCGCTCCGCGGCGAGTTCATACTCGGTCCGCGCGGACGCCGATTCACCCGCCATCTCCAGCAGGTGTGCCCTGGCGGCGTGCAGCCGATGATGCCCGGCCAAGGAGTCTGCGACCGAGTCCAGAACGCCAAGGCCCCGCGCCGGTCCATCCACCATCGCCGCGGCGATCGCGCGGTTTAGCGACACCATCGGGTTGCCCGTGACGCGCTCCAACAATTCATACAGCCCGAGAATTTCTCGCCAATCGGTGTCCTCGGGGCGAGAACTACGGTCGTGTGCGGCGGCGATCGCTGCCTGCAACTGGTATTCGCCGACCGCTCCCCGACGCAGAGCCTCGGCGCTCAGCGCAAGTCCCTGCTCGATCAGATCCTCGCTCCAAAGCGCGCGGTTCTGCTCGTCTAGGGGGATCAGCTCGCCGTGAGCGTCGGTGCGCGCCGGGCGTCTGGCCTCGGTGAGCAGCATCAAGGAGAGCAGGCCGCCCAGCTCCGGATCCTCGGGTAGCGCCTGGCGTGCCGCTCGTGTCAAACGGATCGCTTCGCGCGAGAGCTCGCCGCGCGTGAGCTCGGGTCCCGAACTGGTGAGATAGCCCTCGTTGAATATCAGGTACAGAACGTGCATCACTGAGCGCAAACGCTCGTCCCATTCGTCTGGGCTCGGCATCGCAAAGCCGGCGCCCGAAGCCCTGATCGTGTGCTTGGCGCGGCTGATTCTCTGGGCCATCGTTGCCTCGGGTACGAGAAACGCGTGTGCGATTTCCGCCGTGCCCAACCCGCCCACGGCCCTCAGGGTGAGCGCGATCGCAGAGGACGGTGTGAGCGAGGGATGCACACACATGAACATCAAAGTCAACGTGTCCTCGCCCGCGTCGCGGCGCTCTACGAGGGGATCGTTCCCAGCTGCCTGCTCGGGGAGTCCTTCTTCGGCGCTCAGGCCCTCCCGACGTCTGCGCGCCTGCTCGCTGCGAATGCGGTCGGTCATGCGTCGCGAAGCCACATGGATCAGCCAGCCCACCGGGTTCTCCGGGTTCCCTTGCGTGGGCCACTGGGTGGCGGCGGCGAGCAGCGCTTCCTGCACCGCATCCTCGCCGCCGTCGAAGTCGCCGAAACGACGGACGACGGCGGCCAGGACCACGGGCGTGGACTCGCGCAGCGTGTACTCCAAGCTCGGGACTCGGTTCACGTCACGCCTCCGGGCTCGGGACTCCCATCACCTCGCGCACCTCGATCGGCTGCATGATCGGCACGCCGCCCCGCGCCGGTGCGGCCGACGCCTTGGCGGCGATCTCGATCGCCCGCTCGGGGGACTCCACGTCCACGATCCGGTAGCCCGCGAGCAGCTCCTTGGACTCCGGGAACGGCCCATCGGTCACCACAGGCGCCGCCACCCCGTCGCAGGTCACGAACTTCGCGAGCGCCGGCGCGGTGAGTCCCTGCGCGTCGATCAACTCGCCGCGCTCTCTGAGCTCCTCGTTCAGGGAGCGCTGGTAGTCGATGTGCGCCCGCACCTCCTCCGGCGCCCAGTGCGTCATCGGCACGTCGCAGTTGGCTCCGCCCGAGTAGTTCTGGATCAGCATGAACCTCATCTTCGATCTCCTTGGCTCGTCGCGCTCAAAAGTGGCGCGTTAACAGTGTGTCGGAGCGGCCCGCCCGTTCTCGACATGGCCGGCCCATTTGCCGCGATCGACGGCTAGCGTGGGGTGAGCTGGACGATCGGGATCGTCCGGTTGGCGGCTGCCGCTTCGTGGCGGTAGGTCTCGTACGGCGCGAAAACACGGTCGGCCAATCGCCAGATCCGTTGGCGCTCGGCTTCCTCTTCGACGACTGTGGCCCGCATCGGAATGCCTCCGAACGTGACCTCTGGATGGGCCGTCAGGTTGTGAAACCAAGCCGGATGTTTCGCTGCGCCCGCCTTCGAGGCCACGATCGTCACCGTGGGCCCGTCGTGGAAGTAGATGACCGCGTTGCGTCGCTTGGCGCCGCTCTTGGCGCCTTCGGTTTCGAGCAGCGCCGTCGGCAACATCAGGCCCATGCCCAAGCGACCCCTGGTGGCCCGCAGCAGGTACGGATCGAGCTTCCAAACGACCTTGGCCGAGAACAATCGTCCCGCGCGCGTGGCGGAGAACTTCGCGAACGCCCTGCTGAACGCGCCGCGGGGGCGGTTTGGGTCCACGTACTTGAGATGGCCAGACACCTTTGGATTCTCCCACACGACTCAGTTGCGGTGCGGGCAATTCCGGCTGCAACCCCGACACAGCCTTGCGGTTCCTGGCTCCGCGCGAGTCGCCGGCTTCTACGTAGTCGAGACCGGGGACTTTCCCGATGTTTTGAGCGTCCGCCTCGCCTACCTTCGAGGCAGGATGACCCAAACAGCGAGTCGAGTGGACGCGACGCCGGAGGTGCTCGAATTGCTCGACCGCCTGGCTGCTCGCTACGGCCCCTTGGTGATTCACCAGTCGGGCGGCTGCTGTGACGGCAGCTCTCCCATCTGTCTGCCCGTCGCTGAGCTGCCGCCCGGCCCCGACGACGTCCTGCTCGGCGTTCTGGGCGACACACCCGTCTACATCGACGGCGACCAGGACGAGCGCTGGCGGCGACCTTCGCTCGCGCTGGACGTATCGGCGGGTCCCGCGATGGGGTTCTCGTTGGAGGGAATCGAGTGCGTGCATCTCGTGGCCCGCGACACGTGCGCCATCGAGAGCGCTCCGGCGGTCAAGGAGCGCTGATGCCAGGTCGCAGCTTCCGCATAGCGCGCATTGCTGGGATACCCGTGGGGGTGAGCCCCTGGTGGCTTGCGATCGTCGCCCTCATCACCTGGTCCTTGGGCTCCTCATACTTCCCCGAAGCGATCCACGGCATCGCGCCCGCGGCGTCCTACGCGCTCGGCTTGGCAAGCGCCCTGCTGTTGTTCGCGAGCATCCTCGCCCACGAGTTTGGCCATGCCCTGGTAGCGCGCCGCGCCGGCATCGAAGTGGAAGGAATCGACCTGTGGCTGCTCGGCGGCGTCTCGCGTATGAAAGGCGACGCCCACGACCCTCACGACGAGATGCGCTACGCCTTGGCCGGTCCGCTCGTTACCGCCGCGATCGCGGCCTGTTTCCTGGTGGTGGCGTTGCTCCTACCGCCCTCCACGCCGGCGGCTGTTCGCGTCCTGGTCGAATACCAGGCCCTGGTCAACGGCCTGATCCTTCTCTTCAACATGCTCCCCGCGTTCCCGCTCGACGGTGGGCGCGTCCTGCGCTCCCTGTTGTGGAGTCGCTCGGGTGACGTGGGGCGCTCCACGGCTACCGCGGCGAGCGTCGGGCGCGGCTTCGGTTACGTGATGATCGGCTTCGGCCTGCTCGAGTTCCTCGGCGGCCAGCCCACCGGCCTGTGGCTCGCTTTGATCGGCTTCTTCATAGTCATGGCGGCCGGTTCACAGGCAGTCGGCGCCCAGATCCAGGCCGCGCTCTCCGGAGTGCAGGCCTCCGACTTGATGTCCACGCCGGTCGTGAGCATCCCCGAGCGCACATCCGCGCTACAGGCCACCACCGACTATTTTGTGCCCTACCGCTACACCGCGTTCCCCGTGGTCGATGACCACGGCCGGGCAACCGGCTTGCTGAGCATCGCCTTGGTGGACCGGCTCTCCCGCCAACAGCGCGCGACCCAGTGGGTCACCGAGATCGCCGACCATGACCCCACGCTGATGGTCGGTGGCGACGAGGACGTGGCCCGCATGTTGGAGCGTCCCGCATTCAATCGCCTGGGACGCGCGGCCGTCGTCGACAGCGAGGGAGCCCCGATCGGTCTGCTCTCGATAACCGACGTTCAGCGCGCCCTACGCGCCGCCCAGGTCGCCGACCGCACCGGGAGCGGCGTCACCCACGCAGGCGGCGTCAGTCGCTGAGGTGCTCGCTGTCGGCCTCGCCGTAGGTCGCCTCTGAGGGCTCCTCGTCGATGCCGTTTGCGTCCCGCATGATGCGCGCCGGGCTGTGCTCGTCGCCGTGGGAGGCGTGTTCGATCAGCTCTTGCTCGGCCAGCTCGAAACCCTCGGCCTCGCCCCCGCCCGCTTCCTCGACCGCGCGGCGCTCCTCGCGATGGCGCTCGTTGCGATTCATCAGCGGCTCGGCGCGGCCCTCGGATGGAGCAATGCCTGTCTCGCCGGCCTGCGCGGGGGTGTCCTCGTCCATGGACGACACTCTACCCGTCCGCCGGGCCCTCAAGCGCGGTGCCCTGAGCACGACCGGAACGCAGTCCTCAGAGCGCGATGGCGCGGTGCTCAGAAACGCCGGGAGCGCTGCTAAGAGCACGATGGAGGGGTCACGCGCGGAACACTCCTTCTGCTCCGCGCGCGACCGTCTCCTTGGCGTCCAGGTAGGGAGTGCTGGACGTCTGCCTGTCCCGGTGGATGTTGCGCCATCTTTCATCGCCCTCGGGTCGGGGGGCGATGCTGAGACCGCGATGGCGCGTCGGGGCAGCTGGGTGTGCGCTTCAAGATTGGCGCTTACTTTCGTCCAGATTCGCGCGCAACACGCGTACCTGCTCGACGAGCTTGCGGTTGTCGCTGCGCAGCCGAGCGGCCTGTCGGCGTGCTGAGGCCATTTCCTGGGCGAGCACCGGCAGCACTCGGCGCAGATTCTGGAGGCGGTCGAGCAACTGCTCCCTTTCGGCGGCCTCGGAGGCGCTTGGCCCCAGCGATGGCCGACTGGGGGACGCGACTGCGGGCGGCTGCGCCGCCGCGAACTGCGGTACTGCGATTGTGGACACGGATTCGATCCTCTCGGGCGTTTGTACGCCACGCATACTCCCGTTTGGCCAACAAGTGTCCATCCGCACCCACCACCCGCCTCGCTCGGGGATTTACCACATGACCTAGCCCTGTGGGTAGTTCTCCGCAGGCAGTCGCGGCTTTACGCGGCTGGCGGGCCGCTCCGCGACGCCTAATCTGCGATCCATGTCCAAGTGCATTGTGCTCGGCTACGACCGCACTGACAGCGGACGCTTGGCGGCCCGCTGGGCTGTGGACTGGCTGCCATCCGACGGCAAGCTCGTGATCGTCCACGCCTGTCGCGCCCTGCACGCGCCGTCCTCTCCGCTCACCGGCGCCGAGGAGCGTCGCCGCTTGGGACGCGATCTCGTCGACGAGCTCCTGCTAGAGGGTGAAGACGCTCTGTTCGACATCGAGGTCGAGGTCGAAATCACCGACAAGGATCCCGTCGCTTCGATCAACGAGGCCGCCACACGTCACGGCGCCGAGCTGATCGTCGTCGGCTCCGATCGCCACTCGCGCCTGCACCGGGCTCTGGGCACTGTCACCACCGAGCTGCTCCAGCAAGCCCCCGTGCCCGTCGTGGTCGTGCCCCAACTCGCGAGGGTGGGTGGCGCCGCGAGTTGAGCTCCAAGGGTGGGGTGGCCTCGCGCGAGGGTGGCGAGTTGAGCCGCGAGGGTGGGGTGGGCCGCGCGCGTTAAGGAACCAAGACGGCGGCGCCCGTGAACCGACCGGCGCGCAGGTCTTCCAAGGCCTCGCCGGCCCGCTCCAAGGGATAGGTGCTCACGTGTGTGCGAACCGGTACTTCCGGTGCCAGCGCCAAGAACTCCTCAGCGTCCGCTCTGGTCAGGTTGGCGACCGAGCGCAAGGTTCGCTCGCCCCACAACAGGTCGTAGGAGAACGAGGGGATATCGCTCATGTGGATGCCCCCGCACACGACCACCCCGCCTGGAGCCACAGCCTTCAACGCGAGCGGCACGAGCGCCCCGTCGGGTGCGAACACGATCGCCGCGTCAAGCGGCTCGGGCGGCGCTTGCTCGGAGGCACCCGCCCAGCCGGCGCCCAGCTCCAGCGCGAAGCGCTGTGCGGCGGAGTCTCCGGGGCGGGTGAAGGCGAGCACTTCGCGTCCCTGCCAAACCGCAACCTGGCAGACGATGTGGGCGGCCGCGCCGAAGCCATATATGCCGATTCGCCGCGCCTGTCCGCACATGCGCAGCGAGCGGTATCCGATCAATCCGGCGCACAGCAGCGGCGCGGCCTGCTCGTCGGGGTAGCCCTCCGGGATCGCGAAGCAGTAGCGCTCGTCGGCGACCGCGTACTCGGCCATGCCCCCGTCGATGTCACAGCCGGTGAAGCGGGCGCGCGGGCAGAGGTTCTCGCGCCCGCCGCGACACCACTCGCACTCACCGCAGCTCCAGCCGAGCCAAGGCACGCCCACGCGCCGCCCGTCCGGCTCGACCGTCCCCACGATCTGATGGCCGAGGACGCGCGGCGGGGAGGACACCTCAACCTCGCCGTCGAGCAGGTGCAGGTCGGTGCGACACACGCCGCACGCCCGCACGCGCAACAGCAGCTGCCCGGGCCCCGGCACCGGTCTGTCGAGAGTGGTGGCGCGCAGCGGCCGCCCCGGACCGTCGAACACGATCGCACGCATCTGCTCAGGCATACCGCTGAAGATAGACGGCGAGCGGGAGCGCTCTGTGGAGGCCAGCGACCGGGTCGGGCCCGCAGGTGCCCGCCCCTCGGATCGCCCAACCCCGAACCCCTCATCATGTGTGCGGCATGACCACCGGCCTCTATTTCGACCACCCCGCCTGCTTGGAGCACGACCCGCGTGCCCACATGCCTTCCCACCCCGACACGCCCGAGCGCTTGGAGGCTGTGGAGCGGGCTTTGGCCGCCCACGACTGGCTCGGCTGGGAGCGCCGCCACGCCGCCCCCGCGAGCGAGCGGGAGCTCGAGCTGGTGCACAGCGCCCAACATGTCCAAGCGATCCGCGAGTTGTGCGAGGGCGGAGGCGGGGCGATCGACGCCGACACCTACGTGGGCGAGGCCTCCTACCGGGCGGCTTTGCACGCGGTCGGAGGCGCGTGCGCGATGACCCGCGCGCTGCTCTCAGGCGAGGCCGAGTTCGGCTTCTGCGGCGTGCGGCCCTCGGGCCACCACGCCGAGCCGGGACGCGCGATGGGCTTCTGTCTGTTCAACAACGTCGCGATCGCCGCCGAGTACGCGCTGCGTGAACTCGACGTCAAGCGCGTGTTCGTGCTCGATTGGGACGTCCATCACGGCAACGGCACCGCCGAGGCTTTCCGGCGGCGCTCGGATGTCCTGTTCGCGAGCATCCACCAGTCGGGCCTCTACCCCGGCACCGGCGCGCTCGGGGACGTTGGCAGCGGCGAGGGTGAGGGCTACACGATCAATCTGCCTGTGCCCGCCGGCAGCGAAGAGGATCTGTGGCTATCTCTGCTCGAGCACATCGTCGTGCCCGCGGCGAGCGCATTCGAGCCCGAACTGGTGCTCGTCTCGGCCGGTTTCGACGCCCACCGCGCCGACCCTCTGGCGGGGGTGCGCCTGGAGACTGCTTCCTTTGGGGAGATGACCCGACATGTGCGCGACATGGCGCGAAGCGTGGGAGCTCCGCTCGGCGCTGTCTTGGAGGGTGGCTACGAGCCTTCGGTCCTGGCCGAGTGCGTGATCGAGACCCTCCAAGCTCTGGGTGACCCCCAGGAGGCGCACTCGGCCGCGCCCGAGCCCCTGCTCACCTCACGTGCAGCGGCCCAGATCGGCCGTTACTGGCCGCTGTGAGAGAGTCCGCTGGGGTGGGGTGCCTTCGATCGGCCTGCCCTACGCGCGCGCAGGGACGACTCAGGAGTCTTTGATCAACCCCCGTTTGAGCGCGTAGCCGACCAGCTCCGCGCGCGAGGACAGATTCAGCTTCTGCTGGATGTGGGCCCGATGGGTCTCCACGGTGCGCACCGAGAGGAACAGCTGCTCGGCGATCTCGGCGTTGGTGTGGCCCAACGCGATCAATCGCAGCACATCCACCTCGCGCTCGCTGAGATCGTCCGGCGGGCCGGGCGCGGGCTCGGATGCCAGGCGCGCGCCGAGGCGAGGGTTCAAATAGCTCTCGCCGCGCGCTGCGCGCCGCACGGCCTCCACCAACTCGTCGTCGGCCGCCTCCTTGAGCACGTAACCGATCGCTCCCGCGCTCAGCGCGTGACGAGCGAAGGCTGGCTCCTGCTGCATCGTCAGCACGACGATCTCGGTCTCGGGGCTGTTCTTGCGGATGTCGGGAATCGCCTCCAGGCTGGGGCGCCCCGGCATGTTCAGGTCGAGCACGAGCACCGCCGGATGGTGGCCGCGAACATAGCGTTCGGCGCTTTCCGCGTCGCCGGCCTCGGCCACGACCTCGAAATCGCTCTCGTTTTCCAGCAGCAGACGCAAGCCGCTGCGCACGACGGCATGATCGTCGGCCAAGACGATGCGGATCGTCTCACTCGCGCCGCCGGAGCTTTCGCCCGCGGCCCGTCCCGGCTCTTGGCCCTGCGCTCGTCCCGTCTGTTGACCCTGTTCTGTCACGTGCGAGACGCTAACGCTTGCGGGGGCGGCGCGCTTGCGGGGAACTACTGGTGTTCTCGTGGTCCGGTACTGATGCTCGCTTTCGCGTCCCTCCTGTGTCGCGCTCGAGCGGCCGGCGCGCCCTTCCCCGGCACCGCGCGTCGGGCCGCTTGACGCTCATACCAGCTTCATGCCGAGCATCGACCTAGCCCATACGAGCGGCCCCGATCTTGTTCTCAGGAAGTCCAAAAAACTCTAGTCAAAGGATGAACCAATGAACAAGAAGACACTCACCCGCATGGTCGCCTCATTTGCGGCCGTCGGCGTTGCGGCGGCCGTCGCCGGACTCGGCACGTTTGCCACATTCACCAGCTCCACCACCGCAAGTCACACGATCTCCTCGGGGACCGTGGCGATCAACCTCGCCGCTTCCGGGACCGCCAACAGACTGACGGTCGGGGCGAACAACGTGGTGCCCGGCGACACGATCCAGCGCGTCGCCGACCTAACGAACACCAGCGGCGCGGGCGGAGACCCGTTGTCGGCGACGGTGCTCACCACGACAGCCTCGCCCAGCTCCCTGCTGGACACCGAAACGGCGAACGGCTTGCAGATGGCGATCGACAAGTGCTCGACTGCGTGGACCGAGGCAGGCACCTCGCCCGCCTACACGTACACCTGCAGCGGCACGACCAGCACCGTGCTGGCCTCGCGTCCGGTTATCGGCGCCAACCTGGCGCTGTCCGGCCTGGCCTCGCTGACCCCCGGCTCGACCGACCACCTGAAGGTCACGTTGAGCCTGCCCACCGCCGCCCCGAACACGATGCAAGGCCTCACCTCGACCATCTCCTACAACTTCGTCGGCACCCAGCGCGCCGCCACCAGCAAGTAGGAGTCCGCAATGGCCCCCCGAACAGCATGGGTATTCCTGCAACGAGCCTTGCTCGCCATCGGCGTGCTCATGCTGCTCGGGCTGGCCGTACTTCCCCGTCTCGGCATCTACCGAACAGCGACCGTGCTCACCGCGAGCATGCGTCCCACCTTTTCTCCCGGCGACATGGCCGTGACCGTGCCCGAGCCGGTCTCCTCGGTGCGCGTCGGCCAGGTGATCTCCTATCGAGTTCCCGTCGGCGAACACCAGATCGAGACCCACAGGGTCGTAAAGATCGTGCAAGGCCAAGGCACGTCGAATCCGGTGATCCAGACCAGGGGCGACGCCAACCAGGCCAACGACCCTTGGACGGCCCGCCTGCAGGGCGCCACCGCCTGGCGCCAGGTCGCCGTCCTGCCGAAGCTCGGATATGTCGTCAACTTCTTTCGTGGACGAGCCATCGAGATGGCAGCGGTACTTCTTGCCCCGATCGTCCTGGTCGTCCTCCTACTCTCTGAGATCTGGAGTGGCGCCGGCGATGAGTCGAGCGAGGACGAACGTCGCGAGCGGCGCGAGCGTCGTGTTTCGCGCAAGCCTTACTTCGGCCCCGAGCGCCGCGTAGGGGGAGACCGGCGCATCGGCCGCGCGCGCCTGCCCAGCCCGGCGATCGCGTGGCAGCCCCAGACATCCGGCGCCGGCCCTGCGTCATGGGCCGGTGGCCGGCCCGCGACCGACTGAGGAGGTTCTCCGTGTCTCGCTACTCATTCACAGCTGTTCTCGCCATCGTGACGTTGGTGGCGCTCACAAGCGCTACCGCCGCCTTCGGATTGTTCACGGCAAAAGCCATCGGCGGCCCCATCACCGTGGCGAGCGCATCTCTGTCGGCGCCGAAAACCGTCAAAGCCGCCCAGACGAAATGCAGGTCCAATCACACGCCCGAAATACTCGTCGAATGGGGGGCGACCAGCTCCGCGGCGGCGACCGAATACGCCGTCGAACGTGCCACGTCGAGCAACGGCCCCTACACAGAAGTCGCGAGCGTCTCGATCTCTCAGCACTCCTACACGGACAGCAGCAGCCAGCTCGGCTACTCGACCACCTACTACTACCGGGTCAGCGCCACGATCGAATCGTGGAGTGCCCCTTCAAGCGCGGTGTCGGTGAAGACGCTCGGCAGATCCTGCGTTTAGGAAGCGAGCGAGACGCGCAGATCGGCGCCCAGGCAGGAGCGATCTGTGTGCTCGCGAGGGGGCGGCGCCGGCTACTTCGCCCGCCGGTAGCGATACCCGAACCCACGCACCGTCTCGATTGGCGTGGCGTCGGAGCGGTCGGGGTCCAGCTTGTGGCGCAGGTAGCCCACGTACAGCTTCACCTGCTCGGGAGACACGCCAAACGCGTCGCCCCACACCAGCTCGAGCAGCTGGTCGCGGCTGAGCACCTGGTTGGGGTGGCGCACGAACGCGGCCAGCAGCTTGAACTCCAAAGGTGTCAGCGCGATCGCCCGCTCCTCGTAGAGCACCACGTGCGCGGCGAAGTCGATCGAGAGGCGCCCGTCCGCGTAGGTGCTCTGCTGCTCCTCCCTTGGCCCGGCCCGGCGCAACAACGCCGCCACGCGCGCCACCAGCTCCTGGCGCCCGAACGGCTTGACCACGTAGTCGTCGGCGCCACCCCGAAGCCCCCGCACGCGCTCTAGCTCGGTCTCGCGCGCGGTCAGCATCAGCACCGGCACGTCGCTGAGCTCCCTGATGCGCTCGAGCGTGCTCCAGCCGTCGAGCTCGGGCATCTCGACGTCCAAGATCACCAGGTCTGGAGCCGCCGCATACAGGTCGCGCAAGCCCGAGCGCCCGTCGGACGCTTCGCGCACGTCGTGCCCGGCGCGCTCGAGCAGGCCCCGCACGACGCTCCGCGTGACTTCGTCGTCGTCGACCACCAAGACCCTGGAGGCGCTCATACCCCGCTCACACCTCGCTCCCACGGCGATCCGACCGGCCGGGTCGAGTATGAACTCATGGCACGAATAGTCATCAGCGAGCCCCACCGAGACGTCCGAGCATTGATCGCCCGGATGGTGCTCCAGTTGGGCCACGAACCGGTCGTCCTCGACGCCCCCACCCCAGAGCAGTTCCTAGGCGCCGACCTGTTCCTGGTCGAGCCCGCAGCCCCGATCGGAGCGGTCTTGGCCAAGGCGGCCAACCTGATCCGGCCCGACATGCCGGTCGTGTTCGTCAGCGTCGAGGCGCCGCCCGAGCTCGACGTCGAGCCGGCCGCGCACGTGATGAAGCCCTTCACCAGCGAGCAACTGCGCGAGGCGATCGACCGGGCCTTGGCCCCGCGGCGTCGCCGCTGCGCCTGACCCTCAATCGGCATAGGCGCGCCTGATGCCGTCCAGCTCTCCGAGCGTTTCCACGAAGCTGTCGAGCAACTCGGGGTCGAAGTGGACGCCGCGCTCCTCGCGCATCATGTCCACCGCCGTTTTCAAGGGAAAGGCCGGGCGGTAGACGCGGTCGCTGGTGAGTGCGTCGAACACGTCGGCGACCGCGGCGATGCGGCCCTCGACCGGGATCTCCTCGCGCGCCAGTCCGCACGGATAGCCGCTGCCGTCCCAGCGCTCGTGGTGCGTGTGGGCGATGCGCGCGCCCAACTGCACCACCTCGGAGGCGGAGCCCGCGAGCATCCGGTAGCCGGCCTCGGCGTGGGTCTTGATGACCTCGAACTCCTCGGTCGTCAACTTGCCGCGCTTGTGCAGCACGCTGTCGGGTACCGCAACCTTGCCCACGTCGTGCAGTTGGCTTGCGAGGCGAATACGCTCGGCGTGCTGTGCGTCGATACCGACCTCGCGCGCCAATGCCTCGCAATAGGAGCTCATGCGCTGCAGGTGGTGGCCGGTCTCCTCGTCTCTGAACTCCACGACTCTGGCCAAGCGGAAGATCGTCTCGGCCTGGCTCAACCACACCTTGCTCTCGGAGCGTCGCAGCTCCTCCATCGCGTCCTCCAAGCTGGCGCTACGCTGCGCGGCCGTGGCCTGCAGGCTGTGCAGCATGCGCTTGTTCTCAAGCTCCAAGGAGCGATGGTGCAGAGCGTTGGCTACGTTGATCAACAGCTCGCCGGCGCCGACCGGCTTGACCACGTAGCCGAAGGCGCCCAGCTCGATCGCGGTCATCGCCAAGCGCGGGTCGTCCTCGCCGGTCACCATCACGACAGCCGCGCCTGGGTGCTCGCTGCGGATGTGCCCCAGCAGCTCCACGCCCGATTCGCCGGGCATGTTCACGTCCAAGAGCACGAGCTCGTAGTCGCCGTGCCCCAACAGCTCACGCGCATCGTTCGCATTGGCGGCCGCGTCACATGCGTAGCCGCGCTCGCGCACCACCCGCTCGGCCCAGCGGCGCAAGGCGTCGTCGTCGTCGACGATCAAGAGCTCGGTCATTACGACCACACCTTCGGTGTGGTGGGCTCGAGATGGAGGGGGAGGGGGAGGGCTCCGGGGGTCACCGGGCCAGCACCCGCTCCACCTTGGCCAGCAGGGTGAGCGCGGAGAATGGCTTGTCCAGCAGCTCGAAGTCGCGTTTCATCTGGCCTTGGCCGCTCACGATCGGCTCGGCGAAGCCCGACATGAAAAGAACTCGCGCCTCTGGGTGCTCGCGTGCAAATAGCTCGGCCAACTGGGTGCCGGTCATGCGCGGCATGATCACGTCGCTCAACAACAGGTCGATCCGGCCGCCGTGCTCGGTCGCGACTCGCATTGCCTCCTCGCCATCGGCGGCGAATATCACTTTGTAACCGTGGCCTGTGAGGATGCGGCCGCTCACCTGGCGTAGGGCGTACTCGTCCTCCACCAGGAGGATCGTTAATAGCCTTGTCACTGGAGCGGGCCGCGGCTCGCTCAGCGGCTCTTTGAGCTGCCTGTCGGTGGCTGGGAGCAGCGCGGTGAGGGTCGTGCCGATTTCCCGCTCGGAGTAGATATGGACGTGGCCATGCGCCTGGGTCACAATCCCGTAGACCGTGGCCAACCCCAAGCCCGTGCCCTGGCCTGGCGGCTTGGTCGTGAAGAACGGGTCGAAGGCCCGGGCGAGCACATCCTCGGGCATCCCCGTGCCGGTGTCTGCGACGCGCAGCCTCACGTAGGCGCCTGGGACGATATCCATGTCGCCGGAGCCGGAGGACTCGTCTATCTCGATGTTCGCTGTCTCGATCGTTAGCCGGCCGCCGTCTGGCATCGCGTCGCGCGCGTTGACTGCGAGGTTGACGAGTACCTGTTCGAGCTGGCCCGGGTCCATCAGGACAGACGATAGCTCCGGTTCCAGCGAACTAATCAGTTCTACATGCTCGCCTATCGTGCGTCGCAGCAGCTGCTCCACTTCGGCCACGACGACGTTGACGTCGACCACTTCCGGCTGCACCACGTCGCGGCGGGCGAAGGACAGCAGCTGGCGCGTCAGGTTGGCGGCGCGCTCGGAGGCCCGGCGGATCTGCTCGATGTCCTCGAGCGTGCCTTGCCACTTGCTGCCGCCGGGGAGCTGGGCCGCCGCTTCCAGGTCATGGGAGACGAAGGCCGCATAGTTGATGATGACCGCCAGCAGGTTGTTGAAGTCGTGCGCGATCCCGCCGGCCAGCTCGCCCAGGCTCTCCAGGCGCTGGGCCTGGTGTAGGCGCTGCTGGACCCGATGCTGCTCTTGGTCGGTTCCCGCCCGACTGATTTCCTGCACACCGCTCTTTTACCTTCAGAACGGCTCCTTCAATCGGAATCTTGGATTTTGGGGCTCTCGCCTACTGAATATTGGGCGCCTCCGATTAACTGAATTGTCCGCGGCCTGCCAAATATCGGTGGACGGCTAAATGCCTTCGCCCGGCAAAAACTCGTTGGTGAAAGGCGGCAACGCCTCGCCGTTGGGGTTGGATCTGAGGAGTTTGTGCGTGTACATCCAATTGGAGAACGCGGCCCACGCAGAGGGGTTCTGCCAGCCGTAGACCTTTTCGTGGTTGGCGGGCTTCATCGCCGGCCAGCTCGCTTGGATCGAGGCGAGCTGCAGCTTCTGTTGCGCCGAGGGGTTCGCCTTGACGATCAAGGCCGCGGCCGCGGCGGGGTCGGCCTGCACCTGCTTCTGTCCCTGGGTGAGCGCGTGCAAGAACGCTCTCAATTCGGCGCCTCGCTTGCCCGCCTCTTCGTCGCGTACGACGAGGACCAGCTCGTTGTAGGTGGGCACGCCCGCCTGATCGATCGGGATCACGACCGGCTGCTTGCCCATCTGGCGCAATTGGATCGCCTCGTAGTTCCAGTAGCCGCCCAGCGTGGCCGCGACCTTGTTCGAGAGCATCGAGCCGACCAGGTTGAAGCCCACGTCGCTTTCGGTGACCGAGGCGGGGTTCACGCCCGCGGCCTGAAGGGCGCTGTGAAGCTCGACCGCCTGGTAGGGAATGCCGGCCGTGCCCACGCGCTTGCCCGCAAGGTCGGCGACCTTGCTCACGTGGGCGGAGGGCAAGGCGATGATCGAGGTCAAGGGACGCTGCACGAGCGCGCCGATCGAGACCACTTTCAAGCCTTGGTCTCGCGCGAGCAGGAGCTCGGGCTCATAGGAGATCGCCATGTCCACCTTGCCGGCCGCCAACAGCTTCAAGGGTTCGGCGGTTTCGCTGGGCACGACCGGTTTGACGTCGAGCCCGGCCTTGGCGAAGTCCCCGTCGGCTATCGCCGCGTAGAGCGGCGCATGGTCGGCGTTGGGGAACCAGTCGAGCATCACCGAGAAGGGCGTCGCGCTGGGCGCCGAGACGACGTCCTGCTTTGAGCCGCAGGCCGAGATGGCCGCCACGCACGCGAAAGCGAGGACCAGCGCCAACGCGCGGTGGATGCGCCCGCCACCGCAGCTCGGTTGCCGGGGCGATGGGGCGGAGGCGCGGCTTGGCTTCGACGCTGCTCTCAATGGACTTCTCCTCTTGGGTTGTGCGCCCACGGTGCGAGCACGCGCTCGGCCAGGGCCAGGGTGTAGAAGCAGGCGATCGCGAACACGAACAAGACGACCGCGGCCGCGTAGGCCCGGGGGGTCTGCAGGGCATTGATGTCCGCGTTGATCTGGTGGCCGAGACCGGCATAGGGACCGGTCGTGGCGGTCGAGGTCTCGGCGATGTAGGCGCCGATCACGCCGACCGCCAAAGCGATGCGGGCGCCGCTGAGGGCGGCCGGGACGGCGGCGGGCAGCTCGCCGAAGCGAAGGGCCTGCCAGCGCGAGGCGCCGAGCGTGCGCAACAGCTTGAGCTGGTCGGGATCGACCGAGGCGAGGCCGTCCACAGTCGTGACGACGACCGGAAAGAAGCAGATCAAGACGATCACGAACAGCTTGGGCAGAACGCCGAAGCCCCACCAGAACACGAGCAACACGCCGATCAAGGCGATCGGCACAGCTTGGGAGCCGACCGCCAAGGGATAGACGGCGCGGCGCAAGAGGGGGGAGAGGTGGATCAAGACGCCAAGCACGAAGCCCAGCACGAGCGCCAGCAGGACTCCTAGCCCGACCTCTTGGGCGGTCAGTTCCAGGTTGGCGGCCAGCAGGCCCGCGTTGTTCCAAGCTTCGCTTGCGACTTCGTGCGGGGCGGGCAGCACGATCGAGCTGACCGAACCCAGGTCCGCGTACAGCTCCCAAGCGCCGAGCAAAGCCAGCGCGAGCAGTGCGGCGGGCAGGCCGCGGGCGACGCGCTCGACAATGACGCGACGGGGTGCCGCGCGCGCGCGTGGGGGGGTGTCTCGATCGGAGCTCATCGCCCACCGCTTTGCGAGGCGCCCAGCTGGAGCGCGTGGAGGGCGCGCTCGCGCAGGGCCACCACGGCGGGATCGGTGCGCCTGCGGGGCCGGGGCAGATCGACCTGCAGCTCGGCGATGACCCGACCGGGCCTGGCGGACAGAACCGCGACCGTGTCGGCCAGCACGATCGCCTCCTCGACGTCGTGGGTCACGAGCACCACGGTCCTCGGCTCGCGCACCAGCGCGCCGGTCAGCCATTCCTGCATCTCTTGTCTGGTGATCGCGTCGAGCGCCCCGAACGGCTCGTCGAGGCACAACACCGGCTTGCCGGATAGCAGGGTCCGCACGAAAGCCACCCTCTGGCGCATCCCACCCGAGAGCTCGTGGGGCCTGGCCCGCTCGAAGCCTCCCAGGCCTAGCTCTTCGAAAAGGGCTGCCCCGCGCGCGCGCGCACGCGCGCGCGAGTCACCCGCTATGCGCAATGCAAGCGCAGCGTTGTCGACCGCGCTGAGCCACGGCAGCAACAGGTCGCGCTGGGGCATCAAGACCGCCGGCTCGCTCGCGATCGTGCCCGTCTCGGGCCGCTGCAACGCGCAGATCAGCTCAAGCAGAGTGGTCTTGCCGCAGCCGCTCGGACCCACGACCGCCAGCACCGAGCCGCGTGCGGCGCTCAGGGAAACGTCGGACAGCGCCTGGACTTCGAGGCCGCGGCCGTCTCGATAGGCCCGGCTGACGCCGTCCAAGCCGACCCCGCGCGTTCCCTCCAACCTGGGGCTCGACGGGCGATCGTCGGTGCCGTGCGGCTGGCGCTTGTGGCCTTCACGGGACTCGGTCTGCGTCTGCACTGCGCTCCCTCCGCGGGCATTACCCCACAGGTTCGAAGGGTCGGCGTTGGTTGGGCTCGCGACCCTCGAACGCCATCTCAGCCGGCCTCCGCCAGCTCCCCTGGTTTCTGCTCGCTTCGATGCTAGCGCGAGCGGGCGATGGCGGGATGCCCTCGCCATCCGCGAACGGCTCTTGGTCGATCAGCCGCCGGCGCCGACCACCGGGCGGGTGAGCGCCTTCACGAAGTCCTCGAGCTGGGCGGTCGTCCAGCACTCGAACGCCGTGCAGTACTCCTCGTAGGCGGCGATCACCGAGTCGCCGTAGTTCCAGTACAGGCGCGGCTCGGGGTTCAGCCAGAAGGTGCGCCCGGCGCGGGCGGCGACCTGGCCGAACAGGTCTGCGCGGGGGTCGCGGCCATTGGTGCGCGCGTCCCCAAGCACGATGACGGTCGCCCTGGGGTTCATGTCGTCCTGGATCAACTCCAAAAGCTCCATCCAAACGCGCCCGTAGTCGGTGTAGCCAGATATGTCGGCCACGCCCGCGTCATTGGAAATGCGCTCGGAAACCGCCCTGAAATCGCGCTCGTGCTCGAATACGTCGGTCACCTCGCTGATCCGCTCGATGAACACGAACGAGCGCATCTTGCGAAAGGAGTCGTGCAAGGCGTGCAGGACAGAGAGGAAGAAGACCGAGGCCGAGGTCACGCTGGTGGAGACGTCGCACAGCACGTAGATCTCCGGGCGCTTGGGCCGGCGCGGGCGGAAGCGCAACTCGACTGGCACGCCGCCCGTCTGCAAAGAGGCCCTCATCGTGCGCCTCACGTCGACGTGCGCGTGGTGGCGATGCCCTCTGTTCTGCTTGCCCTGGGTGGCCAGGCGCCGGCGCAGCTGGGCCACCACCCTGTGCACGGCTGCCAGGTCGGCCAACGGACCCGACGGCAAGGCCCGGTCGAGCTCGCCGAGAGGGCGCGCAGGTGGCAGCCGGCCGGAGCGCTGCACCTGGGTCCGTTCCAGCTCGCGTCGCATCAAGGCCTCGAAGCGGCGCAGGGCATCGCGCGGGACCCCGTCTCGGCGCGGGTCGTCCTCGGGCAACTCCGGCTGGGGCTCGGCGCGCAGGCCCAGCGCGCGTCGGATGCGCTGGACGTCCACGCCGATCACGCCCGAGCCCTGCTCGGCCTGGCCGAAGGTGGCGATCGCCATGCGCGCCAGGTCCCTCATCGCCCCCTCCGCGCCGTCGCGCAAAGCCTCGGCGATCTGGCGACGTAGGGCATCCAGTTCGTTTTCGGAGAGCTCGCTCAGGTCATACGCCGAGGACCCCGCATCCTCCTTGATGCCCTGGCGCACCGACTCGATCTCGACGGCCCGAAAGAAGAAGCGATCGAACACCAACTCGTAGGTACGACGGTCCTCCTGACTCTTGGCCAAAGTCGCGGCGAGCGCCTCGCGGAACTCGCCTTGCGAGGTCCACGGGATCTCGCGCAGCACGGCGAACGCGTCGAGTAGCTCCGACGTCCCTACCGCCACGCCCTCGGCGCGCAGTTGCTCTCCCAGTTCGAGCAGTCGTGCGGCCATGCCCTCAGGGGGGACGGCTTGCCGCGAGAAGGGCGAGGGCGCGGGCATACCATTGGGTGAGCGCGGTGTGCTCACGGCATCGACCCTGGCGGGGCCAGCCAGATCGATTCGAACTCCATCACCTCGGCTAGTGTGTCGAAATCGTGGTCGTAGTGCAGGACCGCCGCTCCGGTCTCCTGGGCCGCGGCGGCGACCAGATAGTCGGCCACCGGCAGGCGATGGGCTCCGTGCGAGCGATTGGCGAGTGAGCGCATCGCGCCCTCGGCGGCGTTCGCGATCGTGCTGGTCAGCCGGATCGGACGCAGAGTTGAGAGGCTCTCCAAGAGCCCGTCGAAGCTCGTGTCGTCGCGAGCACTGAACAGGATCTCGAGCCTCGTTATCGGTGTGATTCGCAACAGCCCCGCTTGCGCCGCGCTCTTCCAGCGCGCTGCCGCGCGTGGATGTCCTGCCCGCATCCAAGCCGACGTGTCGACCACCAGCGGCAGGCCACGCGCAAGGATCTCGTTATCCGTATCGCCAGGCACGGCGCTTGACGTCACCCAGGACGTCCCAGTCCCAGGGTGCTGTCTCAGGATGCTCGAAGTGGGAGAGGAACCGCTCGATCAGCTCTTTGCGGCGCTCCTCGGTCATGGGCTGTTCGGCGGCGAGATGGCGCGCGCCGACGAGGGCCAGCTCGCGTACCTGTTGCGAGCGGGGCAGACCTGGGCGCAGGTGGGGAGCGGCGACCCGCAGCGCTTGCTTGAGCTCAGCGTCTTCGGTCACCTGAATGCGGTGATGGACAGTTGCCACCTTGTCAGTGTACCACCGGGTGTGTCACTCGCCCGGTCCCAGGCTGGCGATCCAGGTGCGAGCCCTCAGGCAGGAGCGGCATCGGCGGTCTCGGCCAGCTTCAGGCCCACCCGCTCGGCGACTATGTCCATGTCGGTGCGGTGCTTGACGATTACCGACATCGTCTCGTTGAACGTGGTCGCGTCGATGTCCTTGGCACCGAGCAGTAGCAACGCACGAGCCCAGTCGATCGACTCGGCGATCGAGGGCGGCTTCTTCAGGTCCAGCTCGCGCACCAGGCCCACTACCTCGACGAGCCTGTGGGCGACGGCGTCGGACAGGTCGGGCGCGTGCAGCTTGACGATCGCTAGCTCGTGCTCCAGGCACGGGTAGTCGAGCCACAGGTAAAGGCAGCGGCGCTTGAGGGCCTCGGTCAGCTCGCGCGAGTTGTTGGAAGTGAGCAGCACGACCGGGTGGGTCTTGGAAGTGACCCGGCCCAGCTCGGGGATCGAGATCTGAAAGTCGGAGAGGACCTCCAAGAGCATCGCCTCGAACTCCTGGTCGGTCTTGTCGATCTCGTCGATCAAGAGCACGACGGGCTGCTCGGAGGCGATCGCGCTCATCAGGGGTCGCGCGAGCAGGAACTCCTCGCCGAAGATGTCCTCCTGCACGGCCTCCCAGCCGGCGCCTGCCGCCTCGGCCTGGATGCGCAGGAGCTGCTTGCGGTAGTTCCACTCATACAGGGCCTTGGCCTCGTCGAGCCCCTCGTAGCACTGGAGGCGGATCAGCTCGCGGCCCAAGTAGCGGGCGAGCGCCTTGGCCAGCTCTGTCTTGCCGACGCCCGCCGGCCCCTCCACGAGCACGGGCTTGCCGAGCTTCGTAGCCAGGTAGGCCACGAGCGCGGCGGACTCGCTCGGCAGGTAGCCGACTTCGCTCAGGCCGCGCGCGACATCGGCCGATGACGTGGGTCCCTCAGCGGGCATCGTCGGGGGAATGATAGGGCTGGTCCTCGAAGGACAACTGCTCGGAGGGCTTCGGCGGGAAGCGAGGACGCTTGGGAGCGGGGGAGGGGGACGTCGTGCGTGGCGGCGTATCGGGGGCGGGTGTGGGCACCGACTTGATTTCGGTCCGGGCTTGGTCTGCTCGTGCGGGTACGGGCGCCGCGCGCTCTTGGCGCATCGGCGAGGGGGCCACGACGGTCACGTCCTCCCCGGGCCCGGGCGTGTCTTCCCGGCGGATCGTTATGTCCTCGGCCGGGCTTGCTGTGGGGGGTGTCATGTGTTCTCTGCGGGGTGCCCTGCGCGTGCGCGCGTGCGCGCGCGTGAGGGGGGTCTCTGGTGCGCTCGTGGCGCGCATCCGCCAACCGGCGTAGGTGAGCGCTCCGGAGGCGACGAAGGCGAGGAAGAAGCCCCACTGGATGCCCACCGGATAGCCGTGGCCGGCGGGCCTGCTGAAGACCCTGTAGAAGATCAAGAGCGTGGCCCATCCGCCGGCGACCATCACGACGGCCCCGTCGGAGCCGGGCATGTGGAAGTCCTTGCGCTCGGCCCTCGCGAACAGGAGCGCGATCACGCCGGCGGCGACCAGGAAGACGGCCGCCTCGACGAAAGACACGTCGCCGAAGGCGCTGATCGAGTGGGAGTCGATCGAGCCCACCCTCCGGTTCAGGCTCTGCAGCTCATACCAGGGCAGGAACATCGTCACGAGCAAGGCGATGGCCGCCACCGCGGCGATGCGTTGCTCGGGCGCAAGGGCGCCCCAGGCACGCGCTATGCGCGTCACGGGCGGCCATTTGGGGCTTTGCGGGGCATCGATCGATTGTATGGCGCGCCCCAGCGCGAGCAGCCGGGGGAGCCTATAAATGGCGTTGTTCCTCCCAATCAAGAAAAAGTTGGCAGGGGGGTTGACTTTTGCTGTCCTTCGGGTATAAGGTTGTATACGTAGTGGCATCCCCCCCTGGGGGGTGCGCCAAAAATAGGTCTGGTTCGGGTTGCCTTCACAGGTTTACCTGCAGGAGCCAGTTGGGGATTCATCGGAGAGGGAGCCGGGTCGCTTCTATGAGGGAGCCTGAGTTTCGCATGCAAGTTTCGAGGCATAGCGTGGACGCGAGTCCGTGCGGCGTTGGGCGGTCCGTTATAGGACGCGTCAGCGTCGCTGACGCGTCTCTCTCTCTCTCTCTCTCTCTCTGGCCGGGCCGGCTCACAGCTAGATTTCGGCCGGCTCTGTCGCCCGGTTGGGTTAAGCGCCCAGGCTGGTACCTCGCGCGCGTTGGGGCGCGCCTTCGGCTTCTTCGTTTCCCCGTCGCTGAGCGTCATGGACTGGCGGTGGCTGCCCGCCGCTTCCGCGCTGGACACATTGTCATCTCACAACCGGGGGGCGCTCCCCTCTGTCTTGGAGGAGAAATATGCCTGTGAGTGCTCGTAAATCGACTTCGGTCGGTCTTCTATTGTTGAGCCTCCTCGTAGGGGCCCTGGTCTTGAGTACTCGGGCTCTGGCCGCCACCGAAGCGGCGCCCACACCAGGACGCGAGTACGCAAGCGAAGTCACGGGCACCAGCGCGGTGTTGGGCGCGGAGATCGATCCCGGCGGCGGAGAAACGACCTATCACTTTCAGTACGGGACAAGCATGGCCTATGGGCAGAGTACCGTCGAGTCTGGGTCGATCGGGTCCGATGAAAGCGAGCACCCTGTCACCGCGCTGATCCAGGGATTGCAGCCCGCCACCGAATATCACTACCGCGTTGTCGCGACTAACTCGATGAGCGCTCCGGGTGGGACGCCTGGTTCCGATCAGACATTCACCACTCAATCGGTTGGCGGCGAATTGACGCTGCCCGACGGTCGTGACTGGGAGATGGTCTCACCACCCTCCAAGCAAGGTGCACTGATCGTACCGTTGGGCTCTCATCTCTTCGAAGCCCTCAACGTGCAGGCGTCGAGCAATGGCAATGCGGTCGCATTCATGACCAACTCGCCGCCGGAAGTCGAACCCAAGGGCTTTGCCGGCGGGGTGTCCATTCTCGCCACGCGCGGCTCGAGCGAATGGTCCTCGCAAACCCTCGCTCCGCCTCACGAAGAGGGGACAGGACCGTCGATCGGCAATGGCGGAGAGTATCGCTTCTTCTCCGAAGATCTCTCTCTGGGGATGGTCCAGGTCTTTGGGAACTTCGACAAGGAACTCTCCCCAGAAGCCACCGAACAGACGCCCTATATGCGTACGGTCTACGAGCAGGGGAACGTCAACGCGCACTGTCTGACCTCGTGCTATCAACCGCTCGTCACAGCCGCCAACACGGCGCCTGGCGCCCAGTTCGGAGAAACGACCAACGGCGCCTGCGTAAAAATCCTCTGTGGCCCACAATTCAAAGGGGCCACACCTGATCTCAGTCACGTGGTGATCAATAGCACCACGGCTTTGACATCGCCTTCTGGAGGAGACCTCTACGAGTGGAGTGCCGGGCATGTACAGCCTGTCAGCCTGCTGCCGCAAGACGAAGGCGGTGGCCCGGCGATTGGCGAAGTGGGGGACGAACGCGGTGAAATTTGGCAACACGCAATCTCAAACGATGGGTCGCGCGTTATTTGGTGGATGAGATTTGAAGGCCAAGAACATATCTATCTGCGCGATTTGGCCAAGAATGAAACGATCAGGCTCGATCTTCCGCAGGGGGTTCCGGGAGAATCCAGCGAAGTTGAGTTCATGACGGCCAGTAACGACCTATCGAGGATCTTCTTCCTGGACGCGGGGCGTCTCACCAAAGATTCGAAGGCGGCCTTTAGAGATCCCGACCTCTACGAATACGACCTAAACGCTCCGCTCGGCAGCAGGCTGAGCGATCTCACAGCAGCTCTGAACTCCGAAAAA
Organism: uncultured Solirubrobacterales bacterium; assembly: GCA_963703135.1. GTDB lineage: Bacteria > Actinomycetota > Thermoleophilia > Solirubrobacterales > Solirubrobacteraceae > Palsa-744. Next base: position 440,790 of record OY969791.1, on the reverse strand, counting down.
GAATACGGCGGCGTTCAGCGGGTTCTCGGTGCAAGTGAAGACGGGTCCTATCTTTACTACGCCATTCGAGAAATGCTCTTCGAGTATCATGAAGGTAAGACGACGTTTATCGCCTCGCCTGGAGCACCGACGGACTGGGCGTCCCCACTTCAGTTCCTCACCGCGCGGGTTTCTACCAATGGGCGCTGGCTCGCTTTTCAGTCTCCGGAAAATCTGACTGGGTATGACACAGCGGATGTGATCAGCGGCGTGTCCGACGAGGAGGTGTACCTCTACAACGGAGAAACTAACAAGCTCGTATGCGCGTCGTGTGATCCGACGGGCGCCCGTCCGGCCGGGGAGCCGATCAACGAATCCAACTATGTGGATATGGACCTGCTCTGGCAGGCGGGGACATGGGTCTCGGCGGTGATCCCTCCCTGGTCGAGGCTCGAAGCCGGCGCGGCACGCTACCAGTCGCGCTTCCTCTCCGACAGCGGGCGCCTGTTCTTCGACAGTGACGAAGGACTGGTTCCACAAGATGTCAATGGCACTGTCGATGTCTACGAGTACGACCCTCCGGGAGAAGGCAACTGTACAACGTCGAGTTCGACGTTCAGCGCGCGCTCAGACGGGTGCGTGGGGTCGATCTCCTCGGGTACCTCGCCACAGGAATCAACGTTCATGGACGCGAGCGAAACGGGCGACGACGTGTTCTTCCTCACGACCGCAAAACTCCTCACGCAGGATTTCGATAGCGCATACGACATCTACGACGCTCACGCGTGCAGCGATGAAACTCCATGCTATCCGGCGACGCCCGTCTCCCCGCCGGCGTGCGATACGAGCGATTCGTGCAAAGCGGCACAAACACCGCAGCCTCCGATCTTTGGCTCCCCCTCCAGCGAGACCTTCTCTGGAGCCGGAAATGTCACGGCGACACCTAAAGCGAGCGTGAAGCCGAAGGCGAAGACTCTGAGACGTGCTCAAAAGCTCTCGCGAGCGCTGAATGCGTGCAAGAAAAAGCCGAAGTCCAAGCGCAAGGGTTGCGAGGCACAGGCAAGGATGAGGTACTCCTCGACACATAAGGCCAAGAAGACGAATCGGAGGGCTAAGTAAATGGCTGTCAAGACCCCCTGGCATATCGGCGCTAAAGCCGGCAAGCTGATCGCCGACTTGACAGGAGCGCCCTTGCGTAGCTCGGTCGCTCGCTTGTCCACAACCCTTGGTGTCGTGGTTCTCGCGGGGATCTCACTGGCGGGGTTGACTACCGCTGCGCCCGCGCTCGCCGAAACACCCGCGTGGTGGCATCTTGCGTCGAACTCCAGGCCCGTAAGCATCCAGCCGGGCAGCGAAGGTAAGCTCATCTTGATGGCGAGCAACGTCGGCTACGGGAACCTGAACGCCACCGAAACTCCCGTACGGATATCCGACGCGTTGCCGTCCGGGTTCGAAGCGGTTGGCATATCCGGTATCTCGGAGGATTACGGCGAAGTTTCGAGCGGCCCGGTGACATGCACACTGACATCGCTCAGCTGCACGTTCACGGGATCTATCATTCCGTTCGAACAAATGGAAGTCGTGGTCTCTGTCAAGGTACGCGAAGGCACGAAATCGGGTGAGTTCAATGAATTCAGGGTCACCGGCGGCGATGCGCCTAGCGCGACCATCAGGCGCCCGGTAGCCCTTGGTGGCGACGAATCATTCGGAGTCGCGACATATGAACTGAACCCCGAACAAGAAGGGGGACAAACAGACGCTCAGGCGGGCTCGCATCCGTTCCAGTACACGACCACAATCGATTTGAATGAAAATAGTCAGGGAGCGCCGGTTGCTCTTGTGAAGGATCTGCATTTCAGGCAACCAGCCGGCTTCTTCGGCAATCCAAGCCCGTTCAAGACATGCACGCTCCAGCAGTTCAGCACCATCACGTCGGGCTGGGATAACACATGTCCTATGGCGTCCGTAGTGGGTGTGGCGAAGGTATGGGTGTATTTTGCAGGGGGAGGCTTCGACGTGGGGGGACGGTTTCCATTCGTAAGCCCTGTGTACATTTTGGAACCCTCGACAGGCGAGCCTGCGCGGTTCGGCTTTTTGGTCAACAACACACCGGTGTTCCTCGACACATCGATACGCACCGGCGGCGACTATGGCATCACGGTCAACGTGAACAACATCAGCCAGACAGCGTCCTTCGTGAGCAGTCAGGTGACGATCTGGGGGGTGCCGGGCGATCCGCGCCACGACAAGACTCGCGGCTTCGGTTGCCTACTTGACGCGGCATTCCCGGGCGAAGAACCGTGCGTAGCTCTCGGTCAGCACTTCCCGCCCCCGTTGCTGTCGTTGCCCACTTCATGCACGGGTCCGTTGCAGAGCACAGTGGAAGCTGACTCGTGGAAGGAGCCGGGGCGTGTCGTCGGGCCGCTGTCGACGGCCGAGCCGATGGCGGCGCAGGACGGGTGCAATCGCCTGCCGTTCAGCCCCTCGATCAGCGTCGCGCCGGATGGTCAGGAAGGGAGCACGCCGACGGGTCTCACGGTCGGTATCCACGTGCCCCAGGATCTCGATCTCGCCGGCGAAGGCTTGGCGGAGGCGACCGTTAGAAACACGACAGTGGCGTTGCCCGAAGGCGTGACGCTGGCCGCTGGGGCGGCCGATGGGCTACAGTCGTGCTCGGTTGAGCAGATTGGTCTTGAAACGGCCGCTCTTCCCTCCTGTCCGGATGCGGCGAAGGTAGCGACGGTGTCGATTTCCTCCCCGCTCTTGGCCAATCCGCTGGAAGGCGAGGTGTATCTGGCGCAACAGGACGCCAACCCATTTGGCTCGCTTGTCGCGCTTTACATCGTTGCCCGGGACCCGGTGTCCGGCACCCTCGTGAAGATCGCGGGGAAGGTGGAGCTGAATCCCCTCACCGGTCAGCTTGTCGCGAGCTTTGAAAATACACCGCAATTGCCGTTCGAAGATCTGAAGATGCACTTCTTTGGGGGTGCTCGCGCGCCGCTTGCGATGCCTGCGCGGTGCGGCATCTACACGACGACGGCGTCGATCGAAGGATGGCCTGGCAACTCGCCGTCCGCTGCCGCCTCGAGCTTCCAGGTCGACTCCGGTCCCAACGGGACGCCCTGTCGAAACCCGTTGCCATTCGCACCGACGCTGGCGGCGGGCACGACGAGCATCCAGGCCGGCGGCTTCAGTCCGTTCACGATGACCATGTCGCGCGAAGACGGCAACCAGAACCTCCAGGCGATCAAGCTGCGCATGCCTCCGGGACTGCTGGGGACGCTTTCGAGCGTGAAGCTATGCGGTGAAGCGCAAGCCGACCAAGGGACGTGCGGCTCGGAAAGCCTGATCGGGCACACGACCGTTAGTGTGGGATTGGGTGGAGACCCTTACAGCGTGACTGGTGGGCAGGTGTTCATCACCGGTCCCTATGCGGGCGCACCGTATGGCCTGTCGATTGCTGTCCCCGCAAAGGCCGGCCCATATGACTTCGGCACCGTCGTGGTCAGGGCGAAGGTCGAAGTCGACCCGACTACGGCGGCTCTGACGATCACGACGGACTCCGCGGGTCCCTACAAGATCCCGGCCATCCTGCAGGGAATACCGTTGGAGATAAAGCATGTGAATGTGATAATCGATCGGCCCGGATTCACATTCAACCCGACGAACTGCAGCCCGCTCGCGATCACGGGCAATCTATCGAGCACGGAAGGGTCTTCCGTAGCGCTGTCTGTGCCCTTGCAGGTCACCAACTGCGCGACACTCGCGTTCAAACCAAAGCTGACGGCGTCGACTTCGGGCAAAACCTCGCGAGCTAAGGGTGCGAGCCTGCACGTCAAGCTCACCTACCCTGAGGGGCCCTACGACGCGAATATAGGCAAGGTCAAGGTCGATCTGCCGAAGCAGCTTCCATCGCGTCTCACGACGCTACAGAAGGCTTGTCCCGCGCAGACCTTTGACGCCAATCCAGCTTCATGTCCGGCGGCGTCGATAGTGGGGCACGCAAAAGCCCTCACACCGGTGCTGCCAGTCCCGCTCGAAGGACCCGCGTATTTCGTGAGTCACGCGGGCGAAGAATTCCCCGACCTGGTCATAGTCCTGCAGGGTTACGGCACCAGCGTCGATCTGGTCGGATCGACATTCATCGACAGCAAGACGAATGTCACAAGCAGCACATTCAAGTCAGTACCGGACGTACCGGTAGGCACGTTCGAACTTACGCTGCCCCAAGGCAAATATTCGGCGCTCGCCGCGACCGCGAATCTGTGCACCACAAAGCTCGCGATGCCGACAAGCTTCATCGGGCAGAATGGCGCGACGATACACGCCACCACGCCAATCACACCCACCGGGTGTACAAAGCGCGCCCCAAAGAAGCAAAATAAGCACACAACGAAACACAAATCCCAGAAGTAGTGAGATGGGCGGAACGCAAGGCGTGTTCTCGTCAGTCGTGGCTTTCGATAGGGATCAGCCAGGTGGCAACGGCATAAGACGCGCACGCCCCAACGAGCCCGCCGGCACGAGCCCCGGCGGGCGGACCTTCGCGGAAGGCGAGCGGCGAGCTGACGGGCGCGAACAACTCTCCCAAATCCAACGCGGCCGGATCCTCGCCGCCATGATCGACGTCGCCTCCCGGGATGGGGTCGGCAACGCTACGGTCGCGCGTGTCGTGGCACGGTCCGGCATGTCGCGGCGCACCTTCTATGAGCAGTTCCTCGACCGTGAAGACTGTTTTCTTGTCGCTTTCGCGCAGGCACTCGACCGGATCGCAGAGGTCGTGGGCCCTGCCTACAGCCACCCCCCGAAGTGGCCCGAGCGGGTGCGTTTCGGCTTCGCGGCCCTGCTCCAATTCCTCGATCGGGAGCCCGTTCTAGCGCGCTTTGTCATCGTCGAGGGTTTCGGCGCCGGCCCTAAGGTTCTCGAGCGTCGGAGGCAATTCATCGCGCGAGCTGTAGCCATAGTCGACCGGGAGGGTCGTGCGGCCAAGGCCGGTGAGGGACCGCCGCCGCTCACCGGCGAGGGCGTGATCGGCGGAGTGCTTTCCTTGATCCACTCGCGCCTCGCTTTCCCCGCGGCCGCGATGCGCACTGCCGGCGCCAGGCGTCAAAGCCCATCCGGCGAGGCCCGCCGCGACGAAGTTCCGGCGGCGCTGACCGAACTGCTCAATCCGCTCGTCTCGCTCGTGGTCTCGCCCTATCTAGGGCCCGCAGCCGCACGGCGCGAGCTGGAGCGGCCCCTGCCCGATGCGCTCGGCGCCGCCGCCGACTCTGGCTCGGCTGGCGTGGCGCGGCCGGGCGGCCCGGGGTCAGGCGACCCTCTGCGCGAGCTGGACATGCGCCTCACCTACCGAACCGTCCGGGTCCTGCTCGCGATCGGGGAGTTGGCCCAGTCCGGGGGCCAGCCCTCCAACCGCGAGGTCGGCGATGCCGCCGGCATTCGCGACCAGGGCCAGGTCTCCAAGCTGCTCGCCCGCCTGCGCCAGCTGGGGCTCGTCGAGAATGCCGTCGAGCCTCGCGTCAAGGGCGAAGCGAACGGGTGGACGCTCACCCCGCGCGGGCAACAGGTTCGCGCGTCCGTGTCGGTCTAGGTTTATCCAGTCGGGTCAGCGTGCGATGAACAGCGTCAAATTGGCCCAGTCCGACTGCGCGGGGCGGGCTGAGAGTTCGCGTGAGAGCACCTCGAGGATCGCGCCGAACTCGCCGTGGTCGATGCCCACGACGATGCCCAGGCCCGCATGTGGCCGGCCCGCCTCAGCCCAGCGCCGGGCGATCACGGTGAAGTCCTTGACATCGAACGTGATCATTGCCCGCGTCTCGCTGGTGGCGATGGCAAGCAACTGTTCGTCTGAGAAGCCGTCGAGCTCGCGTTGCTCGTCGGCCGCGCTCACGTCGTGGCCCTGATCGCGCAGAGGCGCGGCGATACGGCGAGCCGAGATGTGAGCGTCCAAGAACAGTCGCACTGGTGGGGGGACCGCCGGCGTTTACTCAGCCGCGACTGACGGCGATGAACGGGTATTCGCGTTCCAGTTGCTCAAGCGGTCGCTTGTTTTCGGCGATCGCTTCGTCGATCTCCCCGGGGAACTGCTTGTAGTAGTCGAGGGCCAGCTGGATCTGGCGCTCGCTCGCCGCCCCGCCCTCGGCCATATGCTCAACTGAGCCCATGTCCCGGTAGGCCTCGACGAGCTGCCACACGTCAAACGCCGTCCCGATCACCCAAGCGCGTCGCTCCCAGTCGGTGCCGCGAAAGGCGATTCCCGGAAACAGGCGCATGCGCAAAGCCTCGTCGGCGAGCGCCTCCACGACGGCGCCCTTGCTACGTCCTGTGCGCCGCGCCTCGTGCTCCACGAGCGCCTCCATGCTCTTGGAGATACGCATGCTGAAGGGAGCAGACTTGGCGGGCATTGCCTCAGCGTAGCACGAAGATTACGTTGTAATCTTCAAGATGAACAGGCCATGTTTGCCACCCATTTGTTGCTACTTCACGAAATAGGACTTTATGAAGTAGCGATGCGGGTGCGGATTCGCTCAGGGTGGTGTGAGCGCCACGCGGCGCTGCCTTGCCGCTCTCAGTAGCTTTTCGGCCGCGCGACCCGCTCGCTTACGTCATTCGTGCTGACATGCTCGTGGCTGTAGCCGGCGCGTGTCTTCATCATGAGGAGCGCCCGCAGCGAGTCGCTCAAGTCGCGGCCGTCTGGCCTCACCTTGGCAAGGTGGTTGACGGCTGCACCGTGATCATCGCCCTGGGTGTGCTCGCCGAGCGCGATTGAGCACACCACGTCGGCCGCCGCGATACCGGCATGTATGCACAGCGTCACATACGCATCGCCGACATCTCGCTCGTCGTCGGCCAGCTCGCGGATAGTCTCGGCGCCTTCCATGAACTGCTCGGCCTTGCTCAGCCTGCCCACGATCGTCGCCGCGTTGGCCTTGCGGAGCTTTGGGGTCACGTGGCGTCCAGCATTGTGTGCCGGCGCAACCTACGCCGTGAACCGTACAACTCGATGCCCTCACGCAGAGCGTCATCGAGCACCGGCTCCGCCGTCGCGGATCTCAACTCGTCCTGAGCGTATTCGAGCACGCGGGCATCGTTTCCGCTGCACGCAGTGGCGAGCGCTTGCAAGTCACCCAGCTGCCGGCTCCATGTTGGGTCATCGGGCTCACAGCCCTCCGGTCGCACAATCAGCAGATCGAGGTCGCTCTCGCTTGTGGCCCGTCCCGAGGCGACGGACCCGAAGATCATCGCAAGCGCAGGTGGCTGTGTCCATCCTGCAATAGCGTCGCGCAGCCGCTCAATCACCTGCTCGGGCAACGTGGCCAGCTTCTCGATCCACTGCGCCGCCACATGATCGCGATTCAGCCTGTAGAGGTTGGCCTTGCCCGCGGATCGTCGTTCCACGACGCCCTCGCGTGCAAGACGATCGGCGGCGTTGCGCACCCCTTGGTGTGAGCCGTGGCCCGCAAGGCGCTGGATCTCGCGGCCTGTTAGCTCGACGTCTGCCCGAGCGAGAACGGAGAGCACATCCGCGTCGAGCGTCGGCGTCAGGACTTGCATCGGGCGGCTGAAGTCCACCCGTCAAGCGTACCAGGAAATTGACAATAAAAGTATGCATATGGCAAATAAAGTAGCCACACTGGATCTACTTGGCGTGATCTGCTCGGCAAATACATGGTCCTCACCGCACCCAGGGGCGCCCTCAACCACTGGGTCGACGATGCGCCAATCGGTTTAAGCGGCTCGGTGCTAGGCGTGCGTCTTGGCGGCGGCGCCCATACGCTTGACCAGTAGCTTCGCGTCCTTCTCGGAGACCGTTCGAAGCTGTCCTTGGAAGGCCAGCTTCCAGTGCTCGGCCGGCCACTTCTGGATGTGCTCCAGCTTGGTGGCCAATGTTTCCGCCGGGATCCACTCGTCTTGCTCGAGCACGATCTCGGGCTCGGTCGGGAAGCGCCAGGGGTAGGCGTCGGCTTTGCCCGGCTTGCCCGGCCACAGCTTCGTGCGGTCCTCATACATCTCGCCGACCACCTTGATCGAGCCCGCAAAGGACATCACCTTCGTGAGGTAGAGCACGATCCGGTCGCCCGCCTCGATCTGCAAGGCCCGCGGTCGGTTGCGCTCCTTGATGCCGATCACCTCGAAGCCGTGGGCCTTGGTGGCTTCGTGGTTTTCAGGGGAGGCGGTCAGGATCCAGGTTTGGGGGGCGTCGGGCATCTGGGCGCGATTGTAACCCGTAATAAGGTCTTCCCTTATTTAGGTTTGTATACTAAGCCAAAATAAGGAGAAATATGTCTAGGGTTATCCGCCGTCGGTGGAGCGCCGACTTCTCGGCACCCTCTCGCCGGGACCGCCGCACATGTGAGTACGAAGCATACGTGCCAGATCCGCTTGTCTCGCGCGCGATCACGCTCGACGGTGACGTCGTCGCCGATATCGTCGACGCCGAGACCGCGATCACCCGCCTCAATGCGGAGGCATCGAGTCTTGTGGACACCGAGGCGCTTGCCCGCATCTTGCTGCGTGCTGAGTCGGTCGCCTCGTCGAAGATCGAGGGACTACAGGTTGGGGCCAGGCGACTGCTGCGAGCGGAAGCCGCCCGGGAGCTTGCAGAATCCTCTTCCGATGTGACCGCCACCGAGGTTCTGGCCAACATCGAGGCGATGGTCTACGCCATCAAGCACGCCCCCGTCGGTGCCCCGGTCACGGTCGATCTCCTGCTCGACATCCATCGACGTCTGCTTGCCGGATCTCGCATCGAGGAGCACGGTGGACGCTTGCGTGAGGCTCAGAACTGGATCGGCGGCAGCGACTACCATCCCTGCGAGGCCGCGTTCGTCCCCCCTCCGCCTGAGCTCGTTGGAGAGCTGGTCGAGGATCTGGTGGCTTTCTGCAACGAAGATTCGCTGCCCGCTGTTGCTCAAGCGGCGATCGCACACGCCCAATTCGAGACGATCCACCCCTTTGTCGATGGCAATGGCCGAACGGGACGAGCGCTCGTGCATATCGTCCTTCGCAGACGAGGACTGGCGCCTCGAGTGCTCCCCCCGGTATCGCTTGTTCTCGCCACATGGGCAAAGGACTACATCGGTGGTCTCGTGGCCACGCGCTACACAGGGTCGGTGGACTCGTCGGCAGCTACGCAAGGGATGAACTTGTGGATCGGTCGTTTTGCCGGAGCCTGTCGGCGAGCGGTCGAGGACGCGTGGTCGTTCGAGCAGCGCGTGCTGAGGATCCAGACGGGATGGCGAGAGCGCCTAGGGGGTATTCGCGCGCAATCGTCTGCCGACCTGCTCCTGAGAGCGCTGCCCGGCGCACCGATTCTCACGGTCAACAGCGCCTCCCGTCTGATCGGTAGAAGCTTCCCGCAAACCAATGAGGCGATCACACGCCTGGTTGGGGCGCGCATTCTGAAACAGGTCACGATGGGGAGGCGCAACCGTGCGTTCGAGTCGCCCGAGATCATCAAGGCGTTCACCGATTTGGAGAGGCAGCTGGCCAGCCCTGACGGGGACACGCGTGTCTCCCGGCCCGGGCGCCGCGTCCCACCACGGACTTGACTACAAGACAGGTTGCCGGCGCGCCGGCGGTGAGATCGGCCCTCTCGCCCCGGCCCCGGCCGCCCGGGCGCCCTTGGCCTTGCCTTTCGAAGCCGCCCGCACCGCGATTGCGCCGGTGGTCACTTCTTCGTTGCCGGCCAGGTCTTTCGCTTTGATGACCACCGTGTAGAGGCCCGCTTTGGAAGGCGTGATCCACAGCAGCCTCGGCTTGCCGCCTTCCACGGTGGCGCCGTTGGTCCACACCGTTTTTTCGCCGAGCTTGATGCTCATGCTGACGCTCGAGACCTTCGACAGCTCGATCTGCACGCCCGCGCGTTCGTTGGTCCTCAGGTTCTTGGTCAGCACTTCGACCACCGGCGGCGTTTTCTCGTCTTCGCGGAATTCCTTGGCCGTCGTGCAGTAGACGCTGTCGCCCGGGATCTGGGCCGCGGGCGCGCCGGGTGTGGCAGCTGTCAGCGGCTCGCCCCTGCCCGTCTTTTCGCACAGGTGTTCCAAGAATTCGGCGAGCAGTTCGTGGTAGTTGAGGTCCGATTCCGAGCTCTGGTCATACATAGACCAGGCGCCCGTGTTGTAGTGGGGAACCTCCGCTCGGGCCTCGGCGTCACCGGCCTCGAACAGTTCCTGGCCGACCGGGTCGCCGGTCAGCTTGGTGTATTCGTAGAGGCCCACCAAGCTCTGGATGAAGCCGTTGAGGATGCGCTCGCTCGGTGCGTAGGTGTACTCCAAATAGTGTGCTCCCGCCGCCGTCTTCACGCGTATGCCGGTCTGGGGGCCGGTCTTGAAGATTCCAAGCGCCTGTTGCGCCGCCGTCAGATATTGCGGTTCGTGGGTCTTTGACCACGCCCGCGCGAGCACCTGCAGCGCTGTTCCCTGCGACAGGCCGCTGGTCCAAGGCGGCGAGCCGCCGTCGAATTGGAACATGTACTCCCATGCGATCCCACCCGCCCTTTGGGTGGCCAGCGGAATGGCTTCGGCCAAAACTTCCTTCAGCGCCGTCGTGTCTTTGTCCAAGAAGTACCCGTTGGCCTCACCGAAGGTAGCCAGCCACTGGATCTCGATCCCTTGGCCGGGGTAGTACTCCCAGACGAGCTTGCTCCCCGTGAAGCTCACCCGCTGATCGGCGCCCAGCAAGCGTTCGGTTGTCCACCACTGCTTGTTGCGTTCCAGCGTCGTGAACACGACCGGCAAGCGCGAGGCGATCAGCTGTCCTTTGCTTGCCATTGCTTCCACGTTGGACATGACCGCGCCCAGTTCGGCGGAGCGCGTGCCCGACAGTTTGCGCAGCGAACTCTTGGCCGCGCTATAGGCGCCCTGGTATTGCCTGTAAAGCGCTTCGGTGATCGCCCCGCTGCGCTCGAGTGCCTGCAGAGCGGCGGTGACGGTCACATTCCGGCTTGCCTTCGCGTGCGGGACACGCTTGGCGGCACTCGCGCCGGGAGCCCCCAATGCTGGAAGGCACGAGCCGCTCAGCATCGCGACGACCACTATCCCCGCCAGTGTGAGCGCCCTCCATGTCGAGGGGCGGGCGCGAGGCGGCTTGGCGGGCATCCGGCTGATGCTAGGCTCGTTTTTCCGAGGCTCCGCAGCAAACCTTGCAGGGCCTTCGGGGGGTCGAAGCGTTGAGGGCACTCTCCAAGAACACCACCATCCGTGCCTCAGTTGCGCTACTCGCGCTGATCGCTGGCGCCTGTCTGCTTTCGGCCTGCGGCGGAGCCTCTGGCAGCGCCGAGTCGCTGCTCAGCGAAACGTTCTCCGGCCACACCCCGATCCAAAGCGGCAACGTCAAGCTCTCCTTCGCGCTCTCAGCCGGCGGCCACAGTGCCCAGACGCAGCCGCTCGCGGTCGCGCTCGACGGCCCGTTCGAAAGCACCAGCCCCGGCAAGATCCCCCGCTTTGACTTGCAGCTGAAGCTCACAGCCGCTGGCCAGCCCCTGTCGGCCGGGGCGACTTCGACCGGCTCGGCCCTCTACGTGCAACTGGCCGGCACCTGGTTCTCGATCCCCTCCAGTACCTACAAGCAGATCGAAGCAGGCTTCGCCAAGGCGACCGCCACGTCCACCTCCTCGAAAGTCCACTCGACCTTCTCGGCCCTGGGGATCGAACCGGGGCACTGGCTGAGCGAACCCACCCAGGCTGGCACCACTACGATCGCCGGTGTCTCGGTCGTGCACCTGACTGCCGCCGTGGACATCCCCGCCTTCCTTGCCGATGTCTCAAAACTCTCGCAAGCCGGCGGCTCGCTTGGCCTGGGCTCGACCGGCTCCACCGGCTCGCTCTCGCCCGCCGCCGTGAGCGAACTGGCCAAGTCGATCAAATCCGCCCACGTCGATGTCTACACCGGCCAGTCCGACCATCTTCTGCGTCGCCTCGAAGTGACAGCCGCGGTGACCGGCACCCCGCAAACCCAGGCTCTGCTCGGCGGTCTCAGCTCCGCCAGCCTGAAGGTGCTCTTGGAATTCTCGGATCTCAACAAGCCGCAGACCATCTCGGCGCCGGCCAATCCCGAGCCGGCCTCGCAGCTGTTGCCGGCCTTGCAGCAGTTGGTCGGGGCGCTTCAGGGCGCCAACGGCACCGCGAGTGGCGGGGCTCTGGAAGCGCTCAAAGGCTGACGTTCAGAGGTTCTCCGGGTCAAGTTCGGCCAAAGTCCGCTGCACCTCCGACTCCACGTCCATCGGATCTTCGCCGCTGCGCATCCTCCGTTCGTTACGGGCAATCACCAGCTGGCGCACCTCTTCGGTCAGGGCGGCGTCATGTTTGCCGTGCGTTTCGCCTTCGCTCGGGGCGTCGAGCAGCGCCATCTCGGCATCGATGTCCAGCGCCGCCTCGCCTTTGCGGACCTGCCGGTCGCTGCGGGCCTGAAGCATCTGGCGGATCTCCATCTCGCGCTCGGCCTTGGCCATCGCCGAGTTCACAGGTGGTGGCGTGCTCGGCGAGCCCATCGTAAGGCCACCCTCGCCGATCTTGTCGTACAGGCTGCCTCCGGCCAGAATCGAACCAACGCCGACAAGCACGAACAACACCACCGCGCCAACAACCACGACCGTGAACGGTTCCATCGCCTGATTGTGGCCCACGCGGAGGAATCTTGCTGAGCGCCGGTCTGTGCGGGCGGTATGCGGGCGCTAGCTTCGCGCGCGACGCTCCGCTACCCTGTCGGTTGACTGACCAGTCAATCTATCTAGAGGGTGGCGCAGCCGGCCGCAGGCCGGCGAGCCGGGCCCCTCTTTGTTTATACCCCGCGCACCGTCCTAGGAGAACAGCCGACCATGGTCGATTTCACGCTCACCGACGAGCAGAAGAACCTTCGCGAAATGGCCCACGACTTCGCCGAGAAAGAGATCCGGCCGGTCGCCTGGGAGTACGACAAGGACGGAGCCTGGCCCGCCGACATCATCCAGAAGGCCTGGGATGTCGGCCTCATGAACACCCACATCGAGGAGCAGTACGGCGGTCCCGGTGCCGGCTACCTCGACGGTTGTTTGATCGAGGAGGAGCTCTCCTGGGGCTGCTCGGGCATCCAGACATCTTTGGGCTGCAACGGCCTCGCCACCGCCCCGATCGCGCTCGGCGGCTCCGAGGAGACCAAGAAGAAGTACTTGGGGATGCTCACCGAATCGCCCAAGCTCGCCTCCTTCTGTTTGACCGAGCCCGACGCCGGCTCCGACGTCTCCGGGATGCGCACGACCGCCGTGAAGAAAGGCGACAAGTACGTCATCAACGGCTCCAAGTGCTTCATCACCAACGGCGGCTACGCCGACTACTACACCGTCTACGCCAAGACCGACAAGGAGGCCGGCCACCGTGGCATCTCCGCCTTCGTCGTCGAGCGCGACTGGGGTGTCGTCGTCGACAAGAAGGAGGACAAGCTCGGACAGCGCGCCTCCAACACGGCCACGATCTCTTTCAACGACGTCGAGGTGCCTGAGGAGAACCTGCTCGGCGAGGAAAACGCCGGTTTCAAGCTGGCGATGATGACCCTCGACCGCACGCGCCCCGGCGTAGCCGCGATGGCCACCGGGATCGCGCGCGCCGCCTTCGAGTTCGCCACCGACTACTCGCGCGAACGCGTCCAGTTCGGCGTGCCGATCGCGATGCACCAGGCGATCCAGTTCATGATCGCCGACATGGCCACCGAAATCGAAGCGGCGCGCCTACTCACCTGGAAGTCGGCCTATCTCTTGGACTCGGGCCAGCGCAACACGCTCGTCTCCTCGCACGCCAAGCGCTTTGCCGCGGACGCCGCGATGAAGATCGCCACCGACGCCGTCCAGGTCTACGGTGGCTATGGCTTCATCAAGGAGTACCCGGTAGAGAAGCTGTTCCGCGACGCCAAGATCATGCAGCTGTACGAGGGGACTTCCCAGATTCAGCGCCTTGTGATCGCGCGTGAAACGCTGCTTCCGCGGCGCGTCGAGGAGCCGGCGGCCGTTTGATGTTCGTGTTCAAGGCCGCCGTCGTCGGGGCGGGCACCATGGGTGGGCAGATCGCCCAGACGATCGCCGCCGCCGGGTTCCCGGTCGTGCTCAAGGACATCAACCAGGATCTCGTCCAGGCCGGCTTGGACGAGGCTCGCAAAGTGACCGAGGGCCAGGTCGCAAAGCTCGTCAAGAAGGAGCGCGTGACCGTCGAGCAAGGTGCGGCCCAGATCGAGGAGGTCCTTGGTCGCATTCACGGGACCACCTCCTATGAGGGCTTCGGCGATGTGGACTTCGTCATCGAGGCGGTCCCCGAGCGCATGGCGATCAAGCAGGCCGTTTTCGCCGAGTTGGACGCCGTCTGCCCCGGCCACGCGATCCTCGCCTCCAACACCTCATCCTTGTCGATCGGCGAGATCGGCGAAGCGACGATGCGACCCGACAAGGTCGTCGGCTTCCACTACTTCTACCCCGCCTCGGTGATGCCGCTCGTGGAGATCGTCGAGGGCGATGAGACCTCTCCGGAAACGGTCACCGCCGCGCTCACCTTCGCCCAGGCGATCCGCAAGCAGCCGATCGCCTGCCTGGAGGTCCCCGGCTTCGTCGTCAACCGCATCCTCATGGCCGGCATGTCTGAGATTTGGCGCGAGCAGGAGGAAAAGAAACTCTCGATCAAGGCGATGGACGAGGGCATCGGCGCCGCCGGTGTCGTCCCGATGGGCCCCTATTTCCTCGTCAACCTGCTCGGCCTGGACACTGTCCTTCACGTCGCCGAACACGTCGCGGACGCCTACGGCGAGGAGCGCTTCTATGTCCCCAAGGGCATGCAAAAGCTGGTCTCCGAAGGCAAGCTCGGCGCCAAGACCGGCGGCGACGGCGTCTACAGCCCCTCCGGCGAGGCCAATCTCAAAGGCGACGAGCAGCCCAACGTCGAGGAGATCGTCGAGCTGCTCAGTCTCAAGACCTTTGTCGAGGCGGCGCTCGTCCTGCAAGAGGGCGTGGCCACCCATCGCGACATCGACTTCGGGATGATGGCCGGCGCCGGCCTTGACCCCCGCCGTGGCCTGATGCCCCCCTTCATGAAGGCTGACGTCGAAGGACTAGATACTGTCCTCGAGCGCCTTGAGAACCTGGCCGAGCGTCACGGCGAGCGCTTCGCGCCGCCCACGATCCTGCGTCGCCTCGTCGCCCAAGGGCGGCTCGGGCAGAAGAGCGGCCAAGGCTTCTACGCCTACCCCCAGCCCGACGCCGAGCAGCCCGCGGAGGTGGTCAAGATCGAGCGCCGCCCCGACGGGGTGGCGATCGCGTGGCTTGCCAACGGCCAAATGAACTCGATCTCCCCCCAGGTGATCGAAGACTTGGGCAAGGTCTGGCAGCAGGTCAAGGACAGCTCCGGAGGCGCCTCACCCGTGCGCGCGCTGGTGATCGCTTCCTCCAACCCGTTCCTGTTCAGCGCCGGCGCCGACATCAAGGCCTTCACCTCGATGGACGCCTCCTCCGGCGAGCAGCTCATCCACGCCGCCCACGCCCTCTTTCGCGAACTCGGCTCGCGGGGCATCGCCACGATTGCCGCCGTCAACGGCCTTGCCTTCGGCGGTGGCTGCGAGCTTGCGATGGCCTGCGACGTGCGCATCGCCGCGCGCTCGGCCACCTTCGGTCAGCCCGAGATAAAGCTCGGGATCATCCCCGGCTTCGGCGGCACCCAGCGCCTGCCGCGCCTTGTCGGCGAGAACAAGGCCCTGGAGATGAACCTGATCGGAGACCCGATCCTGGCCGAAGAGGCCTTCGAACTGGGGCTCGTCAACCGCATGGTCGAGGACCACGAACTACTCGACACGGCCTTGGCCTGGGCGCGGCGGTTGGCCGGGCAGGCTCCGGTTGCCCTCGAGCAAATCAAGCGAGTCTCCGGCGCCGGGGACCTCGACGAGGGCATCGAGGCTGAGAAGCGAGGCTTCGCGACCGCGTTCGGCAGCGAGGACGCCAAGGAGGGCATCTCCGCCTTCCTCGGCAAGCGCGCGCCGCGCTTCCAAGGTCGCTGACAGGAGGCGTTGCATCTAAAATTGCCCGGAGCGCTCAAGCTGGGCCGGGCTGTTGCCGACACCTCGTCCATGTCAATTCCAAATAATGGGTTGGGCGGCCCGGACGAGGGCAACGGAGCCGGCACAGACCCTCTCACGGGTATCGAAGGCGTCGTCAAGCCCGGCCGCATCGGAGACACATATCTGGCCGACCAGGTCTCGCCTGCCGCCAGAATGGAGCTTGAACGCCAACTGCGCAGCCTAGGCGAGACCCTCAACCAACGCACCGCCGAGGTGGTCCGCGGCATCCAGCGGCGCAACCAAGAATCGGGCGTGGTGCTCGAGGCGATCGTCGAAGAGAGCTTCGTCAAGGTGGGCACCGTCTCGACCGAGGCCGTCGCCCGCTGGATGGCCGGCGAGGGCGCCGAGGTGGCCCGCGAGGTGGGCCAGGAGTCCTGGAGCATCTTCGGGCAGCTGGCCGCCCAGCGCGCCGCCCCGCTGAACGAGGTCACCAAGCGCTGCCTTCGCTGGCGCGACGCCGCCGAGGACATGATCGGCGAGATCGTCGCCGAGTCACGGCTCGGGGAGTCAGTGCTCCAGCGTGCGCTCTCGATGCTCCAGCGCAGCCTCGACGTGACCTTGGTGCGCATGTGTCAGTCCTATGAGGTCGAGCGCCAGCGCGCCCACGAGGAGCTCTCTCGCCGCCAGGAGGAGCTTGCCTTCATGGCCACCCACGACGCGCTCACCGGCCTGCCCAACCGCACCCTCATCCTCGACCGAGTCGAGCAGATGCTCGTGCGGGCGCGTCGCAGTCAGACGCCGGTGGCCGCCCTGTTCGTGGACCTGGACAACTTCAAGGGCATCAACGACACGCTCGGCCACGGAGTCGGTGACCAGCTGCTGCGGGCCGTCGCGGCTCGCCTGGAGGGCGTCGTTCGTGACATAGACGCGCTCGGGCGCCTCGGCGGCGACGAGTTCGTGGTCGTCGCCGAAGGCATGTCCTTGGCCGCGGGCCCCGAGCTGATCGCCGAGCGGCTCTTGGCCGCCCTGAAGCAGCCCTTCAAGCTCAAGGGCGCCGAGTCCAAGCGCCTGACGGTGACCGCCAGCGTGGGGGTGGCGATGGGCGACCGCGCCACCGCCGAAGAGTTGTTGCGCGACGCCGACATCGCCATGTACCGCGCCAAGTGGGAGGGCAAGAACGGCTACGTCGTGTTCGAGTCGGGCATGCAGGACGACGTCCAAAGCAAGATGGAACTGGAGATGGACCTGCGCGACGCGTTCTCAAACGAAGAGTTCTTCGTCGTCTACCAGCCCACCTTCAACCTGCGCGACATGGTCCCCACCGGCATGGAGGCCCTGATCCGCTGGCGCCATCCCCGTCGTGGCGTGGTCCAACCCGACGATTTCGTCCCGCTCTTGGAGGAGACCGGCCTGATCGTCGACGTCGGCCGCTGGGTCCTGCGCGAGGCATGCCGGCAGGGCGCCGAGTGGCGCGAGTCGGGTCGCGAGATCGGCGTGGCGGTCAACGTCGCCGCCCGTCAACTCGACCGCGACGAGCTGGTCGGCGAAGTGGCCGAGGCGCTCAGCGAAACCGGCCTCGATCCCGACGCGCTCACCATCGAGATCACAGAGACCACGATCATGGCCAACGCCGAGCAGACCGCCGTGCGCCTGGCCGCGATCAAGGACCTGGGTGTACGCGTGGCGATCGACGACTTCGGCACCGGCTACTCCTCGCTTGCCTATCTCCAGCGCTTCCCGGTTGACGCCCTGAAGATCGATCGCTCGTTCATCTCCAAAATGGGCGAGGACAACGAGGGCGAGACCTTGATCAGGACTTTGGTGCAGCTGGGCAAGTCGCTCTCGATCGAGACCTTGGCCGAGGGCATCGAGCAGGCCCACGAGCTGTCTCTGTTGCGGGCCGAGAGCTGTGACACCGGTCAGGGCTTCCTGTTCGCGCGACCGCTCGACAAGGACGAATGCGAGCTGTTTCTCGAGAAGTGGGCCACATCGGTGGAGTCCGCGCCGGCTTCTCAGGGCCCCTCGCTCACCGCCTGAGAACGTTCCGAGGGTTCGCGAGCATTCGTTGGGGGGTGCGGCTGTCACCCGGACCAAAGCCGGCGGGTTGAACGTCAGCCGGTCTTGACCAGATCGCGTCGCGGCTCGATCCGCCAGCGTGCCGCCAGCTCGTCAAGCTCGGAGTCCAACCTCCAGCGGTCGGCCAGCGGCTCGCCTTCGTATTCGGAGCTTGCGCCCTTCAGCGCCATCGAGCCGCTGTTGTCGCCGATCGCGCGCAGCTCGGCCACCTCGCCGTCGCTCAGCTTGACCTCGGCGGGCAGCGAGGCCAGCTCGGCGCGCTTGTCCTCTATCGGGCGGGCGCCCGACCCGCTCTCTTGGATCAGGGTGGGGGCCACACAACGAACGGCCTCGTGGGCAAGGTTCCACTGGCAGGCCAGCTGCAGCGTCGTCAACCCGTGGCGCTCGGCGTAGGGGCGCATCCGCTCCAGCTTCTCCACCCCGGCCTGCACCCAGCCGGCCGGTCTGAACTTGCGGTGGTCGTACTCCGCGAATTCATGTCCCGGACGCACATCGCCGTGGAACACACCGCCATAGTCCACGACCCGCGTGATCAGCTTCACATCGTTGGCTGCGGCCGCGTCCATTACGAGCTCGCCGGGCCAAGGCTCCATCGGGCTGAGAATGATCATCGCCCAGTCGAGCAGCTCACCGAAGCGCTCGACGCAGTCGATCAAATCGAGCGTGAAGCCGTTGGCCGGGCCGGGCGCCACGCCCAAGAGACGCGTGAGCCCCTGCTCGCGCAGCGCTGCCATCCCCTCCCAAACGGACTCGCTGGAGTAGCCGGTGCGGTCCGGGTTGTGCAGCAGCAGCAGGTCGAACGCATCCGCGCCCAGGCGCTCCAGGCTGCGCTCAGCGGCCATGCGGATGTAGTCGCCGTATCGGTCCTCGCCGCGCAGACGAGGGTCGGTGAAGCGGGGAAAGCCCTTGGCTCCTTCGCGCTCGCCCTCATAGAAGTCGTGGCCGATCGCCCCGATCAAGCAGAACGAATCGCGATCCACGCCCTCGATCGCGCGCCCCAGCAGCGCATCGGCCTCGCCTGCGCCGTAAGCGTCGGCGCTCATGACGGTGTCGATGCCCTCGCCGGGTCGCAGCAGGGCGAGCAGGCGATCCTCGGCGAGCGGCTCGCCGAAATGCATGAAGCGTCCTCCGCTCCAGGTGCCGATTGCTGTGTGCGTCGGGTCCATGTTCAGCTCACAGTAAAGCCGGCCGCGGTCCGTGCGCGCAGTGCCGCCTCCAAGCGCTCCAAGGCATGGCGCACAACCTGCTCCTCGGGCAGGGCCGCAACGTCCGGGAGCGCCTCGCGAGCCGCCAGCGCGACCTGCTCTGAAAGTTCGGCCAGCTCCTCCACGCGCGCCTTCAGGTCCTCGCGTCGCTCGGCCGGCAACTCCAGCAGCGCGGTCGCGTAGGCGCGCTCCAGCTCGATTGCGCCCAGCGCCAAGCGGCCGGCGTCGAGATCCACACGCGCGCGCAAGACCAGCTCCTCACAGAGCAACACCTCGCCTCGGCTGGAGAGCAGCAAAGCCAAACGCTCCTGGGGGCGCAGGACCGTCGCCCGCCGCCCCGCGCGCTTGCGTGAGAGGACCAGCTCGCGCGCGTCGCTCCACAGCCCGTCGGCCACCTGCTCGCCCTCGCCGTACCCGGCCCTCACAACGAGAGCCTGGGCAGGGGAGACCTCGTGCACGTAAGCCTCGGCGCCGGCGATGCGGTGAGCCCACAGCACCCGATTGAGCACCGTCGCGGCGGCGTCGGCTTCGCGCTCGGGGTCCAGTTGCCCGAGCCACGCGCGAGCCTGCGTGTCCAGCGAGAGCGCCACCGGGTCCACCACCGTCGCCCGCGTGACCGGCACTGGAGCGGGCGCCGGATTGGTGCGACGCGTGCGCGAGCGCCCGCCCAGGATGCCTCTGCGCTCGGCGCCGACCGTCGAGAGCACGACCACGTGCTGGGGTTCGTTGCCGTCCGGGCCGGCCGGAGTGCGCAGCAAGTAGCGCCCGTCGGATGGTCCGAGCTCCCAGGGAAGCTCCATCTGCACGAAGGTGAACAGGCGCACGGACACACAGGCACGGTACCCTTTGGCCGATGTCCGACGGGGCCAGCCACACCGCCAAGCTGCGTGAGCGCTTGACCACCGGCACAGAGGACAAGTTGGGCCGGGCTCTGGCGGACCTGCTCGACAACCCGCTCGTGACGGGCACGATCGGAAGGGCCTTCGACGCTCGCGAGCGCGCAGCCCAAGCTCAGGAGCTTGCCTTGAGTGCGCTCAACATCCCGACCGCCGCCGACATCGAACGGCTCACCCGCCGTTTGCGCTCGGTCTCCCAGCGCTTGGAGGGCATCGAGGACGGCGTGCACCGGCTCAATCGCGCCTTGTCCGAGGGGTCGGTCGAGCGCCGGTTGGCCGCGATGGAGGAGCAGTTGAAGGTGTTGAGCAGCAGGTTGCCCGGAGTCGCCGGGGCTCCATCCTCCGCGCAGACGGGTGCCTCGCGCGCGCGAGGGGCTGAGGCAAAGCCCTCATCCAAGCCGGCACCCGCAAAGCCGGCGGCAAAGAAGCCCGCGGCCAAGCGTTCGGCATCCGCGCCCAAGCCTCCCGCCAAGAAGAGCGCCTGAGCTAAGCGGCGCCGAGCGCGGCCGCCGCCACACTGCCCATCGCCTCGGCGCCGTGCGTGAGCGCCTCTTCATCGATGCGAGTGCGTTCTCCCTGCTCGTCGAAGGTGTCGGTGACGAGCAGGACGCACGCGACTTGGATGCCCGCCGCGGCACCCACCGCATACAGGGCCGCAGCCTCCATCTCGACCGCTATCGCACCTTCGGCGCTCCAAGAATCGTTGCGCTCGTAGAAGAGGTCCGTGCTCACGATGCGTCCCTCGCACCAAGCACGCTCACCCGTTTGCCGGTAGCGCTCAGACTCCTTGGCCAAAGCGTCGGCCAGCGTCTCGTCGGCACGCGTCAGGCGATCGGCTCCCAGCGCCATGCTGGTCCCATCCGCGCCGAGCGCCTCGCGCGCGACGACCAGATCGCCGAGACCCAAAGTCGGGTCCAGCGCCCCGCACGTGCCGACCCTGATCGCGCGTGTGACCCCGAGCGAGATCAGCTCGTGCAACACGATCGCCGCGCTCGGCCCGCCCATGCCCGTGCTCTGGATCGTCAGTGGCTCGCCGTCGGTGGCCGTACCCGTGTAGCCCCACAGGCCGCGATGATGGTTGAACATCAGCGGCTGCTCGCACAGGTACTGGGCCAGCAGCAAGGCCCGGCCCGGGTCGCCCGGCAGCAGCACGCGCTCGGCCAGGGTCGCAGTCGGGCGCAGGTGGATCGTCTCGCTCGGGTTCATTCTCCACGAGACCCTAACCTCGGCACCCAAATACAGTCCACCCCTAAGTCGCTTCATCGAGTAGCCGTGTAGCCCGCTCGGCGACATATCGTGCCGGCGCCGAGTCAGTTTCGTCTTCAGACGCCGCTTGGCGCAGACGCTCGGCTGTGTTCAGCACCACCTCGCGTGCGCGTCCTCGCGCCACACGCCAGCCGCCCGCCTCGTCGAGCAGGTTCTCCAAAGTGATCGACTCGAGCTCCCAGCGCCCACCCACGCTCATCGCCGCTTGTCTGCGCAATTGCGGCCAGAGGATCGTCGGAACGGTGTCATACAGAGGCGCCAGTTCCACCGTTTCCGCAGTGGGGTGCATCAAAGCGAGGTTCTTGCCGTGCGCGTCGGCGTTGCCGATCAGCACCGTGAAAGTGGCGACGGCGAGCAACCGATCGAGTTGCGCTTGCGAATCCGCGGCATAGCGATCGAGCAATCCGGCGGCCTCGCGCAGGGACGGTCCGCCGGCATCCTGGTACTTGCCCCGTCCTCGCGCGGCATCTGGGCTGCGCGCCAACGCCTGGCAGAGATCCTCCTGGTGGATCCGGCTCACGGCGCCCTCAGCATCGATCCGGCGGTCGAAACGCGACACGATCAGGCACTGTCTATCGGCGAGGGTCTCGAGTTGCACCTCGACTTCGGTCAAACCCACGCACGTCGCAAGCGCGAGGCATGCGGCCTCCGCGGCGACCAGTCCCGGTCGTCGCGGGTCATCGGCCTTGAGAATGTGGCTGGAGGGGTAGCCGTGGGTTGGTCGTGCCCAACTGCCGTCGAGCGTCCGCACCAGCAGCAGCTTGTCCTGTAGGCCGGCTATGGACAGCTCGCTGTCGTCGTGGATCGCCAGCGGACGGTCGGGAAGATCGATCACCTCTTGCTCCAGCGACGCACGCGAGTAGGGGATCGCTTCAGGGACGCGCGCCGCGGGCTCCTCGACTGCGATCACGAGCGCCCCGGCAACGTCGCGGCCGAAGCGCCGCAACAGCGAGTAGACGTCGTTGGCCGCCACCTTCAAATCCGCGGCAAGCGCCTGGCGGTGTTGGCCCTCGGGAAGTAGTCCCTCGGCGAAAACGCTCGCATCGACGATCCTGTCCTGTAGTGGCAGCGAACAGGAGAGCAAAGGCGAGAGACGTGACCAGCGCTCGAGCGCGATTTCGGTGTACTTGCAGTGCAACTCCCACGGCCGGCGTGGCCTCAGCTCAGCCACGAGCAGTCCGTCGAGCCACACCCCCAGCGGCTTAGGCCTGGCCATCGTTCTCCTCTGCCAGATCAATCGTCACCTTGGCGCCGGACCGACGCAACACGCGCAACAGGTGCTCGAGCGACTTCGAGGTGCGGCCTGACTCCAGGTGAGCCAGGTATCCACGGCTCAGGCCAGCTTGCTCGGCAAGTTGCTCCTGTGTCAGGCCCCGTTGGCGGCGGATGTCAGCGATGGCGCGGCCGAGATCCGCACCCGAGTAAATGTTCCAGCGCATCGTCATCCTTCCTTTTGCGACTTATTTGTCGCTATTGCGTCCAGGGCGGGCCTGCGACAATTATGTCACAGTAGCTCAGATGCTGTGAGTGCGTCAATATAGTCGCAGAAGGACTCCCGTTGGCTGGAAGATCAAGCGGCTGCTGCTTGCGGACATCTGGACTGTCTCTTTGCGATGAGACTCTTAGACTTGCCCCGTGGCCACAGCAGAGAGCGAGTCAGATGCCGGTACAGACCGGCCCAACCTCGCGCGTGTCGCCGAAGGAGCGGGCGTTTCCGCCGCCACGGTCAGGCGCTGGGTCAAGGAGGGCTTGGTGCCCCAGTACGAAGGCACCTGGACCCCGCAGGCGGTCGCGCAAGTCGGGATCGTGGGCAGGCTGCGCGAGCGCGGGCACACGCTTGCCGACATTCGTCGCGCCTACCAGAGCGGACAGCTGGCCGGCTACGTCCAGGGCATGTTCGCCCCACCCGAGGGCCGCTACACGCTCGCCCAGGTGGCACGCGAGACGGAAATCGAGGAGGAGCTGATCGAACGCATCTACATGAGCCTCGGGCTCAGCGCCCTCACGCTCGACTCGATCGGCGAGGAAGACCTGGAGATGGTCCGCTACATCGCGGCGATGCTCTCCGCGGGAATGCCCGAGACCGTGCTTCTGCAACTGGCGCGCGTGTATGGCCAGACCTTGGCCCAGATCGCCGATGCCGAGGTGCGTTTGATCCACCTGCACGTGCACGAGCCGATGATGCGCGAGGGCATGCCCGGCGCTCAGATGGCCGAGGCGATGGAGGGCTTGGCGGGCGACCTGTTGCCGTTCGCGGCGCCGTTCATGCGCTACCTGCACGGTCGCTTCCTCGGCCACTTCATCGAGCAGGACGTGATCGGCCACATGGAGGCCGATCTCGCCGGCGCCATTCCCGACGAGGGACGTCTGCGAGTCGCGATCGCCTTCGCCGACCTGGCCGGCTACACCAAGCTCACCGAGGAGCGCGGCGACGAGGAGGCAGTTGGCGTGGTCGAACGTTTCGTCGACGCGGTCCAGCATTCCCTTCCAATCGACGCGCGCGTGATCAAGACACTCGGCGACGAGGTCATGGTCGTCGGCTCCGACGTGGTCGCGCTCACGCGCTGGGCGGTCGATTTCCAGCGCGAAATCGAGCCGGAGGACCCCGCCCCGCGCATCGGGATTCACAGTGGCGAGGCGCTCTACCGCGACGGCGACTACTACGGCCGTGACGTCAACCAAGCCGCGCGCGTGGTCGCTCGTGCCGCGGGTGGAGAGGTTTTGGTGACGCGCCCGGTGGTGGACAGCGCCGTCGGTGTGGAGGGCGTGCGCTTCGATTTGATCGGTGAAATCGGCCTGAAGGGCTTCACCGAGCCGATCGAGCTGTTCGACGCGATGCCCGCCGACGGTTAGGCTGACCTATTTGTTTGGGGACTTGACAACAACGGTATGACATGCTATTACTACCGTCATCGCTCGCTATAGACGCGGGCTGAACATAAGGTCTGGTTTTGGGGAGTTGGTCTTCTGAAGTCGACTTCCACGCAATTTGGCAGGGACCCTTGGGAGAGGGACCGGGTCGTTAGTTTGAGAGAGGGTTGTTTTTCGCGTGTTTTCTTTGGGGATTAGCGCAGCTGAGAGTCTTTGCGTCCGTGATGGGTCCGTAATAGGACGCGTCAGCGTCGCTGACGCGTCTCTCTCTCTCTCTCTCTCTCTCTCTGGCACGGCTGCCTAAGCCGCGCTTGCTCTAGCCGCTTTGGCCTGACGGGCCAAGTGGCCGCCCCTGTTGAGGGGTGGGTTTTCTGATGGCCGTGGGTGCTTCGCGCTTGGTGCGTAGTGACTTGCGTGCGGGCTCCAAGCGTGCGTCGATGGTCCGTCGGGAGTCGATTCACGCGCACGATGCTCGTGGCGAGGCGAGTATGCGGGTCTTGGAGATTCAGCGGTCGCGGCTGCTTGTGGCCGCGGTCGGCGCAGTTGACGAGTTGGGTTACGAGAGCGCGTCCGTCGCCCAGATCACTCAACGCGCGCGGGTTTCCAGACGTACGTTCTACGAGTTGTTCGACAACCGCGAGCAATGTTTGATGGCGGTGCTCGAACGCGTGATTGGCGAGATTGAAGCAGAGCTTGTCGACGCGGACCTCACTGGTTTGGGTTGGCGTGAGCGTATGCGCAGCGGGTTGTGGACGATTCTCTCTTTCTTTGATCGCGATCCCGCGCTCGGCCGGCTTTGTGTGGTTCAGGCTCAACGCGGAGACTTGAGGATGTTGACTCGGCGTCAAGAGATCCTGGACGATCTCGCCGGAGCGATCGACGCCGGTCGCCGCGAGAACTCTCGTGGTGAGAAGGTGGGAGTCCTGACCGCGCATGCCCTGGTTGGCGGCATCGCCGCGGTTCTGTATTCCCACCTACTTGATAGCTCGAGCCCGCAGGGATCGTTGAGGGGATTGTTTGGTGAGCTGATCGCGATGATCGTGCTTCCATACGCTGGTACCGAGGCGGCACGACGCGAGCAGGAACGCACACCGCCCGAGTCGAAGGCGCCGACCGCTCACAATGGTGCCGGAGGACTGAAGCGGCCTGGTGTCGATCCGCTTGTTGAGTTGCCGA
This sequence comes from uncultured Solirubrobacterales bacterium, assembly GCA_963703135.1. Classification (GTDB taxonomy): domain Bacteria; phylum Actinomycetota; class Thermoleophilia; order Solirubrobacterales; family Solirubrobacteraceae; genus Palsa-744. The sequence goes on along the minus strand of OY969791.1, from coordinate 415,316 downwards.
TGCGTCTCACGTATCGCACCGCGCTCGTGTTGCAGGACGTGTGCGATCACCCCGGCTCAAGCAATCGGCAGATAGCCGAGCGCGTTGAGATTCACGACCAGGGTCAGGTGTCCAAGCTGTTGTCTCGCTTGCAACGGATCGGATTGCTTGTGAACAGCGCGAGTGGTGCTCCGGCGAGGGGCGATGCCAACGCCTGGCTTCTCACCGACAGTGGTGAGCAGGTCACAAGCACGATCCGTGCTCATTCGGTTTCTGTTGTTTCGACAAACCCAGCGTCCGCCGCTAGGAGCGCCGGCACGCACGACTCCCGGGAGGGGAGATAGTCCGATGCTCAAAATACTAACCAAACGGATGACTTATGCGAACGTCGTCTTGACGTTGGCGCTCGTATTCGCGATGACAGGCGGCGCATACGCAGCCAAGAAATACCTGATCACGAGCACGAAGCAGATCAGTCCCAGCGTACTCAAAACACTACAAGGCAAGCCGGGAAAGGCCGGTGTCGCCGGACCGGCCGGTCCCCAGGGTCCCACGGGACCCGCAGGAGCGCCCGGAGCGAAGGGCGAAACAGGAGCTCCAGGTAAAGACGGCGCCGAAGGTAAACAGGGACCCGCGGGCCCGGCAGGATCAAAAGGCGCCACAGGATCACAGGGGCCTGCAGGCTCGCCGTGGACCGCCGGCGGCGTACTGCCATCTGGAGCCACAGAGACAGGCACCTGGGGCGGATCGGGAGCACCAACCGTGGAAATGGACGGAACCATGCCGATCTCGTTCCCGATTCCACTCAAAGAAGGCTCGACCGAAGCCTACCGGCTCGATGTGGAAGAAACCAAAAACAACGCCGGTACCCACGGCTGTACGGGCACGGTCGAACATCCGACAGCTCCCTCAGGCGAGCTTTGCGTGTACACGGCGCAAGAAGAATCCGAACACGCAAGTTTCACGTCGCCCATACTCAACGGTAGTGCCGGTTACTTCCCGACAGGTACAGCGATCAACGTTACTGTTAGCGAAGGTGGTTATTACTTTGCCAACGGGACCTTTGCGGTGACGGCTCCGTAGGAAGCGACTGGTGTGTCGGCTTGCAGCCCGCAAGCCGGCACATCATGAAAGCATGACCTTCCGCATGACCGATTGAATGGAGCAGAGATGAACAGATTTCCGGCTATACCAAATACTGTGACTGCCCTTATCAGGCCACTGAGTGGCATGGCCGGGCTTGCCGTTTTGTTTGTCTTGGTATTGACGCTACCTGCGTACGCAAACTTCGAACAGGTCGCGACCTTTGGTGGGAGCAATACCAGCCTGGCGGTCAATTTCACGGGTGCGGGTGGGGTTCCTGCCAACACCGTGTACGCAGGCGGCCAGGGCGTGATCCGATACGGGCCCAAGGGAGAATTGCTCGGAGCGTGGGGCGAAGGAAGTTTCAATAGTCTTGGCATCGCCGTAGATCAAGAGACGGGAGATGTCTACGTGTTGACGGGGAACCAGCTAGGGCCATCAATTCGGGTCTTTAGCGCAGACGGCTCGCACGAGATCGCAGGTTTTAGCGAGCGAGCGGCCTTTAACGAAAGCGTAGATGAATCGCCAGAAAAGCTCCACCTGTCGTTCGAGAGTGGGATCGCTGTCGACGACAAAGGCACAGTATACGTGAGCGACCGTGGTCAGGGTGGAGATCCGGCATCGCGCGTCATGGTGTTTCGCCCGCAAAGTCCGAGTGACTACGAACATTATGTCTACGAGGGTCGTGAAAACGATCTCGCTTCCTCCTTTGAGCCACGTCAGCTAGCTTTGGATGCTAGCGGTAATCTTTTTGCGGCAAATCTGGAAGCCATTTATGAGTTTGCGCCAGGTTCTCCAGCGGCGCCTGTGTGCCATTACAGGGTGCCTGGCTCAGGGCTTAATGGCATGACGGTCGATGACATGCACAATTTGGTGTACTACTACAATTATAAGTACCATGGGCAAATATCGATGCTCAGTGGTTGCAACGCAAAAGGCGAATTGGGCGAAGCCGGAGTGGTGGCGACAATAACGGGGAAGCTCGGAAGCCAAGAAACTATACGCGCTATGGCGATAGATCCAAATTTCTCGTATGAATCCTCGCGTCCCGCCGGTGTGCTGTATGCGGGAGAATATATTTTGGCGGCGCCTGTCATTCGTGCCCCTGTGGTCAATTCGGAGTCTGTCGGCTCAGTTGGGAGTTCCACGGCATCGTTGGCTGGTGAGGTCAATCCCAATGGTTCTGCGACTCGATATGTTTTTCAATATATTGACGAAGCGGCGTATCAGGTCAACGCGCCCACCGATAGGTTCGCGGGCGCAGCGACAGCACCCGTGGGCGGTGGATCCGCGGGCGGCGGGTCGGACGAGGTAACGCTGAGAGCGACGTTGTCGGGGTTGTCGCCGGATACCGCGTATCGCTTTAGGCTTGTAGCGATCAGTCATTGCAATCCCGCGAACGAAACGGATGCGTGCGAAGGGTCCGGGTCGGTAATGGCGTTTCGTACTTATCCGGTGGAAGCTTCGGGGTTGGCTGACGAGCGTGTGTATGAGCTGGTCTCGCCGCCCGTGAAGAACGGCGGCGAGGTGTTTCCACTGGCGCCCTTCTACGGCTCGTGCGAAGAATGTAAGCCCGGCAGCAATATTTCACCGTTTCCGATGCAGAGTGCCCTAGACGGAGAATCTGTGGTTTACCGTGGCTTTCCTTTCTCCTCCACGGGGGAAGGCGCGGCAAAGGTCGACGAGTACGTGTCCAAGCGCACTGACACTGGATGGCAGACGACTGTGTTGAGTGCTCCGTTGCTCACGGGCGAATTTCTCGGGGTTACGGCCGACCTGTCAAAGCTTGTCTTTTCGCAAGGCGCCTCGGCGGTGCTCAATCCGGAAGCCCCTGGTGGCTATCCAGACCTTTACGAGCAGTCGGCCGTCAACTGGAATAGTTTTGTTCCACTGCTCACAAGTGAACCGCCCGACCGAGAAGGCGGCACGACGAATCTGAGGTTCGCCGGAGGATCGTCTGATTATTCGCGTCTATTCTTTTCCGCCAACGACGCTTTGACTGCCGAAACACCGGTTGCCCCGGGGGCCGTCGACGGCGGTCCCGGCAAGAGTAACTTGTATGAATGGCAAGGAGGGCAGTTGAGGCTGGTCAACGTGCTGCCAGGTAACGCAAGCACAGCGCCGGGAGCTGTGTTTGGCTCGGGTACGAATTTGGACAGCACAGGAGAGCTACCACAGCTCGAATCTGACTTCTCGCATGCAATATCGGATGACGGTTCACATGTGTTTTGGAGCGATGAAACTGGACAGGTGTATGTGCGCGTGAACGGCGAAGCGACGATCGCCATACCGGATGGCGGTAGGTTTTTGACTGCGTCCACCGATGGAACTCAGGTATTGCTGTCAAACGGGCATATGTATGGTCTGGTCAGCAAAGAAGAGGTGGATCTCACCGGCGGGCTGGGAGGGTTCCAGGGAATACTCGGGCAGAGCGACGACCTTTCGCATGTGTATTTCGTGGATACTGCGGCGCTGACGGGCACAGAAGCAAACGAATATGGCGCGAGCGCGCAGGCGGGGCAGAACAATCTTTACTCCTGGCAGTCCGGAACAACGCGATTCATCGCGGCCCTTGGAATCAAAGAAAACGTCAGCGATTGGGTTGCGGCGCCACAAGACCGTACGGCGGAGGTGTCGGCCGATGGCCGTTGGCTGACGTTCGAGTCCAACAAGTCGCTGACGGGCTATGACAATACACCTGCACCGGAAGCGCCAGGCACCGAGCTATGTGGAAGAGGCACAGCGTGCACTGAGGTGTTTCTCTACGGTGCGGGCAGCGGAAAGTTGACGTGCGCGTCGTGTAATCCCGCAGGAATACGTCCACTAGGGCCGTCGCGAGTGCCTTTCATTGAATCGGCTAACAACGCGTTTGGGCAGCCGCATTATCTCACGGACGGAGGGCGAGTCTACTTCGATAGCCAGGATTCGCTCTCGCAGTTCGATACGAATGGCGGTGTCGAAGACGTCTATGAGTACGAGCCCTCCGGAGTCGGAAGTTGTGGTCGCGAGCAGGGTTGCGTGACGTTGATATCCAGCGGTCGTGGATCGGACGACTCCGACTTTTTCGCGGCGGATGAAACTGGAAAGAACGTGTTCTTCACTACGCGCGATCGACTGGTGCCCGGCGATCACGATGAACTTTTGGACGTTTACGATGCGCGAGAAGGTGGCGGGATATCGGAACAGGGTCGGTCGGGCGAATGCGATGGTGAAGCGTGTCAAGCATCGACAGTGGCGCCGAGCGATCCTGTGCTCTCGTCGGCTGGGTTCGAAGGCCCGGGCGATCTCGCGCCATTGCTGTTCAGCAAGGCGAAGCCTAAGTCGTTGACATCAAAGCAGCGATTGTTGTCGGCTCTCAAGGTGTGTCAGCGCAAGCCTAAGAGAAAGCGGGTGCGATGTCGACATGCCGCTCAACGGCATTACGGTGGTCGCGCCGCCGCTCGCAAGACAATCAAGGACAGGAGGGCGCGATGATCGCTCGGGTAAAGATGTCGATCTTGTCGTTGGTGTTGGCTGGAGTCATGGGATTTGTCTTGTGTGGGTCGGCTAGCGCCGATTTCGGCTTGATCCCTGGTAGTGTGGGCATGGTCGCTGAAAATCACGATGGCACTATCGACGATCAAGCTGGCTCTCATCCCTTCGATCTCAATGTGCGGCTAGCTTTCGACGTCAACGAAGAAGGTAAGCCCGAAGGTGGCGAACCGCGGGATATCGTGGTAGATCTACCGCCGGGTCTTGTCGGCAACCCGTTGGCGGCGCCGCGTTGCCTTCGGGTGGACTTCGAAGGATTCCTCCCCAGGTGTCCGGACGACACGCAGATAGGGGTTCTGCGCGCCACGGTCGTCGGGATCGGCGAAATCGTTGGTCCTGTATACAATTTGCAGCCGCCTCCGGGTGTCGCCGCCCAGATCGCGTTCTCAATAGCGAATTTCAACGCGTTGCAGGACGCATCGGTGCTGACCGGCGAAGGCTATGGCGTGTCGGTTGGCACGCTTAATCTGCCTACCGCGATAACTGCTGCGTCGGAGACGATTTGGGGTGTGCCCGCCGACCCCGGTCACGACCTCGAACGTGGAGCGGACAACGTCGGCAAAAAAGCCGAAATGCCGGTTCCATCTACCGCACCGGTATTGCCTTTCTTGACGTTGCCGACTTCGTGTGCGTCACCCCTACGGGTCAGGGTACTGGCGGATTCTAACCTTGCGCCTGGGTCGTATGTCGAAGAGGCTGCGGTGTCTGTGGACGGTGGCGGCAACCCTGCGGCGTTGAGCGGTTGTGAACGTGTGCCGTTCCAGCCTGAAGTCGCGGTCGGCTTGTCGAATAAGTCCGCCGAAAGTCCCAGTGGTTTGGTGTTTGACCTTGCATTGCCGAATCATGGGTGGTTGGATCCTGGTGGTAGTGCGGAAACGCAGCCGCGTAAGGTTGTTGTGAAGCTGCCTGGTGGCGTGACGGTGAACCCGTCGTTGGCTGTTGGCGTCGGTGTGTGTACGCCCGCCGAGTACGCGGCCGAGACGATCGAAACCGAACCGGGTCATGGTTGTCCTGAATCGTCGAAGATCGGGGATGTCGTGGCTCATAGTCCAATTGTCGAAGAGGCTGTGGAAGGTGCTGTGTATTTGGCCGCGCCGTATGAAAACTCGTTCGGGACGTTGGCGGCGGTGTATATCGTGGCGCGTGCTCGCGATCGTGGGGTGCTCGTCAAGCAGGCCGGCAGAATAGACTTCGACCAGGCCACCGGTCAGATCACGGCCACCTTCGAAGGGTTGCCACCGCTACCGTATTCTTCCTTTGAAGTACGGTTGCGCGAAGGCGCGAGAGCGCCATTGGTGACCCCAGCGGTCTGTGGGTCGTACCAGTCCGAGATCGCGTTGACGCCGTTCTCCGTAGAAAGCGATAGTCAGGCCACAGGTCTACTGTCCGGGTTTCAAGTACAACAGGGTGTCAACAGCGGGTCGTGTCCGTCGGGTGCGCTCGCGCCGTTCGATCCTAGCGTGACCGCGGGTACGCTGAACAACGCGGCGGCTGGCTATAGCCCGTTGTATCTGCGTATCGAACGGCATGACGGCGAACAGGAGATTACCGGCTTCTCAACGCATCTACCCGCCGGCTTGTCGGGGAACCTGACCGGTGTCCCGTTCTGTGCGGAGACCGCGATCCAGCGTGCTCGTGAACAAACGGGCGCGGAAGCACTGGCCAGTCCGGCTTGTCCAGCGGAGAGCGAAATTGGCCACACCGTCGTAGAAGCGGGTGTCGGGGGCGTGCTGGTGCAGACACCAGGAACACTGTATTTGGCCGGTCCATATGAAGGAGCGCCGTTCTCGATCGTTTCTGTCACCGCGGCGAAGGTCGGCCCGTTCGACCTGGGCTCAGTGGTCGTGCGTCTACCGCTTCAGATCGATCCGGTGAGCGCGCAGGTCAGCATTCCCTCAGGACCGGCCGATCAGATCCCACATATCGTCAAGGGCGTGGTCATTCATTTGCGCACAATCCGTGTCTATGTGAGCCGCAACGATTTCACGATCAACCCCACCAGCTGTCAGACGAAGAGCATCACGGACGTTGTCAACGGGTCAGGAGCAGATACGGCGAACCCCGACGACGACACGACATCGACAAGCAGCGTCCGCTTCCAAGCAAGCGACTGCGCGAATCTGTCATTCAAACCGTCATTCAAAGTATCCACGTCAGGGAAAACGTCACGTAAGAACGGAGCGAGCCTACACGTCAAGCTCGCCTACCCCAAGGCCCCATGGGGAAGTCAAACGAATATAAGAGTAGTCAAGGTAGACCTCCCGAAGCAGCTACCATCCAGGCTAACGACCCTGCAGAAGGCGTGCACTGCCGCGCAATTCGAAGCGAACCCCGCGGGCTGTCCGGCGGCGTCAAGGGTCGGGCTCGCCAAGGCGATCACCCCGATCCTGCCAGTTCCGATCGAAGGGCCAGCCTACTTCGTAAGCTACGGAGGCGCGAAGTTCCCGGAACTGGTGATCGTGCTGCAGGGCTATGGCGTCACAATCGACCTGCACGGCGAAACGTTCATAAGCAAAGCCGGGATCACAAGCAGCACGTTCCGCACGGTGCCCGACCAGCCGGTTACCAGCTTCGAACTGACCCTGCCACAGGGCCAGTACTCGGCGCTGGCGGCCACCGGAAACCTCTGCACCGACAAACTCCGGATGCCCACGCTTTTCAACGGGCAGAATGGCGCTGTCGTAAAGCAATCCACGCCAATCGCGGTGACCGGCTGTCCGAAGAAGAAGGCCAAGCACAAAGCCAAGAAGGCACAAAGCTCCCGACACCACGCGTCGTAAGCGGCGACACAGGTCGAACCGAGCGACCGGCGCACAGAGAAGAGCCGAACATCCAGACGTCTCGAGCGGTCCAACCGCCGTGCGGGCGCGGGTAGACTCGGCGATTGTGATCGCAGAACCCGCCCGAACCAATGAGGTCGGCGGCGCGTGACGGTTGCGGAGACGCGTGAGCGTGTGCGTGCCGGTGGGATTTTGACCGGTGGCGCACCGGTCGTTGCGATGCTCTCGGGCGGACGCGACTCGGTCTGCCTGCTCGACATCGCCGTGGCTCTGGGTGGCGTTAGGCAGGTACGTGCTTTGCATGTCAACTACGGGCTGAGGGCCGACTCCGACGGAGACGAGGCCTACTGCCTGGAGCTGTGTGGAGAACTCGGCGTGGAGATCGAGGTGGTGCGAGCCGAGCGTGACACCGCGGCCAAGGGGAACCTGCATGCCTGGGCGCGCGCGCTGCGCTATCGGACGGCTTTCGACTTGGCGCGGCGGCTCGAGGAATCGCACGAAGGGCAGCGAGCCGGCGTTGCGCAAGATGCTCCCGAGCAAGATGCGCCCGAGGATGCCTCCTCGGGCGCGCGCGCGCCCACGCGGGGGATCTGCCTGGTGGCCACCGGCCACACCGCCACCGACCAGGTCGAGACGATCCTCTACCGGCTCGCAGCCTCGCCAGGGCGGCGGGCTCTGCTGGGCATGCCATCCCGGGATGGCAGGCTTGTACGTCCGCTGCTTGGGTTGACGCGCATTGAGACAGCCAACTACTGCCGGGAGCGGGGGTTGGCTTGGCGCGAAGACGAAAGCAACGAGAGCAGTGTCTACGCGCGTACGCGCGTACGCGGCGGCCTGTTGCCTGCTTTGGAGGCCGTCCATCCGGCTGCGTCGGCCAATGTGCTGCGGACCGCGGAGCTGCTTCGCGAGGAGACCGAGCTACTCGACTCGCTGGTCGACGCCGAGCTGGCCGGCGTCGATCGCATCGCCGTCGCTCGTCTGTGCGGCTTGGCGCCGGCTCTACAGCGACTGATCGTGATCCGCCTGGCTGAGGATGCCGCTCACACGTTCGTGCCCCAAGCAGGAGAGCGCGTGGGCGAGATCCTCGCCTTGGCAGAACGTCCAGGAAGGTCTGAGCTGCACGTGGGCGGCCTGGTGTCCGCTGTCGTCGAGGACGGCGAGCTGTGCATGGTCGCGATCGAGGCGCGGCCTCAGTACTAATACACTGCACCGGGTGGCACTCCAACCCGAGCGTCTCGCGACCGTGCCCGGCGCCGACTCCGAAGTGGGGGAGGTCTTGGTCGGAGCCGAGGAGCTGTCCCAGCGCGTGCGCGAGCTGGGCGAAGCGATCTCGCGCGACTACGCCGGACGCCCCCTGCTGCTCGTGGGGGTCCTGAAGGGCGCCGTCTTCTTCCTCTCGGACCTGATGCGCCACGTCGACATTCCCGTCGAGGTCGACTTCATGGCGGTCGCCTCCTACGGGTCGGCCACCGATTCCTCGGGGGTCGTGCGCATCCTCAAGGATCTGGACATCGCGATCGAGGGTCGCGACGTCTTGATCGTCGAGGACATCGTCGACTCGGGGCTGACCTTGCAATATCTGTTGCGCAATCTGGGCTCACGCAACCCCGCGTCGTTGGAGGTGTGTGCCCTGCTCACCAAGCCCGATCGCCGCAAGGTCGATCTTCCCACTCGCTATGTCGGCTTCGAGATCCCCGATCGTTTCGTAATCGGCTATGGCCTGGACTACGCCGAGCGTCACCGCAACCTGCCCTTTGTGGCCGCTCTGGCACGCTAACCTTCTCCCATGAGCCGATTCTTCAAGAGCGCAGCGTTCCCGATCCTGATCGTGGTCGTGATCGCCTTTTTCCTCTCCAAGCTGGTCGTGCCGAGCACCCAGAAAGGCCCGGTCCACAGCTACAAGACGCTCACCACCGAAGACATCCCCCAGCACCGCGTCAAGTCGGCCGTGCTGAAGGTCAAAGACAACTCGGTCGCGGTCACGCTCAACACCAACAAAGAAGAAAAATACGAAGTCGGCTACGTCGATCAGGCCTCGCCCCAGTTGATTACGGCCTTGGAAAAGTCCGGGTCCCAGTTCAACATCGAATCGAACAAAACCTCGATCTGGCCGTCCTTGCTGACGTTCGCTCTGCCCTTGGTCCTGATCCTCGGCTTCTGGTTCTTCCTGATCAACCAGGTCCAAGGCGGAGGCTCGCGCGTGATGAGCTTCGGCAAGTCGCGCGCCAAGCGCATGTCCGCGGATTCTCCGAAGATCACCTTCCGTGACGTCGCCGGGGTCGACGAGGCCGTCGAGGAGCTGCACGAGATCAAGGAATTCTTGGAGAACCCCAAGAAGTTCCAGGCCCTCGGCGCGCGAATACCCACCGGCGTGCTGCTGTACGGCCCTCCCGGGACGGGCAAGACCCTGCTCGCCCGCGCCGTGGCCGGCGAGGCGGGCGTGCCCTTCTTCTCGATCTCAGGCTCTGATTTCGTCGAGATGTTCGTCGGCGTCGGCGCCTCGCGTGTGCGCGACCTGTTCGAGCAGGCCAAGCAGAACTCCCCTTGCATCATCTTCATGGACGAGATCGACGCCGTCGGTCGCCACCGTGGCGCGGGCCTTGGCGGCGGCCACGACGAGCGCGAGCAAACGCTCAACCAGCTCTTGGTCGAGATGGATGGCTTCGAGGCCAAGGACAACATCATCATGATCGCGGCCACCAACCGGCCCGACATCCTCGACCCGGCCTTGCTGCGCCCCGGTCGCTTCGACCGTCAGATCGCCGTGGATCGCCCCGACCGCAAGGGCAGGGCCAAGATCCTCGAGGTCCACACGCGCGGCAAGCCCTTGGCCAAGGTGATCGACATCGACGCCCTCGCCGGTCAGACGCCCGGCTTCACCGGCGCCGATTTGTCGAACCTGATCAACGAGGCCGCCCTGCTCTCCGCTCGCATCGGCAAGCGCGAGATCGGCCAGGAAGAGCTGGAGGAGGGGATCATGCGAGTGATCGCCGGCCCCGAGAAGAAGACGCGCGTCATGTCCTCCAAGGAGCGCCTGATCACCGCCTACCACGAGATGGGCCATGCGATCGTCGGCCACTTCCTCGAGCACTCCGATCCGGTCCACAAGATCTCGGTGATCTCGCGCGGACAGGCTTTGGGCTACACGATCTCGATGCCCCAAGAGGATCGCTTCCTGACAACGCGCGCCGAGCTCAACGACACGATGGCGATGACCTTGGGCGGTCGTGCCGCCGAGGAGATCGTCTTCAACGAGATCACGACCGGAGCCTCCAACGACCTGGAGAAGGTCACGGCGACCGCCAAGCAGATGGTGATGCGCTTCGGCATGTCCGACAAGCTTGGCCCGCGCGTGTTCGGCCACGAGCACGGCCAGCCATTCCTCGGGCGCGAGTTCTCCACCGAGCCCGACTATTCCGATGAGATCGCGCGCGAGATCGACGACGAGGTGCGCCGCATCGTCGAGGCCGCCCACCACCGCGCCCGCACGATCCTCACCGAGCACAAGCAAGACCTCGAGAAGATCTCCGAGATCCTGGTCAAGCGCGAGACGATCGAGAAGGAAGAGTTCCAGGCCCTGCTCGACGGCAAGGACGAGCTCGAAGTCTTCGGTGCCGAGGAGCCGCCTGCGCCTGAGCTACCGGTCCCGCCCGCGTCGGCCGACCGGCCCGGGCGCGAAGCGCCGCGGCCCTTGCCGCGCCCAGGGCTCGCCGGCGGCACGGCGGAGATGCGAAGCGTCGATCCCGAGCTGCCTTCCGTCTGAGCGGGCGCGCCCGGCAATCCGGGCGGGACTCCTCGACCGTACGATCATCCTGCAGCGAAGCCTCGGTCGAGGACGACCGTGAGGTTCTCCCACTCTCCTGGCTCGGGGTGCAGCTCGAGTAGGCGTCCGATCCCGTCTACGAGCAGTTTGAACTCGCGGTGATCGATTCCGTAGACGAGGATTACGCCCGCGTGCGAGCGCTGGGCCTCCATCCATTCACGAACGATCTCGGGGAAGTCGCGGATGTTGTGGGTCACGAGCACGCGCTGTTGCTCGGCCGCCGGTGCCAGCACCTCATCGTCGGGTAGCCCCTCGAGCTCCGGCTCTTGGTCCAGCGCGCGCGTGTCGTGGCCTGCCTTTTGGAGCGCCGCTCCCACCTTGGGGCCGGACACGTGTGCGTCGAGCAGCAGCCGCACAGCCGACTGTCTAGAGATGCTCGGCGCTCTGGATGAACGGATACAGCTCCCGCAGCTCTTGCACCGGGCGGTGGTTCTCGACGATCAACCGTTCGATCTCGTCGGGAAACTGCTGTGCATAGGCGCGCGCAGCACGCAGGTGCCCGCGCGTTAGTAGCGGATGGCTTGCGTGCAGCAGCTCATCCGCGCCCGCATAGGAGCGCTCCAGCTCTGCGATCTCCCACACGTCCAGGCCGCTTCCGATCACCCATGCGCGACGCGGTCTGCCGCGAAAGGCCACGCCTGGGTGTAGCCGCGACTTGGCTGCCTCTTCTGTCAGCTCCTCCACGATCACGCTGCGTGAACGGCCTGTACGGCGGATCTCCTCGGTCACCAGCCGATCGGTCTCGGGTCCGAGGCGGATCGAAAAGGGCTGTGTCTTGGCTGTCTTGGCGACCATCACTACAATGTAGCAACTGTAGTCCGCGATGGTCGATGTCCGGCTCCGGAATAGAGTGGGAACGTGCAGTCTCGGTACCAGCTGATGGGGGTCCTCAACGTCACCCCCGATTCGTTCTCCGACGGTGGGTTGTTCCTGGACACGCAGGCAGCCGTCCGCCATGGTTTGGAGTTGGTCGCCCAAGGAGCTCACATTCTCGACATCGGCGGCGAATCCACCCGGCCAGGCGCCGAGCCGGTGGGCGAGGACGAGGAGGATCGTCGTGTCCTACCCGTCGTCGAGGCATTGGTGGCCGCGATCAGCTCGCTGGTGGAGCCCCCCCAGCTTTCAATCGATACCTCCAAGGCCGCGGTCGCGCGCAGGGCGCTGGCGGCCGGCGCCACACTGGTCAACGACGTGAGCGCGCTGCGCGCCGATCCCGAGATGGCCTCCGTGGTCGCCGAAAGCGGAGCTGACTGTTGCCTGATGCATATGCTCGGCGAGCCGCGCACGATGCAGCAAGGCGTGGGCGGGTCTTCTTACGAGGATGTCGTCGACGACGTCAAGGCATTTCTCGAGGAGCGCTTGGGCTTCGCCGTAGATGCGGGTATCGCGGAGGAGCGCGTCCTGCTCGATCCGGGCATCGGCTTCGGCAAGACCTTCGAGCACAATTTCGCGCTTTTGCGGCGCCTGGACGAGATCGTCGCCCTGGGGCGCCCAGTCGTGATCGGTACCTCTCGCAAGAGCTTTCTCGGGGGCGCCCCGGCCGAACGTCTCCCGGGCACGATAGCCACGAACGTGATGGCCTTCGAGCGGGGGGCGTCCGTGTTTCGTGTGCACGATGTGGGGCCGGTGGCGGATGCCCTGGCCGTGGCGGCTGCTACGTTGAGCCCCAAATGGATGGCGAGCCCGACGACGACTTGAGCGAGGAGGACCCGCTCGAGGACGCCGAGGAGGAGGAGGGCTTTGAGACCGTAACGATCGAGATATCCGGCCTCTCGCTCTACACCCACCACGGTGTGACCGAGGCCGAGCGCGAGATCGGCCAGCGCCTGCTCCTGGACCTGCGCCTGGACGTGGGGGAGACCGACGCCACCGTCACCGACCGCATCGAGGACACGATCGACTACGCCGAGGTCTGCCAGCTGGTGGCCCTGGTGGCCCAGCAGCGCTCCTACAAGACGCTCGAGCGGTTGTGTTCGGCGATAGCCGACCGCTTGCTCTCGGACTTCGAGCTTGAAGGGGTCTGGGTCAAGGCTTCAAAGCCCGAGCCCCCGATCCCGTTGCCCGTCGAGGACGTCTCGGTGGAGGTCTGGCGGGAGGCCGGGGAGTAAGCAAGGCCCCCCTGTTCAGGGAGCCCTCGTTCTATGGCCCGAGGAGCGCGAGCGGAACGACCGCCACGCCGTCGGGCCTGCGGTAGGCGAACCTGCCCGTGTATATGACGATCCGGTCGCCCAGTCTGTCGTCGATTTGCCGATGGAGCCAGTTGAGGTGCTTCACGTCGCGATCTTCGACGGTGTTCGAGAGCTTTGCCTCGATTGCAACGCACGACCGGTCTTCGCCTTCCACGATCAGATCGATCTCGTGATCGCCATTCTTGGTGCGCAGGTGGCCGACCCTGGCGGTCGCCGCTCCGGCGTAGACCCGAACCGACTGCGCCACGAGCGACTCAAAGAGCGCGCCAAGCCAAGTGCCGGTCCTCGTCGCGACACGGTTGCCTTGACCGCGCAGCAGGCCGGCCTTGTCGACGCCGACGAGTCGTGCGGCGATCGCCGGGTCGACCAGGTTGTGCTTGGGCGTGTGGGTGAGCCGCTTGAGCGGGGCAAAGGTCGGTATCCACGCCTCCAGCGGATCGAGCACGAAAATCCGCTGCAGATGCTCTCGATACGCTGCGGCGGTCTGGCGCACCGGCTTGTCGCCTTCGCCAGGAGTGGCTGCGTCGAGGATCGTGTTGTAGGCGGCGTTGGTGGCGGTCGCGGCCGCATACGCAGACAGCCATGCACGCAGCGCGCCGGGGCGACGAACGCTGACGCCATTCTCCGGCAGCTCGCGCTCGACGATGCGGGATACATAACTGTCGAGCTGTAGCGCCCGCGCTCGCTCGGGTAGATCGCGGATACCTGGGAAGCCCGACCTGAGGATCTCATCGACATACCCCGCCACATCGACCTCCGAGGTGCCGCCGATCTCCCGCGAGGTGCCGCGCAACAGGTTCTTGAGTGAGACGGTTGGGCGATGCTCGCCACGCTCGCTGAAGGCCATCGGCCGCATCGCCATGCTCACGATCCGGCCGGCGCCGGAATGGACGCGAACACCAGGGGCCACGCCGGCGGACCCGGCCAGCAGGAAGCGTCCGCCGGTGGGATCGTCGTCGACGGCTCGGCGAACTCGATCCCAGACAGGGGGCTCGAGTTGCCACTCGTCGAGCAGCACCGGCGGTGGCGCCTGCACGACGAGGTCAGGGTTGGCGGCGAGGGCAGCGCGCTCGTTTGCATTGTTGAGCGACAGCAACGTCTTGGCGCGCTGTGTTGCCGTGGCTGTCTTGCCCACGCCCTTGGCGCCCTCCAAGGCGACGGCGGCCAGATGCGGGAACAGCTCGTCGAGCGCCTCATCGAGGATTCTCCGTCGATAGTGCATGCATCGAACCTAACATATGGACGACCTTTATCTAACGTTTGGACGTAAGCTTGTCTAACATTTGGCCGGACTCCTCTTGCTAGCAAGTCGCGTTCCAGAGCTTTCCGGTGGCACTTGACAGATTAGTTAGTGGTCACTAATCTGCGGCGGGTGATGTCCAAGCTCGCCGATCTGGCAGTCACGCGCTCGCGGCGCATCCTGATCGTGTCGGGGATCGTGTTCCTGGTGGCTGCGGCGATCGGCGCCCCGGTGGTGTCGATCCTCAAGAGCGAAAACTCCGATTTCCAGGACCCCGCCTCCCAGAACCAGCAGGTCCTGAAGGCGATCGAACACGCCACCGGCCAGACCGCCACCTACGGGGTGGTCGCCTTGGTGCCGAGTGGCGGCGACGCTCGCGTCGATGTGGCCGCCCAGCGTGAGAGCGCCCGGGTCGCGTCCCTGCTGTCCAGCCAGGCCGGCTTTCAGCGTTCGCTTGACTATCCGGCCACCCATTCGCCCGAGCTCATCTCCCGCGACGGGCGACTCTCGCTCGTCCTGGCCGCTTTCGCCAATCGCGAAGCCTCGACCCACGCAGTCGAACACCTACGCGCCCAGGTGGCCGGCAGCGGCGTGCGCTTCGGCGGCAACGACGTGGCCTTCGAGGAGATCAACAAGACGACATCCTCCGACCTGCAGCGGGCCGAGATGTTCGCCTTCCCGATCCTCTTGCTCCTGTCCTTCTGGGTGTTTCGTGGGCTCGTGGCGGCCGCGCTGCCCTTGCTGGTGGGCGGCTTTGCGATCGTGCTCACGTTCATCCTGTTGCGCCTGATCGACCAGTTCGCGGGCGTTTCCGTGTTCGCTGTGAACCTCGTCACCGGCATGGGTTTGGGTTTGGGGATCGACTACAGCCTGTTCGTGCTATCGCGATACCGAGAGGAGCTTGCCGGCGGGGCCGACACGCGCGCCGCGATCGCGCGCACCTTGCAAACGGCGGGGCGCACAGTGCTCTACAGCTCCTTGACGGTGGCCGGCGCCCTGGCGTCGATGCTCGTCTTCCCGATCCGCTTCCTCTACTCGATGGGCATTGGGGGGTCGATCGTGGCGCTGTCCGCCGGTGCGGTCTCTTTGGTCGTGTTGCCCGCTGTCCTGGTCGCCTTGGGGCCGAAGATCGACGCGCTCTCGCCGGCGCGCCTCCAGCGATCGGCCGCGAAGACGGCTCAGGCCTCAGAGGAGGGCGGCTGGTACCGGTTCGCGCGCGGCGTCATGCGCCGGCCCGGGCTCGTCGCCTTGGCGACCGCTGCCCTGCTTTTGCTGGCCGCGGTGCCTGCCCTGCGCCTACAGCTGACGCCCGCCGACGCCCACGTGCTGCCGGCCGCCTCCGAAGCGCGCAAGGTAGCCGAAACGTTGACCCACAACTTTCCGGTGGACGCCTCCCAGACGATCACGATCGTCGCGCGCTCCGCCGGCCCGGTCAGGCCTACAGCGGGCGCGTCCGGGGGCACTGCTCCCACCGGCGCCGCGACCTCTGCGGGCGCTTCCGCTGCCGGTGCTTCCGCTGCCGGTGCCTCCGCCGCCGGTGCCTCCGCCGCCGGTGCCTCCACCGTCACCGCTCCGGTCGCAGCCATCGCCGCCCGGGCGCGCCGGATTGCGGGCTCCCAGGCCAGCGAGGGCCCGCCGCGCTACCTCGGACGCGGCGTCTGGGAGATCGAACTGCAGCCGCAGGGCGTCGATGGTGCTCCCGCCAACCAAGCGCTCGTCAAGAATCTGCGCACGATCGGGCCTGCGCCGGCTTTGCTCGTTGGCGGCGCGACGGCGTGGTTCGTGGATCAGAAGGCGGCCATCTCCGCGCACCTGCCTCTGGCCTTGGCGATCCTGGCGGCGGTGACGGCGGGCTTTCTGTTCTTGATGACCGGTTCAATCATCCTGCCGGTCTTGGCCTTGCTAATGAACCTGCTGACCGTGGCGGTGGCGGCCGGTCTGCTCGTCTTGATCTTCCAGGACGGCCACTTCGACGGATTGTTCGGCTTCACGCCGATCGGGGGCCTGGAGGAGTCGAACCTGGTTTTGCTGTTCATCCTTGCTTTCGCCCTGTCCACCGACTACGGCGTATTTCTGTTCGGGCGCATCAAGGAGGCCCACGACGGCGGCCTCGCGACTCGCGACGCGGTGGCCTACGGCCTGGAGCGCACCGGGCGTTTGGTGACCGCCGCCGCGCTCTTGTTCTGTGTTGCGCTCGGCGCGTTCACGACCTCGCACATCTTCTTTGTCAAGCAGCTCGGCGTCGGGGTGCCCCTGGCGGTCGCGATTGACGCGACGTTCGTGCGGGCCTTGCTGGTGCCGGCCTTGATGGGGCGCCTGGGCGAGTTGACATGGTGGGCGCCGCGGCCGTTGCGGCGGTTGCATCGGAGGATCGGGTTGAGCGAGGGTGCGCTCCCGGCGGGCAGCCAGGCGTAGCCGACGGTATACCCTGGTACACTCAAAATCTATGGCCAAGGTAATGGTTTCGATGCCAGACGATCTGCTCGCCGAGGTGGACGCCGAGGCCGGGCGCTTGGGTAGCACGCGCAGTGCTGTCCTACGTAGCTTCGCCGACGCCGCTCTGCGCAAGCGTCGAGCCGATCGCGCGGCAGCGATGCGGACACTCTTGAAGGATGTCTCCTCACACGGTGGTAATGCGGCAGAGCTTGTAAAGGCATCAAGACCGTCACCGTGAGCACGCTGTTGCTCGACGCCAGCGTCATCCTGGCGGCCTTCGACTCTGACGACCCTCATCACAATGCCTCTCGCGCCCTTCTCGGCAAGCCTGAGGCAACGTTGGCCACACTCGATCTGGCGCGCTACGAGGTAGCCAACGTAGCGGTCCGCTCCTGGAGCGCTCCCGATCGAGTCGTCGCGCTACTCGCGGCTATCGATCGACTAGCGGACGACGGAGGCGTGCTCGTGTCAACTGGGGCGCTTCTAACGAGCGCTTGCGAGATTGCGGAGCAGCACGCGATATCCGTCTATGACGCCACATATGTTGCTGCTGCGCAACAGGGTGACAGAGTCTTGGTCAGCTGCGACGTGCGGGATCTCATCTCCAAGGGACTAGCGGTTGCGCCTGGGGCGATCGGAAATCGCCGCACCGGTCTGCTCGGCCTCGGATCGAACGTCGGCGACCGTCGCGCCCACCTACAGGCCGCCGTCGACGCGCTCCCATCGGTCGGGGTGCAGGTCAAGGCCGCATCCTCGGTGTACGACACAGACCCAGTCGGCGAGGTGCTCGACCAGCCCAGCTTTCTGAACGCATGCGTGCTCGTCGAGACGGCCTTGGAGCCTCTGGATCTGCTGGATGCCGTCAAGCGATTGGAGGGCGAGTTGGGGCGTGTGGATGGCGGCGTGCGTCACGGTCCACGCGCGATCGACATCGACATCCTTCTGCTCGGCGACGCCGAGCTCGCACACGCGCGCATGACGTTGCCCCACGAGCAGGTGCTCTCACGTCGCTTCGTCCTGGTGCCGGCCTTGGAGCTCGACTTCGCCCTCGCCACGCCCGACGGCAAGCGACTGTCCGACGCCCTCGCGGTGCTTCCGGTGGATGAGGGAGTGCGCTGGGCCGGACCGCCGCTGTCGGTGTAGTCGCGTCCATTCGACATCGGGCATGACCGATGTCGGCGCCGAGGACCCAGCGAGTAAAGGAAGGATTGCCCGTGGGCGGCGTCTTAGCTCCTGTACGACGTCCCCGACCGTAGGAGCACTCATGAAGATACCGACCACCGGTCTGATCGCCGTCTTGGGAGCCTCCGCGCTGCTCGCCGCCGGCTGTGGCAGCTCGAAGTCCTCAAGCTCCACCACAGCCGCATCGGCCTACCCGGCGGAAAGCGCAAAAGCCGCGACTACCGCGGCCGCTACCACGCCGGCCAGTACTTCTCCCACCGGCGCAGCAACGACCGCCACGGCCACCGGTCTGACCGTCACCGTTAAGCACGCCTCCAAATTCGGCACGATCCTCGCCGCGGGGCCTAAGAAGCTGACCGTCTACATGTTCGAGGGCGATAAAGGCGCGAGCTCCAGTTGCTTGGGCGCGTGCGCCTCGGTTTGGCCTCCCGTGACCACCAATGGCGCCCCCGTCGTCGGTGGTGTGGCGAAGTCCGCCGATCTCGGCACGATCACCCGCTCGGACGGGACCACTCAAGTCACCTACAAGGGCCACCCGCTCTACTTCTTCGCCCGCGACAAAGACTCAGGCGACGCCTATGGCGAGGGCGTCAACGGCTTTGGCGCCAGTTGGTATGTGATCGCCCCGAGCGGCGCCAAGGTGGACAACTCCTGAGGCCGGGGCGGTCTGGTGCTTGGGCTGGCGGTCAAGACCTGAGGCTAAATATGGCCCGGGGCTGGGCGGGTCGCGGGTGGGGGAGGCTGGCTCCCCGTGCGACCCGCCCTTGCATCAATGCACCACGATCGACCCCTTCATCCCTTCGGCCACGTGGATCGTGCAGCGATAGTTGAAGGTTCCCGCTTTGGTGAAGCGCACGCTGAACGAGCCTTTGCTCATCGTTTTGGATTTGAAGCCGCTGCCAGTCACGTTGTGTTCGGTGCCTTTGTCCTGCCACAGCCACTGCACCGTGTCCCCTCGTTTGATGCTCAGCGTGCCCGGGTGAAACCGGATGTTCTCGAGCACCACCGAGTGCGTCGCGGCGCTCTGAGCGCCGCCTGAGGCCAGTGCCGGGATCGTGGTTGCGCTCGCCACGGCAAGCGCGGCTAGTGCGCCCGCAAGTGTTCGTCCTCTCATGGTCTCTGCTCCTTTCTTTCGCGGGCCCTCCCGCGCTGTCGCTACCAGCCAAGACGCCGCGCCCGAGCCTGTCCTTCCCGAAGTCTCGGCCCACGGGAACGTCGCCCACGGGAAACGTCGCCCACGGGCAAAGTCGGCCCACAAGCAAAGTCGGTGAACGGGCAAGGCCAAACATCGGGCGGCCCGGCGATCCGGTTAAGCCACACGAGGCCGGCCGGACCGATGTCCTCAGGCGATGTGTGACTTCTCGCTGCCCCAGCTGGCCAGGTTGACCAGCGTGCGGGCACTCACGCCGCGTCCTGCCATCACGCACAGGTGACCGTTCCGCTGCCAGGTCACGATGGTCGCATCCCCCTGCTGGAGCACGCGGTAGGAGACCCCCCAGCGGTGGACCACCGTGCCCCCTTCGGTCCGCGGTGCCGCTCCCGAGGCGATCGCGTAGCCGATACGCCGGCCATCGCCGTTGACATAAAACACGGTTGTGACCGTATGGCCGCCCAGCACGTCGGTGCGGGTCCCGGTGCTGCGCCAGCCGAAGCGCTCCTTCCAGTACGGGAACGAGACGCCATCCACGCCCACCTGCAACTGTGAGCGATCGCGCCGATTCTCCGACGGGGCCGGTCCGGTGGCGGCACTCAAGGTGAGCCCGGCCGCTCGTTGCACGTTCAGGCCCTGGCGGCCCGACGGGTGCAGTGCGATCTGCGTCAGCCCGACCGCGAGTGCGAGGGTGATCAGCGCCAGCGCGGCCACCGTTGCCACGCCGATAAGCAGACCCCTTCGGTAGCGGGACCTCGCAGCGCGGGGACGGGAACGTCGGAATCCGCCGCTCTGGCCAACGTCAGCAGCGTCCGTCGCGATCATCGCCTCGATCCGCTGGTGCAGCGACTCCGGCGCCCTCACGTCGGCGGCGAGCGTCGCGATGTCCTCCTCGGTGAGCTTGGGTGGTCGTTCGGTCATGGCGATCCCTGCTCAGCAAGACGCTCGTGAACTCCAGTACCTTCCCGCGCCCGCGGGACGTCGGCTGCCCGCCCGGCCACGGGCTCGACTTCGCCGCCAAGCGCCTTCACGACCCCTCGCCGCGCCCTGAAAAGGCGCGTGGTGATCGTCGCCTCGCGCGCTTTCAGCGCTTTGGCGGCTTCGCGGTAGGAGAGCCCCAAGATGTCCACCGCGACCAGAGCAAGCCGGAAGTCCTCCGGTAGCTCCGCGATCGCCGCGTAAAGCTCGCGCACCTCAAGCGCCCGCTCCGGCCGATGCGTGGGCTGCGGGTCGGCGAGCGCCACATCCTCGATCGATGCGCCCGTCTTCGGTCGGCGCGAGGCTGTGCGCTTGGAGCTGAAGAAGGTGTTGCGCAGCACCTTCATCAGGTAGGCCGCCTCGTCCTCGCCACGCAACATTCTCGGCTTGGCCAGCACCTTCGCGAAGGTGTCCTGCACCAGATCCTCGGCGTCCTCCCTCGAGCCGCACAAAGCCCAAGCCGCGCGATACAGGCGGTCGACGTGCCGTGTGAGCGACTGCGGATCCAGGGCGCGCATGGGCTATTCGGGCTCGGCCTCGGGTCGAGCCGCCCTGCGACTGTAGCGTCCCCGGGAAGGATCGGCGCGCAACGGTGTCTTTGGCACAAGACGCGCGTGAACCGCAAGGGAGAGGTGGCTGGAATCGTGGGACTACGTCGGTGCTGGATTGCTTTGGTGGCGGCCCTGGGCCTCGCCACCGCTGTGCTCCCCGCGATCGCCAGCTCGGAAACGAGCCCCACGATCGAAGCGACCAATACGCCGGGAAGCGGCCTCTACTCCGAAGAACACCATTCTTGGACGCCCTCCCAGGTCTCGGTGATGGCCGGGGGAGTGGTCACATTCACCAATTCGAGCGAAGTCCCGCACGGCATCGAATGGCGCGGCGCGCTCAAGCCGAGTTGCGAAGAGGGCGCCGGCAAGGTTCCGGTGGGGACCACCGCCGCGGCGTCCGGCGCGAAATGGAGCGGCGCCTGCACCTTCACTCAGCCTGGGGCCTACACGTTCTATTGCACGGTCCACGGCCCCGAAATGACCGGCACGGTCACGGTGGCGGCCAATGGGGCCACCACGGTGACCACGACCACAACCCCCACCACCACGGCTCCCGGCACCACCTCCCCCAAGAGCGAATCTCCCACCGGCTCGCCGTTCGCTGCGGCGCCGTCTCTGAAAGGCGGGCGGCACGGCGCCTCGGTGAGCGGCTCGATCGCGATCTCTCCGGCCGGCGCGGGCGATCGGCTCGAGGTGGATCTTTTGGCGCGCAACGCCGCGCTTGCCAACGTTGCGCGCGTCGACCTCGCGCGTGCCGACGCTGTGCGTGCCAACCCTGCGCTTGCCAGCCGTGCCCGCTTCCAACGTGCGATCGTCGGACGCTTCATCCGCGGTTCGGTCAAAGCCGGCGCCCAGACTTTCACGGTGAAGCTTAGTGCCAAGGCAAGGCGAGCGCTCCACCGCCGCCACCGATTGGTCTTGACGGTGAGGATCTCGCTCACGCCTTTCTACGGCGAAGCCACCATTTTGACCCGAGCCGTGGTCCTGCACGGCTGAGAAAGGACGACATGAACCTTCGCCGACGCTATCTGCCCTTGGTCGCCCTGCTCGGCGCGGCCGTAGCTGTCCTGCCGACAGTCGCCGACTCGACCGAATCCAGTCCCACCGTGAACGCGCGCGCCCCCTATTCGTGGTCGCCTAGCGAAGTGGCGGCCAAGCCGAGTCAGGCGGTCACCTTCCAAAACTCCAGCGAAGGCCTTCACGGGGTCATCTGGAAGGCCTCTGACCCCGAAACTCCAGCCTGCGAAAAAGTGCCGATCGGACACGGCGAAGCGAGCTGGGCCGGGACCTGCACCTTCTCAAAGGAAGGCGTCTACGAATACGAATGCGCCGTCCACCGCTCCCTTATGACGGGCCGGGTCTACGTCAACGCTGACGGCACAATCTCGACAGTCACGATCAAAGAACCGCCTCCCACGACGGGTACGACGACCATCTCAGAACCGCCGCCTACCACGAGCACCACGAAAACGACGCCGCCGCCCACGACCGCGACCAGCACCACGCCCGCCCCAGGCACGGTCGCGATCACTGTGCCGATCGCGACGACGGGCGCGGTCTCGACGCCCGCTCCCGGGGCCGCCAGCGCTCCCTCCGACTCTCACATCTTTGGTCCGTCCCTGCTTGCCGATTCGCTCAAGTTGACCGTTCCGCGCCGGTCCGCCTCCGTACACGTGTCGATCAAGGTGGGTCATACGGGAATCGGCGGCAGGCTCGCGGTGGACCTGCTCGCGACCGAAGCCTCGCTAGGTAATCATTCGCGCAAAGGGGCCAAACAGGTCGTCGTGGGACACCTGTCCCATAGCTCGGTCTCCTCCGGCGGTCTGGCGTTGACCATATCGCTGACTGCTCGTGCCAGGCATGCGCTCGCGCGGCACCACACACTGTCGCTCATCGTAAAGATCGTGCTGGTACCCACCCAGGGCACCACTCAGACGTTGACTGGCAGCGTCAAGCTGCATACGTAAGCGGGCCGCGGGGCCGGCCTACGACGTGCGGTCGCGAGCTGTGCTTGAGCTGCCGCCCGGCGCCGGGAGTGCGAGGCTCAGGCCGTCGCGGCGCGCGCCGGCAGCCACTCCGCCGGGAGCGTGCCCACGGGCGCTTCGCCCGCCTGTGGCTCAAACCAGCGCGTCAGGCTCAAGGCGGGGTGCCCTTCGATCAAAGGGCGAACGTCGGCGATGGTCATCATCAACCTGATCGAGCTGCCGATCTGTAGGTCGGCAGCGTTGGGTTGCTCGCCTCCCAAGACGCCGTCGGCGATCCAAGCGTCGATGTGCTCCAGCTGCGCCGGTAGCGCCACCAGGTCAGCCTTCGCTTTGGCGTCGTCGGCCTTGTTGCGCCTGGCCATCAGCTTGGCTGTCAGCGGCATCGCCGGGCGCATCAGCGACGCGGGCAGCGGCATTTTCGCGTCGCCCACATAGCTCTCCATGCACCTCGGGTTGCGCAGAAAGGCGGCATCCAGCAGCCGGCGCGGGACAGACTGCAAGACCTCGTCGCCCCAGCGCTCGGCCTCCAATACACGCGCGCGTGCGACCGCGTCGCTCAGCGGCGGCAGCAGAGGCGGCTCCGGCGAAAGCGTGTCCAGGCGGCGCATGATCGTGCGCGATCCCGCCAGCCGCTCGCCGTCGATGCGCAGTCCAGGCACGGTGTTCCCGCCATACAGCAGTGGTCCGGCCGCGAGCTGGCTGAGCGGGATCATGTCGACCCGCTTGTACTCGATCCCCTTCAACCGCAGGGCAACCTCCACGGCGGCGCAGGGATGCGATCCGGGTAGCGAATACAGCTTCACGCTCACACTCCGCAGCATAGGCCCATCGCCGTCCTCGTGCGTCCTGGCTGGCTCGCCGACCAGGATGCACGGCGAGCGCACCGGACGCGTCTTGGGCCATAATCCCGCGCCATGCTCCTCGTCGTCGACGTCGGCAATACCCAGACCCATTTCGGCACCTTCCAAGGCGAGGAGCTCTTGGAGCACTGGCGCTTCGCCACCGTGCGCGAGTCGACCGCCGACCAGATTGGCGCGGCCTTGCGCAACCTCCTGGAGCTGCGCGGCGTCGCTTTCGAGGACCTCTCCGGCTCGATCCTGTCCTCGACCGTGCCCCACTTGGAGCCCGAATGGACTGCTATGGCCAACCGCTACCTGGGCCACGAGATGCTCGTCGTCGGTCCCGGGCTGAAGATGGGCATGGCGATCCGCTACGACAACCCTCGCGAGATCGGCGCCGATCGACTGGTCAATGCGGTCGCTTTGCGCGAACGCTTCGGTGGGCCCGCCGTGTGCGTGGACTTCGGAACCGCCACCACTTTCGACATAGTTTCGGAGGGGGGCGAGTACATCGGCGGCTCGCTGATGACCGGCATCGAAGTCTCACTCGACGCTCTCACCACTCGCGGCGCGCGGCTGCCCAAGGTCGAACTCGCCCCCCCCAAGACGGTCATCGCCAAGAACACGATCGACGCGATCCGCTCCGGCGTGGTGTTCGGCTACGCTGGCGCCATCGACGCGATCCTGCGTCGCATCTACGACGAGCTGGGCGGGCGTGCGAGCGTCGTCGCCACTGGGGGGCTCTCCAGCCTGGTCGTCCCCTTCACCGAGGAGATCTCCGAGGTTGACGACCTGCTCACGCTGACCGGTCTGCGCCTGATCCACGAGCTGAACGCCGCGTAGGGCGCGCGGGTTGGAGGTCGGGGACCTCGGCAGAGGTCGCGGTTGGGGTTGGGGTTGGGGTCCGTCGGGGGTTGGGGTCGCGGTCGGGGTTGGGGGTTTGTGGTCGTGGGTGGGCTTTGAGGTTGTGCAGTTCTTTTTGTGTTCTTTGCGCCTCTGAATGGTTTCGCTGTGTAATGAGTTCTTTTTTTGAATTGCAACCCAACGCTCGGGTGCTAAGGAGTGTCGTTCACAATGAGGGGATGTCCCAGCTCACAGACTCCTGGACGCTAGGCCCACTCACGGTCCCCAACCGCGTCATGCTCGCGCCCCTCGCGGGCATCGGCAACTGGTTCGTGCGTCTCCAGGCCAAGCGCCACGGCGCCGGCTTGGCGGTCTCAGAGATGGTCTCCTCGCACGCGATCTTCCACGACAACGAGCGCACCTGCGTGGAGATGCTGCGGATCGACGAGCGCGAGCGCGATCCAGGCCCCTCGGTTCCTGGGGGGCCGGTCTCGATCCAGCTGTTCGGCCAGGACGCCGAGATCATGCGCCACGCGGCCCGCGTGGTCGCCCGCGCGGGCGCCGACGTGATCGACCTCAACATGGGCTGCCCCGTGCCCAAGGTCTGCAAGACAGGAGCCGGCGCCGCCCTGCTGGACGATCCCGACGTGGCGGTCGCCGTCGCTCGGGCGGCCCGGCTCGGCTCGGGCCTGCCAGTCACGGTCAAGCTTCGCTCAGGGCGCAAGTCCGGCGACACGAGCGGCTTCGACTTGGCCCATCGCTTGGTCGAGGAGGCGGGCGTGGCCGCGATCGCCTTCCACCCTCGCTCGGCCGCCGTGCACCACAAAGGCGTACCCGACTACGCCTTGGCCGCGCGCCTGGTCGAGACCTTGCCGGCCCCGGTGATCCTCACGGGGGGTTTGCACGACGTGGAGAGCACGCTCGCCGCCTACGAGCAGACCGGAGCGACCGCGGTGATGCTCGCCCGTGGCTCGCTGGGCAACCCTTGGCTGTTCGGGCAACTCTTGGGCCTGCGCGAGGAGGGCCCCGCGCGCAGCGAGGTCTTGGGCGAGCTGGACTGGACGATCGACCGTGCCGTCGAGCACTTGGGTGAGGAGCGGGCCACCCGCTACCTGCGCAAGTTCTATCCCTGGTACGTCGCCCGCCTGGGCCTCGACAAGCCCGAGGCGAAAGCCTTGGCAGAGTCCCTGCAACGGGTCGCCGGCCTGGATGACGCTCGCTATACTGCTGCGCTCGCCGCGCACACCTCGGCGTTCGTCCCCGCCTGAAACGGCGGGGATTTTCATCGTCTCAGCCAACTTTTCGCGGAGATCGCGCCACCAACATGCCCAAGGACGTCATCCTCACTCCAGAAGGGCTCTCCAAGCTCCAGGACGAGCTGGACCTGCTCTCCACGGCCAAGCGCCGTGAGGTAGCCGAACGCATCAAGGAGGCCCGCGAATTCGGCGACATCGCCGAGAACGCAGAGTACGACGACGCCAAGAACGAGCAGGCCATGCTCGAGAGTCGCATCGCCACCTTGCAAGAGAAGCTGCGCATGGCTTCCGTGATCGACTCCAAGGAGATCTCAACCGACGTGGTCGGCGTCGGCTCGGTCGTGCACGTCAAGGACGAGAAGACCGGCAAGTCGGTCAAGTACACGATCGTCGGCTCGGCCGAGGCCAACCCCGAGGAGGCCAAGCTCTCCAACGAGTCGCCCGTCGGGCGCGCTTTGATCGGGCACAAGCGGGGCGAGGTCGTCGCCGTCCAGGTTCCCCGCGGCCCCGCCCGCAAGCTCAAGATCACGAAGATCGACGTCGGACTCACGTAGGCTCTCGCTCGTGAGCGAGAGCGAGGACGACGAGAATTCCGGTGGGCCCGAGGAGGGCCCCTCACGCGCGCGTGGGGGGGACGCCGAGGAGCAACACGCAGCCCACGGGCTGCCCGAGCTGATTGCCGAGCGGCGGGCCAAGGCCGCGCGCCTGCGCGAGGAAGGCGCCGAGCTGCCGCCCTACGCCTACCCCGGCGTCGAGTCGATCGAGGCGGTCCGCGCCGCCTACGAGCACCTGGATGTGGGCGAGGAGACCGAGGATTCCCACCGCGTGGCGGGGCGCG
This sequence comes from uncultured Solirubrobacterales bacterium, assembly GCA_963703135.1. GTDB lineage: Bacteria > Actinomycetota > Thermoleophilia > Solirubrobacterales > Solirubrobacteraceae > Palsa-744. The sequence continues at coordinate 388,633 of OY969791.1, read as the reverse complement.
TGGCGGCGCGGCGCGGCGCCGGCAAGGCGGCCTTCTTGGACCTGATCGACCGGGGCGCCAAGATCCAGCTGCACGCCCGCGCCGACGTGCTCGGTCCCGAGGCCTTCAAGCGCCTGCTCTCACTCGACTTGGGAGACCTCCTGGGCGTCGACGGGTCACCCCTGCGCTCGCGCCACGGCGAGCTGACTCTGCGGGTCGACGACTACCAGATTTTGGGCAAGGCCTTGAGGCCACCGCCGGACAAGCACGCGGGGCTGACCGACGTGGAGACGCGCCAGCGTCGGCGTGAGCTCGACCTGATCGCAAACGAGGAGGCCCGCCGGCTGTTCGCCGATCGGGCCCGCATCGTCTCGGCCGTGCGGGCCTACCTCGACGGGGAGGGCTTCATCGAGGTCGAGACGCCGGTATTGCAGCCGCTCTATGGGGGCGCGATGGCCAGGCCATTCACGACCCACCACAACGCTCTGGACCGAGAGCTGTACTTGCGCATCGCGACCGAGCTGTATCTCAAGCGCCTGATCGTGGGAGGTCTCGAGCGGGTTTATGAGCTCGGCAAGAACTTCCGCAACGAGGGGCTCTCGACCAAGCACAACCCGGAGTTCACCGTGGTCGAGTGGTATGAGGCCTACGCCGACTATGCCGATGAGGCGACCCGCATGGAGCGGATGGTCGCAAGCGCCGCCGCCGCGGTGAGTTATGAGGGTGAGCTCGACTTCACGCCTCCTTGGCCCCGCGTCAGCTTCGTGGGCGCGGTGCGCAAGGCCACAGGCATCGACCTCGTGACGCTGCGCGACGCTCCGTCGCTGGCTTTGGCGATCAGAGAACGCGAGCTCTCGATGGGCACCGAGGGTTTGACCTGGCCGCAGCTGGCTGACGACCTGCTCTCGAAGTTCGTCGAGCCAAACCTGATCCAGCCGACGTTCGTCGTGGATTATCCGATCGAGCTGTCTCCCTTCGCGCGAGCGCACCGCACCGAGCCGGGCTTGGCCGAGCGCTGGGAGGCGTTCGCAGGAGGCATGGAGATCGCCAACGCCTTCTCCGAGCTGACCGACCCCGACGAGCAGCGCGCCCGCTTCGAGGCCCAGGTCAGGTTGGCTTTGGCAGGCGACGAGGAGACCCAGCCCCACGACGAGCTGTTCTTGGAGGCCTTGGAGCAGGGAATGCCGCCGACCGGGGGAGTGGGCGTGGGAATCGATCGACTTGTGATGCTGTTGACGGGGCGCTCCTCGATCCGCGAGGTGGTCCTGTTTCCGGCGATGCGCGATTGAGGCGCTCGCGGGCGATGCGCGACTGACTTGCTCGGACGCTTTCGCGCGCGCAGGGGTCCGGTGAGATCGAAGCGGACACGGCGGGGTAGGAGGGACCCGGGAGCCCGTAGGGCCGATTGGTAGACTGCCTAAAAGGCGCCGACGGGACCGCAAGGCGTGTGGCACCCGCGGAGAGGCTCCGCCCTCACAGGAAGGAAGCACCCATGTTCGAGCGATTTACAGAACGAGCCAGGCAGGTGGTCGTTCTTGCGCAGGAGGAGGCGCGCACGCTCAAGCACAACTACATCGGCACGGAGCACATCCTGCTCGGCTTGTTGCGCGAGGAGGAGGGCTTGGCCGCGCGCGTGCTGGAGTCCTTGGACATCACCGTCGAGCGGGTGCGCGCCCAGGTCGTGCGCATCGTGGGCTCCGGTGAGGAGGTCACCTCTGGGCAGATCCCATTCACGCCGCGCGCCAAGAAGGTGCTGGAGCTGGCCTTGCGCGAGGCTTTGAGCTTGGGCCACAACTACATCGGCACCGAGCACATCCTGCTCGGTCTCGTCCGTGAGAACGAGGGCGTCGCAGCCCGCATCCTGCTCGACTTCGACGCCGACTCGGAGAAGATCCGCAACGAGGTCATCAGGATGCTGTCCGGGCCCGGCGGTCGTCGCCAGGGCGCGGGCGCCGGGGCTGGCTCGGGCTCCGGTCCGGGCGAGGGCGGCAAGAAGTCCTCCAAGCTGCTCGACCAGTTCGGCCGCAACCTCACCAAGCTGGCTTCCGACGGCAAGCTCGACCCCGTTGTGGGGCGTGAGACCGAGATCGAGCGGATCATGCAGATCCTCTCGCGGCGCACCAAGAACAACCCCGTTCTGATCGGCGAGCCCGGCGTGGGCAAGACCGCCGTGGTCGAGGGCTTGGCTCAGCGCATCATCAACTCCGACGTGCCCGAGCTGCTCAAGAACAAGCAGATCTACACGCTCGACCTGGCCGCCCTGGTGGCCGGCTCGAAGTACAGGGGCGAGTTCGAGGAGCGCTTGAAGAAGGTGATGAAGGAGATAACCCAGCGCGGGGACATCATCCTGTTCATCGACGAGCTTCACAACCTGGTCGGCGCGGGCGCCGCCGAGGGCGCGATCGACGCCGCTTCGATCCTCAAGCCGGCCCTAGCGCGCGGCGAGCTACAGACGATCGGCGCGACCACCTTGGACGAGTACCGCAAGTACCTCGAGCGCGACTCGGCTTTGGAGCGGCGCTTCCAGCAGATCCGCGTCGAGGAGCCCACGATCGAGCAGACCGTGGAGATCCTGCGCGGCCTGCGCGACCGCTACGAGCAGCATCACAAGGTCCAGATCACCGACGAGGCTCTACAGGCCGCCGCGGACCTGGCCTATCGCTACATCTCAGACCGCTTCCTGCCCGACAAGGCGATCGACCTGATCGACGAGGGCGCCTCGAGGATGCGCATGAAGTCGCTCACCTCTCCGCCCGCCAACCGCGAGTTCGAAGAGGAGATCGAATCCACGCGCCGCGAAAAGGAGCAGGCGATCGAGAATCAGGAATTTGAGAAGGCAGCCGCCCTGCGCGACCAGGAGCGCAAGCTCGCGGGCAAGAAGCGCGAGCTCGAGGAAGAGTGGGAGGCCGGCGACACGGTCGAGCGTCCTTCGATCGGCGAGGAGGAGATCGCCGACATCGTCTCGATGTGGACCGGCATCCCCGTCTTCAAGCTGACCGAGGCCGAGACCCAGAAGCTGATGCGCATGGAGGAGGAACTGCACAAGCGCGTGATCGGCCAGCATCCCGCGATCGAGGTCATCTCGAAGGCGATCAGGCGCTCGCGGGCGGGCCTGAAGGATCCCAAGCGCCCGACCGGCTCGTTCATCTTCTTGGGGCCCTCCGGCGTGGGCAAGACCGAGCTGGCTCGCACCTTGGCCGAGTTCTTGTTCGGCGATGACGAAGCGATGATCCGGATCGACATGAGCGAGTACATGGAGAAGCACGCTGTGTCGCGCTTGGTCGGCTCCCCCCCGGCTACATCGGCTACGACGAGGGCGGCCAGCTCACCGAGGCCGTGCGTCGCAAGCCCTACTCGGTGCTCTTGCTGGACGAGATCGAGAAGGCCCATCCGGACGTGTTCAACATCCTGCTTCAGATCCTCGAGGACGGTCGCCTCACCGACGCGCAAGGGCGCACCGTGGACTTCAGGCACGCCATCGTGATCATGACCTCCAACATCGGCGCATCTGAGATCGCGCGTAACACGCCGCTCGGCTTCGCGGTCTCAGACGATGAAACCGGGATCACCTATGACGACATGAAGAACCGGATCATGGGCGAGCTCAAGAAGGTGTTCCGTCCGGAGTTCCTCAACAGGATCGACGACGTGATCGTCTTCCATAAGCTGCAGAAGGAGGAGATCCGCCAGATCGTCGAGCTGCTGTTGGTGCGCATCAGGGAGTCGATGGCCGAACGCGAGCTACAGCTGGAGCTGACCGACCCCGCCAAGGACCTGCTCGTAGACAAGGGCTGGGATCCGGCGATGGGCGCGAGGCCCTTGCGCCGCGCGATCCAACGCTACATCGAGGACCCCTTGGCCGACTTCGTGTTGCGCGAGCAGCTGATGCCGGGTGCCACCGTGGTCGTCGATCCCGCCCCCGATGGGCAGGAGGGCGAGGTCAGCTTGAGGATCGTCAAGCCCAAGAAGCAGAAGACACCGGTCGGAGTGGGAGCGGGCGGCGGCGACCCCGAGGCGGGGGCCGAGGAGCCGGCGAGCGAGGACGAGCACCACGACGGCGGCGAGTCTCCGGCCGAGTCCTAGGCCGCGGTTCGCGCTGAGCGCCACGCCTGCTAGATCCGACACCGCCTGGGCGCGGCTTCAGATCGCGCCAATGGTGGCCGAGGACTGGCCGGCAGTGGCACGCATCTTCGAGCAGGGGATCGCCACCGGCAACGCGACCTTCGAGCACAGCGTCCCGACCTGGGAGCAGTGGTCGGCCGCACGCGCTGTCGAGCCTCGTCTGGTGGCGCGCGAAGGAGACCGCGCGGTCGGCTGGGCCGCTTTGAGCCCGACATCCCCGCGGGCGGTGTATCGCGGTGTGGGGGCGGTCTCCATCTACGTCGATCGGGCGTGTACGGGGCGGGGTGTCGGCCGGGCGTTGCTGGCCGAGCTGGTGGCGGCTTCCGAGCGGGCCGGATTCTGGACTTTGCAGGCCGGCATCTTCCCCGAGAACACGGCCTCGATCGCCTTGCACGAGCGTTGCGGCTTTCGCCGCCTGGGCACGCATGTGCGGATCGGCCAGATGCCGGATGGGCGCTGGCGGGACGTGGTCACATTCGAGCGCCGCAGCGAGGTCGTCGCACCGGGTTGATCGAGCGCGGGGTGATGTTTCGCTGGGCGGCACCACGCGCGTGCGTGTGGCTCGGTATCGAGTACTGCTCTCATTAACAAGACCGCGCACGCGCAGGGTACCGTCGGGAGCGACCCGTACCCTGGCCAGGTGGCTCGCGCGCAAACCATCCACATCTGCTCCCAGTGCGGCCTGCAGTCCGCCCAATGGCACGGCCAGTGTCCGGGCTGCGCGGCCTGGAACACGCTCGTCGAGGAGCGTGTGGCCAAGAGCGAGGCCGGCATCCCTGCCGGGGCCGGCGCGGGCAAACGTGCAAAGAGGGCGCCGTTGGTGCCGCTCTCCCAGGTCGCCTCGGCCCCGGTCGAGCGCCTGAAGACCGGCATCGGCGAGCTCGATCGGGTGCTCGGCGGCGGCCTGGTCCCAGGTTCGCTTGTGCTGTTGGGAGGATCGCCGGGGATCGGCAAGTCGACGCTCACGAACATGGCGCTCGGCAACATCGCCGGCGCTGGACACAAGACGCTGTACGTGAGCGGCGAGGAGTCCGCCGAGCAGGTCAGACTGCGCGCCGAGCGGCTCTCCCCGAGCGCCCTGGAGGTGCCTGTTTTGGCCGAGACGGACCTCGACGGTGTGCTCGACGCGATCGCCTCGCACGAGCCGGCCGTGTGCGTGATCGATTCGGTCCAGACGCTCCGCTGCGCCGAGCTGTCTGGGGCCCCCGGCTCGGTGGGGCAGGTGAGGGAGGTGGCCGCACGCATCATGGATCTGGCGAAGGCCCGCTCGATCGCGGTCGTGCTCGTCGGCCATGTCACCAAGGACGGCGCCTTGGCGGGACCGCGCGTACTGGAGCACCTGGTCGATTGCGTGTTGCAGTTCGAGGGCGAGCGCGAGCGTCCCTATCGCGAGCTCAGGGCTCTGAAGAATCGCTTCGGCTCGACCAACGAGGCGGGCCTGTTCGAGATGCGCCAGGGCGGCTTGGTGGAGGTCTTGGACGCCTCCGCGCGCTTCGTGGCCGAGGCCACTCGTGCGCCGGGCAGCGTGGTGCTGGCCGCGATGGAGGGCTCGCGCCCGCTCTTGGTCGAGGTGCAGGCCTTGGTGGCGCCCTCCGAGTTGGAGCAGCCGCGCAGGGTCGTCTCGGGCCTTGACCGCAACCGTTTGGCGCTTGTGCTGGCGATCCTCGGGCGCCACGGTGGGATCGGCGTAGGGGGCCACGATGTGTTCGTGAACGTGGTCGGCGGCGTCCGTGTGGACGAGCCCGGCGTCGACTTGGCGATCGCCCTGGCGGTCGCCTCGGCGGCGCGTGGGGTCGCCTTGAGTGGCCAGCTTGTCGAGGTGAGTCGAGGCTCCGGTGCGGGTGGCGTGCCGTGCGCTTGCTTTGGCGAGCTGGGTCTCACCGGCGAGCTGCGCTGGGTGGGACACCCCGAGCGTCGCTTGGCGGAGGCCGCCAGGCACGGTTTGGCGGGTGTGGTGGCGCCCTCCGGGAGTGGGGCCGAGGCCAAGGAGGCCTCGACGTTGCGCGAGGCTTTGGCGGCGGTGCTTCCGGGTGCGGCGCGACGGCCCGCACGCGCAGCCTGAGCGTCCGCATCGGCGTTTTCGGGGCCGGTTTGGCGAATGAGGCAATTCGTACCCTCCGAACGCGGGAGGGGCGCGATAAAAAAAGGCTAAATGCCCTAGAATGAGTAGTCGTGGCCTCACGATCCGGCGAAGAATTCGACACGGACGCGCGACCCGAGCCCGGCTTGGTCAGAGCCCTCGAGATGGTTGCTCCCGGCACCGCGCTTAGGGAGGGAATCGAGAGCATTCTTCACGCTCGCACGGGCGGGTTGATCGTGATCGGTGATCCCGAAGAGCTCGGTTTCCTGTTCTCGGGGGGCATCAAGCTCGAAATCGACTACAGCCCGGCCTTCCTCTACCAGGTGGCCAAGATGGACGGGGCGATCATCCTCAACACCAATGCGACCAAGATCGCGATGGCCAACGTCCAGCTGATGCCCGACCCGACGATTCTCTCGCACGAGACGGGCACTCGCCACAGGACGGCCGAGCGCGTCTCCAAGCAGACCGATGCGCTCGTAATCGCGATCTCTCAACGACGCGAGGTCGTGTCCTTGTATGTGGACGGCGTGAAGTACATCCTCGAAGACATCACCGTCGTGCTCTCCAAGGCCAATCAGGCCTTGGCCACGCTTGACAAGTACCGCCAGCGCCTCGACCAGGTCTCCACGCGCCTGACGGCCTTGGAGTTCGAGGGCGGCGTCACCTTGCACGACGTGCTCACGGTGCTGCAGCGCTCGGAGCTGGTGACCAGGATGGCGGTCGAGATCGAGCGCTACATCGTGGAGCTGGGCAGCGAGGGACGCTTGATCGAGATGCAGTTGGAGGAGACGATCCTCGGGACGACCGCCGAGAAGGCGGCTTTGGTGCAGGACTACTTGGCCGACTACTCTGATGAGGCTTTCGCCTCCGCGCTGGACCAGATCGGGCGTTTGGCCCACCAGGACCTGCTCGACTTCGGCCGCTTGGCGGAGCTGCTCGGTTACGACCGCAAGCTCAACACGCTCGACTATCCCGTCTCGCCGCGGGGACACCGCATCTTGGGGCGCATTCCACGCTTGCCCAAGCTGGTCGTGACTCAGATCGTCGGCGAATTCGGCGGCCTGGACGAGCTTCTGGCGGCGACCGACGCGGAGCTCGAGGGGGTCGAGGGCGTGGGGGAGATCAGGGCGAAGGACATCCGCGAGGGCCTGCGTCGCCTGCAGGAGATCAACCTCGTGGACCGCTACTTGCAAACTTGACAGACAGCCGGTCCGTGCCGGCGCCACATGCCGGCCCCATTTGCCGGCGCGACGAAGGAGGACACCATCCCCGCAACAATCGAAGACGCAACATCGTTCATCGAGGAGCTCGAGGCCACCCGTGAGGTGGAGTGCATCGAGTTCGAGCTCGGCGACCACGTCGTGTATCCCCATCACGGCGCCGGCAAGGTGCTCAGCAAGGAGGACATGGAGGTGCTCGGCACCACCAGGGAGTACCTCACGATCAAGATCCTCCACAACGACATGACGGTCAAGGTGCCCACGGAGAATGCGGCCTTGGCGGGCCTGCGCAGGGTGATCGACGAGGAGACCGTGCAGAAGGTGCTCGCGGTGCTCCAAGCCGAGGTGTCGGAGATGCCCAAGAACTGGAACCGTCGCTTCAAGCACAACCGCGACAAGATCAAGACGGGCGACATCTATGAGCTCGCCGAGGTCGTCCGCAACCTGTCCTTGCGCGAGTCCGAGAAGGGCCTGTCCACGGGCGAGAAGCAGATGTTCACGCGCGCCAAGAAGATCCTCGCCTCCGAGCTGATGTACGCGCTCGACAAGGACGAGGAAGAGGCCGAGAGCTACCTCGACGAGCTGCTGGCCAGCTCCGCCTCGAGCCAGATGGCCGGCGCCGCCAAGTAGCGATCCGCGCGATCCTCCCCGTCCCCGCGGGGACGGGGGCGGAGAGGTGGGCTGGAATGGCTGTCGCGTTGATCGTTGCCGCCGGGCTCGGCGAGCGCCTTGGAGCAGCACGTCCCAAGGCGCTCGTCGAACTCGCGGGACGGCCCTTGATGCGGTGGAGCGTGGATGTCCTTGCCGCAGTGGCCGAGATCGAGCGGATCGTGGTGGCTCTGCCCGCGGGCGTCGAAGCTCCTCCGGGTACCGTTGGCGTGCGCGGTGGAGCCGTGCGCTCAGAGTCGGTCCGCCTTGCGCTCGCCGCCGCCGGTCCCGGCGACCCGGTGCTTGTGCACGACGCGGCGCGACCGCTGCTCTCCGAGGAGCTGGTGCACGCCACGCTCGCGGCAGTGGAGCACGACGGCGTAGATTGCGCGATCGCGGCCACCGCGGTGACCGACACCGTCAAGCAGGCCGATGCTGGGCTCACCGTCACGCGTACGCTCGATCGGGCTGGTCTGTGGGCGGTGCAGACACCTCAGGTGTTCCGTCGCGACGCCCTGGAGCGGGCACTCGACGTGGACGATGAGCTGCTCGGGCAAGCCACTGACGACGCCTGGCTGGTCGAGCGCGCCGGCGGCAAGGTCGTTGTGGTTCCCGCGCCGCCCGAGAATCTCAAGATCACGACCCCGCTCGATCTGGCGCTCGCCGAGATCCTGCTCACCCGCTAGGTTGGCAACGAATGCTCACCGACTACCACCTCCATCTACGCCCCGACGAGCTCGCCGCCAAGCCCGCCGAGTACTTCACGCAGGCCAACTTCGAGCGCTACCGCGAGGTGGCCGCGGGCCGCGGCATTGTGGAGTTGGGTGTCTCAGAGCACGTTTATCGGTTCACCGACGCGCTCAGCGTGTGGCAGCATCCATTGTGGCGCGAATTCGCTCACGACGATCTCGGCGAGTACTGCGGCTTTGTGCGCGAGCAGACCGACCTGCGGCTCGGGATCGAGGCGGATTTCATACCGGGCGCCGAGGATCGCATCGCCAATCTGCTCGATGGTCACGACTTCGACTACGTGGTCGGCTCGGTCCACTTCCTGCGCGACCAAGCTTTGGACATGGAGGACTACTCGGTGTGGGGTTCGGGGCGCAGTGCCCAGGAGATCTGGCGCGCCTATTTCCTCTCGCTCGGCGAGGCGGCCCGTAGCGGCCTGTTCGACATCCTCGCCCACCCGGATCTGGTGAAGGTCTGGGGACGCGAGAGGCCGCGCCCCGAAGGCGATCTGCGTCGCTACTACGAGCTCGCGATGGACGGGATCGCCGAGTCGGGCATCGCGATTGAGGTCTCCACGGCCGGCCTGCGCAAGGCAGCCCAAGAGATTTATCCCGCGCCGGCGTTCTTGGCGATGTGCGTCGAAGCCGGCGCGCCGGTCGCGCTCTCAAGCGACGCCCACCGGCCGCAGGACGTGGGCGCAGACTACGAGCGGGCTTTGGAGTTGCTCGATCGGGCGGGCGTGGACGAGCTGTGCGTGTTCGACCGTCGCCAGCGTCGCCTCGAGCCAATCGCCGCGACCGCTGCAAGCGGGTCGATCGGCTCGGTGTCCGGCGGCGGGCAGGCCACCGGCGGCGGGCAGGCCACCGGCGGCGGGCAGGCCACCGGCGGGGGTCGCGACGGCGGGCAGGCGACCAGCCGGCGCCACGACGGCGGGCAGACTCGCGGGGCCACCGTGGCATGACCGCACTCAGCGGCATCGGCTATGACTCCCACCGCCTGGCGCCTGCTCGCAAGTTGATCCTGGGCGGCGTCGAGATCCCCGGCGATGTCGGCCTGGAGGGGCACTCAGACGCAGACGTGCTCACCCATGCGGTCATCGACGCATTGCTGGGCGCAGCGGGCTTGGGAGACATCGGCGAGCACTTCCCAGACAGCGACGAGCGCTACCGCGACGCCGACTCGCTGGAGCTGCTTGAGAGCGTCCTGCCGCTCATCTTCGCGCAGGGCTTGGAGCTGATCAACGTGGACGCAACCGTCATCATGGAGCGCCCCAAGCTGAGTCCCCACCGCGAGGCGATCCGCGAGTCCTTGGCGGGCGCGCTCGGATTGGCGATGCAGCGCGTCAACGTGAAGGCGAGCACCGGCGAGGGCATCGGTTTCGTCGGGCGTGGCGAGGGGGTCGCCGCTTTGGCGGTGGCCAGTCTGCGTGTGGCGGACTAGCGCCGGGCCGCCGCTGCCCCAAGCCCGGCTTGAGGGCTCATGTCTGTTGACTGGCGGTACTGTTGGCGGGCCATGCGAGAGATTCAGCTACACGACACGCGTAGTGGCGAGCGAGTGTCGCTGCGCCCGCGCGATCCCGGCCGGGTGGGGATATATGCGTGCGGCCCGACGGTGTACTCGCGTATCCATATCGGCAACGCTCGTCCGTTCGTGGTGTTCAGCGTGCTCAAGCGGTTTCTGCGGCACGAGGGCTACGAGGTGACCTTCGTCGCGAATGTGACCGACGTCAACGACAAGATCTATGACGCCGCGCGCGCTGAGGGTCGTTCTAGCACCGATCTGGCGGTTGAAATGACCGCCAACTACGTCGCCGATACGGACGCGCTGGGCTTGGGGCGCCCCGATCGCGAGCCGCTCGCGTCCCAGACCATGGACGCGATCGTCTCTTATATCCGCGACCTGATCGACTCGGGTCACGCATACGAGAGTGGCGGCGACGTGTTCTTCAGGGTCCGCTCCGACGTTGGCTATGGCTCGCTCTCCCACCGCCGTGTCGAGGAGCTCGACCAAGGTGAAGGCGGGGCAGGAGCAGAGCGAAAGGAGGACCCACTCGATTTTGCCCTGTGGAAGGCTCGCAAGCCCGACGAGGACGCTTGGTGGCCCTCGCCGTGGGGCGATGGTCGCCCTGGCTGGCACATCGAGTGCTCGGCGATGGCTGAGGATGCGCTTGGCGTTGACTTCGACATCCACGGAGGCGGATCAGACTTGCTGTTCCCCCACCACGAGAACGAGGCCGCGCAGACGCGCTGTGCGCGCGGACGGGAGCTCGCGCGGATCTGGATGCACAACGGCATGATCCAACTCACCGGCGAGAAGATGGCCAAGTCGGTCGGCAACATCGCGTTGCTATGGGAGGTCCTGGAGCGCTACGGGCGCGACGCGGTCGTGATGTATCTGATCTCCGGTCACTACCGTCAGCCGCTGGCCTTCGGAGAGACGGAGCTGGAGCAAGCTCGCACGAACGTCGGCCGAATCCGAGAGGCAGGTCGTCGGCTGGGCTCCGGGGCGACCACCTATCGCGGTCCTGGGGATGAGGAACACCTGCGTTCGTTTCGGGACGGCTTCTTCCAGGCGCTGGCAAGCGATTTCAATACGCCTGGGGCTCTGGCGTACCTGTACGAGTGGATTCGGGGCGCGGGTCACTTGGGTGTGAGCGGCGACGCAGACCTCGGCGAGATGCTGGGAGTGCTCGGTCTCGATGGTTTGCTTGCGCCGATGGCCGAGGCTCCCGCCGAGGTGTGCGATCTCGCACAGCGGCGTGAGCGGGCGAGGGCCGAGCGCGATTTCGCGACGGCCGACGAGCTTCGCGGGCAGATCGCTGAGTCTGGCTGGGAGGTGCGGGACGGCCCCTCGGGCCCCGAGCTGATCCCGCTGTCGCGGTGATCGTCTACGGACGCAATCCGCTGCGCGAGGCGCTGCGCGGCCGTCGCGCTCGGGGTGTCACCCAGGTGTGGGCGACCGCGAGCGCCGCGCACGAACCCTGGCTGGCCCGCGTTCAGATGAAGATATGTGGCGCTGAGGAGTTGGAGCGGCTCTGCGGCTCGCCCGCTCATCAGGGCGTCTGTGCGGAGGTGGGTGGCTACCCGTATGTCGGTGCCCACGAGCTATTGGAGGTCGACTCGCCTTTGATCGTGGCGCTGGACCAGGTCCAAGATCCGCAGAACCTCGGTTCGATCTGTCGCACCGCCGAGTGTGTGGGCGCCACGGGAGTAGTCATCGCCGAGCGCCGCGCGGCCGAGGTTACGCCGGCCGCGTGCAAGGCCTCGGCGGGAGCGGTCGAGCACGTTCGGATCGCACGCGTGCGCAACATCGCGGACTTCTTGGGCCAGGCGCGCGAGGCCGGCTGTTGGTCCTATGGGGCGAGCGTTGACGGTGACGCGGTGTCCTATACCGCCCCTGACTACCGCGGCGGGGTCGTGCTGGTGCTCGGCAGCGAGGGCCATGGGTTGCGCCCGCGCGTGGCCGGGGCGTGCGACCAACTGGTGGCCTTGCCCTTGCGCGGGCGCATGGAGTCGCTAGGAGTATCCGCCGCGGCCGCCGCGCTTCTGTACGGAATCTTGCAGGGCCGCGGAGCGGACCTTGACAAGACTCCATAACTGTGCGAAGCTGCCGCCCATAACGCTCAACCTAAGGTTGACTTCATAGCTTTGGCGCCAGGGGAGGAGTGCGCCACTGAGCACGTTTTGGCCTGTTTAGGCCGAGAAAGGATCTGCTCGTGGCACGTACCTTCCATAACACTCAATCTGAAGTCAAGGTTGACGATGGCTTCTTGATCGCTTTGGCGAAGCAAGGAGACCGCACCGCATATGACCGCCTCGTGCGTCGCTATCACGGCTTCGTGCGCCTCAAGGCGTCTTCGTACTTCCTGGCCGGGGGCGACTCCGAAGACCTGATCCAGGAGGGCTTGGTCGGCCTATACAAGGCGATCAGGGACTACCGCACCGACCGGGAGTCCTCGTTCAGGAACTTCGCCGAGCTGTGCATCACCCGCCAGATCATCACGGCGGTGAAGACCGCCACCCGCAACAAGCACACGCCGCTCAACCAATACGTCTCGTTTTCCTCGACGCCGGCGGCGGCCGGGGACGACGTGCCCACCTTGGACCAGACGATCGCCGGGCCGTCGGTCAACGACCCCGTCAACAAAGTCATCTCCTCCGAGGAGCTGCGCTCCTTGGTGGGCTGCCTCTCGACGGCCCTCTCCGACCTGGAGAGCAGGGTGCTCTCGCTCTATTTGGACGGCTGCTCCTACGAGCAGGTCGGCGAGCACTTGGGATGCGACACCAAGACGGTCGACAACGCTTTGCAGAGGGTCAAGCGCAAGGTGGGCGCCCACCTGCGCACGCGCTTGGTGGCCTCCTGAGCGCGTCCCGAGTCGAGCGCATGCGCCAATCCTCGACTCGGGACGCCGGGCACGACACCGCTTAGCCGCGTAGTAACCGAGCTTTGCTTGCGAGCTCGGGACGCGTGGCGCGCCCCTCCGTCGGATTACCTGGCTGTGTAGGGCCCTGGCTTCTTGCGTGCTTTGCCCCCAGGAAAGGCGAGACGCAGGATCGTGCGGTGGACGCTGCCCAACTGCTTGCGCAGGGGGCCTGTGTTGTAAGGCAGCCCGTAGCGCTCGCATATGTCGCGCACTCTGGGTGCTATCTCGGAGTAGCGGCTGGAAGGCATGTCCGGGTAGAGGTGATGCTCGACCTGAAAGCTCAGGTTGCCGGCCATGAAGTGGAACAGGGGCCCGCCTTCGATGTTGGCCGAGCCGAGCAGCTGACGTACGTACCAGCCGCCGCGCGTCTCGTTCTCGACCTCGCGCTCGCTGAACGTGTAGGTCTGATCTGGGAAGTGCCCGCAGAAGATGATCGAGTGGGCCCACACGTTGCGCACGATGTTTGCGGTGAAGTCGGCCGCCACGGTCGCCTTATAGGTGCGGGAGGCGTCTTTGAAGACGGCCGGCGCCGGGCCGCCATCCTCCGAGGACGTGTTTGCGGCGAGGGCTCCAATCGCAGCCACGGCCGCCGAAAGCAGGGGAAAGGCGACATAATCCTTGACGGCTTGGCGGCGCGCCTTGAGGGCAATGGCCTTCAGCTCTTCGACCACTTGCTCCTTGGACTTCTCACCCGTCTTGATCGCCTCGAAGTTGAGGTCGTGCACGGCCACGCCCCACTCGAAGAAGCCCATCAAGATCAGGTTGTAGAGAGGCTGTAGGAGATACACCGGATGCCAAGGCTGGTGAGTGTCGATGCGCATGATCTCGTAGCCCAAGTCCCGATCCTTGCCCCTGATGTTGGTGAAGGTGTGGTGCTCGTAGTTGTGGGAGTGGCGCCAAGCGTCGGCGGGCGAGGCGGTGTCCCAATCCCAGTTCTTGGAGTTGATGTCCGGGTCGTTCATCCAGTCCCACTGCCCGTGCATCACGTTGTGGCCGATCTCCATGTTCTCCAGGATCTTGGCCACCGACAAAGCCGCGGTTCCGCCCAGCCACAAGGACCGCTTGCGCGAGCCGAGCAGCATCACGCGGGCGCCCAGGACCAAGTACCTGTGCAGCTTGATGGTGTTCCGTATGTATTTGGCGTCCGTGTCGTTCAGGTCGGCATAGACCTCGTCGTGGATCGCGTCGAACTCGCGGCCCAACTGCTCGATCTGCTCAGCGCTCAGGTGAGCCATGGGGCTGTCCGGCTCAAGTCCAACCGAATCCTGGGAGGTCCCTTGCCGGCGGTCCAGATCGTCGGGGGTCTCCAAAGTGGGGAAGGATGAGTTTGGATCCGAGTTCGAGCGGGTCGGCGTTTGCCGGCTGGCGGTGGCGTGGGCGGACATCGGTGCTCCTTCGCTGTCTGGTTTAAAGATCCACTTCGATTGCGCCCTCGGGCGCGTTTACGCAGGTGCGCACCATCTCTCCCGGGGCTCCGTACACGCGGCCCGTGCGCAGATCGCGCACTTGGCCGGCCCTCAACTTGCCCACGCAGGTGTGGCATATCCCCATGCGGCATCCGTAAGGCAGTTTGGCTCCCGCGGCCTCGCCGGCGGTGAGGATCGGCTGCTCGCCGTCGCTGTGGCAAACGATGGCGCTCGAGCGCAAGCGGATCTCGCCGCCGGCGCCCCGCTCACCGTCGCCCACGTGCTCGTCGGGCTGGAAGCGCTCGACGTGCAGTCGGTGCTCGTGGCCGTGCTCGCGCCAGTGCTCGCTCAGGCTGTCGAGCAATCCCGCCGGGCCACACACAAAGGCCTCGCGGGTCTCCCAGTCGGGGCACAACCGCTCGATATGGGCCGCTGACAGGCGCCCCTCGGCGCCTGTCAGGCGCAGTTGCGGGCGATAGCCGGGGTGCCGGTCGCCGAGCGTCTCGATCTCCGCTTTGAAGATCGCGTCTTGGGCCTCGTGGGCGCAGTGGATGTGGGTCACGTCCTCCATCTGTCCGGTGGCGTGAAGATGGCGCAACATGCTCATGATCGGCGTCACGCCGCTGCCCGCGCTCACGAACAGAAGCTTGGGGGGCAGCGGGTCGGGGAGCACGAACGTGCCTTCCACGCCACCCAACCGCACGATCGCGCCCGGACGCACCCGGGCGTTCAGGAAGGGGGAGACCTTGCCGCCCTCGACCAGCTTGGGCGTGATCGAGATGCAACCGTCCTCGCGGTCGGGCGCGGAGGTGAGGGAGTAGGCGCGCCAGTGATGGATCCCGTCGACCGCGATCCCCAGCCTCACATACTGACCCGGCCTGTGTCCCGGCCACTCCCAGCCCGGCTTGATCGTGACAGTCACCGCGCGGGGGGTCTCGCGCTCCACGCGCACGACCTTGCCCCGCAACTCCCGAGTCGACCAAAGTGGGTTGACCAACTCCAAGTAGTCGTCCGGCAGCAGGGGCGAAGTGAACGAACGCACCATCGCCATTGCGCGCCGACGCGTCTCGGGCACCTTGGGCACGGCGCCGCGCTCAGCCATGGGCCTCAGCCACCTCGGGCACGGCGCCGCGCTCAGCCATGGTCTCAGCCACCTCGGGCACGGCGCCGCGCTCAGCCATGGTCTCAGCCACCTTGGGCACCGCGCCGCGCTCAGCCATGGGAGTCAGCCTTGGCGGTCTTGAAGTCTTGCGCTTGGGGTTTGCAACCAACCATGTGATCTCCAGTGGTTTCGCGAGCTGTTCGCATCCGACCCCGATCAATGATACCTCAAATGAGGTTACATGCAAGATGGTATCCTCAAGTTGAGATGGCGACCCGCACGGAGACTGAGCCTAAGAACGGCAGCGACACGCGCGATAGCGCTCCCGAAGAACTGCGAGACGCCGTGCCGGAGGGAGGCCTCACGATCGAGCAGCTCGCGGCCGAGGTGGGGATGTCGGTGCGCAACATCCGCAACCACCAGTCCCGCGGCCTGCTCCCCGCGCCCGAGGTGAGGGCCCGGGTCGGCTACTACAACGCCGAGCACGTCGCTCGCCTGCGTCTCATCCTCGACCTGCAGGCGGACGGATTCAACCTGGCCGCGATCGAGCGGCTCATGAGTTCCTCCGGCGGGGTCGCTGGTCGCCTGCTCGGGCTGCGCAACGCCCTCACAACCCCCTACGCCAACGAGTCCCCCGAGGTGGTCACCGGCGAGGACCTCGAACGCCGCTTCGGCGAAGTCGACACCAAGAACGTCGCGCGTGTGCTCAAGCTCAAGCTGCTCGTTCCGCTGGGCGACGACCGCTTCGAAATACCCAGCCCGGCGCTCATGAAAGCCGCTGAGGAAGTCGTCGCCTTGGGAATTCCCCTGCCGGCGGCCTTGGTTTTGGTCGAGCGTGTCAGTCGCGACTGCGAATCGATCTCCAAGGCCTTCGTCCGCCTGTTCCTCAACGAGTTGTGGGAGCCCTTCGAGCAGGCCGGACAGCCTGACGAGCGCTGGGAGGAGATGATCGAGGCGACCCAGGCCTTGCGTCCGATCGCCTCCGAGGCCTTGCTCGCGATCTTCAAGCAACGCATGACCACCCAAGTCGAGCGTGCCTTCGGCAAGGTCCTCGAGCAGCAGACCAAGCGCGCTGGATAAACGTCCCGGCCTGGTGCTCCGCATCATCGCCCCCGGCCCGGAGTCCCGCATCGATCGCCTGGCACCGGAGTCCCGCATCGATCGCTTGGCACCGGACTCCCGCATCAAACGCCTGGCACCGGAGTCCCGCATCAAACGCCCAAACCCGGTGTTCTAGGAGCGAGAACCCACCACGCAGCCATCGCAAGGGAGGCGACGATGCGTTCACGCATGACCCTACCGGCCATCTTGGCCGTCACAACGCTGCTCGCATTCGCTCCGGCGAGCGCCTCGGCCCACAAGCATCCTTCGCCCAGGGGGCACTGTCGCATCGGCCTGCAGGCGCCCACCCACATCGCCTCCGGCGAAGAAGTCCTCATCTTCGGGCGCCTCCGCTGCCCCAACGCCGCCAACGCGGCCCACCAAGAAGTCAAGCTGTTCCACCACATCTGGGGCTTGCCCGGCTTCGCCTACGTTCAAAACGTCAAGACCGACGCGGCCGGCTTCTATGCGATCTCACGCGCCGACGGCGTGGTCGAAACCAACCGAGCTTGGTACGTCCGGGCCGCGGGCGCTCGCAGCGCCACCAAGCGGATCCGCGTCTCCGCCCAAGTAACCCTCAGCGGCCCGCCCGAAGGTCAGCTCTCAACGGGCTACCCCAACCGCGTCACCTTCACCGGCACGGTCGCTCCCGCCGACATCGGCGCGCGCGTGATCCTCCAGCGTCAGAACTCCCTCGCCGGCAACGAATGGCACCGCATCGACTCCTCGATCGTCGAGCCCGGCCCCTCCGGCGGTGCGGGCGTCTTCACGATCGTCCACACCTTCATCGTCCCCGGCGACGCCAACATCCGCGTGCTCGTGCGCTCCCAGGCCCGCAACGTCCCCAGCGAATCCAACGTCCTCGCCTACTCGATCTCCCAAGCCCAAAACCCGGCGCTCACGATCCAGTCCTCGGCCGACCCCATCGCCAGCGGAGAAACGGTCACGATCGGCGTCGCGGCGACCGCCGGGGGAGAACAGCCGGTCACCCTCTTGGCCCGCACGGTCCATCAGCGGGGCTTCGCCCGGTAGCCGAAGCGACCACCAACTCGGCGGGCGAATACAGCTTCCCGGCGCAAACGCCTCTCAACAGCACTTTCTACAAGGTGCAAGCCAGAGGCGGCGTCGGCTGTTGCCCCCCCGGCGCAATGTGTCTTCGCCGCTCGCCGGCGGCCTGTCCCGCCGAGATCGGTCCTCGGGTGTCCTCCGCGGTGCTCTACGAGGGAGTCCACGACCTGATCACGGCGTCGGCCTCCCCGACCACGATCCAGGCCGGCCAAACAGTCACCTTCTCAGGTACCGTCTCACCCGATCACACCGGCCACATCGTCTATCTCGAACGCCAAAACGCCCAAGGCCCCGGATTTCATCCGATCCAGGTGTGGTTCGTCGGTCCCGGTTCGGCCTACGCGATACCTCATCGCTTCTTCCAGCCCGGCACCAAGGTGGTTCGCGTCTACATCCCGGGCGGCCCCGAGAATCAAGGAGCGGCCAGCCCCCCGTTCAGTATCGCGGTGACCCCTGCCTCCGCTTCGAGCTTGACCCCCGAAGCTCCCGGCAACTCGTCGCTGCCCGCCGAAGGCGAATCCTGAAACGTGACTCCTAGGCCTGGTTTGAGCCAGGTCTAGGAGACAGGCCTGCTGGGTCGACTCAGCGGTCTTCCGCTTACACGACCCGATCCAGCTTGAGGCCCATATCCCGGCCGCGGCAGTTCGCCGCCCGGGCGCACCGAGGAAGGCCCGTCACGCCTAGAAGCCCCGAGATCGCCGCCCCCCGCGCCGCCCCCCGAATCGCCGGCGCCGAAATTGCCGGCCTCCACCCGCTCGTCGCGATTCTCGCGGTCGAGCCCGGTCATCGGGGCATTGCAATTCGGGCAGCAATCGCCTGCCGCCCAAACCAAAAGGGCGTCCGTCCAATGACGGCACTCCTTGCAGCGCACCCTCTGACGCATCATCGACCAATCTTCATTACTCGACCAATCTTCATTACGTCTTGGAGCATTCCCGAATGATCCTTGCGCCAAACCGTCCATGCAGATCACCCACTTCGGAGGATGCGCTCCTTCGACTGCGCCCCTACCGTCCCATCCAGCGCTTTTACGCGCTTTCTCAAGGCGACAAGGAGGCAACCATGGACACTGGCTACGACGCCCCCAACCAGCCCGCGCGCGAACCCGGGGTGGACCCGGACGGTCCCTACGAAGGCGAAGGCTGGGTCTCTTTCGCCGCGATCATGATCGCGATCGTCGGCGTGCTCAACTTCATCTACGGCATCGCCGCGATCTCCAACTCGCACTTCTACGCCCGCGACGCCACCTACATCATCAGCGGCCTCAACACCTGGGGTTGGGTCCTGATGATTACCGGCATCATCCAGTTCTGCGCGGCCATCGCGATCTTCGGACACATCCAGTGGGGTCGCTGGATCGGCATTCTCACCGCCTCGATCAACGCGATCATCCAGCTCATCTTCATACCGGCCTACCCCTTCGGTTCCCTGGCCCTCTTCGCGCTCGACATCCTGATCATCTACGGCCTCGTCGCCTACGGCGGTCGACAAGGCAGGACCGTGTGAAAACGCCCACTTCGGTCTGCTCCGCCAAGCGCCCCCGCGATGCCTACCGCCCCCGAGATCCAACGTACGCTAGCGGGCATCTCCGCGGGTGATTCCGCCGTGCTCGAGTCAGCCGTAGGCTTGCGCGAAGTGGACCTCGCGGCGAGTGGTCTCGACGGGCGCACTTTCGCGCTTGTCAAGATCGCCGTGCTCGTCGCGCTGGACGCGCCGCCCGCCTCCTACGCCTGGCAGGTCTCCAACGCCTTGACCCAAGGAGCCACGCCCGAGGACATAACCGGCGTCCTGCGCGCCGTCGCCCCCCAGGTCGGCGCGCCCCGAGTGGTCGCGGCGGCGCCCGAGATCATGCTCGCGCTCGGCCTCCCCCTCCCTGGGGAGGGTGCCTGACATCGCGCTCGGTTTCTCCCTCCCCGCGGGAGGGCGCCCAACACGGGCTCGCCGCGGGCGCCCGAGACTCTCCGAGCCTGCTCTCGCCCCAGCTTCCTCACCTTGGCGCGATGTCCGAAGGCCGCCATGTCGCGGCGGTCCGTGCTAACTACTGACACCCAATCGGTAGTCGCCTTACCCAGCCCGTGCTCGACACCGGATGCCCCTCCCTTGACCGGGCCTTACGTTGTGTGCCATGCCGCAAGCCCTCCAAAGCGGGCCTCTGTTCTCCCAAGAGGCTCCGATCGAGCGGCCGCGATTGCTCGCGAAGCTAAAAGCTTCGCGACACACCCCCATCGTCAGCGTCGTCGCCCCCGCCGGATACGGCAAGACAAGCCTGCTCGCCGACTTGGCCGCGCAAGACCCGCGCGCCAGCGTCTGGATGGCCTGTGACCGACACCAAGCCAATCCGACCTCAGTAGTGCGCGCCCTCCTCGCGCCCTACGCGGCGCTCGAACCCTTCAACGTTCCCGCTCTTGGGAGTGACGGACCCGAGTCGGAGCCCGGCCCACCTGCCACGCCCACTTTCGTCGAATCGCTAGAACGACGATCCAAACCCCTTCTGCTGATACTCGACGACCTCCACCTGCTCGCCGACCAGCCCTCCTTGGACGTCCTCGCGGAGGTGGCCGAGCATCTCCCCGAAGGCTCCCAACTGGTGCTCGCCTCCCGCCGGCCTTTGCCCCTGCCCCTGGCCCGTCTGCGGGCACACCGCGCCCTGTTCGAGCTCGGTCCCCGCGACCTGGCGATGAGCGAAGCCGAGACAGCCCACCTCTTGGACCTCGCCGGCGTCCCCTGCGCACAGGCCCAAACCCAAGCCTTGCTGAAGCGAACCCAAGGCTGGCCCGCCGCGCTCTACTTGGCCGCCCTGTCGGCCTCCCAAGAGGCCGATCCCCAGGCGTCCTTGGCCGATTTCCGGGGAGACCGTCCGCTCATGGCCGCCTATCTGCGCGAGGAGCTCCTCGACGAGCTCGACGCCCACCAGCGCGAATTCCTGACCTGCACCTCGATCTGCTCCCAACTCTCTGGCCCCCTCTGTGACGCCTTGCTGGACCGCGCCGGCTCGGTGGACATCCTCGACGGTCTGCTCGGCGCCGGCTTCCCACTGACCGCATGCGAGCACGACACCTATCGCTTGCACCCTCTCGTGCGCGAAGCGCTCCGCACCGAGCTGTCTCACCGCGACCCCGCCCGCGCCCGTGCCTTGCACCTGCGGGCAAGCGATTTCCACGCTGCTTTGCTCGATCAAGACAACGCGATCGCCCACGCCGTAGCCGCACGCGATCCGCGCCGCGCCGGCGAGCTCATGTGGGCACAACTTCCCCGCTACCTGGCGCAAGGACGCACCGAGTTCCTGCGGTCCCACTTGGACCAGCTCCCCGCCGCTGACTTCCACGATCAAGCCCCGCTCGCCCTCACCGCCGCCTACACCGCCCTGGCCGTCGGCGACGCCCGCCAAGCCGACCATTACGGCCTCGTGGGGGCCGCCGCCCTGTCCCGTCAAGGCGAGTCTTCTCAGGTCTCCTCGCTCACGACGGGCCTCGCCCTGATCGAGGCGCTACTGGCCGATCCCGCCGTCGCGCCCCTCGGGGATTGCGCCGCCCAAGCGTATGACTCCGAGGCCGAGGACAGTCCTTGGCGCTCTGTCTGCTGTCTCCTCCAAGGCGTCTCCGAGCACCTCCTCGGCGACCCCGCCGGTGCGCGCACCCACCTCGAGCAGGGCATCCGTCGCAGCGCCGTCTGCGCTCCCCACGTGGAGACCCTCTGTCTCTCCCAGCTCGCCGTCATCGCCGTCGAAGAGGGCGATTGGGAAGGCGGTCTCGATTCGATTGCACGCGCCGTACTCCAAGTCGAGCGCCACGGACTCGCTTCCCACCCGACCGCCGCCCTCACCTACGCCGTCTCCGCCGAGGTCCAAGCCCACGCCGGTCGCATCGACCGCGGCAAGCACGACCTTCGCCGTGCATCCCAACTGCTCGCTCGCCTCCCCGACTTCATCCCCTGGTACGAGGCCGAGACGCGCATCATGCTCGCCCGCGCAGCCCTGCGCCTGGCCGACGTCGCCGCTGCCCGCGCCTTGCTCGCCGACGCCTCCCGCCTGGCCCGACGCGTGCCCGACGCCGTCGTCTTCGGCGACTGGCTCGAGGACACTTGGAGCTTGCTCGACTCGACCGCCACCCACGCCCTGACCGGCGCGTCGACCTTGACCAAGGCCGAGTTGCGCATTCTGCGCTTCCTGCCCACCCACCTCACTCTCCGAGAGATCGCCTCGCGTCTGCACGTTTCCACCAACACCGTCAAGACCCAGGCCCACGCCGTCTACCGCAAGCTCGGAGTCTCCTCGCGCTCCGCCGCGGTCGCCCGCGCCGTTTCGATCGGCTTGCTCGAGCCTTGAGATGGGGTGCCTGCGCGCGCGTGTGTGCGCGTGAGGGCTTCGGTTTCAGCCGTTGGGCTTGTAGCCCAGATCCTCGGAGATCTCCTGAGCCGCGGCCACGACCATCGGGACGAGCTGCTCCAGCACCTGAGAGCGCCTGAAGGCCGAGTTCGCGGCGGCCACCTCGACCGCGCCGATCACCTCTTCTGAGCGCGCCCTCAACGGGGCTGCCACGCACCGCTGTCCTTGCACATGGACCTGGTCGGCGAGCGCCCAGCCCTGCTCGCGAATGCCCTCCAGCTCTGCCCTCAACTTCACGCGCTCGTCCTGCCCCTCCGGATCCTCTCGTCCTGCGAGATCGGCTCCTCCTTCCGAGTCCGCCGGGGCCTCGTCGAGCGCCAAGGCCAGCTCCTCTTCGGGAAGGTGAGCGAGGAGCACCCGTCCCATCGCGGTCTCCGCCGCCGGCAGGCGCGATCCGCGTCCCAACCGAGCCGCGACTTCCAACTGCCCTCCGACCGAGCTGCGCGCCCTGTCCACATACACGAGGTCCGACCCGTCCAACAACCCCACGCTGGCCGTGCAAGCGCTGCGGTCGCGCAACTCGGAGACGTGCTCATGCGAGAGCTTGCCCAGCCCGGTCGAGCCGATCGCCGAGCGACCCGGGTCGCCCGCGCGCATCCCCAGCCGGTACTTGCGCATCGGGCCTTGCTCCAAATAGTTGAGCGCCACCAAAGTCGACGCATAACGATGGGTGGTCGGCCTGCTCATTTCCAACGCTTCGGCGATCTCGGCGATGCCCAGCCAAGGGCGCTCCGGCGTGAAGGTCCTCAGAATCGCCAAGCCGCGCTCGAGCGACTGCGAGTAGCGACCCTCGTGAGATGTTGGGAGATGCAAGACGCCTCCGCGTATAGGGGACATGGTCGTCATCGGTGGGCTTCCTTCCCTGCGCCTCGCAGCACTCGATTTCACCGCTCCTCAGCAGCGGCACTCCATGGTGCTCGTAGTCGAGCTCCCGGGCTAGTCAGTGCTGAATGATTCAGCGCTGAACCGCCGCTCGTCGGGGACTCTTGGGCCAAGTCCCGCTCGACCGCGGGCTCCGTGTGCGCCGGTTCGGCCGGCAGCCCTTCGAGCATCTCCCGAACGCCTTGCAGCCATTCGATGCGAACGTGCCAAAACGCAAGCTCGGCGTCCCTCGAGATGACCCTGACCATACGGTCCCACTCCGAACCTTCGACCGCGTCGGCCTCCGAAGCCCGCGTCAGATCCTGTACCCGCCCCAGGCAGACCAACTCCTGGCCTTGGATCAACTCGATCATGCGCGGAGCATCACGCGGCCTGCACAAAGCGATCCTGAAGTGCAAATCGTCGCGCAGCGGCGGCTCGACCGTCGTGGAGAGCAGCCACTCGTCGAAGGATTCCACCCCTAAAGCGGTGGCCTCATAGATGGCCCGCCGTCCCCGCGTCCCGTTACTGAGCGGCCTGCCCTCCTCGTCGACCCGTCGCACAAGTCCTTCGGTCTCGAGCTTCTCCAAAGCCCAGTACGGATAAGAGTCGGCCAAATCGGCAAAGCGCAGCTGTCTGCGCACGCCGGACGCGATCCGGTATGCATAACTGGGCTGGTCGATCACCAGCCCCAATACGGCGTGCTTAGCGGACACCCGTTCGCGACTCGCCTTCTAACCAGTGGACTTCGTGCAAGTACGTGACAATAGTCGAAGGTCGTCCCCGCTTGGCGGCTTTCGGGCGACTTCCCGGTTTGGTCGGCTTTGGGCGCCGGCGAGTGTGGGAATCGCGGGCCCTGGACTCCGCGTGTTTGTCCATTCATTGCAACGGATGTGGACTCTAGGCTCCGTAATGGAATGTTTCGGATTGTGTCGCGGAGTCGGAAACAAAAGGGGCCCAACTTGGCGTTTTGTCCTCACTGCGATGCTGTTCACGCTCTGCGAGTCCGAGCGACACGGGGGGCATCCCATTCAGAAGCGCTGAGGGTTGCGGCGTTGGCGGTGTCCGGCCGTACGATGACTCCGGCCTCCCCGAGCGGTCTATAGGAGGTGCGACCTGTAACCGACCGATTGGGAGACGGCATGGCCAAGGTATTGGCGGTAATCACAACCTCTGTCGACGGCTACATAACCGGGCCGGCCGACGGCCCGGGCAAGGGACTGGGCGAGAACGGCCGCGGTCCAGCGCGCAATCGAGGCGGCGGGCGAACGGGACATCCACATCATGGGCGGTGGCGAGGTCATCCGCGAGGCGCTCGCCGCGGGCTTGGTTGACGAGCTGACGCTGATCGTCGCTCCGGTCGTCATGGGCGCCGGCAAGCGACTGTTCGACGGCTTTGCCCAATCCTTGGACATGCGCCAGTTGGGTGTGCGCCAGTCGCCCTTTGCCACGTTCATCGATTATCGCGTGAGAACATGACCGAGAGCAAGCGCCCGGCTATTGCCCGCCGTTTGACCGTCACTCCTTGTCTTCGCGTGCGATCCCCTCGTTGCAGATAATCTCCCACAGGTGGCCGTCGAGGTCGCGGAAGTAACCAGAGTAGATGCCCCAAGGACGATCGTGCGGCCGGTCGGTGAGCGTCGCGCCGGCGCCCTCCGCCCTTGCGAGCAGCGCATCGACACCGGCCCGACTGGCAACCAGATGACCGATGCTGAACTCCCCGCTCTGTGCCGGGCCGGGCGCAACGTTGGCGTCCTTCGCCAGCTCGCTCCTGGGGTAGAGCATCAGCATCAGGCCACCCGTCAACTTGAACATCGCCGCCGCTCCCGCAGGCGTGAGCTCATCGCCGGGATAGTCGGTGCCGATTAGTCCCGACGATTCCAGGCCGAGCGCGCGGTAGAACTCGAGCGAGCGCTCCAGATCCCTCACGGCGAGTGTGATCACATCGATGTGGGTCTCCATCTCTTGCCTCTCCCTCGGTGCTCGATGGGTTGCACGCAAGCCGGAGACGGGATTCGAACCCGTGACCCCCTGTTTACAAGACAGGTGCTCTGGCCAGCTGAGCTACTCCGGCGGGACTGTCCGAGGGTAGCGGGCCAGCCCCTGTAACGCGACCCGCACGAACGGGTATCCCAATACATGGCCGCCTTGAACGCGATTCGCGAAAGGACCCTCAAGCGGGGAGTCAATCCTCTGATCTACCTGGTCGCCCGGGCTGTCCTGCTGCCGTTCTTCCTGGTCTACTTCCGCCTGCAGCGCGTCGGCCGCGAGCATATCCCTGGCTCAGGGCCGGTGATCCTGGCCGCCAACCATCGCAGCTTCCTCGATCCCTTCGTAATCGGCGCACTCACCCGCAGGCCGGTCTACTACATGGCCAAGCGCGAGCTTTTCGAGCGGCCTTGGCAAGCCTGGATCCTTGGCAGCTTGGGCGCCTTCCCGATCGACCGGGGTCGCAGCGACGAGCACGCCATGTCCACCGCCCGCGCGATCCTCGAAAGGGGAGATTGCGTCGTGATCTTCCCGGAGGGCACCCGCGTCCGCAAAGGCCCGCTCGGCCATCCCCATCGCGGCGTCGGCCGTCTCGCCCTTCAAACCGGGGCCCGAGTCGTGCCGGTGGCGGTCTCGGGCACCGAGGATGTGCGCCGCGGCTGGCGCATCCGCCCGCGCAAGGTCGTCTTGCGCTGCGGGCCCCCGCTCGGCTTTCCCCGCGCCGAGCATCCCTTCCCCGCGATCGCCTTGGGCGTCACAGAGCGAATCTGGGCGTGCGTCAGTTTGCAGTGGCAATGGCTCGGCGGCGCCGTCGCGCCCCCCGAGGTTCCCGAGCGAGAAAAAGAGCGACCCGCGCGCGCCGCTTAGGACTGAGCGAAAGCGCAGGAGGATAGGGTGCGATGAGTGGCTCCCCAAACCGAGAAGTCCAAGGCCCAGTTGGACGGCGAGTTCTCCGAGCTCTACCGAGCCCACCTGCGAGACGTCTACAGCTACGCCTACTACCGGGTCGGCAACCATCACGACGCCGAGGACCTGACCGAGCAGACCTTCCTACAGGCATACCGTCACTTCGAGCGCGCCCAGCGCGAGTCCCACGGCAGGCCCCTGCGTCCCTGGTTGATCCGCATCGCCCACAACCTCGCCGCCAACCTCTACCGCGATCGCTCGCGCAGGCCCGCCTCACCCCTGGAGGACAACTCCGAGCTGGCCGCCTCACACACGACCGAGGACCTCGTGGAGGGACGCGAGGAGCTCTCGCGCGTGCTCGACGGGGTACGCCAACTGCCCGAGGACCGGCGCGAGGCCCTGATCATGCGATTCGCCTTGGGCATGGACAACCGCGAGATAGCGCGCGCGATGGGGCGCACCGACGGGGCCACCAAGGTCTTGATCCATCGCGCCATCAAGCAGCTGGAGGGCATCGTCGCCGTCGCGGACGGGGGAGACCAAGATGAGTGAAGCAGCCAACTTCGAGGGGCTTCTGCACGAGGCCCTCTCGCCGATCGAGCCGCCCGAGGACCTCGGCCGGCGCCTGGAGAGCGCCTTCGCGAGCCTCGCCGAGAGCGCCGTCGAGGAGCTCGAGGCGTGGGAGCTCTCGGCGATGCGCGACCCCCGCAACTGGGCTCGTCCCGCCGCTGCGGTGGTCGTCGGCGGCACCGCCGGGGTGGCTCTCGTCCTGTTGCGCGCCCGCCACCGCCCCCCCGCCCGGGCGGGCGCCTTGCGCGAGGCCCAGCGGGCAGCCGAGCGCGCCCTCGGCGACGTCGGCGCGCACGCCCGCCGCTTGCTCGGCGACCGCTGAGCTTTCCCTGGCCGGTCTGCCCGCCGCCATGCGGCCCTTTTGCGCTGTGAGCGGCCTGTTCCTCGCGTCAGCGCTTGCAATTTAATCACGCAAGCTTCACAGTGTCTTCATCGGAATAATTCTGACTGTCAGGCAAAATTGTGGACTATCTTGACGACAGCCTGTCCGACCAGGCTCTGATGGCCCTCATTGTCATTGGCGATCCCCGCGCCTTCGCCATGCTCTACCGCCGCCATGTGCGCGGTGCCCTGGCGCTTGCGACGCACATGTGCTCACGCCCCGCGATCGCCGAGGAGGTGGTCCAAGATGCGTTCCTCTCGGTCTGGCGCTCACGCCGTCACTTCGACCCCCGGCGGGGCAGCGTGCGCGCATGGTTGCTCGGGATCGTCCGCAACCGCGCGATCGACGTCCTGCGCCGAACCGTCGCCTACGAGCTTGCCGACAGCAATGAGCGTCCGGCCGAGGATCTGCTCGTAGCGCCCGAGCAAACCGCCGGCGAGGTCCACCGGCGCGAGCTGGCCCGCGAACTGCTCGGCGCGATCGAAGGACTCCCCCCCGAGCAGAGCCGGGTGATCGCGCTCGCCTACTACGGCGGCTACACCCACGCCCAGATCGCCACCATGCTCGACACGCCGATCGGCACCGTCAAGGGTCGCATGCGGCTCGGGCTGCGCAAGATGGCCCGAACCGTGCCCGCCACGATCTGATCTCCCGGCGGCGACGGCGACGGCGACGGCGACCGCGGTCGGGGCTTGCGTCCAGGCCCGCCGTGTGCGGTGCTCCGCGACGGTGTCTCGCGGGGACGCGCCCGCGCCGGGCCTCGCTGCTAGCGTCTGCGCCGCCCCATGGCCACCTGCTATCGCCATCCTTCGCGCGAGACGGGCGTCTCCTGCTCATCCTGTGGACGCCCCATCTGTCCCGACTGCATGACCCCCACCTCGGTGGGCATGCGCTGTCCGGAGTGCGCCAAACAGGCGACCAAGGTGATGACCATGCGCAACATGGCCACGCGTCCACGCGTCACCTTCGCGTTGATCGCAATCAATCTTCTGGCTTACCTAGGGGAGGAGGGCCAGTTCACATTGAGTGGCACCACGATCCACGGCCCGCTGATCGAAGAAGGCGTCCTCTACCGATACGGCGTGGGAGTCGAACACCAGTACTGGCGCCTCCTAAGCAGCGCCTTCCTGCACGAGAACATCTTGCACATCGGCTTCAACATGTATCTGCTCTACCTGCTCGGCTCGATGCTGGAGCCGGCCTTGGGCTCGCTCAAGTTCGCCGTCATCTACTTCACATCTTTGTTCGCCGGCTCCCTCGGCGCCCTGGTCGCCACCAGTGCGCCCAGCCTCGGGGCATCCGGTGCAATCTTCGGTTTGATGGGCGCCGCCGTGATCGAGCTTCGGGCGCGCCGCATGAGTGTCATGGAGTCGGGCATCGGGGCGCTCATAGTGATCAACCTGATTTTCTCCTTCACCTTCGCCAACATCTCCGTCGGCGCCCACGTCGGTGGCCTGATCGGCGGCGCCTTGGCCGGCCTTGCGATCAGGACGGCCGACGACCGTCACCGCTCCTGGATCGGGTTGGCGGCGTGTCTCGCCCTCTCGGCCGCCTGCATCGCCGCGTCGGTCGCCGTCGCCGGTTCCACCGCAACCGGAATCGCCTGAAGCGTGCTTGAAGGCGCGGCACGAGGGTAGTCTGGCTCGGTGACCTTGCTCAGCGAGGACCAGATCGAGGAGAAGCTCGCCGCCGGCGACTGGCATCGCCAAGGCGAGTCGATCGTGCGCGAATGGAAGTTCGCCGACTTCGCCCAAGCGCTCGCCTTCGTCAACCGGGCGGGCGAGGCGGCCGAGGCGGCCAACCACCACCCGGACATCCTCTTGCACGGCTGGAACAAGGTGCGTCTGGAGCTCTCGACCCACTCCGAGGGCGGGCTCACCGAAGCCGACTTCGAGCTGGCCGCCCGCATCGACCGGCTCTCCTAGCGAATTGTCCCGCAAAGCTCGACTCCTCCTATCGGGATCGGTCCTGAAAGCCGACCAGCCCTCCTGCTACGGTTGCCGGGTCAGCCCCACATGAAAGAAGACGACCAACCTCCCCGAAGTATCTTGGCCAGTCCGATGGCCAGTCCGGCGTGAATGGGCTAAAGCTCATCATCGCCCTCGTCTTGGTGGCGATCAACGGGTTCTTCGTCGCCGCCGAGTACGCGCTCGTGCGCTCCCGGCGCGCGCGTCTGGAAGTCATGCACGAAGAAGGCTCGCGTGGCGCCGCCTTGGCCCTGCGCCAGCTCGATCGCATCAACGAATACATCTCGGCCGTCCAGATCGGCGTGACGATCACCTCGATCGCGATCGGAGCGCTCGCTACACCCGCGCTCGCCGACATCCTCAAAGGACTGTTCGGAAACACCCCAAGCCATGACGCCGCGATCGCGATTTCGGTCGTGCTCGCCTTCGCCTTGATCGCCGCGACCCAGTTGATCGCGGGAGAGATGGTGCCCAAGCTGTATGCGATCGACCGCGCCGAGACGATCGCGCGACGCATCGCCCGCCCCCTGCAGGCCTTCAGCGTGCTGTTTCACCCCGTAATCGTTGGCCTCACGGCGGTGTCCGGGCGCATCCTGCGCCTGCTCGGCGTGGACATGAGCGCCCAAAAGGAAGGCGGATCGCCCGACGAGCTCAAGCGCCTGATCGCCGAGTCCTACGCCGGGGGCCACCTCGACCCGGGCGAGGCGGGAATGCTCACCGGCGTCTTTCACCTGCACGAGCAGGAGGCCCGTCAAGTGATGACCCCGATCCCCGCGGTCATCACCGTCGACGTCTCCCAGGACGCCCAGAGCGCCTTGGAGTTGTGCATCTCAAGTGGCCACACCCGGCTCGTGGTGATCGAGGACGAGGATCGCGACCGGGTGCGCGGCTTGGTCCACGCCTCCTCCTTGGCGAGGCGTTTGATGCACGACGGACCCCACGCGTCGATCGAGCCAATCATGCACGACGCTCCGATCGTGCCCGAGACCAAGCCCCTGGACGACCTCTTGGCCGACCTGCAACGCCAGCGCACCTCCTTGGCGGTCGTGGTGGACGAGTACGGGCGGGTCGTGGGCATCGTCACGATCGAGGACATCATCGAGGAGGTAGTGGGGGAGATCGCCGATGAGACCGATGCCGCCGCCGGCGAGGTGCGACGGCTCGCCGACGGCGATCTGTTCGTGCGCGGCCACGTCTCGATCGCCGACCTGCTCGATCATGGGGTCGAGTTGCCCGTCGACAGCGACGCTTACAACTCGGTCGGAGGGTTCGTGTTCGCCGAGCTGGGCCGCCTGCCCCGCCGAGGTGACACGATCAGCTCGGGCGAGTTCTCGATCAGGGTCGAGTCGGTCAACCACAACCGCATCGAGGCCGTCCGTATTCGTCGCCGCCGCCCGGTCCGTGCGGTCGAGGAGGAGTCCTCGCAAGCGCCTCCCGCCACCGGATGACGGCGAATACACGTCCGGCCCGCTTGGGGGAGCGGGCCGGAGCGTGTGCACTGGGAGGAGGCGGGTGTGCGTGCGACTTGGTCGCCCCTCAAGTATCCCCGCCTCGATGAAGCCCACCTAAAAGTGTGGTGAGGCGCCTCTCAGTAAGAGAGAAAGCCCCGCTTGGTCTTGCGCCCGAGCGCGCCCTCGGCGATCAGCGCGTCCACCTTCGGCGGGATCGTCTCGCCGATCGTCTCACCGATCGCCTTGGATACGTCCAAGCCCACCAGATCCAGCAGCGCGAAGGGCCCCATCGGGTGTCCGGCTCCGAGCTTCATGCAGGTGTCGATGTCCTGTGGCTCCATGCCGGTCTCTTCGAGCAGGCGAACGGCGTTGAACAGATAAGGGAACAGCAGACGGTTGACCACGAACCCAGGCACGTCGGGGACCTCTACCGCGGTCTTCTCGAAGGCCTCGCACAGCGCCAATGCGCGCGTCCTCGTCTCCGTGGATGCGGCTTGCGGGAAGACGAGCTCGACCAGCTTCATCTTGGTGACCGGGTTGAACACGTGCAGCCCCAAGAAGCGCTCGGCCCGGCCAGAGGCCTCGGCCAGGCGCTCGACCGAGAGCGAGGAGGTTGTCGAGGCCAGAATCGCCTCCGTGTCGAGGATCCCGTTCAGTTCGGCCAACAGTCCGGCCTTGATGTCGTGCTCCTCGACGATCGCCTCCACCGCGAAGGACACGTGCGCCAGTGCATCGAGCTCGGTGACGATCTGGACATGCTCCGGGTCGATCTCTGCCTCGAGGCGGCTCAAGGTCTTCTCGACCGTGGCCTTGGCGCGGTCGGCCGAGGATTGTGAGCGCGCGAGCAGCAGTACCGGACCGTGGTGCGCGGCGGTGGCGGCCAAGCCGCAGGCAATCGTTCCACTGCCGATTATTCCAATGCGTTCGTTCAAGGTCTTGCTCCTGTGGGGTCTTTGGGGTCGGGCCACCATATCTGGCGGCTATGCGCGAGCGCGGGGTGGGCGCTGTCCGACCTTGCCCCGATCGCCGAAACGCGAGTTTGGTTGACTGACCAGTCAATCTAGGGGTGCTGCGCGGTACAGTAGAGGGAGTGAGCACCTCGCGCGTTCCTGAGGCGCGCTTCGGTTGTTCGCCCGAGCCAGGCGAGATGCCCCGGTGGGGTGGCTGGGGCGCCAAAAAAATCGAGCAAAAGGACTTCCATCATGAGGCAAGCAGACGGCCGTGAGGTCGTGATCGTCGAGGCGGTTCGGACACCGATCGGTCGCGGTCACCTGGAGAAGGGCTACTACAAGGACACCCATCCCAACACCTTGCTTGCCAAGGTCTACACCGAGGTCATCGATCGCGCGGGCATCGAGCCGGCCATGGTCGAGGATGTTGTGGCCGGCTGCGTCCAGCAGTTCGGCGAGCAGGGCTTCAACATCGCCCGCAACGCTTGGCTACAGGCGGGCCTGCCGATCGAGACGCCCGGCACGACCGTCGACCGCCAGTGCGGCTCGGCCCAGCAGGCTGTCAACTTCTCGGCTGCCTTGATCGCCGCCGGAGTGCACGACACGATGATCGGCGGTGGCGTCGAGCACATGGGCCACTTCCCGTTTGCGGCGGGCATGAAGACCCAGCAGGAGTTCGGCTTCGCCTTCACCCCCGAGCTGATGGCAAAGCACAACATCGTCGGTCAAGGCCTTGGCGCCGAGATGATCGCCGACGAGTGGGAGATTCCTCGCTCCGAGCTCGACGAGCTGGCGGTGCGCTCCCACAAACTGGCCCACCAGGCCACCGAGGAGGGCCGCTTCGAGCGCGAGATCGTGCCGTTTGCGGTCAACGGCGACACCTACGTCACCGACCAGGGTATCCGCCCCGACACCAACCTCGAGGCCCTCTCCCAGCTCAAACCGGCCTTCAAGCCCGACGGCAAGATCACGGCCGGCAACAGCTCCCAGATCTCAGACGGAGCCGCCGCGGTCCTGTTGATGAGCGCCGAGAAGGCCAAAGACCTGGGCCTCACCCCCCGCGCCCGGATCGTCGATCAGACCACGGTGGGCTGTGACCCGGTCAAGATGCTCGAAGGGCCGATCCCGGCCACGCGCAAGATCCTGGAGCGCAACTCGATGAAGATCGACGACATCGACCTGATCGAGATCAACGAGGCCTTCGCGCCCGTCGTGGCGGCTTGGAAGCGCGAGCTGGGGCCCGACATGGATCGCGTCAACGTCAACGGTGGGGCAATGGCTTTGGGCCATCCTCTGGGCTCGACCGGCGCCCGCTTGATCACGACCCTGCTGCACGAGCTGGAGCGCTCCGACAAGGAGATCGGCTTCGTCACGATGTGCTGCGGCGGGGGGCTCGGGACGGGGACTTTGATCCAGCGAGTCTGACGTTGGGCGTCTCTGACGCGTGAGAGTCAAGCGAGCCAAGGACGCAGCCCGCGTGGCGTGCTAGAGCACGCGAGCGGGCGAGGACGCAGGATCGCGCCGGCTATCGCGCGTCAGAGCTTCGGTCCCGCGCCGGTCCAGTTGACTGCGACCGGCGCGAGGGCCAAGAGCGCCTGCCAAGTGGCTGCTTCGGTGTGGCCGCTTGGCGCGATCCCGTGAGCGCTCTGGAACTGCTCAAGGTTGGCTTTGGTCGTGGAGTCGAAGATGCCGGTTGTGGCCTGCGTCGGGACGGCCGCGGCCAAGTGCTCCTGCATCCACAGAACCGGGTCGCCTTTGCTGCCTTCGCCCAGTTCCGACCAAGCTTGATTGGGCGTCACGCTCGTGAGCGGGGCCAGCGGGGTGGCCAAGGCCGTCCACAGGCTGGCGGGAGTCTCCTGGAAATCCCAAAAGGAGATGCCGGGGGCGCCATACAGCGAAGCCTCCTCACGAAAGCGCACAACTTCTTCGGCGCTCGGTTTGGAGTAGGTCTGGCCCAGCGGGAAGATCGGCCGTCCGTAGACCCGGTTTGAGATGAACGTGTTCGCGTAGGTCGTGTCGACCGAGTTGCCGATGTCCTTCCAATACATCTGCGGAGCGTTGAACTGGGCGCCTTCGGGCCCCAAAAACACCGAGTAGGGAAACGACGTGTGGTAGTAGACATAGGGGAAGGTGGCCAAGCCCAGCGGATAGGCGGCTCCGATCTTGGCCCTCAGGTCCGCGACATAGGTTTGGGCCGCCCCGTACTTGCCTTCGTACTCGGCCTCCGCGTCGATCACCAGACAGTCGGCCCCGTTTGTGACCGCCTCGGCGCCCAGGCTCGCCTCCCCGGCGGGATTGGTGCCATACACGTACTGCCACGCGCACACCTTCAACCCGCCTGAGTGCAGCGTTTGGACCAGTTCGGGGCTGAACTGACTCCAGTAGTTGGACGAGCCGTCCGAGCTCTTGACGTAGAGCGTGGTAACGCCCGCGGCGTGGGCCTGGGCGACGATCGAAGCGAGATTGCCCCCGTCTGACTGGCTCACGTACCAGATCCACATGCCTTGGCCGTCGAAGGCGCTGGCCGACGGGGCCGGCTGGGCCACGGTGGTCGAGCGCGAAGCCGGTGGCTTGGGGGGGTGCAGGGCATAGTTGACGACATGGATCGGCCCATAGGAGTTGGAGTGCTCGCCTCGGCCTACAAGGACCATGAGCCGCCCCGAGTGGGCTTTGCTCGGCACATGCACGATCAGCCCCAGTGTCGAGTTGGCCAGGTGCGCCGTGGGGGAGTTGCGAGCGATGCGGGCCCCAATGCTGTGGGGGAACGCCACGACCATCCCTGGCGCCAAGCCGTTGCCCTTGACGAGTAGAAGGCCGCGCACCGAGACTTGATGGGGGTTGGTGGAGCAGTGGAGCGCGGGCACGCAGCTCATGCTCGTGATCGTGACCTTGTTTGCCGGAGCGCTCGTGCGCGTGGGCGCGCTGGGAGCGGTGGCTCCGGGCGCAGTCACGCCGGGTGCGGAGGCGCCGCCCGACCCTTTGCTCGTGGACGCGCGCGAAGAGGCGCTCGCGGTGCCGGCCACACAGGCGCACGCGAGCAGCACGCACAGGACCAGTAGCGCCGCGCTGACGGCCCTCGAATGCTCCGGGTTCGATTGCTTGCGGACTGTAGGACCCACCACGACCACCCATTCTTAGCGACTATGGCCTCCAAACCGACGCGGGACACAGAAGTTGCGTGCCGCCTTCCCAAGCTCGGCTCTGCGTAGTCGAGTTGCGGCGAGATTGTCTCTGTCTAGCCTCGGCGACAGGCCTGCGTGTTGGCTAGCCGACTCTCGTTCACGAATTCCAACAGCTCGTCAAATATTTGATAAGGAAGTATTTTTCCGCTTGACATGCATAGGGCTTTCCTATAGAACCGGACGCGCGACGTGTTCCGATTGCAACAACGGACCGTGTCCTCAGATTGATACGGAGGACACGGACGCGGTCGATGGGTCATCAGGTTGGGTCGAGCCGAGCCGGCCCGTGCGGCGCTAATGACGTAACAACCAAACCAGGAGGATTAGGATGACTAGAATGGGCAAGCCCCATATGGGGCTCCTAGCGGTGGCCGCCGCGGCGCTGATGGCGCTCGCGTTCGCGGGTCCCGCGCTCGCCACCAAACCGACCGGCGATTTCGTCAATTTCGGCAACTGCCCGACGAAAACGACAGGGGTGAACTACTGCGTCTTCGCGCAGACCACCAGCGGCGAATTCAAGATCAAGAAAACGGAAGTGCCGATCACCAAAACGATCACGCTTCAGGGCGGGATCATCGAGAACGAAGAAACCGAAGCTGAAACGTGGGTCAACCCGACTAACGGCGCCGAAGCGCTCTCGAAAACGCCTCAGAACGTTCCAGGCGGGGTCCTGAAACTTGTGGCTCCCTCCTTCTTCCCCGAACCGTTGAAGAAAATCTGGGAAGAACTCATCGCGAAAAGCGCCCTCGGCGCAAACGCTACCGCGGAACTCGTGGGCAAAATCACGATCAGCCGCCCGGCCCTGTTCACGGGGGCTCCGGATGCGCTCAGCCTGCCCGTTCGCGTGCATCTGGAAAATGAATTCCTAGGGCCGAAATGCTACGTCGGCTCCGCCAGCAAACCGGTCGTAATCGAACTCACCTCCGGTGAAACCAAACCGCCGCTGCCGAACAAAGCGATCAAAGGCAGCCTCGGCGAAATCGAAGTCAAGGACGAAGGCACTCTGGTCGTCCTGAAGAAAAACGAACTGGTCAACAACACATTCTCCGCGCCCGGCGCCGAAGGGTGCGGCTCGCAGATCCTGTTCGGCATCTTCACCGGCCTCATCGATGAAGCTGTCAATGCCGAGATCGGCCTGCCATCCGCCTCGGGCAACAACACGGCGATCTTCAAGGGCGTGCTTGAAAACGCGTCGGCCGCAGCTGTCGTCAAAAGCGAAAAATAAGCAGCTACGCGCAGTAGGTAGTTGAAGTAGCAGACTGGGTCTCGCCGGAAAGTCCGGCGGGACCCAGGCGCGTTGTGGCCTCTTGAGATGGGGGCAGGCTGAGTGGCTGGTTGGTTCGCCCGCCCGGTTGGAACCTCGTCAAGCTTGCGTTGGGCGCGAGGTATCCCAGCGGAACCCCAGCTCCGACGGGGCGGCCGCCAAAGGGCTATGCGGCAGGCCGGCGGGGGGTGTCGGCAGGTTGTAGGCGCTCGGCGCCACGTCGTTGGGCGCGTCCCCGTGAAACAGCGAGGCCAAGTACTGGATCTGCCCGCGCCCGACGCCCAACTCGAACTGGCCGCCGCCGTAGTTGCCGATCCCACGCTCGGCGCAGTAGTCGAAGGCATCCAGCAGATTCCTAAGGCCACCCAAGCGCGACGGCTTGATGTTCACCATCTTCGGTGGGTATGGCAAGCTTTCGATATCGGCCACCGAGTGGATCGGGGCGTCCCATGAGAAGCGCTCGCGGTGTGCGGCGAGTGCCGCATCGGTCTCGGCAGTGAGCGCCGGATCCTCGATCCAAGCGTTTGGAAAGGCCTCGGCGACGCGGCTGTAGAGGACAGGATCGGGAGCCTGGTCGACGATCGAGCCCGAGTAATAGCCCTTGAAGTCGACCGACTCGACCGCGCCCGTGCCAACCAGGTCGGCGATCAAGCTCTCGCTCCAAGAGCTCGTCGGATCGAGCTTGAAGCGCAAGCCCGGGTAGGCATCCAAACGTTTGCGGATCGGCTCCATACTCGGGGGCTCGCCCAAGCGCAGCGAGACCACGAAGCGCACCGGCCTGGGAGTGCGGCCGAGCGCCTCGTGCAGAGAGGTTCCCGCCTGGCACAGAGCCAGGTCGAGCGCCGCGGCCTCATACGCCCATACGCGATAGCGTCGCGAGACCTCCCGCTGGGGCTCCTCGGGGAAGAGATCCAGCCCAGCGAGGTGCTCTGAGAACGAGCCGATCGTCCAGGTCCCTTGCAGCGGCAGACTTGGTCCGGCCGCCTGGAGAATCTCCTGGTCGACCGCGTCGTAGGTCACGTCTTCGCCCATGCCTTCTTGGCCCAGGCCCGCCAGTCGAATGACCGTGCTCTTGCGCTCGAACTCGCTCGAGACCAGTGCCTGTAGCGCCTCCAAGCGATAGGAGTCGACTTGGAGCGGCAGGCCGGCAAGGCGCTCCCACGTGGGCGTGGACTCGGGCACGCGGGCCAGCTTAGACTGTCTGGCGTGGCAAGCCACACCAGAGGTCCCCGCGGTCGCTCGCGCAAGCCCCGTCCAGTAGCCCCGCCCAGCGCGCGGGCCACGCGCGCGGCGCCGGTCTCCCCGCAGCGGACCTACGGCGAGCGTCCCCCTTCGCCCTGGCACCCCTTGCCGCTGTCCGAGCTCTTGATCCTGGCGGGGGCCGTGGCGTTCGTGATCGCCGTCTCGCGCCTGCGCCATGGTCCCGAGTCTGGTGGGCCGCTCCTTTTGGCCGCGATCGCCGCGGTGGCGCTCGGCACGATCGAGGTCACTTGGCGCGAGCACTCGAGCGGTTATCGCTCACACACGCTGTTGCTCGCTCTGCTGCCCGTGATCGTCCTGCACTCGGTCGTCGTGCTCGGCTACAGCTCGCTTGCCAAGCCGTCTGAGGTCTTGAACGTCGGCATGTTCGCGCTCGACATCGTTCTGTTCGTCGTCCTCTTCAGGCTCCTACGAACGCGCTTTCTGGATGCCCGCGCCCGCGCCACCGGTCGCGGCTGAGCGTTTTTGCGAGGTTCGGCCCATGTCGGGACCTGTGAGCGCTAAGCGAGGCTGAGCGAAGGCATCGGTTGCTCGCCCTCGTCGGGGCCCGCGCCGCGCGTCTCCCCGTCGAGGCCCAGACGTTCCAAGCGTGTGATCTCGCGCTCTCCTTCCACCCGCGCGGGGTGATCGGGCGGCAGCGCGTCGATCAGCTTTGCGATGCGGTTGCGCAGTTGCAGGGCAAAGTGAGGGGTGGAGGCGCCCATCAACTCGCGCACGTCCTCCACGGTGACCTCGCCGGCCTGCTCTTTGCCGATGCGATTGGGGCTCTCTGCTTGGCTCACGATCTGTTCACTGTCCTGGTCTCGAGGTTCGTTCGTCTGCGGGAGCGACGCTGATCAGCCCGTCGGGCTCGTCGGCGCTGCTTCGCTTGTCGAAGTCGCCGTCGAACCGCCGCCCTGGCCCGTCGTCGCTGACGAGAGGGGGGCTTCGGGCTCT
Source organism: uncultured Solirubrobacterales bacterium (assembly GCA_963703135.1). GTDB lineage: Bacteria > Actinomycetota > Thermoleophilia > Solirubrobacterales > Solirubrobacteraceae > Palsa-744. The sequence continues at coordinate 350,650 of OY969791.1, read as the reverse complement.
GGTCGTGGCGCGATCTCCAGCCGCGCGTCCAGGCTGGCCTGGGTCGCGGCCGAGATGGCGCTCGTGTCACCGATCACCCAGCCGTGATTGTAAACACCGTGGACCGGTCCCGAGGAGGGAGAGCCCGGCTGTAGGTCGCTCAGGTAGACCCCCAGTTGCGCCGGAATCGTGTCGGATGCTTCCAACAGGAGCAGTGGCGCGTAGTCGCCGGTCGCCGACAGAGGCGCGGCCGCCGGGGCGTCGAGTGGTCTGGCGGCATTCGCGAACACCAACCCGTGACCCGGTTCGAGTGCCCCCCAGCCAAAGCTACCGTCCGTGTAGCGAGCGACCGCGATCGCGTTGCTCGACGGAGTGCCCGCGCCGATGCGCGTAACGCTTCCGTAGCGCGCGAGATCCTTGGCGACGCCCGGCCCGACCAAGCTGCTTGACCCCACTATGTAGATCGAGGTTCTCCCCAAGCGCCTCAGCTCCGCGGCCGTGGCCTTCGGAATGGACGAGCGCCCGACGAACAAGATTGGTGCCCCCGTCTGGGCCGCCAGGCCGGCAGCCGGCATGGTCATCGCCGGTGGCCCTTCTGCGGACGTCACGATCAGCTTGCGCGGCGCCCTTTTGCGCGCGACGCTCGCCGCCTGCTCGATCGCAACCGCAAGCGCTGCCGGACCGGCGCCCGAAATCGAGCCAGCCACGAAGCCCGCCGGCGTCGCGGTTCGACCCACCTCGATCACCTGGGTCGGCTTCGTCGAGGAGTTGGCGCCCGCCGCGAAGGCGCTGGTGCCGATCGGCTTCATCGTGGCCAGCGCGACCGCGCTCGCCTGCGGCAGAGAAGCGCCTTCGCTATAGAGCAGCGGGGCGTGCAGTGGGCTACCCGCAAGCGTCGAGGCGGCCAGCGCCGCGGGCCAATCGTGCAGATCGACCAAGACGACGGCACGCGGTCTGGTGGCGCGCGTGAGGCCCGGATAGACGGTCTCCGACACCGCGGCGGCATCGGTCACAGCGCTCGCGCCGCCGAGGCGGGTCGTGTTCTTCGTGGACAGGCCGCCGGCGCCCTCGCCGCTCACGGCGGCCACCGGTCCCTGACTGGAGCCGCTCGTTTGGGTGGACAGGCTCTTGCCGCAGCCGGAGAGCAAGCACACCGCCGCAACCGTGGCGAGCACTCCGCGCGAGTGTGAGGGGTGGGTGCGCAACGCGTGGGGGAGGGCGGCGAGGCGTGGCATGTCCGAGCCCACGCTACCCGCCTGGTCCGACGGTTGCGGCGGCCTCCAAAAAGCAGGGAGATTCGCGGGGAAGCTCGAATGTCCTTGTACGACCTTCCACAAAACCCCGATTTTGCGCGGAAATGGGGCCTCGGAGGAGCCTGCCGCGTGCAACCGTCATTGCACTTTGATAGCTTGCCGCCGATAACGCCGAGTCCTTGGCCAGAAGCCAAGGAACGGGGGACCCAAGTTGTTGGGGCGAATCCCACGGCCGAACCGTGAGAAGCGCAGGCTCTTTCAGCGCTAGCCCGTCAGCTAACCCCGCAGGCCGACGAAAGAGGTAGCTGTGCGCTTGCGAGCCCTGTGCTCAACGCTTTTCTGCATCCTGATCGCGGCGGCTTTGCCCGCCGCCGCTCTTGCCACGACCGGCGGCGTCTCTGCCGGCGGGGCCTCGGCGACGATCGCCCCCGGTGTCGCCGGCGGCGCGACACCCACCACCCCGGCGCCTCCCAAACGCCACACGGCGCCCGTCACCGCGCGCTCCATGAGCCTGGCCTACAAAGGGGCCGTCTACCAGAAGACCGCGACCGGCCAGGTCATCCCCTACGTAGCGCCCCAGACGCCCACCGAAGTGACTTCTTCGACCGGTGGCAGCGTGGTCGGCGTAGCGGCAGACACCAAGCCCGAGCTGCTCGTTCCGGGCGCCACCGCCCGTGTGATCAACGGCATGGCCGCAGCCCCCATGTCCGCGCCCGCCGCGGTACAGCAGATCATCTGGGCGGGAAACCAGATCATCGGTCTTCCCTACATCTACGGCGGCGGCCACGCATCGTTCGTCTCTCCCGGCTATGACTGCTCAGGAACGGTCTCCTATGCCTTGCACGGTGCCAGCCTGATCGCCACGCCGATGGACTCCTCGGAATTCATGGGCTGGGAGTCGGGTGGCGTGGGCACCTGGGTCACGATCTTCGCCAACGGCGGTCACGCCTACATGACTGTGGCCGGCCTGCGCTTGGATACGAGTTCGGCCGACGATCCCTCAAATCAGCAGGGTCCTCGCTGGCGTCCGTTGCGGCCCGCAAACGCGGGCTTCACCGTGCGTCATCCGACCGCTCTGTAGACCGTTCGTTTAGAGGCGCCTCGCGCGCGTACGTGCGCGAGAGCGCGTGGGCGGCCAGTGGTGGGTCTCAACCGCGTCGGCGAGGGCGCCCAGGCCGAGCGCCTGCTTGTGGATAGCCCAACACCCGGGTCGGCTACCCTTTGTAGTTCACGTCCCCGCCCCACAGGAGGATCAGATGGCCGGTTTGACCGGGCGCATGTCAACCGTCGTGAAGGCCAAGGTCTCCAAGCTCTTGGATCGCGCCGAAGACCCCGCCGAGACGCTCGACTACAGCTACCAAAAGCAGGTCGAACAGCTACAGAACGTCAAGAAGGGCATCGCCGACGTTGTGACCGCCAAGAAGCGCCTCCAATTGCAGGAGACCTCGCTACAGCAGCAGGTCGTCAAGCTCGACACGCAAGCCCGCCAAGCCGTCTCCGCCGGCAAGGAAGACCTGGCGCGGACGGCTTTGGAACGCAAGAACATCGCTCAAACTGAGCTGCAGTCGCTCGACACGCAGGTGGGCGAACTCGAAAGCCAGCAGGAGAAGCTGACCGAATCCGAGCAGAAGCTGCGGGCGAAGATCGAAGCCTTCAGGACCAAGAAGGAGGTCATCAAGGCCCAATACTCGGCGGCCGAAGCCCAGGTCAAGATTTCCGAAGCGGCGACGGGCGTGGGCGAGCAGATGGCAGATGTCGGTCTGGCGATGCAGCGAGCCGTGGACAAGACCGAAAACATGAAGGCTCGCGCCGACGCCGTCCAGGAGCTCGAAGCGGCCGGCACCTTCGACGACATCACCGCGCTCGGACCCGGCGAGGACGACATCGACAAGCAGCTCAAAGAACTGTCGAGCAAATCCGCGGTGGACGACGACTTGGAGAAGATGAAGGCCGAAATCGGGGCTCCCGGCGGCGCCGGTGAGCTTGGCGCGGGCGACTCCGCGCAGGGTGCACCCTCAGAGGAGAAGTCGGCATGATCGTGCGCGTCTCCGGAGAGGACCAGTACCGTCTCGACGAGAGCCTCCACGCGCGCCTGAATGAACTCGATGCGGCTGTCGTAGCGGCCGTGGACGCAAACGATGAGGCCGTCTTCAAGTCGTCCTTCGCCCAGCTGCTCGACTACATCCGCTCCAACGGCACGGTCGTGGGCGACGATGAGATCGAGACCTCCGACCTGATCCTGCCCCCCGACGACATCACGCTCGCCGAGGCGGAGGCGGAGTTCACCGGCGAGGGCCTCATCCCGGACTGACCTGCGGCGTTTCGCATATTGGCTGGTCTCCGGGAGGCCAGATCTGACGGCCGTGGACCAAGCAGTCCAAGGACGCAGACCGCTTGGTGTGCTCTGCACATGAGCGGTCGAGGACGCAGGAATGCGCCGCGTCGACGGTCGTCAGATCGGTATTCCCCAGAGTGGGAACCACCGCTCTAGTTCGGGCTCTATTGGTAGCTCGGAGGCCATCTGGGCCTTGAGCTGGAGCTCGCGCTCGGTCGAGCGTTCGCTGCCGGACGCCGGTACGAACGGATACCAGTAGCCGCGCTTGTAGTTGTAGATGAAGTACAGCTCGCGGCCCTTGGCGTCCTTGAAAGCGAACACGGCGCACAACAGGCGCTCTCCGTGCCCGGCCGTCTCGATCGAGCCGCTCACGGCGTTGATGCCCACCGCCAGGTCTTCGATCGATCCGTCCTTGAGGACCATCCAGCGGTAGCCGAACTTGTCGTCCTCGGTGTGCACCTCGGTGTCGTTCTCGCCACCCGTGGCCACAACCACTTCTTCCATCTCCTTGATGACGCCTTCGAACTCGCTGGTTTGCAGAGCCTGGAACACGATCGCGGCGGCGCCCGCCGGCTCGATGTCGTGTTCGGTCTGAAGCGCGATGTAGGCCGTTGAGATCGCGAACAGGCGGTCTGGCGCTGGGCCCTTGACCTCATGGCGGCCCGTGAGGATGTCTTTGAGACCCACGTCTTCTACGCGGCGCTCTGCAGCTGGGACTCCAACCGGCTGAGCGCCTCCAGGCGCTTCTCCAAAGAGGGATGGTCGGAGAAGATGTTCATCAAGGACTGCTTGGTCCGCGCGGGAATGATGAAGAAGGCGCTCATGCCTTCGGCCTTGCGCAAGTCTTGGTTGGGAATCCGCTCCATCGTGCCACTGATCTTCAGGAGCGCCGAGGCCAGGGCGCTGGGCCGGCCCGTCAAGACCGCCGAGCCTCGATCTGCGGCGAACTCCCGATAGCGCGAGAGCGCCTGCAACAGCAGGAAGGAGACCGCATACACCAGAACCGAGACGACCAAGACAAGCATGATTCCCTCCTCCTCTTCGCGGCTGCGCCCGTAGCCGCCGCCGAAGCCGCCCCCGAAGAAGAGGGTGAATTGGGCTATCAAGGCCGCCAACGTCGCGAAGAAGCTGGCCATTGTCATGACCATCACGTCGCGATTGATCACATGGGTCAGCTCGTGCGCCATCACGCCTTCGAGCTCGGCCGTGTCGAGCATCCGCAGAATGCCGGTCGTGGCGCACACTGTCGCCTTCTTCTGAGATCGTCCCATCGCAAAGGCGTTGGGCATGGGCGTGTCCATCACGCACACCTTCGGCTTGGGCAGGTCGGCTTGGACGCAGAGCCTTTCGATGATGCCGTGCAGCTCCGGCTGTTCCTCGGGCGTGACCTCTTTGGCGCCGAGCGTCGTGAGCGCGATCTTGTCGGAGGCGAAGAACTGCAAGCCCAGCATGAACAGCGCGATGACCACGATCGAGGCCGCCGCCGCACCAGCCGCGAACAGGGCGCCCACGAAGACCACGTAGACGAGTCCCAACAGGAACATCGTCAAGAGCATGCGGGCCTGTAGGCCGCCGTCCTTGCCGAACTGTGAGCTTCGCTTGGTCATCCCCATGATTGTCGCAGAAGCGTCCCGCGATCCCGCCGCCCGGCGCGGCGTATCAGGGCCCGAGGTCGCATAGAGTCCACGTATGAGGACAGTCCGCCTGGAAGACCGAGGATGAAGCCCGAAGTCGTCGTCTTCGGCATCTCGATCAAGACGTTCGGGGTCACGTTCGCGCTCGGTTTCCTTGCCTGTGGCCTGGTGATCGCCAGGCGCCTGCGCGAGCTGGAGAAGCCCGTCGATTGGGCCTATGAGATCGTGTTCGCGGCTTTGATCGGCGGTCTGGTGGGAGCCAGGGGCTACTTCGTGATCCAGAACTACAACGAAGTCAAGCACGACCTGCTCGGCCACATCTTCTCCGGATCGGGGCTTGTTTGGTACGGCGGCGCGATCGGTGGTGCGATCGGGGTGATCGCCTGGATGCGTTGGCGCCACATGTTCAACCTGGTCACGTTCGACATGTGCGTCACGGTACTCGCGCTCGGCTACGGGATCGGACGGATCGGCTGCCAGGTCTCGGGTGACGGCGACTATGGGATTGCCTCCAAACTGCCTTGGGCGATGGGCTATCCGCACGGCACCGTGCCCACTCCATCGGGCGTGACCGTCCAGCCGACGCCCATATATGAGACGGTCGCGATGTGCTTGCTCGCCTACTTCTTGTGGCAGCTGCGCGACCGCGTACGCCCGGGGGTCGTGTTGGGGCTATATCTGGTTTTCAGCGGTTTGGAGCGCCTGTTGGTGGAGTTCATCAGGCGCAACAAAGAGGTCGTCTGGGGTCTGACGACGCCGCAGTTGGAGAGCATCGTGTTGATGGCGATCGGCGTCGTGTTCCTAGCCGTGTTGGCGCGGCGCGGTGGTTGGCGCCGCGGGAGTGGCGGTATCTCCGGAATGGGTGCCCCGCACGCGCGCGCGTCCTTGGCATGAAGTACCCCGCGCAAAGTTCCGTCCCAGGTGAAGCGCCATAATCTCGACATGGCCACAGGGACGAGTCTTTCGCACGTGTTCCCCTTGGGGAGCCGCCTCAACGAGCGCGGCCACGTCGAGGTGGGTGGCTGCGACACAATCGACTTGGCCCGCGAGTTCGGGACGCCGGCATACGTGGTGGCCGAGGATGACTTGCGGTCCCGCGCCCGCGCCTTCGTGCAGGCCGGGAGGGACGCCGGCCAAGAGGACTTCGGGGTGGTGTTCGCATCCAAGGCTTTCCCTTGCACCGCTGTCCTGTCTCTGTTTGCCGAGGAGGGTCTCTGGTGCGACGTGGCCTCCGGCGGGGAGCTGTATCTGGCGCTGAACGCGGGCTTTCCGCCAGAGCGCATCCTGATGCACGGCAACGCCAAGTCCGAGGCGGAGCTGACCTATGCCCTGGAGCAGGGGATCGGCCTGATCGTGATCGACAATTTCGACGAGATCGACCGGCTCGCGAACCTCGTCGATGCTTTCCAGTCGGCGCATGCGCCGACTGGCCCACCGGCGCATGCGCCGGTGGGGACCGGGTCACATGTGACCCGGTCTTCCCAGGATGTCCTGATTAGAGCAACCCCCGACGTGCGAGGAGACACCCACGAGAAGATCTCGACCGGTCAGGCCGACTCCAAGTTCGGGTTTTCGATGGCCGACGTTCCCGCCGCGATCGCGCGTGTACGCGAGGTGCCTGGACTCGTTCTGCGCGGTGTTCACGCGCATATCGGCTCCCAGCTGTTGGAGTTGGAGCCGTTTCGTCGTGAGGTCGGGGCCTTGGCGCAAATCGGCGAGCAGGCGGGCGGTTTCACCACTTATGATCTCGGCGGTGGCCTGGGTGTCGCCTACGCCGAGGCCCAGCGCCCACCAGAGATCGAGGCCTGGGTCGGCGCTCTCATCGGCGCCGCTCGCGAGGCTGGCATAGCTGCAAGCTCGCGCATCCTCATCGAGCCGGGCCGCTCGCTCACGGCCAACGCGGGCATCACGCTCTACACGGTCGAGTCGGTCAAGCGCAACGTCTCCACCTGGGTTGCGGTGGACGGGGGAATGTCTGACAACCTGCGTCCGATGCTCTATGGCGCCGCCTACGAAGCCCACCTGGCGGATCGGTCGAGCGGTCGGGTCGAATCCCCCTGCGTGCTCGCCGGCAAGCATTGCGAGTCCGGAGACGTGATCGCGCGAGAAGTCTTCCTCGAGGAGCCCAAGCCCGGCGACATCGTCCTCACGCCGGCGACCGGCGCCTACGGTTTCGCGATGGCCAGCAACTACAACGGCGTTCCTCGACCCCCTGTCGTCTTCTGCAAGGACGGAGACGCGCGCATCGTCGTCCGCCGTGAGACCTTCGAGGACCTGACCGCGCGCGATGTCCTCTAGGGAGATCTCCACCGAGGATGCACTTGCCGGGGCGCCCGCCGGCGAGCAAGCCGTCCATGTCGGCGTCTCGTCGGCCTCGCAGCACGGGGTCGCTGCGCGTCCGGGCTCAGTCACGTTCAAAGTGGGGCTGCTCGGCTATGGCACGGTTGGCTGCGCCTTCGCCGGCCTGCTCGAACGGCGTGCCTCCCACATCGAGCGGATCGCCGGGCGCCAGCCGGTCTTGGGCCAGGCGCTCACCAGAAGCAAAGGCAGCTTCCCCGAGATCCTGGGGGAGTCGGATGCGATCGTCGAGCTGATGGGCGGGATCGAACCGGCTCGCGAATACGTGTTGGCCGCGCTGGGCGCCGGCAAGCACGTGATAACCGCCAACAAGCAACTGCTCTCCCAGCACGGTGAGGAGCTGTTCGAGGCGGCTCGCGCCGCCGGCGTGCAATTGCGCTTCGAGGCCGCCATCGCGGGTGTCGTGCCGGTCGTGCGCGTTCTTTGCGAGTCCTTGGCCGGCGCCCACGTCGAGCGCGTGCATGGCATCGTCAACGGCACCACCAACTACATCCTCAGCGAGATGACCCACGGCTCTACCTATGCCGAGGCTTTGGCCGAGGCCCAGCGACTGGGCTTCGCAGAGGCGGACCCCTCCGAGGATGTCACCGGGAGAGACGCGGCGGCCAAGATGGCGATCCTGGCACGACTCGCCTTCGATACCCCCGTACACATCGACGAGGTGGCCTACGAGGGGATCGAGCACCTCCAAACGGACGACATCCAATACGCCCGCGAGCTCGGCCTCGGTTTGAAGCTGATCGGCACGGCCGAGCGGCGCGACGGCGGCCTCTCGGTGCGAGTGCATCCCGCCTTTCTCTACTCAGGTCACCCCCTGGCGTCTGTCAACGGCCCTTTCAACGCAGTCACGGTCGAGTCCGAGGCGATCACCGAGATCACGATGTCCGGACCGGGCGCCGGTGGCTTGCAGACCGCCAGCGCGGTGCTCGGCGATCTCGTCAGCACGATGCTCCCACCCGCCGCTCCCTCGCCGCCGGTGGACCCGCTGCCGCTGGTGAGCGACGTGGAGAGCGGCTTCTACATCCACATGGAGATGGCCGATCGTCCCGGCGCCCTCGCCACCGTGGCAGGTGTCCTTGGCGATGAGGGGGCTTCGATCAAGTCGGTCGTCCAGCACGGCCTCGGCGAGCACGCGCGGCTGGTCATGGTCGTCCATCCTTTGGCCGAGACACGTTTGCGCGAGGCCTTGAGGAAGATCGGAGACCTCGACTTCCTGCGCTCAACCCCACGCGCGATACGCGTGATAGAAGAGGAGTACTTGTGAGCAACGCCATCTCCATGTCCAAGAGCCACGTTCCCCTGATCGAGCGCTACCGCGACCGCTTGCCCTTCGAGGAGGGCGATCCGATCGTCAGCCTCCAAGAGGGCTCCACACCCCTGCTGCGCGCGCCCGTGCTCTCGGAGATGGTGGGCGCCTCGGTGCGTCTCAAGTTGGAGGGCGCCAATCCGACCGGCTCCTTCAAGGATCGCGGCATGACCTGTGCCGTCTCGGCAGCGGTGCGCGACGGCGCGAAGGCCGTCATCTGCGCCTCGACGGGCAACACCGCCGGTAGCGCCGCCGCCTACGCGGCGCGTGCGGGCGTCACGTGCGCCGTGATCGTGCCCCACGGCAAGATCGCAGAAGGCAAGATGGCCCAGACCTTGATCCACGGTGCGCGCGTGATCTCACTCGACGGCAACTTCGACCAGGCCTTGCGCTTGGTCCGCGAATTGGTCGAACGCAACCCGATCGTGCTGGTCAACTCGGTCAACGAATTTCGCATCGAAGGCCAAAAGACGGCCGCCTTCGAGATCCACGAGGACCTGGAAGGGGAGCTCGAGGCGCTCTGCATCCCAGTCGGCAACGCCGGCAATATCACCTCCTACTGGCGCGGCTTTCGCGAGATGGGCGCCAGCCCGAAGATGTTCGGCTTCCAAGCCGAGGGCGCCTCGCCCTTGGTCTCTGGACACCCCGTCGAGAACCCTGAAACGGTTGCCTCCGCGATCCGCATCGGCCACCCGGTGCGCGGCGAGGATGCGCTCACCGCGGCGGCTGAGTCGGGAGGAGCGATCCGCGCCGTCAGCGACACCGAGATCCTTGCGGCCTACCGTCTGTTGGCCTCCAAGGAAGGCATGTTCTGCGAGCCCGCCTCGGCCGCTTCGGTCGCCGGGCTGCTGAAGTATGGGCCCGGAGACGCCTCCCAAGTCGTGTGCGTTCTGACCGGGCGCGGCATCAAGGACCCCCAAACCGCGATCCTCCACAACGGTGGCAAAGTGATCGAATGCCAAGCCGATCTCGGCGCCATCGAAGAGGCGGTCCTGGGTGATTGAAACGGGGGATAGACCCGCGGGAGACGCGAGCGCCGCGCGCCCGCCGGGCTGGGCGCGGCGGAGCTCCCGGTGATCCGCCGGCGCGTGGTGCGCGCCCCCGCCTCCTCGGCGAACCTCGGTCCCGGCTTCGATTGCTTCGCTGCGGCGCTCGGCCTGCACCTCCGATTGGAGGTGATCGAGACGGGACGGTTCGCCGTCGAATCCGATCTCGATGTGCCCCTCGGGCGCGAGAACCTGTGCGTCAAAGCGTTTGAGAGCTTGCATCCAGCCGAGGACTTCACCTTTCGCATCGCATCCGAGATCCCGCTCACCGGCGGCCTCGGTTCGAGTGCCGCCGCGATCGTCGCCGGCCTGCTCGCCGCCGACCATCTGTTCGAGCTGGACGTCGACTTGCTGCGATGCGCCACGCTCCTCGAGGGCCATCCCGACAACGTCGCCGCTTGCTTGCGCGGCGGCTTCGTCGTCTGCGCCGACGAGCAGGCGGTTCGCTTCGATCCCCCCACGGGCCTCGAGGCTTTGGCTGTCGTGCCAAGCGAGGCGGTTCGCACCAGCGAGGCGCGCCTCGCACTGCCCGCGGAGGTTCCGATCGAGCAGGCCGTCTTCAATGTCGCCCACGGCGCCTTGCTCACCCTCGGCTTGGCCCGCGGCGACTGGGACCTGGTCTCCCGCGGTCTCGAGGACCGCCTGCACGAGCAACGTCGCTCCCACCTGTTCCCACGCTCCTACGCCTTGGCACGTCGAGCGGCCGATCTTGGCGCCTTGGGTGCCACAATCTCGGGCGCCGGTCCCACTGTCTTGATCTGGTGCTTCTACGAGCAGACCGGTGCTGTCGTCGAGGCTTTGAGGGGGGAGATCGACGGCTGGGCCACTTTGATGCGCGCGCCCTTTGAGGTTCAGGGCGCTTATGTGGGAGAGTTGTAAGGCCATGGAGGACGGCTATTTCCCGCGCGGCGCCTCGATCTTGCGCAAGGTCCACGAAGAGAAGGCCGTCGGGCTCATGTACGGCCAGCGGGCGCTTTGCGTGGGCGCCGTCAAGCCGCTCAACTACGTGGGCACCAGCCTCCACACCCGCAACAAGCGCACCCCCTTTCGGCGGATCACCCACACGGCAGGCATGTTCGAGGCCGTTTTCTTTGGTGCCCGAGCCGAGGCCGACCGAGCTCTTTCCATCGTCGACGCCATGCACGAGCGTGTCGTCGGGGCCTTGCCCGAGGACGCCGGTCCCCACTATCCCCAAGGCACGCCCTACTCGGCCTTCGATCCAGATTTGATGCTCTGGACGGTCGCGGTGATAGCGGACTCGGCCGAATGGTTCTACGAGCGATTCGTCGGGCGACTGCGCGAGCGCGAGCGCGAAGCTTTGTGGCAAGACTATCTGCGCTTTGGCGAACTCTTCAAGATGCCCCGCGCGTCGGCTCCCGCGACCCATCGCGAGTACCGCGCCTGGTATGAGGACCAGCTCGCCGGTCCCGACCTGTACCTGACCGAGGAGGCTCGCTTCATGGGTTATGCCTCAGCCTTCGAGATCCCGATGCCCTCCAGCCGACGGCTCGGCAAGCGCATTCATGATCTGGTCATGCTCGGCTCCCTGCCCGACCGCGTGCGCGAGCTCTACGAGCTGCCCTACGGCGATCGCCAGCGTGCCGCCTGCGCCGCGGTGATCGCCTCCGGGCGGGTCGCGCGACTACTGGCTCCTGCGTCGCTCAAGCGAGGCTCCTGCATACCCGAGTTCGAAATGGTCGCCTCGACCGAGCGCACCCGCATCGAAAGGGGCGAGCCCACGCCCCAACTCGCGGGCTGACTCCGCCCCTCAACGGTGTCGTTCGTCCTGGATCGGGGCGCCCCGCGTGTACGCACGCGCGCGCGGCGTATCTCCGCAGGTCTACCTCAACCCAGTCCGGCCAAGCGTGCGCGGGCGTCCTTCATGCCGGGCAATCGCTCAAGCAGTTCGTCTGCAACCGCCACGTAATCGGCCCCCAAGTCGGGACGATGGTCAAGGATCGACACGGCGCGCTCGGCCGATTCGGCATAAGCGATCGAGGAGCGTACCGTCGTCTCGAAGACCTTCCCCTCGAAGCGCTCCTGTAGCGAAGCCTTGGCCTCGCGCGAGTGTACGGTCCTCATGTCGGCCAGGTTCAACAACACGCCCACCAGCTCCAACTCGTCGTTGAGGCTTTCCCGGGCAAGTTCGATCACCTCCAAGGCCTGCTCCACGCCCTGCAGCGCGAAGTACTGGGCCTCCGCCGTCACCAGCGCATAGTCGGCTGCGACCAGCGCATTGACCGTCAGTAGCCCCAAGGAAGGCGGGCAATCGACCAGGACGATTTCGTACTCGTCCTTCACGTCCGCCAAAGCCCTCCTCAGCGTCATCTCGCGGCCGATCTTGCCGCCCAGCATCAGCTCCGTCTCGGCCAGGTTCAAGCTGGCCGGAATCACGTCCCCATGGATCGCCGCCCCGGCGGCGCTCGCCCCTGCCAGCACATCGGCGACCGTGGGCTCCACCTCAGGTGGCACATCGAAATAGTCCGACAGGTTGCCCTGAGGGTCGAGGTCGACCGCGAGCGTCCTCACGCCAACCCTGCGTAGGACATCCGTCAGGGTGCGCACCGTCGTCGTCTTTCCTGTCCCTCCCTTCTGGGAGAGCACCGCGATCGTCTGGGCCATGGCGGCCGATGGTACGGGGAATCTGTCTCCCGCGGCTACCCGACCGTCTGAACGGTGGCGTCCGACTGCGTGGCGGTCTCTGCGGGCACGCTCACGAACGTCAAGCGATAGCGGCCAACGACGATCTCGTCTCCGTCGCGCAACGCCCGCCACTCGATCCGCTCGCCGTTGACGAATACGCCGTTGAGGCTGCGGTCGTCAAGCACCCGCACCCCATCGGCCTGGCGGACCACCAAAGCGTGTCTGCGCGAAACGGTCGGGTCGTCGAAGCGAACGTCAGCCGCCAGGCTGCGCCCGATGCGCGTCCACTCGCGCGTCAAGGCGACCGTCTTGATCTCCTCGCCGTCCTCGTAGAGCACGTACTCGCCGGGCTCGCGCAGATCCTCGCGAGCACGCGTCAACCACTCCGCGGGCTCGTGTCCTTGGGCGCGCGGCGAGACCTCGCCGACGGCTGAAGTGAGGTTGAACAGCGAAGCCCGCACGAAGTCGTGGCTACCGCAATCCGGGCAATCGCGCAGCGCGTCCAGCGACGTGAGCGTCAGGACATATCCACATCTTTGGCACTTGAACGACCCCGTGCCCGCCATCGTCCCCGAACTGTGCGACTCCATGCTGCGTCTCCCCTTCCTCGTGCTCCCGAGTGTCCGGGAACTTTCTACAGGGTGGAATCCGGTGGCAATCATAACCATCCTGTCAAGCGAGCTTCGAACCACGTCCACAGACGTTCCCGGTGGGCGCTACCAGTTGCATATTTCGAGCCTACCCCTGCCACTCCTCGATCAAACCGAGCCCACCGAAAGATCAGTGAAGATCCACGCCTGGAGGAGGTGTACTGCTTACGGCGAACCTACCCACATGGCCCCGTCCCCAAGCGATGTGGAGCAGTTGGAGCGCTATCTCTTGCAGCGCGGCGTCGGCAATCTCACCGCCGATCGCCACCGTTGCGTGGATTGCCAGCGGACGCCCCTCGTGGGAGAGCGCGTCCACGTCTACGAGCGCACCTCAGGGATCGTGTGCGAGCTGTGTCGCCAGTTGCGACGCACCGCGCCTCTGCTTAGCGAAATCGTGCGCCACAGCGAGCTCGGCCACACCGTGCGGCTCACCGCCCGCGCGGCCTAGACGCGCCGGCCGGCCAGCAGCGCATCGATGCGATGCACGGTCTGAGGACTGAGGTCTCGCGCAAGTCTGAGGGCCGCCCGATCTCCTCACGTGCCGCTTGAGCAGTCAATAGACTTCCGCCCGTGCATCCCGTCACGGTCTCGGTCCTCATCAGCGCCCCGCGCGAGCAGGTCTTCGACTACCTGCAAGACATCGCCAACCACCCCGAGTTCACAGACCACTACCTCGTGGACTGGCACCTGCTCAGGGAGGATTCGGTCGGTCGCGGCGCCGGTGCTCGCTTCCGCGTGAAGGCGCCCGGCAACCGCTTCAGTTGGGCCGACTCGACCTTCACCGAGGTCGCCCGACCCCACCGCATCGTCGAGGTGGGCCGTACCGGCAAGACCAACCGCATCCGCACGCTCGGGATCTACGAGCTGGCTCCTGCCCCGGGCGGGGCCACGCGCGTCCAGTTCACGCTCGAGACCGAGACTTCGGTCCTGTCCGATCGCATGATGGAGGCTCTCGGCGGGCGAGCCTGGCTGAAGCGCAAGAACGAGAAGGCCATGCGCCGCCTACGCTCGATCCTCGAGCGGGGCGTCGGGCGCGGAGAGCGCGTCACCGTCGCCGCTGGATAGACTTCCGGCCGCATGAACCGCCCCACCCCAAACCCCCGCGTCTGGCTACTCGCGATGCTGCTCGTGCCGGTGCTCGCCCTGAGCGCCTGCTCGGACAACTCGCATACCCGCGTCACGACCGGTACCTACGCGGGCGAGTCCGGCCAGAACGCGCCCTACTTGAACGTCGGGCCCCTGATCTACGAGGTCCAGCTCTCGCGCGAGCTCAATCCCTACGACACCGAGGACGCCGCCTACCTCAAAGGCCTGACGCCCGCCCAACGCCTGCTGCGTCCCGGAGAAGAGTGGTTTGCGGTGTTCATGCAGGTCTACAACCAAACTTCTGCGCCCCACCCGGTGTCCACCAACCTGACGATCAGTGACACCCAAGAAAACGTCTACACCCCGATAGTGCCGGACTACACCAACGAATTCGCCTATCGCGGCGGGCTGCTCGGAGCCAATTCGCGCCTTCCGGCCCTGAACACGGTCGCCGCCAACGGCCCCACCCAGGGGGCTTTGCTGCTCTACAAGATCAAAATCGTCTCGCTCGACAACCGGCCGCTCGAGCTTAAGATCGTCGATCCCCTGAACCCGTCCCAGACGGCCTCGGCCGAGCTGGACGTCTAGCTGGTCGCACCCGGCGCTTCGCCTCCACCCTCAGAGTGTGGTGGCGGGCGATGCTTAGCGCAGCCCCGCCTCCAAAACCTGTCGCGCGACCGGAGCCGCTGTTTCGCCGCCCGCGCCGTCTTTGACCATTAGCACGCCCACCGCGATCTTCGGGTGTAGGGCGGGCGCGAACGCCGCAAACCAAGCGTCCGTGTTCTGCGGATCTTTGCTCGAGCAGCTTTCTTCGCTCTTGCCGCCTTCGGCCTCTTCGCCTGAGCTGCCTGCTTCAGAGCCATGTTCGCCGGATCCCGAGCAGCTCTGCGACCCCAGTTCGGCGGTGCCCGTCTTACCCGCCACCACGACCCCCGGGATCGCCGCGGAGGTGCCGGTGCCTTCGCGCACCACACCGATCATCAAGCGCCTGTCCGTGCGCGCCGTGGCCGCGCTGATCGCTCGCGGACGAAGCCCGGGGGCGATGTGCGCTTCGAAGGTGGGCTGAGGGCGTCGTCCGCCGTCGCCGATAGTTGCGGCCACCGTTGCCATCTCGAGCACCGAGGCCTGGACCTCTCCCTGTCCGATCGCCGTCGAGCCGACATCCAGTTCGCCCTGAATCCGAGCGGCGGGGGGGAGGCTGCTTTCGAGCGCCCCAGCCACTCCCGGCGGGTGGTTGAAGCCGAAGGCTTCCGCGGTCTCCACCAGTCGCTCGGCGCCCACCTTCACACCGAGCGGGGCGAACACCGAGTTGCACGACACGGCGAACGCGAGCGCCAAGCTGCCCCCGCAGGACTCGCCATTGGCGTTTTCGAGCTTTACGCCGTCCAAGGTCGCGTAAGTTGCGTACGGGTAGACGCTCTTCTCGCTGGCCACTTTCGCTTCCAGGGCGGCGCTCAGCGTGATCATCTTGAAGGTCGAGCCCGGCGGCTGCAGGTCGTCGATGCCGATCCCGGCAACGGCCAGGATCTCGCCGCTGCTCGGGTCCATCGCGACCACACCTCCCAGCCGGCCCCCGAGAGCTTCGGTGGCCACGCGCTGCAGCCCCGCGGAGATCGTCGTGCGAACCGGTGGGCTGGCCTTGGCCGCGGTGACAGCCAGCACCCGATCGCCGGCCAGCAGTCGGCCACCGGGCTTTCCCCGCAAGCGCGAGTCCAGCGCCAACTCCAGGCCGCTGGTCCCCACGATCGCCTGCGCCGGCACTCCCTGCTCCTCCAGTTCGTCCTGGCGTGCTTGGGGCACCGGCCCCACTTCTCCCACCACGGCCGCAGCCGCGGCGCCGAGCGGGGACTCGCGCACACCCGCTCCGCTCGCTTGGCCTTCGGCAAGGACGGCGCCGTTGCGGTCGAGCAGCGCCGCGCGCGGCGGCAGGCTCATGTTCCTGCTCAGCGCCTCTCCCGCTCCGAGCGCCGGGAATACGGCCGAGTGCGACCAAAGCACCCGCTCGCCTTCGGAAGTCTCGCCCACGCGCAAGCGCAAGTTCTCCTCGAGAGCTCCCCAAAGCCGCGTCTGCACCCGCATCGGCACCACGAACACGCCTGCTTGCTCGCGTGCCCGGCCCGCCGCCTTCAGCTTGGTCTCCGTCGCAGTGCGCGCGGCCTGCAGGTAGGCATCGCGGAAGCGGCTGGCCGAGATGTGTCGACGCTCGGCCGGGTCGATGTTGCCGTACATGGTCGCGTAGTCGCCTCTGGTCCAGGCGTTCACGAATTGTTCGCTCACGCTTTGCCCGGCGGAGGCTCCATGACCAGCGCCAACGATCGCCCCGACGAGGAACGCGATCGCCGCGAGCGCCAACACCGGGGCGGCGCGACGCAGGCGCCGGTGGCGATCGGTGGAGGGGTTCACAGCTCGGGACGGTAGAACATGATCAGTGACCCGGCTCGATTGGATTATCGTCGCCTTTGCTGCCTTGCTGGCCCTGTTCGGGTTTCGCCGAGGTTTCATCGTCGCGGTGCTCTCCTTCTGCGGCTTCGCCCTAGGTTCATTCATCGGAACTCGCGTGGGTCCTCTACTGGTGCCGCGCGGCTCGATGTCTCCCTACGCTCCGGCGTTCGGCTTGATCGGAGCGCTTTTGGCCGGTGCGATCCTCGCGACCGGCTTCGAGGGGGTGGGCTTGCGCCTGCGGCGTCTGCTGGTCCTGCCCGGCTTCGGACTGCTCGACGGGGCCATGGGTGCGCTCTTGAGCGCGGCCTTGGGCTTGGCGATCGCGTGGGTCTTGGCCGCCGTAGTTCTCCAAAGCAACTCCACGCCGCAACTGCGCGGCGACATCCAGCGCTCGGCGATTCTCAGCGAGCTGAACCAGCTGTTGCCGCCCACCGGTCCGATCCTGCACATCCTGGCGAGCCTCGACCCGCTCCCGTCGATCTCGGGTCCCTTGCCGGGAGTCTCCGCCCCGCCGCCCGCGATCGCTCACAACCCCGGCGTCCTGGCTGCCTCTCGCAGCGTCGTTCGGGTGCTCGGGACCGCCTGCGGACTTGCGATCGAGGGCTCCGGTTGGGTGGCCGCTCCGGGGGTGGTGGTCACCAACGCCCACGTGGTCGCCGGAGAGCACGACACCACGGTCGAGGTCGGGGGCCACGAACCGGAGATGAGCGCCTACGCGATCGCCTTCGATCCCACCGATGACGTCGCAGTTCTGCGAGTGCCCGGTCTGAGCCTGCCCTCGCTCGCCTTGGCGACTTCGCCGCCGAGCGGTCGCGCGGGCGCGATCCTCGGATATCCCGAGAACGGTCCCTTCGATGTCCAACCCGGGCGGATCGGCGCGACCCAGACGATTGTCACCGACGATGCCTACGGACGCGGCCCCGTCTCGCGCCTGCTCACACCCCTGCGTGGCTTGGTGCGGCCCGGAAACTCCGGGGGGGCGCTCGTGGGGCGCGACGGTCGCGTGCTCACGACCGTGTTCGCGTCCACGACCGGCGGCGGTCCGCGCGGTGGCTATGGCGTCGCCAACGCGACGGTCGCCCATGTGCTCGCGGGAGCGGGGCATATGGTCGGCACCGGCGAATGCTCGCCGGGGTGATTGCACGCGGCAGATGCTCGCGGGCGCGGTCGGGTTCGGCGGTGGGCAGCTTCAGGCGGTCGAGGGCCTGGTTCGCGGGCGGGGACGCGCTTTGTTGGCGCTTGGCGTCCTGTCCTGCCTGTCGTTGGCGCGGGGTGGGTCCTCGGTGGGGACCTCGCCGCGAGACGATGACCCGCGCGCGCGTGTAGAACCCGCAGCGTGAGCGGCCGCGGTGCGCGCGTCTGCGCCTCGTGGGTCTTCCTTCGGCGGCGCGAGCGCGGGTTCGGCCGCGGCCAATCGTCGCACCAGCTCGCCGCGAACGACTTCCAAGTCATCCACGCCGAGTAGGCGCGGTCCCGCGTGCCTGGGCGCCTTCGACGGTGGCGGGATCAGCCCCGGATGGCTCGCCTGTAGCTCCGACAGTGTCTGCTCGAGCGCGGCGATCTGTGCCCGCAGTTCCTTGCGTCGTTGCGCGGGCTGCCTGCTCGCGCTGGTCGTGCCTTGCCCTTCGTGGGTGGCCGTGGGCGGATCCGGCGCCTCGGCTGTCACATACAGCGCCGCCGCCACCTCGCGCGGGTCCACTCCGGTCCTACGTGCCTGCAGTGCGGCGTCGGCCGCGATCTGTCCGACTGCCGAAGGCCCCTGTGCGATTTGCGCCACGAATGTGCCCGTGCCCTGACGGCTGTCGATCAATCCCTCCTGCTCCAAGCGCTGGTACACGGCGCGTGCCGTGTTGGCGTTGATGCCGAGCATCTCGGCCAATTCGCGCAGGCCCGGCAGTCGTTGTCCCGGGGTCAGCCGACCGTCGCCGATTCGTGCCCTCAGCGCCCAAGCAAGCTGCACGCCGATTGGGATCTCACCCTCGCGATCGACCTTCAGGTCATTGAGGTTCAAGGCCTCTTCGCTCACGTACTCACAGTAGTCGTTTCCAGTGGGAACCCACAAAGTGCTAATGAACTAGTACACTATTTCTATGGGTGGGTTGGGTCATGGGGACCTCCTCAATCGGGCTTTGCTCCCGGCCAGGAACATGTTCGAGGAGGTCGGCGACATGATGATCTTGGCCGGGCGCACCGTCGCCGCGACCGTGATGCCGCCCTATCCCTACGGCGGCGAGTTCGTGTGGCAGTTCCTGTTCGCCTTGCGAGTGTGCTGGCTGCCCTTGCTGCTCTCGACTTTCGCGATCTCCTATGGCGCGCCCGGCCTGCAGGCGGCGAACTTCCTGACCGTGCTCGGCTCACTCGATCGTCTCGGCGGGTTCTTCGTGCTGATCGTCGTGCGCGAAATCGGTCCTCTGATCACGGCCACAATGCTGGCGGGAGCCGCCGGCACCGCTATCACCGCGGACCTCGGTGCACGCAAGATCCGCGAGGAGCTCGACGCCCTGCAGGTCCTCGGCGTAGACCCGGTCAAGAACCTGGTCGTCCCGCGCTTTCTCGCCCTGATGCTGGTCACGGGCCTGTTCAACATCTACGCGATTCTGTTCGGCATCTTCGGCGGCATCCTCGCCGCCTTGGTCCACAACCAGCCGCTTGGACCCTTCTGGGCGACCTTCTTCAACAACACCTCGACCACCGACCTGTGGGGATCGAGCCTGAAGACGATGGTCTTCGGGGCGATCATCGCGATCATCTGTTGCTACAAGGGCATGACCGCCTCGGGTGGCGCCGAGGGCGTCGGTCGCGCCGTCAACCAGGCGGTCGTCGCCTCGTTCATCGCTTTCGGATCGTTCAACTACGCCTTCACCCAAGTACTCTTGGCGACCCACCCCAACATCATCACCGTGCGCTGATGGAGGCGGCGCCGAGCCTACGCGAGTGGCTTGCCTCGGTCGGTGAGATCGTCGGTTTCACCGGGCGCATCGTGCGCGACGTGTGGAGCCTGCGCGTGCTGCGCTTCTTCGGCGAGGCGGTCCGCCAGTCGGGTCTTCTGATCGTCTCCTCGACCGCCGTCCTGTGGATCATGGTGTTCATCATCGGGATTGGTCCCTGTGGGATCCAGGGCGCCTACTTCGCCCAGGCCCAGGGGGCGCCAAGCGTCGCCGGGGCGTTCGCCGCCTGGTGCGACTTGCGTGAGGCGATTCCCTATGCCTTCGGTTACATGATGGCGGCCAAGGTCGGCACCGGGATCGTCGCCGAGCTGGGGGCGATGCGCATCAACGACGAGATCGATGCGCTTGAAGTGATGGGCATCGACTCGATGGTGTTCCTGTGCGCGACGCGCATGCTCGCCGGCTGGCTGGTACTCCCCTTCATGTACATAGCCGGCATCGGCATCGGCTTCTTTGCCTCCTACATCGCCGTGGTCAAGCAGGTGGGGTCGGTCACATCGGGCGGCTACCTGTTGGTCTTCTGGCAGTACCAGAACCCGCTCGATTACCTCTACTCCGTGATCAAGGCCATGTCGATGGCCACCGCCGTGGTCCTGGTCGCCTGCTACTACGGCTACACAGCCTCCGGGGGGCCCGTTGGCGTGGGGAGGGCGACCGCCAAGTCGATGGTGCTCAATCTGGTCCTGGTCACGATGATCGGGATGCTTGGCACCCAGGTCTTCTGGGGCACCAACCCGAGGACCCCGATCGGTGGTTGATCGCCGTCCGCCGGGCCGCCTGCCGTGCACAGATTGGCGAACGCTCTGAGGCGATCTCGCCGACCGTGCGATGCTCGCCGAAGCTCGATTTGACCCACCCGCTACGCTGGGCGCCATGTCCAAGACGCTCGTGATCGCGGAGAAGCCCTCGGTGGGGCGCGACCTCGCGCGGGTCCTGCCCGGCCCGTTCGCCAAGCAGGAAGGCTGGCTGGAGGGCCCCGACCACGTGATCACCTGGGCCGTCGGGCACCTCGTGCAGCTGGCCGAGCCCGACGAATACGAGGCCAAGTACAAGCGCTGGCGCATGCCCGACCTGCCGATCGTGCCGTCCAAGTTCAAGCTGGTCGTGCGCGACGAGCGTTCGCGCAAGCAGATGTCGGTCGTCACCTCCCAACTCGGCCGCGAGGATGTCGAGATGGTCGTCAACGCCTGCGACGCCGGGCGCGAGGGCGAGTTGATCTTCGCCTACCTGTATGAGAAGGCCAAAGCCAAGAAGCCAGTCCAGCGTCTTTGGCTGAACTCGATGACCACGGCCGCCATGAAGAGCGCCTTCGAGTCTCTGCGCCCGGCCGAGGACTACGCGCTCCTGGAGCAGGCGGCCCGGTCTCGCTCGGAGGCCGACTGGATCGTCGGCATGAATGCCACCCGGGCGGCCTCGATACGCCTGAAATCCTCCTTCGACGGCGCCGTCTCGCTGGGGCGCGTGCAGACCCCGACCTTGGCGATCGTGGCGCGTCGCGAGGAAGAGATCAAGGCTTTCGTGCCCGAGCCCTACTGGCTCGTGGACGCCACCTTCGAGGCCCCCGCGCTCGACGGCGAGCCGCGCGTCTATGAAGGCCGCTTCCACATGGGCGCAAAGCCGAGACTCGCGACCGAGGCGGAGGCTTTGGCGATCGTCGAGGCTTGCCAAGGCAAGCCCGGCACGATCACCAAGCTGGACAAGAAGGAGCAGCGCGAGCGCGCGCCGATGCTCTATGATCTCACGAGCCTCCAACGCGACGCCAACACCCGCTACGGCTTTTCGGCCAGGCGCACCTTGGCGGCTGCCCAAAGGCTTTATGAGGAGCACAAGGCGCTCACCTATCCGCGTACGAACTCCCGTTACCTGACGACCGACATGGTCGAGGAGATCAAGCCGACCGCCGAGCTCCTCAGCGGCCAGAAGGAGTACGCCAAGGCGTCTGCCTACGTCACCGGCCTTGACGTACTTCCCCTCGCGCGGGTCGTAAACAACGAGAAGGTCACCGACCACCACGCGATCATCCCCACCAAGGCCCAACACGATGTCGGTCGCATGGGCGATGACGACAAACGCGTCTACGACATGGTCGTGCGTCGTTTCCTTGCGGTCTTCCATCCGGAGGCCGTTTTCGAGAACACGCGCGTGGAGACCACGGTGCTGCCCGCGGGCAAGGACGCCGGGGGATCGGTCTTTCGCACGCGCGGCAAGCTTCTGCTCGTCCCCGGTTGGCGCGGCGTCTACGGGCAGATGCCCTCCGAGGCTAAGTCCGCTGCCGAAGAAGACGAGGGCACCGACCAGCAGCTGCCCAAGCTCGAGCACGGCGAGCAGGTCCAGACGCTGGAGATCGCGAGCGACCGCAAGGAAACCAAACCGCCCCGGCGCTACAGTGACGCGTCCTTGCTCGGCGCCATGGAGACGGCCGGCAAGCTCGTCGACGACGAGGAGACACGCGAGGCGATGAAGGAGTCGGGCATCGGCACGCCCGCCACTCGCGCGGCGATCATCGAGCGCTTGATCCAGGTCGGCTACATCGAACGCGAGGCCCGTGCGCTCGTGGCTACCGAGAAGGGCCTCAACGTGATCAGGCTGCTCGGAGAGCACGCGCTCACCTCGCCGGACATGACCGGCCAGTGGGAGCATCGCCTGGACAAGATCGAGCGAGGCGAGGACTCGCGCAAGAAGTTCATGAGCGACATCGCCGGTTTTGCCGAGATGACCGTCAAAGAGCTCGACGAGAAACTCAAGGACGTTCGCATCCCCCGGGCCAATCTCGGTCCCTGCCCGATCTGTGGGCACGACATCAAAGAGAATCGCAAGGGCTATTCCTGCTGGGCTCGCGACGATCCGGGCTGTGGCTTTGTGATCTGGAAGGGCAAGTCCGGCAAGCAGCTCTCGGTGGCGATCGCCAAGGAGCTGATCGCCTCCGGCTACACCTCCAGGGCCGTGACCGGCTTCAAGGCGCGCTCGGGACGCTCCTTCCGGGCGCACTTGGCCCTCTCCCAGGACGAGGAGGGCAAGTGGCGCGTCGAGTTCAACGAGGCCTGGGCGCGTGAGGGCGCCAAGCCCCCGGAGGCCGAGGTGGAGACGGAGGGCGCAGCGGAGGGCGCCGCCGAGCAGAAGGTGGCCGCAAGCGCGGCGTAGGCGTAGGCGTCGGCACGGTGCGCGAGGATGGGGAGTGTGCCCATCGCGCTCGTCACAGGACCCGCCAACGTCGGCAAGGCACGCCTCGTTCTCGAGGCAGTCAGGACCCACGCCGCGCACGCCGAACACCCGATCCTGGTGGTGCCAACCGAGGCCGACCAGGCGCGCTACAGGCGCGAGCTGGCCGAGGGTGGCCTGGCTCTCGGAGTGCGTGTGGAGCGCTTCGAAGGACTCTTGCGCGAGGTGCTCCGCCGTGCCGGCGAGACCTCGGCGCCGCTGAGTCCGCTTGCCCGCGAGCTTCTGCTCGGACGGATCGCCGGTGTCGGGGCGGGCACCGCGCTCGAGTTGGCCAAGCTCGTGGCCGACCTGGAGACCCAGCGCGTGGCGCCGGCCCGCCTGCGCGGAGCCATGCGGGCATGGGGACGCGACGGCGAGAGGCTTGGCTGGCTGTGCGATGTCTTCGAGCGCTACCGGGCGGCGCTCACCGCAAGTGGGCGGGCGGATCGCGAGCTGCGCGTGACCGGAGCCCTCGACGCTTTGCGGCGCAACCCGGCCGCCTGGGGCGCCACTCCCGTCGCCTTGTACGGCTTCGACGACTTCACAGCCTTGCAGCTCGACACGATCGAGACCTTGGGCGGGGTCGTGGATGCGTCCCTCACGCTCTCGCTCCCGTATGAGCCCGGCAGGGTCGTATTCGCCGGTCGCGCCACCACCTTCCAACGCCTCACCCCGCTCGCCGCGGCCCCCAAGACGCTTGCGCCCCGCGCCGACTACTACGAGCCGAAGTCGCGCCAAGCCCTGCACCATCTGGAGCGCTCCCTGTTCGCCGGCACGGTCGCGAGGATAGATCCCGGCGATGCGGTGAGGCTGCTGGAGGGGGGCAGTCCCCGCGCCGAGCTCGAACTCGTCGCAGGGGAGATCCGTGCTCTGTTGGACTGCGGGGTAGCGCCCCAGGAGATCGCGATCGTTCACCGCTCCCCTGCCGCGATCGCCGCTCAACTGCGCGAGGTGCTCTCCGATTTCCGAGTGCCCCACAGCATCCGCGTCCCCGTCCGGTTCGCGGACACTTCGCTCGGTCGCGGCTCGATCGGCGCCTTGCGTTGCGCGCTTGGTGTCGGGGAGCTGGGCGACCTGTTGGCTTGGCTGAGGACTCCTGGAGTGCTCGAGCGGCCGAGCTTGGCCGACGGTTTGGAGATGAGTGCGCGCACCCGGGGGATCTCCGACGCCGCGGGCGCGATCGCGCTGTGGCAAGCCCAACACTGGCCACTCGATCGCATCGAGCGTCTCTCCGCGGCGGCCGAGCGCGGCTTCGCCGCACTCGCGGAGGCGCTCTCGGTCGAGATGGCGCGTCTGTTCGCCGCGCCCCACCTGGGCACGGCAAGCCTGCTGGACAGCCGCGAGCTTTCCGAGCCGCGCGCCCTCGTGGCCGCCAGGCGCATCCTCGAGGAGTTGCGTGAACAGGCTCGCTCGGCCCCCGATCTGGAACCCGCTCCCAGCGAGGCGCTTGAAGCGCTCGAACGTCTGGAGCTGCCGTTCTTGCTCGGGGGCCCGCAGGTGGGGGAGGGGACGGTCGCGGTGGTCGATCCCCTCTCTATCCGGGCGCGCCGCGTGCGCATGGTGTTCGCCTGTGGTCTGCAAGAAGGCGTCTTTCCGGCTCCGTCCGTGCCCCATCCACTGCTCGGAGAGGACCAGCGCCGGGGTCTGGCCGCCGCCTCGGGCCTTGCTCTGCACGGGGCCCCCGATCCGCTCGCGGCTGAGCGCTATCTGCTCTACGCGCTCGCTTCGCGTCCGCGCGAGCGGCTCACGCTCAGCTGGCACAGCGCCGACGAAGACGGCACCCCGCTTGCGCGCTCGCTGTTCGTGGACGATATCCGCGACCTGTTCTCCTCGGCGCTCGACGAGCGGCTCGCTCGCCGCTACGCCGGCGCCTCGCACTGGCCCGGACCGGGATCGCCGATCGGCGCGTTTGCCGAGCGTGTCGGCGCCGTCGGGGTTGGGCCGGACGGGCTTGTGCCTGACCCGATCAAGCCGCTTGCGGACGAGCGTGTGCTCGCCGATCTGCGTGCTCGTCCGCTGTGGTCGGCCTCGTCGCTCGAGGTGTGGCGGGCGTGTCCGGTCAAGTGGTTTGTCGAGCGCTACCTGCGCGCGGGGGAGATCGATCCGCGCCCCGAGCCGATTTCGCGCGGAGGCTTGGCTCATGCCGCGTTGAAGAGCACGCTCGAGCGCCTGCGCGAGCGAACCGGCTCGGCACGCCTCACGCCGGCCAGTCTCGGCCTGGCCAAGCGGCTGCTGGCCGAGGCCCTGGCCGAGCACGAGCCGCAGTATCCGCTCTCGGTCGCGCCCGAGCGCGTGCCCGGGGCGCGCAGGCGCTTGAAGGTCGACCTGGAGCGCTATCTGCGATGCGCCGCCGAGCAGGCCGGCCCTCTGGAGCCCAAGCACTTCGAGCTCGAGTTCGGCTTCGAGCAGGACGGCCTGCCCGCGCTCGATCTCGGCGAAGGGGTGCGCTTGCGCGGGCGTATCGATCGCGTCGACGTGGGCGGCGAGCAGGCGGTCGTCTACGACTACAAGGGCGCCTCCGCGCCCCCGGCCGCCCGCTGGCTCGCAGACGGCGCGCTTCAGGTCGCGCTGTACATGCGGGCTGTCCAGCGGCTACTCGACACCGAGCCCGTGGGCGGCTTCTACCAGCCACTGTCCGGGCGCGAGATCAGGGCGCGTGGGGTGCTGGACGGCGACAGTGGCCTCGAGCTCGATTGTGTGCGCACCGATCGGCTCGACCACCAGGCGATGGGCGAGCTGATCGAGGATTGCGTCGAGCTCGCGCGCCAAGCCGCGATCGAGGCTCGCTCGGGCAGACTCGTTCCGCGTCCCGACAGCTGCGCCTACGGCGGTGGCTGCGCCTACCCGACCATCTGTCGCTGCGAACGTTGAACGAGCCCGACTCACAGCTGGTCTTCGACTATTCGCTCTCGCCCGCGTCCACCGACGAGCAGGAGCAGGCGATCGGGCGGCGTCGTGGCTCATTGCTGCTGGCTGCCGGCGCCGGCAGTGGCAAGACATCGGTCTTGGTCGAGCGCTTCGTGCGGGCTGTGCGCGAGGACGGCATCGCGCCCGGGCGGATCCTCGCGATCACCTTCACAGAGCGCGCCGCCGGCGAGTTGCGCGAGCGCGTCAGGGCTCGTCTGCTGGACTGCGGCGAGCGCGACTTCGCGCGCGAGGCCGAGGCGGCCAACGTGTCCACGTTTCACGCCTTCTGTGCGCGCTTGTTGCGCATCCATCCGCTTGAGGGTGGGGTTGAGCCCCGCTTTCGCATCCTCGAGGAGGGCTTTGCGGAGCGTCTGCGCATGGTTGCCTTCAGGGACGCACTCGCCGCATTTCTCGAGGGAGATCGCCCTGAGGCGGTCGATCTGATCGCCGCCTATGGGGCCGACCACATGCGTGGCATGGTCTTCGCTGCCTATTCCCACTTGCGCAGCCTCGGCCAGGCCCAGCCACGTCTGCCCTCCCCGGGAGCGGACGCCGCCGAGGAACCTCGCGCGGCACGCGCCGGTGAGCTGATAGGCGCGCTGCTCGAGATGTTCGACGATTCCTATGCGCGACGCAAGCAGGCGAGCGCGGCGCTCGATTTCGATGACCTGGAGCTGAAGACTCGCGCGCTCTTGGATCTAGACCCCGACATCCGAAAGGCATGGGCCGAGCGCTTCGATCTGCTGATGGTGGACGAGTTCCAGGACTCCAATCCGCGCCAGCTTCAGATATTGGCCGCCTTGGATCGAGACAACCTTTTCACCGTGGGCGATGAGCTGCAGTCGATCTACGGCTTTCGCCACGCCGACGTCGGCCTCTTTCGCGAGCGTCGCGCATTGCTGGCCCGGACGGGATCGAGCTTCGCCCTGACGCGAAACTTCCGCAGTCGTCCCGCGATTCTCGCTGCGGTCGAGCAAATCTTCGCGGGCCGCATGGGCTCGCGCTTTGCCCCACTCAGTGCCGCACGCGAGGAGGACCCTGGCCAGGAGCCGATCGTCGAGCTCCTGCTCACCGACAAGCGCGGTTGGGATCCCAACGTCGGCTATGAGGACCTGCGCGGCATGTCCGACGCGACGCCCTGGCGCCAGGCGGAAGCTCGCCTGCTGGCCAAGCGCGTGGCGGACCTGGTCGCCGCGGGAGACGCTCGACCGGGGGAGATCGTCGTTCTGCTGCGAGCGCTGGGGGACGCGCCCGTATACGAGAGCGCCTTGCGGCGCCACGGTCTGCCCACATTGGCCGGCGTGGGGGGCTTCTGGGGACATCAACAGGTCGGCGACCTGCTCGCCTGGTTGCGCGCGCTGGCCAACCCCTTGGATGAGATGGCTCTCTACTGCGCATTGGCCTCGCCCCTCTTCGGGGTCTCCAGTGACGCGCTTGCGATCCTCTCCCGCTTCGCGCGCGAGCGGGGACACGGCGTGTGGCACGCACTCCAGCATGGCGCAACCGACCTGGAGCCCCTGTTGCCGATCGCCGATCGGGCGCGCGTAGCCGGGTTTTGCGAGCTGCTCGCAGACGAGCGCGCCGGTGTCAGCCGGCATTCGCCCGCCGAGCTCTTGCGCCGAGCGATCCGTGCAACCGGCTACGAAGCCCACGCGCTGTCCTTGACCTGGGGCGAGCGGCGACTGGCGAACCTCCACAAGCTCATACGCCTCGCGCGCCAGTTCGAGGCACAAGAGGGGCGCGAGCTGCGCGGCTTTCTCGATCACATCGCCCACCTCGAGCGGGCGGCCGGGGCGCGTGAGGCCGACGCGCCGGTCGGCGACGGCCACAGCGAGGCGGTGCGCTTGATGAGCATTCACGCCGCCAAGGGCCTCGAGTTTACCGTCGTCTGCGTTGCCGATCTCGGGCGTGACCCGAACCTCAGGTATCCCGACCTGCTGCTCGACGGCGACGGCGCGCGGATGGGGTTGCGCCTGCTGGAGCTGTCCAACCCTGAGCCGACGCCGGCGCTCGACTACGAGGAGCTGCGAGATCGCAGACGGATCGCCCAGGAAGAGGAGGAGGACCGCGTCCTCTACGTCGCCTGCACTCGTGCCCGCGATCGTCTCCTGCTGAGCGGCTCGGTCGCGTTCCAGCGCTGGCCCGCGGCCCGTCCCGGCCTTGCGCCGATCGCCTGGCTGGCGCCCGCGCTCGTCCCCGACGCTCCCTCCTTGGCGGCCTGCGAGGAGCCGCCCCGCCAGCCCCTGACCGTCGACGTGGGTGGCCTGCGGGTTCGTTGCCTGTTCAACTCAGCGGCGTCAGACGCCCCGCCCGCCGATCGGTCCCCGCTTGGCGGCGCCGAGTCCGCACCGTCGGTGCCGGCCACGGCCGAGACCCGCTCGCCTTCGCTCCCGGGGCCTGAGCCGCCTGCGCCGCTCGCTTCGCCCGCGGGGCCTGAGCCGCCTGCGCCGTCCGTCCCGCCTAACGGCCTCGACGCCCCCGCAACCTTGCCGCTGCTCGATTCGGACGCCACGCTGAGCTACACCTCGCTCGCCGAGCTGGAGCGTTGCGGTTATCGCTACTACCTCGAACGGGTCTTGGGGCTGCCCGAGAACCGGGCCGCGGCGAGAGGTACCCCCGACGGTGGTCTCGAGGCCCGCGTGCGCGGCACGATCGTCCACTCGCTGCTCGAAGCGATCGACTTCGCCAGGCCGAAGGCGCCCACCGAGCATGACGTAGACCTCGTCGCGGCGCGTATCGGTGCGCGCGTCGCCGGCCCGGAGCGCCTGGACATCGTCGAGCTCCTCTCACGCGCACTGCTCTCCGAGCCCGCGCGGCGGCTCGCGAGGGCGAGTCGTGTCCGGCGCGAGCATCCGTTCGCGTTCGCGTTGGCGAGGACCGAGCCGATCGTCACCGGCGTGCTCGACCTGATCGTCGAGGAGGCGCACGGCACAAGCCTGATCGTCGACTACAAGAGCGACAGGCTCGCCGGGGACGCCGCGTCGGGCGACCCGCAGGAGCAGGAGCGGATCGTCGAGCGCGACTACGCGATACAGCGGTTGCTCTACGCTTTGGCGGCGATCGAAGACGGGATCGACCGCGTCGAGGTGGCCCACTGGTTCTTGCAGCGCCCGCAGGCCTGGGCATCGGCATGCTTCGTGTCAAGCGAACGAGACCATTTGCGCGAACAGTTGCGCTCTCGCGTTGCTGCCGTAAGGGTCGAAGGTTTCGATGTGGCGAAAAATCCACACCGCACGCTTTGCATGACTTGTCCCGGTCGAGGCAGCCTCTGCTCGTGGCCCTTGGAGCGAACCATGGTAGAGGACTCTCCGCACCAGAATCGGCACGAGCATTGAGGATCTGGGCGCCCGGATAGCTCGCGACCCGCGCTGGGCGCAACTGAAAGTTGGCGTGGGGAAAACCCGCAACCGCGGTGAGCGATCCACCACATTGGAATCTTCTCGCTAAGGGGGTACTCTCAGTTGCAATCGCTTGTTTCGCCGATCGGCGAAACAGTCGCGGCCAGGAGGGAGCATCGCAGTGGAACTGATGCCAGCGTCAAGATCGGCGGCTACGGTCACTCAAATGCCGACGCTCGCGCCCGATCTCGAGCTGTTCGCTCGCATGCGCATCGACGGCGATCTCTCTGCGCGCGAGCTGTTGGTGGAGCGCTATCTGCCGCTCGCCCGCCGTCTGGCGCGACGCTATCAGCACACCGACGAGCCGATCGAGGACCTTGTACAGGTCGC
This sequence comes from uncultured Solirubrobacterales bacterium, assembly GCA_963703135.1. Lineage (GTDB taxonomy): Bacteria > Actinomycetota > Thermoleophilia > Solirubrobacterales > Solirubrobacteraceae > Palsa-744. The sequence goes on along the minus strand of OY969791.1, from coordinate 321,137 downwards.
GTCGATCGGCTTGGTCAAGGCGGTCGATCGATTCGACTGCTCGCGCGAGGTCATGTTCTCAAGCTACGCGGTACCCACCATCCTGGGGGAGCTCAAGCGTCATTTTCGCGATCGCACGTGGTCGGTGCGAGTGCCGCGCGATCTACAAGAGTTGGCTCTGCGGGTCGATCAGACTGTGACGCGCCTGTCGCTCGGACGCCGCCGCTCGCCCTCGGTCGCGGAGATAGCCCAAGCCGTGGACGTATCCGACGAGCAGGTGCTCGAAGCGCTGGAGGCTATGGGCGCCTATCGCACCACTTCGCTCGATTCCCCGCGCTCGACCCGGGACGAGGAGACCGAGAGCGTGGCCGAAGGGCTCGGTTGCCTGGACCAAGGCTACGAGCGGGCCGAGGAGCGGGCCACTTTGGAGCCTCTGATGAGCCGGATCTCCGCTCGCGAGCGCACGGTTCTGCGTCTGCGCTTCGGGCAGGACCTCACCCAGGCCGAGATCGGCGAGCGGATCGGCGTCTCGCAGATGCAGGTCTCCCGCTTGATCAGGCAGGCCTTGATTCGCCTGCGCGCCGGAGCCGACGACGTCGCAGAGGAGGGTCGCCCTTGACGGTAAGGCTTGACAATGTTCTCGATTGGAGTCAACATGTTTCTTGATGCAAAGAGCCATGTGGATGGGAACCCTCAGCTTCGGGCTGGTCAGCGTGCCGGTCAAGCTCTACAGCGCGGTCACGCGGCGCACGGTCCACTTCAACCAGATCCACTCGCTCGATAACGGGCGCATCCACCAGAAGCACGTCTGCTCGCTCGACGGCGAAGAGATTTCCCTGGAGGAGATCGTCAAGGGCTATGAGATCGCGCCCGATCGATACATACCGGTCGAGGCTCGCGAGCTGCAAGCCTTGGAACCCCTGTTCACGCGCACGATCCAGGTCGAGGACTTCGTCGAGCTGGAGGAAATCGACCCGATCTACTTCGATCGGCCCTACCACCTGGTGCCGGGCATCGCCGGAGCGCACCCCTACCGCCTGCTGCTGCGAGCCATGCATGACACGGGCAAGGTCGCGATCGGGCGCATCGTGATGCGATCCAAAGAACGACTGGTCGCGATTCGTCCGCGCGGGGAGGCCTTGCTGATGCTCACACTGAGCTACGGCGACGAGGTCAACTCAACGATCGGGCTGCGCGAGCTGGAAGGACTCGAAGGGGAGATCGACGAGCAGGAGCTGGACGTCGCCCGGCGCCTGGTGGCCTCGGTCGCGGAGCCTTTCGACATCCACAAGTACCACGACACCTATCGTGAGGCCGTGCTCGAATTGATCGATCGCAAGGCCGCCGGCGAGCCGATCCCGATGGCCGTCCCGCCCGAGCCGCCGCCCGATTCGCCCGACGTTATGAAGGCTTTGGAAGACAGCCTGGGGCGCGTCAGCTGATATGTCGTCGTGTTTGTCAAGTGGGCGTGGTTGGTCGCGTCGGCTGGGCCGGCGTTGTGGGGGTGGTTGCTGGGTCGGGGCGCCGGGCTCGGTGTCGGCGTTGCCAGTCTGATGATGCGGGGGTTGGGTACCCCAGGGCCCGGTTTCGTGCTGCCAGCTTGCGCTGTCTAGGAGCGAGCGTGCCACTCGTTGGGGTGGTGCTCATAGCTGTGTCGCGCGTGCTGGCTGCCTGATGGCCCGGCGCCCCGGCCTAGCAACCGTTGGGATGTGGGAGCGGGGTTTAGTCGGCGGTCGCGGCTGCCCAGAGGAAGCACGCGAGCTCGCGTGCGCACGCCACGACGGTGACGTTGTGTGGCTTGCCGCGGGCACGCATCCGACGATTCACCTTGTAGAGGCGTTGTTGTGCGCGATTGGAGATCGCAAGAACATGCTCGGGCTGGCCTTCTTGGCGGTTGGCGAGCGTCGCGCCGAGCCTGGGCGTGCGGCTGTAATGCCACGCCGACTCGACCAGCAGACGCCTGGCGAGCGCCGAGCCGGTCTTGGTGATCGCGCCCTGGCGCGAGCTCTCACCCGACTGGTTGAGCGATGGTGTGAGCCCAAGCCATGCCGAGAGCGCTGTGGCGCGCTCGAAGCGTCTCCAGTCAGCACCGAGCTCGAGATGGATCGATAGCGCGGTCAGGGTGTCGATCCCGCGGAAAGCTCTGAGCCTGGCGACAGTCGGCCACCACCGCTCGTCGGTAGCGAGCCGCGAGAGCTCCAGCGCGATCGCCGTCTTGCGCGAGGTGATGCCGTCGACCGCCGCCAGCAGGTCCGCGAACACCATGTCGCTGGGCGCCTCGGCGAAGCGCTGTGCAGAGAGCCAACGCCGATGCTCGGCCGTCCAGGTCTTCAGCTTGGGATAGACCCGGCCGTGACGCAACAGCATCTTCGAGACACGGTGACGGGCACGCATCAGCTCCTGACGGCACACATCATGAGCGCGCGTCATTTCGCGCGCCGCCTCGACATCCCGTGACGGGACCACCACCACCGTCAACGCGCCGGCCAACAGCTGACGAGCCAAAAGCTCAGCGTCCTTGCGATCAGTCTTGACACGATCTGACGGACCCCTGGGTGTCTTGCCCGGCGCGATCACCTGCGCATCGATCCCGGCCTCGGTCAACGCCCGGTAGAGCCCGAACCCGGTCGGGCCAGCCTCATAACACGCCCTCACCGGACCCGACAACGATCGCAACCACTCAAGCGGCGCCTCCACACCCGGACCGAACCGCACCCGCGAAAGCTCACCCGTCATCACATCAATCGCCGCCGCATGCGTCGATCGAGCATGGACATCGAGCCCTACCCACGTCATCGTTCCAACCATGGCCGGACCTCCTCATCTCATGGGGTCAGCCGGAGCCTTCTCTCCGGCCAGACAAACCCCCGCGAGGAGTGTCCGGCCATCACATTCGCCGGTCAACCCCACGGGCTAACCGACATAGGGTCTAGAACGCGTCAGCTGGGCTCAGAGCCGGGCCGGGCTCCGACCAGGTTTTGAGCACCAGTGCGAGCGTCGAGCCGCCGTCCGGCTCGTAGACCGCCCTGACGTCCTCGGCGATACCTTCGAGCACGTTGCCGACGACCGGCAGCGTCGCTTCTCGCAGCAGGGCGGCCGCACCGGCGTGGCCCAACTCGCCCACGCGCAGCTCCGCTTCGCGCCCGTCGGCCATCACGCTCAGGGACAACCACCTGGCCTGAGCGTGGCGGGGCGCGTGCGCGCTGAGCGCGTCGCATACCAGCAGGGCGTCGTCGAGGCGGTCAAGCGGCCAATCGGCGCGCGCAAGCGCGATCGAGACCATCCGCCGCAGGACCGGTCCCACCAGCGGGCCGGTCCTCACCCGCACTCTGACAGAGCGATCGCCGAAGCCCGGCTGCCGCTCCTCATCTCCGCCGAGGGTCACCCCGGCCACCGGGCTATCGCTCGTCGTCTCGCTCACGCACCCTGCCCCGTCGCGCCGGAGACTGCGCCGCTCGTCGCCGGATCCTTCAGGGAGAACCTCATCTGCACCTCGGTGTGCTCCTCCTCGCCCTGGCCCAATTGCACCGACTCGGCCAACGCGGCGATCAGCGAAAGTCCGAGGCCCAGGCCGGGGCTGTCCGGACGCGGCCTGATCCCACGGCCCCAGTCGCGCACGAGCACGGTCACGGTCTCATCCTCCATCGTCGTGACCACTTCCATCTGGCCCTCTTGACCGTCTGGATAGGCGTGTACGACGACGTTCGCGCACGCCTCGGTCACCGCCAAGCGGATGTCCGAGAGCTTCTCCTCGGGCACCTCGTAGGCCTCCCCGAGGCCGCCGAGGACGTGCCGAACTATCGCTATGTTCTCAGCCCGCGCCGCGAGCGCGAGCTCCATGTCCGGCGTCATTGCCTCTCCTGGCGCTCTGCCGTGGGGATACTGCCTGTTTGTCCTTGCACATAGTGATGCCCGGCCAGGACGGATTTCACACGTCGCCAGCGTGGTCCGCAAGCGATCTCGATGCTACCCTTTCAGGCTCCGCCTCAGGTGCCGACCCCCCATGCCACGAAGGCGCCGCGGTCCTCCTGGACGCGTCGCCTGAGGGCAGCACTCACATGACTTCGCACACATCGCCATCACAGGCCGCTGGACTCTACGACCCCCGCTACGAGCACGATGCGTGCGGCGTGGGCATGGTCGCGCGCCTGGACAACGCGCCCACGCACGAGGTTGTCACCCGGGCTTTGGCCGCCTTGGAGAACCTCGAGCACCGTGGGGCCTCGGGTGCCGATCCCTTGACCGGAGACGGCGCGGGCATCCTGATGCAGATGCCAGACGAGCTGCTTCGAGCGGTGGCGGGCTTCGAGTTGCCGCCTCGTGGCTCCTATGGCGTGTTGATGTGCTTCTTGCCCAACGACGACGCCTCGCGCGCGCGGGTAGAAGAGTTGCTTGAGGGGACCGTGCTCGCCGAGGGTCAGCAGGTGCTCGGCTGGCGCGATGTGCCCGTTCGCCCCGAGCACACGGGTGCGACCGCCGGGGCCTGTCGTCCTGTCATCCGACAGCTCTTTGTCGGCGCGGCCGCCGCGCCGGGGTCAGGGGCCACCGCGGTGGGGCAGGCCGGCCCAAGCGGATTCGATCAGGACGCTTTCGAGCGCAAGCTGTACGTGATCCGGCGGGTATGCGAACAGGCCGTCGCGGCGTGGCCGCAGGACGAGCGCAAGGGCTTCTATGTCGCCTCGTCCTCTTCGCGCACGCTCAACTACAAGGGCATGCTGATCTCCTATCAGCTCGGGGCCTTCTATCCGGACCTGCGCGACGAGCGCTGCAAGAGCGCCCTGGGCCTGGTCCACTCGCGCTTCTCGACCAACACCTTCCCCTCGTGGGAGCTGGCGCATCCCTATCGCGTGATCTGCCACAACGGCGAGATCAACACGGTGATGGGCAACGTCAACTGGATGCGCGCGCGCGAGTCCGAGCTCGCCTCGGAGTTGTTCGGGGAGGACCTCCAGAAGATCCTGCCGGTCGTGACCCAGGGCAACTCCGATTCGGCCACTTTCGACAACGTTCTGGAGCTGCTGATGCTGGCGGGCCGCTCGCTCCCGCATGCGGTGATGATGATGATCCCCGAGGCCTACCGCTCACGCAAGGATCTTCCGCAGGAGCTGAAGGGCTTCTATGCCTTCCACTCGTGCCTGATGGAGCCTTGGGACGGCCCCGCTGCCGTCGCCTTCACCGACGGGCGGGTCGTCGGTGCGACGCTTGACCGCAACGGGTTGCGCCCCGGCCGCTGGGTGATCACCAAGGACGGCCACGTCGTGCTCGGCTCCGAGGCCGGCCTGCTCGAGGTGCCCGCCGCCGAAGTGCAGCGGCTCGGGCGCTTGCAGCCAGGGAAGCTGTTCCTGGTCGACTTGGAGCAGGGTTGCGTGGTGGACGACGGCGAGGTCAAGCGCCGCATCTCCACCCAGCAGCCCTACGGCGAGTGGTACGCGCGCAACGCGGTGCGCTTCGCCGAGCTCGAGCCCTCCGAGCAGGTCACGCTCTCAGACCAGCCGCTGCGTCGCCGCCAGCAGGCCTTCGGCTACTCCCAAGAGGACTTGAGGGTGCTGCTCGAGCCGATGGCGCGCGAGGCGGCCGAGCCGATCGGCTCGATGGGCAACGACCAATCTTTGGCGGTGCTCTCAGACCAGGCGCCGCCGTTGTTCTCCTACTTCAAGCAGCTGTTCGCCCAGGTCACCAACCCTCCGATCGACCCGATCCGCGAGGAAATCGTGATGAGCCTCTCCACTAGCCTCGGCACCGAGCGAAATCTGTTCGACGAGACGCCCGAGCATGCCCACAAGCTGGAGCTCGATCAGCCGATTCTGCTCAACAGAGAGCTCGAGACCTTGCGCCACATCTCAAGCGAGGTGTTCTCCTCGCGCACGATCGACATAACCTGGCCTGTCGCAGAGGGGCCGGAGGGGTTGGCGGTCGCCCTGGAGCGGGTGTGTGCTCGCGCGCACGAGGCGATCGCCGAGGGGGTCAACATCATCATCCTCTCCGACCGCTTGCTCGGTCCGAGGCGAGCGGCGATTCCCTCGCTGTTGGCCGTGTCCTCGGTCCATCACCACCTCGTGCGCGAGGGCACGCGCTTGCGCGCCGGCATCGTGCTGGAGTCCGGCGAGCCGCGCGAGGTGCACCACTTCGCCACCCTGATCGGCTATGGGGCCTCGGCGATCAACCCCTACGTGATGCTCGAGACCTTGGACGAGCTGGTTGCCCACGGGCGCATCGTGCGGAGCGAGAACGGCGCCACCGTCGCGCTCACGCCTGAGCAGGCCGCCCAGAACACGGTCAAGGCGATCGGCAAGGGGCTGCTCAAGACGATCTCCAAGATGGGCATCTCCACGATCCAGTCCTACAGGGGCGCCCAGATCTTCGAGGCCGTGGGCCTCGAACGAGGCTTGATCGACCGCCACTTCACGGGCACCGCCTCTCGCATCGGCGGGATAGGCATGGACGTGTTGGCGATCGAGGCAATGGAGCGCCACGCACGAGCGGGCTGGGTGGAGGGTGCGCGCAAGCCAGACAGCCTGCTGCCGGTCGGCGGCGTGTACGCATGGCGGCGCGACGGCGAGCACCACCAGTGGAACCCGGAGACGATCGCGCTCGTTCAGCACGCGGTCCGCTCGGCCAACGGCAACGTCGCCGCCGCGCTGGGAGGCGACGCGAGCGCCCACGAGGAGGTGCGCGACTCGCCGGCCTTCCAGAAGTATCGTGAATACGCGGCCACCGTAAACGAGGATGCCGCCCGCAAGGCGACCTTGCGCGGCCTCTTGCGGATCGGGCCCGACGACGACGCTCTGCAGGGGCGCGCGATTGCGTTGTCGGAGGTGGAGCCCGCCAAGGAGATCGTGCGCCGCTTCTGCACCGGGGCGATGAGCCTCGGCTCGATCTCCCGCGAGGCCCACGAGACGCTTGCGATCGCGATGAACAGGTTGGGCGGGCGCTCGAACACGGGCGAGGGTGGGGAGGACCCGGCGCGCTTCCAGCCGGACCCCAACGGCGACAGGCGCCGCTCGGCGATCAAGCAGGTCGCCTCGGGGCGCTTCGGCGTCACGATCCACTACCTGGTCAACGCGGACGAGCTACAGATCAAGATGGCCCAAGGGGCCAAGCCGGGCGAGGGTGGCCAGTTGCCCGGGCACAAGGTCGACGCCTACATCGGCTCGATCAGGCACACGACCCCGGGTGTGGGCCTGATCTCACCGCCACCCCACCACGACATCTATTCGATCGAGGACCTCAAGCAGCTGATCTACGACCTGCGCTGCTCCAATCCGGATGCCCAGGTGTCGGTCAAGCTCGTCTCGGAGGTCGGCGTCGGCACGGTCGCCGCCGGTGTCTCAAAGGCCAACGCCGACCGCGTCTTGATCGCCGGCCACGATGGCGGAACCGGCGCCTCGCCGCTGTCCTCGATCCAGGCGGCCGGAGTCCCGTGGGAGATCGGCTTGGCCGAGACCCAACAGACGCTTTTGCTCAACGATTTGCGCTCGCGCATCGTCGTGCAAACCGACGGCCAGCTGAAGACCGGGCGCGACGTTGTCATCGCCGCGATGCTAGGTGCGGATGAGATGGGTTTCTCCACCGCTCCGCTGATCGCGACCGGCTGCATCATGATGAGGGCCTGCCACTTGAACACGTGTCCGGTCGGGATCGCCACGCAGGACCCGGAGCTGCGCGCGCGCTTCAAGGGTCGCCCCGAGCACGTTGTCAACTTCTTCTTCTTCGTGGCCGAGGAAGTCCGCGAGATCCTCGCCTCGCTCGGCCTGCGCAGCTTGGACGAGGCGATCGGCCGCGTCGATCTGCTTGGCGCGCGCGAGGCCATCGAGCACTGGAAGGCGCGGGGCGTCGACCTGACCCATGTCTTGGCGCACATCGAGTTGCCCGAGGGCGCGGCGCGTCACCGCATCGAGTCGCCGCCGCCGGTGCTCGCGGACGCCTTGGACTGGGAGCTGGTCAAGCGTTGCCGGCAGACGATCGAGGCCGGCGGCACACCGCCGGGGGGCTCGCCCGATGGCGACGCCCATGTCGAGCACGAGCAGCGGGGACGAGTCGAGATCGAGCTGCCGATCCGCAACCTCAACCGCTGCGTGGGCGGCATCCTCTCCAGCCACGTCGCTCGCGAGCGCGGCGCCGAGGGCCTGCCTCCCGACTCGATCGTGGTTCGCTTCAAGGGCTCGGCCGGTCAGAGCTTCGGCGGCTGGTTGGCGCCCGGCGTGACGTTTGAGCTGGAGGGCGATACCAACGACTACACCGGCAAGGGACTCTCCGGCGGGGTGGTGTCGGTGCGCCCGTCCCGCGAGGTGGGCGAGCACTTCGTGGCGCAGGAGAACGTGATCGTCGGCAACACGGTCCTCTATGGAGCCACCGCCGGGCGCGCCTTCTTCAGGGGCTTGGCCGGCGAGCGCTTCGCGGTGCGCAACTCGGGCGCTTGGGCGGTCGTGGAGGGTGTCGGCGATCACGGCTGCGAGTACATGACCGGCGGGCGCGTGGTCGTGCTCGGCCCCACCGGGCGCAACTTCGCGGCCGGGATGAGCGGCGGGGTTGCCTACATCCTGGACGAGACCGGGGACTTCCCGGATCGCTGCAACATGGGCATGGTCGGCTTCGACGAGATCTCCAGCGCCGACGCGATCGAGCTGAAGGCGATGATCGAGGAGCATGAGGCCCACACCGATTCGCCTGTCGCGCGCGACGTGCTCGCCCGCTTCGAGGCGCTGCTGGCCGGGGGCGCGTTCGTGAAGGTCATGCCCCACGACTACAAGCGCGTGTTGCGCGAATTGGCCGAGGCCGAAGAGGGCCGGTCCGAGGGAGTGCCGGCCTGATGGGAAAGCTCGGCGGCTTCCTTCAAATCGAGCGTCACGGGCTTCCCTATCGCGACCCGAGCGAGCGCGCGCACGACTACCAGGAGTTCGTGGTCGAGCGCCCGGTCGGAGAGCTGCGCGACCAAGGCGCTCGCTGCATGGAATGCGGGGTGCCCTTCTGCCACAACGGCTGCCCGCTGGGCAACCTGATTCCCGACTGGAACGACCTCGTCTACCGCGACCGCTGGCCGGAGGCGATCGCGCAGCTGCACGCCACCAACAACTTCCCGGATTTCACCGGTCGCCTGTGCCCGGCGCCGTGCGAGGCGGCGTGCGTGCTCGAGATCAGGGAGGGAGACTCGGTCACGATCAAGCAGATCGAGCTCGCGATCGTCGACAGGGCCTTCAGGGAAGGTTGGATCGGTCCCGAGCCACCCAAGCGCGAGATCGGCCAAGCGGTCGCGGTGATCGGCTCCGGGCCGGCCGGCATGGCGGCCGCCCAGCAGCTGCGGCGCCTCGGCTACGCGGTAACCCTGTTCGAGCGCGACGAGGCCGCGGGGGGCCTGGTGCGCTTCGGTGTCCCTGACTTTAAGATCGAGAAGCGGGTCGTACAGCGGCGCGTGGAGCAGCTCGTCGCGGAGGGTGTGGAGCTGCGCTGTGGCGTGGACGTCGGCGAGGACGTGAGCGTCGAGGAGTTGCGCGATCGCTTCGACGCCGTCGTGCTCGCGACCGGCTCGAGGGTGCCTCGCGACCTGACCGTGCCCGGACGCGAGCTCTCGGGCATCCACTTCGCGATGGACTATCTCTACCAGCGCAACCGCTTCGTGGCAGGCGAGTACGGCCCCGAGCCGACCGCCGCCCAGCCCGCCGCGGCGGCGCCGATCGGCGCGGCCGGCAAGCATGTGGTCGTGATCGGCGGCGGCGACACGGGCGCCGATTGCGTGGGCAACTCGCTCAGGGAGGGTGCCGCCTCGATTGTGCAGCTGGAGCTGTTGCCCGAGCCGCCCGACCACCGCCCGGACGCGCGCACGCCTTGGCCGGAGTGGCCCTTGAAGTACAGGCTCTCCTATGCGATGGAGGAGGCCCGTAAGGCCGGGGTGGGGGAGCAGGACTACTCGGTGACCACGACCCACTTCTCGGGTGACGCCGATGGCAAAGTCACCGCCTTGCACATCGCCCAGGCCGAGGCCGCGCCTCCGTTCGCCCCCGTGCCCGGCTCCGAGCGCGAGTTGCCCGCGCAGCTGGTGTTGCTGGCGATGGGCTTCTTGCACCCCGAGCAGTCCTTGCTCGACAAGCTTGGCGTGGAGAAGGACCCGCGCGGCAACGTGAAGGCGGTCAAGCCCTACACGACCTCGGTCGAGGGCGTGTTCGCGGCCGGCGACGCGCGCCGCGGCCAGTCTTTGATCGTGTGGGCGATCAATGAGGGGCGCCAGTGCGCGCGCATGGTCGACCGCTACTTGGCGGGCCTGCGCGCCGATCCGGCCTCGGCCGACTCCCGGGCGCGCGCGGGAGTCCTCAACGGCTCAGCGCCTGAAGACGGTGCGCTCGCCGGCCACGCCGACGCCGACGAAGGCCCAGAGGGGCCGCCTCAACACGTGGGACCAGGAGTTCCGGCGGAATAGCGAGCGAGATCGCAGCAGGCCTTGGTGTAGGACAGTTTGTAGTACAATTGGTTGATGGCGCGTGCGCTGCATGTACGGCTCGATCCCGACGCTGAAGTGGCTCTGGGAGTGTTGCGCTCGGAAGGGATGAATGACTCGCAGGCGGTTCGCCTGGCGCTCGTCGAGGCGCACACGAGTCGCCGCCGACGGGAGAGCTTGCGGGAGGAGGCCGCGCGGCTGGCTGCCGACGAGGGCGACCGCAGAGAGCTGGCGGCGATCGCGGCCGAGATGGACCGCCTGGCTCCGGCCTGGCCCGATGGCTGATGGTTCGGGGTGAGCTGGTTCGCGTTGCGGCTCCACGCGGTGCGCGTGGGCACGAGCAGCGAGGAGCACGTCCAGCGGTGGTGGTCCAGAGCGAGGATCTGTTGGCGCTGAGTACGGTGTTGGTGGCTCCAACCTCGCGGTCGGCCTCCCCGGCGACGTTCCGCCCACTGATCGACCTCGACGGCACGCCGACTCACGTGCTCGTCGACCAGTTGCGGGCGCTTGACACCCAAGCCGTCGTCGGGAGCCTCGGCCGTCTCGAGGTCGAGGAGTTGCAGGCGGTCGACGAGGCGCTTGCGGTCGTCCTGGGTCTGGGGATGTAGACGGACACGAATATACGAATATTCGTATAGTCGTATATTCGTATACAAGGATGGCCGTCTTGTTTACACATTGTGTGTCCATGGTTCTAAGGTAGACTGGCTACGTGGCCAACCCCCCTGAGAACGGACACGCCGCCGCGGACGCCATCGACGGGAGAGCGGGGGCAAACGGGAGCGCGGTCGCAAACTCGCTGCCCCGCACCTGCATCGTCGGCGCGGGCTCCTCGGGCATCGCGGCCGCCAAGGCGCTGCTGGATCGCAGGGTTCCCTTCGACTGTTTTGAGAAGTCAGACCAGGTGGGCGGCAACTGGGTGTTTGGCAACCGCAACGGGATGTCGGCCGCCTACAGGGACCTGTTCATCAACGTCTCGCGCGAGCGGATGGCCTATGCGGACTATCCGATGCCCAGCTCTTATCCGGACTTTCCTCACCACACCCACATCAAGGAGTACTTCAACGACTACGTGGACCACTTCGGTCTGCGCGAGCACATCTCCTTTGAGACGGGGGTGGAGCACGCGACGCGGCGGGGGGACGGCGTGTGGGAGATCACGATCGAGCGCGCAGACGGGGAGCGCGAGACGCGCGAGTACGACGCGCTGGTGGTCGCCAATGGCCATCACTGGGACCCACGCTGGCCCGAACCGGCCTTTCCGGGCGCCGACACGTTCACAGGAACCCAATTGCATGCCCACTCCTACGTGGACAACTCGCTCTTCGCGGGCAAGGACGTGGTGGTGCTGGGTATGGGCAACTCGGCGATGGACATCGCGGTGGAGTCCTCGTATGTGGCGGCCAACACCTACTTGGCGGCCCGCAAAGGCGCTTGGATCATCCCCAAGTATGTATTCGGTAGGCCGGTCGACCAGCTGCCCAACAACCCGAGGGTGCCGTTCGCGATCAGGCAGAGGATGATCCACCAGACGATCAAGACGATCACGGGGCCGCCGGAGCGCTACGGGCTGCCCAAGCCAGACCACAAGTTCGGCGAGGCCCATCCGACCGTGTCCGGCCGCATCTTGGACCGGATCGCGCACGGCACGATCGCGCCCAAGCCGAACATCGCCTCCTTGACCGGCGACACCGTCAGGTTTGTCGACGGCAGCGAGGTTCATGCGGACGTGGTCGTGTATTGCACCGGCTACAAGATCACCTTTCCCTTCTTTGACGAGGATTTTCTGGCCGCGCCTGAGAACCACATCGAGCTGTTCAGGCGCGTGTTTCATCCGCAGATCGGCGGGCTTTTCTTCGTCGGCCTGCTGCAGCCCCTGGGCGCGATCATGCCCTTGGCCGAGGCCCAGAGCGCCTGGGTGGGGGATTACCTGAGGGGCGAGTACGCCTTGCCCTCCCCGGCCGAGGTCCATCGCGACATCGCCTCAGACCAGGCGGCGATGAAAAAGCGCTACGTGGCCTCCAAGCGCCACACGATCCAGGTCGACTTCGACGACTACCTGTATGCGCTGGAAGCCGAGCGCCGCGCCGGGGCCGAGCGGGCACGGACGCGGGGCTTTGCTTTGCCGGTCCGCTCGCATGCGGCCGTTCCTGTCGCGTAGCGCCCGAATTCGCGATTATTTTTTGGACCGTTGTTCGTGCCCGACGGTTTACCGTCGCGTGGTGATGGTATGATCGTGCCATGGTCACTACCATCGATTCTGCCGGACGAATCGTGGTTCCGAAGCGGCTGCGAGAGGAGCTTGGCTTCAGACCGGGCCAGGAGCTCGAGTTGAACGCCGTGGACGGACGCCTGGAGATCGAACACCAGGCCACTCCGATGCGGTTGGAGCGGCGCGGCAAGCGGCTGGTCGCGGTTGCCGACCGTGAGATGCCGGTGCTCACGACCGAGGCGGTGCGTGAGACCTTGGAGCAGGTTCGCCGTTGACCCCGGACAGCAGCGTCGTGATCGCTGCGTTCGCCGGCTGGAACGAGAAGCACGAGGCCGCGCTCGAGGCGCTTGGCGAGGTTCGCGATCTCGTGGCTCACGTGGAGTTGGAGGTCTATTCGGTCCTGACTCGCTTGCCGGAACCGTTCCGGGCCGAGCCGAGCATCGTGGCCGAGTATCTTCGCGAGGACTTTCCAGGGCAGCGCATGATCCTGCCCGAGGCTGAGCGCCGGTCGCTGGTGCAGCGACTCGCCGGCCTGTCGATCTCGGGAGGCGCCGTCTACGACGCCGGCGTGGCCGTCACCGCCGAGCATCACGGCCGCACTCTGCTCAGCTGCGACCTGCGCGCGGCGAGGACTTACGAGAAGCTCGGGGTCGAGGTCACCTACCTGTAGCGCTGCGTGGAGAAGCCTGCGACCTGCCTCCGCCTCATTCGAAGAGGGGGGGGTTGACTTTTGCGCAGCACATGGTATAAGGTACCCATGTGGTCGTTGCAGTAACGGGCGTCTACCAAACATAAGGTCAGGTAAGGGGTCGGTCTTCGTGGCCGGCAGCTGAAACGTTTGACGGGGACCTTTGGGAGAGGGACCGGGTCGCTTCTGAGAGGGAGTTGTTTTTCGCGTGCATTCATTTGGGGATAACGTGTTCGAGAGTCCTTGCGCCCGTAGTCGCGGCGTAATAGGACGCGTCAGCGTCGCTGACGCGTCTCTCTCTCTCTCTCTCTCTCTTGGCCGGGCCGCTGCTCAGCGTGGTTTTGCGCTTCACCCGCTAGCGGCTCGTTCCGGAACCGGTTTTCGCCGCGCCACCAAGCGCGGCTTTCGTCGTTCCTCGATAGGGAGGGGGCTCGGCGCGTTCGGGCTTCCGGTCAATCTCGCCTCACCTGTTGGGGCTCTTATACGGAGGCCTCACGGTGATGAGTAGAACCCTGGTCACGTCTCGTAATCTCGTGCTGTCCTTTCTGGCGGCATCGACGCTGCTTGTCGCGAGCTTTATCTTGAGTGAGTCTGCAAAGGCGATGCTCACGCATCCGTATACCGGGGAATCGTTCGGACCGGATGGCACGGGCTCGGGCGCCTTCGTGCAGGTCGAGGGGGTAACCGTGGACCATGCCACCGGCGAAGTATTCGTCGACGACGCCGCACGCGGCGGCCGGCTCTACAAGTTCAACGCGAGCGGGGAACCCGCGAACTTCACCGCCACGGCTACGAACTCGATCACGGGCGTTGGCGGAGCCGGCGCGGCCGAAGATGAGATCGCGGTCGACGAATCGAGCGGTCCCGACGCGGGCGACATCTATGTGGCCAATAACAAAACGGTGCTCGTCTACGCGGCGAGCGGCACCTTTCTCGGAGAACTGAGTGGCGGAGAGATGTGTGGCGTGGCGGTGGACCCCTCGGGCTCGGTCTATGTGGGCATCTATCCCGAAACCGTCAGGAAGTACATGCCCCTGACGAATCCGGTGACCAACGGAGACGAAACGTCTTCGATGGCAGGCCTGCACCAGGTTTGCAACGTCGCTGCCGACAGTACCGGCGACGTGTATGCCGCCGCGTATGGCGGTGGCATCGTCCGCTATGAAGCGCTGCAGTTCGGCTCGCTGGTCGCGACCGGCACGACGATCGACGAACGTGGACGAACGCTCGCGGTCGACCCGTCCAGCGGCGATGTCTACGCCAACACCGGATACGGGGTCGAGGAGTACGCCTCATCCGGAAACCTGCTCGATGTCAGCGGCGAAGGCGAAATAGAAGGTTCGTCGGGGATTGGCGTGAGTGCAAGCGGGAGGCTGTACGTCCCAAGCGGTGGACGCGTGAAGATATTCGGAGGCGCAGCGACCGTGCCCGACGTAAGCGTTGAAGGAGCGAACGTGACGCCGTCCACAATAACGCTCAAAGGCACGGTGAATCCCGATGGCCTTGCGGTCACATCGTGCGAGTTCGAATACGGACCGGAAGGACAGGGTTATCCAAGCCAGGCTCCTTGCTCCTCCTTGCCCGGCTCGGGCACTGCACCGGTGGAAGTGGGCGCCACCCTCACTGGACTGGCGGACGACACGAGATACCACTACCGATTGGCGGCGGGTAACACCAATGGCGCCAATCGGGGCAGCCAGGTGGGATTCACGACTCTGGGGCCGGGTCTTCGCAGCGAGGCTTACTCGCAGGTCGGGACACGCGGCGCTACCATCACGGTCGGCGTCAATCCGAACGGTCAATCCACGACCGTGCTGGTCGAATATGGAACTACGACATCTTACGGCTCGCGCACGCCCGAAGCTTTGGCGGGCATCGGCGCCGAAGTGGTGCATATCCCAATAACGCTTGAAGGTCTACAGCCGAACACCATCTATCACGCTCGCGCCGTCGTTGCCAACCGGTCTGGCAGTGTTATCGGAACCGACGTCACCTTCACAACCTACGCCCTGGCGGAGCTTGCGCTGCCTGATGGTCGCGCTTACGAAAAGGTCTCGCCCAACGACAACGCTGACGGGAATGTCTATCCCAACGAGCCGGCGGAAATGCATAATCACGAAGCCGTCTTCTTCACCACAACTCTGCCGTTTGTGGCGGCGGCAGACGGGAACGGGATCACCTATACGGGTGCTCCGCCTGAAAAGGGAGGTAACGGGATCGAGGGGGCCAGTGCGGGGGATCAATATTTGGCGGAGCGTGCCCCCGGTGGCGGATGGAGAGCGCACAACGTAAGCCCGTATTCGGACTCGCCCGTCCACCAACCGGTCTATGAAGGGTTTTCGAAAGATCTGGCAGCGGGCTTTCTCGTCGCCAACAATCGCAATCCGCTGGTCGCGGGAGCACCCGCGGGCGGCTACAGCCTGTTGTATGAGAACTTGCTTGGCACAGAAACGCTGAAGCCGCTGATCACAGTTGCACCGCCCAATCGAGATCGAGAAGAATTCCAGGCGACCTATGCCGGGAGTTCTTCCGATGTAAAACACGTGCTGTATCTCGCCAACGACGCGCTTACGTCCAACGCGATCGACGCGGGAAGCGAAGAGAACAACCTCTACGACCGGCACGAAGGAGCGCTTTCGCTCGTGAACGTGCTCCCAAATGGAACCCCCGAACCGAGCGCGACGTTCGGTGGAGCGTCGCTTCCCAGCTCCGAAGGCTTGGGAGGGCTTGAGTGGGGCAACGTCATCTCGGAAGACGGACAACGCGTTTTCTGGACTGGGCTTGGCACACACAACCTGTATATGCGCGAAGATGACGAGCGGACGGTACAGATCGATGCGGGCGTCGGTGGAGGCGGGCAGTTCTGGACTGCCTCCCCAAATGGCTCAAGAGTGTTGTTCTCCAAGGGCGGCGATCTCTATGAGTATGATGTCGAAGATTCCCAAACCACCGATCTTGTTCCTGGCGGGGAAGTACAGGACGTCATCGGAACGAGCACGGACCTGTCCTACGTTTATTTCATCGCCGGTGGCGCCCTTGCTCCCGGTGGCGAACAGCTAGCATGTCTGGCCTCTGACTGCAACCTCTACGTGTTGCATGCGGGTGGAGTGCGATTTGTTTCAAAGCTCGCGCTCAAAGACCAGAGCGCTACACCTGAGCATGTGTACGGGTCCACGACTGGAGCGTGGAACGAGGGCTTGGCCCATCTCGAAGCGCAGGTCACGCCAGATGGGCGGCATTTGGTGTTTGGCTCAGTCCTGCCGCTGACAGGCTATGAATCGGGCGGAGTGGAGGAGGTATACGTGTATGACTATGAAGGCGCTCATCTGAATTGCGCTTCGTGTGACCCGACCGGCTCCGTGTCGCAGGTTCCTTTTATCGGCGCCTACCTCCCGGTCAGCCATATGAAGACGCACCTGCCGCGCTGGATGGCAGAAGACGGCAATCAGGTGTTCTTCGACAGCGTGCAAGCACTGGTGCCACAGGACACCAACGACACCAATGACGTCTACGAGTGGGAGCGAGACGGCTTTGGCAGCTGCGCGAAGAGCGCGGGCTGTATATATCTCCTTTCAGGGGGGATATCGGTCGAAGGCTCGTTCTTTGTCGAAGCCGGCGCAAGTGGAAGAGACGTATTTATCGCGACGCGCGAACAGCTGGTCACCGAAGACGGGAATGAAAATTTCGATATATACGACGCGCGTGAGGGTGCAATGTCACCGCCCGCGGCGCCGCAATGCACGGGTACTGGCTGTCAGGGGATCCCATCGGCGCCGCCAGTCTTCTCGACTCCTTCCAGCTTTACCTACAACGGCGTCGGCAACTTTGCGCCTCCAGCAGACGCCGCTTCCAAGGCGAAGTCCAAGTCGGTGACGAAAGATAAGAAAAGGAGCAAGACGAAAAAAGCGAAGAAGAAGGCAAAAAGGAGGCACGGCAAGCGGAACTCCAGGGCGAGCACGGCCACGGCCGCCAAGCAGAAGAACGCCAAGAGCGACAGGAGGGGTAAGTAATGCAGTGTCGAGTGGTCAAAAAGGGTGCTGTAGGGGCATCGTTGTTGCTCGTGATAGGGCTTGTTGCTGCGATCAGTACTCCGGCGTTCGCCCAGGATGCTCCTGGCTGGAGAATCGAATCGAGTAGTTACCCTACCAATTTGCTCCCTGGAGCCAGCGCAACGATTGCGGTGAGCGTGTACAACATCGGAGCGGCCGAAAGTATCGCCGGAGCGACCTTGACCGACACGCTGCCGAGTGGAGTTAGCGGCTTCTCGGAAGAAGGCTGGTCGTGTGCCAGCGCAAGCCCCGTCACATGCACGCATGAACTGGCGGCGGTGCCGGTTGGTGAACGGGCGGAATTCGTGCTTCCGATCGAAGTCGGAGGCGGAGCTAAAGAAGGCACCGTGAATAACGTAATCGCGGTTAGCGGGGGCGGCGCGCCCACGACCGCTACCGCCGTGGAACCGACGACGATCAGCTCGACAGCCGCGAAATTTGGAATCGTCAAAGAGGACGCATGGGCGTCCAATGCGGACGGAACGATCGATACGCAGGCGGGCTCGCACCCCTATGCTTTCACACACGTGTTTACGATGAAAGTAAACAAGAACGCCGTACCGGTAGAAAGCGAACTACGCAACATTACCGTCAATCTGCCGGCCGGACTCGTGGGCAATTCCACTGCGGTGCCACGGTGTAGGCGCGAAGTCTTCGACTATGAAAGGTGCCCTGGAGGTTCACAGGTAGGCGAGGCGATAATCGTACTGGGCGGCCCGGTCCCGCCCACGCAAGCGCTCGTGCCAGTCTATAATCTCGTGCCTCCGGCGAGTCGTCCAGCGGAGTTCGGCTTTACAATTTATAACAACAACGTGTTTCTCGACGCTAGCGTACGCAGCGACGGGGACTACGGAATCACCGAGCATGCAAACAACCTGCCTGAGCGTCTTGTGGCGGCAAGCGCGGTGACCATTTGGGGCGATCCGGGCGACCCCAGTCACAACGCACAGCGAGTGTGTGGCGCCGACTTTGGTTGCGCCGCGACTGACGGACAGGCTTCGCTCTTGACGCTACCGACTTCGTGCACTGGGCCGGAACAATATTCGGTGTTGGCGAGCGAGTGGACGGATGAAGCGATCACAGACCAGACGAGCGTGCTCTCGCGTGACTCAAACGGTAATCCAGTAGGTGCGACCGGGTGTGATCATCTCGGGTTCGATCCGCGGATTAGCGTGGCGCCCGACACGGCGAACGCGGATACGCCCGCGGGCCTCACGGTCGAACTGAGGGCTCCTCAGGAAGGGTTGACGACGCCTGGCGGCCTTGCGACTTCGAATATCAAGGACACGACGGTGACGTTGCCCGAAGGCGTTGTGATCAATCCCGGGCAAGCCGCGGGCTTGGCGGCGTGCCAGGTTGGCGAGGACGCCGTGAGAACGCAGGAAGCGCCTGAGTGCCCCAACGCTTCGAAGGTGGGTACCGATGAAATCGAAACGCCGCTGATAAAGAGTACGCTGAAGGGCAACGTTTACGTGTTGCAGTCCGATCCGCCGAATCTAAAGTTGCTTGTAGCGGCGTCGGGCGAAGGTGTGAATCTCAAGCTCGTTGGAGACGTGCATCTGAATGAAGCGACGGGTCGGTTGACGACGACGTTCAACGAAACGCCGGAGTTGCCGTTCACGACGTTCCGCCTGTCCTTCAGTGGCGGCGCGCAGGCGGCGCTGGCGACGCCTTTGCGGTGTGGGTCCTACACGACAACGAGCGACTTCACGCCGTGGAGCACGCCGTTCGTGCCGGACGCGTTCCCTTCGAGCGAATTCGTGGTCTCTCATGGTCCGGGCAGCAGTGGGTGTGCGGGTGCGACGTTGCCGTTCAGCCCGCAGTTGACTGCGGGCTCCACCACCGATCAGGCTGGTGGGTTCACGAGCTTTTCGTTGTTGTTGACGCGAGAAGACGGTCAGCAGAGGATCGGGAGTCTCCAGTTCAAGACGCCTGAGGGCCTGTTGGGGATGATCAGCAAGATCCCGTTGTGCCCCGAAGCGGAGGCGAACGCAGGCGCGTGCCCGAGCGCGTCGCAGATCGGTCATACCGTTGTTGAGGCAGGCCCTGGACCGTATCCATTGGTCGTGCCTCAACCGGGTCAGCCCGCCGCTCCGATCTATTTGACCGGTGGCTATAAGGGCGCTCCGTATGGTCTCTCGATCGTCGTGCCTTTGGTCGTCGGGCCGTTCACGCTGCAAACACAGGTTGTGCGGGCGAGGATCGAAGTCGATCCGCTGACGACTCAGTTGACGATCACGACAGATCCGTTGCCGACGATCATCGACGGTATCCCCGCGGATCTGCGCGCGATCAACGCGGTGATAGACAAGCCTGGGTTCATGTTCAACCCCACCGGGTGCGAACCGTCCAGCTTCTCAGGAACGGCGACAGGTACCGAAGGAGCGAGCGTCCCGATCGGCAGCCACTTCCAGATGGGGTCCTGTCGTGCGCTCACGTTCAAGCCTAACTTCAAGGTCTCAACGTCAGGAAAGACCTCGCGCAAGAACGGTGCGAGTCTCGACGCGAAGATCATCTACCCGACCGGTGAACTCGGCGCCGACCAGGCGTCATCGCAAGCGAACGTGAAGATGGTCAAGGTCGATTTGCCAAAGCAACTGCCGTCCCGGTTGACGACGTTGCAAAAGGCGTGTCCCTCGGCCACGTTTGAAGCGAACCCAGCCTCGTGTCCTGAAGACTCGAGGGTGGGGAGCGCGACGGCGATCACGCCGGTGTTGCCGGTCCAGTTGACGGGCCCAGCGTATTTCGTCTCCTACGGCGGCGCGAAGTTCCCAGAACTCGTGATCGTCCTCCAAGGCTACGGCGTCACCGTGTTCCTACACGGCGAAACATTCATATCGAAAGCCGGGATCACCAGCAGCACGTTCCGCAAAGTCCCAGACGTCCCGATCTCGAGCTTCGAGCTGAGCCTGCCCGAGGGCCCCTACTCAGCCCTCGCCGCAAACGGGAATCTCTGCACTACGAAACTGACGATGCCCACAGCGTTCACCGGTCAGAACGGAGCGACACTCAAGCAGACCACACCGGTCAACGTCACCGGATGCGCCAAGAACAAGACCAAGAAACATACGAAGCACAAGAAGGCCAATGCTCACCACAACAAGACCAAAAAGAAATGAGATGAGCGTCAAGACTGGGCCTCGCCCGGCTAGCGGGTCCGCGCAAGTGTTGGATATCCAGCGCTCGCGCATCCTCGCCGCGATGGTCGAGGAGTCCGCTACGCGGGGCGCGGCGAACGTGAGCGTGGCCCATGTCGTATCGCGTGCCGGGGTCTCCAGGCGCACTTTCTACGAGGTGTTCACAGATCGCGAGGACTGCTTTGTGTCCGCTTTCGATGAGGGTGTGGCCCGAGCCTCGCGTTACGTGCTCGACCGATACGACCCGGCCGCACGCTGGATTGAGCGGGTCAGGGCGATCCTTGGCGGTCTGCTCGCCTTTCTCGACGCGGAGCCCGACACCGGCCGGCTGCTCCTCGTCGGATCCTTGGGCGCAGGGTCCGAGACGCTCAAGCGTCGCCAACACGTGCTCGCTCAGGCAACGGCCATCGTCGATGAGGGGCGCAGCGAGACCGCTGCCGCGCGGGCGCTCCCGGCGCTCACCTCCGAGGGCGTCGTCGGTGGGGTGTCCTCAGTTCTTCATTCGCGACTCCTCGACTCCGACCCGCGCCCTTTCGTCGAGCTGGCCGCGCCCTTGACCAGCATGGTCGCGTTGCCCTACTTGGGGACGGCGGCGGCCGTGCGCGAGTTGGCGCGCGCGGCTCCCTCGCCGGCCCGCGCTCGGCCGACACCCGTGCCCGATCCCTTGCGCCGGCTGGGCATGCGACTGACCTATCGCACGGTCCGTGTCCTCACGGCGGTCGCCGCGACTCCCGGCGGCTCCAACCGACAGGTCGCCAACGAGTCCGGCATTGGCGATCCCGGCCAGATCTCCAAGCTGCTCGCGCGCCTGCACGGTCTCGGCTTGATCGAGAACACGGGTGCACCGACTGCGCGCGGGGCGCCCAATTCGTGGGTCCTGACCGACAGGGGCTGGGAGGTTCAGGCAGCGCTTTCGCGCAACGAGGCTTGAAACGCAGACACGGCGATTCGCCGGAAAGTCCGCTCCGGCTCGCTAGCGTTAACCGTGTGACACAAACGTTCTGTCGCCACAACCGCTTCATCCAGCGCTGCCCGATCTGCCGCGAGACCGTGCCCGGCTTGGAGCCGCCTCCGGCGCCCAAGCGCACGAGCTCAGCGGGCGCGGGCACTCGTGGCGGTGGACGTACCGCGGGGGCAACCGCGCGAGCCGGGGCCACTTCGCGTGCCGGCGGTGCCGCTCGCCCCACCGGACGCACCTACACCAGGCGCACCCAAGAAGTGCGCGTCCAGCGCGAGGCTCGTGCCGAGGACGACGGCTACCGCTGCGACCTGGTCCCAGGCATGCACTCCTCCGAGGACGCCCAGCGGCTCGTGCGCGAGATCGGCTTCTCCTCGGGGCGCCTGCTCACCTTGACTGCCGCGCCGCCCAGCCTGTACGCCGAGGCGCGAGACCTCGAGGACATCGAGCAGGCGACCTGGATGTGCTTCCTGGCCGCTTACCTCTCGCCCTTGCAGGGCGAGCAGCCGTTCGCGGGCGTGCGCGTAGCGCTCCTTTCCAGCTGGGCCTCCGGCGAGACGCCCGAGCTCGACGAAACCCCGCTCGGCCCACGCTCCTCGCACGACCCCGCGCGTGGCGGGGAGACGTTGATCGCCTACCGGCGCTTCGCCGAGCACGCCGGCTCCCAGCAGGCCGCCTTCACCGGCGAGACATCTTGGACGCCCCAACGGCGCTTCGAGCGCGTGTTCGAGCGGCTCGCGCTGCCCGGCTTCGGGAGGATGGGACGCTACGACCTCTTGATCACGCTCGGACGCCTGGGGCTGTACGAACTTCGGGCGGACTCCCTACATCTCGGTACGCGCACGTCGGCGATCACCTCCGATCCCACGCCGCCAGCCGCCAAGCGTGTCTTCGGGATCGGAGATCCGATCCACATCGAGCGGCGCGCCACCGCCCTGGCACACGCCATGGACATCCCGATCGAAGCGCTCGACCTGGCCTTGGCGAACTGGTCCTCGGAGGAGCGCGTAACGCTCGGGTTTCCCGCGGAGACCAACGACCCGCACGCCGTCGAGCGGGCCGCCGCTGCGCTCGAAGTCTGAGGCAGTTTTTGCCGTCCACACCGGTCCCTAAGGTTGTGCGGGTCATGTTCTCCTTTCCGCAAGACCGAGGAGCCGCCATGCCGCTCTGCTTCATCGAGCCCCACGACGCGATCCGCGTGATCGCAGACTCCGTCGGCCGCGAGGCCCGCCGGCAACTGCTCGGCGAGGTCGTGCGTGCGTGGGTCGACGACCTGCCCGATCAAGAGCTCACGTTCCACTACGAGCGGGCGCTCGCGGGCCTCGACCAAGACGACCTGCATCTGCTTGCCGCGTGGCACGCCTCCCTGGAGGTCGGCCAGCCGGTGCCCAACACCGCGTTTCTCGTCGGTGTCTTCCCCAGCCTCGGTGAGAACCGCCGCGAGGCCTTGAAGATCGCCGCCGGCTTCAAGGGCGAGGAAGCGTTCGACGCCGGCGTCGCCGAGGATCAGGCGCTCGACACTGTCCTGCCCCACCTCTCCCGCGAGCGTGCGATCGAGCTTGCCTCCGAGTGCATCCAGCTATACCAGTGGGACCGCCTCGGCTCCATGAACTAGGACGTCCTATGAGCGGCGCGATACTGCGTCCTCGAACCCTTATGTGCGCAACACACTGCGGGTTCTGCATCCTGCCGCGCCGACCGGGTCGTGTCTCGCTTGCTCTTAGAACGTCCTAACGGCTAGAGTCAAGGCATGGAAGAGACGACGGTCACCGCCGACGACGTGATGGACGCCCTGTCCAACGTGATCGACCCCGAGCTCGGCCTCGACTTCGTCGAGCTGGGCTTGATCTACGGCGTCGAGGTCTCGGGCGGCGATGTGCACGTGACGTTCACGCTCACGACCCCGGGCTGCCCGATCGGCCCGCAGGTCACCGAACAGATCGAAGAGTTCGTCGGCGAACTCGAAGGCGTCGCCTCGGTCGAATCGGAGATGGTGTTCACGCCTCCGTGGACGCCCGAGAAGATGAGCGAGGACGCGAAGTTCGCGCTCGGCTATTAGCCGGCTTTCCGTTCGACTTAGCCGCCTTGCTCTTCGGTTTTGCCCTAACGATCTGCTGAGAGGCCTGCTTTTCCTTGGCCAAGGCCACCAGTTCGGCCAGCTCCGCTTTGATGCTCTCGCCGATCGAGTCGATGTCGGGCAGCGCGTCGAAGTCGCCGAGCAGGCCGAAGTTCATCTCGCCCGCATAGGACATGATCGCGACCGCGAGCGCGTGGTTTTCGGGTAGGAACGCAACCGGGAAGACACGCTCCATGCGCCGTCCGAGGACATACAGTGGGAACTGGGGTCCCGGCACGTTCGTCACGATCAGGTTGAACAGTCTTGTCGAGAAGTTCAGGCGCGAAGCCTGGGCCAAGATCGTGGGTGGCGCGAAGTTCTGGGCGCCCGCGATGACCTCGGCGCCGAGCGCTTGCTTTGACTCCTTCAAGCCGTCCATCGCGTGGCTCACGAAGCGCAGGCGATGGAGCGGATCGGAGATGTAGACCGGCAAGGGGCCCCGCATAACCACGATCCGGTTGCCGCCCTCGTGACGCTCGCCCACTGTGCGCACCGACACCGGCACGAGCGCCCTCATCTCCATGCCCTCGGTACGCACGCCTCGTGCGATCAAAAACGAGCGCAAAGCACCCGTCACGACCGCCAAGACCACATCGTTGACGGTACCTCCGAACGCGTTCTTGACGAGCTTGAAATCGTCCAGTTGCGCGGCGATCCCGACGAAGCGCCGGTGTGGGCCGATCTCCACGTTCAGGGGCGTCTCGGGCGCCGGGTTCAGGCCCGCCCACACGATCTCGCCGATGCCCTCGGCGGCCTCGCGCGCTCGCTCGAGCGTGCGCTCCGGATGGGTGAGCGCGTGCACCGCGCCGCCCACCATCTCCAAGCCGGCCCGCACCGCTCCGCGCACGCCGACCGCGACCAGGTCGGTCGTGTCGGGCTCGGGCTTCGGTTTCCAAGGCCTGCCTGAGACGCGCAGAGGCTCCGGTTCGGGCGATAGGTCGAACAGGACAGTGGCCAAGTCGACGCCGGCGATCCCGTCGATCAAGGAGTGGTGGGTCTTTGATATCAGCGCGAAACGCTTGTGTGGCGATTGACGCGTCCCGCCGAGGGAGCTCTGCACGATTCCGGGTTCCAGACCCTCGATCAGCCACATCTCCCACAATGGCCTGGAGCGGTCCAGGGCTTGGGAGAAGATGCGCGCCGTGAGGTTGCGCAGCTGTTCCCAGCTGCCGGGCAGGGGCAGGGCTGTGTGGCGAACGTGATACTCCAGGTTGAAGCCCGGATCGTCCACCCACACCGGCCGTCCGCTGTCAAGCGCGGTGAAGGCCAACTTGTGGCGGTAGCGCGGCACCAGATGCAGGCGCTTGCGGATCTGCTCCAAGAACTCGTCCATCGAAGGAGGAGGGCCCTCGACGATCGTGAGGCCGCCTACATGCATGTGCGAGTTGGCTCCCTCTTGGTGCAAGAAGGAGGCGTCCACGGCGGTAAGCCGGTCGAGGTGTCGCTGTGCCATCCGCCAAGGGTACTGAGCCCGCGCCGAGGCGCATTCCCGAGTGCACGTTCGACGTGAGACAAGTTCGCTGTGACGCAAAGGCCCGGGCCGCGGTGTTGAGGGTCCGGGCGGGCCGCGGCTCTACAATGAGACACAGTGACCCCGGACACGGCGTCTGCGCCCAACACCGTCGAGAAGCTCTTGCTGGCCGCGCCGCGCGGATACTGCGCGGGCGTGGATCGCGCGGTGCAGACCGTCGAACGCGCGCTCGACCTGCACGGGCCGCCGGTGTATGTGCGAAAGCAGATCGTCCACAACAAGCACGTCGTCGAGCTGCTCGCCGAAAGGGGCGCCATCTTCGTCGAGGACATCGGCGAGGTGCCCGAAGGGGCTTTGACGGTGTTCTCCGCGCACGGCGTCTCGCCGAAGGTGCGCTCCGACGCGAAGGCTCGCAACCTGGACACGATCGACGCGACCTGTCCGTTGGTCACCAAGGTCCATCGCGAGGCGGTCAAGTTCGCCGAGGAGGACTACACGATCGTGCTCGTCGGCCATGACGGCCACGAGGAGGTGCAAGGCACGATGGGGGAGGCCCCCGAGCACATCGTCCTGGTGGAGAACGAGCAGGACGTGGACGAGCTGGTCGTGGCCGACCCGGAGCGTGTCGCCTACATCACCCAGACCACGCTCTCGGTCGACGAAACGACTTCGATCGTGGCGCGCCTACAGGAACGCTTTCCCGCGATCACCGGTCCGCGCACCGACGACATCTGCTACGCCACCACCAACCGGCAGGCCGCGGTCAAGCAGATGGCCGGCGGCTGCGATTTGATGCTCGTGATCGGCTCGCGCAACTCCTCCAACTCGGTGAGGCTCGTCGAGGTCGCCCACGACTGCGGCACCGAGGCCTACCTGATCGACCACGCCGGTGAGATCCGCGAGGAGTGGCTCACCGGCAAGCGCGTGGTCGGCATCAGCTCCGGCGCGTCCGCGCCCGACGATCTTGTGCAGGACCTGCTCTCCTTCTTCAGGGCGCGCGGCGTGCAGGACATCTCCGAGTTCCACGTGGTCCGCGAGGACGTTCGCTTCATGCTGCCGAAGCCGATCCGCGAGGCCGCCGCGGCCGCGTCTTGAGCTTGGTTGACACACCATTTTTGCGAGATGGTTCCGTCCGGAACGATCTCCGAAAAATAGAACTACAACCGCGGCGCCCGGTCCTGCGCATTACCGCACCAGGTGCGCTGCGGGGTATGCGCTCGACAGCGTTGAACTGATCGTGCGTACGCTGGTCGTATCCGATCTGCACCTGGGGGCCGGAACCGGCGCCGACGTGCTGCGCCGCCCAGGGCCACGGGCGGCCCTGATCGAGGCTTTGGACGGCGTCGAGCGACTTGTGCTGCTCGGCGACGTCTTGGAGTTGCGTCACGGGCCGCGGAGAGATGCACTGGCCGCCGCCCGCCCGTTCTTCGAAGAGTTGGGACGGGTGTTCGCCGGGCGGGAGATCGTGGTCGTGGCGGGCAACCACGACCATGCCTTGGCCGAGGCGTGGCTGCGTCGACGCGATGAAGACACGGTGCACAGACCGCTTGGCCTGGAGCAGCGCTTCACCGCCGAGGAATCCTCGGAGATGGTCGCGGCGATGGCCTCCTGGGCCGAGCCGGCCAAGCTGAGCGCCGCCTTTCCGGGGCTATGGCTGCGTCCGGACGTATATGCCACGCACGGGCACTATCTCGACTGCCATCTGACGATTCCCACGATGGAGCGCCTTGGGATTGGCATGACCGCCCGCGCCATGCGCCGCTCCAGCGAGAAGTTCGCGAGCGTGGCTGACTATGAGGCGGTGACCTCGCCCGTGTTCGCCTGGATCGACGCGGTCGCGCGCCAGGCGCCGACCGGATCCACGCTCAACGGGCAGACCACCGTGCGCGCATGGCAAGCTTTGGCCGGCGAACGCAACACGGGCAAGGGCGGCAATAGCCTGAAGGGCACACCCTCTGGGGCGCACCCTAAAGGGCGCACGCAGGCAAGCGGCCGCGGATGGGGAGACCTGCGGGTGCGCGCTCTCGCCGGCGCGTTCCCCGTCGCGATCGCGGCGCTCAACAAGGCGGGTCTCGGCTCCTTCAATGCCGACATCTCCACCGACGAGCTGCGTCGCGCCGGCCTACGCGCGATGGGAGAGGTCGCGGCGCGACTCGGCCTCGGCGACGCCCACGTCATCTTCGGCCACACCCACCGAGCCGGACCGCGACCCCAAGACGTGGCGGCGGAGTGGCGCGGGCCGGGCGGCGCTCGCCTGATCAACGCGGGCTGCTGGACCTATGACTCCTACTTCGTCACCGTCAACCCCGGTGAGAGCCCCTACTGGCCGGGCGGGGCGGTGCTCGTGGACGAGGAGGGTCCGCCCCAGTCGCTGCGCCTGCTCGACGGACAGCCCGCCGACGAACTCACCCCTCGGGGCGCAGGCAAGCCACTCCCGGCGTAAAGCACGTCGCCAGGCACTCGACGCCGGGGCCCACATCGAGCGCGAGCGACGCCTCGGTATGGCATGGGTGCTCCACGAGCTTGTAGGCGCCGGGATATTCGATCGCCACCGTGGCGTCCTCGTTGACGGTCACGGTGCCGGCCGGTCCCCCTCCGACGGACTCGAGGGGCGCGTCCTCCGAGGGCGCGAAGACGCCCCACACGCCACCCGCCTCGTAGGGCCCCGACCAGGCTCCCTGGCGCTCTTCGCTTTGGCGTGAGAGCGAGGCGTCGGGGGCATCCTCGGGGCGCAAGGGCGCCATCGGTTCGAGCTCGACCCCCAACAACTCTTGGATCGCAAGCTCCGTTTCGAGATAGCCGCCCTCGCCGAAGTGATACTCGAACAGGCGCGCTCTGCCGTCGAACAGGTAGCGGGCAGGCCAGCCCCGGTTCTCATAGTCCTGCCACACCTCGAACTCGGTGTCGATCAAGACGGGGTAGGCGATGTCGAGGCGGGCCACCGCGTCGCGCACCGTCTGCTCGTCGCGACCGGGCTCGAAGCCGGGGCAGTGCACCCCGACCGTCCGCAAACCGTGTTCGGCGTAGCGGGCGTGCCACTCCTTCAGGTAGGGCAGCGTTCTGATCGAATTGGGCCTGCAGAAGTCCCAGAACTCGACCAGCATCGGCTGCCCCCGCTTGAGAACACTCGCTTGAGCCCCGTTCGTGTTGACCCAGGGCAGCTTCGTCGGGAACAGCGGCGCGGCGATCGTGTCAACTGGAGCGCGCAAACGTCGCTCCGCGCTAACCGATGCTTCCGACCATCTCCAGCTGAATCAGGCGGTTGAGCTCGACCGCGTACTCCATCGGCAGCTCCTTGGTCACCGGCTCGATGAAGCCGTTGACGATCATCGCGGCGGCCTCGTCCTCGGTGAAGCCCCTGGAGCCCATGTAGAAGAGCTGATCGTCCGAGATGCGACCGACCGTGGCCTCGTGGGCGACCGCCACGTTGGGGTTCTGGATCTGGATGTCCGGCCACGTGTCAGACCTCGATTCCCCGTCCATCATCAGGCCGTCGCACTGGACTCTGGCCTTGGAGCCGGCCGAGTTGGCGCCCATCTTGACAAGGCCCCGGTAGCCCATGATGCCGCCGTCCTTGGAGATCGACTTGGCCAGGATGTTCGAAGTCGTGTTGGGGGCCAGGTGGACCACCTTGGCGCCGGTGTCCTTGTGTACGCCCTTGCCCGCCACACCCACGTTGAGGTGGTCTGCGCGCGCGCCCTCGCCCATCAAGAAAGAGCCGGGATAGAGCATCACGTACTTGGCGCCCATCGAACCGCCGACCCACTCGACGGTGCCCTCGGCATCCACGACCGCTCGCTTGGTGTTGAGGTTGTAGACGTCCTTGGACCAGTTCTGGACGGTCGTGTAGCGCGCCTTGGCGCCCTCGTGGACGAATATCTCGACGACGGCCGAGTGCATCGAGTTGACCGAGTAGGTCTGGGCGGTGCAACCCTCGATGTAGTTCACCTCGGAGCCTTCGTCGGCGACGATCAAGGTGTGCTCGAAGGTGCCCTCGCCGGCACCCTCCATCCGGAAGTAGGCCTGTAGGGGCAGGTCCACCTTGACGCCCTTGGGCACATACAAAAACGAGCCGCCCGACCACACGGCGCCATGGAGGGCCGAGAACTTGTTGTCCTGGGGCGGGACGCACTTGTTCATGAAGTACTTCTGGACCAGGTCCGGATACTCGGTGATGGCGGTGTCCATCGAGCAGAAGAGGATGCCCAGCTTGGCGTACTCTTCCTTGAGGCCCTCATACACCGGCTCCTGGCGCCAAACGCCGACGACGCCGGCCAGCTGCTCGCGCTCGGCCTGGGGGATGCCGAGATCCTCATAGGTTTTCTTCATCTCCTCGGGCACGTCGTCCCATGAGTTGAAGCGTCCCGCGGTGGGGGGGGAGTAGAGCACCAGCTCGTCCAGGTTCAGGCCGCTCAGGTCCGGGCCCCAGGTCGGGACCGGCTTACGTTCGAAGATTTCAAGGGACTTGATGCGCTTCTCGGCCATCCAAGCGGGCTCGCCCTTGATCTTGGAGAGCTCTTGGACCACCTCGCGTGAGATGCCTTTGCGCGCCAGCAACTGTCCTTGGTCGTCCTCGACGATCGGGCTGGGCTTTGCGATCTTCGTTTGGTCTAGCGTCGCCATAGGGCTCCCTTTGTGAATCCTGTGCTCTGGACTAGGAATTGTATCGCGGTCATGTCGGCCAGCTGTTGTCGCCGGTGACGGCGCCCTTTACGACCTTCAGGCCGAGCAGGGCGCACTTGCGGCGGGTGGCCGATACGGGGATGCCAAGCAGGTCGATCGCCCAGTCGGCGTCGAGTTTGCCGACCTCCTCCAGGGGCATGCCGACCAGCTCCTCTGAGGAGATCGAGGCCGACGCTTGAGAGATCGCGCATCCGTGCCCGTGGAAGCGCAGGTCCTCGATCTTGCCGTCCTTGACCTTGATGTGCACGCCCAGCTCGTCCCCGCAAAGGGGGTTGTGCTCGAGGCCCTCCATGTCGTGGGGCTCGAGCTCGCCGAAGTTGCGGGGGCGCTTGTAGTGGTCGAGGATGTAATCGCGGTAGAGGTCGTCCATCAGGCGGTCACGTTTGGGTGCATATGTATTTGGATCGTCGTTCCTACGTCTCTAGTCATGCGAGCCCGAACACGCGTCTGCCCGCAAGCAAAGCGCCCACCAAGGCGTCGATGTCCCGCGGCTCGTTGTAGACGCCCACGCTGGCCCTGGCGGTGGCGGACACGCCGAGGCAGCGCATCAAAGGCTGGGCGCAGTGGTGGCCGGCCCTGACGCACACGCCCTCGCGGGAGGCCAGCTCGGCGATGTCGTGGGCGTGCATGCCTTCGATCGTGAACGAGGCCAGGCCGCCTCGCTTCTCGGCCTCGGGCGGGCCGACGACGCGCAGGCCCGGCACCTCTCCCAGGCGCTCCATCATGTAGGCGGTCAACTCGCGCTCGTGGTCTCTCACGCGTTCCATGCCCAACTCCTGGAGGTAGTCCACGGCGGCGCCGAGCCCGACCGCCTCGGCGATCGGCGGGGTGCCGGCCTCGAACTTGTAGGGCAGCTCGTTCCAAGTGGCGCCCTCAAAGCTGACCGACGCGATCATGTCGCCTCCCGTCAAGAAGGGCTCCATCTTCTCCAGGATCTCCGCGCGCCCGTGCAACACGCCGATGCCGGTGGGGCCGAGCGCCTTGTGGCCGGTCCACACATAGAAGTCGGCATCGATCGACGAGGCGTCCACGGGCATGTGGGGCGCCGCCTGTGCGCCGTCGATCAGCGAGAGCGCCCCGGCCGCGCGAATCCGGGCGACCATCTCGGCGACGGGCAGGATCGTGCCGAGCACGTTGGAGACTTGGGTGAATGCGACCAGCTTCACGTCGCCCGCGGCCAGCTCGCGGTCGAGCTGGTCCAAGGAGATTTCGCCGCGCTCGTCCACCTCCAGGTAGCGCAACTGGGCGCCCTTGGCCTTGCACAGCTGCTGCCAAGGCACGATGTTGGCGTGGTGCTCCATCTGGGTTGTCACGACCGCGTCCCCGGGTCCCACGTTGGCGCGACCCCATGCGTAGGCGACCAAGTTGATCGCCTCGGTCACGTTCTTGGTGAAGATCGTCGTCTTCGGCTCCCAGCCCACGAACCGCGCGACCTTCGCGCGCGCACCGTCATAGGCCGCGTCGGCCTCCTGGGCGAGGGGATAGACGCCGCGATGAACATTGGCGTTGCGCTGTTCGTAGTAGGCGTCCATCGCCTCGATCACCGCGCGCGGCTTCTGGGAGGTCGCGCCCGAGTCGAGGTATACGAGCGGCTTGCCCCCGAACTCGCGCGCCAAGATCGGGAAGTCGCCGCGCACGTCCAAGGCGCTGATAACCGTCATCTCGCGCGCGGTCGTGGTCATCGCGCCGTCGCGTAGGCCTCGATGTCGTCCTTGGCGCGGCCCAGCTTGGTGGCGATCTTGCCCCGCACCAGCTCTTCCAAGGGCTCGTCCTCGAGCTGGCCGAGCACCGGCTCGAAGAACCCCTCCACCAGCAGCCTCACCGCCGTCGGCCGGTCCAGGCCGCGGCTGGCCATATAGAAGATCGAGGCCTCGTCCAGTTCGCCGACGGTGCCTCCGTGCGAGGCCGACACGTCGTCGGCTGACACCAGCACCGAGGGGATCGCATCCAAGCGAGCCTTGGGCGAGAGCATCATCGTGTGGATCTGTAGGTAGGTGTGTGTCTTCTGGGCGCCCGGGTCGATCTGGATCAAGCCCTCGAAGCTGGCCCTGCTCCGGCCGGTGGCCGCGCCACGCCAGTGGACGTCGCCGCCGCTCGGGCCCGTCTCGTGCAGGTCGACCGCGAACGTGTCCAAGTGCTCCTCGGCCTCGGTGAAGAACAGCCCCCTGAAGGCCATGTCGCCGCCCGGCTCTGAGACCGCCAACTCCAGATGGTGGCGCACCAAGTGGCCGCCCAAGAGCGCGGGAAGCCAGTGGCAGTAAGCGTCTCTGCCCACGCCCACGAAGCGGGTCGAGGCATCGAATACCTCGCCATTGCCCCAGTCCTGAACCTGCGCCAAGCGGCAGCGGGCGTTGTCCTGCAGGTACAGCTCGAAAGCGCCCGCATGCAGGGCTTGGTTCTTGGCGCTCGCATGGCCGGCGTCCGTGTTGGCGCTCGCATCGCCGGCGTCCGGCTGGCCAAAGTCCGCGGCGAGATCGTGCTCGTGCAGCTTGAAGTCGCTGCCCTTGCCGCCGATTGCAAGCGTGCGTCCGTATTGGGCCACGCCCGGCCCGGAGATCGCATAGACGACCTCGAACGGATCCTCGACCTTCAGGTCATCCGGCACGTAAAGAAATGCCCCGCCGCTCCAAAAGGCTGCGTTGGCGGCCTCCAGCTTGTGCCTGTCGATCGTCAGCCGCTTGGAGTACCAAGCCTCGAACAGCTCCGTGTGCTCGGTGGCGGCCACTTCCAGTGAGCACAAGATCACACCCTGCTCGGCCAGGGCCGGGTCGAGCTCGACGTGCACCACGCTGCTGTCGACCTGCACGATCCGCCCGGCCCTCGGACGGTCAGGGATGGCAGTTGCCACAAAATCGGGGATGCCCTGCGCGCGCGTGCGGACGTCCTCCGTGTCGTTTGCCCGGCCGCCGTCGAGCAACCCCTCGTCGAGCTCCGCGAACGTGGTGGTCCAGAAGCCTGAGCGGCGCCACACGGGCAGTTCGCTGCCGTCGTATGCGGCCAAAGCCGCGGCTCGCAGCTCGGCCAACGTGCGCCCATCGCCCGCCCCCGCGCCGTGAAGCGCATGGTAGAGCGAGGCCTCGCGGTGGCGGCCCGGCTTGACAGCCGCAGGCGCGGCGCCGTTGGCCGCGGTGCTTGGAGTCGCGGTGGTCTCAGGAGGCACCGGCGCCTACCTCTTGACGAATGTTGTCGTAACCCTCGCGCTCCAAGCGCTCCACCAGCTCCACGCCGCCCTCGAGCACGATGCGCCCGTCCATCAAGATGTGCACGAACTGGGGCTTCACGTAGTGCAAGATGCGCTGGTAGTGAGTGATGATCAACGCGCCCAAGCCCTGCTCGTCATGCAGCTTCTGGACCCCCTCGGCCACCGTCCTCAAAGCGTCGATGTCGAGCCCGGAGTCGGTCTCGTCGAGGATCGCCACGTCAGGCGAGAGCATCGCCATCTGCAGGATCTCGGCCCGCTTCTTCTCGCCGCCCGAAAAGCCCTCGTTGAGGTGGCGTGAGGTGAATGCGCGATCGACGTCGAGCAGATTGATCGCGTGCTGGAGCTGCTCGCCGAATTCCTTGACCCTGATCGGCTCCTCGCGCTTTGCATTGATCGCCATACGCAGAAAGTTGGCGACAGATACGCCCGGGATCGACACCGGGTACTGGAAGGCCAAGAACAGCCCCGACTTGGCACGCTCGTGCGGCTCGGCCTCGGTGATGTCCTGCCCCTTGAAGATGACTTTGCCCTCGGTCACCTCATAGGAGGGATGCCCGAGCATCGTGTTGGCAAGCGTCGACTTGCCCGACCCGTTGGGGCCCATCAGGGCATGGATCTCGCCCCTGTCGATGTTCAGGTCAACTCCCTTCAGGATCTCGCGATCCTCGGTGCGTACGTGCAGATTCTTGATTTCGAGGTCAGCCATGATTCCTTTGCTCTGTGCGGGGACTGGGACGGAAACGGTGCTTGGGATAGGACTGCGGGACGTGGCGAAGTCAGGCGGGCAGGGAGGGCAGAGGAGTCGAAGCGGGCATTGCCGCGGGCACGATCGCCTGACGGGCGCCCGCTATCGGGAGCGCCTTGGGCACGAGTAGATCCGCCAGCGTGGTCTCCTGCAGGGTCCTCACGATCGAACCTCTTACCCTGGTCCACAACAGCTTCGTCGGACAAACATGAGATTCAGTTCCCGCCCGACCACCCCCAACCGACCCGGACTCCCGCGAGCACACGATGCTGCCGTCCGCGCTCTGGGAAATGCACTCGATCGGCGCGATCGAGCCCTCCAAAGCCTCGACCACCTCGGCCATCGTGATCTCCGCGGCGGGCTTGGCCAGCATGTAACCGCCGCGCGAGCCCCGCCTGCTGTCGATCAGACCGGCCTTGCGCAAGCGCGCGACCAAGTGCTCCAGGTAGGCAAGCGGCATCCCGTCGTGCTCGGCGATCTCCGCGAGCGGGACCACCGACTCCTCGCCCGCGGTGCATTCCCCGGCCCTGCGGGCCAGCTCC
This sequence comes from uncultured Solirubrobacterales bacterium, assembly GCA_963703135.1. GTDB lineage: Bacteria > Actinomycetota > Thermoleophilia > Solirubrobacterales > Solirubrobacteraceae > Palsa-744. The sequence continues at coordinate 286,926 of OY969791.1, read as the reverse complement.
ACCATCACCCTCACGCCGTACTCGGCCTTTGTCGAGAACATCATCCTCAAATACCTACCTGCCGGCTAGGGTATCAGTCGCACGTCGTTGCCCCCGGGCGCTCCGCCGATCAGGAGCGTGCAAGCGCGAGGCGGTGCGAATTGGCGATCCGCTCGGCCACCCGCTCATCGACGCCGACCTCATCGGCCACTAGCCGCCAGTCGGCGACGACGTCTGTGACCTCGGCGAGGATGCGCTCGGCACGCCCGCGCGTGAGTCCCGCAAGCCGGGCGACGGCGCGCAGGTCCGAGACGTCGAAGCTGTCGCGCTTGCCGTTGATCGTCATCTGGTGGGAGTCAAGCCAGCGGTTGCCCGGCTCACACGCCCAGACCAAGTCGTACGCGGGCGCAAGCCGCCAAGCCCCGTCGCGGTCCATCAGGAATGCCACGTTCTTGACATGGTCGTCCTGGTTGCGTGCGACGACGTTGAAGACCATGCGACGGAACTGCTGCTCCACCACGGGCGTGTCGAGCCCGAGGCGGCGGACCAGCAACATCAGCTGCTCGTAGCTGTAGGCGCCCGGCTCGTTGTAGCTGACGTGCTCGAGCGCCGCCACGGTCTGCATGTGCAGCTTGCCGCCCCGCTCGGGCCGGTCGAAGCGCCGCGTCATGAAGTGCCTACGGTCGTGCTCGCGCAGCAGGCGGCACTCGCTCATCTCGACGCCTGCGGCCTGTGCCATCTTCGCGTAGGCGTACTCGACCGCCCCCCAGCCTTCCGGGTCCCTGAGCCCGTGGTCGCCAGAGCCACGCACGCCGTCGAACTTGAGCACCCAGTGTCGGAATCCCTCGCCGGCGTCGATCTGCCCCGAGCGGACCTGGCCGGTGGCGTCGTTGTAGGCGATGAACGCCTTCGGGCGCGCGCCCCCCGCCGAACTGCCCACAGCGAGGATCGCCTTCATGGCCTCCTCCTCGGGATGCTCGCTGAGCTCGGCCACGAACTCCTCGCGTTCGCCCAGCACCTCGCCCGCGAGTCGCACGAGTTCGTCGACTCGCAGCTCGACCTCGGGCGGTGCGGTGGGCTCGTGCGCCGGCTGGAACTCCAGCGCGCCCGCGCCACGCGTGCCCACGTAACACAGTCTCTCGACCGCGTCGAAGCTCGACTCCGTGCGTCCCTGCGCGGCAAGCCACGCGTTGACAAGCGCCGTTCCCCAGCGGTCGGGCAGTGAGTCGGCCAGCAGTCCCGGCAGTCCATTGAACGAGTCCCGCGCAAGTCCCGGGAAGCGATAGGGCTGCTCGCGCAGCGGCATCCCGATCGGCGCGATCTCAACGCCGCCGCGCGCGAACGCCGGGTCGTACTGAAAGGTCGCATACGGTGTCCCCGCGCCGATCGAGACGGCCCCCACGCGCGTTCCCCACAGCGCCACTTCCGCAACGGTCATGCGTCCCCGTCGGGCCGATCGCCCCAGACCCATGGATGGTCAGCGGGCTGTGCCTCCCCGGTTCGGCCGCGGGCACGTGCGCGCTTGCGCCCGCTCCGCTCGCGTTCGAGTTGTGCGATCGGGAGGTCGACCGACTCGGGTATGGCGACGTCGAGCGCTTCGAGCAGCCCGAGCGCTCGCAGCAGCCGGATCATCGAGGTCATCTGGACCGACGCGCCACGCTCCGCGCGCTGAACCGTCGCTTGGCCGACTCCGGCCAAGCGCCCCAGATCGGCCTGCGTCCAGTTGCGCTCCAAGCGATGGCGAGCGATCCTGCGGCCAAGCTCGGCGAGCACGGCCCTGTCGGTGTTGAGGCGATCAAAATGCATGAGTTGTGATGAGTTAGAGCATGAAACAGAGTTTTTACGTCTAAATCGATGTATAGATTACCACATTAGGTCAATCAAATACGATGTGTTATACGCATTTAAGTTCTTAAAGCATCACTTACGATGGATCGCTTTCGGATGCAAGCAAGCCGATGTCGTGGCTGAGGCCTTCCGGGGTCAGCTGTTCGATCCCGAAGGCCACCCGCTCCCTTCCGCGCTTGTCGATCAACACCACGGTCGTCGCGGCTTCGGCCTCGGGACTATTGGAGGAGGGCAGGTCAATCCGATACGCACGCCACACCTTCCCCACCTCAACCGCCCCCCCCGTCAAGTACTGCGCCCGCTTGGAGAGCGAGCTCCCCGACAACAGTCGATCCGCGCTCCCTCTCGCCACCGCGCCGCTCACGAAGATCGTCCGCACCTTCGCTGAGCGGGACGGGTGGGATTCCAATTCATCGAGCGCCCCCCGCACCTGCTGGGCCGCCAACACACACACCCGGCAGCCGGCTCCCAGTTTTGGCTGAGCGCCGGCCGGCAAGAACACCAGCATCGTCACGCCCGCTTCGAATGGGCCCGCCGAGACCGCTCGACCGTGTTCGTCGGTCAGCGTGAACCGCTTCGCCCGCGCTTCGCCCGGAATAGCCGCCCCATCGAAAGTGGCCGGACGCCCTCCGCCGGAGCCCCTTCCTTTGGAGCCTCCCAACAAGAGCACCGCCACCAGGGCGAAGGCCAGCAGGGCCGAGATCGCCGGCAGCACCAAGCGGTTTCGGGGTAGCACCCCCGCAGCCTAAGCGACCCATTCAAATCTGGCCCCCGCCTCGCTACACTTTGTGAAGTTCCATGAATCCCGACCGCAATTCAGGAGTTTTCTCATGAGCCCGTCAAGCGCGGACCTGTTGCGCCAGGTGAAGTCCGAAATCGACGAGATCGACCCTTCCCAGGTCAACGAACTCCTGCAAGAGGGAGTCACGATCGTCGACGTCCGCGAGGCCGAGGAGCTCGCCTCCGGATTGCTCCCGGGCGCCAAGCACGTCCCCCGCTCCTATCTCGAGACCCGCATCGAGGGCATCGTCCCCGATCGCTCGGCCCACGTCATCCTCTACTGCGCCTCGGGCAACCGCTCCGCCTACGGCGCCCGCACCCTGCGCGACGACCTTGGCTACGAGCACGTCGAGTCGATGACCGGCGGCATCGCCCTGTGGAAGGACCGCGGCTACGAGGTCGACGTGCCCCGCACCCTCACGGCCGAACAGCGCGACCGCTACTCGCGCCACCTGCTCATTCCCGAGATCGGCACCGACGGCCAGCAGAAGCTCTTGGACGCCAAGGTCCTTCTGCTCGGTGCAGGCGGCCTCGGCTCACCGACCGCGTTGTATCTCGCGGCTGCCGGCGTCGGCACGCTCGGCATCGTCGACGACGACGTGGTCGATCTATCGAACCTCCAGCGCCAAGTGATCCACTCCACCCAGCGAGTCGGCATCCCCAAGGTCGACTCCGCCGAGGAGTCGATTCACGCCCTCAACCCCGACGTCCATGTCGTCAAGTATCCCGTCCGCCTCGACGCCTCCAACATCATGGAGATCATCGAGGGCTATGACGTGATCGTCGACGGCGTCGACAACTTCCCCACCCGCTACCTGCTCAACGACGCCACCGTCCGCCTCCAGATCCCGGTTGTCTCCGCCTCGATCCTAGGCTTCGACGGACAGTTGTCCGTGTTCAAGCCCTACGAGGGCCCGTGCTACCGCTGCCTCTTCCGAGAGCCCCCGCCCGCCGAGCTGGCGCCCTCCTGCGGGGCCAACGGCGTGCTCGGCGTGCTCCCGGGGACGATGGGTCTCCTGCAGGCCACCGAGGTCGTCAAGCTGATCCTCGGCATCGGCGACCCCGCGATCGGGCGCCTGCTCTTGTATGACGCCTTGGCTGCGACCTTGACCGAGGTCAAGGTCCACCGCGACCCCGCTTGCCCGATCTGCTCGCGCCCGCCCTCTGAGATCTCAGACGAGGAGATGGGCGTGTTCCCGGATTACGAGGCGTTCTGTGCCGCGGCGGGCTAGCGGTTCGCTGGCCGGCGCCATGCTGCGTCCTCCTTCGCTCATGTGCAAGAGCACACTTCGCTCACTGCGTCCTTGTCTGGCTTGGCCAGCGAACCGCTAACACGCCCAACTTCGATACCTGGTAATCATTCCGCCATGGCCAAGATCAAGATTCCACCGGTCCTGCGCGCCTCCGTGGGGGGCGAGCGCGAGGTGTCCGCCTCGGGCGACAGCGTGGGGGAGATCCTGCGCGACCTGGCCGACACCCACCCGGCGACCGCCGACCAGCTGTTCGCCGAGGACGGCGAGCTCAACCGCTACGTCAACGTCTACCTCAACGACGAGGACGTCCGGGTTTTGGATGGGTTGGACACCGCGGTAGGGGAGAGCGACACCGTCGTGATCCTGCCGGCGATGGCCGGCGGCTAGAGGGCCGCTGCGCGGCGCGATACGGCGTCCTCCCTCCCTCATGTGCACAGCACATTTCGGTCGGTGCGTCCTTGTCTCGCTTGCTCATCGACCCTCTAGGGACTGTTGAATCGTCCGCGATCGTCGAAGGAACTAAATATTCCGACCGGTCGCACGACTATGTTCTCGTGCCGATGAGAACCGGTCTCCACCTTTCCGTGCGCAAGCTCGCGAGCCTTCTGTGCGTCTCCGTGTCTGCGCTCACCCTCGCGACCCTTGCGGCATCGCCAGCCTTCGCCAACGAACACCCCAAAGCGCCCGAATACTCGCTGTCGGTCGTCGAGGGAGCCTCCACGCAGCCCGAAGATGGGATCGAGCAAGTTAGCGGCAAAGTCAACTCCGATGCCGAAGTGACAGTGTCGCTCACTCACAACGGGCTCGTTGTGGGACAGAACAAAGGCAAAAGGGGCGCGGGGTTCTCGCAGGCGCCGCAGGTCGGCGATGTGGTCACCTTCTCCTCCGGGGGCTTTACGACGGCGGTCACTTATGACGGCTTGCCTTCGCTTGATCCCACCGTGTGCGCCGGCTCGACCAACTTTTCCGGCCAGCGCACCGTCGGATACACCGTCGAAGGTGGCTACTACGACGTGACCGTTGGACCCATCCACCACAACATCTACCACTCACAGCAAACTCTGGCTCAGATACAAGTGCTCACCGGCTCGAGCTTCGGCGGCGACTTCCTTACGCCACTCGCGAGTGGCGAGACCGTCTACGCCGTCGAGTCCTTGACTTCTCCGCTCGCGGGCGGAGCGACGTTCACCTACTCCAGCGAGAACGACCGTCCCGTCGGTGGTTGCCCGCCGCCTCCGCCACCTCCACCGCCCCCAGCCCCGCTCGCCCTGGCCGGGTCGCTTTCTAAATTCGCGCGCACCACGATCTCCAAACTGCTGCGCTCCGGATGGACGACCCACGTGACGATCAACCAGCCCGGCAAGGTCGTCGAGAACCTCTACGAGCAACACGGCTACGTACCCGCGTTCGCCGCCACCAGTAAACACAGGGCACATAAGGAGCCTCGCTCCCCGCTGCTCGCAAGAGGCACGGCGAGCGCCGGTGCCGCCGGAACCGTGACCGTCACGATCCATCCCACTGCGCTCGGACGGCGTCTGCTCAAGCACAGGCACGCCATCCAAGTGGTGCTCGTCACGACGCTCACCGCCAAGTCGGGCGCCAAGCTCGCGCTCGCGCGTCACGCACTCACCCTGCATCGCTAGACACGACCGGCCGGCAGTGAACCGGGTTCTGCGCACGGTCTCGGTTCTGTTCTCGCTGGTCGCCTGGTTGCAGCCCGCCTGGTTGCAACCCCCCGCGGTCCTGCCCCTGCCGTCGCGCACCGGCGCCGACGGGCCGCCGCGACCTTACGGCGCCGCACCGCCCGCTGGCCACGAGCCATCCAAGACGCCACCGTCATTCGTGCGAGCCCAGAACCGCGCCCTGCTTCACGGCCCGTTCCCGCGCGACGGGCTCCAGCGAGGCGTCTCCGACGGCGTACCCATGCTCAGCGAAGACCCCACTGTGCGCGCGCTCACGATGAGCCGCACCAAAACGCTCGGAGGCTCGATCGCCCGCATTCCCGTCGACTGGCGCAACACAGTCGAAGCCGCGCCGCCGCCCTCCTTCCAGGCAAGCGACCCTGCCAGCCCGTCCTACCGGTTCGCGCGTCTCGACGCGGCCGTGCGCTCGGCCGTCGCCGCCGGCCTGCAACCGCTCCTGGTCGTCTCCCATGCGCCTGCCTTCGCCGAAGCTCACGGCCGCTGGCCCTACGCTTACCCCGGCAGCTGGGCGCCCAGCCCGGTCGCCCTTGAGCAGTTCGCGACGGCCCTGGCTCGCCGCTACAACGGCGCCTTCCCCGACCCCCTCGACCCCGGGGCTGCTCTTCCGCGCGTGCGCCTGCTACAGGCCTGGAATGAGCCCAACCTGGCGCGCTACCTGGAGCCCCAATGGGTGGCGGGTGGAAGGCATTGGATCGCCTTCTCGCCCTTGCTCTACCGCCAACTCCTCAACGGCTTCTACGCCGGCGTCAAGGCGGTCGAGCCCACCGACACCGTGATCTCCGCCGGCATCGCCCCCGAGGGCGAACCGGCCGGGGTGGGGGCGATGGCGCCCGTCACCTTCCTGAGAGGCCTGCTCTGTCTCAACGCGAGCGGAGAGGGCCGGGCGGCATGTAGCGAAAAGCCCCATCTCGACGTGCTCGCCTTCCACCCCCTGTCCGTGTTCGACCCCGATGTCGCGGCGGTCTCCTCGCTCGACGCGGCCGTGTCCGACGTCTCGAAGATCACCGGCCTCCTGCGCCAAGCCGAGCGCCTGCACACCGTCCTGCCCGCCGGGCATCGGCCCGTCTGGGTGACCGAGCTCAACTGGGAGAGCGCCCCCCAAAGCGCCACCGGCGTGCCCCCGGCCTTGCAGGCCGCCTGGGTCTCGCGCGCCCTGCATCGTCTCTGGGTGGCCGGTGTGAGCCTGGTGGACTGGCAGTTTCTCGTCGACCCCTTCGGCGGCACCTTGCTGGCCTCGCCCGACGGCACCCTCAGCCCCTATCCGCGTCCCGCTGGTCTCTACTCGGCGGGGCCGGGCGGCGATGTTGCGCTGGCTCGCCCCAAGCCGTTTTTGCAGGGCTTCAGCCTGCCCTTCGACCCGCTGCGGGTCAATCGGCGGTTGGTGCGGGTGTGGGCTTTGCTCCAGGCCCCCGGAGAGTCAGCCGCTCTACAGCGTTCGATTCACGGGATTTGGCGCACGATCGCGCGTTTGCACGCCGACAGCTTCGGCGTGCTCAACACACTCACGCGGTCGGCCGGTCCGGGGCGTCTGAGACTGCGCCCCGGGGGACTCAGCTCGGCGCCGGCCCGGGAGCCCAAAGCGCTGTAGGTGCCGTTGCTTGAAATAGAAACGGATTCGTGAATTGAAGGCCCGGCTCGTCCATCAGTCCGGTAGCAACGTGAGATGAGAGCAGTGGCGAGGGCGCACTACCGAGAAGTGCCGGCGATCGAGCGTGGCGACGGTCTCCTCGTCGAGGCGCTCGCACGTTGCAACGATCGATGCGTCGACAAATCCCAGGTCGAGATTGCTGTACTGAGCCTCAAGTTCGGCGGCACGGGTCAGGTCGTCGTCGGTCGGATGGACGATTCGATAGGCGCCATCGGCGACGTCAGCGACGAAATCACTCCACACGTCGGCGCCCGCCAGCTTGACTAGCCAATAGTCCACCTCAACCAGAACGGGGCTGGGGATCACCCGGTCATTCGCCTCATCGAGCAGCTCGGCACACCGCTGGTGATCGGGGTCTTGGCGGTTGAGGGCCGCCACGATCGGGCCGGTGTCAATAACCAGCGTCACGCGGTGCGGAACGGCCGCATGGCGGGATTCTCGTGTTCCGCGGCCGACGCGATGCTCGCGTCGGCGCCAAAAGTCGCGAGGCGTGGACGGCGCTCGTGGCGAAGCTCCTCGGCTCGGTCTGCCACGACCTCGCCCAACATTCTCCCGAGTGAGAGACCACGGGCTCGGGCCTCGTGCGCGAGGGTTGCGAGATCCTCCTCGCGGGCCACCACGGTTGTTCTGCGAACAGCCATGATGCAGATGCTACATCTGATGCAGCCGTCTTTCAAGCGGTGTTCGGCAGTCCGTGCCGTGTAGTTATGCCCTACGCCGCGACAGCCGTTTTTTCGATGTCCACGCTTGTCATGCCCGCCGGCGGCACATAGCTCATCGCGTGCTCGGCCAGCGCGGTGATCGTCAAGCTCGGGTTCACACCCACATTCGCAGGGATCGCCGAGCCGTCGCACACGAGCAGGTTCTCGTAGCCGAACACGTGCTGGTGGGCGTCCACCACGCCGTGCTCGGCGTCCTTGCCGATCACCGCGCCGCCCAAGATGTGGGCGGTCGTCGGGACGTTCAAGAGGGCCTCGCTGAGCGCGCTCTGCGGGATCCCGCCGGTGCGCTCGGCAAACCATTCGGCCGCCTGGTTGGCGACCGGGATGAACGTTGCTATCGGGCGCTCCGGGTCCTGTTCGGTGCTCAACCACAACGTTTTGAAAGGCCCCCGTTTCGGGCGCAGCGCGATCGCGTTGTCGAGCGTCTGCATGACCAAGATGATGATCGTCCGGCGCGACCAGTTCTTCGGCCTCACCAGCTGCGCAAAGCGCCTCGGGTGGCGCACGATCTGTCCCAGCAGCTTGAGCGGCCGCGTCGCTCGCGTCCCGTCGCCCGTCAACAGCGTGTTCAGCCGGCTCATCGAATCGCCGTCGTTGCCATAGGTCACGGTCTCGATGTGCGTGTTCTGGTCGGGATAGATGCTGGAGGTGATCGCCACCCTTTTGATCAAATTGTCCGGGTAGTCCTCGGGCACGGTGACCGCCAAGATCGCCTCGCTGTTGGTCCGCACCAGCTCGCCCAGGCGGGAGGAGATGCGAGGCAGCGAACCGCCCAGCCGGCAGCGCTGCAACAGCGTGTTGGTGCCCAGCGGCCCGGCCGACACGACGACCCCCTTAGCCCGCTGGACCTTGCGTTCGCGCCGCACCCACGACCCCGAGCGCACACTTTCGACCTCATAGCCTTCGCTGCCATCGCCCTTGCCAAGCGGCCTGATGTCGATCACGGTGCGTTCCGGGCTGACCTTCGCGCCCCGCTTCTCTGCCAGATACAGGTAGTTCTTGACGAGCGTGTTCTTCGAACCGTGCGGACATCCCACCATGCAGCGTCCACAAAGCGAGCAGCCCGTCCGGTCGGGCCCCTCGCCGCCGAAGAAGGGGTCGCTCACCGTCTTGCCGCGCTCGCCCTCCTCGCCGAAGAACACCCCCACCGGTGTCTTTTTATAGGTGTCGGAAACACCCAGCTCCTCGCCCAGTTCGCGCAGCAGCTGATCGGCCGGGTCGTCATACGGGTTCATCGTCACGCCCAACATCCGCTGCGCCTCCTCGTAGTGGGGTCCAAGCTCGGACTCCCACGGCGCGATCCCCGCCCACTGCGGATCCTCGAAGAACTGGGTTGGGGGCACGTACAGCGTGTTGGCATAACCCAGGCTGCCGCCGCCCACGCCACAGCCGCTCACGACCGACACGTCTTTGAAGGTGGTCAGCCTGAAGATGCCCTTCCAGCCGATCTTCGGGCGCCAGAAGTAGCGCTTGTAGTCGCTGGTCGACTCCGGGAACTCGTGGTCTGCGAAACGCCGTCCGCACTCCAGCACCCCGACTTTGTAGCCCTTCTCGGAGAGGCGCAGAGCCGACACGCTCCCGCCGAAGCCCGAGCCGATCACCAGCCAGTCGAAGTCGAAGTCCCCAGCCATGTTCTCCTCCAGCATATTGGTTGCCCAGCCAGTCAGTAGCCGGGCGGGCAGCCGCGACCTTTCGTTTCGCTCATCCCCACGATTCGACCGGCTTCTCCAATGGCGCTATATTCCGTGAAGTAATGGCTGCGGAGCGGGTCCAAAACAAGCCCTGCGGGGGTCGCTACGGCGACATCATCCAGTCGATCGGCAACACGCCGCTCGTCGAGCTCCCGCGCCTCTCGCCCAAGCCGGGCGTGCGCATCTGGGCCAAGCTCGAGTCGCGCAACCCCACCGGCTCGGTCAAGGACCGTGTGGCGCGCGCCCTGATCGAGGACGCCGAGTCCCAAGGCGCGATCATGCCCGGCCAGACGATCCTGGAGCCGACCTCCGGCAACACCGGGATCTCGCTCGGCCTGATCTGCTCGCGAAAGGGCTACCGCCTAAAGGTCGTCATGCCCGAGAACGTGACCCCCGAGCGCACCCAGCTATTGAAGATGTACGGCGCCGAGATCGTCTACTCGGAGGGCTCCAAGGGCTCAAACGGAGCGGTCGAGCTGGCCTTGGACATGGCCGAGAAAGACTCCTCCTACTACATGCCCTACCAGTACGGCAACATCGCCAACCCAAACGCCCACTACAACGGCACAGCCTTGGAGATCCTCGAGGAGCTCGACGAGGTCTCCGCTTTCGTAGCCGGCCTCGGTACCGGGGGCACCTTGATGGGCAACGGCCGTCGCCTGAAGGAGACCTTCGGCGACGCCTGCAAGATCGTCGCCGCCGAGCCAATGCAAGGCGAGCCCGTGCAAGGCCTGCGCTCGCTTGACGACGGCTTCATCCCGCCGATCATCGACCTCTCGCTCCTTGACCGCAAGATCTTCGTCACCAACACCGACGCGATCCTCTGGACGCGCAAGCTCCTCGACGAGGAGAGCGTTTTCGCCGGCGTCTCTTCCGGGGCGATCGCCCGCGTCGCGGTCCGCATCGCCGGCGAGCTCGACGAGGGCAACGTCGTCTTCGTCGTCGCCGACGATGGCTGGAAGTACCTGTCGAGCGGCATCTACACCCTGCCCGTCGAGGAGATCGAGAACCTCGAGTCCACTGTCTGGTGGTGAGCCTTGGACATCTCCGCTGAGATGCTTGGCGAGATCCTCGCCCATGCGCGCGAGGAGGCCCCCAACGAGTGCTGTGGCGTCGTCGGCGTCGTCCCCGCGTCAGACGACCGGTCCGCCAAGGCGATGCGCGTGCGACGAGCCCGCAACGTCCACGCCAGCCCCAAGCGCTTCGAGATCGACGGGCGCGACGTGATCCACGCGATGAGCGAGTTCGACGATCAGGGCTGGGAGATCGGCGCGATCTACCACTCCCACACCCACACCGCTCCCTACCCTTCGCAGACGGACATCAATTTTGCCGCTCATTGGCCCGGCGTCGAGTGGATCATCGTCGGGCTGGCCGATCCCGCCGCGCCGGAGATCCGCTCCTACCTGATCGAGGAGGGCACGGTCCGTGAGGTGGAGATCGCGCAAATCGCCGTCTAGCGACGAGCGCCTCGAAGGGTCCACCTTCGCGGGCCAAGACGGTCGCGTTCACCTGGTCAAGGTGGCCTACGCGCGCAACTTGGCCGAGGCCGAACTGATCCAGGGATTCCTGCGCCAAGAGCAAATCCCCAGCATGCTCAAGCGCAACGGGGGCTTCGACGTTCCCGACTTCCTCTCGGCGGGGGCCCGCGACGTGCTAGTGCCCGTCTCCCAAGCCGACCGCGCGCGCGAGCTGCTTGCCTAGACCAATACGGGCTGGCCGAGTGGCTGGCCGGCCTCGCGCGTGATCGCCTCGATCTCTTCGGCGGCGCGCTCGAACTCGCCGTCTGAGAGAACCGGGGTGCCCTCGAAGGGCAGTTCGCGCTGAAGCTCAAGCCACGAGCTGCAAACCCCGTACTCGTCCTTGACCTTCACGGTCACCGGACGGGGGATCCTGTAGGTCCTCAGCAGCAGCACATGCAACGGATGGCGCCGCTTCCATTCAAGACGCTTCTCGGCATAGTCGGGCGTCCACACATAGAACGGGCTCAGCGCGTCCACACAGCGCGGATCGGAGATCGTGAAATGTCCTGCCACTTCCGCCCAAGCCCTGATCCTCACGCGCTCTGGTTGCTGGATGCCGCCTTCCACGCTGAAAGCCTGCACCGGCGGCTCGCCGTCGTTCCACACGCCTTCCTCGAGCGCCCTGCGCAGCTCCGGCTGATGGGACTCGCGAACGAGGTCGTTGCGCTGATGGTCGAACGTGGGGTACAGGAAGAAGCGGTCGTGCTCGAGCTTGAAGTGCTTTTCGGGCTCGCGAATCCCGCCCTTGCGCAGGGTGATCAGCTGCTCGCCTTCGGCGAGGGCGCGGACGGTGACCGCCCATTCCTTGAGAGCAATTGGCATGTTTAAAAACCTGAATACGAGGATCGTCTGAAAACCGCGCTACCCCGTCCGTGCCGCCCCTAACAGGCCCAAGCACGGGGTGTCGCCTGCCTTAAAGATACGAAATCCGAGCGAAAATCCCAAATCGCCTGCAAATCGCGGGTTTTTTTGGTCGCGCGGGTGCCCGGCGGTGCCGAACGCCGGTGTTTTTGGAGGACCCACAACGGCCGTTTCGGGGTCGCCCCCGGTTGGTTGGGGGCAGCTATAGACGCCGGCCCGCGAGTCCCTCCGCGGCCTCGATCAGCGACGCGTAATCGTCGGCGCCGTGGCCCCTGCCGACGGTCGCGGCCAGCATGTCGCGGGAATGCGCCGCCGCCGGGAAGGGGATGCCGGCCGCTTGCGCTTCCTCCAAGCACAGCCGCACGTCCTTGAGCAGATGCTCGGTCTTGAACAACGTCGTGTAGTCGTGCTCGCGCATCGCCCCCGCCTTGGACTGCAACTGAGCCGAGCCACCCGACCCGCTCATCGTCACTTCCACGAGCGCGTCCAGGTCCACGCCGGTGGCCTTGGCCAGCAACAACGCCTCCGCAACAGCCGCCGCGTTCGCCGCGCCCAACGAGTTGTTGATCAGCTTCAACATCTCGCCCTGGCCCAGCTCGCCGACATGCACCACCAGTTCGCCCATGCTCTCGAGCAGCGGCCTCGCCCGCTCGAAATCCGCCCGCTCGCCGCCCGCCATGATCGTCAGCGTCGCCGCCTCCGCGCGCGGAGAGGAGCCGGTCACCGGCGCGTCCATCATCCGCACACCCGCCTCGGCCAGCCTGGCTGCGATGCGACGCGTGTCGGTCGGTGCGATCGTGGACATGTCCACGCACAGCAGGCCTTCGTGCGCGCCGTCCGCGACGCCATCCTGCCCGCACAGCACCTCCTCGACCTGCGCGCCGTCCACGACCATGCTCATCACCACGTCGCTCGCCCTCGCGACCTCGGCCGGCGTCGCCTTGGCCTGCGCGCCGTGCTCGGAGGCCCACCGCTCGGCCTTACCCGGCGTGTGCGTCCAAACGCTCAGCCCGTAGCCCGCCTTGGCCAGGTTCGCGGCCATGCGCGAGCCCATGATGCCGAGCCCGAGGAATCCGATGCGCTCAGCCATGCCCGTGCTTCCTCCGCGTGCGACTGGGTCGCGCACGCCGATCAAGTGTATGGATGGCCATAGCCGCCTCCTCCTGGGGTTTCGATGCGAATGCGCTCACCGCCGCGAAGCGTACCCGTGAGCTTGCCCGGCAACTCTCGCACCTCGCCGCCTGTGCCCTCCGGGGCGTTGGCGGCGATCAACATGTCCAGGCCGGGCTGACCCGGGGCGCCCCCTGTCGCTCCCGCAGGCCCATGGCGGCGACGCTCTGCGATCAGAGAGAAGGTCATGTCCCGCAGCGCTTCGAGCTCGCGCACAACGCCGTCCCCGCCCCGGTGTAGGCCTGCGCCGCCAGATCCGCGGCGCAGCGCGTACTCGGTCACGCGCAGCGGCAGTTCGCGCTCCAGCGCCTCGATCGGCGTGTTCAGCGTGTTGCTCATCGCCACGTGCACCGCGCTCGGCCCGTCCGCGTCCTCACACGCGCCCTGGCCGCCTCCAATCGTCTCGTAGTAGGCGAAGTCCTCGTCGCCCAACGTCAAGTTGTTCATCGTGCCCTGCCCCAGCGCCCGCCCGAAAGCCTTCAGCACGAGATCGGCCACCCGTGAAGAGGTCTCCACGTTGCCGGCCGCGACCGCCGCCCCGGGATCCGCGTTGAGCAGCGAACCCGACGGCACGATCGTATCGACCGGCCGATAGGCCCCGGCCGAGGGCGGGATATCGGGGTCTGTCAGCACCCGCACCGCAAACCAACAGGCCGATAGCGTGACCGCGACGGGGCAGTTCAGGTTGCCCTCGTGCTGGGCGGCCGAGCCCGTGAAGTCGAGCACCAGCCGCTCGCCTTTCACCGTCGCCTTCAGACGCAGTACCAGGTCGCCCTCGGGCGCCTCCAGCACATCGTCGGCTTCGCGCACGCCGTCCTCCAATGCCGCGATGCAAGCCTTCGTGCGTCGCTCCGCGTAGTCGAGTACCGCCTCCATCGCGGAATCCAGGCGCTCCACGCCGGAGCGCTCGGCCAGTTCGACCAGTCTCTGCGCGCCGATCCTGTTCGCCGCCAGCTGTGCCTTCAGGTCGGCCCTGCGCTCCCCTGGCCGGCGCATCTGCCCGACCAGCTCCTCGATCGCCTCCTCGGTCAGCTCGCGTGGATGGATCACCACGCCCTCTTCGGCAAGCGTTTTGCTGTCAGCCGGCATCGACCCCGGCGCCTCGCCGCCCACGTCGGCGTGGTGGGCCCTGCTGGCCGCGAAGCCGATCAGGCGTCCCGGCGTGTCGTTGGGGGATGGGGGGATGTCTTCCAAAAAGGGGTGACTCGCGCCCGCGCGCACGCGCCCGCGCGTGGCCGCGCGCGTGGCGCCCTCTGGCGTGGGAACGAACACCGCCGTGATCACGGTGATGTCCGGCAGATGCGTACCTCCTTCGAACGGGTCGTTCAGGACCCACGAGACCCCCGGCCGATGGTCGCGATCGAGCACCGCCGCCACCGCGGCCGGCATCGACCCCAGGTGGACCGGGATGTGCTCGGCCTGCATCACCATCTGCCCGTCCCTGTCGAACAGCGCCGTCGAAGCGTCCCTGCGCTCCTTGATGTTGACCGAGTGGGCCGCTCGCACCAGCGCCGCTCCCATCTCCTCGCAGGCGGCCCTCAAGCCACCCACGATCACCTGCAGCTCGATCGGATCAAGCGCCTTCACGCCGCCCGCTCCAACGCCACCGTGCCCAGCGAGTCCACAGTCCCGCTCCAGCCCGGCGGCACGAGCAGCGTCGACTCGGGCATCGCGCACACCGCCGGGCCTTCGATCCGCGCGCCCGCTGGCAGCTCGCCGCGCCACAGAGACGCCTCGACAAGCTCGCCGTCGAACACCACCGGCGTGCTCGCCCGTTCAGGCGCCGCGGGTGGGCTCCCATCCAGTCGCAAAGCCGGACGCGCCCCCAGCGCCGACACGCGCACACTCACCAGCTCCACAGTCGCCTCCCCGTCCCGATAGCCATAGCGAGCCGCGTGAGCGTCCGCGAACGCTTCGCGCAAAAGCCCCGGATCGCTCGCCAAGCGCAACCTCTCGCCAGGCGCGGCGCGATCAGAGGGTAAGAACGACGATCCAAAAGAATCATCGACCGAGATTTCCTCCGCAACCGTCAGCTCGAACGACTGGCCTTCGTAGCGCAGCTCATAGCGCACCTTCAGCCGGCTCGCCGGCTGCTCCAGCTCGCCCACGACTCGATCGATCAACGGGTCCAGGTCGCGCCGCACGGCCTCCGCGGTCAGGCGGGAGCCCTTCAACATCACCGTCCGCGCCGCGTCGCGCCGCGGCGCCGCAGCAGCCAGCCCCAAGGCTGAGAGCACGCCGCAAGCGCGAGGGCACAACACCCGTCCGATCCCCAGCTCCTCGGCCATCGACGCCGCATGCAGCGGCCCGGCGCCGCCAAAGGGCATCAGCGCGAAGCGACGCGGGTCGATACCCCTTTGCACCGTCATCACCGCCAGTGCGCGCCTCATCTCGGCCTCCGCGACCCTCACGATCCCTTCCGCGCAAGCGATCCTCTCCAGCCCCGCTTCGCTTGCCAGCGCGTCGACGGCCCGCTCGGCCGCGTCCCCGTCCAGAAGCACGTCGCCGGCCAGCGGCGCGTCGGCGAGCAGCCTGCCCAAAACCAGATTCGCGTCGGTCACCGTGGCGCGCACCCCGCCCCTGCCATAACACGCGGGCCCCGGGTCGGCCCCGGCCGACTCCGGTCCCACCCTCAGCGCCCCGCCCGCATCGAGCCACGCGATCGAACCCCCGCCCGCGCCGACCGTATGGATGTCAAGCGCCGGCAGCGCCAACGGTCGCCCCGCCACCTCCCTCTGCGCGGTCTCAGCGACCTCGCCCCCCTCGATCAAGCAAACGTCGCAAGAGGTCCCGCCCATGTCGAAGCACAGCACCTCGCCTTCGCCCGCCGCCTCGCTGAGCAGCAGCGCCCCGCCCGCGCCCCCCGCCGGACCCGACAACACCGTCAAAGCGGCGTGGCTCGCCGCCCGCGCCGCTCCCGTCAGCCCGCCCGAGGATTGCATCACCTCGATCCCCGGCAGCCCCCGCTCCCCCGCAAGCTCGCCCAGACGCCCCAAATAGGCCCCCAACAGCGGCGAGAGGGCCGCATCCACCTCGGTGGTCGCGCTCCGCTCATACTCCCTGAAGGTGCCCACCAGCTCGTGCGAGAGCGACACATGAGCGTCCCGGAGACGACCGGCCAGCAACTCGCCGAGCCGCTGCTCGTGCGCCGGATGGGCATAGGAGTGCAACAGCGCCACCGCCACCGCTTCCGGTTGCATCCGGGCCAAGCGCTCCACCAGCGCCTCGGCCGCCCCCTCGTCGAGCGGCACGAGGACCCCCTCCGGCCCCATGCGCTCGGACGCGCCGAAGCGAAGCTCAGGCGGGACGAGCGGCTCCGGTCCCGCCTCGCACAGCTTGTACAGACTGGGCCGCGCTTGGCGCCCCAGCTCGACGATGTCTGTGAAGCCCGCGGTCGCGATCAGCGCGGTCCTGGCGCTTGTGCCCTCCAACAGAGCGTTAGTGGCGACGGTCATGCCATGCGCGAACCGCCCGATGTCCCGAGGGTCCGCGCCGGCCTTCTCCAGGACGGCGGCGACCGCGGCCAGCACGCCCTCCTCTTGGGCCCCAGGTGTGCTCGGCGCCTTCGCGCTATAGCTCGTCCCGTCGCCCGCCACCACCACGGCGTCCGTGAAAGTGCCTCCGACATCCACCCCGAGCAGCATCGCTCGGAGCCTAATTACTGTGGGCGTCTGACGTTTGACGGTGTTCGCGTGCGTGCTGGTTGCACGTGCGCGAACGCCGGCGAGCGTCAGGCTGCGGCCAAGCGCTCCTGGTGCTCGGTGTCGGCCAGATGCTGGTGTGAAGGGCAATAGCCGTTGTGGGGCAATGGCACCCTCTGACAAGTCGAGCCCTTGCGCGTCGTCGCCCTGCACGTCGGCGGCTCGTCGGTGACGGCCGCATGGGCCTCCACCGGATGCTCGATCAAAAAGCGTTGCGCCAAACCCACGTAGCGGCACACGGTCTGCAACACGCGCTCCTGAGCGCTCATCGGAAAATAAGTCCTGATGTCGCAGAACAGCGTGCGCGCCGGCTTGGCGAAATAGTGGCGATCCGTTGCCAAACGCTCCATCGCCGACTCGCAAGCTTCGAGTACGTGCCGATGATTGGAATCGACCGCGTCGGGTCGCGACTCCGTTATATAGGGAGCCAGCTCCCTGTAAATGGCTCTACTGAATTGGTACATGGGCTATACCTACCTGAACACCCCGTACGGTCCAACGGACCGGTTTTGTCAAGTATCCAAGCCATTCCTAAGCGCCACAGAAGGAATTGATTAAGCCCAGGTTAGGTTTCCGGGGCCACTCCGTCGGCTGCCGCTGCCAATCGGTCGGCTCCTAGCGCCAGTCCGTCCAGTCCAGGTTCCCGCGCGCATCCACGACCACGTGCTTGCCGTCGAGGCGGGCGTCGCGCTCCCGATGGTCCGTGCGAGTGTGGGTTCCGCGCGTCTCCTCGCGCTCGATCGCCGCGCGGGCGATCAGGCGAGCCAGAGGGTGCGGGTCCTCCAACAGCGCCTCCAAGCCCGAAGCCGAGCGCACGATCCCCGCGTGCTCCCACAGCGCGCTCCTGGTGGCTTGCTCGACGCCGACTGGGGCCGGCGCATCCTCGCCGCTGGGCGTGCCCGCGTTCGCCGCCTCGCTCCTCACCGATGGCTCCTCCAGCGCCGCCAACGCCGCCCGACGGCCGAACACGAAGCACTCGCTCAACGAGTTGGAAGCCAGCCGGTTGGCCCCGTGCAGACCCGTACACGCGGTCTCACCCACCGCATACAGCCCCTCCACGCCCGAGCGCCCCTGCAGGTCTGTCACCACCCCGCCGATCGTGTAGTGCGCGGCGGGGGCGACCGGCACCGTCTCCCGCGTCGGGTCCAGGCCCGCCTCGCGCAGAGCCCCCACCACATTGGGGAACAGCGCCGGGTCGATCGAGCGCATATCGAGTCGCACGGCGCTCGTGCCCTCTTCGCGCAACTTGGCTTGGATCGCCCGCGAGACCTCGTCGCGAGGCGCCAGCTCGTCCACGAAGCGCTCGCCGTCGGCGCCGTGCAGCGTCGCGCCCTCGCCGCGGATCGCCTCGGTGATCAAAAACCCTTCGCGTCCCTTCACGCCGATCACCGCTGTCGGATGAAACTGCACGAACTCCAGGTCGGCCAGCGCCGCCCCCGCGGCGTGCGCGAGCAGCAGCCCTTGACCGATCGAACCGGGTGGATTGGTCGTGCGCGCCCACAACGCCGCCGCGCCACCGGTGCTCAGCACCACCGCACGCGAGCTGATGTGGCGCTCGAGGGGATCGCCCCCCGTCTTCTCGCCGCGAGCACCGCCATTCTCACCGCCAAGTCTGCACACCACGCCTTCGCAGCGCCCCTCCCGGCACCGCAATCCGCTCACCCGGGCGCCCTCGAGCACCTTCACGCGCTCATCCGCCACCACCAGCGCCGAGAGCTCGCGCAAGAGGCGCCGCCCGGTCGCGCTGCCGCCCGCATGAACGATGCGCCTGACCGAGTGCCCTCCCTCCAACCCGAGCGCCAAGCGTCCGCGACGGTCGGCGTCGAAGTGAAAGCCGAGCCGCTCCAGGTCCTCCACGCAGGCGGGAGCCTCGCGCACCAGCACCTCGGCGGCCGAACGACGCACAGCCCCCCGACCCGCTCGCTCGGTGTCCTCCAGATGCAGCTCCAAGCTGTCGTCGGCCGCGAGCACCGCCGCCAGTCCGCCCTGCGCCCAGTAGCTGGCGGTCTGCGCCAGTGGCATCGCCGATAGCAGCGCGACGCTTCCTCCGGCGTGCGCCGCGCACAGCGCCGCATACAGGCCGGCCGCGCCTGCACCGACCACCACCACATCGAAATCAGCGCGCCCGCCTGCTTGCGCGGTGCCTGTTCGCTGTGTTTGTGCCTCAGGTGGCGCCGCGGCAGATGCGCCTGCCGGGGCGTGCCCCGAGCCCCGGCCCCGGCTCATCGGTCGATCATCCGGCGAGCTGCACCAACGCCGCCACGAGCACGCCCAACGAGACCAAGACGATCGCCGCGAAGCCGATCGCAAGCGCCTTCCATTTCGGCTGTGCCGCCAAACGGGTCCGCGCGGCCGCGCCGCAGCGCAGACACCAGCTCTGGTCCGCGCGCAGCTCCGAGCCGCACAGCGGGCAAGCTTCGCTCACGACCGGTGTCGAGCTCACCGGCCCGATGACGGCGGTCGCAGGATCTGCGTGGGTTCGTCCTCGCCGGTGGGCTCCGGCGCGCGCACCGGCGTGGCCGCCGGGTTTGCCGGTCTCACCGGCTGAGGTGCGGGTGCGGGTTGCGCCGGAGGCGTAGCCGCTGCGGCTGCCGCCGGCGTCGTGGGTGCTGCTGTCGTCGGTGCCGCGGGAGTGCCTGCGCCGGGTGTCGCGGGTGCGCCTGCGGTGGACGCTGCCGGTGCGGCTGTCGTCGGTGCGGCTGTCGTCGGTGCGGCTGTCGTCGGTGGCGACGGCGTTGCGGGCCGGCGCTGCTGGTTGACCGGCGCGGTGGAGATCGGACGGTCGGCCTTTGCGTCGAAGGCCAGGCCGCAACCGGGGCAGAAGCGGTCGTCGCTGCCATGGATGGCGGCGCATCGCGGGCAGGCCGCGATCCCGACTTCGCGCAGCACCGTCACCGGTCGGTGGTCGTCGAGCACCGCTTCCAGTTCTCGCACCTCGGTATCGATTTGGCGCAACGTCGCCAGCTTGGCCAGCACCAGTGGGTCGTTTCGCTGACCGAAGCGGTGCAGGTCGAAGACGAGGCCGCCCAGGTCGCGATAGGCCAGCTCGCGGGCCTTGCGCAAGAAACGCGCCCGGCGGCGCATGCGCCCGCGTTCGCCGAACCCGGGCGCGTGGGGCTCCTGCTCGCCGTCGCTTGCGGGCTCCGTCGCGGGTGTCGGTTGTTGCCCGTCGCTCGCCGACTCTGTCGCCTGCGCCGCGCGCGGCGTCTCCCCAGCTTCGTCTGCGCCTGCCACGTCCCCCATGCTATCCGGCCTTTGCGACGAGTGAGCGCCATGCGCTCGCCACGCGTTCGGCCATCCGCACCGAGGAAAAGGCTTCGGCGCGCCCCCGGCCCTCCACGCGTGGGTCGGGTTGCGCGAGGATCGGCGCGAGCGCTTCGCGCCAACGCTCCAAATCGAATAGCTCGCACAGCGTGCCCTCGAGTCCCGACAGCGCTTGGCGGTGGATGCCCACAGGCGTCGCCAGCACGGGCACGTCGCAGGACAAGGCCTCGAGCACAGCCAGGCCGAAGCCCTCCCGCTCGGAGGGCACCAGCACGGCGTGTGCGGCGTTCACATACAGCGGCACCCGCTCGGGCTCGACCCCGCCGAGCGTGAGCAGCTCTGCCCCGAGCGCGTCGGCTAGCGCCCGGGCACGGTCGAAGCGCTTCTCGGCGCGAGCGGGATCTGCTGCGAACAGAAGATAAGGGTGGGGGGGTTGTGGTTGCAAAGAAAGGGTGCCCCACGCGCGCGCGCGTGGCAGCGGTTTGAAGCGCTCCATGTCCACACCGCAAGGGAGCACCTGGGCGCGGGCGCGGGCACGCCGACCGGGCAGTTCCCGCACGAGCGCCTCGGATACCGCGGCGAGCAGGTCCACCGTGGGAAGCACCGCGCGGGTGGCCAGACGAGTGCGGGGATGGCGCAGGTCGGTGCCGTGCACGGTCAGCGCCCTCGCACGCGTCCTCACCGCCAAGGCCGGCCAAGCGGTCAACCCGAAGTGGGCGTGTACCACGTCGAAGCGCCGGCCCCGATAGCGCGCATGCAGGTCCCTCACGGCCCCCGCCATGGCCCGCGCGCCCGGCGCGAACTCGTATAGCTCGACCCGCAAGTCCGCGTTTTCGGGGCGCGTGTCCGTGTCGCCGAGGCCCTCGGCTGTGGTAGCCAACGCCCGCAGCGCGTCGACCTGGTCACGCACGAAGCGGCCGCGCTCGGGGTGGGCCGCGTCGGCGAGCATGTTGGACAGCACGAGCGCGCGCACGAGCGCTGACGGTAGCGCTCTGGAATGATGGTCGGCGTGGCAAGCGCTCAATCCAACGATGCCGAGCCCGCGTCGCGCGTGCGCAAACGCAGCTACGGTCGCTCGCCCGGCGAGTTGCGCCCCGTGGGGATCGAGCCGGGCTTCGTGCGCACAGCCACCGGCTCGGCCCTGATCTCGATGGGCGAGACGAGGGTGATCTGCACCGCCTCGGCGCAGGAGGGGGTGCCGCGCTGGATGACCGGCAAGGGCAAGGGCTGGCTGACGGCCGAGTACGGGATGCTGCCGGCATCGACCGGCGACCGCAAGGCGCGCGACATCTCAAAGGGGCGCCTGGATGGACGCTCGGTGGAGATCCAGCGCTTGATCGGGCGCTCGCTGCGCGTCGCGATCGATTTGAAGGCGCTTGGCGAACGCACCATTTACCTGGATTGCGATGTGCTGCAGGCCGACGGCGGTACGCGCTGCGCCTCGATCACGGGCGCCTATGTCGCCTTGGCGCTCGCTTGTGGGCGCTTGCGAAAGGAAGAGAAGCTCGAGGGCTCGCCCCTGACCGGTTCGGTGGCGGCCGTCTCGTGCGGGATCGTGGGCGAGGCGGCGATGCTCGACCTCGACTATGGCGAGGATTCAAACGCGGAGGTCGACGCCAACGTGGTCATGACCGGCGAGGGCGGCTTGGTCGAGGTGCAGGCCACGGCCGAGCGGACGCCCCTGTCGCGGGCTTCGCTGGACGAGCTCTTGGCCTTGGCCGCAGCCGGAATCGAGCAGCTGCGCGCCGCTCAGGAGCGGGTTCTCGCAGACGTGTAGCCGTCCGATGGTGCTTTTGCCTGGTCGCACACACAGTGATACAGTGTGTGCACAGTGACTGAGGGAGCCAGAGGGCAGTTGTCGATGCGCCCAAAGCGAGCCACGCTCGAGCGTCTTCGCATGCGAGCCCGCCTCTCGGGGCAGCCGCGGACCACTCTCGCCGAGCGCTACCTGGAGGAGGGTCTGCTGATGGACGAAGTGCCGGGTATCCACTTCGTCGACGGGGCTTTGGGTCGTCGCCCCGCGCTGCTGGGCACGGGGCTGGACGTGTGGGAGATCGTCAAGGTCTTCAAGGACAGCGGATCCACCGAGGCAGCGGCGGCCTACCTCGAGATAGAGCCGCGCCTGGTGGAGATCGCCGTCCGCTACTACGCGTCAAACCGCGAGGAGATCGACGACTGGATCGCGCGCGTCTACGAGCTCAGCGAGCTCGAGGAGAGCAAGTGGCGCGCGGCCCGGGAAGTCTCCCCCGCGTGAGGTTGCTGCTGGACGAGCATTTCTCTCCCGAGGTTGCCCGTCAACTGCGTGCGCGCGGTCACGATGTGATTGCCGTCAAGGAGTCTGCCGAGCTGATCGGCAGAGCCGATCGTGTGCATTTCGCTTCGATGCCCGAGCAGAGCCGCGCGATCGCCACCCAGGATCTCGGCGACTTTCGTCCTTTGCTCAGCGATGCGATGCGAGCCGGAGGTAAGACCTATGGCCTGGTGTGCGTACCCGCCCGGGTCTCCCTGAGCCGGGAGGCGATCGGACGTCTCGTGGCCTCGCTCGAGCGAGTGTTGCAAGAGCATCCGGGAGACGAGGATCTGATCGACCGCGGTGGCGAGGTGTGGCTCCCGGACATTGTTCACATGACACGCTCGCCGCGGTTGTTGCTCGCCACGCGCAACGAGCACAAGCGCCGTGAGTTCGCGCGGCTGCTGCCGGGGGTCGAGGTCGATGCGTTGCCCGAGGACGTGGTGTTGCCGCCAGAGGACGGCTCCACGTTTGCCGAGAACGCCTTCGGCAAGGCCCGCGCCGCGGCCGCGGCGACCGGCCTGGTCAGCATCGCTGACGACTCGGGCATCGAAGCGGACGCGCTCGGAGGCGAGCCCGGGGTGCGTTCCGCGCGCTATGCCGGCGAGCGGGCGAGCGACGAGCAGAACCTGGCCAAGCTGTTGGCCGAAGCGCCCGTGGGCAGCGGCTTGGCCTATGTGTGCGCGCTTGCCTACGTCGATCCGGTCAGCGGAGAGGAGCGCCTGTTCGAAGGTCGCTGGACGGGCAGCCTCGCGCAGGAACCGCGGGGGGAGCGTGGCTTCGGCTATGACCCCGCCTTCCTGCCCGACGAGCACCCGGACACCACGGCCGCCGAGCTGAGCGACGATGAAAAGGACGAGCTGAGCCATCGCGGGCGCGCGGTGCGGGCCCTGCGGGAGTGGCTCACAAAAGGTTGATCGCGGCCGAGCACGCCACGGCCACGCTGAGAGCGGCATAGCCGGTGTAGTCGGAGAGCAGCAGCAACAGCGCTGTGACCAAGGCCACGACGACGGTCGCGATCCAGCTGAATCTGGTTAGCGGTGTCACGCAGGCGTATTCTCCACGATGGTGGCCCAAACCTCTACCGCGCCCACAACGATCGCCGGTTTCGGAGACCTGCTCGCGACACGCGTGGCCGAGCGCGAGTCCCAGATCGTGCTCGGGCTCGACCCCGACCCGATGGCGCTGTGGGCGGTGGCCCTCGAACCGGAGGGCCGCTTCGGTGCGTCGCCGGGCGGGGCTCCGAGCGGCGGGGGCGGGGCATCGAGGGCCGACGGCGAGGCGCCGAGCGGTGGGAGCGGGTCGCCGGCCGAGTCGGCCGCGAAGGCCGTGCTCGTGCACTGCATGGCTTTGATCGACGCTGCCGGGCCGGCTTGCGTCGCGGTCAAGCCGCAGCTGGCGCGCTTCGAGCAGCTGGGGGCACCCGGGTGGGCGGCCTTGGAAAGCGTCGTCGAATACGCCCAGGACGCGGGCTTGCTGGCGATCGCGGACGGCAAGCGGGGCGACATAGACGTGACCGCGGCGGCCTATGCGCGGGCGTTGCAAGGCTCGACCGAGAGTCCCTTCGGCGCGGTGGGAGGGCTGGGCGCGGATCTGGTCACCGTCAATCCGCTGATGGGCTCCGACGCGATTGAGCCTTTCGTGGCCGGCGCGCGCGAGCGGGGCGCGCGAGCGGGACGCCCAGCGGGAGTGCTCGTGCTCGTGCGCACTTCCAACCCGGGCGCGGCCGACATCGAGGATCTGGAGCTGGCGGGAGGCGGGCGCGTGTGGGAGCGCATCGCGACCCTGGTGGATCGGCTCGGAGCCGAAGGTGTGGGGGAGAGCGGCCTCAGCGACGTGGGTGGCGTCGTCGGGGCGACCGCGCCCGAGCACTTGGAGCGCGCCCGCGAGCTGATGCCGAACGCGGTCTTCCTGCTGCCGGGCGTGGGCGCCCAAGGGGGACGCGTGGAGGACCTCGCGGCGGCGTTCGCGCCCGGCCGGGCGGGCGGCCTGATCGCGGCGTCGCGCTCGATCGCCAATGCCCACCTGGCCGCAGGAGGCGATCCGGGGGAGGCGGCGCGCGCCGAGGCCGAACGTTTGCGGGAGCTGGCTTGGGGCATCCGCTAGCCTCTGTGAAGCCTCAAAGCGGCGCCAACGCGGCTCCGGTCACGCATAAGACGGAGGTGATGGACAGATGATCATCACGGTTACGCTCAACGCGGCGATCGACAAGTCGCTCTCGGTGCCCAACTTCCGCCTGGGGCGGCGCCACAGGACCGTCGAGCAGCGCACGATGGCGGGCGGCAAGGGCGTCAACATCGCGCGCGCCCTGAAGGCGCTGGGGCAGCCGGTGATCGCGACCGGATTGGCGGGCGGCGCGACGGGGACCCACATCGTGGAGCAGCTCACCGAGGAGGCGATCCTCAACGACTTCGTGCGCATCAGGGACGAGTCGAGGACCAACACTTCGGTGCTCGACCCCACCAACGGGGAGCAGACCGAGGTCAACGAACGCGGGCCCTCGGTCTCCGAGCAGGAGGTCGAGCTGTTCCGCGACAAGCTGCTCTACCTGGCACGGGGGGCGGCGATCGTGGTGTTGGCGGGCTCCCTGCCCAGGGGCGTCGAGCCGGATTTGTATGCGACCTTGATCCGTGAGCTACAGAAGGCCGGCGTGATCACGGTGATCGACACCGACGGCGACCCCCTCACCCACGCGGTCAGGGCCGAGCCGGACGTGGTCTCGCCCAACATCTTGGAGGCCGAGGAGCTCGTCGGGCACGAGTTCGCGGGCGAGGAGGAACGCTTGCTGGCGGTCCGCGAGATCGTCCAGTTGGGTCCACGCGAGGCGATCATGACGATGGGCGACGGGTGCGTGGCCGATGTCTTGATCGACGGCAAATCGTGCCTGCGCAGGGCCCGCACCGCCCCGCGCGACCCGGTCGCCAAGCGTGGCTCGGGCGACGCTTTCTTGGCCGGCTACGTGGCCGCGCGCTACGAGGGCCGCCCGCCCGATCAGTGCTTGCGCTTCGGTGTGGCCTGCGGGGCGGAGTCCACCGGGCGGCTCGGGGCCGGGCTGATCGACCCCAAGGAGGCCCGGCGATTGCTGGGCGAGGTCGAGGTGGGGGCCGTGGAGCTGCCGGCCGAGGTTGGTTGACATCTCCGTCGGCGAGGAGCAAGGAGGGGCCGCCACACGCGCTTTAGATGCTAGTATGCTTGTATGAAGCGCACAACGTTGTCGTTGCCGGACGATCTCGCTCAAGCGCTGGAGCGCGAGGCGAAACGACGTTCTACGTCGGCGTCGGCGGTTGCGCGCGATGCGCTGGCCGAGCATCTACATCTCCTACCGGGCAATGCGCGGACATTGCCGTTCGCGGCGCTCGGTCGCAGCGGTCATCGGACCACGGCGCGGGACATGGAGCAGTTGCTCGAGCGCGAGTGGGATGACGACGCTCGCGATCGTTGACGCGGGGCCTCTCTACGCCGCTGCCGACGCTGACGATCGCGATCATGCGGCGTCCGTGGCGACGTTGTCCCGTCCAGACCTGCGCCTGGTGGTCGCCGCGCTCGTGGTCGCGGAGGCCACCTACTTCGTCGGGCGTCGTCTCGGGCCGAGCGCAGAGAGGACGTTCCTCGACGGTCTGGCCGACCTCGACGTCGAGGGGCCAAGCGCAGAGGACTTCCCACGTATGGCCGAACTCGTCGAGCAATATAAGAACTTCCCCCTGGGCGGGACCGACGCGTCGGTCATCGCGCTCGCCGAGCGACTCCAGGTCGAAACGATAGTCACGCTCGACCGGCGTCACTTCGCTGCGGTCAAACCCCGTCACTGCGAGGCGTTCGAGCTGCTGCCTTGACGTGTGGCTACAGTCGATCCTCCTCTGAGACGCCGACCAGCTGTGGCTAACCGCCGGCCACGTCGCGGCGCAGAAACACCAAGTACGCCGCGAACAAAGACGGCACCGCGTACAAGGCCGACACCCACAGCGAATGCAGGACCGGCGCCCAATCGGTGGGGGTGCGCAAAAGGCCGTGCCAGTTCTCGAACTGTTCGGTGAGCAGGTAGGGCTTGACGCCTTCCAGGCCGGGGATGCCGGCGATGATGTAAAGCAGGATGACGATGCCGACCGCGCCGACGACCGAAGCGGTGCTGTTGCGGGTGGAGGTCGAGAGCAGCACCGCTATCGAAGCGACTGCGAATAGAGGGATCAGGTAGCAGGCGTTGGCGGCGATCACCAAGAGCAGGCCTTCGGAGGCCGAGACGGTGGAGCCTGAGAACGTCGTGATCGAGTGAAAGCCCCACGAGGCGATCCCGCCGACGGTCGCCACTGCGGCCGATAGGAACACGGCGACCGTGGCGTAGGTGAGCGCGGCGAAGGCCTTGGCGGCGAAGACTTGGCCCCGGTCAACTGAGCGGGTGAGGATCGTCTTGAGCGTGCCGTTGCCGTCCTCGGCGGCCACCACGTCGCCGGCGACGAGGGAGGCGATCAGAGGCAGGAAGAAGACCGACTCGAACAGGAGCATCAAGACCGGCGTGGCCAGGCCTGACTGGGTGATCTGCCCGGCGAAGATGGAGTCGCCGCCGCCGTGGCGGTTGTGGACGTTCTGGGCGATCACGAAAATCAAGGGCAGGATCACGGCCAGGCCGAAGCCCATGTAGGTGCGCTTCTGGGCTCGCAGCTTGCGCAGCTCCCACAGGTAGACGGTGAGCGTGGAGGGGCGCGGCGCGCGCGGGGGCGCTGCGGGCGGGGCTAGGGGAGGGGAGGCGGCGACGCTGCTCATGTCCCCACCAAGGAGTCTGCGGGGGTGGCCGGCCCGCCGTCCGGAGCGCCGGTGGCGGGCGCGGCGCCATTGCTCTCGGTCAAGCGGAAGAACAGGTCCTCGAGCGTGGCGAGCTCGGGCGTGAGCGCGAGGATGCCGACGCCCGCCTGGCCGAGCGCGAGCGAGAGCGGGCCCACCTGCTGCTCCTCGGCCTGGAAGCTCACGCCGTGCTCGCCCGCGGCGGCGCGCTCGACGCCGGGCTGGGCGCGGACCAGGTCAAGCGCGCGAGAGTCGTCGGTCGTGCGCAGGCGATACCCGGCTCCTCCTTGGCGACGCAGGTCGGCCAAAGCGCCCTCGTAGACAACTTTGCCGCGATCCACGATCGCGACGCGGTCGCACAGTTCTTGGACCTCGGGCAACTGGTGGCTCGAGAGCAGGACCGTGATGCCTTCGTCGGCCAGGCGGCGGATCAGAGCCCGCATGTCGCGCATCCCGGCGGGGTCGAGTCCGGTCGCGGGCTCGTCCAGGATGAGCAGGCGGGGGCGGCGCAAGAGCGCGGCGGCTATCCCGAGCCGTTGGCGCATGCCGTGGGAATAGCCGCCCACCTTGTGCTTGGCGCGCGGGGCGAGCTCGACGACGTCGAGGACCTCCCCGATCCGAGCGGGGGCGTCGTCGCCGTCCAAGGCGGCCAGCAGCTCGAGGTTGCGCCGGCCAGTCATGTAAGGGTAGAAGCGGGGAGCCTCCACGAACCCGGCGACGCCCTGCAAGGCGCGGGCTCCTTCGCGCAGGGGGGCGCGCCCGAACAGCTCCACGACGCCCTCTGACGGCGTGATCAAGCCGAGGGCCATGCGCAAGGTTGTGGTCTTGCCGGCGCCATTGGGGCCCAGAAAGCCGTACACGTCGCCAGCTTGGACGTTGAGGTCGATGTGGTCGACCGCCAAGACCTCCTTGTAGCGCTTGACCAGTCCCCGGGCCCTTACCGGCTGGGCGTCGCTCACACTAAAGGCCCCGCGCGAACGCCTCGATCGAGCCTGGGGTCACCGAGCCCGCGAGCAGGTATCGCACACCGGCGCGCTCGAATGTGAGCAAGGTGCCGAGCGGGGTGGGCAGCTCGGAGGCGCTGGCGCCGTTGACGGTGACCTTGGGCAGGCTTTCGAGCTGGGATTCGGTGGACTGCTTGGAGCCGGGCTTGACCGGGCTTTCCATCAAAACGATCGATTCGAGACCCTGTCCGTGCGTGCTCACCTTCGGCTTTTCGCCGCTCCCGGAGCCGGGCGCGCCAGAGCCCTGCTTGGCGGGAAGCTTGACTTCCTGGACCTGGGCGTCGGCGGGCGGCGTGAAGTCGAGCGTCGAGGCCGAAACCGGTCCGTAGGAGACTTCTGTGGCTGCGAGTTCGATCGTGGGCGAGGAACTCGTGGTCGAGTAGACGGCGGCCCTGAGGGGGACGCCGTGCGCGGCGTCCCAAGACAGCTCGGCGCCGGCGACCAAGCCACCATGTTCTCGGGGCGAGACCCTCACGGTGTAGGCGGGTTGTCCCGCGACATCGGTGGGGGTGGCAGGAGAGATAGTGGCTTGCTTGGCTGCGTGTGCGAGCCCTTCTTCGATTTCGCCGACCGTCGGCACCCCGCGGTCGTTCGTGCCGGTCTGTGAAGACGGGGCGCCTGGCGGATTCCCGTCGGAGCCGGATTGGGCGGAGGAGCCGGAGGTCGGTTCGGCTTCGGGCACGTAGCGGTAGAGGGTGTTGGTCGACGCGTCGTACATGGAGGCCGTCTTGCCGTCCCACAGGATCTGGGTGTCGCCCTTTTCGGACTGCAGTTCCAGACGGGCTCGGCCTTCAGCGCCGATCCAGAGGCGGCCCGAAGCGCCAGAGACGAGCGGGCTGGAGCTGAGCTGGCCGGCTTCGCCGCCGCCTCCGCTTGCCAGGTTGGCGCCTTCGAGCAGGTGGTTGGTGAATTGGATGCGCGCACTGAGGCCCTCGACCTTGGGCGCTGTCGCTGCTTCGTGCAAGGCGTCGGCGAGCGGCTTGGGCGGCGGGGTCGGACCGGTGCCGACCGCGAGCGCCAAGGCGGTGGCGCCGATGCCGACAGCCACGACCACGCCGCAAAGGAGCAGCAGGCGGGAGAGCGGTAGGCGGCGCAGGATGTTCACTTGGGCAAGTCCCTTGTTCTCGACGAAAATCGAGCCACATTCAGCGTAGCGCCCTATCTAGCGGTTGCCTAAAGACAGCTGAAGAGATCTCTCATCCCAAAGAGCGCGTGCGAGCGCGGGGTGGGGCCGCGCGTTCACGCCTCCTCCGAGCCGGGCGCTCATGTATCGTGCCGGCCCCATGGTGGTCTTTGGCGTAATCCTGCTCTGGGTCGTGCTCGGCCTGGGCGTGTTCTTCGTCGCGATGCGCGGCGGGCCACGCGGCGCGCGCGGAGCGCTGCACACCGAATCGAAACTGGGCCAAGGCGTAGTCATGGCGATCGTCGTGCTCGCTTTCGCGTTCGGCTTGGTCGTGCCGCTGCTGGTGCTCACGGCCAACGGCGCAAACAAGGCGAGCGCGGCCGTCGGCGGCGTGCATCTGAACGCCGAGGAGCAGCATGGACGTGTGCTCTTCTCGGAGTCCTGCGCGGTCTGCCACACCTTGGCCGCCGCCAACGCGGAGGGGCACGTCGGGCCCAATCTGGACGTCAGGCTCGGCTCGGAGATCGCCACCGAAGCGGGTCGCAAGGCGCTCGTGTTGAACGCGATCGCCGAAGGGCGCGCGCGTGGTCTGGGGCAGATGCCTGCCGGTCTCTACCAGGGCCGCGACGCCGAATCGATCGCCGACTTCTTGGCCGCGACCGCCGGTCACTGAGCGTCGGCGCCGATCGATAGGCCCTCAGGCGCCCGCCCCTGGGCGTGGATGCATGAGCTGAAGTGGGGCGACTCCCGGGCCTCACCGGCCGCGGGGGGACTTCTTCCCGGTCGTTGCGGAGAACCGCGTTTTGACCGCCGGGGACGGTGTTAGCATCACGCGCCGATGCCACGAGCTTCCGAGGCCCGCTCTTGGTGGGCCGACGTCGAGGATGTGCGCGAGCGGATCGAAGTGCGCCGCGCCCGTGAGAGCGGGATCGCGGCCGATGCACGCACGACGGCCACTCCGACGAATCGTCGCGGCGTGCGCGAAATCAGGCCGGGCCGACGCTTGATCTTGGTCGAGAGCGACGCGTCCGCGGCCCGTGAGGCGCAGGCGCGGCGCCGCACCCGCCCGCGCTCCCCGCGCGGCCTGGGGCCGCATCCAGACCGGATCGCGGCGTGGGCGGTCTTGCTCGGCTTCATGCTGGTGCTCGCCGCGGTCCTCAGCGCCCACGGCTAGGCCCTCCTCGGAGCAAACCCAGCTTTGGCCAGCCGTCCAAGGCGGGGCGCTGGTCCATCGACTACGCTGCGCCGAGATGCCCTCCAGCGAACAACCCAAGAGCGCCCAGGACGTCAAGGACCTGGTGGCCGAGCGCAACATCCGCTTCATCCGCTTCTGGTTCACCGACATCTTGGGGCAGCTCAAGTCGTTTTCGATCAACGCTCAAGAACTCGACGACGCCTTCGAGGCGGGGATGGGCTTCGACGGCTCCTCGATCACGGGCTTCAACGCGATCGAGGAGTCCGACATGATCGCGATGCCGGACCCCTCGACCTTCGCGGTGCTGCCCTGGCGCCCGGAGGAGCAAGGCGTGGGGAGGATGTTCTGCGACGTGATCACACCCGAGCGCACGCCTTACGAGGGCGATCCGAGGCACGTGTTGCGCAGGGCTTTGGAGCGCGCTCACGCGATGGGCTTCGACACGTTCAACGTCGGGCCCGAGCTCGAGTACTTCCTGTTCAAAGACTCCAAGTCGACCGAGGTCCTCGACGAAGGCGGCTACTTCGACCTGACGACCTTGGACGCCGGCACCGACGTGCGCCGCGAGACCGTGCTCGCCCTGGAACAGTTGGGCATCCACGTCGAGTACACCCATCATGAGGTCGGTCCATCCCAACACGAGATCGACATGCGCTACGCCGATGCGCTCAAGATGGCCGACGACTGCATGACCTACCGCATCACCGTCAAGGAGTACGCGGTCAAGTACGGCTGGCACGCCACCTTCATGCCCAAGCCCCTGTTCGGCGAGAACGGCTCGGGCATGCACACGCACCAGTCGCTGTTCACCGAGGGCAAGAACGCCTTCTATGACGCCGACGATCAGTACTTCCTCTCCGACGTCGGCAAGGCCTTCATCGCCGGTCAGCTCAAGCACGCGCGCGAGATCTGCTCGATCTTCGCCCAGTGGGTGAACTCCTACAAGCGGCTCGTGCCGGGCTACGAGGCGCCGGTGTATGCGGCCTGGTCGCGGCGCAACCGGTCGGCTTTGGTGCGGGTGCCCTTGTATCACCCGGGCAAGGAGCAGGCCACGCGCATGGAGTTGCGCTGTCCCGACCCGGCCTGCAACCCCTACCTGACTTTCGCCGCGCTCTTGCAAGCGGGCCTGGAGGGCATCGAGAAGGGCTATGAGCTCCCCGACCCGATGGAGAAGAACCTGTACCACCTGACCGCCGAGGAGCGTCGCCGCTTGGGCATCGACCAGTTGCCCGAGTCCTTGGGCGAGGCGATCGAGATCACGGCCGAGTCCGAGCTCGTGCTGAGGACCTTGGGCGAGCACATGTTCAACCGCTACATCGAGATCAAGCGCCAAGAGTGGGAGGACTACCGGGTGCAGGTCACCCAGTGGGAGTTGGACCGGTACCTGGCGATCCTGTAGGCGGCGGTCCGTCCCGAGCCGCGGTCACCGAGTAGCTCGGCCGAGGCTCCAAAGTGCCGACACCGGAACTGCCCACAGCCGGTCGCCGAAGGGAAGCGTCTCGGGGCCCGTATGCACGACGACCCCCGCCCTGAAGGACTTGCCGAGTTTTTCGCGCAGATGGCGTAGTCCGCTGAAGTCGCGTTCGCGGACGGTGGCGCTCAGCTTGGACTCCACTCCGACGATCCTGCCGTCGCGAGACTCGATCACGAGATCGACCTCACGTCCACCCGCGGTGCGGAAGTGATGAAGACCGACGTCCGTCTTGCACCAACTCGCTTGCTTGACGATCTCCGAGGCGACGAAATTCTCGAACAGCGCTCCGGCAAGGGGACTGTCGTCATCCTCGAAACGGCGAGCGTCGTAGCCGACGAGATGAGCGGCCAGCCCGCTGTCCGTAAGCCACAACTTTGGGGCCTTGATCAGTCGCTGTCCAATGTTCTTGCTCCACGCCGGCGCGCGGCGCACCATGAAGAGGAGTTCCAACAATGTCAGGTAGCGGGTCGTCGTGTCGCGGCCGAGCTTTGTGTCTCGCGCGAGCTCCCCGACCTCGAGCAGGCTTGCGACTCGGGCGGCCGCGGCCGCCAGCAGTTTTGGCAGCTCGCCCAGCTGCTGGGCATTTGCCGTCAGGTCGCGCGCGTCTCGCTCGAGCGTCATCTCGAGGTAGTTGTGGATCCAGCGCTCGCGGCGCGAGGAGTCTTCTCGAGCGAGCATCTCCGGGTAGCCGCCGACGGTCACGGCGCTCGAGACTGCCTGTCGTCCAAGCGACGAGGTCGTGAGCGCCGGGGCGCCACCCGCGAGCAGCGAGTCGATGAAGGTCTCTCTTCGACCGAGAATCTCGCCTTGGGAGAGCGGCCACAACTGAACCCGCTCCGCCCGCCCGGCCAGCGACTCCGAGACGCGCAGAGTCCCCCACACGTTCGCCGACCCAGTCAGTAGGAACATGCCGGCTGCGCGACGGCCCCCGGCGCGGGCCTTGTCGACCCTGCTCTTGATCGCGGGCAACAGCTCCGGCGCCTTTTGGAACTCGTCGATAACCGCCGGAAGCTCAAGCTGCTCGACGAAGCCGGTCGGGTCAGCGCGCGCGGCGGCCCGCCGTCCGGCATCGTCGAGGGTGACCTGATGGGCTTGGCGCTCGCTCGCGATGATTTCCGCCAGTGTGCTCTTGCCGCATTGGCGCGGGCCGACAATTACAGCGACCGGGGTGTCATCCAAGGCGGCGTCGACCAGGGGCTTGGCGTGGCGTGGAAATAGATGGGGCCGTAGCTGACGGATACGCAGATTATAGCTGACAAACACGCAGAATGATGATGATGGTTACGCAGGTGACTGTGAAGCATTCGCTTTTGGTCATCTGTCCGCCGCGCGGGATAGCGTTCCGCCATCGCCCTCTTGAGACGCATATTCTTTGTCTGCTCGGCCCTTGCGCTCGTTATGGTGGTCCTCGCTGGCTGCGGCAAATCGGGCTCCTCGGGCAATGGCGTGGCCTCCAAGAGCGCCGAAGAGATCGTCAAGGAAAGCAAGGCCGCAGCGGACGCGGCGACCGCGGTGCACGTGTCCGGCTCGCTCAAGAGCGGGGGTGCGCCCGTGACCTTGAACCTGAGCCTCGTCGCCGAAAAGGGCGCCCAGGGCGAAATCTCCCAGAACGGAGCCAGCTTCAAGCTGATCTTGGTCGGCGACACCGCCTACATCAGCGGCAGCCCCGCTTTCTACCGCAGCCTGGGGGGCTCCGCGGCGGCGCAGCTCTTCAAAGGCAAGTGGCTTAAGGCTTCGGCCACGAGCGGCGAATTCTCGTCATTCAAGCAACTGGCCGACATGCGCCAGTTGATCGACACCACGCTTGCCGCGCACGGAACCCTGGTCAAGGGCGCCACCACGACGGTCAACGGTCAGCCAGTAATCGCGATCACCGACAGCTCCAAGGACGGCACCTTGTACGTAGCCACTACCGGCAAGCCCTACCCCTTGCAGATCGCCAAGGGCGGCTCTGAAAACGGCACGATCACCTTCTCCGCGTGGAACCAGCCGGCCACGATCACGGCCCCCTCGAATTCGGTGGACCTCTCAGAATTGAAGGCGCTGGCCGGGCACTGACGGCCGAATGGCTGCGCCTGGCGGCGTCCTCGGCCGCTCGCACACCAAGCACGCCACGCGGCCTTGCGTCCTTGCCAGGCTCGCCCGTCGTCCGTCAGTGAGGCGGCAGCGCGCAGGCGATCGGGCGCATCGGGGACAGGCTCCAGTGCATTGCCTGCAAGAGGTGGCCGAAGGCAGTGGGGTGCTTGACGGCGATCGGGTGAAGCAGCGCGATGGTGCTCGACGCGTGCTGCTCGTAGCGTTGCTCGCCCGTTAGCTGGGCCAAGCGCAACAGGCCGATCGCAGCACTCGAGCCGCCCGCGGGAATCGGCGAGTCCTCGAGCTCCTTGCGCCTCACGATCAACTGTTCGCCATCGGCGGCGGTCGAAAAGAAGCCGCCGTTCTCGGTGTCCGCGAAACGCTCGATCAACTCATCCGCGAGCGTCGTGGCCTCGTTCAGCCAGCGCTCTTCGCAATTGGCTTCGAACAGGGCGATCATCGCCTCCAGCAAGAACGCGTAGTCCTCCAAGTAGGCGTCCAACTTGGCCTCGCCCGAGCTATATGTGCGCAACAAGCGTCCCTCCGGAGTTCGCAAGTCGCGCAACACGAACTCGGCGCACCCCACAGCCGCGTCCAAATAGGCCGAGCCCCGGTTGGGCGGGGGCGGCGCATTGGGGCTGTCGGCATCCCCTTGATCGGTGCGCGCGACGGTCCGGTAGGAGCCGGCCTCGGCCAAAGCCGAGATCATCAACGCGTTCCAACTCGTCAACCGCTTGTCGTCAAGGCCCGGTCTCGTGCGCACGCCGCGCGCCTCCAGCATTCGTGCGCGGATGCTGGCGCGCGTCGCGGCGTTGGGCCGGGGGCCACGGTCCTCCAGCACATTCAGGCCCGGAGCGGGATGGTGCGGGTCCACGAAATTCCCCTCCTGCGTGACCCCCAGCCAGCGGATCGCCGCCTCCGCCGCCGCGTGCCCGTTGGGTGTGGGCCCTCCGGGTGCGTCATCTCCGAAGATGTCTTCCAGTTCGGCCCTCCTCCACACATAGAAACGGCCCTCCACGCCCTCGGAATCGGCGTCCAAAGCGCTGTAGAAGCCGCCCTCCGGGCCCCTCATCTCGCGCAGAGCCCAGTTCAGTGTGTCTTCGCACACCTCCAACAGGCCAGGGTCGCCAGACAGTCGGTGGCCGTGAAGATAGGCCCGCGCGAGCAGCGCGTTGTCATACAGCATCTTCTCGAAGTGCGGAACCGTCCAAGTCGCGTCGACCGCATAGCGATGAAAGCCGCCGCCGATCTGGTCGTGGATGCCGCCGCCCGCCATCGCCCTCAGGGTGTACAAAGCCATGCGCGCTTCCGGCGAGTCGGCAGCCCGCGTTGCGGGTGTACTCGCGCTTGGAGCGCTTGGAGCGCTTGGAGCGCTTGGACGGTGCGGGAAGGGCTCGTGGCCCCCTTGGACGTCGCCCCTGCACATCAAGAACTCCAGCACCGAGGCCTGCGGGAACTTCGGCGCCCCTCCAAAGCCGCCCTGTACCGAGTCATAGGCCTCTCCCAAGCGCTCCACCGCCGCGTCCAACGAGGCCTCCCCGAAAGGCGCGTCCGACGGCTTCAACAAGGCCCCGCCCGCCAAGCGCTCGCGCATCTGCTCGCCGCTAGCCTTGATCTCCTCGCCGCGCTCGCCCCAAGCTTCGCTCACCGCAAGCAACACCTGCCTGAAGGAAGGCATGCCCGGACGGTCCTCGGGCGGGAAATAGGTGCCCCCATAGAACGGCACTCCCTCCGGCGTCAAGAACACGTTCAGCGGCCAGCCGCCATGGCCGGTCATCCCCTGAACCGCCTCCATGTACAGAGCGTCCACGTCGGGCCGCTCCTCGCGATCCACCTTCACGCACACGAATCTTTCGTTCATCGACCGCGCAATGTCCGGGTCCTCGAAGGACTCGCGCTCCATCACATGGCACCAATGACAAGCCGAATACCCGATTGAGACGAGCACAGGCACGTCGCGCTCGCGGGCCAGATCCAGAGCGGACTGGCCCCAAGGCATCCAGTCCACCGGGTTCCCAGCGTGCTGGCGCAAATAGGGCGAAGTCTCGGCGGCAAGCGCGTTGGGCATGACTCCAGCCTAGGCGCTCCGCGGCTCGGTTGGCCCGTCGAGGTTGTGTAGGTGCGCCGCTTGAGCCTCTCCGCCCGCGGTGGCTCAGCGCAAGTGCGCCAGCGGGGCCCGCGGGAAGCTCAGGTCGAGCGACAATTCGCCGATCGCGCCGCTCGGCGCCGCGCCCACGCGCGCGAGCTTCACTTTGGCCAAGCTCACATCGAAGCGACGGCCGCCAAGCGCGCCGCTCACACGAGTGCTGGCCCCGACCCTCACCGTGCCAGTCGCTGCCTTCGAGCCTTCCACCCGCAGATCGGCGGGACGCAAGTGCCCTTTCACTACCGGGAAAGAGCCCGTGATCTGCACGCCGCCCACAAACGAAAGTCGATGCAACAACAACGCCGAGGACGTGATCTGGGCATATCCGCCTCTCAGCCCGCCGAAGCTCGAGCCGCTCGGCAATTCCTGGTCGGCCTGGAGCGTGGCTCCCACAACCTGCCTTTCGAGGTCCAAGATCGTGTCCAGCACGACCGCCAGCGTCCGGCCTGGAGTGCCACTCAACCCGCCCACCGGTTTGACCGCCCCCAGCGTCGCCGGTGTGATCGGCGTCGGCGCGAACGGATTGTGGATCGTCCCGCACTGCTGCGCCGTCTCACTGGAGAAAAAATCTTTCAAAGCGCTCTGTGCGCACCCGCTGAAATCCGTTCCCAGCACCGAATGTCCCGTGTAGGGCACCACGACCACTTGCGCCCCCGGTATGCGAGCGGCCACAGCTTCGGCGCCCGCCGTCGGAGTCCTCAAGTCCTGGGCGCCGCTCAAGATCAACGTCGGAACACTCGGCAACGAGCCCACCGGCGGCGGCGCGGGAGCGGCGTTCGGCCACTGCACACAGCCCGGCAGTGTGCTGTCCACCCAAGCGGTGCTCGCATCGAACGGATAAAAGTCGCCAGCCGGCAGTGCCCGCAAAGCCGCCAGCCCTTCGGCCAGCCGCGTCTTCGGCGGCGCATCCCGCTGCCAAGGCAGCGCCGACTCTTCGCAGGTCGTGTCCACGAACAGCGCTTCGTCGATGCCGTCCGAGCTGGCCAAAGGAGTGCCCGGCAGATTCGGGATCAAACCCTCCGAGAGCAGGTTCAAACGCAGCAGCGGAGCCGGGTCGCCATGCAGCGCCGACTGCACCCCGGCCGGCAGCAGTGCCCGCAACGCCGGGTTCAAATCGCCCGCGCCGATCAGGTTCAAGAGATCCACGCCCGAGAGCGTCGCGCGGTGCCTGCGGCCCGACCCGTCATAAACCCATCCGCTCAGCGCATGAGTGTGCAAGCGGGCAGCCAAGCGCGCGATGTCGGCGACCGGGTTCGACGTGATCCCCGCACAAGCTCCGCCCGAGCAAAGCTCTTCGAACACGGGCCCCATAGCTTTGAACATCCCCACCGAAAACGGGTCGGCCTTTTCGGGCGGCACGACCGAATCGAGCACCATCGCTTCCACGTTCTGCGGATAGCGTTCGGCGTACTCCAATGCCACCTTCGTCCCATAGGACACGCCGAACAACACCAGCTTTTCATAGCCCCCCGCGCGACGCAGCGCCTCGATGTCGGCGACCGATTCCTGAGTCGTATAGGCGCCGCGCGCCGGTCCGATCCGCGACGCGCACCGTTCGAAGGCCTGGCCGATCGACCCCGTCATTTCCCCGCCTTCCAAAGTCGGGCAGCTCAGCGCCCCGGAGCTTCCCGTGCCGCGCTGGTCGAACACCAACAGGTCTCTGGTGGTGAGCGCCGGCGCGATCGTCTTGGCCATGCCCGCTGCCAGCGGAACCGCCGCCTGGCCCGGTCCGCCCGCCAGCGCCACCACGGCTGTTTTGCTCGGCGCCGGGTGGGTGGGATCTGAATCAAGGCGCTCGACATCCAGATTCACGTTGCCTGCCACCGCGCCGCTGCGCTCGAGCGGCACGCTCAGCGTTGCACACGAAAAACC
Source organism: uncultured Solirubrobacterales bacterium (assembly GCA_963703135.1). Lineage (GTDB taxonomy): Bacteria > Actinomycetota > Thermoleophilia > Solirubrobacterales > Solirubrobacteraceae > Palsa-744. The sequence goes on along the minus strand of OY969791.1, from coordinate 248,827 downwards.
GGCGGCGGACGCGCTCGTGCAGGGTGTGAACGTCATCGCCCCCGCCGCCGTAGACGCCAGCGCCATCGCGCCGGTCGCCCCCAGCAACGTCGCGCCCCACAGCAGCGTTCCACCAACAATCGTTGTCAAGATCGGCCGCCGCACGGCGACCCACGTTAGCGGCCGAATCGCAAGGGTCCGTAAAGAATCGTTCGCAGGTCCCGCGGCACGGCGCTCCGCTTCAGTTCGCTCGCTTTCGGCGCCACCACCCTCACCCGCTGGCCCGCGAGCGTGCCCTTCAAGATCCCATGCGCGTCGATCTCGATAGTGCCGTGCACCGCCTCCGAGCCGCCGATCCTCAGCTTGGCGCCGGAAGCAGTGACCGTGCCCGACAAGGTGACGCCCGGAACATAGGAATAGCCATGCAGCACCAGTCCACCCGAGTGCGCGTCTCCCCAGCCGGCGCGCAAGCCGCCCACGCCCACCGTCCGCCCCAACAGGCTTTCGCTGAAGTGTTCGATCAGCGCCAGCGTGATCTGACGGTCGAAGTCGGCCAGCGTCAGCAAGACCGCGCCGGCCGTGTGGCCCGCCGCGCCCCGGTCGCCCCGCGCGAGTGGCACTTCGGACAGGCGCAGCGGCGCAAGCGGCGTTGGCGACAGCAGCGGCGGAGGCCTGGTCTGTGTGCACTTGCGCACCGGCTTGCTTTCGAACAGTGCCTGCAAAGCGTGCGCAGAGCACGACGTCGGGTCCGAGCCGAGCACCGAATGGCCCGTATTGGGCACCACCAGCAGCTGCGCGTCCGGTATCTGCGCCGCCACCTGCCTGGCGTTGGCCGTCGGAGTCCGCAGATCGTCGGCGCCACTCAAGATCAGCGTCGGCACGTTCGGCATCGGCCCCGTCCCCGATTCCGGTGCGCCACCCGTGAACGGCCATTGCGCGCAAGTAGGCACGTCGCTCAACTCGAGTGCATTGGCCGCCGTGAACGGCGCGAACGCCTTCGCCGGCTCCTTGCCCAGCGCCGCCACCGCTTCGCGCATCCGTGTTTTCGGGCTCGCCGCGCGACTCCAAGGGAAATCGGTCTCGTTGCAGATCGTCGCGAAGTAAAGCGGCGAGTCAAAGCCCTCGCTCAAACTTTCTTCGCCTTCCCCCGACCCTTCCGCTCGGCTCAGCAAGCGAGCCAGTGCGGCCGAATCGCCGCGCACAGCCGAATGCACCGCCGCCGGGAATTCCGAGCGCAACAGTGGGTCGAGATCGCCCTCGATCAAGGTCCCGATCAAATCCTCGGCGGAGATACCGACCTCATGCGCTTCGCCTTCGTCGTCGATCGCCCGCCCCTCGATCCGGCCACCCCCGATGCCCCTGACCAGGCGCGCCAGGTCTCCCACCGGCGATCTGGTGATGTGCGCGCAGGCGCCGCCTCCGCACAATTGCCTCAGCACGCGTCCCACCGCTTCGAAGGTCGTCAAATCGAACGGTTCCGGGCCCGCTGGAGGCACGACCGAATCAAGCACCAGCGCCTCCACGTGGCTCGGATAGGTCTGGGCGTAGCGCTCGGCGACCTTCGTCCCATAGGAGGTCCCGTAAAGAACCAGTTTTTCATAGCCCCCCGCCTGGCGGATCGCCTCGATGTCGGCGACCGTGTCGGCTGTCGTATACAGATCCCTCGTGGGCCCTATCTGCCCCGCGCAGATCGCCACCGCCCCCGGCGAGCCGCCGCCGGTCAGGTGTTCGAAGGCCGGACAAGACAGTGGATGGGAGAGCCCCGTGCCGCGCTGATCGAAGGCGATCACGTCGCGCGTATCGGCGATCTTGCCGAGAACCTGCCCGAACTGGCCCAGAAACGGGATCGCCGACTGTCCCGGCCCGCCGGCGAGCGCGATCACCGCGTCTTTGGATTCGCCGAGAGGGGCCCTATGGCGGCGCATCGCCAGCGCGATCGTCCCCGGCGTCGCGCCAGTCGAGTCGATCGGCACGCTCAAATGCCCGCACGCCACATCGTTCGAGTCCCCACAGCGAGTCCAAGCGATCTGGCCCTGAGCGGCCGTCGCGAACGTCGCCGCGCACGCCGCTCCGGCCAGAAGCATGCCCGCGAACTTCCCAGCGCCTCGTCGCATCAATCGGAATCTAACGGACATTGTGTGTCCGTGCTCCACTGGCTCGATACGCTCTTGCTCCAGTGTCCGTTCCCCGCGAAAGCTCTCCCCGCGAAACGATCGACGCGCCCGGGGCCCCCGCCGCGATCGGCCCCTACTCGCATGCGGTGCGCTGCGGCTCCCTGCTGTTCTGCTCCGGGCAGATTCCGCTCGATCCGGCGAGCGGCGAGATCGTGGGAGAGACCGCGGCCGAGCAGGCGCGCCAATGCCTGCTCAACCTCACCGCCGTGTGCGAGTCCGCCGGGGCTTCCTTGGTCGACGCCGTGCGTCTCACCGTCTACATGACCGACCTCTCCGCGTTCGCCGCCGTCGGCGAGGTCTACTCAAGCTTCTTCACCGACGATCCCCCCGCGCGCGTCGCGATCGGCGTGGCTGCTCTGCCGCGCGGCGCCCAGGTCGAGATCGACGCGATCGTCAGCGTCGCAGCTGCGCCCGCTTGATCTTGCCACTGGCGGTCTTCGGCAGCTCCTGTGCGAACTCCACGATCCTCGGATACTTGTACGGGGCCGTTTCGCGCTTGACGTGCTCCTGAAGCTGCCTCGCCAGATCCGGGGAGCCCTCGTAGCCCTCGCGCAAAACCACCACCGCCTTCACGACCGCGCCGCGCTCCTCGTCCGGCGCCGAGACGGCAGCCGCCTCCGCCACCGCCGAGTGCGCCACCAGCGCCGACTCCACCTCGAACGGCCCGATCCTGTAGCCGGCCGAGACGATCACATCGTCCGCCCTCCCTTCGAAGCGAAGATAACCGTCCCCATCTTCGCCGACCTCGTCACCCGTCCGCCAGGCCTCGCCTCCGCGACGATCCTCGATCAGCCAACCCCCTCGGCCGTCGCCATCCGGGTCCTCGACCCGCAAGACGCCCTCCCCCAAATACCCCAAGAAAAACGTCTCCACGCTTCTGGGGTCCGCCACCAACTCCCCGTCCTTCAAGCTCAACCGGATCCCCGGCAGCGCGCGTCCCATCGACCCGGCACGAACGGCTGTGCCTATCTCCATGCCCGTCATCTGGCCGGTCTCGGTCTGCCCATAGCCGTCCCTGATGTCCAGCCCCGTGGCCTCTTTCCAGACCCTCAGGACCTCCGGGTTGAGCGCCTCTCCCGCCGCCACCATGCCCTTCAGGCTCGGCAGCGCTCGCAGCCGCGCGCGCTTGGCGATCACCCTGTACTCCGTCGGCGCCATGCACAAAATGTCGACCCGCTCTCGTTCGATCAAATCGAGGCGTTCTTGCGGGTCGAAGCGCGCGTCGTGCAGCAGCGCTGTCGCGCCCCTCAGCCAGGGTGCGATCCAGGCGTTGCGGGCCGACTTGCTCCAACCGCTCGCGGCCGTGCACCACACCAGGTCTCCTTTCTCCGCGCCCAGCCAGTGCTCGGCTTGGAGGCGCTGGCCGTACAGGTAGCGCTGTCCGTGAACGACCGCCTTCGGCTCGCCCGCCGTGCCGCTTGTGAAGGTGATCAGGGCCGGATCGTTCTCCTCCAGGTCGGTCAGAGCGGGGGGGATGTGTATTTCGTTTTGGGGTGCCCCGCGCGCGTGTGTGTGCGCGCGCGCTTGGCAGCCATTTTGCGAACCACCAACCCACAGCACCTCGCAGTCCGGGTGTGCCCCTTCGAGCTGCTCCTCGTTGCGCTCGTCCGCGACGATCAGCTGCGGCCGCGCCACGTCCAACCGCAGCCGCAGATCCTTGGCGCGCAGCTGCTCGGTGCAAGGCAGCACGACCGCGCCGATGCGAAAGCAGGCCATCATCGTCAACACCCACTCGGGCCTGTTGCCGATCAAAGTCATCACCACGTCGCCGCGACCCACCCTCCGCGCGCGCAAGGCCTTCGCCATGGATTCCGCCTCGGCTCCGACCTCGCCGAAAGTCCACTCCCGCCGGGTTCCGTCGCGCGCCAGCTCCACCAGCGCGCGGTCCGCCTTCGGTCGGTCTGCGAGCAGGTCCATCGCGAAGTTCACGGTCGGCAGTCTGCCACGCTCCGCTCCGCCTCGATTGGCGATCGTGCGCTTCGATGCGTCTGCTTCGGGCGAGTCGGGTGCGTGCGCATGTTTTGTCTCGCCTCGCCCAGGTATCCTGGGGGTCGCCCCGTTCCCGAGCCTTTGGAGTCCGACCGCATGGCCGTAGCCCCCGCCCCCTACACCGAGAAGACCGACGAGCAGAAGGCCATCACCGAGATGGTCCACCAGTTCGCCGACGAGCAGATCCTGCCCAACGCCGAGCACTACGACGGCGCTGACGAGTATCCCGAGCCGATCGTCGAGCAGATGAAGGAGCTCGGCCTGTTCGGGGTCACGATCCCCGAGGAGTACGGCGGCATGGGGCTCGACCTCACGACCTATGCGATGATCGTCGAGGAGCTCTCGCGCGGTTGGATCTCGATCTCGGGCGTGATCAATACCCACTTCATCGGCTCCTACCTGCTCATGAAGTTCGGCTCCGAGGAGCAAAAGCAGAAGTACCTGCCCCGCATGGCCACCGGCGAGATCCGCGCCGCCTTCTCGCTGTCCGAGCCCGAGCTCGGCTCCGACGTCCAGGCGATCAAGACATCCGCCAAGAAGACTCCCGACGGCGACTACGAGATCAACGGCCAGAAGATGTGGGTCACCAACGGCCTGATGTCCTCCTTGGTGTTCGTCTTGGTCAAGACCGACCCCGACGCCTCCCCGCGCCACAAGGGCTTCACCTGCTTCATCGCCGAGAAGGAGTCTGGGGTCTCCGAGAACACCGGCGAGTACCTGGGACTCAACGTCCCGCCCAAGATCAAAAAGCTCGGCTACAAGGGTGTCGAGTCCACCGAGCTCGTGTTCGACGGCTACAAGTGTCCCGCCGAGAATGTGCTTGGTGGCGAGGACGCCGGCCTCAACAAAGGCTTCGCCCAAATGATGGACGCCCTGGAGGTCGGTCGCGTCAACGTCGCCGCCCGCGGCGTTGGCATCGCTCAGCGTGCCTTGGAGCTGGGCCTGCGCTACTCCCAAGAGCGCAAGACCTTCGGCAAGCCCATAGCCGAGCACCAAGCGATCCAGTTCAAGCTCGCTGACATGGCGACCCAGGTCGACGCGGCGCGTCTCTTGACCCTGCGTGCCGCCCGCCTGAAGGATGCCGGCGAGCGCTCGGACCTGGAGGCAGGCATGGCCAAGCTGTTCGCCTCCGAGGCCGGCCGCTTCTGCGTCGAGGAGTGCTTCCGCATCCACGGCGGCTACGGCTACTCCAAGGAGTACGAGATCGAGCGCCTCTACCGCGACGCGCCCCTGCTTCTGATCGGCGAGGGCACCTCGGAGATCCAGCGCATGGTGATCGGCAAGAAGCTGCTCCAGCGCCACAAGATCTGATGACGATTGCCCGTGTCCACAACAGGGAAGAGGTAGCCGGTGGCCGGTGACGCCAAGGACTTGATCGAGACCGCCGCCCGGCGCTTCGTCGAGGAAGTGCCGGCGCTCGCCCCGATGAAGATCGTCGTGGGAGTCGAACTGCAAGGCAAAGGCGACCTCCAGTTCTTTCGCCTCGAGATGCCCGAGATCAAGGTTTCCAAGGGCCCGGCGGACGACGCTCGCATCAAGGTCGAGATGCGCCGCGAGTTCTTCAACATCATGGCCTTGGAGGGCCGGGTGCCCGACTGGGTCGAGGCCTTCACCTACGGCAAGGCCAAGGCCACCGGCCCCTCCCAGTTCCTCAAGCTGATCTCCACGGTCGTGGACAAGCAGCAGGAACGGGAACGGCTAAAGAGCGCTCGCAAGCATTCTTAGTGGTACGCGAGGATCTGCTGTGCGAGAAACGCCAGCGAGGCGAGCATGCAGACGCACATCACGATCAGTGAGAAGTTTTCGCTCACAGCCTCTATAGCTTAGCGGTGCGGGCGGTCTCCGTGGCCGCTTCCTGAGGGCGCCTGCGGGTTCGTGGCCGCTTGTCATCCGGTGCGCGTCGCGGGCGAGCTGCCAAGCACGTTGCCGTTCGCGTCAAGCGCCCTCGTCTCCAGATACGCGGCGCTCGTGCTGAGCGTCGCGGTCGTCTGAAAGCCGCTCCGCGGGACCGTCGTCAGCGGCGCCAGCGAGGTGGGGGAGGAGCCCGCGAACACCTGCCACGAAGCGATGCCCGTCGCCCCGTTCCAGCTGGTGTTCACCGTCACGCTCGACCCGTTTCGCTTGGCGGCCACAGAGGGCGAGGTTTCCGGCCGGCCGCTCCAAGGCGCCAAGTACGTCCTGAAGTCCTGCACGTTATGTCCAAGCGTGCCGTCCAACAGCACATGCCCGCCGGAGTCGTACTCGGTGAAGTTCGGCAAGTTTCCATAACCCATGAGCCAGTCGCCGCCCGGCAGGGACAGCGTGTTGCCTTGAGCGGGCGCCAACAGCGTCTTCGTGGGGTTCGTGAAGGCCTTCGCCAAAGCAACCGTTTTGGCGCCATAGTCAGGCTTCAGCAGCACGCCCCGCGACTGCTTCTCCTTCGGAGGCGTCGAGCCGTTGTCGAACACCGAGATCAGCCCACCCGGCTGCCACTCGGCGTCGTGCTGCCAATACGTTTTCGCGCCCGGACCCAGCTTGAAGGTCGAGTGCTTGCCGCCCAGCTGCCAATTGAACTTCCCCGTCTTCAAGTCGACGTCATACAGCGCCCACGAGTTGCGAGCCGAGATCAACAGGTCGTTCGAGGTGCCCGGGTCGGCCGAGTTGACATGGATGTAGTCCCATGGGTTGCCGTTGCTCGGGATCGGATTGTAGGAGTCGCCCAGCGGGATGTGTCCCAACGCGTGCCACTCCCACATCACAAGCCCTGTCTTCACGTCGATCTCCTGGATCACAGAGTCTGTCAAAACGCCGCCCGCCCCCTTCAAGGAAGCCGTTTTCATCTCGATCGGGTCGAACTCGTCGATCCAAGCGGTGCCTTCCGGGGTCAGCCTGATCTCGTGCAGGTCGGCCTCATAGCCGTTACCCGCCTTCACGCTGCCCACGCGTTTGTAGGCGGTGTTGTAGATCACGTCTTCGCCCTGCCCAAAGCCCACCTTCAAGATGCGCCCCTGCCACCAAGTCAAGACCGGCTTGCCATCGAACTGTTGGACCTGGAAGTTGGTCGACTCATAGCCTTTTGCCAGCGGGTGAAACCACACGAGCGCCCCGTCCTGTTCGGCGATCATCGGCCCCGGCGTGCCCTCGCCCTGGTAGGGAGCCAAGAACAAGTCTCCCGGCGCCGCCCCCGCCTGCGCTTTGGTCGTGATCGTGACGGTCGAGGGCGTAAGGCTCGGCGCCGAAACGTAGTGCTGGATCGCGTGCGGGTCGCCCGGGTTGTTCGGGAACTCCACCTGGCTCACTTTCGCCTGGTGGGCGACCGTGAAGATCGTCGTCACCGGCTTTTCCGGCGTCGCCCCGCCCGCTCCCACGAGCGCATGCACCGCCACCTGCTCGCCGGCCTGGAACGGAGTGTTGGGCACGAAGCTCTCGCCCGTCCCGGTCGAATAGCGCTTCAGTTTGCCTGGATGGTTGCCGCTGCGAGAACCCACCACGCTCACGTTGGCCACGGTAGTGCCCGCTTCGCCCAAGAAGCTGATCTGGGTCTTCGGCGAGGCGTCCTCGGTGCCGGGCAGGGGAGAGACGGCGACCGAGTTGGCCTGCGCCTCGGCGCGATCGGCCGTCGGCGTCAGCCCCGCGGTCGACGCGCTGCTGGCCCCATCCGCGCCACAGGCGCAAAGCGCGCCGCACAGCGCGATCGCCATAACCAGTGCTCCCGCGCGCATCGTCCTCAAGCCGGTCTCACCCATCCTCGAATCCCCCTGCCATTGTCGTAGTCCGGTCCCAACCAAGCCTCGCGCGTCCCGCTGCAGCCTCGCGAGCGTCATTCAGCTACAGGCGAGAACGGCCGCGAAGTGCCGATCACGCGACCTTTTATATCCCGTGCCTGTAGCTCAAAGCTCCGGTTGGCGCCCCCAACCGGGATCGCCGTCTCGAATCCAGACCTGGGAGCCACCGCCACGGGCTTCAGACTACCGGCGCCCGAGCCGCCCAGAACCCGCCAGGACGCGACCTGCGTGGCGCCGTTCCAGCTCGCGTACGCCGTCGTCCTGCCGCCCACCTCTCGTGCCGCCCCCGCCGGCGTGCTCAGCGGCAAGCCGACCCACTGCTCGAGCGTGGAGCGGTAGCTCAGGTCGGGGCCCGGGAAGCGGCCTTGCAAAAGCTGCTTGCCCGCGCGGCTGTACTCCGACAGATACGGTTCCGAGCCCCACCCGATGAACACGTTGCCGCCCGGCAGCGGCTGCGTGTCGCCCATGTATTCGGTTTCGAACTGATCTCCGCCCGAGTACTCGGCCACGAGATTTGCCGTCTTGGCGCCTTCGTCCAGCTTCAGCACGAGCCCGCGCGAGGCCCCCGTAGCCGGCACCGAGGTGCCGCCGCCGGTCAGCTGACAGCAGTGATCGTCGAACAGCGTCACGGTCGAGCCCGCCCCGAACTGCACGTCGTGCTGCCACTGGAATTCCGCGCCCTTGCCCAACGTGAAGCTCGAGCGCTTGCCGCCAAGCGTCCATTCGATCCGGCCGCTCGAGGCATCGACCAGATAGGCCGCCCATGTGTTGCGCATCGAGACCAAGAACTGGCCTTTTTCGGTCAGCGAGATCGAGTTGACGTGATAGGCGTCCCAAGGGAAGCCGTTGGTCGGCACGCTCGCATACGAGTCCTCGAGCGGGATGTGATCGAGCGCGTCCCAACTGCCGATCAGCGCGCCCGTCTTCAGGTTGTACTCCTGCACCGCCGAGTCGATCAGCGCGCCGTTATAGGCGCCGCCGTACTTGGAGAGGTCCTTGGCAATGTTCTTGTTCGCCGTCACCCACGCGTCTTCGCCCCTGACGACGATCTCGTGCAGCGTCAATACCCAGCCGTCCCTCCCTTTCAGGCGGGCAACCGGCTGGTAGTGCTGGTTGGCGATCACGTATTCGCCGCTCTCGGTCTGCCCCGTGTTGGTGACCACTCCCTGCCACCAAGCCAGCGCCGGCTTGCCCTCGTAGGTTTGCAAGCTCAGGTTGGAAGCCACCTGCTTTTCGGGGACCGCTTGAAACCAGACCGGTTGCAGTCGGTTGTCGAGGATCAACGGCCCGCTCTGGCCAACCAGCGGGGGATAGTTGAGGTTGTAGAAGTTGGCGGTGAATACGAAGCCCGGCGCCAACTCGGCCGTTTGGGTCGTGCCTTCGGTCTGCAGCTTGGGCGGATGCAGAGTCGGCTCGGTCACGAAGCTGTAGGCGCCTTTGGTCGTATAGGCACCGACGGGCGCCCCTTTCGAGCCCGCGAATGCCTGATCGATCGCCACGAAGAGGACCAGCACCGCCGCGACCGCGACGGCCAGCCGGCGAGGCGAGCCGGGGGGAGACGCGGGGCGGTCCTCCACGCAGTCGGGGGCTGGGGCAGCACCCGACGCGGCGCCGGTCGCCCGCGCGGGCCCGGCCATCGCGGTGAATGTGACCAGCGCCGCCGCAGCAGCCAGCCCCGCGCCGATCAGATAGGCCAACCTGAAGCCGTCGGTCAGCGCCTGGGGTACAAGCGCGCCCGCGCCGATCAATTGGCTGGAATGCTGGGTCGCGAGCGTCACCAGAACCGCCAGGCCGAGGCCGCCGCCGATCTGGCGCGAAGTGTTGACCAGGCCCGAAGCCAAACCCGCCTGGCCCTCCTTGGCGCCCTGCGTGGCGGCGATCGTGGAGGGCACGATCGACAGCGCGATGCCCGCTGCCGTCAACAGTCCGGGGATCATGATGTAGACGATCGGACTGCCACTGGACCCGATTCGCGCCAGCAGCAGCATCCCGCCGCACAGCAGGATCAGTCCGGCGCCGAGTACGGCCTTCACACCGAACTGGCCGACGAGCCGGCCCGCGCGCGAGGCCACCGCCATGATCATCAAAGTCATCGGCAGGAACACCAGCCCCGTGTGCAGCGGTGAGAGCCCCAAGACCTGCTGCAGATACAGCGAGCTCACGAACCACATCGGGAACAACGAGGCGCTGAACAACAGCACGATGTTGTTGGCGACCCGCAGCGGCTTGGTCAGCTCCTTGAAGGGGATCAAGGGTTCGGAGGCGACCCAGGTCTCGATCGCCACGAACACGCCCAGCAGCGCGATTCCGGCGATGATCGGCCCGAGCGCCGCGGCCGTATCCCAGCCTGCCAGGCCCGCTTCGACGACTCCGAACACCAGCACCATCTGCCCGATCGTGAGCGTCAGCGCGCCCGCCAGATCAAACGTCCGTCCTGGGGCCCTTCGACGCTCGCTAACGACCGTGTAGGCGACTATAGCCGCCACGATCGCGATCGGCGGGTTGATGAGTAGCACCCAACGCCAGCTCAGCTCCTGGGTGATAAGCCCCCCGAACAGCATCCCCGCGGCGCCGCCCAGCCCGTTCATCGCCGCCCAAGCCCCGATCGCCCGATTCAGCTTCGGTCCGGGCGCGAACGAGGATGTGATCACCGCCAGCGAACAGGCCGCCATCAGCGCGCCGCCCAGGCCTTGCGCGGCTCGCGCGGCGATCAAGGTGGTGCGATCGTTCGCGATGCCTCCGGCCAGGGAGGCCAGCCCGAACAGGAGCAGAGCCAGCACGAACATCCTGCGCTGGCCGAAATGGTCGGCGGCCCTGCCGCCCAGCATCAAGAAGCCCGCGAACGTGATCGCGTAGGCGTCCACGATCCACTGCAGTTCCGGCGCGGTGAAGTTTAGGCTCAGCTGGATCGAGGGCAGCGCCACGTTGACGATGCTCAAATCGAGGATGACCATGAACTGCGCCACGCAGCACACGCCCAAGAGCCACGCCTCGCGCGAGCCCAGCCGGCGCTTGGGCGTCGTGGGGTCGGCGGTTTGTGGGTCTGTTGGAGTGACGGTGCTCATGCTCTACGGGGTGCCCTACGCGCGCGCGGGGGGCCTCCGGTGCGGTTGGTAGGGTGGGCCTCGCAATGGACACCCTCACGGGCACCCCCCATCACGGGGGACAAGCAAGCGAGCGACAACGAGAGGCCGGCCGATGAGACTGAGGTCACTGATCGCCATGCTAACGCTGCTGGCCGTGCTCGCGGCCGGCGTTGCGGTGGCGGGGTGCGGCGGCAAATCGACGAGCGGGTCGACCTCGACGAGCACATCGACCTCGACGAGCCCGACCACGAGCACGAGCGGCACGGCGCCCCACAAGCACTCCACGAAACCGGCTTACTGATCGCCTGCGTCATTCGGCTTTGGGGGCGGAGGGCACGGCGGCCGCGTAGGTCGTGACGGCCACCGGCTTTGAGGCGCCGAGCACGTGGCCGGCGGAGTCGAGCGCTTGGACGGCGGCGTAGGCGTACTTCTTGGGCACGGTTGTCGAGCTTTCGAAGCCGCTTGCCGGAATCGTCGTTTGAGCTTGTAGCGCGTTGGGCTGCTTGCCCGCCAAGACCCGCCACGAGGTCACGCCGGTGGCCCCGTTCCAGCTCATGTGCACGATCGTCTCTTCGCTCGTGTCGTTGAGGTTGGCGAGCGCCGCCGGCGGACTGGCGGGACGCCCGCTCCAGGGGAAGCGGAAGGCCCTGTAGAAGGACATGTCGTAGGGGAGATGGGCGTCCAGGAGCAAGGCGCCGCTCGTCGCGAACTCGCTGATCGCCGGCACGCCGCCATAGCCGACGATCGCGTTGCCGTCGGGCAAGGTCTGCATGTTGCCCTGACTGGGCGCAAGCAGCGGCGGGTCGGGGTGCGTGTAGGAGGAGACCAGGCGCGCGGTGTGGCTCTTGAAGTCGAGGGCGATCCGCAGGCCGCGCGATTGGGAGTGGATCGGCGGGTTGGAGCCGTCGTCGAAGAACGTGACGAGCCCGCTCGGCAAGATGCGCCCGTCGTGCTGCCACGCCGTTTCCACGCCGGGACCCAGCTTGAAAGAGCTCTCCAGGCCACCCAGGCGCCACAGGATGTTGCCGGAGCCGGCTTCGATCTGATAGCCGGCCCAGGTGGAGCGCGCCGAGATGAAGATGTTCCCGCCCGGCTGTAGGTCGATCGAGTTGATGTGAAACCAGTCCCACGGCGTGGGCTTGGTGGGTGTGGTGGTCTGCGACTCGGTTGCGGCCACGTGGTCGAGGCTGTGCCATTCCCAACGCACCAAACCCGTTCTCATGTCGATCTCTTGGACGGCGGTGTCGATGATTACCCCGTCGTGTGCCCCTTCAACCGAGGCCAGGTCGCAGCGGATCGGATTGAACGCGGTGGTGTAGGAGACCCCGCCGGGGGCGATTTGGAAGTCGTGCAGGTCGGCCTCCAGGCCATTGCCGCCCTGAACTTTGGCGATTTCCCGGTAGGCCGAGTTCAGGACGACGTCTTCGCCTTGGCCGAACCCCAAGGAGAGCACCTTGCCGCGCCAGAACGTCAGGGCCGGATGGCCTTCGTAGCCTTGCATGCTCAGGTTCTCGGCGGTCTGGCCTTCGGGGAGCCGGTCGAACCACACGGGCTGGCCTTGCGGCGTGTAGATCAGCGCCCCGTATTGCCCCGGGCCCGGGCCGTTGGTCGTGAAGATGTCGCCCGCGCCCGGGTCCCGATCGGCGCTCGTGACGCTCAGGATCGGTATTTGGGCGCCCGGGAGGGTCGCAAAGCTCTGGTAGTCCGCGGGGGCTGCTTGGGGGTTGGGGAAAGGGGGAACGCTCGTCGTGGAATAGGGCGTGTCGATGAGAAACCCGAAAGCCACCTTCGTTTCGGCGTGCTTACCGGTCGATGTTCCCGCCGCAAGGACGGTAGCGCGCACGCTCACCCGCTCCCCGGGCTGGAAGGGGGCTTGCGGGATGAAGCTGGCCCCGTCGCCTTGCGAGTAGGCGGTCAGCCGGCCCGGGTGGGGGCCGCTGCGGGAGCCGCTTACCGAGACAGCCAGAATATGGGCGGCCGGCACGCCGAGGAAGCTGATCTGGGTGGCTGGATTGGCGGTCCCGGTTTCCGGCGCGGGAGAGACCTTCAGCGAGGTGCCCGCGAGCCGTGCGTCGTGCTCCAGAGTGCTCGGCAGGCAGGCGGGCGCTGTCGCTTGCGCGCTGTTTTTGCTCGAGCCCGACAGGGCGCCGGTCGCGAGCAGGACGAGGATCGCGGCGATGGCCAGCGAGGCCGCGGCGAGGAGGATGCGAGCTCTGCTCATGCGCGAGCCCCGATCGCTACCGAGCGGGCCTCGGTGACTGCCGGACGGATTTCGCCGACTTCGGTTGGTGTGTGGCCCACTAAGCCGACGCGGACCGCAGCGCCGCCGTCTCCTCGGCACGCCAGCCCTGCAACGCACCCAGGGCGCCGTCGATCACGCGCCCGAGGAACGTCTCGCGGTCGTTGACGTGAGGCAGCGGCTCCTCGGGCGTGGGGACCTCCAAGAACTCGCACAGGGGCCCCCAGCCTTCGCTCACGTTCCAGACCAACAGGCGGTCGCTCGGCACCGTCGCTTCGACGGCCGCGTTGTGGCGCTTGAAGCCTTCGATCAGTTGCTCCGGGCGCTCGTGTCCGGCGGCGAAGGGGGCCTCGTCGATCCAGAACATGCGCTCGACCAGCTTCAGGTAGCGCTCCCAACGCGGATCGACCTGGGCGCGGGCGCTGGAGAGCAGCCTGATCAAGGACTCGCCATAACACATGTTCCAGATCGTCTCCCTGAAGCTGGGCTCCCACTTCTCGGGGTCGCGCACGCTGAGCAAGACCTTGGCGTCGGGGTAGTGGTCCATCAGCTCGTGCCAGAAGTAGCCGCCGGGCCAATCCACGGTCGCTTGTGCGCCCGCGAAGATCTCCTCCCAGGGTGCCTCGCCGTCGAGCGCTCGATTCCAGACCCCGACCTGGTCGAGGTCGGCGATCACGTTGACCCAGTGGTAGCAGGGCTCAAAGCCCAACGTCTCGAGCGCCACCTTCTGCGTGAGGGTGCCCGTGCGCGGCATTCCGGCCCCGATCAATCTCATCTACTTCCCTCCAAGCTCCATGGATGTTGTAGTCCTCGCAGGTTATTCATGGACGCCTGTCGAAGGGTTTGTGAAGAAACATGTCGATAGGATGAAGAGTCTATGAAGAAAACTCGACCGGGAGCCGCTCTTTCGCGGGTGCCGACGGGTTGCTCACATATCCTCGTTCTTCTGGTCCGCCCACCAGTCTGCCCATGAATCCCCGAGAGAGTCCAAGGGAACCATCTTGAAGGCTATAGCCGACCTGCCCGCTTTGCGGACCCACCCGCTGCCCCGCGCAGAGCAACGCCGCACGCTCCCCCGCATCAGCCGGCTCGCCCTTGCGGGCCCGGAGACCTCCTTCACCCAGGACGACGTGCTCGGCCTGCTGGGGCTCTCCGAGGACGAGTTCGCCCAACGCATCTTCAGCCGCTGCGGCGTCGAGCGTCGCAGCCTGACCTTGACCGACGAGTTCTTGGCGACCACGGTCCAAGGACGTACCCACGCGATCGAGCAGCACCTGCTCGAGTACGCCGTGCGGGCGATCGACGAGTTGCAGATCGACCCCGCGGAGATCGGCGTCGTCGTGAGCGCCACGCTCTACTCGCTGGGCGGACCGACGATCGCCCACCGGCTCGTGGACCACTACGAAATGGATCCCGCCACCGACAAGTATCACGTCGTGGGCGTCGGCTGCGCAAGCGCGGTTCCGCTTGTGCGGTTGGCCTCCCAAGCCTTGGCGGGCCAAGCGGGTGGGGAAGACGGGTCCCGGACGAAGGCCTTGGTCCTTGCCGCGGAGAGCATGACGGGCATCTTGATGGGGGCCGCGGAGGACGACGAGCGCTCAAAGACGGTCGGCTCCTCGATCTTCGGTGACGGCTGCGCGGCGGCCCTGATCGAGTTGGACGGCCTTTCGGGCCTATCCGCTGTGTCCTCGGGCGCGGGCGCCACGGGGCCGCTGGTGCTCGCCTCCAAGGTGCACCAGGTCGCTGGCACCTTGGGCGCCGTGAGGATGGAGCTGACTCCGGAGGACAGCTACCTGCACTTGATCCGCGAGCTGCCCGACGTCGCCAGCGAAGGCTTGCTGGACTTGGTCGAGGACTTCCTGGCGAGCAACGGCTTGGAGCGGGGGGCGATCGACCACTGGCTCGTGCACCCGGGCGGTCGGCGCATCATCGAGAGCGTCCAAGAGACGCTCGACCTTTCCCGCGAGGATGTGGCCGCCAGCTATGACGTGCTCGCCGAGCACGGCAACATGGGCACGCCTTCGATCTTCTATGTGATGAACCGTGCGGTCGAACTGCGCCGGCCGCTGGCTGGCGAGATCGGCTTGATGGTGACCGTCGGCCCGGGGGTCACCGTCGGCTTGATGTTGTTGCGCTGGTAGTCGTCCGGGCCCATGCGCTCGCCGTCTCGGCCGACGCGCGTCGAGGCCTTCCGTGATCGCCTTCTCCGAAGAGGCGCGATCCCGGTGTCACGCTAGGCCGGCGTGAGCACCGAGTCGTTGTCGTAAACCTTGATGACCTTCACCGCGCCTTGTGGGGCGGTCGCGAGGCACAGGCCACACAGGACGCACTCGTCGAGGTTCTTCTCGACGATGCTCACGCCGCTGTCGGACTGGGCGAAGATGTCGACCGGGCAGGCGTCGCTCAACTTGAGCGCCAGCTCCGCGTCGCCGGCAACCGCGTCGTCGACCTCGACAGCGATGAAGATTCCATCGGCTCTCATACCGGGCTCCCTTGCTCGATCTTGGCGCGGATCATCTCGGGGATGTCCTCGATTCGCTCGGCGACGGCGATCCCGGCCTGGGCCAGGCGCGCGATCTTCTCAGACGCCGTGTCCTCCTTGCCTTCGACGATCGTGCCGGCGTGGCCGAAGCTCATCCCCGGCATCTCGTCCATGAAGCGTCCCGCCATGAAGGCGACGATCGGCAGGCGCGATTTGTTCTCGGTCACCCACTTCGCCAGCTCGGCCTCCATGCGGCCGCCCGGCTCGGTGTAGATGACGATGCCTTGGGTCTGCTCATCGGCCTCGAACAGAGGCATCAGCTCGGCATAAGAGGAGCCGATGATCGCGTCGCCGCCGATCGAAACGGCGGTGGACTGACCGAGGCCCGCCGCCGAGAGCGTGGAGGACATCTCGGTGGTCATGCCCCCCGAACGCGAGATCACGCCGATCGGGCCGGGGGTGTAGGCCTGGGCCGCGTTGCGCGCGGGGCCGCCGATGCCGCCCATCTTGATCACGTCGGGGACGATGATCCCGAGGCAGTTGGGGCCGATGATGCGAGCTCCCCTGAGCGTGGCCAGCTCGACCATCTCGGCCACGTCACGCCTGGGGATGCGCTCGGTGACGATCACGATCAGCTTTATGCCGTTCTCGATCGCCTCGAACACGGCGTCCTTGGTGAAGGCGGGGGGGACCGTCACAACCGAGCCGTAGATCGGCTCGCCGTGGTGGGTGACCGCTTGGGCGACCGTGTCGAACACGGGCACCCCGTGCACGTCGCGCCCGAGGCGCCCCGGGGTGACGCCCCCGACGACCTTCGCGCCGGCGCCATAGTCGAGGCACTCGCGCGTGAGGTTGACGGCCTCGCGCCCGGTGATGCCTTGGACGATGAAGGTTGTATCTGCGTCGATCAGGATGCTCATGCGGCGACTCCTTGAATCTTTTCCACGGCTCGGCGAGCGGCCTCGTTGAGCGAGACGGAGCGGTCGGCGTAGTCGACGCCGTACTTCTCGAGGATCTTGAATCCCTCCTCCTCCCAGGCGCCCGGGATCCTGAAGATCGCGATCTTCTCGGAGGGGTCCATGTTCAGCTCCAAGCACGCCTTGATCACGCCGCGCGCGACGATGTCCACGCGGGTGTTGGAGACGATCGACATCATCACCGCGATCTTGTCCACGCCCGACTTCTGCAGGACCAGCTTGGCCAGGCCGCAGGCCTTCGCGACAGATGGGTTGCCGCCGATCTCGCAGTAGTTGGCCGGCTCGCCGCCGTGGGCCCTGACGGCGTCGAACAGGGTGAGCGAGCCGCCCCCCGCGCCGATCACGAGGCCGAGGTTGCCGTCGAACTCGGTCACGTTGCCGGCCACGCCGCGGTGGTCGGTCGCGTCGACTTCCTCGCCCGCCAGCTCGAAGGGCGTGGCCTCGCGTGCTTGGCGTGTCTCCTCGTCGCCGACGCCGAGATCCTCGAGCAGCTTCTTGTGGCGACCCCTTGCCTCGTTCTCGATGTCCATGTGTGCGTCGAGCGCCACGAACGAGCCGTCCTCGAGTTGGCCGAGAGGGTTGATCTCGGCCAAGGTCATGTCGTTCTCCACGAACAGCTTGGCCAAGCGCGTCACGATCGGGACCAGCTTGTTCAAGGCCGAGCCGGTGACGCCGGTGGAGGCGATCACCTCCTTGGCCTGGAAGTCGCTCAGAGGCAGGATGTTGGAGAAGTGCCGGCGCCCCACCTTGTCGGGCTGCTCCTCGGCGACCTGCTCGATGTCGATGCCCCCCACGGGCGAGAAGATCATGACCGGCTGCTTGCGCGTCCCATCCCAGACGACGCCCGCGTAGTACTCCTGGGCGACCTCGGCCTTCGGATCGACGAGCACGCCGCGCGGCATGTGCCCGTTGATCTCGAGCGCCAGGATCTCACGCGCATAGTCCTCGGCTTCGGCCGGCGTGTCGGCGAACTTGACGCCGCCCGCCTTCATGCGCCCGCCGGTGAGCACCTGGGACTTGATCACGGTTGGGCCGCCGATGCGCTCGGCGATCTGCTTGGCCTCGGCCGGATCGGTCGTGAAGCCGTAGTCCGTTACTGGGATGCCGGCGCGCTTGACTACCTCGCGCGCCTCAAACTCAAAGAATCTCACTCGGGTATCGCGTCCTTGATGGCTTGGAGGGACGGGGCGTCGGAACCCTACACGCTCAGCAGTCGGCAAGGGCGCGCAGCGCCTCGCAGACCTCATCGCGCCGGGGGCCGAGCGAGCCGACGCGCTCGGTCAGAGCCGATCGTCGTATGGAATCCAGATTGTCAAACGACGCTGCGCAGTCCTCTGCCAGTCCCTCAGTCTGACCCAAGCCGATCTCTGTAGGGATCCCGCGCACGGTTCGGGTGACCGGCGCGACCACAATGCCCTTCAGCACCGGCACGGCCGAGGAGCGCGTCACGACGAGCACGGGCCTGCGGCCGTTTTCGGTCTCCGCCCACCAGATATCCCCCTGGTGGGGAACGCTCACCAAGGTTCCTCTGCGACCAGCGCTCTCGTTTTGCGATCGAGCCCAGCCAGCTCCTCCTCGGTCTCGGGACAGCGTTCGTACCCCGCGACGATTTCAGCCGCAATCCGCTGTTTGCGATGCTCCTCGACGAGTTTCTCGAGTCCCATCCGCACCGCCTCGGAGCGGCTGCCAACCACGCCCTCCGTCACGAGCTCGTCAACTTTGCTTGCGAGCTCGTCTTCGATGCGCGTCACCAACTGTGGCATGCATAAAGCATAGCAAAATGCAATGCGTGCCCGCTGGCCGGTCGGGCCCGTCCTGACGTGAAGCCAAGGCAGCCCGACCGACAGTGCGGGTCCTACATGACCTCGATGGTCTCGTACACGTCCACTTTCCCCCCCACGGCGACGATCGGGCAGTCCTTGACCAGGTCCGCCGCTGCGTCGAGGCTGTCGGCGGCGATGACCGAGTAGCCGGTCAGGCCGGAGGCCGCCCCGCCGTTGCTGCCCGAGGCGCTGACGGACGTGGATGCGCCGACCGGATTGCCGGGCGCGACGACCGCCGAGCCGAGCTTGCCGAACCACTGTCCCCAGGCGGCCATCGCCTGCTCGCGCTCGGCCTCGGTGGCTGCCATGCCGCCGCCGGTGTAGGCCAGTAGGTAATTCGCCATGTGAGTCTCCTTCGTTTGGGTTTGTTGAAAAGCGGTTGTCTGCGGGACTGGCGCTGTCAGACGGTTTGGGCGCCGCTGAATCCGCGTGCGCGGAAGATGTCCATGCAGGCGCTCCAGCCTTGGGCATGCCTGTCGCGCGAGGCGGAGTCGGGCAGGCCGGTGTGCTCGAGCACGACGTCGGTGTGCTCGCCGCGCTCTTGGAACTCGACGGTTACAGTGCTCTCCGGCCCGAGTCCGCCGGCGTCGAGCTCCCACTGCCAGCCGTAGACGAGCCGCCGCGGCCGGTCCACCTGGCTGTATTCGCCTTGGACCGTGTGGCGCTCGCCGTCGGGCCCCTCCATCGAGAGGCGATAGCGACCTCCCGGGCGCAGGTCCACCTCGGCCACCGGCGTCCTGCCGTCCGGGTGGACAGCCCACCAGCGCTTGAGCACCTCAGGGTTGGTCCACGCGTCGAAAACCTCCTCGGGAGAGGCCTCGAAGCTGCGCTCGATGCGCAGGCTGGTCTCGCTCGTCATCACGGCCTCGGCCGTGCCGGTCGCGTTGCTCATCTGGACTCCTCTGGTCGTGGGTTCGGGTGATCCTGCTCTTGGGTTTTTTGGAGCTGTCTGTTTTCGCGCTGTTCGCGTAGGTACTCCTCGACTGTGTCGAGCTTGCGCTCCCACAGTTCGCGCTGATTGGTCATCCAGGAATAGGCCTCGTCCAGCGGTTGCTCGCGCAGCTTCAAGCGGTGCGTGCGTCCATCGATGACGCGCGTGATCGCGCCCGCCTCCTCAAGCAGCTTCAAGTGCTTGCTGATCGCCGGCTTGGACACGCCGAAGTCGCCGGTCGCCTCGCCCACCGTCATTTCGCCGCCGGTGAGGCGCTCGAGGATGCCTCGCCTTATCGGGTGCGAGCAGGCGACGAACGTGCGATCCAAGAGGGCATTGTTAGCCATGTGGTTAACAATAGCAGGCGGTAGCCACGATCACGCGCCGAGACGGGTTCGTCGCCGGCGCGCCTACCATCTGCCCTACCAACTGTCAGTTGGTACCGTGGGTGTCGTTGATCAGGTGTCTGCGCGCCCGCGTCGTTTAAGCGCCGGCGTCGTTTGGTCTCAGCCGGTCAAGCTGGGCCCTCACGATCTCTAGAACCTCGGCCGGGGTCCCAGGCGTTTCGCTCTCGGCTCGTTCGACCGCCTCAGGGATGCGGGCGAGGAGGTCATTCACAGTCTGTTCAGCCCTGGTGCGCGACAGCCCCCACGTGGACGCCTCGTTGATCAGGCGCTCGAATGTCACCCGGTTCGTGCGATGCACGTTGTCGATGTACATCGCCAGGCGATCGTCGCCGTACATGAGCGTGGAGATGAGGTCATAAAGCGGCGCCAGGCGGAGTGCGCCGTTGCGATCGTGTAGCAGCGAGAAGTTCTTTGCGTGGGCGTCGCCGTTGCCGATGAGCACGTTGAGCGTCGTAGCCTTGAGCAGTGTCTCGAGCGAATCTCGGTCGACTGTCCTCAGGATGCCTGCCATCTTTCGTAGGGAAGGTCCGCCGTCCTCCTCGTACTTCTTCGATGGCAGGAATCCCGTCGCCTGGCAGAAGTCCTCTTGATGGATTCGCTCAACCGCGCCAGACCGAGCGACTGCGCGGTCGTAGCGCGACACGACGATCAACTGTCGCTCGTTGACCGTGACGGTGTCGATGTCGGCGACGGTCATGCCGAGGTGTCTCGCGAGTCTCATGCAGAACGCCTCGTTCGCGACGGTGTGCGGGTATTCCCGTATCTCGGGCTTGAGTATGTGCGTGGACGGGGTGCCGTCCACGGGTCGTCCCCATGTGCCGTCTGGTAGACGCGTCAGAAGTAGCTTCTCCTGTACGCCGGCCAGCGAGATACGGACGCGCTGATTTACGCCAAGGGGGGCGCTGCGAAGGTTGTCGACGAGACGAGCCAGATCCTCATCGGTCAGTGGATCCGCAGTCAACGTGGTCGGTGCTTTGGGGGCATCTTCGTCGTCCCGTTGGATGACAAGAGCCCCGGCGCAATCGCGCCCAAGTGCCCGCACGAGGCCGAACGTGTCGTCTGCTCGAAGGCCAAGATCCTCGGCGATCACACGCCTTGAGTCGCCCTCTGGCAACAGGCCGTCAAGGAACGAACGGACGACGCCGTTGGGAAACCGCTCCTCGCTGAGTGCAAGCGGCAATGACAAGAGGGGATCTCCGTCGGGGAACGTTTCGAGCGCTTCGGGCGTGTACCACAGGCGCATACGGTGACGCTCCCGCTCAACTATCGCGACCTTCGTCTCATAAAGCCAGATGGCAATCCGGTCGCTCATCACCAGTCGGCGCGTTCGAGGGTGGCTTTTACGCCGAGTTGGCGCAACATCGCGAGGATGCGACGCAACTGCTCGGTCTCGTGTCCCTGCTCAAGGCGAGACAGGTAGGTGCGATCGACGCCCACCCGCTCGGCAAGCTCAGCCTGGGTGAGCCCCGCTTGTTTGCGGTAGTGCCGAATTGCCTGCCCGATAGAGGCGGCCGTATAAATTCGGAACGCTTTCTCCTCTTGCGCCGATGTGGTCATATCCTCACATTAGCACAGAACTGCAAGATGTGCTGATTTCCGCACCTCACGGCAAAAGCACGTGATGTGCGGATTTCAGAACATTTTTCGCGGCCGCTATGCCCCCGCCGGCACCAACCCGTAAGCCTCCGCCAGCTCCGGGTCCTTGCGCGCCAGCATCTCGGCCAGTTTGACCATCACCTGGCACTGCTTCCAGGTGGCGTCGTCCTGCATCTTGCCGTCGATCATGTGCACGCCCCGGCCATCGGGGATCGCCTCGATCACCTTCTTGGCGAAGATGACCTCCTCGGGGTCCGGCGAGAAGACCTTCTTGGCGATCCCGATCTGCACCGGATGGAGCGACCACGCGCCGACACACCCGAGCAGAAAGGCGGCCCTGAACTGCGTCTCGCAGCCGAGCTCGTCCTTGATGTCGCCGTAGGGGCCATAGAAGGGGAGGGCGCCCACGGCGGTGCAGGCGTCGACCATGCGCGCGATCGAATAGTGCCACGGGTCCTGCTGGTAGCTGGGGCGGGCCAGCTCCGGGTTCTCAGGGTCCGGGTCGGCGATCGTGCGGTAGCCGGGGTGTCCACCGCCCACGCGCGTCGTCTTCATTCGTCGCGAGGCCGCCAGGTCAGCGGGGCCGAAGCTCATCCCCTGAATGCGTGGCGAAGCGGCCGCGATCTCCTCGAGGTTGGCCACGCCGAGCGCCGTCTCGAGGATCGCATGTACCAAGATCGGCTTTTCGATGCCCGCCTTGGCCTCGAGCTGCGCCAGCAGACGGTCCACGTAGTGGATGTCCCAGGGGCCCTCCACCTTGGGCACCATGATGACCTCGATCTTGTCCCCGATCGCACCCACGATTTCGGTCAGATCGTCCAGCACCCATGGAGACTCAAGCGAGTTGACGCGCGTCCAAAGCGCCGTCTCGCCCATGTCGATCTCGCGGCCCACCTTGATCAGGCCGGCGCGGGCGGCCTCCTTGCGGTCCACTGAGACGGCGTCCTCGAGGTTGCCCAGCAGGATGTCCACGGTGGGAGCGATGGCGGGCACCTTTTCGACCATTTTCTCGTTCGAGAGGTCGAGGAAGTGGATCATCCGCGAAGGCTTGAAGGGAATCTCGCGCGCGGGCTCGGGCGCGCCGATGGCAAGGGGCTTGTCGAAGGCTCTGGGGTTGCGCAAGGCTTATCTCCTGTAGGTGCGTGGCGGGCACGCTCGATGTTCTCCGAGGAACCGATTGGGTCTCATGGGAACGGTTTTCGTCCCATAAGGACGTTTCTTGTCCCATGGGAACGGTTTTCGTCCCTACGGGAACGCTATCGCCTCACTGGCTAGAGTTCCGCCCGACCCCAAAACAGGAGACCTAACCCCACGATGAGCGACACACCCACCGTCGAGACCGAGCAGGCTGCCCGCGAGGCTTCGGGCGCGCACCCCTATGGCCGCTACCTAGAGGAGTTCGAGGTCGGCGCCACCTACAAGCACTGGCCCGCCAAGACGGTCACCGAGTCAGACGACCACCTCTTTTGTCTGATTACGATGAACCACCATCCGCTGCATTTGAACGACGTCTACGCGGCCAAGTCGCAGCAGAAACGCAATGTCGTCGTCGGCCCGCTCGTCTATTCGCTGGCGCTTGGAATGTCCGTCTCAGACGTCTCGGGCAAGGCGATCGCGAATCTCGCCACCGAAGAGCTCAAGCATCCCGCTCCCGTGTTCCACGGCGACACGCTGTTCTGCGAGTCCGAGGTCTTGGAGAAGCGCGAGTCCCAGTCAAAGCTCGACCGCGGCACGGTCAAGGTGCATACCCGTGTCTACAACCAAGACGGGGTGCTCGTGGCCGAGTTCAAGCGCCTGGTTCTCGTCCCCCGCCGCGAGCCCGGGGATTCAATCCCCACCCACCCAGCGGAGGGGAATGTCGAGTAGGACCAGACACGCCCTGAAGGGCACCGTGAACCGCCCGTAACGTGGGGAGAGCGCGAGTAGACCGCCTCCCCGTGGTGCGATAGGCTTGCAAGTACGCGCCCCTCACGGGCGTTTTTCCGTTCCCAGGCTGGAATCGAATCCGACCCACTTTGCGGGAAGGATTTGAAGACCACCCGCCCGCAGCCACCGCGACATCGAGGAGCCGCTCGCACGTCATGGAGACCACCGCCACCGCCGCCCCCAATACCAACCACAAGCGCCTCTTGACGTGGGTCGAGGAGATTGCCGCGCTCACCGAGCCCGACGCGATCTACTGGTGCGATGGCTCGGCCGAGGAGTATGACCGGCTCTGTCAGGTTCTCGTCGACGCGGGGACCTTCCAGCGCCTGTCCGACGCCAAGCGTCCCAACTCTTATCTCGGCCTCTCAGATCCCGGCGACGTGGCTCGCGTGGAAGACCGCACCTTCATCTGCTCGCCCACCGAGGAGGAAGCGGGCCCGACCAACAATTGGCGCGAGCCCGAAGAGATGAAGGAAGCGCTCAAAGAGCTTTTCAGTGGCTCGATGCACGGCCGCACGATGTATGTGGTGCCGTTCTCGATGGGTCCGATCGGCTCGGACAAGAGCCAGATCGGGGTGCAGCTGACCGACTCGCCTTACGTTGCCGTCTCGATGCGGATCATGACGCGGATGGGCTCCGCCGCGCTCGAGGCGCTCGGTGACGAAGGCGACTTCATCCCCTGCCTGCACTCGGTCGGCATGCCGCTCGAGGACAGTGCCGAAGACGTTTCCTGGCCGTGCAACGCCGATAACAAGTACATCGTCCACTTCCCGGCCACCCGCGAGATCACCTCCTACGGCTCAGGCTATGGCGGCAACGCGCTGCTCGGCAAGAAGTGCTTCGCGCTGCGGATCGCCTCGGTGATGGCGCGCGACGAGGGCTGGATGGCCGAGCACATGTTGATCCTCAAGCTGACCTCGCCGGAGAAGGACGTCAAGTACATCGCGGCTGCGTTCCCCTCGGCGTGCGGCAAGACCAACCTGGCGATGCTGATCCCGACCTTGGAGGGCTGGGAGGTCGAGACGATCGGCGACGACATCGCTTGGATGAAGTTCGGCGAGGATGGCCGCCTGTATGCGATCAACCCCGAGGCAGGCTTCTTCGGTGTGGCACCAGGAACCGGCGAGCACACCAACCCGAACGCGATCAAGACGATCGAGTCGAACACGATTTTCACCAACTGCGCGCTCACAGACGACGGCGACGTGTGGTGGGAGGGGCTGACCGACGATGTGCCCGACCACCTGATCGATTGGCGTGGCAAAGACTGGACGCCCGCCTCGGATACGCCGGCTGCGCATCCCAATGCGCGCTTCACAGTGGCTGCGGCCCAGGATCCGGCGATCGCCGCTGAGTGGGAGGACACCGCCGGCGTACCGATCTCCGCGATCTTGTTCGGAGGCCGCCGCTCCACCGTGGTGCCGCTCGTGACCGAGGCTTTCGACTGGGAGCACGGCGTATTCCTGGGCGCGACGATGGGCTCGGAGAAGACCGCGGCCGCCGCCGGTACGGTCGGCGAGCTTCGCTTCGACCCGTTCGCGATGCTGCCCTTCTGCGGCTACAACATGGCCGACTACTTCGCCCACTGGCTGAAGATTGGGCGAGAGGCCGATACCTCGAAGTTGCCGAAGATCTTTTATGTCAACTGGTTTCGCAAGGACAGCGAGGGCAAATTCCTGTGGCCCGGCTACGGCGAGAATTCGCGCGTGCTGGCCTGGGTGTTCGCACGCTGCGCCGGTCACGGCGCCGCGGTGCAGACACCGATCGGCCATATGCCGCCCGTGGGCCCCGAGGGTCTCGACACTCGCGGAGTGGACGTCTCCGAGGAGGACGTCGCGGAGCTTTTGCGCGTCGACGTTGCCGAATGGAAGGCTCAACTTCCCCACTTCCACGAGCACCTCGGCAAGTTCGACCGCTTGCCCAAGGAGCTTCACGAGCAGCTCACGGCGCTCGAGCAGCGCCTCTCGGCGTAGAACTAAAGCGGCTCGGCGGCGGGCTCACGGCGACGCCAGGTGACTGTGAGCGCCACCGCCTGGGTCGCCAAAGCGCAGCCTGTAGCCAGCAGAAAGCTCTCGGCGATGCTCAGCGATTCGAGCGACACGGCCAACGCGAAACAGAACAGCGCGTAGGCGACCAAGCCAAGTACGAAACCACGCATGATGCGCAGCAGGTCCTCCTCGCCATGTTGGGCATGGGTGAACACGGCCAGCACGCTCGCGATCACGGGGAAGGGCGCCAGCAAGCCACTCAGTTTCGCGCCCAGTTGCCCCGCGAGCGCTGTGAGCGCCAGCACCAGAGCCAGCGCGCTCAACCCACGCAGAGGCAGATCCCACGCCGGCAAATTCGCCGTGCTCAGTCGCTCGCCCTGAACCCTCGGTACCACCAGCAAGGTCAAAGCGATCGCGCCAAAGACGGCCGCGAGCGCCACGTCGGGTTCCACCGTGACAGGGCTGAGCGCGCCCGTCATCGCGAAGAACGCGCCCCAACCCAAAAGGAGGCTCACTACCCAACTCGTTCTGCCGGCCAGATGCGAGTAGGCCACGATGAACGCCAATAGCGACACGATCCCGAGCAGCGTTCCGGCTGCCGCCTCGGCGGCGAAGGCGCGCCCGTGACTGAGTGCGAAGACAAGCAGGATCGGCCCGGCGACCGCCGGCAGGCCTCCCACCAAACCGCCGATCATCGCCCCAAAGCGCCTGGCCGCAAGCGACGCTGCCATCACGAAGCTCGGCGCCAGCAGGATCTTCGCCGCAAGCACACTCACGGCTTAGATGATGAGGCTAATCGTGTTCGTGCGGTTCGCCCGCCGAAGCAGGTGGCCTGGACTCCTCGGCCAGCGAGGTGATCGTGAGGGCGCCCCGGGCGGCCGACTCGAGCACCTCGGTCGCCTCCTCCAACGATCGTGCGTACAACTCGACGAGCAGATGCACGACGATCTGGTCCTCCTCGTGCTTGTGGAAGCGCACGTGGGTGAAGAACTCCCTGACCCCGTACTCGCCGAAGGCTGCGTAGGAGAGCGCGTCTCCCGCCTCAGGGCCGGAGCAGATCTCGACGTCGTCGGCCTCCACCGTGACCGTGCAGGACGCCACCCAAGGCGTCCCGGCGATCATGCGTTCCCAACGATCCTCGATAGGCTCGACGCGGCCGCCGGAGAAGCCGAGGTGGGGTTGGTCGTGCATGCAGTCGAGGCATTGGACCACCGCCTCCTGCAACTCGTCCACCACTTCCGAGCGCTCGCCCGTGTCGGGGTCGATCTTGTGGATGCCCTCGTAGTGAACCTGAACCTCCAGGTTCTGCGACCAGCAGCGATAGCACCGTAGCCACGCTCGCGCGGTGGTCTCGGGTGCGGGGCCTCCCTCCATGGGAGTCATTGTATGCGCTGAGAGAACCTTCGCCCGCCGACGCATCGCGCCGGCGGGCGAAACGACCCTAGTGCCGTTTGTGCTTGGCTCGCTTGCCCTTCACGGTCAGGTTGTACACCTGCACCGTCGGGGTACCACCGAGCGAGGACTTATAGGTCAGCGTCGCCGTCAGGTGGACCGTCTTGCCTTTCTTCAGCGCATTCACGACTTTGCCCGAGGGCTTCACGGTCAAAGTGAGCGGCACACCCGCGGCGCCGGTCGCCGTCACTCTGCCCGACACGGTCGTCTTGGGGCGGCACTTGCCTTTGATCTTGACCAGGCCGTGCTTGCAGCGCTTGGCCCTCCGGGCCGCAAGTGCCTCGCGACGCGCGATCGTGCCGGTCGGCACCGTCACTTCAAGGGTCGCGGTGCCCGCCTGCGTGGGCACGAACACGATCGTGATCGTGCCGTCGGAGTTGGCCTTGATGCTCTTGACCGTGTAGGTGCTGTTGGGGGTGGGCGCTGGTGGCGCGGGCACGAAGGTCACTCGTGCGGTCCCGGCCGGATCGCTGGGCGTCTGGATGCCGCTCCCGCCCAGGTCGACGAATAGCTGCGTCGTGTCGATCCCGGCGTTGTGGCCCACATAGGAGATCTGCGCCTGTCCAGATGAGTTGAGCACGACTGTGCCCGACTGGGGGTTGGCTCCGGCCACGGTGTAGTGGACGGTTTTGCCCGCATATGGCTGATCGGCCGTGTCGACTGCGGTCACGTTGATCGTCTCCGTCTGGCCTTGTGTGAGGGTTTGGCTGGCGGGACTCACCTGCAGTGTGTTGGGCACCTGCGTGCGGTTGACGATCGCGAACGTTTGTTCCTTGCCGGCTTCCAGGCCGCTTTCGCGAAGCTGGTCCCACTCGACGCCTGTCGCGTTGTCGATCGCGGCTGGATCGACCGTTTCGTTGAACGCGTGAGGTGCTTCGACGGTGTTCCTCACGTCATTCCAGATTCCTTGGTCGGTCAGGCTGGCGCCTCCGCAGCGAGGTTCAATACCTTCGTTTTCGTGCGCCGTTTCGTTCCAGCATCCCTCTTGGAACGAGCTCCACGGAAGCGCTGGCGCTGGCGCCTCTTGGAAGCCGCCGAGCACGCCCGAAGCCGTATTTTGGCCGCCGACGAAGCGCGGTGGGCCGCCGAGGAAAACGCCGGTGCCGTAATCGTTGCCGTTGACGTACAGGTCGCCGGCGTAAATCGCCCGGAAATAGATCTTCGTCGCCGGTTTGGTCACGTTCTTCACGTCGAAGCTTGACGTGAACTCAGGCTGCCCATTGACATACGTCGTGGTCTCGGTGATCAGCGCGTATTCGTGTTCTTCGGAGTCAACGACCTTGAACACCGTCGTCTCCGTGTAGGGAGCCGCTTCCGTGCCGGAGCCGGTCACCGACGACTGCGAAACCGGGACGTATTCGTTCGGGAGGTGTGGTCCCGCGAAGCCGGCGAAGCCGAAGGTTTGTCCCTGTAGTGCTGTGGGCTGGCCCGCCCCTGCTTTGGGGAACGCAAGGAAGAAGCCGCAGTCGCCGAGCGTGCCAAAGCCGGGGAAGTAGTTGCCACCACTGAGGGGATAGCTCGATTCGCACTGCCCGCGCGATCCGATCGAGACAGTCATAGGTGTGCCCGGGAAGATGATGGGACCCGTTTCTTCTTCTGCGGAAGCCACAGCCGGCATGCAGCAGGCGGCGAGCAGAGCCGCGAGCGCGACGATCGAAAATGGATGGCGTGTCGGGACTCGGTTGCGGCGACGCTTCATGCTGGCCTCCAAGGGCGTTGTCTAGCGGTGTGCCGGGCGTTCGGCGGGAGACGGCATCGTAGGCGATCCTTCGGCCGACGCCGGGAGGCCTGGACGGATTGGCCATGGCGAACTCGCGCCACGCCGGCCGACGGTCCGCGCCGGGTGGCCGGCCTAGCCGAACGTGAACGCGTAGCCCGTGACCCCCGGTGCGAAGCGCAGGCTGAGCCAGTGTTCCTGGTCGGTTGGGAGCGACACGAGCGAATAGAGGCGCTGGCCGGTGACCGTGACCGCGCCGCCGTGCACGTCGGCGCCGGCGTCCTTGGCCGAGATCGGCTTGCCGTCGAGCAGGACCTGGACTTGTCGCGGGCTTTCGCCGGGGGAGCTGAGCACGAGGTACACGTTCTTGGCCTCGAACTGCAGGTCGATGCCGGATGGGCCGGCACCCGATACAGCCGTGGCCGGCTGTTCGGCGACGTTCCAAGTGCCGCTGTAGGCGAATTCGTTGAGTCCCAGCCGGGCCGGCGCGGCGCCGTAGTCATGGAGTCCTTCCTTGGGCGCCACGCGCCAGCCCTGGGCACGCGCCGTGCCGAGGTAGGTCTCGGGGGTGGCCACTTCGCTGGGCACGATCACGTCGGTCGGGTGGCTCTTGCCCCCGACCGAGGCGCCCGCTTCGGCCAGCAAGGCCCTGATCGCGGTTTCGGTCTGGCCGTAGTCGCCCTCGCCGGCCGCGGCGTAGCGGACGTCGCCTTTGGCGTCGATCAGGTAGTCGGCGGGCCAGTACTCGTTTGCGTACGCGTTCCAGGTGCCCATTTCGTTGTCCTGGACGACCGGGTAGCGCAGGCCGAACTGGTCGATCGCGTCTTTGACGTTGGAAGCCTCCTTCTCGAAGGCGAACTCGGGCGTCTCCACGCCAACGACCGTGAGGCCATCTTTTCGATAGGTGGCGTCCCAAGCCTTCAGGTAGGGCAGGGTCCTGATGCAGTTGATGCAGGTGTAGGTCCAGAAGTCCACGAGCACCACGTGGCCGCGCAAGCCCGTCAGGCTGAGGGGACGATTCCCCGGCGTGTTGAACCAGTCCTCGGTGTTCTCGAATTCTGGGGCCGGCCCGAGGTTCTTGAGGCCGTGGGCGTCGGCCAGCAGGACGGCGTCGCTCGCGTTGCGCGGCGCCGTCGGTGTTTTCGAGGTGGTCGCGAACTTGGCGCTGTGGCCCGTCAGTTCTGGCAGGCGGCTCTCGACCGCTTTGGATTTCTCAAGGCCCGCGGTCAGGTTGACGTTGGGGATGTGTTCGGCCACATATTGGTCGAAGCGCACGTCCACGCCAACCACGATCGCCAAAGCCGTGGCCAGCATGATCGCGCCCAAGGTGCGCTGCAGGGCAAGCCCGCGTCCTGCGGCGCGTATGCGGTCGAACAGCTTGCGTCCGCCCAAGGTCAGCGCGAACAGCACGGCGGCGCTGCCAAGCGAGTAGGCGATTGCCACCGCCACCGTACGTCCGCTGGCTGCGCTCACCGAGATCACGGCCGCCAAGATGGGCCCGGCGCAGGGTGTGTAGACGAAGCCGAGCGCCGCGCCAACGACCAAGCCCGAACGGAAACCGTCGCCCTTGCCCGAAG
Source organism: uncultured Solirubrobacterales bacterium (assembly GCA_963703135.1). Lineage (GTDB taxonomy): Bacteria > Actinomycetota > Thermoleophilia > Solirubrobacterales > Solirubrobacteraceae > Palsa-744. The sequence goes on along the minus strand of OY969791.1, from coordinate 218,720 downwards.
CTCCTCTAGCCCCGAAAGCCGCGACCCGCGAGAGCTTGGCCTCCAGGCGGTCGGCGGTGCCGGGCACGATCAGGGCAAGGCCTGAGGCGATCAGGACAGCCACGGCGATGTCGCGCAAAGGGTCCGAGCCAAGCCCGACGCCACCGACCACGTCGGCGACGCCTACGATTGTGACGGTGAAAGTGACGGTCAAGCCGATCACCACACCGAGAGGCCTGCGCTTGCCGCCAACGCCGCCGGAGGCCAGCAGCGCCGGCAGGACCGGCAGGACGCATGGAGAGAGGGCGGTGCCGGCGCCCGCGAGAACCGCGAATCCGATTAGAAGCAACATCGCGAGCTACAGCTTATGGCGGCCAGGCGCCGCTGGGCGCAGGACGATCAGCGCTTGAGCAAGACGTAGACGGTGCCAATCGCAAAGGCGATCTGGCCGAAGGCGAGCGCGGTGCCCAGGTTGACTGCGCCGAGGGCCCCCGCGAGGGCGCTGGCGAGCACGAAAGCGCCGAACATGATCCCGAGATCGCGCGCCACCTCAGGTCTCGTCTCTCGCGGCCCGCTCGAGTGCGTGCTCGAGAACCTCGACGAGCGCTTGTCCATCTAGGCCGGGCGCTTGGCCCGCAAGCAAGCGCTCCGCCCCGCGGCGGCCGCCAAGCGCGCGCACGCCACGCTCGCCGTGCTCATCGGCGAAGTCGAGCAAGGCCCCGGCGCGGCGCGCGCGCAGGCGGCGCTCGGGGATGTCCACCGCGAAGCGATGCTCGTCCATGGCCTCCACAAGCTCCTCGATGCCGTGGACAGGGGAGAGCGATGAGACCGCAAGCACCTGGGTCTTGGTCTCGCCCGGTGCGGATCCCAGGGATCGCAGGGCGGCACTCAGGTCGCGCCTGGTGGACGTGGCGATCTGGCCGAGGTCGGCCTTGGTGACTACGAGCACGTCAGGAGTCTCCATGATCCCGGACTTCAGGAACTGCAGTACGTCGCCGCTTCCCGGCTGAACGACCACGACGACGGTGTCGGCGACATCCGCCACCTCGGTCTCGGCCTGGCCGACGCCGACCGTCTCGATCACGACCACGTCGAAGGCCACGGCGAGCGCCTGGGCGGCGGCGCGTGTCGCGGGCGCGAGGCCGCCAAGGCGCTCTCCGGCCGCAGTCGAGCGGATCAGGACGCCGCGGTCGGCAGGGTCGAACTCGATGCGAGCCCGGTCGCCGAGCAAAGAGCCGCCCGAGCGCTTGGAGCTGGGGTCCACGGCGAGCATCGCCACGGTTCGGCTCTCGCCCTCGGAGGGTTTGCGCCAGGCGTGCAAGAGTGCCGAGAGCAAGGTCGACTTGCCGGCGCCGGGTGGACCGGTCACGCCGACGATGTGCCCTGGGGCCTCGCCGCCGAGCTTGGCGGGGGAAATTTCGCCCAGCAGCGCCTTGGCCTGCTCGCGATCGGCCGCCGCGGTGCTCTCCAAGAGGTTCAAGGCGGCCGGCGCCGCGCTCAGGTCGCGTTCGCGCAGGCGCCTGCCCAGCGTCGCGCCGGGGCTGCTCACGCGGGCGCGGGAACGCCGCCCGGCTGGCCGACGAGCTCCACGATGTCGCGCACGATGCGGGTGATCTCGAAATCCTTGGGCGTGTACACGGCCGCCACGCCGGCCTGCTTGAGCGGGGCCACGTCCTGCTCGGGGATGATGCCGCCGACGACCACGGGAACGTTCACGCCCGCCTCGCGCAGGGCGTCGATCACGGCGGGAATCAACTCGCGGTGCGAGCCCGAGAGGATCGAGAGGCCGATCACGTGAACACCCTCCTGCAATGCCGAGGCGGCGATCTGGGCGGGGGTGAGGCGGATGCCTTCGTAGACGACGTCCATGCCGGCGTCGCGCGCTCTCACGGCGATCTGCTCGGCTCCATTGGAATGGCCGTCAAGGCCCGGCTTGCCGACCAGGATCTTGGGGCGTCGTCCGAGCCGCTCGGTGAGCGCGGCGACCTCCTCGCGCACGGCCTCGAGCTCCTCGCCGGCCGGTGCTCCGGTTGCCTCGCCGACGCCGGTGGGGGCTCGGTAGCTTTTGAACACCTCGCGCAAGGTCTTGGCCCACTCGCCCGTGGTCGCGCCGGCGCGTGCCGCCGCGATCGTGGGCGCCATCAGATTCTCATCGGTGCTGTCGCTGGCCGCGATGCGTGTCAGCTCGGCCAGGGCGGCGTCGACGGCCTGCTGGTCGCGCGCGGCACGCCAGCGACGGACAGCCTCGATCTGTTCGGCCTCGACGGCTGGATCCACCACCAGAATGCCGCCCTCGGCGTCGTCGGTGAGGGGGGAGACCTCGGTCTCGCAGAACTTGTTCTGGCCCACCACGATCTGCTCGCCGGACTCGATGCGCTGGATACGAGCCCGGTGGGAATCAACGAGCGCCGCCTTCATGTAGGGCACGGCCTCGACGGCGCCCCCGTGCTCGGCCACGACCGCCATCTCGGCTCGGGCGCCCTCGAGCAATTCGGCGACAAGCCCGTCCATCACCTTGGAACCCTCGAAGATGTCGGGGTACTCGAGCAGGTCGGTTTCGTAGGCGAGCACTTGCTGGATGCGCAAGGACCACTGCTGATCCCATGGGCGGGGCAGGCCCAAGGCCTCGTTCCAGGCAGGCAGCTGGATGGCGCGGGCACGACTGTCGCGGCCCAAAGTCACCGCCAAGGCCTCCAAGACGATGCGCTGCACGTTGTTCTCCGGCTGCGCCTCGGTGAGTCCGAGCGAGTTGACCTGGACGCCGTAGCGGAACCTTAGGCGGCGCTCGTCAGTGACGCCGTAGCGCTCGCGCCCGAGCTCCTCCCAGAGGATCCCCATTGCGCGCAGCTTGGCGTGCTCCTCGACGAAGCGCACACCGGCGTTGACGAAGAAGGAGATGCGCCCGAACACGTCGCCGATCAACTCCTCTGCCCGGTCGCCGAGACGCTGGCGGGTGGCGTCGAGCACGGCGATCGCATTGCTCATCGCGTAGGCGATCTCTTGGACGGGTGTGGCGCCGGCCTCCTGCAGGTGGTAGGAGCAGATGTTGATCGGGTTCCACTTGGGCACGTGCTCGACCGTGTAGGCGATCATGTCGGCGATCAAGCGCATCGAGGGCGCGGGCGGGAAAGCGTAGGTGCCGCGCGCCAAGAACTCCTTGATTATGTCGTTCTGGGTGGTGCCTTGGAGCTGGGACTGATCGACCCCCTGATCCTCGGCGGCGACGATGTAAAGGGCCAAGAGCCAGGCGGCGGTGGCGTTGATCGTCATCGAGGTGTTCATCTCGCCGAGCGGGATCCCGTCCATCAAGGCGGCCATATCGCCTCGGTGTACGACCGGCACGCCGACCTTGCCGACCTCGCCGCGGGCGAGCTCGTCGTCGGGGTCATAGCCGGTTTGGGTGGGTAGGTCGAAGGCCACGGAGAGGCCGGTTTGGCCCTTGGCGATGTTGCGCCGGTACAGCTCGTTGGAAGCCTTCGCCGTGGAGTGCCCGGCGTAGGTGCGCATCATCCAGGGGCGGTCCGGTTGGGGCAGGCGCGGAGATGGGGATTGGCTGGAGGCGCGATCATGTTGGCTCATAGCGCAATTGTATGGGGCGGCGGCGGGCTTTATCCTGATCGGCTATGAGCGAGACGATCGAGCTGCCCCGCACGGGCGGCCCCGGCACCGGGATCGGCGGGTCTTGGCGGGTCATCGTGCGCAACGACGACCACAACACCTTCGACCATGTCGCCCGCACCTTGGCGCGGTTCATCCCGGGCGTGAGCTTGGAGCGGGGCCACGAGATCGCCTCGATCATCCACAATTCGGGACAGGCGATCGTGTTCGCCGGTCACAAGGAGCCGGCCGAGCACTACTGGGAGCTTCTGAAGGGCGCAGGCTTGACGATGGCGCCGCTCGAGCAGTGCTGAGACATCGTTAGACGTCTACGCTGGGTTCCCGCGCAGCGCCCAAGCGGCCATGAACGGGTCGGCCAGCTCCACGCGTCCACCGTCATATACGAATAGATCTCCCTGGGCGGCCATCTGATCGCGGGCGTCCACCATCGAACTCTTCGGCATCTCTGCTTGGCTGAGGGCCTCCGTTCGGAGTGGGTGGGATTGGCCACCGGCCAGCACCTTCACGAGTCGGCGCTGATTGGCCGAGAGGGAGTCCCAGGTTCGCTGGAGCCCATCCGAGGCCTCGGCAAGCGCAGTCGCTTGGGCGGCGTGAAGCTCCGCATCGCCGACGGTGACATTGTCGGCAGAGCCCTCCCATAGGAAGTGAGCGATCATCATCGCCCGCTGGGGATGTCCGTGGGCGAGCGCGGCGAGCGCGTCCGGCACATCGGGAGCGCAGGAACGCGACGCCATCGAGAAGCGTCTTTCGACGTATTCAGCGATGTCGGCGGGCATGAGAGGCCCCACCCTGACGGCGCGGGCCTGCTCGAACAGCGGACGCCGGCGGTCGCCGAAGAGAGCGTCCATCATGCCGGCGTGACTGCCGGCGAACAGGTAAGAGGCAGCGCCCGAATGGTGCTGGATGTGGCTGCGAAGTACGCCGTCGAGGTCCGGCTGGGCCGTCAGCATCTCTTGGAACTCGTCGTACACGATCAGACAACGACCGCCAGTGCGTTCATGCAGACGTTGAGGCGCCTCGAGCAGTCCGTGCAGTCGGGCGAGCGAGCCCGCTTGTGGCGTCGAGGGAGCGAAGCCGACACTTGCTACTCCGGGTACCCCCACTGTCGCGGATGGCTCGATGCGGCGTCGCACCGCATGCCAGGCGCGCCGTAGTCCACCGGTGAACGCGGTCTCGTAGGCCGATTCGATGCGCTGCACCACGTCTTCGACCCCGGTGACCCGGGAGAGATCGACGTAGGCCACCGCGAAGCTGTGGTCCTCTCTCATCGTCTGCCCCAGGCGACCGATCAGGGTCGTCTTGCCGTACCGGCGGGGGCCGGTGAGTCGTGCCGACTGGCCGGCATCGGCCAGCGATACGAGCAGCGCTAGCTCCTCGTCGCGGTCGATGAGATCCGTTGGGGGGAGGGGGCGGTCGTAGATGAATGGGTTGCGCATTACAGCCTCCTCGCGTTGTGGTACGGAATAAGCGTACCATTTGGTACGGACCATCCGTACCGACTTTCTTTTCTGTAGCGTCTGGCCCAATGACTCGCTCACGGCCCTCGGTTCGGAAACTCATCCTGTGGAGCGCCCTCGCACTCGCCCTGGTCGTGGTCGTCCTCAACTGGACCTACGGGCGTCTGCCCGCTACGCCTCATCCGACCGGCAAGTTCCTACAGCTGGCGGGCGTGAAGCTGCGCTATCTGGAACGGCCGGGGCGCGAACCGGCGGTCCTGTTGATCCACGGCCTGCCGGGGACCGCCGAAGACTTCGAAGACGTGACGCCCCTGATCGGACACAGGACGATCGCGATCGACCGGCCCGGGTATGGCTTCTCGACCGGCGGCTATTTTCCGTTCGCCCGCCAGCTCCAGGCGGTGCACGAAGTAATCGAAAAGCTTCACCTCGGTCATCCGATCCTTGTCGGCCATTCCTATGGGGGCACGATCTCGCTTGCCTACGGCGAGCGCCATCCCGCCGAAGTGAAGGGGTTGGTGTTGGTCGACGCGGCGGCAGGGCAGTGCGCCCGTCACGACAACGCCTTCACACGCGCGCAGGCGAGGTTCGTCCAAGCGATAGAGCTACCGGTGATCGCACCGATTGCCGACGTGACGTTCTCCCAGCTGGTACGCAAGGTCTCCTCCGAACCGGAGGAGAAAGAAGCGTTCGATCCGGCGCCGGTCAATCCGCGCCATCGTCACCGCGTGTTGGCGATCACGCTCAAGCACGGCAACCTGGAGGCCTATGCGGGTGAGATCCTCCACGCGGACAAAGAAATCGACGGAGTCGATCGCGGGCTGGCGGGCGTTCGCGTTCCCACGATCGTGATCCAAGGTGCCCAGGACAAGCTGGTCAAGCCGCCATGTGGGCGCAGCATCGCCACGAGCGTCCCCAGTGCTCAGCTGCGGATGGTGCCCGGCGGCCACATGGCGCCCTACACGCATCCCGCTGCGGTGGCCGCCGCAGTCGAAAGCTTGGCGCGCTAAACGAGCTTGTCGGCGGGCGCGCCGCTTGTGTTGCCGTTGGCGATCAAGGCGGCATGGGCCTCCTCGATCGAGCCGCCTGCCGTCCGATCCCACCAGCCGTAAAGCACGGGGACCTGGTACCAGGAGGAGTGGCGCACCCTGAAGTCGACCATCTCGGGGCCTTCCCAGAAGCGTTCCCAGTCGGTGTGGCTCTCGAAGTGGGCGAACTGCTGGAAACGGTAGCGGTCGTCTTTGAAGCGATATACGGCGTAGGAGGTGGCGCCATAGCGCAAGGCCACCGACGCGACCTCGCCGAGGGCCTCCTCGAAGTCGTCGGCCCGAAAGCCGGTCGCATACCAGGGAACGATCACAGTGCCGGCCATCAGGCGTTCACCTCCGGGGTCCCTTCGGGCGTGTGTGTGGGGATCATCAGCCGCCCACCTCCGCATGTATGGCGCCTGGGCCGTCGGCCGTCTTGCCTTCCTCGTCGGACTCGGCGCCAACCAGAATCGAGATCTTGCCGAGATGCTTGTTTTCGAGCATCAATTGGTGCGCTTCGGCGACGCCCTCGAAGCCGAGCGTCCGCCACAGGACCGGCCTGATCTGGCCCGACTCGATCAGCTCGTTGGCCTTCATGCACTCGTACGCGTTGGCGAAGTGCGAGCCGATGATCTCCTTCTGCTTCATCCACAGGTAGCGCACGTCGAAGTCGAGGTTGAAGCCGGTGGTGCCGGCGCAGATGACGACCTTGCCGAACGGCTTGACCGTGAATACCGAGGTCGGGAAGGTGGCTTGTCCGACATGCTCGAAGACGATGTCGGGAGCGTCGCCCAAGATCTGCTTGACGCGCTTTGAGAACTCGCGCGAGGCCAGGAAGCGGGCCTTCTCCTCTTCGGGATTCTCCCCGCCCCGGCGCATCATGCCGGTGAACTCGGCGCGATCGATGTAGTCGACGGCGCCAAGGCGCTTGACCAGCTCGCCCTTCTCGGCCGAGGAGACCACGCCCACACAATGGGCGCCGGCGGCGGCGCAAAGCTGGGTGGCGAACACACCGAGCCCCCCCGCGGCGCCCCAGATCAGGACGTTCTGGCCGGCCTGCAGGTTGCAACGCGTGATCAGCATCCGGTAGGCGGTGAAGTAGACGAGCCCGTAGGAGGCGGCCTCCGACCAACTCAAAGCCTTCGGCTTGGGCAGGAGCTGCTGGGCTTGGACCTTGGTGAACTGGGCGAAAGAGCCCCAGGTCGTCTCATAGCCCCAGATCTTCTGGGAAGGGGCTGCCATCGGGTCGAGGCCGTGCACCTCGGGGTCCTCGTAAGAGGCTTGGTTGCAGTGGACCACGACCTCGTCGCCCGGCTTCCAGCGCGTGACGCCCGGGCCGACCTTCCACACGACTCCGGAGGCGTCCGAGCCGCCGATGTGGTGTCCGTACTCGGGGTGGTCGCCGTAGCGCCACACGCCGATCGGCTTGCCCAAAGCAGCCCACACGTTGTTGTAGTTGACTCCTGCGGCCATCACACGCACGATCACCTCGAAGGCGGCGGGCTCGGGGACCTCGATCTCCTCGAGCTGGAATGCGTCCTTTGGCTCGCCTTGACGCTCCTCCCGGATGACCCAAGCGGCCATCGTGGCGGGCAGCTCGCCGGGCTCGGCGTCGACTTGGGAGACTCTTTGCAGATCGATTGCCACGGTGCCTTCAGACCTCCGATGTTGAAGTAACCCACCCACCCCGGGACGGGACTGGTCAATCCTATATGGGCGCGAAAGGCAAGTCGGTCACGGTGGCTTGCGCGCCGCTATCTCCGACCCGGAGGATCGCGCCGGGCTCGGCCTCGCGGCGTATCAAGGCAAGGCCGATCGGACCGAAGGTGGGGGAGACGACCGAGCTGCCCAGGTGGCCCAGAGAGCGCCCGCCGCCGACCGCGGCGCGCGCAGGTCCGGGATCGGCCAAGAGCTCGGTCCCGGGCGCCACCGGCTCGGACAGACGCAAGCCCTGCAGGTGGCGGTTGGGTTTGCCCTTGTAGTGGAGCCTTGCGACCGTCTCTTGGCCCACGTAGCACCCCTTCGTGAAGCTGACGGCACGCTCGTTGAGGGCGGCCTCTTGGGGAATCGTGGACTCGTCGAGATCGATCCCGTAGCGGGGACGGCCACGCTCGACGCGCACGATCTCCGCCGCGGCCTCGCTCGCCTGCACAGCGCCGGCGTCCAACAGGGCTGCAAGGACTGCGTCCCGGTCGTCGGCCTCGAATAGGACATCGACGCCCAAGTCGGTACGGATCACGCGCACGGGTGTGTCGCCAAGGAGAGCGAGCAGGTGGTCGTGCTCTCGCTCGCCAAGCGTGTGCGTACGCGCGCGCGCGCAGGGCACCCCATCGGCCGATACACCAACCTCTGCCTCTCCCGACTCCGGGCCGCCCGCAGCCGAAGCCGGCGGAGAGGTCGGCAGGCCCGGTTCCAGCGAGAAGGCACGCCTGGCTACGGCGTCGGCGGTAGGGCCGATCAGCGACAGCAGCGAGGACTCCAAGGTGCGCTTGTGCAACTCGACGTCGTAGCCCACCTTGAAGCGACGAATCATGTCGAACAGGGCCTGCAACGCGACCCGCTCGGTGTCGAGCAGGAGTTCGGCGGGCGCCGCCGCCAGGGCATTGGAGTCGCTGTCGGCGGCGTCCCCTACCGCCAGGATGCGCAGGTCGCCGAGCATCTTGCCCTTGTGGGTGAGAAAAGCCGCATAACGGCCTTCGCCCGGTGCCAGGCCCACCAGCTCGTTGGTGACTTGTCCATTCAGAAACTCGACCGCCCCCGAGCCGCTCAGCGCGAGCTTGCCGCGCTCGGAGCGATCCACCAAGCCGCAACGCTCCGTCAAGATCGCGTAGTCCTCCGCCAATGTTGCCGTGTCGACGCTGGCCACGTTGCCGAGGATAGCCACGCTAGGCTTCACACCAATGGCCCTGGCCCACACCTTCCAAAGCATCGTGGACTCGCTCCCGGACGACTGGACCGACCTGGAGTTCGACCTGCGCATAAGCGACGAGTCGAGATACATCGACGCGAGTGTGTACTTGGTGACTTGCAACGCCAGGCCCTACTCCCACCACGACTGGCATTGGCGCCTGCTGGTCGCCCACCGCTTCGGCCACGCCGCCTCGGCGCCGACCACTCATGGCGCGCTGCGGCTGCTCGACGAAGCCGGTATCGAGGGTGAGCTGGTCCTGCGTGAACAGCGGGTCGGGCGTGTTGAGGCCGTCCAGATGTGGGGCCGTCCGCAGTCGGTGCGCGAAGAGTTCGCGCGTCTGCGCGCCCAGTAACGGCTTGCGGGCGCGGACCGGCGGCGGAGCGATGGCGCACGTCTTGGCTTTTGTCCCGGATCTCTTGTTCGGATCGCAGGTCCAGGGAAGCCTGCGTGCGGGAGGCCACACGGTGGATTTGGTGGGGGATGAGCAAGGCTTGCGTAGCGGCCTGAGTTCGGCCGACGTGTTCGTCCTGGATCTCACCGATGAATCGGCGCGTCGTACGGGACTGCTCGAGTCTTTGCCGGCGGATGAGCGGGCCGGGGTGCCGACCTTGGCCTTTTACTCCCACGTGGATGTCGAGGCCCGTCGCATCGCCGAGCAGGCGGGCTGCGAGATGGTTGTGCCCCGCTCGCGCATGGCCCGTGAAGGCGCCGCGCTGGTGGACCAAATCGTTCGGAAATAGGTCTGGTGGGCCGAGCTCGTCTCGCCGAGGCGCCGATCGACCGAAGCGTCCGGGCCAGGCCGTCGGTCCGGCTGTGTCAGCTCGGCGGCAAGGCCTCGCCGCCGCCCATCTCCGTGTGTTCGGCCTCGACGGGATCGAGTGGGACGAGCGCGGCGTTGGGGACCCGCTCGGCCAGGGCCACCTTGTGGCCGGCTCGCTGGTAGAGCGCGATGCGGATCACCACCCCGTGGCAGACGACTAGTGCCGGAAGGGGGCATTGTTCAATGTCGACCAATGCGGCCGCGACCCGGACGCCCTGCTGGGCAAAGGACTCGCCACCCGGAAACGCGAAGTCCGGACGTCCCTCGATGAAACCCGAGAAGCCGTCCGGGTCCTCGGCCTGCACGTCGCTGAACAGTCGGTCGGTCCAATCGCCGGCGTCGGTCTCCATCAAGCGCGGCTCCTCCTTGGGCTCCAGGCCCAAGCGCGCCGCCACGATGTCCGCCGTTTCCCGCGCCCTCAGCAGCGGGCTGCACCACAAAACCGCGAATGGCGTCCCTCCGGCGTCGCTCGTCCCGGCGCCCGGTCCTTGCGCGGCGCCTGCTCCCCTCGCGGCGCGCTCCGCCAGATCGGCGGCCTGTGCTCTGCCCGTTTCATCCAGCGGGACCGGCAGATGCCCTTGGAAGCGGCGCTCCTTGTTGTAAGCGGTCTGGCCGTGCCTGGCCAGGTAGACGCTAACCGCGCTCATGTCCGCCGACGTTCCGAATCGGGGACCCGGAACACTAGGTAGCGGCAGGCTCGACTCCGGGCTTGCGCAGATACAAGAACGCGTACAAGCCAGCCGCGACGGCTGCGCCGAGCAGCGGCCCCACGTACCAGACCCAAGCGTTGGCCCAATCGCCGCCCACCAGCTCCGGTCCGAAAGCGCGCGACGGGTTCATCGCGGCGCCGGTGAACGGACCGCCGAACAGCACATCGATCGCGATCGTCAGCCCGATCGCCAGTCCCGCCACCACGCTGAACTGGTTGCGCGCGTCCACGGCCGCGCCGAAGATCACGAACACCAAGAAGAACGTCAGGATCGCCTCCAAGAACATGCCCGAAGTCGAGTTCACGCCGTGTCCGAGCGCCGGCACCCCCAGCTTGACCGCTTCGGTCGTCGCCCTCGGCAACAGTTGCCGCACGAGCAGAGCCGCAAGCGCCGCGCCGCCGAACTGAGCCACCCAGTAGACCGGAGCCAGCGCCGGCTTGATCTTTTTGGTGATCAAGAAGCCGAACGTCACAGCCGGGTTGAAGTGCCCGCCGGAGATGTGGCCCAACGCACAGACCATCACGCCGATCGCCAAGCCATTGGCGACAGCCACCCCGATCAACGTCGGGTCGGATATGACGCCGGAGGCCGCCGCGGCGCCGGCGCCGATGAAGGTGAGGGTGAAGGCGCCGACCATCTCGGCCACGGCGCGACGCAAAGTGTCTTCGGACATGGCCCGAAACGCTATGGACCGCTCCGGACGGATCTTCGCCGCCCGGGGTGACTTGCGTGTGGGTGTGCGTAGCAAGGCCTTCTCCGCACGCGCGCGCAGGGCACCGCCTCGGGCGTATATCCGCACGTCGGCTCGATGGCGCTCCGGCAGGCGCGCGGGGCACCCTCTCGCGAGCACATACACTCAGAACGATGCGCCGTCGCGTCACGTTCTCGCGCAACCTCACGCTCTCGCTCTCGCGCACGTGTCGCTGCTACTGCAAGTACTGCGCTTTCGCCACCCACCAAGCCCACCTCCACGACCCCGAAGAGGTCCTCCAAATCCTCGACGGCGCCGCCCGCCGCCAGGTCAAGGAGTTGCTCGTGCTCACCGGAGAGCACCCCGAGGTCAACCCCGAGGTCCGTCGTCGTCTCGGCGAGTATGGCCACGAGGACTTCACCGCCTACGTCGTCTGGACCTGTGAACGGGCCTTGGAGCGAGGCCTCCTGCCCCACACCAACCTCGGCGTGCTCTCCTCCGAGGACCTCGCCCGCCTGCGAGAGGTCACCGCTTCCCAAGGATTGATGCTCGAGTCCGTCTCCGAGCGCCTCATGCAAACCGTCCACGCGGGCTCGCCCACCAAGCACCCCGCCCGGCGCCTCGAGACGATTCGCGCCGCCGGCGAGCTCCAAATCCCCTTCACCAGCGGCATCCTCGTCGGCATCGGCGAGACCCCCGCCGAGCGCATCGCCTCCCTGCAAGCGATCGCCGACCTGCACGCCCAATACGGCCACATCCAAGAGGTGATCCTCCAAAACTTCGTCCCCCACCAGTCCTACTACGGACAGGAGCCCGCCCACATCGCCGAGGCCGCCGCCCGCGCCTACTGGCGCACCGGCGTGGAATCCGACCGTTTCGATTCAGCGCAGACGGACCTTGGTGGCGCCGCTGGGGACGCCACGCAAAACGAGACACGTAAGAACGACGATCCTCACCCCCAACAGCTTCACCCTCAACTGCCCCTGCCCGCGTGGGCCAGTCCGGTGTCGATCGCGGACATGAAGCTCCTGATCGGCCAAGCCCGCGACCTCATGCCCGACGTCGGCATCCAGATCCCGCCGAACCTGGCCGACTGGTGGAGCGAGCTCGTGGCCTGCGGCGCGACCGACCTCGGCGGCCTGTCGGCCAACGGCGACCACATCTCACCCGAGCATCCCTTCCCGTCGCCCCATCAAGTGCGCAAGCGCCTGCAAGCGGACGGCTTCGCCTTGACCGAGCGTCTGTGTGTCTACCCCCAATACATCGACCCCTCCTGGGTCGCGCCCGCCGTCCTAGACACGATCAAGCTCAAGTACTGGAGCTTCATTCCTCGCTTCGGATCGGGAGGCCCACCCACCCGGACCGAGCCGCCCATACCGATCCGACCCGACTTGGTAGGCCCCGCGATCGAGAAGGGTCGCGAAGGGTTGCCCTTGAGCGCCGAGGAGCTGACGGCCCTCTTCGCCGAGACGCGCCCCGAGACCATTGAGCAGATCAGGCTGGCCGCCGACGAGCTCCGCGCCGATCTCGCGGGGGACACGGTCACGTTTGTCGTCAACCGCAACATCAACATCTCCAACGTTTGCACCGTCGGTTGCGCCTTCTGCGGCTTCGGCCAGTCCAAGCGCTCCCCCGACGCCTACCAGCACGACGAAGCCGAGTTCAGGCGACGGGTCCTCGAGGCGATCGACTACGGGGCCACCGAGCTGTGCATCCAATCGGGCATCCATCCCGACTGGGCTTTCGAGGACTACCTCTTCTGGCTGCGTCTCGCCAAGGCCATCGCCCGCGAAGCCGGTACGGACCTGCACCTGCACGCCTACTCGCCGATGGAGATCGCCCACATGTGCGACATCTCGAGCCTGCCTGCCTCCGAGGTGTTCCTCCAGTTGCGCGACGCCGGCCTCGGCTCGACCCCCGGCACCGCCGCCGAGGTGCTCCACGACGGCGTCCGCGCCCGCATCTCGCCCAACAAGCTGCCCGTCTCCCGCTGGGTTGAGATCATCGAAGCTTCGCACCTGGCCGGCCTGCGTTCGACCTCCACAGTCATGTTCGGCCACATCGAGGAGCCTTGGGAGCTGGCTGAGCACATGCGCGTCATACGAGCTTTGCAAGAGCGCACCGGCGGCATCACCGAGTTCGTGCCGCTCTCCTTCATCCCCTTCCAAACCTTGCTCGGGCGCACCCACGGCGTGGAGGAGATCTCGCGCGAGGAGAACCTCAAGCACACCGCCGTGTTCCGCCTTGCCTTGGGTCGCACGATCGCCAATCTCCAGGCCTCCTGGGTGAAGATGGGCATCGACGCCGCCACCGAGTCCCTCTCCTGGGGCGTCAACGATCTGGGCGGCACCTTGATGGAGGAGTCGATCTCGCGCCTCGCCGGCTCCTACCACGGCACGCGCTTGGACCCCGACCAGCTCGTCGCCGCCGCGCACGCCGCGGGACGCCCGGCGGCTGAGCGCACGACTCTCTACGAGGTCACACAGCGCTACGATTTGACGGTGACTGCCGCATGACGGCGCGCTCCGACTACGACGTAGCGATCGTCGGCGCCAGCCTCGCCGGCTGCACCGCCGCGATTCTCCTGGCACGCTCCGGCGCCCGCGTCGCCTTGGTCGAGAAGAATCCAGACCTCGCGGCCTACAAGCGGATCTGCACCCACTTCATCCAGTCCTCCGGCATACGTCCTCTGGAGCGCATCGGCCTGATCGAGCCGATGATGCAAGCGGGCGCCCTGCGCTCGCGGCCGAGCGCCTGGACACGCTGGGGTTGGGTCAAGCCTGCGCCCAACAGCCCCGTCCCGAGTGGCATCAACCTTCGTCGCGAGCGTCTAGATCCGCTGATCCGCGAAGCCGCCGCGGCGACTCCCGGCGTGGACCTGATCCTCGGGTACACCGCCGTCGAGCTTATGCGCGACGGCGGTCAGGTGTCCGGCGTCGTTGCCCGCAACCCCCATGGCGACACCTTGGAGATCGCCGTGAGGCTCGTGGTAGGCGCCGACGGGCGCGGATCGCGTGTGGCCAAGCTCGCCCAGGTCAAGAGCAAGACTTCGCCCCACGGGCGCTTCGCCTACGGCGCCTACTTTGAAGGCCCCAAGCCCTCCTGCTTTCCCAACTCCGCCCTCTATCTGCTCGACCCCGACATGGTGGGTGCCTTCCCTACCGACAGCGACCTCACCTTCTACGCGGTGATGCCCGCCATGACACGCTTGCCGGAATTTCGCAAGGACCCGGCCGGCGCCCTGCGGCGGTTCGTGGCAGCGATCCCCGAAGCCCCGCCGATCGCCGAGTCGCGCATGGTCGGGGAGATGACCGGCAAGATCGACATGACGAACGTCATCAACACCCCCTCGGCGCCCGGCCTGGCGCTCGTCGGCGACGCCGCCTCCGCCGTCGACCCGCTCTGGGGCGTCGGTTGCGGCTTTGCCCTCCAATCATCCGAATGGCTCGCCGACAGCCTTTCCCCCGTGTTTTCCGGCCAAGAGTCCCTGGAGCACGGTCTGCGCCGCTATCGCCGCCGCTACTCGCGCGGCCTCAAAGGGCATACCCGAGAAATTCTCAGCTACGCCACCGGGCGCAAGATCAACCCCGGCGAGCGTCTCTTCTTCTCCGCCGCGAGCTACGACGAGCGCACCGCCAGGATCTTCGAAGCTTTCGGCTCGCGTCACATCGGCCCCGCACAGATGCTTGCTACGGGGATCCCTGCCGCTGGCTTCGCCGCCGCCCGGCGTGCCGTTACGCGGGGTCGCCACCCACAAGCTAACCGGCAGCCCGTCGCCCGAGCTGGCAGCGGCGGCTCCCAGCTTTAACCGCTGCCAGCCTGCCAGCTTTAGCCTCTGCCGGTCTGAAGCTCAATCTCCAGCGGGACGCCGTGCTCGAACCAATTGCGATGCAGCTCTTCGATCTTGGCTCGCGTCGGACGACCGCCGCGGTGGAAAGTGCACTCGACATAGTCGAACAGGTTAATCGTCGTGCAATAGGCCTGCGCCGCGATCTGTGTCTCCTCAGCGTTGTGCAACTCTCGCGCTATACCCGAGAAGGTACCGCCCCGAATGCGCAGACGTACTCTGGGGTCCGCTCGAATGTTCAACACCCATGCCGATATCCAGCCATCCTCGATCGCGCCCGGGGTTGGACGGAGCATCACGATATAGGCCTTATTGCCTCGTCTTATCACGTGGATGCACTTGCGGCGGGTCTTGCCCGTCTTGCGTCCTATGGTCGTAAGCACGCCGAAGCCCGCGGGCGGGCGCAGGAGGAAGAAAGGGAGCATCAGTGCGCTGAGCGTGCGTCCGCCGGACGATGAGCGAGTGAATGGATTGGCTTTGCGCTCTGGTATCGGCGTCGACGCTTCACTCGCAACGCGCACCGTTTTATCCTCTGATACGGGCATGGGCTCGCTCATGCCCGCGTGAACTGGCCATGAAAGCTGAACGGGATGTGGTGAGGTGCATCCGCTCGCAGCCGACCGTCGGAGGGGTCGGAGCGGTCGAGCGGAGGCTTGTGACGATGGCCGCGTCCCACATCGATGATTCCTTCTGAATGGTTCGGATCGAACGATACGTACCGTACGATATTCTTTGCGCCATGTCAAGCCCGCGTCTAGCCGAGACCTCCTACATAGTGTTGGGACTGCTCGAGCAAGCCCAGCCGGCCACTCCCTATGACCTCAAGCAGCTTGCCCAGGTCAGCACGGTCAACTTCTGGGCTCTTCCCCACACGCAGCTCTACACCGAGTGCGCGCGACTGGCCAAGGAGGGCCTGCTCTCCGAGCAGCGCGAGCAGACCGGACGACGACGGCGCATCTACCGCCTCACCGAGACCGGACATCAGGCGCTTGAGGCCTGGCGGGCCGAGCCGGCCCGCGAGACCTATGAATTGCGCGACGCAGCGACGCTCAAGCTTTTCTTCGGCGCAGACCCAGCAAAGCTCGCGGCGGCCCAGGTCGAGGTGCACCAACGACGGCTATCGGACTGCGAAGAGCTACTCGCCGGTCTCGGCGAAGCCCCGCCTGGGTGGCGCCTCGCACTGGAATGTGGAATCGGCCACGAGCGCGAGTTCATCCGTTTTTGGCGCGGACAAGTCTCCCCACCGAGCGATAGCCGCCAGGACGATTGATCGCTCCTCTATGGGGCTGCGAGCTACGAGCCAAGAGACGATGAGCGATCCGCCTCAGCCTCCCCCCGGCGCCGACACCGCCCCAACAGTGCCATTAGCGGATGGCGGCGCCGGCGACGAACCACTTCTCGATACGCGGCGGGAGACCAAGCAACAGACGCCAGACCTGCGTGTATCGGACGTCGAGCGTGAGCGCGCCGTCGAGATCCTCGGTCCGCGAATCACGTAGACGTCGTTCAGCGAAACAGGTCCTCATCCAGTGGCCGTAGGAGCGCCAGCGCGCCAGGTCCGTCTTGGTAGGTGACAAAGCGCCGCAGGCCCTCGACGATCACGACCGGCTCGCGTGAGTCCTTGACACGCGCCAGATCGGCGAGTGAAGCGATTGCGTCGGCGACCGCCAGCCAGGTCGCGCGCAGCTCCATCCCGACGCTGTCCCGGCGCCCTCGCCAATCCTCGAGCGGCGTGATCCCGGCACAACCGATCGCCACATCGCATTGTCCATGGCGCCACGCGCGCCCGAAGCTATCGCTAATCAGCACACCCACCATTGCTCCTGTGAGCTCGCCCAAGCGCTTGCGGATCGCGCGGGCCGAGCCGTCGGGGTCCTTGGGGAGTACGATCAGGGTGTCGCGCTCGGCTGAGTTGGAGCTATCCACGCCCGCGTTCGCGCACACGAAGCCATGCTTCGTACGGCAGATCAACACGCCGTTCGCTTCACGCAGGATCTCCTCCGATTGGTCGAGCACGACCTGCACGGCCCGCGGGTCCTTGTGCTGTCTTTCGGCTATGCCCCCCGCGCGCGCATGGGCCACCACTGTCCGCAAGTCCACTACTGCCCCCTCGGCCTTCGAGACGACCTTGTGCGCGATTGCCACTATCTGACCGTCTTGGAGGGGCCTTGCCGGTTTCTCGGCGGCAAGCTTCTCCACGATCGCCTCGCCCAGATCCGTACCCGCGACGATCTCCTCCAGACCAGTTAGGCCGCGCGCCCCCAGCTCGCTCATCGGCTCAGGCTGCCTCTGAGGAGCGGCCAGGACCAGCTTGGCCCTTGGGCGTCTCGGACGCCACGGCTCGGGCGAGCACCGCGCGCGTGCGCGGTGCTCCTGTCCGAGTGTCCGCGAGGCGCTCGCGCAAGACCGCCAGGTCCGCGCCCGTGTCGATGTCCAGCAGCAGCGACGCCGGCTGCGCGACCCGGCACGTGACGCCGGCCTCCCGTGCCACCAGTTCGTGTCGCGCGCGGCTGTCCGGCCCAAAGCTGGGCTCGATCGCGTTCGGGGGCGCCAGCAGCAGCCCGTTGGTGCCCGTTCCGTGGCGGTCGGGCACGATCGTCAGTTCACGTTTGAGGGTGCCCCGCGCGCGGGGGGGGTGTGTTGGCAGGCGCGACTCGTCTTCTTCGCCAGAGCCGCCTTCAGCGAGAGACTCGTCCTCCTCGCCCGACGCGCCTTCGGCGAGCAGGTCTCTCAGCTCGCTTGGATCGAGCGTCGGGCAGTCGCCCGGTACGCAAAGGACCCGCTCGAAGCCCTCGTCCGTCGCCTTGGCCAGACCCAGCATCGCGGCCGTGCTCTGCCCCGACTCGGCCGTGTCCTCGACGACGATCGCCCCGATGTATCCGGCGGCATGAGCCACCGCCGGCTCACACGTGACAACGATGGTCGCCTCGATCGCCTCGCATTCTCGCAGCGCGCTCAGCACGTCGCCCACCATCGCCTTCGCGAGTTCCGCGCGCAACGAATCTTCCACGCTCTCGCCCAACCTTTTCTTTGCCTCCGGGAAGCGCTTCACTGGTAGGATTGCCGCCGTGCGCATGCATGTGGCAGCGTATCTACGTATGGCTGTAGCGGCTTGTGCCGTCATGGCGCTGGTGTTTGTGGGGGTGGCGGCGTTTGCTCGCGCCGCTGTGCTCGATCCCGGCCCACCTTCGATCGAAAGCCTTTCGGTCTTTCAGATCAGTTCACACCGCGCCACGCTCGTTGCGCAGATCGACCCGGATCAGCTGGAAACGACTTTTGAATTCTGGATCGAGTACGCCAACTGCCAGAACGTTCCGCCGGGCTACGGCGAATGCGACTCGATCTCGGTGCGCAAGGTTGGCGCGGGCGTGATCCCGGCCGGTCCGAACGGGCAGTACGTGAGCGCCACCGCCCCCCATCTACAGGGCGAATACGTCTATGGCTACTGGGTGGTGGCCACAAACTCAGCCGGCGAACGCACGAGCGCGGAGCAGACGTTCAGGGCGCTCGCGGAACCGGCGGTGGAAGCCGAGTCGGTCACCGGCGGGGCGCCGAGCCCAATCGAGCTGCACGCCGCGATCGATCCGCAAGGGCAGGCCGTCTACTACCAGTTTCAGCTCGTCTCCGACACAAGCGAATACGCCTCTGAACTGACCTGCCCCGAATTCGGTGTGGGGCCCGTAAGGCTGCCCGCGTGCACGGGCGAGTACGGCGAGGGCGCTCTCCCGATCGGGCGACTCGAGGCGAGCGGAGCGTCGCAGAGCGTCAGCCTGAACCTGGATGAAGCGGGCGTCGGTCTGAAGGTAGGCGCGACGTACCACTATCGCGTGCTGGTGGCTCCGGCGGTGCAGACCGAAGACACGATCCAGTGGGAAGGCCCGCCGACTCTCGGTCCCGACCAGAGCTTCACGGTCGGCGAAGACAACATAACCCCGCAGGACCAACCACCCGTCTCCGCAACAGGCGACGATCACTCCTGGCCCACAGGCGGAGACGATCCACCCGCGACACCGGGCTCGAATCAGCTCAGCCTGCCAGCTCCGTTGCAAACCTCAGCGTTTGCTCCGCCAGTCGCACGCACCCATCGACATCGGTCATCGCCATGTTCGTCCGCAAAGTCGGCAAAGTCGCGACGTCTTCATCGGCGAGGGCTCCGTTCAGCAGGCCCGGCGCGATGCGCTCGTAGAACGCCGCGACACCGCCGGCGCTGACGGGCTCGCCGTAGGCGGTTAGAAAGGCCGCGGTCGGGCCCTTGACGACGGCGCCGCCCACGACCGGGCTGACGTAGACGACAGGGGCGCTCACGCCCCGCAGCGTGTCGCCCAGGACGTGCAAGATCGGCCAGATCGAGATGACCGGGTTGCTCGGACCCACGATCACCGCGCGCGCAGCGCTCAGGGCGCCAAGCACCTCCGGCGTGGGTGGCGCAGGCAAGGTGTCCGTCTCGCCGAACGCCACCTCGCGGACGGGCCCCGCCGCCCGATCACGGATCATGAACTCCTGGAGGGCACGCCAGCCCGCGTCGGTGCGCACGCGGGTCGGCTGCGGCTCGTCGCTCATCGGCAGGACGGCGGCGCGCACGCCGATCGCCTCATTCAGGCGGGCGAGCGCCTCGGTCGGTCGCAGGCCCTCGTCGACCATGCGCTTGCGCTCCAAGCACCAAGCGAGATCGCGGTCGCCCAGGTTGAACCACACCTCCTTGCCGAGCGCGCGAAGACCGTCCATCACCGCGAACGTGTCCTCCCGCAAGCCCCAACCGCGCTCGTCGATCTCATCGGCAAGCCAGAACGAGACCAGATCGGGGTCGGGGGAGACGTGCGAGCCATAGATCTCGATGTCATCGCCCGTGTTGGCGATCACCACCAGATCCTCCGCGCCGACCACGTCCAACATGCCGCGCGCCAGCTTCGCCCCGCCGGTGCCCCCGGCCAGCACCACGACCGGTCCGTCCGCGGAGCTCACTTCCAGTCGTCGTCGGGCAGGCCGGTGATCCTGATGCCCGCGTGTGTTTTGTGCTTCGCGTTGATCGAGATCATCAGCGCCGTCATCGACTCGGCGATGCGAGCCATCTCAAGTCGTCCGCAGTCCACGCAGCGCAATCCCCCGATCCGCTGAAGCAGAAGGGCCGCCTCGGTCTTGTCCTCGCGCGAATCGCCGCACACGAGCACGTCCTGGGCGAGGTCATAGTCGAGGTCGGTCAGCGAAGCCGCGCTCACCGTGTGCAGCGCCGAAACGATCCTCACACCCGCCGGCACCATCTCCTGGGCGGCCTGCGCGGCGGAACCCTGCCACACCCCCAACATGCGTGTGGCCCGCCCGCTGACGGCGGCCGCCAGGGGCACGGTGGCGTCGATCAACAGCTGGCCGGCCCTCAGCGAGCCCTTCAGGTTTTTCAGCGTCTCCGACTGGCTGCGAAAGGGAACGCTCAAGATCACGGTCTCGACCGCCTCGACCGCCTTGGCGTTCTCGGCCCCCGTGAACCCGCCGTCCGGCACCGCCGCGCGAGCCTTGTTCGCGGCCTCGACCGCGCGTCCCTCATCGCGCGAGCCGATCACGATCGGCACGCCGGCGCGCCCCAATCGAACCGCCAAGCCGAAGCCGAGCGCGCCGGAGGCTCCAACGATCGCGACAGGGTCGGTGGGGGAGGGGGCCACGGCGGCGCAGTATAGGCTTGGAGGATGCGATTCGAGGGCACCACCGCGCTGGTCACCGGCGGAGCGTCCGGTATTGGCGCCGCCACCGCGCGTCTGCTCGCCGCCGAAGGAGCCCGCGTGGCGATCGGCGACATCAACGAGGACGGGGCCCGCGAGCTGGCCGGCGAGCTGGACGGGGTCGGCTGCAAGCTCGACGTGACCGACACCTCGTCGGTCCGTGCCGCGGTCGCTTCCATCGAGCAGGAGCTCGGCCCGATCGGCGTGCTCGTCAACAACGCCGGCACCGACCTCTTCTCCTATTTCGTCAACTCCGACGAGGGGCTCTGGGACTTCGTGCTCGGAGTCAACCTGCGCGGCGTCCTGGCCGTCACACACGCGGTGCTGCCCGGCATGCAGGAGCGCCGGGCCGGCGCGATCGTCAACGTCGCCTCCGAGGCGGGTCGTGTGGGCTCGCAGGGCTCCTCCGTCTATTCGGCCGCCAAGGCCGGCGTGATCGGTTTCACCAAGGCGATAGCGCGAGAGTCCGCCCGCTACCGGGTCCGCTCCAACGCGGTTGCGCCCGGTCCCATCGAGACGCCGCTCCTGAACGCCGCCCCGCAACTGCTCGGCGAACTTGGCGAGCGCCTCAAGCAAGGCATGGTCAACCAGACGGTTATGGGACGCTCGGGCGAGCCGGCCGAGGTCGCTTCCGCGATCGCCTTTCTCGCCTCGGACGACGCTTCGTATGTGACGGGCCAGACGCTGAACGTCAGCGGCGGCCTCTCCATGTGGTGACCCCCTCACAAGTGGACATCCGCGAGGTTGGACCCCGCGACGGCTTCCAAAACGAGCCCGAGATCATCCCCACCGAGCGCAAGGTCGAGCTGATCGACATGCTCGCCCGCACCGGCCTGCGCCGCCTCGAGGTGACCAGCTTCGTCCGTCCCGACGTGATCCCACAGCTGGCGGACGCCGAGGAGGTGCTCGCGCGCATCGACGTGCCGCCGGAAGTGGCGATCAGCGTGTTGATTCCCAACGAGCGCGGCCTGGAGCGGGCGCTGGAGGTGCGTGACGGGCGGTCCCGGCAGCGGCCGGCGTTCGATGAGATCAACGTTTTTCTGTCCGCCTCGGAGACGCATAATCGCCACAACGTCAATCGCTCGGTGGAGGAGTCGTTGCAGTCACTCGAAAAAGCGCTGCCCTACGCGCGCGCGGGGGGCCTTCGCTGCGAGGCGGTCATCTCCACCTCCTTCGGTTGTCCTTATGAGGGTCGTGTGCCGCCCGAGCGGGTGCTTGAGATCGCCACGCGCCTACGCGACGCCGGTGCCCAGGAGATCGGCTTCGGCGACACCACCGGCATGGCCAACCCGGTGCAGGTGGCAGCGTTCTTCGAGACGGCTTTCGATCGGCTGGGCCGCGCGGAGCAGGGCGATCGTCGGGGAGCCTCCGCGTACGGTGATCCTCGAGCGCCCGCCGGCGATGGCGCCTCGCAGCCCGGCGCGGGCGAGTCGGACGCCTCCGCGCCACAGCTCACCGCCCACTTCCACAACACCCGTGGCCAGGGGCTCGCCAACGTGCTCGCCGCGCTACAGGCGGGCGTGTCGAGCTTCGAGTCGAGCTTCGGCGAGCTGGGCGGCTGTCCAGTGCCCGCCGGGGCCACCGGCAACATCGCCAGCGAGGATCTCGTCTCGATGCTGCACGAGATGGGGATCGACACGGGCATCGATCTTGGCGCCTTGCTCTCCTGTGCCCGGCGTGCACAGGAGATACTCGGCCGTCCCCTGGGCTCCCACACGCTCGTGGCCGGGCCCGTTTCGCAGCTCTAGGCTGCTCCGGTCGCGGTGGTCTCAGCCCCCGCCGGCGCGGCGTCGGCTTGGCGTGCCTGCTCGCGCATCGCCGCCACGCAATACTCCTGCACCGCCACCTCCATCTCCAGGGTCTGAGCGAGCGCGGGCCGAGCAGAGGCGTCGATCACGCGCTTGGCTCGACCTACCGCCACAGGTGAATTGGCCAGCAACTCGTCTACAAGCGCTTGTGTTGCCTGTTCGAGCTCGGCGGGCGCGACCACGCGGTTTACCAGCCCGATCCGCTCAGCCTCGGCCGCATCGATCGTACGCCCGGTCATGATCAGATCCTTCGCCCGTCCGAGGCCGACGACTGCCGGCAAACGCGTCGAGCCGCCGACGTCGGGGATGATCCCGAACTTC
Organism: uncultured Solirubrobacterales bacterium; assembly: GCA_963703135.1. Lineage (GTDB taxonomy): Bacteria > Actinomycetota > Thermoleophilia > Solirubrobacterales > Solirubrobacteraceae > Palsa-744. The sequence continues at coordinate 195,819 of OY969791.1, read as the reverse complement.
ACCTCCGGAAGGCCAAGTTGCGCGTCCTCAGAGGCGATGCGCAAGTCACAGCCAAGGGCCACCTCGAGCGCCCCGCCGACGCACGTCCTGTGAATCTGGCAGATAACGGGCTTTGGCATCGCTTCTGCCAGGTTCGGGCATTCGAGGAACGTGTTTCGGAAAGGGCGCAAGTTGCCCGGTGTGCTCGCTGAGGCCATCAGCTCGCCGAGGTCGACTCCCGCCGAGAACACCGGGCCCTCGCCGCGCAGCACGACACAGTGCACCGATTCCTCGGCATCGGCCTCGCGCAGTGCCCGGGCGAGCGCGCGCAGCAGCTCCTGGCTCATAGCGTTGCGCTTCTCCGGACGGTTCAGCACGATGTGGCGCGCGGCGCCGCGGTCTTCTGTGGTGACGATGCTCATAGTTCAGCTCAGATCCAGGACTTGGGTGGGCGCTTCGATCTTGCCGTCGTGGCCCTCGCTGGGCACGATCGCGGTGCCGACGGCAAAGAACTCGATCGTGTGGCTGCCCCAGCCGTGGTTCTTCTCCTGTAGGTCGACGCCGACGATACCCTCCGCACTCAAGGTCTGTGCCTCCGATTGCATGCGCTCCATCGCCAGCTCGCGCGCGTCGTAAAGGGCTTGGGTGAAGTTCGCGAGCTCCACGTTGCGCCCTGTCTGTGCCATCGACTTGAGCATCCCCCTGTGGGCGACGTGGTAGACGCAACTGCCCATCACCATGCCCACTGGACGGTGGCCGGTACGCAATAGCGTCCAGAAGTCCTGGCCCGAGAGGTCGCTGGTGAACGGGCGGCCGTTGGGCGCACGGTGAAGAACTCCCTCGCGGTGCTTGACCGCTGTGCCGATTGCGATGAACTCGGCCATGTCCTGACCCCACTCGTAGCGGCCGATATCCAGGCGCACGCCCACCACGCCGTCGGCCCCGAGCTGGTCGGCCTCCTCCTCCATGCGTGTCATCGCGAGCTGTCGCGCGCCGTACATCGCTTCTGAGAGCACCGTCATCTCCTGGCTTTTCTTCCAGCCGGCCACCTGGATGCCGATGTGGTAGATCGAGCTGCCGACCACCAGTCCGACAGGGTCGAAGCCGGCCTGCTTGATTAGCAAAAACTCGTTAACGCTCAGGTCTGAGGTGAACAGCCCCGCGCGGTTTTGTTGCAAGCGTGCCCTGCCCGCCTCGGGGACTCCCTCGAGCGACGTTGGGTCATAGGCGCTCTCGCTCTCTTCGACGTCGCTCATACCGCTGCTCCTCGTGTCGAGTTCATGCTTGCGTTCTCCTCTAGGTCGTCAAGTCGAGAATGGTCTCGGGTGCAAACGGGATCGTCGCCGGGTCCTCGCGGACCGCGGTGCCGATCGCGTGGAAGGTCACCATCAGCCCGCCGCGCGAATAGGTGCTGGCCCCGACCGTGGTCCGCTGGATGCCATGGGCGATACGCACGCCGATCACGCCGCTGGCGTCGAGCTTCGCGGCCTGGTGGGTCAGGCGTGCCACGACGCTCTCACGCGCGCTGTAGACGCCTTCGGTGAATTCGGGTAGCTCCTGGTTCTGGGTGAAGCCCAAGCCGCCAACGCCGCTCATCATCTGCGTGGAGTAGGAGGCGCCCACGAAGAACACCGAGCTCCATGCAACGACCCCGAGTGGTTCCACGCCGGCGCTGAGCAGCTTCGCGTAGTCGGCGACCGACAGCTCGGTGAGCACGGGGGCGCGGGGCGCGCGACGGTCGCTTGCGCTGGGACTGCCATCGCGACTATTGGCAGCGCCAGCCGTGGAGGCGCCTGGCACGCTCGTCTTCCCTCGACGGACAGCTGTCCCGATCACCACGTACTCGATCGCGTTTTCGGCCCAGTCGTGCGCGCCCGTGTTCAGATCGACTCCCACCACCGCGTCCGCCCCAACTTGCTGTGCCTCTTGGGCGAGGCGTCCAAGAGCAAGTTCGCGCACCTCGTTCCAGGCTCCTGAGAGCGCTTCCATCTCAAACATGAAGCTGCCGCCCATCGCCGACGGCCATGGTGTCGTCTGGTAGCCCACCTGATAAATCGAGCTGCCCATCACCTGCGAGACGGGTTTCAGTCCCAGTTGATGGCAGAGCGCGAAATCGCCCACCGAAAGGTCGGACGTGAAGCTGCCGCCGTGTTCGCCAAGCTCGCGAAGTCGCCGTTCGGCGCCCAACGGGATGCCCCCTCGCTCGACTTGCGCGAGCGACTCGGCCTGCTCGGCCGCGCTCTCGCCAGGGTCCGCAGGCTCGTCGTCCTCCTCGACGTCAAGCGGTGGTTCGTTCGCGTTCATCGCGTGTCGTCTTTTTGCGCCATACGCCGCTCGGAAGCAGTCCTCGCGACTGGGTGAGCCGGGCTCATCCGACCAGCTTTTCAAGCGCGGCTCGCGCATCGGCGCTGCGCTCCGCCTCTTCGCGCAGTTGCGCCGCAAGCTCGCTGACCCATTGGCCGGCGTCGAGCTGCTCGCGCTTGATCGCGATGCCGCCAACCTTGCGCTCGCGGCTGCCCTGCACACGATCGCCTTCGACCGTCAATTCGTATGAGGTCTCGCCAAGGTTCACCTCGACGCGACGCACCTGCTTCTCGCCGCGTCCCAACAGGCCGCCGCCACGTCGCTCGACGCGTGTACGGGTGGGTAGCGAGCTCTCGAGCTTGCTTGCCAGCACGGCAACCGAGATGCGTAGATCCGAACCATCGGCACGCAGCCCGGCTGCGGAGAGGTCGAAGTCATCCTCGACGGACATGAACCTAGAGGCTACTCGACTACATTTTGGGGTATGCCCGATCCTGGCCAGATTCGCGTATCCGACGCCGAGCGCGAACGGTTGGTCGAGGAGCTGCACGAGCACACCGTTTCTGGGCGACTCACCGCCGAGGAGCTGGACGAGCGCTTGGGGGCCGTGTATGCGGCGCGTACGCGATCGGATCTCGACGCGTTGCGCGCCGACTTGCCGGTCAGCACGGTGGCCGCGCGGGCCGCTCTCGTCGAGCGCAAGTCGCATCTGCGCCGCCGCCTCGTGCAGGAGGCCGGCGCGTCAGCCACCGCGTCGCTGGTTTGCATCGCGATCTGGCTCGCCAGCGGGGCCACCGGCGCTTTCTGGCCGATCTGGGTGATCATCTTCACTCTGCTGCCGCTGTTGCGCGACAGCTGGCGGCTGCTCGGGCCGGGATCGGACATCGACGTCGTGGAGGCGCGCTTGCAGGCTCGCCACGAGCGCCGGCTCGCCCGCGACCATCGCCGCTCGCGCTACCGCCGCCTGTTGCCTTAGCGCTCGTCCGGCTGCCGGTCTGACAGCCGCCGGCTCGCGTCCGTGGGTTGCCTTGGCGCTCGCCTCTGAGTATTGGAGGGGCCGGAGGTGCTGTGTTGCGATTGGGGGCCCTACGCGCGCGCGGGGGGCCTTTGCGCACTTGCGCAGGATTCCGTCCGGGGCCGCCCGATAGGCTCAGCGGTCGATGAGCGATCTGCATCAAGCGACCGAGCGCGCGCTGGCGGGCGGGCCGGAGCGCCACCACGAGAAGGCGCGCCAGCAGGGCAAGCTCGAGGTGCGCGAGCGGGTCGGCCTGCTGCTCGACGAGGGCTCCTTCTCAGAGGAAGCTCTGCTCGCCAATTGGAACGAGGATGGCCTCGGCGCCGATGGCGTCGTTACGGGCGTGGGCGCAATCGAAGGGCGTCCGGTCGCCTTGATGGCCAACGATCCCACCGTCAAGGCCGGTTCGTGGGGACCGAAGACGGTCGAGAAGATCCTGCGCATCCAGGAACGCTCGTCGAGCTTGGGCATCCCGATGATCTACCTCGTGGACTCGGCCGGCGCCCGCATCACCGAGCAGGTCCAGATGTTTCCGGGCAGGCGTGGGGCTGGGCGGATCTTCTTCAACGAGGTGCGCATGTCGGGCGTGGTGCCCCAGGTGTGCGTCCTGTTCGGGCCCAGCGCGGCCGGGGGCGCCTACATCCCGGCCTTCTGCGACATCGTGATCATGCGCGAGGGCAACGCTTCGATGTATCTGGGCTCCCCGCGCATGGCCCAAATGGTGATCGGCGAGGACGTCAGCTTGGAGGAGATGGGCGGCGCTCGGATGCACACCGGCGTCTCGGGCTGTGCCCACCAGTTGGTCAAGAGCGACGAGGAGGGAATCGAACTGGCGCGACGCTATCTCTCCTATTTCCCCACGAATTGGGAGACGCAGCCTCCGCCGGCGCCACCGCTCGCGCCGGCCGTGAGCGCCGAGCGCAGCGATATCGCAAGCGTGATCCCGGCCGACGAGAACAAGCCGTTTGACATGCTCGCCTTGATCGATGCGCTCGTCGACGAAGGCTCGTTGCTACAGGTTCACCCACGCTGGGCCAAGGAGTTGATCGTCGGCTACGCGCGCTTGGAGGGCCGCGCGATCGGGATCGTCGCCAACCAGCCCAAGCACAAGGGCGGAGTGCTGTTCTCCGACTCCGCGGATAAGGCAGCACGCTTCATCTGGACCTGCAACGCCTTCAACGTCCCCCTGCTGTTCTTGGCCGACGTGCCTGGCTTCATGATCGGCACCCAGGTCGAGCGCGCCGGCATCATCAGGCACGGAGCCAAGATGATCAGCGCCGTCTCGGAAGCCACGGTGCCGAAGATCTCGGTGATCGTGCGCAAGGCCTACGGCGCCGGCCTGTACGCGATGGCAGGGCCGGCCTTCGACCCCGATTGCTGTATCGCATTGCCGAGCGCCTCGATCGCCGTGATGGGCCCCCAGGCGGCGATCAACGCCGTCTACTACAACCAGCTTCAAGCGATTCCCGACGGCGCCGAGCGAGCGGCCAAGACCGAGGAGCTGAGGCGCGAGTACGCGCAGGACATAGACCTGCTGCATCTGGCCTCCGAGATGGTCATCGACGCGATCGTCGAGCCAGGGCTTCTGCGCGAGGTTTTGGTCGCGCGCTTCGCTCACGCCTCGGCCAAGCGTCGCGAATGGCCCGCCAAGCGCAACCCCGTGACGCCCGTTTAGCATGGGCTCGATGGATGCGACAGATCTAGCGTTCGCGGGCATCGCTCGCCAGGCCGAGCTGATCGCGGCCGGCGAGGTGTCCTCGCGCGAGCTGGTCGAGATCTATCTCGGTCGAATCGAACGCTATGACCCCCAACTGAACGCGTTTCGAGTCGTGTTCTCCGAGCGGGCGCGGATGGAAGCCGACCAGGCGGACGCGCGCCGTCGAGCCGGCAGTGCGCCGGCCGAGCGGCCCTTGCTGGGAGTGCCGATCGCCGTCAAGGACGAATTCGATGTGGCGGGCGAGGTGACCACGTTTGGCACCAACGCCTATGGCGAGCCCGCGCGGGAGGACTCGGAGATCGTGCGTCGCGCGCGGGCGGCGGGCGCGGTGATCGTCGGCAAGACGCACATGCCGGAGCTGGGCGCTTTCCCTTGGACCGAGTCGCCAACCTGGGGAGCAACCCACAACCCGTGGCGGCTGGAGCACAGTCCCGGAGGATCCAGCGGCGGCAGCGCAGCGGCGGTCGCGGCCGGGCTGGTCGGCGCGGCGCTTGCCGGTGACGGTGGGGGGTCGATCCGCTTTCCGGCCGCCTACTGCGGGCTGTTCGGATTGAAGACCCAGCGCGGGCGCGTGCCACTGGCTCCACGCCTGGACGCTTGGCACGGGTTGTGCGTGAACGGTGTGCTGGCGCGCTCGGTGACAGACAGCGCGCTGTTCTATGACGCGATCGCCGACGGGCCGCGCGACCCGGGCGCCGAGGCGGTGCCGGCGGTCTCCTTCTTGGCGGCGCTCGCAGGGACGGCGGAGGGCAGGGGCGAGGCGTCCTCGTCGCATTCCTCTGGTGCGGTCGCGGCGGGGCGTCCGTTGAGGATCGCGTTGGCGAGCAAGCTGCCGCCCTCGCCGCTCACCAAGCTGCACCCCGATAATCGGGCCGCCTTGGATGAGACGGCGGAGTTGCTGCGCGGGCTCGGCCACGAAGTGCAGGAGCGGGAGATCGACTACGGCCCGCTGGTTCCCCCGCCCGAGTTCACCGCGATCTATCTGCGCAGCCTGCATGAGGAGGTGGCCACGTTCGCTCACCCGGAGCGCCTGAAACGGCGGATTCGCACACTTGCCCGCGTCGGCGGGACGCTTCCGGCCGGTGCCGTGGATTGGGCCCTTGGGCGGCGGGCCGCGTACGCCGCAAAGATCAACGAGCCGCTGGTCGACCACGACGTGCTGTTGATGCCGGTGAGCCCCGCGCCTCCGCCGAGGATCGGTGCGCGAGAGGGGCTGGGTTGGCTGCGCACGGCGCTCGCCGCGTCGGCGACCGTCGCGTATGCGGCGCCCTGGAACTTCACCGGACAGCCCGCTTGTTCGGTGCCCGCGGGTTTCGCCGCGGACGGGCTGCCCCGCGCGGTGCAGTTCGTGGGCAAGCCGAACGACGAGGCCACGCTGATCTCGCTCGCCGCCCAACTCGAAGCTGCGCGTCCCTGGACGCAAGATCGCCCACCGGCGTTTTCGTGAACCAGCAGGAGCTGCTCGAGCTTGCGATCGGGCTGGCACGCGACGCGGGCGCTCTCCTGCTTGAGCGCTTCGAAGGCGGGCACGAGCGGGCTCTGGCCAGCAAGAGCACTCCCACCGACCTGGTCTCCGAGGCCGATCTCGCCTCAGAGCGTTTGATTCGCGGGCGGCTCGCGCAAGCGCGTCCGGACGACGGGATCCTCGGGGAGGAGGGGGGAGGCAGCGAGGGGAGGAGCGGTCTGACCTGGATCGTGGACCCGCTCGACGGGACCGTCAACTTCTTGTTTGCGATTCCCCAGTGGTGTGTGAGCGTGGCGGTCGCCGACGAGGCCGGCTCACTGGTGGGCGCGATCTACGATCCAAATCGCGACGAGCTGTTCAGCGCGACGCGCGAGGGCGAATCTCGTTTGAACGGCGATCCGATCTCTCCGCCCGAGCGTGGGGATCGCGTGAGCCCGGATTTGGCGAGCGCGATGGTGGCCACCGGCTTCGCTTACGACGCTTCGGTACGCGCCGCCCAGGCCGAGGTGCTCGCGGGGCTGATTCCGCGGGTGCGGGACATTCGTCGCTTCGGATCGGCAGCCCTCGACCTTGCGTGGACGGCGTGCGGTCGCTATGACGCCTACTTCGAGCGGACGACCAAGCCTTGGGACATCGCCGCCGGGACACTCGTGTGCGAAAGGGCGGGGCTCACCGTGAAGGAGTTGCCCGAGCGCGGCAGTCTGCCGCTGGGCGTCCTCGCGGGTGCGCCCGGGATCGCCGAGGAGCTGTTCGCTGTGGTGGGGTGATCGGCGCGACCCGCCTGGGGCGAGTCAGGGATTCGTCGCCTAAAGAGTCGATGCGGCGGGTGGGAATCGAACCCACACGCCCTTGCGGACAATGCCTTTTGAGAGCATCGCGTCTACCGTTCCGCCACCGCCGCAACGAACCCCAATATACGCGTAGTTGAACTCCGGCGCGGCTAGACCGGGCGTGCCAAGGCGTCGTGTTCTCCACCGGGGGCGAGCTGCTCGAGCTCTATGTTCCAGCCTTGGGAGAACCCTCGCATGGCAAATGCGATCAGGAGGATCTGGACGGGGATGAGCACAAGCGTGAGCACGCCGAGCAGGCCGGCGGGGAGCGCGGGTTCGATGAAGCCGGACTTGTCGCGGGCAAACCAACTGGGGGCGGCGACCAAGGCGAAAACGAGCAGGAGCAAAGCCAAAGCGGCCGCCATCGGCAAGACGCCACGACTCCAGCGCCACGCGAAGAAGGCCATCACGAGATACAGGATCGCCCAAACGATGAGGATCGGGATGTCGCCCTCCATGACCGACCAGCCTCCGATCGTGATGATCAAGATCAAGGCCGCAGAGGCGAGCAGCAGGAGAACGACCGTCGCGCGCGTGGCCATGACCACGGGCTTATCGCGGTTGGGGTGCGTCACGATCACGCCGTCAGGCGCGTTTCTCCCCGAAGTCGAAGCCATCGCACCAATGACCTTACAATCTGGAGCGGTCCTCATGCAACCGAGCGGGCGTGGTGGAACTGGTAGACACGCTGGCCTTAGGAGCCAGTGGGCTTATGCCCTTGGGGGTTCGAGTCCCTCCGCCCGCATCGTGGCCAGCCGGTCGCGCAAGGCCGAGGCCTGCGCGGGACCCGGCCGATGCATCGGCGCGACGGCAGGCTCGAACACGGCTTCGAGGGCCAGCGCCGCCTCCGAAGAGCGTTCGAAGCCGAACATGCCGACCGATCCGGCGAGCATGTGGGCGGCGCGGCGCGCCCGCTCGCGCTGATCCTCGGAGAGTTCGCCGGCGATCAGCTGCGCGACGGCGCGTTCGAGCAGGGAGACACGCTCCAGGACGACCGATTCGTGCTCGGTCCAGACGGTTTGCAAGGTTGCGTTCATACGCCTTCTGTTCTTGTTTCGGCCTATTTGGGGGATAGGCGCAGCGAAGAAAGCCGCAACTGGCATCCGGGTGGAGGCGCAAGGTCGGCTGCGGGTCGCGCAATCCCGACCTCTGTGGTAGAAGTTAGGGGAGCCTAATACTAGGCTCGCGCATCGTGAGGACGTGTGGCGTGAGACCGTTGCAACGCAAGACTTTATGAACCGCGAGGACCGGACCACAGAATGAGCTTTGCCGAGACAGCGGTGCTCGGCGCGATCGCCGGTTTGACGATCTACATCGGTTTGCCGCTGGGCAGGATGGAGCGAGTGGACGATCGCACGCGCGTGTGCCTGGCGATGTTCTCGGTGGGCATCTTGGCGTTCATATTCATGGACGTGACAACCAACGCCGAGACGATCGTGGCGGACGCGTTGCACGCCTACAAGGACAACACCGGCAGCTTGGGCAAAGCGATCGGACTGTTCGCCATCCTGGCGGTCGGCTTCACGGCCGGCGTCGCCGGGATCTCGGCGTTTGAGCGGCGCTTGCGCACGCGCACGGCGCCCCCGCGGATAGCCGGTGGCTCGTCGGTCGCGACGGCCGAGTCGGTCGCGAATTCGTCGGATGTCCTGTCCGAGGTCGACAGGGCGGCGCTCGAAGCTCGCCAGAGGGCATTGCACACTGGCATGGTGATCGCGATGGCGATCGGGCTGCACAACTTCGCCGAGGGGCTCGCGATCGGGGTGTCCGCGAAAACGGGGGCAATCGGCCTGGCGACGGTCCTGATCATCGGCTTCGGTCTGCACAACGCGACCGAGGGGTTTGGCATCGTGGGGCCGCTGGGCAACGTGAAGCCGACTTGGAAGTGGCTCGGCTTGGCGGGCCTGATTGGTGGCGGGCCGACGTTCTTGGGGACGCTCGTCGGCTATCAGGTCGATTCCAGCGCCTTGGAGCTTCTGTTCTATGCGTTGGCGGGCGGCGCCGTGTTTTATGTGATCGGCGAGATCTGGAACGGGATGCGCCGCTACGGCTATCGCACGCTTGGGTTGTGGATGCTGGCCGGCGGGTTCCTCTTGGGCGTCGCGACCGACCTCGTCGTAACGTACGGAGGAGCCTGAGCTCAGCTGGCGATCAGAGCGGCGGGTCGGGCCAAGGCCTCTTCGGCGGCACGGACCGATTCCACGAATATCTCGGTGCCCGTGAGCATGAGCTCGCGGGTGATCGTGAGGGGTGGCAGGAAACGGGCGACGTTGCCGTAGTGGCCGCCGACCTCGATGATCACGCCGCGGTGGAAGCACTCGGTGCGGACTTGGGCGGCCATCTCGGGCCACGGCTGCTTGGTGTCGCGATCGTGGACCAACTCGATCCCGATCATGAGGCCGCGCCCGCGCACGTCACCGACGGACGGGAGCCCCGCTTGGGCCTCGCGCAGGAGCTCCAAAGTCAACTCGCCGAGGGCGGCCGCGTGGGCGGGCAGGTCCACCGCCAGCATGAAGTCGATCGCGGCCAAGCCGGCGGCCATGGCGACCTGGTGGCCGCGGAAGGTGCCTATGTGGGCGCCTTGAGGCCAAGTGTCGAACTCACGGTCATAAGCGATGCAGGACAGGGGATAGCCGATCCCGCCGATCGCCTTGGAGAGGGTCATGACGTCGGGCTGGACGCCGTCGTGTTCGCAGGCGAACATCTTGCCGGTGCGGGCAAAGCCGGTTTGGATCTCGTCGCAGATGAGCGGTACGTCGTGCTTTGAGGCGATCCTGCGCACCTCGTTGAGATAGCCGGCGGGGGGGACGATCGTGCCGCCCTCGCCTTGGATCGGCTCGATCAGAATGGCCGCCGGCTTGGGGATGCCGCTGTGGGGATCTTCCAAGGAGGTGTCGAGCAGCTTGGCGCAGGCCGTCTCGCACGAGTCGGGCTCCAGCCCCAACGGGCAGCGGTAGCAGTAGGGGTAGGGCATGAAGTGCACGGGCGATGAGGTGGGGCCGCCGAAGCCGATGTCGCTGGTGACCGAAAGCGCTCCGGTGGTCATGCCGTGGTAGGAGCCTTGGAAGGCGATCACCGCCTCGCGTCCGGTGTGGGCGCGGGTCAGCTTCAACGCGGACTCGATCGCGTCGGAGCCGGTGGGCCCGCCGAAGTGGAACTTGGCGCGCTCGCGCAGGGCGCCGGGCAAGAGTCCCTTGAGGCGAGTCATGAGACGCAGCTTGGGCTTGGTGGGGAAGTCCAAGGCGTGAATGAGCTTGCGCTCTTGGGCAGAGGCGGCGGCCAGGACCTCGGGATGGCCGTGGCCCACGTTGAGCACCCCAGCGCCACCGAAGAAGTCCACGAAGGTGTTGCCGTCGGCGTCCTTCATCGTGGCGCCCCGGCCCTCTTCGATCGCGACGGGCACGCTGCGGGGGTAGGAGCGGGCGCTCGACTCCAAAGCATCCTGTTCGGCGAGCATCTCGCGCGAACGCGGCCCGGGCACCTCCTCAGCGAGCGCCGGGGCGGGCTCGAAGTGCAGCTCCTCGAAGTTGTGCTCCCCTTGGCTCATGCTCAGGTCTCAGGCGACTATAGCTTTCGCGGGGCTTGACGCCTGGTTTCCCGGGGCCCGGTGTTATCCGGGAAGCTCGGATGGGAGGGGCGCGGGTCCGAGGGATGGATCGTCGTTCTTGCCCTCGGCGTTACGCAGTTCGCGCATCACCGGGAACGGGGCGACCTCCCGCAGCGTCTCGTGCCCGGTCAGGATCATCAGCAATCGATCGACTCCCATGCCACCACTGGCCGACGGCGCGAGGCCATACTCGAGCGCCCGCACGTACTCCTCGTCGTGGGGATGGGGGGCGTCGTCGTCATCGGCCATGCGCTGCTTGCGCTGGGCGACGAAGCGCTCGTACTGCTCGACCGGGTCGTTGACCTCGGAGTCGCCGCTGACCAGCTCGATCCCGCCGATGACCGCGTCGAAGTGCTCGGCCAGGCGGGGGTCGCCCGAGTGGGCCTTGGTGATCGGGAAGGAGTCCAAAGGGAAGTCGTAGACGTGGGTGGGCTGGTTGAGGGTCGGCTCGACGAGCTTTGAGTAGACGGCTTGCACGGTCTGTGCCCAGGTGGCGTCGGGGTGGATCTTGCCCTCCAGGAGGGCGGCCAATTCGTCGCGGTCGGCGGCCAGAAAGTCGAGGCCGGTTACGCGCTGGATCTCGGCCTGCATGGTCGTGTTGCGCCAAGGCTTGGCCAGGTCGATCTGCTCTCCGCCTCGTTCGATAACGGTGGTGCCGAGTACGCGCTGGGCGACGTAGGCGACCATGTCTTCAGTGAACTTGGCCACGTCGGTGTGGTCGGAGTAGCTCATCAACCACTCGAGCATCGTGAACTCGGGGCTGTGCCTGTAGGAGATGCCCTCGTTGCGGAAGCACTTGCCGAGGTCGTAGACGTTCTCGAGGCCGCCGATGAGGCAGCGGTTGAGATACAGCTCGACGGAGATCCTCAGGGACATCTCTTGATCCAAGGCATTGTGGTGAGTGAGAAACGGTCGGGCCGAGGCTCCGCCGGCCAAGGCTTGAAGGACGGGCGTTTCCACCTCGATGAAGCCACGCTCGGCCAGGAACCCGCGGAGCGCGTCGATCGTCTTGGCTCGCGTCACGAACAGGGCGCGGGTGGTCTCGTTGGCGAGCAGGTCGAGCTCGCGGTAGCGGTAGCGGGTGCCGGTGTCGCCCAGGCCGTGGCGCTTGTCGGGCGGTGGCCGCAAAGCCTTCGTCAACAGTACGCACTTGTGCACCCCCAAGGCGAGCTGGCCACGCTGGGTTACATAAATCGGGCCTTCCGCTTCGACGATGTCGCCGATGTCGAGGTCGACCGTGTGCCCGTAGGCGCGCTCGCCGAGGGTGTCGTGGCGGACGGCGAGCTGGATCTCTCCGGAGTAGTCGCGCAGGTCGATGAAGGTGGTCTTGCCGTGGCCTCGCCTGGATGTGATGCGGCCCGCGATCCGGTAGGAGTGGTCGGGGTGCTCGCCGGCTTGCAACTCGGCGGGGTCGTGGGCCTCATGCAGCTTGGCGATTGGGGTGCGCTCGGCGCGGGGTATGTGGGGGAACGGCTCGATGCCCTGCGTGCGCAGGCGCTCGGCCTTGGCCAGGCGTTCGTGGGTGACGGCGTCGTCGAGGACGTTATCGAGCACGGGGGATCACTCCAGGAAGGTACCAGCGCCTCGCCCCGGGACTCTTCTCCGCACGCGCGGGCGCTCAAGGCGCAGGCGGCCACACGGACGGTCACTTGGGTGGCACTTGCGGGGTACTTGGGCGGGCCGCTTGCGCTTGTGTTTTCACAGTGGTGTTTCTGTAGGCGAGCGTAGATGATGCGCTCGTGAGACACACAGGCGATGGCGAGATCGACGCTCAAGTGGGCAGGTTCGGGGAGAACATGCGGGGGGCCCGTCACGAGGTCGGCCTCTCCCAAGTGGCGCTTTCGCAGGCAACCAAGCTCGACCGAGCGGCGATCAGTTTCTTGGAGCGGGCCGAGCGGGCGCCAGACCTCTCCACGCTGGTGAGGGTGGCCAGAGCTATGGATACGACCCCGGCTGAGCTGCTTGTCGGGGTGGGTATGCCGCCGAGCCGTCGCGGTGGCGGGTCGGCCGCGGCCGACCGCTCGGACGATCCGGGTACGCGCTTCGGCGAAAACCTACGCGACGCCCGTACCGGCGCGGGCCTCTCCCAGGAGGCATTGGCATACGAGGCGGTGGTCGATCGGGCCGCGATCAGCGTGTATGAGCGCGGGCGGCGCGAACCGAATCTGCGCACGATCTTGAAGTTGGCGCGGGCTTTGGGGCTGAGTCCGGTGGCGCTGCTGGACGGGGTCGAGTAGGGGCGAGTCAGCGGCAAAGTGTCCACGGCCGGCCGGCCGACCCACCAACCAACCAACCAACCAACCAACCAACCGACCGACCGACCGAGCGGGGACCGGAGGCCGTTCAGAAGCTGAGCTCGCTGGCGCGGATCGCCGCGCGGGTCGGTTTATAGAGGTCCCCCTGGCTTTGGGCCAGACCGTCGTTCAGGAGGACTCCCAAGGCGGCTTCGACTTCGTCCAAATCGGCCGCGTCGCGGGGATCGCGCTCACAGGCCTCGGCTAGCCGGAAGGCAGTGAGGCCGTCGCGGGCTTCGCTGACGAGGACATGCAGGAGGACGGCGGCCAGGGGGTCGGAGTCAGATGGGGGCTGGCGTTGTCGTGGTGTATTCGCCACATGTTGAAATTACACCACGGGTCGGATGGGTGCGGGGCGGGCGGTCTGCGGGGACGGGAGTAGCTTGCCCGTCGTGCCCCAAGGGTTGACCACTAGCCGCCTGTCGGTGCCGTCTCGCGGGCGACTTTCCAACCGGCATTGAGGGGGCTTAGGAAGTAAGGGGGCTCGTCGACGGCCAGGCGTTCGTCGTAGGTGTAGTTCTTCAGGTAGCCAGTGGAAACTTTCGTCGATGTCCCGGTACCGACGATGCCTCGGTAGTCCTGGGCGATGGCCCCGTATACGTTGAGGTTTCCGAGTGGCGCACCGAGTGTGTTGTTGTCGACCACGAACGAGTGCTGGGTGGAAAGGATTGCTCCATAGATCCAGAGGTTTTCCAGAGATCCGGGAGCGTTTTCACCGCCACCACTACATTTCGTGTGCCCAAATTTGTATTCGCATTCTTCTTCGGTGATGGGATGGTACACGCGCACGTATTCGTTGGCGATCAATCCCAGCGAGACGGTCCCCGTCGGCGCTTCGCCGAGTTTCGACACACTGCTGGGGTAGATGTTACCATTAATGATCAGGTCATTTTCGGCCGCAATGGTAAGTGAACTCGAGTACTTCCCGCTGACGTAAACGGTCCCACACTTTTCCTCTTCGCCGACCTCGCCTTTGGCATCTGAGCCTTCGGACGTGTAGATATATCCACAGGCTTCGTTCTTGTTCGGCCGGCGAACGTAGATCAGGCCGTTCGACGGGAGGGGCATTGTTTTGACTTCTTTTTTGGAGTTTTCGACCTTCATCGACGAACCTTCGAGAGTTATGTGCGTAACTCCACTGAATTCGTATTCTTTTTCCACGTAAGTGCCTAGCGAGCTGTCGCTTTGTGGCGGGATCAGTTCTTTGCCTTTGACGTAAGATTTTGTGGCGGTGTAATAGGTGGGCGTTCCGGTACAGCTCGACCCGTATGTTCCCCCATTGATTTCAACAACGTCAGCGGGCGTGTGTCCAGAGCGCCCGAACGTCGCCGCACCGCAGACATAGGCGGCGTCATTGGTGTGCATCGGCCCATTGACGGAGTCACCTGTGGTGAACTGGATATTGGTGCAGCCCGATGGCCGTTCTTTATAGAATTTTTTGGTACATCCGCTCGGTGCGGGTTCATTTTCAGGATAGAGTCCGGGGTCCTCAGTCTCGTAGTTGGTGTAATACACGTAATTGAGGAAGCCCGAGACTTGGAAGGTGCCTACGAGCGATCGTTTCTTAGTCCCCGCGTAGCCGGTCGATTCGATACGGAACGTGTTGGCGGCCGCTCCTTTGGTCTGGATCATCGATTCGAAAGGCTTCGCGGTGCTGCATTCAGTGGTGCCCGTGGGCGCGGTGCTTGCCACGAGTAGCTTGACTTCGTAACGTTCGCTCGAGCCTTCTGCGACAGACCCTTTGGGCGCCTTGCAGGTCTGCCAGTAATCAGGGTTGACCTGCATTTGGTACTCGTAGGCTTGGATGCCCGCGAGCGCGGCATAATAGGCCTGCTTCTGGCTATTGTCTTCGTGGGTGAGGTGGATGTCGCCGTTGGCCGCCGTAAAGGCGGCGACTGCGAGCAGGCCTGCGACGAACATGACGCCGATCGTGATGATCATGGTGAAGCCATCTTCGGCTCGGGCCCGCGCGCTTGTGTTGGAGGCGGGGTCGGGGTGGGGGAGATGTCGAGTCGCGGTCATTGGCACGGGGCGTCGTTGATCGGCGTTTCGGAGTTGGGCACGCTGAATGAGAAGGTGACTTGGCTGTTGAGGTTTACGCTCCGTTTGACGCTCGTGCTGTTGCCATCAGGCGTGGCCTGATTGAATTCGACCTGTACAGACGCGGCGATTGCGGCTTCTTCTTTGCTGAGGGTGCCTTCGTTTTTGTAGCCTTCGAGTGTTGTTAGGGGTTTTTCCGATCCTTCGGTCGCTTTTTCCGCATACTTATAATAGGTAAATATGCGTTCTTCCAAAGTTTTCGGTTTTTTCGCGATCGACACATTGCTGGCGAGCAAGGTGCTTGAGGTCGCTTTAGAGGGATAGGTAAAGGAGGGCCAGGAACCACCTTCGCTCTTATAGATATTGTCAGTGAGCGTCTGGGCCGCGTTGTTGTAAACGATCTTATGCTCTTCGGCGCTCGTGATTTCTGCTGCGCTGCTATATGACGATATGAAGATCAGTTCGTTCGGGCCGCTGCCCGCCTGGACTGGCGTGAAGCTGGGCGCTATACAGGCCGAGTGCAGCTCATCGACGATCTTGGTCATAGCTACTCGTCCCATCTGGTCAGCCTGGACCTTGTCAACGAGGTTGGTTGATTGCCTCAATGATACTTCGAGAATCGCAAACAGTGCGCCGATCACGATCAATCCGGCCATCATTGCGACCATCAACTCGATCAGCGTGGTGCCGCGCTCGTCTTGAACGCGGGGTGGGCGCGGGATGTGGGGCTGGGTGGGCGTCAACATTTTGTCGCCGATTTGATTGTGACGCCATTTTCACCAGTTTTGCCCGTCAAGTACACATTGAGAGTGGTGCCTGCAACCGTATTCTCTTCGTAGGCGAGCGTATAGGTATTTTTTGCGCTAGAGCTGTATAGGCACAGTTCAAAGCCGCCGAATGGCTGGTACGGATGTTCAAGGGAGCCCGACTTGAATTCCTGTTCATGAATGTAATGTGCAGCGCTGGCGTTGTTGGGGATTGCGGATTTGCACAACGTATTGGTGATCTTGACCTGAAAGGGTCCGGATTCGGCTTTCCCAGCGCTGCTGGGCTTACTGCCCGAGTAGACGTTGAGGGTTAGAAGCGACAAGGGAACCTTAACGGTTTTAGGTAGGCCCGCTTCCACAGTCACCGATTCCGGTTTGACCACGCTTTTGGTTACGGTTTCCGGGTCATTTGCGGTGCAATCCCCAGCGTAGACGGCCCAGGCTGTCGGGAATGGGAACAAGTCGCTCGCGGTTTTCGCTTCTTTGGCGAATGTCTTAGTAGTGAGCGTACTTGGTGTGCCTCCGACCTCGAAGGTTGAGGCGGTGCCCATCTTTTCGTTGTAGACGACGAAAGTATCGCCTTCTACGGGGCCGCCTTTGTAGGTGAATTCGCCAATGACGGAGCCGGCCGCCGCGAGTTCGACAGGGTAATGGGTCGTCAGGTTGGGAGCGATAGATATTTCGTTGACCGCCACCTTGCTAGCACCGCCCGGTGTCACGTAACCGGTCTTGAACGCTTCGATGTTGGCGCTGGTGGCGGGGATCGATCCGTAGAGGACGCAGCCGCCTGCACCCGTGGTAGTTTGGACTTCTTTGTTCAGAACCACGGACACTCCCGACACCGGTTCGGGTGGTTCGGCGCCATTGTTCACGTCAACCTCCAGCGAGGAACCGTCGGGAGGAGTGATGATGCTCGACTGGCTCAGCGCCGGGCGTTTGGCCGCTTCCAGCTGGGGCCACGTTACCGAGGAGGTTATCTGTACGTAGCGTCCGCTTTCGGTCGATTCTTCGCCGCCGGCGGCGGCGCACGAAGCGGCGCCGTTCGAGCCGTTGACGAACTTGGCCTTTTGAGTGATCGTAAATGTCTCCCCGCCGACCGTTTCAGTGTATTTGTGACCTGATTCCTGGATCGTGTCGAGCGCGTTGGCGGCGTCGCTGCGAAGTGCCTCCTGGGACTTGGAGGCCAGGAGCGCCGCCTCGCTGTGGAAGCGCTCGTCGGCGGTTGCCCGCCCGGCGGCGTCGAAGCCGGTCAGGGTCGCCACTACGATCAGGGCGACCAGGAATGCGCTGATCACAACTTCGATCAGCGCGAAGCCGGCGTCGTCGGGTGCGGTCTGCCGATAGAAAGTGCGAAAAGTCACAAGGGTGTCCGTGGTGGGTCGTTTGGACACCTTTTCGACCGATCTCGAGGCTTGCTTGAGTCCTGGGGCGATCCGTCGAATGCATCTGCCGCACTGCGGACGGGCTGGGCTTCAGTTGCCTCCTCGCTTTGGGCACTCCGCGCGAGGTCAGGGCGAGCTACTGATTCAAGGCAAGCAGATCAAGCAAAGCGTTCCAGTCGCTCTGGCCGTGGGTGAATTCGAGTTCGCCGTAACGCATGGACAGGTGCGCGACTCGCGCGGCCAAGCTCTTGTCAGAGCCTTGCTCGTAGGGTGCGAGCAGGTGTTGGGACGGTTCTCTGACTTCGATGGCTTCGACGTGGCGGTCGAACCGTTCGGTGCTCGCCGGCGCCGTCTTGAAGCCGGACGCGCTCCAGGCGCGCACGTCTTCGCAGAGGTGCGGGACCTGGAGTCTGCTCATTTCGCGCAAGCCCTGCGTGTAGTGGCGCACTCCACGGGTAACGGCGCCGTTGCTCCAGTGCAGGGAGCCGACCGCTTTGACGAACCGCTGGACCGCCCTCGCGTTGGCGCCATAGACGGTGGCCCACAGGGCGCCGATCACCTCGGTGCTCATCTTCTGGGCTTCTTCGCTCTGAGGCGATCCGGCTCCCGCCGAGGGGCATTCGCCGCGGATCTTCTGGTCTAGAGCGTCGATCTTGG
This sequence comes from uncultured Solirubrobacterales bacterium, assembly GCA_963703135.1. Lineage (GTDB taxonomy): Bacteria > Actinomycetota > Thermoleophilia > Solirubrobacterales > Solirubrobacteraceae > Palsa-744. The sequence continues at coordinate 177,765 of OY969791.1, read as the reverse complement.
CTTCGTCGGCCGGCCATCCGTTCACGACCGAACGCAGCACCGCATAGTTGGCCTCCAGGTAGGCGTGGGTCGAAGCCACGTCCCCGGAGCTTGCCGACGCGCCCACAGGCGCCAACGCGGCTCTCCCGGACACGACCCCGAGAACGCCGATCACCATGACTATCGCCAACCTCCCCAACATCCCACGTCCCAGAGTACTGACGTGAGGGTCGGCGTGTCGCACACGGTTCGGCGTGAATGCCGGGCGACCTTCGCCCGCAGAGACGGTGGCGCTCGGGTGCGAGACCTGGACCGGCGCTTGGGTGCGAGACCTGACCGGCCTCGGGCGCGAGACCGGGATGGGCGCTGGTACGCCGGACGGTCCGGTTCGAGGCGGACTCGCCTAAGATTGACGCTGCGAGGCCTGCTTTGCGGGCTCGCGCAACCAAATGGCCCGCAAATCGGGCCTTTTGGGGGACTGGTGTAACGGTAACATGGGGGTCTCCAAAACCCTTGCTCGAGGTTCGATTCCTCGGTCCCCCGCCTTGCCGTCCTTGCGCGTCACCGAGGATGTGGCGATTCCGCTTGAGGAGATCGCCGTGCGCACGAGTCGCTCCTCGGGGCCGGGTGGCCAGCACGCGAACGTGACCGCCTCGCGCGTGGAAGCGATCTTTGACGTGTTCGCCTCGACCGCGCTCGATGAGGCTCAGCGAGAGCGCCTGCTCACGCGTCTCGGGGCCAAGGTCGTGGCGGTCGCCCAAGACGAGCGCTCTCAGGCCCGCAATCGTGAATTGGCGCTCGCACGCCTTGCCGACCGCTTGGCTCAGGGCTTGGCGATTCCCAAGCGCCGTCGTCCCACCCGGCCCACGGCCGCGTCCCGCGAGCGGCGTCTTGCTGCAAAGCGCAAAGCCGCTGAGCGCAAGCGCGAGCGGCGACCGCCCGAGGAGTAGGCGCGCAGGCCGAGCGCCGCGCGTCAGCGCGTAGGCGGGAGGGTAAGAGATCGGAGCAAGCCCTGAGGCTCCGGGAAGCGTGAAAACTGCAGGGCTAAGGGAAGCGTGAAAACTACGGATGGGCGGTGCGGCACTCACGCGATGGCACCGAGTCTCCCTGTCGTCAAGCTGTGCGCTAGGTTCTCAATCCGCAAACGCGCTTCGCGCTCCCGGCCATGTGGCCGGGGAGGCTTCTTTCCCTCGACCGATAAGGACGGTCCCGATGGTTCTTGCCGCAAGCTATCCGTTTCTCGAAGTGTTCTGGACGATGTTGGTCTTCTTTGCGTTCGTCGTATGGATCTGGATCTTGTTTGTGGTGCTGGGGGACATCTTCCGTCGTCACGACACGTCCGGGTTCGCCAAGGTCCTGTGGATCATCTTCATCATCGTGCTGCCTTACCTCGGCGTCTTCATCTATCTGATCGCCGAGCAGAAGGGCATGGCCGAACGGGCGCAGAAGCGCTCGAAGGAGGCACAGGCCCACTTCGAAGACTATGTCCAGTCAGTGGCGCCGAAGTCAGATCCCGCCGAGCAGATCAGCAAAGCCAAGGCTTTGCTCGACAGCGGCTCGATCACCCAAGAGGAGTTCGATCGCCTCAAGCAGAAGGCGCTCGCCAGCGCCTAAATAGGCGCGCGATTGGCGGCCGCGGGCCCAGGGTGCACCAGCGCCCTGGCCCCGCCGGTCGGCCGGCTGGCCGCGTCAGCTGGTCGAGCCAAGCGCCGTGAGTGTGTCCGGCACGCGGACCGTCTCGCCCTCACGGGTCGGCTTGAGCTGTTCCAGCGACCCGTCTTCTCCGCGCAAGCGTAGGTAGGGCCAGACGACGTTGCAGTAGGCGATCACTCGGCGACGGTCCTCCTCCGAGCAATCCACGATCTCCGCCCCCACACGCCACTCCTCCGCGGAAGCCCTGCACGAACGAACCTCGATCCCCAAGCGGACCGGGCTCGCTTCGCCGGTCGGTCCCGGGAGCTGCATGTTGAGAGTTGCGCGAGCACCAGCAGCCAAGGGACGCGACAGCGCAAAGCCAACACCGCTGGTCGTGATGTCGCACATGCGACCCACCAGCAGCGGTTCGGCGTCTTGCGCCTGCTCGAGCACGATCGCGGCTGCCGCCGTGAGCTCGGTCCGGTACTCGCCCCGCAACTGGCGGCGCTTGGCCACGAACGCCAGAGTGCGGTTGACCCGTCGCAACTCGACCAAGCCCAACAACGGCACGAACCAGGCGGCGAATCCTTTCATTGCCGGCAGTACGTTCACGCCCGCGTCGGTCGCCCCCCGCAGGAGAATTCCCGCGCCAAGGAGCACCCCGAGGGCCAGCAGAACGCGGAATTGACGTACCGCTTCCCAGCCGCCCCGGTCGATCCCCTCCTTGGGCGTCACCTTGAACTTGGTGCGTCCCGGACGCACCGCGCAGCGCAGGGCTCTCGTGAATATCTCGGCCGTGCAAAGTTCGTAATGCGTAGCCTCGCCGCTCCCCTGCTGGCCCCTGCACAAGGCCGAGCCGGCCAAGACCATCAGGAGGGTTGCGGGCGCCCAAAGCGTCGCCAAAGCCAGCGGTGAGATCAATAGCGGCAGCGCCCCCGTCCACAGGACCACAGCCAAGATCGAGAGCATCAACAGCCGCATCGGCCCGGCCAGGTAGGAGACCAGGCTCGCCAGATAGCTCAGCCTTTGACGGACGCTCAGCTCGCGGGCGCGCAAGGGGCTCTCGGGCGTCGTGAACACGGCCAGGTTGCCCCGCGCCCACCGATCGCGCTGAAGCAGGTAGGCAGCCAGGTCGTGCGGGGCCTTGCCTTGGGCGATGATGCGCTCGTCGTAGTGGGTCTTCCAGCCGCGCCTGTGCAGCTTGATGGTGGTATGGAAGTCCTCGGCGATCGTCTCAGTGGCGACACCACCCACCGAGAGCAGCGCCGAGCGCCTGATCAATGCCCCGGAACCGCACCAGAAGGAGCCGTTGTGGCGGTCCTTGCCGATGCAGATCGCCGAGAAGAAGACCGACTGCTCGTGACGACCCACGCCGTAGTGCTGGATCGAATCGTGGTTTGAGAAGTCGTGCGGCGTCTGCACCAACGCGACCTCGGGGTCCTCGAAATAGCCGACCAAGGTGTCCAAGGCGTCAGGCAAGGGCACATGGTCGGCGTCGAGGACCAGGACGAACTCCCCGCCCGTGAGCGGCAGCGCATGGTTGATGTTGCCGGCCTTGGCGTGCGCTTTGGTTGGACGCGTCATGTACTCCACGCCCCACCTCTCGGCCAGCGCGGCGATCTCCGGACGAGCCCCGTCGTCCAGCAGCCAAGTCGTGTGGGGATAGCGGATCGACTGGCAGCCCGACAGCGTGGCCTCCAGCACCGCGGCCGGCTCGTCGTAGGTGCACACATACACATCCACGGCACGGCCCTCTCTGCCGGCCGGCCGCGGTCCCGGCTTTACGTCCCAGGTCAGCCACGCCAGCGTCGCCAGATTCCAAAGCCCGTACAGCTCGGCGACCAGCAGTCCGATCCACAGGGCCGGATTGGAGTCCCTCCAGCTCCAGCCGGCACGCCACGTCAAGTAGGAGGCCGACCAGCAGATCGTGATCAGCGCAAGAGCCTTGAGCGACTTCGGATGGCGGGCCCACCAGGCGCCCCACCCGCGTACCACGCTTGAGCTTGCGCTCGAACGGGCCATGTCCGTGGGCGTCTTGGGCAGCCCCAAGACGACCCATCCGAGCATCGCCCAGATGCGGGTGGCGATCTGGCGAAAAGGATGCTTTCTGTCGGCTCGCATGTGCTCTCATCGGCCCTCCCGAGCCGCCAGTTGAGCCCCGAAACTCGCGATGAGAAGCGATTTGCGAGCCTTAGTGGCGTGTACCACGTCGAGTTGCGCCAGTTCCCCCACAACTTCTGTCACTTCAACCTGACCGGCCAGGCTCTCCGCGAGACCGTGCTCGACGCCTGGGCGCGGGGCGAGTGGGTCGAGATCGGCGAACGCCGCTGGAACCCCCAGCAGGCCACCCTGACCGTGATCGAAGGCCCCGAGCTGCCCGTCCAGCAACTCTCGATGGGACGCGGCTGGCGCAACGCCGTGCGCCAAGGAACCGACGCGACGGCCACCCTGCTCGCTGATGCCCGAGTGCGCCTCGGGCTCGCCGAGAGCGGGCCTACCCAAGTCCCCGACCCCAGCAAGGGACCCTCGCCGGGTACCGCCAGATCGGCTTGGGCGGCTGTGACAGGCCCGGCTCGCAAGGCAAGCGACCCGCCGGCCATCGCCGGTCAGGCTGTCGCCGGTCAGGCTGGGACCGGCGATCCCTTGGTTCGGCAGTTGCTCTCCCTGCTCGGCGAGAACCCGGGTCCTCTACTGCGGGCATGGCAACTCGCCATGGAACAGCATCCCGACCGCACGCCCAGCCAGTGCCTGGCCGCCGCCGAAGACTTCGTGGGTCGCTGACACGCCGCTACACTGCCGCTACCGCTTGGTGGGCGTAGCTCAGTTGGTAGAGCTCCGGGTTGTGGTCTCGGCGGTCGCGGGTTCGAATCCCGTCGCTCACCCTCAGTCCGCTATGTGCCGAACCAACACGGGCGCTCATCCTGTGATGTGTCGCGACATCCAAGACCGATCCCATGACACCCAGCGGATTCGCGAGATGGTAGACCCAGAGGATCGGCGATCGGGCGCAAGTGGCGCGCCTCGTCGCGGGCTCAGCCGCTCAACCCCACAACGCCCTTCGCGATCAAGTACAAGCCGGCGCCCACGCACGCGAGCATCGCCAGGCGACGCCCGTTCTGGAGGAACCATGCGTTGATCCGCTCCAACGCCGCGCCGGCGCGCTCGGGCACGACGAGCAGCAACAGCATCGGCACCTCGATCATCCAAAGCATCGTCGCCAGTGTTATCGCCAATACCGCCAGCTGACCGGCGGTCGAAAGCTGGGCGTCGGCAATCGTCTTGACCGCACCCACATAGATGGGCGAAGGCAGCGCATACAACGTCAAGCCGAGCACGAAAGCCAGTCGACGGCTCTGCAGACGACGCTCCAGCTTCGATTCTCCGTCCGGTTTGGATTCTGGCGCCCGCGGGCGGCGCAAACGTCGCGCAACTCCCAGCAACAGGACGCCAAGAGCGATGTCGACAGCTGCGCTGGGCGTGTAGTGCAAGCCAGTTGCGCCCACATCCTTCAGAACGAACAAGATCACGACTCCGGTCGTATACGTCACGAGGATGGCGGCCACAACGAACGCCAATACGCGGGAGCGCACCTGTGAGCCGCGGCCCAAAGCGATCACCGCAGCGACCGCCGGGGGATAGATCGAGGCGGCGAGCGCCAGAGCAAGAGTCTGAGGTGGCATCTTTCTGGCCTGTCCTTGGCCGCGAGGCGCGCCCACCCGGATTCAGGCACCGCACAGCCTATGGGTGGCGGGGGACGCTTGGGTCAGAGACATTCCGCCCAACCAAAAGCCCGTGGTTGCGGGCTTTCTGCGTTCCTCTGATCAAGGGAGTTGCGAGCGGGCGCCCCAATCGTCAGATTCGTTGGTTGACCTGAGCAGACATTCGGCGCTGCAAACATGTACGGAAGGTTGGTGGCCAACGGAAAACGAGTAGGAGACACGGCTCGACTTGAGCGGTCGAACCCGTGAACCTCTGTAAGACGCGTGACCGGGGCACGGGCTGCCCCAGGGCGAGCGTGCGTGGCCGGGCTTTGTGCCCATTGGCCGCGGAAATCGTGTCAACGTAGAAACCGCACCGACGAGGCAGGGAAACATGGCTTCCATCAATCAGACGCGCTCCAAAGGGCCACTGTTGCAAGCGGCGCACGAAGCTGTGCCGCGCGGTCATGTCACCGAGATACAGCGCGCTCGCATGCTCAGCGCGGCGGTCGATGCGATCGAGGAGAACGGGTACGCGCGCCTCACTGTGGCGCAGGTCATCGGTCGCGCCAAAGTCTCGCGCAAGACGTTCTATGACCTCTTTGTAGATCGCGAGGACTGTTTCCTGGCCGTCTTCGAACGCACGCTTGAGCAAATTCGCACAAGGGTCGTCGAGGCGTACGACCTGGAGACCACCTGGCGGGAGAAGATCCGGGCAGGCCTGGCTTCGTTGTTGGTATTCATCGACGAGGAGCCCGAGCTGGCCCGTCTGTGCGTGGTGGACGCCCTCGGTGGTGGGGCGCGCGTGCTGGAAGAGCGCGCCCGCATCCTCGAGCAACTTCGCCACGTGATCGATCAAGGGAGGGGCGCCGCCACCGTCAAGCGCGAGCCCCCGAGCGTCACGGCCGAAGGCGTGATCGGAGCCGTGTTCGCGGTAATCCACACGCGTTTGCTCGAACGCAGCCCCAAGCCCTACATCGGCCTGCACGGGTCGCTCATGAGCATGATCGTGCTGCCCTACCTGGGAGTCCGAGCCGCAAGCAGGGAACTCTCCCGTCCAGCGCCCGACGTGCGCCGGCGTGGCAAGAGCGAGGCCGGGGTCGGACAAGACCCGATGGCCGGGTTGGAGATGAGGCTCACCTACCGCACCGTCCGTGTACTGACCGCGATCAGGGAACACCCGGGAGCCAGCAACCGTGAAGTCGCAGACGGAGCCGGCATCTCCGACCAAGGTCAGATATCAAAGCTGTTGTCTCGCTTGGAGCGTTTGGATTTGATCGAAAACGTAGACCGCGCTCAATCGAAGGGCGCCCCCAACGAATGGTGCCTGACCGATCGAGGCGAGCGGGTGGAGAGAGCCACCAGACCGATGTGAGCTCTGCGCCGCTAGGCTGACCTCAACAAAGCTCTGGAAGTGGGGTCGCCGTGCTGTTGCAGGGGTGGAGCAAGCGTCGCAGGGTCGACGAAGCGAGGGAGCTGCTCGCCGCGGCCGGGGGGGCCTTCGACCGTTCGCTCGACCCCCTTCAAACAATGCGCGCAATCGCCGAGGTGGCCGTGCCTCGACTCGCACCGATGTGCGTCGTCGATCTGCTGGGAGAGAGCCCGTCGGGGTGGGACACCGTCACGGTGTCCGAGCGCCCGGAGCTGATCGAGTCATTTGAGCGCTTGCGCGCTGCGCACCCACTCGTGCTCGCGGGGGAGAGCGCTTTTGTCCGCGCGATCCGCTCGCGTGAGGTGGTCCTGTCAGAATTGAGCGAGACCGATCCGTTCCAATCCGATGGGCAGGGCGCCAGCGACTTCATAGTCCAAAGCGGTTATCGCTCGCTCGTCACTATCCCCTTGGTCGCCCGCGGTCGTGTGCTCGGTGCGCTCGGCTTTCTTTATCCGCAAGCCGCCAGTCATCATGATTCCGAGCACATCATGCTCATGCGCGATTTCGCCGACCGCGCTGCCACGGCGCTCTACAACGCCAACATGTATGTGGCTCGCACCAATTTGGCGCGCACCCTACAGCGAAGCCTGCTCCCCGAGACCTTGCCGGTCCTCGACCAATTGGTGCTCGCCTCGGCCTATCACCCCGTGGGCGAGGGCAACGAGGTCGGCGGCGACTTCTATGACGTCTTCACAACCCCCCTCGGTTGCTGGCTGGGCGTTGGCGACGTCTGCGGCAAGGGCCCCGAGGCAGCGGCCGTCACCGCTCTGGTGCGGCACAGCATCAGAGCGTTCGCGTTCGTGCGCGCCAGCCCGGCCCAAGTCTTGGGGGCCGTCAACGAGGTGATGCTCGGACACTCTTTGGCCCAGCGCTTCGCCACTGTGGTGCTGGCGCGGCTCGACCTGTCTGTCAACCCCATCAAGGCTGTGGTTGCGGCGGCGGGACATCCGCCACCCATCGTCCTAGGAGCCGGTGGCGCCAACGAGTGTCCTGCGAGGCCCGGAACGATGCTCGGCGTCCGCTCCGGGTCGAATGTACTCGACATCTCATTTGAGCTCTTGCCCGGTTCCACGCTCGTGCTCTACACCGACGGTCTGCTCGACGCGGGTGCGCCCCGGCGCGAACTAACGGGCTCGCAGCTTTGCCAAGTGTTGGCCGAGTATGCCGCCGCCACCCCGCAGACCGTCGTCCAGCAGCTCGAGCGACTAGCCTTGTCCAGTGGGGCCGGCCGCCTGCGGGACGACGTCGCCATCGTGGCCGCCCGAGTCGCCGACTGAGCCCTGGGCCTGTCCCGTCTGAGGGCCCGTCCCCGACTGAGCTCTGGACCCGTCCCCGACCCGAGCCCTGAACCTGGCCCCAACCTGAGCCCTGAACCTGTCCCGCCGCGCTCGGGTGGTCGGATCAGCATGTGTGGCGAGCTTTGCAATGTCCGCGCACACCCAATCCGTGGTCCTCGCGGGCGCATTGGGCATCGTCTTTGTGTGCGTCCTGAGCGGCTTGCCGATCGCGGCGTTCCGTCTTCGCGCGCGTCGAGCCAGGCGCTACGTACGGCTACAGGTCGTCCCCTACCGCGGCGACGATCCGTCGGCCGAGGCGATCGTCAATATGTACGAGGCCCTTCACAAGCGGATTCTGCGGCGCTGGTGGCGCCGTCTGCTCGCGGGGCAGCCTTCGGTGGGCTTGGAGCTACATTGCAACCGCGAAGCCTGGGTGACCCTCACGTGCCCCGAGGACGCGCGCGATCTTGTCGAGGCTGCGCTGCGCGGCGCCTACCCCAACTGTCGCCTTGCTCGGGCGCCGTGTGGGCCCGGCGTCCCGCCTTATGTGTTGCGGCTCAAGAAGCACAGTCCATTCACAAAGCGCGCCAAGCGAGTCGATCGCTTCGAGCACGAGCGCGCTCCGAGCGTCAACCGATTGATCACGACGATGGCGGCCTGTCATGCGCCCGCGTTCGTGCAGGTGGCGCTCACTCCCACGCCGGCCTTGTTCGAGGGCCACTCCAAGCGTGCCTACAAGCGCCACGAGCATCATCTCTCGCGCGCCCGCAAGCTGCGCTTTCCCCCGCTGGACCCGTCCAAGGTGGAGAACGAGGAGCTGATTGGCGGCTTGGACATCCAGCATCGTTCGCTGTTCTTCGCCGACATCCGAATCGTGAGCCCGACCAGAGCCGTGTGTGAGCGGATCGCTTCCGAGCTGCGGGCCTGCACCGCCGAGAATCGTTTGGTCGAGCGCGGCACCGGCTGGCGTCATGGCAGGCTCGGCCTGTACACAGGGCGGATCCGACGCGGGGAGGGCAATCCGCTGCCCTCGCCTCGCAAGGGAGTGTTCGCATCGACCGAGCTCGCGAGCCTCTGGCACCTGCCGTCGCCCGACTACGCCACGGTCCCATTCGCGCGCGACCCGTTGCCGCTCGCGCCTGGGCCGCCCACGATCCTGCGGCCAAGCCAAGGTTCCGGCAGTCTGCGCGACGCTCTGGGGCCGGTGTCGATCCATCCCCAACTACGCCGCCAAAACACGGCGGTTCCCGGCACGGTGGAGCAGGGCAAGTCGAGCTATCTCGTGGCGACCGTGGCCGAGGATCTCCAGCGCGAGCGCTGTGCGGTCATCGTGTTCGACCCAAAGGGCGACGCGGCGGAGGCCGCCGTCAGCCTCGTCCCGCGCGAGCGCACCTGCACCTTGCTCGATTTTGCCCACCCAACCTGTGGCTTCAATCCGCTCGATGTCCGCGCTCCGGCCGACACGATCGCCGACTACGTGGTGGCTTCGCTCAAGCAACTCTTCAGCGAGGGGGACATCAAGGCGAGTTCCGACAGATACTTGCGCAACGCGATCATCGCCGTGCTCGCCTACGAGCGGTCGAGCACCCTTTGGGACGCGGCTCGGCTTCTGTCGGTTGGGGAGGAGGGTTATGCCTACCGCGCCCGCGTGGCCGCCCGCCTTCGGGGTCAGCCCGAGTTCAAGGAGATCTCCGAGTTCTTCACCGGGGAGCTTGCGGTCCAACTGGCCGATGCCCGAGGCACCACCACCGCGAAGCTCGACGCGCCCGTCAACAAGTTGGCACGTTTGCTCAACTCCCCTTCGATCAAGCGCGTCCTGCTCAACGACTCGCTCAGGGTCGATTTCGAGGAGGTGATCTCGGGCGCTCAGGTCCTGGTCGTGAAGGGAGCCCTTGGCGCCATGGGCGCGGGCAACACCAGCGTGCTCATGCAACTGCTCGTTGGGATGTTGGACGCCGCCTTGGCGCGTTGCCAGGACGGGGTCCCCGCCGCCGAGCGCGTTCCAGTGGCCTTGAAGATCGACGAGGCGCCACTGGTCGTCAATCGTGGTTTTGCTGAGACGTTGGCCTTGAAGCGGTCTGCGGGCCTGGAGACCGTCGCTTGCTGGCAGGCCGACTCACAGTGGATCGATCGCGACGTGCGCGCCCAGCTCGATGCTCTGTTTGCGCACCGCGTCTATTTCGCCACGGCTTCGGTCGAGGACGCGCGCAAGGCGGCCAACTTGATGATGGCCGAGTACTCAGACACCGTTCGTCCCGGAATCCGCAATCTGTCGGATCTTGGCAGGCCCGATGTGCGGCTACACCTTCCCAGACACAGCGCCATAGCGAGCTGGGTGACACCCGAGGGCCGTCAGGCGCCCTTTGTCGCTCAGACGGTGCCGCTCCCCTTCGACGAGCAGCGACTCGCCTTTCATGCCGCCAGACAGGCGCAGCGCGGAGGGCGCTTTCTGGATGATCTCTCCCAGCCGCATTGGCTCAGGGAGGAGCCGGCCGAGATGCCCGTTCGACCGGCCGAGGCGAGCTCAGGTGCCGAAAGCGCCGAGCCCGTCGTGGCTGGGCCTGCCTCTGTGGCTGGGCCTGCGTCCGGGTCGGGGCAGGACGGGGGGTCCGTTTTCTCGTCCGTACGGCCCGAGACTTCGGCCTCCGGGAAGTTCGTCGATCCGCGTGGCGGGTTGGACGTGTCGGCGGCCTCCCAGGTGCCCGCGAGCTACAGCGAGCTGGTCGATCTGGATGCCGCCCACAGTGTTCGTTGGGCGAAGCCCGCCACCGCCCTCTCAACCATCGACCCCGAGCCCTTGGACATCGAGATCCTTGCCCTCATCGCCTCGATGCGGCATGTCTTGAGTAGTCAGATACACCGTCGCTTCAATCCTTCGCGAGCCGCGACCACCACCCAGCGCAGACTCAAGCGACTGGCCGATGCGGGCTTGGTGGCCCGCTTCCAGTTTCACCGGCGCGATGGGGGAGGGGTGCCGATGTGCTACACGACCACGCCCTCGGGTCTGGAGCTGGTGCGCGAACACGAATCGTCGCGTGCGCACGGCCTCACCGAGACCGATCGCCGCGAGCGTGAGCGTGTGGAGCCCAACGATGAGCGCCGGCTTCGCCAAGCCCGCCACGACGTCCACGTCGCCGCTTGGATTTTCGCTTTCGAGCGCTTGTCACAGGCCGGTCGGTTGGCGCAACTCTCAGGTCCCGACGAGTCCGCGATCTCGCCGCCCTCTCGCTCGCGCCACGGCGAGCGAACGATCCTCTCGCTCGCGGAACTATCGCTCCCCGGCGGCAGAACTCCCCACGAATTCGTGCGCACCGTAGATTCGGGCGCACGAATCGAAGTGGAGGGCTTTCAAACGATTCGCCCCGACGCGATTCTGTGCACGCGAGAGGGCTGCGAGTTGCTGCTCGAGTTCGACGACCGTCTCCCGGAAGGCTCGGGCGCCGCCAAGCTGGAGCGCTACGATCACTTTCTCACGGGCTGGTCGGTTCACCTCAAGCGCTACACGCGGCCGCAAGCACAGCTTCCCTTGGTGGTGTTCGTTTGTCGGGACGGAGCTCGCGCTCGTCAGTGCGCGCGCAGCGCCGATCGCGTGCTGACGGCTGCTCGTGCCTATGCCGGCGAGTACCCCGCCGAGTGGGAGTATCCGGCTCGGCGACGCGTCCTCTACGTTGCCGAGCGTGACATTCACAGTGGCTCTCTGTCGGCATGGGGGCTGCCCCGCCTCCCGCCTGAGGTGCGGGTCGCCGGCGCCGACGGCGACCCGCGGGCACGAGACCCCGCAGTGGAGCGTCGCGATCTGAACCCTTGAAGTCGTCTCGCCTACGCGTTCAAGCGCTTTCACTCCATGCGGCTGCGGACGGACGGCTTGACCGAAGGAGTCAGGAACAATAGAGCGGAATGCTCCCAAGGAATTTGACAAGCTCAGGAGTGTTGCCGATTATGGTGGAGTCGTCAGCGCGCAGGCGGCATGGCCCGGTCCGGGATGTCTTGCGGACTAACGTCCCTGTGGCCGGCCAGCCCTCACGGAGGGTCGGCTGGGGCGCGACAGCGCGAGCCGGAGGAGGCCTCCCGGCCGTTGTCGCCGACCCAGTCGGCCCTCGTGTAGGCAATTCTCGCCTCCGCTTCGCGACATATGTTCTGGTGAAGGAGACCGCTCGCTGGTGAGCGCTTCGTGAGTGGTATTTGCGTGTCGCTGCCTCCAGAAGTTGGACTTGACACGGTCGGTGCGGTGTGCAAATATCCCGTTAGATCCGAGATACGGAACGATGTCGGATCAATGTACGGTTTGTCAGGTAGAGACATGCAGTATGTCTGTGGAATCGGACCAAAGGGTGGAGGAGCATAAGACTTCCCGGGAACCGAATGGGCGGACAAGGGAAGAGGGTTCGGATCGCGGTCACCCCCCGCCGCGAGGCCGAACGAGCTGCGGCGTGGCGCTTGCGTGCCTAGCGCCGGAGCATTGGGCCCGTGCGGCGTGCGTGGTATGACCTGACGCTACGCGCGCCGTGCGGCGCCCCCTAAGGGATTCAGGGGGCTGCGTGTCCTGGGTCCGCCGACAGGTCCGCGTGTTCGCCGCAGGTCCGCTGCGAAGTCCCGGTGCCTGCGAGTGGGACCGAAGCACTCACTCGATGCCCGCAAGCAAAGCCGCTGGCGGAACGTCCAGCTTCGAGGCCAGCTTCAACACCGTGCGCAAGTTGGGTTCGCGCCCTCCATTCTCATAGACGCTGATTGCGGCTCGGTCGACGTCGGCCTCGAGCGCCAAGCGCTCCTGAGATATGCCGGCTCGACGGCGTGCCCACTTCAAATTCGCGCCGAATTGCGCCTTTCTCGTCAGTGCCTCCTTCGGCGGGTGTTTGTGGCGGATTGGACGCCTCGATCCGATTCCCTCCAGAAGCGCGCCGGGTGTTGTCGTCAGGGCCGCGCACAAGCGCATCAGCGTCGGCATGTCCGGAGCCCGCTCGCCACACTCCAGGCGACTGATCGCCGCGCGATCGAGTGGAGTCGCACGAGACAGTTGAACCTGTGTCATTTCCGCGTCTGAACGCGCTTGGCGCAGATTTTCTCCAAACGCGCGGATCTGCTCGACGATCTCTTGACTGTCTGCTTCGACCACAGGGTCATCATTCAAGGCTGACTACAAAAGAGCCACGGAATAAACACCACAATCGGCGCGCACTCCCGTCGGCCTTCGTTCTACGCGGCAGGGCGCCGATGGCACCATGGCTCCCTCGCTCACGCGGTCAAAGGCCTCAGCGCACGCTCGCGCCCACGGCCGGTCGCAACGCCATCTCTTGCGCGAGGGCGGCCACACCGGGCAGCTCGCGCGTTCGTTCGCCCGCCACGTACACAAAACAAAGCTCCAGCAGCGCCCCCGCCGTAGCCTCGGCCGCGACGCTCACGGCCCTGTCTTCGCCGCGGTTGGACTCCAGTCCGGGCTCGAGCATCCCCATGTAGGCCCTCATACCCTCATGCGCGACCGCGGCGGACTTCGCGCTGGCGGTCAGCGCGTCGATCAACGCCAGGTGGGCGTATGCCGGCTCGGAAGCCAAGAAGCTGAGCAGTGCCCCGATTCCGGCGCGTACCGCCGCGGGCCACTCGGCCTCGGATTCGTAGGCTCGCTCGACGATCGCGAGCAGCTTGCGGTGCCCCAACTCGTAGGCCACCAAGAAGGCGTCCTCCTTGCCCGAGAAGTGCTCATAGAACGCCTGCACCGACACAGCAGCCTCCTGCACGATCTCGGGGATCGTGCAGGTTCCGTATCCCTTGACGGACGCTAGGTTCGCCAGCGCGTCGAGAATTCGCTCACGCTGGTTGTGCACCACGAAGCTGCGCGACACGTTACCTTCGCCGCGAGGCAGGCCCCGTCGCTCGACCGCACCTGAGCTGAGCGACAATGTCCCGGGCGCGCGACCGCCGACCGGTGGCTCGCCGACCCGTCGCGCGATCCGTGTACGCCACGCTCCGGCAGAGCCGTTCGCCTGGTAAGACGAGGCCCAGGCCGAAACGGCGGGGGCAAGCTCATACAACTCGCCGCGCCGCGGACGGCGCACCCGCTCGCCCCGTCGCGCTCGCGCGTACAAGATCCGCAGAATCGCGCCCACGATCGCACGTGCGACGAGCTGTCCGGCTTCAGAATCGTCGCCGAGCATTCGACCGAGCGGCCGGGCGAGTCGTGCCAGCGTTAGCTCGCGGCGCACGATCCCCTTCGGGCCCGCGGCTGTCAGATCGACGGCAATGACACGCAGGGCAGGGGGGTTCTTGAGCGTCAGGGCGAACAGTGCCTCCACATAGGAGTCGATCGCCTCGCGCGGGTCAGCTCCGCTCTCGCACGTGGCAAGCACCTGTGCGATCCATTCCTCGACGATCGCATCGCTCATCGCGAAGAAGCACGCCTGCTTGTCCTCGAAGTGTTCGTAGAACGTCTTGCGAGATGCCACCGCCTTGGCGATCACGTCGGCTACCACGGTCGTCGCGTAGCCCTGCTCGCCCACACTCGCCAACATCGCCTCAAGCATCCTGGCGCGTGGATCGGGCGCTTTGCGCGCACTCTTGCCCCCCTTGCGAGGTCGTGCTTGGCGTGAGTTTGATGGCTCCGCAGTGCGTCGGTCGGTCTTGTCCACTAGCCGACATTGTGACCACCTGCCGCGATTCATGCGAACTGCTCACTCTTGCGTCTAGTTCTTGTCATGCTCTCCCCGGACGCTCTTGGCGCCGCAACGCTCTTGGATATGCCTCGCCGGTGCTGCAGGTGCGTCCGATCTCGGCGCAGTCGCCTGTGCGCCGGCGGCCTCCTCATCGCAGTTGCGCGGTCGCCTCAAGCGAGCCCGACTGCGCATCCGATTCAGGGATTTCCCCGCATCTACCGCTCGTCTGGTGCGCAGTCGCGCCACCGCCTTGGACGGCCCTCTCTCCGAGGCGTCTCCCAAGTTGTTGCCCGCCCCGTCAGCCACTAATCTGCGGGCTTCCTTCTCTTCCCTTCCCAAGCAGTCAATCTCTAGCTGTAGGCAACGATTCGCCTCCGCGAAAGTCAGAGACATTTGTCGCATTAGCCGCGGACCGTTGCCCTCGCCCCGGCTTGCAGCTCTCGTCGCCTGCCCTTGACGGCCATGCTCTTCGGATCGTCCGGAACCTTCGCTCGTCCGCTCTCGATCCGCCCATTTCGCTACGCAGATCCCGATAGCGAATCTCGGCCAGCTTCGACCGACCACGCTTCCATCGGATCGGACTTTCCGAGACCCCTTAAGGGGCCTCGGATCCTCTGTCAATTCCCTCCCGGTCCTCCCAGCGGGGCTTGACGAGGGTGCCGCGCGGGCCTACAAGCGCTCCATCGACCACCCCGGCCACGCCCCCCTCAGGCGCGGTCGCGACACCCAGGAGCTCCCATGTCTCGATCCACATCCTCCACGTCCCTTCCGCGATTCGCTTCGTCCGCGTCGCCCTCGCCTCGTGCCAAGACCAACCCCCGGCGCGGCCTTCACGACCGTCCTATTGAGGCCATCCCGCGTCCCCGCCGAGGCGCGGCGGCCCACGTCTCGCCCCTGGCTCGCTATCGCGACACCGATGGTCGAACCCGCGAGCTGATAGCCGTTCCCGGCCTCGGTGGCAGCATGCTGGTCCTCGATCGCGACGCAACCACGCTCGGCGACCGTCGCCTTCTGGCCCACCTCGCCTCAGACGAGCCGCCCGAGAACGCCGCCTTGGTCTGTCGCCTCTACCTCGAGGGCCCGGCCCCACGGCGGTGCCGGCGCGTGGCGCCGACCGATCTGGAGCAAGCCCCCTTCGCGTCCCCCGAGCGCTGCTCTGCCGCCGCACCGCCCACGCTCGAGAACGAGCTTCGAGCCCGAGGCTTCGTCTACCGCGTGGGACCGATGCCCGACGAACGCGCCACAGCCCAGTTGCGCTGGAGCAGAACTCCGAGTCGTTGTCCCGAGTCCACCTGGGAGCAGGTCAAGTTGCGCGACGTGGTCGGCGCGATCGAGCGCTACGAACCGGTGCGTGCCCTCACGGAGCGGGCGCTCGCGCACTACCGCGAAGACCACGCGGTGCTCTCGACACGCTTGCGCGACGAATACGACCGGCTCTGCACAAGCCCGATCGTCCTCAACCGCGCCCTGCGCGAAGCCGTGACGGACGCGGTCGAGCGGCGGGGCATGACGATGAGCGAGATCGCCTTGCGCTGCGGCGTCGTCAAGCGTGATCGGCACGGCAACCCGAGCGGGGAGACCAGCTGGCTTGCGCGCCGAGTCGGCCTCATGCCGGAAGGCGGAGCCCAAGCCCCCACGCCTTGGGTTCACAGCGACGTGCTCGCCACGATCGCGCGTCGTGGACTCGGCGTGAGCCCACGCGAGGTCGAACTCCAATGAGCGCGGCGACGCCAAGCTCCGCGCTCGGGTCCCGCTCGACGATTCCACAACAGCCCACAATTCTCTGTGTCGAGGCGGATGCCGCCTTCGGAGAGGAACTCGTGCGGCAGTTGCGCGCGGACGGCTATCTCGCCATGCAAGCCCGCACGGCCGAGCACGCCCGGGTACTCGCTCGCGCCGGCCCCCTGGCCGCGATCCTGCTCGGTTCGTTGGAGGGCCCCCGCGCGATGCTCGACCTGCTCGAGGAGATTCGTGCTCCAAACGGTGCTTCCCCTCAGACGCCTTGGGCCGAGAGCCTGCCGCTGATCGTCCTCCAACCCGGCGCCACCCAACTGGACCTGTTGCGAGCCTTCGACGCCGGCGCCGATGACTACATCTCCGGGGAGCGTTACACCTACCTCGAGCTGCGGGTGCGCTTGAGAGCCCTACTCCGACGCGCCCAACCGCCACGGCCCGCATGTATTCGAGTGGGGGTCCTGCGTGTGGACAGGAGCGCCCACGCCGTGCATGTCGGCGAAACCCCCGTCGCGTTGGGTCGGATCGAATACGAGCTCTTGCTCCACCTGGCGCGCGATCCCACCGCGGTCTGTGAGAAGCAGGACTTGCTGCGCGCGATCTGGCACCGGCAACCCCCCTCGAGTACCCGCACAGTGGACAGTCACGCCAGCCGTCTGCGCCTCAAGCTGCGTGCGGCCGGCGCGCCCGGGCTGGTGGTCAACGTCTGGGGCGTCGGTTACCGCCTGCTCTGAGTTTCTCGCCGGCGTCGCCCACCCAGTTGGTGCGCTGCGACTCCCCGGATGAACCGGCCCCTCGCGGCCTCCAACTTCCCTCCGTCCCCGCGGCGAGCCCTCCGGCTCGCCGCTGCTCGTTAACCCCAATCGCCGGTCGCGACCGGTTCAAGAAAGGAGCGGCTCATGCCGTCACATTCGCATCCCCTCATCACCGAATCGCCTGTCGATCCACTGAACGCCCTGGCGGGCTTCACCGACCTGTTCGGATGGCTCGCCTCGACCGCCGCACACATTGCGATCGGCTTGCTGCTCGGCTGGACAGCCGCGCGCTTGATGCGTGCTCGTCACCTGCGCTGGACCTGGGCAGCCGCCGCCGCGGTTCCCCTCTTGCTCGTCCAAACTCACCCGTCGGGCTGGGCCCTCTCACTCGACACGGCCGCCGTGTCCGCTGCCCTGCGCGGACGCCGCTGGCACCGCGAAGACATCCTCGCGGGCGGGGACTTGGCCGACACGGCGACTGCTCGCAGGGGGCCGGCCGCGACGATGCGCACCCTCCTCGGCCGCCTGCAAGAGCGTTTCGCGCCCTCCTCGCCGACGCCGCTGAGCGCCGAGCGGATCTGTGTAGGTCGCACTGAGGACTACCGGCAGGTCTCGATCCCCTTCGGAGTAACCGGCGGCGGCCGACACACCCTGATCGTCGGTGCCACCGGGTCTGGCAAGACCGTCACCGAGACCTGGATCGCGTCCCGCGCGATAGAAGCAGGTCTCGCGGCGGTGGTCGTCGATCCCAAGGGCGACGCACGCATGCGCGAGCAGCTCCTCATAGCGGCCGACCGCAGCGGACGTCGTTTCCTGGAATGGACGCCTAGTGGACCGTCGGTCTACAACCCCTTCGCCCACGGCGCCGCAAGCGGTGTCGCCGACAAGGCCTTGGCGGGCGAGCTGTTCACCGAGCCCCACTATCAGCGTCAAGCTCAACGCTACCTCGGTCACGCCGTGCGTGCCTTGCACGGAGCCGGCAAGCCCGTAAGCCTGCGGGCACTCGTCGAGGCGTTCGATTTCACCGCGCTCCAAGCGCTCTGCGGCGAGCTGCCCGAGCCCCAGGCCGACGCCACACGCGACTACCTCGACTCGCTCACCACACGAGCGCGCGCGGATCTGGGCGGCGTGCGAGACCGACTCGCGATCATGGTCGAGTCCGATGTCGGTCCCTGGCTTGACCCCGCCACCCCCGGCGCGCCCGTGTTCGACCTGTTGCAGGCCATCCGCGAACGAGCCGTCGTGTACTTCTCCCTGGAGGCCGACGCCTGGCAACTGTTGGCCCAGATGCTCGGAGTAGCGATCGTGCAAGACCTCCAAGCCACGATTGCGGCCCTCCAAGCCGAACCCGTGCCGGCGGTCGTCGTGATCGACGAGTTCGCCTCGATCGCCGCCGAGCAGGTGGTGCATCTGTTCGGCCGAGCACGCTCGGCGGGCATCAACCTGCTGCTCGGCACCCAGGAGCTCTCCGACCTGCGGGTCAAAGGCCGGCGCGAACTGCTCGAGCAGGTGCTCGGCAACCTTTCGTGTCTGCTCGCCCACCGCCAAGTCGTCCCCGAGTCCGCGGAGTTGATCGCGCGCCTCAGCGGTACTCGCGGCGTGTGGCGCACCTCCCGCGCAGATACCGGACGCTGGACCCGAAGCCGCTCGAGCAAGCCGCGGCTCGCCGTCGAGGAGGTCCGCGCCCTACAGCCCGGCCGCGCGGCCGCGCTCGACCTGGCCGGAGGCAGCGCCCCAAAGCTCATGCAGGTCTACTCGTCGCTCGCGCCGTCCGTCGACGGATCGCTCCCTTCCAGGTTGCGCGCCCGTCTTGCCGACGTCATCGCGCCGGCCTGACTTTCGCCGACGCCCAGATGCAGCCCTCGACGAGTGGCTTCGCAGCCGCATCGTCGAGGGCTCGTGCCCCGCACCGGGCAAGAACTTCAATCCCAAAAAAAAGGAGATCGTCATGCCTCGAGCACCCCTATCTCTCACCACCGAGCAAACCGAGCTCGTGTATTGGACAGCATCCTTGGGAGCGATCACCGCCGAGGCTTTGGCCCGACGCGTGAGCATCACGCCGGCCTCGGCACGCGGTCGTCTCGCCACCCTCGTAAGACACGGCGTTCTGGTCAGGCGCCGCCTGCTCGTCGACGCCCCGAGTCTCTACACGGTCACGCGAGCCGGCCTGCGAGCCTGCGGCGCCTACGGGATCGAGCCCTGCCGCCTCTCGGCGGCCGGCGCCCATCACGCGATCCTCTGCGCCGAAGCGGCCGCCTCCTTGGAGCGCTGCTACCCGGACCATCGGCTAGTCGGCGAGCGTGAGTTGCGCCGAGACGAGCGCGACCTCGCACGTCCGCTCGCAAGTGCCCGCCTGGCCGCGGATCGGCTGCATCGTCCCGATCTCGTCCTGTGGCCCCACGCGCCGGGCGCGCTGCCGGTCGCGGTGGAGGTCGAGTTGACGATAAAGGCACCCCGGCGTCTGGCGGGCATATGTCGCGCATGGACGCGCTGCCCGCTCGTTGCGGGTGTGCTCTATCTCGCGGGCGATCGAGTGCAACCAGCACTGGAGCGAGCGATCGAGAAGGCCGGTGCCCGGGACCGAGTTGTGGTGGTCCCGCTCACCGCGCTTCCCGCCCATGCTTGAGGCGCTGGCGGGGTTCGCCGGGCGCCTGTGCTGCAAGGTCGCCTGTTCCGCAAAGGGGTGCCCTGCGTGCGCGCGCCCGAGTGCGCGCGCCCCCGCCCGCGCGTGCCCCCGCCCGCGCGCAGGGCCCCCTTTTTTGATCGACATCAACAGCTGGGAGCGTCGACGGCGTTCGGGGCGCCGGAAATTTCGCCCGCCAAATAGGGCCAAACCGTGGTTTTGGGGCCGGCGCGCAAAAAACCGTCGCACACCTTGCCTACGTTTTGTTGCGGGGCGAGCCCACACCAAAGGAGAAGACAATGTCCTACTCGAACATCAACCGCGTCATCCTCGTCGGCCGTCTCACCGGCGATCCCGAGTTGCGCGCCCTGCCTTCCGGCACGGCGGTCTGCAACCTGCGTCTCGCCTGCAACGGCGCTCGCAAGGGTCCCGAAGGCGAGTACACCGAGAAGCCCAACTTCTTCAACATCAGCGCTTTCGGCGCCTTGGGCGAGACGGTCCATCGCTACATGAGTCGCGGTCGTCGCATCGCGATCGACGGGCGCCTCAGCTGGCGCGAGTGGGAGGTCCCCGAGGGCGGCAAACGCCAGGCCGTGGAGATCGTCGCTGAGACGGTCCAGTTCCTCGACGGGCCCGGAGACGGCCCCGGTGCGCAAGGATCAGCCGGGCAGGAGGGCGACACCGACGGCGCCGAGGAGCGCGAGCTCGTGGGCGTCGGAGCGGGGATCGAGGACGATCTCGTCTTCTGAGCGCTCCGCCTGACAGCCGGTTCAGCGGTGGGGTGTCCAATGCGACATCCCACCGTTTGGCGCCCCGGGGCGCCTTTTTGCGTTTAAGGGCCGTAAACTGGCCGGCCGCAGCTCTTGCAAGCAACGCGACGGCTCATGCGAGCCCGCCATCCTTCCAGTCCACAAGGAGCCCTCCCGGTGCCAGTCAACACCAAAGCGATCGGTAAGACCTACGAGCCCACCACCTATGCGGTGGGTCGAGAGAAGATCAAGGAGTACGCCCGCGCGGTCGGCGAGACCAACCCGCTTCACCTCGACGAGAAAGCCGCCCGCGAGGCCGGGTACGCAGACGTCGTGGCGCCGCCCATGTTCGCCGTCGTCTACAGCTCGCAGTCGGTGGCTCCCTCGCTGTTCGATCCCGAGGTGGAAATGAACTTCGCGATGATGGTCCACGGAGGCCAGGAGTTCGAGTGGGGGCCACTCGTCGTGGCCGGCGACGAGATCACGACCACCGCATCGGTCAAGGACATCTCCGAACGGGACGGTCGCGGCTACTACGTGTTCGAGTCCGTCTCTGTAAACCAGCGCGGCGAGCAGGTCTGTCGCGGAACCTGGACGAACATCGTCCGAGGAGTGTGAGCGCAATGGCAGATCTAACGGTAGGCGCCCAGATCCCCGAGGTGCGAGTCACGCCCGACAAGTACCTCACCGCCCGCTACGCCGGTGCCTCCGGTGACTTCAACCCGATTCACATCGACGAGGAGTTCGCTCGCGCCGTCGGCTTGCCCGGCCGCATCCTGCACGGACTGTGGTCGATGGCTCAGGTGGCGCGCGCACAGACCGAGGCCGCCGGCGGCCCGGCCACCCTCAAGCGGCTCTCCGTCCAGTTCCGCGGCATGGGCGTGCCCGAGCAGGAGGTCCTCGTCACCGGCACCGTGCGCGAGGCAGAGGACGGCCGCGTGATCGTAGACACAGTCGCCGAGCAGGCCGGCAACCAGATCATTCGCAACGCCGAGGCCGAACTGCGCCTCTGACGTGGCGCGCCGCTCCGGGCACCCGGGGCGGCGCCTACAATCGCTTCATATGCTCACCCCCCGACAGGAGTTGATCCTGCGCAAGGTGGTTGAGGACTACCAACGCTCAGGACAGCCGGTGGCCTCAAAGACGATCGCCGCCGACCCAAGCCTCGACTGCGGGCCCTCGACCGTGCGCAACGAGCTCGCCCTGCTCGAGGAGCACGACCTGCTCGCCCATCCCCACACCTCCGCGGGCCGTGTGCCGACCGAGGCCGGTCACCGCTACGTCGTCGACCGGATGCTCGGGGCTGGGCGCGAGCTGGTTCCAAACAGTCCGCTCGCCCTGTCTTTGACACGGCGCGAGGTCGAGGAGGCGATGCGTCTCACAAGCGTCGCGATCTCTCAGGTCACCAGCCTGCTCGCGGTCGTCTCCGCGCCGCCGCTCAACGCGGCGACCATCCGCCACATCGAGGTCCTCGCTTTGCAGCCGCAAGTAGTGGTCGTCGTCGTGATCACCTCAAGCGGCGGTGTCTCCAAGCTCTTGAGCACCTTCGACGCTCCCGTCGATCAAGGCCTCGTGGGTTGGGCCGGCGAATACCTCAACGAGCGTCTCCTCGGCTACGGCTTGGGTGCAAGGATGCTTTCCAAGCGTCTTGAGGATCCCAGCATCGGGCCCCGCGAGCGAGCCTTCATCGACCAACTGGCACCGGCCTTCGGCAGCTTGGCAAGCGAAAGCGAGGACACGCTCTACTTCGACGGCGCCGCCCACCTGCTCTCCAGCCCCGGCATCGGCGACATCGCCCAGATCAACGAGCTCGTGGGTCTACTGGAGCGGCGAGCGGTCCTCTTGAGCGTGTTGCGAGCCGCCTTGGGCGAGTCCGATGTGTACGTGCGCATCGGCAGCGAGAACGAGATCCCCGCCATGCGCTCCCTGGCGTTCGTGGCCGCCGGTTATGGCTTGTCTCGTCGTAAGCTCGGAGCGGTGTCGGTGATCGGCCCGGTCCACATGGATTATGAAGGCGCGATCGCCACCGTCCGCGAGGCCGCCCACGAACTTTCGCGCTTTGTCGAAGACGCCTACGCCGAGCGCTGATGAGCGCCACGACCCCACGCGATCCCTATGAGGTGCTCGGCGTGCCCCGCGACGCCGCCGAGCAAGACGTCAAGAAGGCCTTCCGTCGGCTGGCCCGGGAACTACACCCCGACGTCAACGCTCACGACCCCGACGCCGAGGAGAAGTTCAAGGAGGCCGCGGAGGCCTACGAGATCCTGTCGGACGCCGAACGCAGGGCCACCTACGACCGCTACGGCCACGATGGCTTGCGCTCAAGTGGGCATGCCCCCAATTTCGACGGCTTCGGCTCGATCGGCGACCTGTTCAACGCGTTCTTCGGCTCCGGCAGCCCATTCGGCGGCGGCTCGGGGTCGGCGCTGGGCGGGGACATCGCGGTCGCGGTGGAGATGACTTTGCTCGAAGCCTCCCTCGGCGGCCAGGTGGAGGTCGCTTTCGAGGCGATCGACCGCTGCGAGCACTGTCGCGGCAATGGCGCCGAGCCCGGTACGCCGATCGAGCGCTGCGGGCGCTGCGGCGGCGCAGGGCAAATCCAAAGCGCGGTACGCACCCCCTTCGGCCAAATGCTGCGCACCACCATCTGTGACGCCTGCCACGGCGACGGCCGAGTGCCCACCCAACCCTGCGGGGAGTGCCGCGGGCGCGGTCAGAAGACGGTCAAGCGCAGCGAGCAGGTGGCCGTGCCGGCGGGAATCGCCGATGGCCAACGCATAAGGGTCAGCGGGCGCGGGCACGCCGGCGAGCATGGCGCCCCGGCCGGAGATCTCTATGTACTAATTCGCGTCGCCGCCGACGAGCGCTTCGTGCGCGAAGGCGAGGACCTGATCACAGCCCTCGACGTACCCGCGCCCATGGCCGCCCTCGGAACCGCGCTGGAGGTGCCCACCTTGGAGAGCGCCGCCACCGTCCAGGTTCCAGCGGGCACCCAACCCGGCACGGTGCTCACGATCCGCGGCCAAGGCATGCCCTCGTTGCGCGGCGGCCGCCGCGGCGACTTGCGGGTTGTCGTGAATGTCCTCATACCCAAGCGCTTGACCGACCATCAACGCGAGTTGCTCGCCCAACTCAACGACACGCTCACCGAGGAGAACCTCCGCTCAGAGGAATCGATGCTCTCCAAGCTGCGCCGAGTCTTGCGCCACCAGGCCGCGTGATCGACCCTCGTCGCGGCCGGCGCCCCGCATGATTCGCCTCGCCCTGAGAGTCGAACGCGCCCACGCCGAGCTCGTGCTCGCCGAGCTGCTCGAGCTCGCGCCCGACGGGGTGGAGGAGATCGAGTTGCCCTGCGCCGATCGCCCATTCGGCGCCACCGAGCAAGATGGCCTCGTCGAATACGCCGTCTACGGCGCCCCCGGCGAGCTGCCCGACCTGCCCGACCTGCGCGCGGCCGCGGGAGGCGCCTTCGTCGAGGTCTCGACCAGCGAGGTTCCCGACGATTGGTCGGAGCGCTGGAAGAGCTTTCACCGTCCGGTTTTGATCGAGCCCGACCCGGTGGGAGCGGGCGCCCGACCCGACGCGGTGCCCGCACTGCACGTACGACCCCCCTGGGAGCCCCCGACCGAGCGGCCAGACGCGCGTGAGATCGTGATCGACCCGGCCCAAGCCTTCGGTACCGGCGCACACGCGACCACGCGCTTGTGTTTGGAGTTGCTCTTGGCGCTCGCCGCCGAGCGAACGCTCAGCGGGGACGGCCCTGGTGGCGCGGAGCGCGGCGCCGGATTCGAGGCCACGCGCGGCGCCCTGCTCGACGTCGGGGCAGGCTCCGGTGTGCTCGCGATCGCCGCGGCCCAGCTCGGCTTCGGCCCGGTCTTGGCTTTGGATAACGATCGCGAGAGCGTGCTCGCGATCGCCGATAACGCCGCCCGCAACGATGTCCAGATCGAGGCCCGCCGCTTCGATTTGCGTAGCGAGGAGCTTCCCTCGATCGACGGGGAACCCGCTCCGGTCGTGCTCGCCAACCTGCTGAGGCCCTTGCTGCTCGACTTGGCTGCCACGATGGCGCGCGCCGACGCGCCGCTTGACACCAAGCCTCCCGCTCTCGCGACCAAGGTTTCCGCGGAGCCCCCCGCGCTCGCTGCCAAACCCCTCGATCTGATCGCCAGCGGCCTGCTGTGCGAGCAGGCCGACGAGGTGGCCTTGGCCTTCGCTAAGCGCCTCGGCTTGCGCGAGCGAGACCGTCGGACGCGGGGCGAGTGGGCTGCCCTGTGGCTGACGGCGGCTCGGTAGCCGCCCTCGCCATCGCCCGGAACAGGAGGTCGATCGCCGGGCGCTGACCGCCCTCGCTGTCCAGTAGCCCGCGCGCCGCGACCAAGGCCGCTCCGATCGCGTCGAGCGCCTCGCCGCTGTCACCAGGATCGGGGTCCCTGCAAACAGCGATTGCCAGGTCGAGCATTCCCTGGGCCTGCTCGGTGGCGCCCGCGAACAGTGCCGGCCCGGCGAGGCTGCCATAACCGTAGGCTCGCGCCAACCGCCCCGGCAATCTCACCTCGCCCGAGCCGCGCGGCGCAGAGATGGGGGGCAGCCCACGACCGTCGACCAAGCCGGCCATCGTCTCGCCGGCCACGCCGCGCGTCGCGCGCTCGTCGAGTCCCACGTCGGCGGCCACGCGCAAAGCCAGGTACAGCCCGCTCGCGGTCAGCCCGTAAGGGGGGTCGGAGGCGAACACGATTCGCTCCGCGGGCACCCGCGCGAACAGCTCGATCACGTCGATCGGAAAGAAGCAGGAGGTGTCATACAGGACGCCTGGATGGTCGGCCAAGCGTGAGGTGAGGATGCCCTGATCGCAGATCGCGCCGTGCGCCAAGATCAAGACGACCTCGGGGTGGCGCAGGGCAAGGTCGGCCAAACCGTCGGCGATCGGTGGCATCCCACGACCGGCGTGAATCAGGATCGGTACCCGGGCATCTTCGGCGAGCGTGAAGATGGCGTCCATCTCCGGGCCATCGAACGCGAAAGCTTGGGCGCGGGGGTGCAGCTTGATCCCGCGCGCGCCCTTGGCGATGCTGCGTTCGCCCTCCACGACCGGGCTTTCGGCCGGATCCAAGCGGCAGAAGGGGATCAGGCGACCTTCGCTTTCCTGGGCCCACTCCAGAACACGGTCGTTAGGGAGGCTGTAGGCGGGCTTGCGCTCGGGGTCGTGCAACGGGAAAACGCATGCCCTGCGCGCGCGGGCGTCATCCAATTGAGAGAGCAGCGTGTGCAGGTCGAGCGAGCGGCCGTCCTCGTCGAGGCCGAGGTGGGTGTGGGCGTCGAACACCTCGCCTTCGCTCGGCATCAAGCGGTCCGCTTCGGCCGCGAACGGAGCCAAGGCATCGGCATAGATGGAGGCGCTCACAGCTTCATTCTGACGATTGACCGGGTCCCGCGACGGCACCTTCCGCGAGCAAAAGCGCGGGATCGACACAAAAGTCTCGCCCGCGCGGCGTATCCTGGGTTGACGATGGCGATTCTCGATCAAGTAAAGCTCGACCTCAATGGTGCGATGCGCGCCGGCGAGAAGCAGCGGGTGGGCGCCCTGCGCATGATCCTGTCCGAGCTGCAGAAGGACTCAAAGGAGGGCGCCAACGACGAGCTTGCGGTCCTGAGACGCGAGCGCAAGCGCCGGCTCGAGGCCGCTCGCGCCTTCAGGGAGGGCGGACGCGAGGACTTGGCGGTCGGCGAGGAGGCCGAGGCCGAGCTGATCGCCGGATATCTGCCGGCCGAGCTCTCCGAAGCGGAGCTGCAGGCGATCGTCGAGCAGGCCCTCAGCGCCAGCGGTGCGCAGTCGCCGAAGGACATGGGCATGGCGATGAAGAGCGCGATGGCGGCCGTGGACGGTCGCGCCGACGGCAAGCGGGTCTCCGCGCTCGTCAAGGCAGCCCTGGATGGTTGATCTCGCGGGATGAGAAACCGAGTCGAGCTCGCCAACGAGGTGGCCGCCGAGCTGGCGGGCAGTCAAGACAGCGTGTTGCGGGCCTTGGAGGGCCATCTGCAGTGCAAGGTCTTCTTGCGTGGCAACCTGCTCACGCTCGAAGGCTCCGAGGCGGACGTCAAGATGGGGGAGAGGGTCGTGCACGAGCTCTCCGAGCTGATCGCCCGCGGCCACCAGGTCGCCCCCGGAACGATCGCTGCCGTGACAGGCGCGCTCGATGCCCACGAATCTCCGGCGCGGGTGCTCGAGGACGTGGTGTGGCGTCATCGCAGCCTCCAGGTGGCGCCCAAGACCGTCAACCAGAAGCGCTACGTGGACTGCATCCGTTCCAGCACGGTCACTTTCGGCGTCGGCCCGGCCGGCACCGGCAAGACCTTCTTGGCGGTCGCGATGGCGGCCGCGGCGCTCTCGCGCCACGAAGTCAACCGCATCATCCTCACGCGCCCGGCCGTGGAGGCCGGCGAGCGGCTCGGTTTCCTCCCGGGCGACTTGATGGCCAAGGTGGACCCCTACCTGCGCCCCCTGTTCGACGCCTTGCACGACATGCTCGACCCCGAGAAGGTCTCCCAGCACCTGGAGCGCGGAGTGATCGAGATCGCGCCGCTGGCCTTTATGCGCGGGCGTACGCTCAACGACTCCTTCGTGATCCTCGACGAGGCCCAGAACACGACACCCGAGCAGATGAAGATGTTCCTCACGAGGCTCGGGTTCGGTTCGAAGATGGTCGTCACCGGCGATGTCACCCAGGTCGACCTGCCGCGTGAGCAGCGCTCTGGCCTGGTGGTTGTGGGGGAGGTGTTGGAGCGGATCGAAGGCATCGAGTTCGTGCGCTTCGGTGGCGAGGACGTGGTGCGCCACAAGCTCGTCCAGAGGATCGTCGAGGCCTACGACGAGCACTCTCGCCGCGAGGCCCCGGAGCTTCGTCCGGCCGAACGCCGGGCCTGAACTTGAAGGACTGTCTCAGGCCAGGAGCGGCGCGATGCTGAGGGACCGTCTCGGGCCAGGAGCGACGCGATGCTCGAAGTAGAGGTGCTCGGCGCTGAGCTGCTCGATGGTCCGCTCTCGCAAACCGAAGTGGAGCGCTGGTGTGCGCTGGCGCTCGCCTCGGCGGGGATCGAGGACGGGCACCTCGCCGTCCAGTTCGTGGCGGCGGAGCGCATCGCCGAGCTCAACCGGGTGCACCGCCAGAAAGAGGGACCCACCGACGTGCTCTCCTTCCCAGTCGACGGCGCCGAGCCGGACGCTCCCGGCGAAGGGGTCCCCCGAGAGCTGGGAGACATCGTGATCTGCCCAGAGCACACCGAGGATGTGAACGAGGCGATCGTGCACGGCGCCCTGCACCTGGTCGGGATGGATCACGAGACCGACGACGGTCAGATGCTGGCCCTACAGGCGGAGATCCTGCGGTGGGACCGCTCGTGACCGCTACGAGAAGCGGGTTCGTGGCGCTAGCCGGACGCCCGAACGTGGGCAAGTCGACGCTCGTGAACGCGATCGTGGGAAACAAGGTCGCGATCGTCTCCGACCGGCCCCAGACCACGCGCCGCGCGATCAGGGGGGTGCGCACCGATGCCGACAGTCAGCTCGTCCTGGTGGACCTCCCGGGTGTGCAGCGTCCCCGCGACGCTTTGACCGAGCGCATGGCCGGGCGTGTGCGCGAGGAGCTGGCGGGCTCCGACGCCGCGCTGCTCGTGCTCAACGGCGAGCAGGGCATCGGTCCCGGCGATCGCTACATCGCCCAGGCGCTGGCCCAAGCCGGCCGGCCGGTGACGGTGGCGGTCAACAAGGTGGATCGACTCGACCGGGCCGCGACCGTGGCGATGCTGGCGGCGACCGCCGAGCTGGAGGTCGCAGAGGAGATATTTCCGATCTCCGCGCGCACCGGCAAGGGCGTGGAGGCGCTGGTGGAGCATTTGTCGGGTTTGATGGCGCCCGGTCCTTTCATGTTCCCGGCAGAGGCCGTCTCAGATCAACCGACCGCGCTCGTGCTCGCCGAGCTGGTGAGGGAGGCCGCGATCAGGCGCACCTTCCAGGAGCTGCCGCACGCGCTCGAGACGATCGTCGAGGAGATCGAACGTCCACGGCCCGGCTTGGTTCGGGTGAGGGCTTTGATCTGGGTCGAGAGCGAGTCCCAGAAGGGGATCGTGGTCGGCGCGGGCGGGCGCATGATCAAGGCGATCGGCTCGGCCGCGCGCAAGGAGATCGAACGCGAGCTCGACTGCCATGTTCACCTCGACCTGTCGGTGCGCGTGCGGCGCGATTGGCGCGGCGACGAGGGCCTGTTGGACCGCCTCGGAATCAACTGAGCCTGGCCACTACAGCGCTAGAGCTTGCGCTCCAACCCCGCTGCGATCCCCCGCACCGCGTCGAGGTCCAGCTCGGGCGTGAACAGGAACGGGATCGTGAGCACCTTGGGAGGCCGCCCCTCGGCGAAGCGCTGGCGGCGCAAGCGCGCGATCTGGCTCTGCTGGATTCGGGAGCGCCCGTAGGTGGCTTGCGCCGCGCGGACGGAACGTTCGATCAAGGCTTCCTCGGCGGGAAGATCGCCGGTGTGCGCATCGGGGGAGCTTTCGCCCGCCGGGACCGCGCCCGAAGCGCCATCGCCCGGCGAGGCGCGACCCGCGGCGACCGGCGCGATTCGCTCGATCCGGCCCATCTCCTCGCGTGTGAAGCGCCGCGGCAACACGCCATTCACCAGCACGGCGTCCAGATCGCGGTCGAGTTGGCGGCGCAGGCCTTCCTCCAACTCGAGCGTCTCGGTGACCGTCATCTCGGTGCCTTGGGCGACCGCGACGTAGGCGCAGCGAGCACGGTCGGCTAGCAGGGCCCCAACCTCGTGGGCCTGGTCGGAGAGGGGACCGGCGCGCACTATTGCGGAGAATGTTTGCGGCGAAGTGAGCATCGCGAGGGCGTGGCCGGTGGCCGGCGCGTCTAGCACCACCAAGTCATATGAGCTTTCGCAGAGCCGGAGCAGCTTGACCATCGTGACCAGCTCCTTGGCTCCGGGAGCGGCCGCCGCGAAGTAGTGGAAGGTGCTGCTGGCCGCGAGCAAGCGGGCCGAGAGCCGGCCGGCGAGCGTGCGCAACCATTCGTGCAGGGCGCGGTCCGGGTCGATCGCGATGCTCCAGAGATCTGCCTCCAATTCGACCTCGACGCCTGCCTGGGGCGCTCGCGGCGTGGGTTGCGCGAAGTCTTGGGGGGCGCTCTGCGAATCGGCTCGGTCCTCAGCGAACAAGGCCGGCAGGCGATGCTGGTCGCTGAGCTCGACCACGATCGTGCGCAGTCCTCGGCGGGCGCCGAGCAAGCCCAAAGCGCAGGCGACCGTGGTCTTGCCGGTGCCGCCCTTGCCGGTCACCACGATCAGCTTGCGCTCCAGCAAAGAGTCCATCGTTGTCCTGCAACCTACAATCCGGTGGATGAACGCACCGGCACAAGCTCCCGTCGAGGACCTGGTCGTCTATGACGAGCGGGGCTTGGTGTCTTGCGTGGTCCAGGATTGGGCCAGCGGCGAGGTCTTGATGCTGGCCTACATGAACGAGCAGGCCTTGGAGCGCACGCGGGCGACCGGCGAATTGCATCTGTGGAGCCGCTCGCGCAAAGAGCTGTGGCACAAGGGCGCCACCAGCGGCAACACCCAGGCGGTCAAGGCCCTCAGAGTGGACTGCGACGGCGACGCTCTGCTTGCCTTGGTCGAGCCGGCGGGCCCGGCCTGCCACACGGGCGAGCGCACCTGTTTCTATCGGGGCGACTTCTCCGATGGCGGGAGCGACTTCTCCGAGGGCGTCCCCCATGAGACGCTGCCTGCTCTGGAGCGCGTCTTGCTTGCGCGCGCGCGGGAGCGCCCGGAGGGTTCCTATACCGTCGAGCTGCTCGACGACCCGGGGCGGATCGGCGAGAAGGTGGAGGAGGAGGCCGAGGAGGTCGCCCGGGCCGCCCGCGAGGAGACCGACGAGCGTGTCGCCGAAGAGGCGGCCGACCTCGTTTATCACCTGCTCGTGTTGTTGCACAGCCGGGGCTTGACCTTGGCCGACGCGGAGGGAGTGCTCGATGAGCGGCGCCGGTAGCGCCGCCCCGCCGCGGTCCTGTGCGGATGCCCCCAACTTGATCCCGGTGCGGGAGACTTTCATCGCCGATTGCGAGACCCCGGTGTCGGCGTTCTTGAAGCTGCGCGAGCTGGCGCCTGGCGAGCCGGCCTTCTTGCTCGAGTCTGCCGAGCAAGGACAGCGCATGGGGCGCTACTCGTTCATCGGCTTTCGCCCGCGGGCGATCTTGCGGTGGTCTTTGGGCGAAGCAGGCGACCCCTACGCGCTCGCCGCCGCCGCCGTGGCCGAGTCGCGCCAAGCGCCGCTTGGAGGCGGGGAGGACGAGATGCCCTTCATGGGGGGCGCTGTGGGGTTCTTCGGTTATGACTTGGTGCGCACCGTGGAGCCTCTGGGGCCCCCAAATGAGGATGCGCTGGGCTTGCCGGACATGGCTTTGATGATGACCGACGCGGTGGTTGCCTTCGACCACCTCAAGCACACGATCACGATCCTCGCCAACGCCGACCTGGAGGCCGAGCCCGACCCCGAAGTGGCCGAGCGGGCGGCGCGGCGCACGATCGCCGAAGTGAGGGAGTGCTTGGCCGGCCCGGTGCCCCCGCCTCGCGCGCGTGAGGCGCGTCCTGGGGCACACGATGGGGCTAACCCTTCGGGGACGGTCGGCACCCAGGCGTCGCCCGGCGAGCGCGAAGCCCCCCAGTTCGAGTCGAACATGAGCAGGGAGCGCTTCGAAGCGATGGTCGAGCGGATCGTCGAGTACGTGTATGCAGGCGACGCCTTCCAGGTCGTGCCCTCCCAGCGCTGGTCGGCGCAGGTGCCGGTCGAGGCCTTCTCCATATACAGGGGGCTGCGCACGGTCAACCCGAGCCCTTACATGTACTTCTTGGACTTCGGCGACTTCCAGGTCGCGGGCGCCAGCCCCGAGCCGCTGCTCACGGTGACGGGTAGGCACGTCTCGACGCGTCCGATCGCGGGCACGCGCCCGCGGGGGGCGAGCTTGGAGGAGGACAGGCGCATCGCCGACGAGTTGCTGGCCGACGAGAAGGAGTGCGCCGAGCACATGATGCTCGTGGACTTGGGGCGCAACGATTTGGGGCGCGTGTGCGAGTACGGCAGCGTGGTAGTGGACGAGCTGATGGGAGTGGAGACCTATAGCCACGTGATCCACATCGTCTCCTCGGTGTCGGGCACGCTCAGGGAGGACGTGGGCGCGATGGACGCCCTGCGCTCGGTCCTGCCGGCGGGCACGCTCTCGGGGGCGCCGAAGGTGCGGGCGATGCAGATCATCGACGAGCTGGAGTCCACCAAGCGCGGCGGCTACGGGGGGGCGATCGGCTATCTCAGCTATGGCGGGGACTTGGACACCGCGATCCACATCCGCACCGTCGTGATCAAGGACGGCGTGGCCCACGTGCAGGCGGGCGGCGGCACGGTCGCGGACGCCAAGCCGGAGTACGAGTACGAGGAGTCGGTCAACAAGAGCAAGGCGGTCCTGCGGGCGGTCGAGCTTGCGTGCGAACAGGCGGACTGGGGATGATTTTGGGGGAGGACCGTGTCCTGCCGGTTGGCGTAACCGGGGCTTGTCTTGCACCTGACCGTGCGGGTCGGAGGGTCGGCGCCGGCGGGCTCGTGCCGTGTGGGGTCTCCGGGCTCGTCTCATGCCTGCCCGCCCGTGGGGGAGAATCGACGCCGTGAAGGTATTGGTGATCGACAACTACGACTCGTTCACCTACAACCTGGTCCAGTACTTGGGCGAGCTGGGCAGCGAGGTGTGCACGGTTCGCAACGATCGCGCCTCCGTCGAGGAGCTGCTCGACTCGGGCTATGAGCGGTGTGTGATCTCACCGGGGCCTTGCACTCCGAAGGAGGCGGGCATCTCCTTGGAGGTCGCCAGGCGCCTGCCCGAAGCGGGGATCCCCACTTTGGGTGTGTGCTTGGGGCACCAGTCGATGGCCCAAGCTTTCGGCGGTACGGTCAAGCTGCACGACCCGATTCACGGCAAGGCGACCACGATCGAGCACGACGGGCGCACGATCTTCGCGGGGCTCGCCTCGCCTTTGACGGTGGGGCGCTACCACTCGTTGGTCGTGGCCGACGACTTGCCGGCTTGCCTGGAGGAGTCCGCGCGGGGCGGTGGGGTCTTGATGGCTTTGCGCCATCGCGAACTGCCGGCCGAGGGGGTCCAGTTTCACCCGGAGTCGGTGCTCACCGAAGAAGGCAAGCGCCTGCTCGCGAATTTTCTGCGGAGCCAGGCGCCCGCGCCGAACGTCGGGGCGGCGGTGGAGGGGCTCGCGAGCAGCGGCGCCACGGAGGCCTGATGCCCAATCCAGTGCTCACCGGCGCGATCGACGCGCTCGCCTCTCGTCGCGACCTGTCCGAGCAGGAGGCCGCCGAGGTCCTCTCGGAGATCATGCACGGCGAGGTCTCCGAGACCCAGATCGCGGGTTTCTTGATCGCCTTGCGCACCAAGGGGGAGACCGTCCAGGAGCTGGCGGGCTTGGCGCGGACGATGCGCGAGTTGGCGGCCCACGTGCCGACCGATCGCCACGACCTGCTGGACACGGCCGGTACGGGCGGGGGCAGGCGCACCTTCAACGTGTCCACCTCCGCGGCCTTGGTCGCCGCGGGCGCGGGTTGCGCGGTGGCAAAGCACGGCAATCGCTCGGCCACCAGCTCCTCGGGCTCGGCGGACCTCTTGGAGGCGTTGGGCGCGCGCATCGACTTGGGCCCCGAGGGAGTGGCGGGTTGCATCGAAGAGGCCGGTTTCGGCTTCATGTTTGCGCCCGCCCACCACCAGGCCACGCGTTTCGTGGTCCCGGTCAGGCGCGAGTTGGCGGTGCGCACGATCTTCAACCTGCTCGGTCCGCTCACCAACCCGGCGGGCGCGACGCGTCAGCTGATCGGGGTCGCCGATTCATCCTTCATGGAGACGATTGCGGGCGCCTTGGCTTTGCTGGGGGTCGAGCGAGCCCTGGTGGTGGCGGGCGAGGACGGCCTTGACGAGGTCTCGACTTCGTCTCCCACCGAGGTGATCGAGGTCAACGGAGCCGAGATCACCCGCTACAGCGTGACCCCCGAACAGGTGGGCATCGACAGGGCCGACGTGTCGGACCCGCTGTTGGGAGGCGGCTCGCCCGCCGAGAACGCCCAGGTCACGACGGCCGTGTTCGCCGGCGAGCAGGGCGCCCACGCCGACCTGGTCGCGATCAACGCGGGCGCCGCCATCTATGCGGCCGGCGCGACCCCCGACATCGCCGCCGGGGTCGAGCTCGCGCGCGAGACGATCGCCTCGGGCGGTGCCGCCGTGGCGCTTGAGCGCTATGTCCAGGCGAGCCGCGCTCACGCCCCCGCGCAGGTCGCGTGAGCGGCGCAGATTGCATGACCGGAGCATCCCGACCGGGCGTATCGCGAGCGCGTCGGTGCGCCTCGCATGACTAGCGTGCTCGAGCGCATCCTCGGGGAAACCCGCGCCGCGGTCGCCGCGCGCAAGCGCTCGGTGTCCTTGGACGAGCTATCGGAGCGCTCCGTAGCGGGGCAGACGAGGGGCTTCCGCCAAGCGCTGGAGCGCCCTGGAATCGCCGTGATCGCGGAGTTCAAGCGCCGCTCGCCCTCGGCCGGGCTCCTGCGCGAGGGAGCCGACGTCGCCCAGATCGCCCTCGCCTATGAGCAAGGGGGAGCGAGCGCCATGTCGGTGCTCACCGAGCAGTCCAATTTCGGAGGCTCGCTCGCCGATCTCCAAACCGCCCGGGCCGCCTGCGGGCTGCCGCTTTTGCGCAAGGACTTCGTCGTCGACTCCTACCAGCTCTACGAGGCCCGCGCGGCAGGTGCCGACGCGGTGCTCCTGATCGTCGCCGCCCTTTCGCCCCCCGAGTTGGCTGGGTTGCACGAGACGGCCACCGGTCTGGGCCTGGACGTACTGGTCGAGGTTCACGACAGCGAGGAGCTTGCGATCGCCGCAAGCGCCGGAGCGAGCCTGATCGGCGTCAACAACCGCGACCTGCGCGACTTCTCGGTCGACGTCTCACGCACCTCCCGGCTCCTGGCCGAGATGCCGCCCGGCGCCACCGTGGTCTCCGAGTCGGGCATCTCCCGTCACGAGCAGTTGCGCGAGTTGGAGGCCCAAGGAGTCGCGGCCGTGCTGGTAGGGGAGAGTTTGATGCGAGCTTCTGACCCCGGCGAGGCGCTTGGCGTCCTACGCGGGGCTGTCCGATCGAGCTAGGCTCGACGTCCCGTCCCGGCTAGTCTCCTTTTCGGACCTTCGCGACTGGCCCTCTCGTCAGTGGGGCACGAACGACGATCCAAATTCTTTTTATGAATCCACACGATTCTCTTTAGTTCAGATTGATCGCAACCCGTCATCCTCAGTACCCATGAAGCGCATGTTCGCCATTCCCTTCGTCTCGGCCCTGATCGGGGGAGGCATCGTCGTCGCTGTGATCGCCGCCGCCGGAGGTCTCAGCTCATCGCAGAAGACGGTCACGGTCGTCCAGCAGTCCTCGCCGATCGCGCCCTCCAATGCTTCCCAGCAGAGCGGTGGGCTGACGCCGCACCAGATTTACGAGAAGGACGCGCCTGGGGTCGCCTACGTGACTTCCACGATCGTGCGCCAGAGCGAATCGCCGTTCGGCTTGGGCGGCGAAAGCCAGCAGCAGGGCACTGCCACCGGCTCGGGCTTCGTGATCAACAGCGACGGCACGATCCTCACCAACTACCACGTCGTGGAGAACGCGGTCAAGGTCACCGTCTCCTTCGAACACGGCAAGACCGTCGAAGCCAAAGTGATCGGCAAGGATCCCTCCAACGACCTCGCGATCTTGCGCATCCCCACCGAAGGACTCACGATGCACGTGCTCACCCTGGGGGATTCCAGCAAGGTTCAGGTCGGCGATCCGGTGCTTGCGATCGGCAACCCTTTCGGTCTCGACCGCACGCTCACCACCGGCGTGATCTCCGCCTTGCAGCGTGAGATCACGGCGCCCAACGGCTTCACGATCAACAACGTTTTGCAGACCGATGCGCCGATCAACCCCGGCAACTCGGGCGGTCCCTTGCTCAACGGCGCCGGCGAAGTGATCGGGATCAACTCGCAGATCGAGACCGGCGGCAGCGGCAACGGCAGCGTCGGCATCGGCTTCGCGGTGCCGATCGACACCGCCAAGTCCGAGCTCGCTCAACTGGAGAAAGGCGGAACCGTTCGCGCCGCCTACCTGGGCGTCTCCACCTTGACGATCGACGGCTCCTTGTCCGCCCTCAATTTGCCCGTCAAACAGGGTGCCCTGGTCGAGACCGTCGAAGGCGGTACACCTGCCGCCAAGGCCGGCATTCGTGGCGGCAACCTCGAAGTCCAGACCTCCGGCGGCAAGGTCGCCGTCGGCGGGGACATCATCGTGGCCGTCGACGGCAAGACGATCGCCAACGCCGAAGACCTGACGACCGTGATCGGCTCAAAGAAGCCGGGCGACACGATCTCGGTCGAGGTGCTGCGAGCCACCGGCAACGGTTCCTATGAACACAAGACGGTGAAGGTGACCTTGGCTGCCCGGCCGAACTCGATCAAGAACGCCAACACGCCCGAAGGGTAGGGCCGGCGAGCCGGGCCTTCGGGTCGGGTCTTGGTTGTGTGGTTCGTTTGGGGTGCCTAGCGCGCGTGGGGCCTTCCCGAGATCGCGGCCCGCTACCGTTGGGGCATGTCCGGCGGCGATACCCGAATCAAGATCTGCGGTCTCACGCGTCTGGAGGACGCCGAGTTGGCGGTCGAGCTTGGAGCATGGGCGATCGGGATGGTCTTCTACGAGCCGAGTCCCCGTCGCTGCTCGCTGGCCGAAGCCCAGGCGATCGCGGCTGTGCTGCGGCGTAAAGTGGAGCTGTGCGGCGTGTTCGTCAACGCGTCCATGGAGGAGATCGTCGAGATCTCCGAGCAGGTCGGTTTGACCTTGCTGCAACTCCACGGCGACGAGGGACCTTCATTCTGTGCCGAGGCCGCCCGGCGGACAGGCGCACGCACGATCAAGGCCCTCCAGGTATCCGGGTTGGCCGACATCCAGGACGCTTCGCGCTTCCACACCGATTTTCACCTGCTCGACGCCCGCTCGAGCGTGCCCGGACGCGAGGATCTGCGGGGAGGCACCGGCGAGACTTTCGACTGGGCCCTGCTGGCCGGACGGCGCTCCAAGGTGCCGCTCATTCTCAGTGGGGGCCTGGGTCCCGAGAACGTGACCGAAGCGGTCCAACGCGTACGCCCCTATGCGGTTGACACGGCCAGCGGAACCGAGAGCGCACCCGGACGCAAGGACCCCTCCAAGCTGCACGAGTTCTTCGCCGGGGTCGAGCGAGCCTCGTTCGCGCCGGGCGCGGCTGTTCTGGCCGAGGCCGGTGGCACGTTGCCCGACGCCCAAAGCGAGCCGCCGGTGGGCTCGCCGGCGTGAGCACTGTTTCTTCGCATAGCGCGCCTCTTGGGGGCGGCGGCGAGCGCGGCGTCGAGCACCGCTTCGGACGCTACGGCGGCCAGTATGTCCCCGAGACCTTGATGCCCGCCTTGGCCGAGCTCGAGCAGGCGTGGGTGCAGGCGCGCCAGGACCCCGCCTACCGGGCCGAGCTCGACGGTCTGCTGCGCGACTTCGCCGGTCGGCCGACTCCGCTCTACCGAGCCCACCGTCTCTCCGAACGGGTCGGGCGGCCTGTCTATCTCAAGCGCGAGGATCTCAACCACACGGGCTCCCACAAGCTCAACAACGCTTTGGGCCAAGCTTTGCTGGCCAAGCGCATGGGCAAGCGCCGCATCATCGCCGAGACCGGGGCGGGACAGCACGGCGTCGCGACCGCCACCGTGTGCGCCTTGCTGGACCTGGAGTGTGTGATCTACATGGGCTCC
Source organism: uncultured Solirubrobacterales bacterium (assembly GCA_963703135.1). Taxonomy (GTDB): domain Bacteria; phylum Actinomycetota; class Thermoleophilia; order Solirubrobacterales; family Solirubrobacteraceae; genus Palsa-744. The sequence goes on along the minus strand of OY969791.1, from coordinate 140,351 downwards.
GAGGACACGCGCCGCCAGGCCCCCAATGTGCAGCGCATGGAACTGCTCGGCGCCCGCGTCCAAGCCGTGGACGCCGGCGCGCGCACCCTCAAGGAGGCGACTTCGGCGGCGATCCGCGACTGGGTCACCAACGTCGGCGACACCCACTACGTGATCGGCTCGGTCGTCGGTCCGGCGCCGTACCCGGCCTTGGTGCGCGACCTGCAGCGAGTGATCGGCGACGAGGCCCGCGCCCAGATCTCCGAGCGCGAGGGTCGTCTGCCTGCCCGCATCGTCGCCTGCGTGGGTGGCGGCTCGAACGCGCTCGGCATTTTCACCGCCTTCCTCGAGGACGCCGAGGTGGAGTTGATCGGCGTCGAGGCCGGCGGCGAGGGCCTCGATAGCGGCGACGGGCCGGCTGGGCGGCCTCCGAGACACGGCGCTCCCCTGACGGTGGGTGGGCGCGCGGGCGTGCTGCATGGCGCCCTCTCCGCGGTCATGCAGGACGAGGAGGGACAGATCGTCGAGGCGCACTCCATCTCCGCGGGCCTCGATTACCCGGGCACCGGCCCCCAGCACGCGTTCCTGCGCGACAGCGGTCGTGCCCGCTATGAGGCCGTGACCGACCGCGACGCGCTCGCGGCCTTCCGTGAGGTTTCGCGCCTGGAGGGCATCGTCCCGGCCCTGGAGACGGCCCACGCCTTGGCTTGGGTCCTGGCCCAGAGCGAGGGCGATTTGGACCTGGTGTGCCTGTCCGGGCGCGGCGACAAGGACCTGGCCGAGGTGCTCGCGCAGTGAGCGGACGAGCTACAAGTCGTGCGGCCTTCGGTGCCGCTCTGCTGGAGACGCCGCGCGGATGGGTGCTGCCGTGAACGCTACTGCGACCCCCCGTGACCGGGGACAGGCCACCGGCGTCGAGCGGATCGCCCAGGCTTTTGCCGCCAGCGGCAAGCGGGCCGCCTTGATGCCCTACTTGATGGGCGGCTTTCCCAGTTTGGAGGAGTCTGTGCGCATCGGCGAGGCGTGCGTGGGGGCGGGCGCCGACCTGTTGGAGCTGGGAGTGCCCTATTCGGACCCCTTGGCCGACGGTCCGGTCATCCACGAGGCCGGCACTCGCGCCCTTGCCGCCGGAGCCACCCTCGGCGGCGTCCTGGAGGTGGCCCGGACGCTGGCTCCCCGCGTCCCGGTGGTGCTGATGTGCTACTCGAACATGGTTCTCGCGCCCGGCGTGGAGCGCTTCGTGGAGCGTCTCGCCCAAGCTGGCGCCAGCGGCCTGATCGTGCCCGACCTGCCTTTCGAGGAGGCCCCGGCGGTGCTGGCGGCTTGCGATGCCGAAGGGCTCGCCCTGGTGCCCTTGGTGGCGCCCACGACCCCGCGCGAGCGTCTCGCCCTGATCGGCGCCAGAGCTCGCGGCTTTCTATACACCGTCTCGGTCGTCGGCACCACCGGGGAGCGCTCGGCTTTGGCCGACAGCTTCGCCGAGGTCGTCGCCCACGCCAAGGCGAGCACCGAGGTGCCGGTCGCGCTGGGCTTCGGCATCTCCACGCCCGAGCAAGCCTCCCAGGCGGCGCAGGCCGGCGCCGACGGGGTGATCGTCGGTACGCGCCTCGTGCGCGCGGCCTCCGAATCGGATGACCCCGCTGCTTCCGTCGGCGAGGTGGTGGCGGATCTGGCCGGCGCCCTGTTATAGGATTGCCGCGCAATGGGATTGGTACTCACTGTCACCGCTGGCCTGATCATCTGGATCGTGCTCTGGGCGCTCGGCGCCAAGGGCTTCGACTCGTTCATGCTCGCCGCCATCATCATCGCGGTCGGCGCGTCCCTGAAGATCCTCGCCGGCTACCTGCCTGGCCGCCACGGCGACTAGCCTCCGCGTGCGCGTCCACCGGCTGTGCCTCGTGGTCGCCGCGCTCGCGCTCCTGCCGACCGTGGCCGGCTGTGGAGGTGTGGGCACCTCGCCCGCGTCGCAGAGCATCGGCAGTCAGCTCACGATCTATTCGAGCCTGCCCCTGCAGGGACCGTCGGCGGCGATCTCGCGTCAGATCGTCGGCGGCGAGAAGCTGGCCCTGTCCGACGCGGGCGGGCACGTGGGTCGCTTCACGATCAGCTACGCCTTGCGCGACGACTCCAGCGTGACCAGCGGCCAGTGGGACCCGGATGTCACCGCCGCCAACGCCAAGGCCGCCGCGCAGGACCCCACCACGATCGCCTATCTGGGCGACTTCAATTCGGGCGCCACCGCCATCTCGCTACCGCTCACCAACGCCGCAGGCATCCTCCAGGTCAGCCCGGCCAGCCCCTATGTGGGCCTGACCTCCTCGCGCGACGCCGGCCAAGGCGAGCCGGAACGCTTCTATCTGGCCGGCAAGCGCACCTTCGGGCGCGTGGCTCCCGGAGATCCTGTGCAGGCCGCGGCTCAGGTGGCTTCGATGCAACGCTCGGGCATCCACTCCGTCTATGTGATTGCCGATCAAGACCCGTTCGATGCGCCGCTGGCGGAGATTGTCGCCGCCGATGCGCAGAAAGCGGGGATCGCGGTCAAGGGCCAGGACACGATCACGATTCTGCCCGGCTCGAACTTCAGCGGCGAGGTCGCCAAGATCGCCGAAAGCGGGGCCCAAGCGGTGTTCATGAGCGCCACGGCCACAAGCGAAGCCGCCTACCTGGCGCGCTTGCTTCATTCGACGGCGCCCCATCTCTCGCTGCTCGCTTCGAACACGATGCTCAACCCGGTCTTCACTGCCCATCTGGGGTCCGCCGAAGCCGCGACCGTCATCGGTTCGCCGGTGCTCGCGACTCGCTCCTATCCGGCGTCGGCTCACCGTGTGCTCGCCGAATACACGCGTCGTTTCGCCTCGGCTGGAGAACCGTACGCTCTTTATGGCTATGAGGCGATGAGCGTCGTGCTCGCCTCGATCCGGGCGGCGGGCGCGCGCGGCGACGATCGTCAGGCCGTGATCGGACGCTTCTTCGCGACCCGCGATCGCCATTCGGTGCTGGGTGTCTATTCGATGCAGCCCGACGGCGAAACCACGCTCTCCACGTATGCGATCGACCGGCTGGCGGGAGGCGCGCCCGTGTTTTGGCGGGCTTTCGATACGTCGGGCTGATTTGCCTGTCGAGGGCCCGTAGCTGGTGTGGTTGTGTTGCTCTGAGGGGCGACTCGCGCGCGCGTGAATAAGCGCGGGTGCGAGAGCGCGGGTGCGAGCGCGAGCGCCGGTGCGACGCTCAGAGCGCAGCTCGAAGCGCCTCGTCGAGATGGGGGTGGCGGAACTCGTAGCCCAAGACCAGGGCCTTGGCCGGCAGTACGCGGGCGCCCTCGGTGACGACCTGGGCCATGTCGCCATACATCAATCGCAGGGCAATGCCGGGCACCGGGAGCAACGAGGGACGGTGCAGGGCGCGGCCCAGCGCCTTTGAGAAGTCGCGGTTGCGCTGTGGGGCGGGAGCGGTGGCGTTGATCGCTCCTTGCCACCGCTCGTCGTCGATCGCGGTGAGCAGGATGCCAAGGACGTCGTCGGTGTGGATCCACGATATGTATTGGCGCCCGCTTGCCACCGGGCCGCCCACGCCGAGCTTGAACGCCGGCAGCATCTTGCCGAGCGCGCCTCCCTCGCTGTCGAGTACCACGCCGGTGCGGATCTTCGCCACGCGGACCCCCAGGCGCGCGGCGGCCTGCGCCTCGGCCTCCCATTGGGCGCACGTCTGGGCCAAGAAGTCCTCGCCCGGCGGCGAGTCCTCGTCGATTGGCTCGTCTCCGTGAGCTCCGTAGTAGCCGATCGCCGAGCCGCTCACGAGCACCTTCGGTCGCTCGGTCTGCGCCACCGCTTCGATCCCGAGCACCAGGTTGCGCGTGCCGAGCACCCGGCTCTCGCGGATCGCGCGCTTGGCCGACTCGCTCCAACGCTGGGCGACGTTCTCACCGGCCAGGTGCACCACCGCGTCGGCTTCCGCGAGCGCCTGCGGGGGAGCCGGTTCGCCGTTCGGGTCCCAGCGCATCGCCGCGAGACCGCTCGGGCCTGGGGTTCCCAGGGTCTCCAGCGCGCGTTTGGGGTTGCGCGAGAGCACCGTCACCGTGTCGCCGCGCTCCAGTAGCGCCGCAACCACCCGCCGGCCAATCAAGCCGGTCGCTCCGGTAACTGTCACCCGCATATCGGGCCTGCCTTTCGGCCGTTAGTTGGTGGGCATGCGATCGCCCGCCTGCTTGTGCCCTTCAGGGTATCCCCCGCCATGGGGAATCCCACTCAGCCTATCGCCCTGGGCGAAGCCGACCTCCTGGCCGGCCAGTGCGTTACCGCTCGCGCGTGCCTGCTCGGCAACCGCGGCGGCCACGGCCGGGGCCACGTCGCGGTTGAATACCGAAGGCACGATGTAGTCGTCGCGCAGCTCGGAATCGTCGACGATCGCGGCGATCGCGCGCGCCGCCGTCATCTTCATCTCCTCGGTGATGGCTTTCGCTCTCACGTCGAGCGCGCCGCGGAAGATGCCCGGGAAGCAGAGCACGTTGTTGATCTGGTTGGGGTAGTCCGAGCGTCCGGTGGCCATGATGCGCACGTAGGGGGCGGCCTCCTCGGGGATCACCTCGGGGTTGGGGTTGGCCATCGCGAACACCATCGCGTCCTCTTTCATCTTCGCCAGCGCCTCCACAGGCAGTGCCCGCGCGCCAGAAAGGCCGACGAGAAGGTCGGCGCCCTCGATCGCGTCGGCGGGAGAGCCGCCGCGAGCCTCGCGGTTGGTGGACTCCGCATACCAGCGCTTGACCGAGGTCATCGTGCCGTCCAGATAGTCCTCGCGCTCGGTGGTCAAGACACCACGCGAATCGGCGCCGATGATGTCCCGCACGCCGGCCTCGAGCAGGATCTTGGTGACCGCGACGCCCGCCGCCCCGAGGCCGATCACCAGCACTTTGAGGTCTTCCAATTTGCGTCCGGTCAGCTTGACCGCGTTGAGCAGGGCCGCCAGCACGACGACGGCGGTGCCGTGCTGGTCGTCGTGGAAGACGGGGATATCCAGGTCGCGCTTGAGCCGCTCCTCGATCTCAAAGCAGCGCGGCGCCGAGATGTCCTCGAGGTTGATGCCCCCGAAGGCGGGCGCGATCAGGGTGACGGCGCGCACGATCTCGTCGGTGTCCTTGGTGTCGAGGCAGATCGGGAAGGCGTCCACGCCGGCGAACTCCTTGAACAGGCAAGCCTTGCCCTCCATCACGGGCATTGCTGCTGCGGGGCCGATGTCGCCCAGGCCGAGCACCGCCGTGCCATCGGAGACAACGGCCACGGTGTTGCGCTTGATCGTGTACTGGAAGGCCTTGTCGGGGTCGTCCTTGATCGCCGTGCACACCCTCGCCACGCCCGGGGTGTAGGCCATCGAGAGGTCGTCCCTCGTCTTCAGGGGATGCTTGTTGTGCTGTTCGATCTTGCCGCCCACATGCAACAGGAAGGTGCGATCGGTCGTGTCGATCACCTCGACCCCGGGTAGCGAGCCGATCGCCGAGAGGATGCGGTTCCAATGCTCGCGACTGCCGGCGTCCACGACGATGTCCCTGACGCTGTGCTCGGCGCCGGCCTCGACCAGGTCCACGGCGACGACCATGCCGCCCTGCTCGCCGATCATGTCGGTCACCTGGCCCAGCATGTTCTGACCCTCGTCGATCTTGACGCGGATGGTCAGGCGGTATTGCGCGCTGGGTGTGACCGACACTGAATGGAGCTCCCTCGAATATCCGACGCTGTGGGCGGGCGGCCCGGCATGTTATTGCTTCGCTGCTCTGGGCTTGCGCCGAGGTGGTACGTGTGCTCTTTTTGGGGTGCCCCGCGCGTGTGTGCGCGGGCGGGCGCGCGGAGTGGGGCTATCTCCGCGCGCGCACCCGCGAGTCGCCCCTTGGCGCAATAAAGTGCCTCCAGTGGAGCGCCGCCTGTTCCTGATCGATGGTCCCAGCCTGGTCTACCGGGCCTTCTACGCGCTGCCCGAGTCGATCGCGACGTCCACGGGCGAGCCGACCAACGCGATCTTCGGCTTCTCCTCGATGCTGGTCAAGATCGTGACCGATCATGGGGTTCAGCCCACGATCGTGGCCTGGGACGCCGGCACGTCGGGGCGCACCGAGCTGTTCGCCGAATACAAGGCGGGGCGGCGCTCGCGCCCGGACCTGCTCAAGGCGCAATGGCCGGCGATGGAACCGTTGGTCGAGGCGTTCGGCTATCGCAACGTCAAGCTTGAGGGTTACGAGGCCGACGACGTGATCGCCTCCTTGGCCGAGCAGGCGCGGGGGGCGGGCGTGCCGGTGACGATCGTGACCGGCGACCGCGACGTCTTCCAGTTGATCGACGAGGCTGGGCTCGTGCAGGTGATGGCCACCGCCAGAGGCATCACCGAGACCAAGCTGTATGACCGCCAAGCGGTGATCGACCGCTATGGCTTGGCGCCCGAGCTGATCCCAGACTTCTATGGCCTGAAGGGCGACACGTCCGACAACATCCCCGGGATTCCCGGGATCGGAGAGAAGACCGCCAGCGAGCTGATCCAGCGCTTCGGCTCCTTGGAGGGGGTGCTTTCGCACGTGCGCGACATCGGCGGCCCCAAGCGCAAGCAGAACCTGATCGACCACGCCGAGGACGCCCGCATGTCCAAGAGCTTGGCGACCGTCAACCGCGACTTGCCGGTCGACTTCGACCTCAAGAGCGAGGCCTCGCGCGAGCCCGACCGTTCGCGCCTGCGCGAGGTGTTCCGTCGCTGGGAGCTGCGCGACCCCTTGCGCCGCCTGGAAGAGGCGCTCGGCGAGGCGGAGATCGCCAAGACGACCTCGTCTGACGAGATCGCGCTCAGCGGGCGCGTACGCAATGGGGGGGTGGGTGACATCGCGAGCCTGAAGACGGCCAGTGGCACCGAGCCCGAGGAGCTGTGTATCGCCGTCAGCGCCACCGAGGTGGAGGAGGGCGAGCTGTTCGCGGTCGGGTCGCCTTGGCGTTTCGCTCTCACCCCGGACCCGCCCCCGGCAGGCATCGTGCAAGGCAAGAAGGCGGCCGCCCGTGTCTCGCGCGCCGGGGTGCTCCTCGGCGATTGTGCCGACCCCGGGGAGGTGGTGCGGGCCTGTGGCGAGCGGGCGGTAGTAGCCCACGACGCGAAGGCCCTCGGCGTGGTCCCGGTCCGCTTGGCTCACGACACGATGCTGGGCGCCTATCTGCTCGAGCCGGCGCGTCGCGGCTACCCGTTTGCCGAGCTGTGCGAAGAGCGGGGCTTCGTCGCGGAAGTTGAGGATCCCTTGGCGGGTGAGGTCCTCCTGTTGAGTGCGCTCGCGGCTTGGCAGCGCGAGCAGATCGCCGAGCGCGGTCTGCAAATGGTGATGGGAGACATCGAGCTGCCCTTGGTGGCGGTGTTGCGCGAGATGGAGCTGCTCGGCGTCCGTTTGAACTTGGAGCGCTTGGCTGAGATCACCAAGCGTGTGCGCGATGAGATCGCGGGCTTGGAGCAGCGCATCTATGAGCTGGCCGAAGAGGAGTTCACGATCGGCTCGCCTCAGCAGTTGGGTGAGATCCTGTTCGTGAAGCTGGGCCTTTCGCGCAAGCGTCGCGGCAAGACGGGCTTCTCCACCGACGCCCGCGTCTTGCAGGCGATTCGCGAAGAGCACGAGATCGTGCCCCATATCGAGCGCTGGCGCGAGCTCTCCACCTTGATCAAGACCTATCTGGATGTCCTGCCCGAGCAGGTGGACGACGCCTCGCGGATCCACACCACGTTTCTGCAGGCCGGGGCCCAGACGGGCCGCCTGGCCTCGACCAACCCGAACATGCAGAACGTCCCGATCCGCACGCCCTTGGGCCGCGAGATCAGGGGCTGCTTCGAGGCTGAGCAGGGGAGCCTGTTGATCTCGGCCGACTACTCCCAGATCGAGCTGCGCGTCCTGGCCCACATGGCCGAGGAGCCGGTCCTGGTCGAGATCTTCAAGCGCGGCGAGGACGTGCACACGGCGACTGCTTCGCAGGTGTTCGAGGTGGCGCCTGCGGAGATCGATCCGGGGATGCGCTCGAAGGCGAAGATGATCAACTACGGGATCGTCTACGGGCTCTCAGACTATGGGCTCGCCGACCGCTTGAACATTCCCTTGGAGGAGGCCAAAGAGTTCATCGACGCCTACTTGGAGCGCTTCCCGCGCGTGGCAGCCTTCATCGCCGAGACGATCGAGTCGGCGAAGCAGGAGGGACACGTCAAGACACTGTGGGGGCGTCGTCGCCAGATACCGGAGTTGCAGGCCCGCAACTACCAAGTGCGTACGCTCGGCGAGCGTTTGGCCGTCAACACCGTGATCCAGGGAACGGCCGCCGACCTCATCAAGTTGGCGATGGTCCGCTGTCACGATGCCCTCAGGGCGGGTGACTTCGCCACTCGGTTGATTCTTACGATCCACGACGAGCTGCTGTTCGAAACCCCTCCCGACGAGCGCGAGGCCGCGTGCGTCTTGATCGAGGAGGAGATGTGCGGGGTGTGGGAGCACTCCCCGCCGCTGGCGGTCGACATCGGGTCCGGTCAGAACTGGTTGGAGGCGAAGTGACGCGCACCCACCCCCGCGCCCACGGCCGCACCCTCGGCCGCGCCCGGCGGCCCGCCGGCCAGGCGAGTGGAACTCGCGCGGAGGTCGAGCGATGACGCGAACGCTCGCGGTCGTGCTGGCCGCCTGCGCCGGCGTCTTGGTGGGGATGCAGGCGCCGATCAACTCGCGCTTGGGGCGCAACATCGGCAGCGTCCAGGCGGCGACCTTCTCGTTTGTCGTGGGGACCGTCGCGTTGGCGCTGGTCGCGACCCTGTTCTATGGCGGGCTCGGGAGCTTCGGCCAGGCTGTGAAGGCGCCGGCGTGGGCTTGGGTGGGCGGGCTGTTGGGCGCCGTGTATGTGACGGTCGCGATCCTCACGGTGCGCACGCTCGGGGTGAGCGGCCTCACGGCGTTGGTCATCGCCGGCCAGCTCACGGCGGCGGTGATCATCGACCGCTTCGGCCTGCTCGGGATCGCCAAGCAGCCGATCGCCACGACGCGGATCGTTGGGCTTGTGCTGCTGGTGGTTGGGGTGGCGTTGGTGGTGCGGCGGTAGCGCATCGACCTGGACGGTCGCGATCGGCAGTCGCTAGCGAATCTCGGAGTAAGCCTCTCCGAGCAAGCGTACGCCGTTCTCGATTGCGGGCTCCGCGGAGCTGGCATAACCAAGCACGAGGCCCGGCTCGCCGCCGGGAGCGTAGCGGTGAAGAGAAAGGCCCTCTATGCCCACACCGCGCATGGCCGCGGCGCGCACCAGTGCGTGCTCGTCTGTCCCCTCGGGTAGGCGGACGAGCTCAAACAGGCCCGCCTCCGCATGTGAGGGGGTGGCATCGGGAAGCCGCCGCGCGAGGGCGTCCAGCAGCACTTCGCGGCGGCGCTGGTAGTGCGGTCGTGTGCGGCGAATGTGTCGATCAAGCTCGCCTCGCTGGAGAAAGTCCGCAAGCGCGAGTTGGCCAAGCATCTCAGAGCCCCCGTCCTCGATTGTCTTGGCCGCGCTCAGCTCCCACGTGAGCCAGGATGGAGCGAGCAGCCACCCAAGGCGCAGTCCCGGCGCGAGCCGCTTGCTCGCCGATCCGACGTGTGCGACCTGCTCGGGCGCGAGGCCCTGAAGCGCGCCGACGGCCACCCGGTCGTAGCGGAACTCGGAGTCGTAGTCGTCCTCCACGATCAACCGCTCGTCCTCGGCCCATTCGATCAACGCGGTGCGTCGCTGAGGCGCGAGCACCGCGCCGCTCGGAAACTGGTTGGCCGGAGTCACTACCACCGCTGTGGCGTCGCTGCGTGCGAGTTGATCCACGCACAAGCCGTGTGCGTCGACGGGAATCGGGATCACCTGGAGGCCCGCCTGTTCCACGATCAATCGGTGTGAGTGCCAGCCTGGGTCCTCCAGTGCGATCTGCTCCACGCCGTGCGCACGCAGCGCGCGGCACAGGAGCGAGAGCGCTTGCATGAAGCCTGTGCATACGAGGATGTGCTCGGGCTCGGCGTTGGCTCCGCGCACGCGCCCGAGGTAGCTTGCGAGCGCTTCGCGTAGAGTCGGCGCGCCCCGGGGGTCGGGGTAGCCGAGCGAATCGAGCGGGGAGTCGCGCAGGGCGGCTCGCAGCGAGCGCAACCATGCCTCGCGGGGAAAGCCTGCCAGGTCGGGCACTCCGGGGTGGAGGTTGTAGGCGAAGCGTTGCACCAGCGAGCTCGCCGGATGACGCATTGGCGTGGCGCGCACCGCGGTGGCCACTCGTACCGGTGCCCCCTGACGGGTGGTGAGGTAGCCCTCCGCGGCGAGCTGGCCGTATGCCTCGGTCACGACCCCGCGAGACACGCCTAGCTCGTTCGCCAGTCCCCGCGTGGAGGGGAGTGTCGATCCCGGCGGCAGGCGACCCGCGCGGATCTGCTCGCGCAACGCGCGCTCGAGCTGCTCGTGCAACGGCAGTTCCTCGCCGTGGCGGATCGCGCCAAGCAACTCCGAGCCCACAACTGGACCTCTACGCTCGCCCATTACTGGAACTGTAATAGAGACCAGTGCAGGCGTAGCGTGTCTTGGCAGTACAGCTTGAAAGGAACATCGCGAGCCGGCAGCGGCTCCCTTCTAGGAGGTATAGCCATGAGCACGTTTGATCGCAATGGCAGCGCGCGCAATGAGGTCACGATCGTCGGCGGTGGAATCGCAGGGCTGGTTGCGGCGATTGCGTGCGCGGAGGACGGCGTCGACGTACGTCTGCTCGAGGCCCATGAGCAGATTGGCGGGCGCGCGCGCTCCACCGATGGCCCCTACAAGGCCAACCTCGGGCCCCATGCGCTCTACACAGGCCCGTTCTGGTCGTGGATGCATGACCGTGGCTTGTTGCCAGAGCACGTTTCGCCGCGTTTGACGGGCGCGCGCCTGCGGCTCGGCGGTACGCTGCGGCGCACGCCGCCGCTCGGCGCTCTGCCCTCGGTACTGCGGCTGCGCGGGCGTGAGGCGCCGGTGGATGTCGACTTCAGGACGTGGGCGGCCACCTACACCGACGAGCGGACGGCGGACATGCTTTCCGCGGCAGCAGGCGTCTACACGTTCTTCCACGATCCCGGGTCGCTGTCGGCTTCGTTTGTGTGGCCGCGCAGCGTGCGCCTGTTCATGACTGCGCCCTCCTGCGTTCGCTACCCCGTGGGAGGATGGAGCGCGCTCGTGGCCACGCTCGAGGGGCGCGTCCGGACGCTCGACAAGGTGCACGTGCAGACCGGCTCGCGTGTCGAGGAACTGCCCCCGGGGCCGACGATCCTCGCAACCGAGCTAGAGCAGGCGCGCGAGATGCTCGACGACGAGGGGCTGCGCTGGGAGAGTGGCAACACGGTGTGTCTGGACCTCGGCCTGCGCCACCGTCGCGGCGACCCGGCGATTGTCTCCGACATGGACGAGGCGGGCTGGATCGGCCGCTACTCCACCACCAACCCATCGATCGCACCCGAGGGCGAGGAGCTCGTGCAGGCGCAGATGCCGATCCGTCCCGGTGAGAGCGCCGAGCGCGCTGGACTGCGCTTGGAGCGACTGCTCGACCTCGGCGTGGCGGACTGGCGCTCGCGCGAGACCTGGCGCCGCCGGCAGGTGATGGATGCGCGCTCCGGCGCACTTGACCTCCCGGGCTCCAGCTGGCGGGACCGCCCCTCAGTCGATCGCGGCGACGGTGTGTTTGTCGCCGGCGACATGATGGCCGCTCCGGGACTGCTCGCTGAGGTGTCGTGGGCGAGCGCGCTGGAGGCCGCCAAGGGCGCTGTACGTGCGCTGCGGGACGCGGCGCGGCCACGGTCGGCGCTGCGCGAGGTCGCCTGAGCGATGGGACTCGAACAGGGAGCACGATAATGGCGAATAGTACGGTATTATCTGAGATGCCGTACGAGGCGCCAGTGGCGAAATGCTCCTGCTCGTGCTCAGGTTGCGCCGATGAGAGCGAGCCCGCCGTTGCGGTGGAGCTTCAAGAGGTTGTGGATCGCGCATTGAAAGCGCCACTGCTGGCGGGCGGCCTGTTCGCCGCGTAGCAACAGTCGCCGGGCGTCTTGGACGGTGTGCATCTGCCCGAATACCGGCTCGACGATCGCCTTGCGCCGAGCATAAACAGCACGACCCTGCTTGGTTTTCAGCTTGCGCGCCATTCGCTGCTTGGAAGTGGCGTCCTTGGGGATCGGTCCCCTGGGCGCGGGCGCAGGCGGCTCTGAATGCTTGAAACGGCCGGTCGCGATATGCGCGTCCAGCCCGTGCGTCGTAGTGATCGTGACGTTCTCCTCGGAGAAGTAGCCAGCGTCAGCGGTCAACGCTGCACCCTCTGGGAGCTCGACATCGATCGCTTCGAGGTTCTCATCCAGCTGCTCGAGCGCCGGCTGCAGCTGCTCCACGTCGGGTGCCTGGTCGGAGAGCTCGGCCGCGACGATCACCTGCGTCTCGCTGTCAACGACCGCCTGCCCGTTAAAGCACTGGTGAAAAGAACCATCAGAGGTCTTCATGATCTTCGACTCCGGATCAGTGAAATTACGCTGCGCCTTCGGCTTCGGCGCGAACGGATCACGCCCGCCCGGGGGCCTGCGGGGTTTCTTGCCCTCCGCGGCCATCTCGGCACGACGCGCTGTCTCCGCCTCGCGTGCCTCAGCCTCAAGCGCCTGCTTGGCCTCACGGATCACCCCGAGGCGCTGCTCGCGACGCTGCAACTCCTCGGGTAGCTCATCGCCGCGATGGTCAGGACCGAAGCGCTCGTCCTCCTCCGCGTCAACACGCTCAGCATCGGTGAGCAACGCATCAACGTTCCCGCGCAGCACCGCGATCTCGCGCTCCAGCTCGGTCTCCTTCTTGACCATCCGCTCATAGCTCATCGCCTTATGACGAGAAGCATTCGCGCGTAGCTTCGTGCCGTCCAAAGCGAGTGTCCCCAGCCCCACCAGCCGCGCCTGCTTGCACAACCTCAGCGCCTGCACGAACAGCTCTGACAGCGCCGGTAGATGCCGGGCCCTGAACCGCGCGATCGAACGATAGTCAGGGTGCTGACCCGCGCACAACATCCGCACCGCCACATCCCGGTAGCTCGCCGCCTCCAGCTTGCGCGAAGAGGCCACCCCGTTGGCATACCCATAGATCAGCAGCTTGAGCATCAACCGCGGGTCATACGACGGGAAGCCCCGCTCCTCCTCATAGGCCGCGTAGATCGGCCCCAGATCCAGTGCTGACTCCACCAGATCCGAAACGAAGTGCGCCAGATCACCCTCCGGTAGCCACTCCGACAGGACCGGCGCCATCAACAACACCTGATCAGGGTCATACGGCCGGAAAGTCTTCTGCTCACCAGCACACGCACGCGCCGCCGGCTCAGTCCCCTCGCTCGCCGCTACCTCTACCAGCCGCTCCTGCACTACCACCGACATGACAACCTCCGCGTCGTTGACACGCAGATCGTCTTAAACCCGCCGGACGACACCGCGACGGTTACTGACCCGCGCTCCTAGGTGAACCTTGGGGGTCGTCGGTCGAGGTGAGGGCACGAGGCTCATATTGTGAGCCTCGTGCTCACCACCATCGCCAACGGTTTCAAGGACGCCTTCCTCATGGCCTGGGCCGTCTGGTGGGCCTTGGTGCTCGGCTTCGCGATCTCTGCGATCGTCCAAGCCTGGGTCCCGCGCGAGCGGATCGAGCAAGCATTGGGCGGGTCGGGCGCCCACTCGGTCGGTTGGGCCACCGGCCTCGGTGCGGCCTCCTCCTCATGCTCCTACGCCGCGATCGCGATCGCCAAGAGCCTCTTCCAGAAGGGCGCCTCCGCTGCCTCCGCGCTCGCCTTTCAATTCGCCTCCACCAATCTGGTGGTCGAGCTGGGCGTCGTCATCTGGGTCTTGCTCGGCTGGCAATTCACCCTCGCCGAGTTCGTGGGCGGCCTGATCTTGATCGTCGTGATGACCCTTCTGTTGCGTCTATTTGTCTCAAAGCGCCTTGAGGAGCAAGCCCGCGCCCACGCGATCGGAGCCGACTCCGGCCATCAGCACCACTCCGCCGGCCGGCAGATGACCATCAGAGAAAGGCTCGCATCGCTCGACGCGTGGTCGGATGTGGCCCACAACTTCCGCAACGACTGGGCCATGCTCTATAAGGAGATCCTTCTCGGTTTCCTGCTCGCCGGCTTCATCGGTCAGTTGCCCGACAGCTTCTTCCACGCCCTCTTCCTCACCGAAGCGCCGTCCGCGGTCAAGACCCTCGAGAATGCCCTGGTCGGCCCGCTCATCGCGGTCATCAGCTTCGTCTGCTCGGTCGGCAACGTTCCCCTCGCCGCCGTGCTCTGGTCCGGTGGGATCGGCTTCGCGGGCGTCGTGTCCTTCCTGTTCGCCGACCTCATCGTCGTGCCGATCGTGCTGATCTACCGCAAGTACTACGGCCCCGCCTTCGCCACCCGCATCGTGGCGCTCATGTTCGTCACGATTGTGATCGCTGCCCTTTGCGTCAGCGGTCTGTTCAGCCTCCTCGGCCTGATACCCACAGTCCATCCCTCCCGCGCCGACATCTTCGGAGCGGTGAAGGGCAACTACAAGCTGTTCACCAATATCCTCGGCCTCGTCATCTTCGGCGCGCTCTTCGCCCTCACCATGCGTCGCGGCGCGACCGACCCGGTATGCGGTATGAAGGTCGACAAGGCCCGGGCGATCCGGGTAGACGTGGACGGCACAGCACTCTATTTCTGTAGCGACCATTGCGCTCGAACGATCCAAACCCACCCCTGACAGAGCGTCCCGCCTGGGCCGCCCTCTCCGAGCACCACCGCCAAATCGCAGACACGCACCTGCGCGAAATGTTCGCGGCCGACCCCGCTCGTGGCGAGCGCTTGACCGCCGAGGCCGCCGGGATCTACCTCGATTACTCCAAGCACCGCGTCACCGAGGAGACCCTCGGCTTGCTCCTCGCGCTGGCCGAGCAGTCGGGTTTGGCCGAGCGCACCGCCGCGATGTTCGCGGGCGAGCGCATCAATGTCTCTGAGGATCGCTCCGTCCTGCACGTCGCCCTGCGCATGCCCCGGACATCCTCGCTCGTGGTGGACGGTGTCGACGTCGTCGCCCAAGTCCATGACGTGCTCGACCGCATGGCCCACTTCAGCGAACAGGTCCGCTCCGGTGTCTGGACCGGCCACAGCGGCAAGCCGATCCGCAACATCGTGAACATCGGCATCGGCGGCTCGGATCTCGGCCCGGTCATGGCCTATGAGGCCCTGCGTCACTACAGCGCCCGCGAGCTCACCTTCCGCTTCGTCTCAAACGTGGACTCCACCGATTTTGTCGAGGCGACCCGCGACCTGGACCCCGCCGAGACCCTCTTCATCGTCGCTTCCAAGACGTTCACGACGCTTGAGACGATGACCAACGCCCGCTCGGCGCGCGAATGGTCCCTGGCGGCCCTCGGCGACGAGCGCGCCGTGGCCAAGCACTTCGTGGCAGTCTCCACCAACGCCGAGCTCGTCTCCCAGTTCGGCATCGACACCGCCAACATGTTCGGCTTCTGGGACTGGGTGGGGGGGCGCTATTCGATGGACTCTGCGATCGGCCTCTCCACGATGCTCGCGATCGGCCCCGAGCGCTTCTCGGAGATGCTCGGCGGCTTCCACGCCATCGACGAGCACTTCAGGACCACCCCCTACGAGCGCAACCTGCCCGTCCTGATGGGTCTCTTGGCGGTCTGGTATGCCAACTTCTTTGGCGCCCAGACCCTCGGCGTGATGCCCTACTGCCAGTATCTCAAGCGCTTCCCCGCTTACCTGCAACAGCTGGCGATGGAGTCAAACGGCAAGCACGTCACCCTCGCCGGCGTCCCCGTCGACTACGACACCGGCGCGATCTACTGGGGCGAGCCCGGCACCAACGGACAGCACTCCTTCTACCAGTTGATCCACCAAGGCACCCGCCTGATCCCCCTCGACCTGATCGGGTTCGCCCGCCCGCTGAACCCTTTGCGCGACCACCACGACCTGCTCACCTCCAATGTGTTCGCCCAAGCCGAGGCCTTGGCGTTTGGAAAGGGGGAGGGGGAGGTTCGTGCCGAGGGTAGCCCCGAGGCCGTCATACCCCACCGCGTCATGGATGGAAATCGCCCTTCTAGCGTGCTGTTCGCGGATCGACTCACTCCGCACACCCTGGGATCGCTCGTGGCGCTTTACGAGCACAGCGTGTTCACCCAAGGCGTCGTCTGGGGCATCGACTCCTTCGACCAGTGGGGAGTCGAGCTGGGCAAGGCCTTGGCCAAGCGCATCGTCCCCGAGCTCGTCGAGGAGTCCGAGCCCGACCTGAACCACGACAGCTCGACCAACGCCTTGATTCGGCGATACCGAGCCATGCGGGAGCGTCCATGACGGGCTCCGGCGCGTCCGGCGGGCGGGATTCGGCGGGCGAGTTGCCGGTCGAGATCCTGTCCGACCCTGCCGCGGTCGCTCACCGAGCCGCCGAGCTGGTCCACCAGCACGCCCTCTTGGCGGTTGCCGAGCGCGGTGAGTTCACCTTCGCGGTCTCCGGCGGGCGCTCGCCTTGGACCATGTTCGGCGACCTTGCCGGCGAGGATTTTCCTTGGGCCCAGACCAAGATCTACCAGGTGGACGAGCGCATCGCTCCCGCCGGCGATCCTGACCGCAACCTCACACTCCTTCAGGAGAGTCTCGGGCCTGTCGCCGCCGCCGACCTGCGCCCGATGCCTGTCAACGACAGCGACCTGGACGGCGCCGCCGAGGAATATGCCCGCTCCCTGCCCGAGCGCTTCGACCTTGTCCACCTCGGTCTGGGGCCCGACGGTCACACAGCTTCTTTGGTCCCCGGGGACCCCGTGCTCGAGGTTCGCGACCGCGATGTCGCGCTCACCGGTCCCTATATGGGGCTGCGCCGGATGACCTTCACCTATCCCGTACTCGAGCGAGCCCACTCCCTGTTGTGGCTCGTCACCGGCTCTGAGAAGGCGGACGCTTTGCGTCGGCTGCGCGCCCACGACGCTTCGATCCCGGGCGGTCGGGTGCCGGCCGAGAATGCGCTGGTGCTCGCCGACATAGCCGCCGCGGGGGCCTGAGCGGGGGTTGTTTCGCTGCGGTTGGGGTGCCTACGCGTGCGCGCGGCGGGTTGTGTCGTTCCGGTTGGGGTGCCTACGCGTGCGCGCGGCGGGTTGTGTCGTTCCGGTTGGGATGCCTACGCGTGCGCGCGGGGGGCCTTCGCCGCCAGCTATGCTGGCAGCGGCTGACCCACAGCTTCGTGTTGGAGCTCGCTCAGCGCGGCCAGCATCGCGTCGGCCTCGCACTCCACTTGCGGCCACGGCTTCTCGGGGTGATCCTCAAGCGTCTTGTAGCCGTTGCCCGTAATGATCGCCACGACGGTGGCATCCGGGTCGAGCTCGCCCGCCCGTGCGAGCTTGTTCAACACCGCGATCGTCGTGCCTCCGGCCGGCTCAGTCAGGATGCCCTCGGTGGCGGCCAACAGGTCGATGCCCGCGAAGATCTCCTCGTCGCTGGCCGACCCCGCGCTGCCATGGCGCGAGAGCACCGCGTCGATCACCAGATAGCCGTCTCCCGGCGTCCCGATCGCAAGCGAGTGGGCAATCGTCTCCGGCGTGCACGGGTGGATCTCAGGGTCGCCCGCCCCGATCGCGCTTGCGATCGGCGAGCATCCGGCCGGCTGGGCGATGTGCATCTTGGTGTCCTTGGTCTGGGCCAGTCCCACCGTTTCGAGCTCCACGAGCCCCTTGTGCAGGCGCGACGAGAGCGTGCCCCCGGCGGTCGCCGACACTATGTTGTCGGGCGCCCTCCAGCCGAGCTGTTCGACGATCTCAAACGCCGCCGTCTTCGCCCCCTCGGCATAGAACGGTCTCAGCGTGATGTTCGCGAACTCCAAGCCGCTGGCGGCCGCGACCTTCTTGCACTCCCGGTTGGCTTCGTCGTAGTTGCCCGCCACCTGGCACACCTTCGCGCCGAGCGCCCTGCACGCCTTTGCCTTGGTCTGCTCCAAGCGGTTGGGATAGAACACGTAAGGGACGAGTCCAGCCTTGGCACCCAGCGAAGCCACGGCGGTGCCTACGTTGCCGGTCGACACACACCCGATCTCGGTCTTGCCCAGTTCAAGCGCCCGTGCGATCGCGGTCGAGACGACCCGGTCCTTGTAGGACAGGCTCGGACGAGACGTGCTGTCGTCCTTCAAATACAGTTTTTTCAAGCCAAGCTCGGCGCCCAGCCTATCGGCCTCGATCAGCGGCGTTTGGCCGGAGTGCTGGCCCACGCGCGCTTGCGCCTCTGCGTCGCGGATCGGCAGCAGCTCCGACAGGCGCCAGATGTTCAGCGGACGCTCTGAGACCGCCAGCTCTTTCAAGCGGGTCTTGGCCAGCTCATAGTCGTAGCTCACGTCAAGGCACTTGCCGCATTCCGGGCAAAACGCCTCGCTTTCGCCGAGCGGCAGCCTCACGTTGCATCTATGGCACACCAGTTCGGTCGCGCACGAGCGTGTCGCTCCTGTGTCGTCCGCGCGCCCCATTGCGGTGCTCATCGAGTCTCACCCTTTCGGTTATGGGTTGGTTGGCTCCTGCGAATACAGATCATCGTCGCACAAGCTCCGCCATCGGCCACGATCTGTCGACTTGCTCCTCGGTGTCGGCGGAGGCGATCAGCAACTCCTCGGCGATGTGAGGCGCGAAAGGCATCAACACCCGCGCCAGCGTCCGCAGCGCCTGCACCAAAGCCTCATGGTCCTCGGCGCACAGCCAACCGCGCTTGGCGATCACCCGCTTCTCATAGTCCCTGACGCGGTCGAACAGCCGCATCACGTTGCGCACCGCACTGTGCATCTCAAGCTCCCGCGTGTCCTCTGTGATCTTCTCCACCGCGGTCTCACACCACTGAGCCAAGCGCTTGCGCAGATGCTCAGTCTTGTCGGGTCCCATCGCCGGCGTCCCGCTCGCGTCGCTGTCGAGCGGACCCCCGCTCGAACTCTGCTCGTCCTCGGAGGAGGCGCCGTCCTCGGCGCTTGGATGAAGCGTGTCGGGATCGAGCGCGAGCCGGGCATGAGAGTAATCCCACACCTGCCTCAAGAAGCGGTGGCAGCGCTTGACGTCGGAGTCGCTCCAATTCAAGGAACGTTGCGGGCGCGCGGCGTAGAGCACCGCCAGACGGATCGTGTCGGCGCCGTATCGGTCCACTAGCTCGTCCGGGTCGACCACGTTGCCCAGATGCTTGCTCATCTTGCGCCCGTCGCGTATTACCATCTCGTGAAACAGGCAGCCCGCGAACGGCTCCCCCTCGCTCAAGAACTCGAGCGGCCCGATGTCGCGCAGGGCCTTGGTCACCGTTCGCTGGTCGAATACGAAGTTGCCGCTGTCCGACCCCGCCACGACCCGCTCGCACGGCAGCCACGCGCGCAGATCATCGAGTCCCAAGATGTGCTCCAAGCTTTGCCCGCGCTCGCCCGGAGGCACACACACGGGCACCCAAAGCCACAGTGCGTCGAAGTGACAGTCCAAGGTGTCGGTCTCCCGCCGGGCCTCCCCTCCGCAGCTCGGACAGCTGGCGCGCACGAAGTCCTCGCGCTCGGCCAGCGGGTTGCCGGTGCCCGTCGGAGTCAAATCCAGTGGCAAGATCACCGGCAGCTCGGCCTTGGGCACCGGCACCGCGCCACACTTCTCGCAATACACGATCGGGATCGGCGTACCCCACGAGCGCTGCCTTGAGATGGTGAAGTCGTTGGCCTTGTAGCGCACCGCCTCGCGCCTGTGCCCGTCAAGGTGCGCCCCCGCCGGGACGGAGGCCGGGATCGCGGATGGGTGGTCCTCGGACGGGGCGTCGGCCGAGTCGGCAGATGGGCCGTCCCCGGACGGAGCGCCGGCGCCGCCCTCCGACAAGCCCTCGGCGGGGGTGGGGTCGGGCGCGCCGAACAACCGCTCGGCGATGACCGCGTCGGTGCGATCGGCCTCGGGAATGCCCAACACGGCGGTCACGCCGAAGCGACCGTCGACCATCGGCGAGACGATCACCGGCAGTGGGTCCCCGCCGGTGGGGGAGAGCAAGGTGCGTCCCGTCTGCACCAAAGGCATCGCCTCGGCCTCGCGCGCGCTTCGATCCAGCCCGCCCGAGCGCAGCTCCTCCAGTTGCTCGGCCACATCCGAGCCGCCGGTCCACCGCTCGACCTCCGGATGCTTCGGTGAGATCGCCACGAAGCGAGCCTGCGCGAGTGCCTCGGCGTGTGGCGTGAACACGGTCATCGCCCCGCCCTCGGGCGACTCCAGGTCGAGCTCGATCCCGTCGACGCGGCCCAGCACGAAACGCTGGGAGGCAAGGGCGTTCTCGTCCCAGATCCCGCTCGCCGTCAGCTCCTCGATGCGCCTGTCGTTCTCTTGTAGATAAGCGCTGATGCGCAAATACCACTGTGGTTGCTGGATCAAGCGCACCGGGTTGTGACAGCGCCAACAGGTCCCGTTCTCGACCTGGATCGTGGCGAGCGTGGTCTGGCAGGTGTCGCACCAATCCACGCTGCCCGAGCCCCTGTACACCAGGCCGGCCTCCAAAAGAGTCAGGAACAGCCACTGCGACCAGCGGTACATGATCGCGTCCGAGCTCATGAAGGTGCGCTCCCAATCGAAGGAGAAGCCCAGCTTCTTCAGCTGGCCGATCATGTGTTCGGCACAGCGCGCGACCCACGCGCTCGGCGGCTCTTTGCCGGCGATCGCGCCCAGCTCGGCCGGCAAGCCGAAGGAGTCGAAGCCGAACGCGAACAGCACATCCTCGCCCCGAGCCCTGCAGAAGCGCGCGTAGGCGTCGCCGATCGAATAGCTGCGCACGTGCCCGATATGGATGTTTCCCGAGGTGAAAGGCGCCGAGGGCTTTATGTACTTGCGCGGGCGCTCGCCGGTCGCCTCGGGCGTGCGAAAAGCGTCGCTCTCGCGCCACGCCTGTTGGCGGGCGGCCTCGATCGCATGGGGGTCATAGCTGGGCCGATCGCCGTTGTCCATCAAGTCGAGAATACCCAAGCCCAGGCGGCGGCACAGGCCGTCGGGAGGCGCCTGGAGCGTTGCTATGCTCGTCCGCCACGACTGTAAGGATTCTCAGATGGAAGTAGAGATTGGCCGCGGCAAGAGCGGCCGGCGCGCATACGGCTTCGACGACATCGCGATCGTGCCCTCGAGGCGCACCCGCGACCCCGACGACATCGACATCTCCTGGAAGCTCGGTCCTTACCAGTTCGAGCTGCCCTTGATGGCCTCCGCGATGGACGGCGTCGTCTCTCCCCGGACCGCCGCGATCGTCGGTCGCTTGGGCGGCCTGGCGGTGCTCAACCTGGAGGGCATCTTCACTCGCTACGAGGACGCTGAGGAGCAGCTCGAGCGGATCGCCAAGCTGCCCAAGGACGTGGCTACGCGCGAGATGCAAGAGATCTACGCCCAGCCGGTGATCCCCGAGTTGATCGCCCAGCGGATTCGCGAGATCAAG
Source organism: uncultured Solirubrobacterales bacterium (assembly GCA_963703135.1). Classification (GTDB taxonomy): domain Bacteria; phylum Actinomycetota; class Thermoleophilia; order Solirubrobacterales; family Solirubrobacteraceae; genus Palsa-744. The sequence goes on along the minus strand of OY969791.1, from coordinate 118,916 downwards.
GAGCAGAAGGTCGTGTGCGCCGCTTCGCTGACGCCTCAACGAGTGCTCGACTATCACGAGTTGGCCCTCGAGGCAGGCCTTGACGTGCTCGTGATCCAAGGCACCGTCGTCTCCGGCGAACACGTCTCCACAGTCTCGGAGCCCTTGAACCTGAAGGAGTTCATTCCGTCGCTCGACGTGCCTGTGGTCGTGGGAGGTTGCGCCTCCTATCAGACTGGTCTTCACCTGATGCGGACAGGCGCCGCCGGCGTGCTCGTCGGGGTGGGGCCCGGCGCGGCCTGCACGACTCGTGGCGTGCTCGGCATCGGCGTGCCCCAAGCCACCGCGATCGCGGACGTAGCCCACGCCCGCTCGACCCACATGCTCGAGACCGGCGAGTACTGCCAAGTGATCGCCGACGGGGGCATGCGCAACGGCGGCGATGTCTCCAAGGCGATCGCTTTGGGGGCCGACGCGGTCATGATCGGCTCGCCGTTGGCTCGTGCCCACGAAGCCCCCGGTCGCGGTTTTCACTGGGGCATGGCCACGTTCCATCCCACCTTGCCCCGTGGCGCCCGCGTGGCGACGACCCGTAACGGCAGCCTGGAGGAGATCCTGGTGGGCCCGGCGCGAGAGAACGACGGCACTTTCAACCTGTTCGGTGGCCTGCGCACCTCGATGGCCACCTGCGGCCACAAGGACCTGGCCGAGTTCAACCGCGCCGAGGTCGTGATCGCGCCCTCCTTGCAGACGGAGGGCAAGCAGCTCCAGCGCGACCAGTCGGTCGGGATGGGCTCCAATGGCAAGGCAGCCGAACTGGTAAATGACTGATTCGGTCGCCCCGGTTTCGGTGGTGTCTGACAACGGTGAGCGCCGAGGCTCTCCCGACGAGACTGGCAAGGACGCAGGGAGCGTGGTGTGCTCGGCACATGAGCGACCGAGGACGCCGCCAGGCGAAGTCGGGAGGGCCTTGGCACGCGAGGAGGTGGTGGTTCTCGACTACGGCGGCCAGTATTCCCAGCTGATCGCCCGGCGCATCCGCGACTGTGGCGTCTTTTCCGAGCTGTTGCCCTACCACGTGGGTCTGGAGGAGGTAGCCAAGCGCAAACCGCGGGGGATCGTGCTCTCGGGAGGGCCCGCCTCGGTGTATGCGCCCGGGGCGCCCCGCTTGGAGCGTGGCCTACTCGACCTGGGCGTGCCCGTGCTGGGCATTTGCTACGGCATGCAGCTGCTCGTCCACGAGTTGGGCGGTCGCGTCGAGCAGGCCGAGGTGGGGGAGTTCGGCCGCTCTGAGCTCACCGTTTCCCAGGCAGGCGTCCTCTTGGCCGGGATGCCCAAGCAACAGACCTGCTGGATGTCCCATCGCGACACGGTCTTCGAGGCGCCCGCGGGCTTCACCGCGCTGGCCTCCTCCACCGCCTCGCCGGTGGCGGCCGTGGAGAGTCGCGAGCGCGGCATCTACGGCATCCAGTTCCACCCAGAGGTGGTGCACACCCCGTACGGGCAGGAGATCCTCACCCGTTTTCTCACGGAGGTGTGCGGCTGTGAGCGGACGTGGTCGCCCGCCTCGATCGCCGAGGAGCAGATCGCCCGTATCCGTAAGCAGGTCGGAGACGGGCGCGTCGTTTGCGGCCTCTCGGGCGGCGTGGACTCCTCCGTGGCCGCCCTGCTCGTACACCGCGCGATCGGCGACCAGTTGACCTGCGTGTTCGTGGACCACGGGCTGATGCGAAAGGACGAGGGCGAGCAGGTGATAAGCGCCTTCAGGGACACCTTCAAAGTGCCTTTGGTGGCGGTCGACGCCGAGCGGCGCTTCCTGGAGAAGCTAAAAGGCGTGACCGAGCCCGAGGCCAAGCGCAAGGCGATCGGCGCCGAGTTCATCCGGGTCTTCGAGGAGGAGGCCGCCAAGATTTCAGAGTCCGCGCCGGCGCGCTACCTGGTGCAGGGCACCCTCTACTCCGACGTGATCGAGTCCGGCGGGGGCACCGGCGCCGCCACGATCAAGTCCCATCACAACGTGGGTGGCCTGCCAGAGGACATGCAGTTCGAGCTGGTCGAGCCCCTACGGGCGCTGTTCAAGGACGAGGTGAGGGCCGTTGGCGCCGAGTTGGGCCTGCCTGAGCGCCTGGTCTGGCGCCAGCCGTTTCCCGGGCCGGGCCTCGCGATCAGGATTGTGGGCGGCGAAGCCACCAAGGAGCGTCTGGATGTCTTGCGTGAGGCCGACTACATCCTCCAGGAGGAGATCCGCAAGGCGGGCCTCTACAGGGAGCTGTGGCAGTCCTTCTGCGTCTTGCCCGACGTGCGCACCGTGGGCGTGCAGGGCGACGAGCGCACTTATGGCTACGTCGTAGTGATCAGAGCGGTCACCTCCGATGACGCGATGACGGCCGACTGGGCACGACTGCCCTACGACCTGCTTGAGACGATCGCCTCGCGCATGATCAACGAGTTGCGCGAGGTAAACCGGGTGGTCTTGGACATAACTTCCAAGCCCCCCGGCACCATCGAGTGGGAGTAGCTATCATTGCCGCTCGCGCCGCGCGTCGAGTTCGCGCGGCCTTTTTCACGTCATGAAGACCTACGTCGCCAAGCCCACAGATCGCGAGCGCAACTGGCTCGTCGTCGACGCCAACGGCAAGACCTTGGGGCGTTTGGCTACTCAGATCGCGGATGCCCTCAGGGGCAAGCGCAAGCCCGAGTACACGCCCCACATCGACACGGGCGACTTCGTCGTCGTGGTCAACGCCGAGAAGGTCTCGGTCAGCGGCAAAAAGCGCCAGGACAAGCGCTATTACCGCCACTCCGGCTACCCCGGAGGCCTGCGCTCGCGCACCTTCGAGGAAATGGTCGAGCGCCGTCCCGAGGAGATCATCCGGCTCGCCGTCAAGGGCATGCTCCCGCGCAACCGCTTGGCCCGCAAGCAGATCACCAAGCTCAAGGTCTACGCCGGTCCCGAGCACCCCCACGTAGCCCAGAAACCGCAACCGATGGAGATCGAGGCCTGATGGCCGACGAGCACGACGCAGACACTCCCGAGCAGGCCGAGCGCCCCGAGGAGACACAGATCGAGGCAGCCGAGACGCCTGAGGAGACCCCTGAGCAGCAGCTCGCCGAGGACGCCGCTGTCGAGGCCACCGAGGAGCTGATCGTCGAGGCCGAGGCCGAGGCGATCGTCGAGGCCGTCGCCGAGGAGCTTGTCGAGGAGGCGATCGTCGAGGCTGTTGTCGAGGAGCTTGTCGAGGAGGCGATCGTGGAGGCCGTCGCTGAGGAGCTTGTCGAGGAGGCGATCGTCGAGGCCGTCGTCGAGGAGGCGCTTGAGGAGGCGATCGCCGAGGAGGCCGAGGAGGAGGAGCCAGCCCCGCGTGTCAAGCCGAGCGTGCCGGGCGCGCACCTGGAAGTGGACATCGTGCCCGAAGGCGTCGATCCGCTCGCCCCCGAGCAGCCCGCCGACCCGTATGCGATCGAGGACGAGGAGGAGGCGAAGGCCGAGGAGGAGGACGCCGACGGCGCTCCGCTGGCAGAGCCCATTTCGAGTGCCGCGATCGATTTGGCCGCCGGGGCCCGCTACAAGGCGACCGGCAAGCGCAAGACGGCGATCGCCCGCGTTGTCTTGAGGCCCGGCAGCGGCACCTATCTCGTCAATGGGCGTGCCTTGGACGAGCACTTCCCGAGGGTCACGCTGCAGCGCAACATCCGCCAGCCTTTGGAGACCGTTGGCTACCAAGAGCGTATGGATGTGGTCGCCCGCCTGCACGGCGGCGGCATCTCGGCACAGGCGGGCGCTCTGCGCCACGGCATCTCGCGGGCCCTGCTGGAGGCCGATCCGAATCTGCGTGGCGAGCTCAAGCGCCGCGGCTTCCTCACGCGCGACTCGCGCGCGAAGGAGCGCAAGAAGGCCGGCTTGAAGAAGGCGCGCAAGCGGCCGCAGTTCTCCAAGCGTTAACGGCGCGCCCCAACCGCACCCACAGGGATAGGCCCTCATTCCCGCATGACCAAGCTGTTCGGGACCGACGGGGTCCGCGGCGTCGCCGGCGAGTTGCTGAGCGCGGAGCTGGCCCTCGCACTGGGCAAGGCCGGCGCCGGACACGCCCATGCCGAGCATCCGAGGGTCCTGATCGTGCGCGACACGCGCGAGTCCGGCGAGATGCTCCAAGCGGCACTCGCGGCCGGGGTGAGCGCTGCGGGCGGCGAAGCGCTGTTGGGCGGCGTCCTGCCGACCCCCGCCGCCCCTCTGCTGCTCAAGCGCTACGGCCTGGACTTGGCCGTCGTGATCTCCGCCTCGCACAACCCCTACCGCGACAATGGGCTGAAGTTCTTCGCCGCCGACGGCTTCAAGCTCTCTGACGAGGACGAGATGGCGATCGAAGCCGAGCTGGGCCAAGCACCCGGCGGCGCTCCCGCTCGCACGATCGGACGGGTGCGCGAGCTGAGAGGCACCCACGAGGACTACTTGCGCGAGCTCGAGTCTCGCTTCGCCGAGTTGCGCTTGGACGGGCTCGACGTCCTGCTCGACTGCGCCAACGGTGCCACCTACAAGGTCGCCCCGGAGATATTCAGGCGCCTCGGCGCCCAGGTCACGGTGCTGGCCGACGCCCCCGACGGGCGCAACATCAACGAAGACTGCGGCTCGACCCACATCGCGGCCCTGGGGGAGCGTGTACGCGAAGGCGGCCACACGCTCGGCCTGGCCTTCGACGGAGACGGCGATCGCGTGCTGGCGGTCGATCGCGCCGGAGCGGTCGTGGACGGCGACGAGCTGATCGCGCTCGCGGCCATGCACCTGCGTGCCGACAGGCGCTTGGCCGGCGACGGGGTGGTGGTCACGGTGATGACCAACTATGGCTTCCACGCCGCGATGGCCGACGCGGGCATCGCGGTCGCATCGACCAATGTCGGCGACCGCTACGTCTTGGAGGAGTTGCGCCGGCGCGAGTGGGCGCTCGGCGGAGAGCAGTCGGGACACATAATCGAGATGGGCTTCAACAGCACCGGCGACGGAATCGCGGGAGCCTTGCTCACCTTGGAGGCGCTCGGCGGGCGCGACTTGAGCGAGCGCGACGCGATGCACAAGCTGCCCCAGCGACTCGTCAACGTCAAGGTGCGCGACAAGGGCGCCTTCGCGCACGCCCACAAGGTGGCCGAGGCGGTCCAGGCGGAGGACAGCGCCCTGTCCGGGCGCGGACGCGTTCTCGTGCGCGCGAGCGGCACCGAGCCGCTGGTGCGAGTGATGGTCGAGGCACCCACCGACGAGGAGGCCGACGCGACCTGCTCGCGCCTGGTCAGCCTCGTCGAGCGCGAGCTCGCTTAGCGCGCTGCGGTCTCGGCGCCCGCTTTGGGCTCGGCGGCGGTCTCGAACGGGCTGGTGGTGCGCTTGCGGGTCTGGCCGGTCCAATAGGCCGCTGATATCGTCGTCGCGATGTGCGGCATCGTCGGCTACGTAGGCAAGCGTCCCGCCCGGGAGATACTGCTCGGCGGGCTCAAGAAGCTGGAGTACCGCGGCTATGACAGCGCCGGCATCTCCCTGATCGCGGGCGATCGCATCGAGGCAGTGCGCTCGGTCGGCAACCTGAGCGCCCTCCAAGCCAAGCTCGACGCCGGCGCCGCGGAGGCCGAGCAGGTGGGTGGCTCGGTGGCCGTCGCCGCGCCCGCCGCGGCGAGGACCGGCATCGGGCACACCCGCTGGGCCACACACGGACGGGTGAGCGAGGAGAACGCACACCCCCACTACGATCCCGAGGACCGCCTGCACGTGGTCGTCAACGGCATCGTCGAGAACTACATGGCCCTCAAGGAGCGACTCGCGGGCGAAGGCAACGTGTTCACCTCCGAGACCGACGCCGAGGTGATCGCCCATCTGATCGCGATGCACTACGACGGCGACCTCGCAAGCGCCGTGCGCGACGCCTTCAGGGAACTGGAGGGCCATTTCGCTTTCGTGGCGATGAGCGTGGAGGAGCCTGACACGCTGGTCGGCGCACGCAAGGAGTGTCCTCTGGTTGTGGGCAGGGGAGAGGGGGAGCAGTTCGTGGCCTCTGCGGTCCCGGCTTTTCTCGCACATACCCGCGCCGTGCAGTACGTCGAGAACGGCGAGATCGTGGTGTTGCGTCCCGACACGGTCGAGGTGCTCACGCTCGACGGGGTACCCGTGGAGAGGCCCGTCGAGCAGATCGACTGGGACGAGGACACCGCCGAGAAGGGCGGCTATGAGACGTTCATGCTCAAGGAGATCCACGAACAGGCCGACGCTGTGGCCGAGACGATCGCCGATCGCGTGGCGCGCGGGGACGGAGTGGACCTCGACGAGCACGGTTCGCTCGACGAGGCGATCCTCGCGGACGTCAAACGGATCGTGATCGTGGCGTGCGGGACTTCCTACCACGCCGGTCTGATCGGGCGCTACGCGATCGAGGAATGGGCGCGCGTGCCGGTCGAGATGGACGTGGCCTCCGAGTATCGCTACCGCAACCCCGTCGTGGGACCGGGCGACCTGGTGATCGGGATTTCCCAGTCGGGCGAGACCGCCGACACCTTGGCCGCGATGCGCAAGGCGCGCGAGCGCGGCGCCACCGTGCTTGCGATCACCAACGTGATGGGCTCCCAGGCCACCCGTGATGCCGATGGCGTTCTGTTCACCCGCGCGGGCCTGGAGATAGGAGTGGCGGCGACCAAGACGTTCGTTTGCCAGGTCGCGGTCATCTATCTCCTCGGTCTTCGCTTGGCCGAGCTGCGTGGGACTTTGCCCGCCGAGCGGATCGCCGAGCTGGTCGGTGAGGTCAAGCGTCTACCGCACTGCATCGAAGAGGTCATCGCCGGGGCCGGCGACGCCGTGTCTCGCGTGGCGGAGGAGCACTGGCAGAAGGAGTTCTTCCTCTACATCGGACGCCACGTCGGGTTGCCGGTAGCGCTCGAGGGAGCGCTCAAGCTCAAGGAGATCTCCTACATCGCCACCGACGCCTACGCGGCGGGCGAGATGAAGCACGGCCCGATCGCCTTGCTCGACGACTCCACGCCGGTGGTCTCGATCGCGATCGACTCGCCGGTCTTCGAGAAGATGGCCTCCAACATGCAGGAGGTTCGCGCGCGCGGCGCCCACGTGATTGCCGTCACGAGCGCGGAGGGCGGTGAGCGCTTGGCGGGTCAGGTGGACGTCGCGATCCCGGTGCCCGCGGTCGACTGGATGCTGCAGCCGATGCTCGCGGTCATCCCTTTGCAGATGCTCGCCTACGAGATCGCCCGCAGGCGAGGGCTCAACGTGGATCAGCCGCGAAATCTCGCCAAGACCGTCACCGTCGAGTAGTCGTGCGTCTGGCGGCGCCAGACGCCACCCCCGATGCTCGACGTACAACCAGTACGCCTGCGCTCGAGTGCGTCGTCTGGCATCCACCATCCTGCACTCCTGATGTGTGAGACGTAGTATCGCTCGCATGAGCGTGCTTGCGGACTGGTGTGAGCCTTTGTTGGACGCTCCGCGGATGCGGGCTGTGGATCGTTGGGCGATCGAGGGGCAAGGTGTGCCTTCGCTCGACTTGATGGAGCGGGCGGGGGAAGGCGTTGTGCGCTCGGTGGAGATGTTGGTGCCCGACGGGCCGGTGGTCGTGGTGTGCGGCAAAGGCAACAACGGAGGCGACGGTTTCGTGGTGGCGCGCTTGCTGGCCCAGGCCGGCCGCGAGGTGCACGTGGTCTGTACGTGTGCCCCCGAGGAGCTATCCGGGGATGCCCGCGTCAACTTCGATCGTTTGCCCGGCGAGCGCGTTCTGCGGCTCGGGGAGGATCGCGCCGCCGAGATCGTCCAGCGGGCCGACGCGATTGTCGATGCCCTGCTTGGCACCGGCTTTGAAGGGGCGCCGCGAGGACCTGTCGCCGAGGCGATCGAAGCTGTCAATCAGGCCGGCGGGCGGGTCGTGAGCGTCGACGTTCCTAGCGGCGTGGACGCCTCCACTGGGGAGGTTGCGGGTGAGGCCGTGCGGGCCGAGCGCACCGTGACCTTCCACACGGCCAAGCCCGGGCTGTGGGTGCATCCGGGCAAGCGCCATGCGGGAGAGACGCTCGTCATCGACATCGGCATTCCGCGCGGCGCGCCGCTACAGACTGACATCGGGCTGATCGGAGCGAATGTGCTTGCCCTCTTGCCGAGCAGGGGCGCCGCCTCGACCAAGTTCACCAGTGGCCACGTGGTCGTGCTTGGCGGCTCGCGGGGCCTGATGGGCGCCCCGGCGATGGCCTCGCTTGCCTGCATGAGGGCCGGCGCGGGATATGTCACCGCCTGCGTTCCAGGCAGCTTGGCGGAGATCCTCGACGTGCAGCTGATGGAGGTCATGACCCTCGGGTTGGAGGACCGAGACGGCTCGCTGCTCCCGGACGGCCTCGACAGGGCTGTGGACGCGCTGGGTCGCGCCCATGCGCTCGCGCTCGGTCCCGGCCTGGGACGCGAGCCGGGCGCGGCCGCGCTCGCGCGCGCCCTTGCGGGCGAGGCCGAGATCCCGATGGTGCTCGACGCCGACGGTTTGAACGCCCATGCGGGACACATCGGCGAGCTGGCAGGCCGTCGCGCAGCCACTGTGCTCACACCCCACGCGGGCGAGCTGGGGCGCCTGTTGGGACTCGACTCCGAGGAGGTCGAGCGGGCACGCCTGCTTCACGTTCGCGCGGCGGCCCAACAGGCCGGCGCGGTGGTCCTGCTCAAGGGCGATGACACGCTCGTGGCGGCGCCCGACGGTCGGGTCGCGGTCAACCCAGGAGCGAGTCCCGCCCTGGCGAGTGCCGGCACCGGCGACGTCCTCTCGGGCACGATCTCCGCGCTGCTTGCCCAAGGCCTCGATGCGTTCGAGGCGGCGGCATGCGGCGCCTATCTGCACGCCGAGGCCGGACGCGAGGCAGCGCGTCGTCAGGGCTCGCCCGACGGCGTGATCGCGACGGACGTGATCGCGGCTTTGCCGGCGGCTCGGCGGTTGCCGTCATGACCGGCGCAGCCAACTACCGGCCGGACGCGCATGGGCCAGGCGGGGCGTGAGTGAGATGGGCACGAGCGGGGTCGGCGTGAGCGGAGTCGGCGTGAGCGCGCGTAGGGCCCTCGCTCGCGTGAACCTGGCCGCGATCGAGCGCAATTGCGCTCGTCTGCGAGCCGAGCTGGGGGAGGGATCTCAGCTGTGTGCGGTCGTCAAGGCCGACGGATACGGGCACGGCGCCGCTGCAAGCGCCGCCGCTGCGCTGGCGGGCGGCGCCACTCGGCTGGCCGTGGCCGGTGCTCGCGAGGCCGTCGAGTTGCGCGAGGCCGGCTTTCGCGACGTCCCGATTCTCGTGATGGGAGCCTTGAGCCCGGTTGAGCTGGCCGAAGCGGTGCGGGTGGACGCCGAGGTCGTGGTGTGGCGCGAGCAGGATGTGGATGCGCTTGCCAGGGCGGGCGGGGGCAAGGTGCATGTGAAGCTCGACAGCGGCATGGGGCGGCTTGGCACGCGCGATCCCGCGCAGGCCTCGCGCACGGTCGCGGCGGCAGCGAGCGCGGTGGGCGTGGAGCTGATCGGTGCGATGACTCATTTCGCCACCGCCGACGATCGCGAGGACCCCTTCTTCGAGGAGCAGCTCGACCTGTTCGCTGCGTGGGCCCGAGAGGTCAAGGCGGCCCATCCCCACGTCCTCGTCCACGGCGCCAACAGCGCGGCGGTGTTGCGCGAGAAGCGAGCCCACTTCGACATGGTGCGCTGCGGCATAGCCGTCTATGGGATGGATCCCTTCGGTCGCGATCCCGACTCCGCGGGGCTAGAGCCGGCGCTCGAGCTGGCCTCTTATGTCGCCGAGGTCAAGCGGTGTGCGCGAGGGCAGAGCGCCGGATACGGACGGCGCTTCGTCGCCGAGCGCGACACGATGCTAGGAGTGCTGCCGATCGGCTATGGCGACGGTTGGCGTCGCGCTTTCTCCGACAACGCCGAGGTGCTGATCGGCGGTCGCCGAGCGCCGATCGTGGGGACGGTGAGCATGGACAACCTGACGGTCGATCTGGCCGGAGCCGCGGATCCGGGCGAGCTTCGCGGCCAGGAGGCCGTCTTGATCGGGGTGCGTGGAGAGCAGCGAGTGACCGCCGAGGAGCTGGCGCGAAGGATCGGCACGATCAACTATGAGGTCACGTGTGCCCTGACCGCGCGGGTGCCGCGCGTCTATCACCGCGACGGCGATCCCGCCGGCAATCGCGCCGGCCGTCCCCTCGGGGACCGGGACGCCGATCCCGTCGACAAACGGGCCGGTCATCCCGTCACTCAAGATCGATGAGCGCCGAGGCGCTGGAGATCGTCGTCGCCGCGCTTGGCGATCAGCGAGCCTGGATCGTGGGTGGCGCCGTGCGCGATCGCGTGCTCGGCCGTCCAGTCGTCGATCTGGATGTGGTGATCGACGGCGACCCGGCCGGGGCCGCGCGCGCGATCGCCAGGCAGGCCAAGCGGGTTGGTCCCGGGGCCGCCTGCTTTCCGCTGTCCGAGGAGTTTGGAGCTTGGCGCGTGGTCGCGCGTGGCGGCGCCTGGCAGATCGATGTGGAGGGCATGCGCGGCGGCTCGCTGGAGGCGGACCTGGCATTGAGGGACTTCACGATCAACGCGATCGCCGAGCCCTTGGGCGGAGGGGATCCGATCGACCCGCTCGGAGGGCTCGCCGACCTACGGGCCGGACGCCTGCGCTGTGCCGGCCCTGCGGCTTTCGCGGAAGATCCGCTGCGGGTGCTGCGCCTGGTGCGGGTGATCGCCGAGCTCGATCTCACGGCCGACCCGCAGACGCTCGCCGCCGCGCGCGAGCAGGCACGTCGCCTCGGCGAGGTTTCTCCCGAGCGGATATTTCTGGAGCTGCGACGAATCGTTGCCTCCCCGGGCGCACTGGAGGGGCTCGAGTCGATGAGCCGGCTGGGCGCGAGCGCCTTGGTGCTGCCCGAGCTCGAGGCGATGCGCGAGGTCGAGCAGAGCCGCTTTCACCATCGCGACGTGTATGGGCACACGCTGGAGGTGTTCGAGCGCGCGATCGCGCTCACGACGGCCCGGGGCTGGGAGCTCTCGGAGCCGGGCGCCGCGCTCGGGGGCGAGCGTCGAGAGCCGGTGCTCGCCCTGCTCTCCGAGCCCCTCGCCGATGAGATGACTCGCGGCGAGGCCCTGCGCTGGGGGGCGCTGCTGCACGATGCCGCCAAGCCGGCCACCAGGGCCGTGCGCCCGTTCGACCGCCGTGTGACCTTCATCGGACACGATGCCCAAGGGGCCGACCTGGCGCGCGAGGTGCTGGCGCGCCTGCGGACGAGCGTGCGTTTGCGCGAACACGTGGCGGCTCTCGTTCGCCATCACCTGCGTCTTGGCTTTCTCGTGCACGAGCCCCAGCCGTTGGCCCGCACGAGCGTCTATGCCTATCTGCGCGCGTGCGATCCAGTCGAGGTGGACGTGACGCTGCTGTCGGTGTGCGATCGGCTGGCCACGCGCGGAGCCAAGTCCGAGCAGGCGATCGAATCCCACGTGGCCTTGGCTCGGTCGATGCTCGACGACGCGCTGCGGTGGCGCTCGGACGGCCCTCCCAAACCGCTGTTGCGCGGCGACGAGGTGGCGGCGCTCTTGCGGATCGCTCCGGGTCCGCGTGTGGGCGAGCTATTGGAGGAGCTCGCGTGCGCCCAGTACGCGGGCGTTGTGGAGAGTCGCGAGCAGGCCTCGGCGTTCGTGCAAAGGCGCGCACACTAGGATTGGTCGCGATGAGCGACCCCGACTGCATCTTCTGCAAGATCGTGGCCGGTGAGCTACCGGCGACGATCGTTGAGGAAGACGAGCACACGATCTCCTTCATGGACATCAATCCGGCCACGCGTGGGCATGCGCTCGCGATCCCCCGCAAGCACACCGTCGATCTGCTCAGCATCGACCCGCGGGAGCTCGCGGTCGTGAGCGCGGCGGCTCAACGTTTGGCGCGCCGGGCCACGCGGGGGCTCGGCGCCGACGGGGTCAACCTGATCAACTCGTGCGGCGCGGCGGCGTGGCAGACCGTGTTCCACTTCCACATCCATGTGGTCCCGCGCTACTTGGGGGACCCGCTGAAGCTGCCTTGGGTGCCCGCGCCGGGAGATCCCGCTGAGATAGCCTCCGCTGCCGCGGCGCTCACAGCCGAGCTGCCCTGACTACAAAAGGGGGAAAACGGGTGTGGACGTCGAACCGCTACATCGTCGCCTTGTCCGTGTTCTTGTTGAAATGGTCCACATCAAACGCCTCATAACAACGATCGCCGCCGGTTGCGGGCTGGCTCTGGTGCTGCCCGCGGGGTCGCTTGCCACCCTTTCCGAAGTCGGCGTGATCCCCGAAACGACGCCCGCGACCGTTCCCAGCTGCCCCACGCCCTCCTGCCTGGCGGTGAGCCGTACCACCGGCTTTCAGGTCAAGGTCGAAACCAACAACAACCTCGAGGCGGCCCCGCGCGCGGGCACGATCGTGGCCTGGACGATCAGCTTGGGCAAGCCGACAGCCACCCAGATCAAGTACTTCAACGCGAATGAGGGTGGGCCCGCGTCGGCGGGAATCGCGATCTTGAGGGCCCAGAAGAGCCCCAAATTGACCTACAAGCTGATCAGCCAAAGCCCGGTGGTGCCACTCGAACCGTACTTCGGCAAGACCGCCCAGTTTCCGCTGGCCACGACCTTGCCGGTCAAGAAGGGCGACATCGTGGCCCTGACCGTGCCTTCGTGGGCACCCGCCTTGGCACTCGGCTTCGGCAAGGCGACCTCGTGGCGAGCGAGCCGCGCCAAGGCGCAATGCACCACGACCGGCACTCAAACCTCGCAGGTGACCGTCGGATCCAACGTCCAGTACTACTGCCTCTATCAGACCGCGCGGCTGACCTACAGCGCGACTCTGATTTCCACTCCCTGATCGCGTCCCCAGCCGCCGCGCACGAGTAGGCGAATCGGAAAATCGGGCGGGGGGACTCTAGGCTAGGGCGCGCTGGCGCCGCCGCTGGAACCGACGCCCCCCGAAGAAGCTTTTTCGGTGCTTTCGGAGGATTTTTCAGAGGACGCTTTTTCCGATTCGCCGGCGGAGGTGCCGCCGGCGGCGCCGCTTTCGGCGGATTCCGATTTTTCTTCGGAGGCCGTACCGCCCGATTCCCCTTTCGAGCTCGAGGATTCTTCGCTGCCGGTGGTCGTGGGGGTGGTGGACGTCGTGGCGGTGGTCGACGTGGAGGTCGTTTCGGTCGCCTGCTTTTCCGCCGAGGTGTCGTTGGGCGGGATGATTTCGGGGGTGCTCTTGGGCACCTCTTCGGAGACTTTGCTGCCACCGCACGCGGACAGGCCGAGGCCGCCGAGGACGATCAGGGCGCTCGCGCCGAGCGCTATCAGGCGGCCACGGGTGCGGTCGCCGCTCACGCGCCCAAGGGGCCCATGCGCCGGCCGCAGGTCGGGCAATCGTTGAGATCCTTCTGGGCGAGCTGGTCGCACCAGGGACAGAAGCGCAGATTCTCAACGGCCCAAGGCAGCTTCGAGGGGTCCGGGGCCAGCGGGAGGACCTTCCCCACGATCTCCATCTCCTCGCCGGTATCGCGATCGCGGTAGATCTCGCCGGGGACGGCTTCGAGCAGCACCTCGCGACCCGTCGAAGGGGTGCGCAGGCGATAGAGCTGATTGGCAGTCACGCTCGCGCACTTTAGCGGAGCGTCCAGCCGGATAGGCTCAAGGGCTTGCGCATCCTTATCTTCCATGGCTACCTGCTGAGCGGGACCGGCTCCAACGTCTACAACGCGCGCTTGGCAGACGCTTTGACACGGCTGGGACACGAGGTGCACCTGCTCTGCCAGGAGCGCCACCCGGAGCGCCAACCGTTCGTGGACGCCGCGGGGGACTGGGACAGCGGCAGGCTGGTGCTGAGATCCCTGAAAGAGGCGGCCGGCGAGGGTGCGCCTTGCACCGTGTACCGGCCAGATATCGGCGGTCTGCTGCCCGTCTACGTGCAGGATCGCTACGAGGGCATCGAAGCCAAGGCGTTTGCCGACTGCACCGATGCCGAGGTCGCCGCTTACGTGCAGGCAAACGTGGAGGCTGTGCGCGAGCTTCTCGAGTCGGTGCGCCCAGACGTGGCTTTGGCCAACCACCTGGTGATGGGCCCGGCGATCCTCGCCCGCGCGCTCGGGGGGCGGGTTCCCTACGCCGTGAAGGTCCACGGCAGCGCGCTCGAGTACACGGTCAAGGCGCAGCCGGAGCGCTTCCTCGGCTACGCCCGCGAGGGCCTCGCTCAGGCCCGCACGGTGCTGGTCGGCTCCAGGCATACCGCCGAGAGCCTGTGGGAGGCTCTGGGCGAGGAGGATGAGGGGGCCGGCTCGATCAGGGCTCGCACCCGGCTCGGTCCGCCTGGCGTTGACGTGGAGCGCTTCGTCCCGCGCGAGCCCGAGCAGGCGGAGGTCGAGTTGAGCGCGCTGATCGCTCAACTCCGCGCGGGCCAGGCTGGTGCCAGCGGCGAGAGCGACGACGCCTTCTCCCGCGACGAGCCGGCCATCGCGGACGCGCTCGAGCGCGTGCTGGCTGCACGGCGCTCCACTCCCGAAGGCGGGGGAGAAGTGGTCGCCTTCGTCGGCAAGCTGATCGCGGCCAAGGGTGTGGAGCTCCTGCTCGATGCTTGGTCGATGGTCCTGGAGCGCCGCCCGAAAGCTCTGCTGGTGGTGATCGGCTTCGGCTCGGACGCCGAGCGCTTCCAGGCCCAGGCGGAGCCGCTGGGCGAGCGGGCGATCTTCACGGGCCGCCTCGAACACGACGAGCTCTACCACGTGCTCGCGTTGTGCCAGGCGCTGGTCGTCCCGAGCATCTTCCCCGAGGCTTTCGGAATGGTCGCCGCGGAGGCCGCGGCCTGTGGTGTCCTGCCGATCAGCGCCGCCCATTCGGGCTTGGCCGAGGTGAGCAACACACTTGGCGAACACGTGCCCCGGCAGGCCGCCCCGTGGCTCTCGTTTCCGATCGACGAGCACGCCGCGCAGGCGATCGCCGAGCGAATCGTGGGCTGGCTGTCGGCCGATGCCCAGCTCCAGGCACAGACCCGCCAAGCGCTCGTCTCGACGGTACGAGAGCGCTGGTCTTGGCAGGGAGTTGCCCGGAGCGTGGTCGCCGCTGCGCTCGGGGAGCCCGTCGCCCGACCCTTTGGATAGAGTTTCGGCGCTGATGTCTTTGGGGACGAGTCATCGTGGGTCTCGCGCGCGCCGCTTCGGTGCTCTGCTGGCCGCCGGCTGCCTGCTGGTCGGCGTCTGTGGCTGCGGCGCGGCCAAGCGCGGCGAAGACGCCGATTTGATCGCGGGCAAGCAGCAGTTCGTCGCCAAGTGCGGCTCCTGCCACACGCTCGCCCGCGCCAACACGAAGGGCAACGTGGGACCGAACTTGGACGAAGCATTCAGGGCTGATCTGAGCGAAGGCCTGCGCCGCAGTTCGGTGCAGACCGCCGTCGAAGGCCAGGTCCAGAATCCCAACCGCTTCGGAGCGATGCCGAGCGGCCTGGCCAGCGGGACCGAGCTCGCGAGCATCGCGGCTTATGTCGCCCAATCGGTCGACAGGCCCGGTCAGGACACGGGCCTGCTCGCAAGCGCCGTCAAGGCGCCCGGATCGGGCAAGCCCGCGGTCGAGAAGGGCGGCAAGCTTGAAATCCCGGCCGATCCGACCGGCCAGCTTGCCTATCTCACCAATAAGGCCAACGCCGAACCCGGATCGGTCTCGATCTCGATGCCCAACATGTCGGGCGTCTCCCACAACATTGCGGTGGAAGCGGGAGCCGGGGGCGCCACAGCCAAAGGTTCGGTGCTTGCCGCCAGCCAGTTTGTGAGCAAGGGCACCGTTTTGATCAAAGTCACGCTCAAGCCGGGCACCTACACCTTCTTCTGTCAGGCCCCCGGCCACCGTGCGGCCGGGATGTTCGGCACGCTGACCGTCAAGTAGCCGACGGTCCTAGAGGACCGCGCGCAAGACCAAGATCGCAACGACGATCGCCGCGATCACAGCGATCGCGTAGAGCAGGAAGCGAAAAGCCTCGTCCTCGCTGCGCAGAGGGTTCAGCAAAATGATCTCCAGGAAAGCGTCTGACGGTTGTGGACCAAGCAGTCCAAGGACGCAGGCCGCGCCGTGTGCTCTGCACACAAGCGGCTGAGGACGCCGGAATGCGCCGTGTCCACGACCGTCAGATCACGTAGACCGTTGTGTAGACGACTATCCACATGATGTCCACGAAGTGCCAGTAGATACCGGGGATTTCGACGCCGCGGCGCTCCTCGGGCGAGTAGTGGCCCCGGAACGCTCTGATGGTCACGATCAGGAGCAGCACGAGTCCGATGAACACGTGGGCGCCGTGCAGGCCGGTCAAGGAATAGAAGATCGTCGCCTGGGCTTGATCTTGGGGAGCGAAGCCGATGTTGGCGTACTCGTTGATCTGGATGAACAAGAACGCGCAACCGAGCAGGAAGGTGGTCAACATTCCCGCCTTCAGCCCGAAATGGTTGCCTTTCTTCAAGGCCTGCTCGGCCCAGTGCAACGTGAACGAGGAGGACACCAGGATCGCCGTGTTCACGCCCGCCACTTCCAGGGGCAGATGCGTGCCCGGCGCGGGCCAGGGGTCGCCCTGGGCCACCCTGATGAAGAAGTAGGCCGTGAAGAACGCGCCGAAGACCATCACCTCGGAAATGATGAAAAGCAGCATCCCCAGCAGCTGCGGCTCCACGCGCGAGCTGCGGTTGGCGATCGGGGGACCGTGATGGTCGCCCGCGTGGGCGTCGTGCCCGCCTGCGTGAGCGATGCTGGCGGCCTCCATCAGGCCTCCCCGCCTGTGGCGCCTGCCACGGTGGCGCCCGCGTCGACGACCACGTGCTCAACCGGCGCGGGGGTCGCGTGGCGAACACGCCCGATCAGATCGCTGCGCAGCCACCCCGAGCGCTCTTTGGGCAGCGTGGAGATCACGATGTCATTGACTTGGAAGAGCTCCAGCGCGTTCATAACCGCCGTGTAGGGGTCCGGATCGCCGATCATGCCGGCGCTCAAGAGCCCGGCCCCATCGAGTCGTTCGAGCATCGCTGCGAGGCGGATGCGCGCCTCACGGTGGGCGGCGCCGCTGCGGTCCTGTTGGGGGACGACGGCGATGAACAGGTGGCGCTCCTCGCCGGTGGCCTTGGCCGAAAGGCGCTCGATCAGCTCGTCGCCGCTGGAGGTCTTGTGCGCCACGACCAAAGTCACGCCGAACGGCAGACCCTCTTGGGCGAGGTCCACGACGATGTGCTCGACCGGCAGTCCCGAGGCCCTCTGTATGCGCTCGATCAGATCTCTGCGCAGCCATCCCGACTGCGTGGCGGGATGGGTGGAGACGATGACCTCGTCGGGCCGCTGCTGGGCGATGGCGTCCATCGTCGCCAGGAAGGGGTCGGCGTCGCCGACTTCGCCGGTTGCCGCGATGCCCTCGCTGGCCAGCAGCGAAGTCGCCAGATCGATGCGTACCTGGGCCGATTCCCGCACCGTTTCGTCGTGGAAGATCAGGCCCGCCGAAGGCTTGGTCTGCGGAACGACGAGTCGGAAGCTCACGTCGCCCGCGGCGGCGCGCTCGCGCACCGTCTCGAGCAGCTTCTCGCCGCCGAGCGTGCGGTTGGCCACTACCAGTATTTCCGTCATCGACCCATCCCTCTCACTCGGTGTGCCTGTGGACGACGCCTGAGCCGCCTGCCGCGCCGCCGACTGTGGCTGGGACCGGGGCGGGAGCGAAAGTGCCGTGTACCGCGCCGGGCACGCCGTACTCGTAGGGGCCGCCCACCACGGTCGGGATACGGTCGAAGTTGAACACCGGCGGCGGCGAGGAGACCTGCCACTCGATCGTCATGCCGCGCCATGGGTTGTTGGTCGCGCGCGGGCCGCCGCGCCAGCTGGTGACCATGTTGTAGAGGAAGATCAGCGTGGTCAGCCCCAGCCCGAAGCTCGCGATCGAGATCAGCAGGTTGAGGTCGGCGAACTTGGCTGCATATGTGGGCACCCTGCGCGGCATCCCCTGGAGGCCGAGCACGTGCATCGGGCCGAAGGTCAGGTTGAAGAAGATGAAGGTGCTCCAGAAGTGCCACTTGCCCAGGCGCTCGTCGTACATGCGCCCGGTCATCTTTGGGAACCAGTAGTAGACGCCCGCGAAGATCGTCATCAACGAGCCGCCGAACAGCACGTAGTGGATGTGCGCGACGATGAAGTAGCTGGCGCTCACGTGGATGTCGAACACGACCATCGCGAGCATCACGCCGCTGATGCCACCCAGCGTGAAGGTCACGAGGAAGCCGAGCGAGAAGAGCATCGGCGTGTCCAGGTGCAAGATCCCACGCCACAGGGTCGCAAGCCAGGAGAAGATCTTGATCCCGGTGGGCACCGCGATGATGCAGGTCGTGATCGCCATCGGGATCCTGATCCAGGCGGCCATGCCCGAGGTGAACATGTGGTGGGCCCACACGGTGAAGCCCAGACCCACGATCGCCAAGAGCGAGAAGGCCATCATGCGGTAGCCGAAGATTGGTTTGCGTGCCTTCACGGCGATGATTTCGCTGATGATGCCGAAGCCGGGCAGCATCATGATGTAGACGGCCGGGTGCGAGTAGAACCAGAAGACGTGCTGATACATGAGCACGTCCCCACCCTTGCCGGCGTCGAAGAAGTTGAAGCCGAGGCCTCGGTCGAGCAGCACGAAGAACTGGGAGGCCGCGATGAACGGGGTCGCGATCACCACCAGCAGGGAGGTCGCGAAGTTGGCCCACACGAGCAAGGGCATCCGGAAGAAGCTCATCCCCGGCGCCCTCATCGTGATGATCGTGACCAGGAAGTTCAGCGCGGTCATGATCGAGGAGGCGCCTGCGAACTGGACGCCGACCGAGAAGAAATCCTGGCCGATCGGAGCGTCGATCGACAGCGGCGCGTATGCGGTCCAACCGTCGGCGAATGCCCCGCCCGGCGCCGCAAAGCTCAGCAGCATCATCAGGCCCGCCAGTGGCAAGAGCCAGTAGGAGAGAGCGTTCAGGCGCGGGAAGGCCATGTCCGGCGCGCCGATCATCAGCGGCAGGACGTAGTTGGCCAGGCCCGCGAAGACCGGGATCACGAACAGGAAGATGAGTAGCGAGGCGTGTACCGAGAACAGTCCGTTGTAGGTGTTGGCGCTCACGAACTCCGCGCCCGGCTGAGCCAGCTGAATGCGCATCAGCATCGCCATCAAGCCGCCCACGAACAGGAAGAAGAAGGCGGTGACGGTGTATTGAATGCCGATCACCTTGTGATCGGTGTTGATCCTGAAGTAGTCCTTCCAGCTGGTGGCCCCGTGGCTCGAGTGATCCTCGGGCCGTGTGGGTCGACCGGAGGCCCAATAGATCCAGTAGTCGAAGCCGCCCAAGCCGACCAAGAAGAAGATCGGCGCCGTGATCAGCGAGACCGCCATGATCGGTTCCTCGCTGAAGAAATGGTGATAGGTGGAGTGGCCAGTGGCCATCCGCACCAGCCAGGTCAGCCCGGCCGCGAAGGCGATGCCCACGAAGAACGCGAAGAACGCGCGGTAGAGCCCTGGCGCGCGCAACTTGGCGGCCATCAGCGCCCTCTCCCGACCATCGCAGCGACCCTTATCCCCATTGCATCCCTCACCTTACATTCAGGCCCCGCTCGAAGGAGCGCTTGTCTGGGCTTTGAGCCAGGCTTGGAAGGCGGTCGGGGCCACGACGTGGATCGTCGAGCGCATCAGGCCGTGGCCCACCCCACAAAGCAGGTTGCAGACGACCGGGTAGGAGCCGAGCCTGTCCGGCGTCGCGCGATAGCTGGTCGTGATCCCCGGCACGGCGTCGATCTGTAGGCGGAACGCAGGAATCCAGAAGGCGTGGATCACGTCGAGCGATTTGATCTCGAACTTGACCGACTCGTTGTTGGGCACGTACAGCTTGGTCGTCTTCAAAGGCGCGCCGCCGGTGACCGAGCGCGGGTATTCATAGGACCAGGCGAACTGCTGTCCGGTCACGTTGACCACCATCTCGGGGCCGGCCGGCTTCTTTTCGTTTTCGTGCAAGACCACGAACGAGTAGGAGACGAGTCCGAGCAGCAAGGCCGCCGGGATCGCCGTCCACAGGACCTCCAAGCGCGTGTTGCCGTGGATCGGCGGGCCGTCCTGTAGCTCCTGGCCGGGCTTCATGCGGAACTTCCAGACGGAGTACAGGATCACCGTGACGACGAGTACGAAGATCGGCACCGAGGCGATCACGAGCACGTGGTAAAAGGCGTCGGTGTTGTGCGCCTGGGTTGAGGCTTGGACCGGGAACCAGTGGATCGCATAGCTGAGCGCGATCCCGATCGCGGTGGCGATCAGACCCGCTACGGCCGCCCCCACAATGGAGCGCCTAGAGACCACCGCGCACGCCTCCCCGCGTGTTCGTCGCGTGCCCCTCTGGAATGAACCTAGGCATCGGAGGCGTGATCCTAATGCCTGGCGACGATGAATGCCCTGCGCGGGGTTTGGGCGGCTCCCCGCGGGTAATTGAGCGGCACGCGATCCAAGCTTGACGGGGAGCGCATAACGCAATACATTGAGGCAATCGTTGCAAGCGGCGATCCAGGGAAAGGAAGGAGGCGAACGCCATGCAGGTGAGAGACGGTATGAGCCCGATGGTCTTGACCGTGGGTCCCGGCCACACTTTGCGCGACGCCGCGCGCTCGATGTCCGAGCGCCACGTGGGCGCCGCGGTCGTGATCGACCCCGATGCCGGCGGTCCGGGCATCCTCACCGAGCGTGACGTGCTCACCTCGATCGGCGCCGGCGAGAACCCCGATGTCGAGCTGGTCGCAGACCACCTGACAAGGGATGTCGTGTTCGCCGAGCCCAACTGGTCTTTGGAGCAAGCCGCCGCCGCAATGGTGCGCGGCGGCTTTCGCCACCTGATCGTCGTCGAGCATGGGGAGACAATGGGGATCCTCTCCGTGCGCGACGTCGTGCGCTGCTGGACGGACGAGGGAGCCATCTGCCCTGTCCCGGCGAGCGCAGCCGTGGGGTGAGAGAGGGGAAGGCCGGCGGCTCGTAGGGGATGCGAGCGCCGCCTTCCGTCGGGGCCGCGCGTGGTAGGCGAACCGCGCGCGGCGCCTCACCTGTGCCCCGACCCCGCCAGCGCGGCCGAGCCCTTCGCCGGCCTGTCAATTGCCTTCGCGGGCAGCCGTCGGCGCGTTTAGGAGGTGCTCAGTGGTGGTCGAGCGGAAGCTCGTTGATTTCGCGACGCGTGTCCATGATCCAGCGGATCACGCACACGATCGTCAAGATCGAGCCGCCGATCAACAGGATCGCGCTGACGGTGATGCCGACGACCGCCAAGGTGATACCGGCCGCGGTCAACAGGGGCAGCAGCGTCGGGCCCGGGAGGTGGACCTCCTCACCCGCCGGGGGGATCTCCGGGTCGAGCGGGCTCACGAGATATAGGCCGCGGCGACCACGAAGGAGATGCCGAACATGAACATGCAGATGGCCGCCACGATCAGGCCGGTACGGATGTTCTTCTTGGCGAGGCGACGATCCATGCGGCCGGCAGTATATCCCGAGGGCCGTCGTGTTGGTCTTGACACGGCGTCGCTTCGCGAGGCCCATCGGCGGTGGCCGCTCGGAGTCGGGCGGGCCGGCGCGCCCCTACAGCTTGGCGTCGGCGACCATCGCGCAGAACAGCAACGCCAGATAGGCCAGCGAGAACAGATACAGCTGTAGCGCGCTGCGCCGGTCCGCTCGGCGGTAAAGGCGCACGGCGCCCGCGATGAAACCGAGGCCGAGCAGCAGCGAGGCGACGAGATATATGCCGCCGAAACCTCCAGCGCAGAACGGCAGCTGGGTGACGGCGTAGAGCAGCACGGTGTAGAGCAGGATCTGCCGGCGTGTCTCGGCCTCGCCGCGCACCACCGGCATCATCGGCACGCCGACCTTCTCGTACTCGCCCTTCATCAACAGCGACAGCGCCCAGAAGTGAGGTGGCGTCCAGAAGAAGACGATGAAGAAGAGAAGCACCGCGATACCGTTGACCGAGCCCGTGACCGCGGCCCAGCCCACCAGTGGAGGTACGGCCCCCGCGGCGCCTCCGATCACGATGTTTTGCGGCGTTCGACGCTTGAGCCAGATCGTGTAAACGAACACATAGCCCAAGAAGCCCGCCAGCGAAAGGCTCGCGGCCAGCGTGTTCACCGTGAGCGAGAGCTCCAAGAACGAAAGCGCCGCCAAGGTGCAACCGAAAATCAAAGCTGCCGTGGGGGAGACCCTGCCCGAGGGCACCGGGCGGTTGGCCGTGCGCGCCATGCGTGCGTCGATGTCGCGGTCGAACCAGTGGTTCACGGCTCCCGCGCCGCCGGCCGAGAGGTAGCCACCGAGACACGTCAAGGCGATCAACGCGACCGAGGGTTCGCCGGCGACAAGCATCGTCGTGATCGTCGTCAGCAGCAGCAGCGACTGCACCTTCGGCTTGGTCAGCTCGAGATAGTCGCCGATCAGCTGGCGCGTCCCTGAGTGCGGGGGAGCGAGCGGTGCGGCGATCGCGCCACTGCTCTGCGGAACGTAGGTGGACGTGCTGGTGCTCTCCATCACCGCGACCCCGGACTGCCAGAAACCTGCATCACACCGCGAACTCTACCGCTGGTAAGCGTGCCAGACGCGGCGTGCTCTCACACGCCGACTTGGGTGGCGCCGCTCGGTACTGTCGGCGATGCCTGTCCGGCCCAGCCGGGACCGCCCGTGGTGCGCTGCTCGATCTCGCGCCGGATGTCCTTCATCGGCTCATACGAGCGCACCAGCGGGACGACGTCGAAGTTGTTGGTGGGCGGAGGAGACTGCGTGAACCACTCCAAGCTGTTGGCCTTCCAAGGGTCCGGCCCGGCGATCGCCCCGTGCTTGAGGCTACGCACAACGTTGACGATCGTCGCAAGGATGCCCACGGCGAGAATGAACGAGCCGATCGTGGAGATCAGGTTGTAAAGCGCCAGATTGCCCACGTTGTCGTACTCATAGACACGTCTGGGCATGCCGTCGAGTCCGATCACGTGCTGGATCAGGAAGGTCGCCAGAAAGCCGAAGAACATCAGCCAGAAGCTGAGCTTGCCCAGGCCCTCGCTCATCATTCGCCCCGTGATCTTGGGGAACCAGAAATAGATCGCCGCGAAGATCGTGAACACGGCGCCGCCCATCAGCACGAAGTGGATGTGGGCGACCACGAAGTAGGTTTCGTTGAGCTGCCAATCGACAGGGAACACGGCCAAGAACACGCCCGAGATGCCGCCGATGATGAACAGCGCGATGAAGCCGACGCAAAACAGCAGGGGCGTCTTGAATTCGATCGTCCCCTCCCAAAGGGTCGCGATCCAGTTGAAAATCTTCACGCCCGTGGGCACCGCGATCAAGAACGAACTCATCATCACGAAGATCAGGATCGCCTCCGGGATCGGCGTCGTGAACATGTGGTGCGCCCAGGTCAAGAAGCCCAGGAACGCGATCGCCACGGTGGAGGCCGCGATCGCCTTGTAGCCGAAGATTGGCTTGCGTGCGAACACGGGCAGGATCTCCGAGACGATCCCGAACCCGGGCAGCACCATGATGTAGACCTCGGGGTGTCCGAAGAACCAGAACATGTGCTGCCAGAGCAGCGCCGAGCCGCCGTTTGCCGGATCGAAGAAGTGGGTGCCGAAGTGCCTGTCGGTCAACAGCATCGTGACCGCGGCGGCGATCACAGGCAGGGCGAAGATCAGCAGTATCGAGTAGGTCAAGATCGCCCAGATGAATAGCGGCAGGCGGCCCCAGCTCATGCCCTTGGCGCGCATGTTGGCGATCGTCGCGTAGAAGTTGATCGCGCCGATGATCGAGGAGAGGCCCGTCAGGTGGATCAAGTAGATCCAAGCGTCCTGGCCGCCTCCGGGCGAATAGTTGATGCCCGACAGCGGCACGTAGCTCGTCCATCCTGCTTCCGGCGGATTCCAGAAGATCGAGGCGTAGAACACCAGGCCACCAGCCAGCAGAAGCCAGTAGGAGAGTGCGTTCAGGCGCGGATAGGCCATATCCCGCGCGCCGATCATCAAAGGCACGAAGTAGTTGGCCAGGCCGGCCATCATCGGCACCACGAACAGGAAGATCATCGTGGTCCCGTGCAACGTGAACAGCTGGTTGTAGATCTGGGGGGATACCAGTGTGTTGTTGGGCAAACCCAGCTGTAGGCGGATCAACAAGGCCTCGACGCCGCCCAAGATGAAGAACACGAAAGTTGTGACCATGTACATGATCCCGATCCGCTTGTGGTCGGTTGTCGTGATCCAGCTGGCCCAACCCTTCGGCTCGGCCTTGGCCTCATGGGCGACTATCTGGGGGGCTGGGGCTGCGTAGGTGGCCATCGAGCGGGTCTCCTAATGTCCTGGCTGGGAAGTTCGGCGGGACTGCGTCTGGGAGGCAGCGAAAGAGGAGCGAGCCTGCCTCACGGGTTCTCCACCTGGCCCGCACCGACCTGCTTGCCGAGCTTGGCGCGTGCCACCTTGGCTTCGGCATTGGCTTCGGCGATCAGCTTCTTTTGGTAGGCAAGCCAAGCTTCGAATTGGGCCGGCGGAACCGCCTTGACGGTGGCGGTCATGCGCGCGTGGCCGCGTCCGCAGATCAGCGCGCACTGGCCCCTGAAGATGCCCGGTTTTTCGATCTTGAACCAGGTGTAGTTGTGATAGCCGGGCACCGCTTGGAACTTGCCGCCGAGCTGGGGAACCCACCAGGAGTGGACCACGTCGGCGGAGACGATGTCGAGCGTGACGGTGGTGTTGGTAGGAACGACCATCTCCTGGTAGGAGTACGGCGCGCCGAGCCCGTCGGCTTCGCTTGCGCCGGGATACACGTACTGCCACACGAACTGTCGTCCCACCACGGTGATTTTCAAGGACTTGCCGTTGGGCGGAAGCTTCGGTGTGTTGCTCGCATACAGACGCGAGCCGTCGCTCACCAGGTGTTCGCCTTCGGCGCTTGAGTCGACCGGGTCCTGGATCGAGGAGAGCTTGGCCAACGTCAGCACCGCAAGCGCCAGCAGGATTACGGCCGCGCCTACCGTCCATCCGATCTCAAGGCGTGTGTTGCCGTGGATCTGAGCCGCGATGGCGCCCTTGCGGGCTCGGAAGCGCCACAGCGCATATCCGAGCGCGCCCTCGACGAGCACGAAGATCACAAGCGCCGCGTAGAGGGTGATCTTGTAGAGATCGTTGATCTTGTCGGCGTTGGGCGACCCGCCCGACTGGGGGGTGAAGAACGCTAGAGCTGTGGCGAGGAGCTGATGCAAGGCGGGCGGGATTCTATTCAGGCGAGGACGGAATGCGCTTGCCCAACCACCGGAACACGCTCGCGAGCCCGGTCCGAAGAGGCGATCCGGTGTGCGGGAGGGCCCTTCAACGTCCCGCGAAGCGCGCCGGGCGCTTGGCCAGGAAGGCGCTCACGCCCTCGATGAAATCGTCGCTGCCAGCCATCTCCTGCTGCAAGGTGGCCTCCAACTCGAGCTGCTCCTCCATGCCCGCATACATGCGCTCGTTGAGCAGGCGCTTGCTGGCGGCATAGGAGCGGGTGGGGCCGAGCGCCAAGCGGGTGGTGAGCGCCGCGCTCTCGCGCTCGAAGTCCTCGTCGGCGAATACGCGGTTGGCAAGCCCCCAATCGAGTGCCTTGGGGGCACTCAAGCGCTCGCCCAGCATTGCCATCTCTGCCGCCCGCGCCATCCCGATGCGTGCAGGCACGAACAGCGAGGAGCCCCCGTCGGGTGCCAGGCCGATGTTCACGAACGCGAGCAGGAAGTAGGCGCTCTGGGATGCCACCACCAAGTCGCAGCAAAGCGCAAGCGAGCAGCCGATGCCGACCGCTCCGCCGTTCACGGCCGCGACCACGGGCTTTCCCATCTCGCGGATGGCGTGCATGATCGGGTGGTAGCGCTCGGTCAGCGCCCCATAGACGTTTGGTCGTCCCTCGGGTGTGAGGTCATCGCCGCTGATGTCTCTCAGGTCCGCGCCCGAGGAGAAGGCGCGTCCCGCGCCGGTGATGCGCACGGCCCGTACCGATTCGTCCTCGCCGGCGTGGGTCAAAGCGGCGAGCAGGTCTTCTCCGAGTTGCTTGTTCCAAGCGTTGAGCGCCTCGGGCCGATTCAGCTCGATCGTGGCCGCACCTTGGTCGATCCTCACGTTGACTGTGTCCATGTGCATCGCGCCGGGAGTTTATGGTGTGGGCCATGAGAAGGCCCGTGATCGGCATATGCACTGCCCTCGAGCGTGCCCGCTGGGGCACTTGGGACCAGGAGGCGGTCTTGCTTGCGCGCAGCTACGTCCAGGCGGTGCAGCGGGCCGGTGCGCTTGTCGTGATGTTGCCTCCCGACTCGGTGCTCGTGGAAGATCCAAGCGAAGCGTTGGACCTGCTCGACGGACTGGTGCTCGCCGGGGGCGTCGATATCGACCCGGCCAGCTACGGCGAGGCGGCTCATCCAGAGACGGTCGAGACCGTGCCCGAGCGTGATCGATTTGAGATCGCGCTGGTGCGCGCCGCAATCGAGCGTGACCTGCCGGTGCTCGGCATCTGTCGCGGAATGCAACTGATCAACGTGGCGTTCGGCGGCACCCTGCTACAGCATCTGCCCGAGCATTTCGGCCATCACGAACATCTGAGGTTTCCAGGCACTTTCGACGGCGCCGACCATGACGTGGACTTGGTTGAGGGTACGCTGGCCGCGCGCGCCGCAGGGGAGACCCACCATGCGACCAAGTCTCACCACCATCAGGGCGTCGGTCGCTTGGGCGAGGGTCTTCAGATCAGCGGCTGCTCTGCGATGGACGGCCTCACCGAGGCAATCGAGCTGCCCGACCGGCGTTTCGTGCTCGGCGTGCAGTGGCATCCCGAGGCGGACGAGGCCAGCCAGGTGGTGCAGGCGCTGGTGGCCGAGGCCGAGCGCCGCATGCGCGAGCGGGACGAGGCCGGTACGGCCGCATAGCGGCCCATAGGACCTGACGGACGGCGCCGACGCAGAGGGACCTGCCGGACCGCGTCATATACTCAGCGCCCCGTGCGGTCGAGGGTCATCAGGACAGCCGCCTGGGGTGTCGTGGCCGCGGGTGTGATGGCGCCGCTCGTGCGCAAGCGCCTCTCCACGCCTCCTTTGGTTGCACAGACTGTCGCGTTCGCCGCGCCTGTGGGTCTGTGCGTGGCCGTACGGCGCTCGCGCGCACGCGACGTCGCCGTTTGCTCTCTACAGATGTGGGCTTATCTGGCTGCCTACAAGACTCCCCATGACGACGAGGGCGCCCAAGTAGAGCGGGTGTTGGTCGATTATCCAATCGCGATCGATCGCGTGCTCGGCCTCGGCGAGCTACCCACCGTACGTCTACAGAGACGCCTGGCACGAGGCCAATGGCGTCTCGGCGACAAGGTGCTCGTGTGGGCCCATTGGATCTGGTTCATGGTGCCCCACGGGGCGCTCGTCTATGTCATGTTGCGCCACCCTCGCCGCTTCGATCGCTCGGCGGTGATGACCTATGCGGTGTTCGACATCGGCGCGATGATCTATTGGGTGTTGCCGACTGCGCCGCCGTGGTATGCGGCGGGTGACGTGGCGCGTCACGATGAATTCGACGGGCACCGCCACGAGGTGGCCGTGCGGCGCATGATGGTCGAATACGGCGAGTTCTTTTGGAAAGACGGCTGGGGCCCCCTTTACAGTGTTCTTGGAGGCAATCCTTTGGCCGCGATGCCGTCTTTGCACTTTGCCACGTCGATGATGGCCGCCCAGCTTCTCTCCGAGACCGGGCCGGTGGCGGGCGCCTTGGGATGGGGCTATACGGCCACGCTCGGCTTCGCGCTGGTCTACTTGGGCGAGCACTATGTCGTGGACTTGATCGCCGGCGCCGCGCTCACGACGGCGATCCGGCGTGCGGCGCCCGCAGCTGCTCCGGCGCTCAAGCGAATCGCCGGCGCTGTTGCGGCCATCGAGGCGTGCGCGCAGGAGGCTGGGCGATGACGACGGCCGAGACGCACGGGAACGCTCCGGTCGACCCGCGGGAGGTCCCTGGGGAGGAGCAGATGCCGATCGTGCCGGTCACGCGTCGCAGCGCGATCGCCTTCGGCCTGTTCGTCCTCTCTGCCGTCGCATTCCTGTATTTCGTGCTCCCCAAGCTGGCCGGCTTGAGCGGCACCGCTCATCGGATAGAGCGAGGGGACACGTGGTGGATCATGATCGGCGTCCTGCTCGAGATCTGCTCGTTTGGCGGCTACGTGGTGCTTTTCCGAGCTGTTTTCGTGCGCGGTGCGAGCCCGATCGGCTGGCGCGAGAGCTACCAGATCACGATGGCCGGGCTTGCCGCCACGCGGCTGTTCGCGGCTGCCGGCGCCGGCGGCGTCGCCCTCACAGCTTGGGCTCTGCGGCGCTCGGGCATGGAGCCGCGCCTGGTCGCCTGCCGAATGGTCGCGTTCATGGTGCTGCTGTACGTGATCTATGCGGCCGCCGTGCTGATCGGGGGGATCGGCCTCGGTATCGGCTTGCTCCCGGGTGGCGGATCGTTCGCGATCACGATCGTCCCCGCGGCCGTCGCGGGGACTCTGTTCGTGATTGTCGGGGCAATGGCGCTGTTGCCGGGTGACATCGAGCGGCGCCTGGCCCGTTGGGCGGTCGGCTCTGGTCGGGTTGCCCACTGGGTGGCTCGCGCGGCCACTGTTCCGGCACTCGCGGCC
Source organism: uncultured Solirubrobacterales bacterium (assembly GCA_963703135.1). Taxonomy (GTDB): domain Bacteria; phylum Actinomycetota; class Thermoleophilia; order Solirubrobacterales; family Solirubrobacteraceae; genus Palsa-744. The sequence continues at coordinate 90,252 of OY969791.1, read as the reverse complement.
AGCGGAGTGCGCACCGCGATCGATTTGATCCGCTCCCGCGACGTCGGGCTTCTGGGGGGGCTTGCATGGTGGGGCTTTGACATCGGCGTGTTGTGGGCCTGTTTCCACGCTTTTGGCTCGCCACCGCCGTTCACAGTGATCCTGATGGCCTACTTCATCGGGATGACCGGCAACTTGTTGCCGCTCCCGGGTGGATTGGGGGGTGTCGAGGGGGGCATGATCGGGGCTCTGGTCGCGTTCGGCGTCGATTTCAACCTGGCTGTCTTGGCGGTCCTCTCCTACCGAGCGATCTCCTTCTGGTTGCCGACGGTTCCCGGCGCGATCGCCTTCTTCCAGTTGCGTCGGACCGTCGCGCGTTGGCGTGTGGAGCAGGCGTCTGAGGCGGCGCCGGTGAGTTCTCCGACGAAGTCGATAGAAGCGGCAGGACCTCTCCACGCCTAGCAACGGTGCTATACTTTACAAAGTAAAGCGAGAGTCCTGTAGGTAGTTGACGACTGGCGAGAGATCGCCCGATTGGCTACCTTGAAGTGACAGCGCTCGCCCGTTCGAGCGGAAAACAACCCTAAAGGGACGGCAAATCGGATGGCGGACGTCGAGAACACGATCATCATCGGCAGCGGGCCGGCCGGTTACACGGCCGCTCTTTACACCTCGCGCGCGAACCTGGCTCCGCTGGTAGTCGAGGGTTTCGCTTGGGGTGGACTCCTGCAGCAGACGACCGACGTCGAGAACTATCCCGGCTTCCCGGCAGGGATCGAGGGCCCCGAGCTGATGAGCAAGCTGCGCGAGCAGGCCGAGCGTTTTGGCGCTGCGCTGGAGACAGACCAAGTCGAGCGAGTCGAGCTGTCCAAGGAGGTCGGCGGCGTGCACAAGGTGTGGGTCGGCGATGAGGAGCACCGGGCGCGCACCGTCATTCTCGCGATGGGCGCCGAGCACAAGAAGCTCGGGATCCCCGGCGAGGAGGAGCTCTCGGGTCGCGGCGTCTCCTACTGCGCCACCTGCGACGCGGCTTTCTTCAAGGATGCTCACACGATCATCGTGGGTGGCGGGGACTCCGCTATGGAGGAGGCCATCTTCCTCTCAAAGTTCGCCACAAAGGTCACCGTGGTGCACCGTCGCGACGAGTTCAGGGCCTCGAAGATCATGCTCCAGCGCGCTCGTGAGCAGGCCAATATCGAGTTGCTCACGCCCTACGCGGTCGAGCGCTTCGAGCCGGGCGAGAACGGCGCGTTGAGTGTCGCCAAGCTCCTCAACACGCAAACCGGCGAGCGTCGCGACGTTTCGATCACCGGCGCGTTCATCGCCGTCGGCCACGAGCCCCAATCCGCACTGGTGGAGGGCCAAATCGATCTCGACGAGAACGGTTACGTGAAGGTCGAGGGTCGTTCGACTCGAACCAATCGGCCCGGCGTGTTCGCGGCCGGGGATCTCGTGGACCACACTTACCGTCAGGCGATCACGGCGGCCGGATCGGGCTGTCAGGCTGCGCTCGACGCAGAGTGGTATCTACGCGACACCCCCGAGGTGCCCACGCCCGAAGGTATGCCGCTCGGCGATTTGGCCGAGGCCCAGTGGGCAGCGCCTGCTGCCGGCCCTACGACCTAGCGGCTAGACGACGCAAGGCCGGCGCCGGGCGATAGCGCTCCTCGCGGTAGGCGTCGTTCAGGACTTCGAGGGCGGCGAGCACGAGGCCCGGGCCGATCTGCTCCATCCAGGCGAACGGGCCACGGGGATGGCTCAGGCCGAGCATCATGCCCTTGTCGATGTCCTCGGCGCTGCCCACGCCTTCGCCGAGGGCGAAAGCCGACTCGTTGATCAGCTGGCAGACGATCCGGGCGAGCACTCCGCCGGGAGCTGCGTGGACGCGCTCGGTGTGAAGGCCGAGGCCATTGAAGGCGAGTTCGCTCGCCTCTCCGGAGACCTCCACGAGCTTCAGGGGGACGATCGCATGGAACGGCTCGCCCTCGACGGTCCCGCCGAGGCCTTCGACCTTGATCCGTGGCCCAGAGGCGCCCGTGGCGAGCGCGCGCAAGGCATCTGCAACAGGGCCGTCGCCTTCCACGATCGCATCCGCCGTGGCGGCGGGCGGATCGGGGTCGGGGGCGCGGTGGGGAGCTTCGCCCGTGTAGTCGTAGTAGCCGCGCCCGCTCTTTCGCCCGTGCAGGCCGGCGGCGACGCGTTGGGCTTGGATCGGGGAGGGACGCCAGCGTGGCTCGCCGAAACTCAGCTCGTAGAAGCTCTTGGAGACATCGAAGCCGGTGTCCACGCCCACGAGATCGCTCAACTCGAAAGGGCCCATGCGAAAGCCTCCGCCGATCCGCACGATCCGGTCGATCGTCTCGACGTCTGCCACCCGCTCTTGAAGCAGGCGCAAGGCCTCCAGGCCGAAGGGCCGGTTACAGCGGTTGACGATGAAGCCAGGCACGTCTGCTGCCCTGATCACGTCCTTGCCCATCGCCAGGCCGGTCGCATGGGCGAGCGCAAGCGAGCGTTCGTCCGAGAGGGTGCCGGCGATGACCTCGAGCAGACGCATGAGCGGAGCCGGGTTGAAGAAGTGCATGCCCACGACCCGCTCGGGGTGGGTGGCGCCGGCGGCTACGGCTGTGATCGGCAGCGAGGACGTGTTGCTGGCGAGCACACACTTCTCGCTCACGATTCGCGACAGGCGCCCATACAGCTCGTGCTTGACGTCCAAGCGCTCGGGCGCGGCCTCAATCACCAGATCGCAGGGCGCGAGGCTCTCCAGGCTGTCTACCGGCTGCAACCGTGTCGCCGCGGCATCTGCCTCTTCTGCTGTCAGCTTGCCCTTGGTGGCTTCCTTGCCCAGCCCCGCCCGCACGTTCTCGGCGCCTTGCGTAAGAGCGTCTGGGAATGGGTCGTGCAGCAGAGTCTGCGCGCCGCTCTTGCAGGCAAGTTGGGCGATGCCGGCGCCCATTGTGCCTGCGCCGACAATCGCGATCGTTTGGGCGCTGTCCATGGCTGGTCAGCCTACCGGCAGCTGAGTCGTCGGCAGTGCGCTACTGATTCGCTAATAGTGGCGTGCTTTATCTGCATCACGCGAGCCACGGCTTCATTTCTCGTTCTCAGACAAAGGCGGCGGATCGAGATCGATCCCCTCGCTGCGGAGCAGCTCGTCACGATCGCGCATCAGCTGCTCGGCCGACATTCCCTGTGGGAGCCAGTAGCCGTATACGGGCCTCAATCGGGCCAAGCGGTCACGCGTCTTACGAGCTCGTATATCTCTTGGTTCAGCCATATTGGTCGTCCCCGCTTCCCTTGCTCTCTGCGTCTGACAAGTAGCGCGTACGTTTCGGCGATCAACTCGTACGTGTACTCGCGAGGACGATAACCGGCGCGGCGGACGTGCTTGCTGACAGCTGTCGGAGCCAGCTCCAGCAGCCGTGGGTGTCAGGCGCTTAGGACGGCACCAGCGCGTTGATGCCGGTCATCGCCCGCCCGATGATGAGCTTCTGGATCTGCGAAGTCCCCTCATACAGGGTCGTCACGCGCACGTCGCGGAAGTACCGCTCGACCGGATGATCGTCGACGTAGCCCGCGCCGCCGTGGACTTGGATGGCGGTGTTTGAGCACTCGACGGCGGCCTCGGTGGCGTGCAGCTTGGCGACGCTCGTCTCCAAGGTGTTCGGGCGCCCCCGGTCCTTGAGGAAGCCGGCGCGCCACACGAGCATCCGCGACGCATCGGTCTTCAAGACCATGTCGGCGATCATCGCTTGCACGAGCTGAAAGGAGGCGATCGGCTGGCCGAACTGCTCGCGCTCCTTGGCGTATTTGACCGACTCCTCGACACACCCTTGGCAGATGCCCACGCAGCCCGCGGCGACCGAGTAGCGGCCGGAGTCGAGCGCGGACATGGCCACCTTGAAGCCGTCGCCTATCTCGCCCAGCATCTGATCGTCGGTGACCTCGACATCTTCCAAGGCAATCGAGGCGGTGTCGGAGGCGTGCAGGCCCATCTTGTGCTCGATCGTGGACGCTTGATAGCCGGGCTGGTCGGTATCGACCATGAAGCAGGCCAGGCCCCGGTGGCCCTTCTCGGGGTCGGTCTGGGCGAAGATGAGGGCCACCTTGGCGTAGTTGCCCATCGAGATCCACATCTTGGCGCCGTTGATGACCCAGCCGGAGTCGGTCTTCTTGGCGCGCGTCTTCTGTTTGGCGGCGTCCGAGCCGGTGTCAGGCTCTGTGAGCCCGAAGCAGCCGAGCCATTCGCCCGAGCAGAGCTTGGGCAGATAGTGGCGCTTCTGCTCCTCTCCTCCCCACTTGAGGATGGCTGAGCAGACGAGCGAGGTCTGGACCGAGATGACCGTTCGCACCGAGGAGCAGCCCCGGCCGATCTCCTCGACGACGAGGCCGTAGTCCAGGTAGCCGAGGCCCGCGCCGCCATACTCGCGTGGCACGATCGCTCCCAAATAGCCTTGGTCGGCGATCTTCTTGACCAGGTCGAGGTCGAAGTGGTGGTTGCGGGCGTTCAGCTTGGCCTGCTCCACGATCTCCTTGTCGGTGAATTCGCGGGCGGTCTGCTTGATCAGCTGTTGCTCGTCGGTCAGGTCGAAGTCCATCTCTCTCCTTATGCTTTCAGCTTGGGTGTTCGCCAAGTCGAGGCGAGGCGGGTTTCGAGCTCGCCGGCAAGCTTGTCGATCGGAATGCGAATCTGCTCGAGCGAGTCGCGGTCTCGCAGGGTCACGGTTTGGTCGTCGAGCGACTGGTGATCGACCGTCACGCCCCACGGCGTGCCGATTTCGTCCTGGCGGCGGTAGCGCTTGCCGATCGAGCCACCCTCGTCGTACTCTGCCTGCATGCGCCCACGCAGGTCTTCGTAGATGGCGCGTGCGAGCTCGGGTTGTCCGTCCTTTTTGACAAGCGGCATCACAGCGACCTTGACCGGCGCCAAGCGCGGGTGCAGACGCAGGACCGTGCGGGTCTCCTCCTTGGCGCCCTCGCTGGACGCGGGCACGACTTCCTCGTCGTAGGCGTCCACGAGGAAAGCCAAGGTCGCACGGTCGGCGCCGGCGGCGGGCTCGATCACGTGAGGCACGTAGCGCTCGCCGGAGACCTGGTCGAAGTACTCGAGTTTCTCGCCTGAGAACTCGGCGTGTTGTTTGAGGTCGAATTCGCCCCTGTTGGCGATTCCCTCGAGCTCGGACCAGCCGATCGGAAACAGGTACTCCACGTCGGAGGTGCCGGAGGAGTAGTGGGAGAGCTCGTCGTCGGCGTGGGCGCGCAGGCGTATGTGGTCGGGGCGCAGCCCCAAGGAGGTGTACCAGCGCATTCGCTCGGACAGCCAGTGCTCGAACCACTTTTGGGCTTCGGGCGGCGGCACGAAGAACTCCATCTCCATTTGCTCGAACTCGCGCGTCCTGAAGATGAAGTTGCCGGGCGTGATCTCGTTGCGGAAGGACTTGCCGATCTGGGCGATCCCGAAAGGGGGCTTCTTGCGGGAGAACTGGAGCACGTTCTTGAAGTTGACGAAGATCCCTTGAGCGGTCTCGGGGCGCAGGTAGGCGACAGAACCCGACTCCTTGACCGGTCCGATAGTGGTCTCGAACATCAGGTTGAAGTCTCGTGCGTCGGTCAGGTCGCACTCGTCGGTCTCGCCGGGGTGCTTGGAGGGCTTGCGCCCACAGGGCAGTTCGGCGAGATGGTCGGCTCTGAAGCGCTGGCCGCAGGTCTTGCAATCGACGAGAGGATCGGTGAAGCCGGCCAGATGCCCCGAGGCCTCCCAGACGCGCGGGTGTTGGAGGATCGCCGAGTCGAGCGCCACGATGTCATCGCGCTGTTGCAGCATGGCGCGCCACCACTCGCCCTTGACGTTGCCCTTCAGGAGCACTCCGTAGTGGCCGAAGTCGTAGGTCGAGCCGACCCCCCCGTAGATCTCCGAGGAGGGGAAGATGAAGCCGCGGCGCTTGCACAGCGCGACGATCTTGTCCATCGTCACGACGTCAGTGGTCTGTAGGGGCTGCTCGGGCATCGGACTCGGATGCTATTCGAGGCGTCCAGATGAGGGCCGCAGGCGGCTTTTGCGGGCGGTTGTCCAGGGCCCGCCTCGGCTTGCTGGTCACCCGCTCTCGAGGGCGCCGAGGCTCCTTGGCAAGACACAAAGAGACCGCCCTTGACATATCCCTCAATATGTGTTTACATACGTTGTGTTCTCTTGCTGACAACCGGGCGGGGAGGACGGTTCTCCGCCTGAAAGGTGATGACAAATCGCAAGAGCGTGAGTGACTGAGCACGATCGCACATAGGGGTCCACCGGGGCGTCGTTACCCAACCTCTCCCGCGGCGCCCCGCGCATGCCTCATCGTGCGATCGACTTGCCGGTCTCCTCGACTGGGCGCCGCGGTCCCCACCGGCCGCGGCGCCCACTGTTATGGCCATTCCGCGGCGTGCTGCGCCGCCCGTGATGCTCGACGTGCAACCAGCACGCCTGCGCTCAAGTGCGGCGCATCCCATCCACGGCCCGGCCATAATTCGCCGTAGGATTGGCGCGTGGCGAGATTCTTGATCGTGGGGGGCGGGCCGAGCGCCACGGCGCTGGTGGGCGCGCTGGAGCGGGAAGGCCACGTGGCGAGTCTCGGCGATCGCAGCGACCGGGGGGCTTTGGAGCATGTCGCGATCGTCTGTTGGCTCGAGGGCTCCTCGCCGGAGCGCTTTCTCGCCGGCGCGGTCGACAGCTCGATGCGCGGTTTCCTCTATCAAGCGGCGGGCCGGGAGCGAGAGCTATCGGAGACAGCAGCGCGCAACTCGATCCCCTTGGCCGTCTTGACCCTCGATCCGGGCGACGTGGATGCTTGGTTGGAGCAGGCGCGGGCCGCGATCGAGGGTCTCCTGCGGGGGGAGGGTGGGAAGCCGGCGAGAGCGCTATCCTGAGCCTATACCCCTAAAAGCCGATCTACTTTTAGGTGCGAGGCTTCTACATAGGAGGACGGCAGAATTGTCCGGATACGCGAAGGATGTGCTTGTCGAGGCGGACTGGCTCGAGGAGCACCTCAGTGACGAGGGGATTCGGATCGTCGAGGTGGACGAGAACCCCAAGCTGTACGCCGAGGCCCACATTCCGGGCGCGATCGGCTTCGACTGGAAGCTCGACCTGCAGGACCCGGTCAGGCGCGATTTCTTGGGAGCCGAGGAGTTCGGGGCCCTGTTCGCGAGCAGAGGCATCTCCGACGAGCACACGATCGTGCTCTATGGCGATCGCAACAACTGGTTCGCCGCGTACACCTACTGGTATTTGAAGTACTACGGCCACGACAAGGTCCTGTTGCTCAATGGGCCGCGCGAAAAGTGGATCGCCGACGGGCGACCGACGAGCACCGACGTGCCGAGCTATGCGCCCGCTGGTTTCACGGCTGAGCCGGGGGACGACACGATCAGGGCGCGCCGCGACGAGGTGCTTGCGGCCATCGACGACTCCACCAACCTCGTCGATGTGCGTTCGCCGGCCGAGTTCGCGGGCGAGATCATCTCGCCGAGCGGCTATGAGCAGGAGGGCGCCCAGCGCGCCGGACACATCCCCGGCGCCGCTTCGATTCCGTGGGCGCAGGCGGTCAACGAGGACGGCACTTTCAAGAGCGCCGAGGATTTGCGCGAACTGTATGGGTCAAAGGGCGTGCTCGACGGCAAGGATGTGATCGCCTATTGCAGGATCGGCGAGCGCTCGGCCCATACTTGGTTCGTGTTGCACGAGCTGCTGGGCACCGAGCACGTCAAGAACTACGACGGTTCGTGGACTGAGTGGGGGAGCCTGGTCGGCGTCCCGGTCGCGACGGGGGCATAGGAGCTCCGGAGACGGGTCGGCGCTTCAGAGCACTTCGGGTCCACCCCTCTGGACTCGGGCGCGCGACCGCCGCGTCAGCCGATGGCGCGGCGGTCGAGCAGTGCCCCGGTGCGAGTGAGCAAGTCCTCGAGGATTCGAGCGGTGGCGCCCCACACCAGCTCGCCGTCGAACACGTAGGCATCGGTCTGGAAAGCGAACCCGCGGCGTTCCACGCGTGTGCGCGTGGCGCCTGCTCTGACTGCGCTCAAGGTCGGCTCGAGCACGCTGTCCACCTCGAGCTCCGAGGCTCGCCACGAACGACTCCCGTCGAGCAGGCCCACGAAGGGGTGGATCGCGTAGTTGGTCACGAACGTGGAGGTGCGTTCGAGCGCACCCACCAGAGTCACATCCGATCGCGCCACCCCGATCTCCTCTTCGGCCTCGCGCAAAGCAGTTTCGCTCAAGGAGCTGTCCTCGGGGTCGCGGCGCCCGCCGGGAAAGGAGATCTCGCCGGCGTGACGGCGCAGGTCGGCGCGGCGCTTGGTGAGCACCACTCGCAAGTCGCCTTGGGGGTCCTCATAGAGCGCCACCAGGACTGCGGCTGCGACCTGGTCGTCGGTGGCGGGCTGTGCGTGGGAGTCGAGCTCCAGCAGAACTGCGGCTAGGGCCGACGCGGAGGTCACGCCTCCGCGACCGCGCGGGTGCGCTCGACTCGCTCCAAGAACATGACCTCGCCGTCCAAGGTGCGGTGCACCGGACACTTGGCGGCTATCACCTGGAGGCGCTCGACCTGCTCCTCGGGCAGGTCCTCGGGCAGGCGCAGGACCACGTCGAACTTGGTCGGGCAGCCCCGCTCGGCGGGGGAGTATTGGACGTCGACCTCGACTTTGCCGATGTCCCAGCCCTTGCGCGCCGCGTACATCTCCATCGTGATCGCCGTGCACGAGGCTAGGCTCACGGCTAGGAGCTCTTGGGGGTCGGGGCCGGCGTCCTCGCCGCCTGACTCCAAGGGCTCATCCACGGTCAACTGGTGATCGCGTACTTGGACGGTGTGTTTGAACGCCGAATCCTTACGTCTGACACTGGCCTTCATCACTGCAACCCCTTCCGATCGGGTTGTCACAGCACCCTCTCCTTCCATGGTATCGACGACATCGCGCTAGGACAGGGGGTTGAACAGCAAGCCGGTCAGGAGCTTGGGGTAGAAGAAGGTGGACTTGGGCGGCATGTTCTCTCCGGAGGCGGCAATGTCCTGGACCTGCCGGACCGGCGTGGGTCGCATCAGGAACGCGCCTTCGTACTCGCCCGAGCGCACCAGCTCGATCGCCTCCGCGTCGCTGCGCGCATAGAAGAGGCCGTTGAAGTGGGAGATGTCATTGTCGGAGAGGCCAAGCGCGCCCTTGAGAATGAGGGCCTCGAGGACGCCCGTGTCGAGTTGGCGGTATGCCTCGGAGAAGGTGGGCAGCGCCGCGTCGGCGATCGCTTGGTTCTTGAGGGCGAGGCGGTAAGGGGCCTGGTGGTGGGAGTCGATGTAGCCGAGTTCCAGCGGGCCGCCTCCCGGCGGCGGGGCCAGTTGGTCGAGCGGAACCTCGCGCATGTCGAAGTCGCGCTTGATCGCCTCGCGCAGGGCCTCGCGCCGCGGCTGGTCGAGGTCGCGGATCAGGCGGTGCGTGGGGAACACGGTCAGGCCGGGGTCCTCGAGCGCGACCAAGCACATGAGGATGTAGCGGTGCTCGCCCTCGCCGCCAACCTCTTGGGCGTAGGCCTCGGATGTCTCATAGCGATGATGCCCGTCGGCGATCAAGAGCTCGGCCTCGCGTGTGGCGGCCTGCACGGCGGCGATCGTGGCCGGGTCGCCGACGCGCCACAAGCGGTGGGTGGTGCCGTCGGCATCGCTCACTTCGCCCCAGGTCGAGGCTTGCGTGGCCGGCTCTAGTGCATGCCAGGCGGCGTTCTCGGGGTCCGAGTACAAGGAAAAGATGGGGGAGAGGTTCGCGCGTGTCGCCCTCATCAGGCGCAGCCGATCCTCCTTGGGACCGGGATGCGTTCGCTCGTGGGGGCGTACCCGTCCCGGACCATAGCCCTCGATTCGTACCCGGCAAAAAAAGCCCTTGCGTGTCCTGGCTTGACCGTCGGGACCGGTGTAGGTCTGGGTGTGGGCCCATAGCGCAGGCTCGGGGTCGCGAACGACCACGCCCTGCATCTGCCATGCCTCGAACAGATCGCCCGCGGCCTTGTATGGATCGGGCTCGCCTTTGGGGAGGTCGACGGCGACCACATTGAACGGCGAGCGCTCGAGCAGCGTCTCGCGCTGAGCGGAGTCGATCACGTCATAGGGCGGCGAGGTAACGTCGGCAAGCTCGCCGACGACCGACTTGTCGTAATGGAGCGCGCGCAGAGGTTGGATGTCGGCCATCGCGGCGCGGAGGCTAGCAGCGGCGTCTACTCTTAGTAGTCATCGGGGCGTGGCGCAGCTTGGTAGCGCACCTGCTTTGGGAGCAGGGGGTCGCCGGTTCAAATCCGGCCGCCCCGATTGAGTTCTGGGTGGAATCGGGAGGAGGGCTGGTCCTCCTGTGCCCCCACTGCGGCTACTGGACGGTCTGGGTACGCTTCGACTAGCGAGTGTATCACGCGTGATACACTCAGTCGTATGGCTGACGTCAGCATCCGGGATTTGCGTAACCACGGCGGCGATGTGGTGGATCGCGCTGCGCGTGGAGAGCAAATCACGATCACGCGCTCGGGTAAGGCTGTCGCTGAGCTGCGGGCTATATCGCCTCGCGGACTGTCGGCGGAGGCGCTGTTGAGTCGCTGGCGACGGCTGCCGTCTGTAGACCCAGTGATATTTCGTGAAGATGTCGAGCGACTGCTGGACTCAAGCTTGTGAGCGAGGAGCCGCTCCACTCGCGCGGGATCCTGGACACATCGACGGTCATCCTTCTTGAGAAGCTCACGGACGCGAAGACGCTCCCCGCCGAACCGCTCATCACGTCAGTGACACTCGCCGAGCTTTCGGTTGGTCCACTGGTCGCCAAGGAGGAGAGCGAACGTGCCGCCCGTCAAACACAACTCCAGCAAGCCGAGACAGATTTCGAGCCGCTGCCATTCGACGCGGATGCTGCGCGGGCCTTCGGTAGCGTGGCTGCCTCATTGCGGCGCGCGGGTCGCAAGACCACCGCGCGAACCTACGACGCGATGATCGCCGCCACGGCTGTAGCCAACGCCCTGCCGGTCTATACCTGCAACCCAACGGACTTCAATGGCATCGACGGCCTCGAAGTCGTTCCCGTTCCTGTTCCCGATACGCCGTCAGCGCCAAGCGCCACCGAGCGAACCGCTCACGACTCTGAGAATCCGGAGCAGTCAACCTAACTGGCACCGATCGCCCCGATTGTGTCGATGTCGCGGAGGTGGCGCGAGTCAAGCAGGATTCGCTTGAGAAAATGCTCCGCCCGAGAACAAACTGACCCTGGAAGGACACGTATGGCCGCCGACTTGTTGAGCACAATCCGCCTCGAAATCGACGAGCGTCTGCGGGAGTTGCGTCCGCTGTTGGCCGAGCAACAGCGCCTGCTCGATGCGGCGAACGCCCTCCTGGAGGAGCATCGGAACGGTGTCGAGCCTCCGGCTCGAACCGTTGGGAAGGCAGCGGTCGGCGCACGCACTGGAAAGCGTGTTCCGGCGACCCGCTCGCGACGCTCCCCGGCCACGCCCAAGGCGAAGACTGTGCCCGCCGCCAAGCCCAATGCGAGGGCCGAGTCTCGCTTGCGATCCGAGGCGAATTCCGAGTCTGCGTCGCAGCTCGAGCCCAAGCCCGAGCGAGCCGCGCGCGGTGCGGCTCGCGAGGCGATCTTAGGCGCCCTGGATCACGGCTCCCACACCGTGGGCGAGCTGGTCGTCGTGACGGCGATGAGCGCTCCAAACGTCAACGGGAACCTTCGTCGTCTCCAGGCCGAGGGGATCGTGGTGAAGGCCGAGCGCGAAGGCAAGGCCGCCTGGGCGTTGCTTGCCGCGACAGACTAGACCTCGATCGCAGGATCTCGGCCAAGAGCAGGGCGGGGCGGCTACCGTGCAGCAATGAGCTCGATCGCGAGTCGTGTGGCTGCGGATGTCGCCCTGCGCAAGCGGCTCACGCTCGTCGCCTGCATCCTCGGCTCGGCAATCGCGCTGCTGGACAGCACCGTGGTGAACGTGGCGCTACCGACGATCCAGCGCGACCTGGGCGGCGGGTTGGCGGCCCAGCAGTGGGTCGTCAACGCCTACTTGCTCACGCTCGGGTCGCTGATCTTGATTGGAGGATCGCTCGGAGACCTGTACGGCGAGCGACGCATCTTCGCGCTCGGGGTGGGGGGCTTCGGGGCCGCTTCGCTGCTGTGCGCATTGGCTCCCACGATCGGAGCTTTGATCGCGGCAAGGGCCCTTCAAGGTGTGGCCGGGGCTCTGCTCACGCCGAGCGCCTTGGCGGTGATCGTGGCGACCTTCAAGGAGTCCGAGCGCGGTCCGGCGATCGGCAGTTGGACGGCTTGGGGCGGGATCGCCACAGTGCTGGGACCGCTCGCGGGAGGCGAGCTGATCCAGTTGTTCTCCTGGCGTGCGATCTTCTTGATCAACCTGCCTTTCGTCGCCGTCTGCGTCGTCTTGATCTTGGTCGCGATTCCCCCGGCCGAGCCGCGTCGCGAAGGCGCCCGCCAGATCGACGTGCTGGGCGGTGTGCTGTGTGCGCTCGGTCTCGGAGGACCCGTATTTGCGCTGATCGAGCAGCCTCGTCTCGGTTGGGGTAGCCCAGGCGTCGTCGTGCCATTCGTGGCGGGGGTCGCTTTGCTTGTGTGCTTCGTCGTGCACGAGGCACGCAGCCGCGACCCGATGCTGCCGCTCGCGCTCTTTCGCCGGCGCAACTTCTCGGCCGGCAACATCGAGACGTTCGCGATGTACGCGGGCTTGGCGATCCTGTTTTTCTTTTTGACGATCTTCCTGCAGCAGATCGGTGGCTACACCCCGCTGCAAAGCGGTCTGGCGACGCTGCCCGCGACGCTCGTCATGTTCGCTTTCTCAAAGCGCTTCGGCGGGCTGGCCGATCGCCACGGACCGCGCTTTTTCATGGGCTTCGGTCCGCTTGTGGCCGCCTTGGGGCTGCTCCTGTTTCAGCGGATCGGTGTGCACGTCGACTACGTCAGAGACGTGCTCCCGGGCATACTCGTGTTCTCGCTGGGCCTCTCGATGACGGTCGCTCCGCTCACCGCCGCGGTGCTTGCGGGCGTGGATACCGGGCAGGCCGGGATCGCCTCGGCCGTGAACAATGCGGTGGCGCGCGTGGCGGGCTTGCTCGGCACCGCGTCGGTGGGCGCCGCGGTGGCGGCCTCGTTCGTCTCGGGCTTGGAAAGCAACCTCGCGGGTCGTCCGCTCGGCCCGCCCGCCAAGGCGGCGGTCGCCGAAGCCAAGCGACTACCGCTCGGTCGTCCCGACACAAGCGGCCTACCGCGAGTCCAGGCTCGCGCGATCACGCAGGCCGCCGACGAAGCTTCGCTTGACAGCTTCCACCTGGGCATGGGGATCGCGGCGTTCCTCGTGGCGGCCGGAGGCGTGGCCGGCGCCGTCGGCGTGCGCAACCCTCAGCGAGCCGTCAGCGCCGAAGACTGCGAGGGCGGGCAGCTGGTTGGCGCCGCCCTGGACGCCGCCGGCTGCCACGAGGGGGATCTCGTCTCTCAGCCGACGCTCTCGGCGTAGGCGCGCATCGCCTCGATCACCGGCGCCAGGCGCCGGCCGCGGGTGGTCAAGCGGTACTCGACCGTGGGTGGGCTGGTGGGCAGCACCGTGCGCTCCAACAGCCCCGCGCTCTCCAGGTCGCGCAGGCGCTCGGAGAGCATCCGCGGGGAGATGCCGGCGACCGCCTCCGCGAATTCGTTGAAGCGCAACGCCCCCGTCAAAGCCGCGTAAATGATCGAAAGCTGCCAGCGGCGCTCCAGGAGGTCCGCCGCCTGGCGAACCTCCAAGGGCACCGGCTGACATCTGCGAGCGGGGCGCGACATCCCAAGGACTCCCTCAGGAGACCTGGGCGACCGTGGGTGCCGGCTCCAAAGCGACGTCGAGCACTTCGTCGATGCTCATCACCGGGTGAAAGCTCATCTGCTCGCGAACCTCCTCGGGGATGTCGTCCAGATCGCCGCGGTTTCGCTCCGGCAGGATCACGTCGGTCAGTCCTGCCGCGTGGGCGGCAAGCACCTTCTGCTTGAGCCCGCCGATCGGCAACACGCGACCCTGCAAGGTGACCTCGCCGGTCATCCCCACCGTGTGCTTCACCGGCCGCTCCGAGAGCAGCGAGGCGAGTGCCGTGACCATCGTCACGCCCGCGCTGGGGCCATCCTTGGGGATCGCGCCAGCCGGTACGTGCACATGGAACTCGCTGTTCTCAAACGCCGCAGGATCGATGCCGAGATCCTCGGCGTGGCCGCGCACGTAGGAGAGGGCGATTCGCGCCGACTCCTTCATCACGTCGCCCAGTTGCCCGGTGAGCACCAATCCGTTGCCGCTCGAGCCGCTGCCCTTCATCGCCGTGGCCTCGACGAACAGCACGTCGCCGCCGGTGCCCGTGACGGCAAGACCCGTCGCCACGCCCGGTGTAGCCGTACGTGCCGCCGACTCCTGGAAGAACTTCTGGCGTCCGAGCGCGTCGCGCACGGTCTCAAGGGTTATCTCCACAGGTGGCTCCACCTCGCCCGAGGCGATCCTTGTGGCCGTCTTGCGCAAGACCGTGCCCAGCTCCCGCTCGAGGTTGCGTACACCCGCCTCGCGCGTGTACTCGCTCACGATCGTGCGCAGCACCTCATCGGAGACATTCACCTCGTCCTCGCGCAGACCGTTGCGGTCGCGTTGGCGCGGCCATAGGTAGCCCTTGGCGATCGCGAGCTTCTCCTCGGAGGTGTAGCCGTCGAAGCGGATCACCTCCATGCGGTCGAGCAGCGGCCCGGGGATCGTGTCTGCCACATTGGCGGTGGCGATGAACATGACCTGGCTCAGGTCCAGCTCCACGTCCAGGTAGTGGTCGCGGAAGGAGTGGTTCTGGGCCGGGTCGAGCACCTCGAGCAGCGCGGCCGATGGGTCGCCGCGCCAGTCGGCGCCGACCTTGTCGACCTCGTCGAGCAGGATCACCGGGTTCATCGTGCCGGCGTCGCGCAGGGCACGGACCAATCGTCCCGGCAGGGCGCCGATGTAGGTGCGCCGGTGTCCGCGGATCTCTGCCTCGTCGCGTACGCCGCCAAGGGACATGCGCACGAACTCGCGTCCGGTCGCACGTGCAATCGACTCGCCTATCGAGGTCTTGCCGGTGCCCGGGGGTCCGATCAACGTCAAGATCGCCCCCGACTTGGGGTCGGCCTCGATGCCGCGGTCCTGGCGCAACTTGCGCACAGCCAGGTACTCGGTGATGCGGTCCTTTACGTCTTCCAAGCCCTCGTGGTCGGCGTCCAGCACTTCGCGCGCCGCCACGGGATCGAGGTGCTCCTCCGAGCGCTTGCTCCAAGGCACCGCGATCAGCCAGTCCAGGTAGGTGCGAATCATCGAGGACTCGCCCGTCTGCTCGCCCATCCGCTCCAGGCGGCCCAGCTCCTTCAGGGCCTGCTCCTGGACATCCTCGGGCATCTCGGCGCCCTCGATCTTGGCCTTGTACTCCTCGACGATCGACGTCTCGTCTTCGTCGAGCTCCTTGCGGATCGACTCCATCTGCTTGCGCAGGAAGTACTCGCGCTGCTGCTTGTCGGCGCCCTCTTGCACGTCCTCGCGGATGCGCTTGCGCACCTGCAGCTCAGCCAGGCTGTCGCGTTGCAGCTTGACAGCCAGCTCCAGCCGATCGGTCACGCCAAGCGTGCGCAGCAGCTCGACCTTCTGCTCGTAGGTCAGGTTGGGGGAGTAGCCGGCGGAGTCCGCCAAGGGGCCGGGCTCCACGATCGCGCGCAGGAACGCCGCGATGCGCCCGTCGTCGCCGCGTAGCTCGAGGATCTCCTCGACCACGGCGCGGTATTCGCGCTCGAGCTCGCGGGTGCGCTTGTCCACAGGCACGTCGTCGGGGCGCTCGTCCACCTCGACGCGCAACTCTCCTTCGGGGCCCGTCTGGGCGGCGCCGATCAGCGCGCGGTGCTCGCCGGAGAGGGCGACCGCGTGGGCGCCTCCCGGTAGGCGCAACTGCTCGGAGACCTCGGCGATCGTGCCGACCTCCAGGAACTCGTTCTCGTGGCGCGGCACCAAGACCACGCGCTCGTCGTCGCCCACGTCGACCGTGAGCGTGATGCCCATGCTCGGGAACACGACCGTGTCGTCGAGTGGGATCAGGCGCAGCACCGGCTTTGCTTGCTGCTCGGGCGACGGGACGCCGCCGGATGAAGATGAGGGTGTCGAAGCCATCGCTATACGCTCCATATGTGCTTACGAAAGTGTAGTTAGTATAGCGCGCCGTGGGCGCTCGTCAAGTCCTGTTACTTGCGGCACCGGCCCGGCATCGAGACACGCAGGCACAACGTCCCAAAAAACATCTCCTCAGCCGGCTGGAGAGGCCTCAAGGCGCCGAGAACAGGCGCCGCGGCCACAGGCGCCGCGCGCGCACGACGTTCACCTCGGCCGCCAAAACGGTCACCTGACCGCCCAGATAAAGCCAGGTCAGCAGCCCAAGCACGAACGCGAACAAGCCCGAGGTCTCCTTGGCGTGGCGCACCACATGCTCCACATAGAAACCGCCAACGTGCTGCAGCACTTGCCACAGGATCGCCGCCACAACCACACCCGGAAGGAGCTCGCGGGTCGCCACCTCCTCTGAGGTCAGCAGCCGGAAGACCGCAAAGAACAACAGCAGGTTCGCCGCAAAGGCGACGACTATGCCGCCGAGCAGCGCGAGCGCGCCCGTAGTCTGAGCGGTCACATAGCCGGCGGCGACAGTCGAGACGATCGTCAGCAGGCCGAACACCACAAGCATCCCCACGCCGCGCACGCGCCATGCCAAAAACCCGAGCTGATGCGAACGGGGGATCTCCCACACCTTGTTGAAGGCGCTCTGGGCCGCGCCGGTGATGCCGAGGCCCGCCAACGTCGCCCCGAGCAGCCCGATCGCAAGCGCCGGCACGCTGCCCGTCAACGAATGGACGTTCTGCTGCAACTGGTTGCCGATCACCGGGAACTGGCTGAGCGTCGAGTGCACCACGCTTTCCTGGGTGGCCGGGCTGCCTTCCAGCACGAACCCCAGCACCGTCACGAACACCAGCAGCAAGGGAAATAGCGAGAAGAACCCGTAATAGGCGATCAGCGCCCCCAGCTGGCTCGCCTGATCGTCGTCGAAGCGCTTGAACACGGCGACCACGAAGCCAAGCACCGGCCGGCGCTGCTGGAACTCATCGAGCGCGTTCAGCCGCGCACGCAGAAATTGGGAGGGGGGTGTGGGGGCCACTCGCACCGACATGCTTACGTGTCTACCCGACAAGAGAGCTTCAAACGTCTCGGAGGCCTCGCCCGACAAGCGCCGGCGGACCCCACCGAGACGGTGGCCCTAGTCGTCGGCGCAAGACGCGAGACACTGCTGGCGGCCCATCGACACCGGCTCACCAGGGAGGACCTGGAGGACTGTTACAGCCAGGCCACGCTCGAGTTGCTCAAGCGAGCCAAGCGCGACAGCGCGTTCTCCGCTCGCGCCCACATCGCCAACGCGCTCGAGCAACGCTTCGCCTCGCGCATCCAAGATCGTCGTCGTGCCCTGGGCGGACGCAGCCCGATCGAGGCCGCCGTGGCCACGGCGCTGCCACTAGGGGCCTGGGAAGGCGGTCTCGAACTGATGGACGCTCGCGCCGACGTCGAGCGTCTCGCGCTGGCGCGCCACGACCTCGCTCTGATCTGCCGCCTCGCGAGCAGGCTCTCGCCCGACCAGCGCTCGGTGCTCAAGAGCCAGCTCGTGGGTCGCGAGACTCGCGAGGAATTCTGTCGCTCGCACGGCTGGTCGCAGGAGAAGTACCGCAAGGTCGCCCAGCGCGCCCGCGCGAGGCTGGCCCGGCTGCTCGCCGAGCAGGGCGAGATCGATCCCACTGCAGCCGCACGATCCGTGGTGAGAGCGTGTCCCGCTTTCCTCCGCACGTCGGATGAGAAGGCAGGGACACACCTATGAAAACCCCTCGCCCCCCACATAGGCGCGTCCCTCGGGACGCTGGAGATCGGTTGCCGAGACGATCGACCGGCGCTTCCCGTTCGCATGCAAGCGGCCGGGAGCGGGATTTCTCCCCATCCTCGCTCCCGGTCGCCTGCGTGACCTGCGCCCTCCGCTCGGGAAAAGCGCGATGAGTCTTTGGCGCCGCGCCCCACGTCAGGTCTATTGCGTCTACGGCCAAGACGAGTACGTCTCCGACGGCCACCCGGCGGGGGAGACCGAGCCTCCGCACGATGAACCGGAGAGCGATTTCCTCGGGAGGGCCCCCGAGGTGGGAGTCCCGGCGCCCGGCGCGCGCTCGCGCGGGCCCCGCTTGATCGGAGTCGGGTTGCTGCTGGGCGCGGCTATCGGGGCGGGCGGACTGGTCGTCTCCCATCTGCACGGCCAGAGTTCTCCGCCGGGAGCCGGCGCGTCGGCGCCCTCAGCCGCTCACCCGATACCGCCGGCAAGCTCCGGCTCGGAGCGCCGAGCGCCGGGAGCCTCCAGTGCGAGGCCAGACTTGCAAGCTCGATCGAACGAGCGCCCGGCGAGTCCCGCGGGTACTCCCGAAAGCTCGCTCCCCGGCGTCGCGGACGGTCCAGGTGGCGGCTCGACGGCTACTCCGTCCGCCCAAGCGCGGCAAACAGTTGTGGCTCGCCGTGCCAAGGCGACCGCGGACGTGAGGGTGGACGCCCCGACCGAGTCCCCATCGCCCACGGCGGCCTCGGCCCCAGCCGGCGCAGAGTTCGAGTTCGAGCGTTGAACTCGTGAGCGCTCCGCACGCATCGGTCAAGCTCACGCCCCGCCCGCTGTGGCGGATACGCCTGGCCGGCAGCCTGCCGCGCATCCTCGTTCAGGGCGCGGCGGCTCTCGGACTGCTCGCGAGCGCGCGCTATGCGATCGCTCCACCCAAGCCTCCGAGCCCTCATGCGGCGCTATCGAGCGGGGTGCCGCTGGACCGGGCCGCCGAAGGCTTCGCGTCTCTCTTTGCCCGCGTCTATCTCAGCTGGAACTCCAGCGACCTCGAAGCTCGGAGGCGTGCGCTCGCGCCTTATCTGAACGCCTCGATGGAAACCGAAGCGGGCTTGCAACCGCCCGAACGGGGCGAGCAGCGGGTGCTGTGGAGCGAAGTGGTCCAAGCACGATTCGCCCCGGCCGGCGATCGCCTCTACACGGTCGCGGCGCAGACAGACAGCGACGGTCTTCTCTATCTGACCGTCGCCGTCGAGCGCGGTCCAGACGGCAGCCTGGCGCTCGCCGGGTATCCCGCGCTGGTCGGAGCGCCGGCCTGGACCGGCGCCGCGTCCGCGCGCGAATTGCCAGAAGTGGAAAACGCGCCGCTTGCGACCGTGGTCAAGCGGGCGTTGCGCAACTACCTGGCGGGCGCGGGCTCGGAGCTCGACGCCGATCTGCTCGCCGGCGCGCACGTCTCACTGCCGGGGGCGGCGCTGAGCATGCAGACCCTCGACAGTCTCGCCTGGAGCGCCGCCGGGCGCGCCGTGGTCGCACAGGTCCGCGCCCGCGACGGGCGCGGCGCCACATACACGCTCGCCTACGAACTCGACGTGGTCTCCCGAGCGGGCCGCTGGGAGATAGCGGCCATCCAGACAGATCCCGACGGCTAGGTCTGCCGCGGCTTTCTCCACGCGCCTACCAATCGATTTCACAAACACCAAAGCGAAGGAGTTGCAATGCACACGCTGCACACGATTCACGCACTGATGGCGGCAAGCGAAGGAGGAGCCTCGCTTGAATCGGCGGCCACCAAGGCCGGCGAGACCGGGCGCAAGGTCGCGATGAGCCTGATCGCGCTGGGCTTCGCGATCGCCTCGATCGTGCTCGCCTTCAGACGAGACTTCAAGGAGGCGGCAGGCATCTTCGCGATCGGTCTGCTTGCGATCCTGCTCGCCACGCCGGCCGGGGTGAACGTCCTGCACGACACCGTCAATTCCCTGTTCGGGGCGTCCTGAGCCGGCCGAAGGGCGCCCGCCCTGAGTCCTCGCAAAGCCAATCCCATGGAAATCCGCTCCTACCGGAGGGTGTTCGACCTCGAGCGTCGCATCTACCGCATCGACCGGCTGCGCCTCAACCCCGGCGGTGTGCCCTTGCGGGGCATCGTCTATTTCCTGGGGCTGGTCGCCCTGATCGTTGCGATCGGTGCGCTGCCGCTGCTCGGCGCGATCGTCAAGCTCGCGCCTTGGTACATCCGCGATCTGGGATTGCCCGGCGGCGCCGCGGCGATATTGACGATGATCCGGATCGAGGGAAGGCCTGCTCATCTGACGCTTCGCGCGCTGCTTGGCTTCGCGTGCGGGCCGCGTCATCTGGCCGGCCTGCGGGTGTGTCGTTCGAGCGAGTGCTTCAAAGCCGGACAGCGCTGGTACGCGCCGCCTCTGCTGTATCTCCCCGATGGCTCGGACGCGCGCCTGCGCAGGTTCCGCTACTCCGGTCCCGGAGCCGTCCTTGTGACGGTTGCTCACCGACGCTTGGAGTGGCGCGTGGGCGCCGTCGGGCGTTTGCTCGGTCGACCGGAGATGACGATCGGCGAATTGCCTTCCCGGGGAACGCTCGCCAAAGGCCAGGTGATCGCTCTGGGACGTGGAACACGCGTGGGGGTGCGTTGAACTGCGCCCTCCCATCTCCTTTGTCTATGGGAACTGTGTTTTCGCCTCGGGCCTGAACGACCCGTGGGCGGCATTCGCGGTTCAGACCGCCTCCTATGAGTGGCTCTCCGAGGAGGCCAAGCGCAGCCGGTTGCTTGCGCTGCTGGGTGCGCTCGACGCGATCGAAGCGGATGTCCAGATCGTGCGTGTGGCCAAGCCTTGGGATGTGGACGGGTACCTGGCCGATCTGGAGGAGACGGCCGCGCCGGGCGCGCACGGGAGCGCCCGCGAGCGCTATCTCGCCGAGCACGCACAACGTCTGGAGCAGGTCCGCGGGGCAGAGCCTTCCCTGTTTCTGCTCGTCAGCTTGCGCGACCCCGAGCGGGACGTCGCCTCGTATGTCTCCCGCGCCGTCGAGCGCCATCCCCGCGAGTGGTTTCAGTCCCTGAGAGGCGCTCTTTTTGCCCGCGAGGGCGGAGTTTTGAAAGCGTCCGAGCTGGAGAGCGTGCGCGTCCGCGCCGACCGGGCTCACGCTCGACTGGAGGATTTTCTCTCGGTGCGACCGGCACGAGGCGTGGAGCTGCAGTGGCTCGTGCGTCGCGCGTTTTGCCGAGGGCTCGGCGAGCCCGTGCTCGACGGCCTGCACGAGCCGCGGGCACTCGTGTTCGAACGCAACGGCGAGGCGCTGTTGGCCCCCTTGGAGGGCGACGTGACGCGCTGGATGGACGGCTATGTCGAACATCGCGGGCGCTCGCTGCGAATCGAGTCCGAGTTGGGCGAGAGCTGGCAGGCGCTGCTCGTGCTGGGCGCACTTCCCGAGCAGGCTTCGTTTCCCGGTGCGCGGGTGGAGCTGATGTTCGCTCCCGTCGAAAGCCTGCCCTTCGACGTCGACCTTTCGCTGAACGCCCGCTTCTTGCCCAACGAGCTCGCGCTGCGTGTGGCGCGCCGTCGGGTTCAGGACGCCGACCAGATCGCAAGGGCCGAGTCCGACGGCGAGCAGGGCGTCTCAGACCTGGGCTACCAGCGCACCCAGGAGGCCCGCGACCTGCTCGCCTACCTACAGGCCTCCAGTCGCCCGCCGTTGCTGAAGGCGACGCTCGCGATCGCGATCGGAGCGGGAAGCGAGCAGGAGCTCTCCGAGCGGGTGGAGCTCTGCCGGCGCGCCTACGGTGAGATCCGCCTGCACCGACCGCTCGGCGACCAGTTGGAGCTGTTTCTCCAGCACCTTCCGGCCCAGCGCACACGTGTCGCCGGCTATGAGGACACCCTCACGCTCGAGCAGGTCGCGGCGGCGATGCCGACAGCCACACATGCCGTCGGCTCGCGGCGAGGCTATTACCTGGGTCACACGCTCTCCGGCTCGCGCCACGCGGTGCGCTTGAACTTGCGCGAGGGCTCGGAGAGCGATCGAAACACGACGATCCTCAGCGTCGGGGCGCTCGGATCGGGCAAGACGACGCTCGCCCAGAAGCTCAAGTACGAGGCTTTTCTGGGCGGCGCCCGGGTGATCGATTGCGATCCGAAGGGCGACCATCGCTTTCACCTCTTGGAGGAGGTCGCTCCCCACACCGAGACGATCGCCTTGCGCCCAGACCCCGCCCTGCGGGGAATGCTCGATCCGCTGAGAGTGGCGCCCGAACATTTGCGCCACGACGCGACGGTCTCCTTCTTGTGTGACCTGCTGCCGGGGCGGGCAGATCCCTCTTGGGAGACGGCGATTCTCGGCGGAGTGGATCGCGTGCTGGGCCGCTCGCGCCAGCCGACCTGCTTGGAGGTGGTGCGGGCGCTCGCCTCAGGCGACGAGGTCGACAGACAAGTCGCAAAGACGCTCGAGATCTATGCGCGCTCAGGGCTCACCCAGTTGGGCTTTGCCGATCCGAGCACGAAGTTGGCGCCTGTCGGCCAAGCGCAGGTCACCTATCTGCCGATCCGCGACTTGCCGGGGCCCGAGCCGGGCACGCCGCGCTCGGAGTACACCCAGGCCGAGCGTGTCGGTCAGCAGATAGTGCGCCTGATCGCGATGTTCGCCACACATCTGATGTCGAGCGAGCGCGAACGCTTGAAGTTGTTCTCATTCGACGAGGGATGGCGGCTCTTGGGCGACCCGGTCGGACGCACGCTGCTGGCCTCGTTGCAGCGCATGGGTCGCTCCGAGCTGGCGGTCCCGATCATCAGCACGCAATTGGTCACCGACGCCTTGGTCGGCGAGCGTGAATCGCTTGAGAATCTGCTTGGGGCGACATTCGTGTTCGGTATGCGTTCGGAGCTCGAGGCCTCGCGCGCGCTGACCCTGCTGGGGTTGGATCCCGAGGATCGTCGCGCCCGTGAGCGCCTGCTCGAATTCGAGGCGGGACGCTGTTTGTTTCGCGATCACCGCGGACGCGTCGAGGCGATCCAGGTCGAGGTCGTGGTGCCGTCTTTGTTGCGTGCCTTCTCGACCACGCCGCAAGTGTCCGGAGCGTAAGCGTGTCAAGGGCGTTGGGCGCCGGGTGCGTGTCATCTTCGCGGCTGCTCGCTCGTGCGTTTGCGACGGTTGCGGCGGCCGCGCTTGTGCTGCCGGGGGCTCCCGCGCGTGGCGCTCCCGCGCGTGCGCTTGCGGCCGTGCGCCCGACGACGAGCACCGACAGGGGCGCCCCGCGCGCACCTGGCGGGCCGGTGCTCGGCTCAGGAAGCCCGCACGGCGCTGAAGCCTCGGCCTCGGCGCCCGCGAGCGGCGGCGATCCGCTTGCCGGCAACGGCTTGGACAGCCCCCTGTGTCGCGAACCGAGCGGCCTTTCGGCGGCTCAGCGGCGCAGTTGTGAAACGGACAGCTTCGTGGCGGCACCCGATCCGACCAACGATTACGCCTTCGACGTGAACATCGACACGGGCGTCGGCAAGTGGGGCAACGACATGTCGGCGACGATCGACGATTTCGCTCAGTATGGCTGGCTGGCGCTCGTGGCGGCCACGCACGGACTGGTGGTGATGTTCGAGTGGTGCTATTCGCTTGATCTGTTGAGCGGGGCGCTGCTGAGTCAGGTGACGGGAGCGTTGCGCAACGCGCGTATGAGCTTCACCGAACCGTGGCTCGCGATCGTGCTCGCGATCGCCTCGGTCTTGGTCGTGTATCACGGCCTGGTCAGGCGTCAGGTCGCGGAGACGCTCGGCCAGGCGCTGGCGATGTTCGCAATGATGGCGGGCGGCCTGTGGGTGATGGCCGAGCCGGCGGGCACGGTCGGGGCGGTCGAGCAATGGACCAACCAGGCCGGACTCGGCACGATGGCGGCCGTTGCGAGCGGGAGTCCCGAGCACGCGGATCGCACGCTGGCCGACAGCATGCAGGTGGTCTTCGGCAGTGTCGTTGCGACGCCGTGGTGCTACTTGGAGTTCGGCGACGTTGGATGGTGTGAGGACACAGGTCAGCTGGACGGCGCCTTGCGCACAGCCGGCCTGAGGATCGCCAAGAGCGAGGAAGCCAAGAGCGGATGCCGGGACGGCTGCCCGGCAGGGGCGGGTCAGGGGTCACGAACGCTGTTTGCGAGCGCGGCGCTGTTGCGAGAAGCGCAGACCAACGGAGAGCTGTTCCTGGCGCTCCCCGCCAATGAAGCGGCTCGCAACTCCTCCACGAAAGCGGGCACGCTGCTCAACGTTCTTTGCGGCGGCGGCGATTCGGCCGACGCCTGTCGGGGCCCAACCTCGGCGCAGGCCGAATTCCGCTCGCAGAAGGGCACGGGCTCACGCGTGATCGGCCTGTTCGCGATCTGGCTGGGCGCTTTGGGAATGTTGT
Source organism: uncultured Solirubrobacterales bacterium (assembly GCA_963703135.1). Taxonomy (GTDB): domain Bacteria; phylum Actinomycetota; class Thermoleophilia; order Solirubrobacterales; family Solirubrobacteraceae; genus Palsa-744. Next base: position 65,956 of record OY969791.1, on the reverse strand, counting down.
TGCTGTTGGGATTCCTGGCGTTGCGGTTGCTGGGCGCCGCGGTGGTGGGGCTGTTCTTCCTATTGCTGGCGCCCGCCGCGGTCCTGGCGCCGGCGCTCGGCGACGGCGGCCGCTCGGCCTTTCGCGGCTGGGCCTTGAAGTTGTTGGAGGCGCTGATCGCCAAGCTCACCTATTCGTTTCTGCTGGGCGTCGTGTTGATGATGATGAAGTTGCTGTTGAGCCTCACGATCCTGGGGTGGTGGGTGCAATGGCTTCTGATTTCGGCCTTCTGGTGGGGCATCTTCCTCAAGCGCCATCAGACGCTCGGGTGGGCCGCCGAGGCAAGCCGCAGACACCCTCAGCCGCCGCATCGTTCGATGGCTCGGCGCATGGGGGAGGCGTTGGAGACGCGCAACAGGCTGACGAAGCCGATTGCCGAGCACAGAAAGCGCAGGCAGCCCCCACCTGAGGTCGAGCCTCTTGTCGGCTCGCCGACGAAGCCTCCCGCGACCGTGCAAGGGAACACTGGCGGCGGCTCCTCCCCCGGTTCGGGTTCCCGGTCGCGGGGACGCGACGAGGGCTTCGGCGCGGACAAGCGAAGAGGGGCCGACGAGGCCGGCGAGAGGGAAGCTGGCGCGGACGGCATCTCAGGCGAACGTAAGCGACACCGCAAGAGTCGGCGACCGGCCGGCGCATCGCTTCCCGGTAGGCGCCGATCGAGCGGCCCGCAGGCCGGCGTCGAGGCGGCGCCGGCAAAGGCGGGGTCCTCCGGCGGAGTGGAATCGATGGCTCACGGGCATCGCATGGAGCGGTTGCGGTGCGAGCGCCAGAAGGCGCTAGCGAACGGGGACACGCGCAGGGCGGCGAAGCTCGGCGTTCGCGAGCAGCGGGTCGACCGCGAGCACGCGCGCCACCGACTGCTTGCCTTGGGGATGGTCGATCCTGAGGTGGACGCAGTCGAGATCGCTTCGGCCGCAAGCTTGGCCAAGCACGCGGGTCGATCGACCCCGCCGTCGGGCATCCCTGTGCAGACCGCGCAAGGCGGGCAGGCGGCGCGAACCGGGCAGGCTGGGCGAGCGGCGCAGACTGGACACGCGAGGCGGAGCGGGCGAGAGGCGCCGGCCGGCCGGCCTCCGAGCAGCTTTCCCGTGAGCGCCGCCCAGATCGATCGTGTCCCCGTTGGCGTGCGGCCCGAGTCGCAACGCTCGAGCGTGATGGACGATGCCCGTGAGGTTGCGGCCAGGCGCAAGCGCCAGTTGGGGTGGGAGACGCATTCGCGAGGGCCGGGGAAGCCGCGAGAGCCGGGAGCGTCCGAGTGAATGCCGGGGCGATCCTCGAGCCGGGCGTGCGCGGTTCCCGGGGACGGGGCTCGCAGCGCACGTGGCACGGTCTCGGTGCGCGTCTCGTCCTGGGGTTGCTGATCGTTGTGGGCGTGGGCTTGGTCGTTTTGATCGCAAGCGCCGCGATGGTCGGTGTGACCGTCGGACTCACGACGGAATCGCGGGGCGGCAGCGGCGGCGAATATGGGCCCTCGGCCAGGGCGCGCGCGGAAATCCCACCCGAATACCTGAGGCTCTACACCGAAGCGGCGCGGCGCTACGGCTTGGACTGGGCGATCTTGGCCGGGATCGGCAAGGTGGAGTGCGACCACGGGCGCGACCCCGATCCGTCCTGCACCAGGGAGGGTGCGGTCAACTCGGCCGGCGCGGGCGGGCCCGCTCAGTTCCTGGCTTCGACCTGGCGGGAGTACGGGGTGGACGGCGACGGCGACGGGCGGGCCGATCGCTGGGACGCGGCCGACGCGATCTTCTCGATGGCCAACTATCTGCGCGCCGCGGGTGCGCCGGGCGACTACAAGCAGGCGATATTCGCCTACAACCACGCGAATTGGTACGTGCAGGAGGTCGAGCATTGGGCCTCGCTGTACCGAGGATCCGCGCCCCTCGGCACGACGTCCGGGCGGGAAGTGTCGATCGGCGAATGGCCCGGCGTGGGCGACGTTCAGTTCACGGCGGGCGAACAAGCGGTGCTCTCGCCCGGCGACGGCCATGTGGCGCTCGTGCCCGAAGGTGCGCCGAGTGTCGTGCAGGCGATGGTGATCGCGGGTAACGAGCTACAGGAACTGCCGTATGGGCCCGACGGCCATCCAGACCCGAGGGGCGCCCTGGACGAGGACTGCTCGAGCACCGTCAACTTCGTGCTGTACCGCTCAGGGGTGCGCCCGATCGGAGAAATTTTGCGTGAGAACCCGCTGGCCCAGGACTACGTGCACTGGGGTGCGCCGGGGCCCGGCCGCTGGGTCACGATCTACGCCACCGACGCTCCCACGGCCCACGTGTTCATGACTATCGCGGGCCTGCGCTTGGACACCTCCCACAACGGCACCGACGTGGGGCCCAATCGCGACCAAGACGGACCCCGCTGGCGCATCTTGGATCGCATCCCGACTTGGGCGCACTGGTCGGTCAGGCATCCGCCGGGGTTGTAAGGTGGCAATCAAGAATGAGCACGCGCGAGGTGGAGTTTCTGCTGATCGGTGGCGGCTTGGCGTCGGCCAACTGCGCGCGCTGGCTGCGAGAGTCCGGCGCCGAGGGGGAGATCGTGCTCGTGGGACGCGAGCCCGACTCGCCGTACAACCGGCCGGAGTGCTCGAAGGGCTATCTGCGCGGCGAGGAGAGTCGCGAGGAGCCGCTGTTCAGACCCGAGGACTGGTGGGCAGAGCAGAAAGTCGAGCTGCTGAGGCGCACGAGCGCGATGTCCTTGGACTTGGAGTCGCGCACGGTCAAGCTCTCCGACAAGCAGGAATTGCGCTTCGAGAAGGCCTTGATCGCGACCGGGGCCAATGTGCGCCGCCTGAACGTGCCTGGCTGCGAGCTAGATCAGATCCACTACCTGCGCACGCTCGGCAACGCCGATGCGATCCGCGAGGGTGTCGCCGACGCCGAGCGGGTGGTGCTGATCGGCGGCTCCTACATCGGCTGCGAGGTCGCCGCCTCGCTGACCTTGATGGGCAAGCGGGCGACGATCGTGATGCAGGAGCAGGCGACCTTGGAACGAGGTTTCGGCAAGCGCGCGGGACGCTTCTTTCAAGGACTGCTCGAATCGCATGGAATCGAGGTGATCGGCTCCGACGAGCTCGAGCGCTTCGAGGCTGAGGAGCGCCCCGGCCGGGAGGGGCGCGTGGGCAAGGTCGTGACGAGCGCCGGCCTGGAACTGCCGGCCGAAGCGGTGGTCGTGGGCGCCGGCGTCACGCCGGACGTGGCCTTGGCCAAGCGCGCCGGTCTTGAGATCGGCGAGCGGGGCGGCGTGGTCTGCTCCTCGCGCCTTGAGACCTCGGCGCCGGGGATTTTCGCGGCCGGGGACATCGCCGAGTACGACTCGCCGATACACGACACTCATGTGCGCATCGAGCACTGGGACGTGGCCTTCAACCACGGCAAGACCGCCGCTTTGAACATGCTCGGCGGAGACGTGCCCCACGAGGTCGTCCCCTATTTTTATTCGGTGCTCGGCGATTGGGGCGAGCTGGAGTACGTGGGTCCCGCCTACGAGTGGGACGAGGAGCTCGTGCGCGGCTCCTACGAGGAGGGCAAGTTCACGACCTTCTATCTACAGCAGGGACGCGTGCGCGCGGCGCTCACGTTTGGGCGCTCCGATGATCTGGACCATGCGCGCCGTTTGATCAAGGCCCGCACGACGCTTGACGAGGAGCAGCGCGCCGTGCTTGTGAGTCTCGACGCAGACCTCGGAACGCTGTAGCCAAGCGCTCCCGGCTCTCAGGGGCGCGACGGCCGCGCGCGGGTGTAGGATGACGGGCGTTCAAAGGTCGGTGGAAAGGGAAGTCGGTGCGAATCCGGCGCGGACCCGCCACTGTGACCGGGGATGCCAGACGCGGCGCGCAAGCGCAGCCACTGATCGGCCGCTCGGCGGATCGGGAAGGCGCGGAGGGTAGGCCCGGGAGCCAGGAAACCTGCCTCCGACCACAAGCCCACAAAGCCCTCGTGGAAAGGGGTTGGCTGCAATGTCTCAAGCTCGTATTTGCTCGCGCTCGGCGGTCCTCGCTGTCGCGCTCTTTTGTCTGTTCGTCCCGGCCCGCGCGCTTGCCGCCGGGATGCCCGCCCAGGTCACCGTCAGGGTTGAGGGGCTAAGCGAAACAAAGCTTCCGCCGACGCTCGTCACTACCACGACGACGCCTGTCGTCAAGGACGGCAACGAAGCTGACTCGTGTCCGGGCACCAGCGCCGCTGGCGCGCTACAGCTGGCGACTGCCGGCAATTGGGGCGGCAAGTGGTTTGGTGATGAAGTCGGCTACTCGGTCGAAATGATCGGGGGCGAGAGTCACCCCTTCGAACTTGGTTCGAACGCAAACTACTTCTGGTCGTTCTGGTTGAACGACGTTTTTCAAACAGAACACGGAGTATGTGGCGTCGAACTGGCGCCCGGTGCAAACGTATTGCTTTTGGTCGAATGCGAAGGCTCTGCCTGCCCACCGAACCCCACGCCACTAGAGATCGAAGCGCCCACCACGGCCAACGTCGGCGAAGCGACTGCGGTGAGCGTGAAGCAGTACAACGCCAAGGGCGAACCCTCGCCTGCGGTCGGCGCGAGCGTGGTTGGGGACGGGGCCGAAGCGACTACCGATTCGCAAGGTCACGCGACACTGAAGTTCATCGGTGCGGGCTCCTACACACTGCGGGTCAACGGAGCCGCGACTGGCCCACCGGCGGTGCGCACCGAGGCGACGATCTGCGTGCATAACGGCGACGATGGCGTCTGCGCGCCGACGGTCGCGTGTGCTACCGCGTCTGCTTCGGCGTCGTGCGGAGGACCGCTTGGGCCCGGCAAACCACCGGTCGAGTGTGCCGTTGCTGCCGCCGGCTCGGCCAGCTGCCCAACGATCCGCCTGCCGCATGTCAGCTCCTACCCGAGGGTGACGGGGATCAAGCCGGGACGCGTGTACTCCAAGCGCAAAGCCCCGAGGATCCTCAACGGCACGGTCAGCGTGCCTGCGGGCGGCTCGCTCAAGGAAGTGCGGATCAGCTTGGCGCGGCGTAAGGGCAAACGCTGTTTTGCCTTCAGCGGCTCGAAGGGACGCTTTGTGACCAGTCGTTGCGGGACGAAGAGGTTCTTTATGGTGGGCGACACCGAGTCGTTCAGCTATCTGCTGCCGGCGGCTCTGCCGAGGGGTCGCTACGTGTACGACGTCAAGGCGGTCAACGACGCGGGAGAATTCACCAAGCTCGTCCCCGGCGTGAGCCATGTCGTCTTTTATGTCAAGTAGGCGCCCGATTTGGGCGGTTGCGCTCGGCCTGGTGGCGGCGGCTGTCGGCGGCTGCGGGATCGGGCCGGGCGCCACGCCGAGCGCGATCCACCTGAGCGTGACCGAAGACTTCGGCGCCAAGCCGCTCGGAGGCCAAGGGGCGCCGAAGGTGAGCGGCCAGGAGACGGTCATGAGCCTGTTGATGCGCAACCACCAGGTCACGACCAGGTACGGGGGCGGCTTCGTGCAGAGCATCGACGGGCGTGCGGGCACCACGCAGGGAGGGGAACCGGTCGACTGGTTCTATTACGTCAACGGGATCGAGGCGCCCAAGGGCGGGGCCGGCACAGATGTCCACGCGGGCGACCACATCTGGTGGGACCTGCACGACTGGAGCCAAACCGAGGACGTGCCGGCGGTCGTCGGGTCTTTTCCGGAGCCGTTCGTGAACGGCAGCGAAGGCAAGCGGTTGCCGGTGCGCGTGGAATGCGCCGAAGTGCAAGGCAAGGCCTGCCAGACGGTGGTCGCCCGACTGCGTGCCGCGGGCGTGCCGGCCGCGATCGCGGGGATCGGCCCGGGAGACGAGCCGGAAACGTTGCGGGTGCTGGTCGGGCCTTGGCAGGCGGTGAGGGCCACGCCGGCGAGCGAGGCGATCGAGCGGGGGCCGGGCGCAAGCGGGGTGTATGCGCGCTTTGCGGGCGACGGGCATTCCTTGAGCCTGCTCGACGCGCAGGGACACAGGACCAAGACGCTGGGCGCGGGAGGGGGCCTGGTGGCCGCCACTCGCTACGCCCAAGAGGAGCCACTGTGGGTGGTCACAGGCACCGACGCGAACGGGGTGGAACACGCGGCGGCGGCTTTCTCCGAAGCGGCGCTCCACGACCGTTTCGCGCTGGCGCTGGAAGCCGACGGCACGGCGCGCCCGGTGCCGACACCGTGATCGGGGACACCCTCTTCTATAGGCGCTTGGCGAGCCCGTTGCACGCCACGCGCGCGAGCGTGGGAGCGGCCTGGACAGCCGCCTTGATCGTGGCCGCGCTCGCTAGCGAAAGCCCGTTCGTGTTGGCAGCCGAGCTGGGCGCGATCGTGGCAGCGGGCGCGGCGGCGGGCGTGGGTCCTCAGGTCTTGCGCTCGCTGCGGATGGCGGCGATCGTGGCGCTGCCGATCGTCGTCGTGAACGTGCTTGTGTCGCGGGACGGTTTGACCGTGTTCGCGCGGCTCGGCGATTTGGGGCCTTTCGGCCAGGGAAACTTGACGGTCGAGGCGCTCGTCTATGGCGTGGTGATCGCGCTGAAGGTGTCGCTGTTGATGCTGGCCACGACCTTGGGCAGCTTGGCGGTCGATCCGGACGAGCTGCTGCGGGGCGTGCGCAGACTCTCGTTTCGCTCGGCGCTGACGGCGTCGCTGGCGACCCGCATGGTCCCCGTGTTGGCCGGCGACGCGCGTCGGCTCGCAGAAGCGCAGAGGACCCGGCCCACGCGCACGCGCGGAGAGGGCCGTCTTTCGCGCGCGCGCACGCAGGGCACCCTCGTGAGCGCAATCTTGTCCTCCTCCTTGGACCGCGCCATGGACGTGGCGGCGACCTTGGAGCTGCGAGGCTTCGCCGAGGGCAGACGCGCCCAGCGCAGACCGATCCCGTGGTCGCGCCACGATCTGGCGTTCGCGACCTCGGCCCTCGCCGTGGCGGCCCTCGCGCTGGCGGCGCGATTGGCGGGATTCGCCGCATTCGAGGCCTACCCCGAAATCAAAGCGGCGGCCGCCGGCGAGACGGCTGCGCTCGCGTTGGTGCTGGCGCTCGCGATCCTCGCTCCATTTGCGGACCGCAGGGGCATCGAGCCGTGAACTCGTCTGGAACCGGTCGATCCGATCGAAGGATCCCGTGAGCGCGGTCGCTTTCGAGCGCGTCACCTACACCTACCCGGGGGCCGAGACTCCGGCGCTGCTCGACGTGAGCTTGACGATCGAGCCGGGGGAGATGTGCGTGTTGGCGGGGCTCTCGGGGCACGGCAAGTCCACGCTGCTCAGAGCGGCGTGCGGTCTGGCGCCGCACTTCTTTGGCGGCTCGTTCGCGGGCAGGGTGACGGTCGAGGGACTCGACACGCGCGAGCATCCCCCGGCGCGCCTGGGAGCGCTGACGGGCGCCCTGTTCCAAGACCCGGAGACGCAGCTGGTGATGGGCTCGGTGCGCGCGGAGCTGGCGCTGGCGCTTGAAAACAGGGGCCACACACCGGCGATGGTGGCAAGGGGGGTCGAGGAGGTGGCTTTGGCGCTCGGCATCGACCGTCTGCTGGAGCGCTCCACCCAAGAGCTCTCGGGTGGCGAGCAGCAGCGGGTCGCGCTGGGCGCGGCGCTTGCGGGACGCCCGAAGGTGGTGCTGCTCGACGAGCCCACCTCGCAACTGGACCCGGTCGCGGGCGATGAGCTGATCGGGCTGTTGCGCAGGCTCAACCAGGAGTGGGACATGACGATCCTGCTGTGCGAGCACCGCTTGGAGCGCTGCTTGGCGGCCGCCGACCGGGCGATCGCGATGCACGGGGGTCGCGTCGCGCACGACGGTTCGCCGAAGGACTTCTTGGAGTGGGCGCGCAGCGAGGCGCCGGCGCTACAGACGCCCGGCGCCAAGCTGTTTGCCCTGTCCGGGCTGAGTCCCGCCCCGGTCGGCGTCAAGCAGGCTCGTGCGACGCTGCGCGCCCGCGGGCTGCTGGAGGGCGAGGCGCAGCGTGTGACGGCGGCGGCTGGTCCTGGGGGCGGCTTGTTGTCCCGCCGCCGCGGTGCAGAGGCCAAGCCCGCTCCTCGCCGGGGCTTGCGGTTTGGGGGAGGGACCGGCGTGCCCCTCTCGATCAGGGGGCTTTGGTATGAGATTCCGCGCGGCCCGGCGATCCTGCGCGGTGTCGATCTGGTCGTGCGAGGTGGCGAGACGGTCGCTTTGATGGGACGCAACGGGGCGGGCAAGTCGACGCTTCTGCGTCACGCGGCGGGCCTGTTGGGTCCCACGCGGGGCAGGGTGGATACGGCGGGGCGGGTGGCGTTGCTGCTACAGAACCCCAACGATTACTTCCTGCGCGAGCGCGTCGCCGACGAAGTGTCGCCAGGTGCGTTGGCGGCCGCGGGGCTGGCAGGCTTGGGCGAGCGCAACCCGAGGGATCTGTCCGGCGGGGAGCGCCAGCGCCTGGCCTTGGCGATCGTGGCGCCGGAGGGCGATGCGGCCCGGGCGGGAGCTGGGCCGGGGCCGGAGGGCGAGCCGGAGCAGGCCGAGGATGCGCCGGTGGTCCTGGCCTTGGACGAGCCCACGCGCGGCATGGACCGCGAGGCCAAAGCGGCGCTTGCCGCCGAGTTGCGTCGCCGCGCCGAAGGGGGTCAGGCGGTGATCGTGGCCACGCACGACCCCGAGTTCGCGGCGGCATGCGCCGAGCGGGCCGTCCTGCTGGCGGACGGGCGCGTGATCGCGGACGGCCCGGCCGCGGAGCTACTGGCCGGCGGCTGGTACTTCTCGACCGAAACCGCCCGCATTCTCGGGGGCGCAGTCGAGGCGCTGGAGCCGGAGGCGGGCGCCAATGTCTTGGCCGCGCGCGGACGGACAGCGGTCCGCTCGCAAGCGGGGCGCGCCGAGCCTCTGGGAGCGGTGGGCCAGGCGGCGGTGGGCCAGGCGGCGGTGGGCCAGGCGGCGGTGGGCCAGGCGGCGGTGGGTAGGGCGGCGGTGGGGCAGGGAGCGGTCGGTCAGGGAGGAGTGTCGTGAGCTGGCTCGTGGCGAGCTTTGCGATCGTCTTCGGCGTGCTGGTCGCGGGCTGGCTGGCCTATGAGCGCTCGCGACCTACGGCGCGCATGACCGCGGTCGTCGGCACATTGGCGGCCGTGGCGGCCCTGGGGCGCGACGCGTTCGTGGCGCTGCCCGACGTGAAGCCGATCACGGCGATGACCTTGGTCGTGGGCTATGCGCTTGGGCCGATCCCGGGCTTCGCGGTGGGGGCGATCGGGATGCTGGCCTCGAACATCGTGCTCGGCCAGGGGCCCTACACGCCTTGGCAGATGGCCGCATGGGGGCTTGTGGGCCTTGCAGGCGCAGCGCTTGGGCGTCTCAGCGGCAGGCGCTTGGGGCGCTTTGGGATCGCGCTGGCATGCGCGGTCATGGCTTTGGTGGCGAAGGAGATCATGAACGTGTACACGTGGACTTTGGGGGCCAGCCACACGCCGGTCGCCTTCTTTTTGACGGCGGGCCAATCCCTGCCTTACGACATAACCGATGTTGTGGCGAGCTTCCTGTTCGGGTTCGCCTTCGGGCCCGAGCTGGCGCGGCTGCTGGGTCGCGTGCGGGCCCGCATGACGGTCGAGTGGAAGCCGGTCAGTCCGCCCGCCGCGGCGGCACTTGTTGTGGTCGCGCTGGTGGGCGGGGGTATGTACGCGATCGGCCACCCTGCGCGCGCGCGTGGGGCAACCGTTTTGCGGGCACGGAACTCCGCGGCTTTGGTGCCACCGGCCCCCGCGAGGACCGGCGTGGGCGTGGCCCGCGCCGCTTCCTCGGCGCTCTCGCGCGGCGTGGCCTACCTGGAGGGCGCCCAGAACGGCGACGGCGGCTTCGGTGCGGCCAAGGGGCAGCGCAGCAGCGAGCTGTATTCCTCCTGGGCGGCGATCGGCTTGGCGGCCGCGGGTCGCAATCCGCTGACTTTGAAGCGTGGCGGGCACTCGGTGCTCGACGCGTTGCGGGGCCAGGACTCCACTCTGCAAGGTGCCGGGGACTATGAGCGCACGATCCTGGCCTTGCATGCCTGCGGCTTGCCCGCCTCGGCCTTCGGCGGTGGGGGGCTGCTCGCCGATTTGCGTCGCGAACGCTCGAGCGACGGCTCGTTCGCGCACCTGGTGAACATCACGGCCTTTGCGATTCTCGCTTTGCGTGTGGCCGGCAAGGCGTCGGACAATCAGCTCGTGAACTCGGCGGGGAGATGGTTGGCGGTGCAGCAGGATCGCGACGGTGGCTTCGGTTTCGCCGGGCGCGGGGGCAGCGAGGACGTGGACGACACGGCGGCGGCATTGCAGGCCGCGGTGGCAGCGACGGGGCAGCGAAACAGTGGGCTGACAGCTCGCGCGGTGGCCTATCTGCGTCGCGCCCAGAATCCCGACGGTGGCTTTCCCCAACAGCCGGGCGGCGAATCCAACGCCCAGTCGACGGCCTGGGCGGTCCAGGGCCTGGTGGCCGCCGGTGTGAACCCGAGCGCTGTCAAGAGAGGCGCCAGCCGCTCGCCGATCGGCTACCTGGAGAGCCTGTCTGGCCCCGACGGGAGCGTGCGCTATTCGCGCACCAGCGCGCAAACGCCGGTATGGGTGACCGCCGAGGCGCTCGCGGCGCTCGCGGGCAAGCCGTTTCCGATCGCGCCCGCCTGACCCGCGGCCGTCTCCGATCGCGCGTACCCGGAGCGACCGTCGAGCGGCTCGGCCGTTTCCGATGCGCCGGGCTTGAGCGGTCCTTAAGCGACTCTCCTAACCTGCTGAGATGTCCATGATCGTGCGCGCCCCGCCCGGCGACCGTCGCCTCGCGCGGCTGGCCCTGCTCGTGGCGGGGCTGTGCGTGGTGGGGCTGGCGATCACCTGGACCTTGGCCGAGCTTGTGCCGATCACCCATGTCAAGGACGCGGTCGCCTTGTATGACTTCACGCGCCTGAATCGCCCGCTCGTGGAAGCGCCCGCCAACGCTCTGCTGGACCTGCTCTACCCGCCCTTCTACGCCGCCTGGGGAATCGGCTTGGTCGCCATCGCTTTGCGCCGTCGCCTGGCGTGGGTGGCCTTGGCGGTCGCGATCCTGCTGCCGTTGGCGCCTCTGAGCGCAGAGCTGCTGAAGCCGCTGCTGGCCCACCATCACGATCAGATCGGCCCGAAATACATCGCCAACGCTTCGTGGCCGAGCGGTCACGCGACCGCCGCGACCACGCTCGTTTGGTGTGCCTTGCTGGTTGCCCCGCCAACCGAGCGCCGCTTCGTGGCCGCGGTCGGAGCGGTCTTCGCGCTGGCGGTCGGCGGCGCTTTGCTGGTGCTCGCGTGGCACATGCCGAGCGATGTCGTGGGCGGCTATCTGCTGGCGACGTTCTGGGCGGCCTTGGCGTTCGCGGCGTTGCGCGCGGCGGGGCAGGACGGCGACGCGCTCGGGCCCAGGACCGCGGGTCTAAGAAGGCGTTCGCCCGGAGCCGTGCGCGCCTGGAGCCCATAGTGGCTCGGAGCCCGGCTCGTGCTCACGCGCGGCGCGGGAGAGGATGAAAAGCATGTCCGACAGTCGATTCAAATAGCGGATCGTCTCCGGGTTGCAGTCCTCAACGGCGATCGCGCGACGCTCGGCGCGGCGACAGACGGTGCGGCAGATGTGCAGGTGGGCGGAGGCAGGCGTGCCTCCGGGGATCACGAACGAGCGCAGAGGAGCGAGCGTCGCGTTGACCTCGTCGCAGACCTGCTCCAACCAGGCCGCGTACTCGGGGCCGACGCGCAGGCGCTGCTGGCCCTTGCGCGTCTGGTCGGGCTCCTCCTCGGCGGGACCCGGCACCGACAGGTCGGCGCCCACGTCGAGCAAATCGTTCTGGACGCGCTCGAGCCACTCGACGAAGCGCCCGGGCATGCCGGGCGCGAGCAGGGCCAGGCCGATCGTCGCGTTGAGCTCATCCACGGTCCCATAGGCCTCCACGCGAGGATGCAGCTTGGAGACGCGGCTCATGTCTCCCAGGTGCGTCTGGCCGCCGTCTCCGAGCTTGGTGTAGATGCGCGTCAGGTTGACCGTCATGGCGCTTCGAGTCTTGCACAAGGACCCGCCGACCCGGACCGGACTGCGTGGCGTCGGGCAGATCCGATACTTTCCCGGCCTTCATGCGGGTAGGTGTTCCGAAGGAGACCGCCGCGGGCGAGCATCGAGTAGCGCTCGTCCCGGAGGTCGTCGCCAAGTTGAAGGCCAAGGGCATTGATGTCCTGGTCGAGGCTGGCGCGGGCGCAGACGCCCTCCTGCCAGACAGCGCCTTCGAGGACGCGGGCGCCCGGTTGACCGCCGACACGGGCGAGGTGTGGCGCTCTGAGGTGGTCGTGAAGATCTCGCCGCCCAGCGAGGCCGAGATCGGACTGCTCGGGCAGGGCTCGATTTTGATCGGCTTCCTGGCGCCGCTGACGAGCCCCCAGACCACGAAGGCGCTCGCCGCGGCCAAAGCGACGGCCTTTGCGATGGAGTCGATCCCGAGGATCTCGCGCGCCCAGTCGATGGACGCGCTCTCCTCGCAGAGCAATATCGCCGGCTACAAGGCGGCTCTGCTCGGCGCGGAGCACATGGGACGTTTCTATCCGATGCTGATGACCGCGGCCGGCACGATCCCGCCCGCCAAGGTCTTGGTGTTGGGCGCCGGTGTGGCCGGCCTGCAGGCGCTGGCGACCGCCAAGCGCTTGGGCGCGCGCACGACCGGCTATGACGTGCGTCCCGAGGTCGCCGAGCAGGTTCAGTCGCTCGGCGCCCAGTGGCTGGACTTGGGTCTTGAGGCAAGCGGCGAGGGCGGCTACGCGCGCGAGCTGACCGAGGCCGAGCGCGCCCAGCAGCAGCAGGCCTTGACCGACGCGATCAAGGGTTTCGACGTGGTCATCACGACCGCGCTCGTGCCTGGGCGCCCGGCTCCGAAGCTGGTCACCGCGGAGGCGGTTGAAGGGATGAAGCCCGGCTCTGTGATCGTGGACTTGGCCGGCGAGTCCGGCGGCAATTGCGCGTTGACCGAGCCCGGTCAGACCGTGGTCAAGCACGACGTGAAGATCGTCTCGCCCTTGAACCTGCCGGCCAGCATGGCCGAGCACTCCTCCCAGCTGTTCGCGCGCAACGTGCAAGCCCTACTCGATCTGCTCGTCACAAAGATCGACGAGGGGGGCGAGGGCAAGGGCGAGGTCGAGCTGAAACTGGACTTCGAGGATGAGATCGTGGCCGGCGCGTGTACGGTCCGCGACGGTGAGATCGTCGGCGTGGGCGCCAAGGCCGCGGTGGAGGCAGCCGCGGCGCCGAGCGGCTCGACTGGGCCTGAGGGAGCGAGCGCATGATCCTGGCAAGCGTGCTGACGACCAACCTGGCGATCCTCGTGCTCGCGGGCTTCATCGGTTTCGTCGTGATCTCCAAGGTGCCCAACACCTTGCACACACCGCTCATGAGCGGCACCAACGCGATCCACGGGATCGTGCTGCTCGGTGCGCTGCTCCTGTTCGGTTTGCCCGGCCTCGACGGTTTCAGCAAGGCCTTGCTCGTGATCGCGGTCGCTTTCGGCACGATCAACATCGTCGGCGGTTTCCTGGTCACCGACCGGATGCTCGACATGTTCAAGTCGCGCCCCAAGCCCAAGGCCGAGGACAACGCGGCTAGCACCCCCGGCTCGGGCGGACAGGCGGGTTCCGGTGGACAGGCCGGCCCGGGCGGGCAGGGCAAGAGCGACGGCGGGAGCAGCGCATGACCTTCGCCCCCCTCGCCACCAGCTTCGTGCAGAGCGAAAGCTTCATCTACGTCCTCTACATAATCGCCTTCGCCCTGTTCATCCAGGGCCTGCGCGGCCTCTCGGGTCCCACCACGGCGGTGCGCGGCAACCGTATCGCTGCGGTCGGCATGGCGATCGCGGTGATCGCGACCTTGCTCAACCCGGGCGAGGGCAACTGGGGCTTGATCGCGCTGGGGCTCGCGCTCGGGGTCGCCGTGGGCGTGCCCGCGGCGCGCCAGGTGAAGATGACCGCGATGCCCCAGATGGTGGCCTTGTTCAACGGCGTGGGCGGCGGCGCGGTGGCGATCATCTCCTGGGTCGAGTTCCGCAGCCACGGCTCCACCTATGGCGCGCGCACGTTTGAGATCGCCGGGGAAACGATCCGGCTCGGGGGCGCCCTGCCGACCTACGTGGCGATCTTCTCGGTGTTCGCCGCGATCGTCGGCTCGGTTTCCTTCTGGGGATCGAACATCGCCTTCGGCAAGCTCCAAGAAATCATTCCCGGACGGCCGATCTCCTTGGGCCCGGCCCAGCAGATCGTCAATCTGGTGCTCCTGATCCTCGCGGTGGCCGCCGGCGTGGACCTGGTGGCGGGCGCTCACTCCGAACTCCTGTTCATCGGCATGCTGGTCGTGGCCGCCCTGCTCGGCAATGCGGTCGTATTGCCGATCGGCGGCGCGGACATGCCGGTCGTGATCTCGCTCCTGAACGCTTTCACGGGCCTCTCGGCCGCGGCGACCGGCATGGCGCTCAACAACCCCGCCCTGATCGTGGCCGGCATGATCGTGGGCGCATCGGGCTCGATCCTGACGAACTTGATGGCGGTCGCGATGAACCGCTCGATCCCCTCGATCGTGGCCGGCGGCTTCGGCGGTGGGGGAGCGGTCGAGGGCGCCGAAGGCGCCGGCGCCCACGACGGCACGGTGCGCTCCACGAGCGCCGCCGACGCCGCTATCCAGCTGGCCTACGCCAACCGCGTGGTTGTGGTGCCCGGCTACGGCATGGCCGTCGCCCAAGCCCAGCACGCGGTACGCGAGCTCACCAAGGAGCTCGAGAGTCGCGGTGTCGAGGTCAGCTATGCGATTCATCCTGTCGCGGGCCGCATGCCCGGCCACATGAACGTGCTCCTTGCCGAGGCGGACGTCCCCTATGACCAGCTCAAGGAGATGGACGACGCCAACCCCGAGTTCCAACGCACCGACGTGTCTTTGGTGATCGGCGCCAACGACGTCACCAACCCGGCTGCCAAGAACACGCCCTCCTCGCCGATCTACGGCATGCCGATCCTCGAGGTCGCCGACTCGCGTTCGGTGATCGTGATCAAGCGCTCCATGAACCCCGGCTTCGCCGGCATCGAGAACGAACTGTACTTCGACCCGAAGACCTCGATGCTGTTCGGCGACGCCAAGTCGGCGGTGAGCGAGATCACCGCCGAGCTGTCGGCTCTCTGAGCGAGACCGACGCCCCGCCCCGCTTTCGGCGCACGCATCGCCACGCGTGCCAAATTGGTACGCAACTCAGACAAAAGACGCATTGCCAATGAAGTACATCGTATCTTACACTCAACTGAGGGGAGGAAACGCAGTAATCTGAGGGGTCAGTATTTCGATGCAGCGCTTCATAGCCTCGGGTCAAACGCGATTCGCGATTGTGGTGGTGGGGACCATCGCGTGCTTCGCGTGGATCTCCGGGGCGGCTCGTCCCTTCGGCGGTGGGGTCGAGTCGCCCCGGGGCGGCGCTCGCCCCTCGCTCGTGCGCGCGGCCGCGTCGAGGGGCCGCGCGCACGCAGCCCCCCCCAGGTCTGGGTCAGGCGCAACGGGAGGGGTCGCCAGGAGGAGGCGCGGCGCGGCCGCTTCGCCCCGCGCGAAAGCAAGCATCGTCGGCGGGGAAGGGGCCTCGATCTCAAGCTTCCCGTTTCAGGTCGCCCTCTATGACCCGCGCGCCGGCTCGCCCGCCGCCGGGTTCTTCTGCGGCGGGGTGATCATCGACGCGACCCACGTCCTCACCGCCGCCCACTGCGTGACCGGCGCCGGGCAGAGCGAAAACGCCACCGATGTGGAGGTGCTGGCCGGTTCGACCTCACTCGCGGCCTCCGAACCGACGGCCGTGCGCGACCCGGTCGCCTCAAGCACGTTCGACTCCCACTACAACCCGATCACCAGCGACTACGACATCGCCTTGCTCACCTTGGCGCGGCCCCTATGGTCCGGCGCGACGCCGTCGATCAACGGTCTCGCCACGATCGCGCCCCTGCCCCTGGAACCGCAGGCAAATGCCGGCGCGGCCAACCCGAATCGCAGCCCCGCGATCCTCGCCACCTCCAGCGGCTGGGGCGACACCGACCCCTCGCCTGGACATCCCGCCAACTACCCCACCGATTTGCGCTCCGTCCACCTGCCGCTCGTGTCCGACTCCCAATGCGAAGAACAGTACGCCACGATCGAACAACCGATCACCGCGCGGATGATCTGCGCGGGAGGGGGACGCACCCACGTGGACACCTGCTACGGCGACTCAGGCGGCCCGCTCGTGGTGGACAGCGACAGCCCCGCGCACCCCCCCTTCGATTACGTCTTGGCCGGCCTCGTGGACTTCGGCAACGGCTGTGCCCAAGCGGGATACGCGGGCGTCTACACGCGCATCGCCAACGGCCAAATCATGGGCTTTGTGAGTTCCGGCATCGGTCACGCGATCGGCCCCGTCGGCACCTTGGCAAAGCACCGCAAGCACAAGAAGCGCCACCGCCACCGCCACTAGGAAGGTCGCTCTGGAAGACTGGAAGCGTGATCTCCCGCGCCCAAGCGCTCGCCGCCCTGAGCACCGACGAGTTCGACCTGGTCGTCGTCGGCGGCGGCATCACCGGCGCCGGTGTCGCCTTGGACGCCGCCACGCGCGGCTACAGCGTCGCCCTGATCGAGCGCGCCGACTACGCCTCGGGCACCTCCAGCCGCTCCTCAAAGCTTGTCCACGGCGGCCTTCGCTACCTGCAGCACTTCGATCTGGGCCTGGTGCGCGAGGCCTTGCTCGAGCGCCAACTGATGGTGGCCTTGGCGCCCCACCTGGTCCACCCCCTGCCCCTGGTCGTGCCCGCCTTCGAAGGGGCCCGCCCCGACCGCCTGATGGGCGTCGGCCTGAACCTGTACGACGTCATGTCGGTGGACCGCCAGCGCGTGCGCGCGCGTCGCGGCGAGGGCGAGTCCTGGAGCCCCGAGCGCCACCGCGTGATCTCCGGCGAGGCCGTGCTCGAGCTGCTGCCCGCCTTGCAGCGACGCGAGCCGACCAGCGGATACCTCTTCTACGACTGCCAAACCGACGACGCCCGCCTCGTCCTGACCGTCCTCGGCGAGGCCGAGCGCTTCGGCGCGGTGTGCGCCAACCGCCTGGACGCCACCTCCCTGCTCGAGCGCGACGGCCAAGCGCGCGGCGTCCAAGTGTGCGACCGCGAGACCGGCGAGCGCTTTGAGATACGCGCCGCCAACGTCGTCAACGCGACCGGGGTGTGGGCCGATGAGCTGCGCCCCCACGAGCTCCACGACGAGGCCGACCTGCCCCAGATCAGGCCCAGTCGAGGCACCCACATAACCCTGCGCCAAGAGGACTTGCCTCTGGTGGGAGGCGCAATAGTCCCCGCCGCCGGGGGGCGCACGATCTTCGCGCTGCCTTGGCTCGGGCGCACTTTGGTCGGCACCACCGACAACGACTACGAGGGCTCCCTGCGCCACATCGAGCCCTCCGCCGAGGACATCGACTACCTCCTGGCCGCCGTCAACGAGTTCTTCGCCACCGACCTCTCACCCGGCGACATCGCCGGCGCCTACGCGGGCGTGAGGCCTCTGATCTCGACAGGCGACACCAAGAAATCGGTCGACATCTCGCGCAAGGCCGAGCTGTATGAGACCTCGAGCGGCATGATCACGATCACCGGCGGCAAGCTAACCACCTGGCGGCGCATGGCCAAGCTCGCAGTCGACCGCCTCGTCGAGCGCGAAGCCCGCGACGCTCCCTGCCGCACGGCCGAGATTCCCTTGGGTCAAGCTGTCTCCGTCGAGGATTTGCCCTCCGTCCAAGGCGTCTCCGAGGACGCTCGCGCCGCCTTGGCCGCCCGCTACGGCTACGGCGCCCACGAGGCGCTCGCCCTGGCCCTCGAGCGCGAGGAGCTGGCCCAGCCGATCGTGCCCGGCCTGCCCGACCTGATGGCTGAGGTAGCGCTCGCCGCGCGCCGAGAGCAGGCCCGCTCCGTCGGCGACGTGCTCCTGCGGCGTACCCGACTCGGTCTGCTCGCCGCGCGCGAGCTCGTCGGAGACGGTCCCGAGCGGGGGCCCGCCGTGGAGCGCGTCGCGGCCCTGCTCGGTCAAGAGCTCGACTGGAGCGCCGAGCGGGTGGCCTCGGAGACCGAGCGCTTCTTCGAGGAGGCCCGCTTGGAGGGGATCCTGGTGCACGGCGATGCTCCCGGCCGCCCGTCCGGCGAAAGCGGTGCCCGCGGTTCGGGCGCCGTAGGCTGCCCGTGAGCGAGCCGACGCCCGCGTGTCCGAACGCCGGCGGGCACCTCGCGGCGCCCGCCTATCTCCTGGACGCGGGCGGCCATGTGCTCGAGTTGGGCGCCAAACCGTGCCTGATGGGGGTCGTCAACGCCTCGCCGGACTCCTTCAGCGACGGCGGTCGCTACCGCACCCTCGAGGACCGGCTGCGGCTGGCCGGCGAATTGTTGGACGCGGGCGCCGCCATCCTCGATGTCGGCGGGGAGTCGGCCGCCACCAACCGCCCCGCGGTCGATCAGGAGGAGGAGATCGAACGCGTCGTGCCTTTGATCGAGCGTCTAGTCCGCGAATTCGAGGCGCTCGTCTCGATCGACACCTACAAGCCCGCTGTCGCCCGTGCGGCGATCGGGGCGGGGGCGGCGATCGTCAACGACGTCAGCGGCCTGCGCGACCTGGGCCTGGCAGAGGTGTGCGCCCAAACCGGCGCCGCCTTGGTAGTGATGCACACCAGTGCCGCGCCCAAGCAGCGCCTGCAAGACCCCAACCTCTACCGCGACGTCGTCGAGGAGGTCCTCGGCTTCCTCTCCGAGCGCCTCGCCTCGGCCGAGCGGGCCGGCGTGCCCCGCGAGCGCCTGATCGTCGATCCCGGCCCCGACTTCGCCAAGACGCCCGCCCAAACCATCGAGTTGCTGCGCGAGCTCTCCCGACTGCACGAGCTCGGCCGCCCGCTCCTGATGGCGATCTCGCGCAAGGACTTCATCGGGGCGCTCACCGGACGCCCCCCGCGCGAGCGCCTGCCCGGCACCCTCGCGGCCTTGGCCCACGGCGTCGATCGGGGAGCCCACATCTTCCGCGTCCACGACGTCGCCGCCGCTGCCGACTACCTGGCGGTGCGCGCTGCCCTCTCCGGCGGGTACACGCCGAGCAGGGACCTGGCGCTCGCCGAGGAACTCCGCCACGAGGAGCCTCCCGCCGACGCCCAGTCTTAGGGCCGTTCGCGGAGTCCGTTCGGCCGGTTCGTTCGCTGGGTCCTCGAAGGGTCCGTTCGGAGGTCCGTTCGGCGGGCGCGCGGCTACCGGCCGGGCGGCAGGCTACGATTTGACACGCAAAGGGGTGCCGACCGCTGTCCAACGCGGCCGGACGCCAACCGCCCAATCACACAAGAGGAGAACCAAATGACCGTGCTCGACCGATCCGAGCTGCAAGCAAGCCCCCTGTCCGACCTGCACCTGATCGCCGATCAGATCGGCTTGGAGGGTTTTCGCCGCCTGCGCAAGGCCGACCTGATCGACGCCATTCTCGGCGAGAAGAAAGACGACGCCGCCAAGGACGCAGACGAGGAGAAGCCGGCCCGCCGCGCCCCGGCGCGACGTTCGCGCGGAACACGCTCGCGCCGCGGCTCTGCCAGCAAGGACACCGAGGAGGACGCAGGCGAGCAGGAGGAGCGCTCCGGCCCCGACGCAGAGACCGCCACCCCCGCGCCACGCCGTCGCGAGCGCTCACAGGGCGGTCGCGCTCGCGGCGAGCGCGGCGAGCGGGAGAAGACGGGCGAGCCCGAGCGCACCGCCGAGGGCGTGGTCGAGGTGCTCGGCAACGGTTCGGCCTTCCTGCGAGTGGACCCGCCCGAGCCCTCCGACGATGACGTCTACATCTCGGCCGCCCAGGTGCGTCGTTGCGAGCTGGTCTCCGGCGATCGCGTGAGCGGCCCCGTGCGCACTCCGCGCCGCTCCGAGCGCTACTCCTCCTTGGTCCGCATCGACACGATCAACGGGCAACCCGCCGACGCCGTCTCCGAGGGCACGCGCTACGAGGACCTGCCCGTCTCCTACCCCGCCGAGCGCCTCGCCTTCGACTCGGAGGACCCCACCCTGAAGGCGATCGAGTGGCTGACCCCGCTCGGCCGCGGCTCGAGGGCCGTGATTTCAGGCGGCGCACGAGCGGGCAAGACGTTCACGTTGCGACGCCTGCTCGGTGCCCTGGCCGAGCGCGAGGGCCTGGAGCTCTCTGTAGTGCTCGCCGGAGTGCGCCCCGAGGAGATCGCCGAGTGGCGCGAAGGGCCGGTGCAGCCCACGGCCGCGCTTGGCCTCGGCTCTGCGCCCGATGTTCAAGGCCAGGCGGTCGAGGCCGCCGTGGAGGCCGGCAAGCGGATCGCCTCGCGCGGCGGGGACGCCGTCGTCTTGATCGACAGCCTGGACGGCCTGCACCCCCACACCGCGCGCAAGGCCTTGGCGGCCGCCCGCAACCTGAGCGAGGCCGGCTCGCTGACCGTGATCGCCACCGCGGGGCATCCCTTCGGCGGGGAGACCACCGTCATCGCCCTGGACCCGGTCCGCGCCGGCACCGGTCGCTTCCCGGCGCTTGATCTCGTCGCCAGCGGAACGCTCAAAGCCGACTTGCTCGTCGGCGAGGATGGCGCCGAGGCGATCCTCCGAGCTCGCGAGACAGCCGCAGAGGGGTAAATCGAGGCTCTCTAGAGGGTCGATGAGCAAGCGAGACAAGGACGCAGCGAGCGCCGTGTGCTCTGCACACAAGCGAGCGAGGACGCCGTATCGCGCAGCTCAGCGGCCCTCTAGCGTCTGTAAGCGACGCGGCCCCAGGATGGCTCGGGCGCCAGCTCGATCGGCTCGCCCGTGCGGTCGTGCTGGACGTAGACGAAGCTGCCGGTCTCCTCGACGAAGGCGAACGTCAACTCGCCCTCGTTGACGCGCTGGTCAAGCCAGGCGCCCCTGAACACGAGGCGGCGCAGCCAGTGCACGAGCGAGCGCTCGGCGGGGCCGACGATTTCCGGCCAGCATTCGTTGACGTGCTCGCCCAGAGCGGAGGCCGGGTCCTGGATGTCGCCGTTGACGGCCAGGTTGACGAGGTCCTCCAGCTCGTCCTCGCCCAGACGCCCGCCGACGAAGCCCAGCTTCAGGGCCGCCTGCTCGCAGCGTTCGCCGAAGTCTCGTTCGTTGAAGGTGAAGCGCAGGTCGCCGTATTCCAGGACGAAGTCCTCACCTGAGTTGTAGTTGCCGCGTCGTGTCTTGTCCATGACTGAAAGGTTGGGGTCGTGATGGCTTTGGATGGCGCCCGCACTCCTTGCGGCGCGTCAGGCGTCGAGATCATAAGCGCGCCTCCTGCCTTCGCGCTGTGCCTGCACGCGATATTGCATTCAGGCGATCCGAACAGAGGTCGGGCGGATGGGATGCTGGGGACGCTCGCTATACGCTCCGGTAATGGCACGCCTCACAGAGCACGGCTTGCGACGCTCGGTCGGGGTCCCGGGCCTGTTCGCGACCGCCTACGGCAACGTGGGTTCCTCGATCTACTACGCGCTCGGCTTGGTCGCCGCCCACGCGCTCGGCCTCACCCCGCTCGTGTTCATGTTCGCCGGCGGCCTTTTCGTGCTCACGGCCAAGACCTACGCCGAGGGCGCCTCGATGTTCCCGGAAGCGGGGGGCTCCTCCTCGTTCGCGCGCCACGCCTTCAACGACGTCGTCTCGTTCTTCGCCGGCTGGGCCTTGAGCCTGGACTACATCATCACGATCGCGATCTCCGCGTTCTTCGTTCCCCACTATCTGGGCGCGTTCTTCCCGGCTCTGACCCACAACCCGGGCGACATCATCGGGGGACTGGTCACGATCGTTCTGCTGGCCGCTTTGAACATTCGCGGCCTTGGAGAGTCGGCCAACTTGAACCTGATGCTCGCAATCGCCGACCTGTGCACCCAGGTGCTGCTCGTCGGCCTGGGCATCGCACTGGTACTCAACCCGGCGCTGCTGCTGCATCAGATCCATCTGGGCATCGCTCCGACTTGGACTCAGCTGGTGTTCGCGCTGTCGGTGGCGATGGTCGCCTACACCGGGATCGAGACGGTTTCGAACATGGCCGAGGAGGCGCGCGATCCCGGTCACGACATCCCCAAGGCGGTCAACATGGTCCTGATCGCCGTGCTCGGCATCTACGCCGGCATCTCGGTGGTGGCGCTGTCTGCTCTGCCGGTCGTCGAGCACGCCGGCAAATACGCCACCGAACTGAGCAGCGTCTATGAAAACGACCCGGTGTTGGGCATCATCAAGCACCTGGGCCTGCACGGCACGGTGCTCACCGTCGCCCAGGACTACGTGGGCGTGCTGGCGGCCACGATCCTGTTCATCGCGACCAACGCCGGCCTGATCGGCATCTCGCGCCTGTCGTGGTCTTTGGCCGAGCATCGTCAGCTGCCGAGCATCTTCTCCCAGCTTCACCCCCGCTATCGCACGCCTTGGTTCACGATCGTGTTCTTCTCGATCCTCGCCGCGATCCTGATCCTGCCGGGGGAAACGACACTGCTGGGCAACCTCTACTCCTTCGGGGCGATGCTCTCCTTCACCACCGCCCACGTGTCGCTGGTGGTCCTACGCATCAAGGAACCCGACCGCGAGCGTCCCTATCGCATGCCTTGGAATGTGCGTATCCGCGGCCGTTCCATCTCGCTGATGGCGGTGCTCGGAGCGCTTGGCACCTTCGGCGCGTGGTGTGCTGTCGTGGCCTTGCATCCCGAGGCCCGAACGATCGGGATCCCCTGGATGATCATTGGGATGGGCGGCTATTTCTGGTATCGCCACCGCCAGGGCCTCGATCCGCGCAAGTCCTACAAGATCCTCCGCGCCGAGCGCCCCGCCGACTTCCAAGCGCTCGGCTACCGCACCGCGCTCGTGCCGATCTTCGGCGGCGATGTGAGCGCCAGCGCCCTGTCGAGCGCCGCCAAGCTGATCGGCGAAGAGGGGGTCGTGTATGCCGTGTTCGTTTTGCCCGTGCCATCCCAGCTGTCCTTGGAGGCCGGCTTGGAGGCAGAGGAGGCCCAGGGCCGCTCGGCCTTGGAGACGGCCCGCATCAAGGCGCGGCGCTCGAACATCAAGATCCGTACCGGCTTGATCCGTACACGCAATCCCGGCGCCGCGCTCGTGGACGAGGCCAAACGGGTGAAAGCCGACGTGATCTATTGGTCCACGATCCACGCGCCCGTGGGCGAGCAACGGATCGGGCCGACCGCCACCTATCTACTGGCGAAGCGGCCCTGTCGGGTGATCATCGAGACTGAGAACCGGCCCGAGCGGCCGCGCGAGGGGGAGAGGGCTTTGAGCGGGGCGGCGGGTTGAGTGGGCCTTGGGTTGATTTCATTGAGCCACGTGCGGCAAAGCCCGCAAAGAGCGCGGATCTGGATACCGGAATACTATTGACAAATCGCATGCAGTCCGGTTAGGCTCCACACCGCGGGATGGCGGCCGGCTCTTGCTGAGTCGGAGAAACCTAACAGCTGGGGTGGTGTGCCGATGGCGCCTGTGCGTGGGCGGCGATGCTCGCATGTCTGCCGGACGGTCTCAGCGGGAGTGGTGAGTGTGCTCCTCGCTCTTGTGGCGTTCGTGTTCTTGGCCAATGCCGGGGCCGCGTCCGCTGAGTCGTACGAGGAAGCGGTCGAAGCTACGACGGGGATAACTCACCTCTGGCCCATGGGGGAGAGTTCAGGCTCTTCGTTTGCCGATGGGGTGGGCAGCGACGACGCAAGCCTCGTGGGTGGGGTCAGCCTGGGTGAGCCGGGAGGTCTGGTCGGCGACACGGCGACATCGGCCCTGTTTGACGGATCCACCGGGGCAGCGCACGCTCCGGTCGACCTTTCCGGCACCCCCAAGTTGACGGTCGAGTTCTGGATGAAGTGGCCGGTGTTCGGCGACAACGACGCGTTGGCGCTCGAGTTCACGCCGAACTTCAACGAAAACGCAGGCGGGTTCCTGGTCGATCCGAACGCCTATGAAGACGGCGGGACGTTCGGTGTTGGGGTCGGCGAGGGAGCGTCTCGCAACAACGCCTTCTTCGCCCAGCCAAGCGCCGAAGCGTGGCATTACTACGCGTTCGTGATCGACACCGAAGGTTCGGGGTCCACCGAGATCACACCGTATGTGGACGGAAAAGCCGTGTCCTATTCGAAGACGGAGTCGGGTACCGGCGGCGGCTTTGCCGACTCCACGCTCTACTGGATGTCGCGCGACGCAAGCAGCCTGTTCGGGGCAGGGGCGATGCAGGATCTCGCGCTGTATGACGCGACGCTCAGCTCCGGTCAGATTCTCGAACATTACGAGATTGGCAAGGGCGGCCCGACAGCCTCGTTTTCGTCCTCTCCATTGGTTGCGACTGCCGGCGTGCCTTTGCGTCTGGATGCGTCCGGATCCTCCTCGCCGGGTGGGTCTTTGACCGACTATGCCTGGGATTTCGACGGAAGCAAAAGCTACGCTACGGATCAGGGCGGTTCTGCGAGCGAGTCGCATACGTTCTCCTCGCCTGGCACCTATACGGTCGATCTGCGCGTCAAAGACAGTCTCGGCGAGACCGCGACGACGAGTCAGACGATCACCGTGGGGGCGGCTTTGGGAGCCTACGAGCAGGCCGTCGAGAGCGCTCCCGAAATATCGCATTTCTGGCCGATGGGGGAGTCTTCCGGCTCGTCGTTCGCCGACGTGTTCGCGGGAGCCAATGCGAGCGTCTCCGGCGGTGTGGGTCTCGGCGAAGCGGGCGCCCTGATCGAAGACTCGTCGACCTCGGCGTCGTTCAACGGTTCTTCGGGCGCCGCGCACGCGCCGGTCGATCTGTCGGGGTCAGGTAAGGAGACGGTGGAGTTCTGGATGAAGTGGAAAGCGTACGCCTCAGACGACCATCTGGCGATGGAGTTCACGCCGAACTTCAACGAAAACGCCGGCGGCTTCTTGGTGGATCCGGACGCTCCTGAATATGGCGGGACATTCGGGGTCGGCGTCGGCGAGGGCGGGTCGCGCAACAACGTGTTCTTCGCTCGCGCAAGCGCCGAAGCGTGGCATTACTACGCGTTTGTGATCGACACGGAAGGGTCGGGCTCGACAGAGATCACACCCTACGTGGACGGTAAAGCCGTGTCCTACACCAAGAGCGAATCGGGCAGCGGCGGCGGCTTTGCCGACTCCACGCTGTATTGGATGTCGCGCGACGCCAGCAGCTTGTTCGGCGCCGGCTCGATGCAGGACCTGGCCCTCTATCGAGGCGACCTCGACTCCGAAGAGATCCTCGAACATTACGCGGTCGGCAAGGGCGGCGCCAAAGCGTCGTTCACGTCGAGCCCGGTGGTCGCGACCGCTGGAGTGCCGGTGCATCTGAACGCTTCGGGGTCGTCTTCACCGGCCGGTTCACTGACCGACTACGCGTGGGACTTCGACGGCAGCAAAGGCTATGCGACGGATGGGGGCGGTTCTGCGAGCGAGTCGCATACGTTCTCCTCGCCGGGCACCTATACGGTCGATCTGCGCGTCAAAGACGGTCTCAGCGAGACCGCCACGACCAGCCAGACGATCACGGTCGGCGACGCTCTCGGTCAATACGAGCAGGCCGTTGAGGACACCGCGGGGATAGCCCACTTCTGGCCGATGGGCGAATCCTCTGGTTCGGCGTTCGCGGATCTTGTGGGCGGTGCAAACGCGACCTTGGAAGGCGGCGTCACTCTGGGTCAAACAGGCGGTTTGGTCGAAGACTCATCGACCTCGACGCTGTTCGACGGCTCCTCCGGGGCCGCGCACGCCGCTCTGGATCTGTCGGGCACCCACCAGTTGACGGTGGAGTTCTGGATGAAGTGGTCATCCTATGGTGCCGACGATCGGTTGGCGCTCGAGTTCACGCCTAACTTCAACGAACATTCCGGAGGATTCCTGGTCGACCCCGACGCCACGCCCGGTTCCGATTTCGCGGTCTCGATCGGGGACGGCGGTTCGCGCAACACGGTCTTCTTCGAACGGCCGAGCGCGGGAGCGTGGCACTACTACGCGTTTGCGATCGACACCTCGGCGGCCGCCGAAACGCAGATCACGCCATACGTCGACGGTCATGCGGTCTCCTACACCAAGTCCGAATCGGGTACGGGCGCGGGCAACTTCGCAGACTCGACGCTGTATTGGATGTCGCGCGACGCAAGCAGCCTGTTCGGGGCCGGAGACATGCAGGATCTCGCCCTGTACGAAGGGGATCTCAGCGCGGAAACGATTCTCGAACACTACGAACGCGGCGAGAACACCTATCGCGTCGCAAACACGACCCCACCGAGCATCGAAGGCAACGCCCGGGACGGTCAAACGCTTACCGCCGGGACAGGCACTTGGTCGGGGGGTACGCCGATTTCTTATGCCTATCAGTGGCAGAGCTGCAACGACGCGGGTGGGCAATGCGAAGACATCGAAGGGGCGACGGGACGGAGCTACGCACTGTCCTCGGCCGACCTGGAAACCAAGTTGCGTGTTCGCGTCACCGCCACGAATGCCGGCGGCTCCGCCGCGTCAACGTCTGCCGCCAGCTCTCTGATCGAATCTGGCGCGCCTGACGAGCTGGAAGCGCCCTCGATCGTAGGCGGGCCGAACGTCGGGGAAACGCTTCACGCCGACTCGGGCGATTGGGGCGGCACAGGGACCGAACTCGGTTATCAGTGGGAAAGGTGCAACTCGACCGGCGGGGAATGCGCCGATATCAGCGGTGCGACGGGATCGGACCTAGAACTCGGAGAAAGCGACGTCGGAGCCACGCTGCGCCTGCGTGTTGGAGCAAGCAACGAACTCGGGTCTCTGACCGCCGTTTCTCAGCCGACTGAGCCGGTTGTCGCGGCCAGCTTGCTGGTCAACACATGGGCGCCCAGCATCGTGGGCGTGGAGCAAAGCGGTCAGACGCTCACAGCGCAAACGGGCAGCTGGCTCGGAGAAGCCGCCATCTCGTACTCGTATCAGTGGCTCAGCTGCAAACCCGACGGATCCGATTGCGAAGAAATCGCGGGCGCGACGGGCTCCAGGTACACGCTTGGCGGTGGGAACGTAGGGAATGCTTTGCGGGTGCGGGTCAGCGCTACGGAAAGCGGTGGCACCGCCTCGGTGACATCCACCCCTACGCAGCCGGTAGCCGGTGCGGGCGGGCCGGAAATCGAAGCGCCTCCAAGTGTCTCGGGTACCGGCCTGGTCGGTTACAAACTGACTGCGTCCAGCGGGGTATGGTCGGGCGAAGAAGCGCTCAGCTACAGCTACCAGTGGGTGCGCTGCGACGAAGACGGCTCGGACTGCACTTCAATCTCCGGTGCTACAAGCGACTCCTACACACTCAAAGAAAGCGACGCGGCATCAGGGGTACGGGTGATCGTGACCGCCACCAATGCCGGCTCGCATTCCACCGAAGCTATCAGCGCCCCGATGGGGGTCAGTGCGGAAACCCTTGTCGACGTGGCGGTGCCCTCCGTTTCCGGGAGCTATCAGGAAGGACAGCCGCTAAACGCCGACGCGGGCATCTGGACCGGGTCGGGCGCGATCGGATATGCCTACCAGTGGAAGCGATGCAACGAAGCGGGCGAAAGCTGCTCATCGCTGAGCGGGGCCACCGAATCGACCTACACGCCGGTCGCCGGCGATGTTGGCCACACGCTCACGGTCGTAGTGACGGGGAGCGGGACCGCGGGCACCGACAGCGTGTCCTCGCCCGCGACAGCGGTGATTGGCGCCGAACCATTCGCCCCGGTTGAGGTCGAAGAACCGACGCTCGAAGGCTATGGCACGGTCGGCGACACCTTGACGGCACAGCACGGCACGTGGGCCGGCACCGAAACGATCTCCTACAGCTACAAATGGCAGAAATGCAACGCCGAAGGCGAAGAATGCGAAGTCATCGTGGGGGCCACGGGCGGAACCTATGTGCTTCCGGAAAGCCAGATCGGCGCCACGGTGCGGGTTGTTGTGACCGCCACGAATACCTCGGGCAGCGAAAGCGCTACCTCCGTGCAGAGCGAAGTGGTGGGGGCTGCTGCGGCACCCGAAGTCACGGCAAGCCCCGCCATCCAGGGGGACCTCAGGTCGGGTGTGCAGGCCCACGTTGATAACGGAGCCTGGGCAGGTTCGCAGCCGCTTCGCTACTACTACCAGTGGCAGCGTTGCAACGCGGGCGGAGAAAGCTGCACAGCCATCGAAAGCGCAACCAAACCGAGCTACACACCCGAAAGCGGCGACGTGGGCTCGACATTGCGCGTGAAAGTGACCGTGTCCAACTCGTATGGGAGCGTCGTTGCGACTACAGCTGCCGTCTCGGTAGCCTCCGCCACCGAAGCGAGCATCGGACGAGCCCTCGACGCCGCGGAAGCCACTGACCCTTCGGTCCTTGCTCCGTCGACGAGCGCGACGCTCGAAGAACAGACCGTCAAGCCGGCAATCGAAGAAACCGGCGAAGACATATCTTCCTCGGTTGGGCTCACGAGTTCGACAATCTCCAAGGAAACCCCGGGCGAATTCGCGGTCGACACCGCAAATGGACCGCTTAGTTTTACACCGCTGGATCCTACGGCAAACGCTACGACTACGCCGACGATTGTCAACAATACGGCAGCAGCGTTCGCGGAAACCTCACATGACTCGGACACGTTTGTGCGCCCAAGTCCACTGGGGGAGACGACCATCTTGCAGCTACGCGATGCGGCAGCCACAACTTCGTTTACTTGGGAAGTGGGGATCGGAGCTGACCAGGAACTCGAGGAATTGCCGAACGGCGATGTTGCGGTGATCGAACCAAGCTCGTTGCCTTCCTTGGAAGCCGAACTGCCTAGCGAAGCGCTCGAATCGCCCGAATCAGAAGCTGGCGAAGAACCAGGCGAAGAAGGGGCGAGTGGCAAAACCGCAGAAAGCGAACTGGAAAGTGGCCTGGAAGAAGAAGGTATGCTCGAGCCGCTGCCGGCTGCACCTACCACCACTACGCCCCCGGTGGCTCCCAAAGCTGGGGAACTACATCCGCAAGAAACCGATGCGGAATACGAAAGCGCTGATAGTGCGATGGCCTATGCCGAAGTGCACACAGTTGACGCCAGCGTCATGGTGATACGGGTCCCTTCGGTACTTGACGCGTCAGGTGTAGCCGTTTCGGCTGCGCTCAAAGTCGAAGGCGACACAATCACCTTGAAGGTCACGCCAAGCGAAGGGACCAAATTCCCGGTCACGGCTGCCGTTGCCGTGAATGCCCCTAGTGATAAAGTAAGTGCAGCAAAGGCGACCAGTGCACACTATGGGCTCTCGGATCCAAACGCAAGGCCGTTCGAACACATGGATACCGATTTGGTTAGCGGACCATTGAAAATCAAGGATGCGCGGCTGGTCCTTTATTACGATACCCAACCCAATAACGCACGGCTCCACGAATGGCTGAAAGCCGTCAAGCATGCGAAACTAATACCGTTCATCACGCTTGGACGCTGCGAACCTGTGCCTCCGAGCTATACAACGACAGTAGATACGAAATGTTCAGAACCGAAGGTTCCTGGTCTCCAGGAATACCGCGCTGGCGCGAAAAGATTGATGAAGGCATTGGTAAAAGGCAATGGCGAAGAGCCTCCAGTCAGGCAATGGGGAGCGTGGAACGAGCCGGATAGCCCCCATACTCAGCTGCATGTTGACCCACAAGGGGCCATCAAGGCGGCTGATTTCTGGGGTGAGGCACAGTTAGCGGCCGACGAAGTAGGGTGCGCTAAATTCTGCACTGTCGTGGCGGGTGAATTTGAAAACTATGGTCAAAGCCACAAATATATAGAACAGTATGAGAACACGATTATCAATGGTGTATACAAGCATCTGGCGCCTTTCAAGGTGAAGCCACGGGTCTGGGGCGTCCACGACTACAAGGATCTTAAGGAGGTCAAAGGCGAAAACGAACATGGCAAAGTGGTTCTTGGGAAGTACGTAAATAAGGAAGCAAAAGGATTTGTACATCAAATAAAAGACAGTCGATTGAAAGCGATTCACATATGGCTAACTGAGCAGGGTGTGTTGTTGCAGAACGGATCGAACCGGACCCGTTTGTATGAAAATACAGAACTACAGCGGCTCGCGGCGCGGGATTTTCTGAGGCTTGGCGGAGCTTCGGAACATTTTGAATGGGCATACTATTATCTTTATGAAGGTCCTTCTCAGGTTACTTTGTCTGAGCCGCATCATGAACATGACTTCGATAGCGCTCTGCTTCACGGAGAAGGCGTACACGAAAATCAAGAACCACGCGAGGCATACTGCGTCCTGGCACTTGGCAACAGCGCTGGCTGTCCTGCCAAAGTTACGACACGCGCGGCGGTCGCTGGTGTGACGGCTTCGAGTACGAGCACGGTTTTGCTCGATGTATACCCAGAAGGATTGCCTACAAAATATCTAGTCGAGTACGGTACTAGCACTGCGTACGGCTACACGACAACATCGACTGAAGTCGTCAATAATGTTGGGGGCCAGAGTGAGGATGTCTCGTTGAGCGGATTGGAACCATGCACTACCTATCACTACCAGGCTGAGGCGGAAAACGAAGCTAACGATGATACGCCAGGTTTGGGTGGCGACCGAACCTTCACGACGGTCTGTTGGAGAGAGCCTACGACTTCTATCGCGGCCGGTTGGCATCACACATGCGCCTTGCTAAGCAGTGGTGGCATTAAGTGCTGGGGAGATAACAAAGACGGGCAACTGGGGAACGGCACAACTACCAACAGTTCGACTCCTGTGTCGGTCAGTGGCATTACGAATGCGACCACAGTTACGGCTGGGTTGAACTATAGTTGTTCAGCGCTTGTCGATGGAGCTGTCAAGTGCTGGGGTAACGATAAAAAAGGACAATTGGGTGATGGCGGATCGAAAAGCCAAACAACTCCGGTATCGGTAAGCGGTCTCACAAACGTTTTGGGCGTCACTGCCGTGGGCGAATTTCATGCTTGCGCTCTGGAGTTAGAAGAAGTGGTATCCTGCTGGGGCGCTAACGAAAGCGGCCAGGCGCCAGCACTTGTGGAAGGATTGGGTGGCACGGCAGTCAGTGTCGGAGGTGGCAGCGGATTTACCTGCGTGCTCCTAGCTAGTGGACATATTGAATGTTTTGGGGATAATTTTTTTGGAGAACTTGGTGATGGAACTACAACCGAAAGTGCGACACCAGTCAGCGTGAGCGGAATCAGTAATGCAACGACGTTGAGCGCGGGGGGCGGCGGGTCTGCTTGCGCGTCGCTCTCCAATGGTGAAATAAAGTGCTGGGGAGCCAATGAAATGGGCGAACTGGGGAACGGTACGACCACGAACAGCACGACGCCAGTGTCGGTGTCCGGGATAACGAGCGCTGCTGAGGTCAGCGCCGGAGAAAGATTTGCATGCGCGCTTATCATCGAGGGGAGTGTCGAATGTTGGGGGGACAACGAGCAGGGACAACTCGGAGACGGATCCACGGCCAGCAGTACGACACCGGTCTCGGTCAGCGGTATATCGGATGCTATTGCCTTGGCTGCGAGCGGAAGTCATGCATGTGTGCGTCTTGCAGACGACAGCGTCAGATGCTGGGGAGCAAATGAATTCGGACAAATCGGGGATGGTACAACCGTAGGCAGCACTACGCCCGTGGCTGTAAGCGGGCTCCCGTGATGCTGACATCACTGCGCGCGGCGCTGCGCAACTTTGAGCGATGCCGATAGTCTTACGGGTATGATGCGACACGCTACGGTAGCGATGCTCTCGGCGGTAGGGGTCTTCTCGATGATGACTTCGGTGAGCGTCGCGCGTTCCGACAGGAAGACAGTTAGATGTGCGTCAGGGAATTCTCATGTAGTCATGGCTGACGCGAAGGCCCAAGTCTACATGGCTTATCCTGCTCACGGATACTTTTTGAAGATCTATGGGTGTGCCTATGGGTCTCACTTGACCTATCTGCTTGGCGAAGAAGCTAGATTCTCGTCGGTCGGAGGTGGTGGCATAGAGCACGTCGAGCTAGATGGTACGGTAGTCGCGTATGAGGAATCTCAAGTGGTCCCTTGTTGCAGGAAGACGGAGCTGATTATTATTCGCGATTTGCGCACAGGGCGTGTATTGCACCGAGTGCCCACGGGCATACCTGCAATGCCTATATCCGGATATATCGGCAACGGTCCTGTGGTTTCTATCGTGGTGAAGAGTGATGGTGCGGTGGCTTGGATGGTAGAAGCCGAAGGAGAGCCGTCGCCTGAATACTACCAAGTGTATGCTGTCGATAAGTTTGGTAGTCGTCTGCTTGCATCAGGCACAGACGTCAGTCGGTCCTCGCTGGCGCTTGCGGGTAGCACATTGTATTGGACTCAGGGTGGCCACGCCTTTTCCGTCCTGCTGCGTTGAGACTATTTTGGGGGCGAAGGCTTGTCATGTTTCGGCTAAGGCTGCAACTTTTGGCGAGTTCCAGAAGTCCCATGAAGATACTTAGATCACTTCTTGTAATGACGACAATTGCTGGACTGGTTGCTTCCGCGAGCGCAACGGTCGCGGCCGCTTCGCGCGCCAAGTGGTCTGGGCCTCGAGTAATGGACCGCTTGATCTGGGCCCCGTGTAATGGACTGGGTTTGTGAGAGGGTGGGCGGCATGATTCCCCGAAGGAGAGGTTCATGCCGAAGTCGTATTCGCCGGAGTTTCGCCGTCGCGTAGTCGATTTGTGCCGGTCGTCGAGCACGCCGGCAAATACGCCACCGAACTGAGCAGCGTCTATGAAAACGACCCGGTGTTGGGCATCATCAAGCACCTGGGCCTGCACGGCACGGTGCTCACCGTCGCCCAGGACTACGTGGGCGTGCTGGCGGCCACGATCCTGTTCATCGCGACCAACGCCGGCCTGATCGGCATCTCGCGCCTGTCGTGGTCCCTGGCCGAGCATCGCCAGTTGCCGAGCATCTTTTCCCAGCTGCACCCCCGTTATCGCACGCCTTGGTTCACGATCGTGTTCTTCTCGATCCTCGCCGCGATCCTGATCCTGCCGGGGGAAACGACACTGCTGGGCAACCTCTACTCCTTCGGGGCGATGCTCTCCTTCACCACCGCCCACGTGTCGCTGGTGGCTCTGCGCATCAAGGAACCCGACCGCGAGCGTCCCTATCGCATGCCTTGGAACGTACGTATCCGCGGCCGCTCGATCTCGCTGATGGCGGTGCTCGGAGCGCTTGGCACCTTCGGCGCGTGGTGTGCTGTCGTGGCCTTGCATCCCGAGGCCCGAACGATCGTGACGTGGAAGAAGCAGCGACGGTGGAACGGACTCCGGCTCCCGTATCCGTGATAGCGCCATCGATCACCGGAAGCGCAGAAGCTGGGCGCACGTTCGAAGCCGACATCGGTAGCTGGGCCGGGTCCGAACCGCTCACCTACGCATATCAATGGCTCCGCTGCAATACGGGTGGGACCGACTGCGGGCAGATAGCTGGAGGGACGGAAGCGACGTATGTCCTCGCACCCGAAGATGTTGGCGCTACCTTGCGTCTGGTCGTTACAGCGTCGAACTCCTATGGCCGTGCGGTCGAGACCACCGCGGTCAGCGCCACGGTCGCAGCGCCCCCGGCGCCTTCTAATGAAGCGCTTCCGACGCTCACGGGGACGGTGCGCGACGGCGAGGGATTGACAGCAAACACGGGGACATGGAGCTCACTCGTTCCCATCTCTTACTCCTACCAATGGGAAAGGTGTAACGCAAGCGGGGAAGAATGCAGCGAAGTGGAAGGCGCTACGGACAGCAAATACGATCTCGCGGAAGGAGACATCGGCGCCACGTTGCGGGTGGCAGTGACCGCCACCAATGCGGGTGGAGCGGCAAAAGCCGGCTCGGCCGTCAGCTCTATCGTGGGGGCCGAACCTCCAAGCGAGCTGGAGTCACCATCGATCTCTGGTGTTCCAGCCGTGTATAACGTCCTCACCGCGAACGGAGGTGTGTGGACCGGCAGTGGCACCCAGCTCAGCTATCAATGGGAACGCTGCAACGAAAGCGGTGAAGATTGTGCGCCGATCGAAGGGGCGACAGCGCCGGAATACAGTCTTGGCGAAGACGATCTTGCAAAGACGATACGTGTGCGCGTGGGGGATCACAGCGCGATCGATTCGGTCTCGGACATCTCGGGGACGACCGCAGTAATCGGCGGTGCAGGCACGTTCGCCAATGCGGAGCAGCCCACGATCTCCGGAACCTCAGAGGTGGGCCAGGTGCTCAACGCCGACGTCGGAGCATGGTCTGGATTGGATTCGCCGAGCTACGCCTACCAGTGGCAGAGTTGCGATCTGTACGGAACTTCCTGCCACGACATCGAAGGAGCAACCGAACCCAGCTACGTACCCGACTCCGAAGACGCCGGCGCGCGGTTGCGGGTCAAGGTCACCGCCACTGACGAACACAGCCACATAGCGTCCCGGGCTTCGAAGGTCACCCAGCCAGTCGCGCAGAAGAGGCCCCAGTTGCGGTTCAGGGTCCACCGGTGGCAGGCCCCGCGCTCACCGGCAGCACGCTCACGGCCGGCCCCGGGGTATTCGCGGGCGAAAGTCCTGTCTACACCTATAAATGGGAGCGATGCGCCGCTGAAGGTTCCTGCGAAGCGATCAGCGGCGCGACAAGCAGCTCCTACACGCTCACTAGCGGCGATGCCGGCTCAAGCATCCGAGTTCTGGTGAGCGCAAGCAACGGTTATGGCAGCACCACGGGCGTTTCATCGCCGACCTCCGAAGTCAGGACAAAAGCGCTCGCTAAGCTCTCAGATCCGTCGATATCGGGCATTGTGCAGTTCGGGGGCGTGCTGAGTGCCGACCCCGGCATTTGGAGCG
This sequence comes from uncultured Solirubrobacterales bacterium, assembly GCA_963703135.1. GTDB lineage: Bacteria > Actinomycetota > Thermoleophilia > Solirubrobacterales > Solirubrobacteraceae > Palsa-744. The sequence goes on along the minus strand of OY969791.1, from coordinate 31,173 downwards.
CCGCCGGTGCGGTCAGCTACGCCTACCAATGGGAACGGTGCAACGCCAGTGGGGAGGACTGCGCCGCGATCGACGGCGCGACCGAACAGACCTACGTATCTCCGACCGGCGAATTCGATTCCACGTTTCGTGTCACGGTGACCGTCACGAGCCCATCGGGCGAAGAAAGCGCGGTGTCGGCGCATACTCCGGGCTTGCCCGGAAGCGAAGTGAGCGTCGAAGAAGCGCAAGCGATCCTTGCGAGCGCAGATCCGGCTGTGATCGCCGCGTCGACAACGGCAACCCTGGAAGAAGAAAGCATTGCGCCGTCGCTGACCGATAGCGGTGAAGAACTCATCTCTGAAAAAACCCTGACTAGCTCGACGGTCTCCAAGGAAACTGTGGGCGAATTCGCCGTGAATACTCCCGTCGGGGAACTCAGCTTCGAGCCGACGGAAGTCGCCCCCGAAACTGACGCCCTACCGACGATCGTTAACGGCTCGAGCGCCCTGTTCGCCAATGCCTGGCACGCGACCGACGCAATAGTCAGGCCTGAGCCTCTCGGTGTCGCCGCGCTGCTTCAGATCCGCTCCGCGGAAGCTCCCACGGAGTTCTCGTGGGAAGCTCGCTTGGGTCCCGACCAAGAACTCAAGCAGTTGTCCAACGGGAGCGTGGCGGTTGTGGAGGCTTCCGAAGACGAAAGCGAAGAAGGTGAAGTCGGCGCGAACGAACCCCCGCAACAGACGATTGAAGAACTGCCGGAAACGAGCGAAGAAAAAGCCGAAGTCGAACAGGAAGAAGTCGAATCGGAAAGCGAAGGGGAACCCCCGGAAGGCCCGCCCGCCTCGCCAGAAACGCACCCAACGCTGGGCGAAGCTACCGCGGGCATGCCTCAACCCCAGCAAACGAAAAGCTCCTACGAAGCCTCCAAGGCGATTATGTCCGAAGCCGAATCGCAAACTTCTGGCAGGGCCCTAATGGCAGTCGGGACACCTAAGGTGACCGACGCCGAAGGGCACCAAGTGGCGGCTAAGCTCAGCGTCATCCAAAACACGATCACCCTGACGGTCAACCCTGGCGCGGAAGTGGTCTACCCATTGATCGCCGAATTGCCGGTTGCGGCTCCTAGCGACAAAACGAGCGAAGAACGCGACCCGGTGAAGTACGGGTTGTCTGATCCCGCTCATGGAGAAATGGGTAAGGAAATAGAAGGTCATATAGACCAGCACTACGATGAAGAAGGGAAAATCGCTTCGGGCCTGGACCCCAATCTAAAGAACGGACCGATGCACGTCAAACTGGCGAGGATCGTCATGCCCTACGACCTCTATACGCGGGATAATACCTACACCAAAGAAAACCTCGCTCGTTTGCACGAATGGTTGAAGAAGATAAAAACAGCAAAACTAGAACCATTTGTCACGATTAGTAAGGATTACGAGATGGATCCCTGTGGGGAAGGAGAAATATTTCTGTGCCCCGCTGCCCCGTCCGTGGGTGAGTACAAGAAGTCGGTTGAAATATTGATGAAATCCCTTGTGGGGGGTAACAAGGCTAAGGGCTATCCGCCCATAAAAGAGTGGGGCTCATGGAATGAGCCGGATGCGGGGATAAATCCGTTGCTTGAACATCCTGGAAAGGCGGCGAAATATTGGGACGTCGCCAACGCAATCATGGCGAGGGTCGCTGGGCACGCGCACTGTCACAACTGTGTCGTAGCGGCAGGTGAATTCGCGTATTTCCCTGGATATGAGTCGACTTACACGAAAAGATATATAAGTGAGCTTTTATACGGTTTAATCGAACCATCGAAAGGTGCAAAATTGCTGCAAACAGCGCTCCCAGCAGTCTGGTCGTTCCATGATTATTATGACGTCGTCGAACGACAACTAGGTACGGCCCGTGAATTCGCCCATATTACTGACTCGCTGCGAAAGCCACGTCTATTTATGACCGAGGGAGGGGTGGAACTTCTCACGGGAAAGAAAGAAACTGAAGTACTTAGTGGATCTAGTAAAGTTAAGCTTCGCGATGATCAGGAACTGCAAGCAGATGCCGCTCGGACCTTTCTAGAACTCCATGCTGCAAAGACGACAGGTGAAAAGATCTCTCGGATCGATCGTGAGTATTATTATATGTATACATCGCCAACGCCAGAGGAACAGGCTAAAAAGGACTTCGACAGCGCGCTCCTAGAAATTCTCAACGGAGAACGCGTAGAGAGACCTGCTTACTGTGTGCTTGCCTACTCATCCCATGTGTGCCCGCCTGTGGTAGGCGCTAACCAAAAAAATTATACGGACGGGGCGGGTGGTTGCAATAAAGTGCCTAGCTCGGTAAAGATTTCTGGGAGTATTGAACCCCATGGCGCCAAGAGCATATCTTATAAGTGCGAATATGGTCCGACTAATGCATATGGGACTTTAACATCTCCGAATGATGTGAAAATAAGCCCATGGGGATCTACCAAAATGGAAGTTGAAATCCCGGTCACGAATTTCGAAGGTATGTGTCCGTCGACAATTCATTTTCGACTTGTCGCAACTAACGCTCAAGGTACCAGGCCGAGTCAGGATCAAACAATCACATTCAGCTATCTGATAGGGTGACGTAAGATCCTGCAATGTTGCGCAACTCTCGAAGAGATTGGGTGTTCCATTGGTTATGAGACGCTATGTGCTGCTTCTTACGCTAAGCATTTGCGTGCTTTTCAACGTAGCTGCTGCCGCGGCCGGAAAGCACAAGGCGCCTCTGAGGTGCTCTTTGCCTGTCGGTGCGAATATGTTGTCTGCAAACTCTCAGGCCCAGGTTTATTCTAGGCCCGAAAGAGCGGGCCCGCATGGGAGGGTGCTTTGGCCTGAAATCTTTGGGTGTACTTTTAACTTTAGAAGCACCTTTTCTCTAGGAGAAATAAGTCCCAAAGGCGGAGGCGGCTCAGGGGGAATCAAGGGCATTGCTTTTGAGGTTCTTTCTGGTCCCTTCGTTGCATACGAATATAGTGTAGGTAGTGAAAATTTCAAAGGATATCATTTGTTAGTGATGGATCTTCGGACTGGGAGGATTTTGCGTAGCATCCCTTCGGGTCCGTCCATTACTCCAACAGAAGTGGGAGTGGGCCCGATCGTTTCGGTTGTTGTAAAGGGAAGTGATGGGGCTGTGGCATGGGTGGTGGAAAGTGAAGGTAGACTTCCCCTGGGGGGCGGTACTCTTAGTGCGCCTGGATTTACGCTTTTTGCGTTCGATAAGAACGGTGAGAGGCAGCTTGCTGTAGGCAAGGATGTCGATCCGTCTTCCCTAGCTATAGCTGGGAACACTTTGTATTGGACGCAAGGCGGCGTGCCTTCATCCACGCACTTGAACTGAGCGAGTCATGAGGCCGCCCTACGCCTTGCCCGTCTTCTTGGTCGTGTTCTTCCTGTTGGTGAGTTCTGCGCCCGCTGGTCGAGTCGATCATGCTGGTCTGCATTGTCACTTGCCGGGTCACTCGCGGGTGATCCACGCCGACGGGCAGGCACAGGTCTATGAAATACTAGAAACAGTCGACCAAGAAGGTGGTGTATTTGGCTGCGTATTTGGAGGTAAACGCAGGTACTATCTAGGTGAACGGCTTCCACGAGCAGGAACTCCAGAGGGCAGTAAGGGAATTAACCTAGAGGCACTTTCAGGCTCGATGGTGGCGTACCACTACGGGCTGTCGGCTCCGGGATTCAAAGAAGCACTCGTCGTCGTCCGAGACCTACATACAGGTAAGACTCGTCATCGTGTCCCGTCGGGCCCCTTAGATTCGCCGGAAGAGGTGGGAGTAGGACCGCTGACGGCGCTCATTGTCAAGAGCGATGGCGCCGTGGCATGGGTAGTAGAAAGCCGCTTTGAACCTTCTGCTGTCGCGAACGGTATGACGAGCGGTCATGAATATACGGTCTACGCTCTGGACAAGACCGGCGAGCGCCAGCTCGCGGTGGGCACTGACATTGCGCCAGAATCGCTTGCGCTCAAAGGCAGCACGCTCTATTGGACCCAGGCTGGCAAGGCAAGTTCGGCCGTGTTGAACTGACTGGCGGCGTAGGCGTTTTCGGCGACGCCTAGCTCCCGTGAAGAGGAGTCCACCGGAATCAGGCCAGCCCCACCACCAGCTTGAAGTGCTGAACCCCGCCCTGTCCGCTCGCCCCAGCCGTCAGCGTCCCGAGTGACTTGAAGTAAGGCACCAGGTTGGAGACTCCCGGGCTCTGGGTCAACCCGAGTCCTTCAAGAAACCCGAGCATCGTTGGGAATTCGACGATCAGGCTCGGTTCGATGCCGCCGCCGAGTGCGGAGGTGGCGCTCGTGTAGGCCGGGGAGGTGGAGAGAGTGCTGGAGGGGGAGAGCGCGCCTTGGACGGACTGTTGGCCGAGGCCGAGCACGAACTTGGCCTGGCCGTTTGAGCCGACGCCGTTGGCGACGAAGATGACCGCCGGGAAGCCTTGCAGCTTGACGCTGATGGCTGTGTCCGCTCCAGGGATGGTCGCGTTTGAGACTTCGGCGCCGGCGCTTTTCATCAGCTTGCCCAGCTTGCCCACGGCGGCGCTCGAGGCGCTCGCTTCCTTTGAGCCGATCACGAGCGCGGCCTGCAGGTTGAACAGGCCGGTGCCGCTCACGAACATGCTGCCCGTGGTCGCCCAAGTGCCGAAGTCCTGCTGCAGGTTCGCCTTGGGGGAGTCGAGTTCCGTGAACAGCTTTTCGATGCTCTGACCGCCGAAGGAGGCGAACACGGTCGAAGTCGCAAACGAAGCGACACCTCGCAGCAAGCCCAGTGCTCGGGGGAGGTTCGTCCCGCCGACGCTGCCCACGCCCGCGGCAAGCCAAGCTCCGCTCGGGACTTCGCCGAGCGCCTTGGCGCCTTCCTGGCTGAACAGAGGCTCTGAGCCGCTCGCCGAATGGACTTCACCCTGCAGCGAGATCGAGTTCGAAGTCGGCGTCACCGACAACGACGCCGATTCGGCGCCCGCGAACAGCTGGCCGATCAGCGAGATGCCTTGGCCGGCGACCCCTCCCGAACCGTGCAGCGCCTTCGTCAGTTCTTGGGGGCGGGCATACACGCTTGCGATCGCGTTCTCCGGGGGCTTTGAGAAGCCACTGGCGCTCGTGATCGCCGCGGCGCCGAGGGAGGTGTCCACGACGCTCTTGAAGCCCGCTTCGCTGCCGATCACGGCGAAGTCCTTGACGATGCCCTCGGCGGCTCCCTTGGGGGACACCTGGTAGCTGACACCCCTGTAGCTAGCGGTATGCGCCCCCTGTTCGTGCGCCCGTTTTTCAAGGAAGGAGCGGGCGCCGCCCACATCTGAGGTTTCCAGCACGATCGCGCCCTGGGTGGTGCTCGAACCGAACGCGTCGGCGCCGAGCGAGGAGGCTGCGCTCGTCAAGCCCCCTTCCAGCAGGCTCTGTAGCGAACTCGAACTCTGCGGCAGTTTGCTCGTGTCGAGCGAAGTCAAGAACAGGCCCGCGTCTTTGCCTACCCACGACTCGACGTCCCGCTTGAATTCGACGTGGCTGCCTTCGCTCTGTAGCAGCGCCTGAGCGAGGCTCCCATACGGTTCGGCCAGATGCGTCAGCTTCTTGGCGGCGGTCGAAGCTTCGCCGGATGAACCGCCGTTCGGCTTGACCGCGAAGCTCGCATACAGCGGCGCCGAGGAGGGCACCAGGCTCGACGGTTCGCCTTTTGAGCCCGAGGAGCCGCAGCCGGCCAGCGCCGCAACCGCAGCGATCAGCGCGGCAGCGCCCGTCGCCCTGCAGACCCCCGATCTCATGAGAAGAACGTTACACGGGTACGCCCCGCGTGTTGCCGGGCGCCGGCGTCCCGCCGGTTCATCCCTACCGCACGCTGCACGTTTCCTTGCATCCGGACCTGCTGCACGTCCGCCTGCGCTCAAAGGACCGCTCGCCGGATCGGCCTCCCACCGCCTCAATCCCCGTCGCATAGGCGTTTTCGCACGATTTTGGGCCTCCGGGAGGAGATTGTGGGAGAAAATGTGCAATTGGGGTTGCATTGTGGGGGAAAGTGGGGTAGCTTGCCGGCAGCGAGCCGTGGTGGAGGAGCTCCTCCCACTCCTCCACCGCGGCTCGATCTACTTGATTGGAGCCTCCCCCGATGGCTTTCCGCGGCACCTACGACCACACCCTCGATGCAAAGAACCGGCTCACGGTTCCGGCCCGCTATCGCGCGGCGCTGTCGGAGGGAGTGGTCCTCGCGATGCCCGTCGACCTAAAGCCCTACGTGGGTGTGTGGCGCCCGGCCGAGTACGAGCGCTACACCGAGCGTTCCCTGGCCGAGCTTCCGCCGCTGTCCTCACGCCTGACCGAGCTCGAGCGCTTCTTCTACGGCAGCTCCCACGACGTCGAGCTGGACGCCGCCGGAAGGATCATGGTCCCGGGCTTTCTCGGCGAACACGCCAAGCTGGGCAAGGAGGTCGTCGTCGTCGGGGCCGGCGACCGCCTGGAGCTGTGGGACAAGACGGCTTGGGACGAACATCGACCGGCGCTGCTCGGCAGCGTCGCAGAGATCACGGCGCGCGTTGACCATCCTGCTTGACATGAGCACCGTTCACATCCCGGTCTTGGCCGACGAGCTACTGGAGTTGCTCGACCCTCGTCCCGGACAGCTCGCGGTCGACTGCACCTTCGGCGGCGGTGGACACGCGCGCCTGCTCGCCGAGCGCCTCGGACCCGACGGGACCTTGGTCGCGATCGACCGTGACCCACTGGCCGAGGAGCGCTTCCTCGAGCTGGCCGAGGAGGCTCCGTGTGCGATGCGCTTCCTTCGCGGCGGATACGCAGAAGGCCTGCAGATGCTGCTCGACGAAGGCGTACGCGCCGACATGGTCTATCTCGACCTCGGCATGTCCTCGATGCAGATCGACACGCGCGAGCGGGGCTTCTCCTACTCCTACGACGCGCCGCTCGACATGAGGATGGATCCGCGACAAGAACTCAGCGCGCGCCAGATCGTGGCCGAGTGGGACGAGCGCCGCCTTGCCGCGACCCTGCGCGAGCTCGGCGAGGAGCGCTACGCCTCTCAGATCGCACGCGCGATCGTGCGCGAACGAGCCCGCTCTCCGATCGAGACGACGCTCGCGCTCGTAGAGGTCGTCGGCGCGGCGATCCCCGCTCCGGCCCGCTTCGGCGCCGGTCACCCGGCCAAGCGCACCTTCCAGGCGCTGCGCATCGCCGTCAACGACGAGCTAGGGCAGCTCGACCGAGCTCTGCCGCTCGCCTGGGAGTTGCTCTGCAAGGGCGGAGTCCTGGCCGCCATCTCCTTTCACTCCTTGGAGGACCGGCCCGTCAAGCGTTTCCTGGCCGATCGTGCGCGCGGCTGCATCTGCCCGCCCGACCTTCCCGTCTGCGGCTGTGGACGCCAACCCGAGGCGGCCCTGCTCACGCGTGGCGCGCTCGTGCCCACGGCCGAGGAGATCGCACGCAACCCGCGCGCCTCCTCGGCTCGGCTGCGCGCCGCCGAAAAGCTCCTCGCCGAGTCAACCGACCCATCAGGAGGTGAAGCATGACCCCGCCCGCTTCCGCGGTCGCGCCCTCAGTCGGCCGCGCCGCCCCGCTGCCCAGACGCGCACCCGCTCCGCGCCGAGCGCCGGGCCGCGCCCCAACACGCCCGCGCAGGGTCTCCGGCCCCGCCCGCCCCACCCGCCCGGACAACGCCGCTCGCGCCGCGCGTCCGGTCAGGAGCGCTGCGCGCGCCGCGCCGCGCCCCGGTGCGCTGCTCGACCGGCTGATTCGCGGACGCCTTTGGATCGGTCTGCTCGCCTCCTCGTTGATCGGGATCGTCGCGATGCAGATGGTCGTGCTCAAGCTGAACACGAACATCGGGCGCACCCTCACCCGCGCGGCCACGCTCCAGCGCGAAAACGCCCAACTCGGGATCGAAGACTCCACCTACTCGGCCGAAACGCGCGTCGCTCCCCTGGCTGCCGCCGCCGGGATGACGCTCGCTCCACCCGGCTCGGTTCATTTCGTACAGACCGCCCAAGCGGACCTGGCCCGTGCGGCCGCTGTCCTGTCCCAGTCGATTCAACCCCATTCCGAAACGACGAATCCCGCTCCATCGGAAACGAGCGAAGGCGCGGAAACGAGCGAATCCATGGAAAGCGCGGGCGGGTAGACGGTGGCGGTCGTCCAGCGCCGGGTGGGGATGCTGTTCGCGCTGTTCTTCGCGCTGCTGGTGCTCGCCGCCGCGCGGGCTCTGTATCTGGGCGGTCCCCACGCCGGCGCACTGCGCAGAGCCGCGCGCACGCAACAGCTCACCAGCGAAACTGTGCCGGCCGAGCGAGGCACGATCACCGACCGCAACGGTGTCGCCCTAGCCATCTCAGAACCGGCCCAGGAAGTGACCGCGGACCCGTATCTGCTCAAACAACCGCTTGCGGTGGCACAAGAGCTGGCGCCGCTGTTGGGGCTGACCCAGGCCCAGGTCCTGACCAAGCTCAGCGAGCACACCGGCTTTGTCTATCTGGCGCACGCCCTGCCCTACGAGGCGGCCCACAAGATCCTCGCTCTGCGGCTGCCCGGCGTGCAGGGCGCCCCGGTCATGCGTCGCGTCTATCCGCGCGGGACTTTGGCGGCCCAGGTGCTCGGCACCGTGGGCACCGAAAACGAAGGGGCCGGCCGCCTGGGCCTGGAGTACTCGCTCAACTCGCTGCTCGCCGGTCACGCTGGACAGCGACATGTCATCAGCGACGCCAAGGGCCAGCCCGTCTCGATCGCCGAAACCCGCCCCGAGCGCTCGGGCGCCACCGTCTCGCTCACGCTCGACGCCAACATCCAGCAGCGCGCCGAAGACGTGCTCAGCGCCGTCGGCAAGGTCTTCCAACCCAAAGACTCGACCGCGATCGTGATGGATCCCCGCACCGGAGCGATCCTCGCGATGGCCAACTGGCCCTTGGTCAACGCCAACGACCCCGGCGCCAAAGCGATCGAAGCGCTACAGAACCGCGCTGTCAGCTTCAACTACGAACCGGGCTCCACGTTCAAGTCGGTGGTCGTCTCCGGAGCCCTCCAAGAGGGTCGCATCACGCCCGAAACCGGCTTTGAAATCCCCGACCAGATCGAACTGGGAGGGCGCACGATTCACGACGACACCGAACACCCCGGCGAGTCGCTGAGCACTTCGCAGATACTCGCTCAGTCGAGCAACGTCGGGGCAATCAAGATCGGGCTGCTCGAGGGTCGCGAAAAATTCAATTCGTGGGTGCACCGCTTCGGCTTCGGCTCGCTCACAGGCAGCGGGCTGCCCGGAGAAGAACGGGGGGCCACGCTGCCGCTCGACAAATACTCGGGCTCCTCGATGGGCAATCTGCCGATCGGTCAAGGCGAGCTGGTCACGCCAATCCAGATGGCCACCGCCTACTCGGCGATCGCCAACGGCGGCATCCTGCGCCCGCCGCACATCATCGGCGAAATAGGGGGCCGTCGCGTACCTGAGCCGGCCGGCAAGCGGATCGTCTCCACGACCACGGCCTCCGAGTTGCGCAGCATGCTCAAGGGTGTGCTCGCGCCCGGGGGCACCGCCAGCGAGGTCTCGATACCCGGCTATCAGCTGGCCGGCAAGACCGGCACCGCGTCGAAGATCGACCCCCAAACCGGCGAATACTCCAAAAGCGCCTACGTAGCCTCGTTCGTGGGCTTCGCCCCTGCGTCTGACCCGAAGCTCTTGTGCGCGGTGATCATCGACGAACCGCAGACCGGCTCGATCTACGGCGGCGTGGTCGCGGCGCCCGCGTTCGGTCAGATCATGGAATTCGCCCTACCCTACCTGGGCATCGGCCCGGGTTAGTCGTCCTCTCGCAAAGGTCTCGGGTGCCCGGCGCAAACATCCTCACGGCGCCCCCCCGGGTCCCCTCTGGCGCGAGCCCTAGACTCTCGGTCCTTGCAAACACGGGGCGCAAAGCCATGAGGTTCGACGAGTTGACGACCGCCGATATCCCCGGTCTGCGGGCCATCTCGCCGACCCCGCAGCGGCTGGAGATCTCAAGTCTTGCCTACGACAGCCGCCAGGTCGAGCCGGGGAGCTTGTTCTTTTGCGTAAGCGGCCACGAGCGCGACGGCCACAACTTCGCCACGGCCGCGATCTCTGCCGGCGCCGTAGCGCTCGTGGTCGAGCGCCCGCTCGGCCTGCACGTACCCGAAATCGTGGTCGGCTCCGCCCGCGCGGCAATGGGTCCGCTGGCCGCCCGCTTCCATGGCGATCCCACCCGCGAGCTGAGAGTCGTGGGCGTGACGGGCACCAACGGCAAGACCACCACCGCCCACCTGGTGCGGGCGCTGCTCGGAGCCGGCGGGCAGCGCTGTGGACTGCTCGGCACGGTCGGCTCGCTGGTCGGCGGCCGCGAGCGGTCCGCGACGCGCACGACCCCCGAGGCGATCGATCTTCAAGGCGACTTCAGGGCGATGCTCGATGGGGGGGAGACCTACTGCGCGATGGAGGTCTCTTCGCACGCGCTCGCGCTCGGGCGCACCGACGCCACGCGCTTCGCCGCCGCCATCTTCACCAACCTCACCCAGGATCATCTGGACTTCCATCCCACGATGGAGGACTACTTCCAGGCCAAGCGCCGCCTGTTCGCCCCGCCGCCCGCCGAGCAGGGACTAGCGCCCAGCGGCGATGCCTCACGCCAGCCCTACGACGGTCCCGCCGTGAAGATCGTCAACCTCGACGACCCCTATGGACGGCGCCTGGCGGACGAACTGCCTGGCGCCGTCACGTTCGCGATCGACACGCCCGCCGACTACCGAGCCCGCGAAGTCTCCGTCGATCTGCGCGGCTCGCGCTTTGCGCTGCACACGCCCGCCGGCGAGCGCTCCATCTACCTGCCGCTACCCGGTCGCTTCAACGTCTCAAACGCGCTCGCCGCGCTCGCCGTGGCGCACTCCTTCGGCGTCGAGTTGGACACGCTCGCCGCCGCGCTTGCGCAAGGAGTGAGGGTGCCCGGCCGCGTCGAGCCGGTCGACGAGGGACAGGGATTCGCGGTGCTCGTCGACTACGCCCACACACCCGACTCCCTGGCGAACGTGCTCGGCACGGCCCACGAAGTCGGCGAGGGGCGCGTCATCTGCGTGTTCGGCGCCGGGGGAGACCGCGACCGCGGCAAGCGCCCCCTGATGGGGGAGATCGGCGCCCGCCTGGCCGACGTCCTGGTCGTGACCTCCGACAATCCACGCTCGGAGGACCCGGAGGCGATCATCGCCGAGATCATGCAAGGCGCACGGTCGGTCACACGCCCGCCCGACGCCGCGCCGGTTGCCGCCGAGGTGGATCGCCGAGCGGCGATCGAGCGCGCCGTGGCGCTGGCCGAGAAGGGCGACGTGCTGGTGATCGCCGGCAAGGGCCACGAGCAGGGCCAGGAGTTCGCCGGAGGCGAGAAGGTGCCTTTCGACGACGTGACCGTGGCCCGCGAAGCCCTGGGCGCGCGGGTCGGCTGATGGCACTCGCAAGAACAGTTTGCCCGCGCTCGCGCGCGGCGCATCGACGCAGGACGCGCTAAGTGGGACGCATCCTGATCGGCGGCACCGCCGCCCTGCTGATCTGCATCTTCTTGAGCCCGAAGTTCATCGAGTTCCTGCGCAACCGCGAGTTCGGCCAGCAGATCCGCGAGGACGGCCCCCAAGGCCACCACGAGAAGGCCGGCACTCCCACGATGGGGGGGATCATCATCTTCCTCGCGGTCACGATCCCTTACCTGATCCTGACCGACTTCGAATGGCGCTCGGTGGGGGTGTTCGGGACGGCGATCGCGTGTGCTCTGCTGGGCTTCGCCGATGACTACACCAAGCTCGTCAAGCGCCGCTCGCTCGGTTTGCGCGGCCGCACCAAGCTCGCGATCACCATCGCCATTTCCCTGGGTCTCTGGTACATCGCAAGGCACGAGGCCGACCTCGCGCCGACCTTGCGTCTGCGCTTCGTCGATTACCAGGTCGATCTGGGCATCTTCTACCCCGTGCTGATCTACCTGGTGGTGGCCGGCACGACCAACGCGGTCAACCTGACAGACGGCCTGGACGGCCTGGCGGCCGGTTGCGGCGCGATCGTCCTACTCGCCTACATCGGCATCACCTTCATCGCCGAAGACTTCGACATGGCGATGCTCGCCGGCGCACTGGTTGGGGGCTGCATCGGATTCCTTTGGTTCAATGCGTTCCCCGCCACGATCTTCATGGGGGACACCGGCTCGCTTGGAATCGGTGGCGCGATCGCGGGGCTCGCGGTGATGACCAAGACAGAGGTCTTGTTGATCCTGCTCGGCGGGATCTTCGTGATCGAGGCGCTGTCGGTCGTGATCCAGGTGATCTCCTTTCAGATGACGCGAAAGCGGGTGTTCCTGATGGCGCCGATCCACCACCATTTCGAGCTCAAGGGCTGGTCTGAGACGAAGATCATCCTGCGCTTCTGGATCGTCGCAGCGATCTGTTGCGCGATCGGCTTCACGATCTACAGGCAGAGCCTCGGCTAGTCGCCCTCTTCGGAGGCAGGGGACGCCGAGCGACGGCGCCGGCGTCACGAGCGCGAGATCAAATCGCGAAAGTGCGCGCCCCGCTCTTCGAAGTTGCGATAGGCGTTGTAGCTGGGCGCCGCCGGCGAGAGCAGCACGACCGAGCCCTCGTGCGCGAGCGAGCGCGCGAGCCTTACCGCATCGGTCATGTCGCCGGCCGCGAGCGCGTGTGAAGCAGGCACGCCCGCCGCGCGCGCGTGCTCGATCACTCGAGCTCCGGTGTTCGGCAGGCCGATCACGATCGCCTCGCGGGCAGCCAGCTCGCGGCCGAGGAGCTCGTAGTCCTGGCCGCGATCCTCACCGCCCGCAAGCAGCACGATGCGATCGCCGCCGAAGCTCGCAAGCGCCGCCAATGTCGACTCCGGCGTGGTGGAGATGCTGTCGTCCACCCACACGACCCCGTCCTCCGCGCACACCGTCTGCAGCCTGTGCTGGAGCGCCACGAAGTCGAGCAGAGCCTCTGGCAGCGCCGGGAGCGCCACGCCATGAGTCTCCAGCGCGCTCAGAGCGGCGCACAGGTTCAAAGCGTTGTGCTCGCCGCGCAACGGCAGTGCGTCGATCTCCACCACCGCCTCTCCCGCGTAAACGATCGCGCCGTCGCGAACGTCCCACCCCTCCGGACGCCCGTACAGCACGGGCGCCGGCGCCCGCTCGGCGGCAGCCACGAGCTCGGGGTCGCGGCCGTTGAGGATGCTTGCCCGCACCCCGGGCAGGCCCAGCAGACGCAGCTTCTCGGCACGATAGGTCTCATACGAGCCATGCCAGTCGGTGTGCTCGCGATACAGATTGGTGACCACGGCGATCTCCGGTCCGACCTGGAGGTCGGCGATCTGGTAGCTGGAGAGCTCCACCACCGCCAACTCCGTGTCGGGCGCGTCGAGCAGGTCGAGCGCCGGCGCGCCGATATTGCCAGCGAGATGGACCTCTTTGCCCGCGCCTTTAGCAAGGTGGGCGATGAGCGCGGCGGTCGTGCTCTTGCCCTTCGTGCCGGTCACGCCGATCACGCCCCGACCGCCCCGATCGCCCATCCACAGCGCGGTCGCCGTCGTGAGCGCCACGCCGCTTTCGCGCAACGCCACCAGCTCGGGCCGGTGGATCGAGACACCGGGCGAGCGGACGACCAGATCGCATTCGGCCAGGGCGCGGGGCGCCTGCGCGGCGCCGACCAAGCTCGCTCCATGGGCCCCCGCCAACTCGCGCGCCGCTCCGTCGGCGGGAGCGTCGAGTGCGATCGTCACGATCCGCGCTCGCGGAGCGTGCTTGGCAAGCTGGGCGGCGAAGGAGCGGATCTCCCGACCGACTCCCCAGACGCCTACCTTCTTGCCGTCAAGCTCCGAGAAGCGCATCGACATACGGCATCAGGTGAGCCGGCACACGATGGCGATCGCTCAGCGCGAGCGCCGCGGAGGGCGAGCCGGCCGGCACAGGATGCAGCGGCAGCACCTCCTCGATCAGACGCCGCAGCACGCGGTGCTCGAGCCAGCGCGGATCCTCGGCCAGCAGGCGGATCGCCGCGAGGCTCTCCTGCTCCTCGCCGACGCACTCGAAAGGCTTCTCGCCGCCGGTCGCCGTCAGCAGCGCAAAGCCCTCGAACTGATCCTCCTGCTCGAGCAGATCGCGCCCGAACACCTCGCGCAGATGGGCCGGGTCGCTGAACGGAGCCAGCACCAGGAACACGAAACGGCACTTCGGGCAATCGCAACACCACGAGCCGGCGCGCCTGGCCGGGTCCAGCCGGAAGATCGCGTTGCAGCTTGTGAACGAACCGTGGTACTCGCCCAGGCGCGCAAAGGCCCGAGCGATCGAAAGCTCCGAAGCGGGCCGCAAGATCGAGAACAGCTCCAGTCCCGCAGCGCTCTCTGCCAAAGCGGCCCGCAACAGATCTTCGGCGCGCAGGCTCTTGCTGAACTGATGGTTGACCTCGATCCCGTCCCAGTCCAAGTTGCCGCTGGAAGCCGAGCGCTCGTTGGCCATCACCACCGCGTCGAACCCGTTCAAAGCCGCGGTCAACAGCGCCACGCAAGCGACGATCGCCGTGATCGGCACGTGCCCGTTCAAGGCGCCGGAAAGGTTGAGTTCCTGGACGCGAGGGTCGAGGCGACGATTGACGATCAGCCTGGGAAGCCCGGCGACCCGCTCGGTGCGGATCATCGGCGGCGCATTGCCGACCGAGAACAGAACCGTCTCGTGCTCGGAGCGGCGCATCGTCTCCAGGGCCACGATCGAATCCTTGCCTCCTCCTATCGGGACGAGCACACGCGCGTCGCGCGCCAGCGCGACAGGGCTCGAGCCGGGAGCATCCGCCGGCACGCTCGCAAAGCTCGGACGAGGCAGCGCCGCGAGCTTGTTGACAAAGGCGAACTCTCCCAGCCCCTCCGAGTAAAGGCTCTCCAACAGCCTTGCGACCGCCGGCGTGGGCTGCTCGCCCTCGCAGCCGACCGTCGGCGGTGCGGCCATCTTGTAGTAGCTGACCCCCGCGACCCAATGCAGCAGAGAGAGCAGCCCGTCGACACGTTCGCGCAGTTGCGAGGAGACGGGCGCGCGCAGTGGGATATCGAATTCCTCGACGAAATCGTGCTCGTCATCGAGGGCGTAGCGCAGCGCGACGCGCCCCTCGGCGTCGAGATCGCGCCCCAAGAAGCGGAAGCTCTCAAACGCATCCGGGTCGAAGCGACGGGACTGCTCGGCAGGCTGGGTGGCCACATCGGCAGCCTAGAGACATCCGCGGCGCCTGCCGGCTTGCCCGCGCCCGCGCCAAGCCGCGGGAGGTATGGGCGCGGCCGTGTCGAAGTGAGCCCTGATGGCCACAGCCGCAGGGCGCTCAACCGCTACCGCAACGCGCAAAGCGCGGGGCTCCAGATCCTCCTCGCGTGCGAGCGCGGCCTCCCAGACGATCGAGCAGCGCATCCTCCTGACCGCCACGCTGTGCCTGCTCGCCTTCGGTGCGGTGATGGTCTACAGCTCCTCCTCGGCCAGCACTTTGCTCGAAGGCCACGGCACCGGCACCGGTTACCTGATCAAGTTCGTGATCTACGGCGCCCTCGGCCTGGTCGTGATGCAACTGCTCGCCCGCGACGGCGTCGCGCGCGTGCAGAGCCTGGTCGGTCCGATGCTCGCGGTCTCCTTCGCGCTGGTCTTGGCGGTCCACATCCCACACGTCGGGGTCAGCGTCAACGGCGCTCGCCGCTGGATCGGCAGCGGGCCGCTTCAGTTCCAGCCCTCCGAGCTCTTGAAGCTGGCGCTCGTGCTCTATTCGGCCGCCCTGCTCGCGCGCCGCCCCCAGCGCGTGCTCGACCTGCGCGAGCTGTTCAAACCACTGCTCTCGGTCGTGGCCGCCGCCTGTGTCTTGGTCGCCACCCAACCGGACCTCGGGACCGCGATGGTGATCGCCTTCACAAGCTGCGCCCTGCTGGTAGCGGCCGGAATCCCGATGCGCAATCTGGCGATCATCGGCGGCTCGACGCTTGCGATCGTGGCGCTGTATGCCATCGCGCGCCCGTATGAGCGCGCGCGGCTGACCTCGTTCGTGAATCCCTGGGCGCACGCTTCTGGCAGCGGATTTCAAGCCGTTCAGGGACAGATCGCGATCGGCTCCGGCGGCCTGTTCGGCGTGGGCCCGGGCCAGTCGGTGCAAAAGATCTTCTATCTGCCCGAGGCCCACACCGACTTCATCCTGGCGGTCATCGGCGAGGAGCTCGGCGTGATCGGCATGTTCGCGGTGCTGTTCCTCTACGGCCTGATCGCCTACGCCGGCCTGCGCGTGGCCAAGGCCGCTCGCAGCCTGCACAGCGCCCTGATCGCTGTCGGCATGACCTGCCTGATCGTCTCCCAGGCACTGCTCAACGTGTTCGCCGTGCTGGGTCTGGCCCCGCTCACGGGCGTGCCGCTGCCCTTGGTCTCCTATGGCTCGAGCAGCCTGATCGTGACGCTCGCGGCGATGGGCCTGTTGATGAACGTCGCCGCCGGCGGTAGCGCCCACATGCGGGTCGTGGAGCCGGCACGAGGCAAGTCCACCCGAGCCAAGGCGCCCAGCGGAGTGAGCGCCGGGCAGCCGCGCGGGCGGGCGGTTGCCGACGCCCAAGCGCGCGAACAGGCACGATGGGGCCGTGAGCGAAGCCGCCAAGAGAGTCGCGATAGCCGCCGGAGGGACGGCCGGGCACGTGATCCCGGCCTTGATGGTGGCCGACGCGCTGCGCGCTGAGGGCGCCCAGGTGACGTTCATCGGCGGCGAGCGCGCCGAGGCGCAGCTCGTGCCGCAGGCCGGCTACGAGTTTCACACGATCGCCGTTGAAGGCCTCTCGCGCGCCAATCCGCTGAAGGCGGCGCGTGGACTGGCCCGAGCCGCGCGCGCCACGTTCGCCGCGCGCGCGCTGCTCGGCGAGCTCTCGCCCGACGTGGCGATGGGCGGTGGCGGCTACGTCGCCGGACCGGTTGGCGTGGCCGCGCTGAGTAGGCGCGTGCCTCTGGTGCTGAGCGAGGCCGACAGTCACCTGGGCCTGACCAACCGAGCGCTCGCCCCGCTCGCGCGGGCCGTCTGTCTGTCCTTCCCGATCGCCGGGCGCGAGGGGCCTCGCTACCGGCTCACCGGGCGGCCGGTGCCGCCGCTAAAGGCTGACCGCGCCGAGGCGCGCGCGCGCTTCGGTGTGGCTCCCGAGGAGCTATGCGTGCTGGTGTTCGGGGGCTCGCTCGGCTCGCGCACGGTCAACCAAGCGGCGCTCAGCGCTTTCTCCTCCGGCGCCTTTCATGTCCTGCATGTGTGCGGTCGTCGCGACTACCCCGAACTCTCCCAGCGACCGCTGCCCACGGGCTATGACCTGCGCGAGTACCTGGATGTGCCGGATTTCGGGGCGGCGCTGGCAGCCAGCGACCTGGTGCTCGCGCGCGCCGGAGGCTCTGTCTTTGAGATCGCCGCGCACGGCTTGCCCGCGATCCTCGTTCCCTATCCGCACGCCTCGGCCGATCACCAGAGCGCCAACGCGCGTTGGATGGCCCAGGCGGGCGCGGCCATCGTGATCGCCGACTCCGAGCTGAGCCCCGCGCGCCTGGCGCGCGAGGTCGCCGCCCTGCTTGCCAATCCTTCCCGCCTGGCCGCGATGGCCGCCGCCTCAGCCCGCCTTGCGCGCCCCGAAGCCGCGCGCGAGATCGCCGAGATCGTATTGGCCGCGGCGCGATGAGCGACCGACCCTGGGCCGGGCGCCACCTTCACTTCGTCGGCGTCGGCGGAGCCGGCATGAGCGGCTATGCGCGCGCCGCCCACGCTCTGGGTGCGAGCGTGTCGGGCTCAGACCGCTCCTGCACGCCCTACCTGGAGCGGTTGCGCGCCGAGGGCGTGCTCGACGCCCACATCGGCCACGCCGCGCAGAACGTTCCCGCCGGCGCCGAGGTGGAGCTCGTTCACTCGAGCGCCATCCCCGTCGAGAACCCCGAGCGTCGCCTCGCCGCCGAGCGCGGGCTGCCCGACCGTCCCCGCGCTGAGCTGCTCGGCGAACTGAGCGCCATGCGCCGTACGATCGCGGTCGCCGGCGCGCATGGAAAGACGAGCACCTCGGCGATGCTCGTACACATCCTCGCCGCGGCGGGCCTTGACCCCGGATGGCTGGTGGGCAGCTCCGTCGGTCGGGGCATGGAGAACTCACACTGGAGCGAGGGCGAATGGTTGATCGTGGAGGCCGACGAGTCTGACCGCTCGATGCTCAGCCTGCAGGTGGAGATCGCGCTGCTGACCAACGTCGAGCTCGACCATCACGCCACCTTCGCCACGCTCGAGCAGTTGCGCGAGGCTTTCCGCGAGTTCCTGGCGGGAGCCCCGCAGGCGGTGATCTGGAACCGACCCGAGCTGCGCGAGCTGCGCCAAGGGCCGGCCGTCTTCTACGAGCTCGACGGTTGGCGCCCGTCGGGGAAAGGCTCGGTCTTTGCCTGGCGTGGTCATGAGGTGAGCCTGTCCGTGCCGGGCGCCCACAACGCGCTCAATGCGACAGGCGCGCTCGAGGCCGCAAGGCTCGCCGGCGCGCAGACAGCTCTGGCGATCGCGGGCCTGGCGGGCTTTTCTGGCGCAGGCAGGCGCTTTCAGCTCTTGGGCAGGAGCGGGGGAGGGGCGCTCCTGTATGAGGATTACGCCCACCATCCAACCGAGATCGCGGCCACCCTCAGCGCCGCGCGCACCCTGGGCCCCGGACGTCTGGTCGCCGTGTTCCAGCCGCATCTGTACTCGCGCACCGAGCTCCTGGCCGAGGAGTTCGGCGCGGCCCTGGCCCAGGCCGACGTGGTCGTCGTGCTCGACGTCTATCCGGCCCGCGAGCGCGCCGAGGACCATCCCGGTGTGAGTGGGCTCACGCTCGTAGGAGCCGCCGAGGCCCACGCGGACGGACGCCCGGTGCTCTGGACACCCGGCTTCGCGCAGGCGCGGGCGGCTTTGGAGGAGCTCCTGGGGCGCGAGGATCTGTGTGTGGTGATGGGCGCGGGTGACGTCGATCGACTCGGCCGCGACCTGGTGTGCGCCGATGTCTAGGTCCTCGCCCAAGACGCTGCCCTCGACGGTCCAGCGCGACTTCCCCTTGCAGCGGATGGCCACGATCCGAACGGGCGGGGATGCCGAGTACTTTGCGCGGGCCGGTACACAGGCCCAGTTGCGCGAGCTGTTGGCATGGGCCGCGGCGATCGAAGCTCCGGTCGCGGTCGTCGGGTCGGGCTCGAATCTGCTCATCGCCGACGAGGGCGTACCTGGACTGGTCCTCAAGCTGGACCGCAAGCTCGCCTTGATCCAGCATCAGGGACAGCGCATGGTCTGTGGCGGCGGCGCGCGCCTGCCCTCGGTCAGCGCGCGCGCCGCCCAGGCCGGACTGTCTGGGATCGAGTTCGGCGTGAACATTCCCGGCAGCGTCGGGGGCGCGGTGAGAATGAACGCCAACGCATACGGCGGGCGGCTCGCCGACACCCTGGAGTGGGTGGAGATCCTCAGCGCGCACGGCAGCGAGCGCCGCACGCCCGAGCAACTGGGATTCTCCTACCGCCACTCCAACCTGGCCGCCGCGGAGATCGTGGCCCGCGCCTCTTTTCTGCTGGCCCCCGCGCCGGTGGAGCAGGTCAAGGCGACGCTCGCGCAAATGCGCGCCGCCCGCCACGAAGCCCAACCGCAGGGCATCAAGACGTTCGGCTCGACCTTCAAGAACCCCGACGATCCGAGGGCCGAGGGGCGCAGCGCCGGTCTGCTGCTCAGCGAGGCCGGTTGCAACGGTCTCAGCGTGGGGGGCGCTCGTTTCGCCCCAAAGCACGCCAACTTCATCGAGAACATGGGCGACGCCACGACCGCGGACGTGATCGCCCTGATGGCCGAGGGCAGACGCCTGGTGGCCGAGCGTTTCGAAATCGAGCTACAGCCCGAGGTTCAAACGCTCGGGGCGGTGCGCTTTCCCTGGAGCTCGTAGCGCTCGGCGGCGTCTTTGAGGATCGAGAGCATCGCCGGGGTGGCGGGGCTCAGGCGCGCCTCGGTCGCGGCGGCGGCGATCACCTGGCGCACGGGCGGGCTGGGGGCGAGCTCGCGGATCGCTATGTCCGCACGGGTCGACGTGCGATCCATGAACGCAAGCTCCGGGATCAGCGCGACGCCTACGCCCGCCGCAACCAGACCCTGAACCGTCTGGTAGTCGTCGCTTTCAAACGACACATTCGGCTCAAAACCCGCGGCGTGGCAACAGCGCACCACATGACGCGCGCAGGGACTCTCGCGCGAGGTCTGGATCCAAGCCTCGCCGCGCAGGTCGGCCAAGCGCAGGCCGCTCTTGCGCGCCAGCGGATGGGCTGCCGGCAGCGCCAGATACATCGGGTCGGCCAACAGCTCGACCCGCTCCAATCCCTCCAGATCTTCGGGCTCGTCGAACTCGAACAGCAGCGCCAGGTCGAACTCGCCGGCTCGCAGGCGCGGGACGATCTCCTCGGGCTCGCCCTCTGCCAAGGTCAGCTCAACCTCCGGATAGGCCGCGCGAAAGGTTGCGATCGCAAGCGGCATCAGCGTCGCGCCGGCAGTCGGGAAGGAAGCCATCCGCAGGCGACCCGCGCGCAGGCCGGCGATGGCCGAGAGCTCAGCCTCGGCGGCCTCCAGGCGAGCGAGGATCCCTTCGCCGTGCTCGACCAAAGCGTGGCCTGCGGGCGTCACGCGCACGCCTCTGGCATGTCGCTCGAGCAGCGTCATGCCCGTTTCTGCCTCCAATGTCGCGACCTGCTGGGAGACCGCCGACTGGGTGTAGGAGAGCGCCTCCGCCGCGGCCGAGAACGACCCGCGTCGCGCCACCTCGACCAGCGCTCTGAGTCGTCCCACATTGAGCATTAGCTGTCCTTATAGCTCAGATAATGAATTTCATTGGTACTGATGGCAGGTGCGTGGAACTCTGTAGGAGAAGTTCAAGCTTGGATCGTGCCACACAGGACGATCGCCACCAACTCCCAACAGGCGCCGGACACAACGGTCAGGCGAAAGGCACAAGAAAGAAAAGAGTCGAAATGTCCGCCAACATCATCATCTCCTACGACGGAACCAACAACGAGGACGACGCCGTAGCGCTCGGCCGAGTGTTCGCGGCAGCCGGCGCCGAGGTGGCGCTCGCCTACGTGCGTCACGCCCCCGAGGATGAGGCAAGCCGCGAGATCCTCGCCCAACACGAGGCCGAAGAGCTGCTGAAGCGCGGCACCGAGCTGCTCGGCCAAGACGCTCCCCGCCACGTGATCACCGACCGCTCAACGCCGGAGGGTCTCAGCAAGCTCGCCGCCCAGAACGGCGCCGAGGTGATCGTCTTCTGCTCTGACTCCCACACCGCTCGCGGTCGCATCGGGATCGGCAACTCCGCTCAGCGCCTGCTCAACGGAGGCACAGTGGCCGTCGCCGTGGCGCCCGCCGGATTTGCCCACAGCGCCGCGCAACAGATCGCTCGCGTCGGCGTCGTCGGCGACGGCAGCGCAGTCCAGACCGCCGAGGCGCTCGCTCGCGCGCTAGACGCTGAGGTGAGCACCGTCAGCGAGCAGCCCGAGGGCCAGAAGCAGACCGCCGACCTGCTGGTCGTCGGCTCGCGCCCGGAGGCCGAGCAGGGACGCGTGTCGATCAGCGCCGCGAGCGAGAACCTGATCGAGAACGCACCCGCGCCGGTGCTGGTCGTGCCGCGCGGCGTGGCTCTCTCCTTCGACGGCGCCAGCCTCGCCGTCTAGCAATCCTCACGCCAGCCACCTCGCGCGCGCATAGCGCGCGAGGGCTTGCGCGAAGTCAAGCGACCCGCCGAGCAGGTGTCCGACCGGCCCGGTCCACAGCCATCTCTCCAGTCGCTCGGTGGGGCGTGCGGGGGCTGGCATTCCCGCGCACGGTATCGTGGCAGCCGTGTCAGCGGCTTTGAAGACAACCGTCACCGAACTGCCCGAGTCCCGCGTGCGCGTGCTCGTGGAAGTGCCCCCCAACGAGGTCGAGGTGCGCCTGGAGCGCAAGGCGCGCCAGCTCGGGCGCGAAATGAGGATCCCCGGCTTTCGTCGCGGCAAGGTTCCAGCGCCGCTGGTGATCCAGAAGGTGGGCCGCGAGGTCGTCCTGGAGGAAGCGGTGCGCGACACGCTCGGCAACTGGTATTCCGACGCGATCGACACAGCCGGGATCGTCCCCGTCGGCGACCCCCAGCTGGACCTCTCCGACCTGCCGCCCGAGGGGGCTGCCCTTGAGTTCTCGATCGAAATCGGCGTGTTGCCCACCGCCAAGCTCGGCGACTACAAGGGCCTCGAGGTCGGTCGGCGCGAGGCGCTCGTCGAGGAGGAGGCAATCGACACCGAGATCGACGGTCTACGTGAGCGCCTGGCGCGCCTGGAGACGATCGAGCGCGCCGCGGAGCTGAACGACTTCGTCGTCGTCGACTACCTCGGCTCGATCGAGGGCGAGCCGTTTCAAGGCGGTGAGGGACGCGACCAGCTCGTGGAACTCGGATCGGGCAATCTCATCCCCGGCTTCGAGGAGGGACTCGCGGGAGCCGCGGCAGGCGAGACCCGTAAGATCGACCTGTCCTTCCCTGTCGATTATCCCAACCAAGAGCTCGCCGGCAAAGACGCGTCCTTCGAGGTGACCGTCAAGGAGGTCAAGCACAAGCGGCTGCCCGAGGTCGACGAGGACTTCGCCGTCGACATGGGCTTCGACTCCGTGGCGGAGCTGCGCGAGGACATACGCACCCGCCTGAGAGAGACCGAGCAGGGACGCGTGGACGCCGAGTTTCGCGAGGCGGCGCTCGACGCCGCCGTGGCCGCCGCAGAGGTCCAGACCCCCGAGACGCTCGTGCAAGCCAAGGCACAAGAGATGTGGGATCGGATGCTGCACACGCTCTCCCATCGCGGCATCTCGCGCGAGGCCTACCTGAAGATCACCGGGCGCGAGGAGCAGGACCTGATCGCCGAGCTGGCCCCCGAGGCGGCACAATCGCTGCGCCGCGAAGCCGTGATCGCCGCCGTCGTCCTCGCCGATGGGATCGAGGCCAGCGAGGAGGACGTACTAGAGGCGCTCGCACCGACCGCCACGCGCGAGGGAACCGAGCCCGGCGAGCTGCTCGCCGAGCTTCAGAAGTCCGGCCGGCTGGAGGACGTGCGCGAGGACATCGCCGCGCGCAAGGCGGTCGAGATGATCGCCGCCGAAGCCAAGCCGATCCCGCTCGAGCAGGCCCAGGCGCGCGAGAAGCTTTGGACGCCCGACTCCGAGGCCGAGCAGGACTCAGCCACCGGCGAGCAGGCCGCGGCACGACTGTGGACACCGGAGCGCTAGCCTATGAGTGCGCTCCCACAGACGCTCCGCGGCTCTGGCCAAAGGACGTCTTGTGAAGGAATCCAGCCCGTAAAGCGAAACTGAAGCGAGGACCATGAGCCCACTTGTACCAATGGTGGTTGAGCAGACCTCGCGAGGCGAGCGCGCGTTCGACATCTACAGCCGCCTGCTCAACGAGCGAATCATCTTCCTTGGCACCCCGGTCGACGACCAGATCGCCAACCTGATAGTCGCCCAGCTGTTGCACTTGGAGTCCGAGGATCCCAACAAGGACGTCTCGCTGTACATCAACTCGCCCGGCGGCTCGGTCTATGCGGGCCTTGCGATCTACGACACGATGCAGTTCATCAAGCCCGACGTGCAAACGATCTGCGTCGGCATCGCGATGTCGATGGGCGCGCTTTTGCTCGCCGGCGGCGCGCAGGGCAAGCGCATGGCGCTGCCCAACGCCAAGATCCTGATCCACCAGGTCTCCTCCAGCTTCCAAGGACAGGCGACGGACATCGAGATCCACGCCAAGGAGATCATCGACGTGCGCAAACGCCTCGATGAGATCATCGCCAAGCACACCGGAAAGAAGCTCGAGCAGGTATCCAAGGACACCGAGCGCGACTACTTCATGAGCTCGGAAGAGGCCAAGGAGTACGGCATCATCGATCGAGTCATCTCGGAACATTAGTTCCGTATGCGGGTCGGTTAAGGGGAGACACACACGATGGCCAGACCGACAGATTCCAACGAGCAGCTCCTGTGTAGCTTCTGCGGCAAGTCCCAGCGGCAGGTCAAGAAGCTGATCGCCGGCCCGGGCGTATACATCTGCGACGAGTGCATCGACCTCTGCAACGAGATCATCGACGAGGAGCTCGCCGCCCCGCCCGCGTTTGACCTGGAGAACCTGCCCAAGCCGCGCGCGATCTACGACGTGCTCGACGAGTACGTGGTCGGCCAAGAAGCCTCCAAGCGAACCCTCTCGGTGGCCGTCTACAACCACTACAAGCGCGTGCAGATGATGCAGTCCGAGGACTCCGACATCGAGCTGCAGAAGTCCGACATCCTCCTGCTCGGCCCCACAGGCTGCGGCAAGACCCTGCTCGCACAGACCCTCGCGCGAATCCTCAACGTGCCCTTCGCGATCGCCGACGCCACCGCCCTGACCGAGGCCGGCTACGTCGGCGAGGACGTCGAGAACATCCTTCTCAAGCTGATCCAGGCCGCCGACTACGACGTCAAGAAGGCCGAGACCGGGATCATCTACATCGACGAGGTCGACAAGATCGCGCGCAAGGCCGACAACCCCTCGATCACCCGCGACGTCTCCGGCGAGGGCGTCCAGCAGGCGCTCCTGAAGATCCTCGAGGGCACCCAGGCCTCCGTGCCGCCCCAGGGCGGGCGCAAGCATCCCCACCAAGAGTTCCTGACGATCGACACCACCAACATCCTGTTCATCTGCGGCGGCGCCTTCAGCAATACGTACCTGCAGGCGCCGCTGACCGGTACCGTATTGCTGTCCACATCCGCGCGTTGTGACAAAATACGGGCGTGCTGTAACCCCCATCCCCCCGCTCCAATCAACACAGCTTTTATTTTAGATTGTGCGCTCATTGTTCGATGATGACTTTGCCGGTTTCCCCTCCAAAAAACAGATCGAAGGCTTTTTGGATTTCATCCACGCCAAAACGATGAGTGATGATCCGGTTCAAATAGCTCCGATGCTGCTCCAGCCGCCGCAAATTGGCCGGCAACTCATCAAACCGGAAATATTCGCTGCCCACCACACTGCGTTCCGGCGCAATGATGTCCGGTGAAATTTTCAACGTGACACCCTCGCCGTGCCCCACACAGATCAACGATCCCCGTTGTGCCAGCGCATTCGACCGCATCCTGCCGCGCCACCTGTTTTCCGGCTGTATCCACGGCCATGTCCACCCGTTCGGTGCCCAGCGATTTCAAGGACTCCGCCAGTGTCTTCCTGGCCACATTGATGGGGATTCCACCCAATTCTTCCGCCAGTTTGAGCCGGTAATCCACCACGTCCGTCAGGTAAACTTTGATGTGCTGGCCAAGAATGATTTTTGCCATCGCCAGCACCCCCAGGCCAATCGGTCCCGCGCCGGTTACCAGCAATGATTCAATGTCCGGCCGCATCAATTGGCATCGTTCAATCGCATGTCCGCCTGTGCCCATGATGTCCAGCAACAGAGTTCCTTCGGTCGCCGAAAACTTCTCCGGCACCGGGAAAAAAATATTCTCGTAAATCAACTCGTATTGCCCGTAGCCGCCGTCCCGGTTGAATCCCATGTCGGCACGCTTCTGTAAACATTGATTGGTAAAACCCAGTCGGCACGAACGGCACTCGCCGCAATAAGACATCAAAAATACGACGCCCGGCGTACCCACAGCCGTCCGGGTATCCGCACCCGCAGCCACGACAGTCCCGGCAGCTTCATGTCCGGGTGTGGTCGCAGTGCCATCAAAAAACTGTGACCGCTCCGACCCGCACAAGGCATTTGCACGTACTCGCAATAACAACTGCCCCGGCCCGGGCTGCGGCACTGGTTTTTCGCCAAATCGAATCTGTTTATTCCCGGCAAATACCGGGACCCGACAACTGGAAGGTATGGATTTACTCATTTAATTTAAATTCAAGTGCCAATGGAGGTTTAAAAGGATATTAAAAATCAAAGTTTCGTCGTGCTGTGGCTGATCATGTATTGAATGTCCAAATCCACCGGGAATGTTCCCGGATAAGTGCCATGCTCCATTTGCGTCACGGGCGCACTGGTCGTTAACTCCCGCCACTTGTGCAGTTCTGAATGACCGTCCGCAAAGGTCAGCGAATTGGCATGATTGTGATAACTACCCGGCAAGTCATTGCCCCATTGGATCAACGTGGTCGGATCGATGATTAACCAGCCATCGTTGATGCTGTCGGGATGTTCATCGGTAAAAACCCAAAGGTCCACCGGCGTCGGACTCGTAATGTCGGACATCTTGTTGTAGCACCGGTACCCGGGATAAAACGGAGCCGAAGTGGTGCTCCCATACCCTCCACCCGTGAGATAGGCGTTCATTGAATTGCTCCGCAACCGCGGTAACATCACAGTTCCCTCTTTGCACAAGATAAACATCCGCCGGGCATTTATAAATCCCCGGATTTTGTGTGTATGACCACAAGAGTCCCAGCCGCAACATGTCCAGATTGGTGTTCTGTGTATTATTGGCGGTGAAATCCTCCCATCCCAATGCCCAGCTTGTCGGCGTCGTGCCGGGCGCACCCTCAATATTTACGCAGCACATGTCGTGATTGTCCCCCGCATACATGATCCACGCCAAACCCAGTTGCCGGTGGTTTCCCAGGCACTCAATCCCCTGCGCCTTCACCTTGGCCTTGCTCAATGCCGGCAAAAGCATCGCCGCCAGAATGGCAATGATGGTGATCACCACCAGCAATTCGATCAAGGTAAAACCGCTGGCGGGATTGCAAACCCGCACGTTGTCCTGTCGCGTCCTCACATTAAAATCCCGGCTCCGGTTTGATCTGAGATCATCTTCAACATTTGCTATATACGCATTTCGACGGTCCTGTCATTTTCCCGTAGCATCGAGTGCGAGGCTGATCTGTTCGCATGCCAACCGGCACGAGCGTCAAATTCCAAACCCTTTACCAACTGATCCATGCCTCGTCTCAGAAGACACGAGGAAACGTTTTTTCCTCGCAGCGGTTTCGCGGCTGGTTCGGTGGTTGCTGCAAAAGATCCTGCTTCATCAACGGGTCTTTTACCATGAGTTCTCGCGGCTGTCATTTTGAGATCCTTTACATTAGAAACATCGAAACCAGCCTGCCTCCATCTTGGAGTTTTCTGCTGTAAATACAGGCGTCCTGAGTTGTCCGTGTCAGATTGCATTAGTCGAATCTACTTTCACACTTTAGATATTTAAGATTGGTTTCACGCCAGCTTAAGCGTATGGTTGGAGCATTGAGTGATCGGATGGCGCAGGTTGGAGCCAACCCGGGTTGCCACGCTCCCGACCGGCAGGTCGCCGGCCCGGTTATTGGGGAAAAGCCTGCTTGGGTATTCCGGAATAAGCCGTAATTTGAAATCGCTTTAAAACGATTGACGATTTAATTAACAATCACGCATGAAAACCTCCCGGAAAAAGTCCGCCAATCATCGGACGAAACCGCCAGGCTACGGTCCAATTTCCAGCCCGCATCGTCCGAATCACCGGAAATCGTGGTTATTCCGATTGCTGCTGGCGATTGGCGTTCCGATGGTTTTTCTCGGCCTGAGCGAATTGGTTCTGCGGCTGGCCGGTTTTGGGTATCCCACGGGATTCTTATTGGCATCACAACGTGATGGCCAGAAAGTTCTGGTTCAGAACAACCAGTTTGGCTGGCGCTTTTTCGGCCCCGCCATGGCCCGCATGCCTGTGCCCATCTGCATCCCGCAACCTAAAGGTTCCAACACTGTTCGCATCTTTGTTTTTGGTGAATCGGCCGCGCTGGGCGATCCGGAACCCCGTTTCGGAATGCCGCGCATGTTGCAAGCCATGTTGGAACTGCGCTACCCCGGCACGCATTTTGAGGTCGTGAATACAGCCATGACCGCCATTAATTCCAGCGTCATTCTCCCCATCGCCCGTGATTGCGCGGCGGCGGATGGCGATATTTGGGTGATTTATATGGGCAACAATGAAGTGGTTGGACCGTTTGGCGCCGGCACGGTTTTCGGCCAGCAATCTCCACCGCTTCCGGTGATTCGCGCCAACCTGGCTCTGAAAACCACCCGCATCGGCCAGCTCCTGGACACCGTGCGTTTGGAGATTCATAAGCCGCCGTTGGATAAAAGTGAATGGGGCGGCATGGAAATGTTTCTCAATCAGCAGATTCGCCGCGACGATCCGCGCATGGACGCGGTTTATGATCATTTTTCAAGGAATCTCGCCGACATCATCAAATCGGGAAGAAACAGTGGCGCGGGCATTGTCGTCAGCACCGTGGCGGTGAACTTGAGGGATTGCGCGCCATTTGCTTCAGCGCACCGTCTGGATTTAAGCGAATCGGATAAAAGCCGATGGGACCAGCTTTATCAAAACGGCATTGCCGCCCAGGCCGCAGGCAAAATTGAGCAAGCGGCGCAGTGGTATGGTGAGGCGGCACAAATCGATGATGAATTATGCGGAACTTGATTTTCGCCAGGGCATCTGTGCGCTGGCGCTTGGCGATGACCACCGAAGCGCAAAAAAAATTAACGGCAGCCTGCGACCAGGACACGCTGCGTTTTCGTTGCGACAGCCGTTTGAACGATTTGATCCGGCAGACGGTTTCAAAAGACAATGACCCACGGGTTGTCCTCGCGGATGCGAAACAGGCCTTTGCGGATGAAAGCGCTAACGGACTGCCTGGCGATGACTTGTTTTACGAACATGTCCATCTGACGTTCGACGGCAATTATCTGCTGGCCCGCACCCTGGCTCCCCGAGCTGGAAAGTTTATTGCCGGAAAGGGTCACGGCACAAGTCGCCTCCAGCCAGCCATGGCCGTCCGAGGCGGATTGCGCGCGTCGGCTGGCTTGGACCGCCTGGGACAAACAGGCGTCCTTAGCCGAAATCTATTCCCGTTTAGGCAAACCCCCTTTCACCGGGCAGCTCAATCATGAGGAACAAGTACAGAGACTCCGCATTGCGCTGGACAAATTAATACCAGCAACCCAGCCGTCGGGCATCCAGGCGGCGCAAAACTCTTATCAAAATGCCCTGGCGGAAGCGCCAGACGATCCGCTGCTGCTGGGACAACTTGCGGTATTGGAGCAATTATCCGGCAATTTGGCGGAGGCGGCGACCAACGCGCGACGCGCGGTCGATCTGCTCCCTGCCAGCTCGGAGGACTGGTCGCAACTGGGCGTCATCCTCGCGAAACAGCAGAAATATGAGGAAGCGGCAGCGGCCTTTCGCCGAGCCTTTCAGCTGAATCCACAGGACGTTTGGGCCTTGCAAAACCTGGCGCAAGCGCTGAAACGATCTTGGACGGCGTGATGAAGCGATTCATGAATACCGGCACGCCCTGGCCGTCAATCCGCGGTTTGGTCTGGCCTGGCTTGGCCTCGGCCAGATGTATGAGAAAACAGGGAGCAAGGCTGAAGCGGAAGATTGTTTTCACAAGGCCCTGCTGAATCGGATCGACCGCGCCCCGGAATTGACCACCCTGGCGCGTTTTTGTGTCCAGCACGGCTGGCCGTGAAGCGGCCGCGACCAATTATGATGATGCCATAAATTTAAACCCTCCGGACGCGACGCTGTATATCGAGGCGGGTCAAAATCTCGCGACTTTGGGACGCCATGCGGAAGCAGAACAGTGCTATGCGGAAGCGGTCAAATTATCGCCGGACTCGATGCAGGCACATTTTCTCTATGGCCTGGAACTCGGACGCGACGGCAATGCCGGCCGACGCAGCCGCGCAATTTCGTGAAGCCGTCCGCATCATGCCGGATTTGCCCGAAGCCCGGTTAAACCTGGGCATGGCTTTGGAGAACGCGGGAAATTATTCCGAGGCCCTGGAGGAATTTGAAAAAATTCTCGAGCAAAAACCCTCCAATGCCCTGGCACTCAACTACGTACAAGCATTGCGCCAGAAACTCTCCCTGCCACGACCGCATTGAAACTTTGCGGCAGAAGACTTGCCGGCTTGAAAGAGGACGAGAATTCGAAGTCACCGAACGTCATCGCGGGGGAGGCCTTTGAGAGAAGCCGAATCCGACCGCGCTTCTATCCATTAAAGTACCCGCCCTTGGAACCGATTCCATCGTGGCTCGACTGCCAACAGCCGAGCAACAACCTTCCGAGAAAACGACCGGGGCTAGAAAGCCCCGGTCGTCGGACATCCCCCATTCCGCAGATGCAGATCCAGCTTTAAGGGCTGACCTGAAGCCTGAAAAACTGATTGCCCGAAGTTGTCGACACGGGGTAAGGCGAAACCGCGGCGCTATTAGTGGTCCACGGACCATGCACCGTCGGAGCCTGTAGCAGGAGGGTCCCGGCTGGCCAGCTGAGCACAATACCTGATCCAGAGCGGGTAATGCTGATCGTCGCCTTGCCAACGGTGATGGAAGCACTGGTTGCGGTCACACCGGCGATCGTGGCACTGATCGTGGCGTTGCCCGGACCCACCGCTGTGATCACGCCATTGCTGTCGACCGCAAGAACGCCAGAGTTGCTACTGGTCCAGTTGGTGGCGGCATCAGTCAATGGCACACCAGAAACCTGCAAGAAGGAGCTCTGGACTGAAGCCTGCTGCGTTTGATTGACAAGCATGCTTGTCGCCAAGGAGATACTCAGCGACTGAGGCGTGGTATTGGTTATCACAACATCGGGTCCGGCAACAGCACTGGCGGCCAAATACAGGGGCGAAACCGCTCCATTCCATATCCGGAACTCTCGAATAGAGCCTTGAAACTGGGTGTCATTATAGGTGTCGTTTCCCAACCAATTTTGCGTCGTGCCACCGGAACCTCCAATGTTTCCTGGACAATAAGTGTGGTCCGGATAAGCCTGCGTTCCAACCAATACCCCGTTGGTATAAATGTCAGCCATCAAGCTGGAGTTGTTGAATGTATAAGAAACATATTGCTCGGAACCGTTTGGAAAGGTAACTCCGGAAGTCGTATAAACATCATTGTTGTTGGGGTTGACGGCCACCACCATTTGACCATTATTTTCAATGGCCGGGCTTGGATTCGGGATAAGGGCGAAATTCACGCCTGGTTGGACGGCGAAGGCCCAAATTGTCGCCCACTGATTTGCCGAGGCCTGTGTTGCCCAACATTCAACCGTTAACGAGGTTGTATTTGTGAGAATCCCGTCCGGCAGAGAGACATAGCCTGAATAGCAGAAATCTG